>NZ_VSMB01000002.1 GCF_009805705.1 Ruania rhizosphaerae
TGAGCTGCTCTGCCCGGGGATGTATTACTGGACCGGGCCTGATCGGGTGGCGTATCTGGTGGCCCCGGCGGGCACATTCGTCCTCCCCGGTGTCATCAGTACCCCGGGTCAGCCGATCATCAAGACCCGCCGCGTCGCGATCGCTTCGATGCGAGCCAACGCCCGGGCCATGCCTACCCGCCGCCACCAGGTGCGACCAACGGCAGGACAGCCGCCTCCCCGCACCAGTCCCGGCACCGGTTCTGGCACCGATCCAGGTCTTGATGCTGAGCCGCCCGTGAGCAACGCTGGCGTGCCCGCCAGCCCTGGCACGACGTCGAGGCCCATCGACACCGACAGTTCCAATAGCACCGACCCACCACCCTTCTGACCACCCCGCCCCGAACCCCGCCGACAGCCCGTCGACGGGGACCGCGGCATGTCCACGAGCCAGAAGAGCCCCGCCGTCGGGGCGCCATGTGAGGCATGTGCACGCGTGGGCGCACGCCTGGCGTGGCACAACCTCGTTGCTTTGTCTCTCGCGGCGCGCGCGCTACCTCCGGACCAAGGCCTGTGCGCATGGCGACACCGCCGGACACGGCCACACCACAGAGGATGAACAAGCCAACCGGCCCGGCACTACACCCGGCTCAGCGCTGCCCCACGCCCCGCCTTCACGATGTTGCCCTGCCCAAGCACCCGCGACCCTTGATAGACCACGATCGACTGTCCAGGTGCGATCCCCCGCAGCGGCGACCCGAGCTCAGTCAGCAGTTCACCATCCCGCAGCATCACCCGCGAGTCCACGGGCTCCCCATGCGCCCGGACCTGCACGCTCACCTCGGTCCACTCCTGTGCCGGCACGTCATCGGCCAACCAGACCACTTCACCGGCCGAGATCTCGGTCACCGAGAGCAACTCGCTGGGCCCGACGACCACCCGGTTCGCGGCAGGGTCCACCTCCAGCACGTACCGGGGCTTGCCATCGGCAGCCGGCCGGTTCAAGCCGAGCCCGCGCCGCTGCCCCACTGTGTACGCGTACGCCCCATCATGCTCGCCGACAACCGCACCGTCGGCGTCCACCACCTCACCGGGAGCCGCGCCCAACCGGTCACGCAGGAAACCCTGGGTGTCGCCGTCGGCCACGAAGCAGATGTCGTAGGAGTCCGGCTTCGCCGAGACGCTCAGACCCCGCTCGGCAGCCTCGGCCCGCACCTGGTCCTTGCTCGCCACCTCACCCAGCGGGAACATCGCCCGCGCCAACCGCTCCGCCCCCATCACGGCCAGCACATACGACTGGTCCTTCTCCGGATCACCGGCGCGGTGCAGCTCACGCCGCACCCCGCCGCCCTGAGGAACGTCCACGATCCGCGCGTAATGCCCCGTCGCCACGGCATCGAAACCGAGCGCCAGCCCGCGATCAAGCAGCGCGTCAAACTTGATGTGCTGGTTGCACCGCACACACGGGTTCGGCGTGCGACCGGCCGCGTACTCGGAGAGGAAGTCCGCGACCACCGTGTCCTCGAACTCCTCCGAGAGATCCCACACGTAGTACGGGATGCCCAGCACATCCGCGGCCCGCCGGGCGTCGGAGGCATCCTCGATCGAGCAGCACCCGCGCGATCCGTTGCGGTGCTGAGCCCGCGAGCGCGAGAGCGCCATGTGCACTCCCACCACGTCGTGCCCGGCATCGACCGCCCGGGCCGCCGCGACCGCCGAGTCCACTCCTCCGGAAAGTGCCGCCAGTACCCGCATCACACACCCACCTTCACATCACGCTTCTTCCGAGGCCGATAGGCCGCCCGCGCCTGCTCGACCGCCCGCGGCAGCACCCCAAGCAACGTATCCACATCCCGCTCACTCGAGGTCCACCCCAGGGTGAGGCGAAGACCGGAGCGGGCTGCGCCGTCGTCGGCCCCCATGGCAGCCAGCACGTGCGACGGCTGCTGCACCCCCGCCTGGCATGCCGACCCCGACGACGCGCACACCCCCGCCGCATCGAGTGCGAACAACAACGCGTCGGCATCGGCGCCATCCACCCGCACATGCAGGTTGCCCGGCAGCCGGCCCGCCCCCTCGGGCCCGCTCAGGTGCACGTCCGGGATCGCGCGCATCCCCGCCAGCATCCGGTCACGCAAGCCTGCCAGGCGCACCGCTTCGCTCTCCCGGACGGACACCGCCTCGCGCAGCGCGACAGCGAACGCTCTGATCGCCGGCACGGGGATCGTCCCGGACCGCACCGACCGCTCCTGCCCTCCCCCGTGCAGCACCGGCGTCAGGCCCAGCTCGCGGCGGGCGAGCAACGCTCCGATCCCGATCGGTGCACCAAGCTTGTGGCCGGAGACGGTCAACGCATCGACGCCGCTGCCGGCGAAGTCCAGCGGCACCTGACCCACAGCCTGCACGGCATCAGAGTGCGTCGGCACGCCCGCCCTGCGCGCTACCTCGACCACCTGCTCGATCGGCTGCAGCGTGCCGACCTCGTTGTTGGCCCACATCACCGACACCACCGCGGTCTGCTCCGTCACTGCGGCCGCGAACGCGTCCAGGTCGAGCCGACCAGCCTCGTCCACGCCCACCTCGATGAGGTCCGCCCGCTCGTGGGCGGCAAGCCACTGCGCGCTCTCCTGCACAGCAGGATGCTCGACGGCGGAGGTCACCATCCCCCGTCGCGTATCCGTGGCGCGGGCACGCCAGATGCCCTGAACGGCGAGATTGTCGGCCTCCGTGCCGCCGGCGGTGAAGATCACTTCAGTCGGGTGGGCGCCCAGGTCGGCGGCGATCGACTCCCGCGACTCCTCCACGAGGCGCCGCGCGGCGCGGCCGGCGGCGTGTAGGGAGGAGGGGTTGCCCACCTGTTCCAGCGCCTCGGCGTACGCGGCCGCCGCCCCCGGTCGAACCGGGGTCGTCGCCGCGTGGTCGAGGTAGGTCGTCACAGCGTTCCAGTCTACGTTCGCCCCATCAGGTGCCGACCGGCACTGGGGGTAGACCTGCTCACATCAACGAGCCTGATCGTGCGCTGCCTCGATGCGCACATCGTGACCATCACCACGGCGCGGACCGTCGAGCTCCCGGGTGGAGACGCAGATCCCGGTGACCGAGTCCAGGCGCACTTCGAACCGTGTCGCGTATCCGCCCTCGCGGCGCGGCTCGTCCGGGCGGAGGTACTCCTCTGCAGCCACCGCGCAGTCCAGGAGCGGGCAGCAGGAGCAGCGGGGGTCGTAGTCCGCGGTCGGTCGCAGGACTGCCTCCCAGGCGGGACGCCCGTGGTGGGTGACCTCCCGGACTGACTCGATGACGGTGCCGTCCGCCAGTTCACGGGGGTCCAGCATGGCGACCCAGTGATAGTTGACGTACATCGGCACATCGTGGTCGTACTCGTCTCCGAAACGCTCGGCCACCAGACCGTCGTCAGCGAACCGCGGCTCCGGAGCGCTCGGAACGGAAGGTGTCAATGGCTGACGCATCTCCGGAGGCAGCGGCGACCATCCCACCAGTGGTGCGATCGATGGCCCGACTGATGATGGCTCTGGCCGTGGCGGAGGCTCCTCCTCCAGCATTCGCCCCTGCAGATCCTCCACCCGCATCCGCGCCGGTCGCTCGATCCACGCCCGTACCGGCTCCCCTGCATGCGGGCCGCGCCACGAGGCCGTGAACGCCACACGCTGCCACAGCCACGGGCTCGAGCGCGCGAGGCGGCGAAACCTCTCCTCGCTCACCCCACCCATCCAGGCAGTATGCCGGACACCTCCTGGCCCCGATACGGTGACCATGTGCATGAGGAAGGCAAGAGCAAGGCCCGTCGCCACCATCGTGCCCTCCTGACCGTCGGGGCCGCCGTCGGTGTCTTCCTCGTGATCGCGCTCGTGCTGGCACGGATCCTGATGGCCGGAGCAAGTGACAGCGCAAGCGAGGACAGGCCCGGCTCCACCACACCACCCCAGCTGGACACGGCGTGGGTCATCACCCCGTCCGAGGCGGCCGGCACCGACGCCGTGGGTGAGTTCATCCTCGGCACTGACAACGCCTTCACCGGCCCGCCCTTCATCACCACCGACGAGGCCTGGGTAGCGCTCGCCGGCCCGGAAGACGCCCGGCGGGCGAGCGTCGTGCTCGGGATCGACCCGCAGACCGGTACCACGATGTGGCAGCACGACCTGCCGTCGGGGCTCTGCGGGGCCGAAGCGGTCAACGGCGCCGTGGGGTGCGTGTACCGCTCCGACGACGGCTGGGCGGTCCTGGTGATCGATGCCGCCACCGGGGAGATCACCGGGGAAGGACCGGCGACGGCGATCGCGTCCGTCCGCACGGTCAGCTTCAGCGAGACGGGGCTACTCATCGTCGGGGAGGGGCGGCGAATCGCGTTGACCATGGTCGGCCCCGACGGGAGCCTCATCTGGCAGGAGAAGTTTGCCGACATCGCCGGCAGCGAGCGCCTGTTCGACACCTTCCTGCAGGAGCAGATGAACGGCGAGGACAACGCCGAACCGGCGATGGAGCGCCCCCGCTGGCGGGCGCTGACCGGCCCGCACGTGCTGCTCTGGTCCACCCCGGGCGCGGCCGTCATCAATACCGAGACCGGCGACGTCCTCGCGCACGAGTGCCGTCGGGCCACGGCCAGCGAGGACCACTACTACTGCGCCACCGACGACGGAATCGTGCGGCACGAGCTGGACGGGTCGCCGTCGTGGACCCTGCCCCACCTGGACCTGGTCAGCCCACCCGACACCACACCGGCCCGCCCGGTGGCCGTGGACGCGCAGAATAAGGTCGTAGCGGTCGACTGGGACTCACCGCAGGCGCAAGGACCGGTGATCGCACTCGAGCTTCGCGCCGACGACTTCCGCCTTCCACCGCTCGCGGGAGGCACACCCGAGCATTACACGGTTCAGGGCGAGAACACCCTCGTCGCGCTGGAGACCACCAGCGACACCATCAGGTGGCAACTGGACATCTCCCCATACTCCGGATCGGACGTCCTGGCCGTCGGTGACCTCCTGGTGATCGACTCCTCACCGATGCTGGGCGTCGATGCCAACACCGGCGAGGTGCTGTGGGAGCGCACCACCTTCATCGGCCTCTACCTGCACGTCATCGAGGACGAGACGCTCGCCACCCTGGGGTTCGACGAACTCGCCCGGTTCGAGTTGCCCTAGGACTGCGCCCGATGCTCGCGGATCGCCTCGGCAGCATCGGTGAGCACGGAGGCCAGGTCCCCCACGACGGCGAAGTCGGCCATCTCCACGAGCGGCGCCTCCGCGTCGATATTCACCGCGACGATGGTCTGCGAGGCCGACATCCCGCCGATGTGGTGCGGCGCCCCGGAGATCCCGGCGCCGAGGTACAGCCGCGGCGCCACCGTCACCCCCGTCTGCCCGACCTGCGCATCGTGCGGCAGCCACCCCTCGTCCACGCAGTCACGCGTGGTGCCCACTGCCGCCCCGAGCACGTCCGCCAGCTCGTGCACCGGGTCGAAATCGCCGAAGGTGCCACGCCCCGCGGCCACCACGATGGCCGCCTCGGCCAGAGGTGGACGCGCACTGTCGCTGTCGTGCACCTCCCGGCTCACCAGTTCCAGCCCCGCCGGCACCTGCGCGGTCACGGTCAGGGCGCCGGTGACCACGTCGACCGGAGTCTGAACCGGCTCGGCCTGCACGGCGTTCGGGCGCACCGTGGCCACACCCCGATCGGTGGTGACCGCGCAAGAGGTGTCCCACGTGCCCCCGAAGGCGCGTTTGGAGCCCGCCAGGTGTCCCTCGTGCAGCCGCAGATCCCCCACATCGACGAGCAGCCCTGCCCGCAGGTGATGCGCGGTGTGCGCGGCGATCTCCTTGGTGCCGAATGTGGAGGTGAGCAGCACCGCCGTCGCGTCCAGCTGCGTGGCCGCATCTGCCAGCGCCTGCCCGACGGCGGCCGGTGCGTCCATCGCGACGCCACCGGTCTCCAGGTGGACCAGCCGGGTGACCCCATAGCGCCCCAGGGTCTGCACGGCTTCGCTGCCGAGCGGCGCGGGTGCCACGGCGACGACGTCGCCCACCTGCCGGGCGAGCGTCACGGCCTCGAGGACACCTTCTCGAGGATCGCCGTCGAGGTAGACCACTGCCGTTGCCATCAGATCAACCCTTCGGAGATGAGGTAGTCGGCGAGTTTGCGCCCACCCTGCCCGTCGTCGTCGGTCACGAGTTCTGGGCCGGCTCTGTCCGGCCGGCGGCTCGCCTCGAGCACCTGGGTGCGGGAGACGACGTCGGCGGCGGCGAGCCCGAGGTCAGCGAGCGAGACGGTGGCGACCTCCTTGGAGCGGGCCGCGAGGATCTCCTTCATCTTCGGCAGCCGTGGGCTGTTCGCCACATCCGTCACCGAGATCACGGCCGGCAACGGGGCACGCCACGTCTCCGTGGCGCCGGCCACATCGCGCTTGATCGTCACGACCCCATCTGCGGAGGACACCTCATGGGCCACCGTCATCTGCGGAAGGCCCAATTCGGCGGCCAGGAGTGAGGGCACCACAGCGCCGAGCCCATCCAGTGCCGCCATCCCGGTCACGACGGCGTCCACCTCACCGATCGAGCGCACGGCGGCTGCGAGCGCCGTGGTCGTGGCGGCGTAGTCGGCACCGACCAGCGCGTCGTCGATCACGTGCAGGCCGCGGTCTGCACCCATCTGCAGGGCACGGCGGACCGCGTCGACCGCTGGCGCAGGGCCGACGGTCACGGCGATCACTTCAGCCTCGGAGGCTCCCTCGCCCAAGGCCAGTGCAGCCTCGACGGCGTTCTCGTCCACCTCGTTCAGCGTGCCGTCCTCGGTGGAACGCACGGCGCGCCCCTCCGAGAAGGCCCGCGCGGACTCCAACTCGGGTACATGCTTCACGCACACTACGATTCGCATACGCCCAGCCTGCCACTCCCGGCAGCCGGAGCCGCAATTTCCCCCGACCGTGGACCACATCGTGACCATCTCCCCCGCCCCTGTGCTCGAGACCGCCGCACGCGCGTCCGACACAGCCCGCCGGTGCGCCGTCGAGCCGGACCGGTTCGGCGTGCATCTTCGAGCCGAGGGCGTCGAGGCGATGGTCCACGCGCCCCGGGCCGTCGCCGTCGACCTGTGCCTGCTCGACCCGGGAGCTGACGGCACCTGGCAGGAGCGGCGGGTGCGGCTGCACCGCGCTCGGTGGGGGCGCTGGGCGGGTTTCGTCCCCGGAGTGCGGGCCGGTCAGGCGTACGGATTGCGGGTGCACGGTCCGTGGGAACCGACCCACGGGCTCTGGCACAACTCCGACACGCTGCTGCTGGACCCCTACGCCCGAGGTATCGCTGACGGGATCGGCGTGGTGGTGGACGACGCCTTCGACGGCGACCCGGCACAGCACCCGCGGATCCCCTGGGAGACGACCGTGGTGTACGAGGCACACGTGCGCGGTCTGACCCAGCGCCTGCCCGGTGTGCCGGAGCACCTGCGCGGCACCTACGCAGGCCTGGCGCACCCCGAGACCGTGGCGTACCTCAAGGACCTGGGGGTGACCGCCGTCGAGCTGCTGCCGATCCACGCGAAGGCGAGCGAACCGGCCCTCACCCAGCGCGGGATGAGCAACTACTGGGGGTACAACACGCTCGGGTTCTTCGCCCCCGAGCCCTCCTACGCAACAGCGGCCGCACAAGAGGCGGGACCGGCGGCCGTGCTGGACGAGGTCAAGGGCATGGTCTCGCTGCTGCACGAGGCGGGGCTCGAGGTGATCCTCGACGTCGTCTACAACCACACCTGCGAGGGTGGTCTCGACGGACCGCTGCTGTCCTGGCGCGGACTGGACGGTGCCGGCTACTACCTGCACCAGGGCATCACCCACACCGCCTACCTGGACGTGACCGGGACCGGGAACTCCCTCGACTTCCGCAACCCGGTCGTGGTGCGGATGGCGCTGGACTCGCTGCGGTACTGGTCGCAGGTGGTGGGCGTGGACGGCTTCCGCTTCGACCTGGCCGTCACTCTGGCGCGGCGCGGGGAGCGTTTCAAGCCCGATCACCCCTTCCTGGTGGCGCTGAGCACCGACCCCGAGCTGTCACCGCTGAAGCTGATCGCCGAACCGTGGGACGTCGGCCCCGACGGGTGGCGCACCGGTCAGTTCCCGGCCCCGATGGCCGAGTGGAACGATCAGTTCCGGGACGCGATCCGGACGTTCTGGATCGCCGACGCCGCCGCCACGGTGCACGGGAACAGCGGGCACGACCTGCGCGATCTGGCCACCCGCCTGGCCGGATCGGCTGACATGTTCGCTCACGAACCTCCGCCGGACGGGCGCGGACCGGGCGCCTCGATCAACTACGTCACCGCCCACGACGGGTTCACCCTCGCCGATCTCGTGGCCTACGACCACAAGCACAACGAAGCCAACGGCGAGGACAACCAGGACGGCAGCAACCACAACATCTCGTGGAACCACGGGGTCGAGGGCGAGACGGATGACCCGGAGATCCTCGCCCACCGGCGCCGCACCATGCGCAACGTGCTCGGCACCCTGCTGCTGGCCTCGGGTACCCCGATGCTCACCGCCGGGGACGAGCTGGGGCGCACCCAGCACGGCAACAACAACGCCTACTGCCTCGACGACGAGACCGTCTGGGTGGACTGGCACCTGGCGCCCTGGCAGGAGGACCTGCTCGCCACCACCCGCCACCTGCTGGCGCTGCGGCGTCAGCACCCGGCACTGCGCCCAGGCCGGTTCGAGGTCCCCGATCCCGTGCACCCGGCGCTGGCGTGGTACGACGAGCACGGGGCGTCGATGACGGTCGAGCGCTGGCACGACGTGCACCGCCGGGTGCTGCAGATGTACCGGCGCCCGCAGCTGCCTGAGCAGGGCTCGGACGCGCTGGTGGTGATCAACGGCGCTGCCAACCCGGTGCGGGTGACCCTCACCAGCGCCGGAGCCGATCAGTTCCGGCTGGTATGGGACTCGGCGCGGAAGACGCCGCCGCCAGATGCCGAGATGGCCGACGCGGGCACCACGGTGACGATGCCGGAACTGAGCATGCGGGTGTACCTGAGCTGCTAGGACGAGGCGCGGACGGCCTCGACGGCCAGACCGGCGGCCAGACTGCGGGCCAGGAGCACCCGGATCCCCTCCGGGGCCGCGCGGCGCATCGCCTCGGAGTAGCCGATGCAGTCCAGGAATACCCAGTCCGCCCCGGCGGACCGGTGCCGCTCGATCGCAGCGGCGACATCGGCGACCGACCCGGTGTAGGGGTCGGCATCGGCGACGAGCACGTCGCGCCCGAGCACGTGAGCCCAGCGTTCGGCCGCGGCGCGGGTCTGCGTCGGCAGCGGAGAGACCACCCCGAGCCTCGGGCCGTCGGGCCCACGTCCCACCAGGCCGGCGACACCGGCGTGGGCGAGCGACTCGGCGTGCAGCACCGGCACCTCAGCCTCCAGGTGCCCGAGGTCGCCGGTGCACAGCACGAGCACGACCGAGGCACCGTCGTCGACGCATCGGTTCACGGCCGCACGCAGGTGCGGCATCAGCCGGGCGTGGGTGAGGACGGCGGAGGTGCCGTCAGCGAGCCGGCTGGTCAGCACCGGCTCCTGGGGCCCGGGCGCCAGGCCGGCGATCGTCTCCCGGTCGAGCCCGTCCAGGGCGCCGTGCTCGGTGTAGGGAACGGTGAGGGCGGCAGCAATGTCAGGGATCAGGTCGACTCGCGGCGACTGGCCGATGGTCACCAGGCCGAGCGTGCCCACGGTCATCCCGCGGCCGCGATCCCGCGCTCGACGATCTCGCGCCGCTGGCTGCGGTTGTGCCGCTGGGCCGGGTCGGTGACGGGGACCGCCGCCAGCAACGCCCGGGTATAGGGGTGCCGGGCGCGGGTGAAGATCTCCGTTGTGTTGCCCTGCTCAACCACCTGGCCGTGGCTCATCACCACCACGTGGTCGGCCATCATCTCCACCACCGACAGGTCGTGGGAGATGAACACATAGGTCAGTCCGAGCCGCTCCTGCAGGTCCTTCATGAGCTCGAGCACCTGCGCCTGCACGGAGACGTCGAGCGCGGAGACCGGTTCGTCGCACACCACGAGATCGGGGTCGAGCATGAGGGCGCGGGCGATCCCGATGCGCTGACGCTGCCCACCGGAGAACTCGTGCGGGAAACGGTCGGCATGGTCGGGTTCGAGACCGACGAGGGTAAGGACCTCGGCGATCCGCTCCTCGATCTGCACCGACGTCATGTCCGTGTGCAGCCGCAGCGGCTCGGCGAGCGTCCGGCCGATCAGCCAACGGGGGTCGAGTGAGGCGTAGGTGTCCTGGAAGACGATCTGCATCCGGGCACGCATCTGCCGCATCCGTGCCTCGTCCAGGCTCAGCAGATCCTGACCGTCGAACCTCACCGCACCGGACGTGGGTTCGTGCAGGCGAAGCAGCGCCCGCCCGGTGGTCGACTTGCCCGAACCGGACTCCCCCACGATGGCCACAGTCGTGCCCCGGGGGACGGCGAAGCTCACCCCGCGCACGGCCTGCACCGGTTCGGAGCGGCGCCCGCCGATGCGCTGGCCGGGGAAGGTCTTGACCAGGTCGCGCACCTCGAGCAGGGGCGGGGCGTCCTCGGGAGACGGCTGGCTCTCCTTCGGTTCGGGGGTCTCGGCAGGTGCGGCGCTGTCGTCGAGGTCCAGGGCGTCCGCCACTCGGCTCCGGCCTTCCGGCATGAAGCTCAGCAGTCGCTTGGTGTACTCGGCCTGTGGCCGGTCGAACAGGTCCTGCACGGCCGCCGTCTCCTGGATCGTCCCGCCGTACATCACCGCCACGTCGTCACAGGTCTGGGCAACGACGCCGAGGTCGTGGGTGATGAGCAATACCGAGGTGCCGTGCTCGGCCTGCAGGTCCAGGATGAGGTCGAGGATCTGCAGCTGGGTGGTGACGTCGAGCGCCGTGGTGGGTTCGTCGGCGATCAGCAGCGCGGGCTCGCAGGACATCGCCATCGCGATCATCGCGCGCTGGCGCATCCCGCCGGAGAGCTGGTGTGGGTAGCTGTCGAGCATCCGCGCGCTCTGGCGGATCCCGACCATGTCGAGCAGTTCGCGTGACCTGTCCCGTGCCGCGCGCCGCCCCAGCCGCATGTGCCGCCGCAACGGCTCGGCCATCTGGTTGCCGATGGTGAACACGGGGTTCAGCGCAGTCATCGGCTCCTGGAAGATCGTGGCGACCTGCCCACCGCGCACCCCGCGCAGCTGCCGTTCACTGAGGGAGGTCAGGTCCCGGCCCTCCAGCAGGATGCGGCCGGAGGTCACGTGGACGCTGCGGCGTGGCAGCAGGCGGGTGATACTCATCGCCGTCACCGACTTCCCGCTGCCGGACTCCCCCACCAGCCCGAGCGATCCCCCGCGCGGGATGCGCAGGTTCACACCCTGGACGGCATCCAGCGGGCCCCGGGAGGTGTCGATCCGGACCGACAGGTCCTCCACGACGAGGAGATCGTCATGCATGGCTGACGCCCAGCGTCTGCAGATGTTCGGCGGTGCCGTAAAGCCGGGTCAGATCGGCGAAGGCTGCCTCGTCGTGAAAGCGGAGCGTGCCGGCACCGTAGCCCTTCGCGACCTCGATGCTGAAGCGGGCAGCGAGTGCGATGTCGGTCTCGTGGCTGGCGCCGGTCGCGCAGCCGGCCACGGGGGTGACCGTCGTCAGTGCCACGCCCACCACCGGCCCGGTCGCCACCACGGCCGGCTGCAGGATGGAGTTGATGTGGTCCAGGCCGTTGCCGTAGGGGGTGATGTCCTGGGTGGAGAGCGCGAACACCGCGGCAGGCTCACCGGAGACGGTCTCCAGTACCGAGATCAGGTCCGGGCTGACCGGGAGGATGTACCCCTGCCGCACAGTCGGGGAGATCGCGACACCGCGGTGGTTGATGACGCGGTTGCCCTTGGTGGTGTCGATGGAGAGGATCGCCTCCATCTCCGGCTTGACCTCCTGAGTGTTCATCGTGTGCACATCCACCGGGGAGGACATGAAGGGCACCGGGTCGTGCGGCTGGGTCGGCGCCCATGCGCACACATGGGTGGAGACGATCACATCGCCGGGCAGCCGGTCGCCGCGGGTGTGCATCGTCAGCAGCCGGGCTGCCGTCGAGAGTGCGGCGGTCGCTCCGTCACCGTCGGAGACGTACCCGATCAGCTCCGGCCGCGCCCCCACCCCGCCGAGGCGTCCGACCACACCGAGCGTGGGCGCCTCGCCACCGCTGAGACGCCCATCGGTGCCGGGGATGGTGACGGTGATGAAGTCCGTGGACCCCTCGTCCCCACTCACCCGCTCGACCTCGATGCGGCAGCCGGAGTCGGCGGGGGTGAGGGTGCGCAGGTGCGCGGCAAGCGTCTCACCGTCGGCGCTGGGGCTGTCCAGCAGGTCGAGGATGGTCAGGACGTCCTTGAGCAATGGTCTTCCTTCTCGTTCGTTCGGACCCCGAGGTAGCGCAGGGTGGTGAGCGCATAGGTCTTGGCAGCGAGGATCACCGACTCGACCGGGGCGCATTCGTCGAACCCGTGAATCGTGGCCAGTTCGGCGGGCCCGTACTGCAGCACCGGGATGCCGTGGCTGCGGAAGGTCCGGGCGTCCGAGGATGCCCACTGCAGCACCCCGGCGGTCTCCGGGTCCCCGGAGAGCTCAGCGAGTGCGTCGACCAGCGTGGCGACCACCGGATCGTCCGGAAGTGTCCAGTTCGGTTCACTGCGGAAGCCGATCTCCTCGATCTCGGCCTCCACGCCCGCCTCGGCCAGGAGTCGCTCGGTCTCGGCCCGCACTTGGGCGCGGGACAGGCCGATCGGCACCCGGGTGTCGACCTCCACCACGCAGGAGTCCGCGACGACGTTCGTGGACGAGCCGCCGTGGACGGTCCCGATGTTGACGGTGACGTGCTCGAAGACCGCGGAGATGCCGTCCTGGTAGCCCTCGCGCTCCTCCGCGAACCGCTTGGAGGACTCGATGAGGTCGCGTACCTCGGCCGGCGCGTCCGGGGTCATCTCCCACAGTCCCTGCAGGGCCAGGATCGCCCGCGCGGCGAGAAGGTTGGCGTTCTGCCCGTGCAGCGGCTGCAGGCTGCCGTGACCCGGCTTGCCGGAGATCGTCAGCCGGAACCAGTTGCTGCCCTTCTGACCGATCGTGGGGTGCGTACGCTCGGCGGGCTCGGCGATCACCGCCCCGGTGGCGCCGTCCAGGTGCCCGTTCTCGAGCAGCCAGTGCGCCCCGAGCGGTCCGCCGGTCTCCTCGTCCGCCACCGAGGCCAGGGAGAGCGTGCCGGCCAGCGGCACGCCGAGGCGGTGCAGCAGCACCGTTGTGAACAGCGTGCCGGCGAGGCCGGCTTTCATATCACTCGCCCCGCGGCCCCGGAGGTAACCGTCGACGACGTCCCCTGCGAACGGAGGGAACGTCCAGCGGGAAGTGTCCCCCACCGGGACGACGTCATGGTGACCGGCGAGCGCGAGGTGACGGGGCCCGGCCGAGGTGGGCTGCGCCGTCGTGGGTGGGGTGATCCGGGACAGGACGTTCAGGCGCCCCTCGCCCGCATCCAGCACCTCGACCTCGAGCCCGGCCTCGCGCAGGTAGGCGGCGACGAACTCGGCCACCTCGGTGCAGTCACCCGGCGGGTTCTCGCTCGGGATGCGGATGAGGTCTCCGGCCAGGGCGAGCAGGTCGTCGCTGGTGCGGTCGATCTCGTCGAGGACGATCTGCTCCCACTGCGTGAGGCTGGTCATGAGCGGCTCATCTGGAAGAAGCGGATGATGCCGTCCGGGTAGGAGGTGTACCCCTCCACGCCGTCGCGGTGGGCCACCACGATGTTGTACTCGTACAGGTAGGCCCAGGGCGCCTCGGTGGTGATGATCTCCTGCATCTGCCCATACAGGTCCGCGCGCACGTCCGCATCGGGCTCGGTGGCGGCCTGCTCCCAGAGCGCGTTGACCTCGTCGTTGTCGTAGTTGACGTAGTTGCTGGTGCCCTCGGCGGTCAGCAGCAGTCCCAGGTGGTAGCCGGGGTCGTTGACGAACGAGGTCCAGCGGCTGATGTAGGACTGCACCTCACCGGTGGCGAGTGCGTCCAGGAACTGCGGGCGGGCCATGTTCTCGATGTTCATGGTCACGCCGATCTCGGCGAGCTCTGCCTGGATGAGGACGGCGTCGTCGGCCCAGTCCTGGAAGCCGGAGCCGAGGGTGAAGTCGAACTCGAAACCGTCCGGATATCCTGCCTCGGCGAGCAGTTCGCGTGCGGTATCCAGGTCGTGGGAGTACTCATACCCGGCGTCGGTCCAGCCCGGGGTGGAGCTGGCCACCGAGGAGGTCATCGGCGAGGCCTGGCCCATCATCACGTCACTGATCAAGTTCTCGTACGGGATCGCGTAGGAGATCGCCTGCCGCACGAGTGGGTCGTCGAACGGCTCGATCGCGGTGTTCATGCCGAAGTACAGGATCTTGTTGCTGGCGCGGGAGTCGATGGTGACGCCGTCGACCGCAGCGAGGGACTCGACATCCTTCGGCGGCACCTCGAGGGCGACGTCCACCTCGCCGTTCTGCAGCAGCTGCACCCGGTTGGAGGCCTCACCGATGAACTTCATGGTCACCTGTCGCAGCGCCGGGGCCTCGCCCCAGTAGTCGTCGTTGCGGGTCAGGACAGCCTCGCTGGCCGGATCCCAGGAGTCGACCGTGTACGGGCCGGATCCGGCGGTGTTGGCGGCGAGCCAGTCGGTCCCGCCGTTCTCCTCCACCAGGTCCATGTTGATGATGGAGAAGGAGTACATGGGCAGGATCTGCAGGAACAGGTGGTTCGGTGCGGTCAGGTCGATCTGCACCGTGTACTCGTCGAGGGCCTGGACATCCTCGATCCCGGCCATGCCGTAGAGGAACGCAGCGTTGGAGGAGGACGCGATGTAGTCGAAGGTGGCGTCGACATCCTCAGCGGTCAGATCGCTGCCGTCCTGGAAGGTCACGCCCTCACGCAGGTGGAAGGTGTAGCGGGTGTCCCCCTCGGAGACGTCCCAGCTCTCCGCCAGCATCGGCTCGATCTGTGAGGTGTCGGCCTCGTACTGACCATCGACCTCGGTGCGCGCGTACGTGACCAACTGGTCATAGGCGGCGAGCACGAAGGTGTCGGAGGTGACGTCGCTGGCGATGGCCGGGTCGAGCGTCGTACCGCCCTCGGAGTAGGCGACCGTGAGAGTGTCGGTAGCCTCCTCGCCACCGGCGGCGCCGCCATCGTCGGAGTTGGCGTTGGCTCCACAGGCGCTGAGCACCAGTGCGGACCCGAGGGCCAGTGTGACTGCCTGACGTTTCATGGGTTGCTCCATTTCAGGTGAGGGGGCGAAGCGTCTAGCGGCTCGTGCGCAGGCGCGGGTCGAGCACGTCCCGCAGTCCGTCGCCGAGCAGGTTGAAACCGAGGATCGAGGTGGCGATCGCGATGCCGGGGAAGGTGGTCATCCACCACTCGCCGCTGATGATGTAGCCGCGTCCGTCGGAGATCATCACGCCCCACTCGGCCAGGGGTGGCTGGGCTCCGAGGCCGATGAAGCTCAGAGACGCGGCGGTGAGGATGGCATAGCCCATCCCGAGAGTGGCGCGCACGAGGATCGGGGCGAAGGCGTTCGGCACCACATGCCGGGCGAAGATCGTCATCCGTGGCAGTCCGATCGCGTGACCGGCATCGACGAAGTCGCGTTCGCGCAGCGACACCGTCTGGCTGTACATGATGCGGGCGAACTCGGGGATACCGACGATGCCGACGGCGACCATGGCGCTGGTCATCCCGGCGCCCAGGCTCGCCGCGATCGCCATCGCCAGCACGAGCGGTGGGAAGGCCAGCAGCACATCCATCACCCGCATCACGACATTGCCGAAGCGACCACCCAGGAACCCGGCGAGGCCGCCCAGAGGCACCCCGATCACGAGTGAGATGCCGACAGCGAGCAGACCGGTCCAGAGCGAGACCCGACCGCCGGCCAGCACCCGGGTGAGAATGTCCCGCCCGAAGTTGTCCGTGCCGAACAGGTGGTCTGCTCCTGGCGGGCTGAGCAGGGGGCCGGCACCCGTCTCGGCCGCACCATAGGGACTGAGCGGCACCACCAGCGCCCCGAGGGTCCACAGGGCGACGAACACAAGACCGACGACGGCGATCCGGTTGCGCAGCAGCAGTCGCCAGGCGGTCGTGGGGCGCGTACGGGCGAGGGTCGTCGGCTCAGGCATGGGTCGTCCTCGGGTCGAGCACGCCGTTGAACAGGTCCACGAGCAGGTTCACCACGAGGTAGACGACGGCAGCGAGCAGGGTGAACGCCTGCACCGGCGCGTAGTCGGTGGCCAGCACGGCGTCGGTGACATAGGAGCCCAGTCCCGGCCAGGTGAAGATGGTCTCGGTGATGACGGCTCCCCCGAGCAACTGGCCGAACTGCAGGCCGACCACGGTCATCGTGACGGGGGCGGCGTTCTTCAGCGCGTGCTTGCCGATCACTGTCAACGGTGGCAAGCCCTTCGACCGGGCCGTGCGGATGTAGTCCTGGTCGATGACCTCGAGCATCGCCGAGCGAGTCATCCGGGCGATGATCGCGGTGCTGCCGGTGGCCAGCACCATGGCCGGCCAGATCAGGTGTGCCAACGAGGAACGCAGGGCCGCGAGATCGCCCGTGAGGAGCGAGTCGACAACGTACAGGCCAGTGATCGAGGTCGGCGGGTTGAGCCCGGAATCGATACGACCCAGTGGTGCCGGCTGCCATCCGAGCTGTCCGTAGAACAGGTAGATGACCATCAGTCCGAGCCAGAACAGCGGCATCGAGGCTCCCACGAGCGAGAGCACGCGACTGACGTGATCGATCGGGCGGTCGCGCCGCGTGGCGCTGATGATGCCGATGGGGACCCCGATCAGCAGGGCCAGGACCAGCGCCGCGAGGGACAGCTCGATGGTGGCCGGCAAGCGCGTGGCGAACTCCTCGACGACGGTGCGGCCGGTGTGCCACGAGAAGCCGAGATCTCCCCGCAGGAGGTCGCCGACGTAGCGGAAGAACTGCTCCCAGATCGGGCGGTCGAGGCCCATCTCCCGGCGCACCTGCTCCACCACACTGGGAGCCGCCTGCTCACCGGCGAACGTGCGGGCCGGGTCACCGGGAAGCACCCGGGTGATGAGGAAGATGCACACGATCACACCCAGCAGTGCGGGGATCATCGCGGCGATCCGACGGGCGATGTACGGCACGTGGTCGCACCTCCCATCTCACTTCTCGGGCTCAGCGTCCGGCTCTCGGTCACTGCGTGGAAGTGAGCGTCCAACCGATCGGTCACTTTGTGCAACCTCATCTCACTATTTGCGCTACGACCTCATTCTGTGACATGGCCGCTGCTACGGTGAGTCGACGACGACAGGAAGGACACGATGGACGCCACGCCCTCGGATCGGCGGCGCTCTCCGCTGCAGACGGTGGACCGGGCCCTGCAGGTCCTGCTCTCCTACTCCGAGCGTCGCACCCAGTGGTCCGTGACCGAGCTGGCCGAGGAGTTCTCGCTCGACAAGTCCACCGCCCAGCGCCTCCTCGCGGCCCTGGCTGCACGCGGCTTCCTGCGCGTCGAGGCCGACACCCGGCGTTACACGCTCGGCCCGACGATGTGGCGGATGGCACAGCTGTGGGAGCGGACCGGAGGGCTCGCGCGCCTCGCGGATCCGGTGGTGCTCCGGCTCGCCGAAGACACCGGCGCCGCCGCGGCCTTCGCGATCCCGGACGGCACACACGTTCGCTGTGTCGCCGCCGCCGACGGGTCCGACGGGCCGCTGCGCAGCTCAGCGCTGGTCGGTGACCTCTACCCGGCGCACGCCGGTGCGACCGCACGTGCGTACTTCGCGTTCATCGGCCGGGCCGAGCGTCGCGCCCTGTTGTGGGGCCGCCCGATGGGCCGATTCACCGACCGGACCGAGGTCGATGTACTCGCCCTGGAAGAGAAATTCGCCGAAACCGAACTGCTCGGCTATGCCACCTCCGAGGGCGAGTACGACGAGAACACCCGCGCACTCGCCGTCCCGGTGATGCTGGGCAGACGAGCGGTCGGATCGCTGACCCTGGGTCAATCGATCGTCGAGCACCCAACCTCCACTCTCACCGACCACCTCTCCCGGCTCCTGACCGCGAGCCTGGAGCTCACGGACCTGCTCGGGCAGAACAGCGCCGCCCAACGCAGGCGACGCCCGCACACCACCCGAAGGGGATCCCGATGACACTGCTCCTGCTGTCGAACTCCACCGCGCCGGGCCGTGGCTATCTCGAGCATGCGATCGAGGAGATCCATGACGTTGCCGGCGCCGCGCGGCAGATCCTCTTCGTCCCGTTCGCCCTCGCCGACCATGCCGCCTACACCGCGCAGGTCGCGGCAGCGCTCGAGCCCTCCGGCTTCACGGTCACCGGTCTGCACGAAGCGAGGGATGAGGCTGCCGCCCTGGCCTCGGCGGAGATGATCTTCATCGGCGGCGGGAACACGTTCCGGCTGGTCGACGCGTTGCACCGGCGCGGCCTGGTCGAGCCCATCCGCTCCGCCGTCACGGGCGGTACGCCCTATCTGGGATCGAGTGCCGGCACGAATGTGGCCTGCCCCAGCCTGCGCACCACGAACGACATGCCGATCCTCGAGCCGCCCTCGTTCGAGGCCCTCGGGCTCATCCCGTTCCAGATCAACCCGCACTACCTGGACCCCGACCCGGATTCCACCCACCAGGGCGAGACCCGCGCGCTGCGGATCACTCAGTATCTCGAGGAGAATCCCGGACCGGTACTCGGACTGCGGGAAGGGACCTGGCTACGCCGCGAGGGTGATGTGCTGACGCTCGGTGGCACGCCCGCGGGCGCACGGCTGTTCTCCCGCGAGGCAGCACCGGAGGAAGTCGCCTCCGGTGCTGATCTGAGCCAGCTGCTCGGCTCGTCCTGACGCCTGACTCCGTCAGCCTGGACCGGTAGGGTGCGGGCATGACTGACACCGACGTCATCGTCGTCGGCGCCGGCCTCGCCGGGCTGGTCACCGCCACAGAGCTGACCAGGCGGGGCGAACGAGTGCTGCTCCTGGACGCCGAACCGGCCCGCTCCATGGGAGGGCAGGCGCACTGGAGCTTCGGCGGACTGTTCCTGGTGAACTCCCCGGAGCAACGCCGCCTCGGCGTGCGTGACAGCGCCGATCTCGCCTTCGCCGACTGGCTCGGAGCCGCCGGCTTCACGCCCGGTGCCGAGCGCGGCGAGGGTCCGGATGCGACCGGCTACTCCTGGGCGCAGATGTATGTGGAGTTCGCCTCGGGCCCGATGCGGTCCTGGCTGCACGAGATGGGGATGCGCTGGTTCCCGCTGGTGCAGTGGGCCGAACGCGGCGAGAACTCCGTCCCGCGATTCCACGTGACCTGGGGCACCGGGCCGGGCGTGCTCGCGCCGTTCATGGCGGAAGCGCGTGAGGCGCGTGAGGAGGGCCTGCTCGAGGTTCGATTCCGGCACCGGGTCACCTCGCTCGTGCTGACCGACGGGGCGGTGACCGGGGTGCGGGCCGACGTCCTGGCACCCTCCTCGGCTTATCGCGGTGAGCGGACCTCGCGCGAGGTGATCGAGACCGTCGAACTCACGGCTGGTGCCGTGGTGCTGGCCACCGGCGGCAACGGCGCCGACCACGACGCGGTCCGCGCAACCTGGCCCGCCGACGCGGGCCAGCTACCCGATGTACTGCTCTCCGGGGTACCGGACGCGACTGACGGCAGCGGCCTGGACGTCGCCCGTGCGGCCGGAGCGGCCACGGTGCACTCGCACCGGATGTGGCATTACCCCGAAGGCATCGAGATGCAGAACCCGGTGTGGAGCCATCACGGCGTGCGGATCCTGCCCGGCCCCAGCTCGTTGTGGCTCGACTCCGCTGGTCAGCGACTGCCAGCGCCCCTCTTCCCGGGGTTCGACGCCCTCGGCGCCCTGCAGCACCTGACCCGCCACGGTCACCAGCACAGCTGGTTCGTGCTCAACAAGGCCGTCATGGAGACCGAGTTCGCTCTCTCCGGCTCCGACCAGAATCCCGACCTGACGGGTAAGGACCTTCGTCTACTGAGCCAGCGGGTGCTGCCCGGCTCCGTGGGGCCGGTGGCCCACTTCGCCGAGCACTCCCCCGACTTCGTCTGGGGAGACAACGCTGCCGACCTCGCCGAGGGCATGAACGCCCTGACCGGCGACGACGCGATCGACGCGGTGGACCTGGCGCGCCTCATCGACGCCCGCGACGCCCAGATCAGTACCGGACTGGGCAAGGACCCCCAGGTGATGGCCATCCGTCACGCCCGGCGCTACGTGGTCGACAAGCGGATGCGGGTGGCGACCCCACGTCCACTCACACACGCGAAGGACGGGCCGTTGCTCGCCGTCCGGCTGCGGGTGCTCACCCGTAAGAGCCTCGGTGGGATGCACACCGACACCCAGGCGAGAGTGCTGCGAGGGGACGGCACCGTGCTGCCGGGACTCTACGCCGTCGGGGAGGCAGCAGGCTTCGGCGGCGGAGGGGTGCACGGGCACCGGGCGCTGGAGGGAACCTTCCTCGGCGGGTGCCTGCTCACCGGGAAAGTGGCCGGCGGGGCGATCTGAGGCCCCGTGATCATAGGATGTGCGGGTGAGTTCCGACGTCTCCCCCGCCCCTGACACGCTGACCGAATCCGACGAGCTGAGCACGGAGGCGACCGCCGACCGGTCCCTGGCCACCGCCGTGGCGCGCAGCGCCGAGATCGAGGCCACGCTGACCACCGACCCCTCCGGGTTCCGGGTACTCACCGGGGACAGGCCCACCGGCCGGCTCCACCTGGGCCACTACCTCGGTACGTTGCGCAACCGCGTGCGGCTGCAGAACCTCGGCGTGGAGACAATGCTGCTGGTGGCCGACTACCAGGTGATCACCGACCGCGACGACGCCGGCCCGATCGCCGAGCGGGTGCGGGACCTGGTGACCGACTACCTCGCGATCGGGATCGACCCGGCGCAGACGACGATCTTCGCGCACTCCGCGGTGCCGGCCCTGAACCAGCTGATGCTTCCGTTCCTCTCCCTCGTCACGGACTCCGAGCTGCGCCGCAACCCGACGGTGAAGGCCGAGTTCGAGGCCAGTGGCGGGCGGCCGATGAGCGGGTTGCTGCTCACCTACCCGGTGCACCAGGCCGCCGACATCCTGTTCTGCAAGGGGAACCTGGTGCCGGTGGGCAAGGACCAGTTGCCGCACCTGGAGCTCACCCGCGTAGTCGCACGCCGCTTCAACGAGCGCTACGCAGGTGGGGAATCGATCTTCCCGTCACCCGATGCGCTACTGACGCAGGCCACGAACGTGCTCGGTGTGGACGGGCAGAAGATGTCCAAGTCGCGGCGCAACACCATCGAGCTGGCGATGACCGAGGACGAGACCGCCAAGCAGCTCAAGCGTGCGGTCACCGACTCGGACCGGTTCATCACCTACGACCCGGACGGGCGCCCGGAGGTCTCGAACTTGCTGCTCATCGCAGGAGAGATGACCGGCCGCGACCCCGTGGAGATCGCCGCCGAGATCGGCGACGGCGGTGGCGGCGGGCTGAAGAAGCTGGTCACCGAATCGGTCAACGAGCACCTGCGCCCGATCCGCGAGCGCCGGCGCGAACTGGAGGCCGACCCCAGTGCCGTGGACGAGGTGCTGCGCCAGGGCAACGAGCGGGCGAATCAGATCGCAGACACCACGCTCGACGAGGTGCGCCGGGCGATGCAGATGGTGTACTGACCTGACCCGCTTCCTCCGTCACCGGGGGTGAAGTTGACGTCGATTATGCGCCGATAACCGACGTCAACTTCACCCCCGTCAGGAGGGGGCCGACCTCCTTCGGGACCAGCCCCTCCCAGACATCTCGTGATGTGAAGCGCAGCACGGTGATCCGCGCATCCGCGACGAGGTCGTTCTGCCGCTTCCGGTCGTGATAGAGGGCCTTCGGGTTGTCGTGTGCCTCCTTGCCGTCGATCTCGACCAGAATCCATTGCCCGTCAGGCAGCCTCCAGCCCAGGTCCGCGCGAGCGACCAGCTCACCCGAGGTGTTTCGGATCGTCACCTGAAGCGCTGTCGGCGGGATCCCGGCGTCATGGCACGACAACCGCGCCCACGTCTCCACGGGGGACTCCGATCGGCCGTCGACGAGTGCCCACCAGTCACGTGATCGCCTCGACCCTGGTCGTCCGGACACCAGGTCACGGACGTGCCGGAGCCCCGGTGCGGAAATCCTCCGCAGATGGATCGCCGAGTCGAGCACGGCGATGGCATGTATCCGATCCAGTTCGAGCACCGCCTGCGCGAGTGCGTTCGGCACGTCCGCGATCCGCCGTTCTTCGAGTTTCCGGGCAGGGAACGGGTCACGCCATCGGCGCACCGTGATCCCCGGAGGACCTGGCCGGCTCTCACCGGAGGGCAGCCACGCCGATGGTTGGATGATCTGCGGCAGGCCGTGGATTCCATGAAGCGCTACAGCGCATGACGCCACGATGACGGCGTCCGGCCCCATGGCGAGTCCGCCGAGCCAGGCAGACCGCCGCCGCCGCAGATCCATCGGATGGCCCGGTGGAGTTCGTCCGGTATCGAGGACGCCTCGAACCACCTGCCGCCAGCCCCCGCGATCGAGAGCGGTGCGGATGCCGCGTTCGGTCATCCCGCGCTCCAGGCACTGGTCGCGCGTGATCAGCCCGATCTGGCGTTCCGCGAGGACCAGGACGGACGGCGGTACGGTTCGACGCTTCATGGACCGAGCCAACGCCAGGTCGTGATACCCGCGCCACCAGCAGTCGGTGACCTGTGGATAACTCCTCACCCCAGCAGAACCGACCCGCTACCCACCGGGGGTGAAGTTGACGTCGGTTATGGGCCGATAATCGACGTCAACTTCACCCCCGGTGATGGGGGCGTCGGTGTCGGCGTCCGGTGTGGGAAGCGACGCACCTCCCTCAGGACGCTGCCGCCACCAATCCCAGCTCGGTGTGCCCCGCCAGCCGCTCGTGCCGCGGCACGATCCGGACCGCGTACCCGAACGGCCCCGCCTGCGCGAGGGTGAAGACCCGCGAGAACTGGTACCGCCCGCCCTCGTAGGTGTCGGTCAGTGACAACTCGGCCGTTCCGAAGTCGTCGATCTCGTCGTCCTCGCCGACACGGCCGTAGTTGACCTGCACCTCGACGTCCTCCGGACGCAGGGCCCCGAGTGAGACGAACGCCTTGACGGTCACATGGTCACCCACCTTGACGGCCTCGTGCAGCCCCTCGGACTCCACGTGATCCACCCGCACCCCGGGCCAGGCCTCGTGCACCCGGGCCTTCCAGTCGGCGAGCTCGACGGCCGCCTCCCGGTTCCCGGCGTTGAGCGCCCGGTAGAACTCGGCGGTGGGGGTGTACAGCTCGGTGATGTACTCGCGCACCATGCGGGTGGCCTGCACCTTCGGGCCCAGTGTCGCGAGGGTGTGGCGGACGTTCTCCAGCCAGTGCACGGGCAACCCGTCGGTGCGGTCGTAGAACCGGGGAGCCACGGTGTGCTCGAGCAGGTCGTACAGTGCGGCCGCCTCCAGATCGTCCCGGTGCTCGTGATCCTCCACCCCGTCAGCGGTGGGGATCGCCCAGCCGTTCTCACCGTCGTACATCTCGTCCCACCACCCGTCGAGGATCGACAGGTTCAGCGAGCCGTTCAGGGCCGCCTTCATCCCTGACGTCCCACACGCCTCCAGGGGCCGCAGCGGGTTGTTCAGCCACACGTCGCAGCCCGGATACAGCGTCTGCGCCATCTCGATGTCGTAGTTGGGCAGGAAGACGATGCGATGGCGCACGTCCTCGGCGTCGGCGAACTGCACCAGTTTCTGGATCAACCGGATACCCTGCTCGTCGGCTGGATGGGACTTACCCGCCACCAGGATCTGCACCGGGCGATCGGGATCGGTGAGCAGCCGCTTCAACCGGCCGGAGTCCCGCAGCATCAGCGTCAGGCGCTTGTAGGTCGGCACGCGCCGCGCGAAGCCGATGGTCAGCACGTCGGGATCGAGCACGCCGTCCACCCACCCGAGCTCGGCCGGGGAGGCACCGCGCTTGAGCCACGACTTACGCACCCGTGCGCGCGCGTCCTCGACCAGCCGCGAACGCATCTGCCGGCGCAGCTGCCACAGGGTGGCGTTGTCGATGCCGCCTTCGGACCTGTACCAGCCCTCTCCTGTGGCGAGCTCGTCAGGAGTGAAGTACTCGGCCTGTGCCTGGGTGAATGCGGGATCAGTCCAGGTGTCGGCGTGCACACCGTTGGTCACGGATGTGATCGGCACCTCGCTGACGTCGAACCCCGGCCAGAGTGCGGCGAACATGCCACGGGAGACGCGCCCGTGCAGCTGCGCCACCCCGTTCGCACGCTTGGCGAGCCGGAATCCCATGACGGCCATGTTGAACACTCCGGGGTCACCGCCGGCGTAGGTCTCACGCCCCAGGGCGAGCACATCCTCCACGCCGATGCCGGGCAGTTCGTTCCCGCCGCCGAAGTGCTCGCCGATGAGGTCGGCACCGAAGCGGTCGATGCCTGCCGGCACCGGTGTATGCGTGGTGAACACGGTGCCGGCCCGGACTGCCTCGGCCGCCGCCGGGAACGACATCCCAGTGCTCGCGATGAGCTCACGGATGCGTTCGATCCCGAGGAATCCGGCATGGCCCTCGTTGCAGTGGTAGACCTCCGGCTCCGGCGCGCCGGTGAGCCGGGAGTGCACCCGCAGCGCCTTCACGCCCCCCATGCCGAGCAGCAGCTCCTGGTGCAGCCGGTGCTCGCTGGTGCCGCCGTACAGACGGTCGGTCACGCGCCGGGCGAGGTCGTCGTTCTCGGGCACGTTGGAGTCGAGCAGCAGCAGCGGCACGCGGCCGACATCGGCACGCCAGATCTGGGCGTGCAGGGTGCGTCCGCCGGGGAGCCCGAGGCTGATCTTCGACGGCGTCTCATCCGCCTCGCGCACGAGCGAGAGCGGGAGGTTGTCCGGGTCGAGCAGGGGGTAGGTCTCGTGCTGCCACCCGTCCCTGGTCAGGGACTGCCGGAAGTAGCCCGCCCCGTACAACAGGCCCACGCCGACGATCGGCGCCCCCAGATCGGAGGCGCTCTTGAGGTGGTCACCGGCGAGGATGCCGAGACCGCCGGAGTACTGCGGCAGGGCTCCGGTGATCCCGAACTCCGCCGAGAAATACGCGATGGAAGCCGGAAGTGCGGCCTCGCCGGCTTCCTCGCGACGGCGCGCCTCGCCCTGATACCACCGCTCCTCGTGGCGGTACTGACTCAGGTTCTCGGCGAGCTCGGCCACCGTGGCCACGAACTCCGGGTCCGCGGCGAGCTCGTCGAGACGCTCCGGGGAGAGTCCGCCGAGCAACTTCACCGGGTCGCCGTGGACGGCGGACCAGCGGTCGGGATCGATGCCGGCGAACAGCTGGCGGGTGGGTTCGTGCCAGGCCCAGCGGAGGTTCAGGGCGAGCTCGTCCAGAGCTGCCAGTGCGTCGGGGAGTACCGTGCGGACGGTGAATCGTCGGATCGCTCTCACGCGGGCAGCATAAGGCAGCAAGGCCGCGATGTTGCATGGTCGAGCACACATTGCACCGCGGCTCCGCGGCTGTCACAATCCCCGGCCGATCGACTGCTGTTCCGGGGTGTGCGGGGCCGCTGTGATCGGTAGGTTCGACCTGTGAGCACTCCAGCACCCGCCCCCCTGCCGACCCCCGAGTCCCCGATCGGACGGATCCCGGTGATTGAGGTCGGTCCCACCGTGGAGAACGGTCGTTGGCCGACCAAAGCGGTCGTCGGCGAAGCCGTGCCGATTCGAGCCACGGTCTTCCGTGAGGGTCATGACGCGGTGGCCGCCACCGCCGTCCTCATCGACCCGGCCGGCCGGGATCACTCGTGGGCACCGATGCAGGACATCTCCCCCGGGAACGACATCTACGAAGCGCACCTGATTCCTGACGCACCCGGGCGGTGGGCGTTCCGCGTGGAGGGCTGGTCCGACCCGTACGCCACCTGGCGCCACGACGCCACTGTGAAGGTGGACGCCGGGGTGGACACCGAGTTGATGCTGGCCGAGGGCGCACTCGTGCTCGAACGTGCCCTCGCCGAGGTGGCGCACACCCCCGACGGCGCACGCACCCTTCGCGACGCCGTCACCGCTCTCCGGGACGTCAGCCGCCCACCCCGCGCACGGTTGGCCGCAGGAGCCTCCGTGGAGGTCCGGGCCGTGCTCGCGGCGGCCCCGTTGCGTGATTTCGTCTCCCCCTCGGCGACCTACCCGCTGATCGTGCACCGCGAACGGGCGCTGTTCGGCTCCTGGTACGAGCTGTTCCCGCGTTCCGAGGGCGCCTATCAGGATCCGGACACCGGCGCCTGGGTCTCGGGAACCCTGCGCACCGCGGCCCAGCGATTGCCCGCGATCGCCGAGATGGGCTTCGACGTGGTCTACCTGACGCCGATCCACCCGATCGGGACGACCAACCGCAAGGGACGCAACAACACGCTCGAGACGCTCCCGGGCGACCCGGGCTCGCCGTACGGCATCGGCGCGGCCGAAGGCGGGCATGACGCCATCCACCCGGACCTGGGCGACTTCACCGATTTCGACGCCTTCGTCGCCCGGGCCCGCGACCTGGGGATGGAGGTGGCCCTGGATCTGGCGCTGCAGGCCTCCCCCGACCACCCGTGGGTGCGCGAGCATCCGGAGTGGTTCACCACCCGCGCCGACGGGTCCATCGCCTATGCGGAGAATCCGCCGAAGAAGTACCAGGACATCTATCCGCTGAACTTCGACAACGACCCCGAGGGCATCTATACCGCCGTCCGGGAGCTGGTGCAGGTGTGGATCGACCACGGGGTGACCGCTTTCCGGGTGGACAACCCGCACACGAAGCCGCTGCCGTTCTGGCAGTGGCTCCTGGCCGATGTCGCCGCGGACCACCCCGAGGTGCTCTTCCTCTCGGAGGCCTTCACCCGCCCGGCGATGATGCGCACCCTGGCCGCGATCGGGTTCCACCAGTCCTACACCTACTTCACGTGGCGCCACTCCAAGGAGGAGCTGACCGAGTACTTCACCGAGGTCAGTGGAGATGCAGCAGCCGTCATGCGCCCGAGCTTCTGGCCGACGACGCACGACATCCTCACCCCGTACATGCAGACCGGCGGGGCGTCGGCGTTCGCGATCCGGGCGGTCCTGGCGGCGACCGGCTCACCGACCTGGGGTATCTACTCCGGATACGAGCTGGCCGAGCACGTGGCCCGGCCGGGAGCACAGGAACAGATCGACAACGAGAAGTACGAGTACAAGCCACGCGACTGGGACGCTGCCGCCCGCCAGTTCGGGCTGACCGATCTGCTGCGCCGGCTCAATGCCACGCGCCGGGCCCATCCCGCGCTGCAGCGCCTACGCAATCTGAGCGTCCACCCGACCACGGACGAGGCGATCTTCTGCTTCTCCCGCCGCGAGCGCGCTGAGCACACCCCCGATGGCCAGGAGGACATCGTCATCGTGGTGGTGACGCTCGACCCCTTCACCACCCGCGAGTCCCTGATCCACCTGGATATGGCTGCCCTCGGCCTGGCCGCTGACGCCGATTTCATCGTCCATGACCACCTCACCGGTGAGTCCTACTCCTGGGGAGCGACCCCCTTCGTGCGGCTCGATCCGTACGGCCGGTGCGCCCACGTGCTTCACTTGAAGGCCACATGAGCGCCCGTCGCCGCGGTCAGCTGACCCTGACCGACCAGACCCGGCCCGGTCTGAGCGAGGATCCCCAGTGGTACCGGACGGCCGTGTTCTACGAGGTACTGCTGCGGGCCTTCTCCGACTCCGACGACACCGGCACCGGTGATCTGCGCGGGCTGATCGACCGGCTCGACTACCTGCAGTGGCTGGGCGTGGACTGCCTGTGGCTGCCACCGTTCTACCCCTCTCCACAGCGGGACGGAGGTTACGACGTCTCCGACTACACCGCCGTGGCCGAGCAGTACGGCACCATCGAAGACTTCGGCGAGCTGATCGAGGCAGCGCACGCCCGCGGGATCCGCGTGATCATCGACCTGGTGATGAACCACACCAGCGATCAGCACCCGTGGTTCCAGTCCTCGCGGTCCAATCCCACCGGGCCGTACGGCGACTTCTACGTGTGGGGCGACGATCCGGACCGCTACGGTGAGGCGCGCATCATCTTCGTCGACACCGAGGTCTCGAACTGGACCTTTGACCCGGTCCGGCGGCAGTACTTCTGGCATCGGTTCTTCTCCCACCAGCCTGATCTGAACTTCGAGAATCCACGGGTGCGGGAGGCGATGTTCGACATCGTCCGCTTCTGGTTGAGAACGGGTGTGGACGGATTCCGGCTCGATGCGGTGCCCTACCTGTTCGAGGAGGACGGGACCGACGGCGAGAACCTGCCTCGTACGCACGAGTTCCTGGCCGAGGTGCGCGCACTGGTCGATGCCGAGTTCCCGGGCCGGCTGATGCTGGCTGAGGCCAACCAGTGGCCACACGACGTGGTGGAGTACTTCGGATCCGCCGAGGCGCCCGAGTGTCATATGTGCTTCCACTTCCCGGTGATGCCGCGCATCTTCTACGCACTGCGAGAGCAGTCGGCCCGCAGCATCATCCAGATCCTCGACGACACCCCCGCGATCCCGGCCGGGGCCCAGTGGGGCACGTTCCTGCGCAACCACGACGAGCTCACTCTGGAGATGGTCTCCACCGAGGAACGCGCCGCGATGTACGGCTGGTATGCCCCGGAACCGCGCATGCGCGCCAACGTCGGCATCCGCCGCCGGCTGGCACCGCTGTTGGACAACTCCCGCGCCGAGATCGAACTGGCGCACGCGCTGCTGCTCTCCCTGCCCGGCAGCCCGTGCCTGTACTACGGCGACGAAATCGGCATGGGTGACAACATCTGGCTGCCCGACCGGGATGCGGTGCGCACTCCGATGCAGTGGGATCCCGACCGCAACGCCGGATTCTCCGCGGCCACCGATCCCGGGCGGTTGTACCTGCCGGTCGTGCAGAACCTCACCAACAGCTACCACCAGCTCAACGTCGAGTCCCAGCTCGCGATCCCCACCTCACTGCTGCACTGGGTGCGGGGCATCCTGGAGGTGCGCCGCCGCCACCCGGTCTTCGGCACGGGCGACTACGTGCCGCTGGAGACCGACAACGACGCGGTGCTGGCCTTCCTGCGCACCGGCGACAGCGAGACCATCGTATGCGTGGCCAACCTCGCGGCCACCCCACGTTCGGCGCGCGTCCGGCTACCCGGTCTCGCCGGGTGCGCCCTGGTGGACGTCTTCGGCGGAGAGGAGTTCCCCACCGTGGGCGCCCACCCGGCGGCCGTCCCAAGTCACGGTTCGATCGAATCCGCCGACGATGTCCCGGATCTGACGTTGGACGGTTCACCAGAACCTGCCGACGGGTCGGTCGTGCTGACGCTCGGTTCACGGGACTTCTTCTGGCTCCAGGTGGTGGACCCGTGACCGCTCAGGACTCACCGCTGCTGCTCGAACTCATTACTCCCTGGTTGCGGCGGGCTCGCTGGTTCCCCGCGAAAGACGACCCGGCAGCGACGCTGTCGGTGCTCGAGGTGATCGACCTCCCCGATCCGCTCGAGGAGGCGGCGTGCACGGTGGTGCTCGTGGGTCTGGAGAGCAGTGCCACGGGGAGTACGGGTACAACGGTGGTGCAGGTCCCGCTCGTCGTGGTGCCTGCGCCCGATGCCGGTCCCGGGCGTGCCCCGGTCCCGGGCGAGATCACCACGCTCGGCGGCGACTCCATGCTGGTGGACGGCCCTCACCATCCGGCCTTCCTGCGAGCCTGGCTGGCGGCGGCGCAGAGCATCAGTAAACCCGACAGTGCCGATTGTGCCGACTGTGGTGACAGTGGTGCCGACATGGCAGAGCTCGATCCCGCCACAGGCCGGGTGCACACGGGCGAGCAGTCGAACACCTCCGTGCGTATCGATACCCGTGACGGCGCCCGGTCGGCAATCCTGAAGGTGTTCCGGGTGCTGGCCCCCGGCGCCAACCCGGAGATCGACATGACCGGCGCCCTCGCCGCCGCGGGGTGGCGGCACGTACCGGCACCCTGGGGCTGGTTCACCTGCGCCTGGCCAGGCAGCGACGACCAGACCACGGACCTGGGCGTCCTGACGGATTTCGTCGCCGGCGCCGAGGACGGCTTCGAGCTGGCCTGCGCCCATGCCCGCGACGATCGCGACTTCCGCGGCCCGGCCTTCGAGCTCGGGCGCCGGACGGCCGAGATGCACACGGTGCTCGCGGAAGCGTTCGGCGTGACCAGTGGCGCCCATGCGGCGGCGGGCCTCCGTGAGCGAGCACAGTGGGCGTTGTCAGCGGTCGAGGAACTGACCCCGTGGCGGGCCGCGATCGAGAAGGCGACGGACGCCGTCGGGAATCTTCCGGCGCCGCCGGCGCAGCGCATCCACGGCGACCTGCACCTGGGGCAGGTGCTACGCCGAGCCGAGGACTGGTTCATCCTGGACTTCGAGGGTGAGCCGCTGCGCCCGCTGGCGGAGCGTTCCACCCCGGACCAGCCGCTCCGGGATCTGGCCGGGCTGCTGCGATCGGTCGACTACGCGGCCGCGATCGGCGGGGCACCACCGCACTGGACAGCGCAGGTCCGTGACAGCCTGGTGGAGGGATATCTTGCCGAACGACCCGAGACCGACCTCCGCCTCGTCGGCGCGCTGGAGCTGGACAAGGCGCTCTACGAAGCCGTGTACGAGAAGCAGAACCGTCCGGACTGGTTGCCCATCCCCCTGGAGGGCATCCGCCGACTCATCGAGGAGCAGGCCATGACCGAGAACACCCCGTCACCGGTTCCGGAGCAGGTGCTGCAGGCCGTCGCGGCCGGAGAGCACTACGCCCCGCACGACGTGCTCGGACCGCACCTGGCCGACGGTGTCGTCACGATCCGCACCGTACGGCACCTGGCCACGTCGGTGACGATCCGCACGGCCGACGCCGACTACCCGGCCGTGCATGAGTACGCAGGCATCTGGACGGCGGCCCTGCCGGCGCAGGAGGTGCCCGACTATCGGGTCCACACCACCTATGAGGACGCAGAAGCAGTCACCGACGACCCCTACCGGTTCCTGCCGACCGTGGGAGAGATGGACCGGCACCTGATCGCCGAGGGCCGGCACGAGCAACTGTGGACTGTGCTCGGCGCCCGGGTGCGCCGCTACCCCTCCGCCCTGGGCGAGGTCGCCGGCACGTCCTTCGCCGTGTGGGCCCCCAACGCCCGGGCGGTCCGGGTGGTGGGCGATTTCAACCGGTGGGACGGGCGTGGCGCGGCCATGCGGGTGCTCGGATCCTCGGGCGTGTGGGAGTTGTTCCTGCCCGGCGTGGGCGCCGGGGACCGGTACAAGTTCGAGATCTGCCGCAGCGACGGCTCCTGGGAGATGAAGGCCGACCCGATGGCGCGCGCCACCGAGGTTCCGCCCGCGACGGCGTCGGTGGTGGAGGAGTCGACCTACAACTGGGACGACCAGGACTGGATGCGCGCGCGGGCCGCGACCGATCCCCACACCGGGCCGCTCAGCATCTACGAGGTGCACCTGGGATCCTGGCGGCAGGGACTCAGCTACCGCGACCTGGCCGAGCAACTCGTCGAGTACGTGCAGTGGATGGGGTTCACGCACGTGGAACTGCTGCCCGTCGCCGAGCATCCGTTCGGCGGTTCCTGGGGCTATCAGGTCACGTCCTACTACGCCCCGACGTCCCGGTTCGGCAGCCCGGACGAGTTCCGGTACCTCGTCGACGCGCTCCACCAGGCCGGGATCGGCGTGATCGTGGACTGGGTTCCGGCGCACTTCCCCAAGGACGCCTGGGCACTGGCCCGGTTCGACGGGACCGCCCTGTACGAGGACCCGGATCCGCTGCGCGGTGAGCAGAAGGACTGGGGCACGTATGTGTTCAACTTCGGCCGTAACGAGGTGCGCAACTTCCTGGTGGCGAATGCGCTCTACTGGCTCACCGAGTTCCACGTGGATGGCCTCCGGGTGGATGCGGTGGCCTCGATGCTCTACCTCGACTACTCCCGCGAGGCCGGGCAGTGGCGGCCCAACGCCCGCGGTGGGCGGGAGAACCTGGAAGCCATCGCACTGCTACAGGAGACCAATGCCACCGCCTACCGGGTGGCACCGGGGATCATGATGATCGCCGAGGAGTCCACTGCCTGGCCGGGGGTGACCACGCCGACCGAGTACGGCGGTCTCGGCTTTGGGCTGAAGTGGAACATGGGCTGGATGAACGACACTCTGCGCTATCTGGCGCAGGAGCCGATCAACCGCCGCTACCACCACGGCGAGCTGACGTTCTCCCTCGTGTACGCATTCTCGGAGCACTTCGTCCTGCCGCTCAGCCACGACGAGGTGGTGCACGGCAAGGGGTCCTTGTGGGAGCGCATGCCGGGAGACCTGTGGGCCAAGCTCGCCGGGGTGCGCCTACTGCTGGCCTACCAGTGGACCCACCCGGGTAAGAACCTGGTGTTCATGGGCGGGGAGTTCGCCCAGAACTGCGAATGGGCGGAGTCACGATCGCTGGAGTGGGGACTCAGCGACACCGCACCGCATGCCGGGGTGCGGGAGATGCTGCGCCGCCTGAACCACCTGTACACCGCGAACCCGGCGTTGTGGGCGGAGGACTTCTCCCACGACGGCTTCGAATGGATCGAGGCGAACGACGGCGATCACAACGTGCTCGCCTATCTGCGCAAGGGGCGCGGCGAGCAGCTCCTGGTGGTGGCGAACTTCGCCGGGACCACCCACGAGGACTACCGCGTCGCCGTGCCCTGCAGCGGGGAATGGACCGAGGTGTTCACCACCGACCACGGCGACTTCGGCGGCAGCGGTGTCGTCAACGGTCAGGTCGTCGCCGAGGAGGTGCCGTGGCACGGCCGGGCGCAGTCGGTGGTGCTGCGGGTTCCGCCGATGGGCGTGACGGTGCTGCGCCCGGCTCAGTAGCGGTGCCGCTCAGTAGAGGGCGCGGGCAAGGTCCCGGCGGGCCTTGATCACCTCGGGCGAGTCCTCCGGGGCGAGCTGGAACAGTTCCACCAGGCGCTTCTGAACGGTCTGCCGATCCTCGCCCGCGGTCACCCTGATCACGCCGAGAAGTCGCGCGAATCCGTCGGCTAGGCGACCCGAGGCCACGTCGATGTCTGCGGCCGGCAGCTGGGCCGTGATGTCACCGGGACCGGCCTGCTCGGCCGCGGCGAGCACGGTCTGCGGGTCCAGACCGGAGATCCGGCGCAGCAGCTCCACCTGAGCCAGACCGGCGCTCGCCTCAGCATCGCGGGGATTCTGGTTCAGTGCATCCTTGAAGGCAGCAGCTGCGCCGTCGAGGTCGTCCGCCTCGATCGCGTCATAGGCGGCCTGGATATGCGGCGGCAACGGCGGCTCCTCGGGTTCGCTCCCGTTCGCATCCTCAGCGTCCTCACCGGCAGCGGTCTCGACCCGGCCCGTCACGCCGTTCTCGGCCGCAGCCTGCAGCACCTGGTCGAGGACTGCCCGGACCTGCTCCGCCGGATAGGAGCCCTGGAACAGCGGCAGTGGCTGGCCCTTGATGATGGCCACCACGGACGGGATGGACTGGACGCCGAAGACCTGCGCCACACGTGGGTTGGCGGCCACGTCGACACGGGCGAGCAGAAACTTGCCCTGGTATTCGCCGGCAAGGGACTCCATGGTCGGGCCGAGTTCGAGGCTGTTGCCCTCACCCACCTGCCACAGCATCACCACGACGGGAACAGTCATCGACTGCTGCACCACGTCGTTGAGCGTGGCCTCGGTGACATCGACCACCACGCCGGCAGGGGTGTCCTGGGACGGGGCGGGCGGCTTCGGTGCGGTGAGCGCCGACAGGTCGACGGCTCCGTGCAGATTGACCGGGGTGTCTGGCTGACTCATGCTCTCGATCCTAGTTCCGCTCGGCAGTGGCTGATCACTCGTCCTCGGCCTCGGACCGGGTGACCTCGGAGAGCACCTCTTCGGCCCCCAGCACTCGTACCTGCGCGTCTTCACCTTCCGGCGGTACGTAGAGGGAGACCATGAGCTGGTAGTCGGCATGGATGGACGTCCCGACGTCCGCGATCTCCCCGCCGTCGGAGTCGAGCATGCCGATCGTGCCTCCGACCGTGAGCTCGGAGCCCTCGACGGTCTTGGTGTAGGTCTCACGGGTGGTCAAGGCGCCCACCACGATGAATCCACCGTCGGCCGTGGCCAACGTGGAGATCTCCTGATCCGGGACGCTCGTGGAGTGCTCGAACTCGCCGGCCTCCTCGAACTCGGCTGCCTCCGTCGCCGCATCCTGCCGTTCACCGACGAGTGTGCGGAAGACGTCATCGGCGAAGTTCTCGGCGGCATCAGCACCGGAGTCGCTGAGCACCTCCGCATAGGCGGACATCGCCGCCTCAGGCGAGTACAGATGCCCCTCGGCATCGTCGGCGACCGGCGCGCTGCCCTCTCCCGGGATCGCGGTCGCCGGCATCTCCACCGCCGGCAACAGGCGTACCCAACTGTGCATGACGTACTGACTACGGGGGCTCGCCTGCCGCAGCGTGAGGAGCAACGGCCCGTTCGCTTCGTCCGGGATCTCGGTGATCACCATGACCGTCCGTGGCCAGGTATCGGTCATGGCCACGATCTCGACGTCTGAGGCGACCGTCAGCGGCTGCGGTGTGTAGGGGTTCTCCGCGTCCGCGGTCTCAGCAGCCAAGGCGTACTCTGCTGCCCGCACACTCAGGGCAGGGTCGTCCATCCGTGGCTCGAGCGCCTCGGCGTCACGGGCCTCGTCCGCTGCGGCGATCACCTCACCGAGATCGGCCAGCACGCGATCCAACCGAGGACCGTCCAGGACCGGAAGTGTCTCGGTCTGCTCCGGCGGATCGGCCGGTTCGGGAACCTCGATGGCGCAGGCGCCGAGCAGGGCACCAGCGGTGAGCAGGGCAGCAGCCCCGGTCAGCGCGCGGTTGGGTCGCCTCATGACCGCTCCTCCTCTGGGTCGGCCTGGTCTGTGTCAACCTGGTCTGCCGGTTCCGGGGTGGTGGTCCCCAGACCCCAGGTCTGGCGCCAGGACGCACCGGAGGCCTGGGCGTTCGTCTCGTCTGCCTTCGTCTCGTCAGCAGGCTCAGCACGTTCCACCCGGTACTGCGAGCCTGCCTCCTCCGAGGTGCCAGCAGCTCCGATAGTCGGCGCTCCCCAGGACGAGGGCTGCCGGAGGGAGCTGCCGTTCTCGTTCTCGTCCTCGCCTGCAGCCGCCTCCGGCGCGTCTGAGCGCCGTCGGCGCCACCACTGACGGCGGATCGGGAGTTGACCCGTCTGCTCCTCTTCCGGGGTCGTCTCGGACGAGGCGTCGTTGGTGTCGTTGGTGTCCTTGGCGCTGTCAGGATGATCGACATCGTCGTCCGGTGCCTGCTCGCTCGCTCCCCCGCGCACCCAGGCGTCGAGGTCCCCAGCACCATCAGGTTCGTCAGCAGTATCAGGTTCGTCGTCGTGCCCAGCACTCGATTCAGCCGCGTCAGCAGTATCTCCAGCACCACCGTGAGAACGGCGGGCTTCAGCACGCTCCGCTTCGCGCAGCTGACGCCGCGTCAGCGTCGTGCCGTCCACCGCGGTCAGTGTGGTCGTGGTCGTCGATGTGGAATCCTCGTCACTGCTCTGGGCGCGTTTCCGGGCTCGCTTCTCCTCGCGTGCCATGAGCAGCAGGATCGTCAGCCACACCGCACCGATGAGGAAGAGCACCGAGCCGACCACGATGCCGGGGATCATCAGCGGGGTCGTGACCTCGCGGTCCCAGGTGAGAGACACGGCGGGAGCCGGCTCAGTGCCGTCGGTGGCGACCAGCATCGTCCAGTCACCCTCGACCTGGGTCCATTCGTAGGTCAGTTCACCGGTGCCGGTGAGCTCTTCGATCCACAGATCCGAACCAGCCGGGTTGGGCACCGTGCTGGCTGCCTCCGCTTCCTCGTCTTCCTCGGTGGGCGACTCCGACTCCTCTGGGCTGGGCGACTCCGACTCCACCGCATCATCGGTGGAGGGGCTCGTCGTCTCGTCCGTCGTCGGTTCCTCGCTGGCGGCATCGCCATCGGCTACGCGCAACGTCTCCCAGCTCGTCAGCCCCGTGATCTCCACGGCATCGGCGCCATCGAGCCAGGCGTGCACCTCAGCCGTGCGGCCCATCACCAGCACCAGCGGGGTGTCCTCGTCGGGACCGGTCACCGTGACCGTCACGTCGGGGTTGACCGTCGCCAGCACATGGGTCCGGGCGAGCACCACCGGCGCCTCGGGTTCCTGCGGAAGCGTGGCGGTCACCGTCTCGTCGGGCCGCCACACGGTACCCGAGGCGATCCCTGCTGCTGCTGTGCCGAGTCCGAGCACAATGAGCAGGATCGCGAAGATCCGTCCTAGCACGCGCGTTGTCGCCCTTCTGAAGGTGGAAGGCTGCCAGCCTCCCAGGGTACGTGACCCTTCTGTGATATTTCACGTCCTGGTGACCGGTCCCACATTCGGCTGCTCTCACCAGGGCCTCGGCAGACGCAGTACGCTGGCCGGGAATCCATGCTCGAGCCTGGCAGGAGTATCCGTGGCAGACGACACCTCGTCCTTTCCCGTCGTGATGCGCGGGTATGACCGCGCACAGGTCGACCAGCACATCCACACCCTGGAGCGACGACTCACCGAGTCCGAGCGCAAGCTCACCGAGGCACGCTCCCAGGTGGAGTCGCTCGACGGTTCAGTCATGCAGGTCTCCGGCGAGCTCGCCGATGCCCAGGCTCAGCTGCGTGAGGCGGAGAAGCCGAGTTATGCGGGTCTGGGCGCCCGGATCGAGCAGTTGCTTCGTTCGGCCGAGGAGCAGTCGAGCGATGTCGTCACGCAGGCGGACGAGCAGGCCAAGGAACTGCTCGAGCGCGCCCAGACCAGCGCTGATCAGCTCACCGAGCAGGCCGAGAACGAGTCGGCTGAACGGCTGTCCGTCGCCAGGCGCGATGCCGAGAGCGCGATCGAACGTGCGACCTCCAAGGCTGACGGCATCCTGCTCTCCGCTCAACGCAAGGCCGAAGAGCTCGTGAGCTCCGCCGAGCGGGAGGCAGCCCGCATCGCGAGTGTGACGACCACCGAGCAGAGCGAGCGCAAGGCGAGCCTCGAACGTGAGTTGGGCACCCTGCGCGCCACCGTCGAGCAAGAGGTTGCCGAGCTGAAGGTGAGTTCGGAGCGGGCTGCTCGCGAGCTGCGCTCCACGAGCGAGACCGAAGCCACCGAGTTGCGCGAGAAGGCCCAGACGGAGGTGCAGGCGCTGCGCGAGGATGCCGAGCGCACCGCCGCCTCGACGATCGCCTCCGCAGAAGAGCAGGCAGCCGAGATCCTGCGGACGGCGAACGCCGACGCCGAGGAGATCCGCCGTTCGGTCGCGCAGATGCGCGAGGAGGCCGAACTCGAGATCGCTGCCCGCCGTGCGGCCTCCGAGGAGTCCGACGCCGAGATGCACGCCCAGGCCAAGGCGGACACCGACGCCATGGTCGCCGATGCGCAGGCACACGCCCAGGAGGCGGAGTCTCGGGTGGCCGAAGCGCTTGCGAAGGCCGAGGAATTGCGTTCGTCCGCCGAGTCGCAGGCCGAGCAGATCCTTGACGACGCGCGCTCCAGCGCGGAGCGCCTCCTGCAGGAGGCGCGCGAGAACGCCGACCGGTTGCGTGCCGATACCACCGCTCAGACCGACCGCGAGCGCCGCAATGCCCAGCGCCACGTGGACGATCTGAACCGGCAGCGGGAGTCGATCACCGGGTATCTCGACGAGCTGCGAGCGCTCCTCGGGTCAGGGCAGGTCGCCCAGGCGGCGGAGCTGGCAGCAAGTGACGACACTGACGGCACTGACGACACTGACGGCACTGCGGACACCGACGACCCTGACGACACTGAGGGCACCGACGACCAGAGCGAGGCCAAGGAGCCTACTGCACCCGAGCCCGCCGACGAGTCCGAGGACGAGACCCAGGTCATCGATCCCGTACGGAACTAGGCGCGATCGCCTGAGCTTGCGATTAGCGCACCATCCGGATGATCGGCAGCGCACCCCAGGGTTCGACCTGCTGCTCGGCGCCGTCAGCCTCGAAGCCATGCTTGCGGTAGAAAGCGACCGCACGAGCGTTGTCCCGCGCCACCCAGAGCATGCAGGGCGCGTCGCCGACGGCGAGCTCGAGCAGGTGAGCGCCCGTCCCTCGGCCGTACTCGCCCGCGAGAACGTAGAGCTCGCTCAGCTGCAACGAGCGCACCTGGTGCACTCCCGCGGCCTCCGCACGCGCCAACCCCACGGGCCGGCCGTCGCGGTGCGCGAGCCAGACGGTCATTCCTGCGTCGTCGGTAAGGACCTGCTCCCACCGGGTCAGGCCGGTGCGCTCGCGCTCGTCGAGCACCTCCGGCGGCACCAGATCCGCATATGCCTCGCGCCAGGTGGCACAGTGCACCTGGTGCAAGGCAGCGGCGTCGCCGGCGTGAGCGATGCGGATCCGCGCGGACGTCATCCGCACACTCTACGAGTCCCAGACCGCGCGTTCGCGCCCGTAGGCTGGGTCGATGAGCACCGAGCAGGACTGGGCCCGCCAGCGCAGAGAGGCAGCGGCCGAGCACGAGCGGCGTCTCGTCGCCCGCCAGGCGTCCGAGAACGCCCGGGCCCAGCGGCTGCTCGATCAGTTCGTCCGTGCCGCGGAGCAGGCGGAGCTGCCTGCCCACCCGCTCGAGGTCCAGGGTTACGGTGGTCGCGGAAGTGCACGCACGCCGCGACATGGCTGGTACTTGCGGGTGGACCGCACGGCCGCCGTCGGGACTGACGGTTCCTTCTACGTGCTCACCGCACCACTGAGCCTCTGGGACCGGCTACGCGGAGTGGAGCCGGAGGCCAAGCCGCCCCCACTGGTGCTCGGCGCCGGTGGCAAGGACGGCGACTCGATCGATCTGCGCGACGCTCTCGAGCGGCTGCTACCCGGGTGGGCTAACGACCAGGACCAACCTCGTCAGAGCGCCCCTGGATCGTGAGGACGAGGCGGCTTGTCGTCCGTCCGGTCACGTAAACGCGTGGACCGGTGAGAGCGTCGGTGCCTCCGAGGAAGGTGTACGCCTCCCCCGGATGATAGGCGGGTGGGCGGTCCGCACCGGTGCCGTTGCCCGGGCCGACCACAATCTCGTCGGCGCCGACCCGGTAGGTCGCCACCCCCTCAACGAGCTCGACCGCCCCGGCTCCGAGATCGCGGCCCCCAGTGAGCTGCCCACCGGGGCGGAACGCCAGTTCCACGGCATAGGGCACGTCGGCACCGGCGAAGTCCACCTCGAGGCGCAGCCCGTCAGCCTCGGGCCGCACGCGCATCGTGGTCTGCAGGCGCACCTGGTCACTGGCGCGGCGGGAGAAGGCCATCGCCGCAGCGAACCGGCCCTCGAACTCCACCGGGTAGTCCCCATCCGGGCGCCGCTCGGCTTCCGAAAGCGGCTGGTAGTAGCCCGCCGAGAGGTCCTCGGTCAGTGTGATCACGCCGTCGGACTCCTCGGCCCGCTGTGCGCGGAAGGGACCGAGTCCGAAGAAGTCACGGGAGACACGCAGCGAGTCCAGCAGTACGCTCGCGTGCCGCAGCCGCAGCACGGTCGGATTGCACGCCAGCCCGGAGGCTACCCGCCCCGCGTGGGGGACGTCGGAGCCGCCGTGGACGGTGAGCATGCGATCGGCGTTCCGCTGACGCCACAGTCCCAGGGCGAACCGGCGGTCCACGGGGGCCGTGACGCCGTCGGGAACGCCGATGGCAAGCTCTGGTTCGAGCAGGGTCTGCGCCAGCGCATCCACCGGGTCGAATCTCGCGGCGCTCTCAGCCTCACGGGCGGCCGCAGCACAGCGGGAACATCCACCCACGGCAAACCGTCGCCACTGGGTGGCGAAAGGACCGGTGACGAAGACCTCCCGCTGGTCCTGGCGGCGCGAGTGCACGGTCTCCACCTCACCGTCATCGGTGAGGTCGATCATCGCGTGCAGGTTGCGGTGGACGATCTCACGCAAATCGGGCCGGTCCAGCTCGGCGGCGAGCGCCAGCAGACTCGGGTTGGAGACATACGCGGCATAGTTCGCCGACCGCTCCGAATACACGCCGTCCTCGTCGACATCCACGCCCTCAGCGAGCCACTGCCGCGCCCGCTCGCGGGCACGCTCGTCGCCGGTGATCCGTGCGAGTCCCGCCAGGGCGGAGGCGATTTCCCACCGGTGGTTGGGGGTGTGCACTCCACCACTGACGACGGCGCCCGCGGCCCGGGCGGCGATCTCACCCAGGCCGTGGCTCACCTCGGCCCACGCCGGCTGCGGTGCGTGGTCGAGTAGGTCACGGGTGATCACCAGATCGTTGAGCGTGAAGCTCGAGTCCGGTGGTGAGTCGACGTTGTCACCTGAGGTGAACAGCCCGGTGGCCGCCTGCAGGCCGCGTAGCTGGGCCAGCCACTGGCTCGCCACCCGGAGCGGATCGGGGTGCCGGTGCCAGCGTGAACCGGGCGCGTGCGCGCAGGCGGCGGCCGTCTTGATCCGGCGCATCACCTCACGGTGGGCGATCGCCGGCGGCGCATCGTCGAGAAGTGAGGCAAGCACCTCATCGGCTGCCGAGGTGATCCGGGTCGCGTACTCCGCGGTCATCGATCAGTCCTTGAGGCCGGAGTTCATGTCCGCGCTCATGATCTGGCGCTGGAAGATCAGGAACAGGACGATCATCGGCACCAGCGAGATCACTGAGGCCGCCAGCAGCACCGACCAGTCGATGTTGTCCGCACCCACGATCGAGCGCAGTGCGATCTGCAGCGTGTACTGGTTGGGGTCGTTGAGCACCAGCAACGGCCAGATGTAGTCGTTCCAGCGCCACTGGAAGGAGAAGATCGCCAACGTCACCGCCATCGGTTTGGCGAGCGGCAGCATGATGGAGAAGAAGGTCCGGATCTCCCCCACGCCGTCGATGCGCGCCGCCTCCAGCAACTCGTCCGGGACCGTCTTGAAGTACTGCCGGAACATGAACACACCGGTCGCGGTGACGATGGAGGGGATGATGATGCCCGGGAGCGAGTCATACAGGCCCAGGTCACGGATCACCACGAACGTCGAGGGCATGATGACCTCGGTCGGCAGCATCGTGGTGGCAAGGACGCACATGAAGAAGACGTTGAGCCACCACGCCTTGTACTTGGCAAGCGCGTATCCAGTCATCGAGGAGACGAGCACGGTCAGCGCGGTGGTGACCACGGCCACGATGCCGGTGTTCATGAAGTACCGGGCGAAGTTGAACCGGCTCCAGGCGTCCTGATACCCCGAGATCGTCCATGTCTCCGGCAGGATTGACAGCGGCAGGCTGAACAGCTCGCTGCCCGGCTTGAAGGAGCTGAGGATGAACCACAGCAGCGGGAACGCATAGATCGCGACCAGGACCCACAGCAACACGGTGCCCGGAACGACCGAGGCCTTCTTGCCCCGCACGGGCACGGTGGCCGTCTCCGTCTGCGTCGAACTCATTGGACGTCCTTCCGGTCGAAGCGCATCTGGATCAGCGCGATCACGATGAGAATCACCATGAGCACCATCGAGGCAGCGCTGGCGTAGCCGATATCGCCCCGCTCGAATCCCGTGCGGTAGATGTACTGCACCATCAGCACGTTCTCGGTGCCCGGGCCACCACCGTTGAGCGCCTGGATCATCGCGAATTCCTTCATGGCCCCGATCGTGGTGACGAGCACGACCAGGAACGTCGTGGGCGCCAGCAGCGGCAGGGTGATGCGCCGGAACCGCTTCCAGCCCATGGCGCCGTCGATCGCGGCGGCTTCCAGGTAGGACTGCGGGACGTTGCGCAGGGCAGCGATGAACAGCAGCATCGTGAACGCCGTCCCTCCCCAGGTACCGGCGATCAGCACGACGACCAGGGCGAGCTCACCGTTGGTCTGCCACTGCACCGGGCCGATCCCGAAGATCGACAGGAAGTAGTTGAAGAAACCGAAGTTCTCCCCGAACAGCCAGCGCCAGATCACACCGTTGACGATCGGGGAGATCAACCAGGGCAAGAAGAACACCGCACGCGCCACGGCCTGCCCACGCGCGAGTTTCGTCGTCAGCAGCACCGCGAGGCCGAGCGGGATGATGTAGTGCAACGGGACTGAGAACCCGACGAACAGGAAGGTGCGCCCGAGTGCACTGTAGAACTCGGGATCGCCGAAGAGCCGGGTGTAGTTGTCGAACCCGATGATGTCCGGGGTGCCGAACCCGCGGTAGTCGGAGAGCGAGTAGATGAAGCCGAAAACACCCGGCCAGATGAAGAACAGGGCGAACAGCACGACCGCCGCGGCGATGAAGATCAGCGGTGCGATCGTCTGACCACGGCGAATCGAGCTCCGCCGGCGCCGAGGATGCTGGGGCACTGGCGCGGCCTGCTCGACAGGCTCGGCGGTGGACGCAGTCATGTGGCTCCTTCGAAGGATCGCGGGTGCGCCCGGCCGTCAGGCCGGGCGCACCCGGAGTATCAACGGATCGAGGTCAGCGCCTGAGTCAGCTGATCCTTGATGTTCTGGATCGTGGCGTCGACGTCCTGCTCGTCGTTGAGGTACCTCACGACCTCGTCCCGCAGCGGGTCACCCTCGATCTGCAGGCCCTCGGCCTGCTGCACCAGCTCCTGGGCCTTGACCTCACCGGCGATCGGGTCGCACGCCTCGATCTCGGCGTTGTAGAGGTCGAAGAACTCCTGGTTGCTCTCGTAGGAGATCTGCAGGCCCTCCACCGCAGGCAGGAAGCCGGAGGTCTCGCTCAGCTCGGTGTAGTTCTCCGGCTGGTACAGCCAGTTGATGAAGTCGTAGGCAGCATCGGACTGGTCGCCCTCGAAGACCACGATGTTGGCGGCGTTACCGAAGTTCGTCGCCCGCACCGGCTGCGTGGGCAGATACACCGAGACCCACTCGAAATCGGCGATGTTCTCCTCGAAGTCGGCGATCTGCCACGAGCCGGAGAGGTAGGAGACCACGTCACCGCTCTTGAAGAGGGCGTTCGGGTCGCCGTCGGAGAGCCAGACCGAACGCGGCATGAACGAGTCGTCGTTCAGGTCGTAGAAGTACTCCAGCGCCGGCTTGGTGTTCTCGTTGGTCTGGTACTCGTCGTTGTCGTCGGCCATGAACGCATCGGAGCCGAACTCGTACAGGAACGCCTTGAGCCGGTGAGAGGTCCGGTCCATCACCATGCCGTAGCTGGTCTCGGTGCTCTCCTGCACCCGCTTGACGGTCGCGACGAACTCGTCCCAGGTCCAGATCTCGTCCTCGGACTGCGGGTAGGTCTCACCCGCGGCGTCGAAGAGCGACTTGTTGAGGAACAGCCCCACCGCGGTGACGTCGCTCGGCAGCGAGAGGACCCTGCCGGACTCGTCGATCACGGACAGATCGGTCATGGCGCCGGTCGACTCGGCGATCTCGGTGAGGTCGCGGCACGCGTTCATCCACTGCGGGTCGAACGCACCCGGACGGGCGAGCGCTGGCAGGTCGTCTGCGAGAGCGGCGTTGCGCAGCCGGGTCTGGAGGTCATCGTTGGCCACATCGACGATCTCGATGTGGACGCCGGTCTCCTCCTCGTACTTCGTGGCCATGTGCTGGTAGCCACCGCCTTGGTTGGCGTCACCGGAGAGGTAGAACTGCAGTGTGGCGCCTTCGGCGCTGCCACCGCCACCGCCATCGGAGCAGGCGGACAGTCCCACCGCAGCGGCACCACCGGCAAGGCCGCCGGCGATCAGCTGGCGGCGGCCGAGGACTGGGTTGAGTACGGGATTCATGAGTGCACCTCTCGTCCTTGAGTGCGTCTGGTGGCGAGGAGCCGGCACCGGGCGCAGGGAAGCGTTTACCAAGACAGGTTAGGACAACAGCTTCGGATTCTCAAGGTTTGTTCGAACAAAGTGGGTTACAAGTCGGACACATGTGACAACCGTCTCATCATGACGCGGTCGCCCGGTTCGCCAGATCGGCCAGTGCACGAGCCACCGGAGCAGGTTCCTCCACCGCGCTCAGGTGCCCAGCCGCGTGGAGCTCGACCACCGCGGTTCCCAGAGCGCGGGCCATCTGCTCGTGATCGTCGCCGATGGCGATCCCGTCCTCAGCTCCACGCAGGACCAGAGACGGGACCTCCAGCCCGCCCAGTACGGCGAGCCGGTCCGGACGCTCCGCCATCGCCCGTTGCGCCCAGGCGATCCCCGACGGCGGTGCCTGCGCCAGCCAGTCCTGCACCTGGGCACGGGTCACCTCAGGCGCCCCGGGGGCAAGCAGCACGTCGATCATCGGGGCCACCACCGCGGCACCGTCGACGAGGGCAGCATCGGCCATCTCGAGTCGCTTCCGGCGCGCGGGCTCGGGATCGGCCGTGGCCTTGGTGTCGAGCAGGCCCAGGCCGGCGAGTAGCCGCGGGTGCCGTTCGGCGAGCGCAAGCGCCGTATAGCCGCCCATCGAGAGACCAGCCACCACAGCCCGGTCGATGCCTTGGTACGCCAACGTCTCGGCAATGGCATCGGCATAGGCATCCAGTCCGCCCTCGACCGGGGCCGATCCGCCGAACCCGGGGGCGTCGACGGTGAGGACCCCCACCTCGGGCATCGCCTCAAGCATGCCGGCCCACATCGCCGAATCCAGCGGGAAGGCGTGCAGCAGCACCAGCGGAATATCGACCACCGGACCATGAGCAGTGACGGAGAGCATGACGATCCCTTCCTTCGGCGTCATCGGAGCTTCGACCGTAGCCAGTGCCGCGACCGCAGCGACACCCACGCAGCGGATCAGCGCACCATGGTGCACAGCTCGACGTATTCGTGTCGATCCCGTCAGGCGAGCACGGCGAACCGGTAGCGGCGCGGCTCCGGCAATGATGTGATGTGGGGATTCGCGCTCGCCGACCTTGAGGAGCTCGTGATGGGCGAGGACATCACCACACCGTCGTTCTCACGGGAGCACCGCCAGCGCTACCGGGAGAAGGTGCGCCGGTGCCTGGACGTGTTCGAGGAGATGCTCAGCACGCATCACTTCGAACATGCCCCGTCCCGCACCGGGCTGGAGATCGAGCTCAACCTGGTCGACTCCGACCACCAGCCGACGATGAAGAACGCCGAGGTGCTCACCGAGATCGCCGACCCCGCGTTCCAGACCGAGCTCGGCCGTTACAACATCGAGTTGAACGTCCCACCCGCCGAGCTGCCCGGCTATGCCGTGCTCGAGCTGGAGGAGAAGTTGCGCCAGGACCTCAACCATGCCGAGGAGCGCGCGAGCAGGCACGGCGCGGCGATCGCGATGATCGGGATCTTGCCCACCCTGCGGCCCGAGCACCTCACGGGCGACTGGATGAGTCCCAACCCCCGGTACCAGGCACTCGAGGACGCCGTCTTCGCGGCGCGCCGGGAGGATCTCGATCTCGACATCACCGGCGCCGAACCCCTGCGCATGACCACCGGAACGATCGCGCCGGAATCGGCGTGCACCTCGGTCCAGCTGCACCTGCAGGTCTCCCCCACCGACTTCGCCGCGCACTGGAACGCTGCCCAGCTGCTTGCCGGTCCGCAACTGGCCCTGGGGGCGAACTCGCCGTATCTCTTCGGTCACCAGCTGTGGGCCGAAACCCGGACCGAGCTGTTCCTGCAGGCCACCGACACCCGTTCTCCGGAGCTGCGCAACCAGGGAGTGCGCCCGCCGGTGTACTTCGGCGACGGCTGGATCACCTCGATCTTCGACCTGTTCGAGGAGAACGTGCAGTACTTCCCGGCACTGCTTCCCGAGTGCACCGACGAGGATCCCGAGGCCGAGCTCGCCGCCGGTCGCACTCCGCAGCTGGGCGAACTGCGGCTGCACAACGGCACCGTGTACCGCTGGAACCGCCCGATCTACGACGTCGTGGACGGCGAACCACACCTGCGCGTGGAGAACCGGGTACTCCCGGCCGGGCCGACCGTGGTGGACACACTCGCCAACGCGGCCTTCTACTACGGGGCATTGGAGATGCTCGCGCAGGACGAACGCCCGGCTTGGACCCGGATCTCCTTCGCCGCGGCGCACAGCAACTTCACTGCCGGCGCACGTGAGGGCGTCGAGGCGAAGTTCTACTGGCCCGGCTACGGCGACGTCCCCTGGGACGAGCTGGTGCTGCGCCATCTGCTGCCACTGGCGGCCGAGGGCCTGGCGCGACGGGGGGTCGCTGCGGCCGTGGTGGACCGCTACCTGCCGATCATCGAGGCGCGCTGCAAGTGGCGCCGCAACGGCGCCTGGTGGCAGACCGAGACGGTGAAGGCCCTGGAACGCAGCGGCCTGGACCGCCCGGCCGCGCTCGCGGAGATGCTCCGGTTGTACCTGACCGGTATGCATGCGAACGAACCGGTGCATACCTGGCAGATCCCCGCCTGAGGGATCACCTCACCCGTCAACGAGGACCGCGGCGCCCACGCGCCTGCCAGCACCCGCGGTGCCAGTGACGGCGCTCGGCCAGTGCGGCCTCGGCACCGAACAGATGATCCTCACCCCAGGCGACCACGTGCGCGGTACCGGGAGCGATCTCCTGCAGACACCCCGGGCACCGGTAGATCTTCTCCGATCCCGCCACGTTGCGGACGTTCCAGCGCCGTCCATCGCTGCTGGACTCCACCCGGGGCCGGCCGCGCAGCACGGCGTCGACGTCGAGCTCAGGGTGTGGCTCGGCGTAGCGACGCTTGCGGGACCGGCGGGCCATCGCTCCATCACATCACAGGAGCCGGGGCCTCGGCAGCGGGCAGCACCCCCGTGCGCACGAGCTCGGCGTACCAGCGAGCCGAGTCCTTCGGGGTGCGCTTCTGAGTGTCGTAGTCCACCCGGACGATCCCGAACCGGCGCTCGTAGCCGTAGGCCCACTCGAAGTTGTCGAACAGCGACCACACGAAGTACCCGCGCACGTCCGCACCGGCCTCCCGTGCCCGCCGGACGGCGTCGATGTGACCGTACAGGTAGCCGATGCGGTCGGTGTCGTGCACGATCCCGTCGGCGCCCGCCTGATCATCGAAGGCGGCGCCGTTCTCGGTGACCATCAGCGGCACCCCGTACTCACGGTCCAACCGCAGCAGCAGCTCCACCAGCCCATCCGGGTCGATGTTCCAGCCCATCGCGGTGTGCGGCCCGGGCACCGGTGGCAGCTCCACATCGTCAGCGCCGACCCACGGGCTGTGCGCGGAGTCGCCGTGCGTCGTGGAGGTCTCCCGATCGCCGCCCGAGTCGGCAGCGTATGCCCGGGCGATACCCGTGCAGTAGTAGTTCACCCCGAGCACGTCGACCGGCTGATGGATGAGGGCTGTGTCGCCCTCACGCACGAAGGAGAAATCGGTGAGGTGGGCGACGTCCTCGATCAGGTCCTGCGGGTACTTTCCTCGCAGCATCGGGTCGAGGAAGATCCGATTCCCGACGGCGTCCACTCGCCTCACGGCGTCCACGTCACCCGGGTCGTCGGGGTCCGCCGGGCGGTTGACGTGGGTGTTGAGGGTGACTGCGACCTTCGCATCCGGACCCAGTTCACCGCGGATGGCGCTGGTCGCCAGTCCGTGCGCCAGGTTCAGGTGGTGAGCGGCCTGCAGGGCAGCGACCGGGTCGGTGATCCCCGGGGCGTGCACCCCCGAGGCGTAGCCGAGGAAGGCGGTGCACCAGGGTTCGTTCAGCGTGGTCCACAGATCCACCCGGTCGCCGAGCTCACGGGCCATGAGGCGGGCGTACTCGGCGAAGGCATAGGCGGTCTCGCGGTCGGTCCAGCCGCCGGTCTCCTGCAGTTCGGCCGGCAGGTCCCAGTGGTAGAGCGTGACGACCGGCGTGATTGCGTACCGGCGGAGCGTGTCCACGAGATCGGAGTAGAAGGCGACGCCGGCGGCGTTGAGGGGTCCGCGGCCGCCGGGCTGGACCCGGGGCCAGGAGATCGAGAAGCGGTAGGCGCCCAGGCCGAGTTCGGCCATCAGGGCGACGTCCTCACGCATCCGGTGGTAGTGGTCGATCGCCACGTCACCGGTGTCGCCGTTGAGCGTCTTCCCCGGGGTGTGGGAGAAGACGTCCCAGATCGAGGGGCCGCGGCCACCCTCGGAGGCGGCGCCTTCCACCTGGTAGGCGGCCGTGGCCGAGCCCCAGACGAAATCGGGTCCGAATGCAGTCATGGTTGCTCCTCCAACACAGGCATCAGTCGGTGATCGTGACGGTCACGGTGCTTCCGGAAGGCTCGTACCGCCGTCCTCGATGGACCAGCGCCCAGCCAGGCGCTTGGCCGCGCACCAGCGTGGCCTCCAACCGGTCGCCGGACCGGCGAACGGACACCTCCGCAGCGCACGCGACGCCGTCGGGGGTGGGAACCTGCACGGCCACCTCGGCACCGTCGGCCAGCTCGAAGGCATGCAACTCGACACCCTCAGCGTAGGGGTAGTCCGGGCGATCCGTACGGGAGCCGAAGGCGATCACACTGCCTGGGCGCGCCAGCAGCGGGACCGAGTCGAAGCCGTGCCGCTCACGCAGCCACCGGCCACCGGCCACGCGCTCTCCGGTCAGCACCTGCGTCCACGTGCCCTCGGGCAGGTAGTACTCCACCTCGCGGGAGTCGAACACCGGAGCCACGAGAAGATCACCGCCCAGCATGTACTGGGTGTCAGCAGCGGACACGGACCTGTCAGCAGGGAAATCCATCACCATCGGGCGCATCACCGGCGCACCCTCGGTCGAGGCGATCTGCCCGGCGCGGGCGAGGTAGGGCATCAGCCGGTGTTTGAGGTGGGTGAAGTGACGGGTGACCTCCACCGACTCCTCGTCGAACGCCCACGGCACCCGGTAGGAGCTGGAGCCGTGCAGGCGACTGTGCGAGGAGAGCAGGCCGAAGGCAACCCAGCGCTTGAAGACCGCCGGATCGGGGGTGCCCTCGAAGCCACCGATGTCATGGCTCCAGAAGCCGAATCCGGAGGCCGCCAGGGAGAGCCCGCCACGCAGCGATTCGGCCATCGCGGGAAAAGTGGACTCGCAGTCGCCACCCCAGTGCACCGGGAACTGCTGGCCACCGGCGGTGGCGGAGCGAGCGAACAGCACTGCCTCGCCCCGACCCCGCTCGGCCTCCAGCACCTCGAAGACGCACTGGTTGTACAGCTGGGCGTAGTAGTTGTGCATCCGCTGCGGATCCGACCCGTCATGCCAGCGGACGTCGGTGGGGATGCGCTCGCCGAAGTCGGTCTTGAACGCGTCGACCCCTTGGCGCAGCAGTGTGCGCAGATGCTCCTGGTACCAGGCCCAGGCGTCGGGGTTGGTGAAGTCCACCAGCGCCATCCCGGCCTGCCACATGTCCCACTGCCAGAGGTCCCCCTCGGCGGTGGTCACCAGGTAGCCCTTCTCGGCTCCCTCGGCGAACAGGCGCGAGCGCTGAGCGATATAGGGGTTGATCCACACGCACACCTTCAGGCCGCGCTCGTGCAGCCGGCGCAGCATCCCGTCGGGGTCGGCGAAGGTGGCCGGATCCCACACGAAGTCGGTCCAGTGGAACTGCCGCATCCAGAAGCAGTCGAAGTGGAAGACCGACAGCGGCAGGTCACGCTCGGCCATCCCGTCGATGAAGGAGGTGACGGTGGCTTCGTCGTAGTCGGTGGTGAAGGAGGTGGACAGCCACAGTCCGTAGGACCACGTCGGCACCTGCGCCGGGCGGCCCGTCAGGGCGGTGTAGCGGCGCAGTACCTCCTTCGGATCCGGTCCGTCGATCACGTAGTACTGCAGGTACTGGCCGGCGACCGAGAACTGGGTGCGCGAGGCCACCTCGGAGGCGATCTCGTAGGAGACCCGCTCAGGGTGGTCGACGAAGACGCCGTACCCGCGATCGGAGAGGTGAAAGGGCACGTTCTTGTACGCCTGCTCCGAGGAGGTGCCGCCATCGGCGTTCCAGACGTCGATGCTCTGGCCGTTCTTGACCAGGGGCCCGAAGCGCTCTCCGAGCCCGTACAGGTGCTCGCCGATCGCCAGGTCGTGCTGCTCACGCACGTAGGGCCCGTCCGGGGCTTCGATGATCGCCGTTCCCCCGGCACTCGCTGTGGTCAGAATCGATCCGTCGCCGCGGACCAGCTCCAGCCACCAGGGGCCCGCGGTCGCCACCCGGGCCGTGAGACCGCCCGTGGTCAACGTGGCCGAGCCCGTCGAGCCCGTCGAGCCGTCCGTGGGGACATCGGTATGCACCGGAACCCTCTCGGTGGCCAGGGCGAACCGGGGGGTGCGTGGGCGACGGCCCGCGAAGTGCTCGATCCGCACTCCGACCACGCCCTCGGCCGGAGAGTCGATCCGGATGGTGATCATCGGGCGGTTCAGTGTGTCTCCGCGATGCCGCAACGGCGCCGTGGCCGCGTGCACGAGGAGGTGGTCGCCGCCGTCCTCGACGCTCTCGACCTCCCGGGGGCGCAGGATCTGCACTCCCTCGCGTGCCAGCCAGTAGCCGTCGGTGAACTTCATGCTCGTCTCCTCGCGGGCGATGCCCCGGACATGCTGCTCGGCATGCGAGCAGCCAGGCTTCGGTGAAGCGGTGTCGACCCACGGCGTCATCGATTTGTCGAAGCGCTTCAACACGGTACCGTCGGCACTGTACGGGGCATCCGGGTCCCGGTGCAACGTGACGGAAGGATCTCCCCGTGGCCACGATCGACGATGTCGCCCGCCGCGCCGGCGTCGCGGCGTCGACCGTCTCCTACGTCCTCTCGGGGAAGCGATCCATCTCCCCCACCACCCGCAGCCGGGTGGAAGCGGCGATCGCCGAGCTCGGCTACCACCCGCACGCCGGGGCGCGGGCGCTGGCCTCTGCCCGGACGAACGTTCTCGCTCTGATGGTGCCGCTCCCGATGGCCCCGGGCACCTCCACCCTGCGTCCGGACGTCGACGTCAATGTGCTGATGCAGTTCGTGGCCGGCATCGCGCCGCGCGCCCGCTCCCAGGGGTATGACGTGCTGCTGGTGACCGATGACGATCCCAGCGCCGCGGAACGGGTGTGGGCGGGCTCGACTGCCGACGCCATCATCGCCATGAGCGTCCAGGCCGACGACCCCCGCACCGAGGCGCTCGCCCGCGCGAAGATGCCGGCGATCCTCATCGGGCTGCCGGAGGACCCGCACGGCCTGAGCTGCGTCGACTTCGACTTCGAGAACGCCGGCCGCCTCGCAGTGCGGCACCTGGCAGGTCAGGGTCACCGGCACATCGTCATGGTCGGGCCGCCGGCCACCACCTTCGAACGCCGAATGTCCTTCGCCGAGCGCATCGTGCGCGGGATGAGCGAGACGTCCGCGTCGGCCGGAGTCGAGTTCAGCGTGGTGCCCACCGCTGCCCGGCGCGATGCTGTCGCCGAGTCGCTCGCCCCGGTGCTCGACCGCGAGGACCGTCCGACGGCGCTTGTCGTCCACCACGAGGCAGCACTGCCAAGCGTGCTCGATGTACTACGCGACCGCGACTGGCGCATCCCCGGCGACATCTCGGTCGTGGCAGTCGCCCCGCCGAGCATCGCAGAACAGCAGGCGGCCCCACTGAGCTCGATCGAGGTCCCGGCCCAGGCCATCGGCGCCACGGCCGTCGACATGGCTATGGCGGCGATGCGCGGCGAGGGGACGTCGGAGACGCGGCTGGTGCGGGCGAGCCTGACCAATCGCGGGAGCACCGCCTCACCATCCTCCTGAGCCGCTGGTCACCGGTTGGCGTCAACAAGCGCTTCGACGACGTCGAGTGTGGTCGACGCCGGATGGTTCATCGCCTCCTGGTGTGAGGCCGTCGCGAATCACCGATGATCACTACCCTTTGACAGACTCGCGAGGACGGGTCATCATCGAGACATTGTGTCGAAGCGCTTCAACTGGTGATGACGAGATCGCCCGCTTCGTTGACGTCGAAGGAGATGCGACAGATGCGTAGAAGAATCCTGGCCGTGGCCGCCCTTTCGGTGGCCGGACTCACCCTGGCCGCCTGCTCGTCGGATGGAGCCGAGGGCGCCGAAGAGGACCAGAGCACACCGGACGGACCGATCACGCTCGACTACTGGGCGTGGGGTACGGCTCAGCAGCCGATGGTCGAGGCGTGGAACGAGGCCCACCCGGACGTCCAGGTGGTGCACACCGACGCCGGCGGCGGAGGCGACTCCTCCGCCAAGCTGGTGACGGCGACCCGGGCTGAGAACGCTCCGGACGTGGCGATCGTGGAGTACAACACCCTCCCCGCGATGATCGTGGCCGGTGTGGCTGCCGACATCAGCGAGTACACCGGCGACCTGGAGAACGAGTACGCACCGGGAGTGTGGAGTCAGGCCACCTTCGATGGCGCCAGCTACGGAGTGCCGCAGGATGCCGGGCCGATGGCCCTGACCTACAACCAGGCGCGGTTCGACGAGCTCGGCGTCGAGGTACCCACGACGTGGGCAGAGTTCGCCGAGGCAGCCGAGGCCGTCCGCGAGGCCGACCCGGACACCTACATCACCACCTTCGCCCCCGCCGAGTTCGGAGGATTCGCCGGCCTCGCCCAGCAGGCGGGCGCCGAGTGGTGGACCGTCGAGGGTGACACCTGGACCGTCGGCATCGACAGCGACGCCTCGCTCGAGGTCGCCGACTACTGGCAGGACCTCATCGACCGCGACCTCGTCCTCGCCGAGCCGCTGCTGACCCCGGAATGGAACGCCGCCCTCAACGCCGGTGAGATCCTCTCCTGGCCCGCAGGCCTGTGGGCAGCCGGTGTGCTGAACGGTATCGCCGAGCCGATGGCCGGAGACTGGGCGATGGCCCCGTTGCCCCAGTGGGAGGAGGGCAACCCCTCCGTCGCCTTCCAAGGAGGCTCCGCCGTCGTGGTGACCACCTCGGCCGAGTATCCCGAGATCGCAGCCGAGTTCGCCGCCTGGATGGGCGCCTCCGACGAGGCCGCAGCCATCCAGATCGAACAGGGCCAGTACCCGGCTTCGCTGGCCGGCCAGGAGCTGACGCTGGAGTCCGATCCGCCGTTGCTGATGCCGCAGCAGGAGGACTACTGGGCCGTCGCCGCCGAGATCGCGGCCAACACGGTGCCCGAGATCAGCTGGGGACCGAATGTGAACGTCGCCTCCAGCGCCTTCCAGGACGCCATGTCGGCCGCTGTCCAGAACGGCACCCCGCTGCGGGAAGCCCTGGCCACGACCCACGAGGCCGTGGTGGAGGACATGGAAACGGCCGGATTCACGGTCGCGACGGACTGAGCCGGCGGCCACGAGAGGGCAGATGATGAGTGCCGAGATCGCAGCGGCGCCACCGGACCGGGCCCGCCGCCGGCCACGGTCACGGTGGGTCGCACCGTATACCTTCCTGCTGCCGGCAGGGATCCTGTTCATCGCCTTCCTGGCGATCCCGATGGTGTATGCCCTGTACCTGAGCTTCCGCGGGCTGCGGGTGACCGGCGACGGTCCGTTCGGGGTCCAGGAGGAGACCTGGGTCGGGCTGTCGAACTACGTCGCGACCTTCACCGATCCGGAGTTCCTCGCCGGGTTCGGGCGGTTGGCGATCTACGGCGCCATCGCCGTGCCGGTCACCCTGGGGCTGGCACTGACCTTCGCGCTGCTGCTCGATCTGCCCCGGGTGCGCGGGGCGCGCTTCGCGCGGACAGCGATCTTCATCCCGTATGCGGTGCCCGGAGTGATCGCCTCACTGTTGTGGGGCTTCCTCTACCTGCCCTCGACGAGCCCGGCCAACTGGCTGCTGGGGCAGCTCGGATTGCCTGAGCTGACGGTGCTGGACGGAGGCATCCTCTTCGGTTCCGTCGCGAATATCGCGATCTGGAGCGGGGTCGGGTTCAACATGATCATCATCTACACCTCGCTGCGCGGTATCCCTGGCGACGTGTACGAGGCTGCGCGCATCGACGGCGCCTCGGAGTGGGACATCGCCTACCGGATCAAGATCCCGCTGGTGGGCCCGGCGCTCGTGCTCACCGGGCTGTTCGCCCTCATCGGCACGTTGCAGGTGTACGGGGAGCCGACCACGCTGCGGCCCATGACCAATGCCATCTCCCAGACCTGGGTGCCGTTGATGAAGATCTATCGCGACGCCTTCGTCCGCGATGACCTGTCTCTCGCCGCGGCCTCCTCCGTGGTCCTGGCCCTGGGCACCCTCGTGCTCTCGGTGCTGCTGCTGCGGATCACCCAGAAGCGAACCTTCGGAGAGTCCTGATGGCCACCAGCACCGTCTCCCCCCTCACGCGCCCCCTCCCGACGGCGGCAGCTCGCCTCGGCCCGCCCGCTCGCCCGCGGCGCATCTGGCCCAGCCTGGTCCTGCTGATCGGCGCCCTGTACTGCCTGGTCCCGGTCGCCTGGGTGGTCATCGCCTCCACCAAGTCCAACTCCGAGCTGTTCACCACCTTCACCTTCGCTCCCGGTTCCGGGCTGCTGGACAACCTGCGGGACTTGTTCAGCTACGGCGGCGGGCAGTTCGCCCAGTGGGCACTGAACAGCCTGATCTTCGCCGGCTTCGGTTCGGTGGCGTGCACGCTGATCTCCACGATGGCCGGATTCGCCCTGGCCAAGTACACCTTCCCGGGGCGCCAGATCGTCTTCTACGCCATCCTCGGTGGGGTGCTGCTGCCCGGTATCACGCTCGCGATCCCGCAGTATCTGCTGATGTCCGAGATCGGCCTGGCCGGCTCGTACTGGTCGGTGCTGCTGCCCTCGTTGATCTCACCCTTCGGCATCTACCTGGCCCGGGTCTATGCCGGCGCGGCCGTACCGAGCGAGACCATGGAGGCCGCCCGCATCGATGGCGCCGGTGACGCACGCGTATTCAGCGCGATCGCACTGCCGATGCTGGTGCCCGGGATGGTGACGATCTTCCTGCTGCAGTTCGTCAGCATCTGGAACAACTTCCTGCTGCCGTTCATCATGCTCTCCGACGAGCGCATGTACCCGCTGACCGTCGGGCTCTACACCCTGCTGTCGAAGGGGTCCGGCACGCCATCCCTGTACAGCCTGGCGATCATCGGTGCGGCGGTGGCGATCATCCCGCTCGTGGTGATGATGCTGGTATTGCAGCGCTACTGGCGGCTGGACCTGATCAGCGGCGGCCTCAAGGGCTGACAAGACTTCAAGGAGCACCCATGACCGACATCCTCACCGGCGCCAGCGGATTCCTGTTCGGCGGCGACTACAACCCCGAGCAGTGGCCCCGCGAGGTCTGGGCGCAGGACATGCAGCTCATGCAGCGTGCCGGGGTGAACACCGCCACGATCGGGGTGTTCTCCTGGGCGCTGCTCGAACCCCGCGAGGGTGAGTACGACACCGCCTGGCTGGACGAGGTCATCGACTCCCTCGATGCGGCCGGTGTCTCGTTCTTCCTCGCCACCCCGACGGCGTCCCCTCCCCCGTGGCTGACCCGCGCCCACCCGGACGCGCTGCCGGTGCGCCCCGACGGCACCCGCGTGTTGCACGGCTCGCGCGACACCTATGCCATCAGCTCCCCCGCCTACCGGGAGGCCGCCCGCCGGATGGCGCGGATGCTCGCCGAGCGGTACGGCGCCCATCCCCGACTGCGCGGCTGGCACGTGCACAACGAGTACGGCACGATCGACCACGGCCCGCACGCGGCAGCGGCGTTCCGGCGGTGGCTACAGTCGCGGTACGGCACCCTGGAGGCTCTGAACGAGGCCTGGTACACGGCCTTCTGGTCCCAGCACTACGGCGACTGGGAGGACATTCTGCCGCCGATGCAGACCCAGTACCTGCACAACCCGGCCCAGGTGGTGGACTTCAAGCGGTTCTGCTCCGACGAGATGCTCGCCGCCTACTCCGAGCAAGTGGCCGAGATCCGGGCGGCCGGATCGGCAGCTCCGGTGACGACCAACTTCATGCTGCCCACCTGGAACCACCTCGACCAGTGGAACTGGGCCGATCAGCAGGATCTGGTTTCCATCGACCACTACCTCGACACCCCCGGCCCCGACGGCGAGACCCACGTGGCCTACGCCGGCGACCTCACGAGGTCGTGGGCCGGCGGGCCGTGGTTGCTGATGGAGCAGAATGCCGCCGGCATCCGTGTCGATGACAGAACCTTCGTCAAGGATCCGGACCGGATGATCCGCCACTCCCTCGGGTACATCGCGCGCGGGTCGCAAGGCTCGCTGTTCTTCCAGTGGCGTGCCTCGGCGGCCGGTGCCGAGTCCTGGCATGGCGCGCTGGTGCCACACGTGGGGCCGGAGAGTCGAGGATTCGAGGCCACGGTGGCTCTCGGGGGCATGCTCGAGCGGATCTCCGAGGTGGCCGAGCCACCTGCTGAGGGGCCACTGGTCGAGGCCGAGGTCGGCATCGTCTGGGATGCGGGCGGCTGGTGGTCGCTGGAGACCCCGCACCTGCCGAACGAAGCGCTCGACTACTCCGCCGAGGTCCGCGCCACCCACCGCTCGCTCTGGCGGGCCGGGATCGCCGCAGACTTCGTCCGGCCGGGTGCCGACGCCTCCCGGTACCGGGTACTGGCGGTCCCGAGCCTGTTCGCCATGGATGACGCGACCGTGACGTGGCTGCGCACCTACGTCGAGGCGGGCGGTCACCTGGTGGTCGGCCACTTCAGCGGGGTCGCCGACGAGAACCAGCGGGTCACGCTCGGCGGCTACCCGGGCCGGATCCGGGACCTGCTCGGGGTCCGGGTGGAGGAGATCCGGCCACTCGCACTGGGCGAGACTGCCACGCTCTCGGACGGTTCCACCATCGAGCAGTGGACCGAACGGATGGCGCTGGCCGGCGCGGAGCAACTCGCGGCCTACGCCAGCGGGGACCTGGCAGGCCTGCCTGCGATCGCACGCCACGCCGTCGGGAAGGGCAGTGCCACCTACCTCTCGGCGCGGCTACGACAGGACGCACGCGATGACTTCTGGGCTCGCCTGTGCGCGAGCGAGGGCATCACGCCGGAGGTGCCGGACGCCGTCGGGACCGGCCTGGAGGTGGTGCGACGGCGGGGGGCACGGGCGGACTACCTGTTCTGCCTGCACCACGGCAACCGGGCACTGCGCGTGTCAGGTCCGGGTCATGACCTGCTCACCGAGCAGCCCACGGACGGCGGTATCGTGCTGGAGCCGGGTGAGGTCGCCGTGGTCCGCACGCGCCCGGGCAGCACCTGGCACGTCACCGCTGCCTGATCACGAGGAGAAACCATGCCGTCCGCCAGCCAGGACCGGCCGAACGTCCTGCTGATCCTCTCCGACGACCACGGCTACGGTGACCGCTCCGCCCTCGGCAACGACCCCGCGGTCCGGACCCCGGCGCTGGACAGGCTCGCTGCCGACGGCGTGACCTGTTCGGACGCCTACGTCGCCGCTCCGATCTGCAACCCCTCGCGCGGAGCGATCATCAGTGGCTCCTACCCGGCGCGGTGGGGCTCGACGTGGTTCTCCGACACCCGATTCCCGTACGAGCGCACCACCCTGGCTGAGCGCTTCGGCGAGCTCGGGTACACCTGCGGCTACTTCGGGAAGGTGCACTACGGGCCCGAAGAGCCCGGCGACCGGGCTTGCCCGTCCGAGCACGGCTTCGACGAGTCCTACTACGGTCTTGCGGGCCAGCAGCAGGGGCGCCTGAACTACCTGGTACACAGTGAGGAGGCGGTCGCCGAGTACGGCCCGGAGGCGCAGTGGCGGATGGCGGTCCAGCCGATGCTGCACAACGGCGAGCCGGACGAGTTGGACGGATTCCTCACCGCCGAGATCGGCCGGCGTACCCGGGACTTCATGACATCCGCCGAGGAGCCGTTCTTCGCCATGGTCGCCTTCAACGCCGTGCACAACTTCTGCTGGCAGCTGCCGGCCGAGGAGCTCGAGCGTCGAGGGCTGCCCGCCAAGCCGGACTGGCACGACGCGGACGACATCAGCTACCAGGACTGGTACGACGGCGCGATCGCGCCGAACCTCGAGCACGGGCGCGAGTACTACCTCGCCCAGCTGGAGCTCATGGACGCCGAGATCGGCCTCTTCCTCGACACTCTGCGCGACCAGGGGTTGGACGATAACACCGTCGTGGTCTACCTGACCGACAACGGCGGTTCCACCTGCAACTACGGCGACAACACCCCGCTCAGCGGCACCAAGTACACCCTCGCCGAGGGCGGAGTGCGGGTGCCCTACCTCGTCCGCTGGCCCGGTGGCGGCTGGGATGGTGGACGCATCCAGTCCGGACTCGTCAGTTCGATGGACCTCTACCCTACGCTCCTGGCCGCCGCAGGCTACGTCGTGTCAGGGCTCGATGTCGACGGCACCGATCAGGGGGCGTTGTGGCGCGGTGAGACGGTGGCCGGGCACGAGTCCCTGCACTGGGAGACCGGGTTCCAGTCCGCTGTGCGGGTCGGTGACCTGAAGCTGCGGATCACCCATGGCGACCACCAGGATGCCCGCGGTGTGCTGACGGTCGAGCATGTCGACGTCGGGGACGGGGTGCAGCTGTTCGACCTGACTGCCGACCTCGCGGAGCAGCGCGACCTGCTTGCCGAACGACCCGAGGACGTCCGTCGCCTCTGGCAGCGCCACGCAGCCTGGCTGCACGAGGTGGGGCGGGACGATCTGGCGGAGCAGCACGGCGAGCGGGTGGCTGCGGCCCTCACCCTGGGCTAGGAGACGTCCTGGCCGTCGCGGATCACGCGCTGCACCTGCAGATCGGGATCGGTGACCACGACGTCGGCGCGGTAGCCGGCCCGCAGCGCGCCGTAGGGGGCACTCCCCTGCTGGCCGCGGGAGCGCAACACCTCAGCCGGGGTGAGTGAGGCCGAGCGGACGGCGTCCACCAGGGGCACGCCACCGGCGATGGTGGTCCGGACGACATCGATCAGATGGGCCGTTCCCCCGGCGATCGACCCGCCGTTGACGAGCCGCGCGACGCCGTCGGAGACCTGCACATCGAGACTGCCGAGCACATACTCACCGTCCGCCATTCCGGCCGCGGCCATGGCATCGGTGACCAGGGCGACATTCTCCGGGCCGACGGTGGCGATGATGTCACGCACGAGCTCGGGATCGAGGTGGGCGCCGTCCCCGATCAACTCCAGCACGATCTCGCCGCGGCGGGCAGCGGCGAGCACCACGGGGATGGGACCGGGTTCGCGGTGGTGCAGGGGCCGCATCCCGTTGAAGAGATGGGTCACGGTCGCGCGCCGGCCGGTGCCGTCGAGCCTGTCGACGAGACGCTCGACGGCGGCGCGGGTGTCCGGTGCCGAGGCATCGGTGTGGCCCACGGACGGCAGTGCGCCGGCGACGAGCAGGGCATCGATCGCCTCGTTCGCGCCCGTGACCTCGGGCGCGACGGTCATGGTCGCGAGGTGACCGCGGGCTGCCTCAGCCATCCGCTCCACGAGCGTGGGATCACCGTCGATGAGGTACGCAGGGTCCTGGGCGCCGCACCGGGACGCCGCGAGGAAGGGGCCCTCGGAGTGGATGCCTTCGATCTCCCCGGCGTCAGCGAGCTCGGCGAGCACCGCCACCCGGGCGAGCAGGACTTCCGGGGAGGCGGTGACCAGGGACGCGAGCATGCGGGTCGTGCCGTAGCGGCGGTGCTCTGTCACGGCTCGCATCACCTCAGCCGTATCGGTCACCGCGGGGATGCTCGCTCCCCCGCCGCCGTGGTTATGGACGTCCACCAAGCCCGGTATGACGTATCCCTGTGGACCCTCCGGCAGCTGCGCCAGCTCTTCGGCGATCTGCGTGGGTGCCTGGTCGGCTGACCCCACCCAACTGAGGCGGTCACCCTCCCAGCAGACGACACCGTCGGGGATCTCCTGCTCGGGCGTGACGATACGCCCGCGTACTGCCTGCACCATGGCTGGGCTTCCTCTCAGAACAGGCGGGAGTCGACGTCGTCGATCCCGCGCATCGCGTCGTAGTCCAGCACCAGGCACCGGATGCCTCGGTCGGTCGCCAGCACCCGTGCCTGCGGTTTGATCTCCTGCGCGGCGAACACGCCTTCCACGGGTGCCAGCAACGGGTCCCGGTTCAACAGGTCCAGGTAGCGTGTGAGCTGCTCGACACCGTCGATGTCGCCCCGGCGCTTGATCTCCACCGCGACGTGGCCGCCGTCCCCTCGGGCGAGGATGTCGACCGGTCCGATGGCCGTCGGGTACTCGCGGCGCACGAGTGCGTGACCCTCCCCGAGCAGACCGATCTGCTCGGCGAGCAACGTCTGCAGGTGCGCCTCCACGCCGTCCTTCACCAACCCCGGGTCGACCCCGAGCTCGAAGCTGTGGTCGGCCTGAATCTCGTGCAAGGAGATGATCAGGCGGTCGTCGGACTTCGTGTTCTGGACCGTCCACACCTCATTCACGCCCTGCTCTCGCTGGTCGTCAGTGGGCTCGGACTCCGTCACGGTGCAGGGCGGCGTCATCCAGTTCAACGGCTTGTACGACCCGCCGTCGGAGTGCACCAGCACCGACCCATCCGCCTTGCGCATCAGCACCCGCGGTGCCAACGGCAGATGCGCCGTCAGCCTTCCCGAGTAGTCCACCGAGCATGCCGCGACCACGATCCTCACCTGCTACGACTCCGTTTCCGCTGACCCGACGATGGCTCGTCACACGATACGGGACGTACTGGGGTCCGGGGGTGCGGCCTCCAGCCAGGAGCGCAGGCCGTCGAGTGCGCCGTCTGCGGCCGTGAGGACGAACTCTTCGCCACGGTAGGAGCAGCGTGCCTCACTGATCGGTTCGGGGTGGTCCTGGAGGTGTCGGAGCCGGCGCGCCACGATGTCCAGCTCGCGGCGGCGCCATCGACGCGATGGCCGCAACGACAACGAGACCACCTCGTAGAAGTCGAGGTGGTCTCGTGTGTAGTCGGCGATCCCGGAGATCCAACGCGTTCCCGCGTGCACGGAGCACTCGAAGGAGCCGACGCGGCGGTGCAACGCGTGCAGGCGCCAGAAGAACAGGGCAGCGAGGACGAGGGCAGCGATCATGACCGTGACGACGGCGACGATCACCAACCTCATGCCCGCTCAGTTCTCGACGGTGCCGGCAGGGTCCTCCGACGTGGTGGGGTCGACGACGATCGTCACGTCATCGGAGTCCACCGAGAGGAAGCCACCGCTGATGTCCATGGTGACCGGCTCGCCGCCGGACGGGCGCACCCTCACAGTGCCGGGACGCAGCACCGCCAGCACCGGCTGGTGCCCGGGAAGAATACCCAGGTCACCGTCGGCCGCGGGGGCGCCGACACTCTGCGCCTCGCCCGACCACCAGGTGCGGTCGGCCGAGACCATCTCCACCTTCAGCGGCACGCCGCCTCCTTCGTTCGTCGTCTCGTTTCTCAGTCCTCGTCGCTGAGCTTGGCTGCGTTGCGCTCGAGGTCCTCGAGACCACCGATGTTGAAGAACGCCTGCTCGGGCACGTGGTCGAACTCGCCACCGGCGATCTTGTTGAACGCCTCGATGGTCTCCGACAGCGGGACTGTCGAGCCCTTCACACCCGTGAACTTCTCGGCCATGTAGGTGTTCTGGGACAGGAACTGCTCGATGCGCCGAGCGCGGTTGACCGTGACCTTGTCCTCTTCGGACAGTTCGTCGATACCGAGGATAGCGATGATGTCCTGCAGTTCCTTGTTCTTCTGCAGGATGGCCTTGACCTGGTTCGCCACCCGGTAGTGCTCCTCGCCGACGTACTGCGGGTCGAGGATGCGCGAAGTCGAAGCGAGCGGGTCGATCGCCGGGTACAGACCACGGGAAGCGATCTCGCGGGAGAGCTCAGTGGTCGCGTCCAGGTGCGCGAAGGTCGTCGCCGGCGCCGGGTCGGTGTAGTCGTCGGCGGGCACGTAGATCGCCTGCAGTGACGTGATGGAGTGACCGCGGGTGGAGGTGATGCGCTCCTGCAGCAGACCCATCTCGTCAGCCAGCGTCGGCTGGTAACCCACGGCTGAGGGCATACGGCCCAGCAGCGTGGAGACTTCCTGACCCGCCTGGGTGAAGCGGAAGATGTTGTCGATGAACAGCAGCACGTCCTGCTTCTGCACGTCGCGGAAGTACTCCGCCATCGTCAGCGCGGACAGTGCGACCCGCAGACGCGTGCCCGGCGGCTCGTCCATCTGGCCGAAGACGAGAGCGGTCTTGTCGAAGACTCCCGCCTCGTCCATCTCGTCGATCAGGTCGCCGCCCTCACGAGTGCGCTCACCGACACCGGCGAAGACGGACACACCACCGTGGTCGGCGGCCACGCGGTAGATCATCTCCTGGATGAGCACCGTCTTACCGACACCCGCACCACCGAAGAGACCGATCTTTCCACCCTGCACGTAGGGGGTGAGCAGGTCGATCGACTTGATGCCCGTCTCGAACATCTGGGTCTTGGACTCGAGCTGGTCGAAGGCCGGCGGCTGGCGGTGGATCGGCCAGCGCTCCGTCACCTCGAGGGTCTCACCCTCGGGCAGGTTCAGGGCGTCACCGGTGACATTGAAGACCTTGCCCTTGGTGACGTCACCGACCGGCACCGAGATCGGCGCACCGGTGTCCTGCACCTCACCGCCCCGGACGAGTCCGTCCGTGGGCTTGAGCGCGATGGCGCGCACCATATTGTCACCCAGGTGCTGGGCAACCTCGAGCGTCATGTCGTAGGCGTCCTGACCGGGCAGGTCCACCCGGGTGGTCAGGGCGTTGTACATCTCCGGGATGGCGTCCGGCGGGAACTCGATGTCGAGCACAGGGCCGATGACGCGGGCGATCCGGCCCACGCCCGGCTCGCCAGCGCCGCTGGCCGGTGCCTCGGATGCGGTAGCAGTCATTGCAGTGCGTTCCTTCGTGTGGGTGGGTGCTCAGCTGGCGGCCAGGGCGTCGGAACCCGAGACGATCTCGCTGATCTCCTGGGTGATCTCGGCCTGCCGCGCCTGGTTGGCAAGCCGGGTGTACTTACGGATGATGTCCTCGGCGTTCTTGGTCGCCGTGTTCATCGCGCGCTGCCGTGCGGCCAGCTCGGAGGCGGCCGCCTGCAGCAACGCGTTGAAGAGCCGGCTGCGGATATACCGCGGCAGCAGGGCGTCCAGCACGGCTTCGGGCGAGGGCTCGAACTCGTACAGCGGCAACGGCTTCTCGCCGACCGGGGCAACGCCGTCCACGACCTCCAGCGGCAGCAGGCGAATCACCTGCGGCTCCTGGGAAACCATCGACTTGAACTGCGTGAAGACCACATGCAGCTCGGCGACGCCACCGTCCTCGGCCGGAGCCTGGAAGGCGTCGAGCAAGGTGTTGCCGATCTCCTGGGCCGTCTCCAGCGCCGGGCTGTCCGAGTTACCGGTCCAGCTCTGCACGATCTCGCGGCGCCGGAACTGGTAGAAGCTCACGCCGCGGCGACCGGTCACGTAGAGCGCGACCTCCTTGCCCTCGTCCTCCAGCTGCAGTCGCAGCCGCTCGGCCTCGCGAAGCACGGAGGCGGAGTAGGCACCGGCCTGTCCACGGTCAGCCGTCACGATCAGCACAGCGGCGCGCGTGGTGTCGGTCCGCTCCGTAGTGAGCGGGTGCTGGACGTCGGTGTGGGTGGCCACGGCAGAGACCGCTCGGGTGATGGCCCGCGCGTAGGGGCTCGCCTTGACAGCCCGGTCCCGGGCCTTGCCGATACGGGAGGCGGCAATGAGCTCCATGGCGCGGAACATCTTCTTGAGGGTCTGGGTGGACCTGATCCTCTGCTTGTAGATCCGCTGTTGGGCGCCCATGCTCAGCCCCGCTTCTGCCGGACGATCTGCTCCTGGTCGACGTCCACGTCCTCGGAGTCGTCCACCTCGTCGCCCACCGGGGCGGAGGGTTCGGAACCGAGGAAGGTGTCGCGGAACTTCTCGACAGCGGAACGCAACTCGTCGGCCGTCTCGTCCTCGAACTTGCCGGTGGTACGGATCGCCTCGAGCACGCCGGTGTGGCGACGCACATGGTCGAGCAACTCGCCCTCGAAGCGGCGGACGTCCTTGAGGTCGACGTCGTCGAAGTAGCCGTTGGTGCCGGCCCAGATCGAGACCACCTGGTCCTCGGCATCCATCGGGGTGTACTGCGGCTGCTTGAGCAGCTCCATCAGCCGGGCACCGCGGGTGAGCTGGCGACGTGACGCCGGGTCCAGGTCCGAGGCGAACATCGCGAACGCCTCGAGCGAGCGGTACTGCGCGAGGTCGATCTTCAGCGTTCCGGCCACCTTCTTCATGGCCTTGATCTGAGCGTCACCACCCACACGCGAGACGGAGATACCCACATCCACGGCCGGCCGCTGACCGGCGTTGAACAGATCCGACTGGAGGAAGATCTGCCCGTCGGTGATGGAGATGACGTTCGTCGGGATGTACGCGGAGACGTCGTTCGCCTTCGTCTCGATGATCGGCAGACCCGTCATCGAGCCGGCGCCGAGGTCGTCCGAGAGCTTCGCGCAACGCTCGAGCAGACGGGAGTGCAGGTAGAAGACGTCACCGGGGTAGGCCTCACGCCCCGGCGGGCGTCGCAGCAGCAGCGAGACCGCACGGTAGGCCTCGGCCTGCTTGGACAGATCGTCGAAGACGACCAGGACGTGCTTGCCCTGGTACATCCAGTGCTGACCGATGGCCGAGCCGGTATAGGGGGCGATGTACTTGAAGCCCGCGGCGTCCGACGCCGGAGCGGCCACGATGGTGGTGTACTCCAGCGCACCCGCGTCTTCCAGCGCACCTCGCACGGAGGCGATGGTCGAACCCTTCTGACCGACAGCGACGTAGATGCAGCGGACCTGCTTCTCCGGGTCGCCGCTCTCCCAGTTCGCCTTCTGGTTGATGATCGTGTCGAGAGCGATCGCGGTCTTACCCGTCTGACGGTCACCGATGATCAGCTGACGCTGTCCACGCCCGACCGGGATCATCGCGTCGATGCTCTTCAGGCCGGTCTGGAGCGGCTCGTGCACGCTCTTGCGCTCCATCACGCCGGCGGCCTGGAGCTCGAGTGCGCGACGCCCCTCGGTGGCAACCTCACCGAGGCCGTCGATCGGGTTACCCAGCGGGTCAACCACACGGCCCAGGTAGCCGTCACCGACCGGGACCGAGAGCACTTCGCCGGTACGGCGCACGCTCTGGCCCTGCTCGATGCCGCTGAACTCACCCAGCACCACCACACCGATGGAGCGCACGTCGAGGTTCAGGGCCAGGCCCAGTGTGCCGTCCTCGAAGGTGAGCAGCTCATTCGCCATCACGCCGGGCAGACCTTCGACCTCCGCGATACCGTCGGCCGCCAGGGTGACGGTGCCGACCTCCTCGGCCGCGCTCGCGGACGGCTCGTAGGAGTTCACGAAGCTGTCCAGCGCAGCCCGGATCTCCTCGGGCTTGATCGTCAGTTCAGCCATCTTGTGCGTCCTTCTCCTTAGACCGCCGGGCGGTGGCGATCGGTTCGTTCTTCAGCGATGGGGGCGGGTCAGCCGACAAGTCGTCGGCGAGCCTCGTCGAGTCGGGTGAGCGTGGTCGCGTCCACGACCTCGTCGCCGATCTGGATCCGGACGCCGCCCACGACGTTCGGTTCCACGGCCACGTTCAGCTGGACGGCACGCCCGTAGGCGCGCTGGAGGATGCCACTCAGCTTCTCCCGCTGGGCGGCAGTGAGCGGGACGGCAGCGGTGACCGTGGCCACGAGCTGCTGTCGCCGAGCCGCGGCCGCTTCGTTGAGCCGGACCAGACCGGCCGTCAGCGTCGTGGAGCGGCGGTTGCCGAGCGCCCGCGAGAGCAGTGTGGCTGTCTGCGGCTCGACCTTGTCCTGCACGAGCGTCTCCAGCAGCTGGATCCGCTCGGCGACCGTACGGCTCTTGTCCGACAGTGCCAGCCGGAGGTCGCGGTTGCCGGCCAGCAGCCGGATCACGGAGAACAGCTGCGTCTCGACCTCGAGCAGCGTTCCAGCCGCCTCCGCACTCGCGAGGACAGCGTCGGTGCCGAGGGTCTCGGCGGCGTCGGCGATGTCGACATCCGCCGACCATCGCCCGCGTGCCAGACCGGCGAGCAGATCCACGACCTGCTCACTGACCTTGCCCCCGAAGACCGAGGTCATCACCGTGGCCTTGTCGGACCCCTCACGTGAAGGGTCCGTGAGCGCCCGGCGGAGACCGGCTGAGGCGTCCAGCACATCCACGACGGCGAACAGCTCACTGCCGTACTGGTCGGCGCCGGCACCGGCCGTACGCAGCACGGGCTCGAAACGCTCCCGTGCGGCGTCGGTCGTGGCCTGACTGTTCGCCCGCATCACGCCTCCGACTGCGACGATGCCGTCGAGCTCGCCGAGGACTGGGCGCCAGCACCCACGGGGCTGTCGACCGTACTGTCGAGCTCGGCCAGGAAACGGTCGATCACGCGGGACTGGCGAGCGTCGTCAGCGAGGGACTCACCGACGATGCGGGAGGCGAGCTCGGTGGCCAGCTCTCCCACCTCCGAACGCAGCGAGACGACCGCCGACTGACGCTCGGCCTCGATCTGACGCTGAGCACTCTCCGCGATGCGGGTCGCTTCCGCCTGGGCCTTGCGCTTGGCCTCGGCGACGATCTGTCCACCGTCGGCCGTGGCCTCCTCACGGATGCCGGCCGCTTCCTTCCGGGCCGCGACGAGCTCACGCTCGACCTCGGCCTTGGACTCGGCCGCCTCAGCCTTGGCCTGCTCGGCCAGCTGCAGTCCACCCTCGATCTTCGCCGCACGCTCGTCCAGGATCGCGTTCAGCTTCGGCAGCAGGTACCGGAAGAAGAAGAACGCGATGATGACCGTGACGACGAGCGACCAGATGATGTCGTAGCCGGCCGGCAGCAGCGGGTTCGGCGTCTCGCTTGCGGTAATCATGATGGCTCCCAACGCCAGGTGTCAGGGGTCGATCAGGAGAACATGAGCCCGGCGACGAGGCCGAGCAGACCGAGCACCTCGATGAGGGCTGCACCGATCATCATGTTGGTGAAGAGCCGTCCGGAGACTTCCGGCTGGCGGGCCGTGGCGGCCTGGGTCTGGCCGATCATGACACCGAGACCGATACCGGGGCCGATCGTGGCGAGACCGTAACCGATGGTTGCGAGGTTGCCTTCCACTGCATTTCCTTCCTGTGGCGCTCGGGTGAGCGTCGGGTGTGGGTGCTACGGGTGAGTACGTGGTCCGCGACCACGCCCACGAGTGAGGATCAGTGTTCCTCTTCGAGGGCGAAGTTGACGTAGATCGCGGACAGGAGGGTGAAGATGTAGGCCTGCAGCAAGGCGATGAACACCTCGAACAGGGTGATGAACAGCCCGCCGGCGAAGGCCAGCAGACCGGTGAGCTTGATGAGCCCGCCGCCCTCGAGCAGCAGGAAGTGGGTGGCCGCGAAGCACAGCACCAGCATCAGGTGCCCAGCCATCATGTTCGCCACGAGCCGGATCGTCAGCGTGGCGGGCCGGAGCACGAACACCTGCAGTGCCTCGATCGGAGTGATCAGCACGTAGGCGGGCCACGGGACCCCGGGCGGGAAGAGCTGGGCCTTGAGGTACTTCCCGAGACCGTGCTTACGCACACCCGCCGAGAGGTAGACGATGAACACCCACAGGGCCAGCACCAGCGGCAGCCCGATCCGGGACGTTCCGGCGATATTGAGGAAGGGCACGATCCCGGCGAGATTCATCGCCAGCACCGTGAAGAAGATCGTGGTCAGCATCGCCAGGTAGGGGCGAGCGCGCTCCTTGCCCAGGATCTGCTCGGCGATCTGGTCGCGCACGAAGCCGACTCCGAGCTCGACGATGCTCTGGCCGCGGCTGGGGATCAGGGAGGCGCGCCGGGTGGCCAGCCACAGCAGCAGGAGCAGGACCGCGACGACGACGAGACGGACCAGCATGATCCGGTCGAAGCCGAAGAAGGAGCCCAGCTCGGTGCTGCCGAAGATGGCGTCCGGAAAGAACTCTTCGATCCCGGGGGCGTGGAAGCCGCCATCGTCTTCGCCCTCGGCAAGAATTGGCACGGCGATCGCTGCGGTGGACAGGGTGAACTCCCCAGGAACATCGGGCTCGTATCCATGCCGAGCTGCTCCGGGCAGCATCGCAGGGACCGAACTCAGGTGGGCTGGAAGTGACTGAGGTCAGCCTACCTGATCATGCACGTGGATTGTGACGCTCCTGTGAAGGTTCGTCCGTCGCATCCGGGTGCGGATCGGCCGACTCTCCTGCCGGTGCATCCGCCCGGTCATCACCAGGACCCACATCGGCCTGCGAACCATCCTGCGAGGCCACCGCAGACTGCGGGGTGACATAGGGAACCTTCGATGACGCCACCGTGATCAACTCGACCAGCACGGCGGCGATCACGGCCACGAACAGCGTGCCGAGGAACACACCCCGGTGGTAGAAGTCCTGGTCCCGCAGCCAGAGCAGAGCCACGGCCAGCAGGGCCATCTTCACCAGCCAGCCGCCCAGGAGCACGATCTGCAGCAGCTCCGGGCCACGCCCGGCCACCAGGTAGAGGGCGAGCACCGTCGTCGCCGTGAACACGAGCGAGATCCCGGCAGCCAGCAGACCCGCCCACACTCCCGCCAGCCCGGCCACGAGCGCCCCCACCAGCACCGACACCGCCGCGATGCCTGCCGAGGCCAGCAGCAGCCGGCGCAGTACCGTACGGATCAGGGCCAGTACCGCGTCGGTGCGGATGTACCGGTCGTTGAGGAAGGCGGGCTCGGGCACGGGTGTGTCCTTCAGATCAGGTCCTCAGCTCGGACGTTGGCCGGCGGTGCGCTGCTTGAGGAACGATGGTGTGGGGATGGGCACCACGGTAAGCACGGTCGCCAGCACCGCACCAATCGCGGCACCCGTGAGCACCTGCGGAACCGGGAAGATCACCAGCGCCGCGGCGCTGAAAGAGACCACCGTGGTCCACAGGTACATGATCGCCACGGCCCGCCGATGGGAGTGGCCGCGGTCGAGCAGTTTGTGATGCAGGTGAGTCCGGTCGGCATGAAAGGGGGACTTCCCCTTCAGCAACCGGCGCAGGCTGGTGATGGCGACGTCCAGCAACGGCAGCAGCAGCACCGCCACCGGCAGGACGATCGGGACGAACGCGGGCAGCGCCTGCCGGGACTCCAGCACCGCGGGGTCGATCTGACCGGTGACCACGATCGCTGCCGCGGCGATCGTCATGCCCAGCGGCATCGCACCGGAGTCGCCCATGAAGATCCTCGCCGGATGGAAGTTGTGCGGCAGGAAGCCCAGGCATGCCCCCACGAGCGCTGCGACAACGACCGTGGCGAGATCGGAGTAATCGGTCGGGTTGTTGTTGCGGGTGAGCAGGTAGGTGTACACGAAGAACGCTGAGCCGCCGATGGCTATCACCCCGGCCGCCAGGCCGTCCAGCCCGTCCACCCAGTTGACGGCGTTGATCGCGATCACCACCACGAGCACCGTCGCGAACAGGATCAGCCGGTCCGAACCGATGGTCAGGCCGAAGATCGGCAGCGTGACCAACGCCACTCCTTGCCAGGCCAGCACACCGGCCACGAGGATCTGGCCGATCAGTTTGGTCACCCAGTCCAGGTCCCAGATGTCGTCGGCCACACCGAGCAGGCACAGGGCTGTGGCGCACACGAGGATCGCCCACGGCAGTGTGTCGTCGAAGACCACACCCAGGAACTCCGTGCGAGAGGCGAACAACAGCGCGCAGCCGAGTCCGGCCACCATCGCCACTCCCCCGAGCCGCGGCGTCGGAACCGTGTGCACGTCCCGCGCACGGACCGCCGTCACCGCTCCGACTCGCTGGGCCAGGCGACGTGCCAGCGGAGTGGTCAGGTAGGTGACGGCCGCCGCGACGGCCAGCACGAGCAGGTAGACCCTCACGGCTGGGTGGCACCACCGGTGGTGTCAGTGTCCTCGGTGCTGGGCTCGTCAGTGCTGGGCTCGTCGGTGCTGGGCTCGTCAGTGCTGGGCTCGTCAGCCTCGGGCTCGCCCGGTGCGCCGTGACTGTCCCTGTCGCCCTCGTCGCCGTCAGCCTCGTCAGGCTGGTCAGGCTCCTCGTCAACCTCGACCGGCTGGTTCTCCGGCAGCAACTCTGGTGCGATCGAACCGAGCTCCTCGGCGGTGAGCGCCCCCTCGCGCACGATGCGCAGCTGCGCCCCGGTCGCGTCCACGATGGTGGACGGCACCGGACCAGGGGTCGCTCCGCCGTCGAGGTACACCTTCACGGCCCGGCCCAGCTGCTCGGCAGCGTCGGCGCACGTGGTGGCCGAATCCTGCCCCGTCTTGTTCGCACTGGAGACAGCCAGCGGCCCCGTGCGCCGCAGCAGCGCCAGCGCCACCTCGTCGTCGGGCATCCGCAATGCGACCGTGCCGTGGGTCTCCCCCAGGTCCCAGTGCAGGCTGGGTTGTGCGGTGAGGATCACCGTCAGCGGCCCCGGCCAGAACTCGGCCACCAGATCCCGCACGGCCTGCGGGATCTCCGTGGCGAGCCCGTCCAGGGTTCGCACGTCGCCGATCAGCACCGGCGGCGGCATCTGCCGGCCGCGTCCCTTCGCGCGAAGCAGCGCGGAGACCGCCTTCGGTGTGAAGGCGTCGGCCGCGATCCCGTAGACCGTGTCGGTCGGGAGCACGACGAGCTGCCCGCTCGCCAACGTCTTGACGGCTTCGTCCAGGTGACCCGCTCGGGCCCCAGCATCGGAACAGTCCCTCAGAAGTACCTCGCTCACGAGGTCTGAGTCTGTCACGTCTCGGCGCCCACCGGTCCATCTGCCCGTGCTCCGGTCATCCCCCGGTCATCCGCCGACGGCGGAGCCCACCCTCCCAGACGTGGCAGGCTGAGCCCGTGCCCGACTCCGCCACCACCCCGCCAGGTGACTCCCGCAGCCCTGTGAGCGGCACTCCAGTGCGCACCTGGTTCGTGCGTCTCGCCTTCGCGGGGGCGATCCTGGTCCAGCTAGTGGTGCTGTACCTGCCGGCAACGCCCGATGGTGCGCCCAGCACTCCCGGGGCCGACAAGGCGGTCCATGTGCTCGTCTTCGCCGTGGTGATGCTGACCGGACGGCTGCTACCCCTGCCCGGGGTACCGCTCGCGGCTGTGCTGCTCGTGCACGCCGGTGTCAGCGAACTGGTCCAGCACCTGCTGCTCCCGAACCGGAGCGGGGACCTGGCCGACGTCGTGGCCGACATCGCCGGCATCGCGCTGGGCTGGTACATCGCCTCCATGATCACGCGGCACCGGCTCCGCCGCTGACCGCGCGAGTTCTGCGTGCCTACCGGCGTTGCGCCAGCACCATCCGGTCCCGGCCGGTGAGGTCGGCACCGGTGCTGATCTCCTCCAGTTCGCCCGTCTCGCGCGCGAGTTCACGCACGGCCGCGGCTTGGACCTCGGCGTGCTCCATCACGAACGTGCCACCAGGTCGCAGCAGGGTGAGGGCGCGCCGTAGCACCCCGCGTGGCACGTCGAGCCCATCGTGGCCGCCCCCGTACAGCGCCAGGTCCGGGTCGTGGTCACGCACCTCCGCGTCGACCGGCACAGCATCGGGCGGGATGTAGGGCGGATTCGACACGACCACGTCGACCGCACCATCCAGATCCGCCAACGTCTGCGGGGCGGTGGCGTCGGCGCGCAGCACACGCACCTCGAGGCCAAGTCGCCGGGCGTTCGCTGCGATCGCTGCGCTTGCTTCCTCGCCCAGCTCCACGGCGACGACCCGCGCCGACGGCACCTCGTGGGCCACGCTCAGCGCAATCGCACCGCTGCCGCTGCACAGGTCGACCACGAGGGGAGCACCCCCGGCCGCATGTGCGGCAGCGGCCTTGATCGCCACTCCCGCCACGATCTCGGTCTCCGGCCGGGGAACGAACACCCCCGGCCCCACCTGCAGTTCGAGATAGCGGAAGTGGGCAATCCCGGTGATGTGCTGCAACGGCACCCGTCGCCGCCGCCGATCGACGACCGCGGCGTACCGCACCCCGAAGTCCGCCGGCAACTCCGGAGGGAGGGCAAGGACGAGGCGGTCCACGTCGAGGACGAACTCGGCCAGCGCCAGCGCGTCCTGCTGAGGTGAGGCGACTCCAGCCTGGGTGAGCACCGCCGTCGCCCCGCTGATGAGCTGCCGCAAGGACGGCGAGGACGTCGGCTCAGGCCGGGGGGTGTGCTCGTTCACGCGTCTGCGGCGCCGGCGAGCCGCTCGGCCTCATCCATCTCGATCGCGGAGCCGACCACAGGGCCCAGATCACCGGCGAGCACCTGGTCCAGGTTGTAGGCCTTGTACCCCGTGCGGTGGTCGGCGATCCGGTTCTCGGGAAAGTTGTACGTACGGATCCGCTCGGACCGGTCCACGGTCCGGATCTGGGAGCGGCGCATCTCGGCGGCCTCGGCATCGGCGGCCTCCTGGCGGGCCGCCAGCAGCCGCGCTCTCAGCACCCGCATCGCCTGCTCACGGTTCTGCAACTGGGACTTCTCGTTCTGCATCGACACCACGATGCCCGTGGGCACGTGGGTGATGCGCACGGCCGAGTCAGTGGTGTTGACGCTCTGCCCTCCGGGACCGGACGAACGGAAGACGTCGATACGCAGGTCGTTCGGGTCGATCTCCACCTCGCCCGCGTCCTCCACCTCGGGGAACACCAGCACACCGGCAGCAGAAGTATGGATCCGCCCTTGCGATTCGGTCACCGGCACCCGTTGCACGCGATGCACGCCACCTTCGTACTTCAGGAAGGCCCACACTCCCTCGGCCGGGTCGGTCGACCTCGATTTGATCGCCATCGAGACGTCCTTGTAGCCGCCGAGGTCGGAGTGGGTCTCGTCGAGGATCTGCGTCGTCCACCCCTGGCGTTCGGCGAAACGCTGGTACATCCGCAGCAGATCGGCGGCGAACAGTGCGGATTCCTCACCGCCCTCACCCGCCTTCACCTGCAGGATGACATCGCGTCCGTCGTCGGGGTCACGTGGGACCAGCACCCGCCGCAGCACCTCGGCGGCCTCGGCGGCCGCTGTCTGCAACGGCTCGACCTCGTCGGCGAAAGTGGGATCGTCAGCGGCCAACTCGGCGGCTGCCCCGGCATCCTCGCTCGCACTGCGCCAGGCCCGGTAGGCCGCCACGACCCGGCCGAGCTCGGCATACCGGCGGCCGAGGGTACGAGCGCGCGCCTGATCGGCGTGCACCTGCAGATCGGCCAACGCAGCCTCGATCTCCGCGTACTCCGCCAGCAGCGGATCCACCGCGATGAACTCCTCGCTCATCTGTGCCCTTCCCTCGACGCCGGTTGCCTGGACGCGACGTGCCCGGCTCCGCCCTCGTCGGTCGGAGCCGGGCACTCACGCGCTAGTCGGAACCGTGCGCGGGCGTGGTCTTGTTCACGGTGAGGAGGAACTCCGCGTTGGAGGAGGTGCTGCGCATCTTGGAGTGCACCAGCTCGATCGCCTGCTGCTGGTCCAGCGATCCCAGCAGACGCCGCAGCTTCCACACGATGGCGAGCTCTTCGGAGGAGACGAGCAGCTCCTCGCGGCGGGTGCCGGAGACGTTGACGTCGACCGCCGGGAAGATGCGCTTGTCCGCCAGGTGGCGGGACAGGCGCAGCTCCATGTTGCCGGTGCCCTTGAACTCCTCGAAAATCACCTCGTCCATCTTCGACCCGGTCTCGACCAGGGCCGAGGCGAGGATCGTCAACGACCCGCCGTGCTCGATGTTGCGTGCCGCACCGAAGAACTTCTTCGGCGGGTACAGCGCGGAGGCATCCACACCGCCGGACAGGATCCTTCCCGAGGCCGGCGCCGCGAGGTTGTAGGCGCGCGAGAGGCGGGTGAGGGAGTCCAGCAGCACCACCACGTCCTGCCCGAGCTCGACCAATCGCTTGGCGCGTTCGATCGCCAGCTCCGCCACGATGGTGTGGTCGGAAGCCGGCCGGTCGAAGGTGGAGGAGATCACCTCACCGGAGACCGTGCGCTCCATGTCCGTGACCTCTTCCGGCCGTTCGTCCACGAGCACCACCATCAGGTGCACCTCGGGGTTGTTGGCCGTGATCGCGTTGGCGATCTGCTGCATCACGATCGTCTTGCCCGCCTTGGGCGGGGCCACGATCAGACCGCGCTGTCCCTTCCCGATCGGGGCCACGAGGTCCACGATCCGGGGGGTGAGGTCCTTGCCGCCGTTCTCCAGGCGAAGCCGGTCCTGCGGGTACAGCGGGGTCAGCTTGGAGAACTCGGGGCGTGGACCGGCCTCGTCGACGGGCACGCCGTTGACCTGATCGAGGCGCACCAGCGCGTTGTACTTCTGCCGCTGGTTGTTCTCGCCCTCCCGTGGCTGGCGGACGGCGCCGAGGATCGCATCGCCGCGGCGCAGACCGTATTTCTTGACCTGTCCGAGAGAGACGTAGACGTCGTTCGGACCAGGCAGGTAACCGCTCGTGCGCACGAAGGCATAGTTGTCGAGGATGTCGAGGATCCCACCGACCGGGAGCAGCACGTCCTCTTCGGTGATCTCGATCTCCTCCTCGACCGGCTCCGGGCCGCGCCCACGGCGCTTGCGGTCACGGTAGCGGTCACGGCCCCGCCGACGGCGCCCGGACCGTTCGTCTTCGGAGTCGCCTCGCTGCGGGCTCGAGTCACGGCCGGAGTGCTGCTTCTGCCCGCCGGATTCCTCCTCCTGCTGCTCGTCCGGTCGGCGCCCCTCGGGGAGGCGGATGTCCTCCAACGACGGCTTGCGCGCAGCCTCGCCATCCTCCTGCTTGCCGGAGCCGGGCAGATCGAGCTGCGGCTGACGCCCGGTGGAGCGTGCACGGCGGTTGCGGCGCGGCCCACCGTCCTGGTCCGGGCCGTTTCCGCCTCCATCACGGGTACCGCGAGACTCCGCGGGTGCCCCCTGGCGCTGCCGACTCTGACCGTGCTGGCCGCGCGCCTGCTGGTCCTTCTGTGGCTGGTCCTGCTCGCCCTGGTCCTGCTGGGCTGGCTTCGTCCTGGCCCGCTGGCTCCGGTCCTGGTTCCGGGTGCGACCATCGGCGCCGCCAGCAGGCTCAGTCGTGTCAGCCCGCTCAGGGGTCACATGGGTCGAGGCGGGCTTGTCCACCTTCGCGGGCTTGTCGGCCTTCGCGGGCTTGTCGGCCTTCGCGGGCTTGTCCTGCTTCTCAGCCGCGGCCGGCGGGGCGGCCGGCGCCGAGCGCTCACCGTTGCTCGTGGCCCGGCCGGAGCCGCCACGCGCCTCACGGATCGCCGCAACGAGGTCACTCTTGCGCATCCGGCCGGTGCCCTTGAGGCCCATCTCAGAGGCGATCGCCTGAAGCTCGGCAAGGCGAAGTGAGGACAGGGCCCCGCTGCGACCGGTAGCGGACGTGGAGGTGGATTCTGGCACGAGGTTCCTTCTCTCGACACGCACCCGATCAGCTATGTCCGGTGCGGCAGATGTCATCGGCCACGACGGGCCGGAGTGGATGGGGCCACGCCCGCGGCATCGCCGCACGTGGACGGGCACGACCACCGGAGCCTGAGCCCCACGATGGTATGCCCGATAAGCCTAGCACCGAGGGACGACGAACGGGACAGGGCCAGAGGACCGGTGAGGACTCCTAGCGTGAGTTCTCGATGCCCGTGTCGGCGGTGAGCGGCCGGACGCCGTCGGTGTCGATCGCCGGACGGCGCACGCTCCACTCCGGCCCGAGGCCGGCCACGGTGTCACCGTCCAGGGCGGACAGCACGAGCACGGTCGGTCCCGCTCCCGAGATGACTGCTGGGTGTCCCTCCGAGCGCAGCCGACGCACCAGAGCGATGCTCGCCATCATGGCATCGGCCCGTTGCGCCTGGTGCAGCCGGTCCGCGGTGGCGGGCAGGAGTAGGTCCGGGCGCGAGGTCAGCGCCAGGGTGAGCAGACCGGCACGACCGGCATTGAACGCCGCATCGGCATGGGAGACCGTGGCCGGGAGCGCGGCACGCGCCCGGCTCGTCGGCAGTCGCTCAGTGGGAACCAGCACCGTGAGCTCGATCCGCGGATCGACCTCGATTCGCGCGGCGTGAGCCTGACGTCCGTCCATCCACGCCACGGTCGCACCACCCAGGAGTGCCGGGGCGGCATTGTCGGGATGCCCTTCGAACTCGGTCGCGAGCTGCAGCAGCACGTCATCGGCCAGCGCCTCCGGTTCACTGATGAGCCCACGAGCCGCGACCAACCCCGCGATCACGGCAGCAGCACTGGAACCGAGACCGCGGCCATGCGGGATGGCGTTCTCACAGTCGAGGGAGAAGCCGGCCTGCGGAGCGCCAACATGGTCCAATCCCCCGCGCAGCGCACGCACGACCAGGTGATCGTCGCCGTCGGGCACCTCCCCCGCGCCTTCTCCGAAAACCCGCACCTCGGTACGTCCGGTGGTGGCGCGCACACGCACCCGGTCATGGATCGTGTGGGCCAGACCGAAGGAGTCGAAACCTGGCCCCAGGTTGGCACTGGTGGCGGGCACCTGCACCCGCACCTCGTCGTGAACCAGCCGCATGTCAGCCCAGGCCGAGGGCTCGCGCCGCGTCTGCGACGTCTGTCCCGATCACCTGCGGATCCACCGGGCGTTCGCCGAGCGCGGTGGCCGTGTCCTTGAGCCCGTTGCCCGTCACCGTGCACACGACGGTGGCGCCCTCGGGCACATCCCCCGCCTCAGCGCGAGCGAGCAGCCCGGCCACACTGGCCGCGGAAGCCGGCTCGACGAAGACCCCCACCTCGGAGGCGATCAGCGCTTGAGCATCGAGGATCTGCACGTCGCTGACGGCGTCGATCCGGCCGCCCGAGTCGTCCCGAGCCGCCACGGCGAGCTGCCACGAGGCAGGATTGCCGATCCGGATGGCGGTGGCGACCGTCTCCGGGAACTCCACCGGCTCTCCCTTGACCAGGGGTGCCGCGCCGTCGGCCTGGACACCCCACATCTGCGGAGTGCGGGAGGCGAGTCCATCGGCAGCGTACTCGCGGTAGCCCATCCAGTAGGCGGAGATGTTGCCGGCGTTGCCCACCGGCAGCACGTGGATGGCAGGCGCCTCACCGAGTGCGTCCACCACCTCGAATGCAGCGGTCTTCTGCCCCTGCAGCCGGTAGGGGTTCACCGAGTTCACCAGGGCCACCGGATAGGCCTCGGCCAACTCGCGCACGATCCGCAGGCAATCGTCGAAGTTGCCGTCCACGGCCAGCAGGGTGGCACCGTGCACGATCGCCTGGGCGATCTTTCCGGCGGCGATCTTCCCGTGCGGCAGCACCACGGCGCATCCGAGCCCGGCCCGGACGGCGTAGGCCGCAGCGGAGGCCGAGGTGTTCCCGGTCGAGGCGCACACGACCACCTCGGTACCCGTTCCGGCCACCTTGCTCATGGCCATCGTCATGCCACGGTCCTTGAAGGAGCCGGTGGGGTTGGCGCCCTCCACCTTGAGATACACCTGCGCGCCGGTCGCGGCCGAGAGCGAGGGGGCCGGCACCAGCGGGGTGCCGCCCTCTCCCAGCGTCACGACGGGGTCACCGTCCTCGATCGGGAGTCGGTCGGCGTACTCGGCGATCACGCCGCGCCACGGCTTGGCCATCAGGTTCCTTCCACACGCAGGATCGAGGTGATCCGTTCGACCACCTCAAGGGTATCGAGATCGGCCACCGTGGCCGCCAGGGCCGATTCGCTGGCCGAGTGGGTCACGATGACCAGCGCCGCACCCTCGTCCGGGTCGCGCATCCCCTGACGGACAGTCTCGATGGAGACGCCGTGCGCGGCGACCACTGCGGCGATCTCGGCGAGTACGCCGGGTACGTCGAGCACGTCCAAGCGCATCTGGTAGCGGGTGTGCACCGCCTGGGCGGGCATCGGCGGCAGCGCCGCGTGCGCGGACTCCGAGGGTGCCTTGCCTCCGTTCACGCGGTGCCTGGCCGCGGCGACGACGTCCCCCAGCACCGCGCTGGAGGTCGCCTCTCCCCCGGCTCCGGCACCGTAGAACATCAACGTTCCCGCCGCCTCGGCCTCGACGAAGACGGCATTGAACGGACCCCGCACACTCGCCAGCGGATGCTCGACCGGCACCAGGGCCGGGTGCACGCGCACCGCCAGGCCACCGACGCCGTCGTAGGTGCCCTGCTCGGCGATAGCGAGCAGCTTGATCACATGCCCGGTCTGCGCGGCTGAGGCGATGTCCTCGGGGCTGATCGAGGTGATGCCCTGCACGGGGACGTCGTCGAGGGAGGTGCGCGAGTGAAACGCGAGCGAAGCAAGGATGGCCGCCTTCGCGGCGGCGTCCAGGCCCTCGACGTCGGCCGTCGGGTCGGCCTCGGCGTAGCCCAGCTCCTGAGCCTGGGCGAGCGCCTTCTCGAAGTCGAGACCACCGGAGGTCATCTCGTCGAGGATGTAGTTGGTGGTGCCGTTGACGATGCCGAGCACGCGGGTGATCTTGTCCCCGGCGAGAGATTCGCGCACACCACGCACCACGGGAACCGCGCCGGCGACCGCGGCCTCGTAGAACAGGTCGACCCGGGCAGCGTCCGCCGCCTCGTAGAGCTCCGGGCCGTGCTGGGCGAGGAGAGCCTTGTTGGCCGTGATGACACTGGCACCGGCAGCCAAGGCGCCGGTCACCAGAGCGCGGGCCGGTTCGATCCCGCCCATCAGCTCGATCACGATGTCGGCGCTGGTGGCCAACCCGTGCAGATCCTCGGTGAGCAGCTCGGTCGGCACGACGGGATCACGCGGCGTGGCCGTGGACCGGACCCCGATCCCGACGAGTTCGAGGCCAGTACCGGTCCGTGCATGCAGCTCGGACGCGTTCGTCAGGAGGCGGCGGACCACCTCGGTCCCGACCACTCCGCATCCGAGCACGGCCACCCGGAGGGTGGCGGGGGCGCCGTCGTTCATGGTCTCCTTCGTGACATCTTCCGGTGGAGCGCAGGTTCGTCGGACCTCCGCCCGCTCGCAGGCATCTCAACAATAGAGGTCTTGGTGCCTGTGCCTGTGCGGCGTCCCACGTCCCGGGCGCTCTCGATGCTCAGCCGAGGTCGAGCGCGAGCAGATCAGCCACGGTCTCCCGCCGCATGATCTCCCGGGGCGCACCGTCCCCGAGTGCCACCACGGGCGGTCTCGGCACGAGGTTGTACTGGGAGGCCATGGAGCGTCCGTAGGCCCCGGTCGCGGGTACGGCGAGCAGATCACCGGCGGCGACGTCCCTCGGCAGGCTGACGTCCCGGACGACGATGTCCCCGCTCTCGCAATGCTTGCCGACCACCCGGGCAGGGACCAGATCGGCTGTGGAGGCGCGACCGGCGAGCTCGGCGTGATAGTCCGCGCCGTACAGGGCAGGGCGGATGTTGTCGCTCATTCCCCCGTCCACGGAGACGTACAAGCGGGAGCGGCCGTCGTCGAGCTCGACCGGCTTGACCGTGCCGACACGGTAGAGGGTGACCATGCTCGGGCCCACGATCGCCCGCCCGGGTTCGAAGGAGTAGTCCGGTTGCGCAGTTCCGAGCCGCTCGCACTCGCGCCGGCACGCCTGAGCTAGGGACGCGGCGAGCGCTTCGATATCGACCGCCTGCTCCTGCGGGGTGTACGCGATGCCATAGCCACCCCCGAGGTCGAGCTCGGCGGCAAGGTGACCGGTGCGCTCGGCGAGAGTGGCACGCAGGCCGAGCAGGGCAGCGGCCGCGGCCGCGAACCCGTCGGGGTCGAGGATCTGGGATCCGATGTGGGAGTGGAGGCCGAGAAGCTCCAGGTGCTCGTTGGCCACGATCTGCTCCAGTGCCTCCAGTGCTGCCCCGCTCGCGAGGGAGAGTCCGAACTTCTGGTCCTCGTGCGCGGTGGCGATGAAGTCGTGCCCGCCGGCGTGGACCCCGGTGGTCACGCGAACCATGACAGGGGCGCGCTGGCCACGTGCCGCGGCGCGTGCGGCCACCAGGTCGATCTCCGGCAGGGAGTCGATGACGAGGCGGCCGATCCCGTTCTCGAGCGCGAGATCGATCTCCTCGACGGACTTGTTGTTCCCGTGCAGACCGATCTCCGCACCGTCGATACCGGCCGCGAGCGCCGTGGCGAGCTCCCCCGCCGACGCCGTGTCGATCCGCAGGCCTTCCTCGCGCACCCAGCGGGCAACGGCGCGGCTCAGGAAGGCTTTGCCGGCGTAGTAGACCGACACCTGCGCCGGGGCGAAGGCCTCCTCGAAGGCCCGCCGGTAGCGTGCGGCCCGGGAACGCAGGCCGGGCACGTCGAGCAGGTAGGCAGGCGTACCGAAGGTCGCGGCGAGCTCGGTCACCGGGATCTCGTTCACGTGCAGGACGCCGTCGTGGACGTCGGTGTTCTCCGGCCACAGGTGAGGGCTGGTCGGATGAGTCACAGGTGCTCCGGGGCGTCGAGGCCGATGGCAGTCAGCTCGGCGGCGAGCGCGAGCGCGACCGCGTCGTTGATGGCCAGGCGGGTGCGGTGGGTCGAGGTTATCTCCTCCCGGCCGCGCGGAGCGGTCCGGGTGGCCGCGAACCAGGTCTGGAAGGCGGACGAAAGTCCGCGGGCGTGCGCCTGGATCGTCTTGTCCCGTCCACTGCGTAGGACGGCCGGAGTTCCGGCGAGGGTGGTCAGGAGCCTCCGGTCGGCGGCGGTCGCCTCGTCGAGGCTGCCCTCCGCCGTGTCGGGTCGCACGCCGTGCTGACGGGCCGAGCGCGAGACCGAGCGTGCCCGGGCATGAGCGAAGCGCACCGGATGCAACCGCTGCGCCTGCTCCGGTCCGGCGGCGCGCGGGGTGCCATCGACGGGGGCTGGCAGGCCTCCGAGCAGAAGCTCCGGCACGATACGGACCAGACTCTCCATCGTCAGCCCGATACTGACAGTGGGGCCACGCGCATCGCACTCGCGCACATCGGGATGACGGCGCAGGGCAGCGGCGAGCTGCTCGGCACTCGCTGCGGGGTCCCCTGGCAGCGTGCGGGCAACGTCGGTGTGCCAGTCGGCACTGCCCCGGGTGGCTGCTCGCAGGGGGACTTTCGCGCCGCGCAGGTCCAGCGCGGCCACGATGGTCCGCGCGAGGTCCTCGGGCCAGACGATGTGAGCGGGCGTGTTCAGTTCAGCACCTCAGAACGGCAGCGAACTATAGAAGTCCTCCACCGGACCCTCAGGTCCCGTGGCCTGGAAGACGATCGCAGCCTCGTCGTACCAGAAGATGTCGTAGTCCTCGGCCCCCGCATAGTCGATCCGGGTACCGGAACCGTCCTCCCAGACCGAGCCCTCGTTGTCGGGATCACCCCGGTCGGACCGTACGCCGGCCAGGTAGTCGGCCGCCGCATCCTCGCCATCGAAGGAGAGTGCGGTCAGCGTCACGGTGCCCGCCTCGGAGGTGAAGGTGCCGGAGTACGCCTCCTGCGCCTGATCGCTGAGCTCGCCGGCATCGATCCAGCCGTCCTCGAGCAGCCAGGCGGTCCCGTCGGTCGTCACGACCACGTCGGCCTCGGCAGTCAGCAGCTCCAGCAGCTCTCCGCTATCGCTCGTCTCCGCGGTCGACGGGGTCGGGGTGGGCTCTGCGGTCTCCGGCGAGGTCGTGGCGGTCGTGGTCGCGGGGATCGGCTCGTCGTCGGCATCGATGAGCAGGATCGCTCCGACGATCAGGCCGGCGAGCACCACCACACCCCCGACGACGGCGAGGATCACCCCGAGCGCACCACGTCCCCCGCGCGGGGGCGAACCTGGCGGGGGCGGCGCGTCCGACGGCTGTCGGATGCTGGGATCGGTGGTCACGACGGATCCTCTCGGTGGGGTATCCACCATTGTTTCATCACAGGAAGCGATACGTGCCGGGTACCGTGAGCGTGCGGTAGGCAAGGCCGCGCGACGGCCGAGCCGATTTCTTTCCTGCACCGGTGCCCTGGTAGTCTCCACTGCGGTGTCAGCCCCTGGTCTTCAGTGGGCGTCCGCCCCTGTAGCTCAGTGGATAGAGCGTCTGCCTCCGGAGCAGAAGGTCGTGGGTTCGAATCCCGCCGGGGGCACCGAGGCGCTTGCGCCGTTGTGCTCCCGAGGGATTCGCCGAGGAGCGTAGCGACGGCTCCCGCCGGGAGCAGGTGATCTGGCCACGTGATCTGGCGCGACGCTGCGCCGGACCCGACCCGTCGAGTCAGTCCCACTCAGCCCCGGCTGCTCAGGGAGTCCCGAGCAGGCCGCCCAGCAGGTCGTCGACGATTCCCACCAAATCGCCCACCAGGCCGCCGGACTCCTCTTCGTCGTCGGGCTCCGGCTCAGGTTCGGGCTCCGGCTCGGGTTCGGGCTCCGGGTCCGGGCTGGGGGCAGGCGTCGTGGGTGCTGGCGTCGTGGGTGCAGGGGTCGGGCTAGGAGCGGGGGTCGGGCTCGGTTGCGTCGGTTCCGGCTCGGACGGCGCAGGCTGCGAGGGAGAGGGCTGCGACGGCTGGCTGGGAGCCGGTTGTGAAGGTGATGGCTCACTGGGCGGCGTCGTCCCACCCGCCGACGGCGAGGACGAGGGTTCGGAGTTGCCGCCCGTCGTCGTGGTCCCAGATCCGGTGCTGCCCGTCGCCGACGGATCGGTGGAGCCCGGAGTAGTGGTGGGAGGGTCGCCCTCCGGAGCATCCTGCGAGTCGGTCGGGTCCTCGCTGGGTTCCTTCGTGGGCTCGGTGGTGGAGTCATCGGACTCGTTCAGTCCGCCGGCTTCGTGTGCGAGGCCGCTGCCACCCTCGCCGGCCTGATCGACCGGACCGTCGCTCCCGGCGCCGATCTGCTGACCGGCCTGCTGCGCCGGAGCCTCGAGCGGACTCAAAGCCGACGGCAGCACGAGGACCAGGAGTCCTAGGAGTAGGAAGGCCACCCCGACCGGAATCCGCCACGGCACCCTGCGCCGTCGCTCCTCGGGCTCGTCGCCGCCTTCGGCGAACACCACCGCACCCGGAGCGAGGAACATGGTGGAGGCCAGTGGAGTGAGGAATGCGTCCGCCTGAGATGCGGCCGCGGCCACCGCACTTGTCTGTGCCCGGCAGCCGCTGCACGTCCGGCCGTGCCGTGAGGTCGGCAACTCGTGGGCGCTGACTGCCGCGGCGACCAGCCTCTTGCGGTACCGGTCGCACACCACGTTGTCGGCGGCGTCGATGGCGGGGGCGATGTAAGCGCGCCGGAACTGACGGTCCGCATGGACCGCACGGGCGGCCACGGTGGTGACATCCAGATCGAGCTCTGCCGCGACATCCTCGAGCGACTGACCGTCCTGGCACATCCGCGCAATGAGTTGATGGGACTGCCGGCCCAGACCCGTCAGGGCGTCCTCGATGCGCTCTGCAGTCTCGCCGGACTGCGGCGTGGCGCCCTCGAGCGGCGTGGTCGTGCGCATCGTTCCCCCGATGGTCAGCCGTTGATCGTGCGTCCAGTATGCCTGGTGTCGGCACCTCTGCGCGAGGACCCGTCATCTGGTCCTCCTGCCACACGCCGGAGTGAGCGCAGTAGGGTGAGGCCGTGCAACCCACTTCACCCACCGGACAGCAGCTTCAGATCGCCAGCGGCGAGGCGGTCGCGACCGTGACCGAGGTCGGCGCCCACCTGCGCGAGTTCCGAGTCGGAGGACGCGACGTCGTCGTCCCGTTCTCGGCAGAAGAACTGCCTCCTGCCTCCCACGGAGCGGTGCTGGCGCCCTGGCCGAACAGGCTCCGGGACGGCCGGTACACGTGGGACGGGATCGAGTACCAGGTACCGATCACCGAGCCGGCGCGGGGCACGGCCCTGCATGGACTGGCCAGCTGGCAGCGTTGGACCGTGGACGAGCACACAGCCGACGTCGTCGTGCTGAAGCTCGACCTCCCTCCGACGCCCGGATACCCCTTCCCGCTGACCGTCGCGGTCCGCTACGCACTCGGAGCCGATGGTCTGCGCATCACCACCACGGCAACGAACACCGGAAGTGCCGACGCCCCCTACGGCGTGGGCTTCCATCCGTGGCTCTCTCCCGGGCCCGGATCGCTCGACGACGCCGAGCTGCAGCTCGATGCCACCCAGTGGGTACCGACCGACGACCGCCTCCTCCCGACCGGGGTGGCGGACCTGCCGGCCGAGCTGGACTTCCGTCAGCCGCGCCGGCTGGCGCGGACTGAGCTCGACGATGCGTTCGTCGGTGCCACCTACGATGCCGACGGCCTGTCATGGCTACGTCTGCGCGGTTCAGACGGTCGCACCGCAGCGGTGTGGATGGACCGGTCGATGGGCTGCTGGCAGATGTGCACTGGGGACCACGTCGCCGCAGTCTCCGCCCAGCGCACGGGGCTCGCAGCCGAGCCGATGAGCTGCGTCGCCGACGCCTTCCGCACCGGTGCCGACCTCGTGCGACTCGCTCCGGGTTCCAGCCACAGCGTCACCTGGGGCATCACGCTGCTGTAGCTGCCGGCACCTCACGGAGCGGACGAACAATCAGGCGTGCGCCGTCAGTTCTCCGTGCACTGCAGGGTCTCGGATGTCAGGGGCACCGCGTGCTCGGCGAGCCAAGCCTCCGGGTCGACCGTGGTGAGTGACTCGTCCAGGTGCACTTCGAGGTGCAGGTGCGGTCCGGTCGAGTTGCCGTACGACCCGACCGCGCCGATGGTCTCGCCGACGGAGACCTGCTGGCCGGCCTGGACATAGACCCCGTTGGGGTACATGTGCACGTACCAGGTCCAGAACTTCTCCCCGTCGACCTCGTGTTCGATGATCACCAACATGCTCGACCGGCCGTCGCGCCCGACCCCGGCGTAGGTGACCGTGCCATCGGCCACAGCGTGGATCGGTGTTCCCGCAGCCGCTGACATGTCCAGACCGGTGTGCTGACCGTAGGACCCCCAGATCGGGTGAACCCGGTTGCCATAGCGTGAAGTGAGCTGGTAGTTGCCTTCGACCAGCGGTTGCACGATGGGTGGTGCGGTCGCTTCAACCTCGGAGGCGAGCACACCGTTGGCCTGCACCGGAGTCGTGACACACGAACTGGGGATCCGCTCTGCCCCACTCCGGCTCGCCGAGACGAGTGAGCGCAGCGAAGCCAGCGGATCTGCGGCCAGTGCCGTGGAGGCGTCGGAGAAGACCGGGGTGCCACCGGAGGTGAGGACGTCGTACGCGCTGTTCGCGGCCACCGGGTTGCCCGTCGCCAGGTCCGTGGAGGTTGCGGGTGTGGCCGCACCGCTCAGGGGCACCACCGTGGTCAACGCGCCGAGCGCGCCGAGGACGGCCAGGCGCGGCAGCCATCGGTACGTCGTCCCGCTGCGCTGCGAAGCAGCGCGGCGGCGCTCAGCACGGCGCTGTTCACGGTTGCTCGCGCCATGACCACGGACCACATCGCCGAAAGCCGGAGCGGAGGTGGGCGTAGATGGCTTCTCCGCTGCAGCAGCACCTGGGGCAGGCACATCCATCGCGACGCGCTCGTCTGCGACGCTGCCGGGCACAGCGGCCACCGGGTCACGGTCCTGGACCTGGTCGTGGTCCTCGTGCGCCAGCGCGACCAGCGCGGCGGGGACAGGCTCCGCGCCGGACTCCGCCTGCTGATCCGAAATCGGCTGAGCGCCGGTGCCCTGCACCTGCGTGCGATCGACTCGATCGTCACCCTCTGTCACCACGTCCTCGGCAGCCTCAGCGCGCTCGGCGGCCTCAGCACGCTCCCGCGCCCGGATCTCCCGGCGGGTCAGCGGCCGCTCCCGTCGTGACCCGGCAGCGGCGAAGCCGCTCTGCTCACGCTGCGCGGCGAGGCGCAACTGTCGCCGGGTCGGGAGCGCGTCAGCGGAAGACACACGCTGAGAACTCACACGGCCTCCGGACGGGGGTCGGACAGGGGGTGGACAGTGGTTCGGGCGCACACGGCACCCACGCTCATGCTTAGGGGAAGGCTGCCAGTCTACGTCGCGCCCACCTGTGGTGAACAGCAAGCAAACCAGATCACGAAAGCATAACGGAGAGCGCCGTCAGGAGTCCACATCCGCGCCGCGTGTGCGAGTCGTCTCACACGAGACCTGTGCGAGAGTTTCACCATGACTGCCGCAGCCGCAGGGACTCTCGCGACCGCCGTGCTCATCGTCGAGGACGAGCCGGAGATCGCGAACCAGATCGCCCGCCGTCTCGAGGCCGAGGGATGGCGCCCGCACATCGCGGGAACCGGACCCGACGGCGTCCGGGCCGCCGAGCAACTCGGACCCGATCTCATCGTGCTGGACGTCATGCTTCCCGGTATCGACGGCCTGGAGGTCTGCCGCCGGATCCAGGCCAGTCACTCCGGCGCCGGCACCACCGCTCCCCCGATCCTCATGCTGACCGCACGCGACGATGAGACCGACATGATCATCGGACTGGGCGTGGGGGCCGACGACTACCTGACCAAGCCGTTCTCGATGCGCGAGCTGCTCGCCCGGCTGAAGGTCCTCCTCCGACGGGTCGATCGCGCGCGGCAGGTACCGGCCAGCGGAGAACACAGAGTGGCCGACGCTCCCCTCACACTCGGCGACCTGGTGATCGACCGGGCAGCACGACGAGTCACCCGGAACGGGAACGAAGCTCATCTGACCCCCACCGAGTTCGACCTGCTCGCTTGCCTCGCCCAGAGCCCGCGCACGGTGCTCTCCCGCGAACGACTGCTCGCCGAAGTCTGGGACTGGGTGGACGCCTCGGGTACGCGCACCGTCGACTCGCACGTGAAGGCGCTACGCCGCAAGCTCGGTTCGGACCTGATCCGGACGGTGCACGGGGTGGGGTACGCGCTCGAACCGACCACATGAGCCCGGCCACATGAGTCGGGCAGGGCGACTGCGGCACGCACGCGGCGCCGTCGGCTGGCGCGACCGCCTGGACGGCATCTACGGGGATCTGCGCCCACTCGACCCGGTGCGCTCGATCAAGATGAAGCTCATCGTGATCATCGGCGCCACCGTGGCACTGTTCACGGTGGTGACCTGGATCGGGGACCGCTTCGAGTTCGGGGTGCTGCGCACGTTTCCGGTGGCCCTGGTGTGCTCGCTGGTACTCACCCAGATTCTCGCCCGCGGGATGACCCGGCCGCTACGGGAGATGACCAGCGCGGCCGGCGCCATGGCCCGCGGGGACTACAGCCAGCGCGTGCACACCGACAGCCAGGACGAGGTCGGACAGCTCGCCGCCGCGTTCAACTCCATGGCCCAGGATCTGGACACCCTCGATGCGCAACGGCGGGAGATGGTGGCCAATGTCTCGCACGAGTTGCGCACCCCTGTGGCCGCGCTGCGCGCACAACTGGAGAATCTTGCCGACGGCGTGGTGGCGCCCGAGCCCGAGGCCCTCGAGTCGGCGCTGACTCAGGTCGAGCGGCTCTCCCGGCTGATCACCTACCTGCTCGACCTCTCCCGGCTGGAGGCCGGCGCCGCGGATCTCGACCTGAGCGATCTCGAGGTGCAGCCGTTCCTCGAGGACGCCGCCGCCCAGGCCCGCCCGGCCGCTGAGACCGGTCTGCACTGGCACGTCAGCGTCGAACCGGCGAACCTCCGGCTGCGCGCGGATGCCGAACGACTACGGCAGGTGATCTTCAATCTGCTGCAGAACGCCTCACGGCACTCTCCGCCGGGCGGAACCATCTGGCTGTCCGCACGCGCGGACAAGGCGAGGGCCGTCGTCGTGATCGAGGTGCTGGACGAAGGGCAAGGGATACCGGTCGCGGACCGGCAGAAAGTGTTCGAACGGTTCGAACGCGGCAACGCGCCAGCGCAGCGTGGCGGCCAGAGCACCGGCGGTACGGGACTGGGACTGGCCATCGCGCGCTGGGCGGTGACCCTGCACGGCGGGACGATCGCCGTCGTCGACCCGCCCCGCGGTTCGGGAGCGATGATCCGGGTGACGCTGCCAGCAGCAGGACCTTCCCGGCCGACCACCGGTCCCGGACCTGGTCATCGCCCAGGGAGCCCGTGACCGACTGTTGACGAACGGTTGGCACCACTGCCCGGATCGATGTCAGTATCCGGGACTGATCGTGCAATCGCGCCGGGAATGGCCGCCCCCACCGCCCTCGTTCACCTAGGCTGGTGGCCAACACATCCACATCGCGATTCCAGCGTGAAAGAGGGCGATCCCCGAGTGTCCCAGCAGGCACCCCACGACGACACGTCAGCATCTGCGGCCTTCGGCGGTAACGAGTGGCTCATCGAAGAGATGTATGCCCAATACCGCGAGGACAAATCGCAGGTGGATCCGGCCTGGTGGGACTTCTTCGAGTCCTACTCACCCCGCGAGGTGAGTCCGGCCTCCTATGGGGAGGATGAGGGAGCAGGCCAGACCGAGGCACGACGCAGTGCCCGGCCCGCCGACACCCCGGCCCCGCCGAAGGCGCCCGCCACCCCGGCGCCGAGCACCCCTGCGGTGGTCCCGGCCCACCCGGTCGAACCCGCCCCGACCAGCACGGCGGAGGCGAACGACACCACGGCACCGACCCTGACCGTGCAGGGCGACGTTCCGCCCGAACCCCCGCTGGCAACGGCGGAGGCGCCCACGGCCGCCTACACGCGCTCGATGACCGGCGGCGGACCCCGCGATGCCGGAGGCGACGACGAGGTCTCCAGGCTGCGCGGGCCGGCAGCTCGCGTCGTCACCAACATGGAGTCCAGCCTCGCCGTCCCCACGGCGACCAGTGTGCGCACCGTTCCGGCCAAGCTCCTCGTGGACAACCGGATCGTGCTCAACAACCACCTGCGCCGCGGCCGGGGCGGGAAGGTGTCCTTCACCCACCTCATCGGCTTCGCGGTGGTCGAGGCACTGGGCGACATGCCCGAGATGAACGCCGGCTACCGGACCGTCGACGGCAAGCCCGGGCAAGTGCGCCCCGCTCACGTGAACTTCGGGCTCGCGATCGACCTGGCCAGGCCGGACGGTACTCGCCAACTGCTGGTCCCCTCGATCAAGGGGGCGGAGTCGATGGACTTCGCGGCGTTCTGGCGCGCCTACGAGGACGTCGTCGCCAAGGCGCGCAACAACAAACTCACCGTCGAGGACTTCGCCGGCACCACCATCACCCTGACCAACCCCGGCACCATCGGCACCGTCCACTCGGTGCCCCGCCTGATGGAGGGCCAGGGCACGATCGTCGGTGTCGGCGCCATGAACTACCCGGCCGAGTACCAGGGCGCCTCCCCCGAGACGATCGCCAAACTGGGCATCTCGAAGATCCTCACGATCACCTCCACCTACGACCACCGGATCATCCAAGGCGCCCAGTCAGGTGACTTCCTGCGGATCGTGCACAGCAAGCTGATCGGTGAGGACGGCTTCTACGACCGCGTCTTCGCGTCGCTGCGCGTGCCCTACGAGCCCGTGCAGTGGACCACCGATGTCTCGGCCGACTCCCCGGATGACCTCGGCAAGCCGGCGCGGGTCGCTGAGCTCATCCACGCCTATCGCTCCCGCGGTCATCTGCTCGCTGACACCGATCCGCTCGCCTACCGCCAGCGCAAGCACCCCGACCTGGACGTGCAGAACCACCAGCTCACGCTGTGGGACCTCGACCGCACCTTCCCGACCGGCGGGTTCGGCGGGAAGCCGCGGATGCTGTTGCGGGACATCCTCGGGTTGTTGCGCAATTCCTACTGCCGCACGATCGGCGCCGAGTACATGCACCTGCACGACGGTACGCAGCGGCGCTGGTTCCAACAGCGACTCGAGTCCGGCTGGGCCAAGCCCGAGGTCGAAGAGCAGCGGCGCATCCTGCGCACGCTCAACGCCTCCGAAGCCTTCGAGACCTTCCTGCAGACGAAGTTCGTCGGCCAGAAGCGGTTCAGCCTCGAGGGCGGCGAGTCACTGATCCCGCTGCTGGACCGGATATTGGAGCGCGCAGCCGAGGAGTCCCTGGACGAGGTCGGCATCGGGATGCCGCACCGCGGGCGGCTCAACGTCCTGGCGAACATCGCCGGCAAGTCCTACGCGCAGATCTTCGCCGAGTTCGAGGGCAACCAGGATCCGCGCACCGTGCAGGGCTCCGGAGACGTGAAGTACCACCTGGGCACCGAGGGGACGTTCACCGCCTCCTCCGGAGCGACCACCAAGGTGTACCTCGCCGCGAACCCCTCCCACCTGGAAGCCGTGAACGGCGTACTCGAGGGCGTGGTCCGCGCCAAGCAGGACCGCATCGACCTCGGCGGCGCCGGATTCTCGGTGCTGCCGATCCTCATCCACGGCGATGCAGCGTTCGCCGGGCAAGGCGTGGTCACCGAGACCCTGCAACTGTCTCAGCTGCGCGGCTACCGCACCGGCGGCACGGTGCACATCCTCATCAACAACCAGGTGGGGTTCACCACCGGAGCCTCCGCCTCACGATCGACTCTCTACGCCACCGACGTGGCCAAGGGGCTGCAGATCCCCATCTTCCACGTCAACGGGGACGACCCCGAGGCCGTCGCGCACGTGGCCGAGCTGGCATTCGACTACCGGCAGCAGTTCAACAAGGACGTCATCATCGACATGGTGTGCTACCGCCGCCGTGGTCACAACGAGGGCGACGACCCGTCGATGACGCAGCCGGTGATGACCTCCCTCATCGAGAAGAAGCGCAGCGTCCGCAAGCTGTACACCGAGGCATTGGTCGGCCGCGGAGACATCACCGCCGATGAGGCGGAGGAGTTCCTGCAGCACTACAAGGGTGAGTTGGAACGAGTCTTCACTGAGGCGCGCGACGGTACCCAGCGCTCCTCGGGCACACAGGTGGCCGGTCTGGAGCCACCGGAGTCCCAGCTCGAGGACGCCGGCGTGATCATCGGCTGGCAGACTGCCGTTCCGGCGAAGGTGATCGAGCACATCGGCTCCGCGCACACCCGGCCGCCCGAGGGCTTCAACGTCCACCCCAAGCTGAACCAGCTGCTGGACAAGCGTGGTGGCATGTCCACGCAGGGTGCCGTGGACTGGGCATTCGGGGAGATCCTCGCGTTCGGCAGCCTCCTCATCGAGGGCACTCCGGTGCGGCTCGCCGGCCAGGACTCGCGCCGTGGCACGTTCGTGCAGCGTCATGCCGTCCTGCACGACCGTCTCAACGGCGCCGAGTGGACGCCGCTGATGTACTTGACCCCGGACCAGGCGAAGTTCTGGACCTACGACTCCTCGCTGAGCGAGTACGCCTGCCTGGCGTTCGAGTACGGCTACTCGGTGGAGCGCCCCGACGCGCTGGTCCTCTGGGAGGCGCAGTTCGGCGACTTCGTCAACGGCGCCCAGATCGTGATCGACGAGTTCATCTCCTCTGCCGAGCAGAAGTGGGGGCAGACCTCCTCGGTCGTGCTGCTGCTGCCGCACGGGTACGAGGGGCAGGGCCCGGACCACTCCTCGGCACGCAAGGAACGCTTCCTGCAGCTCTCCGCCGAGGACAACATGATCGTGGCGGAGCCCTCCACCCCGGCCAACCACTTCCACCTGCTGCGCCGGCAGGCCTACCAGCGACCACGCCGTCCGCTGGTGGTGTTCACCCCGAAGCAGCTCCTGCGGCTCAAGGCGGCCACCTCCTCCCTGGAAGACTTCACCACCGGCACCTTCCAGCCGATCATCGGCGACACCGCCGTGGATCCGGGCAACGTGCGCCGGGTGCTGCTGTGCAGCGGGCGCGTGTATTACGACCTGCTCGCCGAGCGCACCAAGCGCGAGGACGAGTCCGTCGCCCTGGTGCGGATCGAGCAGCTCTACCCGCTCGACGCCGAGGCCATCCAGGCTGAGTTGGAGCGCTACCCGAACGCCGAGTTCGTGTGGGTGCAGGACGAGCCGCGCAACCAGGGCGCCTGGACCTACCTGATCACCCGGATGCCCGCTTACGCGCCGGTCGTGGCCGAGCGCGGCGTGCGGGTCATCTCCCGTCCGGCCTCGGCAGCGCCGTCCGCGGGCACGGCGAAGAAGCACCAGGCTGAGCAGGCGACCCTGCTCGAGGAGGCGTTCGCCCAGTGAGCAGCCGCGCCCCGGAAGCACGCGACCGGTGGCGGATCTGCGTGGTCGGCGACGAACTCGTCGCCGGGATCGGTGATGCGCGCGGGATGGGGTGGACCGGGCGAGTCGCCGCCCGCACCCGCAGCGAGGACCCGATCGAGCTCTTCTGCCTCCCGGTGCCCGACGAGACCAGTACGGCGCTCTCGGGTCGCTGGGAGAGTGAGTGCAACCGCCGTTTCGGCAACGGGGAGAATCGTCTCGTCGTGGCGCCGGGATCTGCGGACCTGCGCCAAGGCGTGTCCTTGGCCCGCAGCCGGCTCAACCTCGCGAACGTACTCGATGACGCCTCGAACCGGAACATCCGCGCCTTCGTGATGGGCCCGCCACCGCGCAATGACGTCGATCCTCGCCAGCTCGCCGAGCTCTCGACGGCGTTCGCTGATGTGTGCGCCCGCCGCCGGGTGCCGTACGTGGAGACGTACCAGCCGCTGCAGGACCACGAACAATGGCTCGCAGACCTGGCCTCCACCGGTGGGCGGCACCCGGAGCAGGCCGGATACGGTCTGCTCGCCTGGCTCGTGCTGCACAACGGCTGGCACGAGTGGCTGGGCCTGCCCCAGGACGGCTGACGACGCCACTGCGTGCTCGAACGCTGAGTTTCTCGGCGTTCGGCAGGTTGGGCCAGGTCAGGTCGACGGCGGCGCGTCCGGCCTGCCGTCATCGTCGATGTCGTAGGCCTCCACCTCTTCTGGATGGTGGCTCAGGTGCACGACCGCTGCCACCAGACCACCCCAGACCAGCACCAGTGCAACGATCATCATGATCACGGCTGAGATGCCCATCATGCCTCCTTTCCGGGCTGCGGAGTGCTCCCCTGCCCTGTGTCATGGGCGGCCACCACACCCTTGCGCCAGGGGATCAACGTCAGGATCACTGCAATCACCAGCAAGCCGATGGCCGAACCCCAGCCGTAGAGGGCGACGTAGCCGGATGGCATCTCGCCATAGCCGTCCTGGATCCGGCTGATCACCTGGGAGACGAACATGAACCCGAGGATGAGCGGGGTGACCAGTCCCACCATCAGCTTCCAGAGCAGTCCCACCTTGAACGAGGACACCTCGTTGAGATGATCGCCCAGCACACCGAGGCGACGCAGCCCCCATGCCAGGGTGATCACCGAGGCGAGGCCGGCACCGACGATGCCGAAGTTGTTGGCGAACGCATCCAGCACGTCCAGCAGGTTCAGGCCCGTGGTGGTGGGGAACAACAGCAGCGAGACGATCGCCATCGCACCGCCGACCCCGAACACCGACGCGTTCCGGCTCAGGCCGAACTTGTCCTCGATCGCCGTGAGGACCACCTCCACGATGCTGACCAGCGAGGTGATCCCCGCCAGCACGAGGGCCGTGAAGAACAGCACACCGAAGAAGGCGCCACCAGGCATCGTGGAGATGATCGTGGGGAAGGCGACGAACGCCAGCCCGATCCCGGCGTCTGCCACGTCACCGACCGCGACACCCGACGCCTGCGCCATGAATCCGAGCGTGGCGAACACACCGATCCCGGCGAGCAGCTCGAACCCGGAGTTGGAGAACGCGACCGTCAGTCCTGACCCGGTGAGATTCGTCTTCCGCTTCAGGTGCGCCGAGTAGGTGATCATGATGCCGAAGCCGATGGAGAGGGAGAAGAAGATCTGGCCGTAGGCCGCCACCCACACATCGGCATCGGTCAGGGCGGACCAGTCGGGGGTGAACAGTGCGTCCAACCCGTCGATCGCACCGGGCAGAGTGAGTGCCCGGACAACCAGCACCAGGAAGATCGCCACCAGCAACGGAATGAAGATCATCGAGATCCTCGCGATCCCACCCTGGATCCCTCGCCAGTGCACGAGCAGCGCGAACACCCAGATCAGCGCCAGCGGGATCGCCACTCCGGGAACCAGACTGAGCCCCACGTCGAAACCGGCGTCCCCCTCTGCCTGCTGCAGGAACTGCCCGATCAGGAAGGCGCCAGGCTCCTCACCCCACGCCTCGGTCGCTGAGAAGCCGATGTAGCGCACCGCCCACGCGATGATCACGGCGTAGTAGACCGCGATCACGAACGAGATCCCGACCTGCCACCAGCCGATCGACTCGGCACCACCACCGAGCCGTCGCCAGCTCAAGGGCGCTGATCCGCGGAACCTGTGCCCGATGGCGTAGTACATGAACAACAGCGGGATGCCCGCCGTCATCAGCGCCACCAGGTAAGGGACGATGAAAGCACCTCCCCCGCCTTCATAGGCGACATACGGGAAGCGCCAAATGTTGCCGAGCCCGACGGCGGACCCGATCGCGGCGAAGATGAAAGCTCGCCGCCCTGTGAATTGCTGTCGTTCGCTCATCCGGAGTCCTTCTTCGCACTGAGACGAGACGTTCACCCCACACACCCTGGCAACGCTGCTGGTGTGAGATCACGCACACGCTACTCCCGGCGCGCCGATCCGGCATCCGGAACGTCCACTCACCTCACGAGGACGACCTTCCCGAACACCTCACCCGAGTTCAGCCGACGAAACGCCGCGTGGACGGCGGCCTCGTCGTCGAACGCGTACTCGCCGTCGATCACAGGCCTGACGCCACACGTGGCGACCATGGCCACGAGCTCAGCAAGTTCCGCGGCAGTGCCCATCGTCGAGCCGATCACCCGCAGGCTGCGGAAGAAGACCCGGTTCAACTCGGCCGATGGTGCGGCGCCACTGGTCGCGCCCGCGACCACCACCACACCCCCCGGGCGCAGCGATCGCAACGAGTGCTCCCAGGTGGCCTGACCCACGGTCTCGATCACCACGTCCACCGGCGCCACCCGTGTACCGGTGTGCACCGTCTCCTGTGCACCGATGGCCCTCGCTCGCTCGAGCTTGGCCTCTGAACGTGAGGTGACCACCACATGAGCGCCGGCCGCTCGAGCCAGCAGCAGGGACGCCGTCGCCACCCCGCCTCCGGCGCCCTGGATCAGCACCCGCTGACCGGGACGCACACCCGCTGCCGTCGTGAGGATTCGGTAGGCGGTGAGATACGCCGTCGGCAGGCATGCTGCCTCGGCGAGCGTGAGCGATGCCGGCGCGGGCACCAGGTTGCGCGACGGCACCCAGACCCGCTCGGCCAAGGTGCCCGGGAACTTCTCGGAGAACAGGCTGCGACGCGGGTCGAGCGTCTCGTCCCCCACCCAGTCCGGAGACGAGATCACGGCGTGCACCAGGACGGTTCGCCCGTCCGGGTCCAGGCCGACGGCGTCCGTCCCCAAGATCATCGGCAGCTGCTCGCCTCGTAGGCCCACTCCGCGCAGGCTCCACAGGTCGTGATGGTTGAGTGCTGCAGCCCGCACCTCGACCGGTACCCAGTCCGCCGGCGCATCGGGCAGGTCGGACAAGTCCCCCACCTCGAGCCCCGTCAGCGGTGAGCCTGGGTCCTGGCGGGCGGCGTAGACGGCTCGCATCCGACCACGTTACGCCCGCCCCCACACATCGGGAAGGGGGCCAGGGCGCGGATGTGGGATCATGTCTCCTGGCCCTGACCCCCGAGACCCGAGGAGCTGCGATGAGCAAGCGCGGACGCAAGCGCAAGGCACGCCGTCACGGCGCCGCCAACCACGGCAAGCGCCCCAACTCCTGATTCGTTCAGGACGAGCGGAAGGCCCAGGCCCCGAGCGGGACCTGGGCCTTCTGCTGTGCCGGGTGCCGGCGTGTCAGGAACGGCTCTGACGCAGCAACGTCAACTGCGTACGCACCCGCATCCGGAGCTCGTCCGGAGCAACCTCGACGCAGGACTTGCGCAGGATCACCCGCACCTCCTGCTCCCGGCTGACGGCGTCCAGGCAGGTCTCGCACTCGGCGATGTGCGCCTTGAGCCGTTCCAGGTCGCCGTGGGACATCTCCCGGTCGATGTACTCATACAGGTGCTCGAGCGCTTCCTCGCAATGGCACGCACCGTTGTTCTCACTGGGCGACGTCACGATTTCTCTCCCACTTTCATGCCGAGGGACCGCGCATGGTCGGTGAGCATCTGCCGGAGCTGGGCTCGACCGCGGTGCAAGCGGGACATCACCGTCCCGATCGGGGTGTCCATGATCTCGGCGATCTCCTTGTACGCGAAGCCTTCGACGTCGGCGAGGTACACGGCCAGGCGGAAGTCCTCCGGCAGCGCTGCCAAGGCGTCCTTCACCTCGGAGCTGCCGAGGGAGTCGAGGGCCTCGGTCTCGGCCGAGCGCAACCCGGTCGAGGTGTGCGAGGCGGCCCGGTGGATCTGCCAGTCCTCGATCTGATCAGCGTCCGACTGCTGCGGGGTGCGCTGCTTCTTGCGATAGGTGTTGATGAAGGTGTTCGTCAGGATCCGGTACAGCCAGGCCTTGAGGTTGGTCCCCGGCTTGTACTGCGCGAAGGCTGCGTAGGCCTTCGCGAACGTCTCCTGCACCAGATCCTCGGCGTCGGCCGGGTTGCGGGTCATCCGCAGGGCTGCACCGTAGAGCTGGTCAAGATAGGGCATCGCCTCAGACTCGAACCTGCGGTCTCGCTCGGCCGCAGTCTCAGTCTCGGGTGCCCGCTCGTTGTCGTCACTCATCACCCCTGAGCCTAGTCCGCGGATCGGCGTTCGGGAGACCGAGCGCCGAGGCGGACGCACCGAAACGTCTCCGCGAGCGCTCCCGGAGCGGCGGGCGCGCCGCGCGGCGTCGACGGTCACAGTTGCTGCAGTCACGTCCGGCACAACACCGGACTGGGCGTCAGCATTCCGGGCCTGTAGACGGGGCGCGCCGCACGGCGAGTCCCGACATGCGCTCCGAACGGTTCGCACCTGGGCCGAATCTGCGGTAGCAATGACTCATGGATCCCGTGCGCGCTCTTGCCCGTCCCCTGCTCGCGTCCGTCTTCGTCGTGGACGGTATCGACGCCATCCGCCATGCTGACGAGCACGCCGCGCTGCTCGAGCCGTGGGAGCCTCTGCTCGACAAGGTCTCGGAGAAGGTTCCGGCTGTGCCGCAGAAGCGGACGACCCTGGTGCGGATCATGGGCGGCACCAGCGTGGCAGCCGGAGTCCTGCTCGCCTCGGGCAAGGCGCCCCGGCTCGCCGCAGGCGTGCTGGCCGTGATCGCGCTGAAGCAGACGGTCGTGCGGTACCCGTTCTGGAGCGCGAAGGGCGCTGACAGGCGGGAGAAGCTGACCGGATTCATGCGCAATGCGGCACTCGTGGCCGGGCTGGTGTTCGCCGCCAACGACCGCCGCGGCAAGCCGTCGCTGGCGTGGCAGCTGGAGAACTGGCGCGAGCACCGCAGCGACCTGTCCGACGTCAAGTCCGACCTCGAGGATCAGTTGCGGATCGCCAAGGCTGAGATCAAGGCCGGCAAGGCCGAGCTGAAGTCGGGACTGCGCGGGGTGCAGGCGAAGATCTCCTGACGGCGGTGCGCGGCCACCGCTACCCGAACCGGCCTTCCGAGGCCTCGAGATAGCAGCGCCCGCAGCGAGATTCGTAGGCCACCTGCTGACCGTCGATGGCGACCTGGGTTCCGTCCAGCACCACCTCTCCCCCGACGGTGCGCGTGGTCAGTACTGCCTTGCGCCCGCACCGGCAGATGGTCTTGAGTTCCTCCAGCGTGTGCGCAAGCTCCAACAGCCGGGCCGAGCCTGCGAACGCCCGCGTGCGGAAGTCGGTACGGATCCCGTAGGCGAGCACGGGCACACCGTCACTGACGGCGATCCGGAACAGATCCTCCACCTGCTCACCGGTGAGGAACTGCGCCTCGTCCACCAGCAGGCATGCCACCGGCGGCAGCTCCATCGCCGCGAGAGAGCCCGGCTCCTGCCCGGCGGCGTGGGCTGCGAACAGGTCGCGCACGCTCTCGCCGGGGCCGATGAGAAAGTCGACACGACGGGTCATGCCGAGCCGGGAGATGATGTCGGCATCACCCTTGGTGTCGACGGCAGGTTTGGCGAGCAGGACCCGCTGGCCGCGTTCTTCGTAATTGAACGCCGCCTGCAGCAGTCCCGTGGACTTGCCGGAGTTCATCGCCCCGTACCGGAAGTAGAGCTTGGCCACGCACCTGTCCTTTCGCCGTCGGTACTCTACGCATCTCCCGACGGCGCAGCCTCCCCCACGCGGGGCGCCAGTAGGCTGGAGGGGTGGTGAACACTCCTGACCTGTGGCCTGCTCCTGTCGCGACCCGACCGCTCGAGGCCGTCGTCGCTGTTCCCGGCTCGAAGTCGTTGACCAACCGGGCGCTGCCGCTGGCAGCACTGGCGAGTGCTCCGACCACGATCCAGGGTGCCCTGCACTCCCGGGATGCGGAACTGATGATCGGCGCGCTGCGCAGCCTCGGGGCGGGTGTGGAGGTCTCCGACGACGGCACGACCGTGCGGGTGACGCCCCAGCCGTTGCGGGCAGGCGCGCCCATCGACTGTGGACTGGCCGGCACCGTGATGCGGTTCGTCCCGCCGCTGGCTGCCCTGGCGGACGGGCCGGTGCTGCTCGACGGGGACCCAGGGGCGCGCCTGCGGCCGATGGGACCGGTGCTGCGGGCGATCGCCGCACTCGGGGTGCCGGTGGCCGGGCCGGACGACGGCGCCGGCAGGGCCGACGGTTCCGGGGACGTCCCCGGATTCCTCCCGGTGGTCGTCCATGGTGCCGGGCGCGTGCGCGGCGGGGAGATCGAGGTGGACGCGTCCACGTCCTCCCAGTTCGTCTCAGGCCTGCTGCTGGCCGCACCACGGTTCGAGGCGGGACTCACGCTGCACCACGTGGGTGAGGTGCTGCCGAGCCAACCGCACATCGATATGACGATCGCCGTGCTGCGCGACCGGGGTGTGGACGTCGACGATGTCGCACCCGGAAAGTGGCGGGTGGAGCCGGGTGAGATCAGCGGCGGTGAGGTGGTGATCGAGCCGGACCTGTCGAATGCGGGACCGTTCCTCGCAGCGGCACTGGCGGCAGGCGGGCGGGTGAGCGTGCCGCACTGGCCCAGCTCGACCACGCAGCCGGGAGCACTCCTGCCGGAGTTCCTGACCCGGCTCGGCGGGTCGGTCACGCTCGCGGACGGCACGCTGACCGTGACGGGATCGGGCCGGGTGCAGCCGGCAGACCTGGACCTGACCGCAGCCGGGGAACTGGCCCCGACCATCGCCGCGCTGCTGGCCCTGGCTCCCGGGGAGTCGCGGCTCACGGGGATCGCGCACCTGCGTGGGCACGAGACCGACCGGCTAGCGGCACTGGTCACCGAGATCACCCGTCTGGGTGGTCACGCCGAAGAGCTTCCCGACGGCCTCCTGATCCGCGGGGGCGCCCTGCGCGGTGGCGAGGTGGCGACCTATCACGACCATCGGATGGCGACCTTCGCCGCGATCGTGGGGCTCGCCGTCCCAGGGGTCGGGATCGAGAATGTGGGAACGACGGCGAAGACGCTCCCCGACTTCCCGTCGATGTGGCAGCGCATGCTCGGCGAGGACTGATGGCGAGTCGGCGCTCCTACACCGAGGCCGACGTACGCGTCCGCCCGAACCGGAAGGGCTCACGGCCGCGCAGCAAACAACGTCCCGACCACGCCGATGCCGTACCCGGGCTGGTCACGGCGGTCGATCGCGGGCGCTATCAAGTACTGACCGATGTCGGTGTGCCGGTGGTGGCGGTGAAGGCACGCGAGCTGGGCCGTGGTGCCGTGGTGGTCGGAGACCGGGTGGACCTGGTGGGCGACGTCTCCGGTGCCGAGGGCACGCTCGCACGAGTGGTGCGGGTACAGGACCGGCACACGCTACTGCGCCGCAGTGCCGACGACACCGACCCCACCGAGCGAGGGATCGTCGCGAACGCTGACCAGCTGGTGATCGTGACCGCGCTGGCGGACCCGGAGCCGCGGCCGCGGATGGTGGACAGATTCCTCGTGGCCGCCTTCGACGCCGGGATGGACGCCCTGCTGGTGCTCACCAAGGCCGATCTGGTGAGCGAGGCGTTCGTCGCTGACTTCGTGGACCGCTACGGTGCTCTCGATGTGCAGGCCGTGGCCACCCGGCGCGATCACAGCAGCTCCGCCTGGGTCGATACGGTCGCCGAGCACCTGGACGGGCGCGTCTCCGTGCTCGTCGGTCACTCCGGCGTCGGGAAGTCCACACTGGTGAATGCCCTGGTGCCGGACGCCGACCGTGCCACCGGAGACGTGAACGAGGTGACCGGCCGCGGCCGGCACACCAGTTCCTCCGCGGTGGCGCTACCGCTACCAGCCGGCGGGTGGATCATCGATACCCCGGGCGTGCGGTCCTTCGGGCTCGCGCACGTCGATCCGGGTGACTTCGTCACCGCATTCGAGGATCTGGCCCACGTGGCAGCCCAGTGCCCGCGCGGGTGCACGCACACCGAGGACGCACCCGACTGTGCCCTGGATCCATGGGCCGAGTCCGGGACAGCCACCGACCGGGCCAGGCTCGACTCCTTCCGCCGGCTACTCGCGAGCCGGCAGGGAGTTGAGGCATAGCTGGGTCAGGTGTTGCCGGGGCCGGGGTGTCGCCGCCCATCCTGTGTCGCCCGTCCTGTGTCGCCCGTCCTGTGGTGTCGCCGCCCGTCGCCCGGCCCCTTCAGGGGCCGAATAATTGACCCCTTCTCGGGTTTCACCCTGAGTTTCGGGCCCTTGCACGCCGCTGCCACTCGCGGACCCGCTTCCCGGGCCGAACAATCGACCCCCGAGCCGGTTCTACCCTGAGTTTCAGGCCCCTCAGCACACCTGTGGATAGCCGCTGCGCGCGACCGACGGTCTCGGCGATTCTGGACCGCATGAAACGTACACCCCTACCGGCCGAACTCGAACAGCGCGCGTTCACGGTGAGTGAGGCGAAGCAGCTCGGAGTTGGGCAGAGCAGGCTCTACGACGACCACCTGAGCCGCCCCACCCACGGGGTCCGCACAACGACTGAACCGTCCACGGTCAGTGAGTTGGCGGAGGCCACAGCGACGGGCCTTCCCGACGACGTCGTGTTCTCCGGGCGCACAGCCGCGGAGATTCACAGGCTGAGACTTCCAGAACGCCCCACGACCGACGACGATCTCGACGTGATGCGAGAGACGAACCGGGCGCGAATCCGCCGCCGGGGATGCACACATCACAAGGGCCTCGAGCTCCGCGAGAGCACCGAGGTGGACGGCATCAGAGTGACTGACCTCGTCGACACATGGTGCGATCTCGCCGCCGAGATGAGCATCGAAGACCTCGTGGTCATGGGTGATTCGATCGCCAACCGGCTCGGATCGGTGGACCAACTGTACGAGTCCCTGGCCCGGCGTAGGGTCCGCGACGCTGACCGACTACGCCGAGCTGCCCGCTGGGTGCGCCTGGGCTCGGCCTCTCACATGGAGTCGCGTGTACGCCTGGCCATCGTGTGGGCTGGTCTCCCCGAACCCGAACTCAACGTCACGCTCGACGACGAAATCGGCGGCTGGATCGGCGAGGGCGACATGGTGTGGAGGAAGAAGCGGGTCGTTGTCGAGTACCAGGGCAAGGATCACTTCACGCCGGAACGCGGACCAGCCGACATCGACCGGCGCGACAACGCCGCTGCGAGCGGCTGGACCTACATCGAGATCGTCGCGGCTACGCACTACAAGAAGGCCAAGCGACACAAGTTCCTGGTCACACTCGCTGATGCACTCGGCTGTGCCGTCGACGTCGACGCTTCCTGGCACCAGCGATGACGCACCACTGTTGGGCCCGAAAATCGGGGTCAATCCCCTTCAGGGGTCGATTATTCGGCCCGGGAAGCGGGCCCGCGAGCGGCAGCGGCGTGCAAGGGCCCGAAACTCAGGGTGAAACCCGAGAAGGGGTCAATTATTCGGCCCCTGGAGCGGTTCGGCCCCTGGAAGCGGCTCGCCCCTCAGCGACGGTGGGACAGGGCCCCGAGCACGTCGCGCTGCATCCGGGAGATCAGGTCGAGCTGGATCCCCTTCGGGCACGCGGCCGTGCACTCACCGATCTGGGTGCAGCCACCGAAGCCCTCTTCGTCGTGCTGGGCGAGCATGTCCAGGGCGCGGGAGTCGCGCTCGGGCTGACCCTGCGGAAGCAGACCCAGATGGGTGATCTTCGCAGCCACGAACAGCGACGCCGACCCGTTCGGGCAGGCCGCCACGCAGGCGCCGCAGCCGATGCAGGTGGCAGCGTCGAAGGCAGCATCAGCGTCGGCCTTCGGCACCGGCGCCGCGTGGGCGTCCGGGGCGGTCCCGGTGGGAGCGCTGATGAACCCGCCGGCCTGGATGATCCGGTCGAAGGAGGACCGGTCGACCACCAGGTCCTTGATGACCGAGAACGGCTGGGCACGCCACGGCTCCACGTCGATCACGTCACCGTCGCTGAAGCTACGCATGTGCAGCTGACAGGTGGTGACGAGCTCGTTCGGTCCGTGTGCGAGGCCGTTGATCACGAGACCGCACATCCCGCAGATCCCCTCACGACAGTCGCTGTCGAAGGCGATCGGATCGTCCCCGGCCAGCGTGAGCTGTTCGTTGAGGACGTCCAACATCTCCAGGAACGACATGTCCGGTGACACGTCGGCCACCTGATAGGTCTGCATGGCACCGGGGGTATCGGCGTTCTGCTGACGCCAGACGCGCAGGGTGATGTTCACTTGTAGCTCCGCTGCTTCATCTCGATCTCGGTGTACACGAGGTCTTCCTTGTGCAGGATCGGCTGGCCACCATCTCCGCCGAACTCCCAGGCGGCGACGTAGGCGAAATTCTCGTCGTCGCGCAACGCCTCACCGTCCTCGGTCTGGTGCTCGGCCCGGAAGTGGCCACCGCAGGATTCTTCGCGATGCAGGGCATCGATGCACATGAGCTCGCCGAGCTCGATGAAGTCGGCCACCCGGCCGGCCTTCTCGAGGGTCTGGTTGAGCTCTTCGTTGACGCCGGTGACCTTGACGTCGCGCCAGAACTCTTCACGCAGCTCGCGGATGAGCCCGATCGCCTTCGTCAGCCCCTCCTTGGTGCGCTCCATACCGCAGTACTCCCACATGATGTGGCCGAGTTCGCGGTGGAAGGAGTCAACCGTGCGGGAACCGTTGATGGACAGCAGCGTGGAGACACGCTCCTGCACCTGCTGTGAGACGGCGACCGCCTCGGGGTGGTTCTCGTCGGCCGCTTCGAAGGGGGCGTCAGCGAGATAGTTACTGATCATCGGCGGGAGCACGAAGTAGCCGTCGGCCAGGCCCTGCATGAGCGCCGAGGCACCGAGCCGGTTGGCGCCGTGGTCGGAGAAGTTCGCCTCTCCGATCACGAACAGCCCCGGGATGCTGGACTGCAGGTCGTAGTCGACCCAGAGGCCACCCATCGTGTAGTGCACGGCCGGGTAGATCCGCATCGGAACCTCGTACGGGTTCTCGCCGGTGATCTGGGCGTACATGTCGAACAGGTTGCCGTACTTGGCCTCCACAGCCTTGCGACCGAGCCGCTTGATCGCGTCAGCGAAGTCGAGGTAGACGCCGAATCCGCCGGGACCCACGCCACGACCCTCGTCGCACACCTGCTTCGCAGCGCGGGAGGCGACGTCACGAGGAACGAGGTTCCCGAACGCCGGGTAGCGACGCTCCAGGTAGTAATCGCGCTCGTCCTCGGGGATCTGACGCGGATCGCGCTTGTCGTCACCGTCCTTGGGCACCCAGATGCGGCCGTCGTTGCGCAGCGACTCACTCATCAGCGTCAGCTTGGACTGGTGGTCGCCGGAGACGGGGATGCAGGTGGGGTGGATCTGCGTGTAGCACGGATTGCCGAAGTAGGCGCCCTTGCGGTGCGCCCGCCACGAGGCGGTGACGTTGCAGCCCATCGCATTGGTCGAGAGGAAGAAGACGTTGCCGTACCCACCGGTTCCGAGCACGACGGCGTCGGCCATGTGCGTCTCGATCTCACCGGAGACCATGTCCCGTACGACGATGCCGCGGGCACGACCGTCCACGATGATCACGTCGAGCATCTCGTGGCGGGTGTACATCTCCACGGTGCCGGCGGCGATCTGACGTTCGAGGGCCTGATAGGCGCCCAGCAAGAGCTGCTGACCGGTCTGGCCGCGGGCGTAGAAGGTTCGCGAAACCTGAACGCCACCGAAGGAACGGTTGTCGAGCAGGCCACCGTATTCACGCGCGAACGGCACACCCTGAGCGACGCACTGGTCGATGATCTCCACACTGGTCTGTGCGAGGCGGTAGACGTTGGACTCGCGGGAGCGGTAGTCGCCGCCCTTGACCGTGTCGTAGAAGAGGCGGTGAATGCTGTCGCCGTCGTTGCGGTAGTTCTTCGCGGCGTTGATCCCGCCCTGCGCTGCGATGGAGTGTGCCCGGCGCGGGGAATCCTGGTAGCAGAAGTTCTTCACGTGGTAGCCGGCTTCGCCGAGCGTGGCGGCGGCGGCCCCACCGGCCAGACCAGTACCGACGATGATCACCGACCGCTTGCGCCGGTTCGCCGGGTTGACGAGCTTGGCGTCGAAGCGGCGCTGATCCCACGTCTGGCTCAGCGGGACGTCAGGGGCCTTGGCGTCGGCGATCGGGTCGCCGTCGACGTAGAAGGACCCAGAGTTGTCTACGTGCTCGGGAGTGACGCTCACTTAGCCGACCAATCCGAAGAAGATGCCGAACGGCGGGAGCAGGAAGCCCACCATGATGACGAGGGCGACGAGGGTCGCCAGGATGTTGAGGTTGCGCCGACGACGCTGGCTGGTGTTCGCACCGAGACTCGCCAGTGCGGCCCAGACGCCGTGCCGCAGGTGGAACCCGACTGCGAGCAGCGCGATCGTGTAGCTGAGCACGACCCACCAGATCTCGAAACCGTTCACCACGCGTTCGTACGGGCTGTCGGAGGCGCCACCAGGAGCGATGGTGTTCCACGTGAAGTGCATGAGGTGGTAGATCACGAACAGGATGATCACCACGCCGCCCCACCTCATCGTGAATGAGGCATAGCTGCGCTGGCTACCGCGCGGCGCCTTCGAGCTGGCGTAGCGCTGGCTGCCCTTGCCGCCGGTGGCCGCCCGGGAGCGTCGCCAGAGCGTGACGGCGGAGAAGATGTGCACCCCGATCGCCGCGAGCAAGACGATCCGGATCAGCCACAGTGCACCCTCGTAAGGGAGCATGGGCTCACCGAGCTCGCGCAGATGATGTGCGTATTCGTCGAACGCCTCCTGACCTGCGAAGACCTTCAGGTTCCCGTACATGTGAGCGACCAGATAGCCCACGAGCACGAGTCCGCTGATCGCCATCGCGACCTTCAGGACGACGGTCGATCGCCACACCGGGGTTCGGGAGGACGAAGTCACCGTTCGCGTTGCCACGGCCCCTAACCTAACGCCTCTGGAGGGTACTTCGCGCACTCACGCACCGCCACGGGCACACCGAGACAACACCGAGATATGAACGATTCTCGTCACAAAAACCCCGTCAGCCCAGATCCACAACGCTCTCGATCACGCTCACGTGCCAGCGCCCGAGGTTGGCAGTGAACAGGTCCGTTCCCCGGAAGGCGAGGTTCGTCGGATGGCACAGCACGTGCGCAGTCTCGTCCGCCACGAGCGTGGTGACAGTCCCGCTCGCGGGATCCACTCGCAGTACCTGGCTGGGCTCGTAGCACCCGACATACAGCATTCGGTCCGGGCCGATCGTGACGCCGTCCGGAAGGACCCCGGGCATGACGGCCACGGTCTCGGCAGGGCCGGGGCCGCCGTCGGGAAGGATCGGGATCCGCACCAGCCGGGAGGCGAACGTCTCGACCACGTAGACGCAGCTCTCATCATCCGGGACGGCCAGGCCATTGGCGAAGTCCAGCGGACGGTCGTACCAGAGCCCACCGGTGCCCTCGAGATCGAACCGGTACACCCCTGGGCCCGGCTTCCCCTGCACATGCGAGTCGGTCACGTAGACCGAGCCTGACGGCGTCACGCGCACCATATTGGGAGTCACGAACGGTCGCGCTCCCCCTCGCGTGAGCTGATCCAGCCCGGAGGAGTATCGATAGAGCGCCCGGTGGGCCAGATCGCACAGATACACAGCACCCGTGGCGTCGATGTCGATCCCGAGTACGAATCCGCCCGTACTGGCGACCTGCTCACGCCGGCTCCCATCCGGGGAGATCCGGAAGAGCTGCCCCCGCTCCCCACCACACCAGATGCTGCCGTCCGGGTGCACCGCCACCCCCTCCGGGTGGTCCAGCCGCGGCTCGGTGAGTGTGCCGTCGTGAAAGACCCTCGCGCTCGCCATGCCTCAGTCCTGGTCGACGGTGCCGCCGGGACCGACCAGCCGCACCCGGCCGTGGGGAACGAACGTCGTGGCCTCGACCCGCGTGGACCGGGCCTCTCCCCCGGCCAGCTGCACCAGGTTCGCACCCACGGACTTCGCGTGGGCGATGCCATGGCCGGGGATCGTCGACGCCGGCTCGATCGCCGTGACGTACACCTCGCCCCACCACGGCGCCCCGCCGCTCGCACGCAGCTCCTGCCAGTACCAGGCGTGCGGGAACAGCTCCGCATCCCACCGCAGCCCCACCCCGAGCTCGATCTCCGGGTTCACCATCGCGTACCAGCCGGCGCCGGCGAAGTCGCCCAGATAGGCGAGAGTGGCCCGCGGCGCGGTGGGGATGCGGGAGAAGTCGGCCGGCTCCCGGCCCGCCGGTGGCACCGGATGCGGCCAGTCGCCTCTCGCCGAGGGTTGCAGATCGGCGCCGGCATCGGAGGCGTCGGCGGTGATCGTGGTAGCGCTGGTGTAGATCCGGGTGGCCGGCCCGATCAACGGGGCGCCGAACGCCGGGTGGTGGGACCACATGATCTCGATCGGGTCGGGGCTCGTGTTCGTCACCGTCTCATCGATGCTGAGCACGGGCCCACTGACGGCGACCCTGCGCTCGATCTGCAAGGGCGCCCTGGTGAGTCGGGTACGCAGGACGGCGTAGGTACTGCCCGCGTCATCGACCCCCGAGTCGAGGAGCTGCCATGGGATCCGTGAGGCCTCCCCGTGCCATCCCCAGGTCAACCCGCCGGGAGCCTCGCTCGCGTCGCCACCGTTGGGGCACAGCAACTGCCAGCCACCGCAGTAGCGCTCCAGCCACTCGGCCTCGTCCTCGGCGTTCCAGCGTCCGGAACCGTAGGGGGGCATTGCCCACGGGGTCTTCCAGAGCACGTCCACGCCCGTGCGGCGGTCGACCAGGGCGTGCACGTCGCAGCCCTGCTGGGGCAGCAGCGTCACCTCGAGATCGTCGCTGCTGAGGCGCAGCCCGGTCCATCCAGCTCCGAGGTCCACCTCGCTCACCTGTGCGGTCATCAGGATTCCTTCCGGTCGTCGGTGTGCGCGACCGTCCGGCCGCCGACGATGTCGTAGCTCGTGCCGGCCACGTGCAGGCCGCGCAGCGCCGCCTGCGGATCGAGCCGGTCCACCCAGCCGTCGGCGGACACGCTCCCGTCCAGGCCGACGTGCACGCCGAAGATCCCGCCGATCACCAGCTCCACGAACGACCCGGCCGAGGAGCACGACCAGTCGATCAGATACGGGAACTGAGGCGGCGTCTTACGCGCTCCACCGTTGACCGGCGGCGCTGCCTCCTCCACGAAGTGCGCCTGCCCGGGCGGGCCCTGATTGGCGGTGCGCGCCAGGCCCGGCAGCCAGTCCGCCACGACCTCCGGGTGCCCGAGCGCGATCGCCGCCCGGGCCGAGTCCGGCGGCCAGGCGGGGTAGGCACCGTTCCACTGGTGGTCGGCCCGCAGCGAATAGCCCGCATCCGGGTCCGAGGGTGCGAGCGCCCGCATCCACGACGGTGTCCGCAGCTCGGTGTCGAAGAAGCGCACCATCTCCTCGCGCACCTGCTCCGGCAGATCCGCTGCGATGGTCGTGCCGACGGTGGCGAAGTCGTAGCAGTGCTTGGTGGGCACCAGAGTGCCGTCCGGTTGCCGGGCGTGGAAGTGGCCCGCCCCGGGGATGTAGAGCTCGCGCACGAGCGTCACCAGCTCTTCGGCTTCGGCCCGCAGCCGCGCGGCTTCGGCCGTCTCACCGTCCAGATCGGCGATCTCGGCCGCCGTCCGCAAGCACCACACATTGGCAGCGTTCAGGCTGGCGACCTCGTGCACGTAGGAGCTGACGCACTCGAGCAGGTTGTCGATCTCGCCGTAGTCGGCCAGGCCGCTGGCCGAGCGGAGGGTGTGCCAATGGCGGGCCCAGGAACGCACGTGCTCACGCAAGGGGCGCGTGACGCCGTCGGGGGTGGTGAGCTCTTCATCCAGGAAAGCCCGGTCGCCGGTGAAGGCGAGGTAGTCCCGAACCAGTCGGGTCATGGCGTAGTGGTTGACCGAGTACCAGTAGCCGACCGGGCCGCCGGTGAGCCACTCGGTGCCGAAGTGCTGCTCGATGTCCAGGCCCACCCAGTGCGCGATCTGACGGCGCATCACGGCCGGGTCGAGTTGGGCGTGCACATGCGAGGAGAGGGAGTAGTCCCAGATGAACGTCGTGGTCTGCCAGTACCGGGGCATCAGGGTGTCGTAGGTGCGCCCGAGCACCGAGGCCGGGTTGTCCCGGCGGAACCAGAGCACCCCGACGGCGCCCCACCAGTAGAGCCTGCGCAGGTCCGCGTCGCTGGTGTCCAGGACCGGAAGTGCGCCGGAGAACTCAGGATTCGTCGGATCGAAGAGCGCAGCGAGCGAGGAGTTCCAGGACGCCTCGCTCTGCGCCAGGGCCTGCGAGGCGCCGGCCACCATCGCATCGGCCGCGGCCCGGGCGTGCTCCTCCTGTGCCGAGATCGCGTGCACGTAGTCCCAGGTGAGGCTCTGGCCGGCACCGACCATCACCGTCGCCTCCACCACGCGCGCTCCCCCGGGGATCACCTCGGCACCGTGGGGAACCACCAGCTCCTGCACGGCCCAGGCGCTGCCATCGGTGCCGGTGACCCGGGTTCCCGTACGCTGCACCCGGTTGGGTGCCTGCGGTGGCTCGGCCTGGCGCCACGGCGCGGCCTGCGTGACGGCGGAGGCCAGCCACACGCCGAGGCGCAACTGCCGCTCCTGTGCGGCCGTGTTGGTGACCTCGAGCCGCACGTGCACTCCTGGTTGCCCGGCGGGGCACACGGTCGCGGTGCGCAGCTCCCAGCCCTCGATCGTGGTGCGGCGGTCCACCCGGTCCGGGCGCCACCGGGTGTGGACCGGTTGCCCGTAGGACCGGGCCAGCCGCCCCCCGAGGTAGAGCTGCCCGGTGATCGTGTCCCCCTGAGCCACGGGTGGCACGTTGAGGCTGCGGACAGCGAGCACGTCGTGGTCGACCTGGGCGGTGGCCCAGTGGTTGGTCAGCCCGGGCGGATTGACCATGTCGTCGAAGGCGTCGAGCACCTCCTCGGATGCGAGGTCGGCGCAGGTGGGGATGAGCGGGTTCATGGGTCTCGCAATCACGTGAGCAGGTCGGTGAGCCAGGCGGCCAGGTGCGCGTCGTCGTCGGCACCTCCCGCCTCGTGGCCGTTCCACGGCCACACCCGCAGCTCGGGGGCGGTGGGCAGGGCGTTGATCGCCCCGAAGATTCCCGACGGCGGGCAGGTGGCATCCATCAGCCCCACCGAGACCCAGGCCGGGCAGGCGATCCGGGGCGCCAGGTGGGAGATGTCGATGTGTTCGAGTACGGACAGCACCTGCTCAGCCATGCCGCGGTGGACCGACAGGTACCCGGCGAGCTCACCGTAGGGCGGCAGATCGGTGAGCGAGGCGGCACGAGCGATTCCGCACAGGAACGGTGCCCGGGCCGCAGTGGCAGCCACCTGCGGGTGCAGAGCGGCCGCGGCCAGGGCGAGCGCGCCGCCCTGACTGTGCCCGACCGTCGCGATCCGGTCCGGGTCTGCTCCGGGCAGGTGCCGGACGGCGTCCACGGCACGGACCGCATCGGCGATCAGCCGGCGGAAGTACAGGTGGCCGGGGTGGTCCACCCCGCGGGTGAGCATCCCAGGAGCGGCCGGGCCGGACCCGTGCGGGTCGGCTGTCGCACCGGTGTTCCAGGTACTGCCCTGCCCTCGCGTGTCCATGACCAGCTGCGCAAACCCATGGCTGACCCAGTGCAGCCGCTCATGCACGAGTCCGCGGCCGCCGCCGTAGCCGAGCATCTCGATCACGGCCGGGCGCGGCCCCGGCACACCTCGCGGAAGCAGCCACCATGCCTTCACCGGCTCGCCCGCGAAGCCGGGAAAGGTGACGTCGTAGGCGTCAACGGTCATCAAACCCGAGGACGTGGGCAGGCACTCCACCTCTGCGCCGGCCGAGCGAGCCTCACTGAGAGTGCGGTCCCAGAAATCCTCCAGGCCCGCTGGTGCTGGGCGCGGGTTCCGGTAGGTGTGCAGCTGGTCGAGCGGCAGGTCGAACAGGGCCATCAGCGCCTCGCGTACTCGGCCGCGAGCGCCTCCGGCAGGCGGTCCTCGCGCGGGTCGGCGAAGGAGGTGTTCGGAAGCAGCGGGTACCAGCCCGGGCGGCCGGGGTCGCGGTCATAGGGGTAGTCACCGAGCTCGCGGTACAGCTCGGCGTACTCGGCCACCTTGTCCCGGTCGAGCTTCACTCCGAGCCCGGGTTCGGTGGGGACTGTCATCTTCCCGTTCACGTACGGGCGTTTGCCGCCCTGCACGACGTCGTCGAGCAGGTGGTGGTAGTGCGCGTCGGCCGCGTAGGTCAGGTTCGGTACTGCAGCACCCAGGTGCAGCATGGTGGCAAGCTGGATGCCGAGCTCGCCGGAGGAATGCACAGCCACCCCGAGGGAGAAGGCCTCGCAGATGGCGGCGGCCTTCAGGCAGGGCCGGATCCCTCCCCAGAAGGTGGTGTCGAGCAGGACGACGTCGACGGCCGGGTTGAGGATGGTGGTGGCCAGCTGCTCGGTATTGACGACCACGGTGTTGGTGGCGAGCAGGATGTGGGTGTTCTCGCGTACCTGCCGCATTCCCGGCAGCGAGTAGACCGGATCCTCGAGGTAGTCGTTGGGCAGATCCTCGATCGCCTTCGCGAACCGGATCGACTCCCCCACGCTCAGGGCCCCGTTCGGGTCGTAGCGCAGCTTGTCCGCCGGTCCCATCGCCTCGGCGAGCGCCTGGTAGCCCGCCAGTTCGTGGTCGGTGTCGAAGACGCCACCCTTGAGCTTGTGCACCCGGAATCCGTGATCCTCCCGCAGGCGTTGCGCCTCGGCGACGAGCTGCTCGTTCGTTCGTACCTCACCGGTGCCGTCCGGGCCCGGATAGCGGTAGAAGAGGTAGGAGGCGAACTCCACCTCCTCGCGCACCTTCCCGCCGAGCAGGGCGTGCACGGGCAGGCCCGCCTGCTGGCCCACGAGATCGAGGCAGGCGAACTCGATCGCGGCGAGCAGTTGGGTGCGGTTGTTGTACAGGCTCGCTGTCGGGTTGGCGATCATGAACCGCAACGCCTCGGTGTCGGCGGGATCGTGCCCCACCAGGTAGTCGGTCAAGCCCGTGACCGCGGCCTCGGCACTCTGTCCGCCGCCGCCGAGCTCACCGAGGCCGATCAGGCCGTTGTCGGCCTCCACCTCCACGATGGTGCGTACGAACCGACCCCAGTGGGCACCGTTGGAGTGACGCAACGGTGCCTCCAGCGGGACAGTCACGGTCGTGGCCCGGATGGCGGCGATCTTCATGAGTCCTCCTTGCCGAGCGCGACGGCATTGCCCGCCGTGAGCCCGCCGTCCACCTTCACGTCCGCACCGGTCACGAACGACGACCTGTCGCTGAGCAGGTAGGCGACGACGTCACCCACCTCCTCGGGGCGTGCGACCCGGCCGAGGGGGTGCGCACGGCCCCAGTCGGCCACGATCGCGTCGACGGCTGCAGGATCTGCCGCACCCTCGCCCGCGACCTGCAGTCCAGCCGCCCACCGCAGCATCGGCGTATCGACCGACCCTGGGCAGACGGCGTTCACCCGGATCCCGTCGGCGGCATGGTCGATGGCCATCGCCCGGGTCAGCGAGAGCAGCGCACCCTTGGTGGCGGAATAGGCGGCGACCTGCTGCTGGGCGACGTAGGCCTGAACAGAGGACACCAGTACGACCGCTCCGCCGCCACCATCGCGGATCAGTGGCACGGCCAGATGCGCCGCCAGAAAGGCGCCACGGACGTTGACTGCCATCACCCGGTCGAAAGTGGCCATCGCGTCCTCGTCCGCGACCGTGCCATACGTCTGGATACCGGCCGCACAGACCAGGCCCTGGACGGGCTCGCCACGGTGAGCTGCGTCGTCGGCGATCGTGGCGAAAGCCCGGCGCATCGATGCCGCCTCGGTGACGTCCGCCACCACGGGCACGACCTGCTCAGGTGTGCCGGCGGACAGCGCCGTCACACCACCGACGTCACGGTCGAGGGCGTAGACGCGGCGGCCCTCATCGGTGAGCCGGCCGACCACGCCTGCGCCGATCCCGGCACCTGCGCCGGTCACGATCACCGATCCGGTGTGGGTGTCTGTCACGAGAACCTCCTAGAACTGGCCGAGGGAGAGGCCGCGGGTGAATACACGCTGGGTCGCGAGGAAGAGCACCACGGTGGGCAATGAGACCAGCAGACCACCGGCCAGCACGGTCGACATGGCAGACCCGCCGTAGGTGGACTGCAGGGCCGAGAGCGCGGTGATGATGGGGCGTACCTCAGCCGATTGGGTGAGTGTGAGGCCGAGGAGCAGGTCGTTCCAGATGAACGTGGCCTGCAGGATGAACACGGCGATCAGCGCCGGCAGGGCCATCGGCAGGTAGATGGCGACGAAGATCCGCAGCGTGGAGGCGCCGTCCACCACGGCGGCCTCGAAGACCTGGTGGGCGATCCCGGTGAAGAAGTTGCGCATCACGAACGCCGAGAACGGAACCGCGATCACCGTGTACACGAGGATCATTCCGATGCGGGTGTTGAACAGGCCCGTCTCGGCGTAGCCGACGAAGAGCGGCATCAGGATCATCTGCAGCGGGAAGATCGAGGACGCGAAGATCACCACGAACCAGGCGAAGCCGTGCCGCAGCCGCAGCGCGACGATCGAGAATCCGGCCGCAGCGCCGACGATGACCGCGATCAGTGGGGAGACGATCGCGTAGGTGGCGGTGGAGAGCAGGCCGCCGGAGAGCTTGCCGCGTTCGAAAGCCTCGGCGAAGTTGGCCCACAGTCCTGCGAGCGTGCCCGGTTCCCACAGCCCGTAGTCGCCGAACTCGGCCGGCAACTTGGAGGCGTTGGCGAGCAGCAGGTACACCGGCACGAGCCAGAGGACGCCGAGGATCCCGAGAATGAGTCGTCGCAATGCCATCTCATGCCCCCCGGGAGTCGGCGAGCTGACGGCGCAGGTACAGGATGGAGGCCAGCACCGTCACCACGGTCAGGAACAGGGCCACGGCGGCGCCGAGCCCGTAGGAGTTGTTCACGAACGTCTCCTTGAACATGGTCAGCGCGAGGGTCTCCGAGACCCGTCCCGGACCGCCCTTGGTCATGCCCCAGATGACGTCGAACGTCTTGAGGCTGCCGACGATCGCCAACCCCACCACGACCGTGGTCAGCGGGGCGAGCATCGGCCAGGTCATGGTGCGAAAGAGCGTGAATCCGCTGGCGCCGTCCACCCGGGCCGCCTCGATCGGCTCCTTCGGGATGGACTGCAGGCCGATGCCGAAGAGCAGCGCGTTGACGCCGGCGCCCTGCCAGGTGGAGGCGCCGATCATCACGAAGGTGTTGAGCGGTCCGTCCAGCAGCCATCGCAGCTCCGAACCCGGCAGGTGCAGAAACTCCAGAGCCTGACTGAGCGCGCCGTTCGTCTGGAGCACGAAGGACCAGATCACTCCGACGGCGACCCCGGAGACGGCGTACGGGATCAGGAACGGCAGCCGGAACCAGGTGGCTCTCGGCATGCCGTGAGTGAGCGTGGCGATGAGCAGACCCAGGCCGACGGGGAGGGCGATCGTGCCGACCACCCAGAACAGCGTGTTGCGGATCGAGGTGAGGAACTCCGGATCGGCGAACATCTCCCGGTAGTTCTCGAGCCCGACCCAGGTCGGATCACCGAGACCGTTGTACTCGGTGAAGCTGATGTAGGTGGTCCAGATGAACGGTAGGTACAGCACCACGGCCACGAGCAGCACTGACGGCGCTACGAAGCCGATACTCGAGAGCCGGTAGGCGTTCTTCGGCCGGCTGGCAGCCTGCAGCTCGGCCTGCCGGGGGGTGGGCATGGTCACGGCGGGGTCTCCTCCTTGAGAGCGGCCGGGGCAGGGAGTGTCCGGGTGCCGGGCCGGATGGTCCGGCCCGGCACCGCAGCTGGTCTGGACCGTCAGCCCTGGTCGGCCCAGTGCGCGTCGGCCTCGGCCTGGATGGCTTCCAGGTGCCCCATCGGGTCGTCATTGTTGGTGACGAACGCGCCGAACTCCTCCGCCGCCACCGTGTAGATCGGCGTCGGGGTCGCTTCCAGGTAGCGGCGCAGCTGCTGATAGCCGTCCCCGGTGACCTGGGCGGTGATCTCTGCGAGCGCCTCGTCCGTCACGGTCGCGTTCGGGTTGAACGAGACGTCGCCGCGAGAGTCGCTCCAGGCGGACTGTGCGTCCGTTCCCATCCACCAGGCGCTGTAGTCGAGGGCAGCCTGTTCGTTCTCGCTGTCGGTGCCCACGCACAGCGGTCCGGTCTCGACGACGACGGGGGTGTCAGCCAGGCCGGGGTCGACGCTGGGCAGGACGAACATCCCGTAGTCCTCGCCGGAGACCATCCCCAGGTCGGTGAGCTGACCGGTGAAGAATGTGCCGAAGTAGGCCATCGCGGTCTCACCGGTCTGCAGCAGCGTCTGCGGGTCGGTCGTCACGCCCGGGTCGATGAAGTAGCCATCAGACTGCATCTGATGCCAGGTCTCCATGGCCTCGACCACTGTCGGGTCGGTGTAGGAGACCGACCCATCGGACAGGCCGTCGTACGCCTCGGGGTCCATCCCGGCAAGGATCGCCTGGAACCAGACGAACTCGAAGATGATGTTCATCTGGTGCAGGGGAACCACCCCGGCATCGACGAGCGTGTCGGCGACCGCGGTGAACTCCTCCCACGTGCTGGGCACGTCCAGTCCGTGCTCGTCGAAGACGGCCTGGTTGTAGTAGATGACCCAGTAGACGACGTTGAGCGGCACGCAGTACTGCTTGCCGTCGTAGGTGTAGTTCGCGGCCAGATCCTCACTCACATAGCCGTCGGCGATCGCCTGGTCCCAGATGTCGGTGGTCTCAGCCACCAGGCCCTGCTCGACCAGTTCGCCGAGTCGATCCCCGGTGTGCCAGGTGAACAGATCGGGTCGCTCATCGGTGCGGAAGGACTGTTTGATGAACGCGTCGTAGGCGGTCGGGTCGGAGTAGCCGGTGAACGACAGCTGCGGGGCGAGGCCATCCGAGGCGGTGTTCATGTCCTCGAAGGAGGGTTCCCAGGCAGCCTTGTCGGTGAAGAAGTCCAGGGTGACCTCGGCGCTGCTGCCGTCGTCACCGTTTCCGCCTCCGCTTCCGCCATCGCCCGGCTCGGGGTCATCGCCGCCGGAGCATGCGGACAGGGCGAGGGCTGCCCCGGTGAGCAGGGCGAGGCCGGTCGTGGTTCTGCTTCTCATGTGTCTGACACCTCTTCGTGTGAGCGGACGTGGATGGGTTCGCTGGACTACCGCCGTGGCGTCCGGCCCCGGCAGTGGTGTGGATGTGGTGTGGTCGCGAGCTCAGCGACGCCGGGCTCGGATCACCTCGACGACGTGGTCGAGGTGGGAGTAGGCGGCGTCACGGGCCGCCTCGGGTTCGCCGCGCCGCACGCAGTCGGCGAGGTGGGCATGTTCGGCGTGGTCATCGTCGGCGTCGCCGTGCAGACGAAGGATCTCGCGCTGGTCCTCGGCGTGGATCAGCACGATGGAGTCCAGCACCTCCACGAGCACGCTGTTCCCGCCGGCTGCGGCCACGGCCCGGTGGAAGTCGAGGTTGGTCAGCCACAGGCGGTCGTCCCCGGAGGCGATCTGGGCCTGCGCCTGGGCGAGCGTCTCGTCCATGAGCGCAATCCCCGCCGGGTCACGAACCTCGGCAGCGAGCATCGCCAGTGAAGGTTCGATCTGCCGGCGCGCCTCCAGCAGCTCGACCAGCTGATCGGCGTCGGGGCGCGACTGCAGCGGGTTGGCGAGGACTCGCCGTCCGGCGTTCGGTCCGACGTAGATGCCGGACCCGTGCCGGAAGTCGACCATACCGAGACCTTCCAGGCGGCGCAGGGCTTCTCGCATCGTCGGAACGGCGACGTCGAACCGGGCGGCGAGCGCCTTCACCGACTCCAGCGGATCGCCCGTGCGCAGTCCTTCGCTCTCCACGAGGGCGACGACCGCCTGCGCCAGGTCGCTGGAGAGCGTGCGCCGAAGGGAATGAACCGAAGTCATAAAGTCATCTAATCACTTGAGGACGGAGTTGGCAAGGTGCCACCGATCGTCGCTCAGCGCGACTGTGAACGACGATCGGTGACGCGTACTACTCGAGGTCGAGGGACAGCTCCACGAACCGCGGCCGGTAGATCGTGACGTCCTCGTACAGCTCGGAGGAATCGAAGCTGTTGACGTTGTACGTCAGCACCGTGGTGAAGGAATCGTCGTCGGCGGTCCGCAGCTCGGGGTGCTCGTGAGCGTTGTAGGCGAAGATGTTCGGGTTCCCGTAGCTGCCGCCTGCACCAACCTCCGGCATCTCGTAGACCGTGCCGATCGGCTCGAACGGGCCGGTCGGTGAGCATCCGACGTAGCCGACGATGTTCCGGCTGAAGATCTCGTGCGTGTCCTGGGTGAGGAGAAGGTACCCGTCCGCGAGGGCGGCCACGCTGTACTCGTTGGCCACGCCGTCCATCAGCCGGGTGGTGCGGGACTCATCCCAGCTCCACCGGTTCCCGGCCCAGAACCGCCAGGGCTGGGTCAGGTCGGTCCCCCGCACCCGCGCCACGTGCAGGTACTTCTCCGCCCCCAGGTCCTCGACGCCGTAGATATAGGTATACCGGCCCGCCGGCTCGATCCAGCTCGCCCACTGCACCCCGGACTCCGACGGCAGATCGGTCAGATCCAGCAATTCGAAGGTGTCCGGATCGAACCGGGCCAGGTGGTTGCTCTCCCACCCGAAGTCGAAAGCACCCCCTCCGCCATACCAGAACTGCAGAGCCGTGAGCTGGATCGTGCCGTCGTCGGCCTGCAGCCCGTCGCCGACCCAGTACCACCCGCCGTCCTCGGGCGGTTCGATGAGCGAGGCCGGGTTCTCGTCCGTGCCCCCAGTGACAGTGGTCAGAGTCCCGCCATCGGAGACGACGAAACTGTTGTTCAGGAAGGGCGTCTCCAGCGGCCGCGTTCCGCCTTCGTGTACCGGACCGAGGAAGGTGTCGGAGAAGACCCATACCGTGCGGCCGTCCGCGAGCGGGATGGAGTAGGTGGAGTCCCCGCCGGTCCAGCCTGCACCGGAATCGCCGTAGTCGGCGAAGTCCGCCTCCAGGTCAGCATGCACCGTGGCACTGGTGGTGATGTCAGCATCCACCAGATCGCAGCGGGTGGAGGGGCGGTCATTGTCCGCAGAGGCGGGTGCCGCGATGGCGGCGACCAGGGCGGTCGCGCCGACCGCCGCAGCACCGAAGGCTCGGGCATATCGCATGAAGATGGCTCCTTTGCCAGATGGAATATCAGAAAATGACTAAGTCATCACATCACTTGATCACTCGCGTGACAAGTCCCCACCCGCACTCCCCCACCGAATCCCCTGTCCGCCGGCGAACCAGGGTCGAACCGGCGCCGCGGTGGTTCCGTGGCGGAAAGGGGATTCGGCCCGTGACTGCAGGCGGGGCCCGTGCGCCTGCCCGCCCCCCGCCTTCCCCCGCGATACGTTGCCGCCATGGCCTCCACGAACGATGCCCCCCGCTACGACGACGATCTCCGGCTGGCGCACGTGATCGCCGACCAGGTGGACGCGCAGACGATGTCCCGCTTCAAGGCACTCGACCTGACCGTGGAGAGCAAGCCCGATACCACCCCGGTCACCGATGCGGACCGCTCCGGCGAGGAGATCGTGCGCTCACAGCTGGCACGCGCACGCCCGCGCGACGCCGTCCTGGGTGAGGAGTTCGGCAGCACCGGCCACGGGCCGCGCCAGTGGGTGATCGACCCGATCGACGGCACGAAGAACTTCGTCCGCGGGGTGCCGGTCTGGGCCACGCTGATCTCGCTGATCGACGACGGTCACCCGGTCCTGGGCGTCGTGAGCGCACCGGCGCTGAACCGCCGGTGGTGGGCAGCCCTCGGCTCCGGGGCCTGGACGGGCCGGTCACTGTCGAAGGCATCGCGTCTGCAGGTCTCCGGGGTGCGGGAGATCACTGATGCCTCGCTGTCCTACTCCAGCCTGGGCGGCTGGGAGCAGCTCAACCTGATGGACCAGTTCCTGATGCTGGAGGCCAGCTGCTGGCGCAGCCGCGCCTACGGCGATTTCTGGTCCTACATGCTCGTGGCCGAGGGAGCCGTGGACATCGCCTGCGAACCGGAGCTGGAGCTGTACGACATGGCTGCGCTGGTGCCGATCGTCACCGAGGCGGGCGGCCGGTTCACCTCACTCGAGGGAGCCGACGGCCCCTTCGGCGGCAACGCCCTGGCGACCAACGGGCTGCTGCACGAGGAAGCCCTCACACAGCTCACCCGGCACTGACCTCACCGCTCGCCGAGCAACGTCCCGCGTTCGGTCACGTCGTACCAGAGCAGGTCTTCCTCCCCGACGGCGCCGATCGCCTGCGCCTCGCCGGCCACCGCGCGCTCGAGCAGGTGCCGTACGTCCGCCTCGCCGGAGTCGACGTGAAAGCTCACGACGTCGGTCCACGCGAGATCGGGCACGTGCACCCGGGCGAGCTCCTCACCGGGCGTGGCCGCAGTGTCGGGAACATCGGCTGCTGCCACGACCCGCCGCAACGGCGCCCCGTCAGCGAGCAGCCGGAGCGAGTCCTCAGCAGCGAGGACCAGGGCGGCGTACTCGGCCATCTCCTCGTCGGCGTCGGCGCCCAGCGCCTGACGCAGGGAGTCGGTCACCGCTCGGGCCGGACGTGCGGTGAGCCCGTCAGAGCTGTCGAGGTCGTCGAGGGTGGCACCGAGGTAGACGCGCATGGGTTCAGTCTGCCCTACGGCGTCGCCAGAGCCGGCCACGGTTCTCCCGCCGCTCCCGACGGCGTCCCATCAGTGGGGCAGCACGGCCCGCCTCGTCCGTGAGCCGGCGGGCAAGATCGCGCACCGCCACCCGGGCCGGGGACATCGGACCGGCGTTGCGCCACGTGCTGGCTGTCAGCAACGCCCGGTCGGCCAGGGCCCGATCGTCGGGCACCAGCACAGGCTCGGCGACCCCGGCGAAGCGGTGCAGCGCCTCGGCCACCGACAGCTCCGGATGCGGTCCGGCGGCGGACAGCCGCAACCGGTTGACCACGGTACGACGGTCGTGGAGGCCGGGGATGTCGTCGAGATCCAGCAGTGCCTGCACCAACCGTTCCAGTCCGATCGGCTCGGCCGCACCGACCACCAGCAGTTCGTCCGCACCGGCGTACAAGGCGTGGGCCACCGCGTTGCGACCGGGACCGAAGTCGAACCCAGCCTCGTCATCGGGCACGAGCACTGGCGCTTCCACCACGACCCAGTCGACGCGCGAGCGCAGCTCGGCCAGCACGACCTCCAGGCTCTCGGGCCCGATCTCGCGCCATCGTGCAGCCCGGGCCAGTCCGGTGAGCACGCGCAGCCGGTCACCGACCGGAACGAGCAGGCGCTCCAGAGCGGCTCGGTCGAGGCTGCCACGGTCGGCGGACCTGACCGCGGCGGACAAGCCAGCGGTATCGGCGACCAATCCGAGGGTCTGGGCGATCGCCCCACCCCAGAGGTCGGCGTCGACGAGTACCACCTCGTTGCGGGCGGCGGCGAGCTCGTCGGCCAGGGCGACAGCGAGTGTGGTGCGCCCGGGGGATCCCGGTGCACCGGTCACGACCACCATCCGAGCGGGCTCGCGCTCACCATGCGGCGCCGGTTCGCTGCCTTCCGCTGATGGCTCGGGCACGAGTTCCCCCGGGCCAGTCGGATCGTCCGCCAGCGTCTCCGGCACCGTGTCGGGGGCCATGGTGTCCACACTGCCGACCGCCGGGTCGGGCACCCGGGCCGGAACCCCGGCGGCGAGCGCCTCGATCGCCGGTAGCGGATCCGCCCCGCGCACGACCGGCATCGCCCCGAGATCAGCGTAGGTGGTGCGCTCGCTCTCGTCGCAGAGCACGACGGCGGAGGTACCGGCCGATCGAAGCCGTGCCACGATCCGGCGGTCCACCGGATCGTCAGCATCGAGCACGGCCACCGCGCCCAGTCCCGCCACGGCGGCAGCCACGAGCTCGGTGAGGTCAGCGCAGCGGCGCACCACGGTCAGGTCGCTGCGCCGCTCGATACGTCCGAGCAGATCCGCTTCGACGGCACCGGAGAGCGCCAGCAGCACACCCGTGCTCACGCCGCGCCGCTCCCGGGCAGCGGCACCACCGCGATCGGCGCGTCGGCACTGGTCGCAGCGAGCACGCCCGGTAGATCCGCGACGTCGACCAGGAGGTGGGCCTGCATGGTTCCCGGTCCGGCGAACAAGGAGGTGTCCTCGGCGATGGCCGCCACCTCGACGGCCTCGACCAGCAGCTCGGGCTCACCTGCCGCGGCAGCGCCGGCGGAGGCGTCGTCGTCGGGCATGGTCACCCACAGATCGACCTGAGAACCCGGAGCGATCGTCTCGGCCAGGGCCGTGGTGATCGGGACGGCGACCGTGCGCACGTCCACGCCTGCGGCCGGCCCGACCGCGGACACGGGCACGATCTCACCGGCGTGGACAGTGCGGGTGATGACGAGCTCCTCCTCGGGTAGCTGGCCGGGGAGGAGATAGAGGTCCTGTGCGCCTGCGAGCCCGACCTGGACGACGGCCAGGTCCTCGACCGCCAGCGCCTCACCCGGCGTCAGCACCTCGGGTGCGGCATACACCTCGACCGTCCGGTTCGCCTCGCCGATGATCCAGGAACCCAGCGCAACCGACCCGGCCACGAGCAGCACCCCCAGACCCAGTCGTGGATCACGCCAGCTCGGTCGCCGCAGGCCTGTGCTCGTCGTCGTGGTCATCTCTCCCCCTCACGTCGGTCAACGGCCACCATGGTGCCAAAGAGCGCCCCCTCCGTGTGGGCAACCCCCGAGTTGTCCACAGGGAGGAAAGATGGCGTCCCGCACGACCTCGCTCAGATGGAACACTAGAGACCATGGACCAGCGGTTCCTCTCTCTCGCCGACGTCACCGAGATCCTGCAGATCACGATGTCGCAGGCGCGCGCTCTCGTGCGCAGCGGCGAACTCCGCGCCATCCAGATCGGAGGCAAGGGGGTCTGGCGGGTGGAGAACTCCGAGCTGGAGGCCTACATCGAGCGCATGTACGCCCAGACCGCGGATCGGCTGCGCTCCGGGGACTCCAGCATCGACTGAGGCGTCAGGTCGACTCGACGCTGAGCAGCCCCGACCACATCAAGGTCACCGTGGCATGCGCTGTCAGCAGGTCCAGATGATCGGCCCCCACCCGGGTCAACCGGCCGCGATGGTCGCCGGCGAGACTGCACACCATCACCTCCGCCCCATCGGCGGCGAGCGCCCGTAGCGCGTGCCCGAGACCGAGGCGCGCCTCGATCGGGCCCGGCTCGGGTGCACGAGGCCCGAGCGGCCAGGCAGCCACGACGGCGTGGGCTGGGATCAGGCACCGTCGCTCACCCAGTGCGAGCCTCACCCAGGCCCGGGTGGCCTCCAGCACGGTGCCAGATCGGCCGGACCCGTCGGCCAGGCGCACATTCACGTGCTCACCGCGACGCGCCCGACACCGGTCGATCCACTCGATCCCTGCCACCTCGGCCTGAACCAGCTCGGCCAGCTCGGCGTCGGAGTCGGCCTGCAGTGCGGCGTCGAACTGCGCCTGCAGCTCGGCGAAAACGTCGTCCCAGTGCATCGGACCAGGGTACGGACTTGTCCACATCGCATCCGGTGAACTCGACATCCTCGGGCAACCCATGTACATGTAGTTCCACGCAATGTCACGTACCGACACGAACTGACATGCAATGAGATGTACATGAAGATGGTGACCAGGCCCCTGCGGCGCCTCGCCGTCGGCCTGCTGACAGCGGTGCTCGCCACTGCCGCCGGGGTGGCGCTCGCGCACCAGGCGATGACCACGCTGCAGACGAGCGCACCCCTGGGCGTGGACGACCTCACCGCCGCGGTACTCACGTCCGCCGGGGCGCTGGTCGCGCTCTGGTACGCGATCAGCGCGGCGGCCGGGACCGCCTGCCTGCTACTGCGCGGTCTGGGCGGAGTCTGGGCCGCAGGAGAGCGGGCGGTGCAGCGCCACGGCGCCCCCGGGGTCGCCCGGCTGCTGGGCGCTGGGACGGGAGCCGTGCTCACCGCGGCGCTCGTGGCAGGTCCGGCACATGCGTCGGTCGATGAGGTACCGGACGACCTCACCTGGGGCGCCTCGATCAGCGAGACCGCGGAGGAGACGCCGCGACCGCTCCACGACGAGACCCCGCTGACCGGCGCCGGAACCGCACCCGCGGGAGACGGTGGCGCACCACGTGAAGCACCCGACAGGAATCAGGCTGCCGATCAGGAGTCGCCGACTCCGGATCCGGCCCCGGAGCCATCCACTGCACCGGAGGAGCCGTCCGCCGCTGCCGCCGAGACGCCGTCAGGCGGCCCGGCACCCGATGAGACTCCACCGGGCCAGGAGCCGGACGGTGACGGGCCGGCCACCGCGAGCGAGACTTCCTCCCCCGGTACCTCGCCGGAGAACTACGAGGTCCAGCCCGGCGACTCGCTGTGGTCGATCGCCGCCGACGCGCTCGGACCCGAGGCCACTGCCGCCGACATCGGAACGGCCTGGCCCGAGTGGTATGCGGTCAACCGTGACGTCATCGGCCCCGATCCCGACCTCATCCACCCAGGCGACCAGTTGTCCCTACCGACCGAGGAGAGCACCCGATGAGCATCGCCCCCGCACTCGCCCCCCCTGCGCCCGGCGCACACGCCCGGCCCTCCGTCCACCCGGTGGGATCGCCTGCGTTTCGACGCGGCCGCCGAACCACGAACCTCAGAGTCGGGCACCTCGGCGGGCACTGCTGCCGAGAGCGGACCCGTCCCGGTTGCCTCGCCCCGTCTGGTCTGGTCGCGAGGACGTGCCCCTGAGCGCACCGATCCGCAGCAGTGGGCCGGGGTCCTGGTACGCGCCTGCGCCGAGGCACTGCTCGGCGTACGTCCCGCCGCTCAGCTCAGCCGCTGGCTCGACCCGGCCGTCTGGAGCGCTCTGAGCCGGCGCAGCGCGCTGGCGATGGATCTGCGTGGCAGGCCACGCCTCCCCCGGCCGATGACGGTACGCCGGGTGATCGGCGGCGCCGTCACCGAGGCCGTGTGGGAAGGTTCGGTGATCCTCGACGACGGCACCCGCGTGCGCGGAGTCGCTGTACGGCTCGAGGATCACCGCGGCCGCTGGCGCGCGACCGCATTGCGCATCGGGTGAGGAAGCCTCAGCGGCGCTTCTTCGCCGCCTTCGCTGCCCGACGCCGCTGCTCCCGGTTGCCACTACCGGACGACTGCTCGCCACCAGTCGAGGGCGAGGGCCGCGCCGAACCACCCGGGCCGCGCACGACCGTACTGCCGTCCTCGCTGGGAGCCGAGTACTGCAGGGCCTGCGCCCGCTCCGGCGCACCGAGACCCAGCGGATCGTCGACAGTCGCCGTGGGCGCACTGGCAGCAGGGGCGGACTTGGGCCCGGCGCGCCGGCCGCTCGCCGCCCGAGCGGCTCCACCGCCCGATCCCGCACTCGCGCCAGCCCCAGCGCTCGAAGAACCGACACCCGCCTGCGCGGCGGTCGCCGCGGCGCTGCTCGAGGTGACCACCTGAGCGCCGTCGGACTCGGACTCGGAGGCTGCGCCGTCGCCCTCTGCCTCCTTGCGCTTGACCTCAAGGTTGAACAGGTAGCCGACCACCTCTTCCTTGATGGCCTCATTCATGGCCTGGAAGAGCTGGTACCCCTCACGCTGGTACTCCACGAGCGGATCGCGCTGAGCCATCGCGCGCAGGCCGATGCCCTCCTTGAGATAGTCCATCTCGTAGAGGTGCTCACGCCACTTGCGGTCGAGCACCGAGAGCACCACCCGGCGCTCCAGCTGGCGCATGATCTCGCTGCCGAGTTCCTCCTCGCGGGCGGCGTAGGCCACCTTGGCGTCCGAGACCAGCTCGGCCACCAGCTGCTCGGTGGTCAGCCGGGTGACCGTACCGGCCTCCTCGATCAGCTCCTCAGCGGTGATCGAGACCGGGTAGATGGTGCCCAGGTCGGTCCACAGCTGCTCGAGGTCCCACTGCTCCGGGTGCGGGTTCGTCGTGGCCTCGGTGACCACGCCGGTGATGACGTCCTCGATGAAGGAGGCCGTCTGCTCCTCCAGGTCTCCACCCTCGAGAAGCTCGCGGCGCTTGCTGTAGACGGCCTCGCGCTGACGCGAGAGCACGTCGTCGTACTTGAGGACGTTCTTGCGGATCTCCTGGTTGCGCCGCTCCACCTGCCCCTGGGCGCTCTCGATGCCGCGGCTGACCATCTTCGACTCCAGCGGCACATCCTCCGGGAATGTCGAGCTCATGAACCGCTCGGCCAGCCCGGAGTTGAACAACCGCATGAGATCGTCTTCGAGGGAGAGGTAGAACCGGGACTCCCCCGGGTCTCCCTGACGCCCCGACCGGCCGCGCAACTGGTTGTCGATCCGGCGCGACTCGTGCCGCTCGGTACCCAGCACGTACAGACCGCCCGCCTCGGAGACCTCGTCGTGCTCGGCGGCGACCGACTCCTGCGCCTCTTCCAGCGCCTTCGGCCACGCCTCCTCGTATTCATCCGGGGTGTCGTGGGGGTTCAGGCCCCGCTCAGCGAGGGCGTCGATCGCGATGTGCTCGGCGTTGCCACCGAGCATGATGTCTGTACCACGACCGGCCATGTTCGTCGCGACCGTCACTGCGCCCTTGCGACCGGCCATCGCCACGATGGAGGCCTCGCGGTCGTGCTGCTTGGCGTTGAGCACCTCGTGCGGAACGCGCTTCTTCTTGAGCATCTTCGACAGCAGCTCGGACTTCTCCACACTGGTGGTGCCCACCAGCACCGGCTGGCCGGCAGCGTGACGTTCGACGATGTCCTCGACGACAGCCTCGAACTTGCCCAGCTCGGTCTTGTAGACCAGATCGGAGGCGTCGATACGGGCCAGCGGCCGGTTCGGCGGCACCGGGACCACACCGATGGAATACGTACCCTGGAACTCGCCCGCCTCCGTCATGGCGGTACCGGTCATCCCGGAGAGCTTGTCGTAGCGGCGGAAGTAGTTCTGCAGGGTGATCGTGGCCAGTGTCTGGTTCTCGGCCTTGATCGTCACCCCTTCCTTCGCCTCCAGCGCCTGGTGCATGCCCTCGTTGTAACGGCGCCCGGGCAGGATGCGTCCGGTGTGCTGATCGACGATGAGGAGCTCGCCCTTCATCACCACGTAGTCCTTGTCGCGGGTGAACAGCTCCTTCGCCTTCACCGCGTTGTTGAGGAACCCGATCAGCGGGGTGTTGAGGGACTCGTAGAGATTGTCGATGCCGAGATGGTCCTCGACCTTCTCGATACCGGGCTCGAGGATGCCGACAGTGCGCTTCTTCTCATCCACCTCGTAGTCTTCGTCGACCGTCATCGTGCGCACGATCCGCGCGAACTCGGTGTACCACTTGTTGACGTCCCCGGAGGTGGGGCCGGAGATGATCAGCGGTGTGCGGGCCTCGTCGATGAGGATCGAGTCCACCTCGTCCACGATGGCCATGTTGTGCCCGCGCTGGACCAGCTCGGCGGTCGACCACGCCATGTTGTCGCGCAGGAAATCGAAGCCGAATTCGTTGTTGGTGCCGTAGGTGATGTCCGCGGCATACATCTCGCGCCGTTCGTCCGGCTTCTGCCCGGAGAGGATCACGCCGGTGGTCAGGCCGAGGAAGCGGAACACGCGACCCATCAGCTCGCTCTGGTAGCGGGCCAGGTAGTCGTTGACGGTCACGATGTGCACGCCCTTGCCCGAGAGGGCGTTCAGGTAGGCCGGCAGCGTGGCGACGAGAGTCTTGCCCTCACCGGTCTTCATCTCGGCGATGTTGCCGAGGTGCAGGGCGGCGCCACCCATGATCTGGACATCGAAATGCCGCTGGCCGAGGGTGCGCACCGCCGCCTCGCGCACCACCGCGAACGCCTCCGGCAGCAGAGCGTCCAGGGATTCGCCATCGGCGATGCGCTCCTTGAACGCGTCGGTCTCGGCGCGGAGCTCGTCGTCGGAGAGGTCGCTGGTCACCGCTTCGAGGGCGTTGACCTGAGCCGTCAGTCCGTGCAACTGCTTGAGGATCTTGCCCTCACCCATGCGCAGGATCTTGTCGAGGATCGAAGGCACGCACACTCCCGGGTCGGTCCGATCGGCGCCAAGCGGCACCGATGCACCCTCCATCGTATGCGAGCCTGCTGACCTGCCCGCACGCCTGATCGCTGGCAGCGGAACAGGACCGTCCCCGCCACGCGCCGATCCACCCTTCCAGCGACGCGCCGCCCCTCCCCACGGGCCGAAAGATAGACCCCTTCTCGGGTTTCACCCTGACTTTCGGGCCCACAAGGCAGGACCGGCGACCAGCGACCCCCTCCACGGGCCGAACTTTCGACCCTTTCGCGGGTCCGACCCTGACTTTCAGGCCCACGGGCGGGCACCGGGCCATAGGCGGGTGCCAGGCCATGGGCGGGTGCCAGGCCATGGGCGGGTGCCAGGCCACAGGCGGGTGCCAGGCCACAGGCGGGCGCCAGGCCATGGGCGCGGGACGGCCACACCAGCGCGCCACGCAACCAGGCACCCACCAGGCGATGTGCCACACTCACGACCATGCCTCCAGCCCCCATCGCACTCCTCGGGCTGGCCACGAGCCATCCCTTCTCCGATGCGGCCACGCTGCTCGACCTGCGACCGGGCACGGTCTTCGACGTCTGGGAGCCCGACGCCGATCGGCGAGCGATGTTCACCGAACGCTTTCCCGGCCATCGAATCCACTCCCGGATCGAGGACGCGCTCGCTGAGGCAGCGGGCGCCATCGTCAGCGTCCGTCCGCAGGACGTTGGGGGCGTGGTCGCCCAGGTGACCCAGCGTCAGGTGCCTGCCTTCGTGAACAAGCCGGTCGCCGTCACCAGGGCTCAGCGCGACGCGCTGGAACCTCACTGGTTGCGGCAAGACGCCCGGCTGTTCACCACCTCCGTGGTCCGGTTCGCGCAGGAGGTGGAGACTCTGCGGGCGGACCTCGATCGCACACGCGTGCTCTCGGCGCACGTGAGAGTCCGCCATGACGTCGGCCGGTGGACGCGAGGCTCGACGCCCTGGCAGGACGACCCGGCCATCGGCGGCGGGCTCATCGGGACGATGGGGCTGCACGGGGTCGAGTTGCTGGTGTCGCTGCTCGGCACACAGGCGTCAGTGGTTTCGAGCGATGTGAGCACCCGGTGGCACCAGGGCCTGATCAGCGGGGACACGGGAGCAGTGACGATCCGCTGGGAGGAGGGGATCCTCGGGACGATCTCGATCGTCGGGGCCACCGAGCACGAGGGATACGAGATCGATGTCGAGACGGTCGACGGCCCCCGGCAGGTCCGCCTGCCTACCAGCGGTGACGACCCGCTCGGCTACCGGGCCACGACGCAACGGTTCGTGGCCATGGTCGACGACGCTGCGCCGTCACCGGTGCCGTGGGAGCAGACCCGGACGGTGGTGGATCTGCTGGCCGAGGCGATCGCACTGAGTACGAGCCCCAGGGTCTGAGCCACCTGCGGCGCCAGTTGCACTGACGAGGAGATCCGCGGTCAGCGCTTCCGGCCCACCGCCCCGAGCCAAGCGTCCTTGGCGAGCGGCGACCATCCCAGCAGCCGCTGCGCGCTGTCGTCGTCAATGGTTCGCGGGTCGGCGGCCAGTGCGATGGCCGCGTACTCCCCTCGCCGGGTCAGGGTTCGCTCGACCGCGTCCGTGAGGTCGTCGGGGTGGAGCGCCGGGTAGGAGGTGCCGTCCTCGAGCCGCAACGCACGGGCCCCTTCGGCGTCGGGATTGGACGGCGAGCGCCACCGGGGCCAGTCCTGTTCCTGCGCAGGAAAGGCCAGCCGCAGCGAGGTCACCGTGGTCGGGTCGGCGGCCAGCACGGCGCAGGCCTGCTCAGCCAGCCGCTTGCTGAGCCCGTACGGGGCCGTGGAATCCGGCAGCGCACCGGCGCGGATCGGGTGACGGCCGAACTCCTGGAAGACCGACAGCGAACTGATGTGCACGAACGAGCGCAGGCGCTCCTGCACACTTATCGTGAGGGCTCCGACCACGCTGCCCACGTTCAGACGCACCGCCGCGTCGATCTGGCGAGCCTGCTCAGGGCCGCGCGGCACGATCGCTGCCAGGTGCACCACGGCATCGGCCGCCGGCACGTGCGCCTCGAGGCTCGCGTACTCGTTGGCGTCCGCGACGACGCTGCGCACCCCGGGAATGGTGACGGGCCGGACGTCGAGAACGGTCACCTTGTGGCGGGCCCGCATGCGTGTGGCCAGGGCGGTCCCGACGACGCCGCCTCCTCCGATGAGCAGGATCCGCATCTGCGTCCTTCCGTTACGTGATCGTCATCCGTGATGGATTGACAATAACGGTCCGGACCGTAAATATGAAACAACTGCCGACGACGCCCCAGCGGAGGAACTTCAGCGATGACGACCGAACCCGGTGCCCCCAGTGACGAAGAGGCCCTGGAGCACCGACTCTCCTCCCCCTCCCCCGCGCTCGTCCAGGACGCCGCGCGTATCGACAGTGACCTGGTCATCCTCGGCGCGGGCGGCAAGATGGGTCCGACGCTGGCGATGATGGCCCGCCGCGCCCTGGACGAGGCGGGACGCCGTGACGTGGCCGTGCACGCCGTCTCGCGGTGGAGCGATACCGAGGTGCGCGAGCGGCTCGAGTCCGCAGGAGTATCCACCGTGGTCGCCGATCTCGCCTCTCCCGAGGTCGAGTCCCAGCTTCCCGACGGCGGACATGTGGTTTTCATGGTCGGCGCCAAATTCGGGGTCACCGGCCAGGAGTACCGGGCGTGGCTGACCAACGCCGCTCTCCCGCACACGGTGACCCAGCGCTACCCGCAGGCCCGGATCTCCGCCCTCTCGACCGGCAACGTCTACCCGCTGACCGATCTGCGCTCGCCCGCACCGGATGAGACCTCACCGACCGGGCCGGTGGGTGAATATGCGATGAGCTGCCTGGGCCGCGAGCGCGTCTTCGAGGCCGCCGCTGCCACCCGCGGCACCCGCCTGGCCCTGGTGCGTCTCAACTACGCCGTCGAACCGCGCTATGGGGTCTTTGCCGACCTGGCGCGCACGATCCTCGACGGCCGGCCGGTGGACCTGACGACCGGCTTCGTCAACGTCGTCTGGCAGCGCTACGCCAACGAGGTGGTGCTGCGCTCACTCCTGCACGCCAGCGCGCCGGAGCCGTTCCGGATCAACCTCACCGGCCCCGAGACACTCTCGGTGCGCACCGCGGCCGAGACGCTCGCCGCAGCACTCGGCACCGAGGTGACATTCGACGGCCAGGAATCCGACAGTGCCCTGCTGGCCGACGCGACCCGCTGCCACGAGCTGTTCGGCTACCCGGACGTCCCCGCTCGCACACTGATCGGCTGGCAGGCCGACTGGATCGAGAAGGGAGGCCAGCTGTGGGACAAGCCGACGAAGTTCCAGCGACGCGACGGTCAGTTCTGACGATGGACGCCACCACTCCGCGCCGCACACGCAAGCAGATCACCGCCCGGCTACGCGACGGTCTGGTCATTCCTGCCCTCCCCTTGGCCCTACGGGAGGACGGCGTATTCGACGAAAGGCACCAGGCCGCCGTCGTGCGCTACTACGCAGCGGCGGGTGCCGGTGGTGTGGCGGCGGCCGTGCACACCACGCAGTTCGAGATCCGCAACCCGGGCACCCGGCTGCTGGAGCCGGTCCTCGAGCTCACCGCCGAGGTACTGCAGGAGACCTCCCTGCTGAAGATCGCCGGCGTCGCCGGAGATGAGGAGACCGCGGTGGCCGAGGCCGAGCTCGCCGCCCGCTTCGGCTATGACGCCGTCTTGCTGATCCCGCCGCGCAATGGCGCCGCGGACGAGACGAAGATGCTCACCCGGGCCCGCTCCGTAGCTGACGTGATCCCGGTGATCGGCTTCTACCTGCAGGAGGCGATCGGCGGGCCTCGGCTGTCGGCGGCGTTCTGGCGGGAGTTCGCCGAGATCGAGAACGTCGTGGCCGTGAAGATCGCTCCGTTCGACCGGTACCGGACCCTGGACGTGGTCTCGGCGGTGCTGAGTTCCTCCCGTGCGGACCAGATTGCTCTCTACACAGGCAACGACGACAACATCATCGGCGATCTGATCACGCCGTTCACCGGCGGCCGCTGGATCGACGGCGGCCTGCTGGGTCAGTGGGCGGTGGGCACCCACGCGGCTGCCGGCCTGATGAGCAGGGTGCACGCGGCGCGCGCGGGTGACGATGAGGCGGTACGTGAGCTGACCGCCCGCGCCCCAGAGCTCACGGAGCTCAACGCCGCCGTCTTCGACGCAGAGAACGACTTCCGCGGCTGCATCGCGGGAGTCAACGCCGTGCTCTGGTGGCAGGGCCTGCTGCCAAGCATGCGTTGCCTGAATCCCGGCGAGGTGCTCTCGCCGGGACAGGAAGACCGGATCCGCGGAACGCTGGCTCGCTACCCGTGGACCTCGGACAAGGACTTCATCGCGGATCGTCTCAGCGAGTGGCTGCGATGACCACCCGGATGCGAGGACGCATCACCCCACCCCAGGAGGATTCATGAGAACCCGAACCACAGCCACGATCGCCGTCGGCGCGGCGGCAGCACTCGCGCTGACCGCCTGCTCCTCGGGCGACGACTCAGCCGAGGGCGGATCCAGTGAGATCACGCTCTGGATGTACCCCGTGATCGCCGACGAGGACGCCAGCCGCGACTACTGGGAGGCCTTCGAGACAGACTTCGAGGCCGAGCACTCCGACATCGACCTGTCGATCGAGCTCCTCCCTTGGGCCGATCGCGAGGAGAAGATCGGCACGGCGATCGCCGCCGGTACCGGCCCCGACCTGGTGCTCCTGGTCCCCGACCTGGCGAGGAACTTCTACGACACCGGCGGTCTCAAGCCCATCGACGGCGCCATCGACGACCCGGGCGTCTACTTCGAGGGTGCCCTCGCCGGCGGCACGTTCGACGGTGAGATCTACGGCCTGCCGATCTACCAGACGGCCAACGCCACGGCCTACAACACAGCACTCTTCGAAGATGCCGGCATCACCGAGCTCCCACAGACGTGGGACGAGATCCTGGACGCCGCGCCCGCCCTCGCCGAGAACGGCGTCTCCGTGCTCGACTACTCCGGCTCGGCCGAGACCACGCTCAACATCTCCTTCTACCCGCTGCTGTGGCAGGCGGGCGGATCGGTGTTCACCGAGGACGGCAGCGACATCGCCTTCGACGGCCCCGAAGGCGTCGAGGCACTGCAGTTCCTGCTCGACCTGCAGGAAGCAGGCGGACTCCCGGCCGATGCTGCGACCAAGACGACCGCCGTGGAAGGTGGTCCGCTCGGCCTGGGAACGGCAGCGATGTCGTACGGGATGTCCGGCGCCACGATCGACCAGCTCGAGGCGGCCGTCGGCGAGGAGAACGTCACCGTCGGCGCTCCACTCACCGGTGCGGTCCAGGCCTCCTTCGGCACACCGGGCATCATCGGCCTGACCACGATCAACGAGGATGAAGAAGCAGCTCTCGAGGTAGCCCGAGCCCTGGCGGCGCCGGAAGCGCAGTCCGCGATGTTCGAAGCGGCCGGCTGGTTCCCCTCCCGTGAGGATGCCGAGATCACGATCGACGACGACGCCACCCAGGCGCTGTTCGACTCCCTCGCCGTCTCCAACCCGGGAGAGGCCGCACCCGGAGCACGGCAGGTGATGTCCATCCTCGCCACGCACATCCAGTCCGCCCTGCAGGGTCAGGCGACCGCCGAAGAGGCCATCGCCGACGCCGCAGCAGAGGCGCGGGACGCCATCTCCCGTCTGTAACGGCTCCCGCTGTGGGGCGCACCACGGTGCGCCCCACAGCACTCGATCGCCTACCTCCATCGAATCGACAGTGAGACCATGACTTCCACCACCCCCGTCTCAGCACTGGGCAGGCAGAAGCGACGCGGCTCGACCACCGCCGCACGCAGCGGCATGTGGGCGGGCATCCTGTTCGTGCTCCCCATGCTGGTGCTGTTCGTCATCTTCCGGTTCGTCCCCAGTCTCGGGGCGATCGGCATGAGCCTGACCGACTACAAGCTCAGCGGCGACTACTCCGTCGTCTGGTTCGACAACTACACGCGGATGCTCGCCGACGATGTGTTCCTCGGCGCCCTGACCACGACCCTGGTCTACGCCGCGATCTACGTGCCGCTCGTCGTCGTGGTCTCCATGGTGACCGCCCTGGTGCTCAACCGGCTGGTGTGGGGCACCGGGTTCTTCCGCGGTGCACTGTTCCTTCCGTACGTGACCTCGTTCGTGCTCGCGGCTGTGATCTGGCTGTGGATCTTCGCCAGCGACGGGCTGGTGAACGGGCTGCTCACCGAAGCGGGAGTCGATCCCTATCCCTTCCTGACGGGCAACCAGGCACAGGTGCTCACCTCGCTCGCCGTCGTCTCGGCGTGGCGAGGGTTCGGGTACTCGATGCTGATCCTGCTCGCGGGGTTGAAGAACATCCCGGAGGATCTGCTCGAATCGGCCACCCTCGACGGCGCGAACGCGACTCAGCGGTTCTTCCGGATCGTCCTGCCGTTGCTGCGACCGGTGGTGTTCTTCGTGCTGGTGATCGAGACGATCGCCGCGTTCCAGGTCTTCGACACCATCTACGTCATGACCGGCGGCGGGCCTTCCCGTGCGTCCTACTCGCTGGTGTACGCCCTCTACGACCAGGGATTCAAGTTCTTCGACTTCGGCTACGCCGCCGCGATCGGTGTCGCGATCTTCCTACTCGTCTTCGTCATCTCGCTGATCCAGCGTCGCTTCCTCGATCGGAGCAACACATGACCGCCACGCTCACGCGGCCCGGGACCGAGACCAACGGGGCACCCGCTACAGCGCGCCGCAGACGCCGCAACCGCATCAGGCCGGGAACGATCCTGGTGGCCTCGCTGCTCGCGTTCGGCACCATCGTGCCGTTCCTCGCTGTCTTCATCCTCGCCCTGAGTCCCGAGGGCGCCCGCACGATCCCCTTCCAGCTGCCGGACGAGTGGACGTTCGACAACCTGATCGCCGTCCTGACCGCACGCAACTTCCTGCGTTGGACGCTCAACACCACGATCTACTCGATCGTGTCGGTGGTGCTGGTGCTGATCACGGCAGCCATGGCCGGATACGCCTTCGCGAAGAAGCGCTTCCCGGGCCGGGAGATCATGTTCTGGTCGTTCCTGGCGACCCTCATGGTGCCCACCCAGGCCACCATCATCCCGCTGTTCGTGCTGGTCGCCAGGCTGGAGGGCATCGACACGTTCTGGGGGCTGATCGTTCCGACCCTGGCGAACTCCCAGGCGGTGTTCCTGATGCGGCAGTTCATCATGGGTCTGCCCGACGAGCTCTTCGAAGCCGCCAAGATCGACGGTGCCCGGGAGTGGAGCATCTTCTGGCGGATCGTGCTCCCGCTGACAACGCCGATCCTGGCCACGCTCGGGATCTTCGTCTTCCTCTGGCACTGGAACGACTTCCTGTGGCCACTGATCATCGCCCAGACCGACGAGATGCGGACGCTGACCGTGGGTCTGGCCAGCCTCAACCAGGAGGCGGTCTCCCAGGCCCGGCTGATGGCGGCTGCGGCAATCACCGTGATCCCCTGCCTGGTGGTGTTCGCGGTGCTGCAGCGCTACATCGTCAACAGCGTGGCAGCGAGCGGGATCAAGGGGTGACGAGGCCCGGTATCGAGGCGAAGCCGGACGCGACCACGGGGCCGCGGTGACGGCGGAGAGTATCGAGACGCTCTATCGCAACCCGCTCGCATGCGAGTCGGACGTCGCCGGCTTCCGCGCCGAAGGGCCGGTCACGCTCAGCTTCCCGCAGGGCCGGATGCGGGTGGAGAGCACCGTGCTCAGCGAGGACTCCACCCAGGGCAACTTCGTGCTGTGGTGCCCGGAGGAGTTCGGGCCGGACGTGGAGTACTCCTGGGACTTCTGGCCGATCCGGGAGCCCGGGCTGTGCATCGTGTTCTTCGCCGCACGAGGGCGAGGAGATGTCGATCTGTTCGACGCCTCGCTCACCCCGCGTGATGGCGATTATCCGCAGTACCACTCCGGAGACATCGACGCCTATCACCTCTCCTATTTCCGACGGCGGATCGACCCTCGTCTGCACACGTGCAACCTGCGGAAGAGTCACGGCTTTCATCTGGTCGCCACGGCGCCCGATCCGATCCCGCCCGTGGCCACGGCTGTGGCGCCGTACCGCATCCGGATACGGCACGCCGGAGCTCGGGTCTCGATGTTCGTGGACGATCTGCTGGTGCTCGACTGGTACGACGACGGATCGACCGGCGGGCCCGCTCTGGGGAGGGGGCGGTTCGGCTTCCGACAGATGTCCCCGATGATCGCCGAGTACGCGAACTTCGAGGCGCGAAGCCTGACCGCGTAGTCGGCGGATGGTTCCTTCCGCGCAGGACGGCTTCGATGGTGTCCGCGGTCAGGATCCGGTCGGTCCAGGTCTCGAGCTGATCGATCGACGCCCCTTGGATGCGGGCCGCCTGCTCCGTGGTGAGCGGGCCGTGGCTCGTGGCCGACAAGGCTGGGAGAAGACCACTGGCTCCCAGTCGCCGAGTCAGACCCCGTGCCGGGCGAGGCGCTGGGCGTAGTGGGGTGAGACCAGTGGCGGGCCGTCCCCGCGCGGGATCATTCGTCCGTTCTCGGTCCAGCCGCAGTCGCGTGCGGCGACGATCTCGACGAGCCGGCTGCGCCAGTGCTCGAGACTGTCGGCATAGGCCGGGTCTGCAGCCAGATCCCTCTCCTCGTGCGGGTCAGCGACCAGGTCGAACAGCCGCTCGGCGCCGTCCTGGGCGAACCAGATGTACTTCTGCTTGCCGTCGGTGAGGTACTGCATCTCCTGGCTGGGGTCGTAACACGTGGAGTGCTCGCCGTGGACCGCCTCCCGCCACGGGGCACCAGGATCAGCAAGCACGGGCAGCACGCTACGGCCATCGACACTCTCCGGGATCTCGATCCCGCACGCGTCGAGGATGGTCGGCATGACGTCCTGGAGGCAGACGGGAGCCTCACTCCGGGTGCCGGGATCGATGCCATACCGCTCCCGGATCGCCTGCGGCAGCACAACGAACAACGGGATGTGGGCCGATCCCTCATAGCCGTAGGTCTTGCGCCACAGGTGGTGATCGCCCTGCATATCGCCGTGGTCGGAGGTGAACACGATGATCGTGTTCTCCAGCAGTCCCTGCCGGGCGAGATTGAAGCGGATCCGCCCGATCTGCTGGTCGATGTGGGTAATCGTCGCGTAGTACCCGGCGCGGGTGCGGCGCACCTGCTCGACGCTGCGCACACCCCGCCATGCGTCCGGTGCCCAGCTGGTGACGGCATGGGGTGCTGCCCAGTCCCCGATCCAGGGCTCGGGCAGGTCAGCATCCAGGTACTGGTTCAGCAGCGGCTCCGGCGGGTCGTACGGTGAATGCGGCCGGGCAAAAGACGTCATCAGGAAGAACGGCTTCGTCGGGTCCCGCCGCCGCAGGAAATCGATCGATTCGGTCGCCGTCCAGTACGTCGGATGCTGACGCTCGGCCAGGTGCCACGCCCGGCTGTGCAACGAGTTCCAGCCGACGCCGTGAGAGTCCGCACTGGCGTCAGGCACCTCGCGCTGCAGCCACCGGTCGTAGTCCGAGAGGGTGTCCGGGTGCTCGCGCCGCCCGCACTCGTCCAGCACGGTGTGGTGGAAGCCGATGAGGTCGCGCTGCGGGTGCACGTGCAGCTTCCCCACCGCCTGCGTGTGATATCCGGCCCGTGCCAACGACTCGGGCAACGTGTTCTCGAGGCACTGCGCGGGCCCCTGCCCCTCCCCCATGCCGAGGATCCCCGTGTGCCAGGGGTCCTGTCCGGTCATCAGGCTTGCTCGTGCCGGGATACACGAGGGTGTCGCACTGTAGGCATGCTCGAACCAGCTCCCTTCGGAGGCGAGCTGGTCGAGATTGGGGGTCTCGATGACGGTGTTGCCGGCGTAGCCCATCGAGTCCCACCGCTGCTGGTCGGTCATCACGAACCAGACGTTGGGACGTTCGGTCACGGCGTTCCGTCCTGGTGCGTCGCTCACGGCTGCGTGGCTATCGCGGCCAGGTCGTCGGCGATCGCGGTCAGGGCTGCTGCTGGGAGAACGCCGGAGGCTGCCAGGTCGATCAGCGTCGTGACCGGTGAGACCGTCAGCAGCTCGGTCTGTGCCAGGTCGGGTGCATGTGCGGCGAGCGTGTCGCGCGTGCGTGGCTCGCCCAGGAGCTCCCCCACCGGTCGATCCAGGTCGGTCCGGGCCGGATGCCCGTTCAGATCGGGCAGTGGTTGCGCAGTGGCAGCGGCGCGTTCGGCGTCGCGGCCGGCCATGAGGTGCTCGACTCCCACGGGCCCTTCGACGGGCAACCCCAACCGGGTGAACTGGCTGGCCGGCGCATCGTTCTCGCGCATCAGCCGCACCAGCAGATCCAGCATCCGCAGCTCCACCTCATCATCGAGGAGCGGCTCACGCTGCTGCGGATCGCGCTCCACGTCGAAGAGCAACGTCCCATGCGGCCACGGGTTCATCCACCGGTTCGGCGTCTCCATGCGCATCGTCCGCAGCCCCTGGGTGAACGAGAACGGCTCCGCGGGTTCCCAGGCGGCCAGCTCACTGACGGGGAATCGTTCACGCATGTGCGTGGGCATCAGGGTGTACTGCTCCAGCGGGGCGTTCGACGGCGTCGCTGCCGAGCGCATGTACACGAACCTGCCATCGGTGACGTTCACGTGACCGCCGTGGATGCCGAACAGGCCACCCTCGCGTTCGGCGAGGGTGCCGGCACCCGCGTCAGCGGCTGGGACGGCACCGCCATCCGCACCAGCCGCGCCCACTGCACCCGTCTCGCCCACCGCACTGGTCAGTCCCAGATCCTTCCCCTGCATGCTCTCAGGCGGAGTCAGCCCGAAGTAGCGCAGCAACGTGGGGGCGATGTCGATGGTCTGAGCCACCGCCGTCGGGTGCTGCGACCCCTCAGGCGAGCGCGGGTCCCACAAGAAGAACGGGAGGTGGACGAGTTCCTCGAACCAGGGCATCACGGTCTTGGCCCACCAGCCGTGCTCACCGAGCAGGAACCCGTGGTCGGTGTTGACGATGAGCATCGTGTCCTCCCAGAGGTCATACTCATCCATCGCGTCGAGGACCCGGCCCAGCGAGCGGTCGCACATCGAGACCAGCGCGGCATACTCGCGGCGGACGTGCTCGAGCTGGTCCGGAGACTCGGTGACCTTGCGGTAGTCCGGCCAGTCGGTCCCCTCCTCCGACGGCGCCGAGCCGTCACGGTCCGCTGAGTACAGGTCCTTGTATGGCCGGTGGGTGAAGAAGGGTTCGTGCGGATCGAAGAGCTCCAGCTGCAGCAGCCACTCGTCCGCCGCGTGATTGGTCTCGAGGAACTCCAGCCCCGCATCGACCGTCCTGGTCTGCACGTGCTCGGCCTCGGTGGGCATGTAGGTGCGGTTGATCCGGTCCTGCACCCTGGCCCTGTCATGCCCGCCAGCGCCGCGCGGTCCGGACTGCACGACTGCCTTCCACGGGTCACCCTCCTGGCCCCGATGGAAGTCCCAGGTGGTGTAGCGCGTGTGATAGGTCGCTCCGCCGTCCTCCCAGTAGTGGGGGTGATCGGAGACGAGGTGGCTGTGCACGCCCGCGTCCCGGAGGATCTGCGGCATCGACTCGTCGAACGGTTCCAGCGGCCCCCAGCTGCGATGCAGGAAGTTGTACCGGCCGGTGTGCAGCTCACGCCGTGCGGGGATACAGGGCAGCGATCCCGCGTAGAACTTCTCGAACCGGGTAGCACGCCGGGCCAGCCGCGCGAAGTTCGGAGCCTGCACCCACGTCTGTGGATCGTAGGGCGGCAGCATATGCCGGTTCAGGCTGTCGAACATCAGCATGATGGCGCGCTTCATCGCATCTCCGCTCGTCGTCGATTCACCGGGTTGCACCCCGGACTCTTGTTCTCCGCCCCTGGCCTACAGATGCAGCAGGTACTGCGTGAGTGGCCTGCCGCTCGACTCTCGTGCCTCGTTTCCCACCCGTTCGGCATACCCACCGCGCTCCAGCCGCTGCAACATCCGCCGCGCGGTCCGCAGCTGGACGTCGAGCGCCTCGGCCACCACCCGGGAGGTCAGCGGCTCGTCCGGATGGAGGTGAGCCAGATCGCGCAGACGCGTCAAGGTCTGCAGTGCCACACCCACCCGGGTCGCGATGGTGCCCAGCGCCGGGGCCTCCTGCTCCCCGGGCACCTCACTGTTCTTGCCACCGGCACCGAGGGCGAGGTCCACATCGTTGCGGAACGAGACCACCGCCGTCGGTCCCGGATGCGTTCGGGCGCGGTTGAGCGCCCGGCGCGCCAGCTGTTCGGCCTCCAGCGCCGTGCGTCCCACTCCGAACCCGGCGTTGGCACTGATGCCGGCCTCCGATAGCCGCCGAAGCAGCGGCGGCTGGGAAAACTGGTAGGAGGCGATCGCCAGGGCGCCCCGTGTGGTGACCAGGAGCATCTCCCCCGTCTCAGCCAGGGCCACCGTGCCCGCGAGCGCCGTGGCCTGCGCCTTGAGAAACGGGGCCGCTCGGGTCATGTCGTCAGCGGCCAGCAGGCCCACCGCCACCTGCGAGTCCTCACTGACCTGGCTGTTGATCGTCAGCGTCAACCGGCTGATCGCCGTCCGGATCGCGTTCTCCGACGGCACCAGCCGAATGATGGAGATCTCCTCACGGAGTGCCTCGTAGACGCTGGAGACACAGGTGATGGCCGTCCAGGAGTCATCCGGGTTGGAGCGGTGGAAATCGACCAGCTGCGAGACCCGCTGGTCCACCCGGTGCGGGAGCGATCGCGGCCGGTCCGGAGGTAGGTCCACCGCATCCGCGATCTCTCGCAGCTCTGGAATGCCCACCGTATCGATGGAGGTACGGGCGATGTCGCGCCCTTCCCGAGCCAGGCGCACCCACGACCGCAGCACCGTCTCCCGGGTGTAGTCGACGAACGCGGCCGGCCGGCTCGTGGATCCCTTGGCGAGTGTGTAGGGAACAATGCCGGTGAACAGCCAGGCATCGACCGACGAGGCGTTCTGCCGCACGATATCGGACGTCTCGGACTCGTGGGAGTACGGGAGCGTGACGGCCTCGAGTCCGGCCATCTCACTGACCGACTCGGCCACGCCTGGTGCGAGATCGACCGGGCCGACGACGCCCACGACCGGTGTCATGTGTCCCCCGTTCTGCGACTGGTGCAGGTGCCGTTCATCGTGCCATACCCGCCACCGTCGCCCCCGTTACCTCGCCGACTGCGGGCCCGGACAGCGGTGCCCGGCAGGGCGACGAGTTCCGTCGCCCTGCCGGGCACCGCGAGCACAATCCTCACCAGAACGAGTGGTACCCCACGTCGGAGGAGTTCCACGCGTCGTCGATGGCCCGGTACTCCAGCTCCGCACCGGGACCAACCACGATCGGAGCATCGCCCTCGTAGGACTGCCAGTCACCGTCATCGACCCGGTAGTCGATACGAGGCGCATCGTCCTGGTCGTCGGTGGCGGACAGCCAGACCGCCGCTCCACGCGCGTCGACCGTCACCTCGGGTGCCGTCACATCCTCGGGCAGGTCATAGCGGGCGAGGCGGGTGCCCTGACTGACCACATACAGGTCGCCGTAGCGATCCTGGGCCAGCTCGTGCACCTGCGTGACGCCGTCGCTGCGGCCGCTCTCGGCGCCGTAGAGGCTGGTGACCTCGCCGGTGACCTGGTCGAGGACGAACAGCCGGTCGGCCACCGATCCGAACAACCGCCCGTTGTCGAAGAGCAGCCGGTCGTTGTCACCGAACCGGTCGATCGGGGCGTCGGCATCGATCGTGACCGTGCGCAGCAACGACTGGGTCTGCAGATCGAACTCGAAGACCGTACGGCTGTCCGCCACGCCCCACAGGTGGCCGTCGTCATCGATGGCGAAGCCAGCGAGGGTTTCGGCCCCCGGGATCGGTGCAGCAGTCCACATCGTCTCCGTGCTCACCGGGTCCCAGGCGAACACGACCGCCTCATCGGTGACCGGGTCGATGCCGTAGCCGCCTTCGATGGAGGTGCCGCCGATGAGGATTCCCTCGTGCTGGACGAAGCCGACCGGGGTCTGGTCGGGCACCACGTCCCGGTACACGGTGTGCGTTCCGTCGTAGGGCTGCCACAGGGTGATCGCCCCGCCGTGCTCCCCGGGCTTTGGCACGGAAGCCACGGCCACGGTGTCCGGTACTGCTGTCAGCTCGATGAGGGACTGCGGGCGGCTCACTCCGTTGCCGAGCTCCAGCGGCGGGGTGTCGGGGTTGCTGCCGTAGTTCCAGGGCTGCTCCGGGTCGTACAGGTAGACCGAGCCCTGCGGGTAGCGGCCGAAGATGACGTTGCCATCGAACGTGCCCCAACCCTCGACCTGGCTGGTGCCGTTCAGCAATGCGATGCCCTCACCGTCGGGGTCGTACTTGCCCGATCCGGGCGGGCTGAGGAAGGCTCCGGCGTAGATGTTGCCGAGGGGCCCGGCACCGAGGCTGATCAGCGGCGCCCCGGCTCCTTCGACCTCGGGGACGAGGTAGAAGCTTCCGCCGGTCTCCAGGTTCCAGCCGTACGTGCGGCCCTGGTTCCAGTAGGTCAGGGTCAGGTAAGGCCCGGATCCGTCGACCTCCATCCAGCCCCAGGATTCCGGTGTGGCGTTCGGCGCCTTGCCAGTACCCGTGATCTCCCCAGTCGTGAGGTCGTAGCGCTTCACCTCGCGCCCTTGGCGGAGGTAGACGGCGTTCGGATCGGTCGGCGAGACCGGTGAGACGCGGGCGTTGGCATCAGCGATCTCATCGACCCACTCACCGGTGACCAGGTTGCGCACGTACATGCTGGTGGTGCTGACGAACATCAGATCGCCGCGCACGTCGAGTGCGGTCAGATTCGTGCCGTCGTGTCCGGCCGGCATGGCGATCTCGGTGAACGTGCCGGTCGTGCGGTCGAACTCGGCAAGCTTGGCGTTGGCGTTCGTGCCGACGTAGATGGTGTCACCGACCGGGGCGATCGAGTTGATGTACTGCTCACCCGCGATCGCCTGACCGTGGTTGGTGAGAGTCCCCGAATCTGGATCCACCGAGTACAGGGCACCCGTCGGGTACCCGCCGATCCACGGCACGCCGTCCTCGTCGACCGCCAGCCCCCACGCCCGGACCCCGGTGGGAAGTGCGGCCACGTGCTCGACATCGTCGGCGCCCGGCACGTAGCGGTAGACGTGGCCGACGTCGGAAGTGCCGAAGTACACGGTGCCGTCCACGGGCGAGACGTCCAGGGCACGCTGGCTGCTCGCACCGTAGGGCAGGCGGGTGCGCATCACGGTTTCTTCCGTACGCAGATCGACGACGGCGAACTCCGCCGTGACGTTCTGGTTTCCGGAGACGACGTAGTAGCCGTAAGGGACGCCGTCGGGACCCATATCGGTGGCTGAGGCGAGCACCTGGGTCTTGCGGACGGCCTCCCCGAGGTCAGTGACCGGATCGCTGGCCGCGACCTCGGTGCTCACCGCAGGCGGTGGCCCGGAGTTCGCCGTTGCCGGCGCGGCAGCCCCGATCAGCATGGCGGCCGAGGCCACCAACGCGATCGTGGTGGATGGGCGGATTCTCATACTGCACTCCTTCGTCGTCATCGACTGCGGTGCGACTGCATCAAGCCGAGTCCTACTTAACGGTCCGGACCGAAATTAGCGGATTCTGCGGAGCCGTGTCAACGACAGGTCGGTGTCAGTGGAGCGTCAGCGCAGGGTCAGACCCCGCGCACCGCACACGCGGCGACGTGCACCACCCGGTCCCGCTCACTCTCGCTGAGCCCACCGGGACGCGCAGGATCGTGCGCGAACTCAGCCGGGATGCGACCTTCGGCAACGGCGATCCACGCCATGCGCTGGACGTACCCGTCGAACGGGTCACAGAAGGTCACCTCGGCAAGGGCATCGAGTGCGCGGGAGGCGCCAACGAGCCCCTCCCCCGTGCGGAACGCCCGCAGTGCGCGCACGGTGACACTCGTCGCCGCAGCGCCCAGGCCGACGAGCGCGCCGGTGGCACCCCAGAGCAGGGACGGCACGAACATCCTGTCCTCACCGGTCAACACCGGCACCCCCAGTCGCTGCGCCGCGCGGATCCCACTCTGGCAGGCGATCGCGTCATGCATCCGGGCCGGCTTGAACGCACGCACAGCCGGATGTGCGAGCACGGCCTCGCGCGTCGAATCGTCGTAAGGATGCAGGTAGAGGTCGAAGCCGATCAGCGGCAACCGACTCGACTGCGCGATCTCGTCGAGCCGCCGCACCTCGTTCCCGGGGTCGAGCGTGTGCTCGGGCGCGACCAGGAGCGCGGTCGCACCGGCACGCGCAGCTTCCTCGGGCCACGCCGGGTCGTCACCCGGCCACACCGCTGTGACCACCTGGCCGCTGACATCGCGAGCACACGAGATGAGCTCAGAGCGTGCCTCGACGCCCAGGCGATCGCCGCGGCCGGTGTGCACGGCCACTGCCAGTCCGTCGACCCCGTCTTCGACCACACTGGCGAAGTACTCCCGTGCCACCTCAGGATCGATCGAACCGTCGGACGCCGTCGGCGTCAGCACCGCGGCCAGACAGGCGGTCGGTGTCAGCGGAGCCGGTTCGATCACCTGCTCGAGTATTCCAGGTCGCCGCACCGCGGCAATGCGCCACCACAGTCCACCGTTCACCGTACCGACGTCGGCGGTGGTTCTCAGCTCAGACGCGGCAGCTTGTGCGGTGGCCTGTTGTCATGGGACGACTGCGATCAACCGCCTAGCCCAAGCCCCCCCTCGCGGAACCACTGAACCCTCACGCTGCCGCGAGCGCCCGCCCCACCGGCACCGCGAGATCCCCGCGGATGTCCTCCTCCGGCAGCACCTGATCCAGCCCGAGCCACGCGGCCATCTCCCGCAGCTCGGCCACGAGCTCCTCGGCCGTCTCGCCCGGGGCCTCCGGCTCGGCGAACGCGGTTCGCACCAGCAGCGCGCCATGCTCGCGGTCGGCCTTCAGATCCACCCGGGCCACGAGCCGGTCTCCCAGTAGGAACGGCAGCACGTAGTAGCCATGAGTGCGCTCCGCGGCCGGAGTGTAGATGCCGATGCGGTAGTGCATCCCGAACAGTTCCAGCAACCGGCGGCGTTCGAACACCAGTGGGTCGAACGGGGCGAGCAGTGCCCGGCCGCGGGTGCGGCGGGGAACCCGGGCCTCACGGTGCAGCACCAGCGAGCGCTCCCATCCACGCACGCTCACCTCCTCCAGCACGCCGTCAGCCACGAGTTCGGAGATCGCCCGCTGCGTATCGGCCACCGGCACCCGGAAGTAGTCCGCCAGGCAGCGCGCGGTCCCGATCCCGTGCGCACGTGCCGCGATCTCGACCAGGGTGCGCACCGCCGTCGGCCGATCCGGAACAGGTGCGGCGAGCACAGCCGGCGGCAGCACCCGCTCCGGTAGGTCGTAGGCCCGTTCGAACTGTGTGGTGCGGTGGGCCGCCATCACCCGGCCCCGCGCGAAGTGGGCCTCCAGTGCCTGCTTCGCGACGGTCCAGTTCCACCCCCAATGCTCACGCCGACCGCTCTGGTGGCCGAGCCGTTCGTGCACCTGCGCGGCTGTGAGCGGGCCGTCGGAACCGACGATGTCGAGCACCACCACCATGGTCTCGGGGTGCTCTCGCCACAGCTGCTCGTCCAGACGTCGCATCCGCGGCGAATCCATCCGCCACCGCAGCGCCTGGTACGTGCTCGGCGAGACGTAGGAGGCCTCGTGTGCCCAGTACTCGACGAGCCGCCGGGGTCGGGCGGGTGTCCCCCGCGTCGCCCGGTCCAGCAGGGCGGGGTCATAGTTGCCCAGACGCGCCTGCAGCGGCAGCAGATGGGCACGCGCCAGCACGTTCACCGAGTCGATCTGCAGCACTCCCAGCCGGTCGATGGTGCGCTGCAGGTGCGCCATGGTCGGCCGCGGCGGCCGCAGCGTGGATCGGTCGAGCAGCTGCGCGGCCACGGCGATGCGGCGGGCCTGGCCGAGGGTGAGGGTGCGGGGCATGAGCGCCAGAGTAGGAGATCGCACCGACACCAACCTCACCCGGGGTGAGTGCACCGTCGATGATCGGGCCAGGACCGACGTCAACCTCACCCCCGGTGAGGATGCTGCCGGTGAGGATGCTCCCGGTGACACACAGCGACGCCGGCCGACCCTCGCGGATCGACCGGCGCCGCCGGACACGTCAGAGTGGAACGTCAGGCTGTGGCCTCCACGTGCGCCAACTCGGTGGCCTCATAGTTGAGCCGGATCACTCCATAGGTCCATCCACGCCGGTTGTAGACCACGCACGGCTGCATCGTCTCGGAGTCGACGAACAGGTAGAACGGGTGCCCCACGAGTTCCATCTCCGCGAGCGCCTGGTCAACGGTCATCGGCGCGGTCTCGTGCACCTTCTGCCGGATCACCACGGGTGAGTCGCCCAACTGGGCCTCGACCGCCACGCCTGGCTCGGTCGGAGCATGCGGGGTGAAGGCATCCTCGTCCTCGGGAACGTGATTGGTCGACTCCTGAGTCGGCGCCTTCAGGTCAGTCAGCGCCTCCAGGTCCGGCGCAGGCATAGGTTCTGGGCGCCGTCCGTGGTGGGACTTGCGCCGATCCCGAGCGCGTCGCAATCGCTCGAGCAGTTTCGCGGTGGCCAGATCGAGTGCGCCGTACCTATCCGACGCTGCCGCCTCCGCCCGCACCACCGGACCCTTGGCCCGGACGGTGAGCTCCACACGTTCGGCCCGCTCCGCCAGTCGCGGGTTGTTCTCGTGGGACACCTCGACGTCGACGCGCTGGGCGTAGGGAGACAGCTGCGGCACCTTGGCCAGCTTCTCCTCGACGTGGCGCCGGAAGCGTTCCGGCACCTCGGTGTGACGGCTGACCACGACGATCTCCATGACGAACCTCCACAGGTCTATCTGGGGCGTTCCCGGAGGCACCTGAGCCTCGGGACGAAAGAGTCGCCGCGTGCTGGTGACGCGGCGTCGTGCTAGACGGCATCACCTCCCCTTCCCCGGCTCCGGCGGCAAGAAGTGCCGATCTCGGTTGCGGGGTGGAGCTCCATGACATGACGCTAGTCCACACCGGGCCGATGCGACAGTCGAAGCGCCGACGCGTTCTCACCGGGCGCCGCAGTGGCCGCGAGCACCACCGCCCCGAGCACGTTCGCACCCGCCCGCTGCAGGCTGACCCGTGCGGCGTCGAGGGTGGCACCGGTGGTGACGACGTCGTCGACCAGCAGGCACGCCGTACCCTCCGGGACGGGCCCCAGGCACCGCACGGCAGCACCGGTGCTGCGCCGGCGTGCGCGGGCACCCAGGGCATGCCCCGACCCACCCCGCCGCCGCAACAGGTCAGCCACCCACACCGACCGCCCGGACTCCTGCGCCAGCGACTGCGCCACCGCACGGGCGAGGGTCAGGGCTACGAGCCGTCGCCGCCATCGTCTCCGCCAGCCCGACGGCGCGGGCACCACCACCAGTGCCGGATCACCCCGATCAGGCACTGGGTCCGCAAGCAGATCCCCGGCGAGACCGGCCACGGCGCCGGCCATCAGTGCCGCGACCGGCCGGTCCAGATCGGCTCGCCCGCCGGACTTCCATGCGAGCACCACCCGCCGCACCGGTCCGGTGTAGTCGGCCAGAGTCCACACCGGCAGCCCGAGCGCCGGCAGTTGGTCGTCGACTCCGAGGAACACCGTGCCCTCCTCGCACCGTCGCGGCGGCCCGCTCAGCAGCCGCCTGCAGCGCCGGCACAGGGTGACGTCGGGTGCGTCACAGCCGGGACAGCTGCGCGGCAGCACGAGCGCGAGCAGGTCGTGCACGGGGGCGAGGAGCCATGCCACGGTTGCGGTCGCCGTCATGGGGTCAGCGTGGCCCACGACGGCGCAGCTCGCCCTGGTCCACCCGCTCACTGTGGATACAGGTGCACCGAGCAGGCCGGCGGGGGCCCTGACGCGATCGACCGGTAGGCGTCGGCCTGGGGCACCAAGCGCCCCGGGCCGGCGTATCCCGGTCGATCCGGTCAGCCGGCGAAGGTGGGGTCGTGCGCCCCGGAGGCCACCTGGGCCCACCCGTTCCCCGACCGGCCGTACAGCACCCCGTCCTCGGTGGTGAGGAACAGATCGCGTTCACCGCTACCGGCGGCGATCCGGACCGTGCCCGCCACGCTGGGCAATCGGGTGAGGGGACCGCCGAGGGTGACCAGGTGCACCGTCTCGGTCTCACGGCTCGTGCCGAGCACCGCCACGGTGACCGGATCGACCCAGACGACGTCGGTGATCTCCTCGATGCCGCGGGCGGGGGCCAGGGAGGCACCGAGCGCCTCGGGGACGCCGTCGGCCGAGCGCACCACGGAGAACACGAGGAGCTGGCTCGCCCCGTCGTCCTCGACCACGACGGCGAGCCGGGCGCCGTCACGGCTGACGCGCAATGCGCGCACCTGCTGGTCCTCGAGCGTGGCGGCAGTCACCGTCAGGGCCCCTCCCCCGGGCTGGACCACGACGAGTTCACCCGAGTTGTCCTGCTCCCCGGTCCAGATCCATCCGCCGGGTCCGTAGGAGGGGGCGAGCAGCTCCCGTCCGGTGTAGAGCTGGTCCGCGCCCTGGCCGGCCGAAGGCACGGTGAGCAGGACCGAGCCGCTGGCCAGCGCCACTGTGGGGCCGTCGTCGTAGGGGACAGCCGGATCGGACAGTGCCAGCTGCCCGAGGTCGACGGCGTCGGACACAGGCACCAGCTCTGAGCCGTTGAACGTGGCGAGCAGGTCCTCGTCGGTGAGCACGAGGGGCGCCCGCCCGGTGGGCCGGTTCACCACGAGGTCGGTGCGCTCCTGGCCGTCCAACGCGACGCCGTCGACCGTCACCGTGGCCGATTGAACCTGCGGCAGCGCGGTGAGGGTCCGGCTGATCTGGGCCAGCAGCAGGCCGCGGTCATCGGTTCCGGCCGAGCGCACTTCGGGGGTCAGCGGTACTGTCGCCACCCCTCCGGAGACGGTGACCGAGTCGATGGACAGGGCGGTACCGGCCGGGATCGCGGAGACGACGGCGGGGCTGAGCCACTCGGAGGCGCCGGCGAGCAGGCTGCGCATCACGTACGTGGCGGCGTTGCGCTGCGGGAACCAGCGCACGTCCGGCACCAGCGCCGTCTGGTCGGAGGAGACGAAGTAGAGCGCACTCTGGCGGTAGAGCGTGCTGAAGTTGACCTCGGAGATCAGGATCCCGTCGGGCAGCGTGTCGATCCGCCACTCCCCGTCCTCGTCCTGTTCCAGCTCGTAGGTGAGCGTGCTGGTGGCGCCGGGGCTGGCCGGCGTGTACACCCCGACGGCGTCCACGGTGGCTGCCACTGTGGCGGTCACCTCGATCACGCCCTCCTCGGGCTCTGCGAACCGCAGCGGCGCCGAACCGTCGTAGATGAGCACCTGCGCGGCCGGTGCCCACGGCCCTTTCGCGGCATCGGTCAGGTACTCGCGCGCCTGCACGTAGTCGTCGGAGCTGCCGGCCACGGCAGCCGAGTGGAAGCCACGCACGATGCTGGCCGGTGGGTCACCCGGGTTCGGGGCCTCACCGGCCACGTACCCGACCCCCTCGTCGATACCGGCCTCCACCCCTTCTTCAACCGGTCCGGAGGTCGGCACGCGTGCACATCCGGAGACCACCAGCAGGGCCGTGATCGCCGCGGCAACCACGGCACGGACCGGCCAGTACTCCCCCGTGCCACGCGCGTGCCTCATCGGTCCTCCTCCACTGACTGCCCCGGCATCTCGCTGCCCTCCCACGGGCCGAGCATCTCCCCTCGTGCTGGTGTCATCAGCGGTGGGAGCGCCGCCGGCCCCGAGGGATCTGCCTCACGCACCGGCGCCTCCTCCGCGGGGTCGGGCCCCAGCGGCAGCGGCGGCGTGCCCACCTCCTGACCAGCGCGGCGTGGCACGGTGAGACGGAAGGCCGCACCGTCACCGGGCCTGCCCCAGGCTTCCAAGGTGCCACCGTGCAGCCGTGCGTCTTCCAGAGCGATCGCCAGCCCGAGCCCGGTTCCACCGAGGGTGCGCGTCCGGGCGGGGTCGGCCCGCCAGAAGCGGTCGAAGACGCGTTCGGCCTCCGGTGCGGTCATCCCGATCCCGTGGTCGCGCACGACCGCGGCGACCGCTGTGGCGTGCACGCCTACGCGCACCTCGATCGGTTCACCCTCACCGTGCTCGACGGCATTGACGAGCAGGTTGCGCAGCACCCGCTCGACCCGCCGGGTGTCCATATCCGCCGTGCATGCCTCGTCGGGCATGTGCAGCACGATGTGCGAACCGCGTTCGACGGCGAGGGGCTCGGTGATGCCGACCACCCGCTCGACGACCGTCCGCAAGTCGGCCTCCTCCACGTCCAGCACGGCAGCGCCGGCGTCGAAGCGGGAGATCTCCAGCAGGTCCACCAGCAAGCTCTCGAACCGGTCCAGCTGGGTCTGCAGCAGCTCGGCGGAACGCGCCTGGACCGGTGGCAGGTCGGCGCGGGCGCGATAGAGCACCTCAGCTGCCATGCGCACGGTGCTCAGCGGGGTGCGCAGCTCGTGGGAGACGTCCGAGACGAACCGCTGCTGCATCCGGGAGAGTGCCGCGAGCCGTTCGATCTGGTCCTGCAGGCTGGTGGCCATCTCATTGAAGGAACGTCCCAGCCGCGCGAGCTCATCGTGGCCGCGCACCTGCATGCGTTCGGTCAGGTTGCCGTCGGCGAGCAGCTCCGCGGTCCGGGCCGCCTGCTGCACCGGGTCGAGAACGCGGCGGGTGATGTACCACGTCATCACCACCAGCAGCACGGCGAGGGTCACGGCACCGACGGCGAGCACACGCTGCAGCAGGTCGAGCTGGGCCTGCTGGGCGGAGAGGGAGTAGACCATGAACAGCTGGTAGTTCCCCGCCACTGGGATCGTCACCGGAGATCCGACGACGATGCCGGGCACCTCCTCGGCGGCGGGCCCTGGCAGCGCGATCGACTGCCACTGCTGGAAGTTCTGGTCGGCGATCTCGGCCTGCAGCTCCTCCTCGATCACGCTCCGCAGTGACTGGTCGGTGGCCGGCGGGAGGATAGCCGCTCCGGTCGTGGACCCCGGGGCAGGCAGCAGCAGTGCTCCTTCCGAGTCGGCAGCCGTGGCCTGGATGGACTCCACCATGTCGTTGGCGAGCAGTTGGGCGTCCTGCGCGGTGCTCACCGTGGCGCCGTCGAAGCGACGCTGCGCCTGTTCGGCCCGGTTGGCGGCGTCGACGAGCACCTGGTCCCGGCGCTGCTCGAACAGGCCGTCGCGCACCTGATCCGAGAGCACTGTGGCCAGCAGTGCGAGCGCCACGGTGCCCACCACCACGGTGAAGAAGGCCACCCGCAGGCGCAGCGATCTGCTCCAGGCCCGCCGGCCGAACCGGGTGTAGGCCATGGCCCGCGCACCGGCATGACGCAGCCGCCGTGCCACCGGGGCCGGTTCGCCGCGGGCGACGGGTGGCGGACCGGTCACTGGACCGGGGTGCCCGCCCGGTACCCGACGCCTCGGACGGTTACAACCACGTGCGGGTTCTCCGGGTCGCGTTCGACCTTGGCCCGCAGCCGCTGCACGTGCACGTTCACCAGCCGGGTGTCGGCCTGATGCCGGTATCCCCACACCTGCTCCAGCAGCACCTCCCGGGAGAAGACCTGCCAGGGTTTGCGTGCGAGGGCCACCAGCAGGTCGAACTCCAGCGGCGTCAGGCCGATGGTCTCCTCACCGCGGCTGACCCGGTGGCCGGGCACGTCGACCACGAGGTCGCCGATCAGCAACCGCTCGGCGCCGTCGGTCTCCCGGTTGCGCAGCCGCGCTCGCACGCGGGCCACGAGCTCGGTGGGTTTGGCGGGTTTGGTGATGTAGTCATCGGCTCCCGCCTCGAGCCCCTCGACGACGTCGGTGGTCTCCCCCTTGGCGGTCAGCATGATGATCGGGACCCCGGACTCGATGCGGATGCGGCGGCAGATCTCGATGCCGTCCATGCCCGGGAGCATCAGATCGAGCAGGACGAGATCCGGTTGGGCGGAGTGAAAGGCCTCCAATGCCTTGGAACCGTTCGAGCAGAACTCGGTCTCGAACCCCTCCGACTGCAGGACGATGCCGATCATCTCCGCGAGCGCGGCATCGTCGTCGACCACCAAGACGCGTGCGTTCATGCCCCTATCGTGACACTTCCTGTTCGCGGATGCCCGGACCGGCGCACGTGCGAAGATGGCAGGAGGGACCTGAAGCAGTGAGAGGAACGCGATGTCGTATCCGGGATCGCCGCCACCCCAGGGTGGCGGATGGGGCGCGCCGGACGCCGGTTCGGGCTGGGGAGCACCCAACCCAGGCGGGTATCAGCAGCAGCCGCCTCAGCATGGCCAGCAGGGCGAGGGCCAGCCACCGCAGTACGGACAGCAGCCAGGAGCGGGCCAGCCTCCCATGCCACCGGGAGGGCCGCCGTCGGGAACCCCGGGTTCTGGGAATCCGGGCGGCTACGGGCAGTTCGGGCCCGCGGGTCAGGGGGGTTTCGATCCCCACAGCGGGTTCGCCCCGCAACCTGGGGTGATCCCGCTCCGGCCGCTCACGCTCGGTGAGCTCTACGACGGAGCCATCCGCTCCATCCGCGCCAATCCGGCGGTGATGTTCGCGCTCACGGCGGTGCTGGTCTCGATCTCCGTGGCGATCCAGGGGGTGGCCACCTGGGGGTTCTACGAGGATCTCAACTCGCTCATGCTCAACCCCGATGACTCGGCACTGATGTCCGGCGACATGAGCAGCCTCTACTCCACAATGCAGAGCGGCGTGCTCGGCTCACTCATCTCGTCGGCGGTCTCGTTCCTCGTCACCACGATCCTGACTGGGCTGTTGATCCACTCGGTCAGTCAGTCGGTGATCGGTCGGAAGATGAGCCTCGGGGAGGTCTGGGCGGCCGTACGTGGCCAGATCCTGCGGCTGCTCGGCCTGAGCCTGCTCATCGGGCTGATGCTCACCGTGGTGCTCGGCGCGGCGATCGGCCTGGTGGCGTTGGCAGCGCTCACCCAGGAGGTCGCGCTGATCGCGATCGTGGGCCTGCTGTCGCTGCTGCTCGCCGTGGTCGGGATGCTGGTGCTGCTCACGTTCACACTGCTCGCCACCCCGGCCCTAGTGCTGGAACGGGCGGGCATCCTGACGGCGTTGCGCCGATCCTTCACGCTGACGCGGCGGGCGTTCTGGCGCATCCTGGGGATCTACCTGCTCACTCAGGTGCTGGTGTTCGTGGTGGCCTCCGCAGTCAGTTATCCGATCGGGGCAGTCGGTGGCCTGTTCGGCAGCCTGACAGCGATCAACATCGCCAGTCTCATCGGGGCAGCTGTCACCCTCATCGTCACCACCCCGTTCGTGGCGGCGGTGACCGCGCTGTTGTACATCGACGTGCGGATCCGCACCGAGGCGCTGGACGTCGAGCTCGCACGGGCCGCGCAGGGCGCCTGAGGCGATGCACCCACCGACCGCACCGACAGCACTGGGCGCCCGTGACGTCCCGCTCACGCCCTCGGCGGACGAGGCACGGGCGTGGGCCGAGGAGGAGCTGCGCAAGGGCATCTACAACGATGACCCGACCTTGCTCGAACGCGTGCTGGAGTGGCTGCGGGGCCTGTGGGAGCAGATCACCGGGCTGGAAGGGACTCTCGGTCCGGTGCTGGTGCCGGTGCTGGTCCTGGTGGCCGTGGGCGTGGTCGTCCTGGTGGCGCTGTTGCTGGGTGGGCCGGTCCGCAGGCGGCGGTCCCGCACCACCGGCGGCACCAGCGCAGCCGTACTGGATGGCGACGACCGCACCTCTGCCGATCTGCGCACCGCGGCCGAGGCAGCGCACGAGGCGGGCCGAGAGGCGCTCGCCGTGCTGGAGCGGTACCGCGCGATCGTGCGCTCGCTCGACGAACGCGCCATCCTCACCGACCGCGCCGGCCGTACCGCGCACGAGGCAGCCGTCGACGGCGGAGCTCGCCTGCCGTCGGTAGCCGACGACCTGGTCGCGGCCTCCCACCTGTTCGACGACGTCGCCTACGGCGACGTCGAACCCACGGGTGAGCAGTACCTGTGGCTGCGGTCGGTGGACGGGCAGGTCAGCCGCACCCGGCCGGAACGTCGAGCACGTGCCGGCGCGAAGGCGGCGGTCTCCTCGTGAGCACGATCACCGCACGCGGCAGCCGTCTCGGCTCGAGGACCGATAGCGCCTCCGAGCGCCGATCGAACCGGCGCGGCCTGATCATCGTGGCCTGCGCGGTGGTCCTGCTGCTCGCCGGGACCATCGTGCTGAACCTCCTGGCGCCGCCGCAGAACAACGAACCGTACTCCTCATCCAACCCCGACCCTGACGGCGGCAGAGCAGCCGCACAGATCCTCGGCGAACACGGTGTGAGCGTGCAGGAGGTCACCACCACCCAAGCGGTGCTGGATGCTGCCGGGCCTGGTGGCACGCTGCTGATCACCGATCCCGGGGCGTTGCGGGAAGCGCAGCAGGAGGCGCTGCGGGACGTGCCGTCCGACATCGTACTGACCAATCTCGACTTCGGATCGCTCGAGGACCTCACCGACGAGATCACCGCCACGGGCGGGGGCGCCGTGGGGACCTACGCGGCCGAATGCACCGACGAGCACGCCGCGGCCGCGGGCGAGATCGTGACCTCGGGGCCCGGGGTGCTGGTGGGCGAGGACGCCGAGGGATGCTTCCCCATCGGCGACGACGACGCCGGCACCTCGTACGCCTTCGCCACGTGGACCGTCGGCGACCAGCGCTGGTACGCCATGCCCAACGGCTTCCCGCTCACCAACGAGGGCCTCCCCCAGGCGGGGAATGCTGCCCTGGTGCTGCGGATCCTCGGTCAGCACGATCGGCTCACCTGGTACGTGCCCGATCCTGCCGACCAGTTCGGGATCGACTCCGAGGCCGGTCCGCCCCCGGTGATTCCTCCGGCCGTGTGGTGGTTCGGAGCGCTGCTGGCGCTGGCCGTGGTGCTCTGGCGCGGCCGGCACCTGGGCCGGGTGGTCGTCGAGCCGTTGCCGGTCGTGGTGCGGGCGACCGAGACGATCCGGGGCCGCGGGCGGCTGTACCGGCGCGCGCGAGCATTCGGGCACGCCGGCGCCGCACTCCGGGCCGGCACGGTGCGGCGACTCGCCCAGCGCACGGGCCTGCCTCGCACGGCCCAGCCCTACGAGGTGGTGGACGCGCTCGCCCGGGCGAGCGGCCGCCGTCCGGAGGAGATCGACTCGCTGCTGTACGGACCACCGCCCACCGACGATTCCACCCTGCTCACGCTCACGCACGCCCTGGACACCCTGGAAGGTGAGGTTCACCGCTCATGACCGTTCCACCGGCAACACCGGACCACCCCGAGGCTCCCCGCCCGGAGTCTGCAGCGCAGCCACCGCAGCGTGGGCAGGCTGAACAGCAACACCAACCACAGCAGCCGCACGAGCTCCCGCAGCCGCAGGAGGCCTATCACCCCGGGTATGGACAGCAGGGTGGCTACGGCCAGCAGGGTGCGTACGGACAGCAGGGCGCCGGCGCAGCACCGGGCTACGGGGCTCCCTCGGCACCGGGGGGCGCGCCGGGATACGGGGCCCAACCCGAGCACGGGGTGCAGCCGCAACACGGGGCGCCGCAGGGATACGGCGGGCAGCCCTACGCGGCCTCCCCCGCCTACGGCACCCAGCCCGCTGGGTACCCCCACCAGGGCGTCGGGGAATCTCCCGCGGCGTCTGCCCCGCAACCCGAGCCCGAACCGGAGTCGGACGAACAACGCCGCATCCGCTCGGCGCTGGCCCAGGTGCGCACGGAGGTGGCGAAGGCCGTCGTGGGCCAGGACGCCGCCGTCACCGGACTGGTCATCGCGCTGCTGTGCCGCGGCCACGTTCTCCTCGAAGGCGTCCCGGGCGTCGCGAAGACGCTGCTCACGCGCACGCTGGGGGCGTCCCTCGACCTGGAGATGAAGCGGGTGCAGTTCACCCCGGACCTCATGCCCGGAGATGTGACCGGTTCGCTGGTCTACGACGCCCGCACCGCGGAGTTCTCCTTCCGGGAGGGCCCGGTGTTCACGAACCTGATGCTCGCCGACGAGATCAACCGCACTCCCCCGAAGACCCAGGCCTCGCTGCTGGAGGCGATGGAGGAACGGCAGGTGAGTGTGGACGGCGAACCGCGGCCGCTGCCGACCCCATTCATGGTGATCGCCACTCAGAACCCGGTGGAGTACGAGGGAACCTACCCGTTGCCGGAGGCGCAGCTGGACCGGTTCCTGCTCAAGCTGCTGCTGCCGCTGCCAGAGCGCACGGACGAGATCGAGGTGCTGAACCGGCACGCGCACGCGTTCGATCCCCGGGACCTGGCCGGGGCCGGTGTCGCCCGTGTGGCCGGTGCGGCCGATCTGGACGCTGCCCGGGCGGACGTCGCGCAGGTCGAGGTCGGCCCGCAGGTACTCGCCTACATCGTCGACATCTGCCGCGCCACCCGCACCTCCCCGTCACTCTCACTCGGTGTCTCCCCGCGTGGTGCGACCGCACTGCTGGCCACATCCCGCGCGTGGGCGTGGATGTCCGGGCGCCGCTATGTGACCCCGGACGACGTGAAGGCGCTCGCGCACCCCACGTTGCGGCACCGCGTGCAACTACGTGCGGAGGCCGAGCTCGAGGGCATCACGGCCGAGTCTGTGCTGGACGGGATCCTCGGGTCGGTCCCGGTCCCCCGCTGATGGCGATCACCGGTCGGACCGTCCTGCTGGTGCTGCTCGGAGCGGTGCCGGTGCTGCTGGTTCCGCAGGTCACCACGGTCGCGGTGTGGGGGGCGGCTGTGGTCGTGCTCGTCGCCCTCGACACGCTGCTGGCTGCGGCCACGGGGGCGCTGGAGGTGGAGCGGCGCACCGCCGGGGCGGTCCGCCGGGGCGAGCAGGTGGAATCGGTGCTGACCGTCACCAACCTCGGGAGACGGACCCTACGAGGGCTGGTACGCGACGCCTGGCAGCCAACGGCGGGCGCCACGGGGAACCGGCACCGGCTGCGGATCCGGCCCGAGGAGGCGCAGCGCGTGCGCACCCCGCTGCGGCCGACCCGCCGCGGGGACGTGCGCGCGGACCGGGTGACGGTGCGCAGCTACGGACCGCTGGGCCTCGCGGCCCGCCAGTCATCGCGGGAGGTGCCTGGGATCGTGCGGGTGCTGCCGGAGTTCGCCTCGCGGCGTCATCTGCCCTCCCGGCTGGCGCGCCTGCGCGAGATGGACGGGCGCACCGCGGTGAACGTGCGTGGGCAGGGAACCGAGTTCGACTCCCTGCGCGAGTACGTCGTCGGTGACGATGTGCGGGCCATCGACTGGCGGGCCACAGCTCGCCGCTCGGAGGTGGTGGTGCGTACGTGGCGCCCGGAGCGGGATCGCCGGGTGCTGATCGTGCTGGACTCCTCGCGCCTGTCCGCCGCCCGCCTCGGGGACGCGCCGCGGCTGGACGCCTCGATCGAGGCGGCACTGCTGCTGACCGCCCTGGCGATCAAGGCCGGAGACAGGGTGGACCTGCTCGCCGTCGATTCGAGTGTGCAGGCACGAGTGCGCGGCACGCACGGGCCGGCCGTGATGGCCGCCATGGCCGATGCGCTCTCGCAGGTGACGCCGTCGTTGGTGGAGCCGGACTGGGCACGGATCACCCAGGAAGTGCGCGACACCCTCTCCCAGCGGGCGCTGGTGGTGCTGCTGACCGGTGTGGAAGCGGGGGCGACCGAGACCGGCATGCTGCCCGCGGTGGCCACCATCGCACGGGACCATCAGGTGATCGTCGGCTCGGCGACCGACCCCGCTGCGGAGGAGCTACGCAGCGCGCGGGACACCTCGGCGGACGTCTTCGACGCCGCAGCTGCCGAGCGGACCGACCTGGAGCGCGAGGCGCTCGCCACCCGGATGCAACGCGGCAGCAGCGAGGTGGTCGAGCGGGTACCGGAGGTACTGCCGCCGGCGATCGCCGACACCTACCTGGCGCTGAAGGCGGCCGGGCGGCTCTGAGTCCACCCAGATGCGGAGCCTGGGAGGCGTCACCCGCCGCTGGGTGCCATCCGTTGTCGCCCTGGCGCCGGAATAGCGACAACGAGTGGCACCTTGCGGTGCATGTGCGCGCGCTCGGTGCCATCGACCGTCGCTACGCCAGCTGATCTCCGACGCCGAGTGGCACCTACTCCTGGCAGGGGCGAGGGACGCAACCCATCAGAGGCACGAACGTGCCGCCCACCACAGCGGTGGGCGGCACGTTCTGTGTGCAGCCGGTGTGTGCAGCCAGGTGGCTAGATCACCCGGCTGGGAGTCGCTGGCCTACTCGGGCTGGCGCCGGTGGCGCACCACGAGCAATGTGCCCGTGCCGAGCAGCAGCAACAGGATCGCCGCCATCGGCGCCCAGCCGATTGAGGCACCGGTGACCGGCAGCTCCGGCGGCTCCTCCGGCGGGACGCAGTCCTGCGCATCCTGCGAGAGACCGTTGTGGTCGATGCCGGCGACGTTGCGGAAGCCGGCTGGTTCGCCGGATCCGGGCTCGCCGCAGCTGAACGTGGTCGCGTCAGTCTGTTCACCGATCGTGGCGGTGACCTGCACCTGGTAGGTGTGGGTCCCATCGGCTTCCAGGGAGACGTCTGTCGCGACGACGTTGGCCTCGGAACCCTCCGATCCCTGACCGCTCCAGGACGAGGCCGCGATGACCCCCTCGGGTGTGGAGACGATGGTCGCGGAGGTGACCTCGATCCCGGTGCCGAAGCGCAGCTGGTCGGTGAGGGTGTAGATACCCTCGACAGCCCCGTCGTTCGTCGCGGTGATCTCGTAGGTCACGGTCCACTCGCCGTCCGCGTCCACGACCGGGTCGCCGGTGACCTGCTTGACGATCTCGATCGACGGCAATGGTGCGCAGTCGGTATCGGTGGCCTCGTTACCGTTCTCGTCGGTCAGGGTGGCTGCGTTGTTCAGCCCCTGTTCGAGGGTGTTCGACCCTCCTGGTTCGGTGCAGGCCGGTGATCCGGTGCCATCGGCATCGGGTTCGTCGAACTGCATCGGGACGTTGGCGAGCACAGTCACCGTGTAGACGTGCGGTGCGTAGTCCTCGGAGTCGAGCCCCGCGAGCATCACATCCGTCGCGATCCGGGTATCACTGGCGCCGTCGAAGCCCGCATTGAGCATCACACCCTCCGGTCCGGCCAACTGCACACCATCGACGGTGACCTCGGCAGCGAAGAGGAACTCATCGTCGAGGTCGTAGGTCGTGGCCTGACCACCGACGTTACCGACAGTGATGTCGTAGACGACCTCCCACTGCCCGCCACCGACGGGGGTCGCAGTGACCAGTTCCTTGTCGAGGGTGGGCTTGCCGGGAAGGATGCACTCCTCGTCCTCCTCCTCAATGCCGTTCCAGTCCACCGTGGCCTGGTTGTCCAACGCACCGGGGGCTGGGCCACCATCGGCAGTGGTGCACACTCCGTCCGTGGGTACCTCGACGTCGAACACATCAGCCGCATACCGCACGGTCACTTGATACATGTGCTCGACCGGTCCCTCGACCGCACCGGCGATGGCCTGGTCGGTCACGATGACCGTGTCATCGATGCCATCGAAGCCGTCGTTGATCACAGCACCCGGGGCATCAGTGGTGACGTCCTGGACACCGATCACCTCGATACCCTCACCAGCCGCGAGCTCGTCGGTGAGGTCATAGGTGCCCTCACCGTCACCGGAGTTGGTCACGAGCAACTCGTAGGTGACGTCATAGACACCGTCCTGGTCCTCGACCGGCTCCACCGGTCCCGCGAGGGACTTGATGAGGTCGATCAGCGGAAGCGGGGCACACACGTCCTCGCCGCGGTCCTCACCGTTGTGGGTGAGTTCGGTCGAGTTCGCCAGACCGCCGCTTTCACCCGATCCGGGCTCCGGGCACTCCAACGCGTCCGGGGTGACCGTCTCGAGGTCGAGGGAAACCGTCACGTCCACCTGGTACGTGTGCTCGCTCTCCTCGGGCAGCGTGACGTCGGAGGAGATCACGTTCTCCGCCGCACCTTCATCGCCGAGACCGGTCCAGCCCGGGTTGGTTTCCACACCCTCAGGTGCGGTGGTCACACCAGCGGACTCGATGATGATGCCCTCGCCATACAGCAGCTGATCAGTGAGGTCGTAGTCACCTGCGGCACCACCGGTATTCGTAGCGACCAGCTCGTAACTGATCGTCCACGTCCCGTCGCCGTTGGGCACCGGTCCCTCGCTGATCGTCTTGGCAATGTCGATGAGCGGCAGCGAGGCACAGACGTCGTCCTCGTCAACGATCCCGTTGTGGTCGAGCTCGGTGGAGTTCGCGAGCCCGCCGCTCTCACCCGATCCGGGCTCCGGGCATTCGAGCACCGATGGATCGATGGTCTCTTCGTCCAGCTGGACGATCACCTCGATCTGGTAGGTGTGCGAGGCATCCATCGCGAGCATGATGCCGTCGGCGACGACGTTCTCCGCCGCGCCCTCGTCACCCAGGCCCGTCCAGCCGGCGTTGGTCTCGACACCCTCAGGTGCGGTGATGATCCCGGCACTGGTGATCTCGATGCCCTCGCCATACTGCAACTGGTCGGAGATGTCGTACTCCCCGGCCGCGCCGCCAATGTTCTCGGCCACCAAGTCGTAGGTGATCGTGAACGTCCCGTCACCGTTCGGCACCGGACCGTCCGAGATCGACTTGTCGACGACGATGGCCGCCACGGAGGTGCACTCCTCATCAGCGTCGGTGAGGTCGTTGTGCTCGACCTCGGCCGTGTTAGCCAGACCGCCACCGTCAGCACCGGGTTCGGCGGGGCACGCCCCGACATCCGGAGGACCTTCGATCCCCTCGGCCATCCCGAGCACGACCTCCACCTGATAGGTGTGCACTCCACCACCAGGCAGGCTCACACCCTCAGCGATCACGTTCTCTGCAGCGCCCTCAGCACCCAGACCCGTCCAACTCCCGTTCGTGGGGAGACCAGCGGGGCTGCTTCCCACGATGTCCGATGAGACGACGTCAAGGTCGCCACCGGCGGTCATCCGGTCGGTCACGTCGTAGTCGCCATCGGCTGCGCCGTCGTTCGTGGCGACGACGTCGTAGGAGACCGTCCAGGTACCGTCACCGTTCGGCACGGGACCATCCGTGATCGACTTCTCGACCCCGATCGAGGGCAACTCGGCGCACGCCCAGTCGTCCTCGGTCTCACCCGTGGACTTGGTCAGCTCGGAGGTGTTCGTGAACGCCCGATCGGTCGTTTCACCCTCCGCGCCGCATGCGGTCGGGTCGTCCTCACCCGATCCCGCGCCCTCGAGCTGCAACGGCACATCAGCGATGACCGTTATCTCGTACACGTGCGGCTCATAGTCCGGGTTGTCCATGCCCTCGATCTCGGCAAAGTCGGTGATCGGCAGGTTCTCCTGCCCATCCCATGCCGGATCGGACAGCGTCACATCATCAGGCGATTCTGTGACCTCGGCCGAGGTGATCGTGGCCTGATCGGTGAAGTGCAACTCATCGGCCAGCGCGTACTCGGCCGCCGGGACCTCGATGCTCTCCACCACGATCTCGTAGACGATCTCCCACTGCCCGTCACCGATCGGAGTAGCCGATACCAGGTCCTTGCTGTGCGTCGTATCGCCCAGGACGGTGATACCGGCCGGATCACAGTTGATGTCCGGGGCCAACGGGTCACCGTTCTCGTCCACCGAATCCGGTGGGGTATCTGCACCGGCGCAGGCCGTGTTGACGATGTCATCTTCATTGTCAGGTTCTTCCAGCACGATCTCGAACTCGTGGGATGCCGACTCACCAGGCGCCAGCTCATCAATGGTGAACGAGCCACTGTCATAAATGTCGTCATCGACGACGATGTTGGTCAGCGTGCCCTGACCGGTGTTAGTCACTACGATCCGGTACGGCACCGTGTCACCGACGTGGTACTCGGGGTAGGTCTCCGCCTCGTTCGCATCGATCCAATCCTCATCGGTGGCATCCTCCAACGCCACATCCGGATCCAGGACGTACTTCTTCAGATCCGCGGAGTAATAGGTGGCGATCGAGGTCTCCGCCGAGGTCCGCATGACCAGGCGCGTGTCCTCGGCCCGACCCTGCGCCCGGTTCACCAGTACATCTTCACCTTCCATGCCGTCGGTGAGGATCGGGACGGTGAAGTTGAACGCGCCCCGCGGCTCCAGCTCGCCGGTGATGACGCGCACGGCCGTCGCATCCGCGGTGAAATCCGTGGTCCACCCCACCGTGTTACCGGTCGTGTCCCCCGCCGCACCATTCATCGGATCAGCCGGGTCGTCGGAGAGCGTCTCCGGAGGTGCCGTCGTGTAGTACACGGTCTCCTCGTCCATGCTCACCTGGACCGGGCCACTGAGCTGGTACGTGCCGGACATATCGGTCCCACGACCATCACCGTTATACGGAAGAATGTCGATCGTGTCCGTGAACACCTGCGGCGACGGATCCTCGGAGACGAGGTCCACAGTCCAGGAGCCCTCACCCACACCATCACCGTTCACGTTCGGGATGAGTTCCTGATCGGCCGTCTTCACAATCGACGTGGCCCCAGCGGTATTGATCGTCACCGCCGCCGTCGCTGGATCACTCGGAACGCCGCCGATCTCACCAGTGACCGAGTTCACCAACCGGTCACCACCATCAACATCCTCAGAAATATCGACGTCGTAAGACCAGGTGTTCGTCGTATTCGTCGGCACATCATCAATGACCCACGTCAGGATCTGCTGACCCTCAGGGCCGGTCCCGATCTCATCCGGCTCCTGCGGCGCCGAACCAGGCACATAGGTCGCGCCGACCGGCATCGTGTCTTCCAACACGTAGCCGTCCACCGTCTCTGCGATGCTTCCCGTTCCCTGAGCCGTGTACAACAGATCGAACGTCGCCGAACCACCCGGATCCACCGTCGAGGGATTGACCTGCTTGTCCACCACCGGCGTCACCGTCGAGATCCGCAAGATGTCCCGCCCCGACGCCGCGAACGGGTAGCGCGCATTGTCCGTCTCCGTCCCCGCGGTGGGGATATCGGCCAGATCGGTGCTCCGGTTCTGGTAGGCCCAACCAGCCTCGTTCTGACGGAAGAAGCCTGAGAACGTCCAGACATCGTCTTCCGCCTCGAGACCGGCATCAGTATCAATCGTCTGGGTCACCCGCAGCGCCGGCCGCGAAGCTAGCGTGACCTCTTCGCCGGGGCCAATGTCGAATGTCGTGCGCACCGCACGGACGGTCGACAGATCGCCAGGAAGGGTGGTCGTCCAGTTCAGGCTCTCGTTGCCACACGGCTCCATGCCGTTGGGATCATTGTAGGGGTCGGGATTCACCAGGTACTCGACCGTTGTGCCGAGCGTTTGATGCCCTTCGTTGGCGTCTGTGACGGTCTCGCCCGTGTACGTGACGTAGTCGGAGTCCAGAATGGTGCACAAGCCACCCTGGGTCGGATTATCAGTGGCGTTGGCGTAGTTCACCGCGACATTCGACTGCACTTCGGTCCCCGGCGTGACGCGGTACTGATCCGTCCACGCACGAGCACTCGACCCCGTATAGTCGGCACGCCAGTTGGCGACACCGAAGCCGGAGAGCCAGTTGTTGGCGGAGGCGTTGTTCTCCGTGTCGTCCTCGATCGTGGCACCACCAGCAGAGACATACGTCGGCGCATCCGCCTGTAGATTGAGCTGGCCACTGTTCTCATCGGTGATGACCCGGATCTGCACCTCACCAGAGGCCACCGCCACCTCAGCAACCGGCAGCGACCCACCAGTCGAATCCTCAGTCGGTACCTGCGTGTGGCTGTAGTCGATGCCAGTCAAGGTCAACTGATACGTCGAGCCCGAGCCTGTGAGCGTGCAGTCATTGACGAACGGCGCGATTTGCTCCTCGGGGTTGTCCCCTCCCGAATACGGGTGCCCCGTCGCAGCCCCCGACGTGAACGCCGTACATCCGTCGGGACCGAGCTCCATCGTCGCGCCCACGGTGTTGTCCATCGTGAGGGTGTACGTCACGCTGTCTGGACCGTCGGGGCTGAACGCTCCGTGGACGAGTGTCCAGTTGAACGACATGTCCCTGGAATCCGGGTTGCTCTCGGTCTTCCCCGCGTTCTCGTCCCAGCGCATGTCCATGAAGAATTCGTTCTGCACGCCGAGCTCGTCGAGATCAGCCTCCTGATCGGCGATCTCGCCAGACATCGACACGAACTCACCGTCTTCGGCAGTGACGGTCACCGACGCGTTCAGCCGCAGGGCGGTGCCCTCATCAAATGTCCCGCCGTTACACACCAGGGTCGCGCCGTCGTCGAGGATCTCCGACTCCGGGTCGAGCTCGGGGTCGTCATCGTGGGTCAAACACGCGGGCGGGATCTCCTCGAACACCGCACCCTCGACGGTCATGGTGATCGTGACGTTGTCGACGGGCTCGTTCCCGGGTGCCGCCGCGTCATCGTTGACGTTGGCCCACCACGTGGCTGCGATCGAGTCACCGGTCTGAACGGTGTCGGGAGTGTCGTCGTCCCACTCCCCCTCAAGCTCGTAGACCGTCGCCGCCTGCGCCGGCGCAGCGACGATCATGCTTGCGATCAGGGTTCCCACCAGCGCCAGAGCCAGCGTGGCAACCCATCGCCCGACCCCCGTCGCACGCGACCACGGCCCCTCGGTGACGCGTGACGAACCTGCATGACGAATTGCACTCACGAGCAGTCCCTCCCTCAGATGTGCTGCGCTTCGCCCATGTGGAGGGCTCTGCGATACTTCGTGCTCTCTGGACTGGACAATTCACCAGCACCCCTGCCTCGCCTGAAGACCCGGGGCGCTCATCGCTCGCCAGCGAGCGATGAGCCGACTGTATAACAGGGGATCCGAAATTGCGATACCTGTCACATATCGCACCAGGACGCCGCATAACACAGAATGCGCAGCACCGCATGGCCAGAGTGAACAAGCGTCCCGGTAGAATCTCCAGAGCACCACGAGGGCGACTGGGGGATCACGCAATGGCAGGTGGCCGGGCCGATAGCGGATCGAGCGCGCGGGCCGATCTCGTTGCTACGGGGATCCGCATGTTCGGCCAGCACGGCTTCGGCCTGGGACTGCGTGAGATCGCCGCCGAGGCGGGCGTGACAGCCGGCTCCGTGACCTACCACTTCGGAGGAAAGACGGGCTTCCTCGCCGCCTGCGACCGTCAGGTTCTCGACGGCGCTCGGATCTATCTACCAGCCGTGATGGCCTCAGGCGAGCGTGAGGTGCAGCTTCGTGGCAACGACCGGACCCACCTGCACCTTCTCCGATACCTGATGCGCAGTCTCGCTGAGTCGACCGCACTGGTGGAGCCGTTCATCGAGATCCTCGTGGACGCCACTCGTACCGAGGTGCTCGCACACTTCCAGGCGGAACATCCGGACCCAGGGTGCGTCGACACAGCCGCGAGGGACGTGATCCGGCGGACTCTGGGCGTAGCGATGCTCGACCATGCCCTGACCGCTCCCACTACCGCCGAGGAACTCCAAGCCATGCTCACCTCGTGGCGCAATATCGGCAGAGACACGATCGCGGTCTACCGGGCCCGCTGAGACGATCACCAACGGCTGTGCGGTACACGCCTACCAGCACGTGCAACGCTATGGCTGGACCACCTGGAATGTGACTGAGTACCAGGCGCCTTCAGCCCCTGATCCCATATCTACGTAGCGGACCGCCATCGTCGACTCACCGATCACCTGAGGGCTGCTGACGAAGGTCATCGGCGAACCATTGGCCTCGTGAACCAAGGACGAAATCTCGCCGTTGCGCCGGAACTGCATCCCCCAACCAGAGTCCCCGACGGCGGTGATCAGGATGTCGTCCAGGTCACCGTTGCCGTTCACGTCCCAGGTCTCGAGCGGGACGTCGTCACCTTCGCTGATGTTGGTGATCTGTGGCGCCAGCAGATCCACCGGGTCACTCGTACTGAGCTCGGATGCCTCCCCATCGACGATCTGCCGCGCATCGAACGTGGCGCCCTCGGCAACCGGAATACTCTCCGGGACCACCGACCAGGTGCCGTTCGCCGTGACTGCCGTGGTCGCAATGACCTGGTCGAGCGCACCCAGGATTTCCACCGTTGCGTCCGGAACACCGGTACCGGTGATCTCCGGCATCACGCGGTACGTCGTCGCAGGGAACGGGTCGATGGCCGGTGGTTCAGGCGCCGGCTCTTCGGTGGGCTCCTCGGTCGGCTCTTCCGTCGGTTCCTCAGTCGGTTCCTCGGCGGGGTCTTCAGTCGGCTCGTCGGTCACTCCCGCGCCAGGGGTGTCGGCGGGCTCATCCGCCGGATCACTGGGGGGAAGGATGGGTACCTGCGGCGGCTCTTGTTCGGGAGGTGCCACGGTCACGGAGCCGGTTGGCGACGTGGTCGGATCCTCAGCGGGTTCCTGCTGAGCGTCATCGTTGTCACGGTCATCGTCGGTGGGTGGCGCCGGCGGAGCCGTGCTCGGCGCAGGTGCCGGGGATGCGGAGGCCGAGGGTGTCGGGGGTGCAGCGGACGGGTCGCCGGGCGCGTTCCAGGCGAACGCCAGCACTGGGATGGCAACCGCTGCGGCCACAACCACCACAGCGCCGGCCACCTGACCTCGTGACTTCGTGGCCAACCAGGAGCCGGCGGCAGCATGGCCCAGGTGCGGGACCAGCCCGGCGAGCAGCAGGAGCATACCCGCCTCGTTCAGGCGCGCCGAGGCATGCGAGAGGTCCAGCAGCACAGCCTGGCAATGTTCGCAATCCTCCACGTGGTCCTCGATCGTCCGCGAACGCCGAGAACTCACCTTGCCGCGCTGCCATGCCGCCAGATGCTTGACCACCCTGCGGCACTCCTGAGGTGCGCCGTCGCCATTGACATGCGCATCGAGCCAGGCGGTTCGCAGCCGCTCGCGAGCGCGATAGGCCAAGGCTGCCGCACTGCTGGCGCTGAGCCCGAACTGCACGCCAACATCCTCGAGGGGCCGACCTTCGACGTCCACGAGCCAGAGCACCTGGCGCCACCGGTCCGGCAGCGTCCGGAACGCCTTCGTCAGCAGCATCTGATCGAGGACTGCCCCTTCGCGGGTTGATGATCTGTCATCAAGCACGTCGTGAGACTCGAGCGGCATCTCCGGACCGCGGGAGCCGATGCGCAGGGCGGCACGCCGCACAGAGGTCGTGATGTAGGCGCGCACATGCTGGTTCGGCCCACCGCCAGAACGTACTGCTTGCAGCACCTGCATGAACCCGACCTGCACGGCGTCATCGGCCGCCGACTCGTCGAGAACGCGCCGTGCCGCTGCGACGGCGGCCGGTCGGTGTCGCTGGTAGATCTCCGCGAATGCCTCAAGATCGCCGCCGCGCACTCGGTCGAGCGCCTCGGCATCATCGTTGGGCGCTACAGTCCCGACATCGGGCGCCTCATCCACGATGTACTCCCTGGCACTCGCCTAGGGATACACGCGGGCCGGAACTCATCCTTCGAATCTAACAGGATCGTCTCCCAAAGCAGCAGGGCAGCCGACTGAGAGTGACGCGCGTCGCACAATAACTGAACTATCGTTCAATGACGTGCCACGAGCACGGGAACGACATCGCCAGCACCACAGACTGATTCCAGGAATGGTGATCGGGGCCCGGCCGCGCATCAACCGTGATCACCGCGGCGTCATCGATCTGCTGCGAGAGTCCGCGCTTCTGGACGACCTGGGCGATTCTCCGTGAGCGGTCAATGAATGATCTTCACGGCTTGATGGAGCCCATTCTCCACCTTATTCCTGCCCAACGTAATGAATTGCTGAGCTAGTCAGCGTTGGTCTCAACAAGCATGTCCGGATTCTCCTCGATCCGCGCGATGAGTGGCAGAAACTCTGTCTCCCAGGCGGTCATCACGAACGCGACCGCCGGGTCCAGACCGTCGGGCCGTCCCACCGCGAAGTCGAGCATGGTCGCACCGAGTCCGAACCGGACGATGCGGCGCGCTCGCTCGCGAAGCTCGTCTGGCGACTCCCCCCGGTTCGATCCGAGCAAGCCATACACATGGGAGGTCAGGCGCGAGACCAGCGGACGCGCCAGCGGTGCTCCTTCTCCCAGGCTGCGCATGCAGTAGTACAGGACGGACTCAAAGTCATCGTCATCAGCCAGTTGCGGCCGAACCACCCCTTCAGCCGGGAAGAAGATCGGCAGCACGCGGTCGACGATGGCCAAGACACGCCGATCACAGGCCTCGCGCAGACCCTCCTTGCCGCCGAAGTGGTATTGCACGATGCCGGCCGCCGCCGTAGCTCGTGAGGTGATGGTCCGGATGCCCACATCGAATCCCTCGCGGCCGAAGGCGTCGATGGCGACCGTGACGAGGCGGTGCTTGGTCGGCAGCGGGTTGCGTGTTTGGTTCACTGGTCGGTCCGTCTCTTGTCATCGCGGCGAAGCACGGCGGTCAGGCTGTCACCGACCGGGCACACCCGGCCGAACGATCACCTGTAAGAGGCGGTGGGACCGTCGACGATGACGCAGTTGTGCCGACGAGTTTTCGAGGTGATCAGTCGGCCATCGCGACGGTGTCTTCGGCATGCTCGGCCCGCACATCACCGGTCTCGCCGTCCCGCACGGCGCGACGGCCGAGGACGATCGTGTAGAGCCAGTAGGCAGCCAGCACCAGGGCTCCGATGGTGATCTTCACCCCGGTGGGCAGGCTCGACGGCGTCACGAATCCTTCGACGAGCCCACTCACCCCGAGCACGACCACCAGGCCGATGGCCACAGTGAAGACAGACCGGCCCTCTTCCGCGAGCGCGCGCGATCGGGTGCGTGGTCCCGCGAAGGCCCAGGCGCCGAACAGCCTCAGACCGGCGCCGGCGGCGATGAAGATCGCCGAGAGCTCCATCAGCCCGTGCGGCAGGATCAGCCCGAAGAACACATCGAGGTAGCCGTGCTCAGCCATGACAGCTCCCGCCATCCCGACCCCGACCGCGTTCTGCACCAGGACGAACACCGGGAAGACGCCCGTGATGCCGCCGGCGATGCACTGAGCGGCGATCCAGGCATTGTTGGTCCACACCTGGGCGGCGAAGTCCGGAGCGGGGTAGTTGGAGTAGTAGGCCGCGAACGCCTGCTCTGCATACTGCTCGCGCTGGCTGGGAGTTCCCATCTGCGCGAGCAGCTCAGGGTCGGCTGTGGCCCGCATACCGGCGACGATGGCGATCGCGCAGAAGAACACCATCGCGGCCACCGTCAGCCATCGTGCCCGGTAGAACGCAGCCGGCAGGGAGATGACGACGAACCGGGTGATGTCGCTCCAGGCTGGCTCGTGGGCCCCGGCGACGACGCCACGCGCACGGGCCAGCAGCCCGCTCAAGCGCGCGATGATCTCCGGATCGGGCGCGCTGGTGCGCACCTGGGAGAGGTGGGTGGCCGTGAGCCGGTACAGCTGGATCAGCTCGTCGGCCTCGGCACCGGTGCGCTGACGCGCGCGCGTCAGCTGGTCAAGCCGATCCCACCGCGCGGCATTGACCGCGACGAACGCATCCAGGTCCACACCAGCTAATCTGCCATAGATGAACCCTTCGGTGACGCCACCCGCTCCCCCGGCGCCTGACGTAGTGGCTACGGCGGCGAACCCGTACGCCACGTCGGCCTCGCGAAGCGCACCGCCGGGAACCTCCGCTGCCAGGTCCGGTGCTGCTGGCCCTGGCGCGCACGGGGCCACGACCCGGGGCGGCTCTGTCCGCAGCTCTCACGCTGCTGATGGCACCAATGCTCCCTCGGACCCATTTCGTCCGGTGGGACTGCCGACGGATCTGATCGTCACCGGGGAGGCTGTGGCGCTCGAGGCACGCCCGGCGATGTTGCTGAGCCGGGTCGGGTCAGGGTTGATCGACCTGGCTGTGCAGGGACTCGGCGGCGTACTGGTGCTCATCATCGGGTTCTCGTTGGCCTCCAACGATGCCCAGTTCGCCGTCGCATCGATCCTCGCCCTTGTCACGGCCATGGTGGCCATCCCGACGGCGGTGGAGACCATCACACGCGGGCTGTCGGCTGGCAAGGTGGCCACCGGGATCAGGATCGTGCGTGACGACGGCGGTCCCGTGCGCTTCCGGCAGGCGTTCGTGCGAGCGCTGACCGGGGCGATCGAGATCTGGGTCTCGGTCGGGTCGCTCGCGATCATCACTTCGCTGGTGAACTCGCGCGGGAAGCGCCTCGGGGATCTCCTTGCCGGGACCTACGCCGTGCGCAGCCGCGCTGGCACCGGCATGCGCGCCCCGCTGCTCATGCCGCCGGATCTGGCCGCCTGGGCGGAGCGCGCCGACATCCGCCGCCTGCCACCCGGACCGGCCCTGCACGCCCGGATCTTCCTCTCCCGCACCAACGCGATGCGACCCCAGGCTCGGCAACAGGCAGCACACGCTCTAGCAGCCGCCATCGAGCCCTATGTCGCACCGCCGCCCCCGTGGGGTACCCACCCCGAACGGTTCCTCGCGGCCGTTCTGGTGGCTCGGCGAGACCGGGAGTACGCCACCGCCATGCGCAGGCAGGCTGCCGAGCACGAGGCGGCCGAACAGATGCGCCACCTGCCGTTCGGGGTGGCTGACTAAGCCACCGACCGGAGTCACGTGGGTGCGTTCTTGGACAGTTTCGGAGGATCTGGACTCCGCGGCGGGATCCGCACACGAGTGGTGGAACACCACACCCGAATGCCGGCCAGTACGCGCGAGACGGACGCCCGTCCTCCCCGCACTCTTCCGGTGCGGGGAGGACGGGCCGTCATTCAACCCTGGCTAGCCGCAGAGGCTATTCGCGGGCCCGCGCCCTGATCATCAGCGCAGTACCGATGAGCAGCAGCAACCCGGTCAGTGCCAAGGGCAACACCGGTGCAGCACCGGTATTGGGCAGCGCGTCCCCATCGTCAGGCTCGGCCGGGCCGCTCGGAGCGTCCGGCACCGTGACGTCCACACTCGCCTCGTCCTCCGCGGCGATGGCGGGCATGTCGGGATCGACAGGGTGAGCGACCGTCGCGACTGCGACGTTCTCGTATCCTTCGGTCACGTTCTCCTGCGTGATGACACGGGTGTCGCTCTCACCGGCGCCGAGGGCATCGATCTCGTAGGTGAGGTCGAGAGCCTCATCGGTGACCTGCACTCCTGTGAGGTCACTGTTGCCGGTGTTGGTGACAGTGATCTGCCAGTAGGCCGACTCCCCGGAGACGAGGGTGACACCCTCGGCCCAAGGACCGTCCTCGGTAGCCGACACCTGCTTGACCACATCGAGGCCCGGCTCGACGCCGTAGTACCACGAGGAGTCGGTGCCGGTCAGCTCCTCGCCGAGCGCACTGGTCGCGGCCACCCTGACGGTGTTCTCGTACTGGCCCGCCTCGGCGGTACCGGTAGCCGTCAGTTCGACCGACTCACCCGGTGCAAGCACCGGGATCGTCTCGCTGAACACCTCCGCACCCGAGCCGTCCACGTCGGAGACACTCACATCCTCCAGCTCGAACGAGTCGCTGGTGTTGGTCACCGTGTAGGTCCAGGTGACCTCGCTGCCCGGAACCACCCGGACACCGGGGGCCTGCTCGACATCCTCACCGTTGGTCGTCTTGACGACGGTCAGCCCGTTGTCACCGGCCAGGTACCAGGATGAATCGCTGGCCGTATACCTGGCGTCGTCCAGGATCTCTCCGGACTCGTCGACGACCACCATCGTTGCTGTCACGGTGTTCTCGTACTGACCCGCCACCGCGACATCCGTCGCCGTGAACGTGCGCGACTCATCTGGAGCCAAGGGGCCGGACGCGGTCGAGGACGGGGTCAAGGTGCCCTCGGTGCCGTCACCGGCGACGAAAGCGTCCTCGATGTCGTCGACGTCGAGATAGGTGTTGCCGGTGTTCGTCACCTCGTAGGTCCAGACAACGTCCGAACCGGTAGCCACGAGAGCACCCGGTGCAGCCCCGTACATCATTCCGTTGGTCGTCTTCACCACCTCGGCAGCCGGTGCGCCACCGAAGTACCAGGAGGTGTCGGTCGCAGTGAGGTCCTCACCACCGAGCGGATCGGTAGCCGTGGCAGTCACCGTGTTCTCGTACTGCCCCTCCACCGCGACACCGCTGGCCGTGAGCTCAACGGACTCGCCCGCAGCCAAGGTGGCGATCGTGTCGAAGTAGACCTCAGCACCGTCGGCGTCCACGTCAACCACGGACACATCCGTCAGGGCGAGGGTCTCGCTGGTGTTGGTCACCGTGTACGTCCAGGTCACATCGTCACCGGAAAGTGCGAAGACGCCCGGCGCTTCGTCGACGTCCTCACCATTCGTCGTCTTCACAACCGTGAGGCCCGTCTGATCTGCCAAATACCAGGAGTCGTCCGAGACCGGGTCTACCGCGGGGGCGTTCGCCAGCGGCTCGTCGGCTTCGTCCACGACGACTGGAGACACGGTGACGGTGTTCTCGTACTGACCCGCCACAGCGACATCAGACGCCGTGAACGTGCGCGAATCTCCCGGAGCCAGCGGATCCGAGTCAGCCGAGGTCGGGACCAGCGTGCCGGTGGAGCCATCACCTGCGGTGTAGGCATCGGCGATGTTCGACACATCCAGGTAGGTGTTCCCTGTGTTGGTCACCTCGTACTCCCACACCACGTCCGCACCCGTCTCGACCAGTGCACCAGGGGCGGCGTCATACTCGGTGCCGTTGGTGGTCTTCACCACCTCCGCCGATGGGTCGGCCGGAGCGAACAGCGTCGCATCGTTCGATGTGCCCGTCACTGTGCTACCTGCGTAGGTGGCGCTGAACGTCGCGGCGTTGACCCACTCGTCGAGCGCGACGGCCTCGCCATCGAGCTGAATCGGCACCACCAACTCCACCGAGTCACCAGAGGCAAGTTGATCGACCGACACACGGAACGCCGTCGCATCAGTGAAGTCGGTCGACCACGTACCATCGGCGGCGCTGGTCGCGTCCGTGGAGTACTCCGCGACCGAACCTGCCGGCGCTCCGAACACTTCGCCGTCGAGCACCGCTGCGACACCATCGACCGCCGGGAGCAGGTCGAAGATGACCAGATCCGTCACCGTCTCCGGCAGGAAGTTCGTCATCGTCACCCGGTACGCTCCCGTACCGTCCGCAGCGAGTTCGCTGCGCACACCAAAGGCCTCGCCATCGGCACTGGCTTCCTTACCGGTCGCCAGCGCACCCGCCGTCACCGCAGCCGAGATGTCCTCAGCGAACACGATCTCGTCCAGCGGGGAGAACTCGAACACATCGTCCGCGAGTCCCGCGTCGCCCATCGGGAGATTCTCGTAGTCCGGGTGATCGACGTGACCCCAGGCCTCCACGTCCAGACCCTCACCGTAGGCGGCCAGGGTTACCTCGACAGGGATGTCGTAGCAGGAATGCTCGCGGTCCGCGTCATAGATGTCCAGGGAGTCGAGCTGATCGAGGGTGATGGTGACCACCTCGCGCAGGTTTCCGTCGTCGGTGACTGTGGACGTCGTCACGGTCGCACCATCTCCGATCGGCGACGCCGTCGCGTTCGCCGCGCTCACGCCGGTGTCGGCGTCGTAGGTGACGCCCACCGGGAGCACCGCCTCCAGCGTCGCGTTCGGGTAGTCCCGCACCGAATCCAGGTTCCAGATGCACACCTGGTAGGTCGCCGCTCCCCCGATCGCCACGGAGTTCGGAGCGTCCACCGAGACGTTGACCGGCACGGCCTCAAGGATCGTCTGGGTCGCGGTCGACTCGTCCGAGAGCGGCTCGCCGTCCTCGAACTCGGCACTCTGGATGGCCGTGTTCGTGAACGTGAGCGGGCCATCACCCAGATCACCGGTGTACGTCGGCACACCACGCATCTGTACCCGCAGGCTGCCGCTGCTGATCGGGTTCCCTGCATCCGGAGAGAGTTGCAACCGCCATCCGGTCACATACTCACCCTCGGGCACCGCGTTCGAGCTCGTGGTGCTGAATTGGTAGTCGGCCGTGGTGCCCACACTGCTGGTGTTCTGCTCGCCGGCGCCGGACTCGATCCACGTGCCCGGGTCAGCGGACGTCGTGTACTCGAGTACGAATGGCACATCTTGGATCTGCATCGCGGTGTCGAGGATGACGCGGAGCCTGTAGATGCGGTTGGCTTCGTACCAGGCCGCATTGTCACCCGTCGCGGACGAGTCCTCGATGGTCCAGAACTCCAACGGATCCGCCGACTCGAAGTTCGCGGACACGTTGTAGATGCCCCTGTTGTTCTCGATTTCGCCGTTGCTGACCGTCCGATCCGCGGGGCTCTTGGAGATCCCGAACGACGTGCCCGGCCCGAAGTCGGTGATCGGGTCACCGGTCGCGCTGGCGTCCGGGAAGTCGTCGTGGGCGGTACCGTCGGCGTCGGCGACGGCGAGCTCGACCGTATTGGTCGGCGGCGTCTCCGGCGGATCCTGCGCCGGGAATGCGGCTTCGGGGTAGGACACGACCAGGTAGCCGGCGTTGGTGCCGCCGCGTCGGATGTTGCGTTCATCGGTCCAGGTGGCGGTGATGCCGGTGGCCGCGTCGCCCGCGAACGTCCACGTTCCAACGCCCCCGTCGGAAGCGACGATCTCCGCACCGACCGGGAGCTCATCGGTCAACACCGGGTCCGATCCGACGAAGTTCGAGTCGGCACCCCTCACCTGGAAGCTGTACGTCACCTGACGACCATTCGTCGCAGGCGTGGTGTCCGCACTCTTCGTGGGGTAAAAGTCGAATGTTCCCGTCACCGACGTCCGCACAGAGTCGGTCGGCGTGTCGCCAGAAGGCGTCGAACTACCCGTGACCGTCGCTTCGAGGACGGTGTCGGGTGTGTAGGTGGAGATGTCGTCCTGGGTGACCGCAACTGTAAAGGACGTCACGGAATCCTCGATGTCCTTCATCACCAGGGAGACGATGCCGGTGGCGGGGTCGAAACTGTACGACTCCACCGGCGAACCAGCACCCGTGGGAATGACGTCGACACCGATGCCCTCGGGCAGCTGGATCTCCATCGTGATATCGGTGGCAGGTGTACCGGGGCTCGCCTCCGGCAGATTCATCGTCACGGCGTACTCGTACGGATCCGTGACCGCGACATCGGTGGGGCCGTCGATCGAGACGGTGTAGTCACCGGGGGCGGCATATGCGGCCGGCACGCCGACCACGCCCAGCACCAGAACGACACCCGATGCCACGATCGCTGCTGCCAACCTTCTCAGAGACCGCCACGGCGGGCTCCACTCCTCGCGCCTGGTTTGCCTACTCATGTTTGCCTCTCCTTCGAACTGCCCTGGTGGTCGTGCTGTGTGGTGGTCTTCGGGTGCGCCTCTGCTTGCCCGGCAGCCTCGCCGGGGCCGTGCGCCACAGTCATCCCGTCGAGCGACGGCGAGATTACGGTTGCTCGCCTTCACACCGTCAGATCGAGCGTGAAGATGTGCCCTGGCGGCCCGCTAGTGCGGAATGCACAGGTCGTCCTCGTCTCCCATCTCCCAGCGCAGTCCCAGTACGCCCGGACCGAAGTCGCGGCGTGCCTGATGCACCGAGGTTGTACCAAGAGGCAATTGCTTGTCGGCCACCGAGCTCCGGCCCTCGTGTTCCTCGTACTCACCGATCCATACGGGAAGAGACTCCGGGCTGAACCGGGTCCAGATCACCAGGTCCCGCACGGACCTGGTGAGGTGGTAGTCGACTGTCTGCCCCGTCGGGAAGCCAGCGGGAACGTCAACGTCGAGTTCGACCATGGTGGTCTCCCCCGCGTTGAGCGGGCGCTCAAGCTCGATCACCACGCCGTAGACCATTCCGCTGGGATGGAGGCACTGCCGCCCGAGGGATCCGCCGGCGACGATGTCAACCGCTGGTGCCTGCGTCGCCGGTTCGACCGAGAGCAGCAGCCCCGGGAGTCTGCTCACGGCTGGCGCGACTGCCTGGTACAGCCACCGGGATGAACGACGGACGACGCATCCATCAGTTCCGACATCGTTGACCACGTTCGCGGAAAGCTGCCTCGCATCCCCGAACCCGCCTCCCAATGCCGCCAACGTCTCCTCGATCTGCACACGCCCGTCCTGCTCCCACACGGGGACCCGGGCGGGCGACACGGCGCCGAGACGGGTGGGCGGCCTCACCAACGAGGTGAGTTGCCCCGCCCGGAGACCGAGCAGATCCTCAATCTCGGTGACGGCCTCGACGGACCGCGGACCAGAGGGCCTGCGCGCTCCCGATCGCCACGAGCTCAGTGTCGCGAGCGCCATCGGGATCCCTCGTTCGGTCATGCTGGTGACCAAGGACGTGAGGGTGAGACCACTGTTGTCAACCGCGGCACCGAAGGCGCGGGCGAATGTATTATCACTCTCGGTGCGACCAGCCGACATGTCCCTCCCTCCTCGTTCATGTCCTCACACATGCAGCCAATGTGGCGTTTGTCACCTGTATGAGCCGCGCCGCCGGAAACGCATCACGCACACTGGGATGTGATCTGCAACACATTCCCGTGGCGATGGGCCCTCGCATTCCCAGCACGGCCCGGTGAAAGTGAGGCTGCGGGACGTCGCAGGGCTCGTCGGGAAGACTGAGTCCTCCACGCAGGAGATCGCAGGAGACAGGACCGATGAGCCCGATCGCCACAGCTGCCTCGCCGCCCCGGCTCACCTGGGTCGATGTCGCCAAGGCAGTCGCGATCATCCTCGTCGTGCACTACCACGTGAGCGTGGCCGGTGCCGGTCAGTTGCTCCCCGGGTCTTCCAGCAGCCTGGTCTCGTGGTGGAGCGATGTCAGCAGGGCCCTCATCCCCGTACGGATGCCGCTGTTCTTCCTTGCCTCGGGACTCCTGGCGAGCAACGCGATCGAGCGCCCGTGGCGGCGGCTGTGGCGACCCCGGGTCGGGAATCTGCTCTGGCCGTTCCTGTTGTGGAGCGTGCTGTTCGCCGTCCTCTGCGCCCCGCGATACGACCCCGAGGATCCGGGGCGGTACATGCGCTCGAACCTGGAGGCGATCGGTTTCGGTGGTACTGCCTACTGGTTCCTCTCGGTGCTGGTGGTCTTCTTCCTCACGGCCCGGCTGCTGCGGCGGTTCCGTTACGTCCTGCTGCTGGTCGGTGTGGCTCTGGTGGCGATCGCGCCGCTGGTCTCGTCGTTCCTGGTCAACGCCTTGGACACTCCCCAAGCACTGGCGTCGAACATCTCACGCGTGTGCTACTTCGCGGTGTGGTACTTCGTCGGGTGCTTCGGTCGGCCGGCGGTCGAGCGGATCGCGACCGGCGCCACCTGGCTGACCGCCGCCGCGGCCGGCGGGATCTACGTCGGCTTCGCCTGGGCGATCGACGTCGGCGGTATCGCGGACAGCATCACGCCGCTGCTGATCCTGGCGATGAACGTGCTCGGCCTGGTCACCGCGTGTCAGCTGGCTTTCCTCACCGCCAAGTCGGGAGCCGTCCAGCGAGTGAGCCGCTACCTCGCGGGCCGCACTCTGGCGATCTATGTACTCCACCCGGTCCTGCTCAGTGGTCTGATCCTGCTGCTCCGCCGGGACGACGGCACGACCGTGCTCCCACTGGCCAGCCCGGCGGTCGATGCCCTACTGTTCCCGGTGGTCACCGCGATGCTGGTGGTGGCCTCGACGGCCCTGTACGACCTCAGTCAGAAGCTCGGCGCTCGGTGGCTCTTCGCCCTGCCTGGCGACCGTGCACCGGACCGCACCTGAGAGAGCCGCTGACCGGATCGACACGGCTGCGTCGGTCTGCGGCAGAATCATTCCGCACGCCACGCGCCTGTGTCGGTCCGACTATCCACAGCCCCCTCCTGACCCACCGACGCTCGATCCTCCTGCTCGCCAGGCTGACCCGCATGACCACCTCACACTCAGTGGATGTCGGCATCTACTCCCGGGAACAGTTGCGCGAGCGCGGCATCGACCGGCGACGGCTCAGGCACCTCCTCGATCACGGGCGGCTGCTGCACATCGCCCGGGGCTGGTACGCCCGGCCGGACGCCGACACAGCAGCAGTCGCTGCGCTCCGCTCGGGTACCCGCCTGACGTGCCTCGCGGCGGCCAGGCTCCACGGCCTATGGCTGCCGGAACGGTCTGGCGAGCACGTCTACGCCCGGCGTGGGGACGTCCCGGCTGGTTGGGTACCGCACGGGCCGCGACTGGATGCCTGGCCCGAGCCCAATCCGGTCGCCAGTCTGCCGTTGTGTCTGGACCATGCCGCGCGATGCCTGAGCCCGGAAAGCGCCGCGATCCTGTTCGAGTCGGCACTCACTCGGGCAAAGCTCACCACCACCGAGTCGAGCCTGGCCCTCGCAGCACTGCCCCTGCGGATCTCGTCCGCGATCGGCACCGTCACGCCGCTGAGCCAGTCCGGCTCGGAGACGAGGGTGGCGCGGTGGTTGCGGGGCCGGGGAGTACGCATCCGGCAACAGGTGTCAATCCGGGGCATCGGCACCGTGGACATCCTGGTGGGTGGCCGCTGGATCATCGAGGTCGACAGCCAGGCGCACCACACCTCACCCAAGGACTACGAGAACGACCGGCGCCGGGACATGAGGGCCCGCCTCCTGGGATACGAGGTGACGCGCCTCAGCTATGACCAGGTCTGGCAATGGTGGGCGCAGACGCAGGATGACCTGGCAGACATCCTCGCCTCGCGCAGGCACCTACGGCTGCCACGGGCCCTGCGTCACCGTCCGCGGGGTCGACACTGATGCGTGGGGCGGCGCACTGGTGTGCCCCGCCCCACGCATCTGTGTCGATCCGGTCAGCACACGCCCTACCCCGCCGTGAGCGCCACCAGCCGACCGTCGATCTCGCGGACATCCACCGGCAGGTCGTAGACGGACTCCAGCACCTCCGGATCCATCACCTCAGCGGCCGGCCCGTCACAGACCACGCGCCCGTCGCGCATCGCCACGATCCGGTCGCAGTACCGGGCAGCGACATTGATGTCGTGCAGCACCACCACGATCCGCTTGCCGAGCTCGTCGGCCATGCGCCGCAGCAGCCGCATGATCTCCACCGCATGGCGAAGGTCGAGGTTGTTCAGCGGCTCGTCCAGCAGCACGTAGCGGGTGTCCTGGGCGAGCACCATGGCCACGAACGCGCGCTGCCGCTGGCCACCGGAGAGCTGGTCGAGGTAGCGGGCACGGTAGGGCTGCAGGTCCAGGTAGTCCAGGGCCTGCTCCACGTGCTCACGGTCTTCGGTGGTCATTCGCCCGCGCGAGTGGGGGAAGCGGCCGAACTCCACCAGGTCCGCCACGGTGAGCCGGGCGGCGATGTGGTTGTCCTGGCGCAGCACCGCCAGCCGGGTGGCCAGCGTGCGCGAGGGTGCCGTGGCGACGTCGAGGTCGTCGACGAGCACGCGCCCCTCCTCGGGCTGGAGTAGCCGCCCGATCACCGAGAACAGCGTGGACTTGCCGGCACCGTTGGGGCCGATGAGCGCCGTCACGCCCTCCTCACCGAAGCTCAACGAGACCTGATCGAGCACGGTCGTGGAGCCATAGCGCTTGGTGGCGCCGTCGAGCACGATCATCGTGCCCCCTTTCGCAGCACGAGGTAGAGGAAGAACAGGCCGCCGGTGAACTCGATGATCATCGCCAGCGCACCCCCGAAGCCGAACACCCGCTCCAGCACCAGCTGCCCGCCCACGAGGCACACCATGCCGAGCCCGACGGCGGCCGGCAGCGTGAAGCGGTGCCGGAACGAGCCCACATAGGAGTAGGCGAGGTTGGACACGATCAGCCCGAAGAACAGGATCGGGCCGACCATGGACGTGGAGGCAGCCACCATCACCGAGACGATGGCGAACAGCCCCATCACCACGCGCCGATGGTCCACGCCCAATCCCACTGCCATCGACTCACCGAGCGTGAGTACGTCCAGGATCCGCAGCAGCGGAATCAGCGCGACCACCCCGGCCACCACCAGCCCGCCGGTGAGCATCAGCAGCGTCTCGTCGGGGCGGCTCAGTGAGGCGAACATCGCATCGGTGACCACCTGGAAGTCGAGCGGGTCGAGCATCCGTTGCATCCACTCCGCGAGCGCCCGCAGGAAGGTGCCGAGCACGATGCCCACCAGGAGCATCAGGTGCAGCGAGCGCCGTTTCCCGCCGAACAGCCACGTGAACAGCAGCACGCTGAAGGCCACCATCACCACCAGTTGCACGAACCACAGCGTGAGCGTGTCGGCGTTGAGGAAGGCCGCGGAGCCACCGAAGAACACCATCGCGGTGGCCACGAGCCCGTAGAACGCGTCGAATCCCATGATGGAGGGCGTGAGGATGCGGTTGGCTGTGATCGTGTGGAACACGACCGTCGAGATTCCCACCGCGGTCGACACCACGAGCATGGCCAGCACGGTCATCCCACGGATCGTGACGGCGAAGGCGAGCGATCCGGGCACGTCGGTCAGCAGGTAGCAGGCCACCAGGATCACGACGGCGCAGCCCAGGACCGTCAGCCGGGCACCAGGGCTGTGCCACAGCCGCCGGAGTCCATGTGGTTCCGGGGCGAGCTCGGTCCCGTTCTGCGTGGAGTGAGCAGCATCGGGGGGCACAGACACCAGAGGCTGGGTACGATCGCGGGCTCTCATAGCCTCGGTGCTCCTGGCACCGCTGCCAGGACCAGTGCTGCGAGCCGTCGTCGGATCAGTGAGCACGAGACCCCTTCCGTAGCAGCAGCCAGAGGAAGATCCCGGCGCCGACGATGCCGACGATCACCGAGAGCGGGATCTCGTACGGGAATCGCACCACCCGGGCCAGGATGTCGCAGGCGAGGATGAAGACCGCACCCAGGCCGGCCACCCACGGGATCGCCCGGCGCACGTTGTCGCCGATGATGAGGCTGACGACATTCGGTACGACCAGGCCCAGGAACGGCACAATCCCGGCGGTGGCCAGCACTGTGGCGGTGATGACCGCGATGATGACCATTCCGATGGCCATGACGCGCCGGCAGTTCAGCCCGAGGTTGGTGGCGAAGTCCTCACCGAGCCCGATCACGGAGAACCGGTCGGCCGCCACCCAGGCCACGATGACCATGGCTCCGGCGAGCCAGAGCAGCTCGTAGCGCCCGGCCATCACCGAGGCGAAACTGCCCTGGGACCACTGGCCCAGGGACTGCAGCAGGTCCATCCGGTACGCGATGAAGGTGGTGAAGGCGCCCACCACTCCCCCGAGCATGATGCCCACGAGCGGCACCAACACCAGCTGTCGCACAGGGACGGCCTTGATCACCTGCAGGAACACCCAGGTGCCGGCCAGCCCGAACACCGCGGCCACGGCTGCCTTGCCCACCACCGGCAACGCGGGGGCGAGCACGATGCAGCCGAGCATGCCGAGCGTCGCGAACTCGGTGACCCCGGTGGTGCTGGGTTCGACGAACCTGTTGCGCACCATCATCTGCATGATCAGGCCGGCGATCCCGAGCGAGGCACCGACCAGCAGCACCGCCACCGTGCGCGGGATGCGGCTGACCAGCAGTAGGAATGCCGCATGGGAGTCAGCGTCCGCACGCACCAGGGAAGCGGGTGTGACATCGGAGACGCCGATGAACACGCTCGTCACCGTGAGCACCAGCAGCGCTATCCCGACGACGACGCCCACCCCGGTCCGCGAGGTGCGGGCCGGGGTGGGCGCGTGGTTGGTCACGGCGGTCATCGCTGGCCCTGCCGAAACTGGTCCGGTGTCATCGGGGAACTACAGAGCGGCGGAGATGTCGTCGATCATCACCTGCGTGGTGTCCAGGCCGCCGTAGACGATGTACCAGGCGACGGGGTTGAGGTAGTGGATCTGCTCGTTCTGCGCAGCCACGGTCTCGTTGATGATGTCGTTGTCGAGCACCTCCGCAGCGGCCTGCGCGTCCTCGGTACCGATGGCCTGGTCGCGATCGATCACGAACAGGTGGTCGGGGTTCTGCTCGAGCACGAACTCGAAGGAGACAGGCTCACCGTGGGTAGCACCCTGGATGTCCTCGATCACGGGCTGCACGCCGAAGACGTCATACATGATTCCACTGCGGTAGGTGAAGCCACCTTCGGTGCCACCACTGGCGGCGAGCGCGCTGAGGCTGCCCCCGGAGACCATCAGCCCCAGGCCGGTGCCGAGCTCGGCAGTCTGAGCGCGCACGTCCTCGATCTGGGAGTTGAGGCTCTCGACAGCCTCGTCAGCCTGGTCCTCAGCACCGAGCACCTGGCCGAGGAACTCGGTGTTGCGCTCCAGGGTCTCGAGGTAGGTGCCGGCCGGGCTCAGGTCCACTGTCGGGGCGATCTCGTTGAGGTCCTCCCACAGGGCGGAGGAGCGGCCGGAGACGAGGATGAGGTCGGGCTGCTGGGCCTCGATCTCCACCAGGTCCGCCTCGAACAGGGTGCCGGCGTTGAAGGCGTCCTCGGCCAGGTAGCCGCTGAGGTAGTCGGGCACGTTGTCCAGCGGCGCGCCGGCGATCTCGCCGCCGAGTGCACCCACGGTGTCGAGGCTCGCGATGTCGAAGGCGACGATCGTCTCCGGGTTCACTGGCGCCTCGACGCTGGTCTCCTCGTACTGCGGATCCTCGTCCTCGCCGGCAGTGTTCCGGTCCCAGGTGAAGGTGACGGTCTCGGTCGATTCCTCGCCCTCGGATCCGGAGGCGGTATCGGGACCGCCGCACGCGGCCACGGCGAGCGAGGTTGCCGCCGCGATCGAGACGAGGGCCACAGGGCGCTTCACAGACATGGTGATTCTCCTCAGCTGGGGTTCGGACGCACTCGTATCCGAGCGCTCGAGGTGTGGGCCGAGCATCTGCCGCAGCGACGCGCCCCAGGGCCCATGAGGGCCGATCCCACCTCGTTGTTAGCCGAGCCTAACCTAGCAAAGGGAAGCCTTACCTCATTCGCGGCCGAGAGTGATTGAGATCACGAACGCGCCGATCCGCCGACCGGCTTCGGCCGCTAGCCCACCCAGAAATCCCTCGTCGATCTGGCGGGCCGCTTCATGGTGTCCACGCGCCATGTCACGGTCGATTCGAGCGTGCGCACCCTCGCCAGCCGTACCCTGCCCTGGGGCGGAACCTCTTACTCGGAGTTCTCGTCCTCGTCGACGAAACCATGACTCCCCCGCAGCCGGTGAACCCGGCCCCGCCACGCGAGAATGGCGCAGCCCACGAGCGCCGCGAGGATCGAGGCCGAGAGCACCGCGAGCTTGGCGTGCTCGTCCCGCGGATGCCCGACGCCGAACGCGAGCTCGGCCACCAGCAGGGAGACGGTGAACCCGATCCCGGCCAGGGCCCCGACGCCGAGTACGTCGGTCCATCCCAACCCGGGGGCAAGGTTGGCGTGCCGGGTGCGCGAGATCAGCCAGGTGGCCGCGACAATCCCGACCGGTTTGCCGAGCACGAGCCCGAGCGCCACCCCGGCAGCGACCGGATCGGCGATCGCTTCGCTCAGGACGCTCGGGTCCACCGACACCCCGGCAGTGAAGAGCGCGAAGACTGGCACCACCACGCCGGAGGAGATCGGGCGCCACAGGTGTTCGAAGTACTCGGCCACGGAGGCGTCCCGGGAGAGCTGACGCGGCAGCCGGTCCGCGACCTTCCCCCGCAGCGGCACAGCCGGGGCGACCATCCCGAGCGCGACGCCTGCGATCGTGGCGTGGATGCCGGAGGCGTGCATCGTCAGCCAGGCGAGGATCGCGAGCGGGATGAGCAGGTACCAGGCGGTGATTCCTCGCCGCACCAGCAGCGCGAACGCGGTCACGCAGGCCGCGGCGGCGAGCAACCAGGCGAGGGTGAGGCCGTCGCTGTAGGCGATGGCGATCACGATGATCGCCAGCAGGTCGTCCACCACGGCCAGAGTGAGCAGGAACGCACGCAGTGAGGCGGGCAACCACTTGCCCACCAGCGCCAGCACGGCCACGGCGAAGGCGATGTCGGTGGCCGTGGGAATCGCCCAGCCGTGCGGGGCGCCGTCGGCGGCCGGGAGGTTGATCGCCAGGTAGATCAGGGCGGGCACGGCCATCCCGCCCACGGCTGCTGCCACGGGGACGATCGCCGTCGAGAATCTGCGCAACTCACCGGTGACGATCTCCCGCTTGAGCTCCACCCCGACCACGAAGAAGAACACGGCCAGCAGGCCGTCCGCCGCCCACTCCCCCACGGTGAGATCCAGGTGCAGTGCCTCGATCGCGAGCGGGGTGTCGCGGATGGTGGTGTAGGAGTCCTGCCAGGGTGAGTTGGCCCAGATCAGGGCGAGCACGGCCCCGACGACGAGGAGCACCCCTCCCATCGACTCACCGCGGAGGGTGTCGGCCATGTTCCGCAGGCCGCCGGCGGAGAGCCGGCCGAAGAGCGGTTCAACCAGGGGTGAGTCGTGCTTGTCGTTCACATCCGTCTCCCCGGCTCGCCCGCTGGCCGTCGTCGCTGTCAGTACCGGTAGTGCTCGGACTTGTAGGGGCCGGCGACGTCGACGTCGATGTACTCGGCCTGCTCCTTGGTCAGCTCGGTCAGCTCCACACCGAGGGCGTCCAGGTGGAGGCGGGCGACCTTCTCATCGAGCACCTTCGGCAGGCGGTGCACGTCCAGGTCGTACTCGGCATTCGGATCGTGCAGCTCGATCTGGGCGATCACCTGGTTGGCGAAGGAGTTGCTCATCACGAAGGACGGGTGGCCGGTGGCGTTGCCGAGGTTCAGCAACCGGCCCTCGGAGAGCACGATGATCGACTTCTCCTCCTGGCCCTCATCGGCCGGAATGACCCACTCGTGCACCTGCGGCTTGATCTCCTCACGCCGCACCCCGGGCACCCGGGCCAGGCCCGCGATGTCGATCTCGTTGTCGAAGTGGCCGATATTGCCGACCACGGCCTTGTCCTTCATCCCGACCAGGTGACGGTGCGTGATGACGTTGACGTTGCCGGTGGTGGTGATGAAGAAGTCACCGGAGTCGAGGACGGACTCCAGCCGTGCCACCTGGTAACCGTCCATCGCGGCCTGCAGCGCGCAGATCGGGTCGACTTCGGTGACGACCACCCGGGCACCCTGCCCGCGCAGCGCCTCAGCCGCTCCCTTGCCGACGTCGCCGTACCCACACACCACGGCAACCTTGCCGCCGATGAGGATGTCGGTGGCACGGTTGATGCCGTCAGGCAGGGAGTGGCGGATGCCGTAGCGGTTGTCGAACTTGGACTTGGTGACCGAGTCGTTGACGTTGATCGCCGGGAACAGCAGCTCCCCGGCAGCGGCGAGCTGGTAGAGCCGGTGCACGCCGGTGGTGGTCTCCTCGCTGACGCCGCGGATCCCGGCGGCGATGCGGGTCCACCGCTGGGGGTCGGCGGCGAGGGAGCGGCGCAGGACACCTCGGAAGACGAGCAGTTCGTCGGAGTACCCCTGCTCGCCGGGTTCGGGGTCGGCGGGGATTGCCCCGGTCTGCTCGAACCGGCGCCCCTCGTGCACGAGCATGGTGGCGTCGCCGCCGTCGTCGAGGATGAGGTTGGGGCCCTCCTCGGGCCACAGCAGGATCTGCTCGGTGCAGTCCCAGTACTCGGCCAGGCTCTCGCCCTTCCATGCGAAGACGGGCACGCCCTGCGGATCCTCCGGGCTCCCATGCGGGCCGACCACCACGGCAGCGGCGGCCTCGTCCTGGGTGGAGAAGATATTGCAGCTGGCCCAGCGCACCTGGGCGCCGAGAGCGGTGAGGGTTTCGATCAGGACGGCGGTCTGCACGGTCATGTGCAGCGAGCCGGCGATCCGGGCTCCCCGCAGCGGCTGGGACTCGCCGTACTCCTCCCGCAGTGCCATCAGACCGGGCATCTCGTGCTCGGCGAGACGGATCTGGTGGCGGCCGGCGGCGGCGAGGGAGAGGTCGCGCACCTTGTAGCGACCGGGGAGCTCGGAGAACGTCATGGAGCCAGGGTATCGGCCCGTCCGGGCCCCTCGTCCGCGCTGCGATCCGGCCGCGGCGGAGTCACCCATGCTCGCGGACCGAGTGCCCGCCCGCCGGCACCACCACCACGCCGAGGCAGCGCTCACCTCAGGAACTGCCCCGCACCACCAGGGTCGCGGGCATGGTCACCGACCTGATCGCCCCACCGGCGATGATGTCCAGCAGCAGGGCGACCATCTGCGCGCTGATCTGGTCGAAGGGCTGGTGCATGGTGGTCAGCGTCGGATCGAGACTCGTGGCCAGGGCCGAGTCGTCGAAGCCCCCGACGGCGACGTCCTCGGGAATGCGGCGCCCGGCCCGGCGTAGCGCGGCGATCGCCCCGGCCGCCATCGCGTCGGAGGCGGCGAAGACTGCGTCGATGTCGCCGACGCGCCCCAGCAACTCGGTCATCGCCACCGTCCCGGATTCGTAGCTCCAGTCGCCGCTGGCCACCAGGACCTGGTCGAAGTCCGCGCCGAGCTCGTCGCGGTAGCCCTGCAGCCGGTATCGGCCACCGGGCTGATCCTCGGGGCCGGTGATCATGGCGATCCGGCGGCAACCCCGGCTGCGCAGGTGCGCGACCATCTCGCGCGCCCCACCGACTTCGTCCACCGAGACGGAGGCGACCCGGTCGGTGCGTCCCAGCGGCAACCCGCACGAGACGACCGGGATCTCGTGCTCGAGCAGCAGGTCCACCAACGGATCGTTCTCGTGGGAGGAGATCAGCATCGCGCCGTCCACGTGACCGCCGGACATGTAGGTCACCGCGTTCAGACGCTCCTCGGGTGATCCGGCCACCAGCAGGTTCAACGTCATCTGATGACCGGCCAGCGCTTCGGCGGCGCCACGCAGCAGCGGTGCGTAGGTCGGGTCGACGAACAACCGGTCCTGCGGTTCGGCGAGCAGGAACGCCAGCGCATTCGCACGTCCGGTGACCAACGAGCGGGCGTGCTGGTTCGTGCGGTACCCGGTGCGCCGGATCGCCCGCTCCACCGAGTCGCGAGCATCGGGTGAGACCCACTTCCCACCGTTGAGATAGCGCGAGACCGTCCCGCGGGACACCCCCGCGGTGGCGGCGACGTCCTTGATCGTGGGGCGACGACGCGTGGCTTCAGCCCCGCCGCTGCCACCTCGCTCGTCGCCTCCATCGATGTGCACGATCACAGCGTGCCAGAACGGCAGGGGAACACCAACTCAGCGAAAGGTTGACAAACAGGACTGTGCACGTTCACAGTTTGGGTGCCGGCTCACCACCGATGGGGGCCGAGGTCTTGTCCCAGCTGCTCGACGGAGTGCGATGTTGAACGACTCATGGCCCCTGCCTCACGCCATTGCCTACGGGGGCGATTACAACCCCGAGCAGTGGCCACGCGAGGTGTGGGACGACGATGTCGCCCTGATGCGTCAGGCGGGCGTCAACCTCGTCAGCGTCGGCATCTTCTCCTGGGCACTCCTCGAACCCGAGGAGGGGGTCTTCGACTTCGGGTGGCTCGACGAGTTGCTGGACCTGCTGCACGCGAACGGCATCGCCGTCGATCTGGCCACCCCGAGCGTCTCCCCGCCCGCCTGGTTCTTCGCCGCCTACCCGCAGGCGCAGGTGCGCAACGCCGACGGCGTCACGATGGGTTTCGGCTCCCGCGGTATGGCCTCGCACGCCTCACCGGAGTATCGGGCGGCGATTGTCCGGGTGGCCGATGCGCTGGCCCGCCGCTACGGGCAGCACCCCGCCGTGGTGCTCTGGCACGTGCACAACGAGTACGGCGTCCCGGTCGGTGAGGACTTCTCCGAACAGTCGGTCCGATCCTGGCGCCAGTGGCTGCAGCAGCGTTACGGCACACTCGCGGCCCTGAACGAGGCCTGGGGCACCGCCTTCTGGGGGCAGTGGTACCACCACTGGGAGCACGTGGTGGCACCGGCCACCACACCCACCACGATCAACCCCGCCATGAAGCTCGACTGGGCCCGGTTCACCGACGACCAGCTCCGGGAGTGCTTCCGGCTGGAGCGCGATGCGATCCGCGCCCACGCACCGCAGCCGATCACCACGAACTTCATGGCGCATCAGTCGTGGAACACCGATCTGTGGAAGTGGGCCCAGGAGGTCGACATCGTCTCCGACGATCACTACCTGTGGTCACCGGACCCGGAGGCGCACGTGGCCCTCGCCCTCTCCGCGGATCTGACCCGCTCGGTGGCCGGTGGCCGCCCATGGATCCTGATGGAGCACTCGACCTCCGCCGTCAACTGGCAGGGACGCAACATCGCCAAGGAGCCCGGCGAGATGCAGCGCAATGCGCTGACCCATGTGGGCCGCGGCGCGGACGCGATCATGTTCTTCCAGTGGCGCGCCTCCCGGTCGGGTGCGGAGAAGTTCCACTCCGCGATGCTCCCCCACGCCGGGCCCTCCAGCCGGGTGTTCCGGGAGGTGACCGAACTCGGATCCCAACTCAAGCAGCTGGGCGAGCTGCAGGACTCACGCGTACGGGCTGAGGTGGCGGTGCTCTACGACTGGGAGTCGCTGTGGGCGCAAGACCTGCAGTGGCGCCCCTCGGACGACCTGCAGTTCCGGGAGCGGATGCGCACCTTCTACGAGCGGCTGTGGCGTGACGGTGTGCCGGTGGACTTCGCCCACCCGGGCGATGACCTCTCCGGCTACCGGCTCGTGGTCGCCCCCGCCTCCTACCTGCTCACCACCGCGGACGCCGCGAACCTGACCTCCTACGTCCGCACCGGCGGCACCCTGCTGGTCTCCTGCTTCGCCGCGGCCGTGGACTCCCACGACGCGGTGCACGCCGGTGGGTTCGGTGCCCCGCTCGCCGACGCGCTCGGCGTGCGGGTGGAGGAGTACCGGCCGCTGCGCGCCGGGTCCACCTGCACCGTCGCTTTCGGCGAGCACACGCTCGAGGCCGATGTGTGGACCGAGGACCTCGTGCTCGATGGTGCCGAGGTACTCGGCCGCTATGGCAGCCCGGCCAAGGGCGGAGCCACCGCAGGTGCCCCCGCCATCACCCGCCATCGGGCCGGCGAAGGCACGGGCTGGTACGTGAGCACCCGGCTCGGCCTCGACGCCCTCGCCCCGGTGCTGGAGGCGGTCTACGCCGACGCCGGGATCGTGCCGGCCGACCACCCGGAGGGTGTGGAGCTGATGACCCGCCACGGGCAGAACCACGACTACGTCATCGCTGTGAACCACCGCGACGAGGAGGTCACCGTGGCCATGGACGGCACGAACATCCTCACCGGTGACCGCCTCGGAGGCGAGCTGAGACTCTCCGCCGGAAGGGTCGCCGTCGTGCGCACCGTGGCCAGCCTCCGCGTACCAACCCCAGACCACCCTCAGCTGATCTCAACGCAGTGATCACCCGGCACCAGATGTGCCATGTCAGGAAGGACAGTTCATGCGCAAGCAATTCGGGCTCGGAGTGAGCCTGGCCGCATCGGTCGCACTGCTCGCGGCCTGCGGCGGCGGTAGCGATCCGGCCGAGACGGCCACCACAGCCGAGACCACCGGCGGAGGCGCTGATGGCGCCGAGTTGGTCGTGTGGTCCGACGCCGAGCGGGCCGAGGCGATCGAGAGCGCCGCCGGTCAGTTCGAGGAGGACACCGGCGCCACGGTGACGGTGGTGCAGAAGAACTTCGAGGACCTGCGGGCCGACTTCCTCGCCCAGGTGCCCACGGGTGAGGGACCGGACATCACGGTCGGCGCGCACGACTGGCTGGGCGAGTTCGTCGAGTCCGGGGTGGTCGACACGGTCGATCTCGGCGACCGGGCCGGGGCGTTCGAGCAGGTGACCCTGGACGCCTTCACCTACGAGGGCCAGCTGTACGCGATGCCGTACGCGCAGGAGTCGGTCGCGCTCATCCAGAACACCGAGCTGGTTGGCGAGGAGGCACCGGCCACCTGGGACGAGATGATCCAGATGGCCACGGACGCCGGTTTCGAGGAGCGCCCGTTCATCCTCTACACCAACGGGCCCGAGGGTGACATGTACACCTCGTACGCCTTCCAGACCTCATTCGGGGCGCCGGTCTTCACCCAGGATGATGCCGGCTCCTACACCAGCGAGATCGGCCTCGGCGGAGAGAACGGCCTCGCCTACGCCCAGTGGCTCTACGACAACGGATCGGCCGGCACCGGCTACTTCACCGACACGATCGACTACGACATCGGCAACGAGTTGTTCGCCACCGGCGAGTCGCCCTTCATCGTGCAGGGGCCGTGGGTGATCCCGACCTACACCGACGCCGGGATCGACGTGGCCGTGGGCCCGATCCCCGCCGCCGGGGGCGAGACCGCGTCGCCGTTCGTGGGTGTGCAGGGCTTCTACCTCTCGGCCCAGTCCGCCAACGCACTGCTGGCCACGGAGTTCCTCACCGGCTACATGGCATCCGACGACGCGCAGCAGGCACTCTACGAGGCCGATCCGCGGATCCCGGCGCTGACGGCGGTGGCCGAGTCCGCAGCTGACGATCCGATCATGGCGGGCTTCCTCGCCTCGGCGCAGAACGGCGTGCCGATGCCGAACATCCCGGAGATGGGCGCGGTGTGGGAGTTCTGGAACCCGGTGCAGATCGCACTGATCAATGGTGAGGACCCCGACACCGTCTGGCCGGAGATGGTCAGCAACATCGAGGGCGCGATCGCCGAGTAGCTCCACGCCCCTCGCCGGTGGGCGCCCACCCCACCGGCGAGGGCGGGGCCTTCATGAGGCCCGTCGAACGGATCGAGACAACAGGAGTCCCAGATGTCCGTCACGCATGAAGCCGGTACGCGGCCGGAGTCCCACGCCCGTACCTGGAGCGGCCCCGGCTGGGGGTTCATCGCCAAACTCGTGATCATGATGGTGATCAACGCCATCGGCGTGCTCGCCATCTTCTCCGCCTACAACGCCGGATCCTGGGTTGTCCTCGCGGTGCTGGTGGTGCTGCTGGCGGCCGCGGACTGGATCTACTTCTCCCGCCGGGCACTCCCGCTGAAGTACCTGTACCCGGGCCTGGTGTTCCTGGCCGTGTTCCAGATGTTCACCCTGCTCTACACCGGGTACGTGGCCTTCACCAACTACGGCACCGGGCACCTGGGGTCGATGGAGCAGGCGGCCGATGCCGCCCTCATCCAGGCCGAGCGCCGGGTGGAGGACTCCCCCACCTACCCGCTCGCCGTGGTCCGTGAGGATGGCGAGCTCGGTTTCGCGATCACCAATGACGGCGTGGTGAGCGTCGGCACGGCCGAGGACCCGCTCGAACCGGTCTCCGGCGCCGCGATCGATGATGCCGGCACGCCCGTGCAGGTGCCCGGGTGGGAGGTGGTGCCCCGGGCGGAGTTGTTCACCGACACAGCCCTGCAGGAGCGGGTGGTCGACCTGCGGGTGCCGGTCTCCGACGACGCCGCGGACGGTTCCATCCGCACCCGTGAGGGATCCAGCGGCGCGATCTACACCTCGAGCCTCACGTGGGACCCGGCCGCGCAGACCCTCACCGACACCGAGACCGGTGCGGTCTACTCCCCCGACGACCGCGGCAGTTTCGTCAGCCCTTCCGGGGACCGGCTGGCGGCCGGCTGGTATGTGCCGGTGGGCTTCGACAACTTCGTGCGGGCGTTCACCGACACCGCCTACGCCGGGCCACTGCTGCAGGTGACACTGTGGACGTTCGCGTTCGGGATCCTCACCGTGCTCACCAGTTTCGGCGTGGGTCTGCTGCTGGCGATGATCTACAACGATTCGCGGGTACGCGGGCAGAAGGTGCTGCGCACCGTGCTGATCCTGCCGTACGCATTCCCGGCGTTCATGTCGGCGCTGCTGTGGCGCGGGATGCTGAACTCCGAGTTCGGCGTGATCAACGAGTGGTTCTTCTTCGGCGCCGGTCTCGACTGGCTCAGTGATCCGTGGCTGGCGAAGTTCTCGATCCTGTGGGTCAACCTGTGGCTGAGTTACCCGTACTGGTTCCTGGTGACCACCGGGGCGTTGCAGGCGTTGCCCACGGATGTCACCGAGGCCGCACGCATTGATGGCGCCGGGCGGTGGCGGCAGTTCTCCTCGATCACTCTGCCGCTGCTGATGGTCTCCACCGCACCGCTGGCGATCGCCTCGTTCGCCTTCAACTTCAACAACTTCACGATCATCTTCATGCTCACCGGCGGTGGCCCGGCATTCCCCGGCGCCTCGGTGCCGCTGGGCGCCACCGACATCCTGATCTCGGCGATCTATCAGATCTCCGGCGTCGCCGGCGGGCGAGCCGACTACGGCCTGGCCAGCGCCCTGTCGATCATCGTGTTCATCGTCATCGGAATCATCTCGGCACTGGCGTTCCGCCAGACCCGCAAGCTCGAGGAGATCTAGCCATGACCGCCACCCCCACTCTCACGAAGTCCCAGGCCGCGAGCCGCCGCCGGCGCTGGCTCTCCGAGGTCGGCTGGAAGTACCCGGTCGCACTGATCGTGGTGTTCTACGCCGCCTTCCCGCTGGTGTACGCCCTCTCGGCATCACTGGATCGCAGTGGGTCCCTTTCGGGGTCGACCACGCTGTTCCGGAACGTCAGCCTCGACAACTACGCCGCGCTCGGCGACACCCTGTTCTGGACGTGGGTGGGCAACACCTTGCTCGTCGGCGGCAGCGCGGCGTTCGGGGCGGTGATGATGGGAGCGGCCGCCGCCTATGCGTTCTCGCGGTTCCGGTTCCGGGGGCGGCGTGCGTCCTTGACCACGCTGCTGATCGTCCAGATGTTCCCGCAGACGGTGGCCTTCGTGGCCGTGTTCCTGCTGCTGATCACCCTCGGCGAGGCGGTCCCCCTACTCGGGATCAACTCCAAGGTCGCCCTGATCTGCGTCTACCTCGGCGGAGCCCTGGGGGCGAACACGTTCCTGATGTACGGCTTCTTCAACACGATCCCGATCGAGATCGACGAGGCGGCCAGGATCGACGGTGCCTCGCACGCGCAGACGTACTGGCAGCTCATCATGCCGCTGGTGGTGCCGATCCTGGCGGTGGTGGGGCTGCTGGCATTCATTGCCGCCTTCGGGGATTTCATCCTCGCCAAGATCGTGCTCACCGGAGAAGGGAACTGGACGCTGGCGGTGGGGATGTACCAGTGGGTCTCCAACCAGCTCACCTCCCGCTGGGGCCTGTTCGCGGCCGGGGCGATGATCGCCTCGCTACCGGTGCTGGCGCTCTTCCTGTCGCTGCAGCGCTACATCGTGGGCGGCTTGTCCTCCGGTTCCGTCAAGGGCTGAGGTTCCCGACGGCGGAGGTCACCCTGCCCGTTTGCCTGCGGCCGGTCTGCGCTACGTCGCCAGCCCCGGCCTGCGGATCTGGCATCGAAGCCGGAACGGCATCAACGACAACAAGAATCAGAGAGGATCAGCATGTCGAGACAGACCCTGAACGGACAACGACACCGGCGCAGGCGCCGGCGCGCAGGTGCACTTACGGTGGCGATCGGAGCCGCCGCGGCCCTGCTCGGGAGCATGATGGTCACCCCGGCGGTGGCGGACGAAAGCGAGCCGGTGCCGGCCGGCATCACCGTGCCTCAGGTCGAGGGCATGGGCGAAGACTGGATCAACGGGGTGGACGTCTCCACCGTGCTTTCCCTGGAGGAGAGCGGGGTCACCTTCCGCGACTTCGAGGGCAACGAGGCGGACCTGTTCGAGGTGCTCGCCGAGGCCGGCGTGAACTGGGTGCGGGTACGCGTGTGGAACGAGCCCTTCACCTCCGAGGACCCCTCACTCGGCTACGGCGCCGGGAACGTCGATGCCCAGCGGGCCACCGAGATCGCCAGCCGGGCCACCGATGCCGGGATGCAGGTGCTGGTGAACTTCCACTACTCCGACTTCTGGGCACACCCGGGCCAGCAGTACTCACCCCGCGCCTGGCGCGATCTGGACCTGGACGCACGCACGCAGGCGTTGCACGACTACACCGCGGACACGCTGACGATGATGCGCGAGGCGGGGGTCGCCGTCGGGATGGTGCAGATCGGGAACGAGACCTCCCGAGGCGAGATCGCCGGCGAATCCGGGTGGGGCAATACGGCGCAACTGTTCCAGGCCGGGTCCGAGGCGGTGCGGGCCACGCTCGGTGAGGACGTGAAGGTGGCGGTGCACTTCACCAATCCCGAGCGCTCGGGACAGTACGCGTCCGTGGCGGCCGAGCTGGACGCGCGCGGTGTGGACTACGACGTGTTCCTCTCCTCCTACTACCCGTTCTGGCACGGGTCGCTGGAGAACCTCACCTCGGTGCTCGATCATGTGGCCACCACCTACGACAAGGAGGTCGCCGTCGGTGAGGTCTCCTGGGCGTACACCCTGGAGGACGGTGACGGGTACCCGAACAGCATCGACAGTGAGCCGAGTCAGTATTCGGCGTCCGTCCAGGGCCAGGCGCTGGCGGTGCGGGACGTGATGCAAGCCGTGGCGGACGTCTCCGAGGGCCGCGGGCTAGGCACGTTCTACTGGGAGCCGGCGTGGCTGCCGGTGGGTCCGCCGGAGGATGCCGGCGGCGCGAACTGGGACCTGTGGCAGGAGCACGGGTCGGGCTGGGCCACCACCTACTCGCAGGAGTTCTACGACCCGGACGGTTCGCTGGGTGAGGAGTGGGCCGATGAGTACGGCGGCTCCTCCTGGGACAACCAGGCACTGTTCGCCTTCGACGGCACACCACTGGAGTCGCTGCGGGTGTATGAGTACGCGGTGACCGGTTCGGTGGCGCCGCGCGAGCTGGACGCCGTGACCAACCCGCAGCTGAGCGTGCTGGCCGGTGAGCCGATCGAGCTGCCGGGCACCGTGCAGGTCTCCTACACCGACGGCAGCAGTGAGCAGCAGGAGGTGACCTGGGCCGGGTCCACCGACTGGATCAGCGACCCGGGCACGTACACGTTCGCGGGCACCACCGAGGCTGGGCACGAGGCGGGGGCGACCGTCACTGTGCTGGCGGATCCGGGGCAGGGGCAGAACCTGCTCATCAACCCCGGTTTCGAGGACGGGGTGGATCCCTGGACCGGGACGGGCTCCGGCTACACGATCAGCTCTGGCGACGACCCGTACGAAGGTGAACGCTCCACGCACTTCTGGTCCGGTTCGGACTATGCCTTCGCGATCGAGCAGGTGGTGACCGATGTGCCACCTGGGCAGTACGTGCTCTCGGCCCGAGCCCAGGGCGGGGACGCGGGTGGGCAGGACACGCTGCAGATCGCCGCGAGCTCGGGGATCTCGACCGTCTCGGCCGACTTCACGCTCAACGGCTATCAGAACTGGCAGGAACCCCGCACCGAGGTGCTGAACGTGGGTGCCGACGGCGTGGTGACAGTCCGCGCGGATCTGACCCTCACCGCCGGTGCGTGGGGGACGCTCGATGCGTTCTCGCTCATGGCGGTGACCGAACAGGCCGAGGTGGACACCGGTGCACTGGAGGCTCTCGTGGCCGATGGTGAGGGGATCGACCGCGGCGACTACACCGAGGAGTCGGTGGCCACGCTGGATTCCGCGCTGGCGCGGGCGGCGTTCGTGCTCGGCGCACCGCAGCCGGGGCAGGGCAGCGTGGACGATGCTGCCGCTGAACTGGCCGCGGCGATCGAGGGGCTGGTCGAGGCGCCGGACTCCGGATCGAGCGATGCCGGTGCTGATGGTGCAGATGCTGATGCAGACGCCGGTGCAGGAAGCGGTGGCGACGGCAGCGGCGATGGTACGGACCCCGGAGCGGGAGACTCGGCCGGGGCGGATGACGCGGCCGGTGACGCCGACGCAACCGATACTGCCGCCGACGGCGCTGCCGGAGGTTCGGATGGGGAACTGCCTCAGACCGGCGCCAGCCTGCCGCTGACCGCGATCGCGGGACTGCTCGCCGCCGGCGCGCTGTTCCTGGTGGTGAGCAGGGTCGTCAGGGGCCGGGCCAACGCGGGCTGAGTCCAGCCGGCTGGCCTGCTGACCGGCTGACCGGCTGACCGGCTGAGTGAGTCAATCGGGCGCCCAGGCCATGCCGGCCCATCCGACGGCGATGAACCACCGTCGGCTGGGCCGGCATGTTCAGCACGCACAGCGGGCGGACCTCTGTTCCGTGCGTGGCCGCCAGGTAGGCTGGAGTGTGAAGGAGGCGGCTCATGTCTGAGGATCTGGTACAGCGCGGTTGGCGCTATTCCGACCATGTCCCGTACTCGACGCCACCCTCATTGACGTCTCTGCGCGGTCCAACATCGGGCGTGATCCGCGTACCGCACCACATCAATACGGCTCCCCAGGCCACCTATGACCTCGACGACGCCGCTGACCTGTGGGCCGCCTACAGCGCGATCGTGCGAGATGGTCACCCTGAGGACCACATCGCCTTCCTGAACCGCGAGGTCCTGCTGCGGCTGTGGCCAGACCTGAATCTGCCGCGACGATGCCGCGAGGCGTGGACCTCTGCCTTCCCGGAGTTGCGGGTACTGCCGGTCCGCGCCCTGGTCGTGTAGAGCGGTGCAGGAGTTCCACGAGCGGATCGCGCGACCCGCGCTTACAGCTGCCGCAGAGTTCGGGTTCGTGCTCGCAGGTGGTTACGCGCTGTCCGCCAATGGAATCGGGGACCGACCTTCCGAGGACGTTGACCTATTCACGAACCGGTTCGACCCGGAGACCTTCCGCTCAGCCCTCGCACGAGTATGCGACGCGCTCACCGGGGCCGGGTTCGACGTCACTGACGATCTGCGCGGGCCAACCTTCGCGGACGTGCATGTCAGGGACGCCGCGACAGGCGAGACAGTCTCGATCCAACTCGGCGTGAACTACCGGGAGTTCCCGCCAGCGCAGATCCAGATCGGTCCGGTGCTCGACGTGCGGGACGCTGTCGCGGGCAAGATGAGCGCGCTGTGGTCGCGCGGCGAAGTTCGCGACTTCATCGACATTTACTCGGTACTGGAGTCTGGGACGTTCACCCGTGAGGAGGTGCTTGCACTGGGAGACCAACAGGAAGCCACCCCGATGGACCGCCGTATGCTGGCCCAGCGCTTCCGAATGCCTCACGATGCCAGTGAGCGGGGGAAGTACGGCCCGCGCCAGTTCGCCCTGTACGGCATCGACGCGCGGGCCCGTGCCGCGCTCATCGACCGGTTCTCACGCTGGGCACGCGAGATCGATCCGTCGCCGGAACACAACGCCGTGGAGGATCGGACCTAAGCCTCCCGCAGGCGGCAGCCGAGCATGCCACCACCATCCGCCCGGCCAGAGTTCGTCCACGAGTAGCAGCAAGGTCACAGGCGGCATGGTCAGCGACAAGGGTGTGGTCTCGGAAGTGTCGCGATAGCGCAAGACATGCTGACCGTCGGCGTTCTGATCGCGATCGGCGACGTGCTCACCGTAGAGGATCACGGCCAGCCGCTGGCCCATCATGTCCCGTCCAACAGGTCGAGAAGCCCATCGTGATCGCCGCGCTGCTCGGCGACGATCGCCAGATCCAGGGAATCCAGAGTGTCGAGGACTTTCCCGAGCTCAGCCCGCTGCCCGTCCCCGGCCTCGACGGCTATCAGCCACCGTCGGCTGACACCGGCACGTTCAGCAAGTTCAGCCTGGGTGATGCCGGCCCGGATCCGGGCGCCGCGTATCGCTGCCCCGACCTGAGTGGGCGTACTGAACGGGATCCCAGCCACAATGTCACCGTACCTTCACTTTGCGGCTATGTGCAAGAGCGGTAACATTGCCGCCGATGTGCAGGTATTGTGACATTTCGGATGCGCGACTCGGCTCCGTGCGCCGATTGTTCGGACCGGGTTTCCAGGCGTGGACTCACCTTCCACTCTCGGTCGGCGCCGGGAACTCGGGTCGACAGCGGGAAACTGCGTCCGCCGGGGGCCACGCCGCACTCGACCCCGTTAGGCCACAGCCAGCGCCTTCACCCGCCCCGCCCGCAACGCGGCCACGAGCACCACCACCGCCGGCACCAGCAGCACCGCACCGGCGACATTCACCGCCGTGAACCCGCCCCAGGCGAGGATCGGCCCGGCGAGCGCGGCCGCGAGCGCCCCGGCGGCGTTCATGCCGGCGTCGGTGGCGCCCTGCAGCGGCAACCGCACGTGCCCTTCTGTCGCGGCGAGCAGCGCCGAGGCTCCGATCACGCACGCCGACCACCCCACCCCGAGCACTGTCAGGGCCACGGCGGTGAGCACTCCCCCGGCTGATTCCTGCGCGGCCACGAGCCCAAGCACGAGCGCCACCACCAGGCCCGCCATGCCCCCGGCGCCGGTGCGCACCCCGCCGAACCGGTCGGCGCACCATCCGAACACGGGGCTGAGCCCGAACATGCCGAGGATGTGCAGGCTGATCACCACGCCCACCACCGTCAGGGACATGCCGTGGTGAGCCAGGTGCACCGGGGTCATCACCATGACCATCACCATTACCGAGTGGGCGCAGGCCGTGAGCACGACGGCGTAGCGCGCCACGGCATGCCGGCCTGCCCAGCGCAGGGAGGCCAGGGTGCCGACCGGTTCGCTCGCGGGTTCCGGCTCGCTGGTGAGGTCTGCAGCCGGGGCGGGCTGCGCCGTCGGCAATCGCGGGTAGAACAGGGCGATCACGGTGCCGGCGAGCGCGAAGGCGACCAGGGAGAACAGGTACGGGCCCGCGAGGGAGGGCAGGCCGGCGGCGATCCCGGCGGCGTTGCCCGGGTCGGTGAGGTTCGGTCCGGCGACCGAGCCGATGGTGGTGGCCCAGATGACGATCGCCATGGTGCGCCCGCGGGTGGCGGCGGTGGCGTTCTCGCCAGCGGCGTAGCGGGACTGCAGGTTGACCGCCTGCGCCACCCCGAACAGGCCCAGGCCTGCCAGGAGCACGATCAACTGATTCACGACGGCGGCCGTCAGGATGGTCAGGGCCCCCGCCGTGGCGAGGGCGTACCCGAGGGCGAGGGACCGCCGCCTGCCGGCCCGGGCTGCCAGGCGCGCCAGCGGAACTGCCGCGATCGCCGCACCGAGGACGCTCGCGGCCTGGCCGAGGCCGGCCACCGACGTCCCGCCGAGGCGTTCGGCGAGCAGCCCGCCGACGGCTACCCCAGAGGCCACGCCGACGCCGCCGAGCAGGTTGCTGGCGATGAGCACGCCGACCGCGCGGCGGGAGGTGCTGGCGGGGGCCGGTGGTGCACTCATGCGGCCATCTTCTCGCGCTCGCCGGGGAAATGGCACTCCACCTCGTGCCCACCACCGAGCGGCACCAGCGGCGGCGCCTCGGCGGCGCACACCTCGCGTGCGATCGGGCATCGGGTGCGGAAGCGGCATCCCGAGGGAAGGTTCATCGGTGAGGGCGGCTCGCCCTGCAGCACGATCCGTTCCCGGCGCGCGGCCGGGTCAGGATCGGGTGAGGCGGCCAGCAGTGCACGCGTGTAGGGGTGCTGCGGGTTGGCGAACAGGGTCTCGGTGGGGGCCACCTCGACCAGCCTGCCCAGGTACATGACGCCGACGCGGTGCGCCACGTGCCGCACGATCGGCAGGCCGTGGGCGATGAACAGGTAGGACAGGCCGAGCCGTTCCCGCAGGTCCATGAGCAGGTTGGTGATCTGTGCCTGCACGGAGACGTCCAGGGCGGAGACCGCCTCATCAGCCAGCACCAAGGAGGGGTTGAGGGCGATGGCGCGGGCGATGCCGACTCGCTGGCGCTGCCCGCCCGAGAGAGTGCGTGGGCGGGCGTGGGCCCGTGACGGGTCGAGACCGACCGCCCGCAGGAGCTCGTCGACGCGATCCTGCAGCGACGATCCACTCAGATTCTCGAACACTCGCAGCGGCTCGGCGATGATCTCGCCGATGCGCATGCGTGGGTTCAGCGAACCGAGCGGGTCCTGGAACACGACCTGCATGTCCCGCCGAGCCCGCCGCAACTCCGGTCTGCGCAGCTGCGAGAGGATCCGCCCGTCGAATTCCACCTCGCCGCTGGTGGGTTCGGTGAGGCCGACCGCCAGCCGTCCCAGCGTCGACTTCCCCGAGCCGGACTCCCCAACGAGGCCGAAAGTCTCTCCACGGGCCATGCTCACGGCGACGTCGTCGACGGCCCGCAGGGTGCTGCGTGGCGCGAACGGGCCGGGGGCCTGCGCCACCCGGAACTCCTTGGTGACCCCGTGCAGGGTCACGATGGGGTCCTCGGCCGTGGTCATCGGGCGGCTGGGCGCCTTGCGTCCAGCGGACTTCGCGTGCCCAGCGGGCACCATGGGCGTCGTCATACGGACTCCTCCACGAGTGGGTGCCAACAGGCCACGGCACCGCCGGTCAAGGGAACGAACGCGGGGCTCTGCTCGCTGCACTCCGCTGCCGCGCGAGGGCAGCGGGGGTGGAATGCGCACCCGTCCGGAACCCGGCTCGGGTCGGGCACCGAGCCACCGATGGTGGGCAGCATCTGCGGCCTCGGGCCGCGCATCGGGGGGATGGACCCCAGCAGACCGGCGGTGTAGGGGTGGGCCGGGTGGGCGAGCACCTCCTGCGGCGGTGCGGTCTCGACCACGCGGCCGGAGTACATCACCACGATCCGGTCGGCCAGTTCGGCGGCGACACCCATGTCGTGGGTGACGAGCAGCACCGCCATGCCCTCCTCAGTGCGCAGCCGGTCGATGAGCTCGAGGATCTGTGCCTGGATCGTGACGTCCAGCGCCGTGGTCGGTTCGTCGGCGATCAGCAACCGGGGGCGGGCGAGCAGCGCCATGGCGATCATCACCCGCTGGCACATCCCGCCGGAGAGCTCGTGCGGGTGACTGCGGAGCACGCGATCGCCGTCGTGGATGCCCACCTCGGCCAGGCACTCGCGCAGCCGGGCGCGCTCAGCGGTCCGGGAGAGGCGTTCCCGCCGGCGCAGCGCCTCCCGCAGTTGGAACTCCACCCCGAAGACGGGATCGAGGCTGCTCAACGGTTCCTGGAAGACCATCGCCAGCTCGCGCCCGCGCAGGCGCCGCATCTGCACCGGCGGGAGTGCGAACAGGTCCGTGCCGTCGAAGGAGGCGGTGCCGCTGACTCGCATTGCCGCATCGAGCTGGGTCAGTCCCATGATGGTGCGGGCCGTGACGGACTTGCCGGATCCGGATTCGCCGACCAGGCACACGATCTCCCCGCGCCCCACCTCCAGCGTCGCCTCGCGCACCAGCGGGATCGTGGTGCTGCCGCGATCGAGCTCGACCCGGACGCCGTTCAGGCGCAGCAGGGTGTCGGTCATCGTCATCTCCTTCAGTCCGAGTCCATACGATCGCGCAGCCAGTCCCCGACGAGGCTGACGGCGATCACGGTGAGGGTCAGGACCACGCCGGGGAAGGTGGAGATCCACCACGCGCTGGCGAGGTAGGGCTGGCCCATCGAGAGCAGCTGGCCCCAGTCGGGCACGTCGGAACGCACGCCCAGCCCGAGGAAGCTGAGCGAGGCGGCGGCCACGATGGAGGTGCCGACGGTGACGGTGGCCAGGACGGCGCTCGGCGCCAGTGCATTGGGCAGGACGTGACACACGATGATGCGCCCCGAGCCGAATCCCATCGAACGGGCTGCTTCGACGTAGAGCCGCGAGCGGACGCTGAGCACCTGCCCGCGCATCACGCGGGCGAAGCCGGGTGCTGCCGAGATGCCGACGGCGATGATCAGGTTGGTGGTGGAGGCGCCGAGCCCGCTGGCGATCACGAGGGCGAGGAGCACGCCGGGGAAGCACATGAGCATGTCGACGACGCGGCCCACGAGCATGTCCACCCACCCGCCGAGGTATCCGGCGAGCAGGCCGAACCATCCGCCGAGCACGAGCCCGAGCGCTGTGGCCGCGAGCCCGATGACCAGCGCTGTGCGGGCCCCGTGCACCAGCAACGTCAGGACCGACCGGCCGTAGTGGTCGGTTCCGAGCAGTGCCTGCTCACCGGGCGCGGTCAGCACCTGGGAGGGGTCCAGCGCCGCAGGATCTCCGGGGCCGAGCAGGCCAGGGATGAGGGCGGCAGCGGCCACGATGGCCAACCAGACCACGGCGACGGCGAACGTCACCCGTGAGGTGGACAGCCGCGGCATCCGCAGCCGCAGCGGTGAGCGGGCCGGTGCGGCCAGCGCGGTGGCCATCACACACCAGCCGTGGCGGATTCGTGGGCCTCGATGATGCGCCGCAGCATGTCCGGCAGGTCGTCGACGTCCAGCGGGAGGATCTCCGGTACCGGGTCCGGGGTGAAGGGCACACCCCGCGTCATCACGTACTCCAGTTCGTGCAGGGCGCCGAGGTCGGCAGTCGGGTCGGCTGGGACCGCGATGAGGTCCGCTTCGAGCCCGGGGGCCAGCGACCCGGTGCTCGATCCCACTCCGAGCACGTCTGCCGCGGTGACGGTCGCTGCGCGGAGCACGTCCAGGCGGGACATGCCCAGCTCGTGCATCGCCTCCAGGGCGTGAACGAAGCCGTAGTGCGGGTTGTGGTCGATCCCGGCGTCGGTGGAGGCCACGATGGTGGCGCCGCGCTGGTACAGCTCGGCGAGCGCAGAGGTGCGCGGGGGCAGCAGCCGCTGGAACTCGAGCACCCGGGCCGAGCAGGTGGGTGAGACCGCCACCGGCGCGACGGCGATCGCGTCGGCGAGGGCCGGGTCGAAGCCGTCGGTGCCGTCGGCGGTCTGGAAGGAGCAGTGCTCGAGCGTGTCGACGCCGGCCGCGAGCGCACGCCGGATGCCCTCGACTCCGTGTGCGTGGGCGGCCACCTTCTTCCCGAGCCGGTGGGCCTCGGAGACCACGGCGGCGAGTTCCTCGGCGGTGAACTGGGCATGCCACGGCGCCGACCCCGGCGTCATGTTGCCGCCGGTGGACATGATCTTGATGCAGTCCACGCCGGCTTTGTGCAGGCGCCGCACGGCCATCCGCAGCTCCTGCTCGCTGTCGGCCTCGCCGCCCATGAACCAGCAGTGGCCGCCGGTCACGGTCAGCGCCGGTCCCGCCACGAGCATGCGCGGGCCGCGGGCGGTGCCGTCGGCGATGGCATCGCGGACGGTGACGGCGAGCAGGTCCCGGGCGCCGAGATCGCGGGCGGTGGTCACCCCGACGCTGAGGAGCTCGCGGGCGCTGCGGAGCATCAGCGCCACCTGCGCGGCGTCGTTCTCGGCGCGCATGCGCTCCACGGGGTGGGGTCCGCCGTCGAAGGCGAGATGGACGTGGGCGTCGATGAGGCCGGGAAGCACGGTGGATGCGCCCAGATCGACCGTCTCCTGCTCGCGGTACTCGGGCGGGATCTGGGTACGGGGCCCGACCCAGGCGATCATGGTGCCCTCGATCACCAGGGCGGCATCGTCGAGGGGTTCGAGTGCGGGGCCGGCGAGTACCCGGCCGGCAGTAAGCAGCGGCATGGCAGTGTCCCTTCAGCGAGTCTCTTCAGCGAGCCACGGTGGCGCGCACACGTGGGTCGATGGCCGAGTAGGAGATGTCGACGACGATGTTGATCGCGACGTAGATGACGGCGATGACGAGCACGACCCCCTGGATGACGGGGTAGTCCTGACCGTTGATCGCCTGGACGAGCGTCTGGCCGATGCCCTGACGGGTGAAGACGGTCTCGACGATCACCGATCCGGCCACGAGCGCGCCGAGCTGGATGCCGACGACCGTCACCGTCGGGATGACGGCGTTGCGCAGGACGTGCACGGCGACGACCGTGCGAGCCCGCAGCCCTTTCGCGTGCAGAGCCGTGACGTAGTTCTCGCCGAGCACTTCGAGCACGCTGTTGCGCACGATCCTGGTGACCGTGCCGGCGGCGGAGAGGCCGAGCGTCACGGCCGGCAGGATCAGGTGGGCGAGGCTGCCGGTGCCGGTGGCCGGGAACCAGCCGAGGCCGAAGGCGAAGGCCATGATCAGCAGCAGGCCGAGCCAGAACGAGGGCATCGCCGTGTTGACCAGGCTCAGCACCCGGATGCCGGCATCGAGCCACCCGTCCCGGCGGATCGCTGCGAGCGAGCCGAGCACGATGCCGGCGACGGCCGAGATCACCGCGGCCGCACCGGCCAGTTGGAGGGTGTGACCGATCTGCTGACTGATCATCACCCCCACCGGCTGGCGGGTGGCGTAGGAGGTTCCCAGGTCGAGGGTGAGGACGTCACCCATGAACATCAGGAACTGCTCGCCCACCGGGCGGTCGAGGCCGAACTGCGCCTCGAGCGCCGCGATGGTCTCCGGTGTGGCCTCGGCTCCCCCGAGCATGGCCGCGGTCGGGTCGCCGGGCAGCAGGCGCAAGGTGATGAACAGGATCACCATCACACCGAGCAGCGTCGGGACGGCTGCCAGCAGGCGGGTGAGGACGACGTGCACCATGGCTCAGTTCCCGGTCAGGTAGGCGTCGTAGAAGATCGGGTAGCCCTCGGCGTCGAACCGCAGACCGGTCAGTCCGTTGGTGGCCAGGGTGTAGGTGGGCACGTAGATGGCGATCGAGCGGGCGTTCTCGACCACGTCCGCCTGAAGCTCGGCCACGACGGCGTCACGTTCGGGCCCGTAGGTGAGTTGCTGACTCTGCGCGGCCAGGTCGGTGACGCTCTGCTCGTCGGTGTGGCTCATGTTGAAGCCGGTCTGACCCGGCACGGGGATGAACCGGGGGTCGTACATCTGGTAGAGGACGTTCGGGTCGACAGCCACCAGTGACAGGCCGGCGATGTCGTACTCGCCTTCCTGCAGCACCGTCTGCAGTTCGGCGGTGGCCGCGAAGGTCACCTCGACATCGAAGCCGACGGCTTCGAGGTTCGCCTCGAAGAAGGTGGCCAGGTCTTGGCGCTTCTCCCGGTTCGGGCTGCCCTCGATGTAGCGGATGGTGAGCTCCTCACCGTCGCGGGTACGGACCCCGTCGGGCCCTTCGACCCAGCCGGCGCTTTCGAGCAGACTGGCGGCTTCGTCGGCGTCGAAACTGAACGCGTTCTCGACCGCGGGGTCGTAGCCGATGGTGGTGGGGGCCAGGGGCCCCCAGGCGCGCTCGTAGGCACCGAAGTAGAGGGCCTCGACGGCGGAGTCGATGTCGAGTGCGGCACGTGCCGCCTGCCGTACGGCCACGTCGGCGAAGATGCCGTCGGCGTTGAGGTGCAGTTGGTAGGGCGCACCGGACTGCTGTTGCGCGGTGACGACGAGGCTGGTGTCTGCCTCGACGGCGGCGATTTCAGTCTCCGGCACGTTGCCGATGCCCTGGACGTCCCCGCTGCGCAGCGACCCCATCCGCACGGTCGCGTCGCTGATGATCTGGAACGTGAGTTCCTCGAGGTGGGCAGGTCCTTCATGGTCGGCGTTACCGGGAGCCCAGGCATAGTCCTCGTTGCGGACGAGTTCGATCCGGTCCTGCGGGGTGTAGGAGACGAACTCGAACGGTCCCGACCCGGTGGGCTCGATGAGGTAGTCGGCCGGGTCTGCCTCGGCTGCGGCGGTCGGTGAGTTCATCCCGAGGAACGGCGAGGTGAGGTTGTTCAGGAACGGTGCGAAGGGTGCCGACATCTGTACCTGGGCGGTGAACTCCTCGACCACGGAGCACGAGTCGTAGGGCCCGACCAGGCCGATCGCGTAGATGGAGCCCACGTCAGGATCGACGATGCGGTCGAGGTTGAAGCACAGCGCCTCAGCGTCGAAGGGGGTGTCGTCCCAGAAGGTGACGTCCTCCCGGAGCGTGAAGTCGTAGGTGAGTCCGTCCTCGCTGACCGACCACTCGGTGGCCAACCAGGGCTGGAGCTCGCCGTCGGCATCGAGATAGAGCAGGGAGTCGAACATCTGCCGCAGCACGCGCGCATCCTGCGCGGCCGGGGTGACGTTCGGATCGAAACCATAGAAGGGGGAGTCGACGGCGAAGGTGGCCGCACCTCCCGACGTCGGGCTGGCCTCGACGGCTGCGTCCGTCTCGGCGTCCGCCCCTCCCCCGCACGCGGCAAGCGTCAGGGCCGTGAGGCCCGCACCGATCGCGGCCGCGGCGTGCGGGGAACGAATCGCTGTACTGGTCATGGGGTCTCCTTGGGAGTGGGGCTGGCCGGTCGCGTCCCGGGCGGACACTTCGACCTTGTGTGGGACGCTACAAATGCCAGTTGATGCCCACAAGGATTTGTTGAAGAATGCAACGGGATGTTGACATGGACGAAACATTCCGGAGTCAGGGTGAGAGTCGGGGGCAGTGGCCCCCTGTCGCGAGGGAAGGCGCAAGATGGCTGATCGAGACGAGAGCGCAGTGGTCGACGAGGTCGCTCCCGGCGCCACGAGGACTGCCGTGAGGGCGAGCGAGCGCGAGCGGTTGCTCGCCGTCTTCACGGCACTGGTGGAGCCGCTGGGGCAAGCGCTGCCCGAGTCGACCGAGGTGGTGCTGCACGATCTGGCCCAGTTGCCGGACTCGATCGTTGCGGTGCACGGCAATGTCACCGGTCGGCGTATCGGGGATCCTGCAACCGATCTGCTCCTGCAACGGATGACGGCGGGAGAGCTGGACCACGCCGTCGGGTATCAGACCACACTGCCGGACGGGCGCTCCATGCGCTCGACCACGATGATCATCAAGGATTCCGCCGGCACCCCGGTGGCGGCCCTGTGCCTGAACTCGGATCTGTCGGTCTGGCAGTCCCTGCACCGCATCACGGCACAGATGATCGGGCTGGATCCGGGGGCCGAGACCGAGCCACCGGACCAGTCACCGGACGCGACGGCAGATGGGCCAACCGAGGTCTTCGCCCGCGACGTGGACGAGCTTGCCGCGCACCTGATCCATCAGGCGATCCTCGAGCAGCAGGTGCCGGTGGACCTCATGCGCAAGGAGCACAAACTGGCGGTGGTGCGCTCACTCCAGGCGCGCGGGATGTTCCTGTTGCGGGACGCCGTCGAGATGATCGCCGCCTCCCTCGGGGTGACGCGCTTCACGATCTACAACTACCTCAACGAGATCGCCGACGAACCCGGCAGCAACGGGTCGCGGCGGAAGGGATCCGAACGATGACTCAGACCTTCGACGACGTCACCATGGAGCAGCTACGTGCGGTGGGCGGGGTGAAATGGACCGCTTTCGAGGGCAAGATCGGGGCCTTCGTGGCCGAGATGGACTTCGGGATCGCTCCCCCGATCACGCAGGCGCTGCACGCCGCAGTCGACGTCGGTTCGTTCGGGTACCTGCCGGCGGCGACCGCGGCGGCAATGTCCCAGGCGTATGCCGAGTGGGCGCAGACCCGCTACCAGTGGTCCGTCGACCCTGCAGACGTCCACCCCGTGGCCGATGTGATCGCCGGGCTCGAAGCGGCGATCGACCACTTCAGCGCCCCCGGCTCGGCCGTGGTGCTCCCCACACCCGCCTACATGCCCTTCCTGTCCGTGCCTCTGGCCCACGGACGGCGCATCATCCAGGTGCCGCTGGCACATGAGGGTGAGCGGTATGTGTACGACCTGGACGCCCTCGATGCGGCGTTCGCCGACGGCGGTGGGTTGCTGGTGCTGTGCAATCCTCACAACCCGATCGGCCGGGTGCTCGAGACCGAGGAGATGGCGGCCATCAGCGAGGTGGTGGAGCGCCACGGTGGGCGGGTGTTCTCCGACGAGATCCACGCACCACTCGTCTTCCCCGGGCACCGCCATGTGCCCTACGCCTCGGTGAACGAGGCGGCCGCGAACCACACGCTGACCGCAACCTCGGCATCGAAGGCCTGGAATCTGCCGGGAATGAAGTGTGCCCAGGTGGTGCTCTCCGGTGACGCCGATCGAGAGATCTGGCGCTCGAAGGGCATGATGCTCGAGCACGGCGCAGCCAACCTGGGCGTGATCGCGAACACGGCGGCGTACTCGGCCGGTGGGCAGTGGCTGGAGGAGGTGCTCACCTACCTTGACGGCAATCGCCGGCGCCTGGCCGAGCTCGTGGCCGAGCACCTGCCTGGGGTGCGGTACACCCCACCTGAGGGAACCTACCTGGCCTGGCTGGACTTCCGGGAGGTCGAGTTGCCCGAGAGCGCCGCGAGCCCGACGGCGTTCCTCGCCTCCCGAGCCGACGTCGCCACCACCGATGGCGCCATGTGCGGGGACGCTGGCCAGGGATTCGTGCGCTACAACTTCGCCACGCCGCGGCCGATCATGGAGGAGACGATCGCGGCGATGGGGCGGGCGCTGCCTGGCGCCTAGCATGGCGCCGCGACGGTGCGAGGCATCGTAGGCTGCTGCTGTCAGACCTTCGGCCTCGAGGAGCCATGAAGTGAAGATCGCCGTTGTCGGAACTGGGTATGTGGGACTGTCCATCGGCGCGCTGCTGGCGCAGCATCACGAGGTGGTGGCGCTCGACATCGACTCTGCTCGGGTCGACCTCGTCAATGCGGGTAGTTCCCCCATCGTGGATGCCGAGTTGGAAGAGTACCTGGGCTCGGGCCGCTTGACCCTTCGGGCGACGCTCGATCAGGCCGAGGCCTATGAGGGTGCAGAGTTCGTGGTGGTGGCCACACCGACCAACTACGACGAGGAGACCAACTCCTTCGACACCTCGACGGTGGAGTCGGTGATCGCGGGCGTCGAGCGGGTGAACCCGGCGGCCGTCGTGGTGGTGAAGTCGACGATTCCAGTGGGCTACATCGAGCGGCTGCGGGAGGACCACGCGGGACTACATGTCCTGTTCTCTCCCGAGTTCCTTCGGGAGGGGCGGGCACTGGCTGACAACCTGCACCCGACCCGGATCGTGGTGGGCGACCGGAGCGAGGCCGGCCGGAGATTCGCGGACCTGCTGCTGGAGGGGTCGTTGGACAAGGACGTCCCGGTGCTACTCACGGACCCGACCGAGGCGGAGGCGATCAAGCTGTTCGCCAACACCTTCCTCGCGTTGCGGGTGGCGTACTTCAACGAGCTCGACACCTTCGCCTCCACTCACGGCCTGAACCCGGAGCAGATCATCCAGGGAGTCGGCCTGGACCCCCGGATCGGCACCCACTACAACAACCCCTCCTTCGGTTACGGCGGCTACTGCCTACCCAAGGACACCAGGCAGCTACTGGCGAACTACCAGGACGTGCCGCAGAACCTCATTCGCGCGGTAGTCGACGCCAACACCACCCGCAAGGACTTCATCGCCGCCGATGTACTCCGCCGCGATCCCGAAGTGGTGGGCGTCTACCGGCTCGTGATGAAGGCGGGCTCGGACAACTTCCGCACCTCCGCGATCCAAGGGATCATGAAGCGGATCAAAGCCAAGGGGGTCGAGATGATCGTGTACGAGCCGAACCTCGAGGAGGAGCACTTCTTCCGCTCTCCGGTGGTGCGGAGCCTGGACGAGTTCAAGGCGCGGGCAGACCTGATCCTGTCCAACCGACTGCACCAGGATCTCGATGATGTTCCGCACAAGGTGTACACGAGAGATCTGTTCGGTCGCGACTGACTGCAGCACGGGTAGTAGATCACTCGTGGGACCGACCGGACGTATGCTGGCATCGCGCCGATGGCGCCCGCTAGGCGAGAAGGAGCACACGTGAGCGCAGATGTCGTCATCGTTGGAATGGGCTACGTCGGCCTGCCGCTGGCGCAGGAGGCCGCGCTGCAGGGGCTGTCTGTGGTTGGCTTCGACATCAACCCGAGCGTGGTGGAAGGGCTGAACGCGGGACATTCCCACATCGACGATCTCAGCGACGACGACATCCAGGCGATGCTCAGCGCTGGATTCCGAGCGAGCGCGGACGATTCCGTCCTCGCCGAAGCGAGTACGGCCATCGTCTGTGTGCCCACGCCACTCGCCCGTGACGGTGCGCCGGACCTAGGCGCGGTGACCGGAGCCGTGAGCACGATCGCGCGGCATCTTCGGTCAGGAATGTTGGTTGTGCTGGAGTCGACCACATGGCCGGGCACCACCGAGGAGATCGTCCGGCCAGTACTCGAAGAAGGCGGGATGATCGTCGGCACTGACGTATTCCTCGCGTTCTCACCCGAGCGCATCGATCCAGGCAATGCGACCTACGGAGTCCGGAACACACCCAAGGTGGTCGGCGGTGTCACGCCGGCGTGTACCGAGCGTGCCACAGCGTTCTACCAGCGGTTCATCGACACGGTGGTGCCGGCGAAGGGCAGCAGGGAAGCTGAGACGGCCAAGCTGCTGGAGAACACGTACCGGCACATCAACATTGCTCTCGTCAACGAGATGGCCCGGTTCTGCCACGAACTCGGGATCGATCTGTGGAACGTAATCGACCTGGCAGCAACGAAGCCCTTCGGCTTCCAGGCCTTCTACCCGGGCCCCGGCGTGGGTGGTCATTGCATCCCGATCGACCCGAATTACCTGAGCTACACCGTCCGCACACGGCTCGGCTATCCATTCCGGTTCGTCGAACTGGCTCAGGAGGTCAACTCCAGCATGCCAGCATACGTGGCACGCCGAGCCCAGGACATTCTGAACGAAGACGCGAAGGCACTGCGCGGCTCACACATCCTGCTGCTTGGCGTGACATACAAGCGCAACATCGCCGATCAGCGGGAGTCCCCCGCCGTACCACTGGCGGAGTATCTGCGCGAGTGGGGCGCTGAGGTGAGCTATCACGACCCGAACGTACCCACCTGGAACCTGCCCGACGGGCCGCTGGAACGAGTCGCGAACCTAGACCATGCCGTGAAATCCGCCGACCTGGTGATCCTGGTGCAGAACCACGATGCCTATGACGTCGAAGCGCTGGCTGGACGCGCACAGTCATTCTTCGATACGCGTGGGGTCACGACGTCCTCCGGTGTGAATCGCCTCTAGTCCAGCCGGAGATGATCGGACAGACGCTGGACACGCATCGAAACGCATCGCGAAGCGACATGACAGGTAGCATCCACCCGTGAACTCCACCCACCATGAGCAAGAGGAGACCAGCCAGGTTGGCCTACGCCACCGGCGGTCGATACGGCTCGGGCGCTGGCGCAGATTAGGACTGCAGCTCGCCTCGCTCGTGGCCGCAGTAGCGCTGTGGTGGGCTGTGACCGCTCTGAACTGGGTAGACCCACTGTACCTACCCTCGCCAGGATCGGTCCTGGACGCGCTCGTGCGATCCAACTCGTGCTACCCGGCGAGTGAAAGTAGCTCTCGAATCCTGTGCGGCGAACAGGGCTACTTCATGTGGGAACACCTGCTCGCCTCGTTCCGTCGCATCGGTGTCGGCGTCGGCTGCGCGATCGTGCTCGGTCCACTCGTCGGCTTCTTGATGGGGCGTAGCCGGTGGGTGAACTCATTGACCGAGCCCTACCTGAACTTCCTGCGGGCTCTGCCCCCGCTGGGATACATCGGGCTCCTCATCGTCTGGTTCGGCATCGGTGACCTGTCCAAGTACTGGTTGCTCTTCCTCGCCGCGTTCCCACCCATCGCGATCTCCACGATCAACGGGATGCGCGGAATTCGCGCGGACCGGATTCAGGCGGCGGAGTCCATGGGCGCGAACTCTTGGCAGATCACCACGCACGTCATCCTGCCCTCAACACTGCCCGACATCCTGTCCGGCATCCGTATCGCCACAGGCTTCGCGTGGACGACCGTGGTAGCGGCCGAGCTCAACAATGGCATCCCCGGTATCGGCGGATTGGCTTACGTCTCCGGTACGCAGCTGCAGACAGCACTGACGATCGCCTGCATCATGGTGATCGGACTGTGCGCCGTCGCACTCGACACGGCGCTGAAGTACCTTGCACAACTACTGGTTCCCTGGCACGGAAAGGCCTCCTGATGTTCACACTCCGACATGCCCGCGCGTCTCGCAGTTCCGGTGCCGCGCTCGTCGCGGCGGCTGCGCTGACCCTGGCTGCGTGCTCCACCGCTGAGGAGGCACAAGACCAGTCCGATGGGACAGCGGGTGCGGATGAATGCCCAGTAGCCGTGAACGAAGACGTCACGGCTTCGATCCAGATCGCCTACCAACTCATCCCGAACGGTGATCTGGTGGTCCGAGACAACGGCTGGCTCGAAACCTGCCTACCCAACGCCACTATCGAATGGAGCCAGTTCGCGTCCGGGGCGGAGGTCGTGCAAGCGTTCGGATCGGGCACGATCGATATCGGCCTGGTGGGATCGAGCCCGGCCGTGAAGTTGATCTCTCCACCGCTCAACATCGACGCGCAGGTGATCTGGATCCACGACGTGATCGGCGATGCCGAGTCCCTGGTGGCCCTCGATGCCGTCGAGAGCATCGATGAACTGGCAGGCGCCACCATTGCGGTCCCGTACGGCTCGACCGCCCACTTCTCCCTGCTCAATGCCTTGGACGAAGCCAGTCTCGGAACTGACGACGTCGACCTCATCAACCTCTCCCCCGACGCAATGCTCGCCGCCTGGGAACGCGAAGAGATCGACGCAGCCTGGGTGTGGAACCCGACATTGGAGGAGCTGCTGGAGAACGGGACGCTGGTGATGTCCAGCGAGGACACCGCCGCCTCCGGCACCGCTACCTTCGATCTCGCCGCCGGCACAACTGAGTTCATTGATGCCAACCCGGAGTTCATGGAGACTTGGACCGCTCTTCAGAACCACGCTGTCCAGACGATCCAGGACGATCCCGACGCCGCTGCCGAAGCTATCGGTGCACAGCTGGGCGTGAGCCCGGAGGAAGCCACAGAACTCATGGAAGGCTACGTCTACCTTCCGGCGAGTGAGCAGGCTGGGGAAGACTACTTCGGCGGAGCGATGGCGGAGACCCTCGATCTCACAGCCGAGTTCCTCCTCAGTCAGCAGGAGATCGACGACATCGCCTCGTCCGAACACTACGCCTCCGCTGTCTACACCGACGCGATCGCCGGCGTTGGCGAATGACTCTCGCCCTCGATCGGGTCTCACATCGCTACGTGACTGACGGCGGTGAGGTTGTCCACGCCGTCGCCGAGACCAACCTGACCATCCCGAAGGGCCAGTTCATTTGTGTCGTGGGACCGTCAGGATGCGGCAAGACCACGCTCTTGAAGATCCTGGCAGGATTCGTACAGCCGACGGGTGGCCAGGCGACGCTTGATGAGGTGCCCATCAACGCACCCGCACATGAACGTGGCGTGGTCTTCCAGCAGCCAAACCTGTACCCGTGGCTGTCGGTCCGCAAGAACGTCGAGCTCGGGCTGAAGTTTCAAAGGGTACGCGCGGAAGCGCGGAGAAGCCGCGCCATCGCGCAACTCGGACTCGTCGGCCTGGAGCAGTTCGCCGAGCAGCGTCCCTACGAACTGTCCGGCGGCATGCAGCAGCGGGCTCAGATCGCACGAGTGCTGGCCAGCGACCCCGATATCGTCCTCATGGACGAACCGTTCGGCGCGCTCGATGCAATCACTCGCGAGCAGCTACAGAACGACCTGCTCCGTATAGCGCGCGAAGGCGGCAAGACGATCTTCTTCATCACGCACAGCGTTGACGAGGCCATCTTCCTGGGCGACCGGGTACTCGTGATGTCACCACGCCCTGGACGCGTTGTGCTGGACGAGACGATCGACATCTCGCAGCAGCACGGAAAACTCCTGGAGGGCGCTGAACTGCGTGCCACAGTCGAGTTCAGGGCGTACCGGGAACGAATTGGCGGCGCGATCTTGAATCAGATGATCGCTTAATCCTACGAAGAGCACAGGTGCTCACTCTGGATCGCTCTCCACCATGGCGTCTATTCCTTCGCCGCCGTGGACACCATATGTGCGGGCGCCGTCTGCTCGTCCCCAAGGATCATGCGCACGGTGAGCAACGCCACTGCTTCCGGCGATCCGCTGACGCGAAACCAGGGAGGCCTCCCACCCGACTGCGAGTGCTCACTTTCAACTCGCAGTGACAGGTCCTTAAACATGCTCAGTTCTGTCATCGCGACGCTGGCCGACCAACCGACAGGTTCAACGGTCGCCGAGATCATGGACCGACGCCGGCCCGGAATGATGCCGGCCAGTTCACATTCATGCTTCAGGAACGTGGTGACGATGTCGGGCGAACCACCGGCGTTCACTCTTCGACCGAGATGCGGCGAAGCGTCAAGATCCGCAACTTGGACCGTCTGCCTGCCGGCCGGTCTCGTCACGTTGTCGACACGGAGCGTCACGCTCCCGTGATCTATACCCGGAACGGCTTGCAGGCTAGCAACAGCGATTGAGCGCAACTCGGGATGGGTGCTTCCTCGTGCCTCACGCACGGCTCCCTGCGTCGCCGTCCCGGAACCTTCTGTCGAGGAGGAGACAGCTGAGAGCACCTCGTCGCCAGCGACGAGGCAGTCCAAAGTCACGCCGCCGCGGATCGCCTCCAAGATGAAGGTCCCTCGCCGGTCGGCTGCCTCCAACGCAGACATTCGAGCGTCTAAGTCTGCTGCGCTACTCAAGCCAGGGGAAACACGGTGACTTCGTGCGCCACGCGCCTCCCGGATGACCACTGGGTAGCCAACCCGGTCCGCGAACCTGGACGCCGACCTACGGTGCGTCGACCGCAGTAGGACATGCTCCGAGACAGGGAGCCCACCGCGCGCAAGGAGCGCTCGCCACGACGGTGCGTTCTCACAGAAGCTCTCTCCTGCGAACGTCGTGCCTGTCGACTCACCACCGATGAACGCTAGGCGTGCAGACGTGTTGTCGTCGCCTGAAAGTAGAGCATCCTTGGGAAGTCGTATCGAAGGCACACCATGCGCGAGCATCTCAGCTTGCAGAAGCCAACTGTCTCGCAGGCGCTCTGGTAGACCGTCTGACCATCGGACTAGACCTGTGGGCGGGCTGGCCGGGCGTCGAAAGAACCTCATGAACGAACCTCGAACTCCTCAGGCACCGGTACGGCCGCGTGAACCGTTTCCACACTCTCGATTCCAGAGCCCCGCGGCCCAGCGAACGCAAGAGAGGCGAGCGCCGCAACCGGAGCACTCGGGCCAGCTACGAGTGCACGGGACGCTTCCCTACCTTCAGCTTGGATCCAGCCGGACACGCCAAATGCTCGGGCACGGGATGCAAACCACTCTCGATACTCTTCGCCGGCACGTCTACCTCGGGTCGTCATGCGTAGCGTCAGCTCTTGAGCCGCATCGTCCGTAATCGTCAGACCACGCCTACCCGCCACCAGCCGGACGATTGCTCGCGAGACCTTGCTCGGGCGACCATATAGCGGGAACTCATTGCCGCTTTGCGACGGGTGAGCATTGAGTTCGCAGATAGCTGCTCGCTGCTCCGACAATGGCTTAGAAAGGTCCGGAATAATCCAGTCAACCCCCGAGAATGACAGACCTGGGATCGCTTTGACTGCCCGCACAGACGCCTCCACGAACGACGGGTGAAGAACATCAATGGCATCCCGCGTTTCTCCACCCTGCTGCGGATTTGGATTGGAGCTAAATATCACCTCGCGACCATCCGTGAGAACTGTGTCATACGTGACCCCCTGGCGCTCAAGTTGATGGCGAGTTCCGGCGTCAAGCTTGATGGGCCTGTTCATCAGGTGCGGATTGCGCATTCGCATCTCATGCTTAAGAAGTAGCAGTTCCCCCACGGTCCGTTGACCGTCGCCAATCACTGCTCCATGGGGCCATTGGATCATCGACAGAGCGTCGTCTCCTACGACAAAGACTCTGCCGCTTGTTCCTTCAATTTGCTCTTCTACGATAACATCTCTGTTCTCGTACCCCGTACCCTTCAGCGAATCGAACGCATACCGCATTTCCGCTGCGTCGTGAATATCCGTTACCACACCTCGCCCACCAGTACCGCGCAGCGGCTTGAGAACTACAGGAAATCCGATATGCTTCGCATATTCAATTGCTGGCTCGATTTCATTCGGGCCAAACCGATCTCCGTTAGGCACCGGTATACCAGCACGCTGAAGCAGTAAACGCGTCGAATGCTTGTCGCTCGTGATGGCCGTCGCTGTTCGCGACGAAGCGGTCGACTTTGTCCACCAGAATCCGATCGAGCGATCCGGGCCATCGTTGGCGACAAAGCCGACCTGGCTCGTCCTAAACGTACCTAGGCCGAGCGCAAGGCACTCTCGCTCCAAAAGGTGGCTATCGAGCTGTATCTTTCCGAACTCGCGCAGATGTGCCGACTCATACTTATTAATTGGGATAGGTCCGCTGCTGACGTCGGGAAGCGTCGGGAACCAAAAATGACGTCTTGTAAACGGAATTATTGCGTCGTACGCGAGCGTCGCACCCAACCCGGGATGCGGGCTGTTCGTATGGACGCTCGAGCCAGCCTCGAACTCGACTAGCGGCTCGGAGATCCGAGCCACAGGGCCCCCTGGCGGGGCCGCCGTGATGTAGTCGAGGCGCGGCATCGCCTTGGCTAGATTGACGAGGGACCACGTCGTGATGTCGCTAGTCCCTACCATCCCGCCGACACAGATCCGCATGTCCGGGTCGAGCTCGACAGCACGACGGGCAAGATCAAGGCTCGCGAGAAGCCCGCCTGCTTTGGCTGTCTTGATGTTGATGGCACGACAGCCGCCGTGCCTGTGCAACCACTCCAGATCAGTGGTGTCCCACAAACTCTCGTCAGCCATGATGAGAATCGTGCCGCTGCCATAACCCTCGCAGAGTTTGTCTGCCTGACGCTGAAGAGCGGGAAGACGTTCTCTAGAACTATGCGGGACAGGTTGTTCGAGAGTCACCTCTCGCGGCAATCTGCCCTCACCAATATCGCGCGCCACTCTCTCTACAAAGACGCCGGCTCCCGAGGAATCGAGACCTTCGTTGAGATCCATCCAAATCGGCTTTTCAGCCGCCGCACGCACATTTGTCTCGTGAACTACGCGGAGGATATTCAGGTCACCGTCTATATCACCGGAGCCCTTGACCCGAATCATCGGAAATCTATGCGCTTGCTCCAAAACTTTAGATCGGATCTCGTCTTCACTGTTCTGGTTCGACAGCGTTCGCACCGAGACCTGGACACTGCGACGCTGTTCGCCCAGGAGTTCCGATATTGTACAGTTGAGACAGCGGGCGATGAGGTCCAGCAGTGCCACTTCCAAGCCTAGAGTAGTGCCGTGAAACGGCCTTTGTGCGTTCGCTTCCTCACTATGCTTTTCTGCAACTTCCCGCACGCCAGACATTATTTCACGGACCGACGCCACTGCACTTTCACGAGTCTCGACGTCTACGGTCTGTCCGACCAGCGCCTTGGCGGCCTCAGTGGCGAAACTCCACGCAGCGTCGGCGTTCAGATCACCGGTCAACTTCCGCCGTGGATGGGACTCCCCCACTCCGACCACTTCCTGACCCGCGTGAGTGCCGTGGAGCCGGATGAGGAAGCTCGTCGATGCTCGCGTCACTCCCCTAGCGGTGCCATAGGGCCGTCGAAGAGGCATCGTGTACTCGAGGGCATGTGCCCGTTCAATGCTTAACATTGCCACATCCAATGGATCTCCAATTCGGCGACAATCTTCACCCGGTGATGCCATCTACGACGTCGAACCCATCGCGCGGCTCAACCGCAGATCGACTGGCAGTTACGACTGAGACATGGCCCGTCGCTGGCCCCTGCCTGCTACGTGCCAACACATAGCCGACGTCACCAGGTTCACCGCATAACAGCGCCTCCACCGCACCGTCATCACAGTTCCTCACCCAGCCCGACACTGACCGCTTGCTGGCTTGGCGCGCTAACCAGCGACGATAGCCAACGCCCTGGACGCGCCCCTCGACACGTATCCGCCAAGCCTGCATTTCAGTCATAGATCGTGATCACCCTTTGACCGCAGCCCCTTCGCTACACTCCCGAATCTCGTGTTCGCACTCGACCCCTTGACCAGCACAGTGTCACCGGATTGCAGTCGATCTCTCACCAGCGCTGGCAACTCGTCCACTTCATGCGCGTGTGGCCCGCAACGCTCGCCCAGCGCAGATCGCAGACGGTCCATGTCGTTCCCTGTGGTGAATACGAGATCAACGTCATTCTCAATCAGGCCCTCAGCCAGGCTCGCATGAATGCGCTCTGCCTCGTCGCCTAGAAAGTTGATCTGTCCGAGCACCGCAATACGACGCCCAGATCGATTCGCGCCAAACTTCCAGAGAAGCTTAAATGATGAGTTCATCGAGTCAACCGTCGCATTCGTCGAATCGTCAATCAGCAGCGCGGTCCCACCACGTACCGGTATCTCATGCAAGGCCGTGACGTTGTCCTTAGGAGCGTACGTTTCGAGTCCGACACGAATGTCGTCCACGCGCATTCCCAATGCCTGTGCGCAAAGCAGCGCACCGAGACCGTTCAGCACGGCCCCTTCGCCAACGGTTTGCATCCGGTACTCGAGGCGTGTCCCGGATAGCTCGACCTCGATCTTGGAACCGTTGATGTCGACGTCCCAATTCAGCAACCGGCAGTCTGCGGCGACTGATCGACCGAATGTCCTTACCGAACTCGCCCCAGCTACCTCCGCCCGCTGCCTCAGCTCTTCGGAGTGCGGCGTGTCAGCGTTTATTATAGCCACGCCACCGGGCGCCATGCGGTCGATCAAGCTGCCCTTTATTCTCGCAGTATCGGCAACGGTAGGTGCGATATCTCTATGTGCGAGGCCGATCGCCGTGATGATAGCAACATCGGGATTGATCATATCCGCAGTTGAGTGACCTGGAATCCGAACGAATCCAGAAATCGCGGCTTCCACAACTGCGACATCGCTGGTATGGTCTAATCCGGAAAGCGTATTCGAAACACCATCAACTGTGTTCCAGTTTCCATAACTGGAAGAGACGGACATTGAACGTTGGAGGATATGCGCGAGAATCGCCGCCGTCGTACTCTTTCCGACAGTCCCGGTAATTCCGACCACATTTCCTGAGTAGCACCTTCGCATGAGGTGAGCAACGTTCCATGTTGCTTCTCGACTATCTCGAACCTTCAAGTACGGCACTTCCAGGTCGGGCGGCTCCTGCGATCCCATGATCGCAACCGCACCCGCGGCAACCGCGCGCTTGCAGAGTTCGTCACGACCGTATCGAGACTGACGGGACGATCGACGCAACCGTTGCGTCCACGTCGCAGCGTCCATCAACACCAACACCGATCCCGGCACTACCTGGTCCAGGAGAAAGGTAATTCGTGACGGCACAGCATCAGGTTCGGTCAGATTTGCCCACGATCCGCTGAGGGATCGCCCGAGCACCTCGAGTGACGGAACCGATCCTTCTGATGGCGCCGACTCTACGTCATTTGCCCGTGCGGGATCGCCTGTCACCGCTACTTCTCGTGTAGGACGATCATCTTTGGGTCTCTCGGCCTCCGCGCGCTGACCGTGCTCATCCATCACTTCATTGGGTCTTGGGCGCACGAGGCGGATCACCCGTGACTTCAGCCGATGCCGGAGGCTCTTCGCTCGCGGGTCGCGCACCCTCCCCTCTCGCACGCGGAAGCCCGCTCTGGGCACCGTCTCACTTGTGCGAATTTCAAGGTCTGAAACACTCACCCCCGACGGGCCTTCGCAGAGCCGACTGATCATCTTCGTCGTTCGCTTACCCGTGCCCCGCATGAGGACATCGACAGCGCCGTCTTCACGAGTACAAACCCATCCATGAATGTCGTGTTCTAGAGCCGCGGCATACAGCCAGTCGACGTAACCGTGGGCTGCGAGGCCGTCTCCCTTGATCGTGATCCGCCAGGACCTTGCCTTCGGTCGCTCTGAAGCGTCGGCTGCGGAGCGCGCTTCGGTCGTTCGCGCCGCTGCGGTCTCGTCACGTATCGGACGCCTCACCCCCTTGGCGTACTGTTCCTCCACATATGGGGCCAAGCGCTCCAGGTCGACCTCAGTCCCCAAGCCAGGACCTTCCTGCCGGCGAATGACGTTGCTGCCGGGGCCAGCATAGTTGGACCTAGGGAAGGCGATTGTCTCGACGTTCCTCGGAGGGACCGTGGTCACATAGTCCAAGCGCGGCATTGCGCGGGCAAGGTTGTGCAGAGCCCAGGCTGTCAGTTCGCTGGTGCCGAGCATGCCACCGATACATATTCGGGTTTCAGGGTTCGCGGCTACAGCCGCTTCAGCGAGTTCCAGCGATTCAAGTAGACCTCCAGCCTTGGGGGCCTTGATGTTTATCGCCTTGCATCCGCCCGCCTGCACGAGCTCTCTCAGATCATCTGCATCCCACATGCTCTCATCAGGCATGATTTCGATTCGGTACTCGGCCGGTAGCCCGCGTGTCCGCAATGCGTCATCGGCGACCAGCTGCAAGTCTGCGTGCTTGAGTCCGTCCTGCTTGGGCAAGGGCCCCTCAATGATCGTCGTCGATGGCAATTCGCCAGACTTCATCAGGCCAGCCACCTCAGCAACGAAATCAGACGCTGTCTCGAATGTCATGGCTTCATTAAGATCAATCCAGAGCGGCTTTCGCTCTCCGATTCTCTGATTTCCCTGTACCGCAGCCGAGAGTAGGTCCAAGTTTGATTTGACCCCGGCTCTACCTTTGAGTCTAGTGATCGGAAATCGCGTTTGTCTTGACACTTTCTCGACGACATCTGACGCCGCGACAGATGTTGAGATCGTGGAGATCGAAATTGGAACATCCAGTCTCTGCTCTCCAAGCAATTCTGATAACCGGACGTCAAAGTATCGTGATACAAGGTCGAGGAGTGCGACCTCTACTCCCAGCAGGGTCCCACGAAACGGTTTCGGTCCATGAATTTCCGTCGAGGCGATGCCTGCGCGATCTCTCAGGGTTCGCATGAGGAACTTCACTGACCGGATGGCGTCGGCTGAATTCCTAACATCGATCTTCATTCCTTGTAGCGTTTCCACGCTCTCTACGAGGAATCGCCACGCGGAACTACGATCTTTCTCTCCGTCTCCGGTCAACACGTGCCTCGGCTGGCTCTCACCCATTCCAACGTACGCCTTTTCGCCGTCTCGACCCTCTACGATCACGATGAAATTGGTGCTCGCAGTCGTCTTCCCGCGTGCTGTTCCATATGCCTTTTTCAACGGCATCCTGTAGCGAATGGCGCGGACTCCGTCGAGAAACAGGTGCGAGCCGACCGTGAGCTCCTGTTCTTCCGGGTCCGGGATGGTGTCGCTACTCACCGGCAACTCCTCGGTCCGCACGAGGCGCGACTTGCAGCACCACAAGCATGATGCTGTGACCCTTCACAGCGCCGTCGATCAGTTCATTTACGAGGTGAGCCATGCGACCAGCGTCGCCGCTGAATGTTCCGTCGACCCGTCCACCGACCGTGTCAACAGCCCGAATTTCGCCTCTGATGCCCACGCTGCTTGCTGCTGCCACGATGTCGCCGCTGCCCCGCTCGGGGTCGGGTAGGGAGTGTGCTTCGAAGTCGTAGGTGACCACCTCATTCGGGTCCGAGATCCGCAGCCCTAGGGATCTCGCGTATCGGCGCATGATGCCCTCACTCAGCCGCTCAGCATCCGTCGGCGCAACCTTTGCTTGCACTGCCAGCCCCGCACGCTCGGAGAACTCCACCACTCCCACGGGCCGGTCATCGATCGCAGCGGTTGCATCGGGAACCACCAGGTCGAGCGAACAGAGCCCTAGTCCGGGCAGCGCCGCACTGGCACGAAGCGCGAGGTCACGTACGTCCGAATGTGCGATCTCGGTAACGTCCTCACCGCCGACGATGCTTCCGTCGCTGGGAACACCTTCGCATCGAATGACGGACCGGACCTCACCGTCACTGACCAGGACCCGCAAGTACTCACCTGATAACTGCTTCTCGACCACGAACATGTAGCCCGGCGGCACGACGAGGCGGCCGTTCTCTTCACCGGGCTCTCTTAGTTCGGTCAACCCGTAGGCAGAGCGGCTGAACCCTTCACGCTCGCTGGTCGGATTCCGAAGATAGTCGATCGCCGCATCGAGGTCGGCTTCGTCGTGGATGTCGCGAAAGGTCTCGATGCCGTTGTCACCTACCGCGGGCTTCACCACGACCGGGTACCCAAGCTTCGACGCTGTCCGCTTGGCTGCCTCGATTCCGCGACCCATGGTGAAGGTCGCACCCGGCGGAACCGGCACACCATTGCGCTCAAGCAGCCCACGCTGCATCCGCTTGTCTTGGGCGTAGGTAATGGGGCCTAGCGCGCTGGTGCCAGGCACGCCGTGAACAAAGGAAAGTTCCACGCCGTCATCACTTCGCACGTAGCAGACCTGCCGCGGGTAGACCTCAATCGGCAGGTTCGCGCGCAGCAGGGCGCGAAGCGCGAGTACTCCGTCGAGTTCGGATGCGGCGATCGGTGCCAGTTCGTGAGTATCAGCGGACACTGGGCATCAGCTCCTGTGGGGCGCGTCGTAGCGACCTGAAGTCGTCGACGTCGGGCGGCTGAACATGTTCTGTGGTGACCGAGGTGGGGCGCGACCGCGCCGGTCCGAGGACTGCAGCGGCGGCGAGTGCGCTGACGGCGACGGTCTCGCCGACGAGTACTACTTCGACACGTCTTCGGCTGATGTTGCGGACCCAGCCGGTCAGGCCGAACTCGACGGCCTGACGCCGCATCCACCGCCGGTATCCGACGCCGTTGACACGCCCCCGGACGACCAGCCTCAACGACAGGTGCTCTGCGTACTCGGGTGCGACGTTCAGATCGAAGCGTTTGACAGCCTCGTTCATGAAGGTGCGTGCCACCTGACGGGGCGTGCCGTACGTCGGGTACTCGCAGTTGCCGATGGCGGCATGCGCATTGAGCTCACAGATGCCCGCTTCCTGCTCGCTGAGGGGCTTGTGATGATCCTCCAGCAGGAAGTCAACCCCGCAGAATGCCAGGCCCGGGACGGCCTTGACGGCGGCGACGCACGCTTCCTTGATGCTCGGATGCAGCTCATCCAGGACGTCAACGGAGTCGCCTCCTTGGGAGAGGCTGCATGTATTGGACAGGATCACCCGTTGACCAGCCTCGGGCACGCTCTCCAACGTCAGGCCGGCGCGGGAGAGCTGATATTTCGCGGCCGCGCCGTACAGGATCGGGCGCCCCCACAGGTGAGGATTGAGACGACGGGTGGCGTTCTTCCGGATCATGAGTTCGGCGACGTTGTGGACGCCGTCGCCCACCACCGAAGCCGGGTCACGGAGAATCGCCGCGATCACCTGATCGCCGATCACCACGATGCGGTAGTCCTTGCCCGGAATGTGCTTCTCGACGATGAAGTCCTGACTGCCCAGCTTGCTCTCGCGCAACTGGTCGAAGGCTACGTCCAACTCGACGCGGTCCGAGATCCCTGCCACCACGCCGATCCCGCGAACGCCCATAGCCGGCTTCACCACCACCGGGTAACCTAGGAGGTCGGCGAACTGACGAGCGGTGTCGAAGTCGCCGTTGCGGAACGTCCGGCCCTTCGGCACGGGTACACCAGCGCGGCCCAGTCGCAGGCGGGTCGCCTCCTTGTGTGTGCACAGCGCCAGCGACGATGCGCTCGAGAGCGGTGAGCGGCTCCACTTGAACAGCAGCGGGGGGTGCACACCATCATTGGCGTAGAAGGCGCCCTTGGAGAAGCGCACGGTCGACATCCCTAGCGCCAGCGCCTGCCGCTCCATCATGTGCCCCTTGGTCCCGTTCGGACCGAGAGGTTGTAGATAGGGAACCTCTGGGTAGATGTTCGGCTGTGGTCCAGCGGTGATCTCGTCTTCAGCCGGGACCGTGAGGCGGTCGGTCACCGCCTCCACGATCTCTTCCCACGGCGTGTGCACCCCGAGACCGGCGGGGTCAAGGTCCGTGCCATGCCCGTCCCGCGGCTTGGCGATCACGCCGTGTACGCCGGGCAGGGTCGCGGCCAGTTGCCTGAGGGCGGCCAGCGCGACCGGCCCACCAGCATCCATGTCCAGCAGATAGAGGCGCCCCTGCCCGCGCTCGGCGTTTCGCAACGCGACCTCCCTGGCGCGTAGGAGCCCACCGGCAACGGCTGGGCGCAATCCGGCGACCACCTGCGGGCGAGACCGGAATCGCCGGGAGACCCGCTTCTCGGCTCCGAGGAGATCGGCGGCGACCGTGAACTCAACCGCACCGGAGGTTCCCGCGACGATCCGTTCCACCTCACGGACGAACGCGCCGCGACGGGCGAAGTCCCGGAGCCGGAGCGCGCGGCGGATGACGACCCTGGGGTCAATCTCCTCGCGGGCTGCGGCCTGCACCAAGGCGCGCACGCGCTCCCGTGAGTCCTCGAAGTTCAGCGAACGCTCGAAGTCCAACCACACCGGACGATCTGGCGCGGAATCCGCACGGGCCTCGCGCAACTGGTCCAGCAGGTCAGTCGTGCTCACGGATCGCCCGGCGACGACCGGCGCCACTACCGTGACTGCGCCCGACTCCTCGGACAGGAGCTGTGCCACCGAGATCCCGAGAGCCCGCGCCGCCACATCCAGCAATGCCGTCTCGACGCCGAACAGCGTGCCCGCATAGGGAGTCGTGCCCTCGAGCAAGCCCACGCGTTCGGCTGCCACCTTCGCGAGCCGTGTAGCTGATTGACGGTTGAGCCCCCACGCCGGAACGAACTGGCGCTCGTGATCGCGGGCAAGCACGGTCAAGACAGTCATCAGTTCGGTAATGGAGCCCAGGGCCGCCTGCCGACTGTCACACGCGATCGTGCGCTGGTGGAGAACAGTGAGCGCGCGCTCCAGGAAGTCCCACGAACGGCTGTCTCGGTCGCCGGTCTCCCGGCCCCGGAACTGCGCCTCGCCGACGCCTAGGACCTGTCCACCAGCCCCCGACGCGTCGATCAGCAGCATGACGTTGGTGTGGCGCTGGCGCGTGTTGCCACGGCGCTCCGCTTCGGACCGGTACCGCAAGGCTTGCAGGCGGTCGATCGTCACCACGGTCGTGGATGCCGACGTCGTTTCAGACTGCACCATGGGCAACCTCTCCTGATCTCGCCGCCATGCGGCCCGTTCTGCACTCACGCCACTAATCCTGAATGTACGCGACGCAGGCCTGCGCCAGCGCATCCGCCGAATCCCAGACGGGAACCGTCACCCCCGACGGGGAGGGCCCGAGCACCGCGGAGATATCGGTACAGCCGTACACGATGCCCTGAGCTCCGCGCTGGGCCAGGAGAGCGGCGGCCTCGACCAGTACATCCCGTGCACCCTCAAGGTCACCGGCCTTGACGAGCCGGATACCCCGCATCACCGCGCTGGCGGAACCCAGATCCGTCAGATCCAGCAGATCGTAGCCATGGTCGGCGAGTCGGTTGTAGACGCCGGACCTGGCTGTCCCGTCGGTCGACATCAACCCCAGCCGGGTGACAGCCGAGGTATCGCGCTGAATCTGCTGTGCCACGGCATCGACGATGTGGAAGATCGGCACGTCGGACTCGGCCTGCATCTCGTCGAACCAGTAGTGCGCGGAGTTGCATGGCACCGCAATCGCGCGGGCGCCGGCGTCGCTGAGGAACCGGACTCCATGACGCAGCGCTGGAGCCGGGTCCGCGCCCGTGCCGAGGATCGCGTCAGAACGATCCGGCGTGGTGGGGTCGGAATAGACCAGCGTCGCGATGTGATCCTGATCTCGCCGAGCAGAAGTGCGTACAGCGAGCTTGGCCAGAAAATCCGCCGTAGCAGCGGGGCCCATTCCTCCGAGAACGCCGAGCAGTGGTCCCGCTGACTCCGGCATCACGCTGCCGTGGCTAGGCATGCCGCTCACACCGGCTCGTCAACGACGACAGCAGGCGGCTCAGCGTCCATCGCAGCGCGGACTCCACGTTCAGCGTAGTAGGCACGCACACGCGGGTCGGCGAACAACGGTTGGTGCGACTGGAGCACGTTGACACCAGTGTTGATGTTGGCCTCCAGCACCAGAGGGCCGTCCGGACCGATCACGATGTCCCAGCCGACGTACTCCATGAACGACAGCACGCGAGCGGCGTGCATCACCAGGTCACGGGTCTCCTGCCAGTACGGCAGCACCACACCGTTGATCGGCGCACCGGTGTCCGGGTGCGCGTCGAACCACTCCTTGACGTTGCTGTCCGGCAGTCGCGTGGCCGACCCCAGCTCGCCCGTGTCCAGATCAATCCGCGAACTGAGCCCGCCCCGGCTCCAGTTGTCCGACGGCTCCGCACGCCTGCAGCCAATCCGCTGCACGGCGAGGGCGATGAACGGCTCGTTCCCGTTCGTCACGTCTAGCATCGTCAGCACCCGCACGGTATTGACCGTGTTCGGGTAGAGCCCGCCGACGACGTCGTGCTGGGCCAGGCCACGCTCGACGATGAACGGCCGGTCGTGCGTTCCCAGCAACTGCTTCATCTGCTCCGGGGCCATCGCTTCGCCGTTCGCCAGGACGGTGGCGGCATCGACCTTCTCGACCGCGACAATGTTCTTGCCTTCGGCACCGGCGAGCACCTTGAAGAACACCTTCTCGCCGGGCGCCATCCGATCCAAGTACACCACGATGGGGATGCGGCCCTCCTGCGGGAAGGGGTGCACGGCGCCGCGGGAGTAGACCCCAAGCAACTCGGGCGAGCGCACGTCCATGGCCCGCAGGAGCAGGTGCGTGGTCAACTTGTTGTTGATGACGTCCTGCAGGCGGGCATGGACCATGTACTTGGTGCGGAACAGCCGCTGCAGGTCGGAGACGTACTTCCCATGGCCGGTGTTCTGCAGGTCATAGAGCACGGCGCTGCGGGAGAGGAACCCCTTGAGCCAGAATCGCGGGTGGCGCATGCGCAGCGGTACGCGCCACTGGCGTTCCTTGCGGGCGAGCTTGCGCAGTTCCCGCAACAGGACACGTCCGGCGCGAACCTTGCGTCGCCCACGTCCCAGGACCGTGCGCACCGGTCTGACGGCATCCCGTACTGCACTACCCACAACCACGATCGCGATCCCCTTCCATCAGATACTCCGTTGCCCGCTCAGACTCTCAGCCACGTCGAGCGCCTCGTCCACCGGCGAACGCGCACCGGGTGGTGCGGTCGCGAGGGTGAGGGCCGCAGCCGGCTGGAACGCTTGCACGACTTCGGCGAGGCGGCGACGGAAGTATCCCGGCCAGCGAGAAGTATACGGCGCGGCGAACTCCTCCTGTGGCACCAGCGTCTCGATCGCCACGCCGGCCTTTCGCGCCGCACCGATCCATGACGGGGGCGCGAGCAGCACCGGAAGGAAGGCGTTGCTCAGAACGGCGCGCTGCATGATCGCGCGAGTGGTCTCGGCAGCAGCCAGTGACTGGTCCAGGACCACGAAGACGACGGCGGGACGACCGTCGGTGATCGGAGAGGGTGGTGGGGTCAGCCTGGGCAGCCGGGCAGGATGCATGCGTAGTGCACCGGCCGGTGCCAGGTGATGCAGTGCGCGGGCGTTCGCGGACCGCAGCGCGCGTTTGGCCTGAACGCCCATTCGTACCACCGGGCGCGGGGCGCGCTGCCGGAGGAGGTTGGCGCCACGACGGGCCACGGTGTGCAGGGAGCGGCCGGCTTGAGCGGGCGTGTTCCCTCGCCTTACGGCGGAAATCTCCCACCCGCTCGAGCTCTCACGTTCGGGTCGCGACCCAACGGCAGAAGCGCGCCTAGCCATCGCCAGTTCGACTGTGGGGTCGAGATCGGCCTGCAACTGGTCGGGATCGCCGGCTAGCACCACGCGCCCGATCGCGCAGGTGTCCACGATGCCCGAGACACGTGCAGCGAGGTATCGCTGCCGGTCACCGGGCTCCAGGCCTGCAGCGACCTCCGGGATAGTCTCCACCTGCGCTCGGCGCACGAGAGCTGTCGGAGCATCGTCAGCGGTCAGCAGCACCACCGGCACCTCGTCCTCGGGGAGCGCGAGCGCCGCGAGCACGGAGTCGGGCGAGTCACCGCGGTGGGGCAGCACCACCAGGGTTCGCGGCTCGGGCGCCACCTCCGCTGATCGCTCGCTGGTTTGGGACGTCTCCCCCGAGGATTCGGCGGGCCCGATGAGTTCGGCCAGCCTCCGTGCGTGTGCCTCGTAGCTGAAGCGCTCGCGTACCAGGGCCACCCCGTGTGCGGATTGACGCTGATAGGCATCAGGGTCCGCCGACAACTCGTCGACGGCGGTGCGTGCCTCACCCGCAGTGGCATACACGCAGGCGGTTCCAAAGGTCGGCTCGAACGAGGCATCCACCACGGCCACAGCCCCGGAGGCCAGACCTTCGAGGACGGTCCGGCCGAATGCCTCGACCAGCGCCGGGTGGTGGTAGTACACGAGAAAGTCGATCGATGCGAGGTACTGGGCCGGTGTCACCGAGTTGAACGGCAGGTCGACCCAGTTCCCGGGTAGCCGGCCCAGCACGTCACGCGGCGCCTCGGTGCCGCCCAGCACCTGCACCGAGTAGCGCGGATCGTCCGGGTAGGCGGCCAAGATCTCCTCCTTGGTGGCGGGCCACTTGCTCCAATGCCCGCGGCTGTGCCTGCCGATCACCGGTCGGCGGTCCACCACGCCCTCACGCGGGACGTGCCAGGAGTCGACGTCGACGATGTTCGTCCAATCCGTCGCCAGCATCGGCACCTCCCCGGCGTGGTGCGCCAGCGCCTCCCGCACCGTGGGACCGATCGGAGCCCACACCGGCTCCCGCTCACCGAAGGGCCGGGCTGCCCTCTGCGTCGCCCACACGTCGTAGTAGGGCGAGTGCGCGCGCGGGTCCACCGGAACCTGGTTAGCCACGATCAGCACGTGTTCAGCCCTCACCTGGGGCAACCACGGCGGCGTCGACGCCAGGACGCTCGGATGCCGGATCACCAGTACCTTCGCCGAGACCGGCCCATCGAGTACGAGCTCGGCTGCCCCTGACTCCACCAGCGCCCGGATCCTGGGCGCGAACGGATCCCCAGGCCGCTGGATCGGCGAGGGCAGATGGAGCAGTCCCGTGCGGTAACCGGCCCGGTTCTGTGCGAGCGTCTCCTCCACCACGCTCGCGGTGGTGCCACCGGGGAACCGGAGGTCGGTCGCCATCAGCACGTCGAAGGCGTGCGACTCAGTCATCGGGCAATCCTGTCATCCCCTCCTGCGGATGGCGGAACCGGCTCGCTCTGTTCATCACAGCCTTCCGTAGCCGCTGCACAGCCGCCTGCGCCCGCCGCGGGACCGTCCGGGCGGCGGGCACGGGCAGCGCTCGTGCGGCGCGCAGCACGTTCTCACGCGAGGTCGAGGAGACCATGCGCACGTGGTGGGCGCCCCAGATCCTCCGAGCTTCAGCGCAGGTCTCGGCATCTGCGGCCACCACAAAGCGGCAGATCGCCGCCACCGGGGTGTGCAGATCGGCCGGCTGCTCGGCCACGAGCATCGTATGCAGCCCGCGCCGTTCGATGTCGATGAGCAGACCCAGCAACGGCCCGGCAAGGTGTCGCGGGCCCTCCGCAGAGACTCCAGGCACCAGCACGGTCCGCGTCGGCGCCGGTAGGCTGGCGGCGGGATCGAGCACCAGCACGCGGCAGGAGGACACAATCATCACCGCATCAGCTCCGTCGGATCGATGTTCGTCAGGGTTCCTTCGTACCGGCGGGTCCACAGGCTCAGCATGGCCAGTCCCCGGACCAGATGCTGGCCGCCGGTGGTGGAGAGCACCGCCTGCCAGTCCGACGGCGTCCCTTCCGCCAGGCGCCGGGAGACCAGCGGCCGTACCGGTTCGGCACGCAGCAGATCTCGCAGATGCGTGATCGCCTCGCGGGATGTGGCCCGGCGCGGGTGGGGGCGTGGCCACGGGACCAGGTCCTGGGCAGTGGACATCGCGCCGAGCTCCTGGTCGAAGGTGCTGGTCAGGAGCGGGTACAGGCGACCGTCGCGGTGCTCGTCGGGCGACATGGCCAAGGCGGTGGACACCAGGTCATCGGTGAGGAACGGCGTCGCCACTGGGCCTGCGGCTGCCACCAGCCCGTGCGGCGCGAGGCTGATACCGGGAAGGGTCCGGGTGAGGTAGGCGGTGAACGTGTGGCCGAACGGGTGGTCGAGGTAGCGGCGCACGATCGGCTCGGTATCGGCCTGGATCCGGTCACGCAACCGCTCGACGACTCCGGGCGCGAGCACGTGGGAAGCGGCCGCCAGATAGCGCGTCCCCCCCGCGATTCGCTGGGCGGCGACGGGCTCGCCGGGAGCCGGATCGGCGAAAGCACCGCCCACGAACAGTCCGCCGCCCAGCCCGTCGAGCACCGTTGGCGCAACTGCGTCTGGCGCTCCGGTTCGCGCTGCCGCGAGCCGGCGCACCAGCGGGACGAGCCAGACGTGGAAGGCGGTCTGGTAGTCCACGGCCGAACCGAAGTGGGCCAGGTCGGCCGCGAACGCATCTCGCCGTGGCATCACGATCTCGTGCGGGACGCCGAGGTGCTCGGCCACCCGGGCCGCGACCAGTTCCTCCATGACCGTCCCGGTGTCCGAAGACGTGGTGTAGGCGTGGACGCCGTGGCGCACGCCGGCGTGCACGGCTGCGGCGAGCAGCAGCCGTGAGTCCCACCCACCGCTGAGCATCGAGACGAGCGGTCCGGACCGGGCCAGGTCCGCGACAGTGGATCGGAACACGGCCAGCAGATCATCGACCGTCGCTCCACTCATCTCGAGGGCGGGCCATGACCAGTGCCGGCTACTGACCACCTCACCGGCGGCGCTGCGCCGCACTCGCTCACCCGGTTGCAGTCGCCTCACCTCGCGCACCATCGTGCGACCACCGATCGGGCCGCTCGCCGCGAGCATCTGGGCCACCGCGTCCCAGTCCGGGCTCGCCGCGGTGGGGCGCGTGCGAATCAGCGCGTCGAGATGGGAGGAGAAGACGATGCTCTCCCCATCGTCCTCGACGTACAGCGGGATGGCGCCGGAGGCGCCTGCCCGCAGCTCGGACGCTTCCTCACCCTCCTCGATCGTGATGGCATCGCGACCAGCTCGACCTGCCGCCTGACCGCTGAGAACTGGCCCGTGGCTCCACTCGATACCGCCGGGCCGGCGCACTGCCCCCCTGGCCAGCACCACCGTGGTCGCCGATTCCAGCACCACCGGCACCTCACCCCACGTGCGCGCCATGGCACGGACGCGGCCCCGATCGCCCCCGATCGAACCGATGAGCAGCGGGGCGTCCGGGCTTTGGGGATCACCCTCGAGGGCTCGCGTGGAGTCCAGGGCGTGCTCCTTGTGGTTGACTACGGCGGTACGTCCGCGCAGTCTACGCCGCGGTCCGCGGTGGGTCTGGGACCGACGCTATCGGCCAGGAGGTGCGCCGTGACCCATGGTGCCGACGATTCATCGGCGAGAACGGGCAACCCTGTCCGTGGCTCGGTGGAAGCGCATGTCCTGGCCAATCTCGGCCTGCTTGCATCATTGCGCCCCCAGGTCTACGAACCTCACCACGAGGTGCTCAAGCGCGAACTCGACGTCGTCCGCCTGGAAGAGGCGGCTCGGCGGCAAGGGCTCGAGAGTATCCGGATGGATCCGTTGGTGCGGGTTCTCCAGGACGAGTCCCGTGCGCTGGGCTTCTTCAAGAACATGTCCTCCCGCGTCCTGTACCTGGATCGCGCCACCACCAACCGCAAGCACCTGACTCGCCGGATCCTCGCCCGTCACGACATCCCCCTGGCACGCGGTCTCGAGGCCCGCGATGCCGATGGCCTCGTCGAGGCCTTTCGAGCGATCGGCCCGCCGGTCGTCGTCAAGCCCGTGACCGGGAGCGGAGGCACCGGTGTGGTCACCGACATCACGTCCCTCGACCAGGCACACGCGGCGGCAGCGCCGGTCCTCGCTGCGGGGCGTGGCGTACTCGTCGAGGAGATGGTTCACGGCGTGGACCTACGGATCAGCGTGCTGGAGGGACGTTCGGTGGCGGCCACGCTGCGGGTGCCCGCCAACGTCGTCGGTGACGGTCGCTCGACGATCGCTGAACTCGTGGCAGCCAAGAACGAGTTGAGGTCCCAGAGCGACTACTTGCGTCACCAGCCCATCATTCTCAGTGAAGAAAAGGATCGGTTCCTCGCCCACCAGGGCTTGACGCCCGCCAGCATCCTCCCGGCGGGTCAACGGGTGCTGCTCCACCACGTCGCCAATCTCTCCGCCGGTGGCGACAGCTACGAGGTGCACCCGTTCCTGCACCCGGAGATCACGGCCCTGGCCGAACGGGCAGCTTCCTTCTTCTCCAGCTCGTTGCACGCCGGGGTCGACATCCTGCTGGAGCGCCTGGACGCACCCCTCGATGAGCAGCGCGCCGTCGTGTGCGAAGTCAACCTGAACAACGAGATGCCGATGCACGTCTACCCGATGTACGGCACGCCCGTGCCATTGGACGAGCTGGAACTGGCCGCACATTGGCGCGTCGAATCGACCATCCCCGCCCACACCTTGCGCGAGGAGAGTGCACCGGGCGCCGTCACTGTCCACATGGACGAGGTCACCGAACTGGCTCGGCCTTCCTACCGACCACCAGCCCCGTCGCCATCGGATGGCCACGCCCTAGGGGCAACGCTGCGCTCGCTGGACAACGAGTACCTGCTGGCGACCTTTCGCTCGATCGACACCGATGCCGAGTTCGCGATCCCCGAAGGTGGGCTGATCCACAGGCGCGACGGTGGGAACGAGCAGGCCGCCGAGCGCTACGACCGCACCGTGCTCGCGGGCGAGGTCGGGCGCAACCCGTCAGTGATGCACCGATACGCGAGAGCCTCCGGGATCCGGGTCATGGCGCGGCACCGGTTGCGTTCCGGACAGCAGGAGCGGGCTCTCGAACTGGCGGGCAAACCGTGGCGGCACTGGCTGCTGCACACCCCTCGCGCCGACGGCAGCACGCGAACCGTGCGGATCGAGTCCGGCGACCAGCTGGAAGAGCACTGGGCCGCCGTAGAGAAATCGCGTGCCACGATGGTAGAGACCCCGTTCGACCCGGCGTGCGTGCTCTTGATGGACGCAACCACGCTCCTCGCCGCACAGCTGCGGGTGCCGCTGACGATCGTGGGAGATGGCCGCACCGGGCTGGGCGAACTGGTGGAGCACCACGTAGCCGCCCGCCGCGCCCACGCTCCCCTGGCGTCTCTCACTACCCGCCTGAACACGCCAGAACTGCTCACGTCGCGGCACCTGGACCCCGGTACCGTGCCCGCTGAGGGTGAGCAGGTGCAGATCGGGCGGTCCCCGATGCTCTCCGACGGCGCAGCAACAGTCGGCCTGAACGCGCTGCCCTGGCCAGGCCTGGCCGAGTTGGCCGCTCGCTTCGTCGGGGCGATCGGCAGCGACGGCGTCGCCACTGTGGCCTTCGTGCCACGGCGGCGTGACGCAACCAACGCCACCTGGGCGCTATGGCGCTACCACAGCGAGCCCCCGCTGGCCCTCTTCCACTCGCCCCTGCACGGGCCTGGGTACGACCCGTACCCCGCGATCGCCCGCCGGGTACTGCAAGGACCTACTCGGGAACTCGCGGTCATCTAGGTCACAACAGCTGCGTCCCCGTCGAAGCGAGGCGTCGTATGCTGTGCTGAGTTGTCGGCCCTGAGGAGATTCCGAGTGGTGTGCAGTTCCGAATCAACCGGAGCCGCGGCGTAATGGCGCGCCAGGCATCCGGGGACGACGTCTCCGAGCTGGCGGCCCTCGCACGAGAGCACGGGCTGACCAAGGTAGGCGAGCGCCCGGGCTTCGGCCAGTACCTGCGGCAGCTCTGGTCACGCCGGGCGTTCCTCTGGACGATGTCGCACGCGAGGTCCTACTCGCGTAACCAGAACAACTACCTCGGCCAACTCTGGGTGATCCTGAGCCCACTCACACTGGCTGCGGTCTACTACCTGGTCTTTGGCGTCGTCCTCGACACCACACGCGAACTCGACAACTTCCCGGCCTTCCTCATCATCGGGATCTTCATCTTCCTTTCGCTGTCAGCAGCGATCAACTCTGGTGCGACGTCGATCATCAACAACATCGATCTCGTGCGGGCCATCAGTTTCCCTCGGGCCGTGCTGCCGATATCAGTCGCCGTCTCGGAAATGCTGACGCTGCTTCCCGCAGTCGGGGTGATGCTGGCCATCGTGCTGATCAGTGGTGAGCCGCTCACCTGGCGATGGCTGCTGCTACCCGTGGCGTTGGCCGTGATCCTGGTGTTCACAGCCGGTGGTTGCCTCATGGTGGCCCGCATCGTCGTCGCAGCCCGCGACCTGCGCAATCTGATCCCGGTCGGCACGCGGCTGCTGCGCTACGTCTCCGGAGTGTTCTTCTCGATCCAGGCCTACGTCTCCGGCACCGTCGGCACGATCCTGGAGTACCAGCCCTTCGCGGTGTACCTCACTCTGGTCCGGTCCTGTCTCATGGAGGAGATTCCGATGACCGTGCCGTTGTGGGGGGCCGCGGTCGGCTGGGCAGTCCTGTTCGCCGTCATCGGAATTCTCGTGTTCTGGAGCGCGGAGGACGAGTATGGCCGCGACTGACCCGCAGAACTTCGATGAGCGCGACTTCGACGAGGTCGACCACGACCTGGATGAAGGGCTCGACGAGTCCGGCGAGCACTCCGCCCCGCACCTCATCGGTACACCCTCGGTCGTCGTGGACGACGTCCACGTCAAGTACCGGGTGTTCGGTGGCCGCCGCCAGTCGACCGCCGAACACGGGCGCTTCCGCGCGATGTTCAACCGGAGCCGGCGCCACGTCGGCGCCGTCACGGAGGTCCATGCTGTTCGCGGGGTCTCGTTCACGGCGCACCACGGTGAGTCGATCGGGATCGTCGGCTTGAACGGCGCCGGCAAGAGCACACTGCTGCGCGCTGTGGCAGGACTCATGCCCGTCAGTTCCGGGGATGTCTACGTCGCCGGTACCTCTGCCCTACTCGGTGTGAACGCCGCACTGGTCCGTTCCCTCACGGGTGAGCGCAACATCATGATCGGTGGCCTCGCCCTCGGACTCACGAAGGCGCAGGTCGAGGAGAAGTTCGACGAAATCGTCGAGTTCGCCGGCATCAAGGACTTCGTGCACCTACCGATGAAAGCCTACTCCTCGGGCATGGCCGCGCGCCTGCGGTTCGCGATCTCCACGGCGGCGATCCCCGACGTGCTGATGATCGACGAAGCCCTCGCCACCGGTGATGCGGCGTTCCGCGCACGCAGCCAGGAGCGCATCGAGCAGATCCGCGATCGCGCCGGCACCGTGTTCCTGGTCAGCCACTCCATGCGCGCCATCCGCAACACCTGCGACCGCGCGATCTGGATGGACCAGGGCCAGGTGATCGACGACGGCCCGACCGACGAGGTCATGGACCGCTACGCCCACGAGCTGAAGCAACGTAGGTGAGCCACGCTGCTTCCTCCATCACGCCCTATCCGCATCCTCGTCGTCACGACGGTGCACGATCCGGAAGACGCCCGCATCCGGCATCGGCAGATTCCCGCGCTGACGGCCGCAGGAATGTACGTCACGTACGCGGCACCGTTCCGCGCGTTCGGTCGGACTCCCCCACCTGGTGTGCGCGGGATCGATCTTCCCCGGGCTCGTGGACGCCGCCGCCTCCGCGCCGTCCTGCGCGCACGGTCCATGATCCGGCGCGTCGGCAAGAGCGCCGACATCATCATCCTGCACGATCCCGACCTGCTCGTGGCCGCCGCTGGACTCGGCAACAAGGACGGTCGAATCGTCTGGGACGTCCACGAGGATACGGCTGCCGCGATCGGCATGCGGGAGTGGGTACCACCCGTACTACGCCGTCCTCTCCGCTGGCTGATCCAGATGGCGGAGCATCTCGCGGAGAAGCGCTTCTCGCTCCTGCTCGCCGAGCACAGCTACGCTGAACGGTTTCGCCGCCCTCATCCGGTGATCCCGAACTCGAACTGGGTGCCTGAGAGCCCACCCGAGCCGCCTGGCGACACACGTGTGGTCTACCTGGGTAGCATCACCACTCCGCGGGGTGGCCGAGAGATGATCGAGGTGGCCCGGGCTGCCCCCGAGTTGCAGGTCACGCTTATTGGCCCCGCCGATGCGACTATGGAACCCGAACTCGAGGCCGCGCACGCATCGGGCGTGCTCACCTGGCTCGGATTCGTGCCGAACGACGAGGCGACACAGATGCTCGACGGCGCTCTTGCGGGCCTGGCGCTGCTGCACGACCAGCCAAACTACGCTCACTCACTGCCGACGAAGATCGCCGAGTACCTGGCCCACGGAGTCCCGGTGATCACCACACCGAACCACAGTTCGGCTGAACTCGTGCAAGCCTCAGGTGGCGGGTTCGTCGTTGGCTTCGGAGATGTCGAGGCCACGGTGGCAGCCCTGCGTGATCTGGCCCGTGATGAGGAGCAGCGGCGCGCGCTCGCCGAGTCCGGCTACCGCTACGTTGAGGCCAACGTGAATTGGCACCACGACGCCGCAGAGTTCGTGGAGACAATCAGGAACCTAGCGTTCACCCGCCCGCACTGACCAGGTTCCACCCAGCCGTCACCCCGAGAGCCACCATCAGTTCGCTGGAGACACTGGCGTCGCCTCGTGCGCCAACAGCAGCGGCACACCCGCACGGATCGGGTACGCAAGTGGCCGCTTCGCGTCCTCATTGACGAGCAGCGGAGCACCGTCCGAACCGGTGCTCTCTCGAATCGCCGACCCGGTCACCGGGCACCGCAGAATCGCCACCAGCTCGGTCGGAAGAACCTCGCGTACCTCGTCACTCATCGTCATCCTCCTGCCCCTCCCGCACCACGGCGAGCACCCCGTCAGTGATCTTCGCCAGAATGTCCTCGTCATGCGCCTCGACATTCAACCGCAGCAACGGTTCGGTGTTGGAGGAACGCAGGTTGAACCACCAGCGCGGCGCGGCATCCCAGTGGCTGAACGTGACGCCGTCGAACTCCTCCACGGCCACCACCCCCGAGGCGATGTCATCCGCGAAGGCGTCCCGGACACGCTGGAGCGCGGCCTCTGGATCGCTCACGCGGGAGTTGATCTCGCCCGATGAGTAGTACGGGGTGTAGATCTCCGACAGCTCCGAGAGTGTCGCAGAGCTGGAGCCGAGCGCCTGCAGCACATGCATCGCCGCCAGCATCCCGGTGTCGGCGAACCAGAAGTCGCGGAAGTAGTAGTGGGCGCTGTGCTCGCCACCGAACACGGCCTGTTCCTCGGCCATCTGCGCCTTGATGAAGGAGTGCCCCACCCTGGTACGGACGGCTCTCCCACCGGCCGCCTCGATCAGCTCAGGTACCGCTCGCGAGGTGATGAGGTTGTGGATCACGGTGGCCTCACGTCCCGCCGCCTTCTCCTTCTCCAGCTCCCGCAGGCCGACCAAAGCTGTCACGGCCGACGGGTTCACGGCCACACCGCGCTCGTCGATCACGAAGCACCGGTCGGCATCCCCGTCGAAGGCGAGACCGATGTCGGCCTGTTCGCCGATCACGGCCGTCTGCAGGTCGATGAGGTTGTCCGGATCGAGCGGGTTCGCTTCGTGGTTCGGGAAGGTCCCATCGAGCTCGAAGTACATCGGCACGATCTCGAGACCCAGATCGGGCAGCCCGGCCTCGGTGCCGAGCACTGCGCCGGCTGTCAGGCCCGCCATCCCATTGCCTGCATCGATGACCACCTTCAACGGACGCTGCCCGTCCAACCCGACGAGAGATCGCAGATGCTGGGCGTAATCGGCGAGAGTGTCCTCGGTGCGGATCTCACCTTGCCGCTCGGCAGCGGGGATTCCCTCGTCCAGGTACTGCTCGGCGAGATGCTGCACCTGCTCCAGGCCCGCCCCACGACCGACGGGCCGCGCACCCGGGTGACACATCTTGATGCCGTTGTACTGGGCGGGGTTGTGGCTGGCGGTGAACATCGCCCCGGCGATGCCACGCGACCCGGAGACGTAGTAGAGCCCGTCGGTCGAGCACAAGCCGATCATCACCACGTCCACGCCGCGCCACGCAGCACCTTCGGCAAATGCCGCAGCCAACCCGGGTGAGGAATCACGCATGTCATAACCGACAGCTACCAAGGTGCCGCCGTCGGGCGCTGCGGCCACATCGGCGAACGCGGCACCCAGCGCTTGGGCGCACTCCTCGTCCAGCTCGTCGGGGACGACGCCACGCACGTCGTAGGCTTTGACGATCGCACTCAGGTCAGACACTCCAGGAGCCTATCGCCTGCACTGTCTGGGGCCGAATCGCGCGCCCGTCAGTCTTCCTCGCCCCGGATCACCCGCAGATGTCCTCGCCGCCCGGCATCGGGAGCCTGCCGTGACTGCGTCACCGGAGCCGGCACCACCGGCCCCCGCGCCGCCGGAACACTGCTCGGCGGAGGGGTACGGGAGGCCTCCCGCACCGCATCGGCGAGCGCGAGCAGATCGTCCGAGCTGGGCGGGGCGGGCTCGAACTCGGTGGCCAGGCGCACCACGTCCCATCCGCGGGGCACGGTGAGCCGTTCGGCGTGGTGGGCACACAGGTCGTAGGTGTGCGGTTCGGCGTGGGTGGCCAGCGGGCCGAGCACCGCGGTGGAGTCCGAGTACACGTAGGTGAGCGTGGCCACGGCTGGCTCCGCGCACGCAGAACGGCTGCACCCTCGGGTCGGTCTCACGGGTGCCACGTTACCTTCCCGTAGGTGCCTGCCTGCAGCGGGCCACGCCGAGCGGGATCTGGCAGGCTGGGGTCGTGTCCTCCATCTTCCGCCCACTGGTTCCGCACGGGTCTGCCTACGCGAGCCCTCCCCGGCGGCGGGACCGGCACGGGCGCGGTATGCGGGGCCCGCTGATCCCGCCCGCACTCCCCGGCTGGCGCACCCGTTCGCAGCGCTTCGACGAGTCCGTGCTCATGACGCTCGAGCATGTCGAACGCAATCTGGGCAACGAGCTGGACGGGCTGGAGGTCGGGGTCGAGGAGGTCCCACCGAGTGCACCGGCCCCGTGGGAAGTCGGTGCAGTTCCGCTCGGCCGGTACTTCCCGGCCGACTCTGCCGCGGGCCTCCCGCACCGGATCGTCGTCTACCGGCGTCCCGTGGTCGCCCGGGTGGAAGACGAGGTCGAGCTCGCCTCCCTGGTGCGGGATGTGCTGGTCGAGCAGATCGCCCACATGCTCAGCCGCAGTCCGGAGGACATCGACCCGGACTACCGGGCGTGAGGCCTCAGTTCGTACCGACGTGGACCGTGACGCTCTGGTCGGAATGCGCATCGGGCGTCATCGGCAGCAAGCCCACCATCGTGCCCTGGTCCGTGGTAGCGCTCAGGGTGGCCGTCGCGAGCACCTGAGTACCGGAGATATCGACGGCGACCGCCCCGTTCACGTCCAGATCGCCCAGACCCGTGGTGCTGCCGGCGGGGATTCTGATCTCGACGGGGCCTGACCGTTGCCCGTCTGCGTCGACCGTGTGCACGGCGACCGTCTGATCCTCCGTGCCCGGGTTGGTCAGCGCGAGAGCCACCTCATCGACGAGCGCGCCGTTGGCGGGGAGCGCAAGGAGCCCGTGACCGGCGGGGTCGGTGGCGGGTAGCCAGGCTCGCTCGGCCAGGCTCTGATCAGGGTCCAGTTCGCTCGGACCGCCTTGCCTCACGATCAACGCACCACCGGTGACCGGCTGGTCGCTGGTGATCCGCAGCGCGGCCGTTCCCTCGTCGATACCGTCGAGTGCAATGTCGGCCACAGTGCCGGGCTCGATCACCAGAGCGTCAGTTCCGGAGAGAGTGCTCACCCCCTCGGCGAGTACGTCGATCGAGACCTCGGCCGGTTCCTCCCCCGGGTTCAACAGCCGGAGCACCGCCGTCCCGGCGTCCGCCAGCACCGGGATCGGACCCACATGCAACTCCGTACTCGGGTCCGCAGCCGCCGTGATCACGTCACTTCCCTGCGAGACCAGGCCGTCGAGGACGGTCTCCTGGATCGAGGCGGTGAATCGCCCGCCCTCGCTGCTGACGTGCACTCCGAGGCGCGGTTCCAGCGTCACGGCCTCCAGCAGCACGCTGCTGACACCTCCGGGTTCGAGGGCCAGCGTCACCGGCTCGACCGGACCGACACTCCCCCACGCCTGCACGGTCACGGTCGCGGCGGTCTCGCCCGGGTTGGTCAGCGTCAGCCGCGCACTGGAACCGAGCTCGGTCTGCCCTCCCACCAGCCAGGCCGAGGATGTCGGCACGATGCATGGCGCCGCAGTCAGCCCGCGTAGGTCACCGGTGTCAGTCCGGGAGAGGGATGCACCAGCGGCAAACGCTGTCTCCTGGGCAGATGGCTCGGCCTGCAGCTGTAGCGGCTCCGGGTCCTCGGTGGTCAGGAGGCGAAGCGAACCCACCGCCGGGATGGCGCTGCCGCCGGTGCCGATGCTCCCGCCCGTCGCTGGTTCGGGTTCGGCGCCGTCACGGCCGAGTACCACCCCAAGGTCGGCGAGCGTGGTCTCACCGGCGGTGTCGAACTGGTCGTCGTAGTCGAGGTCGCCGCCGTCGCCGGTGGGGAGCACGGGGGCAGGCGGGCAGACGAGTGTCAGGGGTGCTGCACCCACATCGATCTGCATGGGTTCGATGGCACCCGGCGATGCCGGAGGGCGCCAACTCGCAGCCAGGACGAGGCCGGCGGCGAGTGCCAGCACGAAGACGGCGGTGATCAGCCGGCCGATCCCGGAGAGGACGCGACGCAGGCGGGACACTGGTGAGCCGGTCATCCGTCCTCCCCTCGACGGCGACGGGTCGGCAGGGCGAGCAGGGCCGTGAGTCCGAAGACGGCGAGCGCCAGGATCTGCCACGGTAGGTGCCAGGTGGGCTGGTAGGCGACCACCAGCTCTCCACGAGCCCCATCCGGTATCGCGAAGGCCTGCCGCCAGTCGGACTCGATGGATCGCAACGGGGTTCCGCCGAGCCAGGCGCGCCAGGAGGGATCGGCGCGTTCGGCGAGGACCACTGCCCGGTCGGTGCCGTCGGCGCTGATCGGCCCACCGATCGAACCACCTATGGAGGGAACGTTGGCCACCAGGGTGCCGTCCCCGTCGAGGATTTGCGCACGGGCGATGTCGGCGTCAGTGGCCTCTTGCGAGGCACGCACCCGCCAGATCACGCCGGAGGTGTTCTCGGTCACCCGGTCCAGCCCGGCCACGGAGTCCAGCAGGGGAATGAGCCGGCCCCGGGCAGCCGTGTCGAGTGGCGCGCGGGTGACGTCCGACGTCGCCGGCACCACGATCACGGCGATCGCATGCTCGGCCAGCGTGCTGGCCGCTTCCGTGGCGGTGCCCTGCGTCAACTCAGCCACTACGGTCGCTACCTCGTGCGTGGCCGCGTCGCTCTCGCCTTCGAGTGCGGCCTGCCACCGTCGCAGGTCCGTCACAGTCGAGCTCTCGGTGAGCTGGGGGCCGCTACTGCGCCAGATCTGGGCATCGACCCCGTCGGCGGTGGGGGTCAGCGCGAGGACGCGGGCCTGCTGTGTCGAGCCCTGCAGTTCCTGAGCGAGTGCCGGCACCGGTGCGGCTCCCCTGCCGTGCACGAGCATGGTCTCGTTCTCGATCTGGCCGTCCCGTTCGGCGAGAACGCGTGCGCTGTGGGTCACGCCCGTGGTCACCAGAGCGAGCGTGATCACGACGGTGCCGACGGCGGCACTCACCTGCCGCCATCCGAAGCTGGCTCCCGAGAGAGCGCCACGCAGACCGTCCACACCGCACACCGCGGCGATCAGCAGGCCCGCCAAGGTCAGGGAGGTTCCTGGTCCCGCCCAACCGTGAACCTCGGCAATCTCACCCGAGGTGTTGCGGCCGAGCGCGACGGCGACTCGTACGGAGACCTCCGCCGTCACCACACCCACGCTCACCAGCAGCCATCCCAGGCGCACCGGGCGGGACCGGCCCGCACCGCGCAGCAGGGCCAGAAGGGCGACGACGGCCAGGACGCCCGTCGTCGCCATCGGCACGTAGGCAGCTACATCATTGGCCAGGAACGGAGCCGACGCCGGCTCCTGGGGCCACGCAAGCAGCCGGAGCCATGCTGGACCGGCGTCGCTGGCCAGGCCCGCACCGGGGTCGGCGAGCAACACGCGCCACGACTGCTCGTTCCCGAGGGCATGCACGCCGAGCGGCAGCATCAACGTCACGGCCGGGAGGAGAACGAGGACGAGCCGTCCCCGGCCCACAGGGAGCCGCCGGCGCCGCCCGAGCACCACCGCGAGCACGATCACTGCCAGTACACCGGCACCCAGCAGGACGGGGGCACCGGCGACCACCACGGCGAAACCGAGCCCGGCCGCGGCCGCGGCACCCAGGGAACCCGCCCGGGAGACCCGGGAGACGACAGTGGCGCTGGGTACCTCCTCCGAGGGCTCCGTGCGCGGGCGTTTCTCAGGCCGGCGCACCTCATCGGCATCGGTCTCGTCATCGCCGACCTCGGCCAGTGCCGCCAGGCGTGCCCGCTTCGCCTCCCGGGCACTGACCCCTCGGGCCGCCCGCGCGCGCGGCAGCCGCTGCGCTCCCACCATGCCGGAGATGATGACGTCGCGTCGGTCGAGTCCGAGCGAGCGGACCACGGCCAGCAGCACCAGCGGGAGCATCACGTGTGCCAGCACGGCACCGACCCGGCCGGCACCGATGCCGAGCAGCAGCGCCGGTCCGAGTGCCCAGGTCAGCGCGACCCACGCCCTGATCAGCACCGAGCGGCTCGCAGCACCGGCCGCGAACCAGGCGGCGAGAGCAGCCAGCGGGATCGCGAGCGCGAGCACGATCGAGACGCCTGTGTGCAGCGGGACTCCCCAGGCACCACCGGTCAGCAGGGAGACGACCGTCAGCACCATCAGCAACGGGTCCGGTGGTCCGCTCTGCCCGTCACCGGAGGCGATCCAGGCCGAGGTGGCGGCCTGCCAGGTGCCCGCCAGATCGGCATCGGCGGGTAGCAGGGCCCCGCCGACGAGGGGCCCGGCCAAGGTCGCGGGAACGACGGTCACAGCCGCGAGGGCGCCGCTGACCAGCAGCACGAATCCCAGCGTGAGACGCCGCCGTCGCGCGACGGCGGCCCGTTCGGCCATCTCCAGCTCGCTGGGTGTCCGGGCTGCACGGCGTGCGGCTGAACGCAGGAGCCGGCGATCTCGTCGCAGCCGCCAGACGTCCCGCCAGCTTGCTTGCAACGGACGCAGGCGTCGCCGCGGCAGTCGCCGGCTGCGCCGGGCACGGCGACGCGCCCGGGCGATCGCGGCGGGCCGCGCGAGCACGACCAGCGGCGCCACGAGCTCGTGGACGGTGAGCGTCAGCTCCTTGGTGCTGACACGCCACAGCGCCCGCACCAGCCCCGCGAGCACGGCGACGATCGCGAGCAGTGGGACGAGGATCGGCGGAGCGCTGCTCAGCCGGAGGTGCAGGGCTGCCACCCGGCGGGCACGAAAGGACCGGCGTGGGTCGGGCCGTCGATGACCATCCTCACGCAGGCCCCGATAGGACAAGCGGGCGTGCCGGACGACTGCGGCCGGGGCGACGACCACCCGATGCCCGGCGAGCCGGGCTCGCTGACAGAGATCTCGTCCGTCCTCGAACGGTCCGAGCGCCGGGTCCGGGCCGCCGAGGAGGTGCCACACCTCCGTGCGGATGAGCATGCCGGCCGTGCCGACGGCGAGCACGTCTTCCCTGCCATCGTGCTGGCCCTGGTCGATCTCGCGGTCCTCGATACCGGTGAACCTCAGCCCGCCAGGAGTGGCTCGCACGCCCACCGAGATGAGCCGGTCGGGCTGGTCCCAGTCGACCTGCTTGCAGCCGACCACCGAGATCGCGTTCGACGCTTCGATGGTGCGCAGGAGCTGTGCGGTCGCATCGGGAGCGGGGGCGGAGTCGTCGTGCAGCAGCCACAGCCAAGAATGCCGCTCAGCTTCCTCGGCCGGGCCGTCCTGTCCCCGATTCTCCTGAGCGGTCGCCTGCTCGGCGGCGCTCAATGCACGGCGCACCGCTGCGCCGAAGGTGAGAGCGCCCGGGACGGGGACGACCCGTACCTTCCGCCGGTCGAGGCCCGCCTCGGAGACAACGTCTTCCCAATCGCCGGCGGATGTGCCCGCCCCAGAACCGAGTGCGGCGATCAGGATGTCGTCGGCGGGCCGGGTCTGGGCGGCGAGCGCCGCCAAGGTGTGTGGAAGATGACGAGAGGCCACAGATGCGACGACGACCGCGCGCAGGCGGGTCTCGCTCGTGGTCATGAAGGCATCGCTGGGCTCTGGTGTGTTCAGATGGCGCGGCGCTTCAGCTTGCGCCGCTCCCGCTCGGAGAGTCCACCCCAGATGCCGAACCGTTCGTCATGGGCCAGGGCGTACTCCAAGCACTCGGCGCGCACCTCGCAGGACACGCACACACGCTTCGCCTCACGCGTCGATCCACCCTTCTCCGGGAAGAACGCCTCCGGGTCGGTCTGCGCGCACAAGGCACGCTCCTGCCACGAGAGCGCGCCTTCGTCTTCGAAGACCTCGCCGAGTGTGAAGGGACGCTCAGGCCGTGGCGCGGGCTGCGGCACACCGGAGGTGAGCGGCCCCTCGCCTAGGATGTTCCACACAGCTGCCCCAATCGTCCGACCTACAGTGTGCGGGGCTGCTGATCCCGCACTGACTGCTTGCCCTAAATTACACGCGTGTCATCCGTGGAAAGTCAAGCCCAGAAGTGATATCGAGCAAGATCCGTCCCAGGCGCGTATCCTGCCCCGGTGCCAGGAATCGCAACACTTCTCGACCGATGGACCAGCGAACCGGGCCGGCCTCGGCTGACGTGGTACGGACCCGGCGGGGAACGCGTGGAGCTGACCGGGAGGGTGCTCGCGAACTGGGTGGCGAAGGCCGCCAACCTGCTCACCGACGAGGCTGACCTCGAGGTTGGCGGAAGTGTCACCCTCGACCTGCCCGCCCACTGGCGGACCGCCGTCTGGGCGCTGGCTGCTTGGGCCTGCGGCGCCTCCGTCACACCTGCCGGCTCGCTCAGCACTGAGGCCGGTGGCGCGGACGTGCTGGTGACCACGGAAACATCGAGTGATCGCACAGCCGACGTCACGATCGTGATCGCCCTGCCGGCATTGGCGATGTCCGTCGAGGACGTCCCACCCGGCGCACTGGACGGCGCTGCCGAGCTGATGAGCCAGCCGGACGTGCTCATCCAGCCTGTTCCTCACACCGACGGGCCGGCTGCGGCCCTCCTGACCAGCGAGGGGACGCGGGATCTCCTGGTACCCACCGGCGGCGGGCGCGTGATGCTCGATGCTCGCGGAGCCGCCGTCGAGCAGATGCTCATCGGGGCGATGCACGCCTGGAGTGGGGGTGGCTCGGTGGTGCTCGTCGGCGATCCGGACGGCGACCTCGAGCGGATCGCTCAGCAGGAAGGGACCGACGGTCCGGCACCGACCACGTGAGCGCCGGCCGCGAGGCCTACGGCACCCCCGCCTGCACGAGCCGCCCTGTGCCGGTCAAGCGCACCGGCGTCTCGCCCGCACTGAGGAACAGTGCCTCTCCTTGGGTGAGTGTGTGCGCACCCGCCTGCGTCTCCACCGTGAGCGAGCCCTCCAGGCCCAGCAGAATGCGGGGACCGCGACCACGCAGCGTGCGACCGCTCTCCCGGTCCACGGTGGCGACCGAGAGCTCGAAATCGTCGACCGGGGCGTAGAACACCCCCGTGCCGTCTCCGTCCGTCTCGGCGGCGATACGGATGGGCGGGGCAGCCACGCAGTCGACCGTCGCGAGGAGTTCGTCCACGTCCACACGCTTGGCGGTCAGACCCGCGCGCAGCACGTTGTCCGAGTTCGCCATCAACTCCACACCGAAACCATGGAGATAGGAGTGCACGCAGTCGGCGGGGACGAACATCGCCTCTCCTGGCTGCAGGGTGACCGGGTTGAGGAGCAGCGCCGCCACCGCGCCGGGATCGCCAGGGTGCTGCTCGTCGAGCAGCCCCACGAGGCGATCGGCACGCGGTGACGGCGACCGGCCGGACTCCAGACGAACCCGGCACTCGCGAGCCAGGGCGCTGACCTCACTGCCGCAGGTGCCGCTGAGAACCCGCGCGAAGACGGCGTGCACGCCCGGTGCTCCCGGAGTGGAACGCAACAGCGTGGCCAGCTCGCGTGCCAGCGGCGCGTCGAGGCCGTCCAACAGCTCGGCCACCCGCCGAGGCGCACGGAACCCGCAGACGGCGTCGAACGTCGTCAGCGCGTAGACCAGCTCCGGCTTGTGGTTGGCGTCGGGGTAGTTGCGACGTTCGGCCGGAACCTCAAGGTCCTGCTCACGCTGGTAACCGGCCTTTGCCTGCTCCAGGTTGGGGTGCACCTGAAGGGAGAGCGGTCGCTGCGGGGCGATGAGCTTGAGCAGATACGGCAGGCGCAGCCCGAAGCGGGCGATGACATCGGCACCGAGGTGATGTTCGGGGTCGGAAGCCAGAAGTGTGGCCAGGTCTCCGCCGTCGGGAAGGGGGGTGGGAGCGCTCGGGTGGGCACCGAACCAGAGCTCGGCGACCGGTTCGCCGGTGGGCGCACTGTCGAGGAAGTCGGGGATCACGCGGGTCGAGCCCCACGGGTAGGCCCGGGATGCCGGGGTGAGGGGATGCACGGTCAGCGTGACACCTCAGCCGGGGGAAGGTGCACCACCGGCGTGGCGTCGTGGCCCTCCCGCCGGTACCAGTCGACCATCGCTTCGATACCTTCTGGAAGGCTCACCGACGGCACGAACCCCACCTCTCGGATGCGGTCGGCGGAGAAGGACGTCTCGGCGTCGGAGAGCTTGCGCACCCGGGCGGAGGTGATGGGCAGGTCCTTGCCCGTCACCCGGCCTACCACGTCGAACGGACGAGCAGCCAGAAGCACGGGAGCCAGCGGGAGCCGCAGCCGCGGTTCAGTGCGGTCGAGGGCCCGGTAGACCGCGGAGACGGTCTCCCGGGAGGTCATATCGGGTTTGTCGGCGTAGTTGTAGACCTCGTCGCTACCGGCCGGGAGCCGGGAGGGTGCGCTCCACAGGTAGGCGATCGCCTGCACCAGGTTGGCGACGAAGCACATGCTCTTGCGGTTGGTGCCGGGGCCGACGGGCAGGAATCGGCGGGTGTCGATCTGCCGGATGAGCTTGTAGAGGTTGGCGAAGTTGCGCGGGCCGAACACCACGGCCGGACGCACGATCAGAGCGCGGCGCTCCTGGCCTGCGGGTGCGTTGGCCTCCCACTCGCGGTAGACCGCCTCCGCGGCGAGCTTGGTGCGGCCGTAGTCGTTCACCGGGGTGGGGCGGGTGGCTTCGTCGGGCGGCTGCGGGTGCTCACCGTAGACGGCGACCGAGGAGTAGAAGCACAGGTTGGTGATGCCGTGGTGCTCCATCGCCGCCCGCACCGCCCTGGCGCCGCCGACGTTGACGGACTCGAAGGTGGCGGTGGCGATGCCGAAGTCGTGATGGGCGGCTGCGAGATTGAGGACGGCGGTGCAGCCGGTCATCGCCCGGGTGAGGGCGTCCACATCGCGCACGTCCCCGCAGATGGTCTCGTACCGGCCGGCGGGATCTGGGTGCAGGTCGAATCGCACGAGCTCGGCACCGAGACCGGTGAAGGCGTCCTCCAGGTGGGAGCCGACGAAGCCAGAACTCCCGATGACCAGGATCCGTGACCCCGGCCCGATCGTGTTCCCCACCCGTATCTCCTTCTGCCTGCCTGTGTTGCTTGGTTCGCCGCTGGTGCCCGCCGGCGATCGTCGTCACGCTACCGTGGCACCAGGCCCGCGCCGGTGAGGGCGGGCCGAGTCCCTGTCGATCGAGGAACGAGGTCCGATGCCACTGGTCTCGGTGATCATGCCGGTCTACGACGCGATCGAAACCGTCGAGGCATCGATCCGGTCCGTACAAGACCAGTCTCACACCGACTGGGAGTTGCTGATCACCGACGATGCCTCCACCGATGGCAGCTGGGAGTTGGTGCAGCAGCTCGCGGCCGAGGACGCGCGGATCAAGCCGGCGCGGGCGGAGGTCTCCGGTGGCGCCGCACGGGCGCGGAACGCGGCGATCGACCGGGCGCAGGGCTCCTACGTGGCCTTCCTCGATGCCGACGACCAGTGGCTACCGGGCAAGCTGGACCGGCAGCTCGCCTTCGCAGCCGGCAGCGATGCGCCGCTCACGTTCACCGCCTACTACAAGGTGGCGGCGGACTTCGACGGTGCCGCCCGGGACTTCGACCCCACCGACCGGGTGGTGCACGCACCGGCGCAGGTGGACTACCGGGCGATGCTGCAGCAGAACCACATCGGGTGCCTGACGGCGATGTACGACGTGCAGCAGCTGGGTCTGCGGCGGATGCCGGATCTGCGCAAGCGCCAGGACTACGGCCTGTGGCTGTCGATCCTGCGCGATGGTGACCACGCCCGCGGGTTGGACGAGCCGCTCGCGCTCTACCGCGAGGCACACCCAGGCTCACTCTCGGGTGGGAGCCGCCTGCGGCTGGTGCGCTACAACTGGCAGCTCTATCGCGAGGTGGAGGGCCTGTCGGTGCCTCGGTCGGTGTGGGCCCTGGGGCAGGTGACGGTGCGGTCGACGCTGAAGCGTCGCGTGTGAGCGCGGGAGTTGCGGAGACGGCGTCCGGACGGGGCTAGCCCCGGAAGCGCTCGGCCCGCTCCACCACTCGGGGCCCGTCCTCTCCGGGCACGAGCACCGGGGTGCCGCCGATGATGACCTGCTCCACGCGCGAGTCGAGGTCGAGCGGGTCGCCTGACCAGAGCACGACGTCGCCGTCGCGGCCGGCCTCGAGCGCTCCGACTCGATCGTCGAGGCCGAGGATGGTGGCCGGGTTGCGGGTGAGCGCGGCCAGTGCGGTCTCCCGTGGGAGGCCCTCCTTCACAGCGAAGGTGGCCTGGTGCACGAGGAAGTTGATCGGGACCACGGGGTGGTCGGTGGTGATCGCCACCTGCACCCCGGCCCGGTCGAGGGCCACAAGGTTGGCGATGTCACGCTCGCGCACCTCCACCTTGACCCGGGAGGTGAACATCGGCCCGTAGATCACCGGGATCTGCTTCTCCGCGAGCACGTCGGCAATCTTGTGCCCCTCGGTGCCGTGGTTGATCACGAGCCGGTAGCCGAACTCCTCCGCGATGCGAATGGCGGTGGTGATGTCATCGTGCCGGTGGCAGTGCTGGTCCCAGGCGAGCGTGCCCTCGAGCACATCGGCGAGGGTCTCCTTCGTCAGGTCCCGGGAGAACGGCTTTCCATCCGCGGCTGCTGCGTCTCGATCGGCGGCGTAGTTGCGGGCAGCCACGAACGCCTCCCGCAGCACTGCGGCGACGCCGAGCCGGGTGGAGGGTGTGGTCTTCTTCTCTCCGTAGACCCGCTTGGGGTTCTCCCCGAGGGCTGACTTTACGGACACGTCCGCGGCGAGCACCTGCTCGTCGACCGTGCGGCCGCCCCATGTCTTGATGGCGACCGTACGCCCGCCGATGGGATTGCCGGAGCCGGGCTTGACCACCGCCGTGGTCACTCCTCCGTGCAGGGCATCCCGGAACCCGATCTCTTCGATGTCGATGCCGTCGATGGCGCGGAACCGCCCGCCGTTGGGGTCAGTCATCTCGTTGGTGTCGTTGCCCGACCACCCCTCGCCGTCTTCGTGCACGCCGAGGTGGGCGTGTGCCTCGACGAATCCGGGCAGCACCCACGAGCCGGTGGCGTCGATCACGCGCGCACCGGCAGGTACCGGCGTCTCGGACCCACCGACGGCGGAGATCACCCCGTCGGTGACGACCACGGTGCCGTTGTCGATGGCGGGGCCGGTCACCGGGACGACGTGGCCGCCGGTGATGGCGAGGACAGAGGGTGCGTTGCTCGTCATCAACCCAGGCTACGTCCGGCTCTGGATAGTGGAGGTCAGTTCGGTGCGCCGACTCCGACGGTGAGGTGCTGGACACCAGACCAGGTGTGACTGCTGGTGATGCGGCGTCCGTCCACGATCACCTGCAGACCAGGAAGGTCTTGCGGGCTCAGGTTGGCGTAGTCGCGGTGGTCGGCCTGCACGATCGCCGCATCAACGGACTCGCCCAGGTGGTAGGGCGTGAACCCGTACCCGGCCAGCTCTTCGTCGGCGTACATCGGATCGTGCACGAGCACCTCGGCACCCGCCTCACGCAGCGCTTCGACTGTGGGGAACACCCCGGAAAACGCGGTCTCCTTCACCCCACCCCGGTAAGACGCACCGAGCACGACGACCCGCTTCCCCTCGAGACCACCCAGGGCACCGGCGGCGAGACCGACCGTGTAGGAGGGCATCTGCATATTCGCCTGCCGTGCGGTGCGCACCACCGTGGCCTCGGGATCGGTCCACAGGTACAGGCGCGGGTAGACCGGGATGCAGTGGCCGCCCACCGCGATGCCCGGCCGGTGGATGTGGGAGTACGGCTGGGAGTTCGAGGCATCGATCACCTGGTGCACATCGATCCCGTTCGCGGCAGCGAAACGGCCGAACTCGTTCGCCAAGGCGATGTTGACATCGCGGTACGTGGTCTCGGCGAGCTTGGCCATCTCGGCCGCCTCGGCGCTACCGAGGTCCCAGACGCCGTTGGCGCGCTCGAGGTCGGGGCGGTCGTCGAAGGTGAGTACCGCCTCGTAGAACTCCCGGGCACGTGCCGCACCCGCCTCGGAGAGCCCGCCGATGAGCTTGGGGTACTTGCGCAGGTCAGCGAACACGCGACCGGTCAGCACCCGTTCCGGGGAGAACACCAGATGGAAACCCTCCCCCTCTCGAAGTCCGGAGATCTCCTCAATCATCGGCTTCCAGCGACTGCGGGTGGTCCCCACGGGCAGCGTGGTCTCGTAGGAGACCAGCGTGCCCGGAGTGAGGTGCTCGGCCAGCGACCGAGTCGCCGAGTCCATCCAACCGAAGTCCGGCTCCCAGGTGGCGTCATCGACGAACAACGGAACCACCACCACCACGGCATCGCTACCGGGAACCGCGTCGCCGTAATCGCTCGTGGCACGAAGCCTGCCCGCCGGGACCAGTTCGGCCAGCCGCTCAGCGAGCTCAGCCTCACCTGGGAACGGTTCAGTACCCGCGTTGACAAGGTCGACCACGCGTTCGGAGATGTCGACACCCACCACATCGTGCCCAGCAGCTGCGAACTGGACAGCAAGCGGGAGGCCAATCTTTCCGAGGCCGACGACGGTGATCTGCATAGCTCTCCTTGCACGCGCTGTCTGGCGAGTGGGTCGGCCCGCCGAGTTGATCACGATAGTAGCCAGTAGCTCGCCGACGAGTCAGCGCGCCAGCAGCGATGCCCCCATCACCCGCACCGGCGCCTCCCGCGCCAGCACCTGCGCCAAGTCACGGGTGAGCACCGTCCGGAGCCGTCCGTGCTTACGCCTGGCAACAGCCAGCGCCAGCATCCGGTTGGTTGCCGAGTCTGCGTCCAGGATGGCATCGAGCAGGTCGCGATCGGCGAGCGAGAGCACTGACTCCGCGCCCGGTGCTGCGCGCAGCAACCTGGTCGCGGCCTTCGCGAGCGAGGCCCGCTCCTTCGCGGTCCAGAAGTCGGGATCCTGCCGGTTCCACACTGCTCCGAAGAGGTGGATGCGCAGGTATTTCACCACCGCGGAGCGGCGCTGCTCGAGGGTCAGCCGCTCGAACCAGCTCGCCTTGACGATCGTGCGCAGGAACCGCAGCTCGACGGCGATCGGTCGCGGCGCGTACGTCACCCGGTCTTGGGCGTCCTCGCCGATCACGTAGGCCGGACCGGAGCGGTCGTAGGCGATCGTGCCCTGGAACCACAGCCGGGTCACGAACCCCACGTCTCCCCCGACCGGGGCTCCCTCCTCGAGCCGCAACCCGAGGCGTTCGATCGCCTCCTTCGAGACGATCCCCAGTGGCGCGCTGCGGTAGCAGAGCCGGTCCGCCACGCCGTCGAGGTTCTTGCGCCGCAACGGTCTCGTGGGCGGTGTCGGCACGATCAGCCGGTCGTCGCCGCGCTCCAGCCGGGTGATCACGGCATCGGCACCCGTGCGTTTGGCTAGCCAGTACCAGGAGGAGACCGCTCCTGGGGAGAGGACGTCGTCGGAGCCCATGATCGAGACGAACTCACCGGTCGCGGCGGCGATACCCGCGTTGAACGGCCCGGACGCGCTCCGGTGAGCATCCTTGTGCTCGAGGAAGACCACCTGCTCCCGATGCGCTTGGTCCAGCAGCGGGCGGATCTCGCCGGCGGAGATGTTGTGGCAGACGACCGTCAGCCGGGTCCCCTCCCCGTTGTGGTCGAGTACCGAGCGCACGGCGCGGGCGATGGGGCGCTGCGTGGAGTGGACCGCGATGACGACGTCCACGCCGGGTTTGATCGGATCCGGCGGTTCGTGTTGCGGCGGAGGTTCCTCAGCGGAGGGCACGCTGGTAGGCCTCGAGGTAACCGTCGGTGACCTGGTCGGCGGAGAACCGATCGGCCACGGTGGCAGCCACGTCGCTGGCGTTCAGGTGCAGTGTCCGGTGCTCGACGTCGATCACGGCGTCAGCGTACGCGCCGGCGTCCTGCTCGTGCACGAGCGACCCGACCCGCGCGTCGATGTACTCCCCCTGCCCACCGGTGGCCCCGACCACGACGGGCCGGCCCTCGACCAGCGCCTCGGCCGCGGAGACGCAGAAGTTGTCCGCCCGGGTGGGCAGGAAGAACAGGTCGGCGTCGGCGAGGGCTGAACGGACGCCGTCGGAATCCTGAGACCCAGGCAACCGGACCAGGTGCTCGACGCCGCGCTTGCTCGCCCGGCGGGCCACCTTCTCGCGCAGCGGGCCGTCGCCGACCCAGGTCAGGCGGGCCGGGTGGCCGCGCCGCTGCAGTTCGGCCACGGTGTCCACCGCGAGCAGCGGGTCTTTGCGCTCCACCAGGCCCCCGACGGCGACCAGTCGGGTGGGCGTGCGCGGTCGCATTGGCCTTGACTCAAGGTGGGCAGGTGAGGGCACGATGCACGGCACCACCGTGGTGGACTTGGTGCCCCGGCGAGCCCGGATCGGGGTGGCGAGGTAGTCGCAGACGGCCGTGACGACGTCGGGGCGCCGGATCAGCGGCCACAGCAGCGGCAACGCAGCCCGCCACAGCAGCGGCAGCGTGCCCGGGGTGGTCAGGCCCGACCAGTGCTCGGTGTGCACCCACGGTGCCTTCGGGCGCCACCACGCCAACGGCAGCAGGGCCGGGAAAGCCATGGTGTGCACGACGTCAGCACCCGCGACGGCGGAGCGCAGCGCCCGCCCCGCCTGCAGGACCGACAACGGCGAGCGGGGGTTCATGGGGATGCGACGCACACGGATACCCTCATGCTCGACGGAAGTTGCGCCGTCGTGCTGGGCCTCGGGGATGAGGTGCACCACCTCGACCCGGGCGACCTCCGGACGCGCGGCCAGGGCGGCCACGTCCCGGGCGACGAACGTGCCCATGGTGGGGGCGCCGTCGGTGGGGAACCAGGGGGTGACGGCGAGAACCTTCATGCCTGCTCTCCCCTGCCGATCGCCACCTGTTGTCTGCGCACCTGTCGAGTATGGCGTAGCCCGTCGTTGCGGTTCGACCTGGCCGGGGTGACGGCGACCACACGGCTTCGCGTGCCAGACTCGCCATGTGCGCATCGTGAGTGTGGTCGGGGCCAGGCCCCAGTTCGTCAAGCTCGCCCCCGTGGCTTCCGCGTGCCGGGCGGCCGGGGTGGAGCACGTGATCGTGCACACGGGGCAGCACTACGACGCGCTGCTCTCGGACGTGTTCTTCAGTGCGCTGCACATCCCGGAACCGGACGTGCAGCTGGGCATCGGCTCAGGTAGCCACGGGGGGCAGACCGGGGCGATGCTCGCGGCCCTGGAGCCGGTGCTGCGGGCGCAGGATCCGGACTGGGTGCTGGTGTACGGGGACACGAACTCGACGCTCGCCGCGGCGCTGGCGGCGGTGAAGCTGCACCTGCCGGTGGCGCACCTAGAGGCTGGGCTGCGCTCGTTCAACCGCCGCATGCCCGAGGAGCACAACCGGGTGCTGACCGACCATGCCGCCGATCTGCTGCTGGCGCCGACACAGGTGGCCGCCTCACATCTGGCGCGCGAGGGGTTGGCCGAGCGGACCGTGGTGGTCGGGGACGTGATGACGGATGTGGTGCATCAGGTGGCCGGGGCGGTCTCTGGTTCGGATGTGCTGGATCGTCTCGGGGTGAGCGCGGGCGAGTTCAGCGTGGCGACGCTACACCGGGCTGAGAACACCGACGACGCTGGGCGGTTGGCGGCGATCGTGGAGGGGCTGGCTGCCGTGGATCATCCCGTGCTGCTGCTGGCGCATCCGCGGTTGCGGGCGAAAGCTGACGAGCACGGGGTGGCGCTGAGATCTGGTGGTGTCCGGGTGCTCGACCCGCTCGGCTACCCGGATCTGGTGGCACTCGTCTCGCAGGCGCGCGGGGTGATCACCGACTCCGGTGGGCTGCAGAAGGAGGCCTTCGAGTTGCGGGTGCCGTGCACGACGGTGCGGACGGAGACCGAGTGGGTGGAAACGGTGGAGCTGGGGTGGAATGTGCTCGTCGGTCCCGGGGAGATTGCGACGGCCGCGACGCGGGCGCGGCCGGAGGAGACCGATGCAGCGCCGTATGGGGATGGGCATGCGGCTCAGAGGGTGGTGGGGGTGCTGGCAACGCCGATGCCAATCTGGCTTGACTTCCACGGGCAGTGATGGCGGTGGGAGGGTTTGTGCTGGTCAGGGGTTTACGTGAGTCGGTTTCGGGGCTAACTGCGTACACGTCAGCAACTGCACTCTGGACCGCGTCGGCGACGGTGCTGACCTCGGTGGGTGAACCTCGACTGCATGTGCGAATCACACAATCCCCTGGTTCAAGTCAACCGTTCGCGGCGCAGATCCCATGCCTCGAACTTGCTGTCAGACAGCGAGCCGTCAACGCCTTCGACATTCCAGTTCTGGAGGGCGATATCCCTCGACCTCATCAGTCTCCCAATTCTCATCTACATACAGAGTCCACCCCGGATCTGGAAGCTCTTCAACGACTAGAGAACCCCATGCAGGACCCCAACCTTCCTCGGCTACGAACACACGAAACGGAAGATCACCTTCAGTTATTTCATGCGCTCCGGCGCGGCGTTCGTACCCCGCTTCCTCGAGGTCAAATAGAGGCACCTCCCACCACCCCGAAACCTCGGTGGCATCCATTGAGTACCGCACTATCCGGTCGGTTTGAAAGTTGTCGTCCCCCTCCGAATAGAAGGTTATCTCTTCCGGTCGAGTATCGGAGCAACTTTCGTGCATGATCCAAGGGGAGCCGTCGACATCGACATAGATTCCAATGTTGCCAGTGTTGGGAAAGTCAGACCCGAAGGGAATTCGCTCACATCCGGAAATTGCGATCGCGACCAAGGAGATGGACGCGGTCGCCTTAAAGATCTGAGCGCAGTCAATAGCAATCATGGTATCCGCCCTCCGCATAGTCGGCCAACCCTTCATAGATGCCGCAACCCGGATTTCCACGGGTAGCAGCCGCGATAAGAGAATCTACACCATAAAGGATCGCGAATCCTGGCCCATGGACGGCCCACTGGGTACTGTGTCGCGCCTCGTGGCGCGCAACCTGATCAGTCAGGGGTTCATTGTTCCGAATCCACACGACGTTTCCTATAGTCATCGCAGGATTGTTTGTTGGGATGGGGGCATTGTAGCAATAATGCTGCCCAAAGCGGGAATCAAATTCGCAGTCTGCGCCGCCAATCTCTGCCCACTCCAAGCCCATCCGAGTCGTTCCATTGTAGTGGTTCGCAATACCAGATAGTCGACTCATGTACGCAGTGTCTTGCATAAGGTCCCACCAAAGTTGCGGCACGCCGGAGACGATATCCCAGGTAGATATTTCAGGACCTCCGATCTGGCATGTCATTCCCGGGCACCCGCCTGCGTGGGTGAAGGCGCTGGCGATGGCAGGCGAGCTGCTGCTACCACCCGTGGAGGCAGAGCCTGCCCGGTTGCTGGAGCCAGCGCCGCTTGACTCCCCGGATGTAGTTGGAGTCGTACTAGGAGTTGATCCACCGCCCGAGCTTGTCCCCCCGGGCTTGGCCGGATACTTCTTGTCGGCACCCGGCTTGATCTTGTGGTTTGCTCCCTTTCCTGCCTTCGGTCCGGCCTCAAGGAAACCGTCGGAACTGTTGATTCGCGAGGAATTGTTTGTCCAGTCCGGAATCATCCTCCCACCGGTCGCAATGAGCCCTGTGGGGTCGGAGAGTGTTGTGGGGTTTGCGTTGGCGTAGGTGTAAGGGTTCCACTGGTGGGGGTTGGTGGTGTCGATGATGGGGTCGGGGCTGATGAACTGACCGATGGTGGGGTCGTAGTAGCGGGCTCCGATGTGGGTCAGGCCAGTGGTGTCGGTGGGCTTGTTGAGGAAGCCGTGGTCGTCGACCCAGACCGGTTGTGGTCCACGAGGGTTGCCGTAGGGGTCGAAGTAGCGGCGGGTGAGGTCGTTGGTGGTATTGGCGATCGTGATGGTCGCGGTGTGGTGGTGATCGGCGATGGTGGTGTCGAGGTCACCGTTGAATGCTGAAGAACTGGTGCGCGCGGCTACCTGTTGACCGTTGAAGGAGTAGTACCGGGTCGCGGTGATCGTGCCGGCGTCGAGTGCAAGTTCTTGCCCACCGGGCAGGTAGACGGTGGTCTCGCCGTCCTGGTGACGGACCAGGCGTTGCCCTTCGGGGGTGTAGATGTAGTCGTCGGTGCTGGTGCCCTGGGTCAGGGTTTCCAGGCGCCCCTCCGGGTCCCAGGTCAGGGTTTGCTGGGCCTGGCTGGGGAGATCACGGGTGAGAGTGTTTCCGGCGTCGTCGTAGGTGAACTCACTGGTCGTGGTCGTGTTTGGGCCGGTGGTGGTGGTTTCGGTGAGGGTGTGGGCTTGGTTGGTGCCCGCAGTGGGGCGGTCGTATGTGGTGGTGATGTCGCCGCTGGCGCGGTGGTCGGTGAGGCTGGTGCGGTTGCCGGCGTCGTCGTGGGTGTAGGTGTGCCAGTAGGGGGCCGGTCCGCCGAGCCCGGTGGCAGTGCGCGTGGCGGAACAGTCGCCGTTATCGGGAGTCCAGGCGTGGTGGAGGCGGGCCTGGTTATAGGTGAAGCACTGGGTATCGCCGGCGGCGTCGTCGTCGATGCCGAGGAGGTTTCCTGCGTCGTCGTAGGTGTAGGTGATGTCCAGGTCGTAGGAGGTGGCGCCCTCGCGTTGCAACCAGCTCTGGTCGGGCCGGCGGGTGCCGTACTGGTAGGAGTAGTTGATGAGGTTGGCGTGGGAAGCTCCGACGTCCATGATCAGCGGTTCGCCGTAGACGGAGTAGTCGGTGCCGGAGACGTAGACGCCCCATCCGAATCCGCCTGCAGTCCACTCGGGCATGCCGCGGTTGTCGTAGTAGGTCGTGACCGTCTCTGAGCGCAACCCACCGGCGGCGGGATAGGTCGTGGTCTTGGGTTGCCCGTCGAGGGTGTAGGTGTAGCTGGTGGTGTAGTCCCCGGCGAGGGCACCTTCGGCGGTGGGGAGGGTGAGGGTGTGGCCGAGGGGACGGTAGCCGTCGTCGTAACCGGTGATGGTGGTGGTGTAGTCGGCGCCATCGTGATGGCGAGTGGATGAGGTGAGTTGTCCGGCGTCGAGGGTGTCCCAGTCCCAGGTCGAGCGCAGCGTTCCGGTGGCGTTGTTCTCGCGTAGCTCGGTCCGCCGTCCGAGGTGGTCGTACGTGGTGTGCAGGGTTTCCCCGCGGGCGTCTGTGGTCGTGAGGCGTTGGTCGGCAGCGTCGTAGGTATGGGTGCTGGTACCAGTGTCAGGGTCTGTCTGGCTGGTCAGGCGTCCACGTAGGTCGTAGTCCCAGGTCCAGGTGTTGCCGTCGGCGTCGGTCATGGCGGTGCGTTGCCCGGCCGGGTCGTAGTCGTAGGTGACCGCGTCATAGGAGCCGGTCGGGGTGGCGCCTTCGTAGGTGCGCAGCTCGATGAGCTGACCGAAGACATCGGAGATCTCGGTGGTGGGAACACCGCCGTCTGGGGGTGTGGTGGTGGCCCGGTCCCCGCCGTAGGCGATGCTGGTGCGCCATTGTTCGTCTTCACCGATCTCGGTAATCGCCGCGGTCTGACGGCCGGCGCCGTCGTAGGCGTAGCTGGTCCGCAGCGGCACCGCTGCGACAGGCTCGATCACAGTGGTAGCCGGGCTACCGGACGTATACCAGGGGGCGTTGGCGTAGGAGACCAGACCGCGGGAGTCATATACGGTCCCTGCCACGATGCGCCCAGGGGTGTCCCGGTCGGCTGTGGGCGACTGCGTCTGCCGCTCACGCAGCAACCCGTCGTAGAGGGTGATGGTATCGAGGTAGGTGCCGTCGTGGATGAGCCGGGACGTGGTGACCGTGTTCGTTCCCGTGGCCGAGACCGAGTACTCGTACTCCACGTGGGGGGTATCGGTGCCTTGGACCCGGCCGGGTCGCCAGACGTCGGTCAGGCGACCGATCGCGTCGTAGGTGCCGGTGGTGACCTTCCCATTCGGGTCCACGACCTGCGTCTGGGAGCCCCAAGCGGGGTCGAGCGCGGTGGTGGTGGTGTGCGCGGTCAACGGCCCGGCGCCGTCGGGATCGGGGCTGGTGACCGTCATCTGCGTCGCCAGACCACCGGAGGTGGGGGTGTAGCTGGTGGTGGTGGTCCTCCCGAGCGCGTCGGTGACCGCGGTCAGGCGCCCCGTCGCGTCATGGGCAGCCTCTGTGACCGTCTCATAGGTCGGGGTCCCGCTGGAGTACCCAGTCAGGCGCTCCTCGACTGTGACCAGCCCCTGCGTAGGCGCGGTGCCGTAGCTGCCGCCGTCATACAGGGTGCGGGTGTCACTGAGGACATCCGCTGGTCGGGACGGGGTCTGCGCGCAGGCCACCGAGACGGTCTCCTGCCGCTTGTGGGTGGCCACGATGTGGGCGCTGGTGTTGCGCACGTACTCGGTGCGGGTGCACCGCTCGTCGCCGCTGATAGCGAGATCGCCGCGGTCATCGACCTTGATGGGCATGCCGTAGGCATCGTAGGTAGTGATGGTGCGGCTGGTGCGTTCACCACCGGGCAGTGCGGGCGCATCCACCCAGGCATCGACAGTCCCGATAGCGGCGTACCGGGCGGTGCGACCATCGGCCCCGGTCGCGGTGGGGGCGGACTGCCAGGGCGTGTTGGTGGTGGCCGTGATCGCCGCCGCCCCGTCATAGCTGGTCTCGGTGCGCACGATCCCGGCGTAGTGCGGGTGATCGGTGACTCCGTCTACGCTGACGGTTCGGGTTCCCCCGGATGGGGAGGACCGGTCGCCGTGCATGCCGCGGAAGAACTCATACACGGTACGTATCGGGGTGGTTTGTGACGGGTCACCGACGGAGACCTCAACCTCGGCGTATCCGCGGAAGTCCCGCCACGTGCGGTACTCCGGATCGACCAGGTCGTTGTCGGTGTAGTGCCACGCGGCACCACCTTGATAGTCGTAGTTGGTCACGATCGCGTGCGAAGTGCCATCGCCCGGGTGATCGACCGTGCTGGAGACCAGGTACTTGTGGAAGTACTCCTCGATCGGGCCGATCGAACCTTCCGGGTCCCAGGTCACCGGGAAGCAGCGGCGTGTGTTCGTGTGCGCATTGGAGGGCAGGTCACCGGCGGTGCAGTCGATCGGCGTGTAGTTGACCGATGTGGTCGCTCCGGTCTCGGTGGTGATCGAGGAGATCCGGTACCGGTTCATCGGCGGGCCGTTATCACCCAACTCGTCAACTCGGTTGGGCATCTGCACCCCGGCGAAGGTGACTGGCGGCATCTGCACCTGCGGTGAGTCCGCGCGACCGGTGTGCTGGACCTGTTCCAACCACAGATGCCTCGAGGTGGCATCGCCCGGGTCAGGGAAAGAGTGCGTCAGCTCCCACTGGTCAACGCTGCGGTAGGAACCGCCCTCGAGCACGCTCGTCGTGACCTCGACGAGGCGCTTGCGTGTGAAGAACACCGGCGAGAGCACATCTGGGCAGGAGGTGGTCGAGGTGCAGATCAAGTCATACGGCACATCGGGCCAGTGCTCAGCGTTCGCTGACGTCAATTGCGAGGGCGCGCAGGTGATCGACCCCGACGGGAGGCACCGCTCTGCAACATCGAAACTGACCCGCGCTGGAGCGGTGGAGGTCTCCTGCCCTTCACGCTGCGCGTAGTCAATCCTGGACAAGTAGCCGCCACGGTCATAGGCGACGCTTTCGCTATCCAAGTTGAGCCCATACCTGTTGGTCTCGCGCTGATAAAAATACGTCATCGAGTTGCCGGTGGTATCGACCACGTAGTCGAGGTTCCACCGCCACACCTGCTCACACCAAGAGTCAGCGAACACCGAGTCGTAGCACGGCTCTCCCGGGTGGTTGCCGAACACCGGCACCGTCCACGCAGAACGCAACGGCGTGGTATCGGTGGCTGAACGTTGGTCGCGCCCGAAGAAGTACTGTGTGCCATCGGTCGCCGTGACTCGCCAGTACTCCCCGTCCTGCCCATCGTTCCAAGCACCAGTCAAGCGCTCGATTCGCATACCGTTGTCATGCCGGGGCTGCCATTGACCGGAGGTCTCGTCCAGGATCAGCTCATAGGCTTGACCGTCCAGCTGCAAGGTGGCGTTCTGCGTCCCCCAGCACAAATCACCCGTGGTGAGGGAAGCGTTGTTCGCCGACCCATCGGTATCGTCCACGCACGGCACGTAGCTGCGTTCGATGAACCCCGAGGACATCCCCCAGCCCTCACCGATCCACGAGGCCTGGTTGTTGGTATCAGCGACCCGCCCGTCGACCGAACCCGACGAATACCCCAGCCCCAGCTGCGGTGCCGGATAGGACCCGGCCGGCGGAGTCCGGAAGGGGTAGGACCAAGTGAAGTTGCCCGTCCTGGCTGACACGTCCCACGTCGCCGACGGAGCCAACGGAGATGCTGACCAGTCACCACCCGGCCCGCTCTCAGCGGCCATCAGAGCGAACGTGCCCGCCTCGGCCGAATCGAAGGTGGCCGAGACGACCTGCTGCTCCTGATCGTTGACCGAAGACACTGGCGCTGTGCCTGTATCCCTGGCCCCGGTTGCCGGTCCCGGTCCTCGGGAGGCGCACTCGCCGTCGGCGTCCAGATCACAGCCGGGCACCGGCACCAACTGCAAACGGCTAGCCCAGTCTCCACCGAAGGCGTCCGCGTACGCGGAGTAGTCGACACTTACCTGGACCGGCACGTCGAGCTCGGCGGCTGACTCAACCTCAAACAGCACCCCGTCGACACCCGCCGCGGCAGCGGCACTCGCGTCTGCGACGGTGACCTGCACTTGCGGCGCACCCGGTCCACGCGAACCGGCAGCCGAGTCAACCTGCACCGTCACTGGACCCGCCTCGACCCGCCCAGCACCGAGCCTGGCGCGTTCGTGGGCCTGCTCAGGCAACTCCACACGGCGTGCGCGTTCAGCCGGGGGCCAGTCTGGTACCGGCTGCTCAACTGCAACAGGTTCGGCCGCGATCAGGTCCTCACGCTCGCGATCGGGCCACAGACTCTGCCCGTGCTCCCGGCGTTCCTGCGCACTCCACGACGCCCGCTCCTCATCCGAGGGAACATCCGGCTGGGCTCCAGCGGGCGTGACATTCCCGACGACCAGCAGCGCCCCCACCAGCACGCCAACACCCAGAATCCGACCTGAACGCGGAATAGACATCCCTGCCCCCTACCTAGTCGTGTGCTACCCCCTTCACACCGACCACCCCAGTCCCTCAGAAGGGCGAGATACACCCGCCACCCCCTTGGCACCTGCATCAGCGGCGGGCCGCTCGGCATCAAGTGCGCCACAAGTTATCGCAAAGAACCCCTTGCGCGGAACCCCCAATTGCCAACAGAATCTCCACCACGACACAACCGGAGACGAGCTACGCCAGGCTCTACCATCCCGGCACGGCGACCCCACCACAGGGCCGTCACAGGGGGCTCGCCACAATCCACAAGGGGGAACCACGTGCACCGCTCAGCACGCTCAGCCACTGCACTCACCGCTGCCACGGCCCTGGTCCTGACCAGCCTGACGCTCGCCGCACCAGCCAGCGCTGACGACGCACAGGACCCCACCTGTGAAGCCACCAACAACGTCAGCGACGCGACGGCACGGGCATCATCGTGTGGCGAGGAGATCGAGGTCCTCACCGAACGCACCGCGTACGCGACCACCTACGCCACCCCGCAAGGAACCTTCCGCACCGAACACTCCAACTCGCCCGTACGCACGAATCTGCGCGGCGACTGGGAACCGATCGACCCCACCCTCATCGACACCGCTGACGGCATCACCGTTCAAGCGCCGCTGGTCGAAATGGTCTTCTCCGACGGAACACCAGGCCAGCCCCTGGCATCGATCGCCTCAGCCGGTCACACGCTCGAAATGGACGCACCACTTCCCCTGACCCGGCCCCGCATCGATGGACGAACCATCACCTACCCCGACGTCCTCGATGATGTCGACCTGATCCTCTCAGTCCATCCCGACGGCACTGGATTCGCCGAAGTTCTACGCGTGCACACGCCCGAAGCAGCGCGCAGCCCGCAACTGCGGACCCTCGACTTTCCCCTCACCACCACCCCAGGCCTGACCACCACCCCCACCAGCGAGGACGGCAGCGACGGCGAAGACAGCGCCCCGATCGGTGCCGGGTTCACCGCCACCAACGATGCAGGGGAGGAGATCTTCACCTCCCCCGCCCCGATCATGTGGGACTCCGGATCCACCACCACGCTCGTGCCCGCCACCAGCGACACCGGCGAGAGATCTGGCGACGAGCCAGCCCGGGCCACCGCCGTGCAGGACCCCACCACCCCCGGCGAAGGTGATGCGGTCGCTCCCATGGCCAGCGAGCTCACACCGGAGGCGGTGACGATCACCCCGGACCAGGACATGGTCAACAATCCTGACACCATCTGGCCGATCCACATCGACCCCTCGATCTCCGCCACCGGCCCACAACGAACCGTCGTCATGTCCGCCTGGCCCACCCACACCGGCGAATACGGCTTCACCGGCGACGCCGGCGTCGGCTACTGCTCCACCGCCTACGCGGCCTCATGCACCTCCAGCAGCAAGCACCGCATCCTCTACCGCTTTCGCGGCATGAGTACCGTCGGCAGCCTCGACGCCGAGGACATTATCGACGCCGAATTCCGTGTCTATGGCACGCATTCCTGGTCCTGCACCGCCACCAATGTCGAACTGTGGCGAACAGGCCCACTGTCTTCCTCGACGAGTTGGAGCAATCAACCCGGATGGTGGGAACGTCAACAGACCATGGCCCTCGCTCACAAATCCTCCTGCGGAAACCAACGCTGGATCGAATGGGACGCCACGGAAGCAGCCGAGTACACCGCCGCGAACAACTACAGCACGGTCAACTTCGGCCTGCGCGCCTCCAACGAGACCTCCATGCCCAGCTCCTGGCACCGCTACCGCTACGACGCCAAGTTCTCGGTCGAGTACTCACGCCCACCCACCGCCGCTACCGCCATGTCCACCAGCCCTGCCACCACCTGCTCCACGACCAACCCGGCACCAATCCGCGACACCACCCCCACGTTGCGCTGGCGAGTGGCCGACCCCGACGGCGGCAACGTACGCGGCAACATGGACCTCTACCGCATCAGCGACAACACGCGGGTTTGGAACCCGAGCCTGCCCACCCAATCCAGCGGCAGCCAGTTCACCGTCACTGTCCCCTCCCACCGCAACCTCGCCAACGGCCACACCTACGAATGGCGAGCCGGAGGCATCGACGTCACCACCGGACGCTACGGCCCCACCACCCGATGCCGATTCACCATCGACACCACCAACCCCGCCGCACCAGAGGTGGCACCACACACGGCCACCATGCCCGCCACCTACCCCGAAGACACCGTGTCCGGAGCAGTTGGACTCGAAGGCCGTTTCCTCGTCAACAACGCCGGCAACGACATCGACTACTTCCGCTATTCCTTCGACTCCGACGCACTTAACCAAACCGTTGACGCCTGGTCCGACACCGCAGCCAGCATCTACTACACGCCCACCACACCCGGCTCCCACAGACTCCTCGTCCAAGCCGTCGACCACGCCGGCAACACCGGCCCCGTGACCACCTACCGATTCAGCGTCCAATTCCCCGGAACCGCCGCCCACTGGAAACTTGACGACGCCACCGGCACCACCGGCACTGACGAGATCGGCCCCAACGACCTCACCATCTCCACCTCCACCACCTGGACAACCGGCCCCTTCGCCGACCTCGCCGGAGACCCCAACGACACCGCCCTCGGATTCGACGCCACCAGCGACACCGCGCACACCGCGGGGCCAGTCCTCGACACCAGCCAGAGCTACACCGTCATGGCCTACGTCAATCCGAACTCCCTTGGAAGCAGCCCGCAAACAGCAGTTAGCCAAGACGGGCAAGACGTCAGCGCATTCCAACTCGGCTACATCCCACCCGCACACTGCGACGGCGTCAACGACGGGTGCTGGCACATGCAAATCCGCACGATCGACGACGGCGGCAGCACGTACCTCACCCGCCCAACAACCCCCATACCCTCAACCGCGGAAGGCAACTGGATACACCTGACCGGCATCGTTGACACCACCAACGACACCGTCAGCCTCTACACCTGCGACCCCACCGGCACAGCAGAACCCATCCTCGCCGCCACCGAGACCATCACCACCCCCCTCACCTGGACCGCCGGCGGCCCAACCCAACTCGGCCGCGGCATGGCAGCAAGCAACCACTCCAACCACTGGAACGGCACCATCGACGAAGTCCGCCTCTACGACAACGTCATCCCCATCACCACCATCCGCGACGCATGCCGCGGCATGATCTCCTGAGGCCAGAGCGCCACGACCACGACCACGACTAGCGCAAACCCCGGCACCAAGCACCCTTCGCGCCAGTGCTTGCGGGGCAGCCTTCCGGGGTCACGCCGTGTAGGACACGCCGTCCGGCACCCAGTGAGGGACGCCGTCCTGAGACCCTCGATCCCCTCTCAAGACTGCGCTCGCCGCACCAGGGCGGCCATCTCTGAGATGGGGCCACAGAGAGAGGTCTTCGAGCTGCGGGTGCCGTGCACCACGGTGCGGACGGAGACCGAATGGGTGAAGACAGTGGAGCCGGGGTGGAATGTGCTGGTCGGTCCCGGGGAGATCGCGGCGGCCGCGACGCGGGCGCCGCCGGAGGAATCCAACGCGGCGCCGTATGGGGATGGGCGTGCAGCTCAGCGGGTAGTGGAGGCGCTGGCAACGAAGTGATAACCTCGCCTGACTTCCACGGGTAGCGATGGCTATGGGAGTTCGCGCTGGTCAGGGCGCTGCGTGAGTCGGATTCGGGGCTCCCTGCGTACACCTCAGCAACTGCCCTCCGCACGATGTCGGCGTCGACCGGCCGCGGCCGCGGCAACTCGCGCTTCCCTGCGCCGGAGGTGACGTCACTCATCCCTGGCGACGCGACCTCGCCTCGAAACTCGGCGCCAGAGGCCGAACACCACACCGATTCCGGACCACGGAGGGCGGCTTACGTGTCGCACTGGTACCGATCCTCAATGACGACCTGAAGCACAGCGCGAGGTAGTTCCGCCCGATCGGCTCACGCCGACATGACCTCCAAGTATCGACCCTACGGTCCACGTTGAGTCAGCGCCAGGAACGGTCGTCGGCCCCGGGATTAGGGCTTCAATGGAAGATGTCCTCGAGGGTGGTAGCGGTGAGGATGCGGTCGGTCCAGGTGTCGAGCTCGTCGGTGGGGGCGTGCTGGATGCGGTCCTGGTGGTGTTCGGGTAGGGGGCCGAACTTCTGGGTGAGCAGGCGCGCGAGTGTCTCGGCTTGCGATTGGCGTCGGCCTTGTTGCACGCCTTGTTGGAGGCCTTCGCCCCGGCCTCGTTGGATGTACTGCTCGGCGGTGCTGGTCATGTAGGCCTCCCGTGCGGTGGGTCCGAGGCGGGTGAACAACGCTTCGTAGTCTTCTGGTGGTGCGTCCCCGACCAGGAGGACGTATCTCATGATAAGTCCGAACAGGCTCTCCTCGCCGGAATCATGGGGATCGCTGCGGTTGATGACGGCTGCCAGGTCGTCCGCGAACACGGCCAGGTCCACGTCCGGGTGAAGGCTGCTGGTGATGGTCTTGAGCACCACCAGCGTCAGCCGGGCCTCCGCAGTCAACGGCTGCGCCCGCAACTCGTTGATGTCAATCGCGGCGAGGTCTTCGAGGAGGAACTCCAACCGGGGCAGATACGGGGCCATCGCTGCGGCAGTGCCTGGTTCGAGGTCGAGGATGTCGGTCAGGCTGGTCGGCGCCGACCACGGCCGGTCAGGGTGGGCCGGGTTGTGATGAACCACCACCGGGAGAACTGCCGGTAGCCGGGTCGCATCGGGGTGCTGGTCAAGGTGACGACGCCAGATCCGGACCGTGTACTCCATCAACCGGAACGCCATGAGCGGGTCGGGGCTCGACTGGTGTGCGATCAGGGGCCCGTCGGCGCGAGGGTCTTCCGCGAGTGGCCGCTCAGGGTGGTCAGCGTGATCATTGGGCATCCACACGCCGGAGGAACCAGCACCCTTCAGCCGCTGAACGAGTACTGGGGGGGTGCATCGACATATCCCCGCGCGACGCGTACGTGCGCGAGAGCCGGGCCGGGCTGCTGATACGGGCATCCGCGCGGGTCTACGCGGTTGGCCACGGTCACCACTTGACCACCCGCAACCGCCTAACCCGAGCCCGGGTCGAAAGATCGGCCCCTGGAGGCGGGTTCGGTGCCCGGCGGGAATGCGCAGGGACGGGCCAGTCCGTCCGCGCGGTCAGACTGGGCCAGTCCCCCGCTCCAGCGCCCGCACCGCGTCCACCCATCCGCCCGACCGGCGCTCCGCGGCCACCTGCGGCGCCAGCGCGTGCGAGGCCGCCTTCCACTCGGCCACCCGCTGCGGATCGAGACCGTCCAGCACCCGGGCGAGGGACGCCGTCGTGAAATCCTCGGTGACCTCCCCCAGGCCGTGCTCGCGCACCAGGGCGGCCATCTCCGGCGAGGGGCCCACGATGATGCCGAGCCGTGCCTGCACGAAGTCGAAGAACTTGTTCGGCAGCGTCCACCGGTAGTTGAACGTCAGCGGCGGCAGCACGAACACGCCGATGTCGTAGGCCGTCAGGGCCGGCACCAGCTCGGCATAGAGCACCGGATTCAGCACCCGTACACGCACCCCATCCGCCCTCTCCTTCAATTCCGCCAGATACGCCGGGTCGTTCGGCATCAGATACAGATCCAGCGTCACGTCCGTGCTGGTCGCCGCGACCGCGTCGATCATCAGCTCCAGCGTGCGATTGCGCCGCGCGTTGCCCGAGTGCACCAGCCGGATTGGCGCTCCCACCGGACCGGGCTCGGCGTCATGGAAGGCCGTGGCGTTCTCCACCACATCCACCTCGATACCGAACTCGCGCCGATACTCCGCCGCCAGCCCCTGCCCCACCGTGGTCACCGACGCCGCCCGCGCCACGAACCTGCGTACGATCCACCGGTAGTACGGCGCCACGAACAGCCGCCACCGCCACGACTCCTCGTTCTCCCGCGGAGCGTACTCGTGCAGATCCGCGTGCACCCCGCGCCGCGGCTGGAGCCCGAACGCCAGCGGCACGGTGTCGGCGTCGTTGGCCACCACCACGTCCGCCTCACCCACCGGGAGCGTCGCACGCAGATGCGCGATGACGGCGTTCCTCGCCTGCACGCGGGAGTACCGGCGCAGGATGAGGCTCAGGCGGTCCTTGTGCCAGGCCACCAGCTCCGCGGGGATCTCATAGTGAGCCACCGCCTCGGCCGGGGCCGGCCCGTAACCGACCGTGGTCACCTCATGCTCGGCCGCCAGCACCCGCACCTGCTTGAGCACGCGCGCATCCTCGGTGATAGTCGAGAACGAGAGCACCCAGACCTTCACGTCCGGACTCCAGCGAGCACCCGCTCGTACTCGCCCAGCAGCACGCGTGCTTCACCCTCCCAGGTGAGCTCGCGCGCCGCCGCCTGCGCGGCCTCGCGGAACGGCTCCGGATCGGCCAGCACCCGCTCGATCGCCGCGGCCAGATCCTCGGCACCCCCGGTCACGCTGAACACCGCCCCCACCCCGTACTCCGTCACCACAGTCTTGGTGTCGGGCAGGTCAGCGGCCACGATCGGCAGCCCCGCGTGGATGGACTCGAACAGCTTGTTCGGCAGCGAGAACTCATAGCTCAGGCAGGTGGGGCGCACGTACACCACCGACACGTCCGCATCCGCGAGCGCTGTGGCCACCTCGTGCGAGGCCACCGCTCCCACCAGGTGCACTCGGTCGCTCACGCCCGCATCCGCTGCCCGACGGCGCACCACGGCCAGGTAGTCCTCCTCGCCATAGCCCAGCAGCACCAGGTGCACGTGGGCCGGTAGGTGCGCCAGGGCGTCGATCGTCTCCTCGATGCCGCGGCTGGTCGTGATACGCCCGCCGTAGGCGATCACCTGGTCGGTGGCGGCCAGGCCGGCGCGTTCGCGCAGCACCCCGGTCGCCGGGTCGGGCACGGGGGCCGCGGGCGGGATGTTGCGGACCAGCTGGGGGCGGCGGGGTAGACGGTAGGTGCGGTGCAGCCAGCCGGCGATGCTCGGGGAGACAGTGAGCACCGCAGCGGCCCGGCGGATGCCGAGGCGTTCGAGCAGGTGTTCCACGTGCGGGGCCACCGGCCGGGGGCGGACGTTGCGCCTGCGCCACAGCTCGTGGGCGTCGTAGACGATCGCGGCGCCGGTGTGCCGGGCGATGCGCATGGCCGGGGCGAGGGTGTTGCCGTCGTTGGCGTGGATGACATCCGGGTGGAAGGCGACGCCGTCCGAGATCGCGGCCCGCCAGTAGATCGCCAGGCTGACGGTGCGGTAGGTGCGCAGCCACAGATCCAACAGCACGCCGACGGGCTTCGCGGCGACGGCCGGTGCCGGAGTCCCGGTCGGTTCAGTGGGAGGGGATGTGGGGTGCGTTGATGTGGAGGTGGCCAGTTCCTCGGCCCCCGCGACCCGCCGCAGCCGGGCCAGCACCCACCGGTAGGCGTCAGCCAGCCACGGTGCCGAGCGCGCCAGCTGGAACTCCGGCAGCCGCACGATCTGCACCCCGTTCGGGAGCGTCTCACTGCCCTCGGAGTAGCCGGCCCGCTCCCGCGCGACGGCGAGGATCCGCACCTCGCAGCCGGCTGCGCGCAGCGTGGCGGCGGTCTTCAGCACCCGGGTGTCGGCATGGGCGTCGTTGTAGACGAGGATCGCCACCCGTGGGGTGTGCCCGTCCTTGGTCCGCAACTGTGCCTCTCGCAAGGCCTCATCGATAGCGCCTTCGATCTGGCCGGGGTCGGAGTCGCCGTCGGGGATCTGCTCGGGCGGGACGGTCTCGGGATCGGTCACGCTGGTCCGTTCTCGTTGCTGGACTCGTCGGCACTGAGCTGATCATCACTGGGTTCATCGACACCGGGCTCATCGACGCTCGGCTCGTCAACACCGGGCTCGTCACTGGGCCCGTCCACGAGCCCGGCCAGGGCCGCCTGCTGGGCGAAGTCGGGTTCGGCGGCCACGACCTGCTGGAAGGTGCCGTGCGCCACCAGCTCGCCATCACGCATGAAGCACACCGTGTCGCTGTGACGGATCGTGGCCAAGCGGTGCGCCACCACCACGATCGTCACCTCGCCGGCCAGGTCGTTGATCGCGGTGGTCACGGCCGCCTCGGTGGAGGTGTCCAGCGCGGAGGTGGCCTCATCCATCACCAGCACCAGCGGGTCGGTGTACAGCGCCCGGGCGATCCCCAGCCGCTGGCGCTGCCCACCCGAGAGGGCCAGGCCCCGCTCCCCCACCCGGGCGTGAATGCCGCCCTCACGAGCCTCGATCACGTCCAGCAGCTGCGCCCGCTCCAGCGCACGACGCACCCGGGCCTCATCCACCTGGCCGGCATCCCACGTCAGCGCCACGTTCTGCGCCACCGTGGAGTCGAACAAGGACACCTCTTGTGGCACGTAGCCCACCCGGGAACGCCAGTCGGCGAGCACCTCAGTCATCGGCACGTCCCCCACCAGCAGGCGGCCAGACGTCGGCTGCAGCAGTCCCAGCAGCAGGTCCACCAGGGTCGACTTGCCCGAACCGGAGGCGCCCACCAGCGCGAGCGAACGCCCGAACGGCAGGTCGAAGGACACCTCGTGCACGGCGTCGACGTCACTGCCGGGATAGCGGAAGGAGACGTCCCGGACGGCGAGCGAGCGGGCGCCGTCGGGAATCCTCCGGCCATCGGCCGGGGGTGCGCCCTCGCGCCGAGTGGCAGCCGCCCGGATCTCGGTGAGCACCTGCTGGGCGAACGGCATCGAGGCGCCCGTCTGGGCCATGATCGACTGGAACCTCGTGAGGGAGGGCACGATCCGGAAGCCGGCGACGGCGAACAGCGCCACCGCACTGAGGGCGCCTTGCACGGCCGCGTCAGTTCCGCCGTCGGCGTTCTGCAGGTAGCCCACGCCGGCACCCAGGGCGAGGCCACCGATGAGGCCAGCCTCGAGGACATAGCGGGGGACGACGCCGAGGAAGGACATGTTCGCGCGGGCGCGGGAGGAGATGAGGCGCTCGGCGCGCACCACCTCCGCCACCTCCGGGCCCTTGCCACGCAAGGTGATCTCCTTCAGCGAGTGCACCATCTCACTGACCAGGCGCACCGAGCGGGTGGAGTGCTCCCGGTTGCGGCGTCCCGCAGCGACGGCCTTGCGCAACACCCACAGGTACAGCACCGCGCCGATGAGGCCGAAGTAGGCGATCGCCACCAGCGCCATCACCGGCTGGGCGACCAAGAGCACGCCGAGCACTGCGACGAAGGTGACCAACTCGCCGGAGAGCATCGCGGCCGGGATGAGCACCCCGGTCACGGTGGTGGCCACGCCGACGTCGGTGGCGCGCACGAGGTCGGTGGAGTTGCGGCCGAGGCGGTCGGTCCAGGGGGCGTCGAAGAAGGAGTCGAGCAGCTGGGCACCGAGCTCCTGCTCGAACCGGGCGAAGCGGCGGGTGGCCAGCCACTGCAGAGTGATCGCCAGCACGCTCTTGGTCACGATCAGCACCCCAACCGCGCCGATCAGCCACGGCAGCTGGTCGTTGGCGAGGGTGAGGCCGACCACCGGGATGGTGATATCGGTACCGGAGAGCAGCGGGGTGAGGGTGAGGGCGAGCAGACCGAGCGCGGCGACGTCCAGGATCGCCAGGGCCGAGGAGGCGATCGCGAAGGCGATGATGAAGCGGGTGCTGCCCGCGGGAAGCACAGCGAGCAGCTCGCGCACGGTACGCCACAGCACACCCATCGCTGATCACCTCCCTCTCGCCGGACTGGGGTCGAGCCTAATCGGGTTGGCGGGTTCGGGGCGTGCAGGTACCGCATCCACCGCCGGGCGAGCACCGGACGGCGATCTCCGGTGCCCAGTGCTGGTGACGGCCCGTTCCCGGGCCGATCTTTCGACCCCTTCTCGGGTTTGACCCGGAGTTTCGGGCCCCTGGAGCACGGCGGCCTCGACATCAACGAGTTGCGGGCACAGCCGATCAACGAGCTGCGGGCGCAACCGTTGACTGCGGAGGCCCGGCTGACTCTGGTGGTACTCAAGACCATCACCAGCAGCCTTCACCCGGACGTGGACCTGGCCGCGTTCACTGACGACCTGGCAGCCGTCATCAACCGCAGCGATCCCCATGATTCCGGCGAGGAGAGCCTGTTCGGACTTATCATGAGATACGTCCTCCTGGTCGGGGACGCACCACCAGAAGACTACGAAGCGTTGTTCACCCGCCTCGGACCCACCGCACGGGAGGCCTACATGACCAGCACCGCCGAGCAGTACATCCAACGAGGCCGGGGCGAAGGCCTCCAACAAGGCCGGGCCGAAGTTCAGGAACGGACCCGAGCAATGCTCACCCGCCTGCTCACCCAGAAGTTCGGCCCCCTCCCCGAACACCACCAGGACCGCATCCAGCACGCCACCACCGACGACCTTGACACCTGGACCGACCGCATCCTCACCGCCGCCACCCTTGAGGACGTCTTCCGCTAACCGGCGGCGAGCACATCCCGGCACGTTCCGGTTCCCCGTACGTCGCGGCGCCACAGCCTGTCTACGATGTGCTGACGGCCGGACGGAGGGTGGCATGGGACACGAGCAGGACAAGCAGCACATGCAGATCGGCGCGGTGGCTGAGCGCACCGGATTGTCCCTGCGCACTATCCGGTACTACGAAGAAGTAGGACTGGTCACTCCATCGGCCCGGACCAGCGGCGGCTTCCGGCTCTACACCGAGGCCGACGTGGCCCGGCTCCGGGTGGCGATGGGGATGAAGCCGCTCGGGTTCAGCCTCGAGGAGATGCGCGAACTGATGGAGGCCAGGGACGCCGTCGGGGATCAGAGCCTGGCCGACGGCGAGCGTGCGGCGGCCCGCGAACGGCTCGCCTCCTTCCAGGCCGATGCGGAACAGCGGTGCGCGACGATGCGCCGCCGGCTGACCAATGCCGAGGCGTTCGCGCAGACGCTGCAGGCCGAGCTGGACGCAACCGGACCGGCCTGATGGCAGCGGGCCCGAGCACCGTCGGGCCACGAATCCGTCCGGAACCCGAGACAGAGATGCAACTCTCCCCCAACGTGAGGGTATGCTGCGGTGCGGCGCGAGCGGATGCCCTCTGCCCGCCAGTCCCCGCCCAGACCTAGTTTCGTACGCAGCGTCGCGTGCACCGTACCTGTCCGAGGTACTGGCGCACGCCGGTGCCACGGGGCCATGCCCCGCGACCCCCTGAAGGAATGCTGCGTGTCGAACGAAGCCCCAGCCCACATCCCTGATCCCGCACCGGAACCGCGGCCCGTCGCGGGTCCACCGGAGGCAGATGAGTCCTACTCGATCCTCGCCACCCTGAAGTCCCCGCGGCGCCTGCGCACCGAGGTGCTCGCCGGCATCGTCGTGGCACTCGCGCTGATCCCCGAGGCCATCTCCTTTTCCATCCTCGCCGGGGTCGACCCGCGGGTGGGCCTGTTCGCCTCCTTCACGATGGCCGTCACGATCGCCTTCGTCGGCGGACGCCCGGCGATGATCAGCGCCGCCACCGGCGCCATCGCCCTGGTGATCGCACCCGTCGCCCGTGATTACGGCCTCGACTACTTCATCGCCACCGTCATCCTCGCCGGCATCCTGCAGGTGATCTTCGGGGTGCTCGGCGTAGCCAAGCTGATGCGGTTCATCCCGCGGATGGTGATGGTCGGCTTCGTCAACGCCCTTGCGATCCTGATCTTCATGGCCCAGCTGGAGCACCTAATCGGGGTGCCGTGGGCGGTCTACCCACTGGTCGCCGTCGGGGTGGCGATCATCGTGCTGCTGCCGCGCTGGACGAAGGTGGTGCCCGCGCCGCTGGTCGCGATCGTGCTGATTACGGCGGCCGTGGTGCTCGCAGCGATCAACGTGCCGACCGTCGGCGACCAGGGCGATCTGCCGGAGTCCCTACCCGAGCTGTTCTTCCCTGACGTGCCGCTCACCCTGGAGACCCTGCAGATCATCGCCCCGTACGCCGTCGCCATGGCGCTGGTGGGCATCCTGGAGTCGCTGATGACGGCCAAGCTGGTCGATGACATCACCGACACCCACTCCAACAAGACCCGTGAAACCTGGGGTCAGGGTGTGGCGAACATCGTCACCGGCTTCTTCGGCGGGATGGGTGGTTGCGCCATGATCGGCCAGACGATGATCAACGTGAAGGCCTCCGGGGCCCGCACCCGCATCTCCACCTTCCTCGCCGGTGTGTTCCTGCTGATCCTGGTGGTGGCACTCGGCGACATCGTGGCGATCATCCCGATGGCGGCGCTGGTGGCCGTGATGATCATCGTCTCGGTGGGCACCTTCGACTGGCACTCCATCAAGCCGAACACCCTCAAGCGGCTGCCCAAGACCGAGATCACCGTGATGGTCGCCACCGTGATCGTGACGGTCTGGACCCACAACCTCGCCTACGGCGTGCTCGCCGGTGTGGTGATCGCGGTGATCCTCGTGGCCCACCGGGTGGCACACTTCACCACCGTGACCCGCCTGGACGCCAGCGACGAGGACGACACCCGTGTCTACGCCGTGACCGGTGAACTCTTCTTCGCCTCCTCGAACGACCTGTACTACCAGTTCGACTACACCGGCGATCCGACGAACATCGTGATCGACATGTCCAATGCGCACATCTGGGACGCCTCCTCGGTGGCTGCGCTCGATGCGATCACCACCAAGTACGAATCCCGCGGGAAGAACGTGCGGATCGTCGGGATGAACGAGGACAGCGCGCGCCGGCACGAGTTACTCGCCGGACACCTCGGTGGGGATCACTGAGCTGGGCTGAGTCGTTCCCGGTCACACTGTTCCGCGCGGCGCGCTGACCGGGGCGACACGGATGCGTGGACTGCGGCACGATGCTGCCGCAGTCCACGCATCCGTGTCGGCTCGGTCAGCCCTTCGAGGTCACGGTGCTCAACACGGCATCGGCCGCCCGCTCCCCCACCGCTGCCAGCGATCTGTGCTCCCGCACCCACGCCACCAGGCGGGCACGTTCGGGGTCTCGAGCGGCATCCGCGACCGCACCGTCGGCGGCGCGCAGGGCAGCGATCATCGCCTCGGCCACCTCGCGAGCATCGTGATCGGTGACCCACCCCAGGCGCTCACCCTCCACCAGCCGCGCCGCGGGGCTCTCGACCGGTCCGGCGAAGACCACCGGAGTCCCGCACGCGAGCGCCGCGAACATCTTCGTCGGCATCGCGAAGTCGTACCCGATCCCCGGGCGCAGGCTCACCAGCGCCGCATTCGCCCGCCGCTGCCACTCCGCTGACTCGGCGGCACTGACCGGGTCGTGCAGCGTCACGGCCCCGTCGGGGAGCCCGGCGGCCAGCATGCTCAGCCGATCCCACGAGCTGCCCTGCCCGAGGAACACCACCTGCGCATCCGGGAACTCCTCCAGCACGCGGGGCATCGCTTCGGCGAACACGTCCGCCCCCTGCCACTCCGATGCCGTCCCCGCGTAGAGCAGGAACGGGCTGCCGGGGATCTCGGATGCCCGTTGGAATCCCCTTTCGCCATGGGAATCCCGCTCCGGGTAGCCGGAAGTGGATTCGGATGACGCAACGGGATTCGAATGCGTGGGGTGGGCGGACAGGGTTGCGTCGGCGGAGGGGGTGGCACCGGCGGGCGGACTGGCGTCGGTGGGCAGGGTGGCACCGGCGGGCGGACTGGCGTCGGTGGGCAGGGTGGCATCGGTGGGGAGGGTGGCGTCGGCGGGCGGACCGGCATCGGCAGGCGACGCCTCCCCCGGCGTGAACACGTCCGTATCCACGCCATTGCCCACCGTCACCACCTGCCGGGCACCCAGCTCGCGCACCCGTTCGGTGACCCCCTCGTTCACCGACAGCACCACCGCCGCCCCGCGCAGCACCCACGACTCCAGCGCCCTTACCAGGCGCACCACCACATCCGGCGCACCGGTCGAGGCGGACGCATCGGACCACACATCCGCCGCGTAGTACACATACGAACGCCCCTGCAGCCCCGCGATCACCCGCACCATCGCCCCGGTGGTCGGCGGCGGCTCCACCACGTACACATCCGGCCGCGATCCGCGCAGCAGCCGCCACAGCAGCGGCACATCGAAGCTCAGGTACGGCAGATACCCGCGCACGTAGCCCGAAGGATCGCGCAGTACCGGCGCCCGCCGCACCCGGGCCGGGATCGCCGGGGCGGCTCCGGTGCCACCACGCCCACCCGGCGCACCACCACCCTCCGCCGGACGTACCAAACCGAGCGAGCCTGCGCCGTCGGGGGCCTCGGCGGTGACCACCTCCACCCGCGCACCCGCACCGGCGAGGGCGCGCACCAGGGCACCGAGGCGGAACGTGGCCGCGGAGGGTTCGGGGGCGAAGATCCGCGAGACCAGGGTGACGCGAGGCCTGCCCGGACGACGCCCCGTCCGGCGCTCCACGCCCGTCACCGCAGGCTCACACGAGCACAGCCGGCACCACCAGCGCCAGGGACCGCCCTCACAGCTGCACCGTCTCCCCCGTCCGGGCGGAGGTGAGCACCGCCTCGGCCACGGCCACCGTGTTCAGCCCCTGCGCCATCGTCACCACATCGGCCGGCTTGCCGAGCACCGCATCCCGGAACGCCTCGTGCTCGGTGCGCAACGGTTCCGGCTTGTCGATCGCGTACCGGATCACGTCCCCCTCGGAGACGCCGCGGAACTGCGCCACATCGGCCCAGGTGGTCGCCACCAGCCCGTTCGCGTGGAAGGTGAGATCGGCGAGCAGCGTGTCCGCCACGAACGCACCCTTCTCCCCCGTCACCACGGTGACGCGTTCCTTCATCGGCGAGAGCCAGTTCACCAGATGGTTTGTCACCAGGCCGCCGCTGAGCATCCCGGTCACCGCCACCAGATCCTCGTGCTCACGCCCGGACTTGAACGCCGTGCGCGCGGAGACGGACCGGTACTCCTGCTGCGCGACCCAGGCAGTGAGGTCGATATCGTGCGTGCCCAGATCCTTGACCACACCGACGTCGGCGATCCGCGCGGGGAACGGCCCCTGACGGCGGGTGGCGATCTGGTAGACGTCCCCCAGCTCGCCAGTCTCCAGTCGCGCGCGCAGTGACTGTAGCGCCGGGTTGTACCGCTCGATGTGCCCGACCGCGCCCACCAGCCCCGCGGACTCGAAGGCCTCCGCCAGCCGGCGCGCCCCGGCGGTGTCGGTAGCGAGCGGCTTCTCGATCAGCGCATGCACACCGGCCTCGGCCAGGGCCAGCCCGGTCTCGGTGTGGAAGCGGGTGGGCACGGCCACCATCGCGTAATCGATACCCGCCTCGATCAGGGCATGCACATCCGGCAGGACGGGCAGGTCACCGGCCACCCCATGCGGGTCGCCGCCCGGGTCGGCCACGGCCACCAGGTCCACGCCGTCCAACTGACGCAGCACCCGCGCGTGGTGGCGCCCCATCATGCCCAGGCCGATCAGGCCCGCTCGCAGGTTCGTCATGCCCCACCCCCGACGGCGCTGGTGACGCCGGCGACGATCCGCTCCAGATCCGCATCGGTCAGGCTGGGATGCACCGGCAGCGAGATCACCTCGCGGGCCGCGCGTTCGGTGACCGGCAGGTCCAGATCCGGCTCGTACGGCGCCAGCGACGGCAGCCGGTGGTTCGGGATCGGGTAGTAGACCCCGCACCCCACGCCCTGCTCACGTAGGCGATTCACGACGCCGTCCCTCGCCTCGGCGGAGGCACCGTCCAGCCGGATCGTGTACTGGTGGTAGACGTGCGTGGCGCCGGGCTTGACGGTGGGCGTCACCACCCCGGGGATACTGGCGAGTCCCTCGGTCAGGGCAGCGGCGTTCGCCTGCCGGGTGGCGGTCCAGTCGGCGAGCTGGGCCAGCTGGACCCGCCCGATGGCGGCGTGCACATCGGTCATCCGGGCGTTGAAGCCGACCAGCTCGTTCTCGTACGGGCGATCCATCCCCTGGGTGCGCAACAGCCGCAGCGTGCGGGCGATCTCCTCGGTGGCCACCGAGACCATGCCGCCCTCACCGGAGGTCATGTTCTTGGTCGGGTAGAGCGAGAACATCGCGAAATCGCCGAAGGTACCCACCGGGTCCCCGTGCAGCGTCGCGCCGTGCGCCTGGGCAGCGTCCTCGAACACACGCAGCCCGTGGGAGTCCGCGACCGCCTGCAAGCCGGCCATATCGGCCGGGTGACCGTACAGGTGCACCGGCATGATCGCCGTCGTGCGTTCGGTGACGGCGGCGGCGACCGAGGCGGGGTCGAGGCAGAAGGTGTCGAGATCGATGTCGGCGAAGACGGGCGTGGCGCCGGCCAGGGCCACGGAGTTCCCGGTGGCGGCGAAGGTGAAGGACGGCACGATCACCTCATCGCCCGGACCGATGCCGGCGGCGAGGAGCCCCAGGTGCAGACCGGAGGTGCCGGAGTTCACGGCCACGCAGGCGCGGCCGCCGAGCAGGGCGTCGGAGAACTCCTGCTCGAAGGTGGCCACCTCCGGGCCCTGGGCGAGCATGCCCGACCGGAGCACCCGGTCGACGGCGGCGCGTTCGGCCTCACCGATGATCGGCTTGGCGGCGGGGATGGGCTCCGTCACTGAGAATCTCCTCGGCTGGCGGCATGGTCGTGGCTTGCTGGTGAGCGTCGTTCACGAAGGCGAGCTGCGCCGTCGTGGGTGTACTCCTCATACTCTGCGCCGGTGCGCGGGCACGTCCAGACGCCCGGAGCGGACTCCATGAGCGGGACCCCGGCGCGGCCGACCCAGCGGATCCGGCGGGCCGGCACCCCGGCCACGAGGGCGAAGTCGGGGACGTCGGTGGTCACCACGGCACCGGCGGCGACGGTGGCCCAGCGGCCCACGGTGACCGGGGCGATGCACACGGCGCGAGCGCCGATCGAGCAGCCCTCACGGAGCGTGACGCCCACGGGCTCCCAGTCGGCACCGGACTTGCGGGTGCCGTCGGGGTTGATGGCGCGGGGGTATTCGTCGTTGGTGAGCACGGCTGCGGGGCCGATGAAGACGCCGTTCTCCAGGTGCGCTGGTTCGTACACGAGCGCATGGTTCTGCACCTTGCAGTTCGCGCCGAGGCGCACACCGGTGCCGATGTAGGCGCCGCGGCCGATGATGCAGCCCGGTCCGAGCACCGCGTTCTCGCGCACCTGCGCAAGCTGCCAGATGCTCGTGCCCTCGCCGACCTCGGCGCTGGGATCCACCTCGGCGGTGTCGACGATCATGCCTCGCACACTACTTGGTGGAGGGCTCCTCGCCCACGACCTGTGCCTTCCAGCCTGAGGGCAGCATGCGCGGGCAACATCACGAGGGCGGGCAGCTTCATCCAGCGCCGGCACCGACGAGGCGGGACGATTGTGGTGTGGATCCGATGCAAGGGGGCGAACCGGATCCACTCCACAACGGGCGGGCAGGCGTCGCCCCTTGTCACAGTGCGTCGATGAGGTCGCGCATCAATTGTGAGGGAGTGGTGTGCCGCTTCTGTGCTACCTCGTCCAACTTCGCTCGACGAGCGGCATCGAGGCGGAGAGTGAACGGGCGAGCCTGCGCACCCACGCTGATGGGCCGTCCAGGCACCGAACGACCCAGATGCTTGCCGGTGTAGCCCTGCTCCGACTCAGCCTCCGCGGCCCACCGCTCGAGGTCCTCATCCGTGAATGGGACGCCGTTCACATCGGTGTACTTACTCATCGCTCTACCTCCTCAATCCGACCTCGATCAGAACCTTCCTGGTCGCGGGCATGGCGTGAAAGACCAGCCAGCCGTCAGGTTCACGTTCCACTGCGATGTGCTCCAACAGCCGCCCGCTGGGATCAGTCCCCACACCGACCCACTGCACCGGATACGTCTCACGCGCTCGTGATCGCAGAGTTCCCTCGAACGCCGCGATCACGTCCTTGGTCGTCACCTCGGGATGTCGAGTGGTGACCGTCGGATGCACTCGTACGCGCACCAGCACTCCCATCGACTTGTTTCGTACCACACAAATGTAGTACGAAACGTGCCTCAGATCCAGGTGGCGGCTGCGAACACGGGTGCACGATGCCGATGGCGGCACCTGCCAGAATGTCGCCATGCCCACCCACGACGACACCTGGCTCGTGGTGCCGCTGTACAACGAGGCCCGCGTGGTGGGTGAGGTGATCGCCGGGGCACTGCCCACGTTCGGTCACATCGTCTGCGTCGACGACGGCTCGACCGATTCCTCCGCCGCGGTGGCCGAGGCCGCCGGTGCCACCGTGATCCGGCACGCCACGAACCTGGGGCAGGGTGCGGCGCTGCAGACGGGGATCGACTTCGTCCTCACCCAGACAGGCGCGCGGTACCTGGTGACCTTCGACGCGGACGGGCAGCATCAGGTCAGCGACGCCGCCGACATGGTGCGCCGTGCCCGCGAGGAGGACCTCGCAGTGGTGTTCGGCTCCCGGTTCCTCGACAACCGGACCAAGGCCGGGCTGCTGAAGCGGATCGTGCTCAAGACGGCCGTGTGGGTGACCAATCAGTCGACCGGGCTGCGGCTGACCGATGCGCACAACGGCCTGCGGGTGATCCGCCGGGACGCCGCCGAGGGCGTGCAGCTGCGCCAGGATCGGATGGCACACGCCTCCGAGATCGTGCTGCAGCTGGGCCGCACCCGGCTACCGTGGGCCGAGCACCCGGTGCACGTGCTCTACACCGACTACTCCAAGGGCAAAGGCCAGTCCTTGTGGAACTCGGTGAACATCCTGGTGGAGCTGATGTTCAAGTGACGGACCAGATCTGGATCCAGCTGCTGCTGCTGATCGGCGTGGCAGTGGTGACGGTGCTGCTCACGCGCTCCACCGCCGACGCCCGGCACCAGGCGATCCGCCGAGTGCTGCTCGCGGCATTCGTGGTGGTCACCGCGAGCGCGATCCTGTACCCGACGTGGTTGTCGCAGCTGGCGGCGCTCGTCGGAGTCGGCCGTGGCACAGACCTGCTGCTGTACGGCCTGGTGATCGCGTTCCTCTCCTTCATCGCCACCAGCTATCGGCGGATGAAGCAGCAGGACCGGCGCATCACTGAGCTCACCCGCACCATCGCGCTGACGCAGGTGCGTCAGGAGCAGGCTGGGCTGCCGACGTCGGCCTCCCAAGGAGGGCATTCCACCGGCACCGACGACGCCGGTGCGGCTGACGATGCCACGACGGGCGGCCGCCAGACCAGGGGCGCGGCTGACCACGGCGAAGTAGGCGGCGGGATCGAGCGTCCCGACCCGGCGCAGCCCCCAGGCCCCGATCAGGAACCTGACCGCCCGTGATCACCGTGCTGACCGTGCTGTGGTCACTGGCAGCATTCACCTTCGGCGCGCTGCTGCTGTACGTGCCCGGAACGCTGACGCTGCGGCTGGTGGGGGTACGAGGACTGTCACTGTTCGCAGCCGCACCCGCCGTGACATTCGCGATCTACGGGGTCGCGGCGATCGCGGCCAGCGCTCTCGGGCTGCGGTGGGGGTTACTCGCCGCCGCCGGAGGCACGATCGCCGCGATCGGGGCCGCGCTCGGCATGCGAGCGCTGAACGCGATTCAACCCCGCACCGATACGCCACAACCCGGCGGGATCGGGGTGAAGGTGTGGGCGGCGATGCTGGCCGGGGTGCTGCTCACGCTGATCCCCGTGTGGGTAGGCGCCGGGGCGCCGCAGCACGTGCTGCAACGTTGGGACGCGGTCTTTCACCTGGGGGCACTGCGCCTGATCGAGGAATCCGGGTCTGCCTCCTCCCTGACCCTCGGCGCCCTCTCCTACGGGTCCGGCGAGGCCGCCGTCTACCCGGCCGCCTGGCACGCCTTCGCCGCGCTCATCCCCGCATCCGCCCCGACGGCGGTACTCACCCTCTGCGCCTCCCTCACCTCCGCCCTGCCGTGGGTGGTCGGCGTGGTCGCCCTGGTGCGCGAACTCGCCCCGGGGAGCCGGCCAGCGATGGCGGGGGTCGCCGTCGCCGCCGGGCTGGTGACGGCCTCCCCCACGACACTCTGGGTGGGGTGGGGGCATGTGCCGAACGCAGCCGCCCTCGCGATGGTGCCCGGCGTACTGGCTCTAGCGCTGCGCTGGCTGGTGCGGGACCGTCCGCGCTCCACGAACGCGATCGCGGGCGCCGTGGTGGTGCTGCTCATCGCGGCCGCCGGACTGGGCCTGACCCATCCGAACGCGACGCTCGCGCTGGCGGCGCTGCTGCTGCCCGCCGGGGTGTGGGTGCTCGGGCGAGGCGTACGGCACTGGTGGGGTCAGGGACGGCGAGGGGTCGCCGTCGGGGTTCCTGCGGGTGTCGCCGTGGTGACCACCGGGCTGGTGGCGGGGCTGCGTCACTCCCCGCTGGCGGCGATGGTGACCGGCTATGAGGGGCTCGGGGCGGATCCGGCGGGTGTGGCGCTGGCCGAGGTGGTCACGGGGTGGTACGACCTGTGGGCGCACCCGGTCACGGCGGCGTTGATGATCGGGGCGCCCGTGGGTGCGTGGCTGCTACGGCGGCGGCCGTGGGTGGCCGGGATGCTGCTGGTGGTGTGGGCGCTGTACCTGGACGCGGCGCTCGGCGGGCCGGTGGGGATCTCCGGGCTCTGGTACACGAGCACGGCGCGGCTGAGCGTGGTGGCGGCGATGGTGACCGTGCCGCTCGGGGTGGTGGCGCTGCTCGCCGGGGCGGGGTTGGTGCGGCGGCTGGTGGACCGGCCCGGGCACCTTGCGTTGCGGCTCGCGGCTGCGACGGTAGCGGTCGGGTTGGTGGGAACGATGGTGGTGACCTCCTCGGTGCACACGGCCGGGCGCACCGCCGATGTGTATGGCCTCACGCCGGGTGACCATCCGCGGTTCGTGACCGCCGAGGAACTCACGATGCAGGAGGAGGCAGGAGCCCGGCTCGGGGGCGGCGCGGTGCTGGGGAACCCATTCTCGGGGGCGCCGCTGCTGTACTCGATGTACGGGGTGGAGGTGGTGTTCCCGGTGGCAGGGCAAGTACTGACCGACGAGCAGGAGGCCGTGCTGGCCGGGTTCGCCGAGATCGCCGAGGGCGGGGCGTGGGGCGACGCCGCGGACTCAGGCCTGTGCGACGCGCTGGACGGGCTCGGGGTGGAGTACCTGTACCAAGACAGCGAGCCGTACCAGGTCGCTCACCGCTACGAGGTGCTCGACGAGGTGGAGGTGCCTGGTTCGCAGGTGATCGCCGAGGGCGGGACGGCGCGGATCGTGGAGTTGCCGGGGTGCTGAGCCTCTCCAGGGGACGAGTCGCCGACCCTTGATTGGGTTCATAGGTCGAAAAGTCGGGCCCGTGGAGAGGTATCGCGGGCGGGCCGATCGCAGACTTCTCATTCGAGCGATCGCAAAGTTGTCAATGGGTCAATCGCAAAGTTGTCATCGAGTTGTTGTTTGCAGGGCAGTTCATCCTCACCGGCTCGGCTGTGCCGCCAGACGACGTCACGCGCCATAGCGGAGCGGGACGCTTTCGCCGGGTCACCATGCGACCGATGACGCTCAGCGAGTCAGGTGAGAGCACCAAGTCGGCCTCGCTGGCGGCACTCCTGGAGGGTGAGGCACCGACAGGGATCAACGGACCAAGCGTGCCCGAGTACGCCGAACTCATTGTCCGTGGCGGATGGCCCGCGTTGTGCGGCCACCCGCTACCGATGCGAACGACTACCTCACGTCCTACCTGGAGGACATCGCGCTTGTCGATCTTCCACAGATGGACGTTCGCGCCGATCCCGTACGGATGAGCGCACTGATCCGGTCCATCGCACGCAATGTTGCCACCGAGACCAGCGTCGCCAAACTCGCTCGGGAGGCCGGGATCGGTGAGGAGACCGCTGGACTGTCCCATGCGACGGCGCGCCGATACCTGGATGCCCTTGCGCGTGTGTTCGTTCTCGAGGAACAGCGCGCGTGGGCCACGCATCTACGATCCAAAGTCCGGCTCCGCACCCACCCGAAGTGGCATTTCGTCGACCCTTCCCTGGCAGCGACGGCGCTCAATGCGAGTCCGGCCCGGCTCTTGAACGATCCGAACACACTGGGACTGTTGTTCGAGTCGATGGCTATCCGGGATCTGCGCGTCTACGCCGATCAGATCCGGGCTTCCGTCTACCACTATCGAGACGAGACGGGGCTTGAGGTCGACGCGATTGCCGAGCGGCAGGACGGCACCTGGGCAGCGTTCGAGGTCAAGCTCGGAGGTAGCCGGCACATCGACGCCGCAGCGAAGAACCTCCTCCAGCTCGCCGCGAAGGTCTCCGACCAGCGGCGCCACGAACTCACCTCGCTCAACGTGGTCACCGCGGGCCAGATCAGCCATAGACGCGACGACGGCGTCAATGTGGTCGCGCTAGGTCACCTGACGTCGTGAGTTCGCCAGTGATCGCGCGCCGCTCAGACCCGATGCACCACCCGCCGGATTCGGCCTGGAGCCGCTGACGTTCACACGTCTGCACACAATCTCCCCAGTTCGCTCGCTCCACGTTCGCCCTTCTGGAGCCGGGAGTGCTTACGATCGAGGGGATGTCGACTACTGAGACCCGAGCCGCCCGGGGGCCGCGGCACAGCAGACGGGCGCCCGGCACGCACCGGGCGCTGCGCGTCGTGCTGGTGGCGGCTCTATTCATGGTGACGTTCACCGGCACCGGTGCCGCACTCGCCTACCAGTCGCTGCAGGGAGGGGTCGAGCGGCACGACATCGACGACATCCTGGGCACCGACCGGCCCTCGACCGATTCCGGCGACGGCGACTCCGAGACGCAGAACCCCGACGACGCGCTCGACGGACAGGCCATCAACATCTTGGTGATGGGGACCGACTCGCGAGAAGGCGAGGACAATCAAGCCGTCGGCGGCGGGAACGTTCAAGGGATGCGCTCGGACACAACGCTTCTGATTCACGTGTCAGCGGACCGTTCCCGCGTGGATGTTGTCTCCATCCCCCGCGATCTACTAGTGACAATTCCGAGTTGCCCCCTTCCGGACGGCGGCTCCACCTACGAGCAGTACGACGCGATGTTTAACGCTGCTTTCGCCATGGGCGGGAGGACTGTCGGCGTGGAGTACCGAGCCGCCTGCACTTGGCGCACGGTCGAGGCGATGTCGGATATTGCAATCGACGACTTCGTGGTGGTGGACATGGCAGGATTCAGGGACATGGTCGACGCAATCGGCGGGGTAGACATGTGCTTCGAGCAGGACATGTACTCCGAGCAGGCCAACCTCGACATCACCGCCGGCTGCCATACCCTCGACGGCGAAACGGCCCTGGCCGTGGCCCGGGCGCGCAAAGGCGTCGGCCTCGGGGACGGCTCCGACATCGGCCGCATCGACCGCCAGCAAGAACTGCTCACCAACATGGTCGAGCAGGTCCTCGATCGCAACATGATGACAGACGCCGGGGAACTGTTCCAGTTCCTCCGGGCAGCCACCTCCTCACTGACCACGAGCGATCAGATTGGCGACCTCACCACCATGGCAGGACTGGCGTACTCATTGCGCGGGATCCAGCGCGACGAGGTCAATTTCGCCACCATGCCCTTCGACTGGGCTGGCGACCGCGTGCGCCCCAACTACCTCTCCGAGGAGCTGTGGGCCTCTATCCGGGCCGATGAGCCCATGGCGCTGCCGCCCGACCCTGACGCCACCGACGAGGCGACTGGTGCATCTACTGAGGTTGCTGAAGGCAGCGAGGACGTAGGATGACCATCGGCCCCTGATTCGGCCAACGAGCCAGCACGTGCGAAAGCACCGGTACGTCACCGACGTGTATGGCTGGGGGTCGCGGGCGCCTGTACCTTGCGGCGCACCTCCCCATGTCGACGAAGACTATCTGGTGACTCATGTCAAGATGCGCGCATAGTTGGGGGCGTTGACTCATCAGCGGATGCGCGCGTGGGACAGGCTTGATGACGGCACCGGCATTGCTGGTGGTCCGGGCCAGCAGTTGGGTGGTGAGGGCCCGACTCCCGAGTTGCCGGGCCGGGACCGGGTCAAGATGATCTCGCGTCGCTGGCACCAGTCGAGCAGGTGGTGGTTGATGAACTCGCTGCCGTTGTCGCTGTCGATCCCGAGGACCGGGAAGGGCATGACGAGCGTGATCTCCTCCAGTGCAGTGATGACCCATTTGCGGGCCTTGTTGCGCACTGATCGGTTCTGGCGTCCACCCGCTGGCGATGTCGGTGACGGTGACGGTGTAGGCGTGCTCCCCGACCACGTTGCCGCCCTCGTGGCCGACCAGGTCGGTCTCGACGAATCCCGGCACGGCGTCGTCCCACTGCGCCCAGGTACGGTTCGCCGATCTGGTCCTTGAGCAGCGACCGGGCTTGGAGTGCGAACGGCCCCGCAGCGTCAGTTTCGCGCGGTCGGCGGCCAGGCGGCGGTCCATCGTCGCCGGTGACATTGCGACCAGCGCGGTGATCGTCGCATCGTCATACGCGGTGCCCGCGGCGCGCGCGCACGCACCACCCGCGGCCGCAACGCACCCATGAGCGCCTTACGGGCGTGGCTACGGTGCCAGCCCTTGACCAGGCACAATTCATCCAGCATCACGCCCTTACCCGATCGAGTCGCCCGCGCATACCGCGTCACGATCGTCTTCGCCCGCAGCCTGCCGCTGGCCCATCGTCAGTCCCATCCTCAGGGCCTACCGGTAACCGAAGTGCCGGCCCGGCAGGCGGGCTCTACGCGCACTCCCAGATGAGTCAACGAGCCCCTCTACGCGCGCACTTTAGATGAGTCAACTCAGACTGTGGTGTTATCGCCACCCACCGTGCTAACGTCGTCATCGTAGCCAATTGCTGGGGTGGGGGTGAGGAATCGAACCTAGTTACACTAGATTTGGTGCGCACTTTTGTCATGAACGACGACTATTCTGCATGAGATGCGATGCGACGAATTGAGGTTCTCCAATGACCAGCAGCAAGACAAATTCACGAGCTATTCTTGCCCGAGCGATGGGGGCATTCTTCCTGGGCGTTTTGATGGTTGGCATTAGCTCCACGGGAGCAATGGCCGGCTCTGCAACCAGTGATGCGGAAGAGCAGGCGGCGACTACTGCCGCGTTGCCCGGGTGTGACACAGTGGTCGGCTTACCCTTGCTATCCAACAGTTCAATCAAAGGATACTTCGGCTGGGAGACTGCCGTGTTCGCTGACGACGAGACGTGGCAATGTTACAACTACTATGGTCAGCCCTACGTTCCGTACGCCAGCGCAATAATGAACATTCAACGAACACTCAACCAGTGCTACGGCGAGAACCTCGTGGTTGACGGCGATTTCGGGTCGCTCACTCGGGCAGCCGTTATTCGGATGCAGCAGACTGAGGGATTGATCGCAGACGGATACTATGGCCCACAAAGTCAGCAGTGGTCGAAACACCGCGCAACCAACGGTAGTTGCTACTATGGGACCGCCTTCGATCTCAGCTGATCGAAGGCGACTGGCGGCGAGGCGGCAAATGATGGGCTGGTACGTACATAGCTCCGGATGCCGCCTCGCCACCCACCCTTTCGAAGACCGTTCGACTGACGGTAGTGCGCAGGTCTCGTCGGCCCGTTGGCTGGATGTTGGCGCCTGTTGCGGCTCACTACCTCGCGCTTCCGCAGCCAGCTCTCGCGAGCACCACAACTGCTGCTATCAGGGTCAGACTGACCGACTGTCACTTGTGGATGACTGAGACGCACGAGCACACACGCGCGTGCGTTCTCATCAAGCCTGAATGCGCTACAGGGGCCGACATTGAGTCCGTTCCACAACACTGCCATTCTTTCACGATACAGCTGGCGCTACGGCACTTCTGGGGGATCGGACCCTAGGACCTCTCCAAAAGGTGATGCAGCCCATTCGAATACCAACGACTCCGGTTCGTGGACGACATATGACGTGGGATCAAATCGTACGTTGATGACCGAAGCCGAATTCGACTCGAAGGATGATAGTACCGCACGGGCGGAAGACGGTAGCCAGCCTGATCCGAGTTTTTGAGGTGACTGGCGATCTCGAATAAGCAACCGCCTGCACAGTACGAACCTTCGAAACTATGACTGGTACCTCGATTTACGACATCGTCATCACCGATGATGGGCTTCAAGGACACGGTCGACCATCGGCGGGGTGGACATGTGCTTCGAGAACGACATGTCCTCCGTGCAGGCCAACCTCGACGTCACCGCCGGCTGCCACACCCTCGACGGTGAAGCCGCCCTGGCCGTCGCGCGGGCCAGGAAGGGCCCCGGCCTCGGGGATGGTTCGGACATCGGCCGCATCGACCGCCAGCAGGAGTTGCTGACGAATATGGTCGAGCAGGTGCTCGAGCGCAACGTCATGACCGACTTCGGTGAACTGTTCCAGTTCCTGCGAGCCGCCACATCCTCGTTGATCACCGGCGACAGGATCGGCGATCTCACCACGATGGCCGGCCTCGCGTACTCGCTACGCGAGATCGACCAGGGCGACGTGACCTTCGTGACCATGCCCTACGACTGGGCCGGCGCCCGCGTCCACCCCAACGACCTCTCAGAGGACCTCTGGGACTCAATCCGCGCCGACGAACCCATGGCCCTGCCACCCGAGCCGGAGCAGAGCGGAAGTCCGCCCGAGACCACGCCAGGCGCAGGCACGTGAGCCGGCAGGGCGACCACCGCCCGTGCACACCGCACCGAACCCCACGGACGGGTGACTCTCCCACACAGCGAGGGGGCGCCGTCGTGGGCAGGATGGGGACCACCCGCGCGCCCTGGGCGCCATACCCAGACCAGCCCGCTACCCTCGTGCTGCCGCGGGACGGGAACGATCGAGGAGCTGAGCGAGCATGACGGACGACCCGTTCGCCGACGAACCGCGGCGCGCGCCCGGGCGTCGCCCCCGCAGCGGCGGGAAGAGCCGGGCTCGGGAAGGTGGTTCGGCGCGCCCGATCTCCGGGGATCAGGGCACGTCGTCCGAACCCCGCCAGGCCCCGCCACGCAAGCCTGCGTCTCCCGCCGGAGCCCCAGCGCAGCGGCAGGTGCGCCGCACCTCCGCGCGTCCGCCCAGCTTCTCGCCCGGTGGCAAGCCCGCCGACGGCGCAGCCCAGCCGCCCGTCGACCGCACCCGGGCCATGCCCGTGAGTGAGGCGCCGCCTGCCCGTCCGGTGCGTCATGCCCCGGCCGTCACGCCGGAACGGCACGCGCCCCCGCCCAGCGGGCCTGGTGGTCCTGGCGGCTCAGGTGGTTCCGGTGGGCCGACCGGACCTTCCCGACGGCGTCGCGTGCGCCGCCGTCGCATCCTCACCGTCGTAGCGCTACTGCTGGTGCTGGCACTCGCATGGCCGATCGGGCTGCTCGTGTGGGCGAACTCCCAGATCAACCACGTGGCAGCCACGAACGACGACCTCAGCACCGACGGGACGACCTACCTGCTCGCCGGCTCGGACTCACGAGAGGATTCCGGTCTGACCGGTGACACCACCGGGGGTGAGCGCACCGACACGATCATCCTGCTCACCGCGCCACCCAGCGGCACGGCGTCCCTGATCTCCATCCCCCGCGACACCTTCGTGGACATCCCCGGATACGGGCCGAACAAGATCAACGCCGCCTACGCCTACGGCGGCCCCGGGCTGCTCGTGGACTCGGTGCAGACGCTGACCGGTATCGAGGTGGACCACTACGTCGAGATCGGCATGGGCGGGGTGGCCGACGTGGTCGACGCGGTCGGTGGTGTCGAGCTCTGCCTGGACTACGACGTCGACGATCCCGATTCCGACCTGGTGTGGGAGGCCGGCTGCCACATGGCCGACGGTGACACCGCGCTGGCGTTCGCGCGGATGCGCAAGGCCGACCCGCTCGGCGACATCGGCCGCACGCAGCGCCAGCAGCAGGTGATCAGCGCCGTCTCCGACGCCGTAGTCGATCCCTCCCTGGTGTTCCGTCCCGGCGAGCAGGTGCGGCTCATCGGCGCCGGGCTCGGGGCGCTGCAGGTCTCGGAGGGAACCGGCATCATCGACCTGGGGCAGATGGCCCTCGCGTTCCGCAATGCCACCGGCCCCGACGGCGTTCGCGGCACTCCGCCGGTGGCGAACCTCGACTACCGGCCCGGTGGGGTGGGGTCCACGGTGCTGCTCGATCCGGACCTCGCGCCGGCGTTCTTCGAGGCGGTCGCCGATGGCACGGTCACCGAGGGCGATCTGCAGGAATACTGAGCCCGGGCGCACTCGATCCCCTCCGGCGATCCCCTGCGCCGACCCTCGCGTTTGAATCCCGTCGCGGTAGCCGGAATGAGACCCAGGCACGTCAGCGTTCCCCTCCTATGAGCATCCACACCCAGCACGCCAACGAGCCGGCCACGATCGAACGGCTCCTACGTACGCCCGGCCGGTGGGCCGTCGTCGGGCTGTCCGCCAACCGCACGCGCACGGCGTACAGCATCGCCTCCTACGTGCAGGGCCTGGGCCACGAGATCGTTCCCGTGCACCCGAAGGCGGAGACCGTGCACGGGGCTACCGGCTACGCCACGCTGGCCGACGTGCCGGGCGAGATCGACGTCGTCGACATCTTCGTCAACTCCGACCTGGCCGGTGCCGTGGTGGACGAGGCGATCGCCCGCGGAGCGAAGGCGGTCTGGATGCAACTCGGCGTCATCGACGAGGAGGCCGCCGCCCGGGCGCGCGAGGCCGGGCTGGACGTGGTCATGGACACCTGCCCCGCGATCGAGGGCCCGCGTCTCGGCCTCACCTGACCCCACCTGAAATTGCTCGTCGATCTGGCTCCTTCGTCGATCTGGCTCCCCCGGCAGGAATCGCTCGTCGATCTGGCTCCCCCCACGAAATTGCTCGTCGATCTGGTCGACCAGATCGACGAGCAATTTCTGGGACGGGGCGAGCAGGCGAGGCGCTAGAAGCGGTTGTCCCCGCCCAGCAGGTTGCCGAAGCCGCCGAGCACGGAGCCCTCACCGCGGTCCCGGCCGCCGGTCTGCGGTGCGGCGGCGAGCATCCGGCCCGCCATGCGCGAGAACGGCAGCGACTGCAGCCACACCTTGCCCGGACCGGTCAGCGTCGCCAGGAACACGCCCTCGCCGCCGAAGAACATCGACTTCACGCCACCGACCGGACGCACGTCCATGTCCACAGTGTCGTGGTAGGCCATGACGCAGCCGGTGTCGACATCGATGCGCTCGCCCGCACCCAGTTCCCGCTCGACCATCGTGCCGCCGCCGTGGACGAACACCCAGCCGTCGCCCTCGAGCTTCTGCATGATGAAACCCTCGCCACCGAACAGGCCAGTCATCACCTTGCGCTGGAAGTGGATGCCCACGGACACTCCGCGCGCACCGGCGAGGAAGCTGTCCTTCTGGCAGATGAGCCGGCCGCCGTGGTCGGAGAGTTTGATCGGCAGCACGGTGCCAGGGAATGGAGCCGCGAACGAGACGTGCGCCTTTCCCTGACCCTCGTGGGTGAACATGGTGGTGAACAGTGACTCCCCGGTGACGACGCGCTTTCCGGCCGAGAGCACCTTGTCCATGAATCCGCCGCCGGCTCCCTCGGCCGCGGACCCGTCGCCGAAGACGGTGTCCATCCGCACGGAGGCATCCTTCATCATGAGGGCACCGGCCTCGGCGATCGCCGTCTCGCCCGGGTCGAGCTCGATCTCGACGAACTGCATGTCCTCACCGAGGATGCGGAAGTCGATCTCGTCCGAGCGGCGAAGCCCTGGGGCAGAACTCGAGTTCGGGGCCGGCGGCGGTGGCGGCGTCGCTGCGGCACCCAGCTCCGGCACCGAGTGAATCGGCAACCACTCCGCGAACCCGTCCCGCCACACGTGACCGTTCGGGTTGGAGGCCGCCTGCGCACGCGCCTGCTCGTCCTCGAACGGCCCGGTGCGCTCCCCCTGGTAGCTGAAGTACCACTGACTCATCGATACCCTCCTGATCGGTCTGCGGCGCCCGCGTCGAGCGCTCCGCGCGAAGCCTATCGATACCGGCAACCACATCCCCCGGGGTGACCTTGCCGTCGATGATCGGCCAGGCGTCGACGGCAAGGTCACCCCGGGTGATGCCGCCGCCGGTCTGAACGTGGCAGGGCCCGGCCAGGCGGCCCCAACCACAGCACCTGAGCGGCCCCACCTTCACGCCCGCCGCGCCGGCCTCTCCCCCAGCAGCCGCAGCACCCCGCGCTTGATCCGCGGCCCCACCGGCCGCTCCACGAACCGGTGCACCAGCCATGCGAGCAGCAACGACAATGCCGTGGCTGCCACCACGCTGACCACCGGGCCCACCGTCTCCCGCAGCCCCGCGATGGCCCACCACCCCCAATACTGGTGCAGCAGGTACACCGGATAGGTCAGCACTCCGACCGTGGTCAGCCAGCGCCAGTCCACCCGTGCTGCCGCCGTCAGTGAGATCAGCCCGACCGCCAGGAAGCACCCCACCACCAGCGATCCCAGCACCCACGGATCCAGGGCATAGGGCGTGTTCTGCTCCACCTGATCGCTGAGTCCCGGCACCGTGTGCCACACCGCGAGCGCCACATTCCCCAGCAGCACCAGCCAGCGCCACGGTGTGTGACCACGCGAGTAGAGCAGGTACAGCACCATCCCGCCGGCGAAGAACGGCGCATGCCGGTAGATCAGCCAGTCCCACAACCACGGCATCCCGGACTCGGCGCAGCCCCACGCGACGAGCGGCCACAGCGCCGCCAACCACATCACCCGCCGGGTCGTGACTCCCAGGGCCACGAGCAGCCCCATGATCAGGTAGAACTTCAGCTCCACCCACAGTGTCCAGTAGACCCCGTCCACGTGCGGCACCTCGAACGCGGCCTGCCACATGGTCAGGTTCACAGCCACCTGCCCCAGACTCGGGGCACGACCCGGATTCCACATCAGGATCAGCAACGCACTCGTGGCGAGCACCGCCGTCCAGTACGCCGGGTACAGGCGAGAGATGCGGGAGGCGACGAAGTAGCGCCAACCCCGGCCCTCCGCCGTCATGAGGATCACGAACCCACTGATCACGAAGAACAGGTACGGCGCGAGCGCCCCGTATCCGAACCACACGCCCACGCGAGCAGTGGCGGCCTCCACCGGCTCACCCCAGACGGGCCCCTCCACCTGGTCGAATGCGGCGTAGTGATACCCCAGCACAGCCACCGCCGCGAAGAAGCGCAGGCCGTCCAGCAGACGCAATCGCCCACGCGGAACCGCCGCCATCCCCTGCTGCTCACTCACGCGCGGCACCCTAGCCGGACCACCTGGGAACGCGACGTATCCTGAGCAGATGACGGCACGCATCCGACTCTTCCTCGTGGCTCTCGTTGCGCTGGCGCTCCCGATCTCGGGTTGCCAGTTCATCGAGGAGCAGGCAGGTGACGTCGTCGAGCATGCCATCGAGGAGGCCGTCGAGGGGCTCGACCTCACCGACGGCCTGCCGGAGACCTTCCCCGCGAGCGTGCCTGTGGTCGACGGCCAGACCCGCGGAGCCACTCGCACGACTGCCGACGGGAGCGAGTGGGTGGCCCTGGTAGCGGCCGAGGATCAGGGCAGCGCCGCGCAGGAGGCGATCACGGAGGCAGGGTTCGAGGAGCAGCACGCTGTCTCCACCCAGTCCGGGGTGCTGGCCGAGTACTCCGACGACGACCATCACGTCACGCTGATCGCCTCCGCCACGCAGGTGGTGTACGTGGTGCGGGAGGCCTGAGCACGTTCGGGAGGCCTGTTACCGGGCCGGGCCAGCGCGCGGAGCACGCTGTCGCCGTCGACCCGGAGCACACTGTCGCCGTCGACCCAGTCCAGAACTGACAGCGCTCAGCGGCGCCGTGCCACTACAGGCACGGATCCGTCCCCAACCGTCTTTTGTGTCCGGCGGCTGCCGCCCTCAGGTGCCGAAACCGGTGCGGTGCGTGCGGGAAGCACGCAGCTTGGCGCCCTTCGCCTGTGCCGTCTCTCGCAACCCCTGCTGGAACTGACCCATCTTCTCCCGGAGCCGGGCTGCGCCGTCATCGGCTCCTGCGCCGAGGATGCGGGCGGCCAGCAGGCCGGCATTGCGGGCGCCGCCTACCGAGACAGTGGCGACCGGCACTCCTGCGGGCATCTGCACGATCGAGAGTAGCGAATCCATCCCATCCAGGTGCCGCAACGGCACCGGCACCCCGATCACCGGCAGCGGCGTGACCGCGGCCAGCATGCCCGGCAGATGCGCGGCACCCCCGGCGCCGGCGATGATCACCCGCAGCCCGCGTTCGGCAGCCTGCTCACCGTAGGAGATCATCTCCTGCGGCATCCGATGCGCGGAGACGACATCCACCTCCACCTCGACGTCGAACTCGGCGAGCGCCTCCACCGCGTCAGACATCACCGGCCAATCCGAGTCCGAGCCCATCACCACACCGACGATCGCGCTCATGTCAACGTCCTCCCAGCAGCGCTGCTGCCTCTCGGGCCCGACGGCGCACCGTGGGCAGGTCCGTCCCGGTCACCGTGACGTGGCCGAGCTTGCGTCCGGGGCGCACCGACTTGCCGTACAGGTGCACCTTGGCCTCGGGGTACTCGGCCATCAGGCGGGGGTAGGCGCTCGACGGGTCCTCGAGATCGGAGCCGAGCAGGTTCACCATGACGGCCACTTCGGCAGTCATGGCGGTCTCCCCCAATGGCAGGTCGAGCACCGCGCGCAGGTGCTGCTCGAACTGGCTCGTCACCGCGGCGTCGATGGTGAAATGACCGCTGTTGTGGGGGCGCATCGCCAGCTCGTTGACGAGGATCACGCCGTCGGAGGCTTCGAACATCTCCACCGCCAGCACGCCGGTGACACCAAGCCCCTCGGCGATCTTCTCAGCGACGTCGACGGCGTCCTGGGCGACGTGGTCCGGGATGTCGGGCGCGGGAGCGACCACCTCGGCGCACACACCACCGGTCTGGATCGTCTCGACCACCGGCCAGGAGCGCATCTCACCGGTGGGGCGACGGGCGACGAGCACGGCAAGCTCGCGGCGGAACTCCACGCGCTCCTCGAGCAGCACCTCACCGCGCGGGTGATCGAACCAGGTGGCAACCCGTTCGGCATCGTCGGATGAGTCGAGCACCTGCACACCCTTGCCGTCGTAGCCACCGACGGGGGTCTTGGCCACCAGGGGCCAGCGCACAGCGTCCTGCTCGCGCAGCTCAGCCACCGAGGAGACGGCGGTCCACCGCGGGCATGGCACTCCCAGCTCGGTCATCCGGCGGCGCATGATGATCTTGTCCTGGGCGTGGCGCAGGGCCTCGGGGCCGGGCTGGACGTTCACCCCACGGGAGATGAGGTCGGCCAGCACCGGCTGTGGGACGTGTTCGTGCTCGAACGTAAGCACGTCGGCACCCTCGACGATCTGCGCCACTGCAGCAGCATCATCGGCGCGCCCGACTTGGGAGTATGGGACGACCTGCGCGGTGGCACCATCATCAGCCTCCACCAGCGCCTGGAGCCGAATCTGCAGCGCCCCGGCGGGCTCGGCCATCATTCGGGCGAGCTGTCCGCCCCCTACCACGGCTACGACTGGTCCCATGGGGGCTCAGCCTACCGACTCGGGCGGCTCACCCAGCGACGCAGAGCTCACGTGCGGCTCCCCGCTGCACCGGCCGGTTGGCTGCGGTGGCGTTCACAGCGCGCGCCGGCGCGGGGCGTCCTTGACCGGAGCGACATGGATGCGTCGTCTGCGGCAGCATCGCACCGCAGGACGCCGAAGCCGCGTCGTTCCGGTCATCCGTTCGGGGTGGACCGGGCGGTTATCCTGGCTGGATGGGCGCCATGAACTCACCCGATGGCGTCTCCGCTCGCGCCCGGACGGCCCAGAAGGCCCTGACGTGGCGCCGGCTGCGTACCTGGATCGGGGAGCTGTTCCGATTCGGGACCGTCGGGCTCATCGCCTTCGTGGTCGACACCGGGCTGATGAACCTCCTGCGGTTCGGACCGGGCGAGATCCTCGCGCACAAGCCACTCACCGCCAAAGTGATCTCGGTCAGCGTGGCCGTGCTGGTCGCATGGTTGGGCAACCGGTACTGGGCCTTCGCCGCCAAGCGCAGCGAGGAAACCCCGGCAGCACGCAGCAAGGAGCTCGTGCAGTTCGCGGTGGTCAACGTGATCGGGATGGCGATCGCCGTCGGCTGCCTGGCGGTCTCGCACTACCTGCTGGGCTTCACCTCACCCCTCGCGGACAACATCTCGGCCAACGGGGTCGGCCTGGTGCTGGGCACCGCGTTCCGCTATGTCGCCTACCGGTACTGGGTGTTCACGGGATCGTCGGCGGCCAGCAGGAGCGCGGCGGAGCGGGGACGTGCGCGTAGCGTCGTGCGCCAGTAGCGCGTTCGAATCCCAGTACGGCATCGGAATCCCGGTGTAGGGAGGCGCATCGGGATTCGAGCACCGCACCGGGATTCCAATACGCCGGTGGCCGGTGCGCGGGTGCTGCGGACGGTGGCGGCCGATGCCCGGACAGCGCGTGGAGCAGTGCGGGACGAGAACCGATCAGCGACGCCTGCGCCGGCGCCCCACCACCACCAGCGACCCGGGCGGCAGGACCTTGTCCGGGTCCAGTCGTTTCGGCACGGCGTTGAGGAAGATCGCGAACACCGGGGGGCGGCGCTGGGCCAGCTCGAGCCGGCCTCCGTCGGCAGTGACGAGGTCGCGCGCGAGCCCGAGTCCGAGCCCGGTGCCCTTGCCGGAGGTGACGTGCCGTTCGAAGATCCGCGGTGCGAGGTCGTCGGCCACGCCGGGTCCCTCGTCGGCAACCTCGATCACCACTCCCGTGTCGGCACCCGACTTCGAGGGCCGCACCCGCACCGAGGTGGTGCCCTCGCCGTACTTGAGGGAGTTCTCCAGCAGCGTCGCCAGCACCTGCGCCAGCGCACCCGGGGTCGCCAGCACCGAGATGTCCTTGGCGTCACCGAATTCAAGGGTCCGACCGACTCGGGCGTAGGTGGGCACCCATTCGTCACGCTGCTGGTCGAAGACCTCGTCCAGGTGCAGCGCCTCGGTGGTGCCGCCGTCAGCCTTTCGGGAGGCTTTCAGCAGGTCGCCGACCACATGGACCAGCCGTTCCACCTGCTCCAGGGAGATGCGCGCCTCCTCCCTGACCTCCTCGTCGTCGCTGAGTAGTTGGATCTCCTCCAACCGCATCGACAGCGCCGTCAACGGGGTGCGCAGCTGGTGGGAGACGTTCGCGGCGAACTGACGCTCGGCAGCGATCCGGCCAGCCAACCGGTCCGAGGTCCGCGCCAGCTCAGCGGCGACGAGATCGATCTCCTCCACCCCAGACGGTTCCAGGCGCGGCCGGACCTGCCCGGAACCGATCTGCTCGGCACTGGCGGCCAGGTAGATCAGCGGTGCCGCCAGCCGCCGGGCCAGGCGCAACGCCACCATGGCTGCCCCCGCGAAGGCCAGCACACTCAGTCCGGTGACGAGGAACACGACCTGCGCTCCCCGCCAGAACAGCAAGGACCCACTGACCTCCAAGACGACCAGCGCACCCGAGGGTGAGGTGCTGGAGGCGGCGAACGTCTCGTCCGAGGGCCCCACGTCCGGACCGGCGATGACCACTTCGCCGTTGGGCATCTCGATCGTGATCCGGGCAGGGGTGCCCGAGTCCTCGTCCACCCACCGGTCCAGGTAGTCCTGGTCCACCGGCGCGTTCAGCCCGATGCGTCCCTCGACCGATCGCGTCACCGACTCGGTCCGCACCTGCAGATTCTGACGGATGCTCTCCTGCTCCTTGAGCGCCCCGAAAATCCCCATCGGAAGTCCGAGGAACATGACGGCGACGGTCACAGCCGCCATCGCGACCGTCAGGACGCGTCGGCGCAGGTCAGCTCACCCCGTCCTCAAACCGGAATCCCATGCCACGGATGGTGGAGATGTAGCGGGGCGCGTTCGCATCGTCGCCGAGCTTGCGGCGCAGCCACGAGACGTGCATGTCGAGGGTCTTGGTCGACCCGTTGGGATCGGAGGCCCACACCTCCCGCATCAGCGTGTCCCGCGAGACGACCGAACCGGCCTCACGCACCAGCACCCGCAGCAGCTCGAACTCCTTGGCCGTCAGCTGCAGCTCGCGCTCACCCTGGAACGCGCGGTGGGCGGCCGCATCCACCCGGACGTCCTGGGCGCCGATCTCCTCCGACTCCACCCCGTCCGCTCCCGCGCGCCGCAGCAGCGCCCGCACCCGTGCGAGCAGTTCAGCCAGCCGGAACGGCTTGGTCACGTAGTCGTCGGCGCCGGCGTCGAGCCCGACCACCAGGTCGACCTCGTCGGCGCGCGCGGTCAGGACCAGGATCGGGGTGGTCATTCCCTGGTTCCGGATCCACCGGGCCACGTCGAGGCCATCCATGTCGGGCAGGCCCAGATCGAGGACGAACAGGTCCGCGTGGCTGGCTTCATCGATCGCCCCACGGCCCGTGCCGTGCACCGACACGTCATACCCCTCACGCGTCAGCGCCCGGGCCAGCGGCTCGGCAATGGCCGGGTCATCTTCTGCTAATAGAACTCGGGTCACAGTGCCATGCTAATGCCATGGCCTGCCCGTCGTGCCAGATCGACCCGGCCGACTTCTCCCTTTCGCCAGGTCAGAGGCCGCCCCGGAGGGCGGACCAGAACTCACCGGTCGTTCACTCCCGACGGCGCACGAGGACCGGGTGCACCTCTCCGAGTCCCGGAACGGCGCGGCCGGCCAAGGGTTCCAGCACCACGCCCTGGGCGGTGGAGTCACCTTCCAGCAATGCCGCAGAGACGTCGTCCATCAGGACGCAGCCCGGATCGGCGATATCGGTCAGCCGAGAGGCGAGATTCACCACCGGTCCGAAGATGTCACCCGAGCGTGACAGGACGCGCCCCCACACCACCGACCCGCGCACCGGCAGGTCCCGTTCGGCCATCGCACCCACCAGCCCCGTCGCGGTGCGCACACCGGTGAGCAGGTCGTCGGCCACGAACAACACCGCATCACCGATGGTCTTGACCACCCGCCCGCCGTGCTGCGCGACGACATCACGCGCCACGGTCTCGAAGTCCTGGACCAGTGTCGTCAACGCGGCCCGGTCCATATCGGCCGCACGCGTGGTGTAGGAGACGATATCGATGAAACCGACAGCCCGTTCCAGCGGAAGCTGCCCCGGATCGGGCGCCTCGTTGCCGAGCAGCGCGACGTCCTTGTCGATCCGCCCGAGCAGCGCCACGAGCTGGCGCCGCCAGGCGTAGTCGAGCTGGTCGCGCAGCATCGGACTCAGTTCGACCAGCCGGTCCAGCACCACCAGCCGAGCACTGACGTCGTCCAGGGAGTAGCGCACGGTGGCGTCCTGCACGAGCGCCTCGACCTGCCACAGCACGAGCCTGTCCATGGAGTGCCCGAGCGCACGCACGAGGTCCTGCGCTGTGGTCAGGCTCATCCCGCCCTCGGTGACGACGTCCACGAGGTCGCGCAATGCGGTCACGTCGGCGTCGGTGAACGGGTGCGCGTCAGCGGGCACGTCGGCGAACCCGAGGGCACGCCAGTAGTTGTGCACGAGGTGCTGGGGTACTTCGGCGGCCGCGGCGAACTCCGCCACAGTCATCGTTCCGGGCCCACCGAGCAAGCGTTCCTCGTGACGACGGAGGGTCGACGGCGCGGCCTCGGGGCTCGGGTCGGTCTCCTCGTTCACACCGCCGAGGGTAGCCGGTCGGGCTGGAGTTCAGCTGGGACCTGAGTCCCGCAGCGCTCAGGAGCCGGCCAGCTTCTCCTGCAGGCGCTGCACGGCGTCGTCCAGGTGATGGCTGATGACGGCGTCCATCGCCTCGGGTGTTCCGGTGCGGATGGTCTCGCGCCACTCCTCGTGCTCGCGTACCTGTTCGGCCAGATCCGGATAGGTGGTCTGCAGCTCGCCGAGGCAGATCCGGGTCTCGACCAGCAGGGTGCGCATCGCCCGGGCCAGCCTCGGGCTGTCCGCGGCGTCGACGAACACCTCGTGGAAGATCTGGTCGGCGTTGGACACGGCGGTGGCGTCCCCGCGATCAGCAGCACGGGCCATCGTCTGCAGCGGGCGACCCAGAGCCCGCCATGCCGCGTCCCGGTCACCGGCGAGGATCAACCGGCCGGCTCCGCGTTCGATCGCGGCCCTGGTGCGGTACACGTCCACCATGTCGGTCAGGGTCAGCTCGGGTACGAAGATCCCGCGATGGCGGACGCTGTGCGCGATCCCCTCGGAGACCAGTCGCTGCAACGCCTCTCGCACGGGTCCGCGGGAGACCTCGAAGCGGGTCGCGATCTCGGCCTCGCCGAGCTGCTCGCCCGGGGCGAGGGTGCCGGCGAGGATCGCCGATCGCAGCTGTTCGGCGATCAGCTCGGCGGTCGACATCCGGTGCGCAGGTGAGGGTTCAGGGAGCATGGTCACCTCGGCCGGCGTCGTCCCGGCGGCCAGTGGTCGAGCCCGGGCAGCGCTCACGCAGCATGGTCGCCTCCGAAGAGCGCCCCGAGCGCCGGGTGCTGAGCCCGCTGGCCCACCAGTCGCAGCCCTTCCCATACCGTCACTTGGTTCGCGGTGAGCACCGGTTTACCCAACCGTTCCTCCAGCATCGGCAACTCACGCAGGGTGTGCATCGCGGTGTCCGGGATCAGCAATGCCTCGGCGTCGGGGTGGTCGTTCACCTCGGCGAGTGCGAGCACCCGCTCACCGCTCAAGCGCCCCACCTCGGCAGCCGTGTCGATCCCGGCGCTGCTGGTGCTGACCACCTCAACCCCGGCAGAGGCGAGGAAATCGACGAACAGGGACGCGACGTCGTCGGGGTAGCTGGCCGCCACGGCCACCTTCCTCACGCCCAGGGCGTGGCAGGCGTGGGTGAAGGCGAAGCTGGTGCTGGAGGCGGGGACGCCCGCTGCCTCGGCGAGCTGACGGACCTGGTGAGCTGCGCCGTCGGGGCGGTAGACGAAGCTGCCGGAGGTGCAGGCCCACACCACGGCCTGCGGGTGATCGGCCGCGAGTTGGTGGGCGCCGGCGGCCAGCCGCTGCGGGCTGCCCAGGTCGAGCAGTTCGGGGACGGCGTGCAGGTCGGTGCCGTAGATGTGGGTCACGGCCAGGTGTACCCCGAGCAGCCCGGCGGCGTAGGGGTAGTCGTCCTCGGCGGCATGGTCGGGGTAGATGAACCCGATGGTGGTGGTCATGGGCGGGGTTCCTGTACGGGTGGTGCCATGTGGTCGGGGCGAGGGACATCCTCGGGTGAGAGGCCGTCGTCGGGGGTCGTGTTTTCTGGTGAAGGCGCGAAGACGGAGCTGAGCCATTGCCCTGGCCCCATCATCGGCAGTCCCATCCGGGCCAGGCAGGCCCAGATGGTCAGCTGGTTCGCGGTGAGCACGGGCTTGCCGAGGCGCCGTTCCAGCGGGTCGATCACATCGTAGGTGGGCAGGTTGGTGCAGGAGACGAACACTGCCTGCGACTCGGGCGCATCGGCGGCCATGATCCGCTCGGCCACCGTGCGGTAGTTGACCTTCCAGATCCCGCCACCCAGGCCCAGGTGGTTGGAGCGGATGACGTCCACACCGAGCTCGGCCAGGTAGGCGTGCAGTCGCAGAGTGAGGGGCTCGTCGTAGGGGGTGATGACGCTGATCCGGCTCAGGTCCAGCGCCCGGATCGCCTCGGCTAGTGCGCCGGAGGTGGTGAGCGCGGCGGGAGCACCCGCCTCCAGGATCGCCTCGACCAGGCTGCGCTCGTAGCCGAGGCCGTGGATGAAGCTGCCGGAGTTGCACAGGTAGGCCACGACTTCGGGCTCGGTGCCCAGTACGTCCTGGGTGGCGCGCCGCAGGTGAGTGCGATCGGAGACCCGCTCGGCCATCTCCAGGCTCACCGGGACCGGCTCGAACGGGGTGCGCGCCAGGTGCAGGCTCACCTCGAGCGGGCACCACCGCCACAGTTCCCGTTCCAGCGCCAGGTCGAACGGCGCGATGATCCCGATGCCACGTTGAGCCAGCGGTCCTTCGAACTCCGCGCCGTCCAGTTCCAATACCGGCCTCCCGAGAACACGAACCCACGCCGGATTCGGATTGTTGACAATAGTACGACCCGCTCATACGTTGTCAATGTGTCTGAGCCAGCCCGCGTCCTCGTCCTGCACGAGGGATCCCAGCCCCGCTCCCCCGGCCTGGATACGGTCTCCGGCCTGGCCGACGTCTCCTTCGCCGACGAGGCCCACCTCGCCGATGCCCTGCCCGGGGCGGAGGTGCTGTACCTGCACCATTTCCTCAGCCATGCGCTCCGCGGGGCCTGGCCGGCGGCCGATGCGCTGCGGTGGGTGCACGTGGCAGCCGCGGGCGTGGACCCGGTGCTCTTCGAGGACCTGATCGCCAGCGACGTGAGGGTGACCAACTCACGCGGCGTGTTCGACGACGCGATCGCCGAGTATGTGCTCGGGCAGATCATCTCCGGCGCCAAGGGGTTCCGGCACTCGTGGGACGCCCAGCGTGAGCACCGGTGGCAGCATCGCGAGTCCGACCGGGTGGCCGGGCAGCGCGTGCTGGTGGTGGGCACCGGTGCCATCGGGCGCTCCATCGCGCGACTGCTGCGCGCGGTGGGGATCGAGGTGCGCGGGGCCGGGCGGCGCGTGATCACCGACGATCCGGACTTCGGGCACGTCACCGACGATCTGCTCGGCGCCCTGCCCGAGTTCGACTGGGTGGTGGCCGTGGCACCGCTGACCGAGAGCACCCGCGGGATGTTCGACGCGCAGGCGTTCGCCGCGATGGGCGAGCATGCGCGGCTGATCAACGTCGGCCGCGGGGAGCTGGTCCGCACCGGTGACCTGGTGCGCGCCCTGGAGGAGGGCGCCATCGCCGGGGCAGTCCTCGATGTGACCGACCCCGAGCCGCTACCCGCCGACCATCCACTGTGGAGCCTGCCTGGCGTGAGCATCAGCGCCCACCAGTCTGGAGACGTGCGAGGCTGGCGGGACGAGCTCGACGCCCTGTTCGCCGACAACCTCGGCAGGTGGCAGCGGGGGGAAGAGTTGCGCAACGTCGTCGATACCGAGCTCGGTTACGTGCCCACCACGAGGAGCCAGACGTGAACCCGAACGAGATGACCGCCGTCGAGCTGGTGACCGCCTACGGCAGCGGCACCCTCAGCCCGGTGGAGGCCACCGAGGCGTGCCTGGAAGCGATCGAGGCACGCAACGACCAGCTGAACGCATACTGCCTGGTCGATGCCGAGAACGCCCTGGCGCAAGCGCGCGAGTCCGAGCAGCGGTGGCACTCCGGCCATGTGCAGGGGCTCCTCGACGGCGTCCCGATCTCCATCAAGGACATCTTCCTCACGAAGGGGTGGCCCACGCTGCGCGGGTCGGCCGCCGTCTCACCGGACCAGCCGTGGGAGGTCGACTCCCCCGTGGCCGCACGGTTGCGGGAGGACGGCATGGTCTTCCTCGGCAAGACCACCACGCCCGAGTTGGCGTGGAAGGCCACTACCGACTCCCCCGCGTTCGGCATCACGCGCAACCCGGTGGACCCGGCGTTGACCGCAGGAGGATCGTCCGGCGGCTCAGCCGCGGCCGTGGCGGCGGGCATGGGGCCGGTCTCCGTGGGGACCGACGGCGGAGGTTCCGTCCGCATCCCAGCCTCGTTCTGCGGGATCGTGGCCCTCAAACCCACGCATGGGCGGATTCCGCTGTACCCGGCAAGTCCGTTCGGGCCGTTGGCGCACGCGGGACCGATGACCCGCACCGTGGACGACGCTGCGCTGTTAATGGACATCCTGGTGCTTCCTGATCACCGCGACCCGACCGCGCTCGCTCCGCCACGGTCGACGTATCGCGGTGAGGTGAACCGGGACGTGGCCGGGCTCGGGGTGGCGTACTCGAAGGACCTCGGATTCGCGCAGGTGGATCCCGAGGTGGCGGCCGTGGTGGACCGGGCCGTGCAAGCACTCGCCGGCGCAGGGCTGGTGGTGACCGAGGCCGACCCGGACATCGAGGACCCGATCGAGGCCTTCGAGTTGCTGTGGGCGGCAGGCGCGGCGACGCTGCTGAACACCATGCCCGGAGCGCGGGAGGGTATCGACCCGGGACTGGGGAAGGTCTGGGACGCGGGCCTCGACGCCACCGCGGTGCAGTTCCTGCAGGCGCGGGCAGTGGCGGCCGAGCTGGGGATCCGGATGGGCGCCTTCCACCGCACCCACAACGTGCTGATCACCCCCACCATGCCCATCGCGGCGTTCGAGGCCGGGCACAACGTTCCCCCGGGTAGCGACCTGACCAGCTGGCCGCAATGGACGCCGTTCACGTACCCGTTCAACATGACTCAGCAACCGGCGATCTCCATCCCGTGCGGGACGACGTCGGCCGGGCTGCCGGTGGGACTCCAGATCGTCGGACCGCGCCACTCCGATGATCTGGTGCTCGCAGTGGCGAGATTCGCGGAGCGGGTGCTGGCGGGCTGAGCGCCAGCCCACCCAGGGCTAACCGGCCCATAACGCCGAGCCACCCCACCCAGAGCGCCGAACGCTGAGTTGTTCGGCGTTGATGCGCTCGACGCCGAACAACTCAGCGTTCGGCACTCACTCCCGGGCGAAGCTGAGACTCTCGCCCTCGACCCCGCGCAACCATAGGTCGTTACAGGCGGCGGCGATCTCCTCCAGGCCGTCGGTGATGGTGGCGAAGACGTTGCCGGGCACCCACCCCATGTCGCCGTTGATGAGCAGGTTGTTGCGACCGTAGAAGATGGCGAGGTCGGTGGCCCCCTGCTCGGCGTGCGCGGCGGACCCGGTCTCGTACCCATAGGCGGGGTTGCCGATCTCCCAGGGTTCGAAGTCGAAGAGGCAGACGTCCCCGGGAATCGGGGTGACGGTCGGGTTCTCCCGGTGCGGAGCCGCCGTCAGACGAGGGACGAGCGTGTACACCTCGTTGCGGGCGTACTTGGCGTGCAGTGCTGCACCGGATTGCGGCAGCGCCTCCCACACGGCAGCGCACGAGCCGGGCGCTTCGTCCTCGAGGAGCCGCGCGCGGCAGGTGACCCCGCGGGAGTCGAGGGTGATGGTGATGTAGCGAGCCATGGCGATTCCTTCGCAGTCAGCCGGATCGGACGCTGGACGAAATCGACGGTCATACTGCCACAGCGTGGCTATAGGGCCCTCGTTGGCAGTATGTCCGTCGATTTCATCCTCGTAGAGCTACACGGCGGCGAGCACCTCGCGCCAGATGGCCAGCGCGTCCTCCACCTGCTCGGCGGTGACCACCAGCGGCGGGATCATCCGCACCACGTTCATGTGCGCCCCGCAGGTGAGCAGCAGCAGCCCCTTCTCGGCCGCGAGCTTCTGCGCCGCCGACGCACGCGCGGTGTCAGGCTTGCCATCGGTGGTGAACTCCGAGCCGACCAGCAGGCCGAGCCCACGCACATCCCCGACGGCGGAGGTCGCCGCCGCGCGTGCACCCTGCAGCAACTGGGTGCCCCGCTCGGCCGCATTGCCCACGAGGTTCTCGTTCTCGATCACTTCCAACGTGGCCACCGCGGCGGCACAGGCCACGGCATTACCACCGTAGGTGCCACCCTGGGAGCCCGGCCACGCCTTGGCCATCAGCTCCCGCGACGCCGCGATCCCCGAGATCGGGAAGCCACTCGCCAGTCCCTTCGCCATGGTGATCACGTCCGGGACCACGTCGAAGTGCTGGTGACCGAAGTACTTCCCAGTACGTCCGAAGCCGGTCTGGATCTCATCCATCACCAGCAGGATGCCGTGCTCGTCGGCCCGCTCGCGCAGCCCGGCGAAGAACCGGGTGTTGCCGGGGATGTAGCCCCCCTCGCCGAGCACCGGCTCCACGATGAACGCTGCCGTCTCGGCCGGCGAGGTGAGCGTAGCGAAGATGTAGTCCAGCTCCTGCAGGGCGAAATCGGTGGCCTCCTCCTCGCTCCAGCCGTACCGGTAGGCGGTCGGGAAGGGAGCGACGTGCACGCCACCCATGAGCGGGGAGATTCCGGCGGAGAACCGGGTGCCCGAGGTGGTCATGGTGGCGGTGGCCACGGTCCGGCCATGGAAGCCGCCGTGGAAGACGATCACGTTCGGCCGGCCGGTGGCCTGACGCGCCAGCCGGAGCGAGGCCTCGACCGCTTCGCTGCCGGAGTTTGCGTAGAAGACCGAGTCCAGCCCCTCCGGCAGCACGGTCCCGAGCTTCTCGGTGAGCGCGAGCATCGGCTTATGCATCACGGTCGTGTACTGGCCGTGGATGAGCGAGCCGACTTGCGCCTGCGCGGCGGCGACCACGTGCGGGTGGCAGTGGCCGGTGCTGGTGACGCCGATCCCGGCGGTGAAGTCGAGGAAGCGGCGGCCGTCGGTGTCGTAGAGGTAGGAGCCCTCGCCGTGGTCGACGAGCACCGGGGTGGCCTGCTTGAGCAGGGGGGAAAGCTGGGTCTGGTGAGTCACAGGTCCTCCTCGGGGCGGTCGAGCACCCGATCGGCATTGTCGGATTGTCTACAATTGATAGCATCTGTGAGTCAGGATTCCTACCCCTCGGACCGAACGAGTCCGACGACGCCGATCGAGAGCCGCAGCGATGACACCCACCGAAGCGATCGCCTCCGTCCCCACCGACCTGTTCATCGCCGGCTCCTGGCGCACCGCCGGGCGCACCATGGCGGTGGAGAACCCCGCCACCGGGGAGGTGCTCACCCAGGTGGCCGACGCCGATCCGGACGAAGCGATGGCTGCGCTGGACGCCGCAGCCGCGGCGCAGGCGGACTGGGCGCGCACCCCGGCCCGCGCCCGCAGCGAGATCCTCTACCGGGCGTTCGAACTGCTGCACGCCGAGGTCGACCGGCTCGCACTGATCATGACGCTGGAGATGGGCAAGCCGCTCGCCGAGTCGAAGGGGGAGATCGCCTACGCCGCTGAGTTCTTCCGCTGGTTCGCCGAGGAGGCGGTGCGCATCGACGGCGGGCACATGCGCGCTCCTGCCGGCGGCGCTCGCTTCCTCGTCAGCAAGCAGCCGGTGGGTCCGTGCGTGCTGATCACACCGTGGAACTTCCCGATGGCGATGGGCACGCGCAAGATCGGCCCGGCGATCGCGGCCGGCTGCACAAGCGTGATCAAGCCGGCCGAGGCCACGCCGCTCAGCACGCTCGCGCTCGCCGAGATCCTGCAGCGAGCCGGACTGCCCGACGGCGTGGTGAACGTCGTCACCACCTCCCGGGCGGACGATGCGATGAGCCCGCTGATCCTCGACCCGCGCTCGCGCAAGCTCTCCTTCACGGGATCGACCGGTGTGGGCAAGCACCTGCTGCAGTTGGCAGCGCAGACGGTGATGCGCACCTCCATGGAGCTCGGCGGAAATGCTCCGCTGATCGTCTTCGACGACGCCGACATGGACACCGCCGTGGCAGGAACGATCGCCGCGAAGCTGCGCAACATCGGTCAGGCGTGCACGGCCGCCAACCGGATCTTCGTGCACGCCTCGGTGGCGGAGGAGTTCACCCGGCGCATCACCGAGGAGATGGCCTCGCGTCAGATGGGCTCCGGGCTGGAGGAAGGGGTGACGATCGGCCCCCTCATCGACGATAAGGCCGTCGAGAAGGTCAGCGGTCTCGTACGATCAGCCGCCGACGGCGGAGCTCGGGTCCTGCTCGGAGGCGTCCCCGAGCCGGGGCCGGGTCACTTCTTCCCGGCCACCGTCGTCACGGACGTCCCGGAGGGGTCCGAGCTGGGCAGCACCGAGATCTTCGGACCTGTCGCCGCGATCAGCACGTTCACTGACGAGGACGACGTCATCGCGCGTGCGAACAACACCCCTCACGGGCTGGTCTCCTACGTGTTCACCGAGTCGCTGCGACGTGGGCTGCGGGTCTGCGATGCGTTGGAGACCGGCATGGTCGGTCTCAACCAGGGTGTGGTATCCAATCCGGCTGCCCCGTTCGGCGGGATGAAGGAGTCCGGGCTGGGCCGCGAGGGTGGACTCACGGGGATCGAGGAGTTCCTGGACACCAAGTACATCGGAATCGCCGACTGATCTGTCGACTATCTCACCCGGCGCCTGGCCGGCAGGCGCCCGGGGTACGGGTGTGTTTACGGTAGGAGTGCACCACTTCCGATGTGAAGAAGGAGCACCATCATGGCTGACCTGACCGGCAAGACCGTCGCCTTCCTGCTCACCGACGGATACGAGGACAGCGAACTGACCAGCCCGTGGCAGGCGGTCACCCGCGCAGGGGCGAAGGCTGTGCTCGTGTCGCCCCGAGCGGGGCGGGTCGGCGGGAAGAAGGGACACTCACAAGCCGTGGACGTCCCCGTGGCCGAGGCGGACGTCTCCGCCTATGACGCGCTGATGCTGCCCGGCGGCACCGCCAACGCCGACGCGCTGAGGATGAACGGCGATGCCGTGGCCTTCACCCGGAGCTTCTTCACCGAGCACAAGCCGGTCGGCGTGATCTGTCATGGCGCCTGGATCCTGGCCGATGCCGATGTGCTCTCGGGACGCACCCTCACCTCGTTCCCGAGCCTGCGCACCGACCTGCGCAACGCCGGTGCCACCTGGGTGGACGAGGAGGTCGTCGTCGACGAGGGCCTGGTCTCAAGCAGGACACCTGCAGACCTGCCGGCATTCAACGACACGTTCGTCGAGGAGGTCATGGAGGGCAAGCACGCGGGTCAGACGGGCTGACGCCTCTGCCCAGATCCGGCGCACTCCCAACCCCGTCTCACGTGCGGGGAGCTCCGTGCCACCGTGCGGGGAGCTCCGTGCCACGTGAGAGCCCCGGGTCACGTGCGGGAGCCGGCGGCGAGGCGAGCGCCATGTCGCTCGCGCTCATGCGTCGCTCATGCTGGACCCGGACATCACTCACGCTGGGCGTACGTGAGCCACATCCCCGGCGTGCACCACACTCTCCTCACTGCCGGTACGCACACGCAACGCACCGTCGCCGGCCAGATCGACAGCTTCACCCTCGATCACCTCACCCCCGGGCAGGGTGACCCGCACGTGGGTACCGAGGGTGAGGCAGGCCGGCGCCACGATCGACGTCGGGTCCTCGCCTGCTTCCCACGCCGCGATCAAGTCCGAGAGACGGCTGTGGATGGCCCGCGCCAGGTCCTCTGGTGTGGTCCGCACGCCGAGCTCGGCGACCGAACCTGCCCATGGCACGGGCAACTCGTCACCGTCCAGGTTGATCCCGATCCCGACCACCACCCCCGACCGATCCGGCAGGATCTCGGCAAGCAGACCGCCAACCTTGCGCAGGCACCCCCATTCGGGGAGCACCTCGGTACCGCCGAGGTGAACGACGTCGTTGGGCCACTTCAGACCGCAGGCCACCTCGTGCGGGGGAGCTGCGCCGTCGGGCTGGAGCTCGTGCAAGGCCTGGACCACGGCGACCCCCGCCAGCAGCGGCAGCCAACCCCAGCGTTCGGTGGGCACAGCCGGGCGAAGCAGGACGGAGAAGGTCAGGGCCGCGTGGGCATCGGTCGTCCATGCGCGCCCTGCACGCCCGCGGCCGGACACCTGCCGGCGGGCGAGCAGAACCGACCGGTCGGGCCAGTCGTCCGGATCGGCGGCCACGCGGGCCAAGAGCTCGGTACTGGTCGAGCCGACCTCGTCGAGGCTCTCCCATCGGGGCTGGACGTGCATGCACCCAGACTGCCACCAGCCCTGCTCGCCCGCTCGCCGGTCTCACGGCTGCACCAGGCCCCCAGGGGCCGATTATTCGACCCCTGAACGCTCCAGGGGGCGAACAATCGGCCCCTGGGAGCGGTGCGCGGCAGATGGGCGGGGCGAGCTACTCGCTAGTTCAGGCCGCGACGGACACGACCTTGCGCACCGCCGTCTGGTCCACCAGCAGATCGCAGAGCGCCACGGCAAGATCGCTGCGCCGGATCGAGTAGCGCCACCGCACGTTGCCGTCGCGCCGCTGGTGATAGGACCCGCGCGCCGTACCGTCGCGCAACATCGGTGGCCGCACGATGGTCCAGGCGAGGCCGGCCTCCCGCACGAGTCGCTCGGTCTCAGCGAACGCCGCGTTCTCCTCCCGCAGCACCCGAGCGAGGATCGGCTTGGCGAGGTACCGGCCGAGCGGGTCGTCGCCGTCCACGAGCCATCCGCTCGCGGAGACGACCACGCATCGGTGAACGCCAGCACTGGCGGCTGCGTGGAGCACCGCCTCGGTGATCGCCGACTGCACCTGGACGTCCTCGCCCTTGACCGGGCCCACACACGAGATGACGGCCTCCACGCCGGCGAATGCGGCCGCGAGCGCCTCTGCGTCGCGCCCGTCCGTAACCGCCACCTGATCCGGTCGCAGATCACCGAGACGTTCGCGGTCACGCACGACGGCGGTCACGCGATGCCCTCGTTCCTGCGCCTCGCGCACCACTTCCGTTCCCGTGCGACCACTGGCTCCGACGACGGCGACTCTCATTGTGCCCTCCTTGGGGTTAGTAAGTATTCACTCACCCCTAGACTGGGGCGACGCACAGCGGAAGTCAAGAGTGAGGAGCGGCACCCATGAGCGCACGAGATCGGATCCTCGATGCAGCCGCGACCGTGCTGCGCGAACAGGGCATCGCTCACGCCACCACCAAAGAGATCGCCCGCGCCGCGGGGTGCTCCGAGGCCCTGCTCTACAAGCACTTCGCCGGCAAGCACGAACTGTTCCTCGGGGTCCTGTCCGAGCGCTCGCCGCGACTGGCTCGGCCCGACGAGCTCGTCGGCACACGCACAGTGCCGGAGAACCTGGCGACGCTCGTGGCCAGGCTCATGGAGTTCTACGTCCAGTCCTTCCCGATGTCGGCGTCGATCCTCGGCGCACCCGAGCTGCTCGCAGCGCATCGCCAAGGCCTGCGTCGTCTCGGTGCGGGCCCCGCTGCCCCGGCCCATCAGGTGCAGTCCTACCTCGACGCCGAGGCAGCACTGGGGCGCGTGGGTCCCGATGCCGACACCACCGCCATGGCGCGCACTCTCACCGGCGCTGCACTCTTCGAGGCCTTTCTCGCGGTGTACGAGGGCCGGGACGAGGTGCCGGACACCGCCGAGCACGCCCGGGCGGCGGTGGCATCCATCCGGCTCTGATGGATCCGGGTTGTGTATCCCCTACAAATCTGACACGCCCACGCGGGACCCTGGCGTCACCCACTTGGCGACGAGGCACAACTAGAGTGCTGGGGTGAGCACATCCGAGACTTCCGTCGACACGTCCACCACGGCCGGCAAACTCGCCGACCTGGACCGCCGCCGGGCCGAGGGCCCGCAGCGCCTGGCCGAGATCGCCGTCGAGAAGCAGGGCGCCCGCGGGAAGAAGTCCGCGCGCGACCGCATCGACGCCCTGCTGGACGAGGACAGCTTCACCGAGCTGGACGCCTTCGCCACCCACCGCTCCACCAACTTCGGCCTCGAGGCGAAGAAGATCTCCGGTGACGGCGTGGTGGTTGGCTACGGCACGATCGACGGACGACAGGTGTGCGTGTACGCCCAGGACTTCACCGTCTTCGGGGGATCGCTCGGTGAGGTGCACGGCGAGAAGATCACCAAGGTGATGGACCTGGCGATGCGCACCGGCGTGCCGCTGATCGGCATCAGCGACGGTGGCGGCGCCCGCATCCAGGAAGGCGTGGCAGCACTGACGCAGTTCGCCGAGATCTTCCGCCGCAACGTGGCCGCCTCCGGGGTGATCCCACAGATCTCCCTGATCCTCGGGCCGAGCGCCGGTGGTGCGGTGTACTCCCCCGCGCTCACCGACTTCATCATCATGGCCGACCAGACCTCCAACATGTTCATCACCGGCCCGGACGTGATCCGCTCGGTGACGGGCGAAGACGTCGGCTTCGAGGAACTGGGCGGGGGGCGCACCCACAACGAGCGTTCCGGCGTGGCGCACTACCTGGCCGCGGACGAGGACGACGCCTTCGACTACGCCAAGGCACTCCTGCACTACCTGCCCACGAACAACCTCACCGACCCCGAGACCTTCGACGCACCGGCCGACCTCGAACCCACCGAGGAGGACGAGGCACTCGACACCCTCGTCCCGGACTCGGACAACCAGCCCTACGACATGCACACCGTCATCGAGACCGTGCTCGACGACGGCGAGTTCCTCGAGGTGCAGGCACTCTTCGCGAAGAACGTGGTGGTCGGATTCGGGCACGTCGAAGGCCACCCGGTGGGTGTGGTGGCCAACCAGCCGCTCGCGATGGCAGGCACGCTGGACATCGCCGCCGCCGAGAAGGCGGCCCGGTTCGTGCGCACCTGCGACGCCTTCAACATCCCAGTGCTGACGTTCGTGGACGTGCCCGGCTTCCTGCCCGGCACCGACCAGGAGTGGAACGGCATCATCCGCCGCGGCGCCAAGCTGATCTACGCCTACGCCGAGGCCACCGTGCCACTCATCACCGTGATCACCCGCAAGGCCTATGGCGGTGCCTATATCGTGATGGCATCCAAGCAGCTCGGCGCCGACCTGAACCTCGCCTGGCCAACCGCACAGATCGCCGTCATGGGGGCCAGCGGGGCGGTGAACATCCTGCAGCGGCGCACGCTCAAGGAGGTCGCCGAGAACGGTGGCGACGTCGAGGCCGAGCGCACCCGCCTGATCGACGAGTACACCGATGCCATCGTCAACCCGTGGGACGCTGCCCAACGAGGGTACGTCGATGGCGTCATCCGCCCCTCGGAGACGCGCGCGCAGATCGTCAAGGGGCTGCGGGCGCTGCGCACCAAGCGGGCGTCGCTGCCGGTGAAGAAGCACGGGAACATCCCGCTATGACCGGGCAGAACGGACGGAGCAACGGCAACGGTCACTACGCCGGGATCGGGGAGATTCCCTCAGACCTGGTGCGCGTGATCAAGGGCGATCCGGACGAGGCCGAGCTCGCGGCACTGGTCGCCGGGATCGTGGCAGCCCGGGCGGCAGCCGCCGCGCACGAGGAGATCGACGACGGCGCCCACACCTCGCTGTGGAGCGACCGGGCCCATCAGCTCGGCCACCCGGCCCGCCCGGGGCGTGGCTCGTGGCGCTGGAGCGCCCTGCCTCGCTGACCCGCCGCCGACCCACACCGGTAGGCGCCACCCGTCGTCGCACTCACGCCGCTACACCGACAACAACTGGCACCCACCGACACCCGCCACCCCGGTAGGCGCCATCAATCGTCGCGACAACTCCGCGATACCGACGACGCCTGGCACCTACCCAGCAGGCATCTACCGGCTCAGAACATCTCGGCGAACCCGAGTTCGACGAGCCGCTCGCGGGACATGGTCAGCGAGTCGAACGGGTCCCGGCCGTAGGTGGCGTCCTGCTCGATGAGCAGATGCGCCGCACCGGCATCGATTCCTGCCCGCACGATCGCTGCCCAGTCGAGTGTCCCCTGCCCGACCTCGGCGAACTGCACGGGCTGTGTGAGGTGCTGTTGCACAGCCGAACGGTCACCGTCTGCGAGCGCCTCGAACGCCTCGGCCGGGGGAAGGCTCACCCGGAAGTCCTTCAGGTGCACCAGGTCGACCGACCCCGCGAGCCGCTCGAGCGTGCGAACGGGGTCGTGCCCGCCGCGCTGCACCCAATAGACGTCGACCTCGAGCCACAGGTTCGGTGCCTCGGTGCGGATGGTCTCCAGCACCTCCCGGTGACCGAGCCGAGCGAACTCGATGTGGTGGTTGTGGTAGGACAGCCGGATGCCGTCATCGGCGAGCCGGCGGGCCATCTCGTCGGCGTCGCGGCAGAAGCTGAGGAGTGCCTGCTCATCACGCAACGCAGGAAACGGCATCATCCCGATCCGGATCCGTTCGCATCCGAGGCGCCGGGCTGAGGCCACGAGGTGGTCGTAGTCGCTCAGCAGGGACGGGTTGGCACCGCCGCCGGCCTCCATGGTGCCCGACAGCGCCGCATAGCTCAGGCCGAGCTCGTCCCGACCGCGGGCGAAACTGTCCAGGTTCTCGCTGGTGAGCGGCACCTGGGAGACCTCGATGTTCGGCAGCCCGATCTCGCTGAGCCGTTGCAACACCGCAGGCAAGCCGAGCTCGTCCACCTCCTGCCGCACGGTCATGAGCTGAACGCCGATCCTGGCTGGAGTGTGAGCAGTCATACGCCCATCTCTACCGGTGGCGAGGTACTGGGGGAAGTGGTTGCCCTCTGTTGCCGACGGCCGAGCACCACCGCCCCCGCTTCACCACCGGCCCAGCCACCGCACTGACCGCACTGACCGGATCGACACAGGCGTGTGAGCTCCCGCACCATGCTGCCGCAGACCGACGTATTCCGGTCGATCCGGCCAGCGTCCGACCGGTAGCGTGCCCGCATGACCGGCACCCCCGCCCCCGAGTCCCACCCAGACACCGCGGCCCACCCAGGCACCGCGGCCCGCCCGCGCACCGCGACCGACGATGTCGCCGACGCCTACGTCCGCACGCTCGCCGACCTCAGTCCGATGTTCGCCACCGAGGCCGGCCTCCCCGGCCGCGAGGACGCTCTCGACGACCACTCCCCCGAAGGCCTCGCCGCATTCACCCAGGCTGCACGCGAGACGCTCACTGCCCTGGACGCAGCCACCCCCGCTGACGAGGTGGACCGGGTGACCCAGCACGCGATGCGGGAGCGGCTGGGACTGGAGATCGAGCTGGCCGAAGCGGGTGAGGACTTCGCGGACCTGAACGTGATCGCCTCCCCGGTGCAGACGATCCGCGAGGTCTTCGACCTCATGCCCACCGACTCCGCCGAGGCGTGGGCAACGATCGCCGCCCGGATGCAGGCGGTGCCAGGCGCGATCGACGGCTATGTGGAGTCCCTTCGCCACGGCGCTTCCCAGGGCCGGGTGGCTGCGATCCGCCAGGTGGAAGCGTGTATCACCGAGGCCGACGGGCTCGCCGGGGCGGAGGGGTTCTGGCAACAGCTGGCCGACGGCGCACGCATCGATGGCCAAGCACCTCCCGATGAGGTCGTGGCCGCCCTGGCGCAAGGAGCCGCGGCAGCTCGCGCAGGCTACGCCGCCTTGGCGGATGCCCTCCGGGAGCTGGCTCCGCTTGCCCCGGTGAGGGACGCCGTCGGGAGGGAGCGGTACGAGCGGTTCTCCCGGACGTTCGTGGGCGCCGAGGTGGACCTCGACGAGACCTATGAATGGGGCCTGGCTGAGCTGGAGTCGATCGTCGCCGAGCAGCAGGTGCTCGCGGAGAAGATCAGCGGGCCGGGAGCGAGTATCGAGCAGGCCATGGCCGAGCTGGACGCTGATCCGGATCGCACCCTGCACGGCACCGAGGCGCTGCGGGAGTGGATGCAGACCACCGCCGACGAGGCAGTGGCCGCCCTGGCCGGAACCCAGTTCGACATCCCGGACCCGGTGCGCACCATCGAATGCTGCATCGCACCCACCGAGAGCGGCGGCATCTACTACACGCCACCGAGCAGCGACTTCTCCCGCCCGGGGCGGATGTGGTGGGCGGTGCCGTCGGGAGTAACGGAGTTCGCCACCTGGCGGGAGAAGACGACCGTTTATCACGAGGGGGTACCCGGCCATCACCTGCAGGTCGGGCAGACCATCTATCGCGCGGAGACCCTCAACGACTGGCGGCGGATGGCCTGCTGGGTGAGCGGCCACGGCGAGGGATGGGCGCTCTACGCGGAACGGCTCATGCAGGACCTCGGCTTCCTGGACGACCCGGCCGATGCGATCGGGATGCTGGACGGGCAGCGGCTGCGCGCCGCCCGCGTGGTCATCGATATCGGCGTGCACCTGGGAAAGCCGTGCCCGCCGCAGTGGGGCGGCGGGACCTGGGATGCCGAGAAGGCCTGGCCGTTCCTGGACGCCAACGTGAACATGCCCGAGGGGTTCAAGCGGTTCGAGCTGAACCGCTACCTCGGTTGGCCCGGGCAGGCGCCGTCGTACAAGGTGGGCCAGCGGCTGTGGGAGCAGCTGCGCGAGGAGACCCGCACCCAGGAGGGAGCCGAATTCGACCTGGCACGCTTCCACCGGCGCGCCCTGGATGTGGGGTCGGTGGGACTGGACACCTTGCGGATGGCGCTGCTCGGCTGAGTTGCGGCCGGGGCACCGCGCCTGGTGCCCCGGCCCTCGTAGCGCGACCACGGTCGTCGCCGCTCACGACCTCCCGAGCACTCCCATCACGGGCGTGCCCCGGGTCTCCGACCTGCCGCCTCTCGCCAGTCCGGGGGTACCTGCGGGTGCGCCCCGGCGGTCACCGGGCCCGGCCCGTCGTGGGCGTATCCCACGGTGGCGAGCAGTCCCAGACCGTTGTGGGCGATGGGGAGGGTGCCTTCGGTGAGGATGCACATGTGCTCGGTCGTGTCACCGTCACCGTCGACGTCGTCCCCGTCGCGTCCAGGCAGGGCCATCGGCATCAACGATCGGTCCTGGATCGCGACGAGCGCATAGTCCTCGGCCGCGACCAGTCGTTCGTAGCCGTGGGCGAACTTGTCCGGGACGAGGTCGGCGCGCACGTCGGCGAGGATGCCGAATCCGACGATGTCGTAGTACTTGGCCTCCGCCGTCGTGAGATCGGTACCGGAGGAGCGCACGTAGCCGCCGAACGAGAGATGCGGGTCGTAGTCCCACGGGTCGCCGGTGCCGGTGGTGCCCTGGTTGTCGGGCGGGTAGTACGGGTCCACAGCGCCGGCGTGGGTGTCGTCCACGCAGTTCAGCGGGTCGGTGCTGGACGCCGTGTGCGTTCCGGGGATGCTCGTGTAGCGCTCGTAGTGATCCCCGACGGCGGCCGTCGCCGATGCCTGCCCGTTGACTTCCCGCTCGTACCGGTACAGGGAGGCCATGGCGTACTCAATCATGTCCGTACCGAGAGATCCTCCGGATGGGAGGCCATCGACGTAGTCGCACGCGCCCTTCCGGTGCCAGCGGTTGTCCTTACAGTTGGCGCTGTTCGCGGACATCGCCACGATCCGGTTCTGCGCGGTGGCGGGTGAGTCGAAGTCTGCCGTGTACCAGTCGGTGCCGAGGTCCAGACCTTCCTCCAGGAACGCCCGACCGTCCGCAGCGGCAGCTGCGTAACGGCCATCGGTGCTGCCGAGGGCGTGCTCGAGCTCGGAGAGGAACTCCACGGCGGTCATGTTCCACAGCGACATGGTGGCGAACAGGTTGTTCCAGCTGGAGACCTGGTCGAAGAAGCCGCCCGGAGGTGCGGTGGGCTGCCCGGTGTTGTCCAGGAACGGCTCCGCACCGTAGGACTCGTAGTAGTCCCGGGGATCCTGCATCCGCAGCAGGAACTCACCGATGTCGACGGCGGCACTGGCGTAGGCGGGTTCCGCGGTCAGTTCGTAGGCCGCGAGCAGGGCACGGCCGCAGGACGCGTTGCCGAAGGTGGTGTAGTACAGCTGGCTGCCGCCGAGCGAGCTGGCCACGGCACCGTCGAACAGGTCGTCTCGGTCCGGGTTCGGATCGGCTTGGTAGGCCAGCACGGCGTCGGCGAACTCGGCGATCGCGTTGCGCTCGTCCAGGTACAGCGAGCTCCTGCCCTGCCACGCGGCGCGTGCCGGGAAGTACCGGGAGAGGAACTCCAGCGACGAGCAAGCCGCCGTGCTCTGCTGCACGTCCACCTCCAGGCACGGGTCGGTCTCGGTGCAGGAGCCGATGGATGAGCCGTACACGTACCTCAGCTTGCGCATCAGACCGTTGCGGTGTTCACCGTCGTCCCTGCGCAGGATCCAGCTGGCGTAGGTATCCAGCGCCGGTCCGCTCGCAGAAGTGGTCGTGAGCCAGGCGGTTGCGGACATCGTGGTGGCGAACCCGGGCTCGGGCACCGATGCCGCGGTGGCAGTCCCAGGCCCGCCCGCGGGCAGGCCGCCCGCGACACCCAGCAGTGCCGCGAGCAACCCGGTAGCTACCAGTCCGTGCCAGCGCCGGCGGCTCATCGCCGGGCCTCCGTGACCAGCTCCGTTGTCAGCTCCGGCTCTGCCGCGAGCTCACCGGTACGCAGCCAGGGCAGGAAGATGTTCCACTCGGCCACCTCACGGGCGCTGAGAGTGAGGGACTGACCGTCGACTGTGCCCACCGGGCGTGGCACGTCGGCAAAGTGCTCGTCGAAGATCCCTTGCGCCTGCGGCGTGGTGTGCTCGCGTGCGTAGGCGTCGATCTCGTCGTAATAGGTCGCGATGATCTGCGGGTTGGGCTCCCCGAGCGCCGAGGCGTAGGCGGTGGTGTCGGCCCGCACGTAGTTCCGGTAGGCGTTCGTCTGCACCCATTCGGAGAGAGTGAGCTCGACCGTGTGCTCTGCCGCCTCACGCAGCAGCTCGGTACGCCAGGCGAGGATGGGGCTCGCCGACGACTGCGCACCACCCGGACCGACATCGCCCGCCTCGGCACGCTGCAGCAGCGCGTGGCGGCTCAGTGACTGGGAGATCGGGATGCCGATGTTCCATCCGGAGTAGGAGTCGAGACTTCCGCGCTGGATCTCCTCGTCCAGGAGGTTCATCAGGCGCCGGTCGGTGTGGCCCGCGATGGCGTCATCGCCGAGTGCGACCGTGTGCCCGTCGTCGAGGTAGTGGACGATCCGATCGGCGAACGGTTCGACGGAGTCCTGATTGCCTCCTGTGTTGGCCATCAGCACCACATCGGCGTCGTCGACATCCTCGGTGATCCGGCCACCGATGGTGTGCACGTATCCGTGAATGAGGTCCTGGTAGCGAATGTTCTGGTACGGAGCGGTCCACTCGGCGCCATGGACGCGGGAGTACTCCACATAGACGGCGGGCTCTGTCCCGGCCTCCTCGACGGCGATCTTCGCCAGCAGCAGAGAGGCGACGACGTCGGCCCCGGGGTAGAGCACCACCCGGTCCTGAACACCTAGCTCGGCGATGCGCGCCGCGAGGGCCTCGGCCTCGGGGCGGTGTAGTCCGGTGCCGGAGGCGTCGTCCTGGCCGATGATCAGATAGTCGAAGATGCCCTCGGCCGCCCACTCGATCATCCGCAGGTTGATCCGGTGGTTGCGCGCCCGGGTCTCCAGGTAGGCGGTGCGGACCTCCTCAGGGATCTGTGCCTCCAGCTCCTCCAGCCGGGGTCGCTTCTCCTCCTGGCCGAGGTTCTCCACCTCGTCGAGCACTGTCGCCCAGAGCCGTATCTCGGTGCGCCACGGCCCCTCCGGGGTGAGCCGCATGATCGTGTCGAAGGCGTAGAGTCGCTCGCCCGGGTTCTCCTCGCGGACCTGGCGTACCGCCTCCAGGTTCGCCATCGCCTGGTCTTCGCTGACGGCGCTGTCACGGGAGTGCAGCAGGCCCCCGTAGGCGAGCATCGGCAGTGCGATGATCGCGTCGTCGGCCTGGTCGGCCGCGCGAGTCAGCCACTCGCCGGCTTGTGCTCCGTCACCCGGAGTGAAGTGGCGTCCAAGCACATCCGACTCGGGCGTGAGGACCTCGTAACCAGCGCCACCACCCAGTTTCAACGGGGCATACCAGGTGTAGGGCCGGTCGTCGAGAGGAAGCAGCGCAACCTCACCGAGACTGTTGTTGCCAGGCGGGAGCCCGTCTCCCTCCCAGACCGTTCGCGAGTCCGGAACGGGTGTTGCCGCCGCGGGCACGGCGACAGCCGCAAGAGCGGCGGCGAGCGCCATGGCGATAGCGCGGCCGGCGAGCATCGGGACGGGGCGTTTCGATCGAACGAACATGTGCGCTCCTCGCATAGGACGGCAGTGTCTGTACGGGCAACGCCGCAGGGAGCAATCCTGGTGGTGAAACACCGCCTGCGACGACCATTCGCATGGAACAGCGTCATCCGTAAAACTGCAAGAGGTTGCTCTCGCCCCCTCGAGCGGACCGGCCCGGCGATACCTCACCGTCAGCGACGGTTATCGGCACACTTTGCGCCAGAAGTGACCGGTGACACATCGCAGACTCACTAAAGATCTCCGCAGATACGTCTTGCAGTTTTACGCAAAACGGTATTCAGTGGGCGACCATGACGACCACAAGCCACGAGAACGGCCGCCGCTCAGGCACGTCTCGTCGGCCCACGCAGGCCGACGTGGCGCGCCTAGCCGGCGTCAGCCAGACGACGGTCTCCCTGGTGCTCAGCGGATCCGGTGCAGCCCAGCACCGCGTCGGCGAGACGGTCCGCGAGCGAGTACTCCGAGCGATCGAACTCACCGGATACGTCGCGAACCCAGTGGCACAGTCACTCGCGGGCGGACGTACCTCGATCATCGGCGTCTACACCTACGAGCCGGTGTTCCCGCACGATGCGGGCAACTTCTACTACCCCTTCCTGGAGGGAATGGAGGACGAGGCACAGCGGCTCGGCGTGGACCTGCTGCTGTTCACCTCGATGGCTCCGTCGAACCGGGCTCTGATCGGCGGGGCCGGGATCCGCCGACTGCGAGTAGCCGACGGCTGCGTCCTGCTCGGTCGCCACAGCTCACCAGACGACCTCGCCGAACTCGTCCGCCTGGACTTCCCGTTCGCCTTCGTCGGGCGCCGTGAGACGCCCGCCGGAGAGGTACCGTTCGCGGGAGCGGCCTACGAGGATGCCACGGCGAGCATCGTCGACCATCTGCTGGAGCTGGGACACCGTCGCATCGCGCTCGTGAACGGCTACACCGGTCACGAGTCAGTGGAGGACCGTGCCCGCGGGTACCGGCGCGCGATGTCAGCGGCCGGGCTCCAGCCGGTGACATTCGACCAAGGCGATCGCGACGCGGGCGACCTGCTCAACGCCCTCACCTCGAGCGGCATGACCGCGGCTGCGGTCGCCTCCGACATCTCGGGTGCACTGCGGCGCACCGCGCTCGACCGCGGGCTCAGCGTCCCCGGCGACCTCTCCCTCGTCCGGCTCGGTGATCCCGAGGTCGGCGAAGAAGCGGACGTTGACTGGACCGGGTTCCTCATCCCACGTATGCAGATGGGCGCCGAAGCGCTGCGCATCGTCGCCCAGCGGCTGGCCGGCGACGAGGACGCCGACGCACAGAGATTCATCTCGTGCACCGTCGTCGACGGCACCACCGCGGGGCCCCTCGCTCCCCTGGCTTGACGGCCACACACCAGCACTACGAAAGGGCACACACGTGCGCGAAGCGCAGACACAGGTTCTCGTCGTCGGAGGTGGACTCGGCGGTGTCGCAGCAGCACTGGCCGCCGCAGACCACGGCGCCGACGTGATCCTCACCGAGGAGTACGACTGGCTCGGCGGCCAGTCCACCTCACAAGCCGTCCCCCCCGACGAGCACTCATGGATCGAGAGCTTCGGCTGCACGGCGCGCTACCGCCGCTTCCGGGACGGGATCCGGGACCACTACCGCGAGCACTACCCACTCACTGCCGCCGCCCGAGCACGCCCCGACCTCAATCCCGGTGCAGGCTGGGTCTCCAAGCTCTGCCACGAACCGCGCGTCGCCGTCGCTGTGATCGATGAGATGCTCGCCGCGCATCGCGCCACAGGCAAGATCCAGGTGATCCAGCCGGTACGGCCGATTGCCGCCACCATGGACGGCGCGCAGGTGCGCACCGTCGAGTTGGAGGACGTCCGAACCGGAGCCCGCACCACAGTGGCCGCGGACTATGTCGTCGACGCCACCGAGACCGGAGAGCTGCTGCCCCTGACCGGTACCGACTACGTCCTCGGTTTCGAATCCCGCGGCGAGACCGGCGAACCAAGTGCTCCGGACGAGTCCCAGCCGGAGAACGTGCAGGCGATGAGCGTCTGCTTCGCGGTCGACCACGTCGATGGCGATCACACCATCGAGCGCCCGGAGCAGTACGACTACTGGCGCGCCTACACCACCGACTACTGGGGTGCGAACCTGCTCAGCTGGAGCGCCCCTCATCCGCGCACCCTGGAGATCGTGCACCGTCACTTCTCCCCGAACCCGGGTGATGACCCGCTCACGGTCGCCGCTGACCAGGCCGTCAATGCCGGAGACGGGAACCTGTGGACGTTCCGCCGGATCCTCGCCCGGGACATGTTCGCACCCGGCGCCTACGACAGCGACATCACGCTCGTGAACTGGCCGAGTATCGACTACTTCGACGGACCGCTCATCGACGTCCCCGCCGATGTCGCGGCCCAGCGCCTGCACGACGCCAAGCAGCTGAGCCTGTCGATGCTGTACTGGATGCAGACCGAGGCGCCACGCCCCGACGGCGGCGCCGGCTGGCCGGGTCTGCGGCTGCGCGGTGACGTCGTCGGCACCGACGACGGCCTCGCGATGGCGCCCTACCACCGGGAGAGCCGGCGCATCCGGGCGCTCGAGACCATCCGCGAACAGGACGTCTCCCTCGCTGTCCGGGGTGATCGGGGCGCCCGCCGCTACCCCGACAGCGTAGGGATCGGCATGTATCGCATCGACCTGCACCCCTCCACCGGCGGAGACAACTACATCGACGTCGGTGCAGAGCCCTTCGAGATCCCGCTCGGCGCACTGATCCCGCAGCAGACCACGAACCTGCTTGCTGGATGCAAGAACATCGGCACCACACACATCACCAACGGTTGCTATCGCCTGCACCCCGTGGAGTGGAACATCGGCGAGGCGGCCGGCCTGCTTGCCGCGGAGTGCCTGAAGCAGGGCACCACCCCCCACCAGGTGCACGGCAGTGCACCGCTCACCGCAGACCTGCAATCCGCACTGATCGCCGACGGTGTTGAGCTGCACTGGCCCGACGGCGTCCAGGGCTACTGAGCCCCGCCATACCCGACCCGGCCGTCTGCATCCGCAGCGGTCATCCCCAAAGAGGAGTCACCATGGTTCACCGCAGATCCGTCTCAGCCCTCGCCTCGCTCGTGCTCGCCGGCACCCTGGCCGCGTGCGGCAGTGGTACCAGCGACACGTCCGAGGACGCCACACCCGACGGTCCTGTCGATCTCCGCATGACCGTCTGGACAGCCGACGAGGGGCATCTGGGCCTGTTCCAGGAGATCGCCGATGCTTATGTCGCCGACCACCCTGACGAGGTCTCGTCGGTGACCTTCGAAACGATCCCGTTCGAGGACTACACGACCACCCTCACTACGCAGCTGGCCGGCGGCAACACGCCCGACCTGGCGTGGGTCTTCGAGAGCAACGCCCCCGAGTTCGTCTCCAGCGGCGCCCTCGCGGAGATCGGCGGCACACTGGAGGCTACTGACGGCTACGAGTACGAGGACCTTCTCGGTTCGGCACTCGACCTGTGGAGCAACGATGACGGCCTCTACGCCTACCCCTTCTCCAACTCGCCGTTCGTGATGTTCGTGAACACCGACCGGATCGCCGAGGCTGGGCAAACGCAGCCGTCGGAACTGCATGCCGGCGGTGAGTGGACCTACGACAGCGCACGGGACATCTCCGCGGCAACCGTCGAGGACCTGGGCGGCGCCGGCCTGGTCGTCCGCGACTTCGACTACACCGCGTGGTCCAACCTGGCCTCGGTCTGGGGCGCCTGGGGCGCGCAGCCATGGAGCGCCGACGGCACCACCTGCGAGTTCGACTCCCCGGAGATGGTCGACGCCCTTTCCTGGTTCCACGACGCCGTGTACACCCAGGGCGCGATCCCCGGGCCCGGTACCGCTGCTGACTTCTTCTCCGGCGACACGACGATGACGATCACACAGATCTCTCGTGCGTCCGCCCTGGACGGGTCTTTCGAGTGGGACATCGTGCCGCTGCCCACGGGACCGGCCGGACAGCCCGGCGTGATCGGCCAAGCCGGGATCGGCGTGCTCGCCAATGGCGAGAACCCCGGGGCGGCCGCGAACTTCCTCGCTCACTTCACGAACCCGGAGAACGCCAGTCAGCTCTCCCAGTACTTCCCGCCGCCGCGGACCTCGCTGCTGACCACCGAGAGCCTCGCCGAGGGGAACCCCGCGTTCGACGAGCGGCAGCTGGAGATCGTCGTCGAGGCGATCGACGGCGCGGCCACCAAGCCCTCGCACGTGAACTACGCACAGGTCGACACGGCCACTCGCAGCGCGCTGGACGCGCTGTGGACCGAGACCGGTGATGCCGCAGCGGTGGCGACCGAGGTGTGCGCCGCGATCGACCCGCTGCTGCAGGACTGACCTGACATGACATCTGTCCCCACCCTCCCGGCCCGCCGGCGCACCATGCGCTGGCGGGACCGGGACGCCCTCTACGGCTACCTGTTCAGCGCACCAGCGGTGCTCGGCAGCCTCGCCTTCGTGATCGCGCCGCTGATCGCCGTCGTGTGGTACTCGCTGCACGAGTGGAACGTGCTCGCGAACACGTTCACCTTCATCGGCGGTGAGAACTACACGCGGATGCTCACCGACGCGGCCCTGCACGACTCGCTCTGGGCGAGTCTGTGGTTCTCCCTCGGGGTGCTCGTGCTGAACATGACGCTTGCGCTCGCGCTGGCCGTGCTGCTGAACCAGCACCTGCCGGGGACCACCCTGTTCCGGGTGCTGTTCTTCTCCCCGGTGGTGGTCTCGCTGGTGGCATGGACGATCGTGTGGGGGTTCCTGCTGCAGGCCGACAACGGGGTGAACGCCTTCCTCGCCGCACTCGGGGTGACCGGCCCGAACTGGCTGCGCGGGAGCGTCACGGCGATGATCGCCGTGGTCGTGGTGCAGGTGTTCAAGAACGTCGGATTGAACATGGTGCTGTTCCTGGCCGCCCTGCAAGGGGTTCCGGAGGACATCGGTGAGGCGGCACGGCTCGACGGCGCTGGCGCGTGGCGGCGGTTCACCTCGATCACGCTGCCGATGATCAGCCCCACGATGCTGCTGGTGGGGATCCTGACCCTCGTCGGTTCGCTCGAGACGTTCGCTCTGATCGACGTGCTCACCGACGGCGGTCCGGGCACCTCCACCACCGTGCTGGTCTTCTACCTGTACCGGCAGGCCTTCGAGTTCAACCAGTTCGGCTACGCCAGCGCGATCGCCGTGCTGCTGTTCGTCATCGTCCTGGCCCTGACCCTGCTGCAGTGGCAGACGCGCAAGAAGTGGGTGTTCCATGAGTCCTGACCAGCTCACGAAGCCGCCGACGGCGCAGCCCTCCCCAGGTGCACGCCGTCCCGTCGGGCGCCACTCCCCCAGGCCACGCCGCGGGAAGCGCCCGCCACGCGCCGAGCACCTCGGCCGTGCGGCGCTGGTGTTCCTGATGGTCCTGCTGGCCGTGCCGTTCGTGTTCCCGACCTGGTGGATGGCATCGTCCAGTCTGAAGACCACCAGCGAGATCCTGCGGATCCCGCCGACGGTCTGGGCCGAGTCACCGACCCTGGCGCCTTACCGCGACGTGTTCACACTGCAGCCGTTCGCCCAGCAGTACATGAACAGCCTGTACATCGCCGTGGCCGTCACGATCGGCACGATCGCGGTGGCCGCGCTCGCCGGCTACGCCTTCGCCCGGATCCGCTTCCCCGGGGCGAACGCCCTCTTCGTGATCGTGCTGATCGGGATGCTGGTGCCCTCGGAGGTGACGATCGTCCCGCTGTTCCGGATGGTGAACACCCTCGGTCTGATCGACACGCACTGGCCGCTCATCGTGATCCCGGTGCTGGGTGCACCAAGCGTACTCGCGACGTTCATCATGCGGCAGTTCTTCATCACCTTCCCGGGCGAGCTCGAGGAGGCGGGCCGGATGGACGGCCTGACCCGATTCGGCATCTTCGCCCGGATCGCGTTCCCACTCGCCCGCTCGGCCGTGGCTGCGGTCGCGATCTTCACCTTCCTGAAGTCCTGGAACCTCTACCTCGAACCGATCGTCTACCTGTCCTCGAAGGAGAACTTCACCCTTCCACAAGCGCTCACCCAGTACGTGGACGCCTACGGCGGACCGATCTGGAACGTCCAGCTCGCCGCCACCACCCTCACTGTGATCCCGGTGCTGATCGTGTTCGTGATCGCGCAGCGCCAGTTCATTCAGGGCCTGGCCAACACCGGGCTCAAGGGCTGAGGCACCGCCTCCTGCCTGCCGAGAGCCGGACGGCACCGTTGCCGCCCGGGAAAGGACACCATGCGCAACCTCACCGCCCTCCTGACCACCGCCGGCCTGCTCGCCACCTCGCTGGTCGCCGTGAGCCCGGCCCACGCCGGTCCACCCGAACATGCCGGACCGCCACCGTCCCTCGGTGATATCGCCGTCGTCCCGCTCGACGACCGCCCCTTCCCCGCTGTGACCCCCGTGGAGATGGCCGCCATCGGCGGCCACACCGCCCTCACCCCGGAGACCGACCTCCTGGGTGAGTTCTTCGACCACGGGGATGCAGACGCCGTCGGCAACTGGTGGGAGAGCGCGGCACCGGACGCGGATGCCTCCGTACTCGCCCTGCCGATGCTGGCCTACGGCGGCCTGGTTGCCTCCCGGACCTGTGCCACGGATCTGGAGACCGCGCGGGAGCGTCTGCAGGTCGTCGAGGAGGTCGCAGCCGCGAACCCGGAGCAGCCCATCTACGCCTTCGACGTGATCCAGCGCCTGACCATCGCCCCCACCTCCGGGTACCCAGGGATGTACTCGGGGCCGGTGCGCCAGTGGGCGGAACTGATGGACCAGGTGGAGAACCTCGGTCGCGAGGACCTGCGGGCCGAGTACGAGGAACTCGCAGCTGAGATCCCGGAGGAGATCAAGAGCGACTACCTGTGCGCCCGCTCCCGCAACCACCAGATCAACCGGGACATGATCCACCTCGCCGCCGAGGGCACCATCGACGTCCTCGTGCTGGGGCAGGACGACGCGAGCGAGTTCGGGCCGCATCGCGCTGAGAAGGCCGCGCTGGCGGCCCTGATCGCCGAGCTCGGTATCGAGGACCGGGTGAAGATCTACCCGGGCGCCGACGTGCTCGGCGCCCTGCTCACCGCCAAGCTGGTGGTGGAGCGCCTGGGCGTTCAGCCCAGCGTCGCGGTGGAGTGGTCGCGGACCCCCGGTGAGGACTGGGTGGCGCCGTACCAGGATGTGCCCTATGCCGATCTGGTGGACGAGTACATCGCCACTCTCGGCGCTGAGCGCGCCGAGGCTGCCGAGTCCGACGTGCTGCTGATGGCCAACACCGCCGGTGCCGGTTCTCTCGACCCGTTCGTCGACCGGATCCATGAGGAGGTGGCCCGCGGACGGCTCGTGGCCGTGGGAGACGACGCGGTGGCCGGTGTGGTCGATCCGGAGCTGCGGAACCTGCTTGCCCCTCGCATCGATCTGGCCCAACTCGGCGGCTGGTCCGGCTGGAACGTTGGCATCTCCCTCTCCCAGGCGGTCGTGCGGGCGGCGTTCCTGGAGGCGAGCCGCCAGTCTCCGCTGCTCGCCGGGAGCGCCCACACCCAGGGGGCTCCGGTGCTGCGAGCACGGCAGGCACTGCTGCTGGAGTCGGCCACCGCGCACCAACGGCTGCTCGTCGAAGAACTCGTGCACACCGACCTGTACCGCAACCACGTGCGGACCGCCGTCCGCAACTACGCCGTGGCCGAGGGGGATGACCCACAGCACATCACCACCGCGTTTGAGGGTGCGAACGCCCTCGCCACCGACCGCACGGCGGAACTGGCCACACCATGGTTCGCCGAGGAATTCACCGGTACCCCCGTGCGACTGGGCAGCGACGGCACCACCGAACGGACCGCCGTCGTGGGTTCGTTGGACTCCCTCGACCTGCACCTGGGCTGGCCGCGGTACCAGGAGCTCGACGTCTTCCCTCAGATCACCCTCACTGAGGGTGAGGCAGCCGCGCCGGTCGCGGTCGCGATGCTCCCCGCCTCCAGCGAGATCCGCCCGGAGACCGAGGTCGCGCTCGACCTGACCGCCGTCCTGCGCAACGACACCGCGTCTGTACGCGAGGTCGAGGTCGCCGTCAATGCACCGCAAGGCTGGACGACGGCGGAGGCCACCACGGTCTCGCTCGAACCGTTCGAGGTCCGCGAGCTGGCCGTCGAGGTCACGACGGCGCCACTCGCCCCGGAGCAGCCAGCCACCGTGGAGATCGTGGTCACCCCGGCTGACCACGGCGAGAGCGCCAGCGCCACAAGCACGATCACCGCCGTCTGGCGCAACGTGGCCCTGGCATCCAGCGGCGCCACCGTGGACGCCTCGGGCTGGTGGAGCCAGTACGCGCCGGAACGGGCGATCGACGGCAACACCACCAGCACCGGAAGTAGGTGGCTCACCGAGGCCACGCCGCCGCACTGGCTCGAGGTGACCTTCGCAGCACCGGAGACGATCGACTCGGTGCAGTTGCACCAGTACGGCGGCTACCTGCTGGAGGACTACGCGATCTCCGCCGAAGTGGATGGTCAGTGGCAGGTGGTCAGGGAGGTGACGGCGAACTCCGAGGTCACCCCGTTGCACCAGTTCGATCCGGTCGAAGCCACGGCCGTGCGGCTGGATATCACGGCAACCCGGGACGGTCGCGTGCGGCTGTATGAGCTCGAGGTCACCTGCCGGAGCTGTTGATCGCACGAGTTGCCAGTCGTGGTCCGTGTGGAGGTCTGCACGGACCACGACTGGCAACTCGCGCACACCGCCGACGGCGTAAGGTCACCCATGTGAGCGCTCCCACCCTCATCCTCGCCTCTGCCTCCCCAGCCCGGGCAGCCCTGCTGCGGACGGCCGGCATCGAGCCCGACATCCAGCCGGCTGACGTCGACGAGGAGGCGCTTCTCGCTGCCGCAGCCCGCGAGTCGGGAGGACATGCCGTCCCCGTCCGTGAAGCCGTGGCCCTGCTCGCCCGCGCGAAGGCCGAGGCGGTGGCCAGTCTGCTCGCAACTACCGACGCTGCGGCCCCTGCTGACCTGACCCACCGCACGGACCCAGCCGGCGAACTCGAGGAGGGGGACGCCGTCGTGATCGGTTGTGACTCGCTACTCGAGCTGGACGGTGAGGCCCTGGGCAAACCGTACGAACCCGAGCGCGCACGCGCGCGCTGGCGCCAGATGCGTGGACGTTCAGGAACCCTGCACACCGGGCACCACCTGATCCGCGGAGTTGACCACGTTCACGCGGTCTCCAGCACCGTGGTGCACTTCGCCGAGCTCACCGACGCCGAGATCGACGCCTACGTGGCCACCGGAGAACCCCTGTCGGTCGCCGGGGCGTTCACACTCGACGGCTTCGGCGGCGCGTTCGTGACGGGCGTCGAGGGCGACCCGCACGGCGTGGTCGGGCTGAGCCTGCCGCTGGTGCGGGTGCTGCTGGCGGATCTGGGATTGGCATGGACAGACTTCTGGAGAGTCACCTGACCGAAGACGAGGCACCACCACCCCACCCCCGTCACAACTGAGCCGACGTGACCAACGCATGACCGGCGACACACGTCGCCTTTGTGTCACCCGGACTACAGTTCCTCCCGGACACCGGGCGAAGCGCCGACACATTTGTCGGTAACCTACAAAATCGCGAGGACCCACTTGAGCGCGCGAACAGACTTCCGCTGCCCGGGCGCCGTGGTTGGGTAGGACGAACCTTCGAGTACTAGCGTGGGCTGACGCCCATCGCGTCGCTGGATCGTCGGTGCCCGCAACGCCCGGCCCAGCTGCCTGACCGATGAACACGAGGAGAATGCATGTCGACGAGCGCAGCGCCGGAAGCATCGAAGGCCCGATGCGGCAAAGTGCTCATCGCCAACCGCGGCGAGATCGCCGTCCGGGTTGCGCGCGCCTGCCGCGACGCGGGCCTCGCCTCCGTCGGTGTCTACGCCGACTCCGACCGTGACGCCCAGCATGTGCAACTGGTCGACGAGGCGTTCGCGCTCCACGGCTCCCGGGCCGCCGAGACCTACCTGGACATCGACAAGATCCTCGACGTCGCCCGACGATCCGGCGCGGACTCCGTGCACCCGGGTTACGGCTTCCTCTCCGAGAACGCCGATTTCGCCCGCGCGGTGATCAACGCCGGTCTCATCTGGATCGGACCGCCGCCGGCCGCCATCGACGCCCTCGGCGACAAGGTCAGCGCGCGGCACATCGCCCAGCGCGCCGGTGCCCCACTGGTCGCCGGAACCCCGGATCCGGTGTCCGATGCCGGCGAGGTGCATGCCTTTGCGACCGAGCACGGTCTGCCGATCGCGATCAAGGCGGCCTTCGGAGGCGGCGGACGCGGCCTGAAGGTCGCGCGCACCGCCGAGGACATCGACGGCATGTTCGACTCCGCCGTCCGGGAAGCCACCGCCGCGTTCGGCCGGGGTGAGTGCTTCGTCGAGCGCTTCCTCGACCGCCCCCGCCACGTGGAGACCCAGTGCCTCGCGGATGCCCACGGCACCGTCGTCGTGGTCTCCACCCGCGACTGCACTCTGCAGCGCCGCCACCAGAAGCTGGTGGAGGAGGCGCCCGCACCGTTCCTCTCCCCGGAGCAGGACGCCCAGTTGCGCGAGGCGTCGATTGCGATCCTGAAGGAGGCCGGTTACCGCGGCGCCGGTACGTGCGAGTTCCTCATCGGCACTGACGGAACGATCTCCTTCCTCGAAGTCAACACCCGCCTGCAGGTGGAGCACTGCGTGAGCGAGGAGATCGCGGGGATCGACCTCGTCCGTGAGCAGTTCCGCATCGCCGACGGCGAAGAGCTCGGCTACACCGAGGTCACCACCCGCGGGCACTCGCTGGAGTTCCGCATCAACGGTGAGGACCCGTTCGGCAACTTCCTCCCCTCCCCCGGCACGATCAGCTCCCTGCGCTGGCCCTCGGGACCGGGTGTGCGCGTGGATTCGGGCATCGTCGCCGGTGACACCATCTCCGGTGCGTTCGACTCGATGCTGGCCAAGGTCATCGTCACCGGTGCCACCCGCACCGAGGCACTGCAGCGGGCCCGTCGCGCGATCAGCGAGACCGAGGTCACCGGCATCCCCACCGTGCTGCCCTTCTTCCGTGCCGTGCTCGCCGACCCGGAGTTCGCGGCCGACCGGCTCGAGGACTTCTCCGTCTACACCACCTGGATCGAGAACGAGTTCGCCGCGCGGCTCGCCGCCCAGGCCGAGGGCGCCACACCCGTCCCCGCCGCTGCACCGGCCGAAGCAGACAGTGACGTCGAGCGGGTTGTCGTCGAGGTCGGCGGCAAGCGCCTCGAGGTGGTCCTGCCCGCAGGTCTGAGCATCGGCGGCGCCGGCAAGGGACGTCAGGCCCGCCGCCCCGCGCGCCGCTCCAACGGCAAGTCCGCCGCCGCGGTCGCCGGGGGCAACGCACTCGCTTCCCCCATGCAGGGAACCATCGTGAAGGTGGCCGTGGCCGACGGTGAGCTCGTCGCCGAGGGCGACCTCGTGGTCGTGCTGGAGGCGATGAAGATGGAGCAACCGCTGGTCGCACACCGGGCCGGCCGGGTGCACGGCCTCAGTGCCGCGGTCGGGCAGACCGTCAGCTCCGGCTCGGTGATCTGCCAGATCGACGAGATGCCCGAGTCCGGCGACTGACTCGACCACGCGGAGACCGGTGCCACGAGGGTGGCCTGAGTGTCGTTCGCGAAGCCGATCAGGACACTCAGGCCACCCTCGTGAGCCGGATGACGCAAGTACCCTGATCACGTGCCCGACCAGCGCCCCCACCCCAGCCGCCCAACCGACTGGCGCCCCGAGGGCCCGTGGGAGGGCTGGGTGGAGTGCGGTTGCGGTGCGCGCCACTGGGGGCACAGCGGCGCCGCCGGCCTGCTGATCCTGGACGCAGGTGACGGGCGCGGGAACTGGACGGACGCCGTCGGGCGGGTTCTCCTGCAGCACCGCGCCAGCTGGACGCACTTCGGCGACACCTGGGGCATCCCCGGGGGCGCCCTGCGCCCGGGCGAGACGCCGTGGGCAGGTGCGGTGCGGGAGGCCGTCGAGGAGGCTGGCGTCGACCCCACCTCGCTGACGCTGCTCGCCACCCGCACCCTCACCCACCCCGACTGGAGCTACACCACCGCCCTGGCCCTGGCCACAGGCCCGCTGACGGCGCACCCCACCGACGCCGAGAGCGCCGACATCCAGTGGGTCACCCAGGCGGACGTGACCGGCCGGTCGCTACTGCCCGCCTTCGCCGACGCCTGGCCGACGCTGCGCGAGATGCTCACGCGCCGGCCAGCGCTGGTGGTCGATGCGGCCAATGTGGTCGGCTCCCGGCCGGACGGCTGGTGGAAGGACCGCGCCGGCGCCACCGAGCGCCTGCTGGCGCGGTTGGAAACCCTGGCCCACGACGGCGTCCCTTCAGCCGTGCTGGATCTGCCCGGTGATCTGTGGTGGCCGGAGCTCGTGCTCGTCACCGAGGGGGCGGCGCGGGCGGCCGGGCCCGGGGATCGGGTCCGGGTGGTGGCGGCGCCCGGTGAGGGGGACGACGAGATCGTCGCCCAGGTGCGGGCGCTGCGCGAGGCCGGTGCGGATCCGGTGGTCGTGGCCACGGCGGACCGAGGGTTGATCGCCCGGGTGAGCGCGCTGGGCGCCGGGCACACGGGCCCGCGCAGCGTGTAGCGGGCAGCGGTCGGCTCAGGCAGGCAGCGCTCGGTAGTCTGGACCCATGACACGCACCGCCTGGGGAATCGGACTCGCCACCATCACCACCGACGACCAGACGCTCGACGTCTGGTACCCGAACCCTGGGCTGGGGGACGAACCCGCGCAGAGCAGCGGGCCCTATGGCGTGCCCGCCGATCTGGCCTCGCTCGCGACGATCGACCGGGCGCGCGGCACCCGCCAGGTGGTCGAGCACCGCAGCATCGATCTGGACGCCGCACCGGCCGACACCGCAGACGCCTACCTGCGCCTGCACCTACTCTCCCACCGGCTCGTGCAGCCGAACTCGATCAACCTGGACGGACTGTTCGGGGTGCTGCCGAACGTGGTGTGGACCTCCGCCGGGCCGTGCGCGGTGGCCGACTTCGAGAAGACCCGGCTGTCGCTGCGCGTGGCGCGCAAGGGCGCGCCGATCACCGTCTACGGGGTGGACAAGTTCCCCCGGATGGTCGACTACGTGATGCCGACCGGGGTGCGGATCGCCGACGCCGACCGGGTCCGGCTGGGTGCCCACCTCGCCGAGGGCACCACGGTGATGCACGAAGGGTTCGTGAACTTCAACGCCGGTACGCTCGGCGCCTCGATGGTGGAGGGCCGCATATCCCAGGGTGTGGTGGTCGGTGACGGGTCGGATATCGGCGGCGGCGCCTCGATCATGGGCACGCTCTCGGGTGGCGGCACCCACAAGATCGCCATCGGCCGGCGCTGCCTGCTCGGCGCGAACGCCGGTCTGGGGATCTCCCTCGGCGACGACTGCGTGGTGGAGGCAGGTCTCTACCTGACGGCCGGGACGAAGGTGACGCTCGCCGGTTCCAAGGATCTCGTGACCGCGCGCGATCTCTCCGGCACCCCCAACCTGCTGTTCCGCCGCAACTCCACCACCGGTGCGGTGGAGGCGATCGAACGCAGCGGCGCGGGGATCGAGCTGAACTCCGCGCTGCATGCCCAGTAGACGCTCGCGTACCCGGCGGGTGGTGCGGCGGGCGGTCGTGCTGCTCGCCGCGCTGGGACTCGTGGTCGCTGGTGGCGTGATCGTGCTGAACCGCGTGAACGACGCCCCACCGATCGTGCAGCGGTGCATCGCCTCCGACGGTGACCGGTCCGCAGCCCTCGATCCGGAGCAGTCCGGCAATGCGGCGCTGATCGCGGCGATCACGCTCGAACGGGAGCTGCCTGCGCGGGCGCTGACGATCGCGTTGGCGACCGTGATGCAGGAGTCGCGGGCGCGCAACCTCGACTACGGCGACCGCGACTCGTTGGGCATGTTCCAGCAGCGCCCCTCCCAGGGCTGGGGCAGCGAGGAGCAGGTGCAGGACCCGCACTACGCCACGCACGCCTTCTACGACGCGCTGGTGCGGGTGGACGGCTATCAGGACATGGAGATCACGGTCGCCGCGCAGGAGGTACAGCGCTCGGGCTTCCCGGACGCCTACGCCCAGCACGAGACGCTGGCGCGGCTGTTCGCCTCGTCGTTGACCGGGTATACCTCGGGTGGGGTCATCTGCCGGCTCGCACCGGCGAGCCCGGTGGAGCAGGCGGAACTCGTGGAGGTGCTGCAGGCCCGGCTGGCCCTCGACCTGCCCTCGCTCACCGCCTCGCAGGAGGACCACGACGGCGCAGCTCACCTCCTCATCGACGTCACCGCCCTCGGGGGTGAGCCGGAGCGGCTGGGCTGGGCGGTGGCGTCGTGGGCAGTGATGACGGCGCAGGTCACGGGCGCCTCGGAGGTGTCGGTGGCAGGGCAACGCTGGCTGCGTGAAGACGGCGCGGATGCGGCGTGGGAGCCGGTGCCGGAGGGGCACCCGGCGGTGGGCGACCCGGTGGGGATCGTTCGGGTGAGCTGACGCCGCTGGGCGGCCGGCGGGCAGATGTGCGGACCCGGCCCCACGGCCCAGGGGCCGAAAGATAGACCCTTTCACCGCTCATGGGCCGAAAGATCGACCCCTCGACGGACGAGGCACCGCAGCACGAACGCGCGGGGCCCGAAACTCGGGGTCAACCCGCTTCACGGGCCGAAAGATCGGCCCCTGGAGGGTGAGAACCGGATCATGGGCCCAGCAGCGCCAGCGGAACGACCGCGACACCGTCGGCTCGACGGTAGGCGGTCTTCCCCGTCGTGATCACCACGAGGTCCACGACCCGGTCGGGAAGCTGGTCGCGCAGCCACGTCAGGTGCCGCACATCAGATCCGGTCACCTCCGGTGCGAGTTTGATCTCGATCCCGAGGAGCTGACCGTCGACCCCCTCTAGGACGAGGTCGACCTCACGTTCTCCTCCGCGCAGGCGGAGATGGCTCACCGTCGCCTCGGCTGCTTGGGCGATCACGCGAACGCCCAGGGTCACGAGAGATTCGAAGAGTGGACCCGCCATGTGCGATCCCGGCGACCCGAGCAGCGCCGTGGCCGAGAGGTTGAGCAGTCGCGCCGCGAGCGCTGGATCGGCCAGCTGGTGCTTGGACGCCTGCTGCAGCCGCCGGATGGGGTTATTGGCGGGGATCCAACCGGGGACCGGATCGAGCAGCCAGAGCTGACTGAGGTGGTCGCGGTAGGCAATCGTCGTCGTCTTGGCCGGCTGTGTGCCGTCACCCGCGGTGGTCGCGTCAAGGATCTTCGAGTAGGCGGTCGTCGTCGAGGAGGCCGCCGCATATGCCGACAACCACCGTCGAAGGGTCTGCGGCCGCCGTACCTCGTAGCCCAGGTCGGGCAGGTCGCGATCAATGACGCGGTGGAGGTAGGCGTCGAGGAGGCCGCGACGCAGCCGTGGGGCTGCAGTCATGATTCCGGGAAGGCCGCTGTCGACCACAGCATCTGCGTAGTCGCCAAGTGCGAACGTCGTCGTGCCTTCAACCGGCTCTGCCCGGCTGGCTAGAAGGGCCGACAACGACACCGTAGGCGTCACCAGCCCGCGTTCGTGCAGCCCCATCGGCCGCATCCGCAACGACAGGATGCGCCCTGCTCCGCTGTGCGTCCCCGCCGGGCTCGCAGGGGTCGCCGATCCCGTCAGGAGGAACCGGCCCGGCGGGTCCCCTGCGTCGACACGGCGCCTCACTGAGTCCCACACCTGCGGAAGCTTCTGCCACTCGTCGAGCAGGAGGGTTCCGTCCGGCGACGACGCAAGTTCGAAGTCTGCACGCGCGACCTCTCGTTGAGCTGGGTCGTCCAAGTACCAGACGGCAGTCGACCGGCGCCTCGCCGTGTCAGTCTTCCCGACACCTTTGGGACCGTCGAGAGCGATGGCTGGCGCGATTGGCAACAACTCATCGAGCTCACGATCGATCGTGCGCGGCAGATACTCCACGATCTCACGCTACCTCTTGCGGTAGCTCTACGCTACCTTTTGCGGCACTTCTACGCTACCTCTTGCGGTAGCACGCGCAGACGACGCAATCCGATTCACCCAGGGGCCCGAAACTCAGGGTCAACCCGCTTCATGGGTCGAAAGTTCGACCCCTGGGAGGGGTCGGAGCGTCGAATCAGCCGCCCTCGCCGCTCGTGCGGGTGCCCACCGTCCGGATCGACTCGGTCACCGGCGGCACCGGCGCCGTAGTGGTCATGAAATCGAGCAGCGCCTGGGTCGCTGCGGACAGGCGCCGCCCGCTGGGCCAGTAGACCGAGACGTCTCGTACCGCACCCGGATGATCGATGTCCTTCACAGCGAGGTTGCCCACGCGGGAGACGTGCAGCGCCAGGGCCGTCGTGATCCCGATCCCGAGGCCAGCCCGGACCAGCTCGATCAGCGACTGCGGGTGGGAGACCTCGTAGGCGAGCGTCGGTGGTTCACCGAGATCGCGCCAGAGTGGGTGAGAGAGCAGGCTGTCGAGCCGGTAGTGGCCCGTCATGATCAGCGGTTGCCCGAGCAGCGCCTGCGGCGGCACCACGTCAACGGCTCCCAGATGGTGGGAGGAGTCGGCGATGACTTTGAGTCGCTCCTGCCAGAGCGGTTCGGAGAAGAACTGACTGCTCGACAGCGGCGGCGTGGTCTGCCGTAGGAAAAGATTCACCTCGCCACTGAGCGCGGCCTGCTCGAGATAGGCACCACCGAGTTCGACCAGGTGCACTCGTACCAGCGGGTGGTTCTGGTGGAACCGTTCCAGCAGCGACGGAATGTACCCGGCCGTGGCACTCGGGTAGGTGCCGAGCCGAACCGTCCCTCTCCGCGCACCGAGCACATCCGAGACACTGCCGCGCGCCGATTCGATCTGGTCGAGCACGGCGCGGGCATGGTGCAGCAACGCCCGGCCCGACTCGGTGAGCTCGACAGGTCGGCGGCCGCGATCGAGCAGTTCAGCCCCCAGCTCACGTTCCAGCGCTGAGACCTGAGCACTGACAGTGGGCTGCGAGCAGTAGAGCACGTCCGCCGCTTTGGCGAATCCGCCGTTCTCGACGACCGCGACGAACGTCTCCAGCCACCGGATCTCCACGGTTTCCTCCTCCCGTCAGCCGTTCCTACAATCAGTTTCTCCGATACTAGCAATCCACACTATCTCTTGGACTTGCGCGTACAACGTCCGTAGCGTGCTCCTCGTCGGCAACGAAGCCAGATGCCGGCACCAAACGAGTCGAAGAGGACAACGTGACGACAATCTCGAGGATCGACGTCGGAACGGCGATCGTGCCGCTGCCCGTAGCCACCGGATTCTCCAGCCGCACCGTGACCCAGCGCGAGTACACCCTGGTCCGCGTGACCGGGGACGACGGTGTCACCGGTATCGGCTTCTGCTATCCGGGCCACACCGCTGCATCAGTCGCCACCGCTGCCGTCCGCGACCTGCTCGGGCCGGTACTGCTGGGCCAGGACGCCCACCTCGCGACCGGCCTGTGGGACCGGATGTACCAGGAGTCGCTGCTGCACGGGCGCACCGGTTCGGTGATGCGGGCCCTCTCCGCTCTCGACATCGCCATCTGGGACCGCAACGCCCGCGCCGCGGGTCTCCCACTGCACAAGTACCTCGGTGGCCACAGCGACCGCGTCCCCGCCTACGCGAGCGGGGGCTACTACGTCGAGGGGAAGGGCCCGGACGGGCTCGCCGAGGAGATCCGCGGCTACACCGCCCTCGGGTTCACCGCCGCGAAGATCAAGGTCGGTCGCCACTCCCCCGCCGAGGATGCCGACCGGCTCGCCGCCGCCCGCGACGTGCTCGGGCCGGACGGGTTGCTGATGCTCGACGCCAACAACGCCTGGCGTGACGTCCCGACCGCCCTGCAGGCACTGCGCCGCTGGGAGACCTACGACCCGTACTGGATCGAGGAACCATTCGGCCCGGACGACATCGCCAACCACGCCCGCCTCGCCGAGCGCACTCCGATCACCGTCGCGACCGGCGAGATCGAGGCCGGCCGGTGGCGCACCAAGGAGCTCATCGACGCCGGCGGGGCCCTCATCCTCCAGCAGGATGCGGCCGTGTGCGGCGGGATCACCGAGCTCACCCGGATCGCCCACCTCGCCGATGCCTCCGGGGTGACCCTGGCGCCGCACTGGTTCCACGACCTGCACGCACCCCTCGTCGGCGCCTACAGCAGCGCCCGGTTCGTCGAGTACTTCGCCGGCGATGCGGTGCACAATTTCTCCCGGCTCATCGACAACCAGCTCCGGGTCGATGGTGGCGAACTCCTCTTGCACGAGACGCCCGGCCTCGGCTTCGACTTCACCGACGAGGCACTGCGCGAGTACCTCGTCGACGGCTGGCACAGCCTCACCCGCGAAGGAGCACTGATCGCATGAGCATCACCACCGCCCCGGACCCACTCCGGACCCTGATCGACGGCACCTGGGTCGCAGGCGATCTCGGCACCCTCGACTCGGTCAACCCGGCAGACGCACGTGACGTCGTCGCACGAGTTCCCGCGCTGAGCGCCGCCCAGGCCACGGCCGCAGTGACCGCAGCAGCCCGCGCCCTGCCCAGCTGGCGGGCCACGAGCAGCATCGACCGCGGCAAGGTGCTCTTCGCGGCGGCCGCCGGGATCCGTGACCGCGCCGGTGAGCTGCGCGATCTGATCGTCCGCGAGATGGGCAAGTCGCCTGCCGAGGCAACGATCGAGGTCGAGCGCAGCGCGGAGATGCTCGAGTTCAACGCGGGACTGGCACGCCTGCCCTACGGTGACGTGATCCCGGACCGCCGGCCAGAGGTGTCGGCGTGGACCACCCACGAGCCGATCGGCGTGGTCCTGGCGATCACGCCGTGGAACGACCCGCTGATGGTGCCCTGCCGCAAGCTCGGGCCCGCCCTGGTGCTCGGGAACACGGCTGTGCTCAAGCCGTCCCCGGACACACCGGCCGTGGCGCTCGTTCTCGCCGAGATCTTCGCCGCCGCGGGCCTTCCCGACGGCGTGGTGAACGTCGTCACGGGAGACGTCACCGAGGTGGGGGACGCCCTCGTGAACGACCTCCGCATCGCCGGGATCACGTTCACCGGGTCCACCGCGACCGGTCACCATCTCAGCCACGCCGTGGCGGGGCGACCGACCCGGCTGCAGACCGAGATGGGTGGCAAGAACTCCGCCGTCATCATGTCCGACGCGGATGTGACGGCCTCGCTGGAGGCCCTCATCCCTGCCATCTTCGGCCAGACCGGGCAACGGTGTACCGCCGTCAGCCGGCTGCTGGTGCACTCCTCCCGCGTGGCGGAGGTCGAGGCTCAGCTGGCCGAGCGCGCCCGCGCCATCGGGCTGGGTCATCAGGGCGAGGGCACCACGATCGGTCCGGTGGTCAACGACCGGCAACTGCAGAAGGTGCTTGGCATGATCGGCACGGCCGAGCAGGAAGGTGCCACGATAGCCGTCGGCGGTGACCGTCCCATTGACGGCGACCTCGGCATGGGTTGCTACGTCACCCCCACAGTGCTCACCTCGGTGACCACTCAGATGCGCATCTGGTCCGAGGAGGTCTTCGGTCCGGTCGTCGCGGTGGTCGCCTTCGACGAGCTCGATCAGGCGATCGAGATGGTCAACGACACCGAATACGGGCTCGCGGCAGGCATCTTCACGAAGGACCTCGCCACCGCCCACCGCTTCGTCGAGCGGGTCGACGCCGGCCAGGTGGTGATCAACCTGCCACCCAGCGGCTGGGACGTGCACCAACCGTTCGGCGGGTTCAAGGAATCCGGCTCACCGTTCAAGGAGCACGGCCTCGACGGACTGGCCTTCTATCGCCGGATCAAGACCGCCGCCATGAACATCGCTCACTGACGATCCAGAACGGACCACCCCCATGACCAACCCGCCCCTGTACATCCTCGCCTTCGACCACCGCGTCTCCCTGAACAAGATGTTCGGCCCGCACGGCAGCACCTACGCAGGTGCGAACGGCTCCACCACCGTCGACTACAGCCTGCTGAAGGAGATCATCTACGACGGCCTCCTCACCGCCCTCCCGGCCCTATCCCTGTCCACCTCGGACGTGGGAATCCTGGTGGACGAGGAGTTCGGCGCCGGCGTGGCCCGCCGCGCCCGCCAGGACGGCGTCCTGCTGGCCATGCCGGCGGAGAAGAGCATGGCCAAGATCTTCGAGCTCGAGTACGGCGACGAGTTCGCCAGTCACATCGAGGAGTTCGACCCGGACCAGGTCAAGATCCTGGCGTTCAAGGACACCTCGCAGCCGGAGGAGGACGCGCGCCTGAGCCGCACTCGGCTGGCCGAGCTCTCGGACTGGCTGGCCCCACGCCGTCAGAAGTTCATGGTCGAGATTCTCGTGACCCCCACGGCCGAGCACCTGGAGTCCGTGGGCGGGTCCACCGAACGGTTCGAGGAGGAGATCCGGCCGCGGCTGATGTGCGAGGCGATCGCCGAGTTGCAGGCCGGCGGCGTGGAGGCCGATGTCTGGAAGGTCGAGGGCCTGCACTCCGAGGCCGCCTACCGTGAGGTGGTCACCCAAGCCACTGACGGCGGCCGCACCCACGCGCAGACCATCATCCTCGGGCGTGGGGCGCCTGAGGAGACCGTACGCGGCTGGCTGCGTATGGGAGCTGCAGTCCCGGGGTTGGACGGGTTCGCGATCGGTCGTTCCACCTGGAGCGACGCGGTGACCGCGTTCATGGACGGCCACCTCGACAGGACCGGCGCGGCACAGCAGATCGGACGCAACTTCGCCGAGTACGTCACCGTCTTCCGGGAGCAGCGATGAGAGGTGAGCTCCTGCTGGGTGTCGATGTGGGCAGCACCTCGATCAAGGTGCAGGCCGTCGACGCCGGCGGCGTACGCCGCTCCCTCGTCTCTGCACCCACCCCGTGGACTGGGCCGGCCGGTGCCCGCCATGCCGAGGCGGACGCTCTGCTCGGGATCGTGCTCCGGCAGATGCGGATGGCCAAGGACCAGGCCGGTGGCGGGCGGATCGCCGGGATCGGACTCACCGGATTCGCCGAGTCCGGGGTCATGATCGACGCCGCCGGAACCGCGCTCACGCCCGTGCTGCCGTGGTACGACCTCAATGGCGACGACATCATCGCCGATCTCGCCGGCGGCATCGGGCACCGTACATTCAGCGGCGTCACCGGGCTGGCGGTCAACCACAAGCCCAGCATCATGAAGTTCCGCTGGTTCGCCCGCAACTGCGCCGAACCTCGGCGCTGGGCTCGATGGCTGAGCGTCGAGGAGTGGATCGCCTACGCACTGACCGGTGAGCAGGCGACCGAGATGTCGCTGGCCAGCCGGACCGGGTTGTTCGACGTACTCAAGGCCACTGAGGCCGAGGACGTGCTCGACAGCCTGGATCTGCCGCGAGGACTGCTCGCTCCACTCGTCCACGCCGGCGAGCGGGTGGGTACCGTCACCGGCGCACACCCCTCCTTGGATCGCGCCGCGGTGACCATCGCCGGGATGGACCACCTCGCCGCCAGCGTCGGCCTCGGTGCCACCGGGGCCGGTGACATGATCGATTCGTGCGGAACCGGTGAATCCATCATCCGCCGCCTCGGCGCGGGGAACCTGACCCGTGAGCAGGTGGCCGATGCCGTGGACGCGGAGATCGCCATCGGCCGCGACGTCCTCCCGGACTCCCTACAGGGGATGTGCAGCCTGCGATCGGGGATCGGGCTGTGGCGCTTCATGAAGCTGCTCGGCCTGGGCGAGTCCGACCTGGACCACCTGGACGAGGAGGCATTCGACCTCGTGCTCGGCCCGGACGACCCGCACGTCGACGAGATCTGGCTCGAACGCGCGACCTTGACCAACATCGGCTACGAACCTCGCCCTGCGATGGTGTGGCGAGCTGCCGTGGAGTGCATCGGGCGCCGCGCGGCCGAGCTCGCCGACCGACTGGACGCTCTGGCCGGCCCGCGGACCCAGCTGGTACTCACCGGCGGCGGGCTCCGGACCCGGACGATGCGCAAGGTGCGCGCGGACCACATGGGTCCATATCACATCCCTGAGGTGGATGAGGCGACCAGTCGCGGCGCTGCGGAGCTCGCAGCCGTGGCAGCGGGCCTGCGGCCTGCGTTCGAGCTCAACCCCCGGCCATCGCCAGGGGCCGCACCCGGTGCCGAGGTCGGAGTCGAAGCAGGCACCGAATCGGACGACGCCGTGTTCTCCGCCCCACACTGACGCATCCAGATGGCCTCCCGACTGCCCGACGCCCTCCGGGGATCGGGCCACACGGCCTCAACCGAATACTGACCCCGATCCCCACACCCAACCCCAACCACGCACACCTGTGCAACGACGCAACGAAAGGTGGATACGTCGATGAGGACACACATGAGAAGGGGCACCGCACTCGCAGCGGGCCTGACCGCCGTCGGGCTCGGACTCACTGCCTGTGGCTCCGGCTCCGGCGAAGGCAACGACGGCGGCGCACCCGCCGAGGTGACTCCCGCCGGTGAGGACGAGACCGTCGACATCACGATCTGGTTCGGCCGGGAAGACTTCCAGCCGGCCGACGGTTTCGAATCCTTCAACGCCGAGCACCCGAACATCAACGTCACGGCGGACGTTATCCCGCTGGAGCAGGCGCCGACCGACTTCATCCGCCAGTATCGCGCCGACGACGCCCCCGACATCCTCCAGGCTCCGTTCGAGTCGGCCACAGTCCTCTACGCGCAGGATGTGCTGATGGATATCACCCCGATCAAGGAGGCGTGGGCCGAGGAGAACCCCGAGAACTACGACGCCCTCCTGGACGTGGCGTGGGACGTGGCCGAGTGGGACGGCGTCCCGCATGGGGTCGCAACGTCGATCGGTTCGATCTGGCTCACCTACCGCTCCGACTGGCTCGATGAGGCCGGACTTGACGTCCCTGAGACCTATGACGACGTGCTGGCGGCCGCCGCTGAACTCACCGAGGACGGCCGCTACGGCTTCGCCTACCCCGGGTCGCGGGACGGCACGCCCATGGACCGCTTCATGCGCCCGTTCCTCGCGATGGGTGGACAGGTCGACGACGCCGGCACTCCGCAGCTGGACTCCGAGGCCGGGGTCTACGCCCTGGAGTTCCTGCAGGAGCTCGTGCGATCTGGCGCCGTCAGCTCGGAGACCCTCGCCTGGGGGCACGCCGACGAGCGTGGCTCCTTCATCGGCAGCAGCTCGGCGATGTTCCACAACGGCATGAACATCATGCCGGAGATCGACCAGGCGCTGGAGTACGGCGAACAGTGGGACGTAGCGCCGATGCCGTACCGGCCCGGCGCCGAGGACGAGCACCGGGCAACCGTACGGGCATGGCCGTACTACGTCAGTGCTGCCACCGAGCACCCCTACGAGGTGGGGCTTGTGCTGCAGTACCTCGCGAGCGCCGAGGTCCAGTCCGAGATCGGGCTGCGTTACCAGTCGCCGTCGTCGGCTGCGGTCCTGCACGACCCGGCCTTCCTGGAGCAGCAGCCGTGGCTCGAGGAGCTGTTGCCCGCTGTGGAGGAGATGGAGGCTCTGCCGGTGCACCAGCGTCAACCGGAGGTGCACGAGATCCTCTTCGACGCCACCCAGGAAGTGCTGCAGAACCCCGACGCCGACGCCGCTGCGGTCGCCGCCACCTATCAGGCGCAGCTCGACGCGCTCAACGAGTGACCTGACGCCGGTGCTGCCGCGGGACATGCCCGCGGCAGCACCGGCTGCGACAACGGACGGACAAGTCATGACACAGATCGACGCGAGGCAGACCGTTCCCCGCCGCAGATCGCGGCGGGAGCGCGGTGAGCGCTTCTACCCCTACCTGTTCCTGGCGCCGGCGATCGTGCTGATCGTCGCGGTGCTGGCCTATCCCGTGCTGAAGGGCATCCGGGACACGTTCTTCCGGATCGACCTGTACCAGATCGGTGAACCATTCATCGGGCTGGAGAACTACATCGAGGTCCTGCGGGACCCGATCTTCCTCAACTCCCTCACGCGCTCGGTCGTCTTCGTGGTGGCCACCGTGGTTGTCGGCACCGCGATGTCGATGGCGTTCGCCCTCGCCCTGCATCACATCGGGTTCGGGACCCGGGCCTTCAGGGCCGTCTCGCTCGTGCCCTACCTCGTCTCCGGTGTGGCCTCCGGTGTGATGTTCCGCTTCCTGTTCACCAGTGAGGGCGGGCTGGTCCCCTACGTGATGGACGTGTTCGGGATCGAGAGCAGCCTCTCGCTCGCCTCACCCGCCCAGGCCATGATCATCGTGATCATCGCCAACATCTGGCACATCACACCGTTCGCCACCCTGATCGTGCTCGGCGGGCTGCAGATGATGAACAAGGAGATGCTCGAGGCCGCGCGGATCGACGGGGCCAACTCCTGGCAGAGCTTCACTGCCGTGGTCCTGCCGTCCCTGGCACCCCAGGTGGCCCTGACGCTGGTGTGGCTGACCTTCGCGAGCTTCAACATCTTCGACCTGATCATGCCGTTGACCGGCGGCGGACCCAACCGGGCCACCGATGTGCTCGCGATCTACATGTACAGCCTCGGATTCACCGAGCTGAACTACTCGAAGGCCTCAGTGGTGATGGTGTGCCTGCTCGTGATCAATACGGCACTCAGCGGTCTCTACCTGAAGATCTTCCCGAAGGACGACTGACATGACGACTCTCTCGACGCCACCCACCCGGTCAGGACCACGACGCCAGTCGCCAGTGGTGACGCACCGCGCCGCCCGCCCGCGCTGGGCAGTGGCCGTCCGGCGCAACTGGCTCGCCACCGCCGCCATCGTGGTGCTGATGGTGTGGACCCTGGCACCATTTCTGTGGTCCGTCTCGGCAGCGTTCACCCCACGCCTGGAGATCTTCACCGATCCGGGTCTCATCCCGGCCAACCCGACCATCGAGGCGTTTCGCACGGTGATCGAGTTCGACGGATTCTGGCGCTACCTCCTCAACAGCGCGATCCTGGCCGTCACCTCGACCTTCTTCTCGGTGATCGTTGCCGCGATGGCCGGCTACGCCTTCGCCCGCTACGCCTTCCGGATGCGGCACCTGCTTCTCGCGCTCGTGCTCGTGCCCCGCCTGGTCCCCCGGGTCAGCCTCGTCATCCCGCTCTACCAGATCTTGGAGCGGGTCGGGATGCTGAACACCTACACCGCCCTCATCGTGATCTACACGGCCACGGCCGTTCCGCTGGCCACCTGGATCATGGCCGGTTTCATCAGGGCCGTCCCGGTCGAGCTGGAGGAGGCTGCCTCGATCGACGGTGCGGGGATCGTCACCCGGTTCGTCCGCATCATCCTGCCGCTCTCGATCCCCGCGATCGTCACAGTGGCCGTACTCGGCTTCCGCGAGGCATGGAACGAGTTCCCGTTCGTCCTGGCGTTCACCAGCGAGCAGGGCATGCGCACCATGTCCTACCAGCTGTTCCTGCTCCAGGACACGCTCGGGGTCCCGGACTGGCCGGTGATCCAGGCGTTCTCGCTGATGTCGATCCTGCCGGTGCTGCTGATCTACCTCCGGTTCGAGAAGAAGATCGTCAGCGGCCTGATGGGAGGAGCGCTGAAGTGAGTGCTGGCGGGGCGAGCAGCACCCGGTACGACGCGGTAGTCGTCGGGGCCGGCATCGTCGGCCTGGCCACGGCCCGGGAGCTCCTCGCCCGCCGCCCGGCCGGCCGGGTGCTAGTGGTCGAGAAGGAAGACCGGATCGCAGCTCACCAGACCAGTCACAACTCGGGCGTGATCCACGCCGGGGTGTACTACGCACCGGGGTCCCTGAAGGCACGCCTGTGCCGGGCCGGGGCGCGGGCGACGAAGGAGTTCTGCGCTGAGCACCGGATCCCGCTGCGCACCACCGGCAAGCTGGTCGTGGCGACGAACGAGCGTGAACTGGCGCGCCTGGACGGTCCGGACGGCCTGGAGCAGCGTTCCCGGGCAAACGGACTCACCGTCGAGCGCCTCGGGTCGGCGGAGCTGGCGGAGCGGGAACCGATGGTCCGGGGGCTGGGCGCCCTGTGGGTCCCCGATTCGGGCATCGTCTCCTACTCCCGGGTGGCGGAGGCGCTGGCAGAGGACATCCTGCGCGAGGGCGGGTCACTGCGCCTGAATACTCGAGTGACCGGGATCGAGGAGAAGCCGAGGGAGGTCCGGCTCCGGGTCCAGGGTGCCGTCACCGACGACGAGGAGATCATCGTGGCCGATCGCCTGGTCGTGTGCGCGGGACTGCAGTCGGACCGGCTCGCTGCACTCGGCGGACTCGGGGGCGGGTTCTCGATCATCCCCTTCCGGGGCGAGTACTTCCACCTGCCTCCCGAGCGGTCCGATGTGGTGTCCTCGCTGATCTACCCGGTGCCCGATCCTGGGCTCCCGTTCCTCGGCGTCCACCTCAGCCCGACGATCGATGGGCTCGTGACTGTCGGCCCGAACGCCGTGCTGGGTGCGGCGCGCGAGGGGTACCGCAAGTACTCCCTGTCGCCGGCCGACCTGCGGGACATCGCCGGGTTCCCAGGGAGTTGGCGAATGGCCAGGGGGAAAGTGCGCACCGGTCTACGGGAGATGCGCAACTCGACCTTCCGGCGCGGATACCTGCGCGAGTGCCGCAGGTATCTGCCGGATCTTGGGGTGCGTGACCTACAGCCTGCGACGGCGGGGATCCGTGCGCAGGCCGTCCGCTCCGACGGCACCCTCGTCGACGACTTCCTGTGGCGCTCCAGCGAGCGGCAGCTGCACGTGTGCAATGCCCCCTCCCCCGCTGCAACCGCTGCGATGCCGATCGCCTCGATGATCGCGGACAGGTTCTGGCCGACCGAACCTTGAGTAGGACCTCTCCTTGCTCAAGTTTTCTGAGAAAGCTTGAGCAAGATCGGGTGCATGCTCCCGATCCGCCGTTCGATCACGTCGAGGACCACTGGGTCGCCGAGTCTGATGGCATGAGGAGTCGATCCGCGATGGCGGCCGCCTCGGGCCCCTATCGTTCCACTGTTCCCGCACGTATCCAACGTCCGGACCATGGAGGTCGCGCTCCGACTCGCCGATCGATTCGACATTGACGCGATCCTCCAGATGCACCGGACATTGCTGATCGGTCAGGCAGGGGCCGAGATCCACGCCGGACAGTGGAGGGATCAGCTCGTATGGATCGGTACCTCCAGCGTCGGCCCACGTGGAGCAAGCCATGTGGCACCTCAGGCTCCGCTCGTGCCGGCCGCGATGGACGACCTGGCGCAGTTCACCCGTCGGAACCATCTCCCCATCCTCGTCCAGGTGGCAATCGCCCACGCACAGTTCGAGAACATCCATCCGTTCGTCAACGGCAATGGGCGGACTGGACGGGCCATCACGGTCCTCGACCAGTACGCACAGAGGTTGATCCGCCGCTGAAGCCGGCTCGGTGAGTGAGTGACGCTCAGCGCCGAGGTTCTCAGCGTCCCGAACTACTGAGCGCCTCACTCTCCTCATCGCTCAGCAGCCGCGACCGGATCAGGAACCGCACCCCCTCGGGTGCTTCGACGCTGAACCCGGCACCCCTGCCGGGCACCACGTCGATGGTCAGATGGGTGTGCCGCCAGTACTCGAACTGCGTGCGGCTCATCCACACTGGCACGGTGAACGTGGGCTCACCCCCGGACTCCACACCCGCCCCGGCCTGCACCACCAGATCACCCAGGTGCACATCCGCCTCGGAGGTGAGGAAGTCGCCCTGCGGGTAGCACATGGGCGACGACCCGTCACAGCACCCACCGGACTGGTGGAACATCAGCTCCCCATGCCGCTCTCGCAACCGCACCAGCAGGTCGGCGGCGGCCTGGGTGAGATCCACCCGATGGGCCTCGACCTGCGGGAGGTGACCTGCGCCGTCGTGATTCATCGCGTGCCTCTCGTGGAAACCGGTGCGCAGGCGAGGGTCATGCCCGGCCGCCTGCGCACCCGGCAGATCAGAAGAAGCCCAGCTTCTGCGGGGCGTAGGAGACCAGCAGGTTCTTCGTCTGCTGGTAGTGGTCGAGCATCATCTTGTGGTTCTCCCTGCCCACGCCTGAACCCTTGTAGCCACCGAACGCGGCGGCCGCGGGGTAGGCGTGGTAACAGTTCGTCCACACCCGTCCGGCCTGGATGGTGCGTCCCGCCCGGTAGGCCGTGCCCGCCTCACGCGACCACACGCCGGCACCGAGACCGTAGAGGGTGTCGTTGGCGATCTTCATGGCGTCGTCGAACTCGTCGAAGGAGGTGACCGAGACGACCGGGCCGAAGATCTCCTCCTGGAAGATCCGCATCGCGTTGTTGCCCTCGAAGATGGTCGGGGTCACGTAGTAGCCGCCGGCGAGCTCACCGCCGAGCTCGGCACGCTCGCCGCCGGTGAGTACGCGCGCCCCCTCCTGCTTGCCGATGTCGATATAGGAGAGGATCTTCTCGAGCTGGTCGTTGGAGGCCTGGGCGCCGATCATGGTCTCGGTGTCCAGCGGGTTGCCCTGCTTCACGGCCTTGGTCCGCTCCACGGCGTCACCGAGGAACTGGTCATAGATGTCGGCCTGGATCAGTGCCCGGGAGGGGCAGGTGCACACCTCGCCCTGGTTGAGGGCGAACATGGTGAAGCCCTCGAGCGCCTTGTCATAGAAGTCGTCCTGCGCGGACGCCACGTCGGAGAAGAAGATGTTCGGGCTCTTCCCACCGAGCTCGAGGGTAACCGGGATGATGTTCTGGCTGGCGTACTGCATGATCAGCCGGCCTGTGGTGGTCTCCCCCGTGAACGCGATCTTCGCGATCCGCGGCGAGCTCGCGAGCGGCTTGCCAGCCTCCACTCCGAACCCGTTGACGACGTTCACCACCCCGGGTGGCAGCAGGTCACCGATGAGGTCCATCAGCAGCAGGATCGAGGCCGGTGTCTGCTCGGCCGGTTTGAGCACCACCGCGTTCCCGGCCGCGAGCGCCGGAGCGAGCTTCCACGTGGCCATCAGGATCGGGAAGTTCCACGGGATGATCTGCCCGACCACGCCGAGTGGCTCGTGGAAGTGGTACGCGATGGTGTCGCCGTCGATCTCGGAGATCGAGCCCTCCTGGGCACGGATGGCGCCGGCGAAATAGCGGAAGTGATCGATCGCCAGCGGGATGTCGGCAGCGAGGGTCTCGCGCACCGGCTTGCCGTTCTCCCATGCCTCGGCCACCGCGATCTTCTCGAGGTTCGCCTCCATCCGGTCGGCGATCTTGTTCAAGATGTTCGCCCGCTCGGTCACGCTGGTTCGGGCCCACGCAGGTGCGGCACCGTGGGCGGCATCGAGTGCAGCCTCGATGTCCTCGGCGGTGCCACGGGCCACCTCGGTGAAGGTCTGCCCTGTGACGGGGCTGGGATTCTCGAAGTACTCGCCCTTCGCCGGCGGCAGGTACTCGCCGCCGATCCAGTGGTCGTACCGAGAGCGGTACTCGACGACGGAGCCCTCCGTTCCCGGGGGTGCGTAGACAGTCATGGGGATGTGCCTCCTCGCAGTCCTCACGAGCGCGTCCTCGCGCCCGTGTGTGAGCACGGTAGGGCGGCGGGGGTTGCATCCACGTTGCAGTGACGCGACCGACACAGATGCGTGGGGCCGCGCACACTGTTGCAGCGCCGGTACGCCGCCGTGTCGGTCCGGTCAGCGAAGTGTGGCGGCACGCCAGCGGCAGCACCGGGGAGGGCCCGAAGGAGTCTGCGCGATCAGGCGAGATCGGTCTCGAGCACGCTGAGATGCGCGAGCGCCCGGACCGCCTGAGGGCTGCCCGGCGCAGCAGCGGTGAGCAGGGCGCGCCACGCCGGCAGATCGTCGCGGCCGTCGGTCGTACCAGTCCAGCGATCCAGTGCCTCCACCGAGCCCGAGGTCACGACGGCGGAACGCACCTCTGCGGACAACTCGGCCCGGATCCGCTCCACCCCGGGCGCCACGGAGCGGGGCAGCACTGGCGCCCGATAGGCGCTCACAGCCGCAGTCACGTCCCCGGCAGCGAGGTGGCTGCGCACTCGCTGAATGTCGGTGCACAGTGATCGGGTCAGCCGGTAGGGGCGAGATCCGGCCAGCAACCCCTCCGGCAACTGGCGGCCCACACGCCGCAGGCGCGAGATCTCCGCCCGGACTGTCACCTCGGACAGCTCCCGGCTGTCCAGATGAACCGCCAGCTCCTCACCGGTGAGCCCGTCCGGGTGCTCGGAAAGAAGAGTCAGGATCTCGGCATGACGAAGGGAGAGGTGAGGGTCGCCGTCGGGGGTGTGCAGGAGCGGATCCCCGAGCAGGCGCACCTCGGTGCGCTCAGACTCGAAGGCATGGGGAGAGGTGGCGGCAAGTTCGCGTTCGATCGTTCCCGCGGCAGCCCGGACGAGGGAGAGCATCATGCGTGAGCCGGCCGGTTCACCACCAGTGATGTCGAGTACCCCGAGCACGCGACCGGTGGGATCGTGAATCGGAGCGGCCACGCAGTTGAGGGAGCGCACCGGGCGCGCGAAGTGCTCGGCCCCGAGAACCTGCACGGCCCGGCGCGTGGCAAGCGCAGTGCCGGGGGCGTTGGTGCCCACCTGCTCCTCCCGCCACAGCGCGCCCTCGACGAAACCGACCCGGTCGACCGTGCTGCGGGTGCCGTGGCTTCCCTCGACCCACAACAGCCGGCCGACGTCGTCCGAGATGGCGACCACGAGACCGTCGCTGGTGGCGGCCCCGACCAGCAGCTCCCGCACCACGGGCATCACCCCCGCGAGCGGGTGCTGGCTGCGATAGGCATCGAGATCATCGCCGGGCAGACCGAGGATGGCAGTGGCCGACTCCGGGTCCAGACCGCTGCCGCGTGAGCGCCGCCACGAGTCAGCCACCACGGGATCCACGAAGGGCGGAAGCTCGCCGGAGCCGAGGAAGGCGTCCATCGCGGCCTGGACCGACCTGGCGTCGTGGCGCACAGGCAGCATGTCCTGCACGCGGCTCCCGCGCGTGGGAACGGGCCTCGCCCTCGACGCCATGTCTCTGAGGGTAGATGACGGGTCCGGCACCTGCCAGCACTCTTCCCGGCGCAGGCTTCCGAAGCCTCCCCCCAACGGCCCCGGGAAGCCCGTCCGTACCGGCTCTGCACATGTCGAACGCTGACGTGTGCGTTCACCTCGCCGGACGCCGCACAAACCCAGCGTTCGACGACGGGTGGTACCCGTCAGGGGGTGGGCAGGAACGGGTGCCACCCGTTCAGCCAGGGGAACGGCACTGTGGCCAGCACCGAGGCGACCACACCTGCGATGAGGAAGGCCCAGCCGCCGGTCAGTCGCCGATCCTGGCCCTCGGGGTTCGGGACCGGCTCGCGCCCGGCCGAGGCGAGACGTGCGCTGTGCCACAGCGGGCGTGGTTCGAACAGGAGGAACGCCAACCAGAGCACCGGGATGGCGGCGCCGAGCCAGAACCAGGCCCATCGGGTGGCAAACCAGGGTTGGGGCCCGGTGGCAAGCACGATCAGGAGGCCGGCACCGGCGAACAGGGCTGGGAGCGTGGACCAGCCGCCGATCAGGTTGGCGAGCCAGCCGTCGTTGTCGATGAATCCGGTTGAGGGAGAGATGATCGTCACGGCGACGCCGTCGGCGTGTGCCCACTCCACGAGCCCGGCGGCTTCGTCGACGTCTTCGCGCCAGCTGTATTCATAGCGAGCGTGGGAGTCGAACAGCCCGGAGTCCCACCGGACGGCGAACGTTCCCTCGGCCTGGTCGGCAGGACGTTCGATGGTCATCGCCGACACGTCACCCGCAGTGAGGTCGGCGCGCAATTCGTCCAGCGAGCTGGCGTGCGGACGAGTGACTTCGTTGCTGCCCGCCACGACGAGCAGCACCAGCAGCACGATCCGCACCACCACGCGCGTCATCGGCGAGGCGCCGGCCGGTGCCGTACGCGTCTCGTGCTGCCCTGTCCCGTTCACCCGCGCCCCATGCGACTCCTGGACCTGTCCCCCATGCATCCATCCACGGTACTGCCGATGATCTCAGCCGGCGAGGGAACCGCGATGGACGCGCTCGTGGACCAGCGCACCACGGCAGAGCCACGCCCACGCCCGGGCCACCCTCGTCCACCGGGCCCGAAGTTCAGGGTGAAACCCGAGAAGGGGCCGAAAGTTCGGCCCGCGGAGGGGCTGAGCGTGCGACTGGCAGCAACCACCCGCCCCGTCAGCGCTCCAGGGGCCCGAAGTTCAGGGTCAAACCCGAGAAGGGGCCGAAAGTTCGGCCCGCGGAGCGGGGCGGGCCCGCTCAACGGGTGGGTGGTGCCGGACGGCGGGATGGCCCCGATCAGCGCTCGGCGACGGGCACGTAGTCGCGAGCCGAGTAGCCCGTGTACACCTGGCGCGGGCGGCCGATCTTCGTGGTCGGGTCGTTCATCATCTCCCGCCACTGGGCAATCCAGCCCGGCGCCCGGCCCACCGCGAACAGCGGGGTGAACATGTTGGTGGGGAAGCCCATGGCCTTGTAGATCAGGCCGGTGTAGAAGTCCACGTTCGGGTAGAGCTTGCGCTGGATGAAGTAGTCGTCGGAGAGGGCGATCTCTTCCAGGCGCATAGCGATCTCGAGCTGCTCGTCGCTCTTGCCGAGCTTCTTGAGCACGGTGTCGGCCACACTCTTCACGATCGCGGCGCGCGGGTCGTAGTTCTTGTACACCCGGTGGCCGAAGCCCATCAGGCGTACGCCCTTCTCCTTGTTCTTGACCCGGGTCATGAACGTGTCAACGTCGTCGTCACTGGACTGGATGTCGTTCAACATCGCGAGCACAGCCTCGTTCGCACCGCCGTGCAGCGGGCCGGAGAGTGCGCCGATACCCGCCGAGACGCTCGCGTACAGGTTCGCGTGCGCGGACCCGACGATCCGCACCGTGGAGGTGGAGCAGTTCTGCTCGTGATCGGCGTGCAGGATCAGCAGCAGGTTGAGGGCCTTCACCAGCTCCGGGTCGGTCTCGTACCCGCCACCATTGGCGAAGCTCATCCGCAGGAAGTCCTGGACGTAACCGAGGGAGGTGTCCGGGCCGATCATCTCCTCACCGCGGGAGCGGCGGAAGGCGTAGGCGGCGATCGTGGGCAGCTTCGCCAACAACAGCACCGTGGCCAGCTCGACCGCCTCGGGGTCGAACGGGTCGACGCTCTCCGGGTAGTAGCCGGGCAGCGCGGACACGGCCGAGGAGAGCACCGCCATCGGGTGCGCGTCCTGCGGGAAAGCGCCGATCAGGGCCTTGAAGTTGTCGTGCAGGTGCGTGTGGCGCTCGATCCGCTCGGTGAACGCCGAGAGCTCGGACTCCGTCGGCAGTTCGCCCTTGATCAGCAGGTAGGCGACCTCGAGGAAGGAGGACTGCTCGGCGAGCTGCTCGATCGGGTAGCCGCGGTAGCGGAGGATGCCGGCGTCACCGTCGATGTAGGTGATCTTCGACTCGCAGCTCGCGGTGTTCATGAACCCGGAGTCGAGGGTGACCAGGCCGGTCTCCTTGAGCAGGTTCGAGATATGGACGCCGTCGTTGCCCTCCACTGCCGGGACGCGCGCGAACTCCAGTTCGTGGTCGTCCACACGGAACGTGGCGGGGGTGAGGGTGGCGTCGGACATGGGCGTCCCTTCCTAGCGTCAAGAAGATCGTCTCTTCGGGCTCCCAGTCGAGTCCGATAGCAAAGATTCCCTACACAACGTACCTGCGGATCGTGGAGTTCGGGAAATCTTCGTAGGTATCCCTCATCACAGGCGTCATCACCGGGCCAAGCGGTCCACAGCCTGGTCGATCTGCGCGTCCGGCGCGGTCAGCGCCACCCGTACGTGGTCGTCGCTGACAGCCCCGTAGAACTCGCCCGGACCCACGAGGATCCCACGCTCGGCGAAGTCGCTGAGCATCGACCAGCAGTCCCCGCCGCCGTCAGCAGGTCGTACCCACAGGTACAGGCCGGCTTCGGAGTGGTCCACGGCGTAGCCCGCTCCGGTCAGGGCCTCCAGCAGAGCCTCCCGACGGCGCAGGTACCGTTCCCGCTGAGCGTCCACATGCGTGTGGTCACCCAAGGCCGCGATCGTGGCGGCCTGCACCGGTGCCGGCACCATCATCCCCATGTGCCGGCGCAGCTGCAGGATGCCGTGCACCAGGGCCGCGTCACCGGCGGCGAAGGCAGCCCGGTAGCCGGCCAGGTTCGACTGCTTCGACAGCGAATACACCACCAGCAGACCAGCGTGGTCTCCCCCGCTGACATCCGGCCGCAGCAGGCACGGCACACCACCGCCGGACGGTTCGGTCCAGGGCTGGACCCACGGCAGCTCGGCGTAGCACTCGTCCGAGGCGACCACGGCACCCAGCTCACGTGCCGCCGTCACCACGCCCCGCAGGTGCTCGGCGCCGAGCACTGCGCCGGTGGGGTTGGAGGGCGAGTTCACCCAGACCAGACGCACGGCCGGGTTGCCCGCCCAGGCTGCGACGTCATCGGCCACCAGCACCTGCGCCCCGGCCAGGCGCGCCCCGACGGCGTAGGTCGGGTAGGCCACGGACGGCACCACGACGATGTCGTCGGGCCCCAGGCCGAGCAGCGAGGGCAGCGTGGCGACCAGTTCTTTCGACCCCACCGTCGGCAGGACGCCATCGGGGTCGAGCTCGGGCACACCGCGCCGCTCACGGAACCACGAGGCCACGGCCTCCCGCAGGGCAGGGGTGCCGTGCGCCGTCGGGTATCCGGGGGCATCGGCGGCGGCCGTCAGGGCATCCCGCACCACCTGCGGGGTCGGATCCACCGGCGTACCGATCGACAGGTCCACCAGTCCGCCCGGATGCTGGCTAGCTCGGTCCCGGAAGGGAACGACCGCATCCCAGGGGTAGGCGTCGGTGAGCTGGACGAAGCCCACGAGGACTACTCGGCCTGCGGCGGCAGCGCGCTGATGATCGGGTGGTCCTTGGGGATCAGGCCGAGCTTGGCGGCGCCGCCGGGTGAGCCGATGTCGTCGAAGAAGTCGACGTTCGCCTTGTAGTACTCGGCCCACTGCTCGGGTACGTCGTCCTCGTAGTAGATCGCCTCGACGGGGCAGACCGGCTCGCAGGCACCACAGTCCACGCACTCGTCGGGGTGGATGTACAGGGACCGTTCACCCTCATAGATGCAGTCGACCGGGCACTCGTCGATACAGGCCTTGTCCTTGACATCCACGCAGGGCTGCGCGATCACGTACGTCACGGGCGATTCCTTCCATCACGGGGGCACTGGCCCGATCAGAGCCAGGCCAGATGCGGTGAGCACCGCAGTGCACCGGCATGCTCTGTCTAGTATCCAGCATGAAGGCGCTGCCTTGCGATCTGAGCACCGATCCACTCCGAGGAATGAGACACATCGATGGTTGACCGCTCTGCCGAACCGGCCCGTTGGCGATCCTGGCGGGCCGGCGAACGCGTCGTGGTGCGGTTCCGGCTGCCCGAAGGGGGCCTGACCGATGCGCTCGGCGAACTGCTGCGGGTTGACGATTCCGGAGTCGAGGTGGAGACCCGGCGGGGCCCGGTCGCTGTGCCCGCGGAGGCGATCGTGCTCGCGAAGCGGGTGCCGCCGCCTCCACCGCGGCGCCGGTGACCGCGCCCCGGGCGAGGCGCTAGTCCTCGCTGGAGTCCTCGTCGGGTTCCTCAGTCGGCTCCTCACCGCAGATCACGCGGTTCCACGGGGAGTAGGTGTGGCTGTAGGAGTCATCCTCGACCACGTCACCATCGCGGGTGACCGTGCGGCTGACGGTGACGCTGAAGCCCTGTTGGCCGCCGGGCTCGGCGTGGCACTGCGGGTCCGGGTTGTACAGCGTCTGCGGCTGGGTGAAGTTGTACCGGCCGCTGACGTCGATGGTCACGTCGAAGACGTCGGTGCCCCACATCGTCACCACCACGTGGGAGTCTGTGACATAGGCCTGGATCAGCACCCCGTAGCCGGTGTTGTTCTCGAACACCATGTCGATGCTGGGGTCGAAGACCGTCGCCTCGCGGCCCTCCGGGTAACGGGAGAACCAGCGCGAGTGCGGCTGGTGAGTGATGTCGGTCAGCCCGGACTCGTAGGCAGCGTTGAAGGTGGTCGTCGACACCTGGGAGAGGCCGCCGCCGATGGCGTCGCTGTGGAAGCCGTTCACCACCACGCCCGAGACCGTGTAGCCGTTGGCGGTGCTGATCGGGCGGAGTGCCTCCAGCAGGGAGAACTGCTCGTCGGGCTTCAGCAGGGTGCCGTTGATGTGGGCAGTGCCCGCGATCAGGTTCTCGGTACGAACGGGGTCGGACGGGTAGGGCGTGCGGTAGGTGCCGATCACCTCGGTCACCCCGAGCGCCTCCGCGTCCTCGGTGGAGAACTCCGGTTCCGTCTGCGCCAGCTCGACGGCGGCCGTGCGCTCCTCGGCATCGCTCGCCACCGCAGCGCTCGCCACCGCGTCAGCCAACTCGGCCGGGTCCAGGCCGGTCCCGGTGACAGCCGGGATGATCGTGGGCTCGCCATCGTCGAGCACGATCTGAGCGTCCTGCGGACTCTCCCCCACAGACGGCACGCGTTCGGTGATGAGATTCGCGAGCGGTTCACCGTCGAGCACCAGCGTCAGAACGGATCCGTCTGCCTGCATGGCGGCGGCTGCTGCCACCTCGTCCGCACTGAGCTCCGCCGTCTCGCCGTTGACCTCCACGGTCACCGGTCCGGAGAGCATCGGTTCGACCTGGGTCGTCATCGCGTCCTCGATGACGGCATCGTCGATGGTCGGCGTCAGGACGGTGGCGGGGAGTTCGATCGTGCCGTCTGCGGTGAGCCATTCCTCGGCCAGGACCTCGGCGGCGGCGTCGACATCGAGGCCGGTACCATCCACAGGTTCGGTGATCTCGGGTTCACCATCGGAGAAGTCGATCGCCCCTTCCACTGGTGGTTCGTCGAGGTTCTCGGCCAGTCCGCTCAGCGCGCCGGTGAGAGCCTCGTCGTCGACGTCAAGAACGGGCGGCTGCTCGCCCATTCCGAACAGGTGCCCGAAGACCCTCCGCGGGTCGAGAGTGAAGCCGGTGACGGAGTCGACGGTGGCGGTGGTGTCGAGCGCAAGGCCCGCACTGGTGGGATCGACCTCGGCGGTGATCTGACCGAAGGAGACATCCACGGGTGCGGTCGTCTCCTCGGCGAGCCCCTCGGTGAGGACCCGTTCGGCCTCGTCGATCGGCAGGCCGGAGATGTTGACACCGGCCACCGTCGTATCGCCTGGTACCCGGTCGCCGAGATACCAGGCGCCGGCCACGTACCCGCCACCGAGCAGCACGAGTGCACCGGCGGCGATGAGGACAGCGCGGCGCCCGCGGCGCCGCTTCTTCTTGGTGGGTGTCACGTCGGTCTCGTCCGGGATGGGGTCGGGCTGAGCCGGGAGCACGATGGTCTCGGGCTCGTCGGCAGGGACGTCAGCGTCGCTCGCCGGCTGAGGTTCGGGCTCGGGGTCGGGGTTCGAGTCCGGGTCCGGGTCGCGAGCCTCGTCGAACGCCACATCGGGCTCGACGCCCGGCGCGGGGTCGGTCTCGAGTTCAGTTTCCGAAGCGGGGTCGGTCTCCGGTTCCGGATCGATATCAGAATCGAGCTCTGGCTCAGGCTCACCCTCGGGCTCCGGTTCAGGCGCATCCTCAGGGTCCGGTTCGGTCCCGTCAGACTCGGGATCCACCTCGGACTCGGTGGCGCCCTCTGGCTCGCGCGCCGGTTGATCCTCACCTTCAGGGTGGTCGTCGGGCAGCTCCTCCGCAGGCTGGTCAGGCGCGCCATCGCCCGGCTCCGCACCGGTCTGCGCCTGTTCCGGATCCGTCCCCTCGCCCGGCTCCGGCGTCTCCTCGTCCCGCACACTCACGCCCTTCTGTTCGCCCCCGTCGTCTACGGCCGCCCGGCGCAGTCTATCGACGCAATCGCGCTACTCGCTGTGACCATGCCCACCCCAACGGTCACAGCATGGTCACAACGTCTCGCGGTGGCAGTCAGTCGATCGTCATCATCCGGCTCATCCGGTGCACCAGCGCCCCGGTACGGTCAGACTGCGTCCCTGACGCCAAGACCCTGCCCACCACCACGTCGTGCGAGCCGGCCTCCTGGATCCACTCCGTCTCGGCCTCCACCCATGCGGCCGCGCTGTCGAGGATCGCCGCGCCGCTGTGCTCCCCGCGGTGAAAGGCCACCTGGTCAAGCTGCCCGCGCGTGGGCCGGCCCGGACTGGCCAGCCACTCCGCCTCCGCCCGGCCGGACCTGCTCACCACGCTCACCGCCCACCGGGTCACCGACTCCAGCGCCTCCCGCAACCTCGAGTCCTGGTGCACGCAGAACAACACGGTCGGAGGCTCCAGCGAAACCGAGACGACGGAGGTCGCCGTGATCGCGATGTCATACCGGTCCCTGGCGGACACCACGCAAACGCCGGAGGTCAGCCGGGCCATCGCCGTCCGGAACATCTCAACGTCCGTCACGGAACCACCTCGCAGGAAGCAACCCCGGCACTGCGGTCATCAGCACAGCCCCCAGCAACCAGATCGTGCCGATCGCCTCGTCCGTGACGACCACATCACCGCCGGGACGCACATACGCCAGGGCGATCACCGTGGCAGCCACCGCGACGGCGTGCACGATCACCCCGAGCCGGTCGGCGAAACTCCGGCTCAAGGTACCCGAGGCCACGATCGCCAGAAGAGCCAGGACCAGGCCGAACGGAGGCTCCCACCGGTGGAACGCCGTCGTGGCGGCTGCCATCACCACCCCGAGGACGGCCGTGAAGGCGCGCATCAGCACCGCGTACCAGGCCGGCACCTCCTCCGCGTCCTCGCCAGGGACCATCACGGGAGAGACCTCACCGGACCCCTGCTGCGGCTCAGCTGCCGCGAGCGCACCGCGCAACGCGGTCGTGCTCCCCCACCCGGGAGCCACGGTCAGACCCACGTGGGCCGTGAACGGCTGCAGCACCTCGTTGCTCAGGGCGAACCATCCGAGCGCGCCGCCCCGCTCGGAGTACCCCTCGACGGATTCGCCGTCGATCTCCGCCAGCAACTGGGCGTCCTGGACCTGACTACGATGAGCGCGCATCGCTGCCGCGACACGACCGGCTACATCAGCGGTGTCCACCACCAGGTCCACCTGCGCATCCGGGCGCACGATGGTCGCCATCTCAGCGTCCGGATCAGCAACCGTCAGCGCCCGGCCGAGGCTTGTCAGGCGAGGCCGGGACGGCGTCGTGGCCAGCCATGCGGCAGCAGCCCGCGCGGACGATTCCGGCCGCACCACCCAGGCGGCCACAGGCACACGCCAGGGCTCAAGATCAGCGCACGGGTCGTCGTCGGCCATGGGTTCGAGCTGTTCCTCGGCGGCGAGCTCGAGGCTCCGCCGCATCAGCTCGTGCATCCGGATGTGATCGGGATGGCCGTAACCTCCACCCGGTTCGTCGGAGAGGACCAGGTGGGGTCGCAGCCGGCGGATGTGCGCAGCCAGTAGCCGTGCGGCCACCGCGGAATCCTGCGTGGTGAGAGCGTCGCGCCCGGCGGCGGGGTCGGGGATTGCGCGTACGCGGGAGTCGCCGTCCCACTGCATCCCGGAGTCGGTGTAGCGTTCCCGACGGCGTCCGGTGAGCCCCGGAAGAGCGTCCAGGAAGGTGTGGCCCGCCACGCCCAACGCATCGAGCGCCCCGGCGAGCTCGGCCACGCGCACCTCGGCCAAGGCTGGGCCGTCACCCTCCAGGTGGGCGATGTCGCCAGGGATCACCTCACCGCGCTCACCCCGGTTGGCGGTGACCACGTGCACCTCGGCCCCACGGGCGAGCCAGGCGAGGATCCCACCACCGGTGAGGGTTTCATCGTCGGGATGGGCGAAGCCGGCGAGCACGCGCAGCCGCTCCGGCTCCGGCTCCGGCGAGAAGGAAGTCACCACCCCATCCTCCCTCAGGACGGGCCGTGCTCCATCGCATGCACCTGGCCGCAGTCCGTTCTGCACCGGCCGCACTTGACCGGAGCGACACAGATGCGTCGAACCGCGCAGCATGCTGCTGCAGATGGTCGCCACGATGTCGATGCCGTCACGAGCCGGTATCAGGACTGCCGGCAGCGCGCGATCCCAGCCTTCCGCGCTGCCGCCGCGGGCCTAATAATCGACCCCTGAGCGGTTCAGGGGTCGATTATTAGGCCCCTGAAGGGGGCTCGCGCCGTCCGGGCCGTCCGGGCCGCCGGGGCACACCGCGGGCGTGCCAGCGACCTCAGCCCTCACCGGCGACCGCAGGCCCGGCGCCCGCGGCTGCCGGTCAGACCTTGCGCCGAGCAGCCTTGGTGCGCTCATGCTGGTTGAGGATGACCTTGCGGATGCGCACCGACTCGGGTGTGACCTCGACGCACTCGTCGTCCCGGGCGAACTCGAGAGACTCCTCCAGGGTGAGCGTGCGCGGCGGAGTGAGGTTCTCGAACGACTCTGCCGTGGCGGAGCGGATGTTGTTGAGCTTCTTCTCCTTGGTGATGTTGACGTCCATGTCGTCACCGCGGGAGTTCTCCCCGACGATCATGCCCTCGTACACCTCGGACGTGGGCTGGATGAAGAATGAGCCCCGCTCCTGCAGGTTCAGCATCGCGAACGGAGTCGCCACGCCGGCGCGGTCGGCCACCAGTGAACCGGACGTGCGGAACTCGATCTCGCCGGCCCACGGCTCGTACCCCTCGGAGATGGAGTGCGCGATCCCGGTGCCGCGGGTGTCGGTGAGGAACCGGGTGCGGAACCCGATCAGCCCGCGTGCGGGCACGACGAACTCCATCCGAATCCAGCCGGTGCCGTGGTTGACCATGGTCTCCATGCGACCCTTGCGCGCGGCCAGCAGCTGAGTGACCGCGCCGAGGTACTCCTCCGGAACATCGATGGTCATCCGCTCCATCGGCTCGCAGAGCTTGCCGTCGATCTCGCGCGTGACCACCTGCGGCTTGCCGACGGTCAGCTCGAAGCCCTCGCGGCGCATCTGCTCGACCAGGATTGCCAAGGCCAGCTCACCACGGCCCTGCACCTCCCAGGCGTCCGGACGCTCGGTCGGCAGCACCTTGAGCGAGACGTTACCGATGAGCTCGCGATCGAGCCGGTCCTTGACCTGTCGCGCGGTGACCTTTGCACCCTTGACCCGGCCGGCCAGCGGGGAGGTGTTGATCCCGATGGTCATCGAGATCGCGGGGTCGTCCACGGTGATCAGCGGCAGCGGGCGCGGGTCGTCCGGGTCCGTGAGGGTCTCACCGATCGTGATCTCCTCGATCCCGGCCACGGCCACGATGTCACCAGCACTCGCGGACTCGGCCGGCACCCGGTCGAGCGCCTGGGTGCGCAGCAGCTCGCTGATGCGCACATTCTTCAGAGTGCCGTCCTTGCGCGCCCACGCGACGGTCTGGCCCTTCTTGATCGTCCCGCCGCGGATACGCAGCAGCGCCAGCCGGCCCAGGAATGGGGACGCGTCGAGGTTGGTCACATGCGCCTGCAGGGGTGCGTCGGCGTCGTAGGTGGGCGCGGGGATCTTCTCCAGCACGGTCTGGAACAGCGGCTCCAGGTCCGGTGAGTCCGGCAGCTCGCCGTCACCAGGCTGAGTCACGCTCGCCCGGCCAGCCTTCGCCGAGGCGTAGACGACCGGAACGTCCAGGACGGCGTCCAGGTCCAGGTCGGGGACGTCGTCGGACATGTCCGAGGCGAGGGAGAGCAGCAGATCCTGGGTCTCCGAGACAACCTCCGAGATCCGTGAGTCCGGGCGGTCCACCTTGTTGACCACGAGGATCACCGGCAGGTGCGCGGCCAGCGCCTTACGCAGCACGAACCGCGTCTGCGGCAGCGGACCCTCGGAGGAGTCCACCAGCAGCACCACACCGTCGACCATCGACAGGCCGCGCTCGACCTCGCCACCGAAGTCGGCGTGGCCGGGTGTGTCGATCACGTTGATGATGACCTGCGGATGGCCGGTGGAGGCGGCCGACGGCCCGGAGTAGGCGATCGCGGTGTTCTTGGCGAGGATCGTGATCCCCTTCTCCCGCTCCAGATCGCCGGAGTCCATCGCTCGTTCGTCGACGTGGTCGTGATCGCCGAAGGCACCGGACTGCCAGAGCATGGCGTCGACCAGGGTGGTCTTGCCGTGGTCGACGTGGGCCACGATGGCCACGTTGCGCAGGTCGGTGCGGGAAGCGAGGGTGGGCACACTCATTCAGGCGGTCGCTCTCAGGTGGGAAATGCGCCAAGATCGCGGACCGGGCGCAGACGCGCGCCCGGCCGGGCGCTGGACCTCAGTGTACTGGCACGGAGCCGATCGCCCAGGACCGGCGTGGGTAACCGCCATCACCGCACCGCACGTCCGCCACCCAGGCACCACCCCGGCTGGCATCTGACATACCTCCGGCAGTCTGACCCACCTCTACCCCCTGCCGGCGGTGGGTCAGACTTCCGAAGGTGTGTCAGACCGCGAGAGAGGCATGGTCGACTCCCCGGCCGCTACAGCTCCGTGCGCGGTCCCCGGCGGTGCTGCACCTCGTACTGCTCCTCCGCCGCCAGCTCGGCAGCAGCCTCGGCGAGCAGTTGGTCGCGGCGCTCGCGCCGCACCTTCTGCTCCGCCGGGTCGGGAACCGGTACGGCGGCGATGAGGCGCTGGGTGTAGGGATCCTGCGGGTGGTGCACGACCTGCGCGGTAGACCCGATCTCGGCGAGCTTGCCGTGGTGCATCACCGCGATCCGATTGGAGAGCATCTCCACCACGGCCAGGTCGTGGCTGATGAACAGGCAGGCGAACCCGTGCTCGCGCTGCAGCTCGGAGAACAACTCCAGCACGTTCGCCTGCACCGACACATCAAGTGCGGAGGTCGGCTCGTCGGCCACCAGGATCGTGGGCTCCAGGCTGAGGGCGCGCGCGATACCCACCCGCTGGCGCTGACCGCCGGAGAGCTCGTGCGGGTAGCGGTTGCGCATCGAGCGCGGCAGCTCCACCTGGTCCAGCAGCACATCGATCTTCTTGGTGAGCTCGGCGCCCTTGATCCCGGTGTGCAGGTACAGCGGCTCCCCGATCGACTCCCCGATCGGCAGCCGCGGGTTCAGCGAGGAACCCGGATCCTGGAAGACGATCCCGACCCGCTTGCGCAGGGCGCGCAGGTCCTTCGGCGATATCCCGACCATGTCCCGGTCGTCGATCCGCAGGCTTCCGCCCGTCACCGGCAGCAACCCGACGACGGCCCGCCCGATGGTGGTCTTACCCGATCCGGACTCCCCCACCAGTCCGACGACCTCGCCGGCACCGATCGTGAGGCTGACGCCGTCCACCGCCCGGAACGCCGGAGTACGTCCGCGCTTGGGGTACTCGATGATCATGTCCTCGGCGATCATCACCGGCTCCCCGGTGACCGCTGCCGGCTGCTCGGGACGAGCCGCCGGCGCTCCTTCGCGCACCTCGGTGGCACTCACGCCGCCCAGGTGGGGCACGGCGCCCAGCAGTTCCTTGGTGTACTCGTGCTGGGGGCGGGAGAAGATCTCCTCGGCCGTGCCGCTCTCGACCACCTCACCGCGGCGCATCACGATGATCTTGTCCGCCATATCGGCCACGACACCCATATCGTGCGTGATAAGCACGATGCCGGAGTCGATGCGGTTGCGCAGGTCGCGCATCAACTTGAGGATCTCGGCCTGCACGGTCACATCGAGCGCCGTGGTGGGCTCGTCGGCGATCAGCAGTTTCGGATCGCACGCCAGCGACTGGGCGATCATCGCGCGCTGGCGCTGCCCGCCGGAGAGCTGGTGCGGGTAGGAGTTGAACCGGGTGGCCGGGTCGGGCATCTCGACCAGGGTGAGGAGTTCGATCGCTCGTTCCTTGGCGGCAGCCGGCCCCATGTCGATGTGGGTACGCAGTGTCTCCACGATCTGGAAGCCGATCGGGTAGACCGGGTTCAGCGCGGTCATCGGTTCCTGGAAGATCACGGCCATCTCGTTACCGCGGATCCGCCGCATCGGTGCCCCGGTCAGGCCGATCAGCTCGGTCTCACCGAGCTTCGCACTGCCGGTGGCGCGTCCGTTCGTCGGGAGCAGGCCCAGCAGTGACATCGACGACTGCGATTTACCGGATCCGGACTCACCGACGATCGCGAGCACCTCACCGGGGTGGACGTCGTAGGAGACGCCGGTGGCGGCCGGGAACCATTCGCCCTCGACGAAGAAGTCGACGCTGAGGTCGCGCACCGTGAGGATCGGCTCGGCGGTGGCCACGGGCTGCTCCGGGGCTGTCTGCGTGCTCACGCGGCACGCTCCTTCCTACGGTGCTGGTCATGCTGGCCGTGTCGGCCGCGATGACGGGCGAATGAGACCATGTGGCGATGGGAGCCACTCTCACGTTCCGGTCCCCGGTCGGTCGCCTGCTCACCGTGGCGATCGGCGCGGCAGGGGTGCTGCTGGTCGGGTATGCGATGGTGCTGGACGGACCGTTCGCGCTGTGGCAGACCGGCCCGACGGCGCTGCTCGTCCTCGCCCTGGTGTGGTCCCTGTTCTGGGAACCCCAGGTGGAGGTCTCCGACGGCGGCATCACGGTGGTCAACATCCTGCGCACCGTGCATGTGCCGTGGCCGGAGTTCACAGCCGCGGAGACCCGCTGGTCGCTGGAGATCCGCGCCGGCGATCTGACGGTGACCGCCTGGGCGGTACCGGCCAGCAGTGGGACCGGGGCGCGTCTGGCCGCCCGTCGACGTGGGCGATCCGGCGACAGCGCCTCCGGATCGGGCGCCGAGGCTGCCGCGCTGGCCATCGGGGAGCGTCGTGCTGCACTGGCCGAGGCGGGCCATTTGCGTGGCGCCCGTCGTGGCGCAGTTCCCCCGCGGGTCACCTGGAATCGAGCGCAGGTTGCGATCCTGCCCACGACGGCGGCCCTCGCCCTGGCGTCGTGGCTCACCACTGGCCTGCTCTGAGCAGGCGACAGGCGGCTGCGCAGCCTGGGTGGTGAACCCGGGCTCACGTCCTCTCACCTGCACCGTCATGACGTCGCCACCGAACTGCTCTGGTGCTCGCGCCGGGTGGCCTTGGCCATGGCGCGGGCGGAGGGGAGGCGCTTCTGCCGTGGGTCGAAGGCATCCCGGAGGCCGTCGCCGATGAAGTTGATGCACAGCACGATGGTGATGATGAACATGCCGGGCCACCAGAACAGCCAGGGACGGGTGCTGAAGGAGCTCTGGTAGTCGCTGATCATCCGGCCCAGCGAGATCGTCGGCTCCTTGATGCCGAAGTCCAGGTAGCTCAGTGCCGCCTCCAGCAGGATGGCCGCACTCATCAGCAGGGTGACGGTCACGATGATCACACCCATCGCGTTGGGCAGGATGTGCTTGAAGATGATGCGCGAGTTGCTGGCGCCTGCCACCCGGGCGGCGTCGACGAACTCCCGCTCGCGCAGGCTCAGGAACTCTCCGCGCACGAGACGCGCGAGCGTGGTCCAGGTGATCGCCCCGAGCACCAGGGCCAGCGGCACCGCACTGGCGGAGCCCACCAGCTTGCCGAGCACGGCGCCGATCACCAGTAGCGGCATGGTGATGAACAGGTCGGTGATGCGCATCAGGAGCGTGTCGGTGAATCCGCGGAAGAACCCGGAGAGGGCGCCGACGAGCACGCCGATCACGGTAGCCACTGCGCCGACGACGACCATGATCACCATGGTGGTCTGCACACCTTTCATGGTGCGGGCGAAGATGTCGCGACCGATGGTGTCCTGACCGAAGGGGTGGTTGCCGATCGCGAAGCCCGCCTCACTCCACGGCATCGTGAGCGTCGGCGTACCGCCGGCGTTCTCGAGGGCCATGGTCTCGGCCGGATTGTACTGCCACCAGCCGCCGACGTACCAGCCGAAGACGGGGAACCCGATCGAGGTCAGCGACAGCAGTGCCACCAGGATCAGCGCCACGAGGGCGACGATGGCGCCACGGTGGTGGAAGAAGCGCTCGCGGACGATCTTGCCCTGCGACTTGCCCTCGACCGCCTTGAGCTCGATGGCATTCTCGGCCTGCTCGGTGGGTTCAGGTTGGGAGGTCATGCGTTCACCCGGATCCGTGGGTCGAGGACGGCGTAGATCAGGTCGGCGACGATATTCGCGACGATGGCGAGGAACGCCACGATGATCAGATAGGCCATCACTGGTTCGATGTCGTTCTCGTCGAGGTGGCGCAGGAACATCTGCCCCATCCCGGGCCGGTTGAAGATGTTCTCGGTGATGATGGCGCCACCGATGAGCGTGATGATGTCGATCGGGACGATCGTGGCCATCGGGATGAGCGAGTTACGGAAACCGTGCCGCATCACGACCGTGCGCTCGGTGAGCCCCTTCGCGCGCGCGGTGCGGATGTAGTCCTGGTTCATCACCTCCAGCATGCTGCCGCGTGCGTAGCGGGTGTACCCGGCGAAGGAGAGCAGCATGAGGGAGATGGTCGGCAACAGCAGGTGGGTGTACTGATCGAGCGTCGTCACCCAGAAGTCGCCCTCGAGGTTCGGAGTGCGATCACCGATGGTGGCGATCGGGCGACCCCGGATGATGTTGGAGGCCATGTAGTCGTCCCAGACCTGCATCACCCGGTCGATGAATATCAGTGTCGCGACGGGTACCGCAGTCAGCGCACCGGTGCGGGCCGAGATGCGCCAGTCCGGCCCCCGGAACAGCAGGCCCACCCCGGCGCCGACGAGAGCCGCAAGCACGCCCAACCCGAGGGCCGTCGCCCAGTTCATCACGCCCCAGGCGCCGAGGTAGTAGAACCCGAACTGCATCGGGTACCACAGCGCGATTCCCAGGACGGCGACGGTGAGGGAGGTGTAGAGAGCGCGGCGGTTGCGCAGCCCGCTGGAGAGGGTCGTCACCCCGAGTGCGATGGCGAGCGAGGAAACGGCCAGCAACACCGGGCCGATGTTCGGCTGGCTCCACCAGTCGGTGAGTTGGATGTAGAGCAGGACGGCGATGGTCACGCCCGCAGCGCTGGCGCCGACCGTCAGCCGTCGTCTGACGTCGCCACCGAAAGCGAGCGACCACACCAACCCCATGACGAGGGCGATCCCGAGGATCACTGGTATTGCGATGACCGGGTCACGCAGGAAGTCGTTGTACCCGATGGCGCCCCACTGTTTGAGCAGCACTGCGATCCAGAAGGAGGGCAGCGAGTACAGCAGGAAGGAGAGGAAGGTGATGAGGTAGTCGAAGGTCGTGTACTGGCGCAGCGCCGAGACGATCCCCACCGCGATGCCGAGGAAGATCGCCAGGACGGTGGCGGCGGTGACCAGCTGGACGGTGGAGACGATCGCGGCGGCCAGGATGTCGGCGACGTCGCGACCGGTGGTCCATGCGGTCCCCAAGTCGCCGGTGACGAAGGCACCCAGCCACCACAGGTAGCGCAGCAGCACTGGGTCATTCAGATTGAGCAGTTCGATCCGCTGCTCGATCTGCAGGTCCTTACTCGGATCGGTGCTCAGCCGCAGATCCTCCAGCGGGTCGATCGTGAAATCGACCAGGACATACATGATCAGCGACGACACGAACAGGATGCCGATGCCGATCAGCACGCGGCGCACGATGAAAGTCAGCATGGGTGAAGGAACCTCGTCAGGCGGCTCGGTCAGCCGTAGGTGCGGGGAGTCTACGCTGACTCTCTCCAGCGCGGGTGGCGATGACCGAGCGGTTGCGGGCGGTGCGGGCAGACCTGGGGGTGCCGGCCGGAGCCGGCACCCCCAGGTGTCACGTCAGGGACGCGATCAGGACTCTGCGTCCTCACCATCCTCGTCGCCGGTCAGATCCGTCTCCCACTCCCAGAAGTTCCAGAAGATCGTCGGGGAGATGGAGATCGGGTCCACACCCTGCAGGCGGGCGTTGAATCCGTGCACACCCGGGTGCTGGTAGAGGGTGACACCAAATCCCTGCTCGACGAGGATCGTCTCGACCTCGGCGAGGATCTCGGCCTGGCGTGCCGCGTCGGTCGTGACGGCGAGCTCGTCGTACAGCTCGTCCACGCGCTCGTCGCGGAAGTCACCGAAGTTGTTCCCGCCGCCGGTCTCGAAGTTCGCAGCCGACTCACTCACCGCGGTGGAGGTGGACTGCCAGCCGAACATCGAGGCGTCGTAGCCGCTCGGGTCAGCGAGCAGGGAGCCCCACTCACCGCTGGACTCGTCGATGATCTCGAACAGACCGTCCTGCTGGACGGACTCGGTGATCAGCGCGAGCTGCTCCTGGCGCCGGACGTTCTCGGCCGCAGTGAGCACGCGCACCTGGATCGGCGTCTCCACCCCGGCGTCCTCGAGGAGCTGGGCGGCACCCTCACGGTCGAGCTCGAGCGGGAACAGCTCGTCCATGCCGTTCGCTCCGACGATCTGATCGTAGTTCGGCGACCCGGGAATCGCGGTGTAGGAGGACCGGACGTTGGCCTCGGGGTTGAGCGGGGAAATGATGCGATCCACGATGTCCTGCCGCGGGATGAGCTTCAGGAACGCCTGACGCACGGCCAGGGCGGTCTCCTCGTCCCCGTCGTAGGTGGCCGGGTCGAACGGGCCGTCGTTGGTGAACATCAGGTCGACGTGCTCGTAGACCGCGGCGTCATCGGTGATGACGTCGAAGTCCCCACCGAGGGCTTCCAAGGCCTGCAGGGTGTCTGCGCTGGCCTGCGGGGAGATGAGGTCCAGTTCGCCGTTCTCCAAGGCCTGGACCTGCGCCATCGGGTCTTCGCTGTAGCGGACCGTGATGGTCTCGATCTGCGGCTGGTGATCGCCGGTGTAGTCTTCGCGCGCCTCCAGGGTGACGTACTGGTCGCGCACGAAGTCGGTCATGATGTAGGGGCCGCTGGACAGGTACAGCGACTCGTCCTCCGGCAGAGTGTCGCCGAAGGCGAAACCGTTGTTCCAGAAGTCCGAGATCGGGGCGAGCGCCTCGGCGTCGTTGTTGACGACGGCGTCGACGAAGGCGTCCTTGGCCTCCTGCGGGTCCTCGATGTCGAGGGCGTGCATGGCGACCACGTGGGCCGGCACGCCAACGTCGAGGTTGTCCTCCCAGTCAGCGAACGGCTGCGAGTAGACGAAGGTGATCGTCTTGCCGTCCTCGGAGATCGTCGGAGTCTCCTCGATCAGGCCGATGTTGCCGGAGGTGAAGTTGAAGAAGACGTTGTTCTCAATCTCCTCCTGCGGCACTTCCTCACCGGCGTTCTCGGAGTCCTCCGGGTACAGCCAGACGACATTGCCCTCGTCGTCGAAGGACTGGACGAACTCCGCGGTGTTGAAGTGACCGCTCAGGGCCACCCAGCTGAGGAGCATGTCAGTGGCGTCCACCGGGGTGCCGTCCGACCAGGACGCGTCGTCGGTGAAGGTGTACTCGACCGTCAGCGGGTCCTCGCTGGTGACCTGGTACGAGGCGAAGGACTCGTTCGGGACGAGGTTGAGGTCGCCGTCGTAGTAGTTCACGTAGTCGTTCATCAAGTACCGGATGTTCGCGTTCGCGGTCGCGTTGCCGGTCGCGCTGTCCTCGTTGTACTCGTAGAACCCCTGGTTCCAGCCGACTGTCACGGCGGTGCCGGTGTCGAGCCCACTGTCGGTCGACGACGTGTCGGGGGTATCGCACGCGCTCAGCACGAGCGCGCTGGCTGCCAACGTGGCAGCGACGGCGGTGATGCGCCTGATCTTCACAGTTCCTCCTTTGGATGGCGGGGGGCTGCTCGCCCCGGGCCTGAGCCCGGATCGACCTGGTGGGTCGGACGAGTTGAGCGTTCGCCATGGACAACGGGAACTGTACACACGCCCCTGTGTGCGGCGACCCACCCATGACAATCTTGTATCCGCATCGTTACCTAACGGATACCTGATTGTCTATAGCCACCTATTGACCCCGCCATTACTCACGCAATCCCGCCCCCAGGCGGCACGGTATTCCGGCACCCACATCCAACCTCGTCTCAGCCCCTGGAATCTGCCGGTGGACGTCGACCCTGGTCAGCCGCACAACGACGCTTCAATCTCACATATTGGATGTCGATTCTGAAGGGTGAGACAACGGATGGAATGCACAGGCCATTTCGCGCGACGATCAATTCCCGCCGGAGATGCCCTCGCGACCGCCTCGCTCGAAGATCCGGTGCACAGCGCACAGCATTCCTCCACCGGGAGAATGTCGCCCGCGACGGTTTGACAGACACCGCCAGGAACGCTCGAGACCCACTGGCCGGAGCCGGACTCATCAGGACCACTCACGTCAGTGCCACTCACGCTGGCCGCGGCACGTGATCGCTGGCATCGGGACCCATCCGTGGCACCTGACGCGGCACCCTCTGCACCGATGACGAGCAGCAGGAGCCGTAGAGACGATATCTTGATATCGAGCAATCAGCGCCACACCACGACGGGACTCACTGACGCATGTCGACCATCATCTACACCCACACCGACGAGGCGCCGCTGCTGGCGACCTACTCGTTCAAGCCGATCATCGAGGCCTACGCCGCCACCGCCGGCGTGGAGGTGGAGACACGGGACATCTCGCTCTCCGGCCGCATCATCGCCGCCTTCAACGACGTCCTCCCCGCCGAGCAGCAGCAGGGCGACGCGCTTGCCGAGCTCGGGGCACTCGCCAAGACGCCCGAGGCGAACATCATCAAGTTGCCCAACATCAGCGCCTCGGTCCCCCAGCTCAAGGCCGCGGTGGCCGAGCTCCAGCAGCAGGGTTTCGACCTGCCCGACTATCCGGACGAGCCCAAGACGGAGCAGGAGAAGGACACCCGCGCGCGCTACGACAAGGTCAAGGGCAGCGCGGTCAACCCGGTCCTGCGTGAAGGAAACTCCGACCGTCGCGCCCCGATGGCCGTCAAGGAGTACGCGCGCAAGAACCCGCACCGTATGGGCGCCTGGAGCGCCGACTCGAAGACGAACGTCGCCACCATGGGTGCAGACGACTTCCGCTCGAACGAGCAGTCCGTCGTCATCGGGGCCGATGACACCCTCACCATCCGCCACCGCGCGACCGACGGCAGCGAAACGGTCCTCAAGCAGTCCGTCCCGGTGCTCGCCGGCGAGCTCGTCGACAGCACGGTGATGCGCGCCGAGGCGCTGGACGCCTTCCTGGCGGCACAGATCCAGCGCGCGAAGGATGAGGGCGTCCTGTTCTCCCTCCACCTGAAGGCCACCATGATGAAGGTCTCCGACCCGATCATCTTCGGTCACGCCGTCCGGGCCTTCCTGCCGGAGCTCTTCGCCACCCACGGTGAGCAGCTCGAGGCCGCGGGCCTGAGCCCGAACGACGGCCTCGGCGCCATCCTCTCCGGGCTCGATGCGCTCGAGGCGAACGTCGCCGAGCAGGTGAGGGACGCCGTCGAGAAGGGTTTGGCCGAGGGCCCTGCCCTGGCGATGGTGAACTCCCACAAGGGCATCACGAATCTGCACGTGCCCAGCGATGTGATCGTGGACGCCTCCATGCCAGCCATGATCCGCACCTCCGGCCACATGTGGAACGCCGACGACGCCGAGCAGGACACCCTCGCGATCATTCCCGACTCCTCCTACGCCGGCGTGTACCAGGCCGTGATCGAGGACTGCCGCGCGCACGGCGCCTTCGACCCGACCACCATGGGCTCGGTGCCCAACGTCGGCCTGATGGCGCAGAAGGCCGAGGAGTACGGCAGCCACGACAAGACCTTCGAGATCGACACCGCCGGTCGCGTCGAGGTCGTGAACGCCGCCGGTGAGGTGCTGCTCAGCCACGAGGTCTCCCCCGGTGACATCTGGCGCGCCTGCCAGACCAAGGACGTGCCGATCCGCGACTGGGTCAAGCTCGCCGTCACCCGCGCCCGGGCCACCGGCGACCCGGCCGTGTTCTGGCTGGACGAGACCCGCGCGCACGACCGCAACCTCATCGCCAAGGTCGAGCAGTACCTCGACGACCATGACACCGACGGTCTCCGAATCGAGATCATGTCCCCGGTCGAGGCCACCCGCTTCTCCCTCGAGCGCATCCGCCGCGGCGAGAACACCATCTCGGTGACCGGGAACGTGCTCCGGGACTACCTGACCGACCTGTTCCCGATCCTGGAGCTGGGAACCAGCGCCAAGATGCTCTCGGTGGTACCGCTGATCAACGGCGGTGGCCTGTTCGAGACCGGCGCGGGCGGCTCCGCACCGAAGCATGTGCAGCAGCTCGTGGAGGAGAACCACCTGCGCTGGGACAGCCTCGGTGAGTTCCTCGCGCTGGCCGAGAGCTTCGACCACCTCGGCACCACCACGAGCAACGCCCGCGCGAAGGCGCTGGCCGACACGCTCTCGCGCGCGACGGCCACGTTCCTGGACGAGAACAAGTCCCCCAGCCGCAAGGCCGGTGAGATCGACAACCGTGGCAGCCACTTCTACCTCGCCCTGTACTGGGCGCAGGAGCTGGCCGGACAGACCGAGGACGCCGAGCTGGCCGCCGGGTTCGCGGAGGTCGCCGCGGCACTGAAGGAGAACGAAGAGGCGATCACGGCCGAGCTGCTCGCCGTGCAGGGAGAGCCCGCGGACATCGGCGGCTACTACCGCCCCGACGACGCCAAGGCCTCCGCCGTCATGCGTCCGTCGGAGACGTTCAACCGGGTGATCGCCACGCTGACGGCGTGACCGACCTCGCTCCGCAGGCTCACGTAGCCGTGAGGCTGCGCCGGGCTGACGCCGGCTGAGGCGACGCACAACAGAAATCCCTCGTCGATCTGGTGACCAGATCGACGAGGGATTTCTTCGTGTGGGCGCCTACCCGGTCAGCGGCTCGCGAACTTCACCCGGTGCTCGCCGCCGCGGCGCACGTCGGCGTCGACCGAGAGCACCAGCGGGGCCGTGGAGACTACCGTCACCGACTCATCCGCCTCGATGACGGCGTCGGGCACCTCGATCGGCAACTCGACCGTGAGCATGCCGCCGGCCTTCGTCGGCTGCGCCACGACCACCTCGACCTGACGCTTGGCGCGTCGGTTGGCGTTGCTGTGCGGGGGCGGGGTCTGCCGGTGACCGACCGCGCACGGCCCGCTGACGGTGTACCCGCCATGGGTTCCTGCCTCGAAGAAGTGGCCCATGCGGGTCCCGTCGCCGGCCTGCACCAGGTGCGCGGCCGGCTCGGCGAGCACGACGGCGACCCCTGGCCGCTCCGCCTCGTCCGCCGTGGTCCGGGCGTCCGCGAGCGGGAGGATCTGGTAGGCGTACCAGTCACCGTCGCCGGTGTGTTCGCGTTCGATCCGCACGTAGTCGCGGCTGACCTCCTCGTCGGTCCCACCGGTGTCGGAGCCGTCGTTGATGGTCTTCCAGGTACCGGTGCGACGTTCGGACCGCACCTGCCAGGTGAGCGCGGCACCCGCAGCGTTCTCAGTGTCCTCAGTGTCCTCAGTGTCCTCAGTGGCGAGCGCGACGATACCGGCATGCCCGGCCACGTGCACCGCCGTGGCCGGCAGCGGGGTGTCGGTGAGCACCACGGCGTCGCCGTCGACCTGAACGGCTGGGATCTGCCCGACCGGGAAGGACCGGTTCTCGGCGATCGTGCGCGCTCCCGTTCCGGAGGAGTCGGTGATACCCGATCCGACGCAGACGATCCGGTCCTCCAGGTAGAACCAGGACTTGTTCGCGCGCAGGTTGCCGGAGAAGTTCCGCAGGTTCATCGCGGTGGTGCCCATCTCCCCGGCGACGGTGAGACCACCGGCGTAGGAGTTCTGAGCGCGCGGGATACCGGTACCGTCACCGAGGCCGGAGGTCCGCTCCTCCCCGGTCACGGTGATCCCCGGCAGGGCGTACGGGTCGACAGTAGGCCAGAAGTCGGCGGAGTACTGCGCCGAGTCCTCACGGTGGTACAGGAACATCATGCCGTCGCCCTGGTACCAGCCGAGGTTGTTCTCCCGGTTGCCCCACTCGTACCGCCCGATCCGGGCCGAGGACGTGTTCACGACGGCGGCCCACTCGCCGCGGTGGTGGACGATGCGCTCCTGCTCGTAGGTGTTGGTGGTGCCCACACGAGGCTCCGCCGCCGTGATCGCTTCATCCTCGACGACGGCGAGACTACGGGCCGTAGCCGCCAGGGTCTGGTTGTTGGTCGCCAACGGCTGGTCCTCGGTCCGGTCCAGCCATCCCTTCACCATCGCCCGGTAGCGCGCCGCGTCGGCTGCCGGAGCGGAGTCGGCGAGTACGAGGATGGCCGAGGCGATGGCGAAGCCGGAGTGGAAGTCCTGCCCCTGCTGGCGTGAGACCGCCCGGCCGCGGGTGGTGTCCATGGTGCGCACGTCCCACTGGAAGGGCGCGAAGGTGAGGTCGATGGATTCGAACAGGTTGTTCACCTGCGGGTCGCTCACTGCCCACTGGCTTCCGGCGAGGAGCGCCAGCACCTCGGCCACGCCGGTGATCGCGACCCCACCGTAGGTGCCGGAGTAGGGCAGGTACCCGTGCTGGATGAAGGAACCGTCATCGTAGAAGCCGTCCCCGGAGCTGACACGCCCGAACACGCTGTTCGCGCCCCCGCCGGCAACGTCGGAGAGAGCGTCGCGGCCGAGGATGACGTCGGCTTCGTCCTCATCGATCAGTCCGCGCATGATGCACGAAAGCGCCTTGTCCACCCGGTTCGCGCCGGTCTCCTTCAGCCAGGTGTAGTCCCGCCGGACGTTCGGATCCGGGGCGTGGAACCGGACCGCGGCCAGCAGCAGGTCGACCACCTCGTCCGGGGCGTTCTCGCCGAGCAGGATCAGGGTGTCGGCCACGCGGCGCGGGAGGCCGATCTCCCAGAACCACCAGTTGCCGGGGCGGCTGCGGCCGGCACGGTACTGGCCGGAGAGGAACCAGAGAGCACCTTGGAGATCGGACAGGAGGTCGGGGTCCTGGTAGTACTCGCTGCCACCGGAAGCCCAAGCCGTGGCAAGGGTGGTGATCCGGTTGGCCGTGACTCCCATGTTCCCGACCTCGGCGGTGTTCGACGCCCCGTTGATCGGCAGGTCCGGCCACAGGTACCGCCGGCCCGATGCGCGGTTGAAGGTGGCGATCAGGTCGCTGGCCTCCGCGTCGATCGTCTGCCGTTTCTGCGCGAGCTCAGGGTGGGTCGCGGCGACATCGCCGCCGGTCAGGAACTCGCGACGCCGATCGACCAGCCCATCGAACGGTTCGGCCGCACGGGCCGAGGTGCTGGTGCCGATCGTGCCAGCAGCGGCGAGTGCTGCCGCGGCACCGACCAGGAAGGTCCGACGTGATGCTGTGAGATTCATTTTCATGGCTCCGTTACCTAGGTGAAAATTGCTCACTCGCACCGTAATGGAAGCTCCGCCGTCAGGCAAGCGCCTTCCAGGAGTCACTCCACCCGCTGCGCGAGGACGACGTACTCCTTGCCGGGACGATCCGGGGCGTCGCGCACCTCGCGGACCAGGAAGCCGCAACGGGCAAGTGACGTCGTCACCTGCTCACGGCTACGGAATCGCAGCGTGGACTCGGCCGGGATCGTGACTCCGTCGGCGAATCGTGTGTGGTTGCGGAAGGTGACCGTCTCGGCGCGTACGTCGAGCAGCTCGTGCCAGGACTCGACCCGGCCGATCCCGGGCACGTCGGCGGAAACAAGGGAGTCGCGGGCGTTCCACGACTCCCAGGCCCGGCGTTCGGGGATGCGCGTCTCGAACACCAGATATCCGCCGGGCCGTAGCAGCGAGGCGATCGCCCGCAGGTTCGCCTCCCATGCCTCATCCGTGACGAACACCTGCGCCACATTGCCGGTCATCACGGCGAGATCGGCACCCGGGCCGGGGATCTCCCGCGCCGCGGCGGCGGCGTCGCCGTGAAGCCACGTCACCCGGTCCGCGTGCGGCTTGCGGCGTGCCACGTCCAGCGAGGCACCCGCGGGGTCCACGCCGACGACGTCGCATCCCCGGCCGGCGAGCACGGTGGCGAGCGTGCCGGTGCCGCAGCCCACGTCGAGCACTGATCGCGCGCCCAGCTCCTGTGCGATGTCCACGTAGAGGTTCAGATCAGACCGGTCCGGGTCCAACGCGTCGTACACGGCAGCGAGTCGGGCGTCGTCGAACACACCGTCTGAAGGCAGCGGCGTCTGAGGAAGCACCGCCACGGCCTCGACCTCGACAACCTGGCCGGGGTAGCCGAGCACAGTCACCCCCATGAGTGTCGAGGGCACGTCGTGGTCGCCGAACGCGGTCCGGACGACGTCCCACACCCGGACCAGGTCAGCCTGGTTCGAGGAGGCCACGAGCACGCGGTGGGAGACGATGTCCGTCAGGTCCGCGCCCAGATCCGCCAGAGCCTGACGCAGGTTCACCACGACGGCGTGGGCCTGGGCTTCGTAGTCCCCGGGCGCGATCGTGGTGCCTTCCGGGTCGAGCGGGCACGCGCCGGCCAGATGGACCAGGCGGGCCGTGGCGGGCACGGATGCCGCGTAGGCGTAGTCAGCGACGGCGAGGGACGGCGAGCGGTGCAGGCGAACGGTCATGGTGGCGACAGTAGGACCGTCAGGCACGACGCCACGAGGCAATATCCGCCGCGACGTGCAATGGCTGTCACGGTTGGAGCGACTCCGAGACTATGCGGCTCCGTGATGCGGGGCGAGGCGTCCCGGGAGCAGCGGGGCCGGTTCGGTCAGGTCGCCGGAGATGGGGCGAAGGACGACCCGCGTTCGGCCAGCGCCTCACCGAGGATCCGCACCGCCTTCGGCCCGACGCCGTGCATGGCCAGCAGCTCTGCCTCGGAGCGCGTGGCCACCTGATCCAGCGTGGTGATCCCGGCGGCCGCGAGCGCCCGGGTGGCGGGCTTGCCGATGGCGGGCAGGTCTGTCGCGGCCGTTCCCGCCAGGGCGGCATCGTAGCACTCGCCCAGATCCACCGGCGCGCAGTGCCGCCAGGCGCGGGCCACCAGGGCATTCAGCTCCTGCCCGTTCACGGCGGCGAGCGGCACACGCACCCCGGTCACGAACGGGCCGCGCGTCATCGGAGCGCTGCCGGACAGGGCCCCGGCCACCTCCCGGACGGCATCGGCCGGGAGCCGAAGCTCAGCTTCGTCACCGTGTGCACTCGCGAAGATCGTCCCGCGGACGCTGAACGCGGGCATCCCGCCGTGCGTCTCCTCCTCGGCTTCGGGAAGATCCAGAGCCGCTCGGCGCAGCTGAGCCGTCGTCGTCATGATCCGATCGTAGGCAGCCGCGCATCACGACGGAACGGGCACACCCCGATCACCGAGCCAGCGCAGGAAGTCTTCGGCGTCGATGACGACCTTGCCGTACTCGCGCGCCTTCCGCGCTTTCCCGGACTGTGTGCCGGGCTCCGCAGTCACCAGCACGTCCGTGCGCGTCTTGGTGACCGAGGGCACCGGGCGCAGCCCCGCGGCCACGGCCAGCGCTTCCATCTCACCCCGTGCGAGCGCGTGTCCCGACGGTGTCAGCACCTCTCCGGTGAAGCACACCCTGGCCTCGGGGTGCAGCACGTCAGCCACCTCGACGGCGTCCGGTGCGTTCGCCGAGACCGTGTCCGCGATCCCGGGGCCGAGCAGGGGCTCGAGCCTGCGCAACCGGTCGAGCACGGCAGCGGTGGCCTCCACCCGGCCCGCGGCAGCCAGCACCTGGGCCCGGGCGACGGCCACGGTGGGGCCGGTGATCGCCGCTGGCCGCTCTGTCACGACCGAGGTGCCATCCCCTGTCGCCTCACCCCCCTCATGACCACCATCCAGTGGCACCTCGCCACCGAGCAAGACCCGCGAGACGGGGCCACTGACGGCGAGCAGGTCAGCCAGCCCGGGCAGGTGAGACGGGCGCGGCGCCGGCACGTCCGGATCGCGGGTGAGCAGGTAGCCCACCCCAGCCGACTCCAGGTCGGAGCCGGAGGGATCGGTGAACGCATCGACGGCGTCCGCGGGAGCGGTGAGCGCGGCGAGCGCCGCACGCGCCAGGTCGAGCGCAGACTCGCTCTGGCCAGACCCACTGACTCGGCCGGCGGCTGCCCGGCTTCCACCGCGGTTGCCGGGCCCGCCCCCGTCGGCAGGCGCTTCCCCGTCCGCGGAGGCCGCAACACCCAGCGGTAGCGGCACCACCACCCCCAGGCGCTTGAGCTCGAAGTCCAGCAACGCCATCGTCTCGTCGATCCCGGGACCGACCGGCGTGCAGCCGTCGAGTACCGGCGCCAGGAGCGCCCAGGCCTCGGCGAGGGTCGGCGCGAGGGCGACGTCCGCCGTCGTGATCGCGTATCGGAGGCGCGCATCGGCCAGGTCACGTTGCGGGTTGACCAGGGTGCTCAGGGCGGTCCCGTCGGAGAAGGCGACGGCGATTTCCACCGGCCGGGGCCGTGACATCCGGCCCTCCTCCCCCACGGTGAGCATGCCGATCCCGCAGAACTGAGCCTGCGCCGTCGTGGGCCTGGCAGAACGGAGGAAGCGGGTGATCCGGCGGTCGGTCTTGAGGTCCTTGGCGAACACGGGCCGGCGCAGCACCAGCCCGGCCATCGACGTGCAGCGGCTGAGTGCCACATACACCTGACCGTCGGAGAAGGTGCCACCGGTCAGGTCGACCACCACCCGGTCGAGGGTCTGGCCCTGGCTCTTGTGGATCGTGATCGCCCAGGCGAGGCGGAACGGCAGCTGGGTGAAGGTGCCGACCACCTCGTGCCGGAGTGCGCCGGATTCGACCACCGGGCGGGTGGCCTCCCAGGTGAACGGTCGGACCTCGGCAGCGGATCCGTCGGTGAATACGACCACCACCGTCAGATCACCCGAGTCTCCTGAGTCACCACTCTCGACGTGCTCGATCCGGCCGATCGTGCCGTTCACCCACCGGTCGCCGGGGTCGTTGGTGAGCATCATCACCTGGGCGCCCTCCTTGAACCGGAGAGTGGCGTCGGCCGGTGGGTCGAGCGTGGTGAGGTCGCCGCTCTGGGTGGCGGTGCTGACGTGCTCGGGGGTGTCGAGATGGGCGAGCCGGGCGTTGTTGCGCGAGGTGGCGAGCCGGTTGGTGGGGGTGAGTGTGAGCCAGAACTCGTGCTCGGGCGGTTCGAACTCGCGATCGGTGCGGGAGTTGAGTTCGTCCATGGCGTGCCCGAGGAGTACACCCTCGCGGATCGCGTTCAGGATGCCGGTGAGGCGGTCGTCGCCGAGCTGGCGGAAGACGGTGGTCAGCTCGACGGTCGGGAACTGGTCGTAGGAGTCGGCGGAGAAGAAGTACGGCGTGGCATACCGGGTGGCGAAGAAGTCCGCCTCACCCTCGGTCACCACGGGCGGGAGCTGGTGCAGGTCGCCCACCAGCACCAGTTGCACACCTCCCAGGGGCGTGCCGGGCCGGGGTCCGAAGCGTTCCAGCGCAGCAGTCAGCATGTCGAACAGGTCCGCCCGCACCATGGAGGCCTCGTCGATGATGAGGGTGTCCAGGGAGGCGAGCGCCTTGGCGAACCGGCCCGGGCGGTAGCGGCCGGTGCGGACCTCCTCGACGGTGGTGGTGGAGGTCAGGCTGAGCAGGCGGTGGATGGTGTAGCCGCCGACATTCAGGGCGGCGATACCGGTGGGTGCGGCGACCACCACCCGGCGCTCGGTCGTGGTCAGGAAGTGCCGGATGAGCGTGGACTTACCCGTCCCGGCCTTGCCGGTGAGGAATAGGTTCTCGCCGCGTTCGAGCAGGTCGAGGGCGCGGGTGAACTCCTCGGTGAGGACGAGGTCGGGCCGGCTCATCGTTCGTAGCGCAGCGCGAGCCAGACGGCCACCACGTCCCCCTCACCGACGCCCTCGGCGCGCTGGACGGCGACCTTTACCGGCAGCAGATACCGCCCGTCCTTCGGGAACAGTGCAGTGGTGAAGCGGGTGCGCCCGATGGTGGCCTCCACGGCGACCTGCCCCCAGTACTCCAGCCCCTTGGCGGCCGACTTGATGTCCTCGGACAGGTCGGGGTCGATATCGACGAACAAGAATGGTGCCGGTCCGCGCCAGGAGATGATCTCGCCGTCGAAGTCCCAGTCCACGGGTCCGAGTGTAGATGGCAACCTCGAGCGACCGTCAGTGCGCAGGGACCGAGACACACACCAGCGTCGTCGCCACCATCGCTTCGACCACACCCGGCGAGTCCGGCGGGACATGCACGTAGTCGCCGGCACCCGCCGTCGCCTCGATGCCGCCGGAGCGAATCCGGAGCTGCCCGCTGACGACCACCCACACTTCCTCATACGACGCCGGGAGCTGGGCCGTCTCACCCGCACCGAACTGAGCAGAGTAGGCGCTGAACGGCAGGCCCTCCTCCGCGCCCACGCCCGGGCTGATCTCGATGCGGCTCTCACCGATGCCCACGCCATCGCGCCGATCGGAATGGAATACGCGGACCATCGTTGCCATGGCTGGTGTCCCCTTCCTAGCGGCCCGTGCCCGGAGCGCCGCACTCGAGGCGCTCAGGCTCATTGTCAGGCTCGGGCTCATCGCTCGCATCCGGTTCCGGTTCGGTCACCCGTGCGCTCCGCAGGCCCCAGAACGCCACCACGGCCAGTGCCGCGAACCCGACCATGGCGACGACGTAGGTGTCCCGGGTGGCGGCCGTCATCGCCGCCGTCACTGCGTCGAGGAGCTCCTGGGCGAGTCCGGGCGCTAGGTCGCGGGCGCCGGCCAGGGCGCCGCCGACGCTCTCGATGCTCTGCTGCGCCACGGTCGGGTCGAGCTCCGCGGGGAGCTGCTGGAGTATCGCCCGGCTATAGCCGAGGTAGGCGACGGTTCCGCCGAGTGCGAGCCCGGCGGTGTTGCCGAGGCTCCCGGCCACGTCCTGCAGGCTCTGGGCGGAACCAGTCTGGTCGGCGGGTGCGTTCGTCAGCACGATGGTGGTTCCGATGGCGAAGACCGGGGACACTCCGATCGCGATCACACCGGACGCGGCGACCAGTGCGATCAGGGAGGCTTCAGGTCCCGTCCGGAGGGTCGCGAACATCGCACCGGCGCCTCCGACGGCGAGCAGAGCACCCGAACCGATCGCGAAGCCGGGTCTCATCCACCGCAGCAGCATCGGAGCAGCCGCCGTGGCCACCATGGAGAGCAGCGCAGGCACCACCAGCAGTGCACCGGCCGCCAACGGGCCGCGCCCCATCACCACCTGCAGGTGCTGCGCGAACTGCAGATCGGCTCCCGCACTGGCGGTGATCACGAGCCAGATGCTCGCGAGAGCGAAAGTGAAGGGTGCCGACCGGAACAGCGACAGGTCCAACAGTGGCGTGGTGAGCACACGTTGGCGCAGGGTGAAGACGGCGAGAAGCAGCAGGCCGGCGAGCAGCACGGCCGCGTGCCAGGGATTCCAGCCGTGGGCGGCGAGCTCCTGCCCGCCGAAGACCACGCCCGCGATCCCCGCGGCGGACATGGCGATGCTCCCCGCATCGATTCGCCCGGCGCCGGAACCTTCGATCTTCGGCAGCAGCCACCAGATGCCCACCACCCCGAGGGCGATCGGGACATTGAACAGGAAGATCGCGCCCCACCAGAAGTGCTCCAGCAGCAGGCCACCGAGTGGCGGTCCCAATGCCATGCCGCCGGAGAAGGCCGCCATGAACAGGGCGATCGCGAACGAGAACTGCCGATTCGAACCGAAGAGAGCCCGCAGCAGGGCAGCACCCGCCGGCGCGACGGCTACCCCTGAGGCCCCGAGCAGCATCCGGGCTCCGATCAGTATCTCGATCGTCGGCGCCAGCGCCGCGAGCGTGGAGGCGATGCCGTAGCCGAGCAGCGCGAGCACCAGCAGCCGCCGCGGACCGAATCGGTCGACGAGTCGGCCGGCGGTGAGCACAAGGCTCGCTCCGGCGATGTCCCCGATGTGCAGCACCCACAGCTGCTGTGTGCCGGAAGGCAACAGGTCGGCAGCGATCGTGGGCATCGCCAGGAAGAGCACGGACATATCCACCGCGGTCATGAAGATCGGCACCGAGAGGATAACCAGCCCGATCCACGCCCGTAGCCCAGCCCGTGTCCCCTCGTCCTGATGTGCGCTGCGGCGCTCGCTCACAATCCCTCCTATTTACGGTACGCTACGTACCGTATTGGTTTTACCGGAGAGGATGGGCACATGACCAGAGATCCCCACGGGCGAGGGCGCCCGCGCGACGAGCACATCGATACCGCCGTACTGCAGGCCACAGCGCACACCCTGGAGGAGTCCGGCTATCGGGCCGTCGCCATCGAGGACATCGCCCGGCGTGCCGGCGTGAGCAAGTCGGCGGTCTACCGACGGTGGCCGAACCGCCGCCGGCTGGTGCTCGCCGTGCTGGCTGAGCGCCTGGGCCGCCTGGAGGCGCCCGATACCGGGTGCACCCTGTGCGACCTGCACGAGTGCCTCGTGCTGGCCTCAGAGGCCCTCAGCCGGGTCGGGGCCGAGACGCTCGCGCAGCTGACGGCGGAGGGAGCCGGCGAGCCCGACCTGCACGAAGAACTACTGGCCGTGGTGGTCGAACCACCGCGGCGGGCGGTTCATCGCACCCTCTTCACGGCGCGCCAACGGGGTGATTTGGCAGACGGGGTCGATCTCCCGCTCGCAGTGGACCAGCTCTGCGCCCTGACGTTCTACCGCCAGCTGTTCGGGCAGGCGCCCCTCGGGCCGGATGAGATCGAAGCCATGGTGACGGCCATGCTCCGCGGAATCGCCTCCGACTACTCGGAGCTGCTTCGCGAGTACGCGGTGCACGAATCGCACGACCCGGCCGCGCCAGCCTGACCTCGCGCGCTCTGAGCAGGTTCAGAGATTCCGCTCAGGCCGTGCGATGTAGCACCAGGACCGAGTCGGCGATCTCGAACGTCTCCCCCTCGCGCACCACCGTGCGCGGCCGCTGCTCGGCCGCCACCACCTCGAATCCCTCCGGTACCCCGGGTAGCAGGTCGGTAGCGACGAACATCGCCCGTGCGTGCGCGTCCGTCGTCGGGGCATGCACCCCCGACGACGCGTGCCCCACCACGAGCAGGTGGCCACCGGTTGCCACGGCCTCGGCGAGCAGGCCCACGACGGCGACCATTCCGCCGTCCGGTGGGTGCAGGTAGTGGGTGGTCACCAGATCAAACTGGCGACCGTCCGCCGCGAACGTACGCGCGTCCGTCTTCCAGAAGTCCACCCGCTCGGCCACACCAGCGTCTTCGGCATGCCGGGCCGCGCGGGCCAGGCCGTTGGCCGAGAAGTCAGCGCCGGTCACCTGCCAGCCCTGCTGGGCCAGCCAGATGACGTCACCGCCTTCACCGCAGCCGACATCCAACGCAGTGCCGGGCGTGAGCGTGGAGGCCAAGGCGACCAGCTGCGGATTGGCATTGCCGCTCCAGTGGGAACCGTGACCGGCGTAACGCTCCTCCCAGGCGGGCGGCTCGAAGTAGGCAGCCATGTCGGCCGCCTCCGGCCCAGCGTGGCCGTGGTGTGCGTGCGAAGCAGTTGTCATGCCCTCATCCTGCAGGCACTGGCGCAATGCAGCAACGATGCTTGCCGATTTGGCAAATGTTGCCTCATCGCGTTGCCAGCCCAGTACGAGCCTCTCAGCGCCCGTGCGACGCCCTTCTCCGCACCCCCGGGAGCCATCGAGGCACCCGGGCGCAGTAGGCGACGTAGGCAGGACCGAAACGCTCGGCGAGAGCACGTTCCTCGGCAGGGATCTGCAGCCGGTCGATCACGGCCATGAACCCGGCGACCGGGATCACCGCGAGCCAGGACCCGCGATGAATCGCATGGGCGCTCAGCAGTCCCGCCATTCCCAGATACATGGGATTCCGGGTGACCGCGTTCGGTCCGTCGGTGACCAGGGTGCTGGCGGCAGATGGGTCGAGCGGACTGACCGTGGTGCGACGCGTGCGGAAGGTGAGGGCCGCCGTCGCGGGAAGTACGAGGGAGACCAGAGCGAGCGCGGCCGAGGCGAACCGGCGCCAGCGCGGCGGAGGGCCGGCTCGTCGGGCGAGGAGACGCTGCAGCACAGCGGCGGTCGCGAGGAAGACTGGCGGCGGGATATGGCGGGAGCGGGTCGAACTCGAGTGCACGGGAGAGGACATGTGCCGACTGTAGGCACGATCGCGCGGGCGGAGAGAGTGGACAGCACACATCCGCGAACGGCCGCTGCGGGAGACTGTCACGATGGACGTGTTGCGCGTACCTCCGGGACCGGGCGCTCCGCACGGGCTGAGCGTGCCCGAGGCGGAGCTCACCGAGCAGTTCTCGCGCGCGTCGGGGCCAGGTGGTCAGGGGGTCAACACCACGGATTCGCGCGTCCAACTCAGCCTCGACATCGCGGCGACGACTGCACTCGATGACGCCCAGCGCGAACGGGTACTCCACCGGCTCTCCGACCGCCTGACCGGGACGGTGCTGACCATCGATGCCTCCGAGTATCGTTCGCAGCGCCGCAACCGCGCGGCCGCCCGCGACCGGCTGGCCATGCTCCTGCGCGAGGCGGTCATGCCCACCGTGGCGCGACGACCGACGAAACCCACCCGCGGATCGCAGCGGCGCCGGCTCGAACGGAAACGTCAACGTGCTCAGACGAAGCAGAACCGGCGGCGTCCCGGGAACGAGTAGGGCGGCACTCGACGGCGAGAACGTACCGTACACTCTTATTCCATGGAACGATGGAATAACGATCGAGTGGACAAGCTGTCCGTGTTCGAGGCCTTCGCCGAAGCGGTCAAGGCGCTCGCGAACGGACGCAGGCTGCAGCTCATGGAACTCATGGCACAGGGCGAACACTCCGTCGAGGAGCTCGCTCGCCTGTCAGACATGGCGATGACGACTACTTCGGCCCACCTGCAGACGCTGAACCGAGCGGGCCTGGTGAGCAAGCGTCGCGAGCGGACCACCATCTATTACCGCCTCAGCGGGGACGATGTGGCCGAGCTGTACACGGCAGCCAAGCGGGTGGCGCTCCACCGGTACCCCCGGCTAGGAGAGGCTGTGGATGCGTACATGGGCCAGCCGCGAGCTCAGGGGCCCGTCATCGATCCCTCCGCCGTCACGTCTGAGATGGTCATCATCGACGTCCGGCCCACCGAGGAGTACGAGGCGGGCCACTTCCCTGGCGCCCTGTCCGTACCCTTGGCCGACCTGGAAGACCGTCTCAACGAGATCCCCGCCGAAGCGCAGATCGTCGTGTATTGCCGGGGCGAACTGTGCCGGATGGCGCGCGAGGCGGCAGTGCTGCTACGCGAGCGAGGCATGGACGCTCAAGCGATGGACGAAGGCATCGTGGAGTGGCGAGCGAGCAAGGAGATCGATCTCAGTGTTGCCTGAAACCAGCACGGCAGAGGATCAGATCGTCAGCGAACCGGAGCGCGCACGAGTCCACAAGCGGACCCTGACGGTGGTGATCATGAGCCAGATCCTGGGCGGCGCAGGACTGGCTGCAGGAATCTCGGTGGGCGCGCTACTGGCCCAGGACATGCTCGGCTCCGATGCACTCTCCGGGCTGCCAACCGGCCTATTCACCCTCGGATCCGCCCTCGCGGCCTACCTGGTGGGCCGATCGACCCAACGATTTGGCCGCCGCCTGGGTCTGGCCCACGGCTTCATCACCGGTGGCATCGGAGCGCTCGGAGTCGTCATTGCCGCCGTCGCCGGCAGCCTACCGCTGCTGTTCATCTCGCTGTTCGTCTACGGATCGGGCACCGCCACCAATCTGCAGGCACGGTACGCAGGCACCGACCTCGCCCCAGCGAACAAGCGCGGCTTCGGCACCAGCATGGCCATGGTCGCCACCACCATCGGAGCCGTCGCCGGACCGAACCTGATCGATCCGCTCGGCGCCTTCGCCGAGTCCCTGGGCGTGCCCACACTTGCGGGGCCCTTCATCCTCGCCGCTGTTGCCTACGGCGCGGCAGGGCTCGTGCTGTTCGTCTTCCTCCGGCCCGACCCGTACCTGCTCGCCCGGCGGATCGCCGTCGGGGCCACCGCCGGATCGGAGACCACCTCGGCCGGTGACGCTCCCCGGGTCGGGATTGGCGCCTACGTGGGCGCGACGGTGATGGTCCTCACTCAGCTGGTGATGGTCGCCATCATGACGATGACCCCGATCCACATGCGCGCCCACGACCACGAGATGGCCGCCGTCGGCCTGGTGATCGGCCTGCATGTCGGGGCGATGTGGCTGCCCTCCCTCATCACCGGGCACCTGGTGGACAGGCTCGGCCTCACACCCATGGTCATCGCCTCCGGTGTCACCCTGCTGCTGGCTGGGGGTCTCGCCGCTACTGCCCCGGGCGACTCACTCAGCCTGCTGATCCTCGCGCTCATCCTTCTCGGCATCGGCTGGAACTTCGGCTTGGTCGCCGGCACCGCACTGGTGGTCGATGCCACGGTCCCGCAGAACCGGCCCCGCACCCAGGGCACGATCGATGTGCTGATCGCCCTGGCCGGAGCGACGGGCGGCACGATGTCGGCCGTGGTGATGGTGACCTCGAGCTTCCAGGCGCTGTCACTCGGAGGGGGAATCCTCGCCCTCGCCCTGATCCCGGTGCTGTGGTGGGCGCGCTCGCGTCACGCCGTCAGCCCCTGACGGAGTTGGGCGCTGGCTGACGCCGTCAGCGACCTCCGGCAGGCCGAACCGGGCGAACAGCCTCAGGTCGAAGAACGCGACAACGTGGGAGATCCCGGACGGCGTCAGCGTGAGCACCTGCAGATTGAACGCTCGGTGCACGCCGTCGTCGTCCGGCATGTACAGGCCGAGTGCTGGTTGACCGTTGGCAGACGTGGGAACGAGCAGGTGGTCGCCGGGCCCCTTGGCCGGGCTCTGAGACCAGACCATGCGTCCGATGGTCTCCGCACCGCGGAACCACGTGGGAAACGGCGGCATCTCAAAGACGGCGTCAGCGGTGAGGGTGGCGACCAGAGCTTCGATGTCATGGGCGTGCATCGCGGCGACGAAACGGTCGAGAAGCTGGCGTTGATGAGCTGAGTCACGCTGGCTGAACGCGGCCCCGTCGATAGCCCCCTCGCTCAGGTCCGCGTCGTCGAGCTGAGAGCGGGCCCGCTGCAGCAAGCTGTTCACCGCAGCCGGCGTCGTCTCCAGCATCTCAGCGACCTCTGCGGCACTGAAGGCCAGCACCTCACGCAAGATCAGCACGGCACGTTGACGCGGCGGCACGTGCTGCAGTGCAGCGATGAATGCCAGTCGAACGCTATGACGCTGGGTGACGACGGTCAGCGGGTCGACGGCTGCAGACGCGCTTCCCGCCAGCATGGCGTCCGGGATCGGCTCCACCCACGGCAGCTCCGGCCATTGCTCCAGCGCCGCCGCGGGGTCGTCTCCCGGGCCACCCAACCCGGTGGGCAGGGCCCGGCGGCCACGATCCTCCAGCGCACGCAGGCACACGTTCGTCACGATCCGGTAGAGCCAGGTTCGGATCGAGGATCGCCCTTCGAAGGCGCCGTAACCGCGCCAGGCGCGCAGATAGGACTCCTGGACAGCGTCCTCGGCGTCCTGGATCGAGGCGAGCATCCGATAGGCATGCCCCAGCAGCTCGGGCCGCAGGGGCCGGGTCCGCTGCTCGAAGTCGGTGTGGGCGGTGTGGACGATCATGAGTTCACCGTGCTGTCGTTCGCCTCCGCCCGCAACAGCGTCACCGCGGCCACTGCTCCGACTGCGGCCAACCCTGCCAGCACCAGCAGCGCGATGCGAAAGCCTTCGGTCAAGGCCACCGCTGGATCGAGCACCCCGCCCGCATGTGTCGCGTAGCCGACCGCCACTGCCGAGGCGAGTGCCGCGCCCATCGTGGTGCCGACCGCGAACGAGGTCTCCTCCACACCCGCTGCCACACCGGCATCTTCCTGCGGGGCGCCGGCAAGTGCCGCGATCTGGCCAGCCACGAACGCGGCACCCATCCCTGCACCGAACGTGATGAGACCCGCGAGCAGGTCCCCGACGATTGTGCCATCGGGTGTGAGACGACTGAGCAGTAGGCAGGCGATGGCCAGGAGAACCATGCCCGCCGCCGCCACGATCCGGAAGCCGGAACGAGTGACGAGTCGCTGCCCAGCCACCACCCCGGCCACCGAGGTGACGGTCATGATCGCCATGGTCAGACCGAACTGCAACGCCGACAATCCCAAGACCTGCTGCGCGTACAGCGTCACGACGATCAGCAAGCCGTCGACTGAGATGCCGGCGATCACGATGACCAGGTTGCCCCCGACGAGGGTGGTCCGCGAGAAGAGACGCGGCGGAACCAGCGGTGCCGGGCTGCGACGCTCGATGAGCACGAACACCGACGCCAGAACGAGCCCGCCGACTCCGAAGCCTGCCACGAGGGGATCCGCGCCCTGCTCAGCGATCCGGAACAGCGCCAGGAGTATCAGCACCAGGGCGCCGGTGCACATGAGGCCACCCGGTAGATCGACTCGGCTTCTGCCCGGTTCACCTGCGGGAAGCAGAAGTGGGCACAGGACCACGACCGCGATGCACACAGGAACGTTGGTGAAGAAGATCCATGGCCATCCGGCCCATTCGGTCAGGACACCACCCAGGAGCAGTCCGACTGTGGCACCGATACCGCCGAGGCCGCCCCAGATTCCCAACGCCCTGTTGCGATCCGGGCCGTCCGGGAAGACGTTCATCAGGATCCCCAGTCCCGCCGGTGTCATGACCGCCGCACCCATGCCCTGCAGGACCCGCGCAGCGATGAGCACGTCACCCGACGGCGCCCACCCGCAGGCCAGCGACCCTGCCGCGAACACGGCAACCGAGGCCATGAACACCCGGCGTCGCCCCCACCGATCCGCCAGTCGTCCGCCCAGCAGCAGAAATCCACCGATGGACACGCCATAGGCAGTGATGACCCATTGGATCTCTGCCGGAGAGAAGCCCAGATCACGGGCTATTGCCGGAAGTGCCGCGTAGACACTCGTCGAGTCCAGGACTGCCATGAACATGGCCATGCACACCACGGCCAGCGCCCACCACGGGCGCGTCACCACCGCAGTGCCTTGTGTGGTCGTCATCCGGAAAGCTCCGTTCCACCATCGCTCGTGCACCTTCCGGGATCGGAAGGCTCACTGGGGTAGATACCTGGCGCGAGCCGGAATCATCGGTCAGCCGCGGCGCTCGACCCGGAGGTCCAGACCAGATCGGGACTGCTGGATTGCGCAGGGCGTTCTCCCGAGCCACGGCCGATTCATGCGCTGGTCTCGCCTGACCAGGCGCACAATGGTGCACCTGGCATCGCTGCTCTACGCCGGATCTGAGGTGGGCATCTTCGATGACCTCGCCGGATACCTGGAGTCGTGGGTTGAGTCTGAGGTGATCCCGGATTCATCGAACGGCAAACGCCCGGCCGGAAAGCGGGCTGCACCTCGACTCTCGGAACGACCTTGCGACGCGCAGCGTCCGCCTGCGCCGTCGCACAACTGCCGATCAGTCACTCGCTCACTCGCTCATCGGCCACACTTCGACAACACCATGGGCGACTGCGCATGGAGTATCCGCTACCAGGGCGATCGCATGGTCGAGGTCATCCGCCTCGAGGAGGATGAAACCTGCGACTGGGAGATGGGAAGTCATATATGCGCCGTGCTCGTGAGTGGTTCCTGCTCCCTCCGGGTTTCGGATCTGGACCGGCGTTCCGGACGTCCACATCCGCGCCCCGTTCCTGCGCAGATCTGCATCGTGTGCATGTGCACGGTCACGAACCACGGGATCCGTCTTCTCATATCCGGCGACATCTCCGTAGCCGATGGCGATGAACGTGGGCATGGACTCTCCTCGCGTCAGAACATTCGGCTACCGCGCACGTGGATCGCGTCCGGCGGCAGACGCCGACCTGCCGCTTCAGCGTACGCAGTGGCTCCTCGTCGCCATCTCCACCCCAAGCACGACGTGCGCCGAGCGCCGAGCGCCGAGCGCCGAGCGCAGAGTTGATCCCATTACACCGCCTCTAGCGGCTCCTCGCCGTACGCCGAATGCAGAAGGCGCGTGAACTCGACGTCGTGACCGAGTGGTGCATCGCCGATCCGTGCAATCGGGATGCCGGGAGTCCACGAGTTCATCACCACGGCACACAGGTGCGTCCCGAGCTCGTCGAGGCCGACATCGCGCGTCTGCTGCGAGACACCGAGCACGCGGAGGCGCCGGGTCAGAATCCGCATCGTGACGCCGGTGAGGATCTCGGCGCGGGGCCAGATCACAGATTCCCCGTCCCAGAGGGCCAGGTTCCAGATCGTCGCTTCGCTGAGTCGACCCGACCGGTCGGTGAACGCGGCATCGTCGAAGCCGCGCGCGTTCGCACGCCGGAGCAAATGGGTCTTGGAGACTTCGCCGACGTGCTTGACGTGGGCCAGATGTCTCTCGTGCTCGACGGCGTCGAGGGAGAGCGGACCTGTGGGCGGCGTGGCCGGATCGGTGATCTTGACCAGGATGTCGAGGTCGACGGAGTCGCCCGCCGGGGCGAACTCTCCGGGCCGTGACGTCACGAAGCACGTCAGTGACACGTCGGACGGCGCCGCAGTGAGGGAGCTGTGCAGCCGCTCCAGGACTACCTCGTCAGGCAAATGCCACCCGAAGAGTTCGTCACTGGCGTCGCGGAGACGGGCCAGATGGAGGTCCAAGCCGCGGACTCGGCCGCCCCGGACCTGCATCGCGGTGAAGTGGGCGTAGCCGGCGAAGGTTAGCGGCGCGAGGCTCGCCACGTCGGCCGACTTAGCATTGAGTTGAATGATCGATGTCGTCATGACGCGAAAGTAGGAGTTGACACCAGTGGCAGAGGCAAGTCGCGCAGGTGTGGACCAGCCCCTCCGCGTCGGGCGTCTCGCCGCGCTGACACACACCACGCCTCGGATGCTGCGGCACTACGAGAACAAGGGGCTCATCGAGGCAGAACGGTCTTCGACCGGCCAACGTCTGTTCGACCCCTCGGTCATCGAGCAGGTCCACACCATCCGTCGCCTGCTCGGGGCGGGCCTATCCGTCGACGTCATCGGCGAACTCATCGAATGCATCCACGACACCGACCGACTTGAACCGTGCGCCGTGCCGCTGCTCGTCGAGCACCTCCACACCTACGATGGACGCATCGCGAAACTGACCACCACGCGCGATGCGCTTCAGGACCTCATCGACACTTCGCGCGGATAACCACTGCACGAAGCCTGCGAATTCCCAGTGCGGTGAACGGCGCTTCGGGTGCTCATCTGTGCTCGTCGATGTGCAGACGGCCGATCAGGCGTGCCTTGAGGGCGGCGATGTTCTCGGTGGGCAGCATCTTGCGCTTCGCAAGATAGTCGATGGCCAGATTGCGCTCCTTCCTGAGGAGCTTCATTGCCGTGTCGTCAAGATCCTCGAGCTCGACCTCCTGCATGGCCGGCTCCGGTGCCGGCGACACCTGCACGAGCACGAACAGCACGACGGCGCGCGCACGTCGACGTCCCATCCCGGTGTGGGTCGCCTACGTGACACTCGAGAGATCTTCTGCAGGCACAGCGACCTGCATCCAGAGTTCATCGAGCGAGAGACCCAGCACCTGCGCGAGGGCTGCGATGGTCGAGAAGGCCGGTGTGGCCACGCGGCCGGTCTCAATCTTGCGCAAGGTCTCCGGCGACACACGAGCGTCCAGGGCGACCTCGAGCATGGAACGTTCGCCGCGAGCGCGCCGCAACAACGCGCCAAGACGCCGTCCTCGCGCGATCTCCTCCGGGGTGAGCGGGAGCCTGACCATGTTCCGATTATAGTACCGGGATTACATGACCGGTATAATTATTGGCGTGATTGAAATCCTCAACCTCACCCAGCTGGGCCGCGCCCGCGATACCGGACGCCTCGTCGGCGACATCCTCCACGCCATGAGGGCCCGCGCCCGGGTCGGCACCAACCTGCTCGACATCGACCAGTGGGCCAAGGAGATGATCCTCGACGCCGGTGCCGAGTCCTGCTACGTCGACTACGCGCCTTCGTTCGGCCGCGGCCCGTTCGGGCACCATATCTGCACGGCGGTCAACGACGCCGTCCTCCATGGGATGCCGCACGACTACGGCCTGGCCGACGGCGATCTGCTCACCCTCGACCTCGCCGTGAAGCTCCGGGGAATGGCCGCCGACGCGGCGATCAGCTTCATCGTCGGCCAGCGCCGCGATCCCGCCGATGAGCGGATGATCGCGACTACCGAGCGGGCGCTGGCCGCAGGCATCACCGCAGCCCGGCCGGGAGCAAGGATCGGCGACCTCTCCTACGCCATCGGGACCGTGCTAGCCGACGCCGGCTACTCGATCAACCTCGAGTTCGGCGGCCACGGGATTGGCACGACAATGCACCAGGACCCACACGTCGCCAATACCGGACGACCGGGACGCGGCTACAAGCTACGCCCCGGCCTGATGCTCGCACTCGAACCGTGGGTCATGACCGACACCGCGCAACTCGTCACCGACCCCGACGGCTGGACCTTGCGCAGCGCGACAGGCGGCAGGACCGCACACAGCGAACACACAATTGCCGTGACCGACGAAGGTGCGGAAGTCCTCACGCTCGCGCACGACGCCGCCTGACCAGCGAACGCCTCCTCCATCCACGACGTCGAAGCCACTCGATGCGCACTCCGCGTGCGCCGTCGCTCACGATGGCGACAGGCAAATCGGCGTCACGTCCCGACAAACTCATGGCTCCCCCTATCTCTACGACCTACGCCGTCTGCAACGGGGTGATCCCGGCGACCTTGGCCCGAAGCGCCTGCGTCTCCTCGGCAGCGAGCTGCTCTATCGAGCGCACGGAGTGCGCTTCGATCGCGCATCCTCATCGCCTTGTGTTCGCCCGAGAAGTGCCGATGCGCCGGCGATCAGCTGCGCTTGTGTGCGTCGAGCCCCTCCTCGAGGCTGAGTGTCGCACGATGGAAGTGGAACCCGATGCCCTCGCCGACCTGCACCCTCGCCGGCGCGGGCTCAACACTGACGTCCACGTTGCATTCGTAGCCGCGTCGATCTCCAGGCTCCCGGAACAGTTGGTTCGACGCCAGGTGGAGCCAACGGCGTCCCGTCATCGAACCATCAGTCCTCGTGGACCGGCTTGAGCTCGACCTGGATCGCCTTGTAGTTCTTGGGTGTGGGCCTCCAGCGTGCACGGTCGTGGTCCTCGAATTCCACGTGGTAGCTGCCGTCGGCCGGGTGGCGCACGGCTCAGGGATGGAGAGCGCTGATCACACGTTGAACCTGAGCTCCACCACGTTCCGCAGCCGACCAACCGCACATGCGAGATCTACGCGGCGCACCCGCAGAAGCGAGTACCATCCCGCCCAGCGCTACGCCCGCGACTACCCTGATAGCGTCGCGACATGGAGCTCCGCAGTGTACTGACACCGCGATCGATTCCTCCGGATCTCTTGTCGACACTTGGCGCGCAGGCCGACGCCGTTGCCTCGCGAGTCGAGTCCGCCAGACCCTACGCCGAGCAGCTCGCTGCATTCAATGCCGCGGTCGGAACGGACGTTGATCCCACTGATCTCCGCGGTATCCACGCCGCGGAGGATCCGCAAGATTTCGTCCGACGCGTCATGAATCGGCCAGTGCGGGTACCCGACATCACGCGAGAGGAACTGGTCGAGATCGTCGACAGAATCTCTGCCGCAGACGACAGCGGCGACTTTTACCTCGAGCTGTTCGAGATGAACGTCCCGCACCCGGAAGCGAGCGATCTCATCTTCTGGCCTCCCGAAGAGTTGCAGGACGCCTCGAGCGCACAGATCGTCGACGCCGCACTGTCGTACACGCCCCACGAGACGACAGACTGACGCGCCCCACGAGCGTCACCGCCCCGACCGGCTCGATCCACGATCGCAGAACGGATGCGCCTCCCAGCCGCGCCGGGAGACCGCGGTGTCAGACGTTGAACCTAAACTCCACCACATCACCATCGGCCATCACGTAATCCTTCCCCTCGATGCGCACCCGCCCGCGCGCCTTCGCCTCGGCCATGGACCCTGCGTCGACGAGGTCGTCGAAGGAGACGACCTCGGCCTTGATGAACCCGCGTTCGAAGTCGGTGTGGATCACGCCTGCCGCCTGCGGAGCGGTCCAGCCCTTCCCGATGGTCCAGGCACGGGACTCCTTCGGGCCGGCCGTGAGGTACGTCTGCAGGCCGAGGGTGTCGAATCCGACCCGTGCGAGCTGGTCGAGGCCTGCCTCGTCCTGCCCGCTCTCGGCGAGCATCTCGGCGGCCTCGTCCGCTTCGAGCTCGATCAGCTCTGCCTCGAACTTGGCATCCAGGAAGATCGCCTGGGCCGGGGCGACCAGCTCACGCAGCTCAGCCTGCATCGCCTCGTCGGCCAGACCGTCGTCGTCGGTGTTGAAGACGTAGATGAACGGCTTGGCGGTCATCAGCCCGAACTGCTTGACGATGCTCGCGTCCAGACCCGCTCCCCCAGCTGAGATCGTCGTCCCTGCCTCCAGCAGCGCGATGGCTTCCTTGGCGGTGTCCAGCACGGCCTGCTCGGTCTTCTTACCGCGCACCTCCTTCTCCAGCCGCGGCAGTGCCTTCTCGAGCGTCTGCAGGTCGGCGAGGATCAGTTCGGTGTTGATGGTCTCGATATCGTCCTTGGGCGAGATCTTGCCGTCCACGTGCACCACGTCCGGATCGGCGAAGGCCCGGGTCACCTGGCAGATCGCGTCCGCCTCGCGGATGTTGGCGAGGAACTGGTTGCCAAGCCCCTCCCCTTCACTGGCGCCACGCACGATGCCGGCGATATCGACGAAGTTCACCGTGGCGGGCAGGATCTTCTCGCTGGAGAAGATCTCCGCGAGCGTGCCCAGTCGCTCGTCCGGAAGCGGCACCACACCGACGTTCGGCTCGATCGTCGCGAACGGGTAGTTCGCGGCGAGCACGGTCGCACGGGTGAGCGCGTTGAACAGGGTGGACTTGCCGACGTTGGGCAGGCCAGCGATACCGATAGTGAGAGCCACGGGAGACGAGTCTACGGGCGCGGACCAGCCCGGCGGCACAAGGGCCGGCCACGGGCTTGCCCGCGACCGGCCCCTACGCTCACCTCGCTCAGGCGACGCTGGCCTGCCAGCTGTGCGTCTGGCTCACCTGCACCACGGCACCGGCATCGTCCACACCGATACTCAAGCCACTGTGACGGGCGGACAACGCAATGCCGTCATCGGTGACCTCCACATCGAAGCGCTGGTTCGAGGTCCCCGTGCAGGTGTACTGCCCCACGAGCGCACCCACATCGCCCGAGGAGTAGAAGACATCCATGCACTGGCCGCTGCCGGCATTGCGTACCTCATAGCTCCCGTCGCCCGGACTGCGGGTGAGGATCCACTTCTGCGATGCGGCCGCCGACGGATCGGCGGTCAGCAGCTGCGAAGAGTCCGTACCCGGCGCCTGCAGGTTCAGCCCGGTTCCGGCGTCGGTCAGCGTGTACTGCCCATCCTCGATCGGCGCCTGCGCAAACTCGGTGGTGCCCACCGCCATCGCGAACACGTGCACGGTGCTGTTGCCCGGCAACGTCACCGCGGCGACCTCCCGGTCGGGATCGATCGGTGCGGCCACCGTGTACAAGCGATACTCCGTGGTCGGGTAGGCAGGCCCAGTCGGGGTGTTCTTGCCGAGGGTGGACACCGCGATCTGCGCACCGTAGGAGTCCACGTCGAGGCAGCACCAGTTCGGGAACCCGACCTCGACCTCTTCGCTCCCGCCGTCGGCGTAGTGCACGACGGCGGCCCCACCGGCGCTCCCGCTCGTTCCCGTTCCCAGGAGTGCCAGGGCGTTGCCCTGCCCGGAGAGCCGGATCGTCTGCTGCTGCGCGGCCACGTTGTCCGCGGTTCCTGGTTCGGAGCCCGGCCAGGCGAAGGTGAAGTCGCCGTAGGTCAGTTCCGCGCCCGGCTCTACGCCCTGATCGGCCAGCCGTTCGGCCAGAAAGCTGGACCCACCGCCGTCGATATCGCCCGGTGCCGGATCCGCCTCGGCCGTCACTCCGACGTTGTTGAACGCCCCGGCCAGGTCGGCAAAGGCGAGCGTCGTACTCGCCTTCGCCTCGAGGCGGTAGGAGTTGCTGCGCACCTGGTAGGCCACTGCGGCAGTGAGCTCGTAGCTGCCAGGCTCAGCTGCGCCGTCGGGAGTAAGACCTGCCTCGACCACCGCACTCTCGCCGTCAGCCAGCTCGATCGCCGACACATCCTCGACGTGCGCCTGCCAACCCTCGGGAAGGTCAAGACTCACCTCGTCCAGCCGAAGGTCGGCACCACTCTGATTGGTGATGCTCACCTGCGCGACGTCCGTCGTCTCCGGGCTGGAGATCGTCGGGACTGTCAAGCTGACGTCCACATTGCGCTCCTGCGGATGCGTCCCACCGACGGCGCCCGCTCCGTTGATCCGGATGCTCACCTGATCGGAGGTGCTCAAGGCAGGCGTGCGGATGAGAACCACGCCGCGTGCGTCGTCATAGGTCCACCCCGGTTCGGTGAGGTTCTCAGGCCCATCGGTCTCGGACAGCCGCTGGTTCCCGAGCCGGACCGATCCGGGCTCGCGGTCGGTGTGGACCGTGAGCTGGTAGGTGCGCTCGTCCGGCATGCCGTCGTAGGAGCCGTCCAGCGCGCCGAGGGTCACGGTGACGGGTCCGGCACCCTGCTCCGGCGCGTCCACGGTGAACTCCTGCGTCGCGGACTCGCCGTCGCGCCATGCCTGCGTCCGCCCGTCGTCCTCATAGCGGGTGAAGGCGGACTGCCCCTGTGGGTAGATGTCCAGGTCCAGCTGCCCGGAAGCGAGTCCTTCGGCCCAGTCCAGCGTCCCGTCGGCGAACATCGGGATGATCGCTCCGGCGCGGACGAACATGGGCAGGCGCTCCAGCGGGGCCGGATAGCCGTCGATGGTCTGCGGCCCCTCGTAGATGCGGCCGGTCCAGTAGTCCACCCAGGTGCCCTCGGGCAGATAGATCCCGTCCCGGACGGTGGAGTCCTCGTAGACGGGTGCGACCAGCAGGTCGTCGCCGGAGAGGAACTCGTACTGCACGGCCTCACCCCAGGTGGTGGGGTCGTCCGGGTAGTTGACGTAGAGCGGACGGGTGGCGCCAAGACCGGTCATGCTGGCCTGAGCCGTGTGGGTGTAGAGGTAGGGCAGCAGCCGTTCGTGCAGCTGCAGGTAGTCGGCGTTGATCTCGGTGTGGCGCGGGCCGTACCGGTAGGGCTGCTTGTCGTCGGCGGCCCAGCCGCTCATCGAGTAGGTGTTGGGCAGCAGCATCTTCCACTGCAGATCCCGGGTGTAGGTGTCGGCCGAGCCACCGAAGATGCCGTCGATGTCCCCGGTGGCCAGGTGCTGACCGGAGAGGGTGGCGCCGGCATAGGTCGGAATCTGCCAGCGGATGTACTCCCACGACCCGGCCTGGTCACCGCTCCAGGTGGCGCCGCAGCGCTGGGTTCCGGCCCAGCCTTCGACCGTCAGCACGAAGGCCCGGTCGTCGCTGTTGTCCTCGATACCAGCGCGTGAGTCCTCGCATGCGCTCAGCGCGAACCGGTAGCCGGGGCCGACCCATGCAACATCCGTCTTGCGCACCCGGACCCCGTTGCTGACCTCGTACTCCTGATCGGTGAGGTCCGCCTCGGTCCACAGGCCCAGCTCGGCGCCACGGTCCTGGAGCATCTCGGCGGTCTCGGGCAGGTCTTCGTAGCCGCAGCCGTACCCGTCGTTGACGAGCATCCACCCCAGTGGCATGTCGTTCTCGATGTAGCCGTCGGCGACGGCGCGGGAATCCCGCAGCGTCTCGCGCTCGCCACGGTTGGCGTTGTGGAGGTAGCAGTCGGCGTCGCCGACTTCGAGCGCGTACATCGGCACCATCAGCGGCCGGCCGGTGAGCTCGGTGTAGCCGTCGACCACCTCCCGGGTGTCACCGACGAAGTACCAGGCGTCGAAGCGCTCCTCGGAGTGGGTGGTCTGCACCGGCGCATGGAAGTCGTAGCTGCCGGGTGCGAACGTGTTACGGAAGACGCCGTAGCCGTTGCTGGAGAGGTAGAAGGGTGCGGCGTTCGGGTTTCCGCCGTCGTTCCAGTTGAAGTCGCGGGAGATGGTGATCTCGGAGTCGCGGTGGCTGAAGCGGCCGTTCTGCATCCCGCCGCCGAAGAACTGCTCCTGGGCGCCTTGTTCCAGGGTCTGCGTGGTGCCATCGGAGTCCCAGCGCAGCGGCTCGCTTTCACGCCAGAGCACGGTGCCACTGGCATCGGACATGGCGAGCGTGATCGGGTCCTTCGTGACCGTCAGCACCGAGGAGTCGGTGCTGATGAGGTACGCCTCGTCGGTCTCGGTCAGTTCCGAGCCGCCGCCGGCATAGTCGTCCTTGACGATGATCGGCGCAGACGGTGCCTCCGGATCGTCGGGTGGATCGTTGGCCGGGTCGGTCAGCTCACCGTCGGGGGCCAGACGCACCCGCAGCAGGTCCTCGTCGGGGACCTCGATCTGCAGCACCGCCTCGCCGGAGGTGAAGGTGTAGACGTCACCGTCGACGACCACATCGTCGACGGCTCCCAGCTGGCTCGTTGCGGCGCGCGCCGGGTCTGCTGCCACGGGTACCAGAGCGGCGGCGACGAGGGCTGCAGCAGCCATCGGGGCCGCGAACCGGACCGTCAAATGACTCTTCATGATCATTTCATCCTCATTCCAAGCAACATTGCTCAACGAGGATCACAGTAGAGTGACCCAGCACACACGTCAAGAACCTCCGGGCCGCTACGACGTGCAGCGACCCGGACGTTCATCGACACCTGCGCGCGGGCACGAGTGGCGCGGGCGCGGGACCTTCTGGCCAGTCAGGCTTGTGCCATCACCTGCTGCATGATCTCGGGCGTGCGGCGGTCGAACCAGCGACCGCCGAATCGCACCCCGAGCACGCACACCGCGACGCCACCCGCACTGCCGACCACAAGCGCGATCCACCCGAACACGGGCCCGATCACCAGTGTCAGCACCGCCAGCACCAGGACGGGCAGGGAGATCGCGAACGAGGCGAGCATGCCGGCCATCTGCGCCACGAGAGTCGCCATGGCCGCACCCTGGGGCTGCTTGAGCGGGCTATCACCGGGCTTGGGTACGGGGTAGATCAGCCTGGCGGAGGTCACGCTGGACACACCCAGCGTCACGCCCAGCGCCCCATAGCTGACACCGAGCACCATCGGCGCCAGATCCCAGCGATCGGTGACGGCGCAGGTCGCGACCGCGAAGACGCTCACCACTAGCGCACCAGGTGCACCGATCGCCAGCGCTCGCCCGGCGCGGTCGGCGCGTCCGGAGACGCCGGTGGCCACGTGCAGCGCAAAGGCGCTGCTGTCATAGGCGATATCGGCCGAGATGGCGAAGCCCAGGATCCAGGCGGTCAGGGGCGCGAGGATCAAGATGATCTCGTTGAGTCCCCCGCTACCACCCGCCACCGCCAGAATCACCGGGAGCAGCGGCACCACCGCCAGAGACGCCGAGTACCTCGGGTCACGGATCCAATACGTCAGCGCGCGAGCAGCCACGGCCCCCGTAGGTGTCGAGGGAAAGTGGTCGAACCACCCCAGCCCCTTGCCACGTCCCCCGGCGCCGGCTGTCGGCGGCGTCACCAACGCCCGGGCGAGGCCACGATCCCAGGCGAACACGACCAACACCAGGCTGATGAGGCAGATCATCAACCGGGCGCCCGCCAGCCCCCAGTCACCGGCGTCGACGGCCGGTGCGATCCCCCAGGGCGCACCGAACGGCGTCCACCCCACCACGGTGGCGATGTCTGTCACCAATGACCGGACCTGATCCCCGCTCGTGGCACCGTCCGCCAGCCGCGTGGTGGACCAGCTGATCACCGGTCCGATCATCACGATCGGCACGAGCGCCGCAACCGCCAGTACCTCACGGGACCGGCGAGAATCCAGCAGCGGGGCCAGCACCGTCGTCAGGGCCCTGGACCCCACCACACACAGCGCGACGGCGAGCAGACCGCCCACCAGGGCGAGGGGGATCAGTGCCGGTGTGCGCCACCAGGCGAAGGCGATCCCCACCGAGACCAGCACTGTGGCGGCTGCAGGAATGGACGTGAACCCCGCGGCCGTCAGGCCGGTCAGCAGCTGGCGCCGGGGGATGCCGAAGGAGACGAAGCGTTGCGGATCGAGTGTGGCATCGGTGCCGAAGGCGAAGATCGGCACAACCCACCAGGCCACCATCGCCAGCGCGCCTGCCAGCAGGATGATCTGCCCGGTCAGCTGCGGGTCGACACCACCACCGGCAACCGCCCCCACCACAGCCATGCCGATGACGAACAATGCGTAGAGCATGGCGAACAGATAGCCGATCATCTGCCACACGCTCCGCCGGAACGTGTTGGCCAGGATCGTCAGTCGGAGTCGGACGAAGTGCGCAACCACGCCAGTCCCTCCGTCTGGTGCCGACCGCCGACGAGCTCGACGAACCTGTCCTCCAACGAGCCACCAGCGCGGACGTCGTCCACGGTCCCGGCGGCGCGGATCTGCCCGTCGGCGATCACCGCCACATGGCTGCACATCCGCTGCACCAGGTCCATCACATGCGAGGAGACGATCACGGTGGCCCCCGAGCGCACATAGTCGGCGAGCATGTCCCGGATGTTCGCCGCCGAGACCGGGTCGACCGCCTCGAACGGCTCGTCCAGCACCAGCACACGCGGAGCGTGGATGAGCGCGCAGCCCAAGGCGATCTTCTTCGTCATCCCGGCCGAGTAGTCCACCACGAAGGTGTCCTTGTCCTCGGTGAGATCCATCGCTCGCAGCAGATCGTCGGCACGCTCGGCGACGACGTCACGATCCATCCCCCGCAGCAGCCCTGAGTAGGTGAGCAGCTGGGCGCCGGTGAGCCGGTCGAAGAGGCGCACCCCGTCCGGGAGCACGCCCATCTGCGCCTTCCCGGAGTCAGGAGCGCTCCAGAAGTCGGTGCCGTTGACCATCACGGTCCCCGCATCGGGTCGCAACAGACCGGTCGCCATCGACAGCGTGGTGGTCTTACCTGCACCGTTGGGGCCGACGAAACCGTAGAACGAGCCACGGGGGACGTCCAGGTCGATGCCGGCCACGGCTGTCTTCTGGCCGAATCGCTTCCACAGACCGCGGATCGACAGGGCTGCAGCGGGGTCGGGCGGCGCGGACGGCGAGCGGACGTCGGGACGCTCGACTGCGCCGGGTGTGGGATCAGCCGGTGCCGCGTCGGCCGGGCGTGAGAGGTGAGGCTCGGACATGCCATCCAACCTAAGGGCCAGCACGGACATCGTGATCCACCGCAAGGGGGAGATCGACCGGTCAGGCCTCGCCCTCGAAGAGCCCGCCGTCGAGGAGCCAGTGATAGCGCAGCCGCAGTGCTCGCTCCGTGCTCGCGACAAGCGCGGCCACCGTAAGTGCGATGTTGCTCCAGGCGGGAAGCGTCAGCGGTGATGTGAACGTACCCACATGCTCGGCCACGGGCGGAATGTGCGAGATCTGCTCGACGATCTGCGGCACCCCGAGGACAAGGGCGACCAGCAGGATCGCCACGGAAACGGCGCCGATCGCGCGGCTGACACCAGGGCGCTCACGTTCCAGTCGCGCTCGGCGCCCTTCGGCAGAGGCAGGGTCGGGGACGAGCTGTTGCTGGGCCCCGTCGTCGGAGACGAAATGGCAGCGCCGGAGGCCGTAGCCACTCGCGACCACTTCGATCGATCCACCCGGCACCGGGAGTACGGCAGGAAGCTTGGAACTGGCGTGATGACGGCCGTCTCTGAACAGGTGAGCCCGGACCTCGCCGTCGGAGTCGCCCCACAGGCGCACGTCGACCGACCACCGGCGGACCTCGCCGTCCTCCTCCCGCAGGGCCAGGTGCAGCAGCGAGCGCGACAGCGGCTGCCACCAGCGATACCGTCCCAGGGGCCGCCCGTCCCCTTCCCGCACTTTGCGCGCCGCACGCCAGCGCCCCCATCTCGAGATCACCCGTTTACGCTAGCCCGCACGCCGTGCGGCGCGGATCCATCAAGCGGATGAAACCGGCCGTTGTCCTCCTCCTCTGGTCGCACCGTCGTCACGGTTTCCCCGGCGGCGGCGCGCCCGTGGGGACGATGTCGGTGCCTCGTGGCACGGTGAAGGCATGGATCTCGCACAGCTCTCACTCGGACTGGCCGTGGGCCTCGTGCTCGGCGGCCTCGCCGGCGCATGGCTCATGCGTGCCGCACGCGGCACATCTGCCACCGGGGCAGGGGAAGCGAACGAGATCGCCGACCTCACCGATCGCCTGCACGCCGCCGAGGAGAAGGCGGCCCAGGTCCCGGTGCTGACCGAGCGGCTCGCTGCCGAGCGGGAATCACACGAACGCGCACTCCACGCGGCAGAACGTGCCGCCGACGAGCGGGCCGATCTCGAACGGGCCGGCTTCGAGCGGACGGTCGAGGCCGAGCGCGCACGGGCCGCCGAGCGCATCACGCAGGCGCAGGAGCGCGTCGAGGAACTGCGCGCCGACAGTAAGCGGATGTCGGATGAGTTCGAGGCGCTCTCAGCGAAGGTGCTCTCACAGACGCAGGAGTCCTTTCTCAAGCAGGCAGAGGAGCGCTTCGCACGCGCTCAGCAGCTCTCCGAGGCCGAGCTCGCCAAGCGGGAAGACGCCGTCAAGTCGCTCGTCGAACCGCTGAGCCGCACGCTCACCGAGGTGAAGTCCGGGATGGACCAGGCGGAGAAGGCACGGCTACAGGCGCACTCGACGCTCGCCGAACAGGTCAAGCAGATGCGATCGGACTCCGAGCACCTGCGCCAGGAGACGAACCAGCTGGTGACGGCCCTGCGTGCGCCACAGGTCCGGGGCAGGTGGGGCGAGCTGCAGCTGCGTCGTGTGGTGGAAGCGGCCGGGATGATCGAGCACGTCGACTTCGTCGAACAGGAGACCGTCAGCACCGACGGCGGGGCCTTGCGTCCGGACCTGGTGGTCACCCTTCCTGGCGAGAAGCGCGTCGTCGTGGACGCCAAGGTCGCGTTCAACGGCTACCTGGAGGCGATGGAGGCTCGGGAGGATTCCGTACGTACGTCACGACTGCAGGCTCATGCCCGCCATGTGCGCGACCACGTAGACGCCCTCGGCGCGAAAGCCTATTGGGAGCACCTGGAGAACACTCCGGAGTTCGTCGTGATGTTCCTGCCCGCTGAGTCGTTCCTGCAGGCGGCACTCGAGCAGGATCCGACGATCATGGAGCGCGCGTTCGAGAAGAACGTCGTGCTCGCAACCCCGGCCACACTCGTGGCACTGCTGCGCACCGTCGCCTACACCTGGCGCCAGGAACTTCTCGCACACGAGGCGCAGCAGGTCTTCCAGGTCGGGCGGGAGCTGCACAAGCGGCTCGGCACCATGGGCAAGCACCTCACCACGCTCGGCAAGCGGCTCAACTCCTCGGTCGAGGCGTTCAACGCCTTCAACCGTTCCCTGGACTCCAACGTCATCACCCAGGCTCGCCGGTTCAGCAACCTCCAGGGCCTGGATCCGGCGCTGGAATCGCACCCGCCGCTGGAGGTGCTCGCCACCCCCGCTCAGAAGCCCGACGTCTACGAGACAGCACAGCACACTGACGCCGGGCCCGCCCAGCTGCCGATCCGGGAGAACACGGCAGCGCTGCCGCTGGAGGGTCTCGCGCTGGAACCGGATCCAGAGATCGAGTCCCTCGTCGCCGACGCCACCCGGGACGCAGACAAGGTCAGCCACGGTTCGGCGGCACGCCGTACCAAGAAGGCCTGACGCACAGCCCTCGCCCGGTGGAGCGGATCGACGGAACGCTATGCCTCACTGGGCTCGGCCGGGCCCCGTGAGGGACGCCGTCAGGTAGCGGAGACGTCCAGCGAACGACGGGCGCCCCGGGCGGGCCGGCCCACCGGCTGGCCTGCCTTCTTCAGATCGGCGCGCAACTCCCGCGGGAGGGAGAACATCAAGTCCTCGGTGGCGGTGCGCACCTCCTCCATCTCACCGAATCCCCACTCGCCGAGCTGGGTGATCACGTCGCGCACGAGGATCTCCGGCACTGACGCACCCGAACTCAGGCCCACGCTGCTCGCACCCTCGAACCATGCCGGGTCGAGCCCATCGGCGGTGTCGACCCGGTAGGCGGAGCGTGCCCCGGCCTCGAGCGCCACCTCCACCAATCGCACCGAATTCGAGGAGTTGGCCGAGCCGACCACAATCATCACGTCCGCATCCGGAGCGATCTTCTTCACCGCCACCTGGCGGTTCTGCGTGGCGTAGCAGATGTCGTCACTGGGCGGATCCTGCAACTGCGGGAACTTCTCCCGCAGCCGGCGCACCGTCTCCATCGTCTCGTCCACCGAGAGCGTCGTCTGCGACAGCCACACCACCTTCTCGGGGTCGCGCACGCTCACGCTGTCGACCGCGGCCGGGCCGTCAACCAGCTGAATGTGCTCGGGCGCCTCACCCGCAGTCCCCTCGACCTCCTCGTGGCCGTCGTGCCCGATGAGCAGGATGTCGTACTCGTCCTTGGCGAACCGAACGGCCTCCTTGTGCACCTTCGTCACCAGCGGGCACGTGGCATCGATCGTGTCGAGGTTGCGTTCGGCGGCCTGAGCGTGCACAGCCGGGGAGACGCCGTGGGCGGAGAAGATCACCCGCGCGCCCTCGGGCACCTCGTCCGTCTCATGCACGAAGATCGCACCGCGCTTGGAGAGGGTCTCCACCACGTACTTGTTGTGGACGATCTCCTTGCGCACGTAGATCGGCGCACCGTAGTGGTCCAGGGCCTGCTCGACGGCTTCGACAGCCCGATCGACCCCCGCACAGTAGCCGCGGGGTGCAGCGAGCAGGATTCGCTTGGTGGAAGTCGTCACGGATTCAGTCTACGTGCCAGGTCGAGGCCCATCGGAGGGGCTGACCTGTGGGATCAGCCACCCGCCCGGCTCACGACGGCGTCCCTCACCGATAGGCGAGGCGGCGCAGCAGCCGTTCGGCTGGCCCCCGCCATCCGCGACGCTCGTAGAGGTAGGCCACCGCAGCGAGCAATGCCCACCCCGCCACCGCGATCGCAGCGACCCCGGCGCTGTTCAGGTCCGCCCCCAGTCCGATGCCCCAGGCACTCAGCAGCGGGGCGAAGATGACCGATTGGCCCAGGTAGTTCGACAGCGATCGCTTCCCCACGGCCTGGATCGCCACGACGGGCACACTCGCGGAACCTGCTCGCTGGAGCCTGTCGGCGAGGAGGGTGAAGACGGCGACGTAGCCGAGTCCGCCGAATATCCCAGTCACCGACTGGGTCAGGGTGAAGATCCACGACTGGTGCGGGCCGAGCTCGAACACACCCACATGAGTAAGTGCGTTGGGCAGCCCGCCCAGCACGCCGACGGCGACTCCGATCACCGCGGTGCGGCGCAACAGTCGTGCATGGGCCCGCGGATCCTCGAGGATCTGCCGGCGTGCAGCCCAGAACGCCAGCAGGATCATGGTCGGGACGACGAGTCCGATGATGCCCTGAGCGATCGCGATCAGCGGCCAGGTCGCCAGCCGCAGGAGGACGGAGGCGAGGTAGTCCTCCTCACCACTGAGGGCGGCAGGGTCGGCGAAGCCGCCGCCCTGCTCGAACGCTGGGTCGGCCGGGATGAAGGGCAGCGAGACCAGTCCCAGCAGAGTGATCACGGTCAGTATCCCGGTGAGCACGGCCGCCCACACGATGAGGGTCCGGTCCATGCGCCGCAGGAAGATCGCCACCATGATCAACCCGACCAGACCGTACGCACCGACGATGTCCCCGAACCACAGCAATGCGGCGTGGACCGCGCCGAAGACGATCATCCACCAGTGCCGCCGCCGGAGGATCGCCCGCACCGCCTGGTCGGTTGCACCGGCTTCGATCTGGCGCCGGTACAGCTGCACGATCCCGTACCCGAACAAGAACGCGAAGAGCGGGTAGATGCGGGCGTCGACGGCCGTGATCAGCAGGAACTGGACGATGCGGTCCAGGGTTGAACCGTCGACCGGGTGGGCCGAGGTCATGCCGGAAGCCTGTCCGTACAGATACCACGGTGTGTTCGCGAGCGCGATCAACAACAGCATGAATCCGCGCGCGAGATCGGGCGCCAGGGCCCGCTCCGTTGCGGTCGAAGGGCCTCGAACGAGAGCACCCGTGCTCGGTGCGGTCGAGGCGTCTGCGGTATCTGCGATCCGGCCGGGCTCAGTCATAGCGCCACCGTGACACTGCGTGAGGGGTGACCACATCGTCCGTTCGGGGGATCTGCGCGGCCGCATCTCCCTATCGCGAGTGATCGTGCTCCGCACCGAATCCCCATTCCGCCGGGGAACCCACGTCCGGAGGGATGGAAGGTGGCTCGGTGGCGGAAAGGGGATTCGACGCGAGGCAGGTGGGTGCTGGGGTAGGTGGTGGGTCCCGGGGGTAGGTGCAGGGCAGGCGTGGGCAGGTCGCGGGTGCAGGGCAGGGCGGGATGGCGTGGGATTGTCGGCGGGATGCGGCAGGCTAGAGGTATGCAACCGCCCGAGCCACGGTCCGGCGTCTCCCCCGGCGCTGCGCCCACCGATCTGCCCGCCCGGGCGCTGGACACCACGGCCGAGCACCCGTGGCCGGTTCGGCTCCTCTCGGTGAAGATCGCCGACTACGTCAACAAGATGGCCCCCGTCTGGGTCGAGGGTCAGCTGGTCCAGGTCAACGCGCACAATGCGTCCGCGAGCGCCTACCTCACGCTGCGTGACACCGATGTGGACATGTCCCTGAACGTCACCATGCTCAAGCGCCTGCTCGCCGGTGCCGGCACCGCCGTCGAGGAGGGCGCGCACGTGGTGGTGCGCGGCAAGCCGTCGTTCTGGGCCAAACGCGGGACGTTGAGCCTGCGAGCCACTGACATCCGCGCGATCGGCCTCGGCGAGCTGCTCGCCCGGATCGAGCACCTGAAACGGATCCTCGCAGCGGAGGGTCTGTTCGACGCCGACCGCAAACGCGCGCTGCCGTTCCTGCCCACCCGGGTCGGGTTGATCTGCGGGCGGGACGCCAAGGCCAAGCACGACGTCATCGTCAACGCCTCCGCCCGGTGGCCGCAGGTGCAGTTCGAGGTGCGCGAGGTGGCCGTCCAGGGCACGAGCAGCGTCGGCGAGGTCAGCCGTGCGATCGCCGAGCTCGACGCTCATCCGGAGGTGGATGTCATCGTCGTGGCGCGCGGTGGTGGGTCGGTCGAGGATCTGCTGCCGTTCTCCAACGAGAGCATGGTCCGCGCAGCGGCTGCATGCCGTACCGCGCTGGTAGCGGCTATCGGTCACGAGACCGACTGCCCGTTGCTGGACCTGGTGGCCGACTACCGCGCCTCCACCCCCACGGACGCCGCCAAGCGCATCGTGCCCGATATGGCCGCCGAGCTCAGTCGCATCGACCAGGCCCGGCACCGGATGGGGGCGGCGCTGCATCGCAGGCTCGCGGTCGAGTCCGACCGCCTGGCAGCGCTGCGCTCGCGCCCGGTCCTTGCCCAGCCGCATGTGCTCGCCGACAGCCGAGCCGAGCAGATGGACCGGTGGCGCGACCAGGGCCGGGCGGCTTTCACCTCTCGCCTCGAGCGGGCGGCCGGTGAGGTGGCCGCTCTCAGGACGGCGCTGCGCACCCTCTCCCCCGATGCCACCCTGCGACGGGGATACGCCGTGCTCCGCACCCCCACCGGGTCGGTCGTACGTGACCCGGCAACCGTCAGCGTCGGTGATGACCTGCGTGCCCTGGTGGCCGGTGGCGAGCTCACCGTGTCGGTGCGTGGAACCGGACCCACCCGCGAGACCTCGACGTGATTGGATGACCTGCGTGAGCGCCAGTACCGACGTCCGTGACCTCAGCTACGAGCAGGCCCGTGATGAGCTCGTCGAGGTGGTGAACAAGCTCGAGAGCGGCGCCGCCTCGCTCGAGGAGTCGCTCGACCTGTGGGAACGCGGCGAGGCGCTGGCGGACCGCTGCCAGAGCTGGCTGGACGCGGCCCGCGAGCGGATCGACGCTGCGCGCGGCGCATCCGCCGAGGCGAGCAACGACCCCGACGAGAACAGCGGCGAGAACGAGGGCGAAGACACGATGGCTGTCACGAACGAGCCAGTCGCGGCGAGCGACCCGGACGAGGAGAACTGAGATGACGCACGCCCTGGTGATCGGCGAGGCCCTCGTGGACGTCGTCCGAGCTGCCGATGGAACGGTGACCGAACACCCCGGAGGGTCACCGGCGAACGTGGCCCTCGGACTGGCACGGCTGGGACGCGACACCGAGCTCGCGACCTGGCTGGGCAAGGACGCTCGCGGCGAGTTGGTGAGTTCTCACCTCACCGCGAGCGGGGTTCGGCTGGTACCCGGCTCCGACCGGGCCGAACGCACCCCGACCGCCGTGGCCACCTTGGCCGGGGACGGCAGTGCAACCTACGAGTTCGACCTCGCGTGGCGCGTGCCCGAGGTCGCCCTCGATGACACTGTCGCGGTGCTGCACTCGGGCTCGATCGCCGGGACTCTCGCACCCGGAGGAGCGGCCGTCGCCGAGATCGCTGCCGCAGCACGTGAGCACGCCACGATCAGCTACGACCCGAACGCCCGCCCGACCATCATGGGCAGCGCCGACGAGGCACGGCCGGTGATCGAGCATCTCGTCTCCCTCGCCGACGTCGTCAAGGTCTCGGACGAGGACGTCGCCTGGCTCTACCCGAGAGAAAGCGACATCGAGGTGATCCAGCGGTGGGTGCACGCTGGACCGTCGGTCGTCGTCCTCACCCGCGGTGGGACCGGCTCGGTCGGCGTCACCGTCACCGGAGGATCCGTCGAGGTCCCGGCCCCGCGCACCGAGGTCGTCGACACCGTCGGTGCAGGCGACTCCTACATGGCAGGTCTGCTGGACGGTCTCTGGAGCGCGAACCTGCTCGGCGCCAGGCGCCGCGACGCGCTCCGCCTGATCGAGGAGGACGCCCTGCGTGCGGCCATGACCCACGCCGCCCGGATCGCGGCGATCGTCGTCTCCCGGGCCGGCGCCAACCCACCGACCACTGCCGAGCTGACCCGTGAGGAGAACGCGTGAGCGAGCGACCCACCACCCCCGCCGAAGCCTTCGCAGCCCTGACCGAGGGGAACCAGCGATTCGTCGCCGGCGAGATGGCTCACCCCAGTCAGGACGCTCAGCGACGTACTGAGCTCTCCTCCTCACAGCACCCGTTCGCGGTCCTGTTCGGATGTTCGGACTCACGCCTGTCGGCAGAGATCATCTTCGACCGCGGCCTGGGTGACCTGTTCGTGGTCCGCACCGCCGGGCACGTGGTCGACACCACCGTGATCGGGTCGATCGAGTACGGCGTCGAGATGCTCGGCACCCCGCTGGTCGTCGTGCTGGGCCACGACAGCTGCGGTGCGATCGCCGCCGCCCACCAAGCCCTCACGACCGGGGACCTGCCCCGCAACTTCGTGCGCGCCGTCGTGGACAGGGTGATCCCGAGCCTGGTCACCGGCGCCGGCAGCGCGGACGGATCGCGCGAGCAGTCCGAGGACCCACGCTCGGTCCGGCTTCCCGACCCGGAGAACCTGCAGTCCGAGCACGTGCGCGCCACGGTACGGATGCTGCACTCGTACTCGGCGACGCTCGCCGATGCGGTGGCCGAGGGTCGCTGCGCGATCGTCGGGATGGAGTACGCGCTCGGTGAGGGCACCGCCCGGGTCGTCGAGGTGCTGGGCGAGATCTGAGGCGCACCGCCACCACCACGTGGGTGCAGCATGCGTCGGTGTGCCGCGCACGGGCAGGAACCACCTGCCCGCGGCGGGCCATCAGTCGCGGAACGTCTCGATCTGCGCACCCAGCTCGATCAGCCGCTCCTGCAGTTGCTCGTAGCCGCGGGCGATGATGTCGACGTTGCGCAGCACCGAGGTCCCCTTGGCCGCGAGCATTGCCAGCAGGATCACGACGGCGGGGCGGAGCGCAGGCGGGCAGCTCACCTCGGCCCCGGACCAGCGGGTCGGACCGGTGACGTCCAGCCGGTGCGGGTCCAGCAACCGCACGTCCGCGCCGAGACGGGTCAAGTCGGTCAGGTGAATCGCCCGGTTGTCGTAGACCCAGTCGTGGATGAGCGTGGTCCCCGAAGCCGTGGCCGCAATGACCGCGAAGAACGGCAGGTTGTCGATGTTCAACCCGGGGAAAGGCATCGGGTGGATCTTGTCGATCGGGGCTCGCAGCTGGCTGGGATGGACGGTCACATCGACCAGCCGGGTGCGCCGGTTGGCAGCGGCGTACTCCGGCGAGAGCGTGTAGTTCAGACCCATCTCGGCCAGCGTGGCGAGCTCGATCTCCATGAACTCGATCGGCACGCGGGCCACGGTGATCTCCGAATCCGTCACGATCCCGGCAGTCAGCAGGCTCATCGCCTCCACCGGGTCCTCTCCCGGGGAGTACTCCACGTCGGTGTCGATATCGCGGACACCATGGACCCGCAGGGTCGTGGTGCCGATGCCCTCGATCCGCACACCCAGCAGTTCGAGGTAGAAGCACAGATCCTGCACCATGTAGTTCGGGCTGGCGTTGCGGATCGTGGTCACGCCCGGGTGGCGGGCCGCGGCCATCAGAGCGTTCTCGGTGACAGTGTCGCCGCGTTCGGTGAGGATGATAGTGGGACCGTCACCGCGATCGGTGCTGATGCTGCTGACGGTGGCCTCGTAGTTCCCGGCCGTGGCCACCACGTCCAGCCCGAACGGCCGCAGCGCAATCATGTGCGGCTCCACGGTGCGGGTGCCGAGGTCGCAGCCACCGGCATAGGGCAGCTCGAACGACTGCTCCCTCCCCAGCAGCGGGCCGAGGAACATGATGATGCTGCGGGTACGACGGGCCGCGTCGGCGTCGATCGAGCTGAGGTCGAGCTCGGCCGGGGGCACGATCTCGAGATCCTTGCCGTCCGCCGACCAGGTGGCGCGGACCCCGATCGAGCGCAGCACGTCGACGATCCGGTCAACCTCGACGATCCGGGCCACTGACCGCAGTGTGGTGCGACCCCGGTTGAGCAGCGAGGCACACAGCAGCGCGACTGCCCCGTTCTTGGAGGACTTCACCGTGATCGTCCCCGAGAGCCGTTGCCCGCCGGTCACGCGCAAGTGAGAGGCACGCGGGGTGCCGATGGACAACAGATCAGCGTCGAGGGCGGCGTTGATGCGCGAGAGCAGCTCGACCGACAGGTTCTGGCTGCCCTGCTCGATGCGGGCAATGGCACTCTGGCTGGTGCCGAGGCGTTCGGCGAGCTGAGTCTGAGTCAGCCCCCGGTTCTGTCGTGCCCCCCGGATCAGCGTGCCGATCTCCGTGAGCGAGGTCTGGGTCTCGTCGATCACCGTCATGCCGCCCATATTATCTCGGATCTGAGATATCTTCAGCCGTTTGAGACCACGATCACGGAATCTTCACGAGCTTCCACCCAACCGGAGCATAGTCCGGCCCGCCCCAACCATGGGCTGAGGCGGACCGGCGCACGCGGGGTGAGGGACGCCGTCGTGGGCTACTCAGGCCCCTTCGAGCATCTCGGTGACCAAGGCCGCCACGGGCGAACGCTCCGACCGGGTGAGCGTGACGTGCGCGAACAGGGGGTGCCCCTTGAGCGATTCGATGACCGCCGCGACGCCATCGTGGCGCCCCACGCGCAGGTTGTCGCGCTGGGCGACGTCGTGAGTGAGGACCACCCGCGAACTCTGCCCGATCCGGGAGAGCACGGTCAGCAGCACGTTGCGCTCCAGCGACTGCGCCTCGTCCACGATCACGAAGGCGTCATGCAGCGAGCGCCCGCGGATATGGGTCAGCGGCAGCACCTCGAGCATCCCGCGGTCCATCACCTCATCCACCACATCGGAGGAGACCACCGCGCCGAGCGTGTCGAAGACCGCCTGCGCCCAGGGGTTCATCTTCTCGGACTCGTTCCCGGGCAGGTAGCCCAGATCCTGCCCGCCCACCGCATACAGCGGCCGGAAGACCATCACCTTGCGGTGCTCACGGCGCTCCAGCACCGCCTCCAACCCGGCACTGAGGGCGAGCGCGGACTTCCCCGTTCCCGCTCGCCCGCCGAGGGAGACGATGCCGATATCGGAGTCGAGCAGCAGGTCGATGGCGATCCGTTGCTCGGCACTGCGGCCGTGCATCCCGAACACATCGCGATCCCCGCGCACCAGGCGGATCTGCTTGTCGGGGGTGATCCGCCCCAGCGCGGACCCGCGCGGGGAGTGCAGCACCAGCCCGGTGTGGCAGGGCAGGTCACGCAACGGCTCCGATGCCACGACATCGGCCACCGCGAGCGTCTCCTCAGCGAAGAGGCGGTTCATCTCCTCCTCCGAGAGCGACCCTTCGGCCATCCCGCGGAACCCGGAGTCGACGGCCAGCTGGGCCCGGTACTCCTCGGCACGCATCCCGACGGCAGAGGCCTTGACCCGCATCGGCAGGTCCTTGGAGACCACCACCACCGAGACGCCCTCGGCGCGCAGATTCGCCGCGACGGAGAGGATGCGGGTGTCGTTGTCACCGAGACGCATGCCGGACGGGAGGATCTCCGGGTCGGAGTGGTTGAGCTCGACCCGGATGGTCCCGCCGGACTCCCCGACCGGGACGGGCCGGTCGAGATACCCGTGGGTCTGGCGCAGGTCGTCGAGATGCCGCAGGGCGCTGCGGGCGAAGTACCCGAGCTCGGGGTGGTGGCGTTTTCCTTCCAGTTCGGTGACCACGACGATCGGCAGGACCACGTCGTGCTCGGCGAAGCGATAGATCGCCCGCGGATCCGACAGCAGTACGGAGGTATCGAGCACATAGGTGATGCGCTCACCGTCCGGCGAGGGACCGGCAACCGGCAACGGTGCGGCCTGTCCCTCACCACCCTCCGGCACATCGGGGACCGGGGTGTCGAACGTGAGGGACTCTCGGCTCACGGCTAGCTCCTCCAGCAGGGCCTGCCCTGCCGCTCACGCGACCAGGACAGGATCGGGGTGAGAGCGGGAGGCACCACATGAGCGCGGGCCGCCGGTGGCTCCACCTGCGGACTCGTCTGCGTCATGGGCTGGCCTTCCGGCGAACGACCGGGATGTCGTCCGGTAGCCCCAACCTACGACGGCGCTGGAGCGGTTTCGTCGATCGGCGCGCCGCGGTGGGACATCCGGGGCAAGAGTTCACGTGCCCGTTACCTCGCACTCATCCCCCTGCTCAACCCACCCGCGCACGCACCCCACTGCCCCACCCGCAGCCCTGCCCCACCCGCCGCGAACGCTGAGTTGTTCGGCGTCCGGCGCCGCAACGCCGAGGAAGTCAGCGTTCGCCGGAGACTGGAGGGCGCGTCATCGGCCCATCCGCCGCTCCCGGCCGGCATAGGCCCGCAGCGCACGCAGGAAGTCGACCCGACGGAAGTCCGGCCAGAACGCCTCGCAGAAGTAGAACTCGCTCTGCTCGCTCTGCCACAGCAGGAAGCCCCCGAGGCGCTGCTCACCGGAGGTGCGGATCACCAGGTCCGGATCCGGCTGACCCTTGGTGTACAGATGCCCCGCGATGGCCTCCGGGGTGATCACCTCGTCCAGGTCGTCCAGCCCGCGACCGGAGTCCTGCAACTCGGTGATCAACGAGCGCACGGCCCCCGCGATCTCGTCCCGCCCGCCGTAGCCGACCGCGATATTGACATGAAGCCCGTCCACGTCGCTGGTCAGCGACTCGGCCGCACGCAACCGCTGCGCGATCTCCTCGGGCAGCAGATCCAGCTCACCGACGAGCTGCAGCCGCCACCTGCGCGCGGCAGCGAGCCCCGCCACCGTGCTCGCGATGATCTCGAGCAGGTCGGTGACCTCACGAGAGTCCCGGAGCAGATTCTTGGTGGAGAGCATCCACAGCGTGACGACCGGGATCTCGACGTCCTCGCACCACCGGAGCAGATCGGCGATCCGGTCCGCCCCGGCCTGATGGCCCTGCGCCGGCTCCAGTCCGGCCGAGCGTGCCCACCGGCGGTTGCCGTCGAGCATCACGCCGACATGGTGCGGCAACCGGGCGCCGTCGAGGGTGCGCGTGAGCCGGCGCTCGTACAGCCCGTACAGAAAGGCGGGTGGACGCATCGTGTAGTGACCTCCTTCGCGTCACAGCATGGCGGGTCCATCCGCACCGGCCAACTCTCACGCCTGCGTCCACACCGTACCTTCACAGGATCGCTCGCGTACCTACGCTTGCGTAACCTACGATGGCGTAGGAAGCGCATCCGGTCCGGAGGCGACCCCTCACACCAGGAGCACCCATGTCACCTCACCGCACGGCTCCGGCCGAGGCCTCTGCCCAGGCGGCCGCGGCCGGCAAACCTCGCCTGCGTGGGTGGATCCACGCGGTCATGGCACCGGTCGCCCTCATCGTGGGCCTCGTCCTGGTGATCGGCTCCGAGACCACGACGGCGGCCCTCACCACCGCCGTCTTCGCTCTGACCACGGTGGTGCTGTTCGGTACGAGCGCGATCTACCACCGGGGCACGTGGTCACCGGCGGTGCACGCCGTCCTGCGACGCCTGGATCACTCGAACATCTTCCTGGTGATCGCGGGCACATACACACCGCTGGCAGCGCTGCTGCTGCCGGAGGCCACGGCGCGCATCCTGCTGATCGTGGTCTGGGCCGGTGCGCTGGCCGGGCTCCTCGCCCGCGTGTTCTGGATGAGTGCTCCGCGCTGGTTCTACGTGCCCGTCTACATCGCACTGGGCTGGGTGGCGATCTGGTTCCTGCCGCAGTTCTGGACCGGAGGCACTCCCGCGATCGCCGGCCTGGTGATCGCAGGCGGCCTCGGCTACACCCTGGGCGCGCTCGCATACGGGCTCAAGCGCCCCAACCCGATCCCGGGATGGTTCGGCTTCCACGAGATCTTCCACGCCGGCACGGTGGTGGGGTACGGCTGCCACGCGGCGGCCATCGCGCTGGCCGTCTTCGCTCTCTGAGCCACCCCTCTTCTGCCCGCATCGACACAGATGCGTGAAGCCGCGCATCATGGTGCACGGCTCCACGCCTCCGTGTCAGGCGCGTCAACCGGTGGGGCACCCGCTGTCCGCAGATCCGCGGGCCGCTAGGGTGGGACTCCCGAGAACGAGAGGACCCATGCCCATGGCTCACGACTTCGACGCACCCGTCGGTGACCTACTCCGCGTGGACGAAGGATTCGACCTGCGAACTTTCGACCGCCGAAGCACCCCCGGCTGGGAGCACGGGAAGAAGGCGGCCGAGGAGGCGCTCGCGGAGCGCGGGGAACGCCTCTCCGAGCTGCAGGAGCGCCTGTTCGCCGAGGGACGAGGCGGCGGCACTCGTTCCGTGCTGCTCGTACTGCAGGGACTGGACACCGCCGGCAAGGGTGGCATCGTCCGACACGCGATCGGCATGGTCGACCCACAGGGCGTGGATCTGGCCTCCTTCGGTGTGCCCACCGCGGAGGAGAAGAAGCACCACCACCTGTGGCGAGTTCGCCGCGCCCTGCCCCGCCCGGGTCAGATCGGCGTCTTCGATCGTTCGCACTACGAGCAGGTACTCGTGGTGAAGGTGGAGGAGCTCGAGTCGCTGGAGCTGCAGGACAAGCGGTACGAGGAGCTGGTGCGCTTCGACCGCAAGACCGTCGAGTCCGACACCATCGTGATCAAGGTGGCGCTCATGGTCTCCCACGAGGAGCAGGGCGAACGCCTGATGGAGCGGCTCGACCGGCCGGACAAGCACTGGAAGTACAACGAAGCCGACCTCCAGACGCGGGACAAGTGGTACGACTACCAGGCCGCGTACCAGGAGATGTTCGACCGCACCTCCATCGATGAGGCGCCGTGGCACGTCGTCCCGGCCGACCGCAAGTGGTACGCGCGACTGGCGGTCACCGAGCTGCTGCTCGAGGCGCTGGAATCCATGGACCTCACCTGGCCCGAGGCCGACTTCGACATCACGGCTCAGCGCGAGCTGCTCGCCGAGACCATCCGCGCTGACGGCGAGGAGGACACCGGCAAGGACAACAAGAAGTCCGGGAAGAGCGACGCGACGGACTCCAAGAACAAGAAGTCGACGAAGGACTCCACGAAGAAGGACTCCAAGAAGTCCAGCAAGAAGAAGTCGAAGAAGAAGTAGCCGGCGTCGCTGATCAGGTCGACCCAGGCGTCCTGATCATTATCGTCCGGATCCCTGCCTGGGGCCCACCACAGCCCGCCCGCCGCATCCTTCTCTCACGCGCGAGGGATGACGGCGTACTTGCGGTGCGCGAGACTCGGCACCTGGTCACGGACGCGGGCGAGGAATTCGGGGTCGAGATCGGCGACGATCACGCCATCGGGCGCGCTCTCGTCACCGGCCCGGGCGATCGGCCGACCCACCGGATCCACCACCTGGCTGTGACCGCTGCGACCACGCCCGTCCTGGCTCGCGAGGAGCACATAGGCCGTGTTCTCGATCGCACGGGCACGCACCAGCACCTCCAGCTGGTCCGCCTTGCCCGGACCGTCCGCCCAGGCTGCCCCGACGGCGAGCACCTGCGCTCCGGCGTCGGCGAGCAGTCGGAAGGACTCGGGGAACCGCAGGTCGTAGCAGGTGGCGATCCCGACCGTCAGGCCATCGACCTCGACCACGACAGCCTGGCCGGGAGCGCCAGGGTCGAGCACCTCGGACTCCCTCACGCCGAACGCATCGAACAGGTGCACCTTCTCGTACCGGCCGCATGCTGCGCCGTCGGGGCCGTAGACGAGGGCGACGTTCACGCACCGCCCCTCCTGCGACGAAGGTTCCAACGCGCCGACGATCACCGTCACCTGCCGTTCGGCCGCCACCTGCGACATCGCCTCATGGAACTCTCCCCCAGGTGCTTCGGCGAGGTCTGCCTTCAGGCGCGAGGCCCATCCGGAGGTGTACTCAGGCAGCACGACCAGGCGTGCCCCGGCCTCTGCAGCGGCCCGCACCCTGGCGACCGCCGCCTGGATGTTCTGGCCGCGATCGTCCTGGGCGCTCAGCTGCACGACGGCGACCCTCATGGGGTTCCACCCTCCCGGGGAGGCTCATCCGGTGAGGAGGGGGCGCCGTCAGGAGGCTCCTTGCTTTCACCGGGAGTTTCCTCCGCCTGCCGGTCGCCTTCGGCCTGCTCGGCGGCACGTGCCTGGATCCGCCGCATGTGCACGGTGAACGAGCGGGCAATCAGGATGATCACGACGGCGAGCGCCAGCATCGCCCAGAAGGCACCGACGCCGGGACTCACCAGGGTGGGATCGACCCCCTCGGCCAGCGGCACGCCGGTCATGGACGCAACCCGGCGAAGAGGTCGTCCTCGGGCGTGGAGGTCGGCACCCGCGAGTGCACCAGTTCGTATTCCTCGATCGGCCACACCTGCCGCTCGAGGTCACGAGGAACGGCGAAGAAGAACCCGTCCGGATCGATCTGGGTGGCGTGCGCGAGCAGCGCGCGGTCACGATGATCGAAGTAGTCGGCGCAGTGGATCCGGGTGGTGACCTTCTCGGCGCGATCGTCGCGGTCCCAGCGATCCATCCACTCGGCGAACGGCGACTCCAGGCCCTGCTCGACCATGGCCTCGTGCACTGCGTGGATCCTCGCCCGCGAGAAACCGTGGTCGTAGTACAGCTTGGAGACCTCCCACGGCTGACCCGCCTGCGGGAACTTCTCCGGGTCGGCGGCGGCATCGAAGGCCGCCATCGACACCGTGTGGGTCATGATGTGGTCCGGGTGCGGGTAGCCGCCGTTCTCGTTGTACGTGGTCATCACGTGCGGGCGGAACTCGCGCACCACGCGCACGAGCGCCTCGGCCGCCTCGTCCACCGGCACCAGCGCGAAAGCATCCTCCGGGAGCGGGGGCAACGGGTCACCCTCCGGCAGCCCGGAGTCGACGAACCCGAGCCACAGCTGGCGCACGCCCAGCGCCTGCGCGGCGGCGGCCATCTCCCGGCGCCGGTAGCCGGTCATGTCCCGCTGCACCTCGGGGTCGTCCTGCAGGCGGGGGTTGAGGATGTCTCCCCGCTCGCCGCCGGTGCAGGTGACCACGAGCACCTCGACGCCCTCGTGGGCGTAGCGAGCCATCGTGGCGGCGCCCTTGCTCGACTCGTCGTCCGGGTGAGCGTGGACGGCCATCAGCCGCAAGTTCTCGCCAGGCACAGCTGGATCCTCCGGGGGAGAGATGATGGACAATGGTCACATCTCGCCGCGACGGCGAGACGTGATGCCCTCTAGTCTAAGGACGAACGCGTGCCGCCAGCACCGCCCCGGTCCGAGGCCGATGCGCGCCCTGGTCACGACCGCGAGCGATCTGCCAGGGATGACACCGCGGAACTGATGGCCCAGCGATACGGGCAGCGTCCGGGAGATGCCGCACGCCGGCGCCGCTGGACCTGGGTGGTCGCTTCGATCTGCGCAGTCCTGGGCCTGGCCGCGTTGACCATGGTGTCGGTCCAGTTCTTCGAACCGACTGTCACGTCGCAGGACGTCGGTTTCGAAGTGGTCGATGCCGAGACAGTCCGGGTGACCTTCGACGTCTCCCGTCCGGTCGGCCGCGAGGCCCAGTGCACGCTGGAGGCCCTGCACACCGGATTCGGGCAGGTCGGACTCCTCGAGGTCCCGGTACCAGCCAGCACGGAACACACGACCAGGATGACCGCGGAGATCGCGACCACCGAGCTGGCGACCACGGGCATCGTGCGGGAGTGCCGGCTCATCGACTGAGCCGAGTGCCCAAGCGGTTCGCACACGGCTCCTGCAGCGACTCACCGGGCCCGGAATCGCACGTTCTGGCCCGAACGCGCTATCATGACTGTTTCCCGCCGCCCCGGTGCGGCCGCACATAGGCTAGCCAGCCCGGGGGCCGGAACTCCCGCACACCCACATCGCGGTGTGATGCGGTCGAGCACCGGCCAACGCAGATTGAAGGAGGAACCGTGTCCGAGACCACGTGGCTGACCAAGGACGCATTCGAACGTCTTCAGGCGGAGTACGACCACCTCATCAGTGTCGGCCGGACCGAGATCGCCAATCGCATCGAGGCCGCGCGCGACGAGGGGGACCTGAAGGAGAACGGGGGCTACCACGCCGCTCGCGAGGAGCAGGCCAAGCAGGAGGCTCGCATCCGTCAGCTCGACGACCTGCTGCGCAACGCCGAGGTCGGAGAGGCACCTGCCGATGATGGCGTGGTCGAACCCGGCATGGTCGTCACGGCGAAGGTCGCCGGCGATGAGATGGTCTTCCTGCTCGGATCCCGCGAAGTGGCCGGGGACACGGACTTGGACGTGTACTCCTCGGGCTCCCCGCTCGGATCGGCGATCCTCGGCAAGAAGGTCGGGGAGAAGGCCTCCTACGAGGCACCCAACGGCAAGACCATCGCCGTGGAGATCATCAAGGCAACGCCCTTCTCCGGCTGAGGCTGCCTACACACGTGATGCCCGCCCGGTCGCTCAGATCGGGCGGGCATCGTCGTCCCTCGGGCACGAGGACGGCGGAGCTCACCGTCGCGGGACGATTCCGCCAAGGCAGCGCTCACCTCAGCCGGGTGGCCCTTCCGGCGCGCTCTGCGTCCCGGGGTCCTGGACCTCAGCGTTGCGGCGCCGCTTGCGCCGGCGCAGGCGTGGTTCGAACGGTGCAGGTTCGGGCCGGCCCGCGAGGAAACTGACGACAGTGTTGCCGACCGCGATGACCGGAACCGCGAACAGTGCACCGACCACTCCCCCGATGATGGTGCCGGTGGTCACCCCGAGCAGCACAGCGACGGGGTGCAGCTTGAGGGCGCGGCTCATGAGGATCGGCTGCAGCAGGTGAGACTCTGCCTGCTGCACGAGCAGCACCACACCGAGCATCGCCAGCGCGATCCACGGCCCTTGGTCGACCATTGCCACGGCGACGGCGATCGATCCGGTCACGATCGCACCGACGATCGGGATGAATGACCCGACGAACACCAGCACCCCAAGCGGCAGCGCGAGCGGGACACCAAGGATCCAGGCGCCGAGCCCGATACCAACGCCGTCAATGAAGGCCACGAGGAGCTGGGTGCGGGCGTACACGCTGAGGCTGACCCAGCCCCGCTGGCCCGCGCCGTCGACCCGCTCCCAGGTGGCGCGGGGGAACAACTGCACCACCCAGTTCCAGACGACACGGCCTTCCTTGAGGAAGAAGAAGAGGCAGAAGATCGCGATCAGGGCACCGGCCACGACGTGCCCGACGGAGGTGCCCACGGAGAGAGCGCCGCTGAAGATCTGCTGGGCGTTCGCCTCGAGCTGGTCCTGGATCTGGGCGATGTAGTTGTTCAGCTCTTCGGTGGACAGCTGCAACGGCCCGGTACTCAGCCATCCCAGGAACTCCTGGATTCCCTCCCAGGCCGTGTCCGCCAGGTCCCGGATGCCGGAGGCGATCGAGGCGCCCGCCAGAGTCAGCAGGCCACCGATCACCACGATCGTCGCCAGCAGGGTGCCGACTGTGGCGAGCGTGCGCGGGATCCCTCGCCGATCGAGCCAGTTGACCAGCGGCGAGAGCAGCGAGGAGACGAGGAGGGCCACCAGAACCGGGACGACGACCGTCTTGATCTGGGCGAGGGCGACGGCAGCCACGGAGATCGCGAGCACGATGATGACGAATCGCCAGGACCACGCCGCAGCTGCCCGGATCGGGCGAGTCACGGGGGAGGTCGGGTCAGCGTCCGGATGGGCCGGCCCTGCGCTGCCGGCCGACGACGTGCTGGACGCGGCCGGCACCTGGCCACGATCGGACCCGACGGCTGCGGTGGACACACCGGACGCCTGTGGTGCGTCGCGTTCGGCTACGTCATTCTCGGGCACCGTCGAATCGTCCTCGGGCTGACGCTCGTGAGTATGCGACATGTGCGCTGCTATCCCCTCCTCGGCGATAGCCGTCAGGGTACCTCCCGGCTACCGGTCTGACCGGCAACCACGAGTCGATCGGGCGCCCTCACGGCGCACCCCTGCGCAACAACTGTCAGACAAGCCCGAGGGCGGGCCGGGCTGACCTCTCGGCCGCATCCAGCCGATCCGCCGCCGACACCGCTCTCTCAGCCATCTGCTCCAGGCGGGACTGCGCCTGCTCGCGCATCCGAGCGGTCAGCTCCCGAGCGGGCCCGCCACCGTCGGCGACCAGTTCAGCCAGCGCATCGGCGAGACGTTCGGCGGCGTCGTGCGCTTCGATCTCCACCACCCGTTCCGGCGCACCGAGATCGGCGAACATCGCGCCCTTGATCGTCTCCGTGGGTTGACGCAGGTACAGCGACGGCGTGCCAACCGCGGTGGCCAGGATCGGCGAGTGGCAGTCCATCGAGAGCACTGCGGCCGCCTGCCGGTACACCGCTGTCGCTGTCGGGAGGTCCCAGTACTCGGCCAGCACCCGCACCCGTGGCGCCACATCACGGGGAAGGATCCGCGGGAAGTGTTCCGCGGCAAGCTGCACCGCATAGCTCATCTCGGGTCCGATGAGCACGTCCTGCCCGGTGCGGCGCACCCAGGAGGTGATCGCCGAGGCCAGTACGGCCATGTCCTGCTCGTCATGAGCAGCATTGACGGCGTCCTTGTAGTGGTCCAGCTGCTCGGGCGCCCGGTTGTAGATGCGGTGGTAGGGCGCATACCGCGAGCGCGGTACAGCGACGAGGAACCCGGGGCGCAAGCCGAGTTCGGTGATGAGCGCGGCTGCCGCGTGGTCGTCGGCGAGGTCGTAAGCGAACGTCGCGTCGGGCCCCCACTCCAGGCATGGTGCGCCCGTGCTCTGACCGGCGAGGTAGTCACGACTGAGGGAGTCGCGGCAGTACAGGAACGCCGCACCGGCGAACAGGTCACGGTCCCGCTCGTACATGTAGTCGCCGGGCAGCGCCTCAATCTGCGCACGCGCCTGTGCCAAGGTGCTCGGGGTGAGCAGACCGAACGGGTCATAGGTGATGCCGAAGACGCCGTAGGGACGTCCGGTGCGCTGCCACCGGTACATGTCCCGGCCCGCCACCAGTCCGCTGCCGGAGCCGTGCACGAGCAGATCCGCCTCCTCCCAGGCCCGGGCGAGCTCAGGTGTGCTGGCCACGTCGTGCTCGTCGAACCGTCCCTCGACGATCTCCAGCCAGGGCTGGCGCTCGGCGAACATCGCACGTTCACGATCGTTCAGGCGCATCGCCCACAGCGTGATCCTCGCCTCCGGGTCAGCTTCGTGCAGTACCGCCGCCGCGCCGGGCGAGTGCGCAACGTCGCCGATGTTCACGGTCGCCCAGGATGAACGCAGCAGGATCCGGCGGGCAGAGGCAGCGGTGGTGGTCACGGGGAAGGTTCTCCAGGATTCAGGTAGTCGGGCGGATGTCAGGACGAGGTGGGCAGGTGCGTGGTCGAGACGCGCACTCCCGTGGTGCTGTGCAGCCGCGCAAGCACGACGGCTCGAACATCCGGGTCATCGGTCCGCACACGTCGACGCAGGCCCTCCCCCGGAGCGAGCAACTGGTGGTCCGTACCGCCGGTCCCAGCGATGCGCACGTCCACGGCAGTCGGTTCGAGGTTCACGGCGTGCACGTCGAGGTACCGCCCGCTCAGATCGTCGACGACGGTGCCGGTCGTGGCCACAGCAACGTCACCGGAGACAGTGGTCATGTCGACGGTGGTCAGCTCCAGCGTGATCGTGCCGGGATGATCGATCCAGCACCGGGTGACGTTGTGGGTGCCCGCGGGGAAGTACCACTTCGAGGTCGACTCCAACCGCACCGGCAAGGCCGCACCCCAGGAGAACAGGAAGCGGTGCGTGCCGCGGGTCACCGCCATCCAGGTGGCGGTGGTGGAGACCGTGGCCTGACCGCCACCCCAGTGAGTTCCGTCGGAGAGTTCGACCTCATCCTCGGCCAACAGCAGCAAGGGAATGCGTTCCTGGGCAGCGCCGTTCGTGGTCACGGTGCGCTCGATGCCGTTCTGGTGATGGACGACGTCGGTACTCACGATGCCGTCGGCACTCACCGAGCGGGTGGTGAAGGTGCCAGTGACGGCGGACAGGTCGCCTGCCGTCAGCGGTGCGCCGCCGGCATCAGGGCCAGCGTAGTAGGTGACCGTGGAGTCGGTCAGAGCACTGTCCACGTCCGCCCCCTCAGGCCCTGCTCCTGGAACGAATGTGGTCCACCAGGAGTCGAAGTACCCGTTCAGTGAGCAGACAATCGTCCCGGCATCAGGATGCCAATAGAGGCCGGTACCGGTCCGCGCACGCCCCTCGATCTCACCGTCGACGGCAGCCGTGTAGTAACCGGGACGGCGCACGAACAGCATGTCCTGGTCGAGCGTGCCTTCCCGGTGCTCGGTGAAGGTGCTCTCGGCGAGTGGGCGCATCGCGGCAAACTGGGCGAGCCGGGAGGTACCGGAGACATTCTCTGGCGCGTCGGGCACATGCATCCACAGCCGTGGCGACGTCGCTCCCTTGGCGAGCGGCGCCACCGGATCGGGGCTGGATGCCCACTGAGTGCGCTTCTGATGCTTCTTTCCCGAACTGACGTGCAGGGCCCCGAGCATCGGCACCTCAGGCACGAACACGCGCGAGAGTGCGGACCGATCGTCGGCGTCGGCTGGGGTGTCGTCCCGTGAGACTCCGAAGTTGCGCGCCGAGGCGGCGGAGAGGGTGGCGAACGCCGTGGTACCGGGCTCGCGAAGGAGGACGTACTGCGCGAAGTCCATCCAGTCCTCGGCCATCTGCACGAGCGTCGGGTTGCCGGTGATGAGGTACAGATCAGCAAGGTCGGGCAGCATCACGGTCGCGTTGTAGGCCAGGTCGAAACCGACCGGATCATGAAAGTACCCGGCGGGCGCTCGGCCTTCGTCGGCGAGCAACTCGATCCGGTCATCCAGGTCCGCGGCAATGGCGGCATCGCCGAGAACCTCAGCCGTGTGCCCCACTCCTGCCAACGCCGCCGCGATCTGGTTGGTATACCGGATCGGGAGTTGCCAGTGGTACGTCGTGGTGTCGAGCAGGTAGGCGCACGCGGAGCGAAGCGCAGACTCGATCGCAGGCAGCCGCGCGGTCAGCACACCTTGACGGTCGAGGTCGCCATAGGCGCTGGCCAGCGCCACGGCACCGAACCCGGTGGCTGCCAGGCTGTTGGCTTGGTAATCGACGGGAAAGGCGCCGTTCGCACCCTGCAGACCGAGGTAGTAGCCGATCGCCGCATCCAGGCGCCCGGCCAGGTTCGCGTCGAGGTAGTAGGGGTTCCAGGGGCGGTCGTTGGTCAGGAACCAGGCCAGGGTCGCGACATGCTCCATGATGCGGGAGTTGTTCTCGACGTTCGGTGTACGCCACCAGCCGTCTTCCATCCACCCGTACGTGGCCGGATCGTCGTCGACCACGCTGTTCGCAAGCGGTGCCAGGATCATCAGATAGCCGGCGAAGACCTGCTCCTCAGGCGCAAAGTGAGAGCGGTCCGGCAGGCCGGCGGGAAGGGGCGCCACCAGTGGGAGCACCGTTCCCGCCGAGGTGGCATGGGCAGGGCCGGCCGTGATCGGTCCGGAGAGGATCGCCGTCGCGCTGAGCGCACCGACACCGAGCACGGTTCGGCGGGTCAGGGGCGGCAGTTCGTGTCGCGGGCTCGTCTCAGTCATGGTGCTGTGCTCCTTCTGTGCGTAGGTGCGTCGTTGCTCCCGTGAGATGGAACGTTGCATCATGCGGCGACAGCCTGTCAAGCGGCACCTGACCGGCAAGGGCGCCGCAGCAGGCGTCAGAGCGCGAACGTCAGGGTACGAGCGTCAGGGCGCTTCGGCGGTCGATCCGCGCACGATCACGCGGGGCGCCGGATCATCGACAACCTCGTCCACCCGCGCGCCACCATCGATCATCGCGGCGAGGGCGGACTGCCCGGCGTAACCGAGTTCGTAGAAGGGCATCTTCAGCGTGGTCAGCGCCGGCCGGGTGAAGTCAGCCGCCTCGATATCGTGGTAGCCGATCACGGACAGTTCTTCGGGGACGCGGATGCCCATATCGGCAGCGGCGCCGAGCACACCGGTGGCGGTCGTGGAGTTCGACACGAGCATGGCCGTCGGGCGCTGCCCACCGCCGAGGATCGACCGAGCAGCTTCGTACCCATCCTTCGGCGCGAAGCCGACGGGGCAGACCCACTCCTCACGCACCTCGTGGCCACCGTCGGCCAGCGCCTCACGGAACCCGACACGGCGCTCGTCATCGGCGAAGTAGCCGATGGTGCCGCCGACGAAGGCGATCCGTTCGTGACCCAGACCGGTCAGATAGTCCGTCGCCACGCGGGCACCTCGACGATGGTTGAGCTGGACGCCGCCGCGGTCAGTGGCAGTCTTCCCGTGGTCGAGCTGGACCACCGAGTACTGGCGCTTCGCACTCTTCATGTCCATCTCGAACGTGTGCGGGGACCGGAGCAGCAGTCCGTCCACTCGCCCCTCCCCGACGAGCTTTCGCAGCAGGTTCGACTCAGGCAGGATCCGATTCGCCTCGGTCAGGATGAGCACATACCCGGTCGCCTCGGCCGCGTCCTGAATACCGCGGAGCATCTCGGCGTACACCGGGATACCGAGTTGCGGAATCACGCCCGCGACCAGACCGGACTTGGCCAGGCGCAATGACCGTGCCGCATGATTGGGCACGTACTGCATCTCGTCCACGATCCGCAGCACCCGGTCACGGACGGCGGCGCTGGTGCGTACGTGCTTGCTCCCGTTCAGCACGGCGGAGACCACCGAGACGGAGACACCGGCCCGCTCGGCCACATCGCGCAAGGTGGTCATGAGAGGGGATGCTAACACCCGGCCGGTTCGTCATCTCCGCAGGTGAGGGCACGATGCAACCTTCAATCTTCAGACCACGAGAACCGGGTTCGGCCACCGGCCCACGCGGTCCGAGGGCGGGTCCACCTTGACGAGCGCACCATTGCGGACTAACGTCCCGGAGCAGCAGTAGATGCATCGTTAAATCAGATGGATCTCACGCCCACGACCAGGTACGGCCCAAGGATGGGTCGAAAGGAGCGCGGCATGGCAGTAACCACCGGAGGTCGAGGTGCACGCTCGCCCCGGCCCGAGGTGAGCGGATCGCCCGACGACGCACCGCCGTCAGGAGGCGCGACGAAGACGAGCCGCTCCCCTGCGCCGAACCGGAAGACGACCTGGTGGGCCCGGCTCAAACGGGATAAGTTCCTGCTCCTGCTCGCCGTTCCCGGAGTCTTCCTGGTGCTGCTGTTCCAGTACGTACCGCTGATCGGCAACATCATCGCGTTCAAGGACTACCAGCCCTACCTCAGCATCTGGGAATCCCCGTGGGTGGGCCTGGAGAACTTCGACATCATCTTCACTGGCGACCCGGCGTTCATCAACGCCCTGATCAACACGCTGGTGATCTCCTTCGTGCAGATCGTGCTGGTCTTCCCCATACCAATCGCGCTCGCCCTGCTCCTCAACTCGCTGCTGAGCGAGAAGATCAAGCGGACCGTGCAATCGATCCTGTACCTGCCGCACTTCATGTCCTGGGTGATCGTGGTCGCGACCTTCCAGCACATGCTGGGCGATGCCGGGCTTTACAACACCTGGGCCCGCGAGCACAACATCTTCGAGATCAACCTCATCGGCGAACCGGAGCTGTTCATCACGCTCATCACCTCGCAGGTGATCTGGAAGGACGCCGGATGGGGAACGATCATCTTCCTCGCGGCCATCTCCCGAGTGAGCATCGAGCTCTACGAGGCTGTGGCCATCGACGGTGGCGGGCGCATGCGCCAGCTGTGGCATGTCACCCTCCCGGCGATCCGCGGGGTGATCATTCTCCTGCTCATCCTCAAGCTCGGCGACGTGCTCACCGTCGGTTTCGAGCAGATCTACCTGCAACAGGCACCCGTGGGCCGTGAAGCCTCGGAAGTGCTCGACACCTATGTCTACAACTACGGCGTCATCGGCGGGAACTGGGGCGCCTCGGCCGCCGTCGGGCTGGTCAAGGGTCTGGTGGGCACGTTGCTCGTGCTCGGCGCGAACAAGATCGCGCACCTGTTCGGTGAGAGAGGGGTGTACTCCAAGTGGTGACCCAAGCAACTCAGCGCCCCAACGCGCGCACGTCCAAGCCAGGCGGGTCGGATCGCGCGTCCCAGATGCGCCTGATCAACGGCGCCAAACCGCCCAATCCGGTAGTGCGCGGCCTCAAGGGCGTCATCCTGCTGATCGCCTGCGCGATGGTGGTGGTGCCGTTCTGGTCGGTCATCGCCACCTCGCTCGCGGACCCGGCGCAGGTACTCGCCGAGGGTGGGTACGTGATGTGGCCGAAGGAACCCACCCTGGCGGCGTACGAGGCAATCTTCCGCGGCGGAGTCGTCACGCGCGCGACGCTGGTCTCGATCTTCGTCACGCTCGTCGGCTCGGGCCTGTCGGTGACGGTGGTGGCACTGCTGGCGTACTCGCTCTCCCGGCCGGGCAGCTTCGGCAGCAGCAAGATCCTGCTGCTGGTGCTGTTCACGATGCTCTTCAACGCCGGGATGATCCCGAACTACCTGCTCATCAAGGAGCTCGGGCTGATCGACTCCTACTGGGCGCTGATCCTGCCGACCCTGACGAACGCCTTCCAGATCATCCTGATGCGTGGCTTCTTCCTGGAGGTGCCAGGCGAGATCATCGACGCTGCCCGGATCGACGGGGCGGGCGAGCTGCGGATCCTCACCACGATCATGGTGCCGCTGTCGAAGGCAGTGATCGCGGTGATCGCACTGTTCAACGCAGTGACGTACTGGAACGCGTTCTTCAACGCCGTGCTCTATATCAACTCCACGGAGAAGTGGCCGCTGCAGCTGGTGCTGAGGACGTACGTGGTGGACGGGACAGCGGTTCAGGCCGACGTCTCCGGCGAGATGGTCCCGCCCCAGCTCTCACTCCAGATGGCGATCCTGGTGGTCTCACTGGTGCCGATCTGCCTTGTCTACCCCTTCCTGCAGAAGCACTTCGCCCAGGGCGTGGTGATCGGCGCCGTGAAGGGCTGAATCGGAGCCCGGGCGCGGCCATCCGGCCGGGCACGGCGGACTCATCCTGAGCCGACCGACGCCTCCCCCGCACCCACGCGAACTCGCATCCGCTCGCTGCCGAATCCCCTTTCCGCCGTCGAACCATCGAGGCACCGTCCGCAACGCGGCTCGGTGGCGACAAGGGGATTCGGTGTGCGGGCAGGGGGTGATCCACAGCGGGCCCGAGATGCCCTGGCATCCACAGCCCGGGGTGCCTCTGCCGGCGGGAGCACCTGCCCGGGTGATCTGCTGCAGCGATGACACCGTCAGCCTGGAACCTCGGCAAGGAGCTCATCACTTACGCGGCCGCCGCCGAGCTCGGACTCGAGAAGCCGCTGCTTCGCGCCTACCGCGACGGCCGGCTGGAGCGGGTGGCGCGCGGGGTCTACGTCCCCCGCAGCGCGACCACGCGGGGTTCGGCCGGGCAGCAGCGGGCGAGTTCCTATCTGCACCTCGTGCTAGCGGCGTCCCGACGCCTCCACGCTCCGGTATTCACGAGCTGGTCCGCGGCCGCCCTGCTCGGGCTACCGATCGTGGGACGGTGGCCGCAAAAGGTGTATGTCATGTCACGCACCGCGCATGGGAAGCGGCGCCGCGGCTTGGTGAGTGTGGCTCGACGATCCGACGTCGCGGTCACGGCCCGACACGGGATCCATCTCACCGGCGAGGAGTGCACGCTGATCCAGCTCGCCCGACACGCCCCGCTCATCAGTGCCCTGGTCGCCGCCAACGCCGCATGCCTGACTCGCCGTGAGGACGGCGGCCTCACGACCCTGGCGCGACTGTGGGCCGAGTACGAGCGCCTCCTGCCCTTCCGCGACCATCGACGTGTGCAGGCGGTCCTCACACGGGTACGCGACAACGCGGAGTCACCGTTGGAGACGCTCAGCGACCTCACCATCGACGAGTTGGGGTTCGAGCGGCCACGGAACCAGGTGCGATTCGACCTTGCCACCGGTGCTGCGTATCTGGACTTCTACTGGGAGCACGCCAGGGTCGGTGGAGAGGCCGACGGCGACACGAAGTACCGGATGGTCGGCGACAACGCAGTCGGAGCCGGGTTCCCCCGTCCGCACCTCCCCGTGTGCTGCGGTAGCAGTTCGCGCGGGCGTGAGAGTCCGCGGGCACCTCACGCAAGCACGCACCGGAAAGCGGTGTGCGGACGCACCGAATCCCCTTTCCACCGCCGAACCGCGGTGGGCAGGGGTGCGGGGGGGATTCGGCGACGGAAAGGGGATTCGATAGTTCGGTCGGCGCCGGGCGGAAGCCCTCTCCCACCCGGCGCCTGCGGCCTACTCCAGCCGACTCAGCCGTTGGCCTCGGCGAAAGCAGCCTCGTACTCGGCACGGATGTCGTCGCCGCCTGCCTCACGCCAGGAGGCCACCTCGGCGTCCCACTCATCCAGTGAGCGACGCCCGGCGATGACGTCGATCTGGAAGTCGCGCAACGCACCGTTGATGGTGTTCCCATCCGTCGCGTCCAGGTTGGAGAACAGCCCCACCGTCGGATCGGGGATGACATTCGGGATGACCGTGGACTGGTAGTCGTGCTGGGACCGGGTGGCGGCCTCGTTCCCAGGTGCGTACACGACGCCGTCGGAGTCGGCGAGGTACTTCACCGGCAGCACCGTCTCCACGCTGCCCTGGTCAGTGAGGATCGGGTCACTACCGTCCAGCTCGTGGTGCACCCCGCCCTCACCGAAGTGACGGAACAGGTACTCGGCAGTGCCGAACGGCGTGGCGAGGTAGTCGGCGATCGCGAGCAGCTCCTCGATCCGGCCGGCGTCGGCCTGCTTGAACGAGAGCATCCCGGTGGTGACCGAACCGGCAGTATGACCGCCGGGACCGCCGTCGTAGCCGGGCATCGCCAGCCCCATCGGCTCGTAGCCGGGCACGTCGGCGCCCCAGTCGTAGAACTTGTTCCAGCCCGCGGCACCGGCGCGGTTCAGGCTGATGGTGCCGGCGGTGAACCAGTCGTTGCGCTGGTTGTTGTTGGCGCTGAGGGAGTCCGGGTGGAAGATGCCCGCCTCCCACATCTCGGTGACATCGGCGAGGACCTGCTTGTACTCCTCGGTTTCCATCACGTGGGTGAAGGAGCCGCCGTCCTCCATCCAGGTGGCGGGCAGGTGGAGCATCTCCTTGACCGCCTGCAGGCCGGCGCCGGGGTCAGCCATCGCCCACCGGTTCTCGCTGGCGTTGGACAGCTCGCCGACGAGCTCGCGGAACTCGTCATAGTCGGCCGGCTGCTCCGGCAGGCTCATGTCCTGCAGGATGTCGCGACGCGCGAAAAGCACGGTGCCCACCAGTGGCCGGGCGATCGGGATACCGAACAGCCGGCCCCCGAAGACGCACGCCTTCCAGCTGACCGTGGGCAGCGCGGCGAGGCCGCTGTACTGCTCCACGGCCGAGCCGCCGAGATACTCGCTCAGGTCCTGGAACTGTGCGGCGAGCAGGTCAGGCAGATTCGGCTGGGGGGTGCGCACGACCGTCATGTCCGGGACGTCACCACCGGCAATAGTGGTGGCGAACTTGTTCGGGTAGTCCCCACCGGGTGAGTAGGTGAGGTCGAGCTCGACTCCGAGCTTCTCGTTCAGGGTCTGCCAGTAGGCGTTCTGCCCGAGGCCCGGCGCGGCCGCGTCCCAGGTGAAGGTGAGCGCCGAGACTGTCCCGCCCTTTCCGGGCGCCTCGCTGTGCACCTGGACCGGGTCGGCCGGGTAGCTCAGGAACCCCGCCTGTACTCCCGCCTCGGATCCGGGCAGGTCGGGCTCGACGAAGGAGCTCGCGACGAAGTTCGGGATGACCTCGCTCGGAGCGCTCCCGGCCGACGGGTCAGGCGCACCGGTCTCCTCGCCGGAGGACGAACTTCCGCATGCTGCCAGCGTTCCGGTGGTGCCGAGAAGTGCGGCACCACCGAAACCTTGAAGAATCCGACGCCTACTGATCGCGGTTCCACTCATGACCAACCTCCAGCTCTGTGGCTTCGCTGCGCTCTGGTGCACGGTCGCGGAGAGGGGCTTCCGCTCTCGTGCGGGTACGGGATGGGTCGTGCTGTCGAGCGGCGGGCGATGCGACCAGCCACACAGTGCCACATCGAACCGTCACTCTTTGATGCATCGATGCATCAACGTGTAGCGTGACTCTAGCCACAGCGACGAGACAACGTCAAGGCCGACTCGAGGAGCCACCCACCCGATGAGTGACCACACCACCGGACTGATCGACGCGGAACCCGACTTCAACACCTGGGCGTTCTGGTCCACAGCGAGTGCGGAGCAGCAGCAGGCGCAGCGTGCACGCCTGCACGCCCTCGCCGACGGCGGAGCTCACCTTGGCGAGAACTGTGTGGTCTCCGAGTGGGCCGCCTGCTACCCCGACTCGCTCACGCTCGGGGATCGCTCGTACCTGGCGGCCTTCAGTTACGTGACCGGAGATATCGAGATCGGGGCCAACTCGACCGTCAACGCCTACGCCGTCGTCCGCGGGACGATCCGGATCGGTGACGGCGTGCGGATCGGCGCCCACACGGCGCTGCTGGGCTTCGACCACACCTTCGCCCCCGACCGCCCGGTGCACGAGCAACCGGTGACGAGCACCGGCATCTCCATCGGCGACGACGTCTACATCGGCTCCCACGTCAGCGTCGTCGACGGCGTCACGATCGGAGCGCACAGCGTCATCGGCGCTGGATCCGTCGTCACCAAGGACGTCCCGGAGTGGTCGATCGTCGTCGGAAACCCGGCCCGGCGCATCCGCGACCGCCGCGACCGCAGTGACCGCAGTGACCGCACTGACAGCCGTGACGGTTCGTCCTCCCCGTCCGACGCCCTCGCCCAACTCGCCGACCGGGCCCGCGAGGACGCGTCAACACTTCTCGCCCGCTGCTGGGACGAGACCGACGGCACCTTCTCGAACACCCCGGGAGCCGATCCCACAGTGCGGGCACTGTGTGACGCCGTCGAACTGGCCGACCTCCTCGGCCTCGGTGTTCCCGAGCAGATCGGGCGGGAGGAGATCGTCGAGACGCTGACTCGCTCCCAGGACCCGGCCACCGGCCTGATCCCGCAGCTCCGCAGCACGATCGGGCAGGCCGCGACGGAACCGACCGCGGCAGATCTGGGCGGCGGTCCCATCCGATACCACCTGCTGTGCGCCGGATACGCGCTCGACCTGCTCGGAGAGCGGTTCACCCATCCGATCCGCGTGGTGGATGAGTTGCGCGGGGACGCGATGATCGCCGCACTCGAACAGCAGCCATGGTCCGAGCGCGCCTGGGGCGCAGGCGACTGGGTCGACTCGGTCGGCACCGCCCTGCTGTGGAACCGCGCCTGGTTCGGCCTCGCCGGGCCGCTGGAGACGCTGATCGGCTGGCTGCACCTGAACGTCGACCGAAGCTCGGGCATGTGGGGCTCACCGCAACCCAGCGACGGGCTGCGGCAACCGGTGAACGGCTTCTACCGGCTCACCCGCGGGACGTTCGCACAGTTCGGTCTGCCGCTGCCACAGCCGGAGCGCACGATCGACACCGTCCTTGCCCACACCCGGGACGACCGCCGGTTCGCACCCGGTCGCGCCACGGCCTGCGACGTCCTCGACATCGCCCACCCACTGTGGCTCGCCGGCCACCAGACGAACCACCGCCGCAGTGAGGTACGCGCCTGGGCGGCCGCGCAGATACCGCGACTGGTGAGTGCCTGGCGCCCCGGCGCCGGGTTCGGCTTCGCACAACGCGCCGATGCGCGCGGCGATGCCACCCCGAGCCTGCAGGGCACCGAGATGTGGCTCGCGATCGCGTGGTACCTGGCCGATCTGCTCGGGGAGTCCGGAGCCCTCGGCTATGAGCCACGCGGGGTGCACCGGCCCTGGGCGCGCTGACCGCAGCGGCCCAAGGCGCACAAGTGGGCCCCTGGCCAGGCCGAGGAGCCGTGGGATCCGGCAGCGCCGTGGAGCTCAGGGGAGCTGCAGGGCCGGCACCGTGCCGGTGCGAGCCTGGGCGTACCACTGCGCGAACACCTCACCATCGGGCGTCAGATCCGCCCGGGCCGCATCGGCCGGTACCGCGACAACCGCCCGCTCGGCGACTGACGGTCTCGCCTGCACGGCGCGCAGATCCTCCACCATGGCCGCCAACTCCCGGCCGATCGGCTTGACCTCACCATCGGCGTCGAACAGGCCGAGGGAGTACTCCAGCTCGGGGAAGTCCGGCATCGTGCGCGTGACGTCGTGGCTGCACCACCACGTCACCGCTTCCAGGCCAGGAGCCCCGGCGGCCAGTTCCAGTGTCCGCCGCAGGAAGTCGGGCGCATGGCGGGAGGGCACGTGCGAGATCGGGGCCCCCACTTCCTGCAGCCAGACGGGTCTGCCGGGGCCCGAGTGCGCCGCAGCCAGCTCGAGCAGGTAGCGCGCGAAGTACGGCAGCGCCTGCTCCACCTCGTCCTCGTAGCGGTCCCAGTTCTTACCGAAGACCCACGAATGCACCGTGGTCATCGCCCCGTGGCGCACGGCGTGCGCGGGCCCGAAGGGATGGGAGTCGACGAACCACAGGTCGTCGTCGAAACTGTGCGAGTGCCGCCCGTGCGGCCACGCAACCTCCGCCGCCCCGATCAGCTCGGCCAGCCAGCCGTGCACCTGGTCCGAACGCACCACGTGCCGCTCCGGGTGGCGCGGTGCAGCGAACTGGGAGAACTCGTTGCCCAGCCCGATCCCACGAGCACCGGGGAGATCCTTGACGGCGCCCGCGAGCGCCGTCACCAGCGCCACCTGACCGGAGCGCACCTCAGGATCGGTGAACAGGTTCCGGCGGTGCCAGCTCGTCACCCAGGCCGGTAGATAGTCGAAGCTGGACAGGTGCCCGTTCAGGGCGTCCACCCACACGTCCAGTCCGCGTTCACCCGCCGCACTCACGACGGCGGCCACGTCAGCGAGCGCATCGTCACGGATGACGGCACGGTCCGGCTGCAGGATGGGCCAGACGGGGAAGATGCGCACGTGGTCCAGGCCAAGCCCTGCGATCGCATCCAGGTCGTGACGTACTTCGTCGAGGTCCAGGGCGTACCAGGAGTGGAACCACCCGCGCCGCGGTGTGTAGTTGACGCCGACCTTCATCACTGTTCGTGCGCCTGATCAGGAGGCGCCGAGGATGTCCACCACGAAGACCAGGGTGTCGTCGCCGCCGATCCCTGCCTGCGGCACACCGTTCGGCCCGTAGCCCTCGTGCGGCGGGATGGAGACCAGCACGCGCGAGCCGATCGGCTGGCCGACCAGGCTGCTGTCCCACCCGGCGATCACGGTACCGACGCCGATCGGGAACTGGATGGAGGAGCCACGGTCGTAGGAGTTGTCGAACATCGACCCGCCCCACACCTGGCCGTAGTAGTTGACGTCGATGGTCTGGCCGGCCTCGACGAGCGGCCCCTCACCGGCGCTGAGGACCTCAACGGCGAGTTCGGCAGGTGCCGGGTTGTCGGGGAACGTCAGCACCGGCTTGTCGCCGAAGGTGCCGGTGGCGGTGGGCAGTGCAGTCATGGTTCTTCCAATCGGTGGTGGGAGTCGGACATGGCGAACGGCACGTCGTGCAGGTCCTCAAAGACTCGAGAACTGCTCGACGTGCCGTTCAGCCACAGCAGGAGTGGATCAGTCACCGCCACGCAGGATGGCGATCAGGCGGAGGAACTCGATGTAGAGCCAGATCAGCGTGACGGTGATGCCGAAGGCGGCCGACCAGGCGAACTTGCGCGGGGCGCCGTTGCGGATGCCCTTGGCAATCATGTCGAAGTCCATGATGAGACTCATCGCCGCGAGCACCACAGCAAAGAGCCCGATCACGGCACCGATCGGGATGCCAAAGATCTCCATGCTCCGCACGCCGAACGCGCCGCCCACATCCGTGAAGAGCATGAGGCCGATGTTGACGAGGGAGAAGAGGGCGTAGCTGATCAGCCCGATCATCAGGAAACGTGTGAACTTCGGTGTCACCCGCACCTTTCCGGACTTGTAGAGCGCCAACGTGACGGCGAACGTGATGAACGTGGCGAGCACTGCCTGGACCACGATTCCCGGCCACATCGTCTCGAAGAACCCCGAGATGAGACCGAGGAAGACACCCTCGAGCACGCCGTAGGCAATGATCAACGCGGGGCTCGGCTCCTTCTTGAAGGAGTTCACGAGCCCCAGGATCAAACCACCGACAGCTCCGAAGATCATGGCCGGCAGTTGGAGTGAAGCCGGGACGAGGAACCAGGACGCCGCCGCGACGCCAACGACAACCGCGAGAAGGCCACCGGTCTTCATGATCACGTCGTCGTAGGTCAGTCGGCCGGTCTGTGCAGGTCCGGCATCCGGGCCGTAGTAGGACTGCTCGACTCCGGCGAACTGCTGGTCATAGCTGGGCCTGGTGGCCGTGGTGGCATACCCGCTGGACTGAGCGCCCTGTGGGACGCCGCCGTACGGGTTCACCGCCCCGGGCTTGCTCTTGCCGAACAGCGAGCTGTTCGACAGGTACGGGTTGCTCATCTCGCCTCCTGGTTGTGGGCGCTGGACTCCTGCCGCACTCGCGGCCTTGCCTGGTCTCATCCTACGCAGAATCCGCGCCGTCTTGACGGCGCGATCACACGAAGGACTCACGGTGGGCTCTCGATCTGTTCAACGCACGCCCAGCGCCCGGTGTTCCCGGACCGGGCCACCTACCGGCCACCCACCGGCCGCCGTCAGGGTCCTCCCTGACCGGTACGCATCCGCGGACTCCACCAGAAGGATGAGGTCTCCACCTGCCGGACGAACGCGTGCCGCTGCGAAGATCAGCCCTGGGCGGGTGCCGCGGCGGTAGCACCGCGCAATACGGTGGCATCGTCACCCACACGAGAGCGAGGCAGAGCCCATCATGATCGAGGCACGAGGCCTGACCAAGAGGTACGGCGCCAAGACCGCCGTCGACGACATCTCGTTCACTGTCGAACCCGGCCAGGTCACCGGATTCCTCGGACCGAACGGCGCGGGAAAGTCCACCACGATGCGGATGATCGTCGGTCTGGACCGCCCCACCGAGGGCGAGGTCACGGTGAACGGCAAGCACTACGCCGAGCACAAGGCACCGCTGCGTGAGGTCGGCGCCCTGCTCGAGGCCAAGGCGGTGCACACCGGCCGCAGCGCCACCAACCACCTGCGCGCCCTGGCCGCCACGCACGGCATCGGCCGCAAGCGCGTGGACGAGGTCATCGAGATGACCGGATTGGCTGCCGTGGCACGTAAGCGGGCCGGGGGCTTTTCCCTGGGCATGGGCCAGCGGCTCGGCATCGCTTCGGCCATGCTCGGCGACCCGCGCACCCTGATCCTGGACGAACCGGTCAACGGCCTGGACCCGGACGGTGTGCGGTGGGTGCGCACGATGGTCCGCTACCTCGCCGACGAGGGCCGCACGGTCTTCCTCTCCTCGCACCTGATGAGCGAGATGGCCATCACTGCCGACCGGCTCATCGTGATCGGCCGCGGCCGGATCGTCGCCACTGGTGACGTGCAGGACGTGATCGACTCCGCGACCAAGTCGACCGTGCGGGTGCGCACCCCGCAGGCCACCGAGCTCGCGGCACGGCTCCAGTCCGAGGGCGTCACCGTCACCAGTGTGGAGCCGTCCCTGCTGGACGTGGACGGCCTGACCGCACCCCAGGTCGGCGAGGCTGCCCTCACGGGCGGCATCGTGCTGCACGAGCTCACGCCGCAGAGCGCCTCTCTGGAGGATGCTTTCATGAGCCTGACGGCCGCAGATGTCGAGTACCACTCCGGCGCCGTCCCCGAGCACCAGGTCGACGAGACCACCGTCCCCGAAGGAGCGAACCGATGACCGCCGTCGCAACCGAGAGCCGCTCCGCCCGGCGCAGCGACCCCTTGACCGGTGCCCATGTGAACTTCGCGCGCGTGCTGCGCTCGGAGTGGATCAAGCTCATTTCGCTCCGCTCGACAGCCTGGACCCTTGCCATGACCGTCGTGGTGATGACGGGGTTTGCGATGCTCTCCATCTGGAGCGTGACGCAGTTCGTGAACAACCCAGAGATGATGGGGGGCGCGGAGGGCGCGGAGGCTGCGGGGATCGGGACGGACAGCGTGAGCCTCGCGACCGCGATCGCCAGTGGCTATGTGATGGCTCAAATCGTCGTCGCGGTGCTGGGCGTGCTGGTGATCTCGGGCGAGTACTCCACCGGACAGATCCGCTCCACTGTCGCGGCCGTCCCCACGCGATTTCCAGTTCTTGCTGCCAAGGGCGTGCTAGTCGCAGCCGTCTCGTTCATCGTCGGAGCAGTGGGAATCGCGGCCTCCGTACTCGCGACTGCCCCCATGCTCTCCTCGATCGACCTGACGCTGGACCTCAGCGACGGCGAAACGATTCGGGTTCTCCTGGGAGCTCCGCTGTACCTCGCTGCGATCGCTCTCCTGGCCCTTGGCTTCGGAGCGCTGCTTCGGCACGCTGCGGGCGGAATCGCCACCGTGCTCGGTCTGCTGATCGTCCTGCCCGCGCTCTCGTTCATCCCGCTGGACTGGATGGCCGACATCGCGCCGTATTTCCCAGGCGCAGCTGGTGAGCGCATCGTCGGTATTGACAACCCGGGCCAAGCCCTGACCCCGTGGCAAGGGTACGGCGTGCTCGGGATCTACGTAGTCGTCGTGCTGGCGGCTGCCGCGGTGCTCCTGCGTCGGAGGGACGCCTGAGCACTGCTGGAGGGCAGACGCCGGCGGGTCACCACCCGCCGGCGTCTGGCATGTCCGGACGACAACCGCATCCGGTCTCGGCCGGTTCGCCGGTGATCCTCGACGATCACATCAGGCGCGGACCGGTCCGCCGATTCTTCGTCGCCCATCCGATCGCGATGGATGTGCTGCTGGTCGTGATCTTCCTGGTGCCGCACGTCGTGCTGCGGGCCGTGATCGACCCCCGTCCAGCCCCCTACGTGACACTGCTGGCAGCAGCAGCCGCGCTCTTCTGGCGCCGCCACCGGCCACGCACGGTCCTACTCGTGCTGTGCGCGCTGATCGCCGTTCATGTGCTCGTCGGCGGGGACACCGGTGGCATCGAGCTCGCACTCGCCTTCTCGCTGTACACGGTCGTCACCACCTACGGTTCACGCGCGGGGTGGCTCGGCCTCGCCGTCGCCACCATCGTCTCCACCGTCGCGGTCCTGCTCTGGGGTGACCAGAACTCGGCCGCGGAGTCCTTCACCGTCGACGGCGAACCGGCCCTGCTGGACCGCGCCGCCTATGTGGCGGGGAATGTCGTCGGCATCCTCGTCACGCTGCTGGTCGCTCTCGCCGTCGGGGTCAGCGTCCGTAGTCGCCGCGAGCAGCTGCAGCGGCTTGTCGACCAGGCCAACCAGTTCCGTCTGGAACGCGATCAACGCGAGCAGATCGCCACCGCCAACGAACGCGCCCGCATCGCCCGAGAGATGCACGACGTGGTGGCACACAGCCTCTCGGTGATGGTCGCCCTGGCCGATGGTGCACGGGCGAGCGTGGTCAAGGCTCCCGAGCGCAGCGCCGACGCCCTCACCGAGCTCTCCCGAACCGGCCGGTCGGCACTGGGTGACATGCGCCGCATCCTCGGTGTGCTCCGGGAAGAGGACACGCGGGCGACGATGGAACCTCAACCGGATGCACCGGCGCTGGAGGATCTGGTGGCGCAGTTCCGCGCCGCGGGCCTCGATGTCGCCTTCAGCCACAGCGGCCCCGCCATCCCCGACGACGCCGCCCTGCAACTGACCGTCTACCGGATCGTGCAGGAGGGCCTGACGAATGTGCTCCGCTACGCCCCCCGTGCACGCAGGATCACCGTCATCGTGGCTCGGCGACCGCGCGAGATCACGGTCACCGTTCACAACAGTCGTTCGGACGCACCGGCCGAACGGCGACCGGGCAGCGGGCAAGGACTGATCGGGATGCGCGAACGTGCCGCCACATACGGCGGTACGGTCAAGGCGGGCCCGGATGACGCCGGCGGCTGGCGAACCCACGCCACCCTGGTGCTGGAAGGTGCTCTCACAGCCGAGGCTGACACCGGGACGACTTCCGGACCGGACGAAAAGGGGAGACACGGGTGATCTCGGTACTACTGGTGGACGACCAGTCACTGCTGCGGATGGGATTCTCGATGGTCCTGGACGCCGAGGAGGACCTGACGGTGGTGGGTGAGGCCGCCGACGGTGCCGTGGGGGCACGCATGGCGCGTGAACTGAAACCCGACGTGGTGCTGATGGACGTACGGATGCCGGGTACCAACGGCATCGATGCCACCGAGCAGATCGTCGCTGAACGCCCGGACACCAGGGTGATCATCCTCACCACCTTCGACCTCGACGAGTACGCCTTCGCCGGCCTGCGTGCCGGTGCGAGTGGCTTCCTTCTCAAGGACACCGATCCCGAGGAACTCGTGGCCGCGATCCGCACCGTCTACGCCGGCGATGCCGTCGTCTCCCCCAGGATCACGCGGCGGATGCTGGAGATGTTCGCTCCCTCACTGCCCTCAGCGCCTGCTCCCCCGAGCGCCGGCGACGTGCTCCCGGACCGGGCGCCCGGGCTCACTGAGCGCGAGCACGAGGTGCTCCTGGCCATCGCCGAAGGGCTCTCCAACAGCGAGATCGCCACGCGGCTGTACGTCTCCGAGGCGACAGTGAAGACTCATGTGGGTAAAGTGCTTGCGAAACTCGGGTTGCGGGACCGTGTGCAGGCTGTCGTCTACGCCTATGAGAACGGTCTGATCCGCCCCGCATGAAACAGCGCGTGCAGGAAAGGGCATTGATGGGTGAGCAGGTCCGCCAGGGACCGGTCGGCGTCCGTGAGGCAGGTCCGGAGGATGCCGAGTTCCTCGTTGACATGCTTCTCGCCGCCATCAACTGGACCGGAGAGGATCGCTACACACGTAAGCAGATCCTCAAGGACAAGTCGACGTCTCTCTATGTAGCCGGGTGGCAGCGGGAGGGTGACCTCGGCGTGATCGCCGTGGACCTCGCCGGCCCCAACGGGTTGCAGATTCCGATCGGGGCCGCCTGGGTGCGCCGCTTCCCGGCTCGCAATCCCGGGTTCGGCTTCGTCTCCGAGGACGTGCCGGAGCTGTCGATGGCGGTGATCAGCCACCACCGCGGGCGCGGGATCGGTTCCGGTCTCCTGCGTGCGCTCGCCACTCGACTTCAGGCGGCCGGGATCACCCGGATCAGCCTCAGCGTCGAGCACGGCAACCCGGCCAAGAGCCTGTACGAGCGGCTCGGGTTCACCCTGCACTCCGAGCAGGAGACCGCCACGACCATGGTCGCGGATGTCGCGACGCTGGCTCAGTCGGTCCGCTCGTAGACCACGTCACGCTCGTCCACGCTGACCGCGAACCTCCCCACCACCTGGTGGGTCCCAGCGATGGCGTAGACCACGTGCGGTGCCTGCGCCTCGGCCGTGCCCTCGGCGGGCGGCGGCGGGACGATCTCCACGATCTCGATCCGGGCGGCGTCCTCCACCACCGAGCGCAGCACCTCCAGCTCGGTACGGTCGGTGTTCTCAGCGCCGGAGAGCTCGGCGATCGCGGCCCAGTTGCCATCGTCGAGCAGTTGCAGGAACCGCCGGGTCGCACCGGTCGCGGAGTCCAGGCCAGTCCCTGAATCCACCACCGGACGACCACGGTCGTCCTGGGCGGGAACGAGCAGCGTCAGCTCCCCACCGTCCCAGGCGGCGAGATACTCGATCGTGGTGACCCGGCTCGGTTCGCCAGCTCGGTTGACCTCCAGGTCCACCTGCAGGCGAGCCACCGGATCGCCCCGATAGGCACCCACCACCTCCGCGGTCAGCACCTCGACGCTCACCTGCCGCGCTCCCCCGCTCGCAGACCATGCGTGCGCCAGCGCCGCGGCCACTGCGGTGGGCTGGTCGCCCAGCTCGAGTGCATCGGCGAGCTCGCTGGCGGCAATCGCCGGCCCAGCCCCCGCCGAGACGATGTCCGTCGCCGCTGCCTCGGTCCCGAATGCGCGCGCCACCTCGGTCAGCAACGCCTGCACGTCCGCGCTGACCGTACCGGTACCCGGCACGGGCTCCGGGGCAGGGTCCAGAACGTGCACCGGGGCCGGTGCGCAGGCAGCGGCGAGGCCGAGCGACGCCGTCAGGCTCATCACGGCGCCGAGACGCCGCCAGGACGGGGTGGATCGTGGCATCGAAGTGCTCCAAGTCTCGCGGTGGTCAGCACCAACGTATCCAACGCCCGCCCTGCGTAGGATCGCTAGCGCGAGAGTCCACGACTACGAGCCGGGAAGGAAGGGCCATGACCGACCTCGACGCCCCCACCATCCCGGGCTTCCAACTGCTCCGCCCGCTCGGGCACGGTGGGTTCTCCGACGTCTACCTCTACCTGCAGCAGATGCCACGGCGGGATGTCGCGATCAAGGTGCTGCGCACCGATTCCCTGACCCCCGAAGCGCGCGCCAGATTCGCGGCCGAGGCCCATCTGATGGCACGACTGTCCGGGCACACCGGGATCGCTGACGTGCTCGCCGCCGATGTGGACGCCGACGGTGAGCCGTATCTGGTGATGGAGTACTGCCCAGGCGGCAGCCTGGGTGAGGTCTACCGCACGCAGTCGATGACTGTGCCGGATGTGCTGCGCCTCGGGGTGCGGCTGGCATGCGCGTTGGAGTCGGCGCATCAGCAGGGCATTGTGCACCGGGATGTGAAGCCTGCCAACATCCTGCTCACCGAGTACGGGATGGCCGTGCTCGCCGACTTCGGCATCTCCACGATCGACGACGCCTTCCCCGAGGCCCGCACGACCCGGCTCGAGCTGGACCTGCTCGACCACCCCAGCTCCGCCGTCGGGATGAGCCTGCCGTGGGCGGCACCGGAAGCATTGGCCACACCACCGGTCTCGGATGCCCGCTCCGACCAGTACGGACTGACGGCCACGCTGTACTCACTGCTGGAAGGACGCTCCCCGCACGAGATCCCCGACGGCCCGAATGGGTCGGCACACCTGACCGGCCGGATCCGCAGCGGCTTCGTCGCCGCCATGGCACGGACCGATGTGCCGCCGTCGCTGGAGGACCTCCTGCGCAGCGGAATGGCCCACGCCCCCTCGGACCGGTTCGACTCGTGCCTGGAGCTGGCGCTCGCGCTGCAAGAAGTCCAGCGCGAGCTCGGCGCGGGCGTCACGGCGCTCGAGGTGCCCCGTGGGGTCGGCCCGCTGCCCTCCCCGGCCGATCCGGCGCCTACGCAGATTCCCGACGGCGTCCCCTCCCCCGCCGCAACCGTCACCGAGCCCGAGGGCGCCCCAGGCACACGCCTACCGGTCGCCGCACCCGGTGAGTCCACCTGGCTGCCCGGGCAGGAGGATGCTGCCGCTGCGGGCACACCACGCAGCGCAGCACGAGACAACCCAGCACCGGGCATCTCAGCACCGGGTGAAGGCGAGGAGCGCCGGGAGGAGGCACCGCCGTCGGAGGCCCCCTCTGCCCGCTGGCGGGCCGGACCGGCGACGCTGACGCCGATGGTGCCCACCGGCCTGCCGACGGATGACAGCCCGGCGGTCCGTACGGCGGGCCGAGTGGTGCTCATCGCTGCGGTGACGTTCGTGGTGCTGGCCCTGGTCGTCGGTGCCAGTGTGCTCGTGGACTGGTTCTCCGTCCCGCACTTCAGCGGCCGCACGGTGGACAACCTCGAGGTGCGGCTCACCTCGGCGGGTGCCTATGACGTGAGCGTGCCGGACGGGTTGGGCCCGCCCGACGATGTGCAGTCCCGGGCCGTGGCCGCGGTCCCGGGCCCGGCCCTGGATGAGGACGACACGGTGCTGCTCTCCCTCGATGCCGAGGTGTGGGCCGAAGGCGGCACGGTCGTGCTCAACCCCCACGAGGGCACGACGGCCGGGACGCTGGTCGAGGTCGAGGCCGGTGCGCTCCAGGAAGCGCTGGATCTGGCCGAACCGATCACCCCGGGACTGGTGGTGCTGGCCGCAGCCCCGGAGGCCTACTTCGTGAATGTCGCGCCGGAGCTGGGGATCTCGGCGAGCGAGTCCACGCTGATCCTGGTCTACGTCGCCGACCGCTGAGTTCTGCCGACACGACTTCCAGGTACCGAGTGAGATTTCAGCCTCGGTCTGTGCTGGGAGCCTGGGTCCGGAGGCGTTGGGTTGTACCGCCTCTGCACGGGTCGAGCCAGGCGTGCAGGTCGAGCGGCAGGTTCGTGCCCCCACAGGGACTCGAACCCTGACTGGACCGATTTTAAGTCGGCTGCCTCTGCCGATTGGGCTATGGGGGCGGCCGTTCGATCCTACGGGCCGTCAGTCGCGCTATTTGCGTGCCCCGGCGCTGGCCTTCTGAGCGCCCGGCTTCTTGCTCGTGGCGGCGCTGATGAACGCCTCTCGCGGGCTCTGCAGCGATCCGAGGGCCACCATCTCGCGGTTGAACAGTAGCGCGGTGGTCCAGTCGAGGAGGATGCGGGCCTTGCGGTTGAAGCTCGGCATCGCCCACATGTGGTAGGTCCGGTGCATGAACCACGCGATCGGGCCCCGCAGCTTGATCCCCTGGATCTGCGCGACGCCCTTGTAGAGCCCGAGCGAGGCGACGGTGCCGACGTTCCGGTGCGAGTACTCCTCGATCGGTTCGCCGCCGAGGAAGCGCACGATGTTGTCTCCGAGGTGGCGAGCCTGGCGCACGGCGTGCTGCGCGGTCGGGGCGCAGTACACGCCCTCCTCACTGGTGGAGATGTCCGGGACGGCGGCGCAGTCGCCGGCCACCCAGGCGCCGTCGATGATCTCCCCGTCCTCGTCGGCCACCTGCAACGTGGGCAGGGCGCGCACGCGCCCCATCTGGTCCAGCGGCAGGTCGGTCTCGGCGAGCACCGGGTTGGCCTTCACACCGGCCGTCCACACGAGCGTGTCGGAGTAGAACTCCTCACCGTCGGAGCAGACGATCTTGCCCTCCTCAGCGGAGCTGAGGAAAGTGTTCAGCTTGATCTCGATGCCACGAGCGCGCAGCTGCTCGAGTGCGTAGCCACCGAGCTCGTCACCGAGTTCGGGCAGGATGCGGTGGGCTCCTTCGATGAGGACGAACCGCAGGTCCTCCTGGCGGATCGAGTCGAAGTCCTTACAGGCATGCCGGGCCATGTCCTCGACCTCGGCGATGGCCTCGATACCGGCGAAACCGCCACCGACGAAGGTGAAGGTGAGCATCCGCCGCCGCAGCTCGGGGTCCCAGGTGGATGCCGCCACATCCATCTTGTTGAGAACCTGGTTGCGCAGGGCGATGGCCTCCTCGATCTGCTTGAAGCCGATGCCGTTCTCGGCGAGGCCAGGGATCGGGAGCACGCGTGCCACGGCCCCCAGCGCCACCACCACGTGGTCGTAGGAAACCTGGTAGGGGTCACCCTCGATCGGGGCGATGCTGGCCTTGCGCGTGGCATGGTCCAGGCCGGTCACGCGACCGGAGATGACGGTGCAGCCACGCAGCAGCCGCCGGTGCGGGGCCACGACGTGGCGCGGCTCGATCGAGCCGGCCGCTGCCTCGGGCAGGAACGGCTGGTACGTCATGTACGAGCGCGGATCCACCACCACGATCGCGACCTCGCGGCGCCCCATGCGCTTGCGGATCTGCAATGCGGTGTAGAGGCCGACGTACCCGCCACCCAGGATGAGGATGCGCGGGACCTTCCGGGCCCTGGAGACAGAGTGCGTGGTGGCGGCCAATTCGCTCATCCCTTCAGTCTAGGACCGCAGGCGAGCGCGGACGTTGTGTGCTTGCACACCACCGCGCTCACTGACGCACCCTCGCCGGCGCCCTCGATGTGCCCGATGTGCCCGATGTGCCCGATGTGCCCCGGAGTGCCCCGGACAGCTACGCCTTTCGGGGGCGGCAGCGCAGCAGCACCTCGTCGAGCATGGCCTCGGTCAGCCGCCCGGTGAAGGTGTTCTGCTGGGACACGTGGTAGCTGCCGATGACGGCGACCCCTCGCCCGCCCGGGCTCCTCACCAGTGCCTCGTCGCCGTGCCCGAAGCGAGGCAGCGGCCGCGGCACGTGCCAGCCGAGCCGGCGCAGGGAAGCGAAGGTTGCCTGCCACCCGATACCGCCGAGGGCGAGGATCGCCGTCAGGTGGGGTGAGAGCAGCTCGACCTCGCGGTCCAGCCACGGGGCGCACGCACGCTTCTCCTCAGGCGTGGGGGCGTTGTCAGGCGGTGCGCACCGGACGGCGGCCGCGATCCGCGCACCCGTGAGCCGCAGACTGTCGGCCGCATCGAGGCTCTCCGGCTGGCTGGCGAACCCGGCACGGTGGAGTGCGGCGAAGATCCAGTCCCCGGAGCGGTCCCCGGTGAACACCCGGCCGGTGCGGTTGGCGCCGTGGGCTGCGGGTGCCAGGCCGACGATCAGCAGCTGGGCACGCTCGTCGCCGAAGCCAGGGGCCGGCCGGCCCCAGTAGGGCTCATTCTCGAATGCCCGACGGCGTGTGGTCGCCACCTGCTCGCGCCACGACACCAGTCGTGGGCAGGCACGGCAGACGCTGGACCGAGCGTCGAGCACCGGCAGGGAGCGCGCGGTGGCGGCCAGGCGGGCGACGTCCTCAGGGGTGCGGGCGTGGGTGGTGCGTGGACGAGCCGGGTCGCCGGGCCAGCCGGTACCAGGCGGGACCGGAGAGCCGAAGAGGTCTCCGGTGCGTGGATGCGGCAGTGAGGTCATGGGTCAGTGAGTCATCTGCGCCGGTTCAGGGGCGATACTCACGCATCCGTCACATCCGCGACCGTGGCCTGCAGGTGAGCGATGAGTACCCCGCCGTCGAGCGTCACCCCGACCCCGTGGGCGCCGCCGCCGATGGAGACCCGCCCGGTGATGCGTTCGTCGGCGACGACCGGCCACGCCCGGGTCGCCCCGAACGGGGTGATCGTGCCGCGTTCGTACCCGGTGACCTCCTTGGCAGTGGCCGCATCCGGCATGGACAGGCGGTTCACGCCCAGCAGGGTGCGCAGCTTCGGCCAGGAGATGGAGCGGCTGCCGGGCACCAGCACGAACAGGTAGTCGTCCTCCCCGCGGCGCACGACCATGGTCTTGATGAGCCGGTCTGGTTCCAGCCCGCGTACGGCGGCGGCCTCCTCGAGCGAGCTGACCGGCCCGTGGCGCGTGACGTCGTGGGCGATCCCGGACGTGGCGAGGGCCTCGAGTGCGGGAGTGGAGGGAGTGTCGACCATCACCCGATCATCCCACTCCTCACCCGCGCGAACGCTGGTGCTGGCTGAGGGTGGGCGGGGCGGGGGTCGGTCAGGGCTCCGGCCGGGCGAGTGCGCGATCGATCGCCGCTCGCACCGCGGCGGCGTCGGCACCGAGCTCCCGGGCACGCTGAACGAGCTCCTCGGCCAGTGTGAGCACTGCCGGCGGCACCTGCGGGGCCACGGCCCCCTCGGCCACCCGGGTCCCGCCACCTCTCCGGGAAACCAGCCACCCCGCATCCTCCAGCTCCCGGTAGGCCCGCGCGACAGTCCCGGCAGCGACCCCGAGATCGGCGGCCAGCTGGCGGATCGGAGGCAGCCGGGCTCCTGCCGGAAGCCCGCCGGCGTGCACCAGGGCGAGCAGCTGGCGGCGGAGCTGTTCGTACGGCGGGGTGGGGTCGCCGTCATCGATACGCACGTGCACGACTCACGCCTCCAGTGAGGTGCGGGCTTGTCGCGGGGAGAAGGCAGTCACCGCCAGGGCCGTCGCACTCACGACTGCGATCACCAGGGAGGCGACGGTCGTGGCCATCGCTACCCGCACCGAGGCCGGAGTATCGGGCGCGAACGTCGGCGAGAGCAGGCTGAACATCACCAGTCCTGCCGCCGTGGCCGCGACCGCCAGTGCGACCACGAGAAGTGTGGCGGCCACCGCGCTGGTGCGCGTGGCGTCATCGGCCGCCTGGTCGGGCGCGTCGAGCCGGCCCCGGGGGCGCGAGACGACGAGGCGGACATTGACCGCCACCAGCACGAGCAGCACCACGAACGCCACCGCCAACGGTGCGGTATAGAAGGCCCCGGCCCAGGGCGACCTGGTTCCATGGCAGTTCGGCCCGCAGGTGTAGCTCAGGGAGCGACCGTCCGGGTCGGCCGCGAGCGTCGTGATCACCGCCGCAGCCACCAGCAGCGCGATGCCGAACACCAACAGCACCGCACCACGCCGCGGGAGGTAGCGCCCCAGACTGCGCACCTCCAACACGGCTCCCCCGTCCCGCAAGGCGGACCGGGTCACCATCTCCGCCGCGATCCCACCGATCACCCAGACGATCGCAGCCACGAACGGGGTGAGCGCGAGACCCTGACCGTGCGCCCCCACGGCTGAGACGTCCATGACCACCCGCACGGCCAGGACGACGGCGACTACCCGTGCGAGCGTGATCACCTGCCGGACGCGACGGACGCCGTCGTGACCCGAGCGGGGCGCCGTGCCCCGGCTGAACACCGCAAGCACGACGACGAGCGCGACAGCGGCGATGAGCACGAACGCCAGGAACAGCCAGACGACTCCTGTCACCATGAACCCACCTTCTTGTATCGTTGATCTGACACAAATATGCATCACACCAAGAGTTTGTGTCAAACAGTAAGTACAAGAGGAGTTCATGAACCGCGGCACCCTGCACCACCTGGAGATCTGGCTACCGAGTGAGGCAGCAACGCACAGCTGGACGTGGCTCCTGACCGAACTCGGCTACGCCTGCACCTCCCGCTGGCCCGAGGGATCGTCCTGGTCACTCGGACCGACCTACCTGGTGCTCGAGCACGGGCCGGACGTCACCGGAGATCGCGCGCTGCGCCGTCAGCCGGGCATGAACCACCTCGCCTTCGACGGCGGCACCCGGGCTCAGGTGGACGCCCTGACGGTGGCGGCCGGGCACCACGGGTGGACCCTGATGTTCGCCGACCGACATCCGTGGGCAGGAGGAGACGATCACTACGCCGCCTACCTCGAGGACGGGCACGGATTCGAGGTCGAGATCGTCGCACCTTGACGCCACGCCGCCGGAGCACGGCGAAACGCCGGTGTGCTCACCACCAGTGTCAGCACCCTGTGGTTGGCTGAAGGTGCACGGAAGGTGAGGCGCAGATGACCACGTGGCTGGACGGACCACTGCTCGGGTTCGACACCGAGACCACCGGCGTCAACCCGTTCCGCGACCGGATCGTCAGCGCGGCCCTGATCGGCCGCGGTCCCCGCGGCAGCGCCCAGCGGGTCTGGCTGCTGAACCCTGGCGTCCCCATCCCGGAGGAGGCCGCGGCCATCCACCAGATCACGACGGCGCACGCCACTGAGCACGGAATGGCACCTCGCGAAGCGCTCGCCCAGATCTCCGCCGAGCTGCTGGCCGCCTTCCGTCGCGGTACACCGGTGGTGGCCTACAACGCCGCCTTCGACCTGACCATCCTCGAACGCGAGCTCGAGCGGCACGGACTGCCCACGCTCGGCGAAGAGGTCGGCGGCCCGCTCGCCCCAGTGCTCGACCCCCTGCTGCTGGACCGAGGCCTGGCCGCCGACCGGAATGGCCGGCGCACCCTGCTGGACCTGTGCGGATACTACGGCGTGCAGGAGAACGGGCGCCTGCACACGGCCGACGTGGATGTCACCGCCACCTTGGACATCCTCGCCGCGCAGGTCCGCGACTATCCCGAGCTGATCCGCGAGTCGCCGGCCACCCTCCACCACTGGCAGGTCCGCCAGCACCGCCGGTGGGCCAGTGCGGAGGTGGAGCGCCGGCGACGCTCCCGACACCCCGCACCCGCTCCCGGCTGGCCCCTGCACACCAGCGACCCCACTGCCCCGAGCACGCCCGGACCAGGAGCACTCTCGGCCTGAGTCGGCACAGATGCTGGACCGGGAGGAATCTCCCGTGCCGGCGCGCGTTGCACCTGGTGGCCCCTGCCTGTACCCATCTCGAGGAGAACCATGTCTGCGCTCGCGCGCATCCTGCGATTCACGCGTTCCCTGACGCCCTACTACGTGGGCATCATGCTCGCGGCGATGGTCGTGACCGGCGCAGGACTGGCTGTTCCCTTCATCACCGGGCGGGCCACCGACGTGATCGTCGATGCCATCGAGCAGTCCGGCACCGGGAACGATGTTCTCGCGGCGACGATCCGCACCGTACTACTGCTGGCCCTCGCACTGCTGCTCGCCGAACTGGTCGACACCGTGGTGAGCAACATCGGCGGCTACTGGGGTGACGTGATGAGCGCCAGGATGCGCACGATCCTGTCCACCCGCTACTTCGAGAAGCTGCTCTCGCTCCCCCAGCGCTACTTCGACAACGAGCTCACGGGAACGATCGTGGCGCGGCTGAACCGGTCGATCGCCGAGATCACCAACTTCATGAAGTCGTTCTCGAACATGTTCGTCACATTGATCATGACGACGATCGCCGTGCTGATCATCAGCGCCTGGCACTACTGGCCGCTCGCCGCGCTGCTGCTGATCGCCTACCCCCTCTACCTGTGGCTGACGGCCCTCACCTCAACCCGCTGGCAGCGCCTGGAGGGACGCAAGAACGAGCACGTCGACGTCGCCTCCGGCCGGTTCGCCGAGGTGGTCGGTCAGATCCGCGTGGTGAAGTCCTTCGGCCGCGAGCGCAGCGAGCAGGACCAGTTCGCCCAGCACTTCGACACCACCGTCGAACTCACCGGGGAGCAGTCCCGACACTGGCATCGGATGGACGTGATCCGCCGCGCCGCCCTGAACGTCATCTTCTTCGGGCTCTACGCGATCATCTTCGTGCGCACCGTGCAGGGCCGCTTCTCCCCCGGGGACATGGTGATGCTCGTGCAGCTGATGGCGATGGCACGCCAGCCGGTGACAAGCCTGAGCTATGTGGTGGACACCGCCCAGCGGGCCATCGCGGGGTCACGGTCCTACTTCGAGGTGATGAGCCTGGAGCCCTCGGACATCGAACCCGCCGGCAGTCATCCTCGCCGGCCGGCGACGTCGGATCCGGATGGTCCGATCGTCCGGTTCCGCGACGTCCGTTTCGGTTACGACAACGACGCCGACGTACTCGACGGCATCACCTTCGAGATCGCCCGAGGTGAGCGGGTGGCGCTGGTGGGTGAATCCGGTGGCGGGAAGAGCACCCTGATCAATCTGCTCATGGGTCTGTACGCCATGCGGGACGGCCAGATCGAGGTCGTCGGTGCCGGCTCCGACCTGGAGTCGCTGCGGACGAATATCGGCGTCGTCTTCCAGGACGCATCACTGTTTTCCGGCACGATCGCCGAGAACATCGCCTACGGCCGGCCGGAGGCCACGCGGGCGGAGATCGAGGCAGTGGCCCGTCGCGCCGCCGTCGAGGAGTTCGTGCGCAAGCTCCCGCGCGGGTACGACACGGTGATCGGCGAGCGCGGGATGAAGCTCTCCGGCGGTCAGAAGCAGCGCATCGCGGTGGCCCGGGCCATGCTCAAGGATGCCCCGATCCTGGTGCTCGACGAGGCGACCTCCGCACTGGACACCAAGTCCGAGCGGCTCGTGCAAGCCGGCCTGGAGAACCTGATGGCCGATCGGACCTCGCTGATCATCGCCCACCGGCTCTCCACGATCTCCGAAGTGGACCGGATCATCACGCTCCGGGACGGACGCATCGACGAGATCGGTGCCCCGGACGAACTGGCCGTCTCCGGAGGCATCTACGCCGAGCTGCTGGCACTGCAGAACGCCTCGACCGCGTCCGCCCGGAAGCGCCTCAAGTCCTTCGACGTGGTCGGCTGAACCTCGTCGCCGGACCGAGGTTCCAGGCACCGACACATGGGGGACGTCGGTCCGCGCCGGGACGGTCACTCCCCACCAGGAACCTGTGTCCGCGCGGAGGGCCCTGCGGCTCAGCGGCCGCCGTAGTTCGGCGCCTCGGCCACCATCTGCACATCGTGCGGGTGCGACTCCTTCAGCCCGGCCGAGGTGATCCGCACGAACTTCCCGCGCGCCTGCAGCTCGGGCACGGTCCGGGCACCGACGTAGAACATCGACTGGCCGAGCCCGCCGGTGAGCTGGTGCGCCACCTGTGCGAGGGGGCCACGGTAGGGCACCTGCCCCTCGATTCCCTCGGTGATGATGTCGTCATCGGAGACATCGCCCTGGAAGTACCGGTCCTTGGAGTAGGAACGACGGTCCCCGCGCGACTGCATGGCGCCGAGCGAGGCCATACCCCGGTAGCGCTTGTACTGCTTGCCGTTGACGTAGACCAGATCCCCCGGGGACTCGTCGCACCCGGCGAGCAGACCGCCGAGCATCACCGAGCTGGCCCCAGCCACCAGTGCCTTGGCGATATCACCGGAGTACTGGAGTCCCCCGTCACCGATCACGGGAACACCGGCCGGCTTGCACGCGAGCGAGGCCTGGTAGATCGCCGTCACCTGTGGCACACCGACCCCGGCGACCACGCGGGTGGTGCAGATCGACCCCGGTCCGACGCCCACCTTGACGGCGTCCACGCCGGCATCCACGAGCGCCTGAGCACCCTCACGGGTGGCGACGTTCCCGCCGATCACCTGCACGTGCGACGTCGCCGGATCGCTCTTCAGGCGGCGCACCATGTCCAGCATGAGCCGGGCGTGACCGTTCGCGGTGTCCACCACGAGCACGTCCACCCCGGCCTCGACGAGTGCGGTCGCCCGCTCCCAGGCGTCGCCGAAGAACCCGACGGCGGCCCCCACCCGCAACCGCCCTTCGGCATCCTTCGTCGCGAGCGGGTACTGCTCGGACTTGACGAAGTCCTTGACGGTGATCAGGCCCTGCAGCCGGCCGGCGTCATCCACCAGCGGGAGCTTCTCGATCTTGTGCTTGCCCAGCAGGGCGGCCGCGTCATCGGTCGAGATGCCCACATGGCCGGTCACCAACGGCATCGGCGTCATGATCTCGCGCACGAGGGTCGTCTCGAAGGCATCGAGAGCGACGAACCGGATGTCCCGGTTGGTGATGATGCCCAGCAACACGCCGGCCCCGTCCACCACCGGCATCCCGGAGACCCGGTACTTGGCGCACAGCCGGTCCATCTCTGCCAGCGTCGCGTCGGGGCCGATCGTCAACGGATTGGTCACCATGCCGGACTCGGACCGCTTGACGAGGTCGACCTGCCCGGCCTGGTCGGCGATCGGGAGGTTGCGGTGCAGGATGCCGATCCCGCCCTGGCGGGCCATGGCGATCGCCATCCGCGCCTCGGTGACGGTGTCCATCGCGGCCGAGACCAACGGGACAGCGATCTCGATGTCGCGGGTCAGGTGGGTTGCGGTATCGGCCTCGCTGGGGATGACGTCGGTCTCCCCCGGAAGTAGGAGGACGTCGTCGTAGGTGAGCCCGACGAAACCGAAGGGGTCGGAGGCGACGGGGGCGGACGGCGCGGCGGACGAGGAGGGCGTGGCGGGCATGGCGGGCGGCTCAGTCACGTGGCGATCATAACCGCGAGGTCACCTCCATCGATCAGCCGAGTGCTCCCGCTGGGTGGACCGCGACCGGTTCGGCGAGCAGGCTCGCGATCTCGTGCACCGCACCAGCAAGGGTCCTGGCGCGGGGCAGGTCCGCATACTCCGATGCGACCCCCGTGAGTGAGATCACGAATGCAATGCGGTCCGAGGCTCGCATCGCATCGACCACGGCCGCGCCGTCGTGCGGCTGACCGAGCAGGACGGCGATCTGGATATGGGGCGCTGCGGCCACCGCGGCGGAGTCGGCCGCACGCTTGCGCCTGGCCGGGCGCAGCACCCGGGCCCCGATCCGATGACCGGCCAGCTCCGCGGCAAGCACGTGCGCATCGAGGTGGTGGTCAAGATCAGCGTGAATCATCACCGGCGCCTCGGCACCGGGGTCGGGAGCGATAGAACGCAGCGCCGCCAGGAGTGCAGCACCGAGCGCCGAGACCGGATCCCGGCCGGGCTGATCACCGTGGTCGCGGGCCTCCAGCAGGTCGAGCGCCGGGCGCACCAGGTTCTGCCAGGTGCTCAGCCCGTCGCTCTGACGAACGGCACGGTGAACCATCCGGTGCAACCGGCGCTCGTCCGCCTCGACCGCAGCGGCTGCCATCGAGAGCGGGTCGAGGATGTCGTCAGGGTGATCGGGCGCTTGGTCGGTGACAGCCTCGTCGGCGGCGTCCAGCCCGCGCGCAACCCGTGCCGCATCGGCAGGGGCGACGCCTTCGCGGGTCAGGCGGCGCATCGTCTCCAGCCGCGTGACGTCGTCGGAGTTGTAGCGTCTGTGCCGCCCCGCGGTGCGCGTGGAGGGGCCGAGGCCGTACCGGCGATCCCAGGTACGCAACGTCGAGGCCGCCACACCCAGACGCCCTGCGACGGCAGCGACGGTCAGGCGCACGCGGGCGCGCTCGCCCTCGTCAGGGTCGGACCGTGCTGCGGGCACGCCCGTCTCCTCTCGTCCCACTCGTCGCCACCGCCATCGAGCGTACGGCGCGGCCCGGTATCGAACAACTTGAGACCGTCGGGCGCACCGATCTCGCATCGATCTTGAACAAGTCTCTTGAACAACTTCTGCATCACTTGTAGGTTGGCGGTATGTCGCATCGAGGCTCGAGGGGATGGGCCTCAGCGGCAGGAAGGTCCGGTGCCGCATCGTCCGATACGGCACCTCAGGACGAAACGGAAGGGTGAGACCATGGCGGAACTCTCAAGGCTTCCGGGGCCGATCATGGACGTGTGGGAGTGGCAGTACCAGGGTGCCTGCCGCGAGACAGGGGACGAGCAGTTCTTCCATCCCGACGGTGAGCGCGGTGCATCCCGGCGACGACGCGATGCGAACGCCAAAGCCGTCTGCGCTCGATGCCCGGTCATCGAGCAGTGCCGGGAGCACGCACTCCGCGTACGGGAGCCCTACGGCGTCTGGGGCGGACTGTCGGAGGACGAACGCGCCGCGATCCTCGCCCGGCAGACTCCGGCGGCCAGCTGAACCGCTCCGGCCATCCCAGTCCCCCCGCATCCTGTCCGCATCACATTCGAATCCCGCCCTGGCGTTCGAATCCCGTTGCGGGTACCCCTCGCGGGATTCCCGCGCGGAAGCGGGATTTGTCCGAGTACCCGAGCGGACGTCTGCACCCTCGGAATGTGACAGGCGCACTCCACGACGAAGGCCCCGGTCCATATGAGGACCGGGGCCTTCGCTGTGTCGTCAGGCGATCAGTTGATCACTTCGACACGACGGCGAGCACGTCGCGCGCCGAGAGGATCAGGTACTCCTCGCCGGCGTACTTGACCTCGGTGCCTCCGTACTTGCTGTAGATGACAACGTCACCGACGGCCACGTCGAGCGGGACGCGGTTGCCGTTGTCGTCGACGCGACCCGGGCCGATGGCCAGGACCTCGCCCTCCTGCGGCTTCTCCTTGGCGGTGTCCGGGATAACCAGCCCGGACGCAGTGGTCTGCTCGGCCTCGAGCGTCTTAACGACGATCCGGTCCTCGAGCGGCTTGATGGAGACCGACACTGCGGACCTCCCCTTCGCATGAGTGGTGAACAATGACAAGGGTCTCCCCCGGCCTCGGTGCCGTCCGCCGTCGCGGGGGTCGGGCATGCACCACAGCACGTGGGTGACGCCTCCTCCCGAGGGAAGAGGCCTCAAGGAACAATCTAGGCACCGATTAGCACTCGGTCAAGGCGAGTGCTAAACGAGTCTCCGCGGACGACCTTCCCCGTCGCCGATATCGGGACGATGACCCGCCCACCACTGGCGCAGATCCGCCGGAGGAGTCAGCACGTGCGGGTCGGTCAACACCAGGCGGAAGTAGTCGCGGAGTACGTCCGCGGCATCGATCGTGTCCGGTTCGTAGAGCGCCTGCAGCTGCACACCGTCCCACAGCGCCACCAGTGTCACGGCCGCGACCTGCGGGTCGACCCCGGGGCGCAATAGTCCCGCTGCCGCGAGCGCCCCGAGCTCATCGGCATACTGGCGGCGCAGCACCGCGAACCGCCCGCCGAAGTAGTCCCGCGCGGGATGCTCGGCCGTGGCCGACTCCGCCATGAGCACCCCGTACAGGCGCACCAGATGCGGGACGTCCTCGTTGGCGATCGCCTGCCCGACCACCCGGTCCGGGAAGGAGTGGCCGGGACCGCCGGCGAAGCGCACCGAATCACGATGAGTCATGGTCGCCCACAGCAGCTCGGTCTTGGAGGCGTAGAAGTGCAGCAGGCTGGACGGGCTCAAACCCGCCTCGGCGGCAATCTGACGGATAGTCGCCCCGCGATAGCCGCGCTCAGAGAACACGGCGACCGCAGCGTCGACGATGCGCCGGCGCCGCTCGGCGGATTTCCGGTATTCACCGCGGGGTCCCCGGCCACCGGGATGCGCCGTCTCCCCCGGCGCGCCTGAGCCGGCCGGCCCAGTCGGCCCAGCCGGCCCAGTCAGCCCGGTCGCCCCTGCCGGCGTGGTGGACTCGGCTGGCACCGCCGGCTCGCAGGCCCCGGGGGCCTCGCGCGGATCGCTGCTGCTCATGGCCGGCCAGCGTACCGGAGCCAATCTCGAACACGTGATCGGGTTTGTGTTACGGTGCGGATTCCGGACGTCGACGCCCGGACCGGGCCGCGGGTCCCAGACGCCCGCGGCTTCACCCGACACTCGGAGAAGCACGTGACGACCTTCCCCCTGCACACGTCCTACGACCCGGTCGCCGGCGCCCTGGCCCCGGCCCGATCCTGGCTGACCAGCGACGCACCGCGGATCGACCTCGCCGGAGACTGGCAGTTCCGCCTGTCCCCGGCCGTCCCCGGAACGCCCGGCGGCCACGGGGTGCTGAGCGAAGAGTCCCCGACGGCGTTCGCCGGGCCTGACTACGACGCCACCGGCTGGGACACCCTCGCCGTGCCCTCCCACTGGGTGCTCGCCGAGGGCTTCCGCCACGGCAAGCCCATCTACACCAATGTCCAGTACCCCTTCCCCGTCGATCCGCCATTCGTCCCGGACGAGAACCCCACCGGTGACTACCGCCGCAGCGTCGACGTACCCGCCGCGTGGCTCGAGTCCGGCCAGGTGCTGCTGCGCTTCGACGGCGTCGAGTCGCACGCGCGCGTCTGGGTCAACGGCATCGAGGTCGCCACGTTCACCGGCAGCAGGCTCGCACACGAGGTGGACGTCACCGAGCAGCTGGCCGCGGGCGTCAACACCCTCGCCGTGCGGGTCGTGCAGTGGTCGGCCGCCAGCTACCTGGAGGACCAGGACCAGTGGTGGCTGCCGGGCATCTTCCGGGACGTGACGCTCCTGCACCGCCCCGAGGGCGGGATCGAGGACGTGTGGCTGACCGCCGACTACGACCCGGCCACGGGAGTGGGCACGATCCTGCCGGAGGTGAGGGCCGCCGTCGGGGCGTTCCCGGTGCGCCTGCGCCTGCCGGAGCTGGACGTGGACGTGACATGGGACTCCCCGCAGGACGTGGCGCCGGTGGAGGTCGGGCAGGTGTCCGCGTGGTCCCCGGAGGAGCCCACGCTGTACGAGGCGACCGTGTCCAGCACTGCCGAGACGATCACCCTGCGCACCGGGTTCCGGCGCGTGCAGATCGACGGCGACCGCTTCCTGATCAACGGCCGGCAGGTGACGTTCTCGGGGATGAACCGCCACGAGGTCCATCCTGACCGCGGGCGCGTCTTCGACGAGGAGTTCGCGCGCGAGGACCTCGCGCTGATGAAGCGGCACAACGTCAACGCCATCCGCACCAGCCACTACCCGCCGCACCCGCGGCTGCTGGACCTGGCCGATGAGCTGGGCTTCTGGGTGATCCTCGAGTGCGATCTGGAGACGCACGGGTTCGAGGCCGGCGGCTGGGTGGACAATCCCAGCGACGATCTGCGCTGGCGCGAGGCCTACCTCGACCGGATGCAGCGCACCCTCGAGCGGGACAAGAACCACCCCTCGATCATCATGTGGTCCCTGGGGAACGAGTCCGGCACGGGAACCAACCTCGCCGCCATGGCGCAGTGGACCCATGGCCGCGACGCCACCCGCCCGGTGCACTACGAGGGCGACTACGCCGGGGAGTACACCGACGTTTACTCCCGCATGTACGCCTCGGTCCCCGAGACAGAGTCGATCGCCCGGGATGACGACACGAGCGTGCTCGGGCGTGACATCACCGCCGGCGACAGCGCCCGCCAGCGCTCTAAGCCATTCCTTCAGTGCGAGTACGCCCACGCGATGGGCAACGGTCCGGGGGCCCTCGATGCCTACCGCGAGCTCGTCGACCACTACCCGCGCCTGCACGGCGGCTTCATCTGGGAATGGCGCGACCACGGGCTGCGCACGAGGACTGCCAACGGGACCGAGTACTTCGGCTACGGCGGCGACTTCGGCGAGGTCGTGCACGACGGCAACTTCGTGATGGACGGGATGGTGCTCTCCGACTCCACTCCCTCCCCCGGGTTACTGGAGTTCGCGGCCGTCGAGCAGCCGGTGCTCATCACTCCCACCGGCGATGGATCCGCCGTCGTGCGCAACCGGCGGTTCATCGCCGACACCTCCGATCTGCAGGTGAGTTGGAGTATCGAGCACGACGGGCGTGTGGTGACCGAGGGCGAGACGGCGCTGGTGGATGAGTCCGGCGCCCCGATCCCCGCCGGCGGCACCGGCAGCCTGCACCTGTTCTCCGAGCTCCCGACGGCGCAGCCCGGCGCCGAGGTGACCGTCACCGTGGCCGTGGTGCTCGCCGAGCAGACCACGTGGGCTCCGGCCGGACACGTGGTCGCCCGGGCGCAGTGGCAGGTGGGCACACCCGGCACCTTCGGCGGTGCGAACCTGCCGGCGACCGGCCGCGCTCGCTCCGCCGTCGTGAGCCTGGGCGACTCCCCCGCGGTGCTGGACGGTCCGACGCTGACCACGCTGGCCGGGGCCGCCGTGCGCGGTCCGCATGTGGAGCTGTGGCGCGCCCCCACCGACAACGACCACGGCACCAACTCCACCAACTACGACTACGCCGACCCGGCTGATCGCACCGGTGGCGTGATGACGCCGTCCCTGGCCGACCTGTGGACGCAGGCGGGCCTGGACCGGCTGGTGCGGCGGGTGGTGTCCGTGACCGCGGACCCGACCTCCCGCACCGTCATCCGGCGGGTGTCGGCCGCGCAGAGCCGGGCCGCGGTCGACGTCACCGAGCGCTGGTCGGCACAGCGGGACGCGGAGGGAACGGTCGAGGCAGTGCTCGAGGTGACGATGACGCCGAACACCGGCTGGCACGACGTCTGGCCGCGGCTGGGCCTGCACCTAGAGCTGCCCACCGATGTAGACGGCGCAGCATGGTTCGGGACCGGACCGCACGACTCCTACCCGGACACGGCCACCTCGGTGCGGCTGGGCCGGTTCAGCGCCGGCATCGAGGAGTTGACGGTGCCGTACGCGCGCCCGCAGGAGTCCGGGCACCGCTCCGGGCTGCGGGAGCTGGTGCTGCGCCGCGGCGGGCAAGACTGGCTGCAGGTGAGCGCCGATGCCGACCCGCAGGGCCGCCGTCCAGGATTCACCCTGAGCAGGCACAGTGCGCACGAACTGGCTACGGCCGCACACCCGCACGAGCTGCCGAACCCGACGGCGCATCACCTGTACATCGATGCCGCCCAGCACGGCCTGGGCTCACGTGCGTGCGGTCCGGACGTGTGGCCGACGGCGATGCTGCGCCCGCAGGCGCGGACGTTGCGGCTGCGCTTCCGAGCTCTGTGACATCGGCCCTCACCCCCGGCGAGCACCCTCACCGGGGGTGAACCTGACGTCGGTTACAGCCTGATCTTCGACGTCACCCTCACCGGGGGTGAACCTGACGTCGGTTATGGCCTGATCTTCGACGTCACCCTCACCGGGGGTGAGCTTGGCGTCGGTAGTCGGGTGCCGGGGATGGAGTCTGGGCGCCCCTCCCCCAGAAATCCCTCGTCGATCTGGTCGCCGTCAGCGACCAGATCGACGAGGGATTTCGTGTTCGGAGGCTCCTCAGATGCGCTCGCGCAACCACTCCACCTGGCGATGCCACTGCCAGAACGCGCCGCCTTCATGACCGTTGAAGCCGTAGACCTCGATCTCCTTGTCCGCCGCGGGCACCGCGTTGAACGCCGCGAAGACCGTCGAGGGCAGGACCACCTCGTCCATGAGCGCCACTGAGAACAGCACGGGCACCTGGATCCGGCGGGCGAGGATCGCACCGTCGAGGTAGGACAGGGTGGTCAGCACCGCCTCCTCCTCGTCCCGGTGGACCGAGAGATACCGGGTGATCTCCGTGAACGGCGGCTGCGGGGTCTGCGTGATCGCCCGCGGGAAGTCGCACAGGAAGGGCACATCGGGCATCACCGCTCGCACCTGATCCGAGAGCGCTCCGGCGGCGATCGCGATCCCGCCACCCTGGCTGCCGCCCGTCACGGCGATCCGCTCCCGGTCCACGAACGGCATCTCGGCCACGTGGTCGACGAGCCGGACGGCGTCGGTGTAAACGCGGCGGTAGTAGTGCTCGGCTGCCGAGGTGATGCCACGAGTCATGTAGCCGGGCGTCGCCGGGCCGGAGCCGTGTGGGTCGGGGGTGTCGCCACCGGTTCCCCAGCCGCTGCCCTGACCGCGCGTATCCATCAGCACGTGGACATACCCGGCCGCCGCCCAGGCGAGCTTCTCCCCAGCCAGGCCGCGCCCACCGCCGTAGCCGACGTACTCGATGACGGCGGGGCGCGGACTGTCGCCCTTGGGCCGGGTGATCCACGCGCGGACGGGGTCGCCGGCGAACCCGGGGAAGGTGAGGTCCTCGACGATGAGCTCTCGTATCGGGCCGCTCACCTGCTCCCGCCGCGCGGGCGAGCCAGCGGCACGCGCCTCGGCCAGCGTCCGAGACCAGAACTCGTCGAGATCCGGCGGTTCGGGCAGATCCGGTGCGTACCGGCGCAGATCGTCCAGGGGCATATCGGTGCGACTGAGAGCCATGGCTTCATCCTTCCATCGCCGCGAGGGCGTCCGTGCCGCGCAGGGGACGACGCGAACCACCCACCCAAACTATTCATCGGATGTCTGCGCTCGAATCGCCTTGACTTTTTGTTCCTGCATGACACAAAATGACGGCGCCGAGCGTAGCACTGCTCATCGCAGTCGCCTCGGTGCCCCGGGTGCCGACAAGGAGGCCGCCGGGAGACCGACAGAGCTGTCCGGAAGGGAACCCCATGAGTGCACATCACCGTCCAGCACGGCGAGGAATACGAACCGCGGCAACGATGCTCGCAGGCGCCGTCGCCGTCGCCGGGATCGCCGCCTGTTCACCCGAAGAAGGGGCTGGCCCCAGCGACGAACCGGTCGAGATCGAATTCTGGGGCTGGGTTCCCGGGCTCGAGGATCTCGTGGCCCAGTGGAACGAGGAGAACCCGGACGTCCAGGTCGCCTTTCATCGGATGACTGGTGACGACGGACAGAAGGTCGAAGCTGCCGTCGACGCAGGCGCCGGACCTGACCTGGTCCAGCTGAGCACGCACAACCTGCCTGACTACGTCATTGCCGAGCGGGTGCAAGACATCACCGACTACGTCGCCGACGACGAAAGCAACTACACGCCCGCCTCCTGGGCGTCGGTCAGCTTCGACGGGCGCGTCTTCGGCGTCCCACAGGGCATCGGCCCCGCCGCGACCATGTACCGCCACGACATCTTCGCCGAGCACGGCATCGAGTTCCCCACCACCTGGACGGAGTACCTGGATGCCGCCCGCGCACTCCAGGAAGCAGACGAGGATCTCTACATCGCCAACCTCTCCCCGAGCGAGATGGGCCAGTGGCTCCAGGAGATCCAGCAGGCCGAGAGCAGCTGGTACGGCATCGCCGACGACGCCTGGACCGTCGGGGTCGACGACGAGGGCAGCCAACTGGTCGCCGAGCGGTGGCAGACCCTGCTCGACGAGGGCCTGGTGACCACCGAACCCATGTGGACACCCGAGTACTGGTCCCTGGTCAACGACGGCACGATCGCCTCGATCACCTACGCCGCCTGGTTCCCGAGCATCCTGGCCGAGAACGCCTCCGGGTTGGCTGGGCAGTGGTCGATCGCCCCGATGCCCACGAACGACGGTTCCACGAACGGCGGCGACTCCGGTGGGGCGGCCGTCGTGGTCCTCGCGAACGCCGAGCAACCCGCCGCGGCCGCCGAGTTCGCCAGCTGGCTGAACGGCTCGGACGACACCCAGGAGGCTCTGATCACCGTCGGTGGCCTGTTCCCGTCCACTCAGAACGGCCTGGCCTCCCCGGCGCTGCTGCAGGAGAACGAGTTCTACGGCGGGCAGGTCATCAACGAGGTCTTCATCGAAGCCGCCGAGAACACGCCCGCCACCTGGGTCGAGGGCCCGAACTACGGCTTCATCCAGACCACGATCCTCGATGAGTTCGCCCGGGTGGTCAACGGTGATCAGACCTTCGCCGAGGCGCTCGACGTCACTCAGGAAGCCGCCATCGCAGACCTGGAGAACCGCGGACTCGAGGTCGCCGCTCCATGAGCACCAGCACCGCCACGGGCTCACGGCGCCGTCGTCACGGCGCCGTGAGCCCCTGGGCTCCCTACCTGTTCGTGGCACCGTTCGTGGTGCTCTTCCTGCTGTTCCTGGTCGCCCCCATCGCCGTCGCGTTCGTCAACAGCCTCTTCTCCCGGCAATCCAGCGGGCTCGGCTTCGGCGGCTCCAGCATCGAGTTCGTCGGGCTCGCGAACTTCGTGCGCGCCTTCGCCGACCGGGACTTCCTCATCGGCTTCCCGCGGGTGCTTCTGTACGGAGCCGTGCAGGTACCGGTGATGATGGCCATCGCCGCCTTCTTCGCGCTGCTCTTCGACACTGCGCTGGTGAAAGGGCGCCGGTTCTTCCAGTTCACCGTCTTCCTGCCCTACGCGGTGCCCAGCGTGATCGCCGCCCTCCTCTGGGGGTTTCTCTACCAGCCCTCGGTCAGTCCGGTGCTGCAGTTCTTCGAGTCGGTCGGTATCACCCTCAGTCCGCTCGCCTCCACCGTGGTGCTGTGGTCGATCGCCAACGTGGCCCTGTGGTCGCTGGTCGGGATCAACATGATCATCCTGTTCTCGGCGCTGCAGTCGGTGCCACGGGAGATGTACGAGGCGGCACGGATCGACGGTGCTGGAGAGGTGCGCACGGCACTGCAGATCAAGTTGCCGATGATCGCACCCGCGGTGCTGCTGACCACCCTGTCCTCGATCATCGGCACCCTGCAGCTGTTCAACGAACCGCAGGTGCTGCAGACCATCACCTCCAACATCCCCAGCGACTACACCCCGAACATGGCGATCTACGCCACGTCCACCCTCGGCAAGGACCCGCACCTGGCATCGGCGATGGCCGTCATCCTCGGACTGGCCACGCTCGTCGTCTCGTTGCTGGTGCTCGCCGCGAACAAGCGCACCACGAATCGAGCCGGCCATGGCCTCTGACGTTGCCCCTCCCCCCGTCCGCGACTCCGCACCGGCACCCGCCGGGCGCCGCACCACCTTCGTCAGCGGCGAACGCGTCTCCCGCACCTGGATGGTCATCGCCACTGCGGTGATGGCCCTGGCCTCGATCTACTTCCTCGTACCGGTGGTCTGGCTCGTGATCGCGGCGACCAAGTCGACCGGAGACCTCTTCTCCACGCCCGGCTTCGCCTTCGCCGACTTCAACCTGCTGGAGAACCTGCAGGCACTGAGCACCTACCAGGACGGGATCTTCTGGCGGTGGGGTCTGAACTCGATCATCTACTCCGTCCTCGGATCCGCGCTGACCACACTGGTCTGCGCGATCACGGGGTACGCCCTGGCCGTGTACCGCTTCCGCGGGCGCGCCGCGCTGATCTCGGTGGTCCTGGCCAGCCTGCTCGTCCCCGGGACGGTGATCGCCCAGCCTACCTACGTGCTGCTGGTCTCCCTCGGGCTCGACAACACCTACGCGGGTCTGCTGCTGCCGGCGCTCGTCTACCCGTTCGGGGTGCTGCTGTGCTTCATCTTCGCCCAGTCCTCCGTCCCGCTGGAGCTTGTGGAGGCCGCCCGGCTCGACGGCGCAGGTGAGTTGCGCATCTTCGTCGCCATCGGGCTGCGTCTGCTGGCATCCGGCCTGGTGACGGTGCTGCTGTTCGCCTTCCTCGGTAGCTGGAACAGTTACATCCTGCCGCTGCTGGTGCTCACCGATGCGGAACTGATGCCACTGACGGTCGGGCTCACCGGCTGGAATCAGGCCTCGATCACCATTCCCGGACTGCAGATCCTGACGGTCGTGGGTTCACTCGTCTCGATCATCCCGATCGCGATCGTCTTCCTCTCCCTGCAACGGTTCTGGAAGGCCGGGCTGACCGCCGGAAGCGTGCGAGGCTGATGCCCATGACGATGTCCAGGACCACGCTTCGCTACCGCACACCCGCCTCCCGCTGGCTGGAGTGCCTGCCGCTCGGGAACGGCACCCTCGGTGCCATGCTCGACGGCGGAACCTCCGTCACCCGGATCCGCCTGAACGACGAGACCGCATGGTCCGGATCACCAGAGAGCGAGAGCACCGGAGGGCTCCTCGACGCCACGAGCGCCGCCGCCTGCCTCCGGCAGGCGAGGGACGCCGTCGGGGCCGGGGACCCCATGGCCGCCGCCCAGGCGCTCCTGCCCACCCAGGTGCGCTACTCCCAGGCCTTTCTGCCGTTCGCGACGGCGGAGCTCACCCGGGAGGTACCGGTCACCGGATACGAGCGCGAGCTGGACCTGCGCACCGCCCGGCACCGCACGAGCGGGGCAGGCGCCGTCGTCGAGACGACCTTTGTCTCGGCGCCGCACGGGGTGTTGGTGCACCGGATCGAAGGCACCGCGCTGACGGCCGTGGAGCTGCACTCCCCGCACCAGGTGCTGGCGAGCAGCACGTCCGCGGACGGGACCGAGCTGCTGCTGCGGCTGCCGGCCGACGTCGCCCCGCAGCACGAACCCGATGCTCCCGCGGTGACCTGGCCGGCCGCTCCGGGCCAGTCGCTCGAGGGTGCCGTGGTGGCTCGTGTGCGACGAGAGGGTGGGGCCACCCTGGTGGTGCTCGCGACCGAGACCACCTACACCGGCCTCGGGCAGGCTCCGGCGGGGTCGGCGCACGACGCGGCGGCGGTGGCCCGGCAGCGGGTCGACCGCGCCCTCGCCCTCGGCTGGGACGAACTGGCGGCAGCGCACGCACACGACTACGAGCCGCGGTTCGCCCGGTCCCGGATCGAGCTCGGGACACCTGAGCAGCACGCCGCCGTGGCCGACCTGAGCCCCGATGAGCGCGTACGCCGGGCTCAGCATGCTGACACCCCGCTCGCCGCCGACCCGGGCTTGCTGTCGCTGCTGTTCGACCTGGGGCGCTACCTGCTGCTCTCCTCCTCCCGGCCCGGCTCGCTGCCACCGACACTGCAGGGCATCTGGAACGAGGAGATGCAGCCTCCGTGGAGCTCGAACTACACCCTGAACATCAACGCCGAGATGAATATGTGGGCGGCCCACACCACCCGACTGCCGGAGTGCGCCGAACCGCTCCACGACTTCGTCGCGGCGCTCGCCCAGGCGGGCGAGCCGACCGCCGAGCGACTGTACGGCAGCCGCGGCTGGGTGGCCCATCACAATTCCGATGCCTGGCTGCTGACCTCCCCCGTCGGAGGCGGGCACGGGGACGTGCGCTGGTCGGCATGGCCGATGGCCGCACCATGGCTCGCACGGCACGTGCTGGACGCCGTCGAGTTCGGTGCGATCGACAAGGCGGCCCTGCGCCGGATGTGGCCGGCGGTGCGCGGTGCCGTCGCCTTCACGCTCGACCACGTCCGGCAGGAGGACGGCCGCTGGACCAGCGCTCCGGCATCCTCCCCGGAGAACGCCTACTGGACAGCAGACGGTGCGGAGGCAGCGCTCGATGTGACGAGTGCGATGGACCTGAGCCTGGCCTACGAGGCCTGTCGCACCGCCATCCGGGTGGCCGAGCTGCTCGAGGTCGACGATGACGTGGTGGCCGAGGCACGCGAGCGCCTGACCATCTTGCCGGCCGAACCCGAGGTGGCCACCGATGGGACGCTGGTGGAGTGGGCGAGCGAGCATGTCGCCACCGACCCCCACCACCGGCACGTGAGCCATCTGGTCGGTCTCTACCCCGGGCACGGACGCTGGTCGGAGCGGGCACGTGAGGCAGCGGCCCGCACACTGGCGGAACGAGGGGATGAGTCCTCAGGCTGGTCTCTCATGTGGAAGGGCCTGCTCTGGGCGCGGCTGGGCCGAGGAGAACGGGTCGAGTCGCACCTGCAGCCCCTGCTGCGGGACGCGGAAAGCCTCTCGGGCCCGTTCGCCGGCGGGCTGTACCCGAACCTGTTCGCCGCCCACCCCCCGTTCCAGATCGATGCGAACCTGGGGCTCCCGGCACTGCTCGCCGAGGCGGTGCTGCAGAGCCACGACGGTCTGCACCTGCTGCCTGCGCTGCCCCCGTCACTGGGGCAGGGGCGTGCCGAGGGGCTGCTGGCCCGGCCGGGCGTCATCGTCGACCTCACCTGGTCCGACGGTGCACTGGTGAGCGCACGGCTCCGGTCGGGCGCCGGGGCGATCCCGGTGCGGGTGCGCTGGGCGGGCCATCACCTGGACCGGGTCGTGACGACCGAGCCGCTCGAGCTCGTAGCAGCCGACTTCACAAAGGCCGGGCGAGCCTAGGCTGTGGCCGTGCACACCTCGCCGCCATCGTCGTGCTGGCCGGCGGTCCCGGATACCGAACGCCGCGTCCTGCTGGAGCTGCTGGTGCATGGCGCCCTTCCCCGGGTGCGGATCGCCGAACGCCTCAGCCTCTCGCGTACCAGCCTGTCACGAATCGCCCGAGGACTCATCGAGGCCGGCCTGATCGCAGAAGGCGAATCGGTTCCCCTGGGCGGCCGGGGCAGACCAGCCGAGTCCTTGCACCTACGCCACGACGCAGCGCACTTCGCCGGGGTCAAGCTGACCGCCGAGACGATGTACCTGGAGGTGACGGATCTACGTGCCCAGCCTGTCGCCGAGGTCGCAGTCCCACTGCACTCGCGTGAAGTCCGTGACGTGGTGACCCTGATCGCCGACTCGATCCGGCAGACCGAGGTGAGGGACGTCGTCGGCATCGGGATCGCCGTTGCCGGCGACGTCCGCTCGACCACCGAGGGCACGGTGCTCCGGCACTCCAACTTCCTGGGGTGGGATGCTGTGCCGCTCAGCGGGTTGGTGAGCGAGGCGACAGGGATGCCCACGACGGTCGTCAACGACGTGCACGCCCTGGCTGGGGCCCACCACTGGTTCGGCTCCGACGGCAGCCACCGATCGATGGTCGTCTTCGGTGTCGGCGCCGGGATCGGGTCCGGTGTGGTGATTGACGGCATGTTGCACCCCGGGGCGCACGGTCGCGCCGGGCGGGTGGGGCACACGCGCATCGGTGGCGAGGGACGGCGCTGCGAAAACGGTCACCTCGACTGTGTGCACAGCTTCGTGACGATCCCGGCCACCGAGCACAACGCGGGCGTCGGACAGGGCGAGTACACCCTCGCCCTCGAGCGCGCACGAGCCGGCGAACGGACGGCGGTACGCGCCTTCCAGGATGCCGCACGTGCCCTCGGGGCCGTCGTGGCGGATGCTGTCAACGCCTTCGACCCGGAGGCTGTCGCGGTGATGGGCGAGGGGGTGGACATGCTCGACCTGGCTCCCGGGCACGTGCAGCAGGCGATGGCGGAGTTCCTCGAGCAGGGCGATGTCGAGGACGTCCTGGTGCAACGTCCGCCGTTCACGTTCGGCCTGTACGCCCGCGGTGCGGCAGTGGCCGCGATGCGGGAGCTGCTCAGCAGCTGAGTCCGCGACCGGGTGCGTGTCTCTCAGACTCCCAGCGCGGTCGTGAACTGCGCGCGCGTGCGCCAGATTGTCTCCAACAGTGCCATCTCGTCCTGGCGAGCACGGATTCCGGTGTGACCGGTGTACAGATCCTGCCGCGCATAGGCCAGGTTCACTGCTGCCTTCTGGAACGACTTCATCGCAGCCAACGCCTGCGGCCCACCTCGCGTTGCCCACACCCTGGCCTGCCGCCGCCCCTGCATTGACGTCAGCATCGCCACCTCCTGCAGCACCAGATGACCGGAGGGAACATACTCGCTCAACCGCTCGCCGATCAGCCGCCGTTCCTTGTTGCGCAACCAGACCACGATGATCGCCCAGATCACCAACGGCACCCAGTTGAGGAACACGACCGCCGCCGCCAGCCCGCCCAGCCCGCCCGGCCCGCCGGCGAACATCGCAGCACCGTTCCACCCCCCGTGCAGCAGTATCGCGCCGAGGAAGCCGAGCGGCAGCGTCCACAACCACGCCAGTGTGCTCCGGTGGCGAGATGCGAGGCCAAGGGCCACACCGATGCAGGCGGTGCACATGAGGTGCACGAACGGGGAGAGCAACCCCCGTACCACGAACGTCACGGCGAGGTCCTGGCCGGTACTGAAGTAGGTGATGTTCTCCACGAAGGCGAAGGCGGCGGCGATCACCGAGGCGTACACGATCCCGTCCACCGGGCCGTTGAACTGACGGCGCCGCACCAGGAAGATCAGCAGCACTCCCAGGCCCTTGCAGAACTCCTCCACCACCGGAGCACCGAAGATCATGGTCTGCAGCAACGCGTCCAGGCCCGGAGCCACGACCGACCCGATGGCCCGGCCCACCAGCGGATCGAAGAGGACCGCTACCATGACCGCGCCCCCGCCCCACAGGAAGGCCGCGACCAGCAGCAGCCGCGGCTCCGGCTCCCACCGGTCCACCCAGACCACGGGAGCCATCACGATCGCCAGTGGGACCAGGCCCAGCACCAACGACATCGCCACTCCCGGGACGCCGTTGCCGTACGCGTACACCGCGATCAGGGCCAGGACGGCGATCGATCCGGCGATGACCATGACCAACTCGAGCGCCGGGTGGTCGCGGCGGGCCTTTCCCGGTGGTGCCATGAGCTGCCAGGGCGTCCCGGCGTTCACCGGGCCGTGAGCAGGAATACCTCGCGCGGGACCCTGGCCTGGCACCGGTCCCTGCCCGTAAGCCGGGCCCTGGCCTGGCACCGGGCCGGGGCCGGTCACACTCCGAGCGCAGTCTTGAACTGCGCTCGGGTGCGGCCGATCGTTTCCAGCAGTGCCATCTCATCCTGACGGGCGCGGATTCCCGTGTGACCGGTGTACAAGTCCTGCCGGGCATAGGCCAGGTTCACTGCTGCCTTCTGGAAGGACTTCATCGCTGCGGCCGCCTGCGGGCCGCCCTTCGCTGCCCACTGCTTGGCATTGCGCCGCCCTTGCATCGACGTCAGCATCGCCACCTCCTGCGGCACCAGCCATCCGGAGGGCACGTACTCGCTCAACCGCTCAGCCAGCAGTTGAGTCTCCTTCTTGCGCAACCAGACCAGGATGATCGCCCAGATCACCAACGGCACCCAGTTGAGGAAGACCAACATGGCCGCGAGCCCGCCCAGGCCACCGGCGAACGAGGCGGCGCCGTTCCAGGCACCGTGCAGCAGCATGGCGCCCAGGTAGCCGATCGGCATCATCCACAGCCAGGCCAGCTTGCTCTTGTGGCGGGACGCCAGCCCGAGTGCGACGCCGATGCAGGCGGTGTAGATCAGGTGTCCGAACGGGGACAGCAGCCCCCGCAGGACGAACATGAAGGCCATCTGGTCGCCGGCGCTGCTCAGGTACTGGATGTTCTCGACGAAGGCGAAGGCGGCGGCGATCACCGAGGCGTAGACGATCCCATCGACAGGGCCGTTGAAGTGACGACGCCGGATGAGGAAGATCAGCAGCACTCCCAGGCCCTTCCAGAACTCCTCCACGACCGGGGCGCCGAAGACCGCCGGTAACACCTCAGGAGGCATCGACGGCGCCAAGTTGCTGCCGAGGGCTGTGCCGACGGCACCGTTGAGCAGGCTGGACAGCCACACGGCCACACCGCCTCCCCACACGAAAGCTGCGGCGAGGAGCAGCCGCGGTTCCGGCTCCCATCGGTCCACCCAGATCACGGCGAAGCCGACGATGGCCAGCGGGATCAACGCGACGAAGGTCGCGGTAAAGCTGTTCCCGACCCCGAAGGCGAGGGCGGTGACCGCCACGGAGGACAGCACGCCGAGGGTGCCCAGGGCCAGCACCAGGATCTCGAAGACCACCCGGCGGCGGGGGTGCCGACGAGCGGGCGCGGCGACCCACCCGTGCTGCGCTGACGGGGCGTACTGCTCCGATGGCGGTGCCACCGAGACGGGGGCAGGCGCCTGCGCATACTGCAGGTGGCTGCCGTAGGCCGACCGTTGCTGCGGGTGAGCCGGCCCGCCATAGGAGGCTTGATAGGGCTGGTGCGGTGCACCCTGCGGAGCCTGTTGTGCCGGGTAGCCCTGCTGCGGTTGCTGCGGTGCACTCTGTTGCACCGGGTAGCCCTGAGGCGGCGCCTGCTGGTGCTGAGGCGGATTCTGCACTGGGTAACCCTGGGGAGCCTGCTGCACCGGCGATGCCTGGGCCGGCTGCTGACCCTGTCCGTCAGGCTGTCGCGCGGGAGGTTGTTGGTTCGGCGGTTGATAGCTCACAGCCGAACGCTAGTGGGTTCCCCCGTAGTGGGCGAGCACCCGAGTGGGCTGATCTGCCCATCCACGTGGCAGGATCGGGGAGTGGATCGCCGGACTCTCTCTCAGCTGCTCTCCCCGGAGGGGTGGGCATTGCTCGCCCAACTCCCACCCTACGACGAAGAGCAGGCGCTGCGGCTGTCCGAAGGGCTGCGGGCTCGGGGGCTCGATCCCGACCTCGTCGCCGGCGCTCTCACGCAGAGCCGCCTTCGCAGCCGCGCGCGAAGCAAGTTCGGCGAGTTCTCCGGCGAGATGCTCTTCACCGAGAGCGGGCTCGAACAGGCCACGCGATTGGCAGTCGCCGCCAGGCACGCACGCCGCTACGCCGACGCCGGGGTCCAGCACGTCGCCGACCTCGGATGTGGGCTCGGCGGCGACGCGATGGCGATGGCCGCACTCGGATTGCGGGTGCTGGCTGTGGAGCTCGACGAGGAGACCGCCACGCTCGCGACTGTGAACCTGCGCGCTTTCGAGCACGCGCAGGTGCGCCTCGCCGATGCGACCGAGGTGGATCTGGCCGCCGACGGTATCGACGCCGTCTTCGCCGACCCGGCCCGACGCACCCGGTCCGGGGCTCGTGTGTTCGACCCCCGCGCGTACTCCCCCGATCTCGACACTCTGCTCGGGCTACGTCACCAGGTGCCGAATCTCGGGCTCAAGGTCGGCCCCGGAATCCCGTACACGGCCCTCCCGTCCCAGACTCACGCCCAGTGGGTCAGCGTGGACGGCAACGTCGTCGAGGCAGGGCTGTGGTTCGGGGACCTGGCGACCGAGGGGGCAGGAAGGAGCGCACTGCTGCTCTCCGGCGAGAGCGCCCACGTCATGTCCGCACCGGGCGACGCCGACGCCCGGCCCGTGCAGGCCCCCGCGGCCGATCTGGGCGCCTACCTGTACGAGCCCGACGGTGCCGTCATCCGGGCCGGCCTGGTGGCCCAGCTCGCGGAGCGGATCGAGGGACACCTCGTGGACGAGTCCATCGCCTACGTGAGCACCGCGAGCGCGCACGAGACGCCCTTCGCCGTCGGATATCGGGTCCTTGACTCCTTCGACTTCGGACTGAAGCGGCTCCGGGCCTACCTGCGCACGCGGGAGGTCGGGCGAGTCACGATCAAGAAGCGAGGCACCGCCGTCGTGCCTGACCAGCTTCGCCAGCAGCTGGGATTACGGGGGCCGAACGAAGCCACGATCGTGCTCACCCGGCTGCGCGGCAAGCAGAGCGTGATCGTGGTCGAACCGCTGCCGCGGGGCTGAGCGGCACATGCAACGGGCGTGGGTGGAAGGATGACCACGTGACGATCGAGTTCTCGCCCTCGGCGCGTTCCACTCTCGGGATCGAGTGGGAGCTGGCGCTCGTGGACACCGATACCGGCGACCTGCGCCAGGTGGCCCAGACGGTCCTCGATGCCGTCGCGCCTGCGGACGGTTCCCAGCACCCGACGATCCGGCAGGAACTCCTGCTGAACACGGTGGAGATCGTCTCCGGGGTGTGCCGGTCGGTGCCGGAGGCCATGGCTGATCTGGAGCGCTCCACCGCGCTCGTGCGGGAGGTCACGGACCCGCTGCGGGTGGAGCTGATGTGCGCGGGCACCCACCCCTTCGGCCACTGGGGCAACCAGCGCGTGACGGACAAGGAGCGGTACGCCACCCTCATCGACCGCACCCAGTGGTGGGGGCGGCAGATGCTGATCTATGGCGTGCACGTGCACGTGGGCATCGAGGAGCGCGACAAGGTGCTGCCGATCCTGGGCGCGCTGCTGACGTACTACCCGCACCTGCTCTCACTCTCGGCCTCCTCACCGTTCTGGGACGGGCGCGATACCGGCTACGCCTCCAACCGTGCGCTCCTTTTCCAGCAACTCCCGACGGCGGGGCTTCCGTTCACGTCCATCGCCACGTGGGCAGACCTGGAACGGTATGTCGACGACATGCTGCTCACCGGGGTGATCGACGAGTTCGACGAGGTGCGGTGGGACCTACGGCCCTCACCGAAGTTCGGAACGTTGGAGATGCGGATCTGCGACGGGATCTCCAACGCGCTCGAGCTCGCGGCGGTGTCGGCGCTGACGCACTGCCTGGTGGAGAAGTTCTCCCGGATGATCGATGCCGGCGAGGAGCTGCCGCGGATCTCACCGTGGTTCCTGGCCGAGAACAAGTGGCGTTCGGCCCGGTACGGGATGGAGGCGATCATCATCCTGGACGAGGCGGGCAACGAGGAGATTGTGACCGACTCGCTCGAGGCGGTGCTTGCTGATCTTGCGCCGATCGCGGCGGAGCTGGGGTGTGCAGAGGAGCTGGAGGGCGTGCGTGAGATCGTCCGCACCGGCGGGTCCGCGGCACGGCAGCGCACGATCGCGGCGGCGTCGGCACCCGGGGATCTGGCACCGGTGGTGGCGCACCTGGTGGCCGAGTTCCACGCGGGGCGTCCGCTCGATCCCAGGTAGGCGCCACTCCTCGTCGGTCTGGCCCGGGCATGGCGACGAGGGATGGCACCTGCCGCGTCAGTGAAGGTGGGTAGGTGCCACTACTCGTCGACTCAAGCCAGGTATAGCGACGATGAACGGCACCTACCGCGGCTATGGCCATCACGAAGCCATGAGCTACTCCCAGCGAGATGCACGGCGGATGCCCACCACCAGCACGTACGCGGTGATAGCCAGGGAGAGAATCGCGCTGGCCGGCACGATCACGGCCCACGCGTTCAGGCTCTCCTGCTCGCCGGCACTGGTGGTGCGCATCACCACCAGGGTGGCCAGGAGCACCGGGACCAGCCCGAGGGGGATACCGACGGCTCCCAGCACCTTCTGCCAGGGCGACCACAAAGGCGACACGCACAGCAGCACCACGCCGGCGACGAGCACGAGGATCGGCACGAGGAACGGTGCGGACAATGAGCCGAGCACGATCGCGGCCAGTGCCACGGGCGGCACCCATACTCGGCTCAGGGCCGGTCGCTGCTGCGGCGCTGGCGTCGTGGACGATGCGGTGCGGTTGGTCCAGTCGGCAAGGGCCGCCTCAGCCACCTGACCGGGTGCCCCGAGACTGGTGAGGATGCGGTCGATATCGGCATCGGTCGGCTCCTGATCCAGCTCGGCGATCATGGAGTCGAGGTGTTCCCGGACGGTATCGAGCACCTCGGCGCGTTCGATCGGATCCAGCGGGTCGAGCAGGCGGGCGAGATCGTCCAGGTAGCGGGCGGTGCGGCCGGTGTGGTCGGTGGTCATGGTCATGACACTCCTCCTGAAGCAGGGGCTGAGCGTTGGGTATGGGCGTGCTGGGCGGCGCGCCGGGAGCCGCGGATGGCGAGAACGACGAGAAGAACAATGGCGACCAGTCCTAGACCGAGCCCGAACAGCAGACGGTCCTTGCCCGTGATCCAGTAGAGCGACATAAGCGCCAATCCGGTCGGGACTATCGCCACGCCGAGGGCCTTCTCCGGCACCGACCACAGGTGTGATGCCACAAGCACGGCGAGAACGACGACAAGGGGTATCCACACGAACGGAGTGAACGAGAGCAGTCCGATGACAAGCAGGCCGATCGTGACGGTCGGTGGAACCCAGCGCCCCATCAGCTGTTCTCGCCAGCGGCCGGATCCACCGGCAGCAGTGACCAAATGCTGCGCTGCCGGCCGGTCCGCCAACGCCGCCTCGGCCACCTGCCCCGGCGACCCGAGGTCGGCCAGGATCCGGTTCACGTCCGCCTCGGACGCCTCCCCCGGCACCTCGGCGAGTGCGCCTTCGATGTGCTCACGCACGCCGTCCAGCACCTCGGCACGCTCCGCGGGCTCCAATGCCGCAAGCAGACGCGCGAGATCGTCCTGATAGCGGGCCAGCCGCTGGGCTGCCTCACTCATACCAACCTCCCGTCACTCTGATGGCTGACATCGCGTGAGAGTCTCGTGGCGCGTCGGGTGCCGCGGATCCACAGGACGATGAAGGTGGCGAGCGACAGTGCCGCAAAGAGGTAGAAGCTGATCGTGTGGACACCCAGGCCGGCGACCGACGCTTCCCAGCGATGCAGTATCAAGAAGCTGCCGAAGATCATGAAGCTGAAGACGGGCAACCCGATGGCACCCCACACTCGCTCGGCTCCGGTCCACAGCGGAGAGATCGCGATCGCCAGGATTCCCGCACCCAGCAGAATGGCTGGGAAGCCCCAGAAGATGAACGCCCCACCGACCATCACAGCCACCAAGGCCACGGGCGGTACCCATCGGCCCACCAGCTTCGACCGAAGCAGGTCGATCGTGGTGACGACGCCAGTTGCGCCCGGCGTGTAGGGCCCCGTCGCCGGCCGCTCAGCCAACGCCGCCTCGGCCACCTGCCCCGGCGATCCGAGGTCGGCCAGGATCCGGTTCACGTCCGCCTCGGACGCCTCCCCCGGCACCTCGGCGAGTGCGCCTTCGATGTGCTCACGCACGCCGTCCAGCACCTCGGCACGCTCCGCGGGCTCCAATGCCGCAAGCAGACGCGCGAGATCGTCCTGATAGCGGGCGAGCCGCTGGGTTCTCTCCGTCATTGCTCTCCCTCCCCCAAACTGGAGTCGACTGCAGACCGGAACGGCGACCAGGCGCGGATGAACACCTCGAGCGCCCGCTCCCCCTCCCCGGTGAGCGCGTAGTACCTCCGAGGCGGCCCGGATGTCGATTCCTGCCAGTGCGTCTCCACCAGCCCTGACTTCCGCAGCCTCGCGAGCAGCGGATACAGCGTTCCCTCGCCGTTCATCAGCACCCCGTCAGCACTGAGTTGCTGGGCGATGTCCCGGCCGTAGGAGGCCCCACCGCGCAGCGATGCCAGCACGCAGTACTCCACCGCGCCCCGCCGCAGGTTGGTGAGGATGCCCTCCTCGCTAGGTACCATGCCTCACAAGGTACCTAGCGACAAGCACCCTCGCAACCCCTCGACCGCCCCTCCGGCGAAGCGCGCAGCTTCCGCGCTTGGCTCCTCGACTGTTCGGCCGTGTGCGGCTCCAGGGGCCCCAGCCCCCTGAAGCTGCGAGTGCTGGGCACGTCGGCTGGAGCCGTGACCGGAGCGACACGAATGCGTGGAGTGCGGGGCCATGCTGCCGCAGACTGTCGCACCCGTGTCGGCCCGGTCACGGGCAACAGTGATCGCGGTCCTGGGCCCGCCGAGAGGGTCGAGAGCAGTTCCACCGGCGTACGGAGGGAACGGCAGCAGCCTCAGCAGGCGGTCGCCGCCAGCCCCTCCACGTCGATCGGCAGGCTCCCCGGCGCAGGCGCCTCACCCGCGAGCACGGCGGCAACCGCGCCCATCGCCCCGGTCGTCCTGCCGAAGGCGGCGACCCGCACCGGCGCGTCCGTCCCGGTGAGCAACCACGGCGCGTCGAGGCTCACCGCCACGTCGCCCGTCCCCGACGGCGTCGCCCCCGTGATCAACCGCACGTCGGTGTCCGCGGGCTGCTCGAGCGGTACCACCTGCAATCCGGCCCGTTCGGCCGCGGCCACGAAGGCATCCCAGTCGTCCGCTGATCCGCCGCGCACGTGAATCCGTGGCCCGGCGAGCGCGCCCGAGCACTCGCCCTGCACGATTGTCACGGCCGCCTCGCTCAGCGCGGCCGAGGCCTGCGCCCCTGACTCCGACTCGGCCAGATCCACCGCCCCGGCATCCGCAGCAGACTGCTCCTGCCACTGCATGAGCGCGATCACGCGCCCGGCCGCCTCGTCGACGCGGTCACGTTCCAACGTCCCGTCCTCGAGTGCGCTGACGATCCCGTGATGCGCCTCGGCCACGTCCACGGGCCCGAGCAACAGGTCGGCACCGGCCGCGAGCGCCTCCACTGCGATCTCGGCCGAGGTCCGGGTCTGCGTCAGTGCTCCCATGTCGAGTCCGTCGGTGATCGCCACACCAGTGAAGTCCAGCTCCTCCCGCAGCACCCGGTACGCCTCCGGGGAGAGCGACGCCGGCACTCCCGGGTCCCAGGCCTCGACGGAGATGTGCCCCATCATCACCGTCGGAGCGCCCGCCTCGATCCCGGCCCGGAAGGGAGCGAGATCTCGTTCGGCGAGCTCGTCCGCAGATGCCGACTGCACCGGCAGGTCCTCGTGAGAATCCACCGTCAGCGCCCCGTGCCCGGGGAAGTGTTTGAGGCTGGAGAGTACGCCGCCGTCGGCGAAACCTTGCACCGCCGCCTCCACTGCCCGCGCAGCCCGGTCGGTGTCGCCGGCAGGCGACCGGTCCCGGATCACCGGGTCCGCCGAGCCGATCGTCACGTCCGCCACGGGTGCGAAGTCGTAGTTGATACCCGTGGCCCGCAGTTCGGTCGCCATCGCCTCAGCCGCATCCGAGACGACCGCAGCATCGTCGGCGGCCCCTGCGGCCATGAACGGCGGGAACGACGTCCAGTCGCCCGTCGCGGCAGACAGGCGCTGCACCAGCCCGCCCTCGTTGTCCACCGCCATGATCGCCGGCCAGTCCCGGCCGAGGTCGGCCTGCGCCTCCTGCACGGCGGCCGCCGTCTGAGCCACCTGTTCGGTGGAGTCCACGTTGGCTCCGAAGACCACGAGTCCACCGAGATCGTACTGCGTGAGCTCGGCGGCGGCAGCGTCGGGATCCGTGCCCGGATAGCGAGCGAGGATCACCTGCCCGGCCACCTCCTCCGGGCTCATCCCGGCAGCGAGTGCGGTGGCCGCCGCCACGTCACCCTCGGTGGGCCCCCAGGTCAGGGTTTCACCGGTCGGGGAGGCGGAGGAGGTGGGCTCCTCGCTCTGCCCGGGCGATGCGCTCGGTGACGTCGACGGTGAGGGCGAGCCTGCGCCGTCGCCGGTGGGTGAGGTGCACCCTGCCAAGGCGAGCAGCCCGACGGCGGCCAGCACCGTCACCGCTCGACCTCGCCGGAGCCAGCTGGTCACCATCATGCCGTCGCGAGCACCCGCGTCAGCGGCATCTGGGAGTCGATGGTGATGTCGAACTCCGAGGCCGGCAACCCAGCGGCCACCACGGCCGAGCCGAGGGCAGCGATCATCGCCCCGTTGTCCGTGCAATACCGGATCGGCGGGATGCGCACGTCGATCCCCGCCTCGCCGAACCGCTGCGCGGCCAGCTCGCGCAACCTGCTGTTGGCGGAGAACCCTCCCCCGATCACCACGCACCCGACGTCGTGACGCTCGCACGCGGCCAGCGTCTTGGTGACCAGCACGTCGGCGACAGCCTCGGAGAAGGAGGCTGCGACGTCGGCGGCGGGTACCTCCTCACCTCGGTCGGTGAAGCCTTCCACCACCCGGGCGACGGCGGTCTTGAGGCCGGAGAAGGAGAAGTCGTAGGCGTGGGCGGCCATGTCCTTGGGGCGGGAGAGCCCGCGCGGGAACGCGAACGCCGCTGGGTCGCCCTGCTGGGCGAGCTTGTCCACGTGCGGTCCGCCCGGATAGGGCAGCCCGAGCAGCCGGCCCACCTTGTCGAAGGCCTCGCCGGCGGCGTCGTCGAGCGTCTGGCCCAGCTCCACGACGTCGGTGGCGATGTCGCGCACGTGCAGCAGACTCGAGTGCCCGCCCGAGACCACCAGACCGAGGAACTCCTCCGGGAACGGGCCGTCCACCAGGACGTCCACGGCCACGTGGCCGAGGATGTGGTTGACCCCGTACAGCGGTACGCCGAGCGCGAGCGCGAGGGATTTTGCCGCGGCCACACCGACCGTGAGCGACCCGACCAGACCGGGCCCGGAGGTCACGGCGACCGCGTCGATGTCCCCGAGGCCGACTCCCGCCCGCTCGACGGCGGCACTGAGGGTGGGACCGAAGGCCTCCAGATGCGCACGGCTGGCCACTTCCGGGACGATCCCGCCGAAGCGGGAGTGCTCGTCCATCGAGGAGGCGGTCACGTCGGTGAGCAATTCCTGCCCGCGGACCAGGGCGATCCCGGTCTCGTCGCAGGAGGTCTCGATCCCGAGGACGAGGGGCGGGTGATCATGCGCTGCTGCCATGACCACCAAGCCTACGCCCGCCCGCCGGGCCGCCTGCACCCGCACCGGGTGGCCCCACCGGGCTCAGGGCCGGGGTCACCCCCGAGAACCGGTTCCTTCACTGGTAGCCACCGGACGCGCCTCGTCGGCCGACCACTGCGACCAGGACCCCGGATACAACCGTGCAGCCACCCCCACCGCTGCCAGCGCCGCCACCTCGTGCGCCGCGGTCACTCCAGAACCGCAGTAGACGACCACGTCCTCGGCATCGCCGGCACCCACGGCGGTGAAGCGCCGCCGCAGATCCTCGCTGGGCCGGAACCGTTGCTCGGAGTCGAGATTCTCCGCTGTCGGAGCGCTCACCGCGCCCGGGATGTGCCCGGCCCGCGGGTCCACAGGTTCGACCTCACCGGTGTAGCGCTCGGTGGCCCGAGCGTCCAGCAGTACCCCGTGGGAGGGGACGGCCGCCGTCTCTTCGGCGTCGGCCACCGGCATGTGACCGGAGGAGAGAGTGACCGCACCGGGTGCCACCTGCACATCCCCGTCCTCCAGGATCCCCCCGCTCTCGCTCCAGGCCCGCAGACCGCCGTCCAGGATGCGCACATCGGCGATACCGGCCCAGCGCAGCAGCCACCAGGCACGGGCGGCGGAGGTGCCGCCCGTGTCGTCGTAGACCACCACCGGGTCCCCGTCGTCGATCCCCCAGCGGCGCGCCGCTGCCTGGAGTGTTTCCAGATCGGGCAACGGGTGCCGGCCCTCCTCCCGGCTGGCGGGGCCGGCGAGGTCGTGATCGAGATCCGCGTACTGGGCACCGGGCACATGACCGGCGAGGTAGAAGCGCCGGCCGTCCGGTTCGGCGAGGGACCAGCGCACATCCAGCAGCACCGGGCGCCGGGCGGGATCAGATTCCGAGAGCTGCTCAGCCAGTTCCTCGGCCGTGACCAGCACGCTCCGCCGCATCGTGTCCGCGCTGCCCATCGTCTCCGCCTCCTCGACTGCCTCCGCCCCCACCGGTCCGGGACTCGGGTCCGGCCTCAACCGTAGCCGCATCACCAGCGCGTCAGCCCCCTCCGGCTGGTAGTACCCGCGCCGGATACCCAGCGCCTCGAATCCGAACGAGACGTACAGAGCCTGTGCTCCGCCGTCGGCGGCCCGCACCTCGAGGAAGACGCTCTCCGACCCGGCCGCACGCGCCCGTGCAACCAGTTCCGCCAGCATCCGGGCCGCATGCCCCCGGCGGCGGAAGGCCGGGTCCACCCCGATCGTCATCACCGAGGCATCGATCCCGTGGGCCAGGCCGGCATAGCCCACCAGCCGCGCGCCCTCGACGGCGGCCACATAGGAACGATCCGGCAGCGCCAATTCGTCCTGGTAGACCGCCCGGCTCCACTGCCCAGCCCCGAACAGCACCGGTTCGAGGCGCATCACCTCCGGCAGGTCGGAGGCGCGCAGGGGGCGCAGCCCGGGGGGTGGGACAGTCACCTGCCCGTGGCCCGCCCCGGCACGTGGACGTCGGGGCGGCGCAGGTACAGCGCCTCGGTCGGTTGTGCCACCCCGGCACGGGCCCGCATCAGGGCGAGGTGGCCCAGTCGCGACGCATCCACGACGGCGTCCGCTGCTCTCTCGTCGTCGCTCACCACCCCGCCCGCGAGGTCCGCGGGGTAGAGCGCAAGTCCCCGGCCGGTCACCTGTCCTGCCTCGACGAGGTCGGCGTGGTCGGTCGCGACCTGGGCGGCGGTGTCGACGCCCGGTCCGGCCACGGCGTGAACGACGTTCGCCTCGTCGCGGCGGTAGCGACCCCAGTAGACCTCGCGGCGCCGGGCATCGGTCACCACGAGCACGTCCTCGACGTCCTGTTCGGCCAGCGCATCGGCAGCGATCGCGTCGAGGGAGCTGACACCGTGGATCGGCAACCCGCGCGCCTGCGCGAAGGTGCGGGCGGTCACCAGGCCGACTCGCAGTCCGGTGAACGGCGCGGGTCCGGTTCCCACGGCGATCGCGGTGAGGTCGGCGGCGGTGATACCGGCGGTGTCCAGACAGCCCACGATCAGGGGTGCCAGGTGCTCGACGTGTCGGCGCGGGTCATCGCTGCGGGCCGCGGCGAGCGTCTGCCCGTCGCGCAGCACGGCCACGGCCGCCCCGTCGGAGGTGTCCAGGCACAGCAGAGTGGAGGTCATGGTCACGCACCTACTCTACGAGCGCACGGATACTTCTGCGTCGATCCGCGGAGCCTCGGCCTGACTGCCGGCATCGGGTTGGTCATGGAATCGGTGGCTCACACCGGCAGGTCGACTCCCGCCCACCGCTCTCCGACGCCTCGCAGGATCACTCGCCGCGGCTGGTCAGCCGCCGCGGCCTCGGCCACGTCGGTGCCGGAGCCCTCACCCACCCCGCGCGGACGTTCCAGCTCGATCTCCAGCCGGTCCTGCGCCAGCCCCTCGACCAGACCGGCACCCCACTCGACCACGGTCACCGATTCGGCCATCGAGGAGTCCAGGTCGAGCGCGTCGACCTCGGCGATCGAACCCAGACGGTAGGCGTCCACGTGGATGAGCCCGGGCCCGGATCCGGTCCGGGCGTGCTCGCGGGCGATGATGAACGTCGGCGAGGCGACCCGGCCGCGCACGCCGAGGCCCTCCCCGATCCCCTGCGTCAGGGTGGTCTTGCCGGCACCCAGGTCCCCGGTGAGGATCACGAGGTCCCCGGCTCGCAGCACCTGCGCGAGGCGGCGCCCCAGCTCCTGGGTGGCGGAGGCGTCCGTCAGGGTGGACTCCACGCCACCTGTGCTCCCGGTCGTGATCCCGCTGTGCGCCGTCATGCTGCTCCTTGCCCGGTGTAGACCCGCGGCACTCGCGGGCCGATCTGCGTCACGATCTCGTAGCTGATTCCCCCGACGGCGTCCGCCCAGTCCTGCGCGGTCGGCTCACCCTGGGAGCCGCTGCCGAACAGGACCGCGGTGTCGCCCGCGGCCACGGGAAGGTCACGTACGTCCAGCACGAACTGGTCCATGCACACTCTCCCGGCGATGCGCACCTGCTGACCGGCCACCTGCACGGGCGCGGCGTTGCTCGCCCGCCGTGGGATGCCGTCGGCATACCCCAGCGGCACCGTCGCCAGGGTGGTCGGGTAGGAGGTGGTGTACGTGTGCCCGTAGGAGACGCCCTGTCCGGCGGCCGCGCTCTTGACCACGTGCAGATCGGCTTCCAACCGCATCGCCGGGGTGAGCCCCACCTGCGGTGACGGGTGCGTCACCGGCATCGGGGAGAGTCCGTAGATGGCGATCCCGGGGCGCACCAGGTCGTAGTGCACCTCGGGGAGGCTGATGGTGGCCGCCGAGTTGGCCAGGTGCCGCACCTCCAGCGTGGCTCCGGCGTTCTCTGCGCGGCGGACCGCCTCGGCGAAGACGCCGAACTGCTCACGCACGCTGGGGTGGTCGACCTCGTCGGCGCGCGCGAGGTGCGACCAGACGCCGACCAGCCGCACGAGTCCCTCCGCCTGCAGGCGCATCGCCTCCTCGAGCATCTCGGTCCAGGTGTCGAGGAAGGATCCGCCGCGGCCGAGGCCGGTGTCGACCTTGAGGTGGAGCCGGGCCGTGCGCCCGGTGGTACGTGCAGCGTGGGCGATCTCGGCCAGCGCCCAGGGTGCGGGAGCGGAGATATCGATGTCGCTGCGCAGGACCTCGTCCAGCGGTGCACCCGGGCCGTATAGCCAGGTGAGGACGGGGGCAGTGATCCCGGCGGCCCGCAGGGCGAGTGCCTCGGGCACCTGCGCAGCCCCCAGCCACGTCGCGCCCCCGCGCAGTGCGGCCCGGGCCGCGGGCACCAGGCCATGGCCGTAGGCGTCCCCCTTGACGACGGCCATCACCTGCGCGGTCGGGGCACACTCGCGCAACCGGCCGACGTTCGCAGCGATGGCGTCCAGGTCGACGACGGCGCGTCCCGGGTAGTAGGTCACGCCTCTCAGTCTGCCACCGCGTCGTGACCGGTCGAGGTCAGCGACAACTCAGCGCGTTGCCCCGTTCCGTCGCCAGTGCCGCGCCGTGGACGACAGAGTGCGGCAACGCTCGAGGACCGACTGTGGGTGTCGATGTGGGTGTCAGCGGCGGTTATCGGAGCGTGAGAATCTGCGCGAGGGTCCCCGGGAGCGCACGGATGAGGTCGGACGGCGTGACCGGGCCGCCCGGGTTCGCCCGGTGCGCGGCGCGGCCGTGCACCAGCGCCGCCATCGCGGCCAGGAGCGGCACCGGTGCCTCGCTGGTGGCCAGCAGCGCGCCGAGGATCCCGGCGAGCACGTCTCCGGAGCCGGCGGTGGCCAACCAGGGCGGCCCGCCCGCCTGACTCAGCAGCACGGCCGCGCCCGTCCGAATCCCGTTCCCGCGCTCGAATCCCGATCCGGTAGACCGCAGCGGGCTTCCATCGGCGGAGGTGGATTCGAACGGACTGCCCTCCGGTCCGGCGACCAGTGTGATCGCCCCCTTGAGCAGCACCGTGGCGCCGGTGACCTCGACGGCGGTACGCACCCAGCGAGCGGGGTCACCTTCCACCTCGGAACGGTCGACCGGCGTCCCGCGCGCGGTCAGCAGCTCGGCGAGCTCCCCCGCGTGCGGGGTGAGGACGATCCGGCGGCGTCGGTTGACCTGCGGATCCTGCGGGAGTGCCGCCAGTGCCCCGGCGTCGTAAACCAGCGCCGGCAGCGGCGCGCCCGCCGCGCCGGCCAGCTCATCCGCCTCGGCCACCTGCGCCCGGACCCGATCCCGGTCGGCCTCGACCGACAGGCCCGGCCCCAGGACCAGTGCTTGGACCCGGCCGGGGGCGGTCACGGTCTCGGGGTAGTGGTCGAGCACGCGATCGGCGACCTCGGGCGCATCACCGGGCAGGTAGCGCACCATGCCGCAGCCGGTGCGCAGCGCGGCCCCGACGGTCAGCACAGCCGCGCCCGGATAGGTCGCGGAACCGGCGACCACACCGAGCACGCCGCGGGTGTATTTGTGGTCCGACTCCACCGGTACCGGCCACAGCCGCGCCACATCCGCCGCCTCCAGCCGTTCCACGGCGACCGGCTGGGTGGCGATCTCGGACTGCAGTCCGAGATCCAGCACCTCCACCCTGCCCGCGAGCCCGGCCGCCGGCGGCAGCAGCAGACCCGCCTTCATCGCCCCCATGGTCACGGTCCGGTCGGCGCGTAGCACCGGCCCGGGCACCACACCGTCGTCAGCACCGAGCCCGCTCGGGGTGTCGACGGCGATCACGCGCACAGAGCTGGCTGACGACTGGGTCGAACGGATCGAACGGATCTGCTCCAGCACGCCGGCGACGACGGCGCTCGGCCCGCGCAGACCGCCCCGGACGCCGATACCGGCCATCGCGTCCACCCACACGTGAGCGTGCCTCGCCTCGCCGGCCCACTCGCAGTCATCCGGGATGTTCGGCAGGTGCGGGACGCCGTCGGGGTTCTCCACGGGCTGCGCACCGGTACCGGAGACGGCTCCGGGAAGGTGAGGGTCGCCGTCGTGGGAGCCGGCGTGCAGAATCCGCACGCCATGGCGCCGCGCGAAGGCGAGGCCGTCCGCATGGACCTGCTCGCGCAGGAGCAGCGCTGAGACAACCACACCACGCTCGGCGAGGAGGCCGGCCGCGAAGAGGCCGTCCCCGCCGTTGTTACCCCCTCCCACGAGCACGAGCACACGCGCCGTGCTCCGCGGAGTGGCGAGGTCATCGAGCTCTTCCCGGACGGCTGCGGCGATGCCGCGGGCGGCCCAGCGCATCAACGGCCGGCCGGCAGCGAGCGGCCGTTCTTCCGCTGCCTGGACCGCCTGCCTGCCGTAGCCGCGGATCATCAGCCCTCCGCGACCGCGACCGCGGAGGCGATACCGGCGTCGTGGGAGATCGACAGGTGCCAGGAACTCACCCCACGTGCCTCAGCGGCCGCGAGCACGGTACCGCTGAGGTCGACGACGGGCGCGCCGCCGACCACGCGGTGCACGGTAGCGTCCTGCCAGCTCATCCCGCCTGGGGCGCCGAGCGCCTTCGCGATCGCCTCCTTGGCCGCGAACCGGGCGGCAAGCGAGGAGGGCGGGAGCTCACGCTCGGCCGGGGTGAACAGCCGCTCCCTCAAGCCGGGGGCACGGTCGAGCGTGGCGAGGAAGCGCTCGACGTCCACCACGTCTATCCCGACACCCACTATCACTCGATCACGCACCTCTCCGACTGTCCGCCTACTCGACGGTGACCGACTTGGCGAGGTTGCGCGGCTGGTCGACATCGAGCCCCTTCGCCGTGGCCAGAGCCGCGGCGAAGATCTGCAGCGGAACCACAGTCACCAACGGCGCTAGGAGTGTCGGTGTCTGAGGGACCCGGAAGACGACGTCCGCGAACGGTTCGACGGCGTCGTCGCCTTCCTCGGCGATCACCAGGGTGCGGGCGCCACGGGCACGGATCTCCTGGATGTTGGAGATCACCTTGGCGTGAAGGGCGTCGCGCCCGCGCGGGGAGGGGGCGATGACGAAGACCGGCTGCCCAGGCTCGACCAGAGCGATCGGACCGTGCTTGAGCTCACCGGCGGCGAACCCCTCGGCGTGAATGTAGGCGAGTTCCTTGAGCTTGAGCGCCCCTTCCAGGGCGACCGGGAATCCCACGTGCCGGCCCAGGAACAGCACCGTGCGCTCCTCGGCGAGCTCGCGAGCGACGGCCTGCACGTGGCCCTCGGTGTCGACCACCTGCTGGATGCGCTCGGGCATCAGCCGCAGTTCCTCGAGGTCCTCGGCGATCTCGTCGGGGAACTTGTTGCCGCGTAGTTGAGCGAGGTAGAGCCCGAGCAGGTAGCACGCGGTGATCTGAGCGAGGAATGCCTTCGTGGAGGCGACGGCGACCTCGGGGCCGGCGTGGGTGTAGAGCACGGCGTCGGACTCGCGCGCGATGGTGGAGCCGTGGGTGTTGACGATGGCCAGCACCTTGGCCCCCTGCTCGCGTGCGTGCCGGACGGCCATGATGGTGTCCATGGTCTCCCCGGACTGGGAGATCGCGACGACCAGCGTCTTCTCACTGACTACCGGGTCGCGGTAGCGAAACTCGTGCGCCAGCTCAACCTCCACCGGAATGCGGCACCAGTGCTCGATGGCGTACTTGGCGACGTGCCCGGCATAGGCGGCAGTCCCGCAGGCGATGACCACGATCTTGTCGACCGAGCGCATCACGGTCTCCGAGATACGCATCTCGTCCAGGATCAACTCGCCCTTCTCTCCGACCCTTCCCAGGAGAGTGTCGGCCACGGCCTGCGGTTGGTCGTGGATCTCCTTGTTCATGAAGGTCTCGAAGCCACCCTTGACGGCGGCGTCGGCGGACCAGTCGACGGTGAACCGGCGCGGCTGGACGACGGTGCCGGCGGTGTCAGTCACCACGACGTCACCGCCGGTGATGGTGACGACCTCGTCCTGCCCCATCTCCATGGCCTCGCGGGTGAAGGCGATGAACGCGGAGACGTCGCTGCCGAGGAAGTTCTCGCCCTCGCCCAGGCCGATCACGAGCGGCGAGTTGCGGCGGGCGCCGACCACGGTGCCGGGCTGGTCAGCATGCACGGCGAGCAGGGTGAAGGCCCCCTCGAGACGACGCACGACCTGGCGCATCGCCTCGGTCAGGTCACCGGTCTCGTCGTAGGCGCCCGCGAGCAGGTGGGCGACCACCTCGGTATCGGTCTCGGAGTGGAACTGCGTCCCGTCGGCGACCAGCGCGCTCTTGAGTGAGTGGAAGTTCTCGATGATCCCGTTGTGGATGACGGCGAGGCGACCGTCGCCGCTGAGGTGCGGGTGAGCGTTGGCGTCCGTCGGTGCGCCGTGGGTGGCCCACCGGGTGTGACCGATCGCGGCCGTGCCCTCAGGCAGCGGGCGCGCGTCGAGCTCCTGGGTGAGATTGGTCAGCTTGCCCGCCTTCTTGGCCGATACCAGGCCGCCGGGCGTGGCGATCGCAATCCCAGCCGAGTCATACCCTCGGTACTCGAGCCGGCCGAGGCCCTCCATGACCACGTCGAGCGGGCGGCTGCTGGCAGCCGCGGGGCCGACGTATCCGACGATTCCGCACATGCGCACAGCGTAACGGCGTGTACGCGCGCGAGGCGCAAGAGTGGAAGAGTAGGCGTGTGACTGCTTCCGACCTCACTCGTGCCGACATTCCGGTGAGTCCGTACGTGGAGTTCGACCGGACGGCCTGGAGCCGCCTGTCCGCCTCCACACCGCTCCCGCTGACCGCCGATGACGTCGAGCACCTACGCGGTCTGGGCGATCCGATCGATCTGGCCGAGGTGGACACTGCCTACCGCCCGCTCTCGCGACTGCTGACGCTCTACGTGGCCGCCTCGCAGCGGTTGCGGGCCACGACGTCGACCTTTCTTGGTGAGCGCACGCACCGTACGCCGTTCGTGATCGGCATCGCCGGCTCGGTCGCGGTGGGGAAGTCGACGGCGGCGCGGGTCCTCCGTGAACTGCTGCGTCGGTGGCCGGAGACGCCGCGGGTGGAACTGGTCACCACGGATGGATTCCTGCACCCCAATGCCGAGCTGCAGCGCCGAGGGCTGATGGACCGCAAGGGTTTCCCGGAGTCCTACGACCGGCGAGCCCTGCTCGACTTCCTCACTCAGGTCAAGGCCGGAGCCGATCGCGTGAGCGCACCGGTGTACTCCCACCTCACCTACGACATCGTGCCGGACCGCACGGTCGAGGTGCGGGCACCCGAGGTGCTCATCGTGGAAGGCCTGAACGTGCTGGCACCGGCGCGCGTGACGGCGCAGGGAGAGGCGTCGCTCGCCGTCAGCGACTTCTTCGACTTCTCGATCTACATCGACGCTGCGACCGAGGACATCCGGCGTTGGTATGTCGACAGGTTCCTCGACCTGCGGCAGACGGCATTCGCCGACGAGCGCTCGTACTTCCACCGGTACGCCGCCCTGGACGATGCGCAGGCGCGCGCCCGGGCGCTGCAGATCTGGGAGTCGATCAATGAACCCAACCTGGTGGAGAACGTACTGCCGACGCGTGGACGGGCGACGCTGGTGCTGACCAAGGATTCCGACCACCGGCTCAGTCGTTTCGGCCTGCGGAAGATCTGAGTCGTGGCTGCTGGAACGCAGGACACCGTGCTCGTGGCCACCCGGGCCGGCACCGTACGCGGTGTGGTGCGGCCGGGGTCGCTGGCGTTCCGCGGCATCCCGTACGCAGCGGCACCCGTGGGCGAGCTGCGGTTCGCTGCGCCGGCACCGCACCCGGGATGGGACGGCGTCCGAGACGCGCTGGAGAACGGGCCGACACCGTCGCTGGGGCCAGTCGGGGACACCTATTCGATCCCCGAACCCGTGGTCGGCGGGGACGAGGTGCTCAATCTCAACGTGTTCACCCCGGACACGGCGGGCCAGCTGCCGGTCTACGTGTGGGTGCACGGCGGAAGTTACGTGGGTGGTTCACCCGGGGGGCCGTGGTTCGACGGAGCCTCGTTCAACGCCTCCGGCGTGGTCGTCGTCACGATCACCTACCGGCTCGGGTTCGAAGGGTACGGCGACGTGCCCGGCGCGCCGTCGAACCGTGCGCTGCGGGACATGATCGCGGCGCTGGAGTGGGTACAGAAGAACATCGGGGCCTTCGGCGGCGACCCCGGTCAGGTGACCCTGGGCGGACAGAGCGCCGGGGCAGGAGCCGTGCTGGCCCTCCTCGCTGCGCCACGTGCCGCGGGCTTGTTCCAGCGTGCCGTGTCGCACTCCGCTCCACTGCCGGATATCGATGTCGCCACGGCGCAGCGGGTCGGTCGCGACCTTGCCGCAGCGTGCGGGGTGGAGCACACGCTGGATGGGTGGCGCGCCGTTCCTCGCGCAGACATCGTGGCTGCCGAACGGGCCACCGGATCGGCCGATCTGTTCTCCGCGCTCGCGAACCTGTACCGGATGCTCGCCGGGGAGGAACCGGTTACGACGTTCGGCCCGGTACTGGACGGCGATCTGCTTCCCGAGGACCCACAGGACCTGCTCCGAGGCGATCCCCGTATCCCCCTGATGCTCGGTGCCACCAGCCACGAGTTCAATCGGGTCACGGCGCCGATCGAGCGGTATCTCGCTCGGGGCGTGGGTGGCGCGGTGCTGATGGGTCTCGGCGTGCCTCCAGCCTTGGCGCGTGCCTATCCTCGTGCGTTCCCGGCCTGGAGCCCGGCCGAGCTGCTGGGCCAGGCTGTCACAGACCGGGTCTTCCGCATCCCGGCGGTCCGGGTCGCGACTGCGCGCGCAGCATCACCAGCAAGTTGCACGTGGTTGTGGGACTTCCGGTGGCGCTCCCCCGTCACCGATCGCGCCGTGCACTGCGTCGATCTGCCCTTCGCGTGGGGGCGGTTGGACGCCGACCGCGTGGAGCGGATCGCGGGAACGAGTCCACCCGAGACCTTGGCACGGGAGGTGCATTCGGCGATTGCGGGATTCGTCAGCGATGGCAGCCCCGGATGGCAGACGTTCACGACGGAGCAGCCGTCGGCGCGGGTCTGGGACACCCCGGCATGGACAGGGCGCGATCCGTTCCGATTCGAACGGATCGCCCTCGGGGTGCTCTCAGGATCGTGACTCCAAGGAGCCTGTATCGGCTGCTTCCTTCCGTACCTCCGCCTGCCGGATCTCCGCGACCGGGTCGACACCACGGCGCCTCAGGACCAGCCGGACCACGCCATCCACCAGAAAGCCCATCGCCACGCCGAGGACGACGCCCACCACCACACCCAGCAACGGATTGGCGTGCAGTGCTGCTCCGGCGCCGGCTCCCAGCGCAATGGAGTACACCGCCCACATCACCGCCGCTACCGCAGCGATCGGCACGAAGCGCCGATAGGGGTAGCCCACCGCACCCGCCGTCATATTCACCGCGACGCGCCCGATGGGGATGTAGCGCGCAGCGAGGATGAACACCGCACCGCGGCGGGCCAACGCACCTTCTGCCCACGCCAGCGTCTTGGCACCCCGTCTGCTGCGGAAGACGCGGAACCGGTGGATCGGCAGTCGCGTGCCGATGAGATAGGCGATGTTGTCGCCGATGAACGCACCGGCTGCCGCGACGATCCCGATCCACCACAGACTCGGAGCCTCGTGGGAGATCGACAGACTCGTCAGGGCGATCACCACCGACTCGCTCGGGATCGGTGGGAAGAAGCCGTCGATGATGCAGCAGGCAAGAAGGACAAGCAGTACCCACGGCGAAGCCGCCAGCTCCAGGATGGGACCTTCAACGGCGTCTAGCACCTGCGCTCCTCGCGTTCTCTTCGGGAGATCCCACCGTACGCAAGCCCATGCCTGACGTCATCGGGGTCTTCCCTGAATCATCCCTGAAGGCGGGCCGATGCGTCATCACACTCCAGGTGGGCTGGTGCGAGCCGGAGGTACTCCCTCGGTAGCGGACGGTAGCGGACCCTCTGACCCGCCACGACCCGGCACCTTGTCGGCGCAGCTACTTGTCGGGCGTGGTGCACTATCGGGGCCAGTGTCAGCGAGGACGCCCACAGCGGGCACGCACCCAGAGCACGAACGCAACAAGGGCCACCCCGGTGGGGTGGCCCTTGTTGGAATGGGTGTCCGGCG
>NZ_VSMB01000030.1 GCF_009805705.1 Ruania rhizosphaerae
GAGGTCTGAGCATGACAGCAGCCCGCCACCCCGGCGCAGGGTGACGGGCTGCTGGTGTACTCAGACCTCGGTGAGGGCCATCTGCACCACGCGGTGCGGGCGCAGCACGTCCAGGTTGAAGCGGCCCTCCACGCGGGCCACGAGCTGGTTCCGGGTGAAGGTGTCGCCCGGGGTGCCCCACTCCACGCGCACGCCTCGGCCGTCGGTGGTGAGTTCGAGGCTGTCGTTGCCGACCACGTACCCCTCACCGGCGGTCAGGCCGGGCACGGTGATTACCTGCGTGCCCCAGGCGGTGCGGGCGGTGGCATCGATGGGGCCTCCCAGGTCAAAACTGCCGCCGCTGTTGCGGGCAGTCTGAATGGCCAGCCAGTCGGTTGAGGCCAGCGCGATGAACGCCGCCCCGCCGATGTCCTGCACCTTGGCCAGGCCCGCCGCCAGGGTGGTGATCTGGTCGGTGGAGAACGCCTGCGTCTGGATGCCGCTGGTGTTGGCCAGCCCGGTGAAGTTCTCGCCGGTGCCGTCCCCGGCCAGTACCTGGTTCTCCAGCTCGTCGAGGATCGCATCGACAAGTTCGGCCCCTACCCAGGTGCGCAGGTTGGAGGCGTCTTCCAGGAGGAACTTGTCCACCGGCTCCGACAGCACTGCCAGCACCCGCAGCCGGGAGTCCTCCTTGTGCACGCCCAGCTTCTTGGTCGGCTTGACGTCACCCGGGGCCACCACTCCGGCGGTGCCGGGCGTGGCGATCACGGTCTGCTTGAGCACCTGGTAGACAGCGGCGCGCACGGTGGCGGGCAGCACATCAATCAGGCGCGGTGCCCGCTCGTGCCCGATGCCACCCTGGACCGGGTCGGTCGGGTTGACCACCGGCACCGAGACCACGGTCTCGCCGGCCGGGACCAGCCCCTTGGAGCCCGGCGCCACCTGGCCGGAGTAGCCCTTCATCCCGGCGACCATCTGGTCCTTCAAGCCGGAGAGGTCCAGCCGCCCGGCGGCGGTGGTGTCGGGGGTGCCGTGCCGCTCGTGCTCGCCCATCTGGAACCCGGCCATGAGTTCGTCGGCCTTGGCCTGCGCGGCGCTCTTCTCGGTGCCCTCGATCCGGGCCTTCAGGCTCTTGGCCTCGGCGGTCTTGGCTTCCAGCTCGGTCATCTCCTGCGGGGAGATGTTCCCGGCCTTGGCCTTGGCCACCAGTTCGTTCGCTCGCTTGAGTGCGGCTGCGAGCTGTTCCTTGAGGTTCATCAGGAACCCCTTCCTGCTCCCGTCCAGGGAAGCGGTACGCACACCCCGCGCAGGGGTGCACTGAATGGATGGGTGACCGCCCCGGCACGGCGCCAGAAAGCGCACGGCGGGCGGCTTCGCTCTGGACGGACGGATTGACCCTTGACCCTCGTCCTTGACCTGGCTATGGCCCTCGGACTTGATCGCGGTGTGACCGCTGGCCCATCAATTGTGAAAGGGAGGCCACCGCCGCCACCTTGACCCAGCCACGGGCCCTCGGTGGCGGCGGGAGCGTGTATCCCACACAGCACCACATTACCTCGAACATGCGTTCTAGGGGTAGGTGCGCCACACCTCCGGGCGCCAGTGGTCTGCAGCTTCGGGCCGGGCGTAAATCTCGGTGCCGTCGGCCTGCTCCACCGGCACGGTGTGGGCGTCGTCGGGCTCGGGCTCGGGTGGGTTCGGCCTGCTCCGCAGACGCGGCCAGCGGGCGCTCATTTCATGCCCCAGGTGGGGTGACCGCCGCCAGGCTCGGGCGGCTCCGGCTCCGGTGGCGCCTCGGGTGCGTCGGGGCCGGGCGGCATGGCCTCCTCGGCGACCATCAGGAACTCCAACTGCTCCTTCCAGTCGGTGGGGGCCAGCTCCTTCGCGTTCGCGTTCGCGGCCTC
>NZ_VSMB01000031.1 GCF_009805705.1 Ruania rhizosphaerae
CTGAACCGCACTGGGTTCGGTGGAGACTCCTGAGCTTGGAAGCGAGGATGGAGTCATGGCGAGCAAGCAGGTTGCTGGTGGGCCGACGTCACGTCGGTACAGCGAGGAGGAGAAGGCCGCGGCGGTGCGGATGGTGCGCACCCTTCGGGCCGAGTTGGGAACGTCCCAGGGGACGGTCAAGCGGGTCGCGGACCAGCTCGGGTATGGAGCGGAGTCGGTGCGTACCTGGGTCAAGCAGGCTGACATCGACGAGGGCCAGGCGCCGGGCGTGAGCAGCCAGGAGTCCGAGCGGATGAAGGCGTTGGAGCAGGAGAACCGCGAGCTGCGCCGGACCAACGAAATCCTTCGGAGGGCGGCCAGTTTCTTTGCGGCGGAGCTCGACCGCCCCTCGAAGAGATAGTCGCTTTTGTCGAGGCGAACAAGGACGACGTGGTCGCTGGTCGCCGGCTCGGAGTCGAGCCCATCTGCAAGGTACTGCAGATGGCTCCGAGCACGTATTACGCCGCCCGGAACCGCCCGCCCTCGGCCCGCGCCCTCCAGGACGCGGATCTGGGGCCGGCGCTACGCCAGCTGTGGGAGGAGAACTACCGCGTCTACGGGGCCCGGAAGCTGTGGAAGGCAGCCCGCCGGGCCGGCTACGACGTCGGCCGGGACCAGGTGGCGCGGCTGATGCGCGTCGAGGGCATCGCTGGGGTGGTGCGGACCAAACGGGTGCGCACCACCCGCCCGGACCCGGTCGCGCCGAGGCATCCGGACCTGGTCAAACGCGACTTCACAGCGAGCGCGCCGAACCAGTTGTGGGTGACGGATCTGACGTTCGTGCCCACCTGGGCAGGTGTCGCCTACGTGTGCTTCATCATCGACGCATTCAGCCGGATGATCGTGGGTTGGCGGGTCGCAGCCCACATGCGTACCCAGATGGTGCTGGATGCGATCGAGATGGCCCGCTGGTCCCGCGGCACCCAGCTGACCGGCCTACGTTGTCACAGCGACGCGGGCAGTCAATTCACCAGTCTGCGCTACGGCGAGCGGCTCGCCGAGATCGGCGCGGTCCCCTCGATCGGGACCGTCGGCGATAGTTACGACAACGCCCTCGCTGAGACCGTGAACGGCTACTACAAGACCGAGCTCATCCGCGGCCCCGCACGTGATGAGCGTGGCCCGTGGAAGAGCGTCGAGGACGTCGAACTCGCGACCCTGGGCTGGGTGCACTGGCACAACACCGAACGCCTCCACGGCTACCTCGGCGACCAGCCCCCGGCCGAGTACGAACAGGCACACTATGCTGCCCAACGGACCGACCAACAACTGGTCGGAATCCAATAGGCCGAGTCTCCATCAGACCCAGTGCGGTTCA
>NZ_VSMB01000032.1 GCF_009805705.1 Ruania rhizosphaerae
ACTTTGCTGATGGCCCGCTGTACCCGACGCCGATGCTGACGTCGGTCGTCTTCGAGAATGACGGGTCGATGGTTCTCGGCTTCCGTGACCGTACGCCGGACATGCTGGTGCAGAACGGTTTCAGTCCTGATCCGGACAATCGAACGTCCATCACCGGGGTGATTGTCGGTGGTGACATCAACAAGGTCTGTCTCACCGATGGTGTGTATGAGTGGGAAGGCACGGGTTCGTGTGCGGATAACTCCACGCCGGCGAACTCGGGCGGTGAGCCTGTCGACCGTGTGGAGTACTTCCCGGGCGACTTCTTCGATGCCAGCATCCGTTACCCCGGCTCGACAGTGATGCACCTCGAGAACTCGATGGGTGGGCTGGCGCTCAACCCCAGGGAGCCGGATGTCGCGAACACCACGATGGATGCGACTGGCCTGTTCAACACTGGTGGTATTGGGTTCTACGACCGGGAGGTCGGCACCGGGCCCGGCAGCGAGCCGCTCGACCGGGGACTGCTGATCGCCGGGAACGAGACCTACAATTTCGCTAAGGGAAGCGGTCTGGGTGACCTGTCGCTGCTGGCTGCTGAGGCGCCGAGTCAGATCGGTAATCGGGTGTGGTTCGACGCCGATGAGGATGGTCAGCAGGATCCTATTGATGAGCCTGCGGTTGCGGGTGCGACGGTGCGGTTGCTGTCGGCTGATGGTGAGACTGTTCTGGCCGAGACTGTGACAGACGAGAACGGTGAGTACTACTTCGGTGGTGAGGGTGGGTATCCGCTTGAGCCGGGGGGTGAGTACATCGTCGAGTTCGATGTGAGTACGGTGGATACGTCGACACTGCCTGGTGCGCCGTCTGTGGATGATCTGCAGTTCACACTCACCCAGGCTGAGGGCGTTCCGGACGAGCTCGATTCGAATCCGACCAGGACTGATGACCCGCTGGTCGCCCGGGCCAGTGTGGTTGCACCGGGTGTCGGTGAGGTCGACCACACGATCGATGCGGGTATCTATGGCGCGGACCTGGTCTCGGTTGGTGACTATGTCTGGATTGATGAGGATCGTGATGGTGTCCAGGATGAGGGTGAGACCCCGGTTGAGGGGGTGACGGTCACGTTGCTCGATGAGAACGAGGACGTGGTTGGCACGACGGTCACTGATGAGGACGGGTATTACGTCTTCACTGATCTGCCGATCAGCACTGATTACACGATCGAGTTCCCGACCACGGTGGTGGTTGATGGGCAGGATTACCCGTTGACTCAGACTGGTGCTGGCGTGGACGAGGGTGTGGATTCGAACCCGGATCAGGGCACGGGTCAGTTCTCGTTCACG
>NZ_VSMB01000033.1 GCF_009805705.1 Ruania rhizosphaerae
CTGCCTACACCCCGGGCAACGCTGGCAAGTCGCGCGGCTCGGAGGTGCTGCGCGACGACGACGGCCTCCCTGTAGTGGACGAGAGCGTGGCGATCATGACCGTGCCCGAGTGGCGCGCGCTGGTTCGTCGCCTGGACGAGCGCGACAGCGCCCAGAGCCGCCCCCGGGCGCTGAGGGCCAAGACGTCGGCGCTGCTGTCGGGGCTGGTGTGGTGCGGCCACTGCGACGTGCGCATGTACCGGGGCACCACCGCCGGACGTCACGCGTACTACTGCCCCCGCTGCCACCAGACCGCGAGCAACCTAGACCGCTATGTGGTGGCGGAGTTCCTGCGGGTGAACGGCGACTCGCAGCGGCTCACGCAGGTGGAAGAGATACACGAGGGCGGTGCGGCGGTGCTGCCCGAGATTGAGCACCGCCTGGCCGAGTTGGGCGACCAGCTTCGACTCACAGACGATGACAATGAGGCGGAGCGGCTGGCTGCGGCCATGAGCAACCTGCGGCGAATCCGCCGCGAGGCGCGCGCCAAGGCGCCCGTGGTGCGGCTGGTGGAGCATGGCACCACTGAGACCTACGCGGCGGCGTGGACCGCTGCGGGTGACGATGTGCAGGCGCGGCGTGCGGTCCTCAACGACGCGCTGGCCCGCGTGACGGTGCGGAAGGGCAAGGTGGGCCGCTACTTCGACCTGAGTCGGCTGTCGTACGAGTGGCGGCGTGGGGCCGGACCATGGGAACCGCCCGAGGAGCAGTTCGGAACGCCCGAGTAGGGCACCCGAACGGCCATGCGTAACCGCAGGTCGAGGGTTTCTGCCCGGGGTACCCGGGGGTGTTCGATATGCACCTCGAGAGAATTATCACGCGCGATATCAAACGCCCCCGGGTACCCCGGGCAGAAGAGGGTCTGGGGAGCCGCACGGTGGCCTCCGCGTGGCGCGCAGTCCGGTACCTTGTTGCACCGAATGCCATTGGTGTAAGTTGGCTGCACCGCCGTCGGCTCCCCCCGGGGAACTCAAGGTGGACGTAGCACCGTTGGACGGTCTGACCTGGACCCGAGGCATTACCGCGGTGGATAAAACGAAGCAGACGAGCAGGGCTACCGGGCGTTAGTGGGCGTCCGGGCTGGGGCACCAGATGTGCACCAGTAGGTACTACCGCTGATCGGCCGGAAAACCAGGTTGGTCGGCAGCGGGAGCCGTACCAGAACAGCAACATTCGTTCTGGAGGCTCCTGTGACGCGCCGTGAACCATCTACAGACCCTGTCATCCTTGCCAGGAACCGCCTGGCAGTCCTGCATCAGC
>NZ_VSMB01000034.1 GCF_009805705.1 Ruania rhizosphaerae
GGCGATGTCAAGGGGTCAATGCAACTTCGGGCGGATTGGCGAGTAGGTGGGTCAGTCGCTGTGCTGGTGTGTCTAGGTCGAGGGTGGGTCGTGGGCGTGAGTTGAGGAGTTTGGCGATGCGGCGTAGGTCGCTCTGGCTCCAGACCGAGAGATCGCTGCTCTTGGTGAACCAGTGGCGTAGGAGCCGGTTGGTGTTCTCGTTCGAGCCGCGTTGCCAGGGCGAGTGTGGGTCGGCGAAGTAGACCGGCATCTGCAGGTCGAGCTGGATATCGACGTAGTTCGCCAGCTCCGATCCCCGGTCCCAGGTCAGGGACCGACGTAGCTGATCGGGCAGCTGGCCCATCTCCTCAAGCATGGCTGTTGCCACGGTGTCGGCGTCGTGACGGTGTGGCAGATGCAGCAGCATCACGAACCTGGTCGAGCGCTCGACCAGCGTCCCGATCGCTGAAGCGCTACCGGCACCGATGATCAGGTCCCCCTCCCAATGCCCAGGTACGGCCCGATCGGCCACGCTCGCGGGACGCTGGGAGATCCGCAGCGCCTGGCCGTAACGGCGGCCACGCCCGTCGAGGCGCCCGCGACGTTTGCGGGCCGGGCGCTTGGTCGAGAGCTGGCGATACAGATCCGCGCGCAGGCGCCCCCGGGTCTGGACATACAGGGCCTGGTAGATCGTCTCGTGACTCACTGTCTTCCCCCGATCACGGCCATGATCTCTAGCCAACACCGATGAGATCAACCGCGGCGACCATCCCTGGTCCATCCACTCCTCAATCTGATGGCACAGACCTTCGTCCTGGGTGAGCTTGAACTCCTTAGGCCGGGCAGCATCACCCTGGGCCAGGGCGTCAGCCACCAGAGCGTTGTAGTCACCATCGCTGCCACGATGGCGCTTCACCTCCCGCGACACGCTCGAGCGGTGACGTCCCAGCTCCCGGGCGATGCCCGCGCAGGTCTGTCCCTGATCCAGCCCCCGCTGAATCTGATTGCGATCCTCCAGCGTCAACCGATGTCCACGCCCACCAGGGCGACCCGGACAGGCCGGCCGGGCCAAACCACCACCACGGCCTCTTCTCAGCTCCATCGCGCAAGCATCACCCCACCACTGCCCTACCGTCCTGGGCGCCACGCCACACTGGCGCGCCGTCCCCACACTCGAAGCACCCAACGCGATCCGACCCAGCACATCCCGACGCACCCGCAACGACCACCGAAACCCCGACGGCATCCCAACCACCCACCCTCACACGGTCACTTCTGTTGCACTGACCATATGAATCCGCCG
>NZ_VSMB01000035.1 GCF_009805705.1 Ruania rhizosphaerae
ACTTTGCTGATGGCCCGCTGTACCCGACGCCGATGCTGACGTCGGTCGTCTTCGAAAATGACGGGTCGATGATTTGGGGTTTCCGCGACCGCACCTGGGACATGCTCGTGCCCCGAGGGCAGAGCCCTGATCCCGACAACAGATCTACGCTCTCGGCCCCGATCATTGGGGGTGACATCAACAAGGTGTGCCTCACCGATGGTGTGTTTGAGTGGGAGGGCACGGGTTCGTGCGCCGACAATTCGACGCCGGCGAACTCGGGCGGCGAGCCTCTTGACCGTGTGGAATATTTCCCGGGCGACCACTTCGATGCGACACATCGAATCGGGGATAGCACCTATCACAACGAGGTCTCGCTCGGTGGCGCTGTCCTGAACCCGCGGGAGCCGGATGTTGCGAACACGTCAATGAATGCCTCGGGCCTGTACAACACGAACGGCATTGGATTCTACGACCGTGAAACGGGTCTTGGACCGGGGAACGACCCGCTCAATCGAGGGCTGCTGGTCGCAGGAAATCGGTTCGACACCTTCGGAAAGGGCAATGGCCTCAGTGACCTGTCCCTGCTGGCTGCTGAGGCGCCGAGTCAGATCGGTAACCGGGTCTGGTTCGACGCCGATGAGGATGGTCAGCAGGATCCTATTGATGAGCCTGCGGTTGCGGGTGCGACGGTGCGGTTGCTGTCGGCTGATGGTGAGACTGTTCTGGCCGAGACTGTGACAGACGAGAACGGTGAGTACTACTTCGGTGGTGAAGGTGGGTATCCGCTTGAGCCGGGGGGTGAGTACATCGTCGAGTTCGATGTGAGCACGGTGGATACGGCCTCATTGCCTGGTGCGCCGTCTGTGGATGATCTGCAGTTCACACTGACCCAGGCTGATGGTGTTGCCGGTGAGCTCGATTCGAATCCGACCAGGACTGATGACCCGCTGGTCGCCCGGGCCAGTGTGGTTGCACCGGGTGTCGGTGAGGTCGACCACACGATCGATGCGGGTATCTATGGCGCGGACCTGGTCTCGGTCGGTGACTACGTCTGGATTGATGAGGATCGTGATGGGATCCAGGACGAGGGTGAGACCCCGGTTGAGGGGGTGACGGTCACGTTGTTGGACGAGGACGGTGTGGTCGTGGCGACCACGACCACTGATGCGGATGGGTATTACGTCTTCACTGATCTGCCGATCAGCACTGATTACACGATCGAGTTCCCGACCACGGTGGTGGTTGATGGGCAGGATTACCCGTTGACTCAGACTGGTGCTGGCG
>NZ_VSMB01000036.1 GCF_009805705.1 Ruania rhizosphaerae
GGTGGATTCATACGGTCGTTGCGACAAGTGGTGATCGTGGGAGGTCGTGATGGCTCGGGCGGCGAGTGTGTGGGTGCGGTTGGAGTTCTTCGATGGGTTGTGTGCGGGGTTGACGATCTCGCAGGCGGCCGCAGCGGTGGGTATGTCGCGCCGGTGTGGGGAGAAGTGGGTCGCTAAGACTGGCCGGATGACGATGTGGTACGGCGGCTCGGGGCCGCGCGGGGTCAAGACGGCAGCGAACTTCGATCTCGATCGTGAGCGGGGTCGGTATCTGTCTTTTGCTGAGCGTCGGGTGATCCAGGCCGGTATCAACTCCGGGCAGAAGATCGCGGCGATCGCTGCTGAACTGGGCCGCCCGCGCAGCACGGTCTATCGGGAACTGGCACGCAACCGCGGCAATGACGGGTTGTATCACGCAGGGCTTGCGCACGCGCGCGCCAGCGACCGTGCCCCGCGTCCGAAGCCGTTCAAGCTCGCCGACCCCGGGTTGTGCGCCACGATCGCCGAATGGATGGACGATGGGTGGAGTCCCGGGCTGATCGCGAAGGTCTTGCGTGCTGATGCCGGGCTGGATCGGAGCCAGCGAGTGAGTCACGAGACGATCTACCAGGCCCTCTACGTCCAGACCCGTGGGAGCCTGCGAGCGAACCTGGCCCGCAGCCTGTCCACCGGGCGCACCGCTCGTAAGCGGCGCGGCGTCAGCGGCCGGCGTGGCAAGCCCTACGCCGGTGCGCTCACGATCAGCCAGCGTCCCGCCTCGGTGGCCGACCGGGCCGTGCCGGGGCACTGGGAAGGAGACCTGATCGTGGGCCCAGGCGGCAAGTCCGCGATCGGGACCCTGGTCGAGCGCTCGACCAGATTCACGATCTTGCTGCACCTGCCCGGTGACCACACTGCCGAAACCGTCGCGAGGGCGATGGTGGACCAGATGGGTCAACTACCGGCGCATCTGCGCCGGTCCCTGACCTGGGACCGGGGCACCGAGCTGGCGGCCTATGACAAGATCCAACTCGCGCTGCAGATGCCAGTGTATTTCGCCGACCCGCACTCGCCCTGGCAACGAGGCTCGAACGAGAACACCAACCGGCTCCTACGCTTCTGGTTCACCAAAGGAAGCGACCTATCGACCTGGGACCCCACCGGGCTACGCACCGTCGCCGACAAACTCAACCGACGCCCCCGACCTACCCTCGAGATGAAGACCCCCGCCCAAGCCCTCAACCAACTCCTCACTGTCGCAACGACCACTTGACATTGGG
>NZ_VSMB01000037.1 GCF_009805705.1 Ruania rhizosphaerae
CTGCCTACACCCCGGGCAACGCTGGCAAGTCGCGCGGCTCGGAGGTGCTGCGCGATGACGACGGCCTCCCCGTGGTGGACGAGAGCGTAGCGATCATGACGGTGCCTGAGTGGCGCGCGCTGGTGCGCCGCCTGGACGACCGCGACAGCGCACAGAGCCGCCCCCGGGCCCTGAAGTCCAAGACCTCCGCGCTGCTGTCGGGGCTGGTGTGGTGTGGCCACTGTGACGTGCGCATGTACCGGGGCACTTCAAGTGGGCGCCCGGCGTACTCGTGCCCGCGCTGCCACCAGACCGCGAGCAACCTAGACCGCTACGTGGTGGATGAGTTCCTGCGGGTGAACGGCGATGCGCAGCGGCTCACGCAGGTGGAAGAGGTGCAGGAGGGCGGAGCTGCGGTCCTGCCGGAGATTGAGCACCGCCTCGCCGAGTTAGGCGAACAGCTTCGCCGCACCGATGATGACGACGAGGCCGACCGCCTGGCCGAGCAGATGGCCAACCTGCGGCGAGTGCGCCGCGAGGCGCGCGCCAAGGCGCCCGTAGTGCGGCTGGTGGAGCGCGGCACCACTGAGACCTACGCGGCCGCGTGGACCGCCGCTGGTGACGATGTGCAGGCGCGGCGTGCGGTCCTCAACGACGCGCTGGCCCGCGTGACGGTGCGGAAGGGCAAGGTGGGCCGCTACTTCGACCTGAGCCGCCTGTCGTACGAGTGGCGGCGTGGCGCTGGACCGTGGGAGCCACCCGAGGGTCCGTAACTCCGGTGCCTTGTTGCACCGAATACCACTGGTGTAAGTTGATTCGCACCACCGGCCCTTCGGTGGCGCTAGTTGCATCTAGAGGGGTTGCAAGAGATGGGTGCAGAGGTTGCTCGCGTGGTGGGTCTTCCGGACCTGATGTCCACGCGAGGGAACGTAGAGACCACACGTTAGGAGCACCCGGCCGCATAGGAATGGTCGGGCGGTAGGGATCCGTAAAGTGCGGCCCCGCCGATAGGTGCAGCCTGCTCGTCCGGATTCCGGGAGGGGCGTAGCAGGAGCCCAGCGCCAGAACAGCAACATCGTTCTGGAGGCTCCTGTGACGCGCCGTGACCCATCTACAGACCCTGTCATCCTTGCCAGGAACCGCCTGGCAGTCCTGCATCAGC
>NZ_VSMB01000038.1 GCF_009805705.1 Ruania rhizosphaerae
AACGCACCTGCTCGACCGTGACCGGCGAACGCGTGTTCTCACACCGGCCCACCACCCCGGCCCCGAACACACCCGCACCGCTGTGCTCGTCGAAGGCGTGTTGATCGAGGGCGTGCTGGTTGAGGGCGTGCTGGTTGAGGGAGTCGGCCCGTAGGTGTAGGTACAGCATCACCGTGCGCCCCGTGGTCTGCGGACTGGTGGTGTCGGTGGCGGCCGGGTCATCGTCGGTCATGCCGGCCGGGCCGATAGGGGCACCAGCCCCGGTGGTGCATCCGCAGGTGGCGTCCTCCGCAGCCCCGGTGCCGTCCAGTGGGGCCGCGCCGTCATGTGCGCCGTCACCGGGCGCAGGCAACATCGTGGCCTTCCCGCGGGCGAGGTCACCCAACGCGATCGAGCGGCGCACGTCCTCACTCGCATCCGGCATGAGGGTCTTCAATGCGGCGGCGCGGGCTGTCACGGCTGCTTCCAAATCGAGCGCGTCGGCCACATCCAGCCCGCCATCGAAACCGACCACAGCGCCCGTGCTGGGGTCAGCGGCCGTGGCGAGATCACCCAGGTGGATGTTCACCCGCCGGCCCTCGAGGGCGGCCTGCTGGTCACGTTCAGCCTGCTCGGGGTCGAAGGCCTCCATCGCCGCGGCAACGGTGCGCTCAATCTGGCCCAGCGAGCAGGACCCGATCGACCACGCCACCTGCCCATCCACCCAGGCTGCCCCATCGGTAGGGAGTCGCTTCGTC
>NZ_VSMB01000039.1 GCF_009805705.1 Ruania rhizosphaerae
GGCCCAGGCGGTGCATCAGCACCCGCACCAGCAGGCGGTACTCCTCGGGCGTGGCGTCGCGGTCCAGCAGCACCAGCACCCGCAACCTCGGAGTTTCGGCGGTGGTGCTGGCCGTGCTGTAGACCACCGCCGCCCAGCCTGCCTCCCGCAGTTGGTCCAGCAGGTCGTCCCGGTCGGTGGGGGTCAGCCAGTCGGCGTCCAGGGTCAGTACCCCACGCGAGACCACCGCATCCTTCGAGCGGTGCTTCCCGTCCAGTCGCCCCAGCACGTAGCAGGGGCCATCCTTCTGGCCCTTACGCGGCTTCTCAGCCCAGGCCTGCACCTCGGCCCACGTGACCGTGCCCGGCGTCCAGGTCTTCGCCTCGGCGGTCCCCGCCGTCGAGACAGATAGCGCACGTGCCACCGGGTCACTGGTCCCGGTAGGCTTCGCCGTATCGAGTTCGGTGGTCTTCTCCGCCGTTGCGCCGCCCCTGGTCGGGCGGCGCTTCTCGTTTTCAGCCACGGTGCGCACCATCGTTCAGCAGCGCGCTCAGGTGGCGCACCTGCTCGGGGCGCAGCTTTGGGCCCGTTGTAAGCCGCTCAGTGATGGCACGCTCAAGCACTGCCACAGTCAGGGCGCGGCGCGCGTCGGCCTCAGCCTCGGGGGTGGGTACTCGCCCCCGCTGATGCAGGACTGCCAGGCGGTTCCTGG
>NZ_VSMB01000003.1 GCF_009805705.1 Ruania rhizosphaerae
CAACAACTGGTCGGAATCCAATAGGCCGAGTCTCCATCAGACCCAGTGCGGTTCACTCCATCATCCAAGGCTGGAAAGCAGCCCTCGGCGAACTCGCACTCGTCTACCCCGACCGCATCAACCCCCACCTGTAACACCCACTAGACCCGCACCATTTACACAGACATCTTGACAAGCCCCCGCGGGACCGTTCGTCCTCGGCCGCCGGGCGGCCTGCGGGCGCTGCGTCCCTTGCCACCAGCCACCGTGGGCGCCGGCCGTCGACAGTGATCGATGAACTCGCCCTGACAGCACCAGGAGGCTTGCGTGGCACCCACCTTTGGACACATCCCCGGCATACCGATCGATCCGGAACACATCCGCTACCACAGGAGCCTCTGGCCACCGGCACCCTGAGCTCCCGAGTTACGTTGCTATATCAAGTCAAGCGCGCGCCTTCGGCGCGCATTCGCACCAGCCGATGCCTACGTGTCAGGATCCACTGTGACTGGAAACGCGGACCCAAGGGTGTACCTAGTCCTCGATAGCACAGAGGTGACTGGCGATTGGCTGCTCGAGGGCGCCGCCTTCCGCGAAGTGGCCAAGATTCGGGGTCTGCGCGTAGCCATACCGGCGCCGGTATCCGCTGAACTCCAGGGCAACCACGAGCGGACGGTTGCCGACATCGAAGCGGCAACGCACAGACTCCTGAGAGATCGGAGGCGACTAGGCCTCACGACGCCTGACTTCGAGCCGTCGACTGTGCCATACGGCGAACTACTGAACGATGCCCTCTCACGGCGCCAGATAGAGATATTGCCATGGCCAAAGACATCACACGAAGACGTGGTGACCCGCGCTGTCGCTAGACAGGCACCATTCGATCAAAAGGGAGGCGGGTACCGGGACACGCTTGTGTGGCTAACTGTCAAGGAATTGGTCGCGGACGGCTGTCACGTCTACTTGGCGAGCCGAGATCGAGCCTTCCAGAACGACCGCGCAGGTGGCGATGGTCTGGCTAAATCGCTCCTAAGCGAGGCAGCGACGCTAGAGGGGACAGTCGAACTGGTAACTAACCTCCGGGACTGGGTTCTCGAGCGAGCCGCACAGTCGCCGCGACCAACAGACGCCGCGCTTATGCAAGTACGCACCGACAGGTTCGTCCAGGAATTTCTCGGCCCTTGGAGCTTCGAGACTGCCCAGATCTACCCTGGCGAGGCGGGACTTCCACTCGAATCGGAAATCCTTGGTGATGTCGAAATCCTCGATACCGGCGATCTCAAGGTTGCCCTCATTCGTGAACTAAGTGACGGCGGCGCGTACGTAGAGTACGAGATGGATGTGAGTCTTGGAATAGAGGGCGTTGTCCCGCTACGGTTCGCACAAACGCACGGGTGGCAGTTCACGGAGAGCCAGCGAGTTGGGATGGTAACGGTGAAGCCGGTCCTCGACTTAATCGTGAGTTTCGGCGTGACCTTCGAAAGCGAGGATTTCTGCGCTACCGAGTCGAAGGGCTCGAAGGACTGCGACGAAGAGTCCACTTTTCAAATTGAGTTCATTGCCTACCGCATGAACGACTCTGTTTCTAGTCGGTTCGATAATTGACTCTCCCTGGCGATCAACAATGGTACGTCCTCCAGGCCGAGCTCATCGAAGCACTCGGCCGTGGTGTCACTTTCCCACGAGACTAGCGGGCCAAAGCAGTTCCACTCCTGCCGCAGCAGCGATATCTGACCATCGGTCGCTAAGCGGTCGTCGGTCGACGAACAGGACACCGCGCGCGTCGAGTTGGTGTGCGTAGTCGAGGACCTGTCCGAGCCCGAGGCGGAGTTGTCGCACTTCATTCTCGGGAACTATTGATTTTACCTCCGCCACGTACGTGCTATCGCCATCACGCCACGCAAGGTCGTACGGAGGATCGTCCAGCGAAGGGCTCAAGGGAACCAAAGACTTATCGGCCACCCACTCGGCCAATACGTTCTGCGCGATCGCGTGTGCACGGAGCGAACGATCCTGGAGGTCTGGGTCGACTGAGAACGGGACGCGCTCTCTATTAGTTGTCGCCGACTCGTTGGCATAGCGGTAGACGGACCCCTCAAGCGACGTCATATCGATGAGCTGCTCGCGGTCAAGTCCTTCTTCCCGAGGCCCCCCGGGTCCCCGAAAACCCGATGGCCGCAGCCGGAACACGACCACGCGGCGATCGTTCCCCTTGACGTCCCTCCCTACGTCGAAATAGAACGGCTCACGCTCATCCAACTCAATGGGTCCGACGTATGTGACAATACCCCTCCACCCAGAAAATAGGTGGATTTCCTTCCCGTCACCTGCAGCCGTGGCTACGGACTTGTTATACCGAACGATTGACTGGTCGCCTGTCTGACCTTCGCCGCAATATTCGAATAGTTGCGAATCAACCCAGCGATCTTGGCGATAGCCGTGTGCACTACTTGCTTTCTCGTCGGTGAAAAGAAAGACATTAGGCGTGTCCGTGGATGGGGCGATTCCCCCTTGGCGTACGCCACCCCACCGGTTATGCAGTTGCTTACGCGCGATCTGTGACCCACGCGGGAGGTTAACAGCGGAAGTCCAAGCCCGCGGGGACTGGCTCACCACGGATGCCTTAGTCCAGGGGCGTCGCTACTTTCCCAACCTAGTACGACGCCCTCCCCGCCGGACGGGCTGCTCCATGCCTGAATCGGTGCGGTGCACATGCCGCCGACCACATGGTTTCGCCAGTTGAGGACGCCATTGCAGAAGGTATGCAAGTGGTCGATCGTCAACCCGCTGAGTCGGACGCGTGGCCGGACCCCAATGAAGCTCGTCGAAGTGCTGCAGCCTAGTAGTTTAGGCCGTCGATATCGGCAAGCCCTTGCGCGCAGTTCCATGCACTCACGCTATCGGCAGGGAGCCGTTCGGCCGAACAGGGTGCATTGGCGATTTGTCGCGTTCGTCGTGGACGTCTACTCCCGCCGCATCCTGGGCTGGAGAGTAGCCACGAGCATGCGCACCTTCCTGGTCACCGACGCCCTGCGTCAGGCGATCGACGTCCGCCACCGCGCTGGCGCCCGCTGGGAGCACGGCCGACTCATCCATCACTCCGACGCTGGGTCTCAATACGTATCTCTAGTGTTGAGCGATGGCCTGCACGGTCCGGCGAAGCGCGTCGGAAGGTAGTTGAACATAGACCCTCGTTGTAGTCGGGCTGGTGTGTCCGAGTAGTTGCTGCACCGTCAGCAGATCCCGGTCCACGGCGTAGGCACGCGTCGCGAACCGGTGTCGTAGAGCGTGCATGGTCGTCCCCTCCGGGAGGAGACGACCTACGATCTTTCCTACCCATCGCGGGGAGAGGTGTCCGCCGTCGTGCCCGGGGAATGCGTAGCCACCCGTAGCATGGACCCGCGTCCGCAACTGCAACGCCAGGCCGGGGGAGAGCGGCACCGTACGCTCGCGATCACCCTTGCCGTGCACGCGTAGTGACCAGCCGACCAGGTCCTCCTCGAGGTCCCGCGCGTGCACCTGCGCGACCTCAGCACGCCGCATACCTGATTCTGCCGCGAGACGTAGCATCAGCCGTTCACGATCGTCCGCGACCCGTAGTGCGGAAGCGTGGGCTTCATCGCTCGCCGGCCGAGGTTTCGGGACGGCGGGGCGGATCGACTTCAGCCCGACGGCTGGTGAATGGTCTAGGTAGCCGGCCTCGACAGCCCAGCCGTAGAAACCTCTCAGCGACGAGCGCACGCTCCGGCGTGTCTCCGTTGCCCACTCCTGTACGCCCAGCCAAGCCGTCAACTCGTCCAGCGTAACTGCCCACGGTCCCGTCCCATTGCCTTCGCACACCACTCCATGTGCTCACGTCGTCGGTGGACTGTTGATTTCGCGCGCCCCGCGGCTCGCAGGGCTAGCCCCCACGCGTCGATCGCGTCTCCCCAGGTCGTGATCATGGTTCACGTTCGCATGGCGCAGGGTCGGATGTAGTTCAGAGCGCGCCCGCCTGTGGATATCCACCGCGACCGGTTGGTTCGGTCGGCCACCGGAGCGTTCCCTGGCGCACGCACCTTGCTGCCTGGTGGTCGCCCGTTCGAGCACAGCACCAAGCGATGCGTCGAGCCGGCGCGGTTGCGCACCTTCACGCCGTTCGACTCAGCGTCGAGACGATAATCATGCCTGGCTTTAGATAGCGCGGCGCTCGGATACGGGCTCCTAACCAGAAGATCCCGAACGTTGCCGGCGAGCACGGCCTCGAGACCAGAACATTCTTCGACCACGTACTTGAACAAGAGTGTCAGTTCTAGCTGAGCGTGCCTGCCCGCTCGCGTAGATCGCGGACTGCTGGTTGCCCATGAATCGGACGGGTCGAGTTCGGTGGGCGCGTCGCTTTCCCCAAACCCTGGCTCTTCGAACTTCAGGCGGGTTCAAGCGTTCAGGCGATGAGCAACCCGTTGAGGCAGGTTGGCGGTCATGCGCATGCGCGAGTAACCCCGCGTCACGCCGAGATCGGAGTCAGCCCGTCAGGCGATCTCGCGGCGGAAATACTGGCTTCGGTGCGCGGTCGCTCGGCTGCCGAGTGAGCGTTAGGTTGTTTGCGCGGCGCTGGCTGATGCCATGACTGCGTGTGTGAACAACCGCAGCGCCGCATTCGGCACCCGCTCCAACACGCCCCCCGCCGTCCTGCGCAACTCCAACAACCCCAGGTGGTTCCAGTGGTTGTCGGCGCTGTCGGTGTCGTATCGGTAGAGCCAGTCGATCAGGGAGAAGAAGGGGAACCACGTGTACCCGGTGATGGGGACGCCGTCGGACCGCAACTCTTCCAGCGCCGCCAACGATTCCTGCAGCCACTGGATCTTCGCCTCGGGTGACTCGTTGCGTGAGGTCTCGGTGATCGCGATCGGGATTCCATACCGCTCGTGGTTGACCCGCACGAGGTCCACGAGCCCCTCGACCCCGCCCTCGCCCGGTACCTCGGCGCCGGCCTCGTCGAATGTGGTGGTGCTGAACCCGGGATAGTAGTTCACGCCCATGATGTCCGGGGTCTTGGCGTTGTCGCGGAACCAGGCGAGCTTCTCGGCGCTGATGCCGTGCTCGCGCAGGTGTCCGAACAGTGAGTGCTCCTCGCTGACCCGACCGAGCACCAGATCCGTCGCGACGAAGCGCCATTCTTCGAGGTGCTCGCGCGAGTGCCCCGGGAAGTGATCGCCCGCGTAGCGGAACCCGGCGTCGACGAACACGATCTCTGCCTCCGGCGCCGCCGCGTGGATGGCCTCCTGCGCCCGGGACATGCCCTCGGCCACGGCGGTGACGACCTTGACGTAGCCGTCTTCACCGGTCAGGTAGGGGGGCCAGCGCCCGTCGCGGCCGCACCACTGGGCGTTCACGAGCGGCTCGTTCGCCGGGGTAAACGACGTGAACACGCCCCGGTAGCGCTCGGCCACGGCCCCGGCATACCTCGCGAAGTACTCGGGGTACTTGGCGTTCACGAACGTGTTGTCCAGCCACAGCGGGGTCCCGTAGTGCAGCAGGTCCACCACGCAGTGCAGCCCGATGTCTTGCATGTGGGCGGCCACTTCGTCGATCCAGGAGAAGTCGAACTCTCCGGGCGCCGGTTCCACCTGGAACCAGGGGATGCCCCAGCGGATGAATTCTGCTCCCGCTTCCCTCGCCAGATTCAGGTCCTCGCGCCAGTAGTGGTAGTGCTGGGTGAGCTCGTATTCATCGAGCTTGCGGTGGCCCACCTGTTCCTGCGGGATGAAGGTGTCCTCGATGCCGACCCCGAATGCGATCCGGTCGGTGGAAAAGAAGTGCGTCATGGGGTGCCTTGGTTCCTTTGCTACTTGATGCCGGTAGTGGCGATGCCGGTGACGAAGGTGCGTTGGATGAGCAGGAAGAACAGGATCAGCGGGATCAGCGCGAGCACGGATCCGGCCATCAGCAGCCCGTACTCGACCACGTGCTGGCCGGCGAACAGCGCCAGACCGGCCGGCAGGGTGGCGCCGTCGATGGTGTTGGACATGACCAGCGGCCAGAGCAGGTCGTTCCAGTTGAACTGGAAGTGGAACAACCCCAAGGTGAGCAGCGCGGGTGTGGTCAGCGGCAGCATCACGCGGGTGAAGATCCGCCACTCGTTGGCGCCGTCGATCCGTGCCGCCTCCTCGAGGTTCTTCGGCAGGGCGAGGAAGAACTGGCGCATGAAGAACACCCCGAACGCGTTCGCCGAGCGGGGCACGATCATGCCCGCCACGGTCTGGCCCAGGCCGAGGCTGTGCACCAGGTCATACAGCGGGATGATCACCGCCTGGTAGGGGATCATCAGCATCACGATGATGGCGATGAACGCCGCCGTTTTGCCACGGAAGTCGAACCGGGCCAGTGCGTATCCGGCCATCGTGTCGAAGGCCAGGGAGAGCACCATCACCGAGCCGGCGAAGATGATCGTGTTCCCGTACAGCTGCGCGAACGGGATCGCCGACCAGATTGCGGTGAAGTTCTCCAGCGTCCACGTCTGCGGAAACAGCGTGGGGGAGGCTGAAGCTGCCTCGGCGTTCGGTTTGAACGCCGTCAGGACCGACCACACGATCGGAAAGATCATCAGCAGCCCGATGCCGGCCATCGCGACCGTGAGGGAGATCGTCCAGGCGCGCCGCAGCGAGCGGTGGGTGCTGGGGGAGAGGTCGAGTGTCATCAGTAGCGCACCTGCCTGCGGCCGAAGTAGAGGTATTGCACCAGCGAGAACGCCAGGATCAGCAGCAACAGCACCACCGAGACCGCCGAGCCGTACCCGAACTCCAGGTTGCTGATGCCCACCCGGTTGACCAGCACCACGAGGGTCTCGGTGCTCATCGCCGGCCCGCCGTTGGTCATCACCTTGATCTGGTCGAACACCTGGAAGCTGGCGATCGCTGCCAGGATGCTCACCAACATGGTCTGGTTGCTCAGCAAGGGCAGCGTGACTGCACGGAACTTCTGCAGGCGACTTGCGCCGTCGAGCTGGGCGGCCTCGTAGAGGTCGCTGGGAATGGACTGCAGCCCGGCGAGGAACATCACCATGTAGAAGCCCACGTTCTTCCACACGCCCACGGCCATCACGGCCGCCATCGCCGTGCCCGGCTGCGCGAGTGCGCCCTGCGTAGGCGCCAGCCCGACGGCGGAGAGCCAGTGGGTCACCAGCCCATAGTTGGGATCGAGTAAGAAACGAAAGGCGATCGAGACCACAGCCAGGGAGACCACGAAGGGCACGAAGACGGCCGTGCGGACGATGCCCCGGCCGAAGAAGCGGGCGTTCAGCGCCATGGCCAGGGCCAGCGCCAGCGCGATGGTCACCGGGGTCACCACCGCGGCGTAGAGCACCGTGTTCTGGAAGGCGTTGGTGACCTGGTCATCGCCCAGGAGCGCGCGGTAGTTCTCCAGCCCCACCCACTCCGGGGGCGTGAGCAGGCTGTACTCGGTGAAGGACAGGTAGGCGGTGCGCACCAGCGGCCAGGCGGTGAACAAGGTCAGCAGCAGCAGGCCGGGGGCGAGGAACATCCACGCTGCCCGGGCCTGGCGGCCGGCGACGGTATGGACGGAACCGAATCTCATCTGTGCGCTCTCGTCTCTGGGGTCTCGGCTCAGGCGATTCCAGCGGTCGGTGGGGCGGGCTCACGGGTGAGCCCGCCCCCGAGCGGGTCAGGCGTCGTCGATGACCGCCTGGATGTCCTCGCCGGCGGCGGGGAAGAGATCGGCCACCTCACCGGTGCCGTTCAGTGCCGACTGCAGCGCCGGGGTGAAGATGTCCTCGTTGATCTCACCCGAGCCGGTCACGCCGGTCAGGTACGGGCGCACGTTCTCGAGGATCTCCGGGGCCCCGAAGACGGCGGCCCATTCGTTGGTCACGGCGTCCTCCGGCATGTCGGTCCGGATGGCGGGGAAGCCGGACCCGTTGGCCCAGGTGGCCTGGCTCTCGACCGACTCCCAGTAGGCGAAGAACTTGTACGCGGCGTCCTTCTGGTCCTCGTCCAGGCGCTGGGCGATGGTCATCGAGACCACATCGCCGAGGATCGACTGACCCTCGGGGCCGGCCATCGGCACGGTGACGTCGAAGTCGAGGCCGGCCTCGGTCAGGCCGGCGGTCATCCACGGTCCGTTGATGGTGATCGCGGCGAGCTCGGCCTGGAACAGCTGATCCGAATCGGCGCCGGACATGCCCACCGGGGTGATCTGCTCCTCCTGGACGAGCCCGACCCAGTGCTCGGCCGCGGCGACGGAGGCCGGGTCGCCGAGCATGGCGGTGGTGCCGTCGTCGGAGACCACACCGCCGCCACCGTTCCACAGGAAGCTCGGGAACACCGGGACGGTGGAGTGATCGCCCATAGCGAGCGGGTACTGCTCGGGGGTGCCGTCGGAGTTCTCGTCCACGGTCAGGTCCGGGATCATCTCCTCGAACTCGGCCCACGTGGTGGGCGGAGCCTCGGGGTCCAGGCCGGCTTCCTCGAACAGGGCCTTGTTCCAGTACATCAGGACCGGGCCGAGGTTCAGGGGCACGCCGTAGTTGACGCCGTCATAGACGGAGGCCTGCACGGCGCCCTCGGCGAGGACGGAGGTGTCCATGTAGGTGTCGTCGGCGTAGAACTCGTCGGTGGAGCCGAGCACGCCGCGTTCGGCGTACTGGGGGAGCCGGGAGGCGCTCATCGCGACCAGATCCGGTCCGTCGTCAGAGGTGGCCGCGGTGAGGAACTGCTGGTAGAGGGAGTCCCAGGGGAGGGCTTCGGCCTCGATGGTGACCTCGTCCTGCGAGTCGTTGAAGTTGTCGACCACCTCCTGGAAGGCAGGGCCGTCCGGGCCGGTGAGGCCGTGCCACATGGTCAAGGTGACGGGGCCGCCGTCATCGGTGGAACCGCCGTCGCTGCAGGCGGCCAGGCCGGCCGTCAGGGCGAGGGCGGCACCTGCGGCGATGCAGGTGCGTCGGGTGGGTCGCATGATGCCTCCAGTGCTCTTGCAACGTTGAAAGACAGTGTCACGATAGCCAACGAATCCAATTCATGCAACGATGCAAGAAGGAAAGGGGATTCCATGGCAACTCTCAAAGATGTGGCGCAGCTGGCCGGAGTCTCACCGCGCACGGTGAGCAACGTCGTCAACGATCAGCCATACGTGGCGGCCGAGACCCGCGCCCGGGTGGAGGCGGCGCTGGCGGCCCTGGACTACCGGCCGAACCAGCTGGCCAAGAGCCTGCGCACCGGGCGGATCGGGCTGCTCGGATTCGTCGTGCCGGACCTGGCGCAATCGCACTTCGCGCGGTTGGCGGCCGAAGTGGTGCAGGCCGCGACCGCCCGCGGGTACACCGTGGCCGTGGACCAGACGCATGGGGACATCGAGCGCGAACGCCGGCTGATCCAGCTCGGGCCGCGCGGTGCGATGTTCGACGGTGCGATCTTCCATCCCGAGGCGCTGCGGGCCGAGGACATCGAGCACCGGGAGTCGGAGTTCCCGCTGGTGCTGGTGGGGGAGCGGATCGCCGGGGATCACCTCGATCACGTCTACATCGACGACCGTGCGGCGGCGTATGAGGCGACGAAGAAGCTGATCGCCGACGGGCACCGGCGCATCGCCGCCATCGGACTACGGCGGGCGGACTACGCGCGCACCGCGCACCTGCGGGAGGAGGGCGTGCGGGCGGCGTTGGCGGAGGCCGATGGCGTGGCAGCCGGGCATCACCAGTACGTGGAGCGCTACGACGCCGAGGACGGGTACGAGGCGATGGCGAACCTGGTCGACTCGGCCGAACGACCGGATGCGGTGATCTGCTTCAACGACATGCTCGCCATGGGAGCGCTGCGGCGGTTGCACGAGCACGATGTGGACGTACCGGGGGACATGGCGCTGGTGGGGTTCGACGACATCACCGAGGCGTCGTTCTCGTTCCCGCCGTTGACGACCGTGGCTGCCGATCATGCGCAGATCGCCGAGACGGCGGTGAAGGCGCTGATCGGGCGGATCGGGGATCCGGGGGGAGCGGTGCAGGAGTATCTGGTCTCGCACCGGTTGGTGGTGCGGGGGTCGACGCGGGGGTAGTGCCGCCAGGAGCTGTCGCCGAACTGTCCCTACCCGGATGGTCCGGATCGAAGTGGTTGCGCGAGCCAGCACTTCGGCTGGGCGAGATCACCAGCGAGATCGGTGCATTCGGTTCTAGTGTTGCATATTTGCAACGATACCCTAGGGTTGCAGTATGAACCTTGCCGAACGCATCTCGACCGTGCGCCATGTGAACGGGCTCAGCGCCCGTCAACTCGCGGCGTTGGTCGACGTCGCCCCGACGACGATCACGCGGATCGAGTCGGGGGCGGTCAGTCCATCCTTTGATCTGGTGCAAGAGATCCTGGCCGTCCTCGGCGAGTCGATCGGGTTCACTGGCACGGCTGACATCCGGGCGATCGCGGCCGCACGGTTGGCGCTCGACCCGGCGCTGGACATCGCGGCGTCGCTGGAAGTCGAAGCGTGGCGACGGCGGTGGGCACGGATCGGACTCGTCGATGAGCGGGGGTGGGTGGTAGCCGGCAAGGAATCCGAACTGCTGTCCCATGCCGGCCGTGCCGCTCGCCTTACCCGTCGGCCGGGGGCCGTGGATTTCATAGCCGGCCCGACGGCGTACACACTTGCCGAGATCATGGGAACGGCAGGTATTGACTACGCCGTGACGGGTGACGCCGGCGCGAATCTCTATCGCTCCAGTGCAGGCGAGGCATGGCCGGTCCTCTATGTTCAGGACGTCGAGCGTGCGGCCGACATCGCTGGCCTTGTCCGCAAGGAGTCTCATTCGTTCGGGATGCGGGTCACGCTGATTCCGTTCGACGGTGTGAGCGAGCTCGGTCGCGTTGCGATCGATGGCGTGACGGTCGCTGCGCGAGTCCAAGTGGTCATCGATGCCTACGGCGGCATCGACCGCATGGCCGAGCAGGCCGACATCCTGCTGGGGCGGCGGGTGACATGATAGGCGTCAAGGCACCTCAGACCGAGCTCGAGTGGAGCCGCCGCGCCATCATCAACGTCGTCGATGTGCTTGCGGTCCACGCCGAGTCATTGACCCTGATCGGCGCGCATGCGGTCCTGCTGCGCACGATGGACCTGGACGTGCCGCGAATGCCGACCGGCGATGGCGATCTGGGAGTGACGCCTGGTCTGGTGGGCGATCTCCCTAGCATCGAGGCGTTACTGGCGGACGCCGGCTACGAGCACCGCACCACGGCCCGTCCTGGGCTGTGGGGTCGAGAGTCGTACGACGAGCAGGACGGCACGCGATCCTTCCGCGAGAAGGTCGACTTGCTCGCGCCACATGGGCTCTCAGGTACAGCCAGTCGCACCAAGCGCAGCGTTCCGGCGCTTCAACCGGCGCACGGCAAGCTCGCAGTGGGCAATGCTCTCGGCCTCGAGCTCGCCGCATTCAACCGATCGCTGGTCACGCTTACCGACTTCGCTGACCCACGATTGTCGGCTGAGATCCACGTCGCCGAGATTCCCGCGCTGATCTTGGCGAAGGGTTCCAAGATCGGCGAACGGCTTCGAGAGTCCCGCAAGGGGCGGGTTCGGGATAAGGATCTCGGTGACCTGTGGAGACTCATGGCGGTCGCCGAACCTAGCGAGTCTGCACGCGTGATCGAAGATCTCGTGCGCCAGCCTGAGGTGGGTCTCGCCGTCCGTCAGAGCCTCGAATGGACCGACGAGGTACTGCGGGATCCGGCAAGCGCCGAACGGGCAAAACTGGCGTTCGACACGTTCGTCGATCCAGCGGAGATCGACCACACCTTCGACATGTGGCGGAGTGCGCTTGCTGGGTGACGGTGGTCCACCGAGATCCTGATCTCGTTGAGACCCAGCGTCGGCTCCGGCGCACCCGTGTACAGGATAGGTACCTATGGTTGCATCGGGCATTGCTGGGCTACCTCATGATCGACCCGGAGCGTGTCAGTGGTCATCCATACCGCGCCCTCATGGCCAACAACCAAACTGATCTGATTGCCGGTAAACCCAGGGCGCTGCTCATAGAGTCGCTCCGCAACCTCGAGCTGGGGGAGGAGCGTGACGGTATGAGGGCCCTCTCGGGGAATGTCGACTACTGCGTGGTGCGCGCGCTCGCACGCATCGAGGCACAACTCCTGCTCGAGGACGCCGACTCGCCAGACGCGGATCGACTGATCGAACGCACGACCGAGCAGCGACGTGCCGACGCGTTCGTGGCCCTGGTCGCCGCTCTCGCGGATGGCGTACCCGCCGGTGCCGCCTCACGGGCACGGGGACGACCAGTCTCGGCTGGCGCCTCCTCGGCAGATAGGCGAGAGGACCGCCTGTGGACGGGGCCGGAGACTGGCCAACGAGCTTGGTAGCCTGCCTGCGGTCCCATCGACGCCAGTTGGCGCTGGGAGAGGCCGCTCAACAGCCGGGCTTGTTGCAGAATCCTGCCCAGGAACTCCGGGCTGGAGACAGTGCCTCGAATCGCCATGGCGACTTCCTGATCTGATGATCTATTCGTAGTCACGCCAGGCGACTACGAATAGGTAGTCAACACATGTGACGATCTTTTCGTAGTCGACGACTCAGGCTTGGCTCAGCCAGCGCCCCCCCGCAACCGCTCCGGCAGCATGTCGCCGTGCGCGGCGACCAACTCATCGGTCATCGCCCGGATCTCCTCCAGCGTCAGCTTCGCCCCGGTGAGCGGGTCGAGCGCCACGGCGTGGAACATGTGCTCGCGATCGCCGTGCAGCGCCGCCTCCACGGCCAACGTCTGGACGTTGATGTTGGTGCGGTTCAGGGCGGCGAGCTGCGGTGGCAACGCGCCGACCGCCGTCGGCTGCACGCCACGGGAGTCCACCAGGCAGGGCACCTCCACGCACGCATCGGCGGGCAGGTTCTCGATCAGCACCCCGCGGTTGGGGGTGTTGCCGTAGACGACGCTCGGGGTGCCGGTGACCAGGGAGTTGACGATCATCGCCCCGTACTCCACCGACGCCGTCAGCTGTTCCTTCATCTTCTCCAGCTGCCCGGCGATATCACCCTGCTCGTCGTGCGCGCCGCAGATCTCGTAGTAGTCCCACCGCTGCGGGATGTACTCCTCGACGGTCGCGGCGTCCTTGCGGAAGTAGGGCAGGTACTCCGAGGCGTGGTGGCTGGACTCGGTCTGGAACTTGCCGAAGTGGGCCATGATCGCCGTGCGGACCTGCTCGTTGCCGCCCTCGTAGGAGCTCACCTCCTCGGCCGCCTCGCTGTGATCGCCGTCGTCCCCGGCTAGTTGCGCGGCACCGCGCCCGCGCTGGTGACGCTCGCCCATCACCTCGTGCAGCCGCGGATACAGGTCCTCCTGACCGTGGCGGAACTCCAGGATCCAGGACTGGTGGTTGATTCCCGCGCAGCGGTAGCTGACCTCCTCGTACGGCACCCCGAGGGTGCGCGCGAGCATACGCGTGGTGCCCTGCACGCTGTGGCAGAGCCCGACGGCGTTCAGCCCCTTGGCATTCAGGTACGCCGTGGCCATGGCCATCGGGTTGGCGTAGTTGATGAAGGTCGCGTCCGGGCAGAGCTCGCGGGCGTCGTCGGCGATCTCGTCGTAGGCGTCGACCGAGCGCAGGAACCGGAACACTCCACCCGGGCCGAGGGTGTCCCCGACGGTCTGGTCGATGCCGTACTTGCGGGGGATCTCCACGTCGTGCCGGTAGGAGGCCACACCGCCCACCTGGAAGGTGATGATGACGACGTCGGCGCCCGCGAGGGCCTCGCGGCGGTCGGTGGTGCGCTGGACGGTGGTACCGAAGCCGTGGTGGGCCACCAGTTCCTCGCTGGCATCGGCCACCGGCTTCAAGCGCTCAGGGTCGATGTCCATCAGGCACAGGGTCGACTCCCGCAGGGCGGGGAAGCTGAGGATGTCGCCGATGAGGCGGAACGGGAAGACGAAGCCTCCGGCTCCGATGATGGCGATCTTCGGGTTCGTGACGAACGTCGTTGTGGTCATGACTTCACCGTAGGCAACGCAATTCTCGGAATCTCGTGGCTCAGTTGGCTGTTCTTCCAGAATCCTACGATTGGCGCGTAGGGTCAGAGCGTGCGCGCAGACGATCTCCGGGACGGGCCGCGAACCCGGGACGAGGGGCGCGGCTTCGGTCTCGTCGTCACCGAGCAGCCGGCGCTGTGGTGCCGGCGCGGGGAACCGCCGACGATGCTGACGCTGCACCGCCACGACGACCTCGAAGTCAACATCGTCCTGCGTGGCGAGCTGCGCTACCTCTACGCCGGACGGCCACTCGTGCTGCGGGAGGGGCAGATCGCGATGTTCTGGGCGACGCAGCCGCACGGCCTGGTCGCCGGCCGCACGGAGTCCGACGCCGCGGGGGAGACGTGCTGGGTGCATGTCCCCTTCGCCACGGTGCTCAGCTGGGGCCTGGCTGAGGCGGATATGAGACGCCTGATGCAGGCAATGCCGCTGGTCACCGACGACCCGGTGCTGCGGGAGCGCCTCGCGGCCATGGTCTCCACCTGGCTCGAGGAGATCGGGGATCGGGCGAGCGAAGGCATCGCCCTGCTGGAGATCCAGGCCGCGGTGCGCCGCATCCTGCGTGCGGAGCCGGTCTTCGCGCACTTCGAAGACGGTGCAGCGACCGACTCTGCCGAGACCACCGTGGCCGGTGAGGCGGAGGGTCCCGACGGCGCACGTCACCGTGCTCCAGGACGCGCCGGCGACGCGGGTCACGCCCTACGGATGGCGCAGTTCGTCGTCGACAGGTTCCGGGGCGAGGTGAGCGTGGGCGACGTCGCGCGCTCGGTCCACCTGACGCCGTCGCATGCCATGACCGTGTTCCGCCGGGCCGTGGGCGTGACGATCGGCGAGTACGTGACCATGTGCCGGGTGGCGGAGGCGCAGCGGCTGCTGCTGACCTCGCGGCTGTCCTCTACGGAGATCGCCGAGGCTGCCGGTTTCGGCTCGCTGTCCAGCTACTACGCGCACGTGACCCGAGCGTGTGGGATGACGCCGCGAGAGTACCGCCGTCAGGTGGAGGTGTGAGGCTTCTCGCGACTGGTGAGCACTGAAACGTTCGTATCGCCCCGCTGGGGGTTGGCCTGCAGCACAACGCCAGATTGGGAGATCGACGTCGATGACTCGTAGCCCGCGTCAGGACTTCGGGTGTTCGACGGGATCGGTCACGCGCATGCCTAGGTGCCCTGCGACGTCCTTCATCGCCGCGTCGTGCGTGGCCACAGTGACCGGCTCGCCGATCAGCAGTGCCGTCGCCAGATGTAAGGCGTCGAGGGCCTTGACGTGCCGTTCGATGGACTCGGCGACCGTGTGTGTCTCCCGAGTGATCTCGAGCATCCCGACGCGATCGAGCAGAGGGGCACCGTCGGCGAGCGGCCGACTGTCGCGCCGCAGGACGCGAATCACCTCAGTGCGCAGGAGCCGGGAGGAGAGGACGGTCATTGCCGGATTCTGCATCCATGTCTGCAGCCGCAGGCGTTCGGGGACATCCAGGATCGTGCGCAGCGCCACCGAGGAATCAAGGTAGACCAGCGATGCGGCCATGGATCAGTGGTCCCCGCGCATCTCGTCCAGCAGTGCGCTGGCCTGGGTCTCGGTGTATGCCGGTCCGCCGGCCCGCCTCGGCCATGGTGCGGGCGCCAGGGAGGGCGGCGTGTACCGTCCTTCGCGCTCCAGCCGCGCAAGTGCTGAGTCCCCTTCGAGAACTGCGCTGACGCGCCAGCGGGGCTTCCCGCGCTCGGTCACGACGAGGTCACTGGACTCGGTGACCTGCGCGAGCACCGATGCCGTGTGCTGGTTGAGTTCTCTCTTGGTGACTGTCTGCATGCCTCCAAGTGTACTACCAGTGTCAGACATCCGTTCGGAGTGTCGAAGCTGTGAGCGCGATGTCAAGGCGTGACATCGGCGTCAGTGTGACGCCGCCCGCTGCAGAATGCCCACGAGGAAACCTGCCTGCGTCGTCCACGGATGTAGGTCCCAGGTCGAGAGGCGCACGGATTCGGCCAGCCCAGCTGCGCGGGCGTCGTCGAAGAACTCCTCGACTGCGTAGCCGCGGCCCGTGCCGAAGCCGACCACGAGGCGGCCCTCCGGCGCGAGCGCACCGGCAAGGTTGGCAACCACTGCCGGCCTGGTGCTGGGAGCGAGGAAAGCCATCACGTTCCCCGCGGCGACCACGATGTCGAACGGCTCGCGCACGCCCGCCTCAGCCAGGTCCAACTCGGCGAGGTCCTGCAACACCCAGGTGCAGTCACCGAACTCGGTTCGCGCGGCCTCGATCAGCACCGGGTCGACATCCACCCCGACCACGGTGTGCCCGCGCCGGGCGAGCTCCCCACCGAGCCGGCCCGGTCCACAACCGGCATCGAGCACCCGCGCCGCGCGTGGCAGCATCGCATCGATCATCCGCGCCTCGCCGTGCAGGTCGGCCCCCTCGGCGGCCATGTCCTTGAAGCGCTGGACATACCAGTGCGAGTGCTGCGGGTCCTGCTCGACCTTCTGTGCCCAGAGGCTCTTCTCCACCATGACTACCAGTGTCCCTGACCGGCAGGTTGCCGCACTGCTCGCCGCCTCTGCCGAGGCCGACGAGGAGGAGACCCGCACGGCGAGGCGCGGATGGGTTCCCTTCCCCGCATGGGGGTGAGTTGCGCCGTCGGCAAGATCGAGGTGCGTGTCCACGCGCAGGGGCTGCGCCTGCCCGGGTTCCTGCTCACCTTCCGGCGCGGGTGAGGGTAAGAACTGATGAGTTCCCCCTGGTGCACCGAGCGTGCCGTCGTGCTCTGCGCAGGTCGCCTACCAGCCCTGCGTACCCTCCCAGCCCCACTGCGGCAACGGCAGATCCGTGGGCACCTCCTCCGGGCTGGACCACCGGTGGTTCAGCATCGCGGTGGCCCAGGTGAACCACGCGATGAGCTGGAACCGCAGGTCCGGGATGGACACCGGCATGGAAAGCGTGGGCGAGGATCGGGTCGGCCAGGCAGCGGCGGTGCCCGTCACCCCTTCACTGCGCCCGCAGTGAGTCCGGCGACGATACGTCGTTGCAGCAGCAACGCGAGGATGATCATCGGGATGGTCACCAGCACCGAGGCGGCCGTGATGGTGCCGATCGGGCGCTGATACTCGACGGCGCCGGTGAACGTCGCGATGGCGACCGGTACCGTCTGGGCGATCTCCGGGTTGCGGGGGGCGAAGGTGCTCGCGAGCAGGTACTCGTTCCATGCCGTCACGAACGTGAGGATCATCGCCGAGACGACCCCCGGGATCGCGAGCGGGAGGATCACTCGCGCGAACGCCTGCAGGGCGGACGCGCCGTCGATCTTCGCTGACTCCTCCAACTCCCGCGGGATCGCCGCGAAGAAGGTGGACATGATGAAGATGACCAGCGGAAGCGAGAACGACACGTACGCGAGATACATGCCCTCATAGGTGTTGAGCAGGCCGAACGTCCGCCACGCCTCGTACAGCGGCGGCACCAGGGCGACCGGAGGAAAGAGTGACGCCGCCAGAACGCCCGTCATCAGCGCGATCCGGCGCCGCACCGGGAGCCGGGCGAGCGCATAGGCGGCCATCACGCCGATCGAGACCGACAGGAGCGTCGCCATCGACGCGACAGCGAACGAGTTGCGCATATTGAGCGCGAAGTCCTGGGCGAGGACCGCGACGTAGTTGCCCAGACCGAACGGGCCTTGGAGGAGATCGGGATCGTTGAGCGCTGCGTCACCCTGCTTCAGGCTGGTCAGGATCAGCCAGACGAACGGTGCCAGGCACCACAGGAACACGACCACCAAGAGCCCATCGTGCAGCCATTCGCCACCGCTGCGGCGGCGTACACGCGTTCCGTTCACCGTACTCATCGGGTACTCCCGCCCTCGACCATGGAACGTCCGATCTGCGAGACGAACAGCACCCCGACCCCGAGAACCAGTGCGAAGGTGATCGTCGACAGTGCAGCTCCGATGCCTGGGTCGGGCGTGATGACGATGAACTGGCGTACGAGCATCGAGAGCGATTCGGTGCCGAAAGCGCCGCCCGTCATGACCTGCGGCAGGTCATAGACACGCACGGCGTCCACCGTGCGGAACAGGAGCGCGACCATGATCGCCGGCCGCAGCAGCGGCAGGGTCACGTGGCGGAACCGCTGCCAGGCGCCCGCCCCGTCCATCCGCGCGCTCTCGTAGAGCTCGGCCGGAATCGTCTGCAGGCCGGCGAGCAGCAGCAGGGCCGCGAAGGGGGCCGTCTTCCACACGTCGGCAGCGATCACCGTCACCGTCGCCCAGCCGGCCGAGCCTAGCCAGTTGAAGTCGTCCAGCCCGAGCAGGCTGTTGATGAAACCAGGGTTGATGTTGAACATGAACGCCCACATCTGCCCTGCGACGACCGTCGGGATGACCCACGGCACGAGGATGACTGCTCTCGTCATGCCGCGGCCACGCCGGGCATGATTCATGAGCAGGGCGAACGCCAGCCCGATCACGAACTCCAGCGCCACGGACGTGACCGTGAAGAGCCCGGTGAAACGCATCGCCGCCCAGAAGGCGGGATCGCTCAGAACGGTGGCGTAGTTCGCGAGCCCGGCGAACCCGTCGACCTGGCGCCGCGTGTACGAGCGCAGGCTCGTGACCAGCGCGAAGCCGATCGGGAAGAGCACCACCGCTGCCATCACGAGCACCGAGGGGGCGATGAACAGTCGAGCCAGGGCGACATCGGTGAGCCCGTGGCCCGGGAGCCGTCGCAGACGTGGCGGAGGTTGGGTGCGGATGGTCGTACTCATCTCAGTGGTGCCCTTCCCGATTGACTGGCCGAGTTACTCGGCAACCGTGCCTTCGAGGAACTCGGCAAGCTGCTCGGCGGCGGCCCGCGGGTCCATCTCGCCGTTGACCGCGGGGAAGATCGTGCTCTGGATCTCCAGGCTGATCTCGTTCCACGCAGGGACGGACGGCCGCGGTTGCGCGGTCTGCAGCACCTCGCCGAGCTGGGTGATCAGCGGATCGTCGCTGTTCTCATAGGCGGAGCTGAGCACCGGCAGCGTCGAGTTCTCCGCCAGGATCTGCTGGACCTCGGGATCGGTTGCGGCCCACACCACGAAGTCCTTGGCGACCTCCTGGTTCTCGGAGAACGCGCTGATCGCGTTGTTGAAGCCACCGATGGCTGCGACACCGGGATTGCCGTCGAAGCCGGGCAGTGGTGCAACTGCGGTGGCCTCGTGGGCCGGGCTCTCGGTGTCCTCGGCGATCAGGCTGTACGGCCCTGGCCAGTTCCGCATGAACGCCACGTCGCCGGACTGGTAAGCGATGCGCGACTCCTCTTCCATCGCGGTGTTGAAGCCGGGAGCGAAGCATCCGTTCTGCGTGGCTTCGGCCACGAACGACGTCACCTCCGTGGCGGTGTCGACGTCGAAGAGCACCTCGCTCTGGTCCTCGTTGTAGAGCTCGCCACCGGCGCTCCAGTACAACTCGAGCCAGTTCACCGTGAATCCCTCGTAGCGAGCGCCCTGACCGATGTATCCGCTCATCGAGTCGTCGAGTTCGGACGCAGCCTGGCACAGCGCTTCCCAGTCCGAGGGCGCCTCCTCGACCAGATCGGTGCGGTAGTAGAGCACGCCGGTGTTGGTGTTGAGCGGGACTGCCCACAGGCTGCCGCTCCAGGAGGAGGATTCCATCGGTCCGGGAAGGACGGCGGCGTCCAGTTCCCCACGCAGGTCGTCCAGCTCCACGATCCAGTCGTTCTCGACGTACTCGCCGGTCCAGACCACATCCAGGCCCAGGACGTCGAACTCGCTACCTCCGGCCTGGAGCACCAGCGCCTGCTGCTCGCGTGCCTCGTCGGCCGATTCGGGCAGTGCCTCGACCGTGACCGGGGTATCCGGGTTCGCCTCGTTCCACAGGTCGGCGATCTGGTCGTGCGCCGCGCCCGGCTGGGAGCGCGCGCCCCCGATCGCCCAGGTGATCTCCCCGCTCTCGGCAGAGTCACCGCCGCTCGGCGTACAGGCGGCGAGGCCGACAGCCATCGCGGATGCTGCGGTCGCGGCAATCCAGGTCTTCTTCTGCATCATTGCACCTTCCGGAGTGATCGTGCGGGGGATGGGGGGCGAAGGGGTCAGGTACGTGAGTTGGTGACCCACGTGGGTGAGCTCCAGGCGTGCTGGTCGTTCACCTGGCGTACTCGGACGTAGTAGATGTCGGTCTGGTCGCCGGAGCCTGCGTCGGCCAGCTCCCAGGTCAGGGACGCAGCCTCGTAGGGCACTGCGCGGTGCATCACGAATGCGCCGCTGAGGAAGCCGCCGATGTAGGAGACCGCGGGACCCGTCAGGAGTTCGGCGACGGTGCGCTGCAGCGTGCGGCCGTTGGCGGTCACGGTCAGCACCGCATTGGGGTCTGCCTCGACGTGCAGGGCAAGTTGCTGGGTGGCGTCCGTGCTCACGGTGGGGTTGCCGTAGGTGCGGGTGCGCAGTGTGGCGCTCGAGCGTGACGTCTGCTGCCACGAGGAGAAGGCGTACCGGTCGGTCTCGCCCGCCTGATCGGCCAGTGTGTCGTAGCCGCGCAGCCGTGGTTCGACGGCGTGGATCTCGCCTCCGCTCAGGCTTACCTCGACGTCCCAGTCGACGAAGGCGCCCACCTCGCCCCACCCGAAGGCGATCGAGAGGATTCCGTCGAAGGTGTGCGAGAGGCTCGTTGGTCCCGGGCGGTTCTCCGCGATCACCTCACCGTTGCGGAGAACCTGGACCGTCTCCAGTGCTGCGCCGCCGTGCACCTGCACGGCGATCTCTCGGGGGCCGACGCCGGTGATCTCGCTTCCCATCGGCGCCCCGTCGACGCTGGTGGCAAGCATGATGCGATCGCCCGTGATCGCATAGGTGCGGCGAGCCTGGATCGCTTCCCAGAGCGAGTCGCGCGTGAGCTCGGGTGCCCACACCATGGCGAGGCCGTGGCCGTGGCTGCCTGGATGGGCGCTGTGATGATCGGTGGAGCCGATGAAGCCGAATCGGTGACCGCGGCCGAGGCCGGCGATTGCGGTGCTCCCGGCATCGCGCGGCCCCATGGTGTGCAGGTACGGGCGCGGGGAGTCGTCCTGTTCGCCGCTGCCGTGCATGGAGATCATCTCGGCCACGGGGGACAGCTCGGCGGAGTAGGTGTCCCAGTTGACCCCTCGGCGCCCAGCCAGGTAGCCGATGTGGTGCGGAAGCACCATCGCCGGTAAGCCAGCGGCCTGCACGGCGCGCAACTCGCCACGCAGTTCCTCCAACGATTTCGCTCGCGCCGGAGCGAGCGGCCCACGCCCGCCTCGGTAGTAGACGCAGTGATCGCCGTAGGTCATCGAGTGCCACTCGAACGAGAGGAAGGAGACGAACTCGCCGTCGACATGCGCGCCGTCAGTGACGTCCTGAACGTGCTCCCATTGCTCTTCCAGCCGGGCGAACCCCTTGCGGTGGTAGTCGGCCACGTGTGCCGGTTCTTCGGGCATGTCGTGCCAGCTGGCATGTCCGGTCACTGAGGCGAAGTCCAGTTGCATGCGCGCGTTGGCGTAGGCGTCCTCGATGGATCCGTGACCGTAACTGATGGCGCAGTGGTTGTGGATGTCGCCGGCGAACGCGCTCATCCCGCCGTAGGCCGGAAGGTTGCTCTGGCTCCGACGGCGGGTCATGCCGGCACCTCGTCGGTGCTAGTTGTGGCGGGAGCGTCTGCGGCGAGCCGGGGGAGGAGGTCCTCCAGGAACTCATAGCGCTGTTGCAGCGCGCGCTCCTCGGGTCCGCGTGCGGCTCGTCGGTGCTGCCACCACTGCGTGAGGTCGTGGACGGTAGGCGCGGCGAGCGAGCCACCCAGGCGACGTACGGCCAGCCCGGCCGTGAGCGTGGCGAACGCGAGTCGGTCGGTGAGAGGAAGATCGAGCAGATCGGCGGTGACGAAGCCGCCGACGAATACGTCGCCGGCCCCGGTGGGATCGCGCACCTCGACTGCCAAGGCGGGAACGTTCGCCTCCTCACCGGTGCGCTGGTCGATGGCGAGAGCGCCGTCGCTCCCGCAGGTGAGAACCACCACGGGGACGTGCCGAGCGAGTGCGGCCGCGGCTGCCTGGGGAGTGTCGGTACGGGTGTACGCGCGCGCTTCCTGCTCGTTGGGTAGAAACGCGTGGCAGTGGGCCAGTGGCTCCAGTGACTCGACCGCCCACTCACTGCTCGGGTCCCAACCGATGTCGGCGTACACCCGTGATCCCTGCGCGGACGCAGTACGCCACCATGCGCCGTCGGTAGCCGTGCTCGAGAGATAGAGCACCACACCGTCTGGCAACGGGGCGTGCGGCCCGGGTTCGACCGGGCCCTGCTCGGGGGCGAGGTAGGTGGCCAGTGCCCTGTCGTCGGTGGAGGAAAGGCTGACCGTGACGTGCGAACGCTCGCAGTGGCGGGCATCCTCGAGCACGACCCCCGCACTGCGGAGCTGACGCTGAATGATCAGGCCGAGGTCGTCGTCGCCGACGGTGCTCACCAGGTGCGTACGCACCCCCAGTCGCGCCAGCGCCACGGCGTGATTGGCGCTGCCGCCAGGGGCCAGCGTGCTGTCCTGCGCGTAGACCTCTCGACCTGCGACGGGTGGTCCGGCCAGACCTGCGAGCACCAGGTCGACGAACACATCGCCGAGGACGGCGACGTGAGGCGGACGGTCATTGGAGGGTGAGGTCACGGCTGCGTTGCTCCTGATCAGGTACCTAGAACGACTGATCGTGCACGCTAGCAGTGCTCGCTATTGCACGCAACTGACTGATACTGCTCGCGTATGCGTATACTTCCTCCCATGTTGCGAACCACCCGACGCGCGTCGATCATTGCTGCGCTCCAAACGTCCGGTGAGGTCTCCGTGCAAGATCTCGCTGATCAGTTCGGTGTCAGCCTCTCCACGATCCGCCGAGATCTGAACGATCTGGGCAGAGAGGGCCTGCTGCAGCGGGTGCGTGGAGGGGGATCGATTGACCCGGACCCGGCACCCTTTCACCAGATCGCGCCCACCCATGCCAAGGAGAAGGACCGTCTGGGCCAACGGGCGGCCGAGCTCGTACATGACGGGGACGTCATCATCTGCGACATCGGCACCACGGTCGCGCAGGTCGCTCGTCATCTGCGCGGTCGCAGGGTCACCGTGATCACGGCATCGCTCGCCGTGATCGATGCCTTGCGGGACTCTCCCGAGACTGAGTTGATCGTTCTCGGTGGTGTGTTCCGGCCGTCCTACCTGTCGCTGGTCGGCGCGCTGACCGAGTCGGCGTTGAGTCAGATCACCGCCGACATCGCATTCCTCGGCGCCAGTGGTGTTCGTAGTGACGGCAGCCTTCTCGATTCCACCGGAATCGAGGTACCGGTCAAGAGAGCAATTCTGCGAGCAGCGGAGAGGAGCGTGCTCGTCGTGGCCGACGACAAGTTCCCAGGCACGGGGCTGCTTGCTGTGTGCGGCCCGGAGAGCATCGGCACCGTGGTGACAAGTCGGCACGATTCGAACGAGGCCCTGGATGCGCTACGGCGGGCGGGCAGTGAGGTGTTGATCGGATGAAGCTCACCATCATCGGCGGCGGTGGATTCCGGGTGCCGCAGATCTTCCAAGCGGTCTCTGACCCGGCGGCGCACTTGCGGATCGACGAACTCTGCCTCTTCGATGTCGATCCCACGCGGATCGATGCCATCCGGCGAGTGATCTCCGGCCTTGCTGAGACCATGCAGCACCCAGTGCACGTGACCTCCACCGTGGACCTGACCGAGGCGGTGCGCGGAGCCGACTTCGTCTTCTCCGCGATGCGGGTCGGAGGCATCGAGGGCAGGACGATCGACGAGCGAGTGGCGCTCGATCTCGGCGTGCTCGGTCAGGAGACGATCGGACCCGGAGGGCTGGCCTACGCACTGCGGACGCTTCCGCACGCCCGCGAGCTCGCCCGCACCGTCCGTGATCTCGCCCCTCAGGCGTGGGTGATCAACTTCACCAACCCTGCCGGTTTGGTGACCGAGGCCATGCGGGAGATTCTCGGCGCCCGGGTGACAGGCATCTGTGACACACCCATCGGCCTCATGCGCCGGGCGACCCGGGTGGCTGGTCATCGCCCGGAGGAGGTCACGTTCGACTATGTCGGTCTCAATCACCTGGGGTGGTTGCGGAGTCTGTCGGTCGGCGGACGTGACGTCCTGCCGCAGATCATCGGCGATGAGCACCGGCTGGCTCGGATCGAAGAGGCGCGCATCCTCGGCGTGGACTGGGTGCAATCGCTGGGAGCACTGCCGAACGAGTACCTCTTCTACTACTACCGCACCCGGGAGGCGATCGCTCGGATCCAGGCCGCCGAGCAGACGCGCGGGCAGTACCTGGCGGCGAAGCAGGGCGAGTTCTACAGCGCTGATCCCGGCCTCGAGTCGTGGAGTCGCACCCTGCATGATCGCGAAGCCAGCTACATGGGGGAGTCACGAGACGTGGCCGATCTCCATGGCCGCGATACCGACGATGTCGAGAACGGCGGGTACCAACAGGTCGCCCTGGATCTGATGACAGCGCTGACCGGCGGCCCAGGCGCGACCATGATCCTCAACGTCGGAAACAACTCGCTCACCGGTGCCCGGCTTGTACCGGAGCTTCCGGAGGACGCCGTGGTGGAGGTGCCGTGCACTGTGGACACCGACGGGATCCACCCGCAGCGTGTTGCCGCCGTCGAGGGCGACATGCTCGGACTGATGGTCCAGGTCAAGGCGAGCGAACAACTCGTGCTGCGAGCCTCGCGCGAGCACTCGCCGGAACTGGCGTGGCGCGCCTTCGCCGGCCACCCTCTGGTCGATTCCTCGGTGATCGCACGCCAACTGCTGGAGGAGTACCGGTCCCGCATCCCCGGTGTAGCCCAGGCACTCGGCGGCTGACAGGCCGAGGCACCGCACCCAGCACCAGCTCCGTCAGAAATTTCTCACACTTGCATGTAATCACCCCAGGGGTGCCGGACATGTATAGGTGTAGGGACGGGGAGGAGGTGGATGAAGGCCGGCCCGGAGGGACGGTTTGAGGCTCGACTGAGAGACTCGCCGTAAGTTGCTGGCCTTCATCCGCTGCCCCCGCGGAAGTGGGTGAGGTGACATCGTGACGAGGACGTGCGTGGCGCCCTGCCCAGCGATGTTCCGGGCGAGGTGCCGAGGGGGTTGAGATGAGTGAGAAGTCGACACTGCTACGCGGCGTAGGGGCGCTGAAACCTCCGGAACCGGACGTGACCGAGGCAGATTCCCGCGCCCTGCTGCAGCGGGTGAACACCCGCATCGCGGACGGCGCGACATCACGTGAGGAAGCACGTCGCCTCACCCCGTATCAGCCACCAGTGGCCACCCGCCGCATCCTCGCCGGTGCCGCAGCGGCCGCACTGGTTGCCGTGGGGGCGCTCACGGTGAGCAACTATGACAGTGCGCCGGCGTATGCCGGCTGGACATCCACGCCGACCGGGGTCGCTTCGACGGACATCGGCGTGATGGCTCAGATCTGCCCGCCGGAGATTCCTGGCCCGGGTCCGGACGTGGAGATGATCCCGGTGACTCCGTTGCTGGCTGAAGAGCGAGGGCCGTACCGGATGATGCTCTCGCTCGGCGAAAGTGACGCCTACCAGGTGTGTCTCACGCTGCCTGATGACGAGTCGGACCCGGGGTACTACCCGGTGGCGATGGGATCTGTCCCCGGCTCAGGCACCGTGACCTGGCCAGACGATGAGGACGGTGCGCTGCTGCTCGAGGCCAACACATACACGCCCCCGATCACCAGCGACCCGGTCACCTTGGCCGTGGGAACGGTCGGTTCAGCGGTGGAAGCCCTGACTGTTCACACCGCTGATGGGAGTTTCGTCGAGGCGACCGTGATGGACGGATGGTGGATCGTCTGGATCCCAGGGGAGGTGGCGATCGGTGACACCGCCTCTGTGGTCACTGACGACGCCGGCGAGATGGACGTGACCCTGGGCAGCTCCGTTTCCTGACGACGGCGTCCGCGCCGACGAGCGCCTTTCGGTGCCGTCCCATCCGCAGCGGCCGATCCAGGGATCGTCTGCGAGTGAGGGTGGCAACCGACCACGGGAACACGCCTACCCAGGGGTACCGTCACTACATGTCCACTGCCGGATTCGTCCCCGCAGATTTCATCCCGCCCACCACACTGGTCACCGACCGCTTCCGGCTCGAACCGCTCGGGCCGCAGCACAACGAGGCCGACCTCGCAGCGTGGACGTCGAGTATCGAGCACATCCGCACCACACCCGGCTATCCCGATGGTTCATGGCCGCCCGTGGCTGGCATGTCGCCCGACGATAACCTCGCGGACCTGACCCGGCACGCTGCGGACTTCGCCGCGCAGCGGGGATTCACCTTCACCGTGCTCGATCCCGACGGCACCGTGATCGGCTGCGTCTACCTCTACCCGACGAGCGATCCGGAGTACGACGTCACCGTCCAGTCCTGGGTACGGGCCAGCGAGGCGTACCTCGACGGGCCGTTGGCCGATGCGGTGCACTCCTGGCTCCGGGCCGAGTGGCCGTGGCGCCGCATTGATCGCTGCGGTCGCTGATCGCCGCACGTCGTTCGTGATCGCGGATGAAACTGACGGGAATAGTGCCAACCAGGCCGCCTGAGAGCCCTGGATGGCAGTATGACCGTCACTTTCGTCCGCTCTCGGAGCGAGGCCCCTGCCCATCCCGGATTCGACGGCGCCTGGATGCACTCGTTACGCACCGGTAACACCCGGGAAACCCATCAGCCTTGACACCCTGTATACGGTGTGTTCACCAAAAGTAATCACCGTGATTACTGGCGAGGAGCACGAGATGGAACAGCCCGACAACGAAGCACTCGGTGAGCGGATCCGCGAGCTGCGTGCCACCACCGGACTGTCCATGCGTGACCTGGCTAGCCGTGCCGGCGTCAGCCCGGGCTACATCAGCCAGATCGAGAACGGGCACAAGAACGCCAGCATCGCGGTGGTACGCGCCATTGCGGCGGCTTTCGGCATCACCTGGCTGGAGCTGTTCCAACCGGCACCCGAGCACGGACGCGTGCTGCGCCGGTCTGAACGCCCCCGCCTGTTCTCCGACGGGGACGTCGCCCACTACGGCATCACCCAACCCCCCATCGGCAATGTCGAAGTGCTTGTCTCCGAGTACGCCCCCGGCCAGGGCACCGGCAACGAGCATTACACCCACGGTGACTCCCAGGAGATCTGCCTCGTGACCCGAGGGATCCTGCGTATCACCATCGGCGGCGAGAGCCACGTGCTTCAGGCCGGCGACAGCGTCGAGTTCCGCACGTCCACCCCCCACCACGTCCGAAATCCCGGTCCCGACGATGCCGAAGCGGTCTGGGTGGTCACCCCACCCTCCGTACCGGCTTGGAAGGACCAGCCGGGCTCCTGAGTCCAGGCGTCCCATCTCCCGACGGCGTCCCTCACCCCTCCCGCAGCCTCGCCGTCCGTCACCGCGGCCCGACGCCGCACCCCGACCCACGCGCAAGCGCCCCTTGGGTCTGCTTCCGCACACCCGAAAGGATCCCGCCATGTCCCGTACACCTCTGGCCGTACTCGCCTCGGCTGCACTAGCGGCCACGCTCGCCGCCTGCTCCTCCGGAGCCTCGAGCGAGACCAGCGAGGAACTGACCCCACTGCGCTTCGGCATTCCGACCCAGATGGGCGCCAACAACTCACCCATGGCCGTAGCCGAGCACATGGGCTACTTCGCCGACGAAGGTCTGGAGGTGGAGATCGTGCACACCACCGACTCGGTCTCCATCGTGCAGGGCGTCAACACCGGCTCCCTGGAGATCGGCTCCACCCCGGCTGAGCCGTTGTGGCAGACCGTCGCCGACGGCGAAGACGTCCAGCTGGTGTACAACTACATCCGCGAGCAGACCGGTTCCATCGCTGTGCTCGCCGACTCCGGCATCGAAAGTCTCGAGGACCTTCAGGGCGCCGCCATCGGCCAGTCCAGTCTCGGTAGCTCCAACCTGCAGCTGTCCAACGGCATCCTGAACTCCATCGGCTTCGTCGAGGACGAGGACTTCAGCAACGTGGCCGTCGGTGTGGGTGCCGCAGCCCTGCAGGCGCTCGAGACCGATCAGGTGCAGGCGCTCTCACTGTGGGACACCGAGTACGCCGCCTTCGAGGAGAACGGCACCGAGTTGCGCTACTTCACCACACCGGAGGTGGCGTCCTTGTTCTCCACCACCTACTTCACCTCCCCGGAGTACCTGGAGGACAGTGCCGAGGCTGTGGCCGGCTTCGGCCGTGCCGTGGCCCGCGCCACCCTGTTCACCGCCACCAACCCTGAGGCAGCGCTACAGATCATGTACGCCGACTACCCGCAGACCCGACTGGCCGGAGTCAGCGAGGACGAACAGCTCGCCACCGACCTCGTGGCCCTCGAACGCCGGATCGAACTCCTCGTGGCCGGAGACCCGCAAGCCAACGGCACCTGGGGTGCCTACTCCGATGAGGCCATCCAGTCCTGGGCCGACTTCGCGCTCGAGTCCGCCATCATCGACACCGAGATCGACGCCGCTGCCCACGTACCCAACACGCTGGTGGCCGACTACAACGACTTCGACGGCGACGCCGTGATCGCCGAGGCACAGGAGTGGACCCCGTGAGCGAGCTGACCTACACCGCGGGCGTGCCCGCCATCGACCACCACTCCCACGCCGGCTACGTCCGCCCCGGCCAGCGCATCTCCGGGATCGACTCCTACGAGATCGAGAACGCGATGGGCCACGTGGAGGGGCACATCGACCACGCCGACTACCAGGCCTACATGGCCCTGGTGGAGTCCGATCGTCCCGCCGAGGCAGCCGAGCTCGGCCAGCGGCTCGGCATCCCCGCCCTCATCGAACAGAGCCTGCGGTGGCAGTCCACCACCGTGCATGCCGCCGCGCTCCGGGAAGGCTGCGAGGCGCTGTACGGCCGCCTGAGCCGCGAGGAGACCATCGCCGTCTCGAAGCAGTCCCGCATCGAGGACTTCCCGGGCCTGTACGACCGCGCGCTGCTGCTCTCCGACACCGCCGCCGTCCTCACCGACATTCCCGAGATCGACCCGATGGCCTGGCCGCACGCCCGGTACAAGCCGATCGCCCGCATCGACCCCTACCTGTTCCCGTTCGGGCACCCCACCTGGACCGGCCGGGGTACCGACGCTCCACGCTTCCGGCGGATCTTCGCCCGGGTGCTCGAGCGTCAGCTGGAGCTCGCCGGCACCGACGTGCCGGCCACGCTGGAGGCGTACGAGGAGTTCGTGCTGGATTCCGTCCGGCGCCGCCGGGCAGAGGGATTCATCGGCCTGAAGATCGCCTCCGCCTACGTACGCACGCTGCAGTTCCAGCGCGTGGACCGAGCTGAGGCCCTGACGGCGTGGGCGGACCTGGCCGGCGCCACGGCCGGCGAGCGGGAGTACGGAACGATCCCTGCGCCGTCGGGAATCGACGCCACCTCGCACAAGGTGCTCGCCGACCACCTCGCCTTCTGGATCCTGGAGTGGGCGGCAGCCGAGGGGATGCCGGTGCAGATCCACACCGGGTTCGGGCACACCGAACCCGGTCTGCGGATCAGCACCGCGAACCCGCTGCTGCTGGAGGAACTCATCGGCGACCCGGCCTTGAACCGGCTGCAGATCATCCTCATCCACGGCGGCTTCCCCTACTCCTCCAACCTGACGGCGCTGGCCCAGATGCACGGCAACGTGCACCTGGACTTCTCCTGGATGCCGTACCTGCAGCACCACACCGTCACCCGGGTGCTGGAGGAGTGGTTGGAACTGCTCCCCGCCAACCGCGTGATGTATGGCACGGACACCGGCTCGCCCGAGATGCACGTGTCTTCCACCCGCCGGGCGCGCACCGCCCTCGACGGCGTGCTCGAGTCCGGAGTAAGCGACGGGCTCTGGACCCGCCGGCAGGCCGGCTGGCTCGCCGAGCGGGTCCTGCACCAGAACCTCTGCGACGTCTACGGAGTCTCGCTATGACGATCTCACCCATCGTCGAGCTCGAACAGCTCGGCAAGGTCTACCCGACACGTACTGGGGACGTGACTGCCCTGACCGATGTGGACCTGCGCATCGACGACGGCGAGTTCGTCGCGATCGTGGGGCCCTCCGGCTGCGGCAAGACCACGTTGCTGAAGATCCTCGCCGGACTCGAGCAGCACACCTCCGGGGTGGGAACCCTCGGCGGGCGGGAACTGGGCAGCGGGGCAGCCGACGTCGGGATGGTCTTCCAGAAGGCCACGCTGTTGCCCTGGCAGGACGTGCGCTCGAACGTGCTGCTGCCGGTCTCGCTGCAGCGCCGGCCGAGCAAGGCAGACCGCGCGGCGGCCGATGAGCTGCTGGAGATGGTGGGCCTGACCGACTTCGCCAGCAAACGCCCGCACGAGCTCTCCGGCGGCATGCAGCAGCGGGCCGCGATCTGCCGGGCGCTCGTGCACGAACCGTCCATGTTGTTGATGGACGAACCGTTCGGGGCGTTGGATGCGATGACCCGCGATCTGCTCAACGTCGAGGTCAACCGCATCTGGCGAGAGACCCACAAGACCGTCGTGCTCATCACCCACTCCATCCCCGAGGCAGTGTTCCTCGCCCAACGGGTGATCGTGATGAGCCCCCGGCCGGGGCGGATCGTGGACCAGGTGGAGGTGCCGTTCGGCCCGGAACGCACCCTCGAGTTGCTCGGCACCCCCGAGTTCGGGGCGCTGTGCTCCACCATCCGGCGCCACTTCGAGAAGGAGGCAGCCGCATGAGCACCCTCACCTCGATGCGCAATGCCCGCGGGAGTGGGCGCAGCGGGCAGCTGATCGGCACCCTCTCGGTACTGGCCGTGGTGCTGCTCGCCTGGCAGTTCCTCCCGACGGCGCTCGGCACACCCAGCTACGTCGTACCGGTCCTCAGCGACGTGCTGAACGCGCTGTTCGACCCCGAAGCGTTCCCGCGTTACCTCAGCAACGCCGGCGCCACGATGACCGAGGTGCTCCTCGGGCTCGGTATCGGTGTGGCGCTCGGCCTGGCGCTGGCAGTCACCCTGGCCCAGCTGCCGCGCGTGTACGGGGTGGTCTTTCCCTACATCGTGGCGATCGAGTCCATCCCGAAGGTCGCCGTTGCACCGCTGTTCGTGATCTGGTTCGGCTTCGGCCTGCCCTCGAAGGTGGTGGTCGTGGTGCTGCTGGCGTTCTTCCCGGTGCTGGTCAACACCATCCACGGGCTGCGCAGCGTGGACAAGGACCAGATCGACCTCTTCCGCGTGAACGGGGCCTCGCCGCTGCAGCTGCGGATGCGGCTGATGATCCCTGCGGCGCTGCCGCAGATCTTCAGCGGTCTCGAACTCGCTGTCGCCAACTCGATGATCGGAGCGATCGTGGCCGAGTTCGTCGGCGCTCAGGAGGGCCTCGGCGTGCTCATCCTGCAGGCGCAGGGCCGGATGGAGACCGCGGCGGTGTTCGCGCTGCTGATCATCCTCTCCGCCCTGGGTATCGCGCTGAATGTGCTGGTGCGGACCGTGCGCAAGGTGGTGGTGAACTGGGAGGGCCGGTGACGGCGCGGGACCCGTCCGGCCGGAACTGCGTCGGCTACCCCGTCAGCCCTGTCTGCGCGAGCCCGTCGATGAACGGGCGCTGCGCGATGGCGAAGATGGCCAGCACCGGGATCACCGGCTCATGCGAGCCAGCTTCTGGCACGCTCCAGCGCCAGGTCCAGCTCGGGCAGGTCGGGCTCCCATGCCTTCTCCCACTCCAGGGAGAACCACACGTCGTCCGCGGCCGGCCCCAGCGCGGAACGGATCTCCCGCAGGGGCACCTCCCCCTCGCCGGGGAGGCACAGCCCGGCCGACGAGGACCAGTCCTTGATCTGGACGTAGTCGAGGAGCCCGCCGAGTGCGGCTGCGGTGTCGGCGGGCTCCTCCCCGGCGCGCCACGGGTGCAGCACGTCCCAGATCACGCCGACCTCGTCGCGGTCCGGCGCCGGTATCCGGTCGATGATCCGGGCGACATCCGCGCCACGGGGGTGCGAATCGTGCGTCTCGAGCAGCACGCGGCAGCCACGGCGAGTCGCCTCGGTCGCGATTGCCGCGAGAGTGCGCGATCCGCGCGCGTCTGAGGAGTCGACGTCCGCATCGCCGCCCGGGAACACTCGCATCCCGGTCGCGCCCACCGCCCGGGTGTGCTCGAACAGCGGCAGTGCCTCCCCGGGCACGTCGCCCTTGGCGCAGACGCGCACCCGCGTGCACAGTGCCAGGATGGTGAGGCCTTCCTCGCGCAGGATCGATCCGATGTGCCGAGATCGCTCCAGACCGGCCGCCGGATCGACGATCTCACCCGGCCCGCATCGCAGCTCCAGCCCGGTGATCCCGAACGCGCGACACCGAGTGATCACCCGCTCCAGGGAGTCCCCGGGGCAGCCCAGCGTGGAATAGGCGAGTCTCGGGCCCCGTGCACTCACGTCTCGAGCACGATGTGGTGCTGGCGCACGGGTGAGACGCGGGGAACCTCGATCCGCAGCACCCCGGCGGCCAGGGTGACGTCGGCGCCGTCGGAATCCGTGACCGCGAGGTAGGGGCCGGCGGGCATCGTCACCACGAGGGAGGACCCGCCGGTGCCGTGCGCTCCCACGCCCACCACCCGTTCGCCGTCGTGATCATCCACCACGACGGCGCCCGGCCCGTCCAGGCTCACCTCACCCACCGTCCCGCTCGCCCAGGCGATCACCGCCCGGGTCGAACCGCCGAAGGCGACCCCTTGGTGATCGGCGGTGTTGGCGAGCACCTGGTAGCCAGGGGCGGCTGCCGCCGCGGCAGTCTCGGCCGAGGTGGCGCCGGGCAACAGCGCGTACTCGTAGGCGCGCCCCGGCGGGTGCGCGCCGTGCCAGATCCACATCGTGACGAAGCGGCGCAGGATGGTCCCCGTGGAGCCGCCGGCATTGATCTGCGACCAGGATCCCGAGCGCTGTTCGCGGAGCATCTTCAGGACGGTGCCGGGGCCGAACAGGTATCCGCCGACGTCCTCCAGGTGCGCCCAGGAGGGGGAGTGGATGGTGGCCGAGGTATCACCGGGGATCGGCTCGGCACCGTCCACCTCGAGCACGTTCTCACCCCAGTAGTGCAGGTTCCGGTTCTCGACGACGGTCTCCACCAGGTTGCCGCTGCCGGATCGGATGTCGGCCCCGAGAGCCACGATCATGCCGCCGACGGCGAACCAGGCCTTGCGAGCGCGCAGGCCTGTGCCGCCGGGGCCCCGCAGATCCTGGCCGAAGGCGAGCGCGGCGCGGTCACCGCCGGGCCAGGCCACGGCACCGCCGGTCCACTCACCGTCGGGCAGTCCGGCGCCCCATTGGCCGCCGACGCCGTCGGGCAGGGGAGTCTGGTCGGCGGTGGTGCCCGGCAGCCGGTACGGATCGACGGTGGGCCAGTACCCGTCGTCGAAGTGGGCGGTGTCCTCGGTGTAGAGGGACGTCATCCCCGACCCGGTGTGGAACCCGCGCTCGTTCTCACCGTTGCCGCACTCGTACCAGGCGATACGCCGGCTCGATCCGGAGATCGCCACGGCCCAGCCCGGGCGGCGCACGACGGCCCGATCCATCCCCCCGAAGAGTGACACCCCGTCCGGCTCGGGCAGGGGTGGCGCGCTGTGGGCCTCGAGCGCACGAATCGCCGAGACGCGGGGCACGGTCTGCAGTGGCACGGCGCCGTCCAGCACCGGCAGCCAGGTGCGAGCCCGGCCGAGCCAGGCGTCGGCCGTGGCCGCCGGCACGGCGCCGCTGAGGAGCACCAGGGCTTCCAGCACGTCCGCGGCGATCGTCCGGCTGCGGGAGGCGGCGCGGCTGACGGCGCGGCCGCGGACCGAGTCCAGGACCTGTCCGCGGTAGACGACCGGCAGGATGCTCGCCTCCACCAAGGCGTAGAAGTCCTCTTCGGGTCCGCCCGTCTCAGGCTCGATCAGCGCGAACATCTGCGCCAGCCGCAGCACCAGGACCACCCCGTAGGAGCCGGTGTAGGGGACCGTGGTGTGTTGCAGGTAGGAGCCGTCGGCGTGGAAGCCGTCGCCACTGGCGACGATCTGCCAGGCATCCACCAGCCCAGCACGTGCGTGCTCGAGCTTGGCCGTCTCGGCGTCCAGCAGCGCGCGCACGATCACCGCCGAGCACAGATCAACCCGGTTGGCGCCGGTGGAGGGCTTACGGCCCGAGCCGGCGGGGAGGACGAACCACGGATCGGGGACGTAGTAGTCGATCGCCGCGCACTGATCGGCGATGTCCTGCGGCGTGAGCTCGGCGTACACGAGCACGAGGGTGTTGCCCAGGGCGCGCGGGACCCCGATCTCCCAGGTCCACCAGTTGCCGTACTCGGGGGTGAAGGGGTTGTAGCCGTGGGTGAAGCCCGTGCGGAGCCCCTCGAGGATGTCGTCGAGCACATCGGAGTCCTCGTACTGGCTCGTTCCCGGCGTGGCCCAGGCGAGCGCCAGGGACTGGATCCGCCGGTAGGTGCTGAGCACGCCCGCGTTGTCATCGAGCGGCGCATCGGTGAACACCTGGGTACGGGTGGGCGAGGTGTCGATCAGCGCGAGGGCCGCCGCCGCCGCGCTCTCGATGGCATCGATGGGATCCTGGTAGCGCGGATCGCTGGTGTCCAGGGTGGCCCGGCCGGTCAGGATGTCCGCCCAGCGAGCACGCAGTGCCGGGTAGTCCAGTGGGGCGGCAGCTGCCGGAAGGCTGCTGAAGGTGCCGGTGATCAGGGCAGCCGCGGGAATGGCGGCCAGGGTCTTCAGGGCGGTGCGACGGCGCACGTCTCCTCCTTGAGATCGGTGAATGGCCAGGCTCTATGGCCGGGAGGGCATGAATCCAGCACTGGTCAGGCCGAGACCGAGAGGGAGTGCGGGTCGACCTCGAAGTGCAGGTGCTCGCCTCGCAGCGCCCGACCGACCTCCTGGGCGGCCGAATCGCCCAGACGGCGCAGGTCGGCCCCGTAGGCACCGGCCACGTGCGGGGTCAGCCAGAGATCCGGCGCACCCCACAGCTCGCTCTCGGGCGCAGGGACGAGCGGCTCGGTCACGTCGAGCACGGCGCGCAGCCGGCCCCGGCGAAGTTCGGCAGCCAGCGCCTCGGTGTCGAGCACGGATCCACGCGCGGTGTTGATCACGGTCGCGCCATCCCGCAGCAGCGCCAGGGTGTGAGCATCCACCAGGTGGTGTGTGCTCGGCAGCGCCGGCACATGCAGGGAGAGCACATCGCTGCGGCGGGCCAGGTCCTCCAGACTCACCAGTTCCGCCCCCAGGGCGGTGGCATCCGCGGTGCTGAGGTAGGGGTCCGAGATCAGCACCTGCACGTCCAGGGTCTGTAGCAGGCGAGCCGTCACCCGGCCCACCCGGGAGGCCCCGAGCAGCCCGACGGTGCGGCCGTAGACCCCCTCGCCGGCGAACTCGCGGTAGACGTCCACCCGACGGCGCGTGCGCTGGTACAGCTGCGTGGCCCGCTGCACGGACTTGAGGCTGAGAATGACCATCGCCAGGGTGTACTCGGCCACCGCGACCGCGTTGTTCTCCGCCTGGGAGGAGACCCGGATCCCGCGCTCCCAGAGTGCCGGGCTCTCGATCTTGCGGATGCTGCCGCCCGTGTGCACGACGTACCGGAGGTGAGGCAGCAGATCGAGCTCCTCCGCCGTCAGGGGCGGGCTGCCCCAGCCGGTCACCACCACCTCGGTGCGCTCGCGCTGCCCCGGCCCGGCTGCGGTCAGGCCCGCTGTCGCTCCCGGGTGCCACACCTGCGCCAGCGGTGCCACCGATCGCCACGCCTGCCTGCCGAAGAACTGCCGGCTCAGTGACGGCTCCATGAGCACGGCGACCGCGGGAGTGGTGTCCTCATCGAGCGCGCCGGCGGGTGCGCTCACCCCGTCACTTGAGGGCACCCGAGGTCATCCCTTCCATGATGCGTCCGCCCGCCCAGAGGTAGAGGACGATCATCGGATAGATCAGGATCACCAGGCCGGCGAACAGGCCGCCCCAGTCGGCGTTGTACTGCATCGTGCCGTACAGGCGTAGCAGTGCCGCCGGCAGCGTCTGTTTGGCCGGATCGTCCAGCAGCACCAGCACCAGCAGTGTCTCGTTCCACATGTTCAGCAGGTTCAGCACCAGGGCAGACTTGATCGCCGGCCAGGCCACGGGCACCACCACGGACCAGAACGCCCGTGCCGGGCTGGCGCCGTCGAGCTCGGCCGCCTCGGTCAATGACTCCGGCAGCCCTGCGAACGCGGCGGTCAGCAGGAAGACGCTGAAAGCCAGCGAGGTGCCGATGTAGACGATCACCAGCGTGATCCGGTCGTCCCACCACCCGAAGGCGATCTCGACGGCGAAGCGGGAGACGAGCGTCTTGGCCACGAACAACGGCACGATGATCGCCTGGATCGGCAGCGCCACACAGAGGGCGACGTAGGTGGTCAGTGCTCGCACGGCGGGGCGCCTGCTGCGAGCGATGACGTACGCGGCCGGGGCGGCGAGCGCGATGGTGATCACGCCGGAGAAGCCGACGATCAGCACCGAGTTGAGCGCGGCACCGCCGAAGCCGGAGACCGTCCACGCCGTCGCGAAGTTCTCCCACTGCGGGGAGGAGGGCAGGCCGAACGGCGCCGTCAGGACGTCCCGGTCGGTCTTGAGGGACTGCACCCCCACCCAGATCGCCATGGCGAGGTTGAAGGCCACCCACAGCCACAGCAGCACGCGGACCGTGTTCGGGATGACGAGATCCTCGACGACGATACGAGCCGATCGCCGGCGGGACCGGACCGGTGCCGGCGAGGGCGGGGAGGACGTACGTTCACGGGTCAGAGTCGAGCTCATCGTCATGCCACCTCCACGGCGTCACGTCGTAGCAGGCGGCGGGCGAGCACCACGAAGACCGCGGTGAACACGAAGATGGCGATACCGATCGCCGCGGCGGCCCCGAGCTGCGGGGTGCCGTCCCGACCGCCGGTGGTGGCCAGGAACTGCTGCACCGCGGCCGTGCGCGCCTGCAGCGGCGGAGCGCCCTGGGTGCCGACGAAGGCGATCACGATCTCGAAGGTCTTCATCCCGCTGATCAGCCACAGCACCACGGCCACACTCGCCGCCTCCCAGCTCAGCGGCAGGGTGATCATCCAGAACTGCTGCCAGCGGGTGGCGCCGGCCAGCTGGGCCTCCTCGTACAGGTAGGGCGGGATCTGATCCACACCGGTGGCGACGATCGCGAGGTAGTACCCGCTCATGCTCCAGATCAGCCCGAGCACGATCATCTGGAAGACCATGTCCGGTGCGAGCCACGCCCGCTGGAATTCCTCCAGACCGATCGACCCCAGCAGATCGTTCACCGCTCCGTTGGGGTTGAGCAGGAAGCCCAGCGCCACCCCGATGGCGATCGGGGAGACGATCATCGGGACGAAGACCACAGATCGGGCGAACGCCGCTCCCCGCATCTGCCGTAACCCGATGAGCATCAGGAACACGATCGCGAAGATCGCCACGCCGCCTCCGAGCACCAGCACGAAGGTGTTGAGCATCGCGGTGCGGAAGGTGTCCGAGTACCACAGGGCGGCGTAGTTGCGCAGACCTGCGGCCGACATCGGGCTACCGAGGCCGCGCCAATCGGTGAAGGACAGGAACACGGTGAACAGGGACGGCACGGCGACCACGAGGGTCATCGTGGTGATCGCGGGCGCGGCGAAGCGCCCGAAGAGCGTGTCCGGCCCACGCCGCCGCGGGCGTTCCCCACGGCGGCGCAGGACGGGCAGGTCCGTACGCGGGACTGGTCCGGTGGACGACACTGATGCTCCTGTCTCAGTCCTGGGTACGCAGGTAGTTCTCGGTCTGCTCCTGGCCCTCGGCGATGAACTCCTCCGCGGTGATCGATCCGGAGAACAGCTGATCGGACAGGGGCAGGAGCACGTCGTTCCACCAGGTCGGGTGCATCGCGCCGGCGAAGTCATGCGAACCGGTGGTGACCTCCGCCGTCTGGATCGCGTCAGCGAGCGGCTGCAGCGGTTCGGGTGCGGGGACCTCGGAGTGCGCGGACATGAACCCGGCCTCGGTGGCCCACAGCTCCTGGTACTCACGCTGGGCGGCGAAGGCGAGGAAGTCGGTGGCCGGTTCGAGGTTCTCGCTGTCGGCGTTCACGGCCAGGCCGCTCACGGTCAGTTCGACAGTGGGGTAGCCCTCCGGAGTCATCGGGAACAGGAAGGTGGAGGCCTCGAAGCCCTCGGCCATCTGATCCTGCACCTCGCCACCCATGTAGCTGCCGTTGAGCATGAACGAGACCTCGTCGTTGGCCCACGCCAGCTGGGCGGCGGGGAAGGTGCTGCCCATGTAGCCCTCCTGCAGGTAGCCGGCATCGACGATCGTCTCGACCATCTGCGCGGACTCGAGGACGTGCTCGGCGTCCCAGGCAGCGACGTCCTCGGCGAGGCCGCGCAGCGACCCGGGGCCGCCGGTGCGCATCATCGACTGGTAGAACCAGAACACGTTGTACCCGGAGACCGAGCCGTCCGCGCCGATGGGGACCAGCCCCTCGGACTGCTGCTCGGCGAGCAGGGAGGTGAACTGCTCCCAGGTCTGCGGCGGCGACTCGGCGATGTCGGGGAACCGTGCGGAGTTGAACCAGATGCCGTTGGAGGTGACGTACGTCGGCAGCAGCGCTACGCCGTCGTCCGTGGAGGCGGCGTCGACCACGCTGGGGGCGAGGGTGTCGGCCACGGTACCTGCGCCGTCGGGAAGCTCACGCTCCAGCAGTGGGTCCATATCGGCGAGGAAGCCGCGCTCGTGAAAGTCGGCAAGGTTGCGGCTACCGGCGTCGAACAGGTCCGGCCCGGAGCCGGTGCCCAGGGCGTTGATCAGGTTCGTCGTCACCTCGCGCCCCAGGTAGCGCACCTCGATGCTGGTGCCGGTGCTCTCCTCGTAGTCGGCGGCGATCCGGTCGAAGATCTCCTGCTGCGGCTCGCCCATGTTCCAGGCGGCCCAATAGGTGAGCGTGACGTCCTCGGTCTCGGTGCCCGCCTCGGCCTCGTCCTGGAACTGGGTGCCGCAGGCGCTGAGCATCAGGGCAGCACCTCCAGCGGCCAGCAGCCGCCGGGTGCGGTTGCTGCGGGTGGTTGTCGAAGGCATGTGGTGTGCCCTTTCTCTTCTCGGGGGACGCCCGTCGTTGGGCGATGGGATGACTAGACCGCGGGCGGTTGGAATGAATACAGACTCAATGGGGATGCACTAGTGCGGCGGCAGTGCGGTCGCTCCCGGCGCGGCAGCCCCGCAGGACTCGCGGACCACCAGCCGGGGCCGGATCCGGATCTGATGCTGGGGGCACTCGGCCCCCTCGCGCAGGCGCTGGAGCAGCAGCTCGGCCGCCATCCTGCCGATCCGGTGCTTGGGCGGCGAGACGGCGGTCAGGGGCACATCGGCCACATCGGCGAGTTCGTCGTCGTAGGAGACCAGGGCCAGGTCTTCCGGCACGCGCAGGCCGTGCCGGCGCGCGGCCCGCAGGACGAACATGGCCTCCCGGTCGCCGAAGACGAGTGCCGCGGTCGCCCCCCACGAGCGGATGTGCTCGATCGCCGTCTCGGCGTGGCCCGCCTCCCACTGTGCGACCTCGGCGCGCAGCACCAGCTCACCGGCGAGGTCGAGATCGGTGACGGCCCGCTGATAGCCGGCGGCGACGCCCACCCCGGTGGGGGAGCGGCCGCGTAGCAGCAGCGCGATGCGGGTGTGCCCGAGCCCGTGCAGGTGGGCAAGGGCGTCGTAGGCACCCGCCGCGTGGTCGGAGCACACGTGCTCGGACCGATCGGCGACGCCGAGCTCGGCCAGGTGACGTTCGACCAGCACGACCGGGACGGGTAACCGGAGCAGCTCCTCCACCCGGGCCTGCGGATCGTCGATACCGGCGAGCGTGGGGACCAGGAGCAGGCCGTCCGCCCCGGCTGAGAGGAGGTGCTCGATGCACGCATCCTCCTTGCCCGGGTCGTAGCCGTAGCTTGAGAGCTGCAGCGAGGCGCGCTGGGCGCTCAGGGTCGACTCGATGCCGTGCAGCACGCGGGGGTAGTACAGGCTCGTGTCGGGCAGCAGCACACCGACGGTCTGGCGGGCGGTCCGCGGGCTCGACCGGGGCAGCACGAAGGTTCCGGCGCCCTGTCGGCGCTCGGCCAGGCCCTCCTCGACCAGCAGGTCGAGCGCGCGGCGCACGGTGTTGAGGGAGTACCCGCTGCTGTGCACGAGCTGCTGCTCGGTCGGCAGCCGCTGGCCGACGGCCCAGGTGCCGGCGAGGATGGCCCGCCGGAGATTGTCCGCGATCTCCTGGAACTTCAGCGGGCGGGCGGTGCTGTCCTGGAGCTCAGGCATCGCGCGAGCCCTCGGGCGGGCCGGCGCTCGGTGTGCGCTGGGCGCGGATCGCGTAGATCTGTGCCGTGGGGGAGCCGTTGGTGGCCTCGATCTCGACGCGCACGCCATCGATCGGATGGCCGCGTTCCTCGAGACTGTGCACGCGCCGTCGACGCCGGTTCTCGCGCACCTGGGCCGCCTCGTGCCAGCCCTGAGCAGTGCGGACCTGGACGCGGTAATCACGGACGAGCTCAGGCATCACGCGGAAGGGGCTACGGCGGTAGTGGAGGTTGTTGAGGTACTCGTCGACGTCGTCGTTGAAGATCAGCACGATCTCGGCGATCTCCTGGGCCTCGTCCCAGTCCAGCTGCACCCACTGTGGCTGCTCTGAGTCGGGAGCGGAGCTCCACATTCGCGGAGCGCCGTACGGGCGCTGGTAGCCGTCGGTGACGTGGCTCTCGTGGAAGGCGTCGGTGGGATCGGTGGTGCGGATGACCGGGGTGCGCCGGCGAAGCCGTTTCACGTCCCAGCTGACGAGTGCGTTGGCGTTCGCGCGGCCGCCGTCGACCACGTGTGCGTCGATCTCCTCCTGGTGGGAGTGGCGGCGCTGCATCGTGAGCAGTCCGTAGGTGCGTTCGTCCGCGACGTGCCAGGCGAGCGTGGGGTTCTCGTGCAGCACCAGCACCACGTTGCGGTACTCGCCGCCGATGTCGGCAGCGGTGAGGCCGAGCGGCAACGCGGCGTGCACCTGCGCGCCGGCACCGACCTGGATCGATCCCGCTCGCAGCTGGTGCCTGGGCAGGTACACCGCCGGGTGGCCGGTACTGTGCACGCTCCACGTGAGTTCGGTGTCGGTCTCCGCGCACAGCAGCACCTCGACGGTGCCCAGGGACGGTTCGAGCGGGACGAGCAGGCCGACGTCGGAGGTCAGCGGCAGGGTGTCACCGCCGGGTTCCCCGGTGGACAGGGTGGTGCGGCGCGAGCTCGCGCTGACGCGGGCGAGCGGGGCGACGTCGTCGGGATCATCGGCCCGGACGCCTACGATCGCGGCATCCTCCCGCAGCAGGTGCTGCTGCAGAAGTCCGCCGTGGTCGGTGGCCAGGTCGCGCGGGGTCATGCCCGTCCGGGTGCACAGCGCAGCGGCGGCCCCGGCGGCCTCCCCGAGGACGGCGCATGTGGACATCACGCGCGTGGAGCCGAAGGCCACGTGGCTGGCGCTGATGTCCCGCCCGGCGAAGAGCAGGTTGTCGACGTTGCGCGAGTAGAGCACGCGGAAGGGGATGGGGTAGAGCCCGTCGGGGTAGAACTGCTGGGCAGCGCCTCCCTGGTGGTAGACGCCCTTCGAGGGATGCAGGTCGACGGACCAGCCTCCGAAGCCGATCGCGTCCGGGTGTTCGGCCTCGGGGACGATATCGGAAGCGGTGAGGATGAGATCGCCCACGAGCCGCCGGTACTCGCGCTTGCCCGGCACCGACCCCACCCACTCGAGGGTGAGGTTCTCCGCCTCGAACTCACCGGAATTCTTGATGTAGTCCCAGATGCCGTAGATCACGGCCCAGAGCTCGTCGCGGATGCGTTCGTTGTCGGCGACGATGTCCAGCTCGCCGCCCCATTCGATCCACCAGTAGTCGGCACCGTTGTCCCCGGTGCGGATGATCCGGCTCTCCGGGATGGAGGTCCGGGCGACATCGACGGCGAAGGAAGGCGGGACGAACGGGACCGGACGGCCGAGGTCCTTGGTGTAGAACAGCAGGGTCGAGCCCAGGGTCTGCAGGTCAGCGACGTCGGGGGCGAAGTCCTCCTGGAACTGCCCGTGCGCCTCCCGCCCGAGGAGGTAGTCGGCGCCGGCCGAGGCGCCGATGAAGCCGTCCCCGGTGCAGTCGATGAACATCGAGGCGCTGATGCGCACGAGGCGTTCCGAGCCCATCGTCTTTCCGGTCACGGCGACGATGGCCGAGCCGTCGGTCTCTACGGTGCTGACGTCGGTGTTGAGGAACAGCCGGATCCGCGGTTCGGCACGCACTGCTTCCAGGACGACGAGATCCCAGTAGTAGGGGTTGCCCTCCGGGTTGCGGTATTCGTTCTCCAGGTAGAGCTCGCCGATGATCCCGGTCTCGCGCGCGAAGCGCTGATGGCCGGTCGCCGTGGCGCCACAGACCCAGACGCGGACCTCACTACTGGAGTTCCCGCCCAGGACGGGGCGGTTCTGCACCAGGGCGACATCCGCGCCCGCCCGTGACGCGGCGATCGCGGCGGCTACCCCGGCGAGACCACCTCCGACCACGGCGACGTCCACGTCGATCTGGTCGATGGGCATCTGGAACTGCGTGGGTTCAACCGACATGGGTCGAACTTAGGGGGAAGTGAGGGAATGAATCAGGAACCACTGAGGCGGCACCCGGCGAGTGGAGTCGCCACTCGCCGGGCGCCGCGCTCAGAACTGCGGAACCTCCACCGGCCGGCCGCCCTGCATCGCCGACTCGTGCGCTCGCAGACCCACGCTGGTCCAGTTCGCCGCGGTGTCGACGTCGACCGAGGGGGCCCGGTTCTCGACGATGCTGCGCACGAACTCGTGGGCGAGGTGCGGGTGGGAGCCCCCGTGGCCGCCGCCCTGTGCGAAGGAGAGGTGGCCGTTCTCGGCGTCGTAGACACCGCGGGTGGTGAACGACTGGATCTCCTGCGGGAGCAGGTGGGCGTAGTCGGGCACCGTGATGCGCTCGGCCTTCTCTCCGTGGAAGAGCACGGGTTGGCCACCCTCGGTCTGGGTCCACTCAAAGGAGGTCTCCGAGGCGTAGACGTCGAAGCTCTCCACGTACTCGCGCGCGGTGGAGAACAGCGACCGCGACACCTCCGCCGCCAGGTCGCTGCCGGCCAGGGTGATGTGCGCGGACTCCACCGCGAACGGTGACCCGTACCGGCCCTGCAGATCCTCCGGGATCACTCCCGATCCCACGCAGGAGACCGTCTCGGCCCGCTTGCCGGCCAGGGCCAGCAGCGGTGAGACCGCATGGGTGGCATAGTGCATCGGCGGCAACCCCTCCCAGTACTCCGGCCAGCCGCTCATGTCCTGATGGTGAGCACCTCGCAGGAACTGCAGCCGGCCCAGCTGGCCGGTCTCCAGCAGGTGCTGCACGTGCAGGAACTCCCGCGAGTAGACGACCGTCTCCATCATCATGTAGGTCCGGCCACTGGCCCGGGCCGCTGCGACGATGCGCGCACAGTCCTCGATGGAGGTGGCCATCGGCACGGTGCACGCCACGTGCTTACCCGCCTCCAGTGCCGCGACGCTCTGGTCGGCGTGCAGCGGGATGGGCGTGTTGATGTGCACCGCATCGATGTCCGGATCCGTCAGCAACTCCTCGTAGGAGGTGTAGCGCCGCTCGATACCGAAGCGGTCACCGGTCGCATCCAGGTTGCCGCGATCCCGCTGGCAGATCGCCACGAGCTCGGCGTCCGGATGTGCCTGGTAGATGGGCACGAATTCGGCCCCGAAGCCGAGCCCCACCAGGGCCACATTCACCGTCATGATCGTCCCTCCTGTGTCCTGACAGTCCCCGCCCGGCTCACCCGAGCCGTCCGGAGAGCGCGGTCAGACCCCCATCGACGGCCAGGCAGGCACCCGTGATGTAGGACGCGTGGTCGCTGGCGAGGAAGGCGATCGCGTGGCCGATCTCCTCTGGGCGACCCTGACGGCGTTGGATACCGGGCCCGCCCTCGTGGGGAGTCATCACCGCCAGGTCGATCTCCCTACCCGCTTCCGCGGCACGGTTCTTGTGGAAGTCGGTCAGGGTGGGCCCGGGCAGGATGGCGTTCACGCGAACGCCGGCGTCGGCGTGGTCGCACGCCATCGAGCGGGTCAGGGCCAGCACGCCGGCCTTGGTGGCGTCGTACTGAGCCATTCCGGCGCGTCCCGTGACTCCGTTGGCGGAGGAGACGCTCACCACCGAGCCGGCACGACCCGCCATCAGCGGGATGATGTGCTTGCAGGTTAGTCCCACGCCGATGAGGTTGACGTCGGTGATCCACCGCCAGGAGTCGGCGGTGGCCTCGGTGACCGGGCCCCACACCCGCGCCGCAGCGTTGTTGACCAGGATGTCCACGCCGCCGAAGCGCGAGGCGCACAGCTCCGCCAGCGCGATGTTGGCCTCCTCGGAGGCGATGTCGAGTTGGATCGACGCCGCATCCGGGGCTCCGAGTGCGATGGCCTCCTTGCTCGCCTCCTCGGCGAGCTGTCCGTCGAGATCGGCGACCACCACGGTGGCCCCCTCGGCGGCCAGGATGTTGACGGTCTGCCGGCCGATGCCGGCGCCACCGCCGGTGACGACGGCGACCTTGTTGCTGAAACGCATGGTTCTCCTTGTGTTCGGGGTAGGGGGATCAGGCCAGGAGTGAGGCGGCCTGATCGAAGAAGCTGTCCACCGCCGTCGGGATGTCGGTCTGCTCGAAGCGCAGTTCCTCGGCGGTGCGGGAGAGCAGCTGGTAGACCTCCCGGCCGGCACGCGGTGTCAGCGCATCCATCGGGTCGCCGATCTCGGTGATGAGGGCCAGGTACTCCGAGGGCGTGAGGAGGCCGTCCTCACCGGAGTCCTCCTGCACCAGCTCGGCCGAGGAGGGGCTCGGCGGCACGCCCCGGGAGTTGCCGATGACCTCGACGGCCTCGGGGTCGTTGACCCAGAACTGCATGAACCGGGCGCACTCCATCGGGTAGGCCGTCCCCGCCCAGGCCGACATGAACAGGTTCGGGCGGACGAAGTTGGCCCGCTTGCTCCCGCCCTCGGTGTCGGGCATCGGCAGTGCCTGGATCTGCGAGGGAGTCAGGGCACGCACACCCGTGAGCTCGCTGCTGGTGGTGAAGTACAGCGGGGCCACGCCGGTGATGATCGGGCTGGTCTCGTGGCCGGTGTCCTCGGCGGAGACGTTCGGCGGGACGCAGGCGCCACTGGCGCGCATGTCAGCCCACCACTGCCAGAACTCGCGCAGGTCGTCCTTGCTGAAGCCCAGCGTCGTGGGCGAGGCCCCGGTGTCGAAGAAGGTCAGGCCCCGGCCGCGAACCCACGGCTCGAAGACCTCATACATCCCGCTGCCGTCCTTGATGCCCCACAGCTCCTCACCGGAGGCCTCACGGATGTTGTTCGAGAGCTCGGAGACGTCGTCCCAGGTCCATGTGTCGCCCTCGGGGAGCTCCAGGCCGAGGTCCTGGATCACCTCGCGGTCGGCGAGGATGGTGAAGGCGTCGGTGCTCATGGGCACACCGGCGCGGATGCCGTCGATGACCCCGTAGTCCTGCAGGTCGGCGTTCCAGTCGCTGATCTCGATGGGGTCGCCGATGAACTCCTCGAGATCGAGCAGCGCGCCGCGTTCGGCGTAGTCGACGATCATCTGGTTCGACATCTGGAAGGCGTCGGCACCGTTGTCGCCGGCGATCTGGGTGGCCATCCGGTCCCAGAAGTCGTCCCAGGAGGCGTTCTCCGGGGTGATGGTGACGTTCTCGTGCCGACTGTTGTAGAGCTCGATCGCCTCGTTGGTGGTGCGGTTCATCTCCTCGTGACCCCACCAGGCGAATCGCATGTCCTTGGGGGCGTCGTCGTCCTCGACGCCGTTGCTGCCGCCGCCTTGGCCACAGGCGGTGGCGGTGCCGAGGGTGGCCGCGCCGAGAGCGAGGCCGGAGGTGCGCAGGAAGGTCCTTCTGCTGACCATGATGTGTCCTTTCGTGAAACGGCCGCGTCGTCGCAACCGGGTCTGGGGTGGGAGGGTCAGGTCGTAGGGATGGGTCGGGTTGAGGGGATGGGTCAGGCTGTCGGTATGGGTCAGGCCGTCGGGACGGGATCGGGCCGCACGGCCGGGAGAGCGCACGCCGTCAGGACGTCCTCGATCAGGCGCAGGGTCTCGGCGCCGGACCGGGCGTCCACCGGGGAGGGGGCGACGCCGCCGACCGCGTCGATGAAGGCGCTCATGCCCCGTCGCATCAGGTCGGCGTTCTCGGCCGACATGCAGGCGCGGATCGCCTCCGGGTCATCCATCGGGACGGGCGAGGTCACCTCCGGTACGTGGCCGCCGCTGCCCAGGGAGGTGCGCGCCGGCGTGACCCTGAAGCGCCAGGTGGCGGCATCGCCGAAGAGCTCACCGCCCCAGCCGATGTTCCAGGGGTCGGCCTCGTGGGCGGTGAAGTCGATCGTCACCACGGTGTCGGCGCAGCGCATCGTCACGGCCAGGGCGTCCTCGCCGGGACTCGGCGTCCCGCTCCGGCGGACCCGGGTGGCGCGGATCTCGTGTGGTTCACCCAGGAGCAACCGCAGGACGTCCACCAGGTGGCACCCGGCCTCCATGAACGGCGTCACCACATTGGTCGCGTCGCCGAACCAGTGGGCCATGCTCGTCCAGGCCTGATGCGGGATCGCCGCGTGGAAGCGCGCGAGGTGAAGATCGCCCAGCGCACCCTCCTCGAGTGCCTGGCGGGTGCGCACGACGGAGTCGGAGTACCGCATGAAGAAGCCCATCTGCGTGAGCACACCGGCCTGCGCCGCGCGATCGGCCACCTGGGCCAGCCGCGCCGAGGTGCGAGCTCCGGTCTTCTCGATGAACACCGGCAGACCGGCATCGATCGCAATCTCCGCGAAGTCGGGCGCCTCGTCGTTGCGCCCGTCCACCACCACCGCGCCGGCGCCGTGCAGTGCCTCTTGGGCCGTACCGGCATCCTCCGCCGCGTACCTCTGAGCAAAGGCCCGGGCGGCGTCGGCATCGGGGTCGTACACACGGGTGATCCGCGTGCGGGGGTCCTCATGAGCCGCGACGGCCCATGCGTGAGCGTGCGGGTGGGTCACTCCCAGGAATGCGACGTCAAGCATTGCTACAGGTCACCTCTGCAGGGTTGGAGGGAACGGTGGGCCGGGGGTCGGCCGCCCGGCCCAGGTAGAGGGCCAGCCCGGGGCCGAAGATCACGCCCACGAGCGGGAGGTGGATCACGAGGGTCACGGTGAGCGCCGCCCCCAGCAGCACCGCGAGGTGCCATGGACCGAAGCGCGTGGCCCGGCTCGTGGCCCGGCTCACGAGCTCGGCACGGGAGACCCCGGGGGCCTCAGCCAGTTCGTGCACGCACGCGGCCAGCCACCACAGCGCGATCAGCAGTGCCGAGACGTTGACGGCGTAGAAGACCCCCGCCGTCAGGGTGGGCTGCCCGGCCAAGAACGCCAGGTTCAGCACGCTGACCGCCACCAGCACCACGCCTGCCGGTCCGAGGAACCAGGTGGCGGGTAGTGCGCGGCGCACGTCTGTGAGCAGCTCCCGCCAGAGCCCGCCGGCTTGGCCTCGTGAGGCCTTCAGCAGCAGCCGCGAACCGGCTCCGAAGGCGGCGACGGCGGAAACCAGGGGCAGGGCGAGCACCATCGTGACGAGGCTGAGCCCGGCAAGCCGGCTCACCGTCCGCAGCGCGTCCATCACCCGTTCGGCCAGGGGTGTGGGCTCAGCCGGCGGCCGGCGGAAGCCTGCCGGACGGCCGAGCATCTCCGCGAGGGTCTTCTCACGCCAACTCAACGGAGCGCCCTTCCGCAATGGACCGGTACGCCGCATCCAGCGTCCGCATCGACTGCAGCGAGTCCTCTACCGTCACCAGCGGGCGCGCCTTCCCGGCGGCACAGTCGAGGGCGTGGGCGATGGATCGCGTGACCGACCGGTCGAACCAGTCCTCTTCCACCGCGATGACCTCATCACCGCCGTGACTGTCCCGTCGGCGCAGCACGTTGTCCCGGCCGGTCTCGATCGAGAGGCGGTTCTGCTCGGAGGTGAAGATCTCCTTGCGCCAGTCCCACCCCGGGGCTCCCCAGAATCCGACCAGCGTCATCATCGTGCCCGAGTCGAACTCGACCACCATGGTGGCGGTGTCCTCTCCCTTGTCGGGGTTGCCGGCAGCGAGCTGGTTCGCGGTGGCGGTCACCCGGCGCGATGGTCCAAACCAGAAGTGCGCCAGGTCGATCAGGTGCGAACCTGACTCGAACAGGCACCCGCCTCCGGTCATCGCGGGATTTCCACGCCAGTGGTGGGGGGAGCGCAGGGCAGCGAGGTGGTCACCGAGAATCTCGATGTGGGCCACCAAGCCGGTTCCCCAGAGCTCCTCAGCCAGCCCGTCGCGGACACGCTCGTGCACCGGGTCGAAGCGCTGGTGGTACTTCACCATCAGGCTGCCGGTCGAGGCCTGATCGGCCTCGGCCACGCTGAGTGCTTCCTCCAGACCCAGCGCCATGGGCTTCTCGCAGAGGACGAAACGCCCTGCATCGAGCACCTGGATCGCTTGAGGTGCGTGCAACGCCACCGGCGTGACGAGGTCGACCAGCTGGACATCGTCGTCGGCGAGGACGGTGCCCAGGTCGGAGGCGATCCGCGGTACCCCCCACCGCTCGGCCGCAGCGTGAGCAGCCTCGCGGTCGGGGTCGCTGATCCACGCGACGTCGGCCCGGTCGAGCTGGGCGTAGGCGGCGAGATGGGACTGTGCGAAGGAGCCCGCCCCGACGACGGCCACCCGCACCCGCTCGGCGCTCACTTCAGCCCCGTCGTGGCGATGCCACGGATCAGGTACCGCTGCCCGAAGACGAAGAAGATGAAAATGGGGACGAGGGACAGGACGGACATGGCGAACAGCGCTCCCCAGTCGGTGCCGCCAAGGTCGACGAAGAGTCGGATCGCAAGCGGCACGGTGAACAGATCGTTGTCGGTCAGGAAGACCAGCGGACGGAAGAAGTCATTCCAGGTCCAGATGAAGGAGAAGATGGCGGTGGTAGCCAGGGCGGGGACCACCAGCGGCAGCATGATCCGCCAGTAGATCTGGAACGGCCCGCACCCGTCGATGGAGGCTGCCTCGTCAATGTCACGGGGAATTCCGCGCATGAACTGCACCATCAAGAAGATGAAGAAGGGGTCGGTCGCGAAGAATTTTGGGACTGTCAGTGGCAGGAAGGTGTTCAGCCATCCGAGCTCAGAGAACAGGATGTACTGCGGCACGATCGTGACGTGCTCGGGGAGCATGATCGTCACGAGCATGATTCCCATGAAGAGAGCCTTGAGGCGGAACCTCATCCGTGCGAAAGCGAACGCCGTCAGGGAACAAGCGATGAGGTTTCCCAGAATCACGGACCCAGTGACGATGAAGCTGTTCCGGAAGTACGTCGCGAAGGAGTTCTGCTGGGCATCCCAGCCGCGGGCGTAATTGTCGAGGGTCGCATCGGTGATGGCGAGTCCAGCGCTGGTGAAGATGTCCTCGTTATCACGCAGCGAACTGACCAGCATCCACAGCAGGGGATACAGCATCCCGACGGCGAGTGCGATCAACAGCACGTGCATCGCGACGCGACGAACCGGCGGCTTGGTGCGGGTAGTGACTGCGGTCTCGGCGCTCATCGGTCACCATCCGCGTAGAAGACCCAGTATCGGGAAAGCAGGAAGTTGATCCCGGTGATGGCGGCGATGACCACGAGGAGAACCCAGGCCATGGCGGAGGCGTATCCCATGTCGAAGTTCGCGAATCCTTGCTGGTAGAGGTACAGCGTGTAGAACAGGGTCGAATCCGCAGGACCGCCCTGACCGTTGCTGACGATGTAGGCGGGAACGAACGCTTGAAAGGCGTAGATCGTCTGCAGGATGAAGTTGAAGAACACGATCGGCGTAAGGAGAGGGATCGTGATGCTGAGGAACCGTCGCACATGCCCGGCACCATCGACTTCGGCCGCCTCGTAGTAGGAACGCGGAATCTGGCGCAGGCCAGCGAGGAAAATGATCATCGGCGAGCCGAAGGTCCACACGTTCAGCGCGATGATGGTCATCAAGGCGGTATCCGGGTTGCCGACCCAGCTGTGTGTGGTGTCTATACCGATGGCGCCGAGTGCGGCGTTCACGAGGCCGTCGCTGCCGAAAACGGTCCGCCACAGCACAGCGACTGCGACGCTGGTTCCGATGAGCGAGGGCAAGTAGAAAACCGCGCGGTAGATGGCGATTCCGGCGATCGCTCGGTCCAGCAGCATCGCCAGCGCGAGCGCGAAGACCAACTGCAACGGCACCGAGACCAGCACGTAGGTGGCAGTGACCACCACCGAACTGAGGTAGCGCGGATCGCTCGTGAACATCCGCACGAAGTTGTCCACCCCGATGAAGTTCGGGTCCTGGAGGAAGTTGTAGTCGGTCATGGACAGGTACAGCGAGGCCGCCATCGGCCCCATCACGAACACGAGCAGTCCGATCAGCCACGGGCTGAGGAAAAGATAGGGCGCGAGTGCTCGCCGTCTATGTGAGTGTGGTGGTGAGGGTTGTCGCAGCGCCGGTGCCGGCATGCGCCGCCGCTCCTCGGTGAGTGAGCTCATCGTTGTTGCTCCTGGGATTGCTGGAGATTCACCAGGCCGGGAGCGACCGCTCCGGCGCGCCGGTCTGGATGCTTCCCGGTCGAAGTCGGGTGCCGACCGGTGTGATCAAGGAAGGGGATAGTCGTCGTCGTTGACCTCCTGACATCCACGCTAGGTAGCCGTCGGTGGCAAGACCATGCGTCATTGCGCAGCGTTCAGTAGAATTTTTACATGGCCAATGACGCCCGCTCCACGCAGGTCGCGCTGCTCGTGGAGACCTCCAACGCGTACGCGCGTGGTTTGCTGCGGGGGGTGCACGAGTACGTGGCCGCACACCGGGACTGGTCGCTGTACCTGGTGGAGCACTCCCGGCTGGATACCGACTTCTCCTGGCTCGAGGGCTGGCGCGGGCACGGGGTGCTGGCGCGGATCGAGAACCCGGAGACCGCGGCCTTCATCCGGCGGCTCGGTCTACCGACGGTGGACCTGAGCGCCGGGCGGCTGCTGCCCGAACTGCCCGGCGCCGAGACCGACGATGACCACATTGCCCGCTGGGCGGTGGAGCACTTCGCTGAGCGTGGCATCACGAACTACGCTTTCTGCGGCGATCCGAGGTACGGGTGGTCGGTCAAGCGAGGGAGCGGGTTCGCCGACCACGCCGACCGGTACGGCTCACCCGCGCACGAGTTCACGATGCGACCCACCGGCACTCGCGCCGCCGACCGCGACAGACTCGCCGGCTGGCTCAGCCAGCTGCCCAAGCCAGTCGGTGTGCTTGCCTGCTACGACATCGCCGGCCATGAAGTGCTGGAAGCGTGCAAGGTCGCCGACCTCGCCGTCCCCGATGAGATCGCCGTCATCGGTGTCGACAACGACGAATTGCTTGGCACCCTCTCCTCCCCGGCCCTGTCCAGCATCGAGCCGGACACTCGCCGCACCGGCTACCTCGCCGCCGAGCTGCTTGACCGGATGATGGCCGGTGAGCACGTCGAGCCCGGCCTACGCCTGATCCCACCGGTGCGCGTGGTCGCCCGGCAGTCCTCCGATCTGCTGTCGGTCGACGACGAGCTCGTCGCCCATGCCCTGCGCTACATCCGAGACCGGGCAGACATGAACGTCACTGTGCCGGAGGTGTTGCGTGCGGTGGGACTCTCCCGCCGTGCACTCGACCTGCGGTTCGTCAAGCAGGTCGGGCGCACCGTGCACGCCGAGATCCTGCGAGTGCGCATGAACCGTGTAGCGGAACTGCTGACCTCCACCGACTGGACACTGACCCGGATCGCCGAGCGCCTGGACTTCAAGCACGCCGAGTACATGGGAGCGGCCTTCAAGAAGCAGATGGGCCGCTCACCGGGCCGGTACCGCCGCGACGTCACCGGTTCCATCGGGCGTCAGGACGGGTGGCGCTGAGCCTGACCGGCGGCGCGCCTCACCGGATCGGGGGCAGCCGATCCAGCACCGCCTCCCACAGTTCGTGCTGCGGACTGATCACCGCAAAGTGATCTGCGCTCTCGTCCACCACGTACTCGATCTCGGCCCCGCCCTCGCGAGCCAGATCCACGTACCCGGCCACGTAGGGTTGCGGCACGATCGTGTCCGCGCCACCCTGCACGATGAGCTGCGGCGCACGGCCCGGCAGTCGCTCGGCAGGGGAGGCCGCCCCGTACGCCTGCGGATCCTGGTTCGGTGCCGCGCCCATGAAGTCCGTGACCGCCGTACCGCCCAGGTCCGAGCTGGCGGCGACCGCGAGGTCAGCCACCGGCGCCTGACCGACCACCAGCACCGGCTCGACCACCGGGTCCTCCCGGGTGCCCGCCCACAGGCTCAGGTGCCCGCCGGCGGAATGTCCCACCACGGCCACGCGATCCAGGTCGATCGGGTGATCCTCCGCCAGCACAGCAAGATGATCGATCGCTGCCGCGACGTCCGCCATCGTGCCCGGATACCCGCCGCCGGGTTCCCCGACCTTCCGGTACTCGATGTTCCAGACGACGTACCCTCGTCCGGTCAGGTCAGTCGCCAGCGGTTCCATCAGGTCGAGCTCGTAGGCGTCCCGCCAGAATCCGCCATGAATGAGCACGACGGCGGGGCGTACCTCTGTCTGATCCGCACCTTCCGGCACGCTCAGATCCCCGAACTGCTCCGGTGCTGCTCCGTACTCGAGTCGTACCGGTTCGCTCTCCTCGCCCTGCTCCTGCCCCGCCGCGCTGCACCCGGCGAGCGCAAGTGCGCCGGCGAGTGCCGCCGTCAGGACCTGAACTCGCCGCATGGCATGACCTTACGACGCGGAAACGCGTCAGTCCTCAGGGCCGCACGATGATGTTGCCGACCTTGCGGCCGGAGTCCACGCGGGCGTGCGCTGCTGCGATCTGGCCAAGGTCCAGGTCCTGATCGATGACGGCGGTGAGGGCGCCTTGGTCCATGAGGTCCAGCAGGTACGTGAAGTCCGCTGCTCGTTCCGGTGCTGCCCCCACAGTGGCGCGTCCGACGGAGCCGAGCATGTCCCACAGGCCAGCGGCCACCAGCGCCACTGTTCCATCCGGAGCCACCAGCCGCCTGCCGGCCGCGGGGGAGAGAGTGCCGGTGGCGTCCAGCACCACGTCGAAGCGTTGATCGAGCTCGGGGAGGTTGGTGCGGTTGTAGTCGATGGTGTCCGCACCCAGGGATGCGATGAGGTCCAGGTTCGCGGTACTCGTGACGCCGGTGACCGCGGCGCCGAGGTGGCGTGCCAGCTGCACCGCGTTCGTCCCGACCGCCCCCGAGGCGCCGATCACCAGCACCGTCATGCCGGGCCCGACTCCTGCCTTGTCCCGGAGGAAGAACAGCGCGGTGGTGCCGCCGAACAGCATCCCAGCGGCCTGTTCGTGACTGACCGACGCCGGCTTGCGGACCACCCGGTCGGCGGGAACGGCCACGTACTCCGCGTGCGCACCGAACTTGGCCCCGGACATGCCGCACACCTGCTCGCCCACCGAAGGGCCGCCGTCGACGGTTTGCACGACCTCACCGGCGTAGGCGCTGCCCAGCACCTGCCGACGTGGGCGGCGGATCCCGAAAGCCAACCGGCTGAATGCGCCGAAACCGGGCGGGAAGCTTGCACCGCGGATCCGGGCGTCGGCCGCGGTGACTGCTGCCGCATGTACCCGCACCAGCACCTCTCCCGGCCGCGGCTGCGGGCGCGGGATGTCCTGTACCTGAACCACATCCGGTGGGCCGTACTGCCGTACTACGGCTGCTCGCATCAATATCTCCTTACAGTGTAAGCCTGGTTACAGCGTAGCCTTACGCTGTAAATGTGGCAAGGCTCGGACAATCGGCCAGGAGTCGAGAAGCCTGGCCGGATTCGGCTCGCACCACGTCGTACGCGGTTCGAGTGTTCTGCTCGCCGGCCCGACGGCTATGTGCGATCCGACCGAAGGCTGACATCCGGCCCTGGCGGCCCGCATACCAGAAGGCGCTCCGGCACGTCGCTGGCCTGGCCGACGGGTGAGACATGAGGTGTTCGTCCGCTGGGACGCCGCTCGCGATCGGGTCGAGGAACCGCCTGCCGTGCACACGATGGAGCCTCACCCAAGGAGGTACCCATGGCTCAGATCAAGATCGTCGTCTGCGATGAGTGCGGTGCGATCGACCGCCCCACTATCCGCTACGTCCTCGGCAAGGGGATGGCGACCCGGTTCTTCGACCTCTGCGTCGAGCACGCACGGCCGCTGGAACGGATTCTCGAGCTGAAGCCCGGAGCACGCCAGGCGACGGTCACGACCTGACGCCTCCGGAGGTTTCTCCGGCCGCTACTGACCCCGGCCCGGCGCCTATGGCACATGAGTCCGGCATCGCGGAATTCAGTGGGAGGCGGCGAACGAGGCGATCTTGCCGGCGTTGCGGTGGAACACCTCCCGGGCCTCGGCGTCCAGGTCCACCGGTACCCCGGCCGCGACCAGTTCGTAGAATCCCGACATCGCGGAATCCTCCGGCTGGGAGCCGAGGTCATTGCACATGATCGTCACCGCGAACAGCCGCTCCGTGGTCGAGGTGTTCTTGATGTGGTGCACCGAGGTGGCCGGCAGCACTAGTACGTCCCCGGCCGAGACTGGAACGCTGTGCTCGTCGGACTGCGCGAGCCCCTCGCCCTGGACGAAGAAGAAGATCTCCACCGACGCGGGGTGGGAGTTGTCGGACTGGACGCCCTCGGGATCCCAGATCTCGAAGAACACGCTCGTGGGGGAGCCGTCCACCGGGCCGGTCAGCGGGCACAGCGTGACCGTGTCTTCGGCGGTGATGCGGTAGGCAGTCAGCTCGCGGGTGTCCTTGATGGTCGGCATCTCAGCCATGGTGATCCTCCTGGAGTCTCGATGAGCTGAGGCTACGAAGTGGCCGACACGGCGGTATGACCGTTGCGTCACAGTCGTGTTTCGTCGCTGCTGACCCCGTGGGAGTCGTGGCCGTAGGATCGCCGCAGATTCACTGTCGGCGCCGATGTGGCGATGAGGGGTGGGTGCAGTCCATGAGCGAGAAGTCGCCGGAGGCGCCGCAGGGCGTGCTCACCGTGGTGATCGCTTTGATCGCCAACGCGCTCGTGGCAGCGGCGAAGACCGTGGCCGCGGTGCTCTCCGGTTCGGCATCCATGGTGGCCGAGGCCGCGCACTCGTGGGCCGACACCGGCAACGAGGCGCTGTTGTTGGTGGCCGAGCGTCGTGGAGCGAAACCCGCCGACGCCGCGCATCCTCTCGGCTACGGGCGGGCAGCATTCGTGTGGTCGATGGTGGCGGCCTTCGGCCTGTTCGTGGCCGGGTCGATCGTCTCGATCACCCACGGCATCTCCGAGCTCGGCAACCGGGAAGAGGCCGCGGACTACACCCTCAGCTACGTCGTGCTCGCCGTGGCCTTCGTGCTCGAGGGCATCTCCTTCACCCAGGCGCTCCGCCAGACCCGCAGCGATGCCGCACGCGCCCGGGTGCATCCGTTCCGGTTCGTGCTCGGCACCTCCCAGACCACATTGCGGGCCGTGTTCTTCGAGGATCTGGCCGCACTGGTCGGCCTGCTCGTGGCCGCCGGTGGACTCGCCGCGCACCAGCTCACCGGAGACGCGATCTACGACGCGATCGGCTCCATCTGCGTGGGCGTGCTGCTGGGCGTGGTGGCGCTCCTCCTGCTCGTGCGCAACGGCCAGTTCCTGGTCGGGCAATCCGTGGACGGCCTGGCCCGGCAGACACTGCTGGAGCGGCTGCGCACCGCACCGGGTGTCGAGCGGGTGACCTTTGCCCACATGGAGTACGTGGGCCCGGCGAAGATCTTCGTGGTCGCCTCGGTGGACCTGACCGGGGATGATCGCGAATCGGTGCTGCAGCAGCGGTTGCAGGCGGTCGAGGACCACCTCGACGCGCACCCGCTCGTGCAGCGGACGGTGCTGTCGCTGGCCGCGCCCGGGGAGGAGGAACTGCTCGCGGAGTGGTGACATGCATGCTGAGACGGTTTCGCTCGGTCGTCTCAGGGCTGCGTCGTGTGAGGACTCCACGGGTCGATCAGCTGTAGCCCACAGCCCAGGAAATCGCGTCCGTTGCGGGTGGCGAGTGATGCGTGGTGAACGCGGCAGATCCCTGCGATCATCAGGTCTTCGGTCGCGCCGGGCTGGCCTGCACGGTCCCGCTCCGAGCGGAGACCTGCATACGAGGCTCCGGCCGCACGATCAAAATCGTAGAGACGGTCAGCGGCACTCTCGACGAGCTGATCGATAGCCGCCAGAAGATGCGATTGCCTGCGCCCCTTCGGGAGGCGGCGTGCGCCATAGAGCAACTCTGCGATGGAGATGGTGGTCAGGGCGATCTCTTGCTGGTGTTCGGCCAGCCATGCGAGCACCCGCGGGTCGGGGGATGGGCGCAGCGGTTCCGAGAGGACGTTGGTGTCGACGACGATCACGTGAGTTCAACCGAGCGCGGTTGTTGGCGTTCAGGCAGTGTGAGATCGACACCCTCGAGTTCGTGCGCTGTGTGGATCCAATCGACGATGAACGTCCGTTCCGCGACCGCATCCTCCAATATGGCCCGGATCTCAGCTTCCATCGATCGATCGTGCTGGGCAGCACGTGCCTTCAACGCCCGACGCGTGTGCTCAGGCAGGTTCCGCACCGTGACTGTCGCCATCCTCGCGCCTCCCGGTTCTGCAAGCATTGACAGCGTTGCAGTCAGATTCTAGTTCATCGCGGATCAGCCCGTTGCCCGGGTGACGGACCGCTGGAGGACTCCAGCCACGGACCGCCCGGTCGGCGCAGGTCCCGCACCACCATCAGCACGAATGAGACGCACACCGCCAGCAGGATCACCGTGAACGGCACCGCTGCCACGACCGCCGCACCCTGCAGGGCCGAGATGCCGCCGGCGAGCAGCAGCACGGCAGCGAACGCCGCAGAGAAGGACCACAGCAGCCGCACCGGTCGCGGCGGCTTCAGGCTGCCCCCGGAGGTGGTGCTGCCCAGCATGAACGAGGCCGAGTCGGCCGAGGTGATGAACAGCAACGCCAGTACGATCGCCACCACGACGGCAACGACCCCGGGTAGGGGAAGCGTGCCGAATACCTCCACCGTGAGTGCCGACTTCACGTTCCCGTCCACCAGGCCCGGATCGACCGAGCCCGACTCCACCCGGTTCAGGGCGGTTCCGCCGAACACTGAGAACCACACCGCGCTGATCGATCCCGGCACCAGCACCACCCCGGCCACCACGCTGCGGATGGTCCGCCCCCGCGAGATCCGGGCGATGAACGTGCCCACGAATGGCGCCCAGGCGATCCACCACGCCCAGAAGAAGAACGTCCACCCCGCCTCCCAGGTGTTTCCGGGAGTCTCCGTGGCCAGGGACATCCCGGGCAGGTGAGTCACGAATCCGCTGACAGTCGTGCCGATGGCACCGATCAGCTCCCTCGTGGGCCCCCAGAAGAACGTGAACACCACCAGCGCCGAGCACAGCACCCCGTTGGCCAGGCTCAGCCACCGGATCCCACGGCCCAGGCCCGTCATCGCCGAGATCGTCGAGACCGTCATGAGCCCGACGATGATCGCCACCTTCGCACCGTAGGAGATCGGCACCCCGAAGGCCTGCGCCAGCCCCTCGTTCAGCTCCCGCGTACCCAGGCCCAGCGAGGTCGCCACCCCGAACAGGATCGCGATCACCGCGAGCAGGTCGATGACCTTGCCGGGCCAGCGCCGGGTGGACTCACCCATCAGGGCATACAGCGCCGAGCTGATCAGCACTGGGCGGTCCTTGCGGAACGCGGCATAGGCAACCGGAACAGCCACCCCCGCGTACAGCGCCCAGGCGTGCGGCCCCCAGAAGAACAAGGAGTACCGCAGGCCCGTGGCAGCGGCCTCTGCGGTGCCGGCCTGCGCCGTCCCCGGCGGGGGATCCACTGCATGCAGCAGCGGCTGAGCCGTCCCCCAGAACAGGAAGCTCAGGCCCACCCCGGCGCTCATCAGCATCGCCAGCCACGACGGCCACCCGAATTCCGGGCGGCGCCCGGGTTTGCCCAGCCGGAGCCGGCCGACGGGGGAGAGCGCGACGGCCAGCATCAGGACCAGCACCACCAGCACCGTGCCCACGTAGACCGGACCGAATGTGGTGACCACGAGGCGCTGCAGGGTCGACAACCCGTCCTGAAGCGTCGTCGGGAAGATGAGGCCGAAGACGATGAACGCCAGCGCGAAGGACAGGGAGGCCACGAACACGAAGCCCAACTTGGGGACGTCGCGCCCGGCCACGTCGGTGCGGATCTCGGAACTGGCCATGCCACACCACTGTGGCCTAGATCTCGATCACCGCAACCGGTTCCCGGGAAGTGAGAGACGCCGTCGTGGGCTGCCTAGACTCGATGACCGTGACCAGGCCCGCCATCCCCGCCGAGATCAAGGTACTGGTGGTCGCCGCGTTCGTGATCGCGATCGGGTTCGGGCTGGTGTCTCCGGTGCTACCTGCCTACGCCCGGTCCTTCAACGTAGGTGTGGCCGCCGCCTCGGTCGTGGTGAGCGCATTCGCCTTCTTCCGGCTCGTGTTCGCTCCCGCTGGTGGGGCGCTGGTGGCGCGCCTGGGTGAGAGGCCGGTGTACCTGACCGGGCTCGTGGTCGTGGCGCTCAGCTCGCTTGCGACGGCGTTCGCCCAGTCCTACGTGCAGTTGCTGGTGCTGCGCGGGGTGGGCGGCATCGGATCGACCATGTTCACGGTCTCCGCGATGGCGATGGTGGTGCGACTCGCGCCGCCGGAGATCCGGGGCCGGTGCTCATCGGCGTACGCGACGGCGTTCCTGCTCGGCGGGATGCTTGGGCCGGTGCTCGGCGGGCTCCTGGCCGAGCTGGGGCTCCGGGTGCCGTTCGTGGTGTACGCCGTGTTCCTGTTCGTCGCGGCGGCGATCGTGGCCGTGCGGCTGCGGGGAGCGCGGATGCGCCCGGCGCCGGATGAGCCCGAACGGCCGCCGATGCGGGTGGCACAGGCGTGGGCGAACCGGACCTTTCGGGCGGCGCTGGTCTCTGGGTTCGCGAACGGGTGGTGCAACTTCGGGGTGCGGGTGGCCGTGCTACCGCAGTTGGCCGTTGCCGTGCACGACGCCACCTGGGTGGCCGGTGCGGCGCTCGCCAGTGCGTCGGTCGGGACGGCGGGTGCGCTACAGATCTCCGGGCGGTGGGCCGATTCGGCCGGGCGTCGACCGGTGGTGCTGACGGGGCTGGTGATGACCGCACTTGGACTTGGTGTGATGGGCGTGGCGACCTCGCTGGTGGCACTGCTCGCTGTCTCGGTGTTCTCGGGAGTGGGCGCGGGTCTGCTCAATCCCGCGCAGCAGGCGTCACTCGCCGACGTCGTGGGCAGCGACCGCAACGGGAGCAAGGTGCTGGCCGCTTTCCAGATGGCGCAGGACTCCGGGGCGATCCTCGGCCCCATCCTGATCGGCGTGGTGGCCGATCAGGCAGGATTCGGCTGGGCATTCGCGGTCACCGGGGTGGTGGCGCTCGCGGCGACGTTGCCGTGGTTGCGGGCCCCGGAGACGGCGCCGGTGCAGCGGGGTGGGATTGCCTGACCCGGTGGGTGGACTATCCACAAGGGGCCTGCGGCGCTGCGGTGACCTGTGGCAGTCTCGTGCGCATGATTTCTCGGGGGAGCGTGTGGGTCGGGTGGCGTGGTGCTGTGCTCGCGTTGGGTGTGGGGGTGGTGCTGGCGGCGTGTACGCCATCCGATACTGAGCCAACTCCGACGGCGGAGCCCACCTCGACGAGTGCGTCGCCTTCGGATTCGGGTGAGCCGACTGAGGAGCCGACGACGAGCGGCCGGAGGTAGATCCGCCGGAGCGTCCGGTGGAGATGGGGGAGGAGTCGGTGGAGGGGGCGATCGCGGCGGCGGAGTATTTCGTTGAGTTGTATCCGTACGTGTACGCCTCGGGTGATTTTGATGAGTGGGACGCGCTCAGTGATGAGGGGTGTGGATTCTGTAGCAACGTGCGCGATCGTGCGGCTGAGTTGCATGCTGATGGGGGCTACTCGGTCGGGGGAGAGGTCGAGATTTACGCCAGCGACGGAGGAGGCCCATATGAGGATGGGGTCTATGACATCGAGTTCGGTGTTCGGTTCGCGGAGTCTGAGTGGGTTCTCTCGGATGGCTCCCGGGAGCCATATGGCCAGACAGACAAGCCAGCTTTCAGCCTTTCGATGGTGTGGCGCGATGGCGAATGGTCGGTGCTGGGAGTCCTGGTGGATGGTGATGGGGAGTGATCGCGTCGGCTCTCGCTCTCACCCTTGCGCTTCCGATCAGTCTTTCGGCTACTACTTCGCCAGGGAGCGAAGGTGAGGCGCCTCCACCGCTGATTGATGTTGATGCGGAAGCGTCTGGCTACGACGTCGGGGCGCGGACTTCTCGCGAACAGGAGAGCCACATTCGGGAGGTCATCCCGGAACTGGACGGTGCCGCGGCTGTGCCAGCAGTAGAGATCGGTGTCCCGGTGTCCATTGATGGTCCGGATGGGATGTGTGTGGTCACTGATGATGCGGCGCCGGTAGCGGGCTTGGTGCCGTGTGATGATCGGCCGACTGATGAGGAGCCGGTCGATGCGGATGAGGAGCAGCCGGATGCGCCTGAGCCGGTGATCATCTCGGTGTCGGCATCTGATTTTGTTGAGTTGCCGTTGGTGCCTGCGCAGGTGCGGGTGCAGCCGGAGGGGCAGTCGTGGACGGTGGTGAATCTGGACACGATTGCGTACACCTCGGGTGAGGCGCAGGTGCTCTCGACGCAGGTGTTGGGGTTTGACGTGGCGGTCCGGGCGACTCCGGTGGAGTTTGCCTGGGATTTCGGGGATGGGTCGGATCCGGTGGTGACGTCTGATCCGGGGTTGCCGTTCCCTGATCACACGGTCGCTCATGCCTACAGTGCGGTGGCCGAGGAGCGTCGGGTGTCATTGACGACGACATGGGTGGGGGAGTTCCAGGTCGCTGGTCAGGGTCCGTGGATCCCGATTGCGGGGACGGCGCAGACCACGAGCGTGTCTGATCCGTTCGAGGTGCTGGAAGTCAGGACCCGGTTGGTGCCGGGTCCGCAGGCCGATCGGAACTGACCTCACCTGGCCCGGCTGGGATGAAATCGACGGTCATACTGCCAAGCAGGCCCAAATACGCAAGCGTTGGCAGTATTCCCGTCATCTTCTGACCGCACCACGCCACGCCGGGCACCCGTGTACGAGCTCAGGGTGTGATCACCGAGACCCCGGCCTCCTCGAGGCTTGCGGCGATGGGTGGCGGGGGAGCGATGTCGGTCACCAGGTAGGTCGCCCGATCCAGGGAGGCGATCTGCGCGAAGAGGTGCCTGGAGAACTTGGACGAGTCCGCCACCACCGCCACCTGCTCGGCGTGATCCATCATCTCGGCCATCATCGCCGCGTCGCCGACGTTGCTGGTCGAGAACCCACTCGTCGCGACCGCACCGACACCGATGATCGCGATGTCCGCCCGGACCGTGATCTCGTCCGGCCGGTTCGTCACGGCGAACGACACAGCACCTGTGGTCGTCTGGGCGACCGTGCGCACATGCCCGCCGAAGACGTACAGCTCGCACTCCATGCCCGTCGGTAGCTCCGCCGGGATGCGCAGGTTGTTCGTCGCGATCGTCAGTCCCCGCTTGTCGCGCAGATGCCGCATCACCGCCAGCGTCGTCGTGCCGCCGTTGAGCATGATCACCGAATCGTCCTGGACCAGCCGCGCCGCCATCGCGGCGATCGCCTCCTTCTGCTCGGTGTGCATCCGCAGCCGAAGATCCAGTTTGCGATCGCCCACCGGCGCCGCCGACTTGCTCACCGCACCCCCATGCGTGCGGATCAGCAGTCCGTCCGCATCCAACTGATCCAGATCCCGGCGGATGGTGTCGATCGACACACCGAACCGCTCGGCGAGCTCCCCGACGGCCACCTGACCACGCTCGGCCACGAAATCCGTCAACGCCCCGCGCCGGTGGGCCGGCAGGTGGCGGGAACGGTCCTGAGTGTCCACATCTGCAGATGACATGCACCCATTGGTAGCACAACGCTTGTCACTTCGCCGCAGAAAGCGGCATGAAACGGCGCATCAGATCCAGATCTGTGCCCGGTCTTGCGGTGCACTCGGCCCGGTGGAGCCCGGCAGAGGTGAGCAGTCTCCCAGAGGTCACGGTTCGCATCCGGCGCGCGGGCGCTGCCATGAAGTCGCACTCTCACGGCAGGATCCGGACCGTCGCCGGTGCCGCACGTGCTTCGTGACGACGCCATTCGCCCCACTGCTTGACGCATCTGTTCATCCGGCGTTAAGGTCGCAGAACACAGCACAAAACAGCATGGAGCGGCACAAGGGTGCAGAAGCCATGCGAAGTGCACTGACGAAGACGACAGGAGTACGACATGAGCACTGGTGCTCGACGCACGCGGGTTGCCGGTATGGCCGGCATCGCCGCACTGAGTCTTGTCGCGGCCGCAGGCTGCAGTAGCGATGGCGGCGGCGGCGCCGACGGCGACGTCACCATCGAGTTCGCCCAATGGTGGGAGCCTGAGCTCCCCGATGGCGCATTCGCCGAGATCATCGCCGGATTCGAGGAGGAGAACCCCGGCGTGAACGTCGATCTCGTCTCGGCGCCCTACGCCTCCACCCAGGAGCAGCTGTTCGCCGGCTCCGCATCCGGAACGATGCCCGACGTGATGGGCCTGGACGCGGTCTGGGTGAACGACTTCGCCAACCAGGGTGCGATCGCCGACCTCAGCGCCCTGATGAGCGAGTACGGCTACGACGACAGCCAGCTCGCCAGCCAGGTCCAGGTGGATGGCTCCACCTACATGATCCCGGTGGTCAACTTCATCTACCCGCTGTTCACCAACGACGACCTGCTCGCCGAGGCCGGTGTGGACGCCCCGCCGACCACGCGTCAGGAGTTCCTCGACGCCGCCGTCGCGATCTCCGAGCTCGGTGGCGACACCACCGGCTGGGCACTGCCCCTCTCCCTCGAGCAGCCCAACGGCGTGCTCAACGACGTGATGCCCTGGGTGTGGTCCTCCGGCGGATCGATGCTCTCTGACGGTCAGCCCGACCTGACCAACCCGGAGATGACCGCAGCGATCGAGTACGTCCAGCAGCTGTGGGACGCCGGCGCCGTGGCACCGGGCTCATTCACCATGAAGGAGCAGGACAAGGTCGAGGAGTTCACCAACGGCCGCGTCGGGATGATGATCTCCTCGCTCGCGCACATCAACCTCCTGCAGGAGACCAACCCCGACCTCAGCTTCAGCGTCTCGGCCATCCCCACCGAGGAGGGATTCAGCGGTGACTCCGGTCTGACCTACGCCTCGTGGGGCATCGGCGTCTCGGAGAGCAGCGAGCACCCCGAAGAGGCATTCGCGCTGATCGAGTACCTGATGGAGACCGAGACGAACGGGGACCTGTCCACCATCGCCAACGGATTCCCCGGCAACACCGAAGCCGTACCGGACTTCGTCGAGGACGACCCGCTGATGGCCGACGCCTTCGAGATCTACCAGAACACCACACCGGTCAACGAGTTCTCCGGGCTCCCCGCAGCGGAACAGCTGATGCGCTCGTTCGCCGAGCAGCTCCAGGCCACCCTCAACGGTGACCAGGACGTGACCCAGATGCTCGACCAGACCCAGGCCGCCTGGTCCGACGAGTTCTAGGAGGCAACCCAGACTCCGCCCGCCACGCACACGTGGCGGGCGGGGGACGGGGACCACCATGATCACACCCCTCGCATCAGAACCCGCCTCGACAGCGAGGCCGGAAGGCCCGGGCGACCCTCCGCCGTCGGGAACCTCTGCAGCATCGGCGCCTCGGCGGCGTTCGCACCTCGGCCGCGCCCTCGAACCCCTGGCGTTCCTCTCACCCACACTGATCCTGCTCGCCGTCCTGATGGTGCTGCCGATCGTGCTGGTGATCGGTTACGCCTTCATGGACAACGTGGTGACCAACCCCGACCCCGAGTTCGTGGGGCCGGCGAACCTCATCGAGATTGCCACCGACCCGACCTTCCACATCGCGCTGCGCAACACCGTGGTGTTCACCGTGGTGAGCGTGGTGGCGCACATGATCCTCGGGCTCACCTTCGCGATGCTGCTCAACAGCAAGCGCGTCTCGGTCACCAGCCGGGCCGTGCTCCGCGCGATCTACGTGATGCCATGGCTGTTCACCGTGGCCGTGATCGCCGTGCTGTGGCGGATGCTGCTCGCACCCAGCGGTGTGATCAACTACCTGCTCTCGACCGATGTGGAATGGCTCGCCGACCCGCGGCTCGCGCTCGGCACCGTCACAGTCATCAACATCTGGGCCGGCTACCCGTTCTTCATGGTCAGCCTGCTCGCGGGGCTGCAGGGCATTCCCGGTGATCTGTACGAAGCCGCCCGTGTGGACGGCGCCTCCCCGGTGCAGCAGTTCTTCCACGTGACCCTGCCGCAGCTGCGGCAGATCATCGTCAGCCTGCTGCTGCTCGACATGATCTGGACCTCCGCGCAGCAATTCGCGCTCATCTGGATGACCACCGGGGGCGGACCGCTCAGCTCCACCGAGATGCTCTCCACCTACACCTACAAACTGGCCTTCGACGACTACGAGTTCGGCCTCGCCTCCGCCAGCGCCGTCCTTGTTCTGCTCGTCTCGATGGTGCTCGCGTTCTTCTACGTGCGGCACGAGAAGGCGAGGGAGTCATGACCGCTGTCGCCACCAAGGCACCGACGCCCAAGAACCCGAAGTACCAGCAGAACCCGAAGAATTCGGCTCGCGACATCCCGGCACGCATCTTCATCTGGATCGGTCTGCTCGCCGGAGCAGGGTTCGCCGGCCTGCCGGTGCTGTGGATGCTCTCCAGCTCGTTCAAGTCCAACCGCGAGATCTTCGAGTTCCCACCCAGGTTGCTCACGGAGTCCTTCAGCTTCGACGCCTACCTGGCGATCCTGAGCGACCCGAGCCGGCTGCGGTTCTTCATCAACAGCTATGTGGTGGCGATCTGCGTCACGATCCTCACACTCGTGGTGGCGATCCATGCGGCCTATGCGTTCAGCCGGTTCACGTTCCGGATGAAGCACCCGCTGAAGCTCCTCATCATCAGCGTGCAGGCCGTGCCGCCGATCACCGTGCTGATTCCCTACTTCGGGATCATCGTCGCCCTGAAGATGTACGACACCTATCCCGGTCTGATCTTCACGTACATGCTGTTCACCCTGCCGTACGCGATCATCATGATGACCAGCTACATGAATTCCCTCCCACGGGAGTTGGACGAAGCGGTCCGCGTGGACGGCGGCAGCTCGATGACCGCACTCTGGCGAGTGCTGGTACCGGTCTCGGTGCCCGGGATCGTCTCCGTGGGCGTGTACACGTTCATGATCGCCTGGAACGAGTACCTGTTCGCTCTCACCCTGACCAGCAGCGAATCCATGCGGACCGTGCCGATCGGACTGCAGTTGCTCATGGGCCAGCACTCGTTCCAGTGGAACGAGATCATGGCGATGAGCATTCTCGGCTCCATTCCCGTTCTCGCCCTGTTCCTGTTCTTCCAGCGCTTCTTCATGAGCGGCCTGACCTCGGGCGCGGTCAAGAACTGACCGATCGAATTCACCACCACCACAAGGAGAAAGTGTGCTCACCACCGGAAACGTTCTGCTGACCGCAGCCCACGAGGGGAACTACGCCGTTCCGGCGTTCAACGTCAGCGACTACGCCATGTTCAACGGGGTCATGGAGATCAGTGAGGCCGAGCAGGCCCCCTTGATCGCAGCGATCCACCCCGACGAGCTCGCCCACTTCGGCCGCGACGCCGTGGCAGCCATCCGGGAGCGGGCGCACCGCTCGAGTATCCCGGTCGCCATCCACTGGGACCACGGCGCCAGCTACGAGCAGATGCTCACCGCCATCCAGGTCGGATTCACCTCGGTCATGATCGACCGGTCGATGGACTCCTTCGAGGAGAACGTTCGGATCACCAAGAAGGTCGTCGAGACCGCGCACGCTGTCGGTGTGAGTGTGGAGGCCGAGCTCGGCACGATCGGCGCCGCCGACAGCTACGGCGAGGCAGGCGCCAAGGAAATCATCTACACCACCCCGGAGGAAGCGGTGGAGTTCATCCGCCAGACCGGTGTGGACAGCCTCGCCGTGGCCATCGGCACCTCCCACGGGCTGTTCCCGCCCGAGGTCACCCCGGAGATCAAGATCGACCTGCTGCGCGAGATCAAGGCGGCTGTGCAGATCCCGCTCGTCCTGCACGGTGGCTCGGGCAACCCGGACGCCGAGATCGGCCAGGCCGCCAAGCTCGGCATCAACAAGATCAACATCTCCAGTGACATCAAGGTCGCCTACCACAACGAGATGCGCGCCGTGCTGGCGGATCCGAAGGTGCGCGAACCCAACGCCATCCAGCCCCGCTGCATCGAGGCGATGAAGGAGGTCGCCGCCCACAAGATCCGGCTCTTCGGCGCCGATGGCCAGGCCTCCAGCGTGCCGGGAATCAGCGGCGTGCAGGCGCGGGTCTGAGACATGACGCCGGAGGTTCTTCTCGGATTCGGCGGCAACGTCGACGTCGAGATCACCTGGGACGATGCCGTGCTCACCCGCCTCGCGGTTGAGCACGGCATCACCGACGACGAACTCGACACCGCCATCGAGATCACCGACGAACGCAGTCTGGTGATCTCCATCCTCGCCTTCGCTCGCGCCGGGCACGGCGGGGAGCGATTCGTGGCCTCCGCCTCCGTGCTGGAGACGTTCCCGGCCAGATTCGACCACCGCTGGACCCTCGGCGGTACCGGTATCCGCGCCGCACTGGTCATGCAGACCCTCGGGATCCCCAGCATGGTGCACCTTGTCAGCACCAACGACATCATGCGCGACCTGCTCCCCGCTGGCGTGCACTGCCTGAGCAGTGCGAGTGAGGACTCCCTCGACCCGCATGTGATCGTGCAGTTCCGCCAGGGGGCGCGGGTGCGCACCGACCGGCTGGACGTGACGGCACCGAAGGCGAACCGCCTCATCTACGTCAACGACCCGCCTAACCGGGATCTGGTGCTCAGCGACGAGATCGAGCAGGTCGCGCCCTCGTTGAACGTGCTGCTGGTGACCGGCCTGAACAGCATGCAGGATGCCGGCCTGGTAGCAGACCGCCTGCGGCGCATCGCCCGCGTCATCGATCAGATGCCCGACGGCGGACTCGTCTTCTTCGAGGATGCCGGCCAGCACGTGCCCGCCCTGGGCCAGCAGGTGCTCGCCGCCATGGCCGAGCTCGCTGACGTCATCAGCATGAACGAGGATGAGCTGTTCGGCCACCTAGGCCGGACCGTTGATCTGCACGACGCGGCTGCCGTCGAGGGAGCCCTGCGGGAGGCGCAGACACAGATCGGCGCACGCACCCTCGTGGTGCACACCCAGCACTGGGCCGCCGCCCTCGGGCCGCGGGCACAGCAGCTGCGCCCAGCCTTGCAGGCGGGTGTCGTGGCCGCGGGGACGCGCTACCTTGTCGGCGACGGCGCCACCCGAGCCGACCACGAACGGACGGCGACCCTTCCCGTGCAGGCAGGCTCCGCCGTCGTAGCCCATCAGCTGGAGCAGGCCGACGACGTCACGTGCGTGCCCGCGCTCGAGCTGCGCACCGACACCCCCACCACCATCGGCCTCGGCGACACCTTCGTCGGCGGCCTGCTCGCGGCGTACGCAGGCGAGCGACACAGCGAAGGAGTGAACGCGTGATCGTCGAGGTTGCTGCCAACCGCCCACCCGAGCGCTTCTACCGAGGCGGACGCAGCCTCGCGGACCTGCGCGGCGAGGCCGGGGTCGGCGAGTACGAACCCGAGGACTGGGTCGGCTCGATGACCTGCGTCTACGGCGAGGCGCCGGTGGGACTGACGCGACTACCCGACGGGCGGCTGCTGAAGGACGCCATCGAGTCCGAGCCCGAGTGGTGGCTCGGTCCGGACCACGTGGCCGCCTACGGAGCGGACGCGATGGTGCTGGTCAAGCTGCTGGATGCGGGGGAGCGGCTGCCGGTGCACGCCCACCCCGACCGGGCGTTCGCCAAGGCGCACTTCGCCGCACCACACGGGAAGACCGAGGCGTGGTTCCTACTCACGGGCGGCAGCCTGCACCTGGGCCTGAAGCAGGACCTCACCGCCGACGAGCTCGCCGGCGTCCTGGAGCGCCAGGATGCCGAGGAGATCCTGGGACTCATGCACGAGGTGCAGGTGAATCCCGGCGATGTCGTGCTGGTCCCCGCCGGGGTGCTGCACGCCATCGGGGGCGGATTGTTCCTGGTGGAGCTGCAGGAGCCGGAGGACTTCTCGCTGATGCTCGAATGGAAGGGCTACCCGATCGACGGGCCGAAGGACGGTCATCTCGGGATCGGGTACGACCTGGCACTGCAGGCGATGGAACGTCGTGCCCGCACACCGCAGGAGATGGCTGAGCTCGTGCGCCCGGCCGGCTACGGGCCGTCGGTGTTCCCGGCCGCGGCCGACCCGTACTTTCGCCTGGGGCGCGAACGCGTCCAGAGTGAGGTGCAGGTGGAGGCGGGCTTCGCCGTCGTGATCGTGCTGGACGGGCAGATCGAGGTGACGGATGCCTCTGGGACGACCGCGCTTCGTCAGGGCGCCACCGCGGTGGCGCCGCACGCCGCGGGGGAACTGACGTTGACTGGGGACGGCGAGGTGCTGATCTGCCGGCCACCGGCACCGTGAGCTGACGAATACTTGCGGTGGGCGGGTGGTGTGTCCCCGCCCACCGTCAGGCTTCCTGGCGGGTCAATTCGTCCTGGTGGTCGATCAGCTCAGCGAGCGCGTCGAGCCGGGCCAGGTCATCGCTTGAAAGCCGGGGAAGCGGGCGGCGGCACGGGCCCATATCCCCGATCCCGCGTCCCGCGAGGTACTTCGCAGCCGGGAAGACGCCAACGTCGACGATCTCACGTACCACGGCGTTGATGCGCGACTGGATCGTCCGTGCGCCGTCCAGATCGCCTGCGTTGAACTTGTCACGAAGAGTGAGGAACTGGCGAGGCTGAAGGCCGACCGTTGTCCCGATGGTGCCCCGCGCCCCGGCCGCCAAGGCCGAGAGGAACACCTCGTCGAACCCGTTGAAGTAGATCTTGTCGGGATAGGTGGCACGCATCTGCTCGAGCGTGTACATGTTGTGCGCTGTCTGCTTCACCCCTGCGACACGAGGGTCGCTCAGCAGGGCACCGGCAGAGTGCTCGGTGAACTCGTGCCCGGTGAGCGCTGGGACGTTGTAGAGGATCATCGGCAGATCGACGGCGTCCATGACCGCCCGGTAGTGATCGATGATCGCCTGCGCCGGATAGGGATAGTAAATGGGCGGGATCATCGAGACCGCCGTGGCACCGTCACCCAGTGCGGCCCGGCCCAGCTCGACCGCCTCCTGCGTCCGGAGGGTGCCGATGTGCGCGATGACCGGTACCCGTCCGGCCGCGGCAGCGACGGCAGTGCGGGTGACCTCAGCGCGTTCCTCGGGAGAGAGCAGGAGCCCCTCGCCGGAGGAGCCGTTGCAGTAGATTCCCTCGACACCCCGATCCACATAGTGGTCGACGAGATGTGCCAGGGCGTCGGTGTTGACCGATTCGTCCGGACCCATCGGCGTGACGATGGCGGCCATCACCACACCGAGATCGGGTCGGGTCACCATGCGGTCCATCCGCCGTCGACGATGAGGTTGGCGCCGGTCATGTATTGCGACGCGTCAGAAGCCATGAACACGACGGCACCGTTGAACTCGTTCGCCTCCGCCATCCGCCCGAGCGGCATGCGCGCGGTGTAGTTGGCCTGGAACTGCGCGTCCTGCGTGTCGCGACGCACTCCCGAGGGGGTGAGCGTGTTGACCCGGATACCGTGGCGCCCCCAGTAGGTGGCTGCGTAGCGGGTCAGGTTGTACAGACCCGACTTCGCGGCCGAGTAGGCCACAGGCTTGATGAACGGCACACCGGTGAGTTCCTCCTTGTAGGCATAGATGTCCTGAACGGGGGAGAGCATGCCGTAGATCGAACCCACGTTGATGATCGAGCCGCCCTTGTCCGCCTTGCGCATCCGGGCGCCTGCCGCTTGCATCACGAGGAACGTGCCGACGAGGTTCGTGTCGACCACCTCGCGGAAGACTTCGACAGGGAAGTCCTCGAACGGTCCGGAGACCTCTGGCGGTGCGCTGGGCTGGGTGTCGAGACCGGCGTTGTTGATCACGACGTCTGGCACATCCCACTCACCCTCGATCTCGTCGAGCGCCAGATTCACACTCTCCTTGGAGGTGATATCCATCGCGACGCCCAGGAGACGGCCGGAAGCATGCTCTTCGGGGAAAGCCGACTCCAGACGTTCCTGCGAGGTGGTGCGGGAGGCAACTGCGACGCGGGCTCCGCGGCGGTGAAACTCCTTGACGAACTCCGCGCCGATTTGTCCCATACCGCCAGTGACGAGCACCACGCGGTCCTTGACGGAAAAGAGGTCTTCCATGATGTCCTTTCGGGTCGAGGTGATTCTTCGGTTGCCGGAGGCTGGCGTCAGCCCTTCACCGATCCAGAGGTGAGCCCGGCCACGATTCCTCGCTGGGCCCACAGGAAGAAGGCGATCGCGGGAAGAGCGAACAGCATCGCGCAGAGCATGACCTGATTCATCGGGGTGAAGAACTCGCCGAGGAAGGAGGACAGGCCGACCGTTGCCGGCCACAGGTCGGCGTTCGAGATGAACGTGTTCGCGAACAGGAACTCGTTCCAACCGTCGAAGAACACGATGATCGCTGCCGCGGCAATGCTCGGAAGGACCAGCGGGAGAACGATGCTCAGGAGGATGCGCCCGCGGGAGCAGCCGTCGATTCGCGCGGCCTCCTCGATCTCGTGCGGCACCTTGTCGATCGCGCCTTTGAGGATGAACACGGCGACCGGCATGACGAACGCGACATTGGCCAGGATGAGGCCGCCGTGGTTGTTCAAGAGCCCGTAGCCGGCGAACAGTGCGTACAGGGGCACGATGATGAGGGCTTCCGGGAGCATCTGGGTGGAGAAGAAGAGGAAGCCCACGATGCCGCGGCCGTAGAACCGGAACCGGCTGAGAGCGTAGGCGGCTGACAGCGCGAGGAACAGGCTCAGCAGTGCCGTCCCGCTGGCGATCACGGCGGAGTTGCGCAGCCAAAGCAATAGCGGCACCCCTTCGATCATCGGCCACCAGCCGGTCACGTTGGTCAGATCGAGCAAGAATGTCTGGCCGGTCCCGTAGAGGTCTGCATTGGTGCTGAGCGAGGTGTTGATCATCCAGTAGACGGGGAAACCGGCGAAGACCACGAGCAGGCCGATCGCCAGGATGCGGCCGAGCGTGCGTCCGGCAGAGATGGCGTGTGCACCGGTGGGGCGCATACGGGTGGGCGTGGTGGCGGTCATCAGCTCTCGCCCTTCCTTTCACGACGCCGTTCGACGACGAAGTAGATCATCGTCACGGTCAGGGACAGTCCGAGGGCGAGTACTCCGATCGCGGCAGCCCGGCCCAGGTGCTGGTCAGCGAAGGCGGTGTTGTAGATGCTGACGACGAGTGTGTTGGTGGCGTCGATCGGACCGCCCCCGGTCATCACGTAGATGATCTCGAAGCGGCGGATCGACCAGATGGTCATCAGCAGTGTGAGGACCCGGATCGTGGGAGCGAGGTGAGGCAGTGTGACTGCCCGGAACGTCTGCCAGCGGGTGGCACCGTCGATCCAGGCGGCCTCCTTGAGCTCGTGGGGGACGCTCTGCAGCGCCGCCAGCATCACCAGCATGGCCAGCGGGAACGCCTTCCACACCGTTGCCACCGTGACCGAGAACAGGCCCCAGTCCGGATCGGTGAGCCATCCGGGCTGTCCCAGCCCGAGGGCACGGGTTCCCTGGCCGAGAATGCCCTGCTGGTCGTTGTAGATCCAGGCGAAGATCAGCGAGGCGGCGATTGTCGGAATCGCCCACGGGATGGTGGCGATGGCCCGGACGACGGACCGTCCGAAGAATCGGGCGTCGAGCGCAACCGCGGCTGCGGTGCCCAGGAGCACGACGGCGATGACGGTGAACCCCGTGTAGAGAAGCGTCGTCACGACCGAATGCCAGAACGGGTCACTGGCGATCAGGTACTGGAAGTTCTCAGCGCCGACGTAACGGCCACCGTCCGGATTGACCAGGCGGGTGGCGGTCACACTCAGCATGACTCCGCGAATCAGTGCATAGACAGTGAAGACGCACAGATAGGCGACAGCCGGCAGCAGGAAGAGGTAGATGCCGAACTGGTCACGCAGGCGGCGAAGGAACGATCGAGGGCGAGGTGAAGCCCCTGGGGGCCGGCGCCCCCCGGAGTGGGGGGCGCCGGTGGACCCTGTGGGCCGAAACCGCGACGTCGTCCTGCTCGCGGGTTCCGCTGTCATGGGGTGCCTTCCTGTTGGTGGCTGGATGCCGAGCGTGAGCCTCAGCGGCCGAGCTCGGCCTCGACTGTTTCCTGCACCTGCTCGAGCGACTCGCGGATGTCGCCGCCGTTGATGCGCAGTTCCTCGACCGCAGTGAGGAACTCACGCCAGATCATCACGCTGTCCAGCTCGAAGCCGGCCACGAGTGTGGACCGCGAGTCCGACGCGCTCTCGATGAACTGCTCGGCCCAGGGGTTGGCCTCGGCGAACTCCGGGTCGAGCGGGACGTCAGTGGCCAGCGCGCTGGCACCGTGTCCGAGTCGGATGGCCTCCTGAGCCTCATCGGTGAGGAACCAGCGGATGAAGTCCTTCGCGGCCTCGACGTTCTCACTGTCAGCGTTCACAGTGATCAGGAGCTGCGAGTGACCACCCGGGTTCGGCAGCGGCAGCGGCGCGGCGCCGAGGTTGGTGCCGTCGATCACGTTGTCCGGGTCGGTCGCCATCGTGGTGGCGACACCGGAGTTCTCGAAGGACATCCCGATCTGGCCCTGACCGAACTTCGCGCGGAAGGTGGAGGCGTCGTCACCGAGCGGGGGAACTCCGGATGCGAACAGATCGAGATGTGCCTGAACCGCCGCGACGTTGGCGTCACTGGCGATCGTGAGCTCGGAGCCGTCACTCAGCTCGCCGCCGTGCCCGTAGATCCAGTTGGCCATCTCCAGAATCCAGCCGTTGAGCTCGTTGGTCTGGTGGCGGCCCGCGAAGCCGAAGACCTCCTGGGGAAGGTCGAAGGCGTCCTGGGAGTCGCGGATCGTCTCAGAGACGTCGATGAACTCGTCATAGGTCGTCGGTACCTCTGCCCCGACCGCGTCCAGCACGTCCTGGTTGTAGATCATCGTGTTGTACGTCGGGCGTTCCCAGTTGAAGCCGTACTGCTGATCCAGGATGACGCCCGACTCGTTGGTGCCGTTGAGGGAATCGCCCATCTCCTCGGCGATGTCATCGAGGGGCTCGAGCAGTCCGGCATCTGCCAGCTCGTGGGCCTGGGCCTCGAGCATGATCATCACGTCGGGTCCTTCACCGGCACCGAGCATCGTGTTGAGACGGTCGGCATAGTTGCCGAACGCCGAGCCGACGTTCTCCAGCGTGATGTTCTCGTCCGGGCCGGAGTAGTCCTCGATCGCGGCCCAGAGGGTGCGGCCCTTCTCCGTGTCATTGAACTGCCAGTTGGCGATTGTGAGCGTGGTCGGTCCGGAGGAGTCGCCGCCTTCGGCGTCCGCATCGCCCCCGGAGCAGGCCGAGAGCACCAATCCTCCGGTGACCGCTGCTGCCAGGGCCGTGATCCAGGTCCTTCGTGTCGTATGCATCGCTCGCTCCTTCGCGAAATCGGTTCGTGCAGGTGACGGTGACCACCCCCACGGACGCTGCGACGCGCCCTTGATGAGTGGTCTGTGGTGCTTCGTTGGCGGGAGAGCCAACTCGTGCGGTCGGTTCGTCGTGGGACTCGGCCGGATGTCGAACCCAGCCGCCGTGGGTAGGGGTGACGGCGGCTGTCGTACCCGTCCGGACTGGCCTCGTCTCCATGGAACGTGTCCGTCGGCACGAGTATACAGAAATCGATTGCTGACACAAGGCGCGAGGGTTTGCCCGTCCGATCGGAGCGCGGTTGGGAGGGTCGCTGGCGGGTTCGTTCGCCGGCGTGGTGTCGCTGCTACGCCGGAGTGGGGGGTGTGAGCTCGCCACGTAGCACGACCGTGCTGACGGGAGACTGGGAACCGCTCAGGCGGTCGAGGAGGATGCGCGCAGCGCTCATGCCGATATGACGCGTGGGCAGATGTACGACCGGTATTGGGTGACCGAAAGGAAGTGCATAAGGTAAGCCTCCGACGACGGCAATACCTGTTGTTGGCGGCAGAGTGCCCGCTTGCGCCATGGCGTTGATCGCGCCGACGCCGATGAGGTTGTTCGCGGCAACAACGGCGTCTGGTGGTTCGTCCATCTGCAACAGATCGAGCATCATCTCCTGTCCGCCGCGAGTTCGGAAATCTCCGTGCCGGAGATACGTGACCGCGGGGAAGGTCGAGTCGAACCCCAGCATCGCCGCCTGCCATCCCATGGCGCGATCGACCGCTGGGCGCACGTCGTTTGGCCCTGTGATGCACGCGATTCTGCGATATCCGGCCTCCCACAGCACCGTCGTTGCATCGTGGCCGGCACGAGCGTTGTCGAAGACGACGGTGTCCACGTTGCCGTGGGCGACGGGTCGGTCGACCGCAACCACAGCGCGGCCCTTGGCGAGCAGAAGATCCACGTTACTCTCGCCAGCCGCGGGGACGATGATGACCCCTGCCATGTCCCCAGAGATCGCAATGTCGAGGTATTCACGTTCTTTCGCGAGGTCATCGTCGCTATTGCACAGAACGAGGGAGTAGCCCGCTTCGCGGGCGACGTCTTCGACGCCGCGAGCCAGTGCTGTGAATAGAGGGTTTTCGACGTCGGGAATGATCAGGGCGATCACTTCGGAGTGGCGGCGACGTAGCGTCCGAGCGGTCCGGTTCGGTACGTAGGCCAGCGTATCGGCAGCCTCCAGCACACGTGCCGCGAGCTCGGCCTTGACAGATTTTCCGTTCAGAACCCGGGAGACAGTGGCCGGCGACACCGCGGCCCGTTCTGCGACGTCGTAGATGGTCACCACCGTCGTACGATATGCGATTCAGCAGTCTGGCGCCATCTCGACTGCAATCGATTTCGATCCGTGGCCGGCAAGTGTGGCGCTGTCTGGCGACGGTGCGGCGACGGTTGTCCACAGGCCCTCTGCAGAGACGAACGTTGCTTGCCACGCTGGGAGCATGCCAATCGACGCCGCCCGGTGCCGGGCCCTGGGAGTCCTGATCGTCGCGCTACTGACGCTGACCGCGTGCTCGAACGAACCGGATGTCGCGCCTACTACTCGTGGAGCAGACGCCGGTGCCATCGATCATGCTGCCGACGAGGGGAGCCAATCGGCGAACGCGCCGGACGCGGAGATTCCGATCATTGAGGAACCGCAGCCACCGGAGGCGATGTCGCAGGAGTCCCTCGACGGGGCCGAAGCCGCCGCCCATTATGTGGCGGGCTTGATGCTGTACGCCTGGGCCGGTGGGGGGATGGCTGAGCTCGACCGGTGGTGCACGCCCACCTGCGAGTTCTGCGACACCCTCCGTGAAACGGTCGCAAGTTTGGAGGCCGACGGCTCGATGGTGGTCAGCGATTGGTTCGAGACGACGGCGCGCAGCGGCAGCGTGGAGTACGATCCGTCAACCGGCGAGGTCCGCTACATCGTCATTCTCGACGTCCTCGTGGGGCCTAGCACGGTCTTCGACGTTACCGGCCCGGTGCGAACCGATCCGGAGTACGCCATGGGTTTCGGGCTCGCGCTGGAGTGGACTGCGCAGGGATGGCGGCTTCATGAAGCCGGGCAGGTGTGAGGCAGTCTCGGGCTACTTACAGCAGGCGTGCCACCAAGGGCGCCGCGGCCGTCATCACCAAGGCGTGCACCACCATCGCGGCGCTCGACCACGCCCCCGTCTCCGGCTCGTCCAGCAACACCCGCGAGGTGCCGATCCCGTGGGAGGTGACGCCGATGGCGATTCCCCGGGCACGCAGGTCGTGCACACCGACGAGGGTCAGCAGCCGCGGAGCCAACACCGCGCCGAGGATTCCGGAGCAGATCGCCAACCCGGCCGAGAGCGAGGGGTCGCCACCGATGAGAGCCGAGATCTCCACCGTGACCGGGGTGGTCACCGACAGCGGGAGGGCTGAGGCCCAGACAGCGTCCGGGGTTCCGGCGACAGTGAGGGGCACGGTAGCGAGCGTGATCGCCAGCGCTGCAGCGCACCCGAACAACACCAGCAGCCGCCGCCACAACGGCAGCAGCGCGCTACTCGCCGTGTGTAGCGGCACCGCCAGCGCAACCGTTGCCAGCGCCAGGCCGATCGTCAGCGGCAGCACGGCGGCGAGATAGTCCGGGTACGCCGTGCCGGTCAGTTCCAGGATCAGGGTCAGCACCAGCGTGGCGGTCACCACGGGGGAGAGGAGCGGTTGGCGACCGCAGCGGCGATACAGCCACAGTGCGGCCAGGTAGGCAAGCACCGTGCCTCCGGTCCACACGACCATCTCCACCGCTACCGTCACTGGCCCGCCCCCCGCGTGCCGTCCGGTCCCCGCAGCAGCCGCTGGGCGAGCAGGCCGATCCCGATCAGCAGGACGAGGAAGGTCGACACCAGCGCGAGTCCGATCGGCAGCAGATGCTCAGCCACCCGCGCGACACTGCTGGTGATCCCGACCGCCGCAGGCAGGAAGAACAGCTGCAGGTGCCGGTTCGCCGGCCGCGCAACTGTGAGGGTCGACTCCCGCACCACCCGGGCCGCGGTCTGTGTGCCGCGGTGCACCAGCGCGAGCGCCCCCACCGCCAGGATCAGGCCCACCACCGTGCCCGGAAGGCGTAGCCCACTGACGGCGACCAGCACCTCTCCCACCAGCAGGCAGGTGGCGAGCACCACCAGTCCCAGCACCCAGGCGCCGAGGGTGCGCCACCGGCGTCCAGGGGGCGGCTCAGGTGAGCCGCCACTCACGGTGACGTCTCGGCGCAGGGTGAGGGACGCCGTCGTGTGTGGGCCGGTACGGGGAACGGGACTGCCTTCCGGGACGGCGGCCTCACCGGCCCAGGTTCTCCGCCTCCGCGCCGATGGTCGTGTCCTCCCCGTGACCGGTGTGCACCACCGTCTCCTCCGGCAGGGCGAACAGCTTCGCCCGGATCGAGGCCTCGAGCGTGGGCAGGTCCGAGAAGGACCGGCCCGTGGCGCCCGGCCCACCGTTGAAGAGCGTGTCGCCGGTGAAGACACAGCCGAGCTCCGGCGCGTACAGGCACACACCCCCGGGTGCGTGACCCGGGGTGTGCAGCACCTGCAATGTGGTGCCCGCGACCGTGATCTCCTGACCGTCGGCCAGGTTGTCGTCCCACCGGTGGGAGGCCTGGGTGAGTTCCCACAGCGGCTCGTCGTCCGGGTGCAGCCAGATCGGCGCTCCGGTCCGTTCGGCCAGGTCAGGTGCCACGCGCACGTGATCGTCGTGGGCGTGGGTGCACACGATCGCCGTGACCGTCCGCTCACCCACCACGGCCAGGATGTCCTCGACCGAGTGCGGGGCGTCGATCACCACGCACTCGGTGTCGTCCCCGACCACCCAGACGTTGTTGTCGACCTCGAACGTGCCACCATCGAGGCTGAACGTGCCGCTCGTGACGGCGTGGTCCACGCGCGCGGCCATCAGAGCACCACCACCGAACGCAGCACGTCACCATGGTGCATCTTCTCGAACGCGGCCTCCACACCGTCGATGCCGATCTCCTCGGTGACGAAGGCGTCCAGATCAAGCCGCCCCTGCTGGTAGAGGTCGACGAGCATCGGGAAGTCGCGGCTCGGCAGGCAGTCGCCGTACCAGCTGGACTTGAGCGCGCCACCGCGGCCGAAGACGTCAAGAAGCGGGATGTCGGGGACCTGCATGTCCGGGGTGGGAACGCCCACCAACACCACCGTGCCGGCCAGATCACGCGCGTAGAAAGCCTGCTTCCAGGTCTCCGGGCGCCCGACCGCCTCGATCACCACGTCCGCACCCTCAGCACCGGGGTAGGTCGCGGCGCTGATGCGCTTGATGGCCTCCACCGGGTCCTCCTGGGAGGAGTTGACCGTGTGGGTGGCGCCGAGCGACGTCGCCTTCTCGAGCTTGGAGTCGTCGATGTCGACCGCGATGATCGGGCTGGCGCCGGCGAGCGCGGATCCGGCGATCGCGGCGGCACCCACGCCACCGCAACCGATCACGGCGACCGACGTGCCTCGGGTGACGGCGCCGGTGTTGATCGCCGCGCCGATCCCGGCCATCACGCCGCAGCCGAGTAGCCCGACCGCCGCCGGCCGCGCCGACGGATCGACCTTCGTGCACTGGCCCGCCGCCACGAGCGTCTTCTCTGCGAAGGCCCCGATACCCAGTGCTGGGCTCAACTCGGTGCCGTCCTCGAGGGTCATCCTCTGGGTGGCGTTGTGCGTGGCGAAGCAGTACTGCGCCTGACCGCGGTTGCAGGCCCGGCACTGCCCGCACACCGCGCGCCAGTTCAGCACCACGAAGTCACCGGGAGCCACCGAGGTGACACCCTCGCCGACCGCCTCCACCACACCGGCCGCCTCGTGCCCGAGCAGGAACGGGAACTCGTCGTTGATCCCGCCCTCGCGGTAGTGCAGGTCCGTGTGGCACACACCGCACGCCTTGATCGCGACCACGGCTTCACCCGGGCCGGGATCGGGAACGTTGATGGTGACCAGCTCGACCGGAGCGGCCTTGCTCCGTGCGATCACTGCCTTGACTTGCTGCATGCTGCCTCCTGCGACGTGGCTCTTCGGGGCGAGCCTAACGGTCGTGCGGCCACCGGGATACGCATCGCGCTCCGCTCTCACCGGCCCCGACCGACCTTCCGTGACCGGACCCAAGGTTCAGCCTGTGTTGTTGCCTGGACGTTGGGTCCGTGGGTCGGCGGTCTGGGTGGTGGGTGTGCGATCGGGTGGTGGGTGTCAGGCGAGTGAGCGGACCGACTCGCGCACGACCGGTGGGCACGCGATGGTGAGCCGCTCGGACGCCTCAGGTCCGCCGTCGAGGAGAGCACGCACCCCGGCCACACCGAGCTCGTAGTGCGGCAGGGCCACCGTGCTCAAACCCGGGCGCAGGTGCGCGGCGATGATCTCCTGGTTGTCGAACCCGACGACGGAGAGGTCGGCCGGGATCCGCAGGCCACGCTCTCGTAGGCCGTCGTAGAGGCCCATCGCTACCCGGTCGTTGTGACAGCAGACGCCCGTGGCACCGCTGGCGAGTACAGCCTCGACGCTGGCGTACCCGCCTTCCTGGGCGGAGTCGGCATCGAGCACCAGCGCCGGGTCTACCGCGATCCCTGCGTCGGCGAGCGCTGCCCGGTATCCGGCCAGCCGGCCCTCGCGTGCCGGGGAGGGAGTCACAGTGTTGATGAACGCGATGCGCTCGTGGCCGGCGTCGATCAGCAGCTGCGCCGCCGCCCGGCCGCCGTCGAACTCATCAGGGACCACCGCCAGCGGCCCGTCGTCGGCGAAACAGTTCACGAGTACCGTCTCGGCTTCGCTGAGGCCGACCGGCAGCTCGATCTGCCGGTGATACCACGTGGAGTAGAGGATGCCGTGCACCTTGTGCTCGAGCAGCATGGAGATCGCCTGGTTCTCGGCCTCGGCGTTGCCCTCACTGTTGGCCACGAGCAGCACGTAGCCGCGCCGCCACGCCTCCACCTGGGCGCCGTGGATGATCTGGCCGGCGAATGGGGTGGAGGCGATGGCGTCGGCGACGAGCCCGATGAAGCGTGACTGGCCGTGCACCAGATTCTTGGCCAGCGCGTTCGGCCGGTATCCGAGATCCTCGATCGCCTGCAGTACCCGCGCCCGGGTGGCCTCCCCGATCCGGGCGTTCTTCTTCTCGTTCGCCACCAGGGACACTGCCGAGACGGACACCCCGGCCTTGGCAGCGACCTCTTTCAAGGTGACCGGACGCCGTCGGCCCTCGTTCACTGGACTCATCCCTTCGCCGCCCCGCTCTCCAAACCCTGGATCATCGCCTTGTTCAGCACCAGGAACACCAGCATCAGCGGCGTGATCGTCACGCAGACGGCAGCGAAGGTCGCCGTCCAGTCCACGTTGCCCATCGCACCAATGTAGTTCTGCAGGCCCAGGGGAATGGTCTTGAGCCCATCGGAGAGCACGAACGTGTTCGCGAAGATGAAGTCGTTCCAGATGAAGATGCTGTTCACCAGCACGATCGTGACGATCGTGTTCAGCGAGAGCGGGAATGTGATCTGGCCGAAGATCCGGTACGGACCGGCACCGTCGAGCGAGGCCGCCTCATAGGTCTCGCCGGGGATGTAGTGGTAGAAGGCGGAGAACAGGTAGATCGACATCGGCAGCGCGAACCCGGCCAGCGGCACGATCATCGAGGCGTGCGTGTCCAGCAGCCCCACCGAGGCGTAGTCGATGAACAACGGCACCAGTGCGATCTGCACCGGCACGATGATCCCCACCAGGAAGATCGCCCGGACGGCGCCCCGCAGCCGGAAGCCGAGCACCTCCAGAGCGTAGGCCGCCATCATCCCGAGCAGCACGATCAGCACGTTGGCGCCCATGGTCACCGCGAGGCTGTTCAGGATGTTCAGCCCGAGGTTGCCGGTCTCGAACGCCCGCGCGAAGTTGTCCAGCGTCACCTCTCCGGGCAGGGAGAACGGGTTGCTGGAGGCGAAGTCCTGCTCGGTGCGCAGCGCGGTGAGGAACAGCCACGCCAGCGGGTAGACCTGCACGATCACGATGAGCGCGACCGCCACAGTGTTCAGTGCGCGATGCACGTCGAGTCGTTGCCTGCGAGCACTCATGCGTCAGCCCTCCGGCGCAGCAGCATGATGATCAGCCCGACCGCCACCAGGCACTCGATCACGATGAACACCGAGATCGTGCTCGCATACCCGTAGTCGGTGTGGCTGAACGCCGTTTTGTACATGTAGGTGGTCACCAGCTCCGAGGCCTGCCCGGGGCCGCCATTGGTGAGCAGGTACGGGATGTCGAAGCCGCGCAGCGCATACGTGGTGGCCATGATCGTGGTGGTGATCCACACCGGGCGGATGTAGGGGAAGCGGATCTTGGTGAACAACTGCCACCGGCTCGCTCCATCCAGACGAGCAGCCTCCTCGAGCTCCGCGGGTACGGCGATCAGTGCGGCGTAGATGATCAGCATGTACAGGCCCGTGAACCGCCACCCCTCGGGGATGGAGACCGCCGCCAGGACGGTGCCGACATCGGAGAGCCAGGCCCGTTGCAGCCCGTCCAGCCCGATCGCGGCCAGGGCCTGGTTGAACAAACCCACTGGTTCCAGGGCGTACATCCGCTGGAACAGGAATGCGATCGCCACCGTGGAGATGACCGCGGGCAGCAGGTACAGCGTCTTGACCAGCTCACGCCCGCGGCGCAGCCCGATCAGCAGGCTGGCCACCACGAGGGCACCGCCCAGCTGCAGGATCAGGCAGATGGCCAGGTAGCCGAGGGAGTTGACGAAGGCGGTCCAAAAGATGTCGTCCCGGGTGAGCATCCGGACGTAGTTGTCCAGGCCCACGAACTCCATCGCGGTGATGCCGTCCCAGCTGAAGAAGCTCAGTACCAGCGACTGCACGATCGGCACGAGTACCGCGATGCCGTACAGCAGCAGTGGCGGCAGCAGGAAGACGAGAACAGCGGTTCTCGAACGGTGCGGAAGCATGAGGTGTCCTTACCGAACCCGCCGGGGCGCGCAGCTCCGGCGGAGTCAATCACTCGAAGGCAGCGGTGCCGTGCTCGGCGATGGTGGTATCCATGGTGGCGATGAACTCCTCGGGGGTGATCTCGCCCTGCACGAGCAGGGTGAGCTCCTGCTGCAACCGGGAGTTCGAGGTGGGGTCCAGCTGGGTGTCCCACGGCATGGCGCTGAGCTCACCGACGGAGTCGGCTTCGGCGACGGCACGCTCGTACAGTTCCGTGGCGTTGTCCGGGATGGTGGTCTCCACTGTGGTGGTGGGGGACAGCGCCCCGGTCTCGGCGTACAAGGCGGGGTAACGCTCCAGGGCAAAGGCGAGGAAGTCGCGCACCAGTGGGTCGTAGGTGGCCGCGTTCACGGCCATGCCGATTCCCGACGGCGAGACGTACTCGTCCGCGCCCGTCACCGCTCCCGGAGTACTGGGGAGGGTGAAGTAGTCGACGTCGTCACGCACCTCGGCGTTCAGGTTCTCCGTGGCGAGGTTCGCCAGCTCCCAGGTGCCGATGTTGTAGACGGCGGCGCGGCCCGAGGTGAAGGCGGCCTGCGCGTCTGCGTACCCGGTGGAGGAGAAGCCCTCACCGAAGCACTCCGCCTCTCCGAGTGAGGCCATCCACTCGACGGCGGCCCGCCCGTCCTCGCTGTCCAGCTGAGCTTCGCCTCGCTTGAGGTCGCGCACGAAATCGTTGCCGGAGGTACGGAACGGGTAGTAGGCCATGTACCGCTCGAGCGGCCACTGGTCCTGCCCGTCCAGTGCGATCGGGGTGATACCGGCCTCGCGCAGACCGCGGCACAGCTGCGGGAAGTCGTCGAGCGTCTCAGGCACCTGCACCCCGGCCCCATCCAAGAGCGCCGTGTTGTACCAGAACAGCTCCACCTGGAACTCGAACGGGATCATGTGCAGCGAGCCGTCGTCGAAACGCTGATAGTTCAGGGCCGCCGGCCGGTAGTCCTCATACAGACCCAGGTCGGTCAGCAGCGCCTCGGCATCCATCATCCGGCCCTGCTCGGCCAGCGTGGCCGCGAACGGGGTGGCGTCGATATCGAAAAGTTCAGGTAGCTCGTTCGCTGCCGCGAGGGTCTCCAACCGCTGGATGTAGGAGGGCCGGTCCGGGGTGGAGATGAGGTTGAGTGAGAATCCCGGGTGCTCGGCGGCGTAGTCGGCGGCGATCTGCTCTATCGTGGTGATCACGCCGCCGTCGGCCGGGCGGGAGAGCAGCCAGGAGATCTCCCGGGCCTCGATCTCACCCTCGGGGTTGACGTTGGTGGGGTCGGTTTCGCCGGGACCGCCGCCAGAGCATCCGGCGAGCAGCAGGGCGGCGGCGGTAGTAGCGGCGAAGGCCGCGCCTCGGATTCGGTTCATGGTCGTCTCCTTTGATCGATCAGGGATGGGCGGGGGAGAGGGGGTGTTCGTGAGATGCGGGAACAGGGCTTGCCGTTGTGACCTGCAGATCGGTCACCGTCACCGTGCAGTCGGCCGCGAAGATGCCGAGATGGTCACCCCAGGACCGGTACATCCTGGTGCTGACGGTCACCTCGCGGTCCAGGGTCGCCATGCAGATGTCCTCGTCCAGGATGATCTCCAGCGTGTGGCGTCCCGGAGCCAGAGTGCAGGGGCGTTCGAGCTCGATCGCGTGCGGTACGTCGCCGGAGATCTGCCACTGCTCCGTTCCGGTGGTCCGGCGGGGCCAGCGGTCGACGACCATTCGGCCGCGGCCTGGTTCGAGCCGGAGGACGTGTGCCTGGTCGCCGTCGGCACTGGCGCGCAGGAGGACGCCGCACTCGCCGGTGGCGAGGGTTTCCGCTTCCGGGATGTCGAGATCGAGCCGGATCCGGCACGTCGCCGGCAGGGGCGCCGAGGTCAGCACGGCTTGGTAGCCGTCCAGGCGACCCACGGTCGCCCAGACCGCTGTGGAGTCGGGGTCGACTGCAGCACCGAGATCAGCCGCGGTGCCGAGGCCGACCGGGTGATCGGTGCCGAAGGCGGCCGATACCTCGGCCGGTGGGGCGAAGGTGAGGGTGCCGTCGGCGCCTTGATGCGCTTCCAGCACAGCGAGCGTTCCTGCCCATTCCCAGGGGCCGTCGTCGTGGGCTCCTTCGCGGGTGGCGATCCACCCGAAGAAGAAGCGGCGCCCGTCCCGTGCGGCGGACTTGGCGGCGTAGAAGGCGCGGCCGTCGAGGGAGTCGTGTGCAGGGGCGAGCCAGGGGCCGTCCAGGCTGCGCGCCATCCGGTACTTCGTGGCGAAGGAGTCCGAGAACTCGGAGTAGACCAGGTACCACCAATCGCCCCAGCGGAAGACGTCCGGGCACTCGTGGGCGATGTGGCGGCCCGGGTCCCACAGTGGGGTGGTCGGGTGCCACGTGCTCAGGTCGGTTGAGGTGAGCTGGGCGAGTACACCGCGGCGACGGTCGGGACCGTCGATGTGGCGGGCCGTGACGATCATGCGCCACTGGCCGTTGTCCTCGTCCCGGAAGACGAACGGATCGCGCCAGTCGCCGCTCTCGTAGCCCGCTGTCGCACCGAAGGTGTCCTCGCTGCACTTGGCCCAGGTGCGCTGACCGTCAGTGCTGATGGCGTGCATCACGAGCTGCAGCGGGCGGCCGTCCGGTCCGAGCCGACTGGGATTCTGGCCGGTGTAGAAGAGGTGGTCGGTGCCGGCGTGATCGGTGACGACGCTGCCGGTGTAGACATTGAAGTCCGGGGCGTCCGGACCGCCGGACGGGATGGCCTCGCCGTGCTCGGTGTAGTTCGCGAGGTCCCGGGTGGTGACCAGGTGCCAGGGCATCCCTTCGGCGGGGGAGCGGCGGGTCTCGTGCAGGTAGTACAGCCGGAACTCGCCGTCGCGTTCGACGGGGATGACGTCTCCGACCCAGGCGCGGTCTGGGCGGAAGAAGGGGTTCGACACACGAAGCCTCTCTGCTCGATGCGGTGATCAATCGCTTGATCTTCATGATCAAACGCTTGAGCAGACCGTAGCAGGGACGGGTGGTGCTCGGCAAGAGGTGGGCGAACTGCATGGCTGACCGGCCTGCCGCTCGTCATTCGGCGGCGGCCCATCCGGTCACCGGCCCATCTGGTCGAATCTGTTCAGCTGCGATGGCAACCGGCCGTCGAGGGCTGTGAACAGTGAGGGCGCGGCAGGCGAGGTCACCTGGTTCCCCGCCCTCCTCGTCGCCTCCTATCCACAACGAGGCGCCCGATGTGGCCCCGCCGCAGGGTCGAGGCACGCTCCCGAGGCGCCTCACCCACAGGCGCATCCCCGATGTGCCGTCGTCCACAACCCTCAACCAGGTTTTTCGTTGCAATACCAACGAATACTCTTGACGACTACGAACGTACGTTCTAAACTGTGGAGTAGGCAGAGCACCCAGTATCGGGAACCGTGAGGAGGCGGGAATGAGCAGCACAACCCACATGGGCACCAACCCCGCCGACACCGTCCGAGAAGCCCTGGGGCAACATCTGACCGACGGTGATGCCCCCGGGCAGCTCGCCGTCGTGAGCGCCCTACTCGATGACGTGCTCGCCATCGATCTGCGCCAGGTGCCCTCAGCGGTGCTGCCCGACGTCGTCAGCGAGCTGGAGCAGACCCGGCGACGCCTGGACGCCCTCACCACCGCGACTATGTCCTCGGTCGAAGCCGACGGAACCTGGGCGGTCAGTGGTGCGCGGACGATGGCGTCCTGGTGGTCGAATGCCACCAGCACCCACGGCGGGAAGGCACGGAGCCAGGTGCACCTGTCCCGCACCCTGCGTGACCACCTACCGGCCACCGAGACGGCCCTCGCTGCGGGGGTCATCAGTAGTGATCACGCTGCCGCACTGGCCCGGCACGCCACCACCACAGACGCCCTGCGCGAACGCCTGGCCGACGCCGAAGTCGGGGAGCAGTTCCTCCTAGAGCAGGCGCGGGTGCTGGACGCGGACTCCTTCACTCGGTTAGTCAAGACCTGGGCGATCCGGGCCGACCCCGACGCCGCCGACCGGAACTGGCGTGAAGACTCCGGCAAGGAGCACTTCTTCGTCTCTGCCACCACCGCAGGACGCCGCCTCGACGGATGGCTGGACCACACCAACGGCCAGATCGTGGAGCAGGCCTTCGCCGCGGTCACCGGGGTGCCATCAGCTGATGATGACCGCACCCCGTCCCAGCGCAACGCCCACGCCCTGGTCACGATGGCCCGGTACGTCCTCGACACCGGTGAGTTCCAACCCTCAGCACGGGTCCGCCCCCACCTCCTCGTCCACGTCCCCGCCGACACGTTGCACCGGCTGACCACCACACCGGTCCCAGTTCCAGATCACCATCGCCCCCGCTGCACCTGCCACCACCACACTGGTGCGGGCGGCGCAACCCACGCGGGCGCAGCGGACAGCACCGGCGGGTGCGAGCCGGTTGAGCCGGGACCGCGCGGGACCGCCCCCGCACTTCCCGGACTGGGCGACACGACCGGTCATGCTCCCGGGTGCCCGGCCGACCCGACCGCACCAGTGATCAGCTCAACCATTGACCCGCAGCACCTGACCGGTGCCGAACCCGCCACCCTGGCCGACGGCACCCCGATCAGCCACACCGCACTCGCCCACCTGACCTGTGATGCCGAGTTCACCAGGGTTATCCTCCACCCCGACGGCCAGATTCTCGATGTCGGCCGTGCTCAGCGCCTGCACACTGCTGCCCAGACCAGAGCGATCTGGGCACGCGACCAGTCCTGCCAGCACCCGGGGTGCACCGCACCACCCGGCATCGGGGAGATCCACCACAGCATCTGGTGGTCCCGAGGCGGCCACACCAACACCCACCACGGCATCCTGCTCTGCTGGTACCACCACCGGCTGGTCCACCAACGCGACATCACCATCACCAGACATCAGAACCACTGGCACTTCACCAAGCAGGGTGGGCGACCCATCACCTACCACCACCCGCCACCCTGCGAGAGACCAGCTATCTCACCAGAACTGTCAGATCCGCCGGACAGGCCAGCCATCTCACGAGAGTGACCGGGGAGTCGCGCGGTGACATGAGCGCGCGTCGGCGAGATCACCACCGCCGGCACGACCACCCTCGCCGCTCGGTCGGTGATCGCGTACACCGCGCCGTGGGCTGACGGTCTGGGCAGCCGTTCGCCGGGGTGGCGTAGAGGCTCAGCCCTCCCTCGCACCGCGCCGGTTCAGTTCCTCCACCTCAGCGGCGTCGACGAACGTGCGGGCCACCTCCAGCCCGGAAGTGTCCTCGAGCCAGAGCAGCAGTCGAGCTGGTCCACCGGGCGGGAGCACGGTCACCGACACCGCATCGGTCACCACGAATGGCACCGCGGTCACCGGCACGGTCCGTTCCACTGCCTGAGCATCGATCGCCCCGTGCGCACCGAGTCCGGATTCAGGGCCGCTCCCATCGGGCACGCGTGTCGGCCGGCCGGCCGGTGCCCACGCTGCACACACCCGCCCGGTCACCGGCGCTGACCCGTGCTGGGATACCCGCACACCCAGGGTGAGGTCCGCCGTCGGGACCTCGATATCGGCACCGGCACGCAACGGCACGAGGTCCACGATCAGCACCGTATCGGCGTTCACGTCGGCCGGGCAGAGCCCGCCCCAGTCCTTCGGATTCCGCCACGCGTCGAGCAGCCCGGCCATCTCGTGCTCCACATCGGTGAGCTCGGTGTAGACGTACCCGGAGAACCGGTCGTGCCGGCGCATCTCCTGGGTCTGCCAGCGCAGGTGCCACGCCCGCTCCAGGCTGGTGAACCCCTCGCCGTACTCGCTGTTCAAGATCGGCAGGTCCCGCGGTACGTCAGCGGAGGCGTAGAAGGACTTGTCCACCACGAAGTCCGGGCCGAGCCGCACCGGGAAGTTGTCCCGCGCACCAGTTGCGAACGCTGCCATCGCGTCCGCCCAGGCACCCGGATCCGGCTCGTAGTAGTGCCAGTCCACCAGGTCGGTCTTCACATGCGCCCACCCGGAGTTCTCCACGATCGGGCGGCTCCGGTCCAGTGCCGCGAGCAGGTCGTAGGCACGCTCCGCGGCGGCGGCGCGATCGGTGCTGCCGGGGATGTCCCAGTCCAGCCCCCACTCCTCGTTGTACAGTCCCCAGATGACGATCGAGGGGTGGTTACCGTCGCGGATGACCATCGGCTCGATCTGCGCCTCGAACGCCGACACGGCCTCGGCGGAGTACCGGCTCGGGCACGCGGGTTCGGCCCAGATCAGCATCCCCAGCTCGTCGGCGTGGTGTAGCCAGCGTGGGTCCTCGAGCTTGAGGTGCTTGCGCACCAGGGTGTACCCGAGCTCGCGCGCCAGGTCCAGATCGCGCAGCAGTGCTGCTTCGTCCGGGGCGGTGAGCCCGCTACTGGGCCAGTACCCCTGGTCCAGCACCCCGCGCACGGCGATCCGTTCCCCGTTCAGGAACAGATGCTCCCCACGGGTCTCGATGGTGCGCAGCCCGGTGGTGAGCACCACACGGTCCGCTGCTGCGCCGTCGGGATCGGTGACCACCTGCACGCGATACAGATGCGGGTCCTGTGGGGACCACTCCCGCGGACGTTCGATCTCGATCCGCCCCTGCGCGTGCCCGACGGCGTCCGTCACCAGCCGTAGCGATTCGCCCGTGCCCAGCACGGTCACCGCCACGCCCGTGCCCGACGGTGCGTCCCCGGCCAGCTGCACCGTCACGTCGATGCCGGTGCGGGAGTCGCCGCGGAGCGTGACCTGGTCGGCGTAAGTGCGCCCGCGGGCCTCCAGCCACACGCTCTGCCAGATTCCGGAGGTGGGAGTGAAGCACACGCCGTCGTAATCGTCGCGGGGGATCGACCGCTGCTTACCGTGCGCGATGGCGCGCTTGTCGGCCGGTGCGTGCACCTCGACGGTGAGCTCCACCGTCGTGCCGGGGGCCACATGCTCGGTGACGTCCACCTCGAACGAGATATACCCGCCGGTGTGCTCGGCCACAAGCGCCCCGTCGATCAGGATCCGGGCGTGGTGGTGCACCCCGCCGAAACACAGCACGGTCCGCGCCCCGGACCAGTCGGCCGGCACCGTGACCGAGCGCCGGTAGGTGCTGTGCTCGAGCCAGGTGCGCCCGATCCCGGATGCGGGGGTCTCCCACGCGAACGGGACGGTGATGGTGGCCTGCCCCTCGGCCCAGGTGAAGTCCCAGGCGCCGTCCAGGGACTGCCACCGTGCGGAGCGATCCCGGTCCGGCCGGGGGTAGCTCGGGTATGGCACGTCGGTCGTGTCGCTCCCCGCAGTGGTGGGGGCAGGTGTGGCCGGTGTCTTGGTGGTCGCTGTCTTCATGGGGTCAGCCCTTCACGCTGCCGGCGAGGATGCCGTTGATGAAGTGCCGCTGCAGGGCGATGAAGAGCACCAGCAGGGGCACGAGTGCGACGGAGCTCGCGGCGAGCAGCTCCCCGGTGACGGTGGCGTAGTCGGCGCCGATCCGGTTGCCGGTGATGTTCTGCGCAAGAGTGGACAGCACCACCTGCAGGGTGGCCATCCGCTCCGAGGACGCCACGATCACCGGCCAGACGAAGTCGTTGTAGATGTTCATGATGGTCAGCACTGCGAGCCCGGCCAGGCCCGGGCGGATCACAGGCAGCACGATCCGGGTGAAGATCCCGAACTCCCCGCACCCGTCGACCCGGGCGGCGTCCAACAGCTCGTCTGGCACTGCGGCGATTACCTGCCGCATCCAGAAGATCGCGAAGGCGTCCACCGCACCGGGCAAAATGAGCGCCTGATAGGTGTTCACCCAGCCGAGCAGCTTCATCTCCAGCAGCAGCGGCACGATCAGCACGATCGTGGGCAGCATCAGGGTGATCAGCACCGCACCGAAGATGAGATTCTTGCCCACGAACGAGTACTTCGCGAAGGCATAGGCGGCCAAAGGTGCGAAGAACAACGTGATCGTGCCCTTGGTGACCAGCACAATGCCGGTATTGAAGAAGCCGCGGCCGATCGGCACGTCCTCGAACATGGCGGTGAAGTTCGCCAGCGTGAACGTGCTCGGGTCGAACGTCAGCGGGGCGCTGATGATCGACGGCGCGGGTTTGAATGCCGAGAGCAGCGCCCACACCACCGGGGCGAGGAAGGCGAGCGTGAGCACGATCAGGAACAGGTAGGAGCCGACGGCGGGGCGCTCGCGGCGCCGGGGCGCGAGAGTGGAAGTCATCGAATCAGTCCTTCGCTCGCAACAACCGCACGAACACCAGCGACAGCACCATCACCAGCAGCACCAGGAGGAACGAGTTCGCGGCCCCGGTGCCCAGGTCGGCTCGGGTGATGTGGTTGTAGAGGTAGTAGCCGGCAGTGGTGGTGGAGGAGTACGGCCCGCCCTGGGTCACCACGAACGGTTCGGCGAACATCTGGAACACCGCTAGCGTCTGCAGCACCACCGCGAACATGATCGTGCGCCGCAGCAGGGGAGCAGTGATCGCAGTGAGCTGGCGACGCCGGGACGCGCCATCGATCGACGCGGCTTCATAGAGCGTGCCGTCGATCGACTGCAGCCCGGAGAGCAGGATGATGATGATGAAACCGGTGGTCTTCCAGATGAACAGCAGCGCCAGGGTGGGCTTCGCCCAGACCGTGGTGGTGAGCCAGCCGATGTCGGGCAACCCGAGCAGGTTGAGCGCCCCGTTCACCGCCCCGTACTGGGTGTCGAAGACCACCACCCAGATCTGCGCGACCGCCACCAGCGGTGTCACGAACGGCACGATGAAAGCCACCCGGAAGAAGCCGCGCAGCCGGATCCGGGCCGAGTTCAGCAGCACGGCGGCGAGCAGGGCGATCACCAGCTGGGCGGGAATGATCAGCACCCACAGGATCCCCGAGTTCGCCAGCGAGCTCCAGAATGCCGAGCTCGTGAGCAGGTAGGTGTAGTTTTCCCACCCCACCCACTCCGCGGCTCCGCTGCCGCGCCAGCTGGTGAAGCTCAGCCGGGCGGTGAAGAAGAGCGGGTACACGCTGAACGCGGCGAAGATCGCCACGAAGGGGAGCACGAACACGTACGGTGCGAGCCGCCGTCGGGTGCGCGCGGCCGTCAGTGCCGCCATGGCTACTGTCCTCTCTGTGCCGGATTGGCCCGACGGCGTCCCACACCCTGGTGGGGCGCCGTCGGGTGCGGTGGTGGGTTACTGACGGTCGATCAGGTTGGTCTGGATCGCCTCACTCGAGGAGGCGAGCACCTCCTGGGGTGACAGGTCGTCGTCATACATGCGCTGCAGGTCGTTGCCCAGGTACTCCACAGCGCCGGCCCACCAGGACGGCGTCGGCACAGTGCCGGGGATCTGCTCGCCCGCCTCGGTGGCCACGGCCCACAGGTCCTGCCCGCCGAGTGCTTCCACCGGGGCGAACAGCGGCTCGCTCGGGTCGGCGGCCGGGGCGTAACTGGGGATGGAAGTGTTCAACCCGTCCGGGTAGACCTCGCTCGGACCCCACACAGACGTGTACCCGGCCTCGTCGAACATGAGGAACTCGTAGAACAGCCATGCCAGGTCGGCGTTCTCACTCTCGCTGGGCAGGACGAAGGAGGACCCGCCCATCACCCCGCTGCGGGCGCCGCCGTCCTCCCAGGCGGGCAACGGCATGGCGCGCCAGTCCCCGGAGGTCTCCGGGAGCAGCTGTTGCGGCGCGAAGTCGAACCAGATCGCCCAGGGGTAGAACACCTGGTTGCCGTTCTCCAGTTCGGCGATGTCGGTCGGGTCCAGGTACTCGGCTCGAGTGCCCAGCCCCTCGGACTGCACGGTGTCGAGGAAGGTGAGGATCTGTTCGTACTCGGGGGAGTCCAGGCGGAGCTCGCCGTCGGCGTCAGCAATCGAGGTGCCGAGCTGGCTGGCGAACATTTCGAGTTGGAGTTGGGCCAGGAACGGGGACTGCTCCAGGTGGATGGGTGCTGAGCCGGGTACGGCGTCGGCGTAGTCGCGTGCGGCAGCGAGCAGATCGTCGTAGGTCTCGATCGTGGTCGCGTCGACCCCGGCGTCCTCGAGCGCGGCGGCGTTGTAGTAAAGCAGACCGGGGTTGGAGTCGAACGGGACGCCGAAGATCCCCTCGGTGGTGGAGTTCACGTCTACCTTGTACTCGGCGATCTCGCCGAGATAGGGCTCGAGCACACCGTCCAAGTTCCAGAGGAAGTCGGCGTACCCGGCCACCCGGGCGTCGTCCAGGAAGACCCCGTCCGGTACCTCGGTCCCGGTGATCAGGGTGTTCTGCAACTTGGCGTCGATGTCGACGGCCTCGTGGTGCACCACGATGTCCGGGTAGCGCTCGTTGAAGGCGGGGATGGCCGCCTCGAAGACCTCGAACAGGTCGCCCGAGCGGTCCCAGATGGTGATCTCGCCTTCGGGGGAGTCCGGCGCGACGAGCTGGTTCTCTGCGGGCGGCTCGGAGGAGCCGGGGCCGGTGGTGGGCCCCTCGTCGGAGGTGATCTCCGGACCGCACGCGGCGAGGCCGAGGGCGGTCGCAGCAGCGATCCCGATGACGGCGGTCCGTCGTCGGGCGTTGAGATGTGGATGGCGCATGACACTCCCTTGTGGATGGGCCCGACGGCGGCGACGGGCGACGTGTTTGCCAACGTATGCAAAAGCGTACGACGAGATGTGCACACGTTGCAAACGATAGGGTGGTCACGATCGGACAACGAAGGGCGGGTGTGATGGCGACGACGCTGCGGGACGTGGCCGAACGGGCGCAGGTCTCGGTCCGGACGGTCTCCAACGTGGTGGCCGGCTACGAGCATGTCAGCGCCCGGATGCGCGAACGGGTGGAGCGGGCAATCGCCGAACTCGACTACCGACCGAACCCGGTGGCGCGCACACTGCGGACGGGGCGCACCGGGGTGCTGGCGCTGATCGTCCCCGAGATCGCCGTGCCCTACTTCAGCGAGCTCGCGCGGGAGGTGATCGACGCTGCCGCCACACATGGCTACCGGGTGATGATCGACCAGACCGGGCACGACCACGAGCGCGAGCGCGAGCTGCTCACCGGGGGTGGGCGGACCATGCTCTTCGACGGCGTCCTGTTCAGTCCGCTGGTGACCAAGTCCGAGCTGCTGGAGATGAAAGGGGAGACCGGCGCCCCGCTGGTGCTACTGGGCGAGCATGAGTTCGACGGCCGGTTCGACCACGTGGCGATCGACAACTACGCGGCTGCGCGGGACGCCGTCGGGCATCTGCTGAAGGTAGGACGGCGGCGTATCGCCGCGATCGGTGCCCAGCCGCAGGAGGAGTACGCCACGCCTCAGCTGCGCTCGGCGGGGTACCAGGCGGCGCTGGAGGAGGCCGGGATCGCGGTGGACGCGTCGCTCATCCATGCAGCGGGCAGCTATACCCGGGCCGGCGGCTACGCGGCAGCGCAGGATCTCCTCGCCCTGGACGAGCGACCGGACGCGCTCTTCTGCTACTCCGACCTGCTCGCGATCGGGGCGATGCGCGCGGTCTTCGACGCCGGTCTTCGGGTGCCCGAGGATGTCGCAGTGATCGGCATCGACGACGTGGACGAGGGCCGGTACGCGCGCCCGTCCCTGAGCACGGTCGCGCTGGACATCCCGTTCATCGCCCACGAGGCGGTGGCCCGGCTGGTGGCCCGGATCGAGGATCCGGAGGCGGCCGCGCGTGAAGTGGTTGTCCCGCACCGGCTGCAGGTCCGCGAGAGCACGGGCGGCTAGCTCGGGCGCCGCACGGCTTGCCTGCCGCGCCGACGGATAGACTGTTCGCGGTCCAGCCGCCCATACCAGGAGCAATCACCGTGCGAGCCGTCGTTTATGACCGGTACGGCCCACCGGAGGTGCTGCGCTTGGTGGACCTGCCCCGTCCCGAACCGGCGCACGGTCAGGTGCTCGTGCGAGTGCGTGCCACCTCGGTGAACCTGTCCGATTACGAGACTCTTCGTGGCAAACCGCTGTACTCGAGAATCGGCGGCCTACGGCGACCGGCCCGTTCGGTGCTGGGCTCGGATATCGCGGGCGAGGTCGAGGCGGTCGGCCCCGGGGTCCAGGATCTTCGGCCCGGAGATCGTGTCTATGGCGACAACCTCATGCTCAAGGGCGGTTTCGCCGAGTTCGCTGTGGCGCCGGAACGGGTGCTGACCCCCATACCCGATGGGCTCACCTTTGCCCAGGCGGCCTCGATCCCGCAGGCCGGGGTGATCGCCGCCATCGGTACTGCGCGTGTGGAGCGGGGAATGCGCGTGCTGATCAACGGAGCGGGTGGCGGCTCGGGGATGTTCGCCATTCAGCTCGCGAAGGAGGCCGGAGCGCACGTGACGGGGGTGGACAATGCGGCGAAGGGCGAGTTCATGCGATCCCTGGGTGTCGATGTAGTCATCGACTACCGGACGCAGGACTACACCCGTTCGGGTCGCTACGACGTGGTGCTCGACATGGTGGCTCACCGCTCGATCCTGGCCCGATCCCGAGCAGTGGCCCGCGGCGGGTCCTATCAGTGTGTCGGCGGTTCGGTGCCCGCGGTACTCGGTGCCGTGATCTGGGGTGGCCTGCTTGGCGCCGTGACCCACCGATCGATCGGGATGGCGATGGCCACCGGTGGTCCGGACGAGTTCCGCCCGGTCGCGGACCGCGTCCTCTCCGGAGCCCTGACCGTGCACATCGATCGGACAGTCTCTCTGCCGGAAGTCCCCGAAGCGCTCCGGTATTCCGGCGAGGGGCGCGCACTGGGGAAGGTCGTCGTCACGCCCTGAGGGGGTGCTCGAACGTGCCCGGATCGCCTTCTCCGGGGTGTGACGAAATAGGCGCGGTGCGTTTTGCATAAAGGGGCCTGGTCTCGCTAGGTTGGTTAGGCACGCCTCACCTGGAGTGCCAGTTCCGCACCCTCTTGCCGGAAGGACCCCATGTTCCGCACGACTCGCCGCGCTGCCGTCGCGGTCGCCGCCTTCGCCGCACTCGGCCTGGCCGGCTGCTCCGCCCCTGCCGACTCCTCCGAAAACACCGACGCCACGGAGTCCGCTGACGCGACGGAGGGCTCCGGCTCCGAGAGCGACTGGAGCACGGTCACCATCGAGCACGCCCTCGGCACCACCACCATCGAGGAGCAGCCCGAGCGGGTCGCCGCGATCGGCTGGGCCAATCACGAGGTGGCGCTCGCCCTGGGCATCGTCCCGGTGGGTATGCCGATCACCGCCTGGGGTGACGATGACGGCAACGGCGTGCACCCGTGGGTCGAGTCCAAGCTGGACGACCTGGGTGCAGACATGCCGGTGCTCTACGACGAGACCGACGGCATCGACTTCGAGGCCGTTGCCGATTCCGACCCCGATGTGATTCTCGCCGCCTACTCGGGCCTGTCTCAGGACGACTACGACACGCTCACCGAGATCGCGCCGGTCGTGGCCTACCCGGAGTCCGCGTGGGGTACGCCGTGGCGCGAGATCGTCCGCGTGAACGCCACCGGCCTGGGCATGGCCGAGGAGGGTGAGGGGCTGGTCACCGAGATCGAGGACAAGATCGAGGCCGCCGTCGCCGAGCACCCCGAGCTCGAGGGTGCCACCGCGATGATGGTCACCCACGTCGATCCCTCGGACCTGAGCGAGATCAGCTTCTACAACGCCTACGACACCCGCACCCAGTTCTTCGAGGATCTGGGCATGACGATCCCGGCCAGCCTCGTCGAGGTCTCCACCGACCCCACGGTGTGGAACGGCAGCGTCAGCACCGAGCAGGCCGACATCTTCAACGACGTCGACATTTTCGTCACCTACGGCGGCCAGGAGCTCATCGACGCTCTCGAAGCCGACCCGCTGCTGTCCCAGTTGCCTGCCGTGGCCAACGACGCGGTCGTGAACCTTCCCGGCGACGCCCCGCTGGGCACCGCCGCGAACCCCACGCCCTTGCAGGTGCTCGAATCGGATCTGGTCGAGCAGTACGTCGAGCTGCTGGCTGACGCCGCCGCGAACGGCTGACCACGCCCGAGACCGGCTGAGGAGTCCCGATCACCAGCGCCACCTCCACCGCACCCGCCGCGAACGCTGCTCTCACGCTGCAGCGCTCGCGGCGGGTGCGCGTGCTCGCCCTGCTGACCCTGACGGTGGCGCTGCTGGTGATCATGGTCGTGTCCGTCTCGTTCGGGTCGCGTGAGGTGGGCCTGGACGACATCCTCGCCGCACTCGCGGGTTCGACCGACGGGTTCGATCACGGCGCTGTCGCCCGCCGGATCCCGCGCACCTGGATGGCGGTGATCGCCGGTGCCGGGCTCGCGGTCTCCGGGGCTGTGATGCAAGGTGTCACCCGCAACCCGCTCGCCGATCCCGGCATCCTGGGCGTCACCACCGGCGCCTCGCTCGCGGTGGTGATCGGCCTCGCCTGGTTCGGTCTGGCCTCGGCGACGTCCTACATCCTCGTCGCGATCATCGGAGCCGGCGCCACGGCCACGTTCGTCTACATCGTCGGCTCCCTCGGGCGTGACGGAGCCACGCCCCTGAAGCTGGCGCTCGCCGGAGCAGCCACTGCGGCCGCGCTGTCATCCTTCGTCACCGCCGTCGTGCTGCCTCGCCAAGACATCGCCGAAGGAGCAGTGTCCTGGCAGATCGGCGGCGTCGGTGGCGCAACAGCGGCATCGATCAGCACCGTGGGCCCGTTCCTCGCGGTCGGGTTCGCCATCTGCCTGCTCATGGCGAAGGGGCTGAACACCCTCGCTCTCGGCGACGAGCTGGCCGCCGGACTGGGGGAGCGGGTGGGTCGCACCCGGGCCATCGCAGCGTTCGGTGCGGTGGTGCTGGCAGGTGCCGTGACTGCCGTCACCGGGCCGATCGCCTTCGTCGGACTGGTCGTCCCGCACGTCTGTCGCCTCGTGGCCGGTCCCGACCACCGCTGGCTGCTGCCTCTGAGCGCACTCGGCGGCGGCATCTTGCTCACTGCTGCGGATGTGCTCGGCCGGGTCGTCGCCCGCCCCGAGGAGATCGACGTCGCGATCATCACCGCGATCATCGGTGCACCGGTATTCATCGCGATCGTGCGCCGACACAAGGTGCGTGCCCTGTGAGTATCGTCCGCACCCGCCCGCACGAGAGCGCCGAGAGTTCACCCCATCGGGCCGGCGAGCTCACTCCGCTCCGCACACCGGATCTCAGAGCAGCCGTGACCACGGTGACCTCGGCTCGGACGGCGAGGCTACGCCGTCGGCGGATCGTGATCGCCGTGCTCGCCGCACTCGTGGTGGCACTCTTCGCGACCTCGCTGATGGTGGGGCGCACGTTCTATCCGCCCGCGGATGTCCTCGCGGTGATCGCCGGCCACGACGTGCCCGGCGCGAGCTTCACCGTCGGCACGCTGCGTCTGCCGCGTGCCTGCGTGGCCGTGCTCACCGGCGCCTGCTTCGGGCTCGGTGGCGTGACCTTCCAGACCATGCTGCGCAACCCGCTCGCCAGTCCGGACGTCATCGGCATCACCTCCGGGGCCGGTGCCGCAGCTGCCGTGGCGATCGTGTTCTTCTCCCTCGGTGGATTCGCAGTCTCGGTGGTGGCGGTCCTGGCGGGTGTGGCGGTCGCCATGGCCGTCTACCTGCTCGCCTATCGCGGCGGTGTGGCCGGCACGCGGCTCGTGCTGGTCGGCATCGGAGTGGCCGCGATGCTGAACAGCGTCACCTACTACGCCCTCGACAAGGCGCCGCAGTGGGAACTGCAGGAGGCCATGCGGTGGCTCTCCGGGAGCCTGAACGGGGCCTCCTGGAAGGATGCGCTCCCGCTCGCGCTGGCGATGGTGGTGCTCGGCCCGCTGCTGCTGGCCCAGGTACGCAACCTCGGGGCGCTGCAACTCGGCGACGACACCGCCGCCGCCCTCGGGGTGCGCACCGAACGCACCCGCATCGTGGCCATCCTCGCGGCCGTCGGCCTGATCACGTTCGCGACGGCGGCCGCCGGCCCGATAGCCTTCGTCGCCTTTCTCTCCGGTCCCATTGCCGCCCGGATCGTGGGGCCGCGCGGATCGATGCTCATCCCGGCCGCACTCGTGGGTTCCCTGCTGGTGCTGGTGGCCGACCTGGCGGCGCAGTTCGCCTTCGGCACCAAGTTCCCGGTGGGCGTCGTCACCGGCGTGCTCGGTGCCCCCTACCTGGTCTATCTGATCATCCGCACCAACCGCACCGGAGGTGTGCTGTGACCCGCGACCGCGCGCTCACCGTGGAGAACCTGACGGTCGGATACCACGAACGGATGGTGATCGACGGGCTCGACCTCGCGATCCCTCCCGGGAAGATCACTGCGATCGTCGGTGCGAACGCGTGCGGGAAGTCCACGCTGCTGCGTTCGATGAGCCGGCTACTCAGCCCCCGTGGCGGGCAGGTACTGCTCGACGGGAAGGCCGTGCACCGCATGCCCGCCAAGGAGCTGGCCCGGCAGCTCGGGCTGCTGCCGCAGTCACCGATCGCCCCGGAGGGGATCACCGTGGCTGATCTGGTCGGGCGTGGAAGGCACCCGCACCAGCGGATCCTGAGCCGGTGGACCAGCGCCGACAACGAAGCGGTCGCAGACGCGCTCACCGTCACCGACACCGTCGAGCTGGCCGACCGGCCCGTGGACGAGCTCTCCGGCGGTCAGCGCCAGCGGGTGTGGATCGCCATGGCGTTGGCCCAGCGCACCGACGTGTTGCTGCTGGACGAGCCGACGACGTTCCTCGATGTCAGTCACCAGGTCGAGGTGCTGGACCTGCTCACCGACCTCAACACTGCCCGCGGCACCACGATCGTGATGGTGCTGCACGATCTGAACCTCGCCGCCCGCTACTCCGACCACCTCATCGCCTTGGGTGAGGGCGCCCTACACGCGGCCGGGACGCCGTCGGAGGTACTCACTCCTGCCCTGGTGGAGGCCGTGTTCGGGTTGGCGAGCCAGGTCATCGTGGACCCGGTCTCGGGGACACCGCTGATGGTTCCGAAGGGGCGTCACCACTCCGGGCGCTCCGCTGCACCCCGCCCCGACGTACCCATCTCCCACCTCGCCGAACGCTGACTTGCTCGGCAATCTCGAGCCGAGACGCCGAGCAACTCAGCGCTGGCGCTGCTGGGATGGACAGGTCGCGCTGCTGGGTAGGGGTTCAGGCCCGGCCCACGCCTGCCGGCCCGCGCCCGATGAGGCGTTCGAACCGCTTCGGGATCCCATCAGTGACGGGTGTGATGATCGTGCGCCCCTCGTCGGGCCGCTCGACCACGTCGTAGGACGCGAAGGCACACGGCAGCCCGCGAGCCACCCGTAGGTCCGCCGAGTCCATCAGCTGCAGGTGCAGATGCGGCATCGTGGAGTTGCCGCTGTGCCCCACACGGCCCAGGAACTCACCGGCCCGCACCTGCTGACCGGACCGCACCTGCGCACTGTGCCGCTGGAGATGCCCCAGACCGACGAACACCGGACCGCCGCGGTGGTCGGCGGCCCGCAGGACCACATGGTTGCCGAGCACAGCCGCCATCTGTGTCACGTTCTCCGGCCTGAAGGTGGCCGCGGTGTGCATCGCCCGGGCGGATTCCCGGGCCGGATGCACCCACCCGCGCTCGCGCACGCCATCGACCACCCGGATCACCTCGGCGTCGCACGGCGCATGGATCGGCTGCCCCCAGCCGTAGAACTCCCGGGTCGGCGCTCCGCTGAGCAGCATCCGCCAGGTGGGCGCCGGATGAGCGTGGAAGCCCGGACGGTGGTCCACCTGCACGAAGTCGTAGGCGAACCGCTGACCCAGCAGATCGGTGCCGTGGCTGGGGATCCGCTCGGCGGGTGTGGTCACCGCCGTCCAGCCGGAGCCGCGCAACGGGAAGTCGACGACGATCGCATCGTGCAGGGCATCGCGTGGGGGCACGAAGCAGACGCTACCTCCTGGGAGGAATGTCAGGCCCGCACCCGCCGTTGCGCTGATCATGGACGTCAACCAGCAGATCATCGACACCTTCCGGGCCAACAACGGCGAGGTCAACGAGCCGATGCGATTCGGCAGGTCGCTCGTACTCGTGCACGTGCCGAAGAAGGACGGGACCGAGCGAGTGGTGCCGCTGGCCTCGATCCACCTGGACAACGGCTGGCACGTCGTGGCCTCAGCAGCAGGCTCCCCGAAGCATCCGGCCTGGGTGTACGGCTTGCGCCGCGCCCAGCATGTGCAGATCGAGGTGCCGGGCGAGCCGATTCGCGCGCTGACCGCCGCCGTCAGCGAACTGGAGGAGCCCGCGCGAGCGGCCATGTGGGAGCGGTTCAAGGCCTTCTCGCCCGGATTCGCCGAGTACGAGAAGACGTCCGAGGGTCGCGTCTTCCCGATCTTCCGGTTCTCCGGCCTGGACTGATCGGGCCCGGCGGGCACCAACCGATTGTGGTGGCCGCGCGGGCATGGTTGTCTGGACGGGTGAGCTCTTCGATCGGTGACTACGCACTCCTGGCTGACCTGCACACCGCAGCTCTGACCTCCACCGACGGCAGTATCGACTGGCTTTGCCTGCCGCGTTTTGACTCCGACTCGGTGTTCGCCGCCATCCTCGGCACCCCCGATCATGGCCGCTGGCTGATGGCACCGTCACAGGGCACGCTCACCGGACGGTCCTACGAACCGGGCACCTTCGTGCTCCGCAGCTCCTGGACCACTCCCACGGGGGAGTGCGAGATCGTCGAGTTCATGCCGATCGACGGTGACCGGGCAGATATCGTGCGCTCGGCTCGGTGCACCGCCGGCGAGGTGACGATCGTGCACGACCTGCGACTGCGGCCCGAGTATGCCGCCTCGTTGCCGTGGGTTCGGCGAGAAGGAGAGGGGCAGGACGAGGACGGTGCTGCACTGGTCGCGATCGCCGGCCCGGACGCCTATCTACTCCGCGGGCCCGCTCTGACGGCGGCCGGGCGCCGTCACGAAGGATCCTTCACCCTGACCGAGCGGGAGGAGGTGGTGTGGGACCTGACATGGTCGGCCTCCTACCGGCCCGAACCAGACCCGCTGGACGTGCCTGCGGCACTGGAGGAGACACGTACCTACTGGCGGGAGTGGGTCGGCAAGGCGAGCGTGCACGGGCGCTGGTCGGACGCCGTCGAACGCTCGTTGCTGGTGCTGCGGGCGCTGACCCACGTGGAGACCGGTGGCATCGTCGCGGCTCCCACCACGTCCCTGCCGGAGGATCCGGGTGGCGAGCGCAACTGGGACTACCGGTACTGCTGGCTGCGCGATTCCGCCCTCACGCTGGAGGCGTTGCTCGCGCACGGACGCACTGGGATCGCCCACCACTGGCGCGACTGGCTGCTGCGGGCCGTGGCCGGAGACCCCGACGATCTGCAGATCATGTACGGCATCGCCGGTGAGCGCCAACTCCCCGAACGCATTCTCGACCACCTGCCCGGCCACCTCGACTCCCGACCGGTGCGCATCGGCAACGGTGCCGTCACGCAGTTCCAGGCGGACGTCGTCGGTGAGGTGATCATCGCCCTCGACAAGTTGCGACGCGCCGGCGTCGATGAGGACGAGTTCTCCTGGTCGCTGCAGCGGGCGATGATCGATTTCGCCGCCCGGCACGTCGACCGCAAGGACCAGGGCCTGTGGGAGATGCGCGGCGACCCGCACTACTTCACCCATTCCCGGGTGATGGTGTGGGCAGCGCTGGACCGGGGCGTGCGGGCCGTCTCCGACTTCGGGCTCCCCGGGCCGGTGGAGGAGTGGGCTCGGCTGCGCGACGAGCTGCGCACCGAGATCCTCACCCGCGGCGTGCATCCGGTGACCGGCGGGTTCGTGCAGCACTATGACACCGACGAGGTCGACGCCTCGCTGCTGCAGATCCCGCAGACCGGGTTCGTCCCCTACGACGACCCGCGGATGCTGATGTCGGTGGCGCAGATGGAGGTCGAGCTCATGCATGACGGGCTGCTGCTGCGCTACCGCACCAACGGCACCGACGGTTTGAGCGGCGACGAATACCCGTTCCTGGCGTGCTCATTCTGGCTGGTCGAGCAGTATGCCCTCAGCGGCCGGATCGAGGACGCGACCGCACTGATGGATCGGCTCGTCGACTGCAGGACCGATCTGGGGCTGCTCGCCGAAGAGTATGACCCGGACGGTCAGCGGCAGATGGGAAACTTCCCGCAGGCCTTCTCCCACCTGGCGCTTGTGCGCGCCGCCGACGCCCTCGAAGACGTCGCCCCTACCGATCGGAGCCCTCGTTGAGCTGCACCCTGGTGATCCTCGGCGCCTCTGGCGACCTGACCGAACGTCTGCTGCTGCCGGGGATCGGGTCGTTGCTCGAGCGCGAACCGGACCGAGAGTTGCGGATTGTGGGCTCGGATCGGGTGGAGATGAGCGATGCCGAGTTCGGTGCGTTGCTTGAGCGCACCCTGACCGCCGGGGGTGCACCGGCACCCGTGGCTCGCAGGATCGCCGACGGCGCCGCGTACGTTCGCGCTGACGTCTCCGATCCGGAGGCGTTGCGCACGGTGCTCGGTCTGGCCGCAGGGTGCTTTGTGGGGGCGCGCACCGGTGGGCGCCGTGCCCACCTGGCCACCCCCGACGCCGCAGGTCACCTCGTGCTGTATTTCGCCCTCCCGCCTGCGGTGACGGAGAAGGTGTGCGAGGCGCTGCAGGAGGTGGAGCTGCCCGAGCGCACGCATCTGGCGATGGAGAAGCCGTTCGGGCGGGATGAGGCGAGCGCCCGGAATCTGAACGAGTTGGTCGCCACGCTCGTGCCGGAGCAGCAGGTGCACCGTGTGGATCACTTCCTCGGCAAGTCCACGGTGCTGGACCTGATCGCGCTGCGGTTTGCGAACCGGCTGTTCCAGGCGGTGTGGAGCGCCGAGCACATCGACTCCATCGAGATCGCCTACGACGAGTCGCTCGCCCTGGAGGGCCGGGCGGGGTACTACGACCATGCGGGTGCGCTGCGGGACATGATCCAGTCGCACCTGCTGCAGGTGCTGGCGCTGGTGACGATGGAACCGCCGGCGCGGATCACCGACCGGGACTTGCGCGATGCGACGGCCGCGGTACTGCGGGCGACCCGGTTGTGGGGCGGCAGTCCTGAGACGGCGAGCCGGCGGGCGCGGTACACGGCCGGGACGGTTGGCGAACGGCAGGTGCCGGCCTACGCCGACGAGGAGGGGGTGGATCCTGGGCGCGAGACGGAGACGCTCGCGCAGCTGACGGTCGAGGTGGCCAATCCTCGCTGGGCGGGCGTGCCCATCACGTTGCGCTCGGGCAAGGCGCTCGGGGTCACCCGCAAGCACGTGGTCATCACCTTCGCCGATGTACGACACCTGCCGGACGGGTTGCACGGCCCGGACCCGAAGGACCGGCTGGTGATCGGGCTCAGCCCGGACGTGATGGAGTTGCGGATCACCACCAACACCACCTCCGACCCGCTCGCGCTCGAGCAGAGCGTGTTCGCGACCACACTGCGTGAGGCGGAGCTGGAGGCCTACGGTGAGGTGCTCGCCGGGATCCTCGACGGGAACCCGATGCTCACCGTCCGTGGCGATGCGGCCGAAGAGTGCTGGCGCATCTGCGACGACGTGCTGGCCGCCTGGGCCGGGGGAGAGGTGCCGATGGAGGAGTACCCGGCCGGCACGGCCGTTCCGTCCTCCTGGGGCCCCGCGCTGGAGTAGCGCACAGCGCACCCGCCTGACTGGACGGCCGCCACCCCCGTCCTCCTGAAATTGCTCGTCGATCTGGCGGCCTCTCCCGAAATTGCTCGTCGATCTGGTCGCCAGATCGACGAGCAATTTCAGGGAGGGGCGACTGCGTACCCTGGGGCCGTGCGTATCGCGTCGGTCAACATCAACGGCATTCGTGCCACCCACCGCCGCGGCTTCGGGGAGTGGATGGCTTCCCGGGACTGCGACGTGCTCACCCTGCAGGAGGTGCGCTGCGCCGTCGGGGATCTGCCTGAGCACGCCTTCGGGGGCTATCACGCCGCCTACGATCCCGGCAGCATCCCGGGGCGCAACGGTGTCGCGATCCTCACCCGGCGCGCTCCGGCAGCCGTCCGCACCTGGGGCGCCGAGGTGCTGGTCCATGCCCCGGACGCAGGGCGCTCCTGGGCGGCGGGCGACGATCCCGGCACCCTGGCCCGGGGCATCGCGCGGTACGCCACCGAGGGCCGTTACCTCGAGGTCGACCTCGCCGACGAACCGCTCACCGTGGCCACGCTCTACCTGCCCAAGGGCGGTCTTCCGGCACATCTACAACAGGCCGGCCGGATGCGGGAGGCTCCCGACGGCGGAGCCAAGTACGAACGCAAGATGCACTTCCTCGGCGGCTTCGCCCGCCAGCTCGCCCGGTCGCGCAAGGCCGCCCGAGCCCGCGGCCGGGAGTTCCTCCTCACCGGTGATCTCAACATCGCTCATACCCGCCTGGATGTGGCGAACTGGCGTCGCTCGCAGCAGGCGGAGGGCTTCCTGCCGGAGGAGCGAGCCTGGCTCGACCGCCAGCTGAGCCCTCGTACGTTGGTGGACGTGGTCCGTCACCTGCATCCGCACACCGAGGGCCCGTACTCCTGGTGGAGCTGGCTGGGCCGGGCGTACGAGCGGGACACCGGATGGCGGATCGACTATCACCTGGCGACGCCCGGCCTCGCCCGCCGGGCAGTGACCGCCGAGGTGGACCGTGACCATCGCGGGGTGCGGCTCAGCGATCACGCGCCAGTGGTCGTCGACTACGCCGCGGGACGAAACTGACGGGCTGAGGCCAGTACGTGCCACATCTGGCACGGAGTGGTCCCAGCCTGTCAGTTTCGTCCCGGGAGGGGCCGCGGTCGCGCTGGCAGTGCCGGGGCTGTTGCGGTCACCGATCCTGCTGGTCGCGACCGCAACAGCCCCCACACGGTCGGTCAGCGCCCGGTCAGGCGGGCCTTGCGCACCCTCAGCGCTGCACCGAGCAGCAGCATGAGCCCGGCGCCGAAGACCAGCGCCAGCAGCCCGTCGGAACCAGTGTCGGCGAGATCGCCGCCGGAACCGGAACCGTCAGACCCACTGCCTGCATCGTCGGAGCCCGCACCGTCCGATCCCGCCCCATCGGATCCACCGTCCGAACCAGCGTCGGATCCACCATCCGACCCATCGGAGGCCTCACCGGCGACCACGAACGTCATCACCTCCGAAGTGGTGACGGCGCCGTTCGGGTCGGCGGACTGCACGAACCAGCCATATTCGCCCGGCTCGGTCAGGGTCCACGTGGCCGAGAGCGTGACCGACCCGTCCGGGTTCGGCACCGGCATCCGGGCCAGCGATCGCTGCCCGTCCGCCGCACCCGCACCGGACATCCCCGTGGCAACATCCTCGAACGAGGCGATCACCGTCTCGCCGAGCACCTCGGCCGTGAAGGAGTCCGTCACGAGCTCCCGGTCCTGCGGAGTGATCCGCAGATCGGCATAGGAGATCGAGAAGTCCTGGTACAGGTACGGGTCCTCCTCAGGGCCGAGCAGGCTCGGTTCATCGGAGTTGTACCGGTCCTCGGAAGGGCTGAACGTGCGCACCTTCATCTGCTCGGACTCATTGTCGAAGTGGAGCAGACGCAGGTAGCCCAGGCCGCCCTCGGGCAGACCCTGATAGTCGAACAGCATCGAGTGCACCAGCCGGTCATCGACGCCATCGCCGTCGTCGTCGAAGCCATCCACCCGGAGGAACGCATCGTGATAGTGGCCGGAGGTCACCATCCGCACGTTCGGATTGGTGGCCACCACCTCGTCCATGATCCGCTGCGGGATCGGTCCGAGACCGCCGGTGGTGAGCATGAATTCGTGCAGGTTCACCACCGCCACCCGCTCGGGGTGAGCGGCGAGCACCTCGTTCATCCACGCGATGTCATCGTCGCCCGGGTCCCACCCCATGTAGAGCATGAGGAAGTCGATCCCGCCGGCGCTGATGAGGTCGTAGTGGCCGCGGTTGTCCTGGAATGACTCGCCATACCACGGGTTGCCCTCGTAGCGGTCGGCACCGAACCACTGTGAGTACTGGCTGTAGTCGGCCAGCTGGTTGCCCACGTCGTGGTTACCAGCGAGGACGCCGTACGGCAGACCCGCCTCGTCGAACCGGGCGTACTGCGGGTCGGCGTTCTCCCACTGGTAGGGCTGGTCGAAGTCGTCGACGATGTCGCCGGTGTGGATCACGTACTGCAGGTTGAGTTCCTCGCGGCGCTCGAGCAGGTAGTCGTGGATGGCTACCTGGTGGTCGTAGAACTCCTCGTTGTAGTACTGCGTATCCGACTCCCAGCCGATCGTGAAGTCGTACTCGCTGCGAGGGGTGTCGTCCGGGTGGTACGGCTCGAGGTCCTCACGCGGGGTCTGGTCGACGCCGGCGAAGCCCTCGGAGTGCTGCACCAGCACCGTCACCACCCCATCGGAAGCATGATCACCGACGGCGACCGTTCCGCCCAGGCTGATCTGCTCGCCATCGCCCGTGGTCAGGTGACGGTCCACCTCGACCCAGGCTCCGCCGTCGGCGGCCAGGGCGTACAGGATCACCTGGGCATCGGCGTCCGCCGTGCCCTCCCAGGCCACGCGTACGTCGGCCTGTTCCCCAGCCTCGGCTGGCACCTGCACGTCGAACTGAGTGAACGGGAAGGCCGAGCCGGAGACGACTGGCTCCAGTCCGGCATCGGTGGCCAGGTCGGCCGCCGTGAGGAGGGTGCCCTCACGCTCCAGAGTCGCCGCGTCCTGTGTGGTGCCCTGGGTGGCGGTGATCTCCTCGTCGCCCAACTCGTAGCGGTAGCCCTGCCGGAACTCCACGTCCAGCGGGTCACCGGTCGGGTCGGAGACTGACGCGGTCAGGGTGACATCGCCCGGCTGCACCTCGGCGCCGTCGGTGGGTCCGGTCGCGGCCGCACCCGGGAACTCGTCGGGCACCAGGAAGGTGGTGGCCGACTCGGTGGTGTTGCCGAGGGCGTCGGTGGCGGTGATGACCAGCTCGTGTTCGCCCGTGGCCAGCTCCACCGATGACGTGGTGTGCGGCAGGTCGATCTCCTCACCATTGAGCTCGGCAGTGGCGGTCTCAATTCCGGATCCGGAGCCGTCGCTGATCTCGGCGTCGAGGACGATCTCACCCTGGTAGGTCTGGCCGTCATCCACGGACGGCGTCACCTGCGGTGCGGTGTTGTCCACCACCACCGTGGCACTCGCCTGGTGCTCGCCATCGGTCGCACTCACCTCGTGCTCGCCGTCGGCGACCGCGGTTGTATCCCAGGTGTGGGCCAGCGCGGTGTAGGCGTCGTCGGGGAGCGTGAAGACCGCGTCGTAGAAGTCGAGCTTGCCGCTGGAGTCGCCCATCGCGATCGTCCGGCTCGGGTCGTCGTAGCCGGCCGGGGTGAGCGTGCGTCCATCCGGCAGGAGCAGGCGCATCCCGGAGATGACGAAGTCGTCGTTGTTCTCGTTCTCGTCGATCTCCGGTGCGGCCTTGGTGCCCGCCCAGATGCTGACCGTGAGGTCCTCGCCCTGGGTCACGTACTCCAGCGGTACCGGGGTGGACATGGTGACGGTGTCGGCGTAGGTGCCCTCGTCGAAGATGTACAGCACGTCCTCGCCGATGCGCACACCGTTGCGGAAGTAGAAGTCGGTCTGGGAGACCTCGAAGACGAACTGCGGTGCCCGCTCCAGGCTGGCTTCAGTGTCCACGGAGGTGCCGTCGATCGCGAGGTCGAGGGTCGGTGGGTAGTTCTCGCCGGCGGCGGAGACGCTGGTGGTGCCGGAGACGAACTGCCCATCGGCGACATTGAGCCGCAGCGGATCGGTGGACGCGCCCGCCACCGGGACCTCCACGGACTCGGTGGTCACGGTGTTGGTTCCGTCGGTGGCCGTGAGGCTGTAGGTGTAGTTGGACTTCCCGGTCAGGTCGGCCGCCGAGATGCTTGTCCGGTACAGGTTGTCTCCGGCGTGCGTGAGGCTGAACTCTCGGGCCGGGGCGCCTGCCTCGGCGTCGACGTCGTTCGTCAGGTTCAGCGTCGCGGTGCGGACCTGGACATCGTCGGTGATCTCGAACTCGAGGGTGAAGTCCTGCGCCGGGTCGATCTCGGCGGGGGTGAGGTCCTCGATCTCAGGGTCGGTGGTGTCCTCGGGGACCACCATGAGGCCGTCGGGGATCTGGTCGGCCTGGACGCGGCCGGGTGTGGCCGGGGCGGTGTCCAGCAGGGTCTGCAGCTGCAGGTCCTCGGAGACCGTGTAGCGGATGCCCTGATCGGGTGAGGTGTCATCCGCCTCGGTCATGTTGTAGTACGCCCGGTTGACGCCGAAGCCGGTGTTGGTGCGGATCGCCAGCCCGCGGGAGGAGCCGTTGGCCATTCCACCCTGGAAGATCTCCACCAGATCCTCACCGAGGGTGAGGTCGGAGCCGTAGTGGGCGTTGAACTCGTCGTCACCGAGATCGTCGTTCTGGCCGTTCTTGATCCACAGCACCAGGGTGTCGGCCGGGTCGATCACCACATCGCGCGGCACGCTGGGCCAGTGCGCCTCATTGGTGTTGGTGGTGAAGTCCTGCGGGTACAGGTAGGTCAGGGCGTAGTCGGAGAAGTCGACCGGTTCGGAGGTGGCGTTGTACACCTCGATGAACTCGTAGCCGTCGGCGCTACCGACGTTCGTGGAGTCCGGGGTCACCTCGGTGATCTGCAGCGGGGCAGTCACGAGGTCCGGATCCGGTTCCGGGGACGGCTCGGGGTCCGGGTCCGGCGCGGGGTCGGCGGGCACGAGCTGCTCGGCGTCGATGCTGCCCGGTGTCGGGGTCACGCCCGAGGCCAGCACCGGGTAGGAGGATTCCTCAGTGGTGGCGGGCAGCCGGAACGTCGCGCTCACGTCGTTGCCGAGGCCCTCGATGTAGTAGGACCAGGTGGTCTCGCTCGCTCCGCTCACGCGGATGCCGCGGCCGCCGCCATTGGCCATCCCGGGCTGACCGGTGGCGTGGGCGAGTGGGGCGTCGTCGGCGAGCCCGGTGTGTGCGCGGAAGTCGGCGTCGGTGTAGTCGAAGGAGTTCACGGTGCCGGAGCTGTTCGTGTACCGCAGCCACACCACCAGCGTCTCGCCGGCTCCGATCTGCGTCTCACCCTCTAGCGCGAGTGGCGCATCGCCGCTGGTGTCGGGGGAGTCGCCGTAGATGTAGGCGAGCTGGTAGTCGCTCAGGTCGACGGCGGAGGTACCGGGGTTGTGCAACTCGAACCACTCGAAGTGGTCGTAGCCGGCGTTGTTCGGGACCACCTCGGAGACGAAGAGCGCGTCACGCTCGGCGGCTGCGGCGGGGGTGGCGACGGCGATGCCGAACGCGGCGAGAGAGCATGCGGTGAGGGCGGCGACGAGTCGAGCTGGTCTGCGGGCCACAGGGAAGCCTTCGGTTCGGGGACGGGACCCACGCAGGCTAGGGAGGTCAGGCGAACGGCAGTTGACCAGGAGGGGACGTCCAGGTGACCAGTGCGGTACCGGCAGGGCCGCGTGACCGTAGCGACCGGGATGGTGCCCTGCGGGGCACGGTGGAGCACGGCGCGACGCATCCGTGTCGGTTCGACCACGGGCGTAACCCGCGGGTAGCGCATGGCGGTGGCTAGTGGCCCGATGGCCGAGTTTGAGCCCGAGGCGGTGCGGGTGACGCGCCAACTGCCGGAGGAGATCATCGACGGCGTCCGGCTCAGCTTCGACGGCCGGGTGTCGTCAGCCGCCGGTCAGTTGCGCGTAGGCCGGACCATCTCCTGAAGGCGCTGGTGAGCGGCGTGGGGAACGGTCACAGTCTCCACGACCTCACCGCCGTCGCAGGTGGTGAGGTCGACGGCGATACCCTCGCGTACCAAGTGCGTGCGGTATCCGCCGCCGGCTGCCACCCAGCGATGAATCTGCTCCAACGGTGACGCGGTCACCGCGGGGAATACGTGAGGCAGTCCGCTTCATCTGCTCCGGCGCCGACGCGCACTGACGAAGCGGTGCATTCCAGCGAGGAGTTGTGTGTGCAATCCGAACGTTGGCACGCGCCCACGTGCGAGACGACCTTGTCGAGGCCGCCCTTGGAACTGAGCGGGATGAAGGTCGCGCAGTGCGCCTCACCCGGCGAGCCGGCGATCGTGACCGCGGCGGCGTGGCAGTGTGAGTGGTCGTTGTAGGAACAGCCTTCCACCGAGCATTCGGCAACGGTGGGCAATTCTGCGAGTGTACTCATTCGACATACCTCCTATGGGGCCGATGTGAATCAAGAATAGACCCGTTCGCGTATTGCCGATAGTGCAAAGCTGTCCGCATTCGGGAAGTCATTAATGAATGATCATCGTCAGGTATTTCGCGGTCGATCAGTGGGAACTGGTGCCCTCGCGCGCGACCGTCGGTGCCGGCGGGCAGAATGAGGGCATGCGTATCGCTCGCGTCTACGACCCAGTCGACCCCGACGACGGGGTGCGGGTGCTGGTGGACCGCCTCTGGCCGCGTGGTATCAGGCGAGAGGACCCCCGCACCGGCACCTGGCTGCCAGAAGTCGCACCCAGTAACGAACTGCGCCGATGGTATGGCCACACGCCGGACCGGTTCGCGGAGTTCGCCCAGCGGTATCACGGCGAGCTGGAGTCGGGTGAGGCGAGCGAGAGCCTGCACCAGCTGCGACGGCTGCAGCGCGAGGGCGCGGTGACCCTGGTGACGGCGACCCGGGAGACTGAGTTGTCCCACGCCGTCGTGCTGGCTGAGATCCTGAATGAACCGGTGCGGCTGCACCGCGGCGCCGAACCCGCGAACCCGCGGAACGTGCCCACCCCAGCGGAGGAGTCATGAGCAACGTCGAGGCGAGGCCGGAGGAAGTCGTCTGCGCCGGCCGGTCAGGGCCGGGGATCCAGGTGCTCGAACCGCGAGACGTGCCACTCGGTGGGCCGCGTGCGATGACCGTGCGGCGCACCTTGCCGCAGCGGGCGCTGTCGCTGATCGGCGCGTGGTGCTTCCTCGACCACTACGGACCCGATGACGTCTCGGTCACCGGAGGGATGGACGTACCGCCCCACCCGCACACCGGGCTGGCAACGGTCAGCTGGTTGTTCTCCGGGCGGATCGAGCATCGCGACAGCGCCGGGCACGAGGCCCGGATCGGGCCGGGGGCGTTGAGTCTGATGACCGCGGGTGCCGGGATCAGCCACTCCGAGCGGTCGACCGGGGAGACCACGGTGCTGCACGGGGTGCAGATGTGGGTCGCGCTCCCGCAGGACGCGCGGTTCGGCGATCGCGGATTCGCCCGGTATGAGCCTCCCGTGGTGCAGGGTGAGGGGTACACGGCGCAGGTGTTCCTCGGCAGCGCCTTCGGGGATTCGGCGCCGATCGCCACGGCGACGCCGCTGCTAGGGGCCGAGGTCCGGCTCGAGCCCGGCACCCGCGTACTGGTGGACCAGCCGGGCTTCGAGCTCGGGGTGCTCGTCGATACCGGTGCGGTCACGATGGGCGGCACGGTGCTGCCGACGGGCCACCTGGGATTCCGGGAAGCCCGCGAGGAGTCGCTGGTGCTCGAGGCTGGCGGTGAGGGCGCACGGGTCGTGGTCTTCGGTGGCCCGCCGTTCGGTGAAGAAATCGTGATGTGGTGGAACTTCGTAGGGCGTGACCACGACGAGATCGTCGCGTTTCGCAGTGCGTGGCAGACCGAGATCGGCGCTGAGAGCGGCGGTCCGGATCATCCCCGGTTCGACCTCCCGGAGGATCCGGCACCGGCGTTACCGGCGCCGACGCTTCCGCCCGTCCGGATCCGGCCACGCGCCGGCCGCCGCCGTGACTGACGGCCGCTCGCTGACCATAGGCTGGAACCATCCCGCTCACTCCCCGGAAGGACTCTGCCGTGCCGCATGTCGATCTGTTGCTGATCGGAACCGGATCGGGCAACTCGATCCTCAGTGAGGAATTTCGCGACCGGTCGGTCGCGATCGTCGAACGTGGCACCTTCGGCGGTACCTGCCTGAACGTCGGCTGCATCCCGACCAAGATGTTCGTGCACACCGCCGATGTCGCAGCGACACCTGCCTCCTCGTCCCGGCTGGGAGTGGACGAGACGCTGGACCAGGTGCGCTGGCCCGACATCCGTGACCGGATCTTCGGGCGGATCGATCCGATCGCCTCGGGCGGGCGGGACTACCGCACGACCCACCCGGACAACGCACACGTCACCGTCTACGAGGGCACCGCACGGTTCACAGCGGAGCGGCAGGTGCAGATCGAGCCCAACGACGGCGGCCCTTCTCTCTCCCTGACGGCCGACCAGGTCGTGGTCGCCGCGGGTGGACGACCGTACGTCCCCGAGATTCCCGGACTCGCCGACGTCCGATTCCACACCTCTGACTCGATCATGCGGCTCGAGGAGCTTCCGCGGCACCTGACCGTGGTCGGAGGTGGATATGTAGCGACCGAGCTCGCGCATGTCTTCTCCTCACTGGGTGTGGCGGTCACCGTGATCAACCGGTCTGGCGCGTTGCTGCGCGGCGAGGACGAGGAGGTCTCGGCACGGTTCACCGAGTTGGCTGATCAGAAGTGGGACCTGCGGTTGAACACCACGGTGCGCCGGGTCGATCAGCACGGCGGTGCCCTACGGCTCGAACTCGCCGGGCCGGAGGGCGATTCCACCTTGGAGACGGGTGAGCTGCTGCTGGCCGTGGGGCGGGTACCGAACACCGACCTGCTCGACGCCCCGGCGGGCGGCCTGGCGATGAATCCGGCGGGCCTGCTGGTCGTCGATGAGTACCAGCGCACCACGGTCGACGGTGTGTGGGCGCTCGGAGACATCTGCTCCCCGTGGGCTCTCAAGCACGTGGCCAACCACGAGGCCCGGATCGTCCAGCACAATGTGCTCCACCCCGAGAGCCCGCGTGCTGCCGATCATCGGTACGTCCCGCACGCGGTGTTCTCCTCCCCGCAGGTCGCATCCGTGGGAATGACGGAGAAGCACGCGCTCGCGCAGGGGATCGAGATCTCCGTGGCGCGCCAGGCGTATGCCGACATCGCCTACGGCTGGGCGATGGAGGACACCACCGGGTTCGCGAAGCTGGTCGCGGAGAAGGGCACCGGCCGGTTGCTCGGTGCCCACATCATCGGCCCGCAGGCGCCGACCGTGATCCAGCCACTCATCCAGGCGATGAGTTTCGAGCAGGACGTGCGAGAGATCGCACGCGGTCAGTACTGGATCCACCCGGCGATGCCGGAAGTGGTGGAGAACGCGCTGCTGCAGCTCGACTGAGGGAGCGCCTGGGCGTGCCGTCCAGGCATGCCAGCGGCACGCCGGGCGCGGCCCTACTGGTACGGGCTCTGACCGTACGGTGCTGGCGGAGGCGGCTTCTGGCCGTACGCCGGTGGGGTCTGCTGGCCTGGAGGAGGCCGCTGGCCGTAGGCGGATGCGGGCGCGACAGGTGCCTGCGCGCCGTACCCGGCGGCCGGCGGTGGCGTCGAAGGACCCTCCCCGGTGGGGGCTGACTCGACTCCACCTCGGGCCGCGACCTGCGCCGACTGCTTCGTGTGCCCCTCCTCGTCCTCGCCGATCGGCAGGGCGTATACGGCCGTGCCGTAGGCGCACACCTCGGAGAACGACTGCGCGATATCGCCGGTGTCGAAACGCATCCCGATCACGGCGTTCGCACCGCGCCGCTGTGCCTCGGAGACCATCCGGTTCATCACCTCCTGGCGCGACTCGTAGACGAGCTGGGTGTACTCGGTCACCTCTCCACCGCCGATGGAGCGGAAGCCGGCGACGAAGTTCTGCCCGATGTTGGCTGCCCGCACGGTCAGTCCCATGACCTCGCCCATGACGGCGTCGATCCGGTACCCGGGGATCTCGTTCGTGGTCACAACGATCATGACGCCATCCTGGCACCTACCCCGCCTACGTACGAGGGCAGATCGGCCCATCCATCGGCCACGGCAACCAGCGGCAACAGGTGACCGGACGCCGTCGGGGGATCCTAGGCTGCGAAGCAGTCGAACAAGGGAGATCAGGTGACGGGCGAAGTCCGGATCGGAATCATCGGATACGGCGCGCAGGGGTCGGTGTACGCCCGCATGCTGGCGGCGGGGGAGATCGCCGGAGCATCGCTCGGCGCCGTCGTAGACCATGAGGCCGGTAGGCGCGCGGCTGCCGAGGAAGCGCATCCCGGGGTGACCCTCTTCGAGGATTACCCGAGCCTGCTGAGCAGCGGCGCCGTCGATGCCGTCATCACGACCATTCCGCACTACCTCCACCCGGAGGTTGCGATCGCGGCACTGGACGCGGGCCTGCACGTGCTGGTGGAGAAACCGGCCGGGGTCTACACCTCCCAGGTGCGCGAGCTGAACGAGTTCGCCTCCACCAAACCTGAGCAGACCTTCGCGATCATGTTCAACCAGCGCACCAATCCGCTGTACCGGCGCATCAAGGAGATCGTCGACGCCGGCGAGATCGGCACGATCCGCCGGTCCAACTGGATCATCACCACCTGGTGGCGACCCCAGGGCTACTACGAGCAGAGTGCGTGGCGGGCCACTTGGGGCGGCGAGGGTGGCGGGGTGCTGGTGAACCAGGCCCCGCACCAGCTCGACCTGTGGCAGTGGATCTGCGGAGTGCCGCAGTCGGTGTTCGCGAAAGCGGCCTTCGGGTTCCGCCGGGACATCGCCGTCGAGGATGAGGTGACTGCCGTCGTGGACTATGGCGATGGCGCTACCGGGGTGTTCATCACCGCCACCCACGACCTCATCGGAACCGATCGGTTCGAGATCCTCGGCGACAAGGGCAAGATCGTCGTCGACGGTTCGGCCACGGCCACCGTCACCCGGCTCACCGAGGACGAACGGGCCATCAGCGACAGCGTCGCGCCGGAAGACGTGCGGCGGATGTTCCAGGGCGAGTTGCGCTTGGACGAGAAGCAGAAGACTGAGACGATCACCTTCGACTCGGCCTGGGGATCGCAGCACGCTGAGGTGATCCGCAACTTCGCGGCGCACATCAATGACGGCGAGCCCCTCCTGGCACCAGGTTCGGACGGCATGAATGGAGTCCGGCTGGCCAACGCGATCCACCTCTCGGCGTGGTTGGGCCGTGAGGTGCCGCTGGACTTCGACGAGTCGGAGTATCTGGCCGAGCTGAACGCCCGGATCCGGGACGAGGGGAAGTTCCCCGAGCGGAGCTGAGCCCGCCGGGCCCCGCGGTAGGTGCCACATGTCGTCGGTTGGGGGCGCGAGTGGCGACGGAAGGTGGCACCTACTGGCGCGGCGGCGCCTGGTGGGTGCCAGGTGTTGTCGGTCTCGCGCGCTGGTGGCGACAGTGAGTGGCACCTACCAGCGGCTTGGCGTGTCGATGCGGGGTTACTCGGTAACCGCGACGGGCCTGAGCGTCGGACTGGCGCTCGCCGACTGTCGCGCAGATCTGGCCACCCTCGCGGCCGTGGGTGCCAGCCCGAAGTTCCGCAGGCGGGTCACGGCCGGCCAGGCGGGGGTGATCGCCATCATCGGAACCGTCACCGGGGTCGTGACAGGCATCGCACTGAGCTACGTGCTGGGTTGGTGGGCCGCTGAGAACTTCGGCTACGGAGATGACTGGCGCACGATTATTCCTTGGCCGACAATCGCGCTGGGTCTCGTCGCAATCCCCGCCCTCGCCATCATCGGCGGCTGGCTGTTCACCCGATCCCGGCTGCCGGTAATCCGCCGCGCGGCCTCCTGACTGCCGTAGGCGCGTGCGGAGGAGGGCCCGCGCGCCCACGGCGACCGGTTCAGCCGGGCCGCTCGCCCGTGCCTCCGACGTCGAGTGACCGGAGCGACACGGATGCGTCGGTCTGTGGAGCCATGCTGCCGCAGATGGTCATATCCATGTCGATGCGGTCACGGGTCCCGTGCTCGGGCCCGGGAGCCGCGGAGCTCAGCCCTGACGCCCGTAGGCTGCGGCGATCTCCTTCGACCCGGGCCAGCCGGAGTAGGTGGGGCGCTGGGGCCATCCGTCGGGGGAGTCCTGCCACTCCTCCTGCCGTCCGTAGGGCAGTAGATCGATGAGCGGGAACGTGTGCGTGAGCTGCTCGGTGCCGCGCCCGTTGGTGTGCCAGGTGCGGTAGACGTCCTCGCCGTCGCGTAGGAACACGTTGACGGCGAAACCACCCCCGGCGGGAGCGTCCATGTCCGCGCCGAAGTCGCTCTCGGCAGTGGAGTACCAGGTCATCCGGTTGCCGACCTTCTCGGCGTAGGAGAGCGCCTCCTCGATCGGGCCCTGGGTGACGACGACGAACCGCGCGTCGTAACTCTCCAGGAACTCCAGACGGGTGAATTGTGAGGTGAACCCCGTGCAGCCGGGGCACTGCCACTCTGCGCCCGGGTTCCACATGTGGTGGTAGGTGATCAGCTGGGACTTCCCGTCGAAGATGTCGGCGAGCCGGACCGGGCCGTCGGCGCTGTCCAGCGTGTACTCAGGCAGCTTCACCATCGGCATTCGCCTCCGTTGCGCCGCGATCACATCGAGCTCGCGGGTCGCTGCCTTCTCCCGCGCCCGCAGATCAGCGAGTGCTGCGCGCCATTCGTCCGAAGAGACCACCGGTGGGCGGGCGATCGTGGTCATCACTCTCATCTCCCTCAGATGTGAACACCGTGAACATCGGCTATGTTGACACTGTAGACATGCGGGCGAGAGGGGGCAAGAGGTGGCAACGGACGAGGCGACATATCACCACGGCAACCTCCGTGCCGAACTACTGGAGGCAGGACTCGCCCTGGTCCGCACTGGGGGGCCGGAGGCTCTCTCGCTGCGGGAGGCGACACGCGCAGTCGGCGTGACGCCGAGTGCCGCCTACCGGCACTTCGGTAGCCGGAACGCCCTGCTCGCAGCGATCTCGTCCGCCGTGCACGACCGCATGGCCGAGACGATTCTGAGGCACTGGCCCTCCCAGGAGGGGCGAGCCTGGGACCGGCTCTACGCGGTCGGGATGGGCTACATCGAGTTCGCGCTTGCCGAACCGGGCTGGTTCGCCGCGTTCTTCACCGAACCTGGTGACGGCGACCGGTCGCCTTCCCGGGTGCCGCCTCCGTTCGCTCTGCTCACCGAGGCTCTCGATGGGATGGTCGAGGCCCGGCTCCTGACCCCGCAGACACGCCTCGGGGCGGAATGGCCCTGCTGGTCGGCCGTCCACGGGTTCGCCCAACTCGCCATCGCCGGTCCGTTGCGTGGTCGCTCGGACCTCGAGCTGCGCCACCTGGCCGACCAGACGGTACGGGCCGCGATCGACGGAGTCAGCGCCCACAGCTGACGCTCCCATCAGCACCGGCAGCGCTCGGGTACTCTCAGGCCCATGAGCTGCTGCGTGAACCGCCGTCAGGTCCTCATGGCTACCGGATCCGGGGTCGCTGCGCTGACGCTTGCGGCCTGCTCTCAGCCGGCACCAGATGCGGGGGAGGTGAGCGCCGGAACGGTGTTGATATCGCTCACCGAGGTCGCTGTCGGGGAGGCGAAGGCGGTCACGACGGCGGATGGCGTGGAGATCATGGTCGTACGTTCCGCGGAGGATCAGGTGCACGCGTTCTCGGCGATCTGCACCCATCAGGGCTGTTCGGTGCGTCCCGAGGACGGTGAACTCTACTGCCCGTGCCACGGTTCGCGCTTCGACCAGAGCACAGGCGAGGCAACCGATGGGCCCGCTGAGGAGCCGCTACCCGAGGTCGCCGTCGCGATCGAGGACGGCAACGTCGTCACCGCCTGACCGAAGCCACACGTCGATGTGGCTACGGTTCGTCCCACCCCCACCGAAATCACACGTCGAATTGGTTGCTCTCAGGACGCCAGGCGCTCAGCTAGCGCAGCTCGGATCTCGGCAACCACCTTCCAGGGAAAGACGGTGACGTCCTCCCACGTCAGGTGCAGCACCCGGTACCCGGCCTGGCGGAGCAGGCGATCGCGCTCCTCATCCCCGGCGGGAGTGTGGTACTGCTCGCCGTCGAACTCCACCACCAGCCGCGCGTCAGGGAAGAGAATGTCCGCGCGTGCGAGGATCCGTCCCTCGGACCGGATCGGGACGTCGGCCAGCCACCCGGTGATCCCGGCATCGTGGAGCACGTCATGCAGCCGCTGCTCACCCACGCTGAGCGCTCCTGTCGCCGCACCTTCCGCCAGTTCCCGCAGCCGGACCACTCCCGTCATGCCGAATCGATGCAGCACACGTTCGCTGAGGTCGTCAGGTCCGATCAGCTCGCGGGTTCGGACCCAGGCGAGCAGGCTCCACGCCTCGTCGTCGGGTAGGCGAGCCAGGCAGTCGACGATCGTCGTGTGAAGGTCGGTGGTGGGAACTCCATGCAGACGGATCGCTTGGCGACCGTGACGATAGGTGCTCGGTCTGAGGTTGAGTCGCGGTTTGCGCGTGTCCGGCATGAGGACATGGGCGACGCCGTCGTCTATCACGGGCAGGCCGTGCAGGAGTGCCGCGGTGCGCAGGCAGAGGATCGCCTGTGGCCAGGTGAGCACGGCCCCGATCGCGCGGTGCAGTAATGAATCCCGATCCTCGCATCGAACGATGGAGCTGCCGCAGAGCCGAACCCATTCCTCCGTGGCGAGTTTGTACCGAAGCACTGCGCGACTCACTCCGGCCGCTGCCGCCATCGGTGGCGTGAAGGTGCCGAGCGTGTCCGGGAAGGCGCGCCGAGGGTCGAAGTCCACGCGGCGACGATGTCTCCTCGGCCAGGAGGCGTGTATCGCGAGTGCGACCGGGTTGTGGACACGACGACATCGCGCGTCGCCTGTGGAGACTCTTTCCCTACTCGAAATTGCACGTCGAATTGGTTGCTGCCGGAGCAACCAATTCGACGTGCAATTTCGAGTAGGGCGGGGGAGGAGTAGCCAGATCGACGTGGGATTTCGCCAGGGCGGGTGGGGCAGTAGCCACATCGACGATTGATTTCACTCGGGGGCGTTGGCCTCCAGGAAGGCGTAGACCTCGGCGTCATCCACGCCGGGGAACCGGCCAGCGGGTAGCGGAGCGAATACCTGGGAGTGAGCGACCGCGCTCGGCCAGGACGCCTCCTTCCAGCGATCGGTGAGTGCGGCGTCCGGGCGCCGGCAGCAGGCCTCGTCCGGGCAGGTCGAGGCGGCCCGGCGGCGGGTCTCGCGCCCACGGAACCACTTCGCTTCAGAGAACGGCACGCCGACGGTGATCGAGAACTCCCCGGACTCGGTGCTGCCGGTCTGAGTTGAGCACCAGAACGTTCCGTTCGGGGTGTCGGTGTACTGGTGGAACTCGGTGGTTCGGGTGCGACGTTCGAAGGCGGCGCGCGCCGCCCAATGCCGGCACACGTACTGTCCTTCGATAGCGCCGGTCACATCTGCGGGAAGGCCCACGCCGTCGTTCTCGTACCCCTTCACGAGGGTGCCGTCCTCGCCGGCCCGAAGGAAGTGCACCGGGATCTGCAGGTGCGAGGTGCCCAGGTTCGTGAATCGCATGGCCGCCGCCTCGTGCGTGACCCCGAAGGCATCCCGGAAGTCCTCGATCGCGATGTCCTTGCTGCGTTTGCGCGGCTCCAGATGCTCCAGGGCCGCCGAACGCGGAATCAGGCAGGTTGCGGCGAAGTAGGTGATCTCCAGGCGCTGTCGCAGGAAGTCCGCGTAGCTCACGGGCTGGGTGTGACCGAGGACCCGGTGCGCGATCGCCTGCAGCGCGAGGGATCGGAGCCCGTGACCGCCCGGGATCGACGCCGGCGGCAGATAGATCCGACCGTTCTCCAGGTCGGTGACCGTCCGCGTGGAGTGAGGCAGGTCGGGCGTGTGCACGATCTCGAAGCCGAGGGTGCGCGCCATCTGTGCCACCGTCGAGTGCGTCAGGGCGCCCACCGTGTACCCGGCCGCCCGCACCGTCTGCTCGCCGACCTCCTCGATCTCGGGGAGGTAGTTGTCGCGTCCGCGCATCCACTCGCGCAGTTCGGTGTGGGCCCGTCGGGCCTCCTCCGGTGTCGCGATCGCCTGGGCTTCCCGGCGCGCGATCTCCTGGTGCAGGCCCACGAGCTGTTCGAGCACCGGCAGCGGCAACGATCTGCTGGCTCGCACATGAGGCAGCCCCAGGCGCGCGAACAGTGATCCCGCCTGGGCGTGCTCAAGAGCGATCTCCAACTCGGCACGACGGTCCGGTGGCGGGCCGTGATCGAGCAGATCGGAGGTGGGCACGTCGAGCGCCGTCGCGATCGTGGTGAGCAACGTCAGCCGCGGCTCCCGGCGCCCGTTCTCAATATGGGAGAGCTGGCTCGGCGTCGATCCTGAGCGCTCGGCGAGTTGAGCCAGGGTGAGCCCGGCCCTAGTGCGGGCATGGCGGATGCGCTTGCCGAGTATCAGCGGGTCGAGTCCGGTATTGCTGTCACGGTCGCCACGGCCTGTTGCCTGCGAGGTCGCTCGCCCAGGCATCGCCGCCCGGCCCCCGTTCTGGGAAGAACTGCGTCGATCCACCATGACTTGACGATAGTGCAAGAACCACGAAAGTTGCATGACCTAGACGTGATCATTCGGGCGATTCTCGCGACACAGTAGCCATACAGGCGCGAACGAGCGGATATGAGAGGAACAGCATGACCAGCACCCTGGACGCCCCACCATCTCCCCACGCACTCCGGCCCGTCGACGACGCGGCCCTGCCGACACCGCCACGGGAACCGGGGGAGTCCATGCCCCGCGGACTCGCTGCGGCCGAACGGTTCGTGGCCGACGTCGCGGCACTGACTCAGCCCGACACCGTGGTCTGGTGCAACGGCTCCGATGCTGAGCACGCCCGCTTGACGCGGCAGATGGTCGACGCCGGGACACTCGTCCCGCTGAATCCGGACCTGCGCCCGGACAGCTTCCTCGCCCGCTCCGATCCGCGGGATGTCGCCCGCGTGGAATCGGCCACCTTCATCTGCTCGGCACGCGAGGAGGATGCCGGACCCACGAACAACTGGGCCGAGCCCAGCCAGATGCGCGACACCCTGAACGAGGTGTTCACCGGATGCATGCGCGGGCGCACGCTCTACGTGGTTCCCTTCTCGATGGGGCCCGTCGGTGGTCGCCTCTCCCAGGTGGGCATCGAGATCACCGACTCGCCCTACGTCGTCGCGAGCATGCGCATCATGACCCGGATGGGAGCACCCGCGATGCGGGAGATCGCCGCGGGTGCCCGCTGGGTTCCTGCCGTGCACTCGGTCGGGATGCCGCTGGTCGCCTCCGGTGGCACGCGGATCCAAGACGTGCCCTGGCCGTGTAGCGAGACCAAGTACATCACCCACTTCCCCGAGGGCCGGGAGATCTGGTCTTTCGGTTCGGGCTACGGCGGGAACGCGCTTCTGGGAAAGAAATGCTATGCGCTGCGCATCGCCTCGGCCATCGCTCGCGACGAAGGCTGGCTCGCCGAGCACATGCTCCTGATCCGGCTCACCCACGCCGACGGCCGTCACTACCACGTGGCCGCAGCGTTCCCCTCCGCCTGCGGCAAGACCAACCTCGCGATGCTGCGTTCGGTGCTTCCCGAGTGGACGGTCTCCACGTTGGGTGACGACATCGTCTGGATGCGGCCCGGCACGGACGGGCGGCTGTGGGCGATCAACCCCGAGGCGGGGTTCTTCGGCGTCGCCCCCGGCACGGGGGAGTCCACCAATCCGACGGCGGTACGCACCCTGACGAGGAACGTCATCTTCACGAACGTCGCCCTCACCGACGACGGCGACGTCTGGTGGGAAGGGCTCACCGACATGCCGCCAGCGCACCTGACCGACTGGCAGGGACGGGACTGGACTCCGGAGATTGCCGCCGAGACGGGCCGCACGGCCGCCCACCCCAACGCCCGTTTCACCGTCGCAGCCGCGCAGTGCCCGCTCATCGACCCCGATTGGGAGGACGGCGACGGGGTGCCGGTGGACCTGATCCTCTTCGGGGGCCGGCGCGCCAGCAATGTTCCGCTGGCCGCGCTCGCGCGCGACTGGCGCCAGGGGGTGTTCTACGGCGCGACCATCGCCTCCGAGCGCACCGCCGCTGCTGAGGGCACTGTCGGCGAGCTGCGACGTGACCCCTTCGCCATGCTTCCCTTCTGCGGGTACCACATGGCCGACTACTGGGCTCATTGGCTGCGGGTCGGCGACTCGCTGACGCACCCGCCGGCTGTGGCCGCGGTGAACTGGTTCCGCAAGGGATCCGACGGCCGGTTCCTCTGGCCCGGGTTCGCCGAGAACATCCGCGTGCTCGACTGGTTGCTACGCCAGGGTGAGGGTCAGGTTCCAGGGCGAGCCTGCGCCGTCGGGACCCTGCCTGAACCGGAGGAGCTGAACCTCGACGGGCTCGCCCTCGACCCGGACGATCTGCGGGAGCTGCTGCGCGTCGACGCAGCGGGCTGGACGAGCGAGGCCGACGGGATTGCTGACTACTTCACGAGTATGGGCGCCGCGGTGCCGACAGTGCTGTGGGAGGAACTGGCCCGGCTACGAGCCGCGTTGGCAGCGCAGGCGGCTCAGCCCAGTTCGAGGTAGTGCTCGGTCAGCGCCGGCCAGTAGTCGGACCAGTCCGGCATGGGTGCGCCGGTGCGGGCCGCGACCAGGCGGTCCAGGTAGTAGTCCCAGCCGGGCCCGATCATGCGGATCTCCTCGCCCTGCTCCAGCAGGTGAGCGAAGACGATCTGCGTGCGACCGTCGACCTCCTGCAGATCGACGCGCAGCCGCCAGGTCCCGGCCTCGCTTGCCAGCTCGATCAGCAGCCTGTGCGGCGCCTGGCAGTCGATGACGGTGACCTGCTCGGGCTCGGCGCTCTCCTCGGCGTTCATCGTGAATGTGACGATGCTGCCCTCGGTGACGTCGTCGCCTGACCAGGTCCCGATCCAGGCCGCTGTGCCCTCGGGTGTGGCGAAGCAGGACCAGACGTCATCGATCGGTTCGTCCAGTGCGCGCTCGAACATCAACTCCAGTCCGGCGTCGTCGTCGCGGAGATATCCAGTGGCATCCATACCCCCCATCCTCTCTGATCGTGAGCGGACGTGCTGGTCCAGTCGCCGGCCCACCTGCCGGAACGTTCTCCGGGTGCTCACCCCAGTGCCGGGTGTAGGGCGCACTAGGGTGGGGTCGACGACAGAGGGAGGTCGGCCGTGAGCCAGCAGTCACCGGACGGATACGGGCACCAGGCCAACGGGTACGGTCAGGCGGGCCAGGGTGGCTATGCCCCCGGGCAACCTGCCTACGGCTACTCAGCAGAAGGGGCTCAGCCCAGCTACGGGTACCCAGCTGATGGTGCCCAGGCGGCCTACGGGCAGCCACAGCCAGTGGCGCCAGGAACACCCGGTGCGCACGGTGAGCCCGGGACGGCGATGCCGTACCCAGCACGCGCCTCGGGCCCGGGCCTGTTCGACACCACGTTCTCCACCTCCACGATCAGGTCCACGGCCAAGACGGCGTTCATCGCCGTGATCCTGCTCGCCGGCGGGCTCGCATTCACCGGCGTGTTCTCGGCGATCGCCGACTTCTCCCAGTTGCGCTACGGCGGTTTCGGGCTTGTGCTTTACGGACTCAGCGACCTGGTGCTGTATGGGGCGCTGGCCTTCGCCGTCCTGGTGTTGGGCCGGTTGCTGATCGATCACGTGGTGCAGTCGGCCACGGAGCGGGAGGCTGTGGCCGCCGCACGAGAGAAGGACACTGACGACTGATCGGCACTCACGTGCGAGGGATCAGTGACGGCCCAGGATCGCTGAGCTGAGCGCTTCCACCGGTTCGCGTGCGGCGCGTGGGTTGTCCACCAGTGTCATGTCGATGTCCCCGAGTTCGGGCAGCCCGGACGACGCGGGCATGATCACCAGGTCCGCAGGGACGAGACTCTGCGCCATCACGGTCACACCCAGCCCCGCCCGCACTGCCGCGAGCACGCCGTGGATCTCGCGGGTGGTGCACGTGACCCGCCAGGTGCGACCGGCCCGCTCGAGCACGCCGGTCGCCGTGTTCCGGGACGGGCTCGGGTTGGGATAGGTGATCAGGGGCACGATGTCCCCGGCGTCGAGGGCGGTACTCTCGAGCCCCACCCAGGCGAGCCGGTCCCGGCGGACGAGCCGCCCCGTGGTCTCGTCGGGGAGCTGCTTGATGAACACTAGGTCCAGGTGCCCGGCCAGCAACCGCCGGTGGAGGACCAGTGACTGTGCCACGGTCAGCTCCATCGTGATCTTCGGGTGCAGCTGGCGGAACTCGCGCAGGATGCGGGGCAGTTGGGTCAGGGCGAGGTCGTCGGCGGCACCGAACCGCAGTCGCCCGGTCATCGCCGACCCTGTGAAGTACGCCGTCGCCTGATCGTGCGCAGCCAGGATGGTTCTGGCGAAGCCGGCCATCGCGTGCCCGTTGTCGGTCAATGAGACCTCGTGGGTGTCCCGCAGGACGAGTCGCCGGTTCGCCGCCTTCTCCAGGCGCGCGACATGCTGACTGACCGTGGGTTGGCTGATCCCGAGCCGCTGTGCAGTGCGGGTGAAGCTGAGCGTCTCGCTCAGGGTGAGGAAGGTGCGGAGCTGGGCGGGTTCGAACACGGGGACCTTCTCGATTGGTCAATGATTCGACCACGATAGGACCGGCTATTGATGAGCGCAATGGCTCTTATAGGCTGTATGCGTTGGATTAATGACGGCGACTCTCCGTACCGTAGAACTGGTCGCCCTGATCTGGGCGAGACCTGATCTGCTCACCCCCTTCGTTCTCGAGGAACTTTCCGTGCGCTCGGCTCACTCAGCCCCGACAGCCACCCCACCCGCCGACTCCGCCAGCCCCACCGACGCCGCCAGCCCCACCGACGCCGCCAACGTGCTCGACCCGCCGACGGCCCGTACCCGCCAGAGCGAGCCGGCCCAGCCTCATCAGCGACCCGAGACGCCTCGGGTACGGCCCAGTCGCAAGCCGTCGTCCGTGCTCGCCGCCCTGCGGGTGCGCAACTACCGTTTCTACGTCGGTTCCATGGCCCTGACGAGCACCTGCGGTTGGGCGGCGCGTGTGGTGCAGGACTGGTTGGTGCTCGAGCTCAGCGGTTCCGCCGCCCTGGTCGGCCTCACCGTGGCCCTCCAGTTCGCCCCGATGCTGCTCTTCGGTCTTTTCGGCGGGGTGCTGGCCGACCGGTACGACCGGCGCCGGATCCTCACGATCACCCAGTCCCTGTTCGGGTTGTTCACCCTGGTGCTCGGTGTGCTCACAGTGATCGGCGTGGTCCAGGTGTGGCACGTGCTGCTGGCCGCGTTCGCCGGCGGCATGACGATCGTCGTGGACAATCCCGCGCGTCAAGCATTCCTGCATGAGATCGCCGGTCCGGAGCACCTGCGCCGCGCGATCAGCCTCAACACCTCTGTGTTCCAGCTGGGTGCGCTCATCGGACCGGCCTTCGCCGCCGGCCTGATCGCCTTGGTCGGCAATGGCTGGGCGTTCATCGCCAACTCGATCGCCTGCGGCGTGGCAGCCTGGTTCATCTTCTCGATGCGCCGTTCGCAGATGTACCCGGCGCCCCGGGTGGCCCGTGCGAAGGGGCAGCTGCGTGCGGGGCTGCACCACGTGCGGCACCGGCCCGAGATCCTGTGGACCTGCGTTCTTGTCGGGTTCGTGGCGCTCACCGGGGTCAATATGGCCACGGTGCTCGCCGCCTACGCCGACGAGGTCGTCCAGATCGGCGCGAGTGGCTACGGGCTTCTCACCTCCACACTCGCCCTCGGCGCGATCACCGGTGCGATGCTCGCCGGGCGTGCCCGGCGGCTGCGCCTACGTACCTTGGTGCTCGGTGCGGTGGTTCTCGGCTCGTTGCAGTTGGTGGCAGCCGCGGTCGGAAGTGTGTGGCTGTTCCTCGTAGTGCTGTACTTGATGGGCATGACCTGCCTGCTGTACCTCACCCGCAGCAACACGATGGTGCAGACCAATGCTGACCCGGCGATGCGTGGCCGGGTGCTCTCCCTGTACGTCCTCATCAACATGGGAGCGCAAGCTGCCTCCGGTCTCATCATCGGCGCGGTCATCGAGCTTGGCGGCGCCCACTGGGGACTGGCCGCCTGTGCGACCGGTCCGCTTCTCGGTGCCGTGGTGGTGGGAACCATCCTCGCGCGCCGCGGCCACCTGCGGCCCGTGCTGCGTCGTGCGGATCTGCACGCCGGGCGCTGGCACGCGCCGGGAGTGCGGTTGGACTTCGAGCCGCGCTCCGGTCTGGCACACGTCGCCTGATCCACTCCCTTCCCGCCGAGCGCTGAGTTGTTCGGCATCGCCGGCTCAGACGCCGAGGAGCTCAGCGTTCGCCGTCGAGGGCACGCAGATCGGCGACGGTGAGATCGCTGCGCCACCCTCGCCACCGGGGATGGCGCAGCCGACCGGCAGCCGACCACTCGCCGAACTCCACCTCGGCTACCTGCTCCGGGCGCAGCCAGTGCGCCCCGCGGGCGTCGAGTGCGGGGACGTCGTCGAAGGGCGGCTCACCGATCTCCAGGGGAGCGAACCTCTCCACCCACGCCCGCGCCTCCTTCTCACTGAAGCCCGTGCCCACTCGTCCCACATAGCGCCAGCCGCCCTCCGCCGTCGGCACACCGAGCAGCAAACCCCCGACGGAACCTGCCCGCCCGCCCTGACCGGGGCGCCATCCGCCCACGACGACCTCCACGGACTCGGTGTGCTTGAGCTTGACCCACCCGCTCGAGCGGCGCCCCGGCAGGTACCGCCCGTCGGGTCGCTTGGCCACCACGCCTTCCAAGCCCCAGGTGCGGCTGGCCTGCATCGCCGCGTCCAGATCGCCTTCGAAAGCAGGCGGTACCTGGATCCGGGTGCTGGGCCGCACCAGATCGGAGAGGATCTCCCGACGGTGCCGGTACGGCTCGTCGGTCACGGGCACCCCGGCCACCTCGAGCACGTCGAAGAGCATGAGGTGCACCGGCCGACGGGCGGCGAGAGATCGTGCCTCCGACTCCCGGGAGACCTGCATCCGCGGTTGGAGTAGTTCGAAGGACGGCCTGCCGTCCTTGGTGAGCGCGACGACCTCACCGTCCAGCACGGCATCGCCGTTGACGGCGTCGGCGAGCTCGGCCAGCTCCGGGTAGGAGGCAGTGATGTCCCGGCCGCTGCGAGCCCACAGCCGCACGGTCCCGCCCGCTACGCGCGCGATGCATCGCTGCCCATCCCACTTCATCTCCATCGCCCAGTCGGGACCCACGTCGGTGGGGGAGCCCGGGGAGGCGAGCATGGGTGCAGGAGGCCGGCCCTCCGGCGGCCGATCACCAGCACGTGTAGCTGCACGCGGTCCGCGTCGCACCGGGGTGGGCAGAGCGCGCGACCGATCCCCCGGCCCTGAGTTCGGCGCTGAGTCCGGCCCCATGTCCGGCCCCATGTCCGGCCCCATGTCCGGCTCCGCAACCGGCGTCGAGATCCCGGCAGCGACCGGTACAGCGGCGCGCCCCGCCGGATCCTCCGACCGGCCAGCGTGCGTCCGGCCGGTCATCAGGTGTAGGAGCCAATGCCGCCTTTCCTCCGGCGTCTCGGCCCGGGAACCGGTGTGGATCAGCGCGAAGGTCGACGTCTGCCCGGTACTGGAGGCCAATCCACCGTCCGGCAACCCCGTGAGAGCGACGATCAGCTCAGCGCCCACGCGCCACTTGAGCACCTCGTAGGTCCCGGTGTCCCAGATGGTCATCTCCCCAGCGCCGTACTCCCCGCGCGGGATCGTTCCCGAGAAGGTCAGGTACTCCATCGGATGGTCCTCGGTCTGGACCGCCAGGTGCTGCCGCGTCGGGTCCGTCGGCATCCCTTTCGGCACCGCCCAACTGACCAGCACGCCATCATCGGCCAGCCGCAAGTCCCAGTGCAGACGGCTGGCGTGGTGTTCCTGGATGACGAACACCCGCTCCCCACCGGGCAGTGGTGAGACATCGGGTACCGGTTCGGGCGTACGGGCCGGATCGCGCATGGCGCGGTAACTGGTGAGTGCATCTCCCGCAAGGTCGCTCGTGCCGGTGGTGTTGATGGCATGTGCCCGACGTTCGAGCGCTGCCATCGGGTCAGCGGTCTCACCGGTCTGGCCGGCGACCCGCTCGAGCACCTCCGCCATCTCCAGCTGCCGCAACCCCGGGTCCTCGAGCTCGGCCCAGGTGCGTGGCACAGCGACAGTCGGGTGCTCACGCCCCCGCAGCGAGTAGGGCGCCACCGTCGTCTTGTTCGGGTGGTTCTGGCTCCAGTCGATGAATACCTTGCCCGGCCGGGCCACCTTCGCCATCTGCGCGGTGACGGCGTCCGGATGGTCCGCCTCCAGGCTCACCGCGAGCTCACGGGCCAGCCCCCGGATCTGCTCGGCGTCGTGACCGCCGTCCAGTGGGGCGTACAGGTGGATCCCCTTCGAGCCGCTGGTGACGGGCACACAGTCCCATCCCAGACCGGCGAGCACATCGCGGATCCACCGCGCCACCTCGGCCACCTCGGGGAGGGTGACGCCCGGCCCCGGGTCGAGGTCGAACACGATCCGGTCGGGATGGCGGGGCCGGCCGGAGGAGTCGAAGCGCCACTGGGGCACGTGGATCTCCAATGCGGCCATCTGCGCCAGCCACACCAAGGTCGGGCGATCGTTGACCAGCGGATAGGTATTGGTGTGATCGGAGTGGGCCAGATCCGCCCGTGCCACCCAGTCAGGTGTCCCCGAGTCGAGGTTCTTGGTGAAGAACACCTGGCCCGGGTCGGCGGCGGTGCCGACGCCGTTGACCCACCGTTTGCGCGTTGCGGGTCGTCCCGCGCAGTGCGGGACCATCACGGCGGCGATCTCGGAGTAGTACCCGATCACCTCCGCCTTGGTGGTGCCGGTGGCCGGGTACAGAACCTTGCCGAGGTTGGTCAGGCGCAGGCGACGGCCGTCGACCTGGGCGATCGTCTCGGTGCGGGCCATGGGGCTATCGTGACGCATCGAGGTCTCCTACGGTGGCACGAGGGCACTCCGGGCTCGCGGGCGGCGACTGGGGCGTGTGTACTGGTGTGGGAACGGAAGGAGCGAGCATGAGGGCGATCTGGAAGGGGTCGGTCACCTTCGGGCTGGTCAACGTCCCTGTCTCGGTCTACAGCGCCACCGAGAGTCACGACGTCAAGCTGCACCAGGTCCACGACGCCGACGGCGGACGCATCCGGTACCAGCGCAAGTGCGAGCAGTGCGGCGAGATCGTGCCGTATGAGCACATCGACAAGGCGTACGTCGACGATGAGCAGACCGTGGTACTCACCGGTGAAGACTTCGCGACCCTGCCGGCCGAACGTAGCCGCGAGATCGACGTGCTGGAGTTCGTCCCTTCCGACCAGGTCGAACCCGTCATGCTCGACTCGTCCTACTACCTCGCGCCCAGTTCCAACTCCGCGAAGTCCTACGTGCTGCTGCGCCGCACGCTCGAGGAGTCCGACCGCACCGCGATCGTCTCGTTCACGCTGCGCCAGAAGACGCGGCTCGCTGCGCTGCGCGTGCGCGGCGAAGTGCTGATGCTGCAGACCCTGCTGTGGGCAGACGAGGTCCGGGCCCCCGAGTTCGAGTCGCTGGAGGGCGACGTGAAGGTCAGCGCCAGGGAGCTCGAGATGTCGGCGGCGCTGGTGGCCGCCTACGAGAAGGACTTCGTGCCCGCCGAGCATGAGGACGAATACCAGATCCAGCTCCGCTCGCTCATCGACGCCAAGCTCGAGAAGGGCGAGGGATACACGGCCGAGGAGACCGTGGAGGAGGAATCGGGGGAGGTGCTCGACCTGATGGAGGCCCTCCGGCGCAGCGTCGAGGCGAGCCGCGGTTCGCGTGGGAGGCAAGGCGCAGCCGATGATGCAGACAGTGCTGACGGTGCCGCAGAGGCCACCGATGCTGACGAGGATTCCGGTTCCGGCGAGCCGAGCAAGCCTGCGCGCACATCCCGACGGCGGTCCAAGAGCGCCTAGGAGAGCCGCTCCCGTCTGAGGCACCGTGGGCGAGCCCGCCGTCGCAGTCCCTGGCGTTGCTCCTCCTGCTGGGCCGAACCCAGGAGTAAGATGGACAGCGTTCTCCGAGGTGGGGGACCGGCGCTCACGGGTACAGGTACAGGCTGACGCGGCCGATGCCGGGCGTTCGACGACGACCTCGAGGAGGCCCACTCCGCTCATGCCGTCTGACCATCCCGGCCGGCAACGCACCGACCCATCCACCAACAGGACCGACACCTCAACCGACTCGCCTTCCCACTCGGCCGGCCACACGGCAACCGAGACCGCGGATTCCGCAGGAGGCGCCACCGCAGGCGCCTCGTCTTCCGCCCGCCCCGGTTCCACACCGATGGAGCCGAGTGCGCTGCCACCGAGCACCGCAGTCGTGGCGACGCTCGCCCGGCTCTATCCGTTCTTCCGGCCGGCCATCCCGCGTTTCGTCGCCGGGATGCTCTGCGCGCTGGGTGCGAGCCTGTGTGCCCTCGGGATCCCGCAGGCCCTGCGCTGGGCCGTCGACGGCCCGCTGATGGGTGCCGTCGGAAGCTCCGACCGCACCGGCATCTGGCAGGCGATCGCTCTGGTCCTGGGCCTCGGTGTGCTGGAGGCCGGGCTGATCGCCGCCCGCCGTGCCTTCATCCTCATCCCGGGAACCAAGGTGGAGGCGAGCATGAGGCTCGCCCTGTTCCGCCACCTGCAGGACCTGCCGAGCGCGTTCCACGACCAGTGGCCCGGTGGGCAGCTGCTCTCCCGCTCGATGTCGGACCTGGGCATGCTGCGACGGTGGCTGTCCTTCGGTCTGGTGATGCTCGTGGTCAACACGTCCACGATCGCCGTCGGTATCGGCCTGATGGTCCACGGTGGGGGCTGGCTCGGCATCGCCTACCTGGCCGGTGCACTGCCGGTGATCTGGTTCTCCTACCGGTTCTCCTCCCGATTCCGGCGCATCTCCCGGCTCAGCCAGGACCAGGCCGGTGACCTCGCCACCACGGTGGAGGAGTCGGTCCACGGGATCCGGGTCCTGAAGGCCTTCGGGCGCGGCCGTGAGGCGTACCAGAACTTCTCCGTGCAGGCAGACCAGCTGCGCCGGACCGAGATGAACAAGGCCCGTACCCTCGGCGCCTTCACCTTTGCCATCACCGCGATCTCGGAGGTGATGCTGGGGCTGTGCCTGCTCGCCGGTGTGTGGCTGGCCATCGAAGGGCAGATCAGCGTCGGTGACCTGGTCGCGTTCTTCGCCACCGCCGTCGTGGTGGCGGGGCCGGTCGAACAGCTTGGGCACCTGGTCTCGATGACCCTCTACGCCAAGACGGCCGTCGACCGCTACTTCGAGGTGCTCGACAGCCCGAACACGGTCGCCGACCCCGAGCACCCCCGGCGCCCGGACGAGGTGCGCGGGCAGGTTCAGTTCGACGGTGTCCACTTCTCCTACCCGGATGAGCCGACACCGGACCAGACCTGGCGAGACCCGGACCGGCCGCGCGAACGTCCACGCACCGAAGTCCTCGACGGGATCGATCTCGAGATCCGCCCGGGGGAGACGATGGCACTCGTCGGCCTCACCGGCTCCGGCAAGTCGACCCTCATCTCGCTCGTGCCCCGTCTGTTCGACGTCACTGCCGGTACCGTGCGCATCGACGGTGTCGACGTGCGCGACTACTCGCGCCACCACCTGCGTGAGATCGTCTCGATCGCGTTCGAGGATTCCACACTGTTCTCGGCGACCGTTCGCGAGAATGTCCTCCTCGGCGCACCGCAGGGACATGACGGCGAGGAGGACCTGCAGCGCGCGCTCACCGTGGCGCAAGCCCAGTTCGCCCATGCTCTTCCCCGCGGCGTCGACACCACCATCGGGGAGGAAGGCCTGAGCCTCTCCGGCGGTCAGCGGCAGCGGCTCGCGCTCGCCCGTGCGGTGGCAGCCCGGCCCCGCGTGCTGGTGCTCGACGACCCGCTCTCTGCGCTGGACGTGGCCACGGAGGAGGCGGTGACGGCGCAACTGCGCCAGGAACTGGCCGGCACCACGACGCTCGTGGTGGCGCACCGACCCTCGACGGTGGCCCTCGCCGATCGGGTGGCCGTGCTCCAGGACGGGCGTATCAGCGCGGTGGGGACCCACACCGACCTGCTGGCCACGCACGAGCACTACCGGTTCGTCATCTCCAGTCTCGTCGATCCGGTCAGCGCTGGGCCGGAGGACGCGGCGGTGCCTCCGAGCACGCGCTCTGCGGAGGTGGGGTTCTGATGCGCGCCGTTCCGGTCACCCCGCGCGGGGTCACCGACGAGGAGAACAGCCACCTCGACCGGGCCGACTCCCGCCTCGTGCGCAGGCGATCGTTGCGCTTGCTGGGCAGTCTGCTCGCTCCGCTCAAGCGGCTGTTCGTCCTCACGGTCGTCCTGGTGGTCGCTGCGCAGGCGGCGAAGGCCGCTGGCCCGGCGCTGATCGCACGTGCCATCGACGTCGGGATCCCAGCAGCCCAGGACGGTTCCTGGGGCCCGGCGGTGCTGACGGGGGCCGTGTATGTCGTCACCGCCCTGGTGGCTGGTGCGGCCACCGCTGGCTACATCCGCCTCGCGGCTCGGGTGAGTCAGTCGATCCTGCTGGACCTGCGTCAGCGCGTGTTCCGTCAGACGCAGCGGTTGAGTCTGGAGTTCCACGAGTCCTACACCTCGGGGCGTATCATCTCCCGGCAGACCGCTGACCTGGACGCGCTCAAGGAGCTGCTCGACTCGGGTATCACCTCGCTGGCGTCGGGTTTCCTCTACATGATGTTCGTGGGGATCTCGCTGTTCCTCCTGGACTGGCAGGCGGGTCTGGTGCTGCTGGTGGCCGTGATCCCGGTGTGGCTGATCACCCGCTGGTTCCAGAAGCGTTCTCAGGTGCTGTACCGGATCTCGCGTGTCGCCTCGGCCCGGCTGATCGTCAACTTCGTCGAGACGATGACCGGGATCCGTGCGGTCCACGCCTTCCGCCGGGAGGACGCCAACAACCGGACCTACGCGGATCTCACCGAGGAGTACCGGCACAACAACGCGCGCACGATGGGCCTGAACGGCATCTACGATCCGGCCCTGCAGCTCACGGGCAATGTGACCGTGGCGGTAGCCATGGCGTTCGGCGCCTTCCGGGTGCTGGACGGACAGCTCGAGGTCGGCGTGCTGATCGCGACCCTGCTCTACACGAAGCGGTTCTTCCAGCCTGTGGGGCAGATGGCGATGTTCTACAACTCCTTCCAGTCCGCCGCGGCAGCGCTGGAGAAGATCTCCGGGCTGCTGGAGGAGGTCCCGACTGTACGTCAGGCTGAACGGCCCGTTCCGCTCCCGACGGCGTCCGGTCACCTCCGCTTCGAGCACGTGCGCTTCGGCTACGGGAAAGACAGCGTCGTGCTGCCCGACCTGGACCTGGACGTCCCGGCCGGGCAAACGGTGGCGTTGGTGGGGCAGACCGGGGCCGGCAAGTCGACGGTGGCGAAGCTGGTGTCTCGCTTCTACGACGTCACCGGTGGCCGCCTGTTGCTCGACGGCGTGGACCTGCGGGAGGTGACGATGCGGGATCTCCGGCGAGCGGTGGTGATGGTGACGCAGGAGGCGTACCTGTTCTCGGGCACGGTGCGTGACAACATCGCCCTGGCCCGCCCCGACGCCGACGATGCAGCGATCGAGGCGGCAGCCCGGGCGGTGGGTGCGCATGACTTCATCACCGCGCTGCCCGAGGGCTACGACTCCGACGTCAACAAGCGCGGTGGCCGCGTCAGTGCCGGGCAACGGCAGCTGATCTCGTTCGCCCGGGCGTTCCTCGCCGACCCTGCCGTCCTCATCCTGGACGAGGCGACCAGCTCGCTGGACATCCCCGGTGAGCGACTCGTACAGCGAGGGTTGCAGACGCTGCTGGCCGACCGGACGGCGATCATCATCGCCCACCGCTTGTCGACAGTGGCGATCGCCGACCGGGTGCTGGTGATGAGCGAGGGGCGCGTGGTCGAGGATGGTGCGCCCGAGGACCTCATCGGTGGTACCGGACGGTACGCGGCTCTCCATCAAGCGTGGCAGGACTCCCTGGTGTGACGCACCGCTGCTCGCGCTCGTCGATCTGGCTGCGGGTCCGGGCCACCCACAGCCAGATCGACGAGCAATTCCGGTCCGCGGTGATCTCCCCTGAGACGCGACGCGCAGTTGCTGCCAGGATGGGACCATGAGCGAAGCGAAGCCTGCCTCGGGTGCCCCACCGGCGTGGATCCGGACCGTCACGACGGTCAGCGGCGCCGTCCTGCTCGCGATCGTGCTCTTCGTGCTCGGCAGTGCGCTGTTGCCGGGCTGGTGGGCGGCGGTGGTGACCGGGTGGGTCGGGGGAGTGGCGAGTGCGGGGGTGCTCGTGGGCTTGCTCTGCGGGGCCGTCTTCACCCTCGTGCCCGTCGCGATCGGCTTCATCGCTGTCCGGTGGCATCGCCCGTGGCGCACCCGCCTCATCATCGGTGGCGTCGCCCTACTCCTGACCCTTCCGCTCGTGCTGACCATCGCGATCGACGTGGCGAGCACGACCGCCGCGCTGGACGCCAAGATCGACATGCAGATCGGAGCTCCCTCGTTCACCGGTGCCACCTATACCGGGGCGCTCGGATCGGCAGCCGTCGCCACCGTGCTCATCCTGCTGCTACTGCGGTGGCGCCGTTCCCGCAAGGAGGTCCGCGCACTGCGTGGCACGGTTGCCAAGAACAAGGAGACCGACCGCGCACGGCGTCAGCGTGAGGAAGCGGCCGAGGAGGCACGGACCCAGGTGGCGCGGGAGGCCGCCGAACGAGCCAAGGAGCGTGAGGGCGGGGCTGCGGGCCCGGACTCTCAGCGTGGTGAGCCTCGCAGTGGCGGGTCCCCGAACGGCGACTCCCGCAGGAAGGACCGGCACCACGGCGACCAGGACGCCGAGGAGACATCCGGCCAGTGAGTCGGAGCCAGTTCGGGACGGGACGCCCCGGTGCGCTCTGAGATGGCGTCGTCGAGGTGACGACGACGTAGACTGTGAGAGGTTCGCGCCGCCACGGGCGGACCTTGACCCATGCCGGGGGGAACAGTTGCGCAGACTTGCCGCCGTGGTTGCGAGCGTGGCTCTCGCGGCCGCTCTGGCCGGGTGTACCGGCTCGATGGAGATCGACTCCGGTCCCAGTTCACCTCCGCCGGATCCGCAGCCCGCTGCCGTTGCCCAGTTGCCTGGGAGCGCGAGCACGCTGGTCACAGGCGATGAGGCTGTTCCGCTGGCACTGACCGCCAGTCGCGAGTTGTTCACGCAGGCCCAGGCGGTGCTGCTCGCCCCGGCCGATGACGAGGCCGCGATCGCGCGGGCGGCCTCGCTTGCGGTCGCGCTGGGAGCGCCGGTCCTCCTTACAGGCGAGGATAACCCCGGCGTCGGCGAGGAGCTGCTCCGGCTGTCCGCCACGACATTGCTACCCGTCGGCGAGGTCGACCTCACCGGGATCGATCTGACCAGCATGAACGTCCAGCCCGTTCCTGCGGAGACGAGTGCCGCCGGCGAATTGCTTGGTATCGATCTCACGGACGCTCCCGCCGGGAGCGGCGCTGATGTCCACTCACTCGCGGATCTGGCGCGAGGTGCCGTGGTCTCCGGCCCCGCCGGGGTTGCCGATGCTGCGGGGCACATGCCCGCGCTGCTCACCGGTGAGCCCGTCGAGGGGATTCAGCTACTTGCCGATGGGGCACCGGAACAGCTGGCAGCCGTCGGCACTGCACGAGCGGCCGGTGCCACGGTCACCGTCCTCGAAGGTGATCCGCGGGCCTCGGCGGCGCAGCTGGCCGACGTCGGTGACACGGAGGCCGTCGTCGGACTGGGTACCAGCTTCGGCGATCCGGAGACGTTCCAGTGGCAGGCGGAGACGGCGCTCTCGGGCACGCAGTTGCCCGGTGGCGGCCAGCTCGCCTTCGACAGCGCCAGGTACGTCGGGCTGTATGGGAGCCCGCACACCGAGGTGCTCGGCGCTCTCGGGGAGCAAGGAACCTCAGAGACGATCGACCGCGCGGCACAGCTTGCCAGCGCCTACCAGGCGCACACCGAGGACGTCGTGGTCCCGACGTTGGAGATCATCGTCACCGTGGCGACGGTGGCCGCGGGAGGCGACGGGAACTACTCGCAGGAGTGGCCCGCGGAGGGCTTCGTGCCGCTGGTCGAGGCGGCCGCCGAGGCAGGTCAGTACGTGGTGCTGGACTTCCAGCCGGGACGGGCGACCTTCCTGGAGCAGGTCCAGCAGTACGAGGAGCTGCTTGACTACCCCCACGTGGGTATCGCACTCGATCCGGAGTGGCGCATCACCGCTGATGAACTGCCAGGGGAGCGTATCGGTTCGGTGTCCGCAGCCGAGGTGAACGACGTGATCACGTACGTGGCCGACTACGTCCGTGAGCAGCGCCTGCCCCAGAAGATCGTGATGATCCATCAGTTCCGCACCAGCATGGTGACCGACCGGTCCGACCTGCTCACGTCCCGGCCGGAGGTGGAGATCGTCATCCATGCCGATGGATTCGGTACGCCCGAGCAGAAGCAGGACACCTGGCAGAGCGTGCGCGCCGGTGCGCCGGCAGGGATCCACTGGGGGTGGAAGGTGTTCTACGACGAGGACGACCCGCGCATGAACTCGGCCGAGGTCATGGCCGTGGAACCCATGCCCGAGTTCGTGAGCTACCAGTGACAGAGCCCGAGCGGCGCGTCGGATGGTGGCACCGGCTGCGCCCCATGACCCGCCGCACCATCCGTGCCTCGATAGCCGTCCTCGTCGCCGCCCTGGTCAGCGTGCTCATCGGCGTACTCACGGCGACCTACACCGGCTCGCTCGGCCCCCACGCCGCGCAGTACTCGGTGCGCCTCAATGGCGAGGTCCGGGTGGACATGGGTCCGCTCGGCGCGCTGATCATCGACTCACCACTCCCGCTGAACCTGGGTGCGGACGTCATCGTCAAGGAGATCCCTGCTGAGCTGACAGCTCCGGGCGCGAGCCCGGTGGCGGGACTGACAGCCGACCTCGAGAGCTACACCCAGTTCCTCGCCAATCCCGAGGCCGCGATCGATGACGCCGTCCAAGGCCTGGTGACGGACGCCGTCGGACGCTCGGTGTTGTTCTTGAGCGTGCTGCTGGTGACGGTGGCTCTGGGACGGCTGGCCGCGCACGGGGTGCTGCGCGATGCCGTGCGCAGCGCCTGGTCACGGACGGGAGTGCCGGCACTGAGTGTGACTCTCACCGCGGTCCTGGTGTCCGTGCCGGTGATCGAGCTGACACGTACCTCCGGCGGGGTGGGCCGCACCTCGACGATCCTCGCCGGGACGCCGCTCGAAGACGCGCGTATCACCGGTCGGCTCGCCACGCTGGTGGACCACTACGGCACCTACGTCGTCGAGGCGATTGATGACAACACCAGCTTCTACGCCGCGGCGCGGGAGAATCTGCTCGCGGCCTATGCAGCCGACCCGCACCCGCTCGCACCCGACCCGGTCGACGTGGCGAGCCCAGGCAGCGATGACAGTACCGACAGCACAGACAGCACAGGCAGTTCCGACGACCCAGACGGCCAGGATGACCCAGGAGGGCCGACGCCCGAGATCGCCGATCCTGGCGACGGTGAGCCCGCCAGCGCCGAGACTGAGGCAGCCGCCCCGGAACCCGCAGATGAGTCAGCCGTGACCACGGCGCTGCTGGTGAGCGACCTGCACTGCAACATCGGGATGGCGGACGTCATCGGTGCGGCGGTCACCGCCTCGGAATCGGACCTGGTGCTCAACGCCGGCGACACCGTGATGGGCGGCACATCCGTGGAGTCGTACTGCATCAACGCCTTCGCTGCAGGGATTCCGGAAGGAGTCCCGGTCGTGGTGGCCGACGGCAACCACGACTCCCGCACCACCACGGCGCAGGAGGAGGCGAACGGCTGGATCGCACTGCAGGGTGACGCCGTCGAGGTCGCGGGCCTACGGATCCTCGGCGATACCGACCCCACCCTGACTTCCCTCGGCGCCCCGACCCGGCCGCAACGCGAGGAGACCATCAACGCGATGGGGAACCGGCTCGCGCGGACGGCCTGCGACCTCGCTGAGCAGGGCCAGGGCATCGATGTGCTGCTCGTGCACAGCCCCTATGCGGGCCGGCAGGCGGCCGAGGCGGGCTGCGCGGCAGCAACGATCTCCGGCCATCTGCATCGCCAGCTCGGTCCGCGCCCACTCGGCTGGGGAGTGCAGTACCTCTCCGCCAGCTCCGCCGGTGCCGGGCACGGCACGCCAACGATCGGCCCGCTCAACAACCCGGCGGTGATGACGGTGCTGCGGTTCGACACCGACACCGGGCTGATGACCCACTACCGGCTGCTGACGATCGGGACCGACACCAGCGCCGAGATCTCCGAGTGGCGTGCGTGGCCCGAGCTGCCGCCGGAGTACGCGGACGTGGACGTCGACCAGGAGTGAGGATGATGGCACATACTGGGGGAGTGAGCACGCAGAACTCCGCCGAGCGGAGCGCAGACGACGAGCACGACCAGCACGACTCATTGGTGGAGGACGGGCAGGCGGCCGAGGCTGTCGATTCGCACGTGGCCGCGGGCGGGTCGGGACGCGAGTACGCCGTTCTCGCGGTGATCACCGGGGTGCTGGGTCTGCTGGCTGCGATCGAACTCATGCTCGACTACCTGCGCATCACCGCCGACCCGGACTACGTGCCGGCCTGCGACCTGAACCCGTTGATCGGCTGCGGGATGTTCCTCGGCAGCTGGCAGTCGAGCGCGTTCGGGATCCCCAACACCATCATCGGGATGGCCGCCTTCCCCGTGGTGCTGGCTACGGGCATGATGCTGTTCGGACGTGCCCGCCTTCCGCGGTGGTACTGGCGCGGTCTCCTTGCCGGCGCCACCTTCGGGATCGGCTTCGTCACCTGGCTGCAGTACCAGGCGATCACCCAGATCGGGGCCCTGTGCCCCTACTGCCTGGTGGTCTGGCTCGTGGTGATCCCGTTCTTCGTGCACACCGTGGCGCGCTGCATGCAGAACGGGGCGCTACCGGTGCCTGCAGGCCTGCGCGACTTCGTGGTGCCGAACCGCTGGCTACTGACGGTGATCTGGTACCTGGCGGTGATCGCGGCCGCCGCCTTCGGCCTGGGAGAGGCTTGGCTGTTGGTGTTCTGACGTCAGGCCTGACGCGGCTGGCGCATTCCGGGTCGCACGCCATGATGTCGAACGGCCGCCGGACGCCGGGAGTCGTCGCGGATGACCCCGACCAGTTCTTCGAGCACATCCTCCAGGGCCACGACACCGAGGGTGGTCTGCCCGTCTCGTACCTCGGCCAGGTGCGCCCCGCCGGACTGCATGGTCACCAGTGCGGTGCGCAGCGAGTCGGAGGCGGCCACCACGGGCATCGTCCGGATCGAGTCCGATTCGATCGGCCGGTCGCGGCGTAGCGGGTCAGTCTCCAGCAGATCCTTGATGTGGACGTACCCGGAGAGGCTGCCGTCGGCGCGCTTGACCGGGAAGCGGGAGAACCCCCCGGCGGACACCGCTTCCGCGCCGGCCGGGGTGATGCCCTCGGGCATCGTGCGCACAGTATGCACCGGCAGCAGCACGCTGGAGACCTGGCGATCGGCGAACTGCAACGCTCCCATCAACAGGCGTTCGTCGTTGAGTTCGAGCAGGCCGCCACTGCGGGATTCCGCAACCAGCCCAGCCACCTCGTCCCGGGTGAATGCGCTGGCCACTTCGTCCTTGGGCTCGATCCGCATCAGCCGTAGCGCGAGATTGGCGATCTGGTTCAGCAGCCAGAGCATCGGATAAAGCACCCGTACCAGGCCGGCCAGCAACGGACCCAGCACCATCGCCGTGCGTTCGGGCCCGGCGAGGGCGATGTTCTTCGGAACCATCTCGCCCAGCACCACGTGCAGGAACGTGATGAGTGCGAAGGCCACCGCGAACGCGATGGGGTGCACGAGTGCCTCGCCCACGCCGATCCCCAGCAGGGGCCCTTCGATCGCATGGGCGATCACGGGTTCACTGACCTGCAGGAGCAGCAGCGAGCAGATGGTGATGCCCAGCTGAGCGCCGGCCATCATCAGCGAGACTCGCTCCATTGCCCACAGGGTGATGCGGGCAACCCGCTTGCCCTCTTTCGCCGCCGGCTCGATCTTGGTCCGGCGTGCGGAGACCAGGGCGAACTCAGAGCCCACGAAGAACGCATTGAGGGCCAGCAGCACCACCGTGAGAACGATTGTCGCGCCGTCGCTCATCGGTCCACCCCCGTCCGCTCGGACCGCTGATCCACGTGTTCGCCGTCATCCTCGGCCGACTCCGCTTCTTCGGTGCAGGGTTCGGCGTCCTCTGCGTCCGGATCGATCGGCGTCAGGGTGACGCGCACCCGCTCCACCCGGTGCCCGTCCAGGCTGACCACCTCGAAGAGCACCTGCACCCGGCCGGGCTCGTCGTCCCGGTCGACCGTCAGCTCGATCTGGTCACCGGGTTCGGGCAAGCGCTCCAGCTCATCTGCGAGCAGGCCACCGACAGTGTCGTAGGCCTCGTCCTCGGGCAGGATAGCGTCGATCAGCTCGCTGACCTCGTCCACTCGCATGAGCCCAGGGATGGTCCAGGAGCCGTCATCCTCAGCCACGGGCTCCGGTTCGTCTTCGTCGTGCTCGTCGCGGACCTCGCCGACGATCTCCTCGACGAGGTCCTCCAGTGTGACCAGGCCGGCGGGGGAGCCGAACTCGTCGATCAGGACGGCCATCTGCAGCCCTCCGGCGCGTAGATCGTCCATCAGAGTGTCGAGTTCGAGGGAGTCGGGCACGAGGGTCGCTTCGGTCAGGACCTGAGAGACCGGAACGTCGTCTCGACTGTCGAAGGGTACCGAGAGGGCTCCGCGGACGTGGGCAAGTCCCACGACCCGGGAGTCGGTGTGCCCGTTGTCCTGAACCATCTCGATCACCGGGAAGCGGGAGTGCCCCGACGCCTTGGCAGCGGAGATCAGATCCGTCAGCGAGTCGTCCGGGCGCATGCTGACGACCTGCGAGAGCGGGGTCATCGCATCGCGTGCACGCCGGTCACCGAAGGCGAGTGAGCGCTCGACCAGCTCGGCGGTGTCCTCGGGCAGCACCCCTTCGCGAGCCGAGTGCCGCACAAGCGCCGAGAGTTCCTCAGCAGACCGGGCCGAGGCCAGCTCCTCCTGAGGTTCGATACCCATCAGTCGCAGGATCCGGTTGGCAGTGCCGTTGAAGAATCGGATCGGCCAGGTGTTGACCCAGGTGAATCCGCGCTGGAAACGCACGACCGCCTTGGCGGTGCGCAGCGGTTGAGCGATCGCGAGGTTCTTCGGGATGAGTTCCCCGACGATCATGGTCACGGCCGTCGCCAGCAGCATCGCTATCGTCAGTGAGACCGACCGGGTGGCCGTGTCACTGAGACCGGCTGAGCCCAGCGGTCCCTGCAGGAGCCGAGCGATGGATGGTTCCGCCAGGTAGCCGATCCCGAGATTGGTGACCGTGATGCCCAGCTGGGCACTGGAGAGCTGGGTGGACAGGGTGCGCAGGGCGCCCAGTACCCGGGTGGCGCCGCGGTCACCGGCAGCGGAGTCGGCCTCCACCTGGGCCCGGTTGACGGTGACGAACGCGAACTCGGCAGCGACGAATGCGCCGCATGCCGCCACCAGCGCCATTGCCAGAATGAGGAAGAGGATCTCGGTCACGGGTGTACCTGCTCAAGGTGGCCCGTGAACGAACGCGAGGGATGCCCGGGCGTCAGGACGCCGCTGGGCCAGGGTCTATGACCCTCCAATGAGTCGGACTCCGATGCTGAGTCCGTCGTGGAAGAGCCGGTACTGTCATAGTCGCCGGTGGCGGCCATGGTCTCCATCCTGTCTGAGCCCTGCACGGTGCAGGGATGCGGGAGATTCTAGCGGGTTGTTCACGTGGAGTGAGCGCTCGCCGGTCACGGGCTGTGGATCGCTGAAGCGTCGGTGGTGTCCGGCCGCGGGTGACGAGCGATCTGTGCGGCCAGATGGCCGGCACCATAACCGTTGTCGATATTGACCACCGCGACGCCAGGAGCGCATGCGTTGAGCATGGTCAGCAGCGGTGCCAGGCCGTCGAAAGCGGCCCCGTAGCCCACCGAGGTCGGCAAGGCCACCACGGGCACCTCCACGAGCCCGGCCACGACGCTGGGCAGGGCGCCGTCCATGCCGGCTGCGACGACGATCACATCGGCGGCCCGGAGCTCGGGCAGCCGCGCCAGGATCCGGTGCAGACCCGCGACCCCCACGTCGGCGATGAGATCGGTGCGTCGTCCCAGATAGCCCGCGGTGAGTTCCGCTTCGCGTGCGACCGCTAGATCGGACGTTCCGGCCGTGACCACCAGCACCATGCCACCGGTCGGGTCGGGTGGGTGCGGTGGCCACGCCAGCAGGCCGGCGTCGGGGTAGTCGGCCGCATCGGGAAGTGCGGCCAGGACGGAAGCGGCGTGGTCGCGGTTCGCCCGGGTGAAGAGGGTGGTGGTTCCACCGCGAGCTGCGCTGGCGGCGCCCGCGCCGGCTCCGATGCGGGCGGCGATGGCGTGCACCTGGTCCGGAGTCTTCCCGGCGCAGTAGACGGCCTCGGGGTAGCCGCGGCGCGCCATCCGGTCCTGGTCCAGATTCGCGAACGCGGACACGGCGGCCAGTGAGGCGGGTATAGCAGGTGCAGCTGGTGGGTCTGTGCTCACGATGCCGCATGCTCCGTGCCGAGCAGAGTGAGCGAGAACGCCCCGGATTGCAGGCCGCGCACGTCCACGGCGGCGAATGCGAATCCACTGTCCCGTGCCAGCAGGTGCACCTCGGCCCGCATCTCGGGGGCCCAGGCTCGTTCGAGCTCGCCTTCCACCAGCTCGATCCGTGCGACCTCGCCGTGGTGTCGTACGCGGCAGTCGCTGAATCCGAGCGCGCGCAGGCCCGCCTCGACCCGCTCCACCTGGCGCAACTTCTCGGGCGTGACGCTCTGATGGTGCGGGATGCGCGAAGCCAGGCACGGAGCAGCGGGCTTCTCCGCACACGGCAGGGCGAACGCCCGCGCGATCGCCCGCACCTGTGCCTTCGAGGCACCGGCGTCGGCGAGCGGACGCAGGATCCGGTGGTTCGTCGCGGCCTGCGAACCCGGCCGGTCGGGGCGAGTGGCGTCGTCGGCGTTCTCCCCGTAGGCCACGGCACCGAGTCCGTGTGCGGTGACCACCTCATCGGAGATCCGGCTGAACAGCTCGTCCTTGCAGTGGAAGCAGCGGTCCAGGCCATTGCGTTGGTACGCGGGATTCTCGCCCTCGCGGGTGTGGACCTCGATCACCCGGGCGCCGATGTGCCCGGCGACGTCGTGCGCCGCGAGCCGTTCCTCGGCGGCCAGGCTGGGGGAGACGCCGAGCACCGCCACCACCTGCCCCGGTCCCAGCTCGTGCACGGCCAGGGCCAACAACGTCGCCGAGTCGACGCCGCCGGAGTAGGCCACCCCGAGGGGGCCTTGACCCCGGACGCCGGCACGAACGTGGTCGGCTACCTGGAGGGCATCCGCATCCAGGTGCCCACCCGCGATGGCGTCGGCGAAGGCCGTTGACGCCGCTGAGGCGATGCTCGCGCCGTCCGCCGTCGGGGTGGTTCCTGGAGCGGTCATACGTCAGTCCAGCTTGGTCTCGGAGCGGTCGGCGGACCACTCGGTGTGGAAGGTGCCTTCGGCGTCCACCCGCTGATAGGTGTGCGCACCGAAGAAGTCCCGCTGCCCCTGGATCAGGGCGGCCGGCAACCGCTCGGCCCGGACAGCGTCGTAGTAGGAGACGGCGGCCGCGAACCCGGGTACCGGCACCCCGGCCTCGAACGCCCGGGCGAGGACCCGGCGAGTACCGTCGGAGGCGTCCGCCAACCCGGCGGCGATGCTCGGGGCGGCGAGCAGCGTGGGAAGCTGGCCGGCGGCGTACTCGGAGCGGATCCGCTCCAGCAGGCGGGCACGGATGATGCACCCCGCGCGCCAGATCGTTGCCACAGCTGCAACGTCAATGTTCCAGCCGTACTGCTCGCTCGCAGACCGGATCAAGTGCAGACCCTGCGCGTAGGCCACCACCTTCGCGCTCCACAGCGCCTGGCGCACGTCCTCGATCAGCGTGGCCTTGTCCTCCGGGGTGAACGAGTGGGCCGGGCCGCTCAGGTGCTCACGGCCGGCGGCACGCAAGTCCAGATGACCGGAGACCGAGCGGGCGAAGACCGACTCGGCGATCGTGTTCACCGGCACGCCCAGCTCGAGAGCGATCTGCACGGTCCACCGGCCCGTGCCCTTCTGCCCGGCAGAGTCGGCGATCACGTCCACCAGTGCCTTGCTGGTGGTGGCGTCGGTCTGATCGAGCACCTCCGAGGTGATCTCGATCAGGTAGGAGTCCAGGTCACCGGTGTTCCACTCGCGGAACACGTCGGAGATCTCCGGCACGCTCAGGCCACCGGCACGGAGGACGTCGTACGCCTCGGCGATGAACTCCATATCAGCGTACTCAATACCGTTGTGCACCATCTTCACGAAGTGACCGGCACCGTCGGGGCCGATGTAGGTGCAACAGGGTGTTCCGTCGTAGGAGGCGGCGATGGTCTCCAGCAGGGGGCCGATCGCCTCGTACCCTTCCTTGGAGCCACCGGGCATGATCGAAGGCCCGTTCAGGGCGCCCTCCTCACCACCGGAGATGCCGACACCGAAGAAGTGCAGGCCCTTCTCACGCAGTGCTTCCTCGCGCTTGCGGGTGTCCTCGTAGTGGGCGTTCCCACCGTCCACCACGATGTCGCCTTCCTCGAGGTGCGGCAGCAGGGCCTCGATCGTGGCGTCGGTACCGGCGCCGGCCTGCACCATGATCACGATGCGACGGGGCCGCTCCAGGCTGGCCACGAACTCTTCAATGGTGGTGGAGGGGACGAAGTCTCCGTCCTTGCCATGCGCGGCCATCAGGTCGTCGGTGCGGGCGGTGGTGCGGTTGTACAGCGCCACCGTGTAGCCGTTGTTGGCGAAGTTCCGGGCGAGGTTGCGTCCCATGACGGCCAGGCCGACGACGCCGACGTGAGCGGAGGAGGTCATCTGTTGCGATCCTTTGTCGATGGTTGCGGGCTCGGTGCCGATCGTGCCAGGTCAGCGGCCAGGGTGCTGGCCCGTCTCACCCTGAGATCGGTGCCCGGCCGCGCAGATCGGGGGAGGCGTCGTAGACCTGCGCGATGGCGGCCACGGTGGCGGCGCCGTCGTCGATCCCGATCCAGAACGGGTCGCGATCACCCAGCCGGGCGTAGAAGTCCTCGATGAGCAGCCGGTGGGAGTCTCCCCAGTAGCTGCGTCCGGAACCGGCGCGCTGTGCCGTGACGTTCTCGCTGCGTCCGTCGGTCCACTGCACGGTCAGATCACCGGCCATGACGGCGGAGCCCAGCTCGGCATGCACCTCCAGCGTGACCGGGGCGTTCAGCGGGTAGGTGTTCGTGGCGTGCAGCACCGACCGCACGCCACCGGCGTGGGTGAGCAGCATCTCGGCGGTGTCCTCCACCTCGATCGCCTCACCCAGCAGGTGTGTGGCCGCGCGGCCGGTGACAGACGTGGCTGGACCGAGCAGCCACAGCAACAGATCGAGAGTGTGGATCGCCTGGTTCATCAGCACCCCGCCGCCGGCCTGGGCCCACGTTCCCCGCCAGGGCCTGGCTGCGTAGTACTCGGGTGTGCGATGCCAGCTGACGGCGGCTCTCGCCCCGTACACGGCGCCGAGCGCTCCGGAGGTGATCAGTTCGTGCAGGCGCCGGTTGGGTGGGTTGTACCGGTTCTGGTAGACCACGCCCGAGCGCACGCCGCGGCGCTGGGCCGCATCGGCGGCCTCGACGAGGCGCTGCGCCTGGGGGACCGACTCGGCAACGGGCTTCTCCAGCAGCAGGTGCGCTCCGCCGTCGAGGGCCTCCAGGGCAACGGGCACATGCTCGGCGTGCGGGGTGCAGACGTGCACCACACTCGGGCGGGCTTGTGCGAGCAGCTCCTGGGCGCTGGTGTAGGCCTGAGTGCCCAGTCGTTGCGCGAGTGCCTGCGCCCGGACGGGGGAGACGTCGCACACCCCGACCACGGGGATCTGCAGGGCGGTCAGTGCCTCGGCGTGGAGGGGGGAGATGTCCCCGCAGCCGACGATGGCGGCCGTGGGATGAGGAGTACCGGAGGGTGTCACGGTGCCCATTGTCTGGTGTGCTCGTGTGCTCACGCGTAGGCGATGCCCTCGGCGTCCAGCAGCGACGTGAACGCGCGGTGTGCCTCAGTGAACAGCTCCGGGCCGGAGAAACCACCGAAGGTTCCCACCGCGCTCAGGTGCGGTTCGAGGGAGAAGAACCCGTCGAAGCCATCGGCCGCCAGGGCGCGCATGGTCTCGGCCACCTCACCATCCCCCTGGCCGGCGGGGACAACGGTGCCGTCCGCGAGCAGCGCGTCCTTGATCTGGACGTAGGCGGTGTGCGGGCGCAGGAGTTCGTAGCCGTCGGTGAATGGGCGCACACCGCACTGGACGAAGTTCGCCGCGTCCCAGGCCAGACGCAGGTGGTCGTTGTCGACGGTGGTGACGATGTCGTGGCACCGGGAGGGGATGTCGCCGTAGATCTCCTTCTCGTTCTCGTGCAGCAGCACCAGACCCTCGGCGGCGCCCACGGTCGCGAGCGCATCCATCCGGCGCAGCACCTCGCTACGTACCGTTGCCGGCTCGGCACCGTTGAGGAAGAACGAGAAGAGCCGGACGTACGGCGCCTTGAGACGGTGGGCGACGTCGGCGGCGTGCTTCATCGCGTCCAGGTGCTGGCCGAAGTCGTCGCCGATGCCGATCTTGCCGATCGGGGAGCCGATGGCGGAGACCTTCAGGCCGGCGTCGGCCAGGGTGTCCGCCACCCGCGCCAGTTGAGCGTCGCTGAGGGCCAGGACGTTGGTGCCCCAGGCGCTGCGGAACTCGATGTGCGTGAGCCCGAGCGCGGTGGCGACCTCCACCTGGGTGTCGAAGTCGGGATCGATCTCGTCGACGAATCCGGAGAGAGTCCACATGCCATCCAGGCAACTGGCCGTGAGACGGCGGCGGCAAGCGGTTGCCACTTGTTGTTGCCGCCGCCTACGGTGGGCCAGTGGTCAGTGAGGGCGAGCGACGGCAGACGACCATCTACGACGTCGCAGCCGCGGCCGGGGTCGCGCCCTCGACCGTCTCCCGGGCGTTCTCGCGACCGGGCAGAGTGCGCGCGGAGACCGCCGAGCGGATCCGGGCCGTCGCGGCCGAACTGGGGTATCGCGCCAACCCCCAGGCTCGTGCGCTGACGACGACGCGCACAGGCATGCTCGCGCTGGTGCTGGCCGATGTGACCAACCCGGTGTTCGCGGAGGTGGTGCGTGGGGCGGGCCGGGCGTGCGAACGCGACGGGTACACCCTGCTGCTGGCTGAGACGGAGGAGTCGGCCGAGAAGGAACGTGCGATGGTCGATCGCGCGCAGGGATCGGTCGATGCGATCGTGCTGACGAGCTCGCGGATGTCCGACGCCGCCATCCGGCAGATCGCCAAGGTTGAACCACTCGTGGTGCTCAACCGGGAGGTGCCGGGGGTCCCGTCGGTGCTCGTGGACTTCGAACCGGCGATGCGGCGGATCACCGAGCATCTCGCCGAGCTCGGTCACCGGCAGATCACCTATGTGGCCGGCCCGGAAGCATCGTGGGCGGATGGGATGCGCTGGCGCGGGTTGCGGTTGGCCACCGAGCACCTGGGAATCCGGTTACGCCGGGTCGGGCCGGTCGCCCCGACGGTCGCAGGTGGTCAGACGGCGGTCGTCGACTGGGACGACCACCGCACCAGCGCTGTGGTCGCCTACAACGACATGGTCGCGATCGGCATCGTCCGGCGGCTGACTGCGTCCGGGGTGCGGGTTCCGGAGGATGTCAGCGTCGTCGGATTCGACAACACTCCGGTCGGGGAGCTGGTGACTCCGGCGCTGACGACCGTGGCGGCGCCGCTGCGGGCGCTGGGGGAGACCGGGGCGTCGAACGCGATCGCACTCGCCGCGGGCGCCCGGTCCCGGGCGACCGATCCCATCCGGCTGCCCACGCGGCTGATCGTGCGGGAATCGACCGGCCCGGCGCGGGACTGAGCGCTCGCAGGTGGCAGGCCCACCCAGCGCGTTCGAATCCCGGTGCGGCATTCGAATCCCGCTCCGGGGGTTGTGACGGGCTTCGAATGCCGCAACGGGATTCCAACGGCCGGGGTGTCCGGTGAACGCCTGGATCGGGCTGGCTGTCAGGGCGCGTCGCGTGGTCACCTCGTACTCTTGTGCGATGGTCGAGGTACGACACGCCGTTCGCTCGGATGTTCGGGCCATCAGCGAACTGCGGGTGGCGGGCTGGCGTGCCGCCTACACCGGTCTGGTGCCGCAGGAGATGCTCGACCGGCAGGACCCGGAACGTGAGGCCGAGCGCCGGGATGCGGCCTGGGAGTCGCGCACCTGCGACGCGGAGCTGGTTGCCGTGGACGAGCGCGGCTCGGTGGTTGGCTGGGCGGTGGCCGGAGCGGCCCGTGACGAGGCCTGGACGGGTGCAGGCGAGCTCTACGCGCTGTATGCCCACCCCGAACACTGGTCCACCGGGGTGGGTCACGCGCTCATCCGGGCCGCCGAGAACGTGCTCCGTGAGGCGGGATACCGGCGCGCCTACCTCCTGGTGCTGACCGGGAACGAGCGTGCCGCCCGTTTCTACGAGCGGCACGGCTGGATCGAGGACGGCACCGAGGTACGTGATGAGCGACCCTTGGGGGTGTTGGTGGAGCGTCGGCGGGTCCGCTCCCTGGCGGGGTGAGGCTCACCGCGTGTGATGCACGTGGGCCGACGACCTGCCTGGGTCTCTCGCGTCAGTGCGGTCTCTCGCCCGCGTAGGACCCGCAGCTCCAGAAGTTCCCTTCGGGGTCGAGCACAGAGGCGCTGCGGCCGCCGAAGTCCTGGTCGGCCGGTTCCTGCTCGGGCCGGCCGCCGGCGGCCACGGCACGTGCGAACCAGCCATCGACGTCATGGTCGTGTTCCGTGACCAGGTAGGCGGCCGCATGTCCGGCAGTCTGGTCGAGGACGCTGCCGTCCCCGCGGATGCTGCCGAGCATGACGCCGCCGGTTCCCCGCCAGGTGAGCTGAGCATGTTCGACCGTCTGGTCCGGTCCGTCGACGACGAGGGCGCGTTCGAAACCGATCGCCTCGAGGAAGGCGATCAGGGTGCGGGCATCTCGGGCACGAAAGCAGGTGTGAAGTGTGTTCATGGCACTCACTGTGCGCCACCAGCTCGGGTGAGGTCTTGAACATTCGGGAACTCGGTGCGCAGCGAGCGCGCCGGTGCGCGGCCGGTCGTGGCGGTCCAGTCGCGTGTGAGGTGCGACTGGTCGGCGTATCCGGCGGTGGCAGCGACGGTAGCGAGGTCCAGGCCCTCGTGAGCGAGTGCCCGGGCGGTCTCGAACCGGGCGATCCGGGCCGCTTCCTTCGGGCGCAGGCCGAACTCGCCGCCGAACTGTGCGCTCAGGTGGCGCCGTGACCAGCCGACGGCCCGGGCGATCGCGTCGATGGACTCGGTGCCGCGGCTGGTCCGGATCAGCCGCCACGCCTCGACCACCTCCGGCCGCGGGCGGGTTGATCGGGTGCGGTCGAGGCCACCCGCGGTCTCCACCAATCCACGGCGGAGCATGGCAGGACGTGCGTGGTCCGGAGCGTCCAGCACGGCAGTGACGAGGCGGTGCAAGGGGGCGGCGGGAAGATCGCCGAGCTCGAGGATGTGCCGGGTGATCGTGGCGAGCGGTACGCCGAGCAGCGTCCTGACTCCCCACGGCGAGAGAGCCAGTTGCATCCCGTGCTGGCGACCATGTGTCCGCACCAGCGAGGGGCGTGTGTGCAGCCCAGCCACCAGGACCCGAAACTCGCCATGACCGGCCTCGTCAGCCCACCCGACATCGGTCGGTCGATCGAAAGCGAGGACGATCGTGGCAGTGAGGCTGGGGACGCCGAAATGCACGGCATCAGGGGGAAGGGCCAGGTCGAACCACGCGGTTCGCGCGACGCCGAGCGACTGTGCCGCGCCGGCCGCGGAGTCTCGCTCACCCATGCTCCGACGATAGCCGTCGCCGCCGGGCAACTCGTGGCAACGGGTTGCTGTACAGCGCCGGGAACCGGTTTCGTAGCGGCGTGTCCACGACAACGCCACCGCTTGAGCTCCACCCAGACCGCCTGCTGCCCGCCGACCCCAGCCGGCGGGAGATCTCCCGCCGCTTGTACGAGTCGGTGCGGGACCTGCCGATCATCTCCCCGCACGGGCATGTGCCGCCGAGCTGGATCAGCGAGGACACCCCGTTCCGGGACCCGACCTCGCTGCTGATCACCCCGGACCACTACATCAACCGGATGCTGCACGCCCACGGGGTCCCTCTCAGCGACCTGGGTGTGGGCCGCGAGCCAGGCGACGGCTTCGACGACGCTGCCGCTCGCTCGGCGTTCCGTGCACTGTGCACGCACTGGTCCGCCTACCGCGGTACCCCGGTGCGGTACTGGCTCGAGGAGGAGCTGGCCGGCATCTTCGGCGTGACTGTGCGGCCCAGTGCCGAGACCGCGGACGCCATCTACGACCAGATCGCCGCGAAGCTTGCCGAACCGGACTTCCGGCCGCGTGCCCTCATGGACGCCTTCGGGATCGAGGTGCTCGCCACGACCGACGACCCGTGCGACACCCTCGACGAGCACGCAACGCTTGCCGCCGATACGACCTTCACCTCTCGCGTCGTCCCGACCTTCCGCCCGGACAAGTACCTCGACCCGGCGCTGCCGACCTGGACGGCGGATGTGGACCGGCTCGGTGAAGTCTCGGGTATCGACACCAGTACCTACTCCGGGTACATCGCTGCGCTGGAGGACCGCCGACGCTACTTCGTCTCCCGTGGAGCCGTCTCGGCCGATCACGGCGTGATCGACGCCGTGACCGTGATCCTCGACGAGCCGGAGGCAAGCCGGATCTTCGCCGCGGCCCGCGCCGGCGCCGCCACTGAGGACGAGACGACTGCCTTGCGGCGCCACATGCTCACCGAGATGGCCAGGATGTCCTGCGAGGACGGCCTGGTCATGACCATCCACCCGGGGGTGCGCCGCAACCACCACACACCCACCTGGCAGGAGTACGGGCCCGACGTCGGCTGCGACATCCCGATCGCGGTGGAGTACACCGACGCGCTGCGTCCGCTGCTGAACGCCTACGGCACCCACCCGAACTTCACGCTGGTGCTGTTCACCATCGACGAGACCGTGTACTCCCGCGAACTCGCCCCGCTGGCCGGGTTCTACCCCTCGGTGTACGTCGGTGTGCCCTGGTGGTTCATCGACGCTCCGGAGGCGATCCGCAGGTTCCGCTCCACCGTGACCGAGACGGCCGGGTTTTCCCGCACGTCCGGCTTCATCGACGACACCCGGGCGTTCTGCTCCATCCCGGCCCGGCACGATATGAGCCGCCGGCTCGACGCCGGCTACCTCTCGGAGCTGGTGGTCGAGCACCGGCTGCCCGAGGACGAGGCCTTCGAAGCCATCCACGATCTCGTGGTCACCAACCCGCGCAGGGTGTTCAAGCTAGGAGGGCAGTCCTGATGACACGTCCCACGACACTGCGTCTCGCCCGAGGCCTCGACGGCCTGCCCGCCGCCAGCGCTCCCGTGCGGATCGTGCACCTGGGAGTGGGCAACTTCCACCGTGCCCACCAGGCCTGGTACACCCACCACGCGCCCGACGCCGAGGGATGGGGGATCGCCGCGTTCACCGGCCGCCGGCCCGACCAGGCCGACGCACTGGCCCCGCAGGACGGGCTCTACACCCTCATCACGAAGGGGCCGGACGGCGATGAGGTCGAGGTCATCTCCTCGATCGTGGCCGTGCACCCGGCCGCCGACCACGAGGCCTACCTGGCCTACCTGCGCGACCCGGCCGTGGTGATCGTGACGCTCACGGTGACCGAACACGGGTACCGCAGGGACGCCGTCGGGAACCTGGACCTGGCTGCCGAGGATGTGGCGGCCGATGTGGCCGCCCTGCGCAAGGACCCGAAGGCACCGGTGACCTCGGCGCCGATGCGGTTGGTGGCCGGTTTGCTGGCCCGGCGTGCGGCCGGGGCGACGGCGATCACGATCCTGCCGTGCGACAACTTGCCGGACAACGGGGATGTCGCCCGCACCCTCGTGATCGACGGCGCGGCAGCGATCGACGAGTCGCTCGTGCCGTGGATCGAGCAGCACGTGGACTTCGCCACCTCGATGGTGGACCGGATCACCCCGGCCACCACCGACGACGACCGCGCCCTGGCGGCTGACCGGCTCGGCTACACCGACGCCGCCCCGGTTCCGACCGAGCCGTTCTCCGAGTGGGTCATCTCCGGCAGATTTCCCGGCGGTCGCCCCCGATGGGAGGACGCCGGCGCGCAGATCGTCGACGACGTCGCCCCGCACGAGCGCCGCAAGCTGTGGTTGCTGAACGGTTCCCACTCCCAGCTCGCCTACGTGGGCAGCGCCCGGGGCCACGAGACCATCGACGCCGCCATCGCCGACCCGCAGTGCCGGGCGTGGGTGGACCAGTACTGGGACGAGGCCGAACGCAACCTGAGCCTGCCGCGCGAGGAGGTGCAGGCATACCGGGATGCGCTCATCGCGCGCTACGAGAACCCGCGCGTGCGTCACCTCACCGCCCAGATCGCCCACGACGGTTCCCAGAAGCTGCCGGTGCGCACCTTGCCGACGCTGAAAGCCGAACGTGCCGCCGGCCGGGTCCCCGTCGGCTGCGCCACGACGTTAGCGGGCTGGGTGCTGCACCTGCGCGGTATCGGGGCTCCCGTGCACGATCCGGGTGCCGGACCGGCTCAGGAGGCCGCCGGCGCTGGGCCGATCGCCGAGGTCGTGCCTGCAGTGCTGGAGACTCTGCAACCCGGGCTGGGGCAGGACGCTGAGCTCGTGAGTGCCGTAGTCGAGCAGGCCCAGGCGATCACTGCCTGACCAGAGTCGCCGCAGACTCCGGCGACCTCACCCGTCGCGATCCACGAGATCGATGACATCGCGGTCACCCTTGTTCTCGTCGTCTGGGAATACCTGCGCACCCACTGTGTTGACCCTCTCAGAAGTTCATGCAAATGCATGAAACTACCGGCCGTGAGAACCACGGGAGCAGACGAGAGGCAGACCATGCAGTTCGGCATCTTCACCGTCGGGGACGTCACCACCGACCCCACGACAGGTCGCACACCCACCGAGCACGAGCGCATCAAGGCGATCCTGACGATTGCCAAGCATGCCGAGGACGTCGGCCTCGACGTGTTCGCGACCGGTGAGCACCACAACCCGCCGTTCATCCCCAGCTCACCGACCACGCTGCTCGGTTACGTGGCCGCGCAGACCGAGCGCATCATCCTGTCGACCTCGACCACCCTCATCACCACGAACGACCCGGTGAAGATCGCCGAGGACTATGCGTTCCTTCAGCACGTCGCGCAGGGCCGGGTGGACCTCATGCTCGGGCGTGGCAACCACGGCCCCGTGTACCCGTGGTTCGGACAGGACCCACGCCAGGGTCTGCCGCTGACGATCGAGAACTACCAGCTGCTGCGCAAGCTGTGGGATGAGGAGCAGGTCGACTGGGAGGGCCGCTTCCGTAGCCCGCTGCAGGGATTTACGGCCACCCCGCGTCCACTGGACGGCGTCGCCCCCTTCGTCTGGCACGGATCGATCCGTACGCCGCAAGTGGCCGAACTGGCTGCCTTCTACGGCGACGGCTTCTTCGCCAACCACATCTTCTGGCCGAAGGAGCACTTCCAGCAGCTGATCGGGTTGTACCGGCAGCGGTTCGAGCACCACGGCCACGGCAGTGCCGACCAGGCGATCGTGGGACTCGGCGGCCAGGTGTTCATGCGCAAGAACTCCCAGGACGCCGTCAACGAGTTCCGGCCATACTTCGACAACGCGCCGGTCTACGGGCACGGGCCGAGCCTGGAGGAGTTCACCGAGGCGACCCCGCTGACCGTGGGCAGCCCGCAGGAAGTGATCGACAAGACGCTCACCTTCACCGAGAGCTTCGGTCACTACCAGCGTCAGCTGTTCCTGATGGACCACGCGGGTTTGCCGCTGAAGACCGTGCTGGAGCAGCTCGACCTGCTCGGCGGCGAGGTGGTGCCGGTGCTGCGCAAGGAGCTCGCGATGAACCGCCCCGCTCACGTGCCGGACGGGCCCACCCATGCCGCCCGCGTGGAGGCCAACGGAGGACCGGTCGACCTCACGCCGAAGTTCGCTGTGGACCCGATGTCCGGGAGTGCGATCCCGCGATGAGTGCGCGGACCGCAGCCCCCGCGTGGGAGGCACTCTTCCGGGCTCAGGTGCACCTGATGCGTCACTTCGAGGAGGCCAAGGACTTCGCGCCGCTCACATCCCGCGAGTACGACGTGCTGTTCACACTCGCCCGGTGCGGGGGAGCGGCCCGGATGCGCGACCTGGTTCCGCACCTGCTGATGAGCCAGCCGAGTCTGTCGCGCATGGTGGATCGCCTCGCGTCTGACGGTGTTCTGGAACGCCGGATCGCCGACGGCGACGGCCGGGGTGTGATTGTTGCGCTCACCGACCGTGGGGCTGAACTGCAGCGGCGCGTCGGACGGCGGCACGTGCGTTCCATCAGCTCCCGGCTGGACGCCGTGCTCACCGAGGATGAGCAGGTCGAGCTGCGACGGTTGTGCGCGAAGCTGCAGGACCCCGAGACCGGCCCTGACGATGCCCGGCACGCAGGCGAGACCAGGCGTGCAGGATCACAGAAGGAGGAAGAACGATGACTGAGTCCGAGACCCTGTCCGTGGTCGCGGTCAACGGCGGGGTGGGATTCCCCTCCACCACCCGTGCGCTGACGGACGCGCTGGTGCGGGAGGTCGCCGCCAGCGCGAACGTGACCACACGGACCGTCGACGTGCGGGACGTGGCCACCGACATCGCGGACGCCACCGTGATCGGTCTGCCCTCAGGTGCGCTGGATGAGGCGTTGCGTGCAGTGGAGCAGGCGGACCTGGTGATCGCAGGCACTCCGGTGTTCCGCGGCACGTACGCCGGTCTGTTCAAGGGGTTCTGGGACCTGGTGGAACCGACGTCGATGCGCGGTAAGCCGGTGGTGCTCGCCGCGACCGGTGGCAGCACCCGCCACCAGCTGATGATCGACCAGGCGATGCGGCCACTGTTCGCCTATTTCGGTGCCCTGGTGGTGCCCACGGCCGTGTACGCCGCCAAGGACGACTTCGCCGTCGCCGGCGCGCCGGGTGTGGAGCTGGCGGCTCGCGTCGAGCGGGCGGGCCGTGAGGCGGCCCGACTCGCGCAGGCGGTCGCGGTCGGCCAGCGCGCGTAGGCCCCGGCGCCTGAGGCACGACCGCCCGGACTGCATGTTGCGGCCCGGGCGGTGCTGCGAAGGTTGCTCGGTGCGGACCTCAGCCCTCCGCTGAGCGGAACATCCAGGCGTGCTTCTCCAGGCCCGTGGCCACCCCGATCAGCAGGTCCTGGCTGAGGAGGTCCACCTCCAGGTCCGCCAGCCCGGACTTGATCCGCTCACTGGTGGCCTGGAGCCGGTCATCGAAGATCTTGATCACCTTGTCGGTGCCGATCTGCCCGGCGTCCACAGCAGGCACGTGCGAGGAGTCAGCGATGGTCGCGGCACGGCCGTCCGGTGCGGTGCCGAGGGTAGCCAGGCGCTCGGCGACCTCGTCGGACCATCCCCGCAGGTCCGCGATCACCTCGTCGAGCTGGAGGTGGATGGACCGGAAGTGGGGGCCATGCAGGTTCCAATGCGCCTGCTTGCCCTGCAGGGCGAGGTCGATCAGGTCGACAAGGGCGGCTTGCAGTCGATCGATGACGACGTCCGGTGCCTTCGGGCGGGTGGCGTGTGTGCTCACGTGTGTCCTTCCCTTCGGTCGGAACCCGTCGCGGTCTCGCCGCGACGAGAGGTCTCCCTCGTCTTCATGCTAGGTCGGCCGGCCGCAGTCCGCGCGGGGAGCCGCACGATTGGCAGTGATGACCCCGGCGGGCGCTGGCTGTACTGACAACTGGCCCGTGAGGTGCGCAGCCGTCCACCGGCGCAGGGGCGCTACCATGGGCGTATGCAGTTGGTCCTGCTCCTTATCGAGCCGCGTCGGTAGATCACACACCGTCGCGGCTGCCCCTCTGTGAGAGGGGCTTTTTTGTGCCGATGCCACAGGGCAGGACTCACCCGGGAGACGAGGCGAATGAGCACCGAGCAGATCGAGACCACCTACGACGCGCACGCCATGGAGGCGAAGTGGTTGCCGGTGTGGGAGGAGCTCCAGCCCTTCCGTGCCGACGACGAGGCGGTGCGCACCGGCGAGAAGCAGAAGCGGTACGCCCTCACGATGTTCCCGTACCCGAGCGGGGACCTGCATATGGGGCACGCCGAGGTGACAGCCCTGCACGACGTCATCGCCCGGTACTGGTGGCTGCGCGGGTTCGAGGTGATGAACCCGATGGGTTGGGACTCCTTCGGCCTGCCGGCCGAGAATGCCGCGATCCGCAATGATGAGCACCCGGCCACCTACACCTACGGCAATATCGACACCCAGGCGGCCTCGTTCAAGAAGTTCGGCATCAGTTTCGACTGGTCCCGACGGTTGCACACCTCCGACCCGGAGTACTACCGGTGGACGCAGTGGCTGTTTCTGAAGTTCGCCGAGCGCGGGCTGGCCTATCAGAAGTACTCGCCGGTCAACTGGTGCCCGAACGACCAGACCGTGCTGGCCAACGAACAGGTCGTGGACGGGCGGTGTGAGCGGTGCGGTGCCGAGGTGACCAAGCGTGAGCTGAACCAGTGGTACTTCAAGATCACCGACTACGCCCAGGAACTGCTCGACGACCTGGACGGCCTGGCATCGACCTGGCCGGATCGCGTGGTCACCGCACAGCGGAACTGGATCGGACGCTCCGAGGGCGCCCACGTCGATTTCACGCTGCACCTGGCGGACCGATCCGACCGGGTCGTGACTGTCTACACCACCCGCCCGGACACCCTTTACGGCGCCACCTTCATGGTCGTCGCCGCCGACGCCGGGCTGGCCGCCGAGATCGTCGCTCCCGAGCGACGTGAGGCCTTCGAGGCGTATCTGGCGCAGACCCGCAAGGCCTCCGACATCGACCGCATGTCCACCGAGCGACCCAAGACCGGTGTGGACCTGGGCGTCACCGCGACGAACCCGGTCAGCGGGGAGCAGGTGCCGGTGTGGGCCTCCGACTACGTGCTGGCCGACTACGGCACCGGGGCGATCATGGCGGTACCCGCGCACGACCAGCGCGACCTCGACTTCGCCCGCGCCATGGGACTGCCGGTGCGCCGGGTGATCGACACCGGTGAGGAGAACCCGGAGACCTCCGGTGTGGCCACCACCGGTGACGGTTCCTACGTCAGCTCGGGAGTGCTGGACGGGCTCACCGACAAGCAGGCCGGGATCGCCACGATCGTCGATCGACTGGAGTCCGAGGGCACCGGCACCCGCGCCGTGAACTTCCGGCTGCGCGACTGGCTGCTGAGCCGGCAGCGCTACTGGGGCTGCCCGATCCCGATCATCCACTGTGAGTCGTGCGGTGCGGTTCCGGTGCCGGAGGACCAGCTCCCGGTGACGCTGCCGGACATGCGCGGTGCCGACCTGAAGCCGAAAGGCGTCTCCCCGTTGGCGACGGCCACCGACTGGGTGAACGTCGACTGCCCGCGCTGTGGTGCTGCGGCGAAGCGCGACACCGACACCATGGACACCTTCGTCGACTCGTCCTGGTACTTCCTGCGCTACTGCTCACCGAACGATGGCACCCAGGTGTTCGATCCCGAGCTGACGAATGCCTGGATGCCTGCAGACATCTACGTCGGCGGTGTCGAGCACGCCGTGCTGCATCTGCTGTATGCCCGGTTCTTCGCCAAGGTGCTGGCCGATATGGGCCTGCTGGAGGTGCGCGAGCCCTTCGCCGCGCAGCTGAACCAGGGCGTGGTGATCAACGAGGGCAAGAAGATGAGCAAATCCCTGGGCAACGGCGTGAGCCTGGGGGAGCAGCTGGCAGAGTTCGGCGTCGACGCGGTGCGCCTGACGTTGGTATTCGCCGGCCCGCCGGAGGACGACATCGACTGGGCGGACATGTCCCCGGCCGGGTCGCTACGGTTCCTGCAGCGGGCGTGGCGCCTGGCGGGAGACGTGACCTCCGCCGTCGGGACCCCCGCGGACCAGGGCGATACCGCCCTGCGGAAGGTGACTCACAGGACCCTGCACGAGGCGGCGGGCCTGATCGAGTCGCACCGGTTCAACGTGGTAGTGGCTCGCACGATGGAGCTGGTCAACGCCACCCGCAAAGCCATCGACTCCGGTTGTGGCGGGGCCGATCCGGCCGTGCGGGAAGCCGTGGAGGCGGTGGCCATCCTGCTCTCGCTGGTCGCCCCGTACACGGCCGAGGACATGTGGGAGCGGCTGGGCCACGCCCCGACCGTGGCACGCGCCGGCTGGCCTGAGGTGGACGAGTCGCTGCTCGTGGAGGATGTCGTCACCTGCGTGGTCCAGGTCAAGGGCAAAGTGCGTGGGCGACTCGAGGTCTCCCCGGACATCTCCGAGGCCGACCTGCAGGCCGCCGCGCTCGCCGACCCAGGCGTGCAGCGCGCCTTGAACGGTGCCCAGGTGCGCAAGGTGATCGTGCGCGCACCCAAGCTTGTCAACATCGTCCCGGCATGATCTGAGGCGCGTGCCCCGAGGGCGCCGCGAACGCTGAGTTGTTCGGCATCGAGCGACTGAACGCCGAACAACTCAGCGCTCGTCCCTGCTGGGGCAGCGAGCAGTGGCTCTCAGCGGCGCCGCCGCGTGCCGAAGAGCGACCGGGTGACCTCGCGCGCCAAGGTGGTGCCCGCGGTTCGTAGCACGGAGGTCAGCACCGACCGTCCCGCCCGGGCCGTCTCCTGCGCCCGGCGTTCCTCGGCCTTGCGGGCCGCCTCGGCCTCCTTGCGGAGCCGGGCCTCCATCTCCTCGAGTTCCTCAGCCCGTGCGGCCGCCTGCGCTGCCTCCTGGGCCGCCACGTCCTCGGCCGCGATCCGGGCGGCCAGCATCTCGAAAGCCGACTCCCGGTCGACGGCGGTGCCATAGCGCGCCGAACCCGCGGAGGCGGTGACGATCTGCTCGATCTGCGCCTCGGGAGCCGGATCCATCGCGGCCCGCGGCGCCCGCAGGCGCGTCCACGCCACGGGCGTCGGTGCCCCGTCCTCGCCAAGCGCGGTGACGACCGCCTCGCCCGTGCCCAGGCTCGTGAGGAGCTCCTCCAGGTCGTACTCGCTCGTGGGGTAGGTGCGCACGGAGGCCCGTAGATCCTTGGCGTCGTTCGGGGTGTGCGCCCGCAGTGCGTGCTGGACCCGGCTGCCGAGCTGGGCGAGCACCTCGTCGGGCACATCGGTGGGGGTCTGGGTCACGAAGAAGATGCCCACCCCCTTGGACCGGATCAGCCGCACCGTCTGGATCACCTGGTCGGTGAACGCGTCCGAGGCGCCCTTGAACAGCAGGTGTGCCTCGTCGAAGAAGAACACGAGTTTCGGCTTCTCCGGGTCGCCGACTTCGGGTAACCCACCGAACAGGTCGGCGAGCAACCACATCAGGAAGGTGGAGAAGACGGCCGGGCGATCCTGGAGGTCGGGCAGCTCCAACGCGGAAATGACGCCGCGCCCGTCCGCAGCAGAACGCAGCAGGTCTGCGGTGTCGAACGCCGGCTCGCCGAAGAACACGTCAGCGCCCTGGGCTTCCAGGGCGGAGAGCTCGCGCAGGATCACCCCGGCCGTGGAGGTGGCGATGCCGCCGATGTCCTTGAGCTCGTCCTTGCCTTCGTCGCTGGTGAGGTAGGAGACCACCGACCGCAGGTCCTTGAGGTCGAGCAACGCCAGGCCTTGGCTGTCGGCCCAGTGCACGATCAGGGTCAGGGCGGACTCCTGCGTCTCGTTCAGGTCCAGCACTTTGGCCAGCAGTAGCGGACCGAAGTCGGTGATGGTCGTCCGGATCGGGACCCCGTGGCCGACGCCGCCGAGGCTGTAGAACTCCACCGGATAGCCGGCGGGCGTCCAGTCCTGCCCGATGCTGGTGGTGCGTTCGAGGAGCCGGTCGCCGGCCTCGCCGGGGACGGCCAGTCCGGACAGGTCGCCCTTGATGTCGGTGACGAAGACGGGGACACCGGCCTCGCTGAGCCCCTCGGCCATCAGCTGCAGGGTGCGGGTCTTGCCCGTACCGGTGGCGCCGGCGACCAGGCCGTGCCGGTTGAGCGAACGCAGAGGGATCCCGATCGGAACGCCCGCCAGGGCTTCGTCGTTCTCGACGAGCGCTCCCAGTGGCAGCCACGGGACCTCTGGCCTGTACCCGGCGGCGATGCTCGCCGCGTGCTCCGACACCTCCGATGGTTCGGAAGGCTCTGACGTCGCCGCCGCGCGATCGGCGGGAGTCCTCGCCTGATCTCGAGCGGCCGCCTCAGCCGCTTCGAGTGCCGCCCTGGCAGCCTCAGCCCGTGCCTGGGCCGCCTCGGCCTCGGCCTGCGCTGCGGCGGCTCGCAAGGCTGCCAGGTCCGCGGTGTTCTCGCTCATGACGGTCAGCCTAGAAGAAGCTGCTCGTCCGCGAGCCCCCGACGGCGGAGCTGACGTGTCCACAGCCCCTGCGGTTCGGAGGTGGCATCCACAACCCCCTCGTCCTGGCCGGCCCGCGTAGGTCCCTTCCGGTTAGCGTCGCCGCCGTGGAAGCACGTGAGCCCCGCGAGCGCCTGCGGCGTGCGGTGGTGGCTGCCTACGGCGCGGCGCCGGCGGACCTGCAGGGTGGAATCGAGTTCGAGGACGTTCCCGGCGTCGCTGTCGAGGGGCGGCGCAGCGACCGGCGAAGTGACCGGCGACAGAGACGGGCCGCCGGTGCCGCCACGGAGATGCCAGTCACCATGGCCGCGCGCGTGGCGATCATCGTGCTCGTCGTGGCACTGGTCGTCGTAGTGGTGCTGATGGCACGCACGATGGGCCCAGAACCGGTTGCCGTGCCCCTTCCCTCCCCGGAGCCCGCAGCGGATGAGCCCTCGACTGACGCCGGAGATGACAGCGACGGAAGCGCCGCAGCGGTGGTGGTCGTGCATGTCGCCGGTGCCGTCGTGGAGCCGGGTGTCGTGACCGTGCCGGAGGGCACACGAGTGGCTGATGTGATCGAGGCCGCCGGAGGGGCGGTCCCGGACGCGGATCTGGATGCCGTCAACCTCGCGGCCCCGGTCGAGGATGGGCAGCAGGTGTATCTGCCCCACGAAGGCGAGGCTGCCCGGCCGGCGCCCGGAACTGGCGCCGCGGAGGGTTCGGAGCCGCTGGTCGACCTGAACAGCGCCGATGCGCCGACGCTGGAGCAATTGACGGGTATCGGCCCAGCGCTCGCATCCGAGATTGTCGCGTGGCGTACTGAGCATGGCCCCTTCGAGAGCGTCGAGGACCTGCTCCAGGTGTCCGGGATCGGCCCGGCCACGCTGGAGCGGTTGCGGGACGAGGCGGTCCTATGACGTCGCAACCGGTGGGGGCGCGGCGAGATTGGCGACTCGTTCCCGGCGGGTGCCTGGTGTGGGCCGGGTGCGGTGCCGGCGTGGGTCTACCGGGCACCGCGGTGTGGCTGGTCGTGCTCTCGCTCCTGGTCGTGGCGCTGGGCCTGCTGCGGTGTCTGCGCCGGGATCTCTACCGGCACGACGGTCATCGCCCCCGGGATCGCCGGCGATCCCGGGGGCGCCACCGCCGGGTACCGGTGCGCTCAGTGCACGCCACGGCCGTGCTGAGCGTGTTGCTCGCCGCAGCCGTCCTGGCGACGGTGGCGCCACGGGTCGAGCAGCGCGCGGAGCAGGTCCGGGCACTGGACGGTGTGACCGAGACCGTCCGGTTACGACTGACCGGTGACCCGGTGGAGCTGACTCAGGGGACGGGTGTACGGATCGAGGCGACGCTGCTTGGAGTCGGGACGCATCCCGGCACTGCGTTGCCCGTGCTGGTTCTCGCCGACGACCGTTGGAGCGAGGCCGCCACCGGTGCCATGGTGCGGGTGAACGCTCGCCTGTCCGCGACAGACCCGGGAGACAGCCGGGCGATGCTGGTGATGCCCGAAGGACCCGGCGCCCGGGACCCGCCGCAGGGGTGGCGGGCGATCGTGGCCGACCTTCGTGCCGGGCTGGTCAGCGCCAGCGCGCCATTGCCACCGGCCTCCCGTGGGCTCGTCCCGGGGATCGCGGTCGGAGACGACCGGGCCATGCCGCCGGCCTTGCAGGAGGCGATGCGCCGCACGAGCCTGACCCATCTGACCGCAGTGTCGGGGGCTCATGTCGCACTCGTCCTGGGACTCGTGCTCACGCTCCTGTGGTGGGCACCGCGGAACCTCCAGGCGGTCGTCGGCGGCCTGGTCCTGGTGGCGTTCGTGGCGCTCGTGCACCCGGACGGCAGCGTGCTGCGGTCGGCTGTGATGGGTGGAGTGCTGTTGCTGGGTCTGTGGCTTCGGCGGCCGCGCGCCGCGCTACCGGCGTTGGCGAGCGCTGTGGTCCTGCTCCTCGGCGTGGACCCCTGGATGGCACGTTCCTACGGTTTCGCCCTGTCCGTCCTGGCGACCGGTGGGCTGCTCGTCGGCAGCCGAGCGCTGGCAGCGTGGCTGGGCCGGTGGCTGCCGGCTCCACTCGCGATGGGTCTGGCCGTTCCCGTTGCCGCGCAGATCGCCTGCACCCCGGTGCTGCTGCTCCTGGAACCGGCGATCCCGCTCTATGCGGTCCCCGCGAATCTCATGGCGGCACCGGTGGTGGCCCCGGCGACCATCCTCGGTCTGGCGGTGGCGCTGCTCGGGCCAGTAGCCCCCGCAGCTACTGACCTGCTTGTCCACGCCGCCTCGTGGTGCACCGCGTGGATCGCCGCAGTCGCTCATGGCTGGGCAGGCCTGCCCGGTGCATCACTGCCCGTGCTGCCCTAGCGCCTCGATTCGGCGTTGTCACCGCGTGGTGGCAGGCTGTACCTGTGCCTCCAGCTCGTCGCTCCCGCCCCGCCGCCGGACCCTCCTGGCGGGACGTGCCGCTCGCGCCGGTGGTGCTCGTCCGGGGCGGTGAAGGACTCCTCGTCGACCGCACCGTCGCACGCCTGACCGCGCTGGTGCGAGAGCACGACCCGGAGGCCGAGGTGACGGTGCTGGAAGCCGGTGCCTACGAACGTGGCCAGCTCGAGGTGCTGACGAGCCCGTCGCTGTTCGGCGAGCACCGGCACCTGATCGTCGAGGGCACCGAGTCCGCCTCGGACGCCTTCATCGAGGACGCACTGGCCCACGTCGCCGCGGCCGGCTCCACGATCGAGGACGTCACCCTGGTGATCCGGCACGAGAAGGGCACTCGGGGAAAGAAGCTCCTGGACACGATCGGCAAGGCCGGATATCCCGTCGTGACCTGCGACCAGATCAAGCGAGACGGGGAGAAGGCCGACTTCGCTGCCGCCGAGTTCAGCGCCGCGGGCCGCCGGGCCACCTCCGCGGCGGTGCAGGCCCTGGTCGAGGCGCTCGGCTCCGATCTGCGAGAGCTGGCCGCCGGGTGCTCCCAGCTGATCTCCGACACCACCGGCACGATCACCCCGGATGTGGTCGAGCGCTACTACGGCGGACGCGTGGAGGCGACCGGCTTCCGGGTGGCCGACGCCGCAGTGGCCGGTGAGCAGACGCAGGCGATCACGCTGCTTCGCCATGCCCTCGAAACCGGGGTGGACCCGGTCCCGTTGGTGGCCGTCCTCGCCATGAAACTGCGGACTCTTGCGAAGGTGGCCGCCACCCGCGGGCGCGGGTCGGCCGCTGATCTCGGCTTGCCGCCATGGCAGGTCGACCGTGCCCGCCGAGAACTGCGGGGGTGGACGCCCGAAGGACTGGCCCGTGCGATCACCGCCGTTGCGGATGCGGACGCGCAGGTGAAGGGGGAGTCGCGAGACGCTCGCTACGCCGTCGAGCGTGCCGTGCTCATCGTCGCCTCAGCCCGCGAGGGCTGAGGCTGCGCACGGAGCGGTCGCCAACGGCGCAGCCGCGAACCAGGGAACCCGCGAACCCGGGAACTCACTGATCGCATCTTCCGGGTCTGGAGAGGGGCATCCCCGATACCGCACGGCCGGCGCGGCCGCTGAACTGGATCGTATGTCTTCGCGCCGTCGGTCCACGACAACGATCAAGGTTCACCCGGGCGTCGGATGCCCGCTGCGCTGTGTTCACATGTTCACGACAGGCTGAAAGCCGTGCGAGTCGCTGTCGTGACCGAGTCCTTCCTTCCCAGTCTCAATGGCGTGACCACGTCAGTGCTCCGGGTGCTCGACCATCTGGCCGAGCAGGGGCACCAGGCGATCGTGGTCTGTCCGGGACCAGCACCGCGGGAGTACGCCGGCTTCCCGGTCTTCCCGGTGCCGGCCCTCGACTATCGCGGGTTCCGCGCCGGGGTGCCCAGCAGGCGCCTGACCCGCGCCGTCCTCGAGTTCGGCCCGGACGTGCTGCATGCCGCGGCACCGTTCGGGATCGGTGCCCAGGCGCTGGCATTGGCCCGGCGGCACGGGATCGGGTCGGTCGCGATCTTTCAGACCGATGTCGCCCGCTACACCCGCTCCTACGGCCTGTCCCTGACCCATCATGCAGCGTGGCGGTGGATTCGCCGCGTGCACTCCTCCGCCGACCTCACCCTCGCCCCGTCCCGGGCCTCCCTGGACGATCTCGCGGCCGTGGGTGTGGAACGCACGGACTGGTGGGGCCGGGGCGTGGACTCGGTGCTCTACCACCCGAATCGCCGCACGAGCGAGGCAGGGCGGGCGCTGCGCGAGCGGTTGGCGCCACAGGGTCAGACTCTGGTCGGCTACGTCGGCCGGCTCGCCCCGGAGAAGAACGTCACCGAGCTGGCGCCGCTGGCACGCATGCACGGCGCGCGGCTCGTCGTGGTCGGCGACGGCCCCGATCGCGGGGTGCTCGAACGCGAGCTGTCCGGTACCGACGCCGTGATGCTCGGACGCCTGGAGGGGGAGGAGCTGGCAACCGCCTATGCAGCTCTCGATGTCTTCACGCACACCGGCACCTCGGAGACCTTCGGGCAGACACTGCAAGAGGCCATGGCCTCCGGCCTACCAGTGGTGGCGCCGGCCGCCGGAGGACCCATCGATCTTGTCGCCGCGGGCGAGTCCGGGTTCCTGGTGCCGCCGCACGATCAGGCGGCCCTCGTCGGTGCCGTGGGTGCGTTGGTCCGCGATCCCGGGATGCGGGCCCGCATGGGTGAGGCCGGCCGTCGGGCGATCCTGCCGCGCAGCTGGCGCGCCCTGTGTGCTCAGCTGGTCGAGCACTATGAGCACGTGGCCGAGCCGGTCACGATCCGCTGACTGCTCAGGATTCGCCGACGGGTGAGGGCAGCCTGCCTGCCGGACTCTCACGACCTTCTTTCACGACGACGGCGCCGCACCCCCGGCAGGGGAGCGGCGCCGTCATGCAGGGCCGTGGGTGAACCACTTCGCTCAGGCGCTCTCGCCCAGGCGGTCGTTCTCAGCCCGTCGTTCAGAGGGTGTACCTCACAGGGAGGCGACCTGCTGAGCCAGGGCCGACTTGCGGTTGGAGGCCTGGTTCTTGTGGATGACGCCCTTGCTGACGGCCTTGTCCAGCTTGCGGGTGGCCGTGCGCAGAGCGGTCTCGGCCGACTCCTTGTCGCCGGAAGCGATCGCCTCGCGCACCCTGCGCACCTGCGTCTTCAGTTCGGACTTGTAGGCCTTGTTGCGCAAGCGGGCCTTCTCGTTGGTGCGGATCCGCTTGATCTGGGACTTGATGTTTGCCACGTTTTGACTCTCTCGTGTGTTCGCTGGCGCGAAACTCTCATTGACGTCGTAGAGGGCGTCCCATGACCTGGGACCGGGGCGTGGGGATGCCCTGTGCGTGGTCGATGGGCGGCTGCCGCGCGCAGACCGGGTGGCCTAGCGGTGGCGCCAGCCGCCCAGTCTAGCAGCCCGTGGACCCATCAAGCGCCGCGACGGTACGCACGTAGCGCCGCCATCACGTCGGCAAAGCGGGACCGATCGAGGGCGGCGCCCTCGCGCCGCACCGCATCCTCGGCGAGCCACAGCACGCGGTCGAGCCGGGCCTCGGACGGACGACGCTGGGAGTCCCAGCCGCCGCTTCCCACGTCGACCCAGTACCGCCCCCACCGAGCCTCCTGCTCGGCGTCGCGGTCGTGGTCCTTCGACGTCAGCTGCAGGCCGATCAGACCCCCGTCATGTTCGGCGATGATCAGAACCGGGCGGTCCTTTCCCTGGTTCGGGTCGTCCTCGTAGGGCACCCACGCCCAGACCACCTCACCGGGATCAGCCTCACCATCGGCGCGAGGATCGTAGATCAGCTCGGGCAGGCGACCGGAGTACTCACGCACACCGTCCTGGCGGGCAACCTGCTCGGGTGTGCCCTCTGCGGGCGCCGTCGGCACGGGCCGGCCATGCTGAGACGACGAGGACCGTCCCTTGCGGGACTGGGTACGCAGGACGTCCACGGCGACCCCGGCCGCGGCGCGGACAAACCGGCTCAGCACGCTCATGACGCACCACGGTAGCGGGTACTCAGTCCCCGGCGCGCCGGTACCGTTCGACACGCGTCGGACACATCGGGGCAGTAGCGTCGAGGCCATGGCAGACCTCTTCGACGGCTACCCCGAGGGTGTGGCCTGGGACGAGATGATCGAGCCCGGCCACACCGTGCGGGCGCCCTACCAGCATGTGCACCGAACCATGGGGCGCCTCAACGCCGACGAGTTGCGGGTGAGAGCAGACGCCCTCGCACGCTCGTACCTGGCGCAGGGGGTCACCTTCGACGTCGGCGGGGAGGAACGCCCGTTCCCGCTCGACTCGGTGCCCCGCGTCATCGACGCCGATGAGTGGGGCGTCCTGGCACCGGGAATCGCCCAGCGGGTGCGCGCGCTGGAGGCGCTGCTCGCCGACGCCTACGGTCCGCAGCAGGCGATCGCCGACGGCGTGCTTCCCCGCTCCTTGGTGGTCTCCTCGGCCCACTTCGCCCGTGCCGCCCGCGGGATCGAGCCGCCGAACGGCGTCCGGGTGCACGTCGGCGGCATCGACGTCATCCGTGACAGTGCCGGTGGATGGCGGGTGCTCGAGGACAATGTGCGCGTCCCCAGCGGCGTGAGTTACGTGCTGTCCAACCGCCGTGCCATGGCCCAGTCCTTTCCCGAACTCTTTGCCCGGATGCGTATCCGCCCCGTAGCCGACTACCCGCGCAGGCTGCTCCAGGCATTGCACGCTGCCGCGCCGAGCGGAGTGGACGAGCCGGTCGTCGTGGTGCTCACCCCCGGGGTGTACAACTCGGCCTATTTCGAGCACTCCCTGCTCGCCCGGCTGATGGGAGTGGAGCTGGTCGAAGGGCGCGACCTGTTCTGTGCCGGTGGCAAGGTGTACATGCGCACCACCGAGGGCCGCCGCCGAGTGGACGTCATCTACCGCCGTGTCGACGACGACTTCATCGACCCCGTGGTCTTCCGGCCCGACTCCCTGCTCGGCTGCCCCGGGCTGCTGAGCGCCGCGCGAGCCGGCTCGGTGACCATCGCCAACGCCGTGGGCAACGGGGTGGCCGATGACAAGCTCACCTACACCTACCTGCCCGACCTCATCCGCTATTACCTGGGTGAGGAGCCGCTGCTGAACAATGTGGACACCTGGCGCCTCGAGGAGCCGGAGTCGCTGAACGAGGTACTCGACCGGCTCGACGAACTCGTGGTCAAGCCCGTGGACGGCTCCGGCGGCAAGGGAATCATCATCGGTCCGGCCGCCTCCCGTGAGGAGCTCGACCTCGCTCGGGCGCACCTGCGGGCCGATCCACGTGGATGGATCGCCCAGCCCGTCGTTCAGCTCTCCACGGTGCCCACCCTCGCCGGGGATGCGCTCCGGCCCCGCCATGTGGACCTGCGTCCGTTCGCGGTCAACGACGGTGACGACGTCTGGGTGCTGCCCGGCGGACTCACCCGGGTGGCACTCGCCGAGGGGCAGTTGGTGGTCAACTCCTCGCAGGGCGGCGGGTCCAAGGACACCTGGGTGCTCGGTGAGATGCGTCGCGGTGCCAGGCCACCCCTCACCACCGAGGGTGGACCCCCAGCGCCCTCGTCGGCCGACGGCGACACCCCGGCCGGAGTGCAGCAGGATGCCAACCCCACGGACACCGAGATGCGGGAGCAGAACCAGCAACAGCAGCAGACGCCGAGCTCGGGTGAGCCACCCGAACCGCCGACCCGGCGCTTCCCCGCCTGGAGGTCGTCATGCTGAGCCGGATCGCCGAGTCACTGTTCTGGATCGGGCGCTACGTCGAGCGGGCCGACGACACGGCCCGCATCCTGGACGCGCACCTGCAGTATCTGCTCGAGGACCCCTACCTGGAGGAGGAGGCGGCGTGCCGGGCACTGCTCGCGGTCATGGGGGCCACGCCACCATCGGAGGAGACCGAGGCGACGCGCACCACAGTGCTGGACGTCCTCGCCTACGACCGCCATGCTCCGGGCTCGATCGCGGGAGCGCTCGCCGCCTCCCGCGAGAACGCCCGGCGCGCGCGGGAGGTTCTCTCCTCGGAGCTGTGGGAGTGCCTCAACACCACCTGGAATGCGCTGCCCTCCCGGATCCGTTCCTCCAGCCCGCACGAGTACTTCGCCTGGGTACGTGAGCGCGCGGCCATCGTCGGCGGCATCACCGACGCCGCCACCCGCCGGGACGAGACGCTGCAGTTCCTCCTGCTCGGGCGCAGTATCGAGCGCGCGGACATGACCGCCCGGCTCGTCACCAGCCGTACCCTCGCTGGCGGTGCCGGCCCCGGCTGGATGACACTGCTGCGTTCGTGCGGTGCACACGAGGCCTTCCTGCGTACCTATCGGGGCCGTGACTCGGAGACCCTCGCTGCTGAGTTCCTGCTGCTCGACCGGCTGTTCCCGCGTTCGGTGCTGTTCTCACTCGAACAGGCTGAACGGTGCCTGACCAGACTCGCGCCCATCGACGGGCGTGGCCTGCGTGAGGAGGATGCACGCAAGGTGCTCGGGCGGGTGCGTTCCCGCCTGGAGTACCAGCCGTTGCTGAGCCTGCTGAGCTCGCTCACCGAGGAGATGGTGGCCGTACAGGAGGGGTGCTCGGATGCCAGCGATGCGATCCGGCTGCGCTACTTCCCCTCCGGTGTGGCCGATGACTGGATCGGAGACCGACTGTGAGCCGCCTGCACATCGTCCACCGGACCACCTTCGAGTACGTGCGGACCGTCACCGCCTCCTACAACGAGGTGCGTATGCGCCCGGCCACGCTGCCCGGCCAGGTCGTGCTCGAAGCCAGTGTGCAGGCCACTCCGTCGACGTATTCCTCCGAGTACCGCGACTACTGGGGCTCGTCGGTCACGGCGTTCGAGATGCTCGGCGCACACGACCGGCTGGAGGTGGTGGCCGAGTCCCGCGTCGAGGTCTCGGCCCCGGTGCGTTCGTCCAGCCCAACCGGATGGAGCACCTTGCGCTCGCCGGAGGTGCAGGACCGGATGAGCGAGTATCTCGCCGTCACCCCCACGACCGAACCAGCCCGCGACCTCGTGCAGTTGGCACGCTCGGCCGCCGGCGACCTTGAGCCCGCCGACGCCGCGATCGCCGTCGCCACGGCGGTGCGGGAACTGATGGAGTACGTCCCCGGAGTCACCGGCGTGCATACCCGGGCAGCGGAGGCGTGGGCGGCGCGCAAGGGCGTCTGCCAGGATCTGGCGCACCTGGTGGCAGGGGCGCTGCGGCGCCTGGGCATCCCGACCCGGTACGTCTCCGGCTATCTGCACCCGCAGACCTCCACCGCGCAGATCGGGGAGCCGGTCACGGGTGAGTCGCACGCCTGGGTGGAGTACTGGTGCGGGGAGTGGGTGGGCTTCGATCCGACGAACCTCATCAGTGTGGCCGAGCACCACGTGATGGTCGGGCGCGGCCGGGAGTACCCGGACGTGACCCCGATCCGTGGCGTGTATGCGGGCGGTGGCCGATCCACCCAGGAGGTGGAGGTGACGATGATCCAGGAGGCCTGAAGGCCGTGCGTCACCCTCTGAGGTCTCAGGTTCCGCCTCAGGCAGTCAGCAGCACCAGGGCGAGGATGATCGCCAGCAGGGAGGCGAGCGGGATCGCGAGCAGAGTCCCCACGAGCGCCAGTGCACTCAGCCGCAGGTCGTCCTTCAGGTAGGGCGCACGCACCGGTCCGCCGGCCGCGACCAGGAGCGCACGTTGTGCCTTCTCCACGCGTGTGAGGGCGTACCCCGCCAGACCCAGCCTGCCCGAGCCCAGGAACCGGCCGACGAACCGGCCCGCTCCACGGCGCTGACCATATCCGGCCGGCAGTTGGCTCTCGGTGAACGCGTCGAGCACCACCCGCACGTCCTCGGCTCCGGGCTGTCCACGCATCTCCTCTTCCACCCGGTCGGCCAGATCGTCCGGGCTGAGGAGCTCCGTGGTGACCACGGGTCCGGTGGAGGACGCACTCAGGCGCAACCACCGCCGTCGGCGGATCGCGAACGTGACCACAGGTGCCGCGAACAGCACGGCCACGGCCAGGACGACGATCTCTCCCACGCCGAGGGAGGGTGCGGTGAGGACGTTCACCACGGCCAGCACCAGGGCAACGCCGGATGCGAGCGAGGCGAGCGTGACCAGTACCAGCGTGGGCAGCCGCATCACCCGCCCCACACCGCGTGCAAGGGCATCGATGGACTCCGGTACCGCGCTCACCCCACCATCATTGCGCATGCCGCGTGTGGGACGATGAACGGCAGAGTCTCCCACCCCCGACCCGATCGAGGTAGAACCACACGTGCCCATCGTGACGCCGGCTGCCGCCGCACAGATCACGCCCAGCGCCACCGCGCCGGAGCTGCTGCGCAACTTCTGCATCATCGCGCACATCGACCACGGCAAGTCCACGCTCGCCGACCGGATGTTGCAGCTGACCGGTGTGGTGACCGACCGCGCGATGCGGGCGCAGTACCTGGACCGGATGGACATCGAACGCGAGCGCGGCATCACCATCAAGTCCCAGGCTGTGCGGATGCCGTGGCAGGTCGGTGAGCAGGCGTACGCGCTCAACATGATCGACACCCCCGGGCACGTCGACTTCTCCTACGAGGTCTCCCGCTCCCTGGCCGCCTGCGAAGGCGCGATCCTGCTGGTCGATGCGGCCCAGGGGATCGAGGCTCAGACGCTGGCGAACCTCTATCTGGCCTTGGAGAACGACCTCGCGATCATCCCGGTGCTGAACAAGATCGACCTGCCCGCGGCGCAACCGGAGCGCTTCGCGGAGGAACTCGCCTCGCTCATCGGCGGCGAGCCGGAGGACTGCCTCAGGGTCTCGGGCAAGACGGGCGACGGTGTGACTGAGCTTTTGGACACCATCGTGGAGCAGATCCCGGCTCCGGTCGGCGACGCGGACGCACCGGCACGGGCGATGATCTTCGACTCGGTCTATGACACCTACCGGGGTGTGGTCACGTACGTGCGGGTGATCGATGGTCAGCTCTCCCCGCGGGAGAAGATCGTCATGATGAGCACGCGCGCCACCCACGAACTGCTCGAGATCGGCGCCTCCGTACCCGAGCCGCAGGCCACGAAGGGACTCGGCGTGGGGGAGGTGGGTTACCTCATCACCGGTGTGAAGGACGTGCGCCAGTCCAAGGTCGGTGACACCGTGACCAATGCGGCCAAGCCGGCCGAGCACGCGCTCGGCGGGTACCAGGAGCCGCAGCCGATGGTTTACTCCGGGCTGTACCCGATCGACGGTTCCGACTACCCGGTGCTGCGGGATGCCCTGGACAAGTTCAAGCTCAACGACGCCGCGCTGGTGTACGAGCCGGAGACCTCGGTGGCGCTCGGGTTCGGCTTCCGGGTGGGCTACCTGGGTCTGCTGCACGTGGAGATCGTGCGCGAGCGGCTGGAACGCGAGTACAACCTCGACCTCATCTCCACTGCACCCAGCGTGATCTACGACGTCACGATGGAGGACGGCACTGAGCACGTGGTCACCAACCCGAGCGAGTTCCCGGCGGGCAAGATCTCCTCGGTGCGTGAACCGATCGTCAAGGCCACGATCCTCACGCCGAGTGAGTTCGTGGGCGCCGTCATGGAACTCGCGCAGAACCGTCGCGGGCAGATGGACGGGATGGACTACCTGTCCGAGTCCCGCGTGGAGCTGCGCTACACGCTGCCGCTGGCCGAGATCATCTTCGACTTCTTCGACCAGCTCAAATCCCGCACCCGCGGGTACGCCTCCTTCGACTACGACGTCGCCGGGGATCAGGAGGCGAACCTGGTGAAGGTGGACATCCTCCTGCAGGGCGAGCAGGTGGACGCGTTCTCGGCGATCGTGCACCGGGACAAGGCCTACTCCTACGGCGTGATGATGACCGCCAAGCTCAAGGAGCTCATCCCCCGGCAGCAGTTCGAGGTTCCGATCCAGGCCGCTGTCGGATCCCGCATCATCGCCCGCGAGACCGTGCGTGCGATTCGTAAGGACGTGCTCGCCAAGTGCTACGGCGGTGACATCTCCCGTAAGCGCAAGCTGCTCGAGAAGCAGAAGGAGGGGAAGAAGCGGATGAAGTCCATCGGCCGGGTGGATGTTCCGCAGGAGGCCTTCATCGCTGCGCTCTCCTCCGATGGTGCGGGGGGCAAGGAATCGAAGAAGTGAGCCGATGACGGCGTCCCCTCGCCCGGGTGTTCCGGCACCAGGTGGCGTGCCGCTCACCCTGGGCGCCCCGCCGACGGCGACCCCCGGCGTGGCCGTGGACGGATTCCTCCCGCAGCACCCGCCGCGGGAGGAAGGTCGGCGCGTGGGCCCGCATGACGGCCCGCACGAGAGCCCATACCGCGCGGGCTCCGGTGCCGAGTACGGTCCCGACTTCGGGGTCTACCTACACGTGCCGTTCTGCACGGTGCGGTGCGGCTACTGCGACTTCAACACCTACACCGCGGCCGAGCTCGGCTCGGGCGCGAACCGGTCGGACTACGCTGCCACCGCCGTCGGGGAGATCGCCCTGGCCGACGAGGCGCTCCGGTCCGCCGGGATGGCGCGGCGTGAGGTACGCACGGTATTCGTCGGTGGCGGCACGCCGACGTTGCTGCCGGCGGCGGACCTGGCGGCCATGCTGGACGCTGTCGATGACACCTGGGGACTGGCCGCCGATGCCGAGGTGACGACGGAGGCGAACCCGGACTCGGTGGATGCCGCGGACCTGGCGGCACTGGCGGCGGCCGGCTTCACCCGGGTGTCCTTCGGGATGCAGTCCGCCGTACCGGAGGTGCTGGCCACGCTGGAGCGCACACACGATCCGGAGCGCATTCCTGCCGTGGTGGGTTGGGCGCGGGATGCGGGGCTGTCGGTCAGTCTCGACCTCATCTACGGCGCGCCGGGGGAGACGTTGGCGCAGTGGCAACGGTCTCTGGAGGCGGTGCTCGCACTCTCACCCGACCACGTCTCGGCGTACGCGCTGGTGGTCGAGCAGGGGACCAAGATGGCCGCCCAGGTGCGCCGTGGCGAGTTGCCGATGCCCGATCCGGACGATGAGGCCGACAAGTACGAGCTCGCCGCGACAATGCTCGCCGACGCCGGCTACGACTGGTACGAGATCTCCAACTTCGCCCGGACGCCGGCCGACCGGTGTCGGCACAACATCGCCTATTGGCGCTCGGACGACTGGTGGGGCATCGGACCCGGGGCGCACTCGCACGTAGCGGGCCAGCGCTGGTGGAATGTCAAGCATCCGCGCCCCTACGCCGCGGCCGTCGCAGCCGGGAACCTGCCTGTCGACGGATCTGAGGTGCTCAGCGGAGAGGACCGGGAGACCGAGCGGATCCTGCTGGGCATCCGGCTCGCGGACGGACTCGACGTCGGTGCGACGCTCGCGGACCGGTTGCCGCAGCTGGTCGAGGAGGGGCTGCTGGAGGCTGCACCGGCGCAACGGGGCCGGGCCGTGCTGACGTTGCGGGGGCGCCTGCTGGCGGACACGGTGGTGCGGCGCCTGACCTGAGGGGTGCCCGGCCGGCGGTGGCTACAGACCCGGGGGCCGGCACCCTCCCCATGCTTCGTGGCCAGCCACGGAACAGCGGGAGACGCCCTGGTGCGCGCTCGGCGATCCGACACGACCATGGACTGTCGATAGTCACGAGCGGGCGGGAACCGATAGCGTGTGGTCGCCGTCACCGTGGCGGCTGTACCTGAAGGACTTGGGGAGAGATGAGCCAGCAACCACCGGAGCAGGGGCCGCAGGATCCCGCGCAGCAGCCGAACAGCGGGCAGCCGTACGGTCAGCCACAGCAGCCAGGGACCCCGCCGCCTCCGCCAGGTCAGCCGTCCTACGGGGCCGCCGTCCCGCCGCCGAGCGGCTACCCCTCACCGGAGCAGGGCGGTTTCCAGCCCCCTGCCGCGCCCGGCCCCGGTCCGGACGGGCAGTACGGTGCGCCTGGACCTGGTTATGGCGGCCCGCCGCAGGCGCCGGGGGTGAACCCGACTGGATACGGCTCGTACGGCCAGCCGGCTCCGGCTCAATTCGACTTCGGTGGCGCGTTTGGATACGCCTGGAAGACCGTGATCCGGAACCCGGTGGTGTGGATCCTGGGCATGGTCCTGGTGGCCATCGTGGTGATCCTGGTGGGTCTGCTGAACCCGAGTGCGCTGGCAGTGTTCGACGCGGCCAACGGCAGTTTCAATGTGGCCACCAGTCAGTCGTTCACCGCGATGGGCTTCGTTTCGGCCATCGTGTCCGCTCTGGTGATGGGCTTGGTCCAGGCTCTGGCGCAGAACGCTGCGCTGCGCGAGACAGCGGGCAACAAGCCGAGTTTCGGTGACGTGTTCCAGATCCCGAACATGCAGAACGCCCTGATCTGGGCCGTGGTGTGGGGCGCCGCCAACGCGATCCTGCAGATGGTTCCCGGTGTGGGTCCGCTGCTGGCCCTTGTCGCCTCGATCTTCGTGCTGTTCACGATGTCGAGCATCATCGACCGCGGCATCTCCTGGGTGGACGGGATCAAGACCTCGGTGCAACTGGTCCAGCAGAACCTCGGCCCGACCCTGCTACTGGTCCTGCTGTTCATCGTGCTAGCAGCAGCCTCGGTGATCACGTGCGGGCTCGGTACCCTCATCGCCGCACCGATGGGAGCGGTGGCGACTGCCTACGCCTATCGCTCGTTCAGCGGTCAGCCGATAGCACCGAAGGCCTGAGCAACGTCCACCGCCATGTACGAAACCGCGGGTTCCTGACTCTGTGACCATGTCAGGTCCCGATCGCCGATCAGAAGCGAGAGTGAACGATGAGTGACCAACAACAGCCGGGGACTCCCGGCGAGCCCCACCAGCCGGACCAGCCGACGTACGGCCAGCCGGATCAGTCCGGCGCCACACCGGGGCAACCGCCCCAGGCGCCACCCCCGCCGCCCGGCGCCGGGACGCCTCCGCCGCCGCAGCAGCCCGGGTACGGTCAGCAGCCGGGAGGTGCGACGCCCCCGCCGCCGCAACAGCCTGGCTACGCTCAGCACCCCGGTCAGGCTCAGCCCGGCGGCGCCCCGCAGGGGCAGTACGCTCCGGTACCGACCGAGCCGCAGGCCACCGATGGTTTCAAGTGGGGCTGGGAAGCGTTCAAGGCCAACTGGAGCACGTTCGTCCTCGGTCAGCTCGCCTGGGCGGCGATCGTCGTCGTCGTCACCGTGATCTGGGTTGCGCTGCTCTCGGCCATCGGTGTCTTCGGCAGCGGGATCGGCGGCGAGGCGCAAGCCATGGCCTTCGCCTCCGCCGGCGTCTTCGGCACCATCCTGATGGTGCTCGTCGCCTTCGTCGTGGGGATCTTCGCCGCGGCCGGTGTGGCGAACGCGGCGCTGCGGACCGTCCGCGGTGAGAGCGTGAGCGTGGCGGACTTCTTCAAGATCCCGAACCCGGTCCAGGTGGGCCTGGTCGCCATCGCGCTGGGTCTGGCGTCATCGCTGCTGTCCTGGACCTTCGTCCTGCCGCTCGCCGTGCTGTTCTTCGGCGTGTACGCCGTGTACTTCGCCCTGGACAAGAAGCAGGGCGTGGTCGACGCGATCACCTCGTCGGTCAAGATGGCCCTGGCCACGCCGGCCCAGACGATCCTCGTGCTGCTGCTGGGAATGGTCGCGAACGCGATCGGTTCGCTGCTGTGCGGTGTCGGTACGTTGGTCTCTGCTCCCGTGGTGGTGCTGGCCGTCTCGTGGCTGTACCACCAGAACGTCGGCAGGGTACAGACCAGCTGATCTCCCTCGTAGATGTACGACGGCGGTTGGTGCTCAGCACCAACCGCCGTCGCTCGTTCTGCTCGTTCTGCCTGAGTGCTGTCGCCGGTGATCAGTAGCCGGTGGAACCGAGCGCCGTCATGAACGCGATGAACGCAAAGACTCCGATCACCAGACCGATGATCGCCAGGATCGTCACGATCATCCCGATGATTTTGCCGGTCGAGACGTTCGAGCGATTGCTGTACTGGATGCCGGAGGCGTCGATCTCCTTGAGGGCCTTGCTGCCCATGACCCACGCGGCGATCGCCAGCGGGGCGAAGAAGATGCCGACGAGTCCGAAGATCAGGATCATCGTGCCCTGGGGGTGCTCCTGCACACCGCTGTAGCCTCCGTAGCCGCCGTACCCGCCGGGAGCTCCGTAGGTGGGTGGGGGGTAGCTCATGGGGTCTCCCTCGCTTGCTGGACGGCACCGGACCGATCCGGTGATGGTGCCGGGGGTCTGGCCTGCTTCACGCCGGACTCTAGCGGTGGTGTGCACTCCCGCGCAGCCCCCGGAGACCGGGCCGGACGAACCGCCAGGGCCAGGACCGTACGGGGAGCCGGGACCGTAGTCGGAACGACTGCCCAGTGGGTACCCCCTGGCCGATCCCGTAGCCACCGCCGTAGCCGCCCTCAGAAGGCGCAGTAGCGGTTCACATGCGGTGGCGGGCCGCTACGCCGTCACGAAGTCGACAAGCTCCTCGACCCGTCCGAGCAGGCTCGGCTCGAGATCGCGGTAGTCACGGACAGTCCCGAGGATCCGTTTCCACCCGCGTGCGATATCGGCCTGGTCCGCGGCGGGCCAGCCGAGCGCCGTGAGCGTGCCGACCTTGATGTCGGTGCCGCGGGGCACGTGCGGCCACGCGTCCAGCCCGAGCCGTGCCGGCTTGACGGCCTGCCAGACGTCCACATAGGGGTGGCCGACGATCAGCACATTCTGTGCACCGAATCGTCGTGTCACCTCAGCGGCCACCCGGGACTCCTTGCTTCCCGCCACGAGGTGGTCGACCAGCACCCCCACCCGCCGGCCGGACTCCGGCCCGAACTCGGTGAGACGTTCGTCCAGGTTGTCCACGCCGTCCAGGAGCTCCACCACGACTCCCTCGATCCGCAGGTCGTCTCCCCAGACCTTCTCCACGAGCTCGGCGTCGTGACGACCTTCCACCCAGATCCGCGAGCCGCGTGCCACACGCGCCCTCGCCCCGGCCACGGCCAGTGAGCCGGAGGCCGTCCTGGTCGGAGCCACCTTTGCCGGCGCCGGACGGTCGGCCACGAGGCGCACGGGTGAGCCGTCGACCCAGAAGCCCGCGCCGAGTGGGAAGGTCCGGGTACGTCCTCGCCGGTCCTCCAGCACGACGACGTGCTGCCCGCCGCTCTTCTCCACTCCCGTGACGGCGCCGACCCAGCCGGTCTCGACGTCCTCGACGACGAGTCCGGGCGTGGCCGGCGTCTCGACGGCGGCCGGACGGGTCCGCTGATGCGGGTTGCTGCTGAGGACGTCGGTGCCGTAACGATCGTTCATCACCCGAGGAGCCTATGGTGCGCATGAGCGCGGCTGGCCGAGCGGCACGCGGGCCGGGAGCAGCAGCACGTAGAATTGGCACTCATCGACGTCGAGTGCTGGTCCAGGGAGGTGGAATGTCGAGCTCGGAGCGACAGCTGCAGGTGCTGCGGGCGATCGTGCAGGACTACGTGCGTAGCCGGGAACCCGTCGGCTCGCGCAACCTCGTGGACCGCCACAACCTCGACGTCTCCCCGGCCACGATCCGCAACGACATGGCCGCCCTGGAGGAGTACGGCTACATCGCCCAGCCGCATACTTCGGCCGGCCGTATCCCGACAGACAAGGGGTACCGGCTGTTCGTCGACCAGATCTCGGTCATCAAGCCGTTGTCGGAGGTGGAGCGGCGAGCCATCGCCGAGCTGCTCGAGGGTGCGGTCGACCTGGACGACGTGCTGGAGCGGACCGTGCGGCTGCTCGCGCACCTGACCCAGCAGGTTGCTGTCGTCCAGTACCCGTCTCTGCGGCGTTCGGCACTGCGGCACGTCGAGCTGATCCCCACCGATGCACGGCATCTGCTCGTGGTGATCATCACTGCGAACGGACGTGTGGAGCAGCGCACGGTGGAGGCCGCGCAGGACCTTGACGAGACGATGGTCGCCGAGCTGCGGGCCCGGCTGAACGCCGAGGTGGCAGGGCGCAACGCCGCCAGGCTCCGGTCGGTGCTGACCGGCGTCGAGGAGGCGTTCCCGCCCGCGGACCGCGCGTTGGTGACCGCGGTGCTCGCCACGATCACCGACACCCTGTCCGAAGACGCCGAGGAGCGGATCGTGATGGCCGGTACGGCCAACCTCGCGCGCGCAGATCTGGACTTCACCCGCACGATCGGGCCGGTCCTGGAGGCCCTCGAAGAGCACGTGGTGCTGCTGCGTCTGCTCAGCGAGATGGCTGCCGAGGACGCCGAGCAGTCTCAGGGCACCGATCACTCGCTTGCGGTACGGATCGGCCGCGAGACGCACTATGAGAACCTGCAGGAAGCATCCATCGTCGCCAGCGGTTACGGTGGCGAGGGCGCTGCGTCGGTCGGTCAGCTCGGAATCCTCGGTCCGACGCGCATGGACTACCCGACCACCATGGCCGCCGTCCGGGCGGTCGCACGCTACCTCTCCCGCTTCCTCGGCGGCTGACGCCCACACCCGCGACCCAAGAAGGCAACACGTGACCGACTACTACGCGACCCTCGGAGTCTCCCGCGACGCCTCCACCGAGGAGATCAAGCGCGCCTACCGCAAACTGGCACGGCAGCATCACCCGGATGTCGCCGGTGCGGACAATGCGGACAAGTTCAAGGAGATCGCTGCCGCGCACGAGGTGCTCTCCAACGCCGAGAAGCGGCAGATGTACGACATGGGCCAGTACCCGGGTGCCGGCGGCGGCGGTGGCGGCGCAGGTGCCGGGTTCGGATTCTCGGACATCTTCGAGACCTTCTTCCAGGCGGCAGCAGGTGGGGGAGGCGCCGGTCGTGGACCCGCCTCGCGGACGCGCCGGGGTCAGGATGCGCTGCTGCGGATCTCGCTGGAGCTGTCCGAGGCCGCATTCGGCGTGAGCAAGGACATCGAGGTCGAGACCGCCGTCATCTGCACCACCTGTCAGGGTTCGTGCTGCCGTCCCGGGACGAGTCCGACCACCTGTGAGGTCTGTCACGGACGCGGCTCCGTGCAGCGCATGGCCCGCTCGTTCCTCGGTCAGGTCATGACCACCTCAGCGTGTGCCAACTGCTCCGGTTTCGGCACCATCATCACCGACCCGTGCACCGAGTGCGCCGGGGAAGGGCGAGTACGCACGCGCCGCACCGTGCGTGTGAACGTGCCCGCCGGTGTCGACGACGGCACCCGGATCAAGCTGACCGGCCAGGGCGAGGTCGGCCCGGCCGGTGGCCCTCCCGGGGATCTGTACGTCGAGGTCCGGGAGAAGCGGCACCCGCTGTTCACCCGCCGCGGCGATGACCTGCACTGCACCACTGAGCTGCCGATGACCGCGGCCGCACTGGGGACCGTCCTGGAGCTGGAGACGCTCGACGGCGTCCGCGAGCTGGATATCCGGCCCGGCACACAGCCGGACGAGATCGTCACGCTCAAGGGCCTGGGCATCGGGCATCTCAACGGTGGCGGGCGCGGGGATCTGCACGTGCACGTCCAGGTGACCGTGCCGACCAAGCTGGATGACTCCCAGGAAACGCTGCTGCGCGAGCTGGCGGGCCTGCGCGGCGAGGAACGTCCCGAGGCGCGTCTGTCGCCGGCGGGCAACGGCGTTTTCTCCCGGCTGCGTGAGAAGCTGCACGGCCGGTGAGCCGGCCCGTCTTCGTCGTCCCGGAGGAGAATCTCGACGGCGTCTCACCGGGTGAGGCCGTCGCGGTTACCGGTGCGGAAGGCCGGCATGCCGCCACTGTCCGGCGTGTGCGTGCCGGTGAGCTGATCGACGTCGTCGATGGGGCTGGGCGCCGAGTGCGCGCCACGGTGACGAACGTCACCACCGGTCACGAGGCGGGTTTGGATGCCGTGGCGGACGAGGTCACAGTGGAGCCGGCGTCCCGTCCGGCGCTGGTACTGGTGCAGGCGCTCGCCAAGGGCGGTCGCGACGAACTGGCAGTGGAGGCCGGTACGGAAGTCGGCGTCGACGCGGTCCAGCCGTGGCAGGCGGAGCGGTCCGTCTCGCAATGGCGCGGTCCGAAGGCGGCCAAGGGCGAGGCTCGCTGGCAGCAGGTGGTGCTCGCGGCGGCGAAGCAGGCCCGCCGATCCTGGATTCCGCAGGTCAGGGGATTGATCGTCGGGGCGCAGCTGATCGATGAGGTCGCCGAGAAGGTGGCCTCGGGAAGCGCTGTGCTGGTGCTGCACGAAGAAGCCGGCGTGCCGATCACCAGTGCGGAGGTCGGTACCGAGGCACCTGAGGTGCTCGTCGTCGTCGGACCTGAGGGTGGCCTGACCGAGTTCGAGGTCGACTCCCTCGTCGCCGCTGGTGCGCAGAGTGTGCGGCTGGGCCCGCATGTGCTCCGTACCTCGACGGCCGGTCCGGTCGCGGTCGCCCTGCTGGCCGAGCGGTTGGGCCGGTGGACGTAATATCCGCTGCGCCACCGATGGCCGCACTGGGTACGATCGTGTTCTGCTCCATCCGATCCACGAGGGGAATCCGGGCACTGCGCCCCGCCCATGACCGAGACCAGTTCTTCCGCCGCACCCGACGGCAGCATCCAGCACCAGGTGACCATTCCTGACCACGTGCCGATGGTGGCGCTGCTGGGGCAGCGCGATGAGGTGCTCAAAGCCATCGAATCGGGTTTCCCGAAGGTCGATGTGCATGTGCGCGGCAATGTGGTCACGCTGACCGGTAGGCCCGGCGATGTCGCGCTGGCCGAGCGTCTCGTCGACGAGTTGAGCGAGATCGCCTCCTCGTCGCAGCCACTGACCGCTGATGCAGTCGAACGAGCGATCACCATCCTCACCAATCCTGCGGCCGAGCGCCCTGCGCAGGTGCTCACGATGAACATCCTCTCCAGCCGGGGGCGCACGATCCGGCCCAAGACGCTGGGGCAGAAGGAGTACGTCGAGGCGATCGACCGGAACACCCTCGTGTTCGGTATCGGACCTGCCGGGACGGGCAAGACCTACCTGGCCATGGCGAAGGCAGTGCAGGCGCTGCAGGCCAAGCAGGTCAACCGGATCGTGCTCACCCGCCCGGCCGTCGAGGCCGGGGAGCGGCTGGGGTTCCTGCCTGGGTCGCTGAACGACAAGATCGACCCCTACCTGCGGCCCTTGTACGACGCCTTGCACGACATGGTGGATCCGGAGTCCATCCCGCGACTGATGGCCGCGGGAACGATCGAGGTGGCGCCGCTGGCGTATATGCGCGGCAGGACGCTCAACGATGCCTTCATCATCCTGGACGAGGCGCAGAACACCTCGGCCGAGCAGATGAAGATGTTCCTGACCCGGCTGGGTTTCGGCTCGAAGATCGTCGTCACCGGTGATGTCACGCAGGTGGACCTGCCCGGCGGTGCGGAGTCGGGACTCCGGGTGGTGCAGGACATCCTGACCGAGATCGACGATGTCACGTTCTGCCGCCTGACCAGCGCCGATGTGGTGCGCCACCGGCTGGTGGCCGACATCATCGACGCGTACTCGCGGTTCGAGACCCGCCCGGGCGCGCGGCCGGCTCGCCCCGAGCAGCTGCGAGGACCGCAGCGCTCAGACAAGGAGCACCGATGAGTGTGGAGATCACCAACGAGTCCGGGGACCGCCTGGACGAGACGGAGTTCGCCGCGCTCGCGCGTCACGTGCTCGATGCGATGCACGTGCACCCGCAGGCCGAGCTGGAGATCCGCTTCGTCGACACCCAGGTGATGAGCGAGCTGCACGTGCAGTGGATGGATGAAGAGGGCCCCACGGATGTGCTCTCGTTCCCGATGGACGAGTTGAGGCCTGGAGTCGAGGGGGTCCTCAGCGAGGGCATCCTCGGCTCGATCGTCGTCTGCCCGGAGGTCGCGCACGCGCAGGCCATGACAGCGGGGCACTCGGCCGAGGAGGAGATGCTCCTGCTGACCACGCACGGCATCCTGCACCTGCTCGGATTCGACCACGCGGAGCCGGAGGAGGAGAAGGAGATGTTCGGTTTGCAACGTCAACTCCTGCTCACCTTCCTGGCCACGCGGGAATCAGGTGGCAGCGATGTCTGAGAACCCACCCGTGATGGCGATGCCCGACGGCGTCCCACCCGATCACCGTGCCGGTTTCGTCTGTGTGGTGGGTCGCCCGAACGCTGGAAAGTCGACCCTGACGAACGCGATTGTGGGCCACAAGGTGGCGATCACCTCGGGGCGGCCGCAGACTACTCGGCACGCGATCCGGGGCATCGTGCACCGGGAGGACCTCCAGCTGATCCTCGTCGACACCCCCGGGCTCCATCGTCCTCGCACACTGCTCGGGGAGCGCCTCAACGAGCTCGTGACCGGAACGCTGGCGGAGGTGGACGCGATTGCCTTCTGCCTGCCCGCTGACCAGAAGGTCGGACCAGGGGACCGCTTCATCGCCGCCAAGCTCGCCGAGACCCGTACCCCGGTCGTGGCGGTCGTCACGAAAGCCGACCTGGTGTCGAAGGGGCGGTTGGCCGAGCACCTGCTCGCGGTCTCCGAACTCGGTCAGTGGGCGGACGTGATCCCGGTCGCGGCGATGACCGGCTACCAGGTGACTGAACTGATCGAGGTGCTTCGCTCCCATATGCCGGTCTCACCGCCGCTGTACCCGGGCGGGGAGCTGACCGACGAGCCTGAGCAGGTGATGGTGGCTGAACTTGTCCGCGAGGCCGCCCTTGAAGGTGTGCGGGACGAGTTGCCGCATTCACTGGCGGTGGTGGTCGAGGAGATCGTCGAACGCGAGCACCGCTCCAAGGACGGACGCCCGCTCCTGGACGTGCGGGTGAATCTGTTCGTCGAGCGGGAGTCGCAGAAGGGCATCGTGATCGGCACCAAGGGCGCGCGGCTGCGGGAGGTGGGAACCCGTGCCCGCAGCGGTATCGAAGCCCTGCTCGGTGCCGCCGTCTACCTTGATCTGCACGTGAAGGTGGCCAAGGACTGGCAGCGGGACCCGAAGAAGCTGCAGCGTCTCGGGTTCTGAGTCGTGCTGGCTAGAGTGAGAGGGTGAAGTACCGCAAGCTGGTGGTGGTGCTCGCCATCGTCATCGGTTTCGGGCTGATCGGCTCGCTCTCGGGGCCACGGTGGACCCCGCAACCCCTCGACCAGATGATCGTCCCGGAGACCGCGGAGGCGGAGATCGGCTCCGACGCCGTCACCGATCCGGTCGGGACCTATCAGGTCTCCCGCGAGGTGGTCGAGATCATGCTCGATGGTGCCGAGGTGCTGGCCACGCTCACCTCGCCGGTTGGCGCGCCTGATCTGCGACCCGGAGTGGTGTTCATGCACGGCGCGGGGACGGGCTCGCACACGAACTTCACCGAGCAGGCCGATGCCATGGCCAGTGCCGGTGTCTACGTGCTCGTCCCGGCCAAGCGGCTCGATACCTACACCACCGCCAGCCGGAACTATCCCGCGATGGCGCAGGACTACCTCGTCTCGTGGCGGTTCCTGCGGGACCGTGACGGGGTCGACCCGAGCCGTGTCGGTGTCTATGGGGAGAGTGAGGGTGCATGGATCGCTCCAGTGGCTGCCGTCATCGAACCTCATGTGGCGTTCGTGGCTCTCGTCTCCGCTCCGGTCGTCCCACCGCGCGAGCAGATCGCCTTCGCCGCCGACCAGTATCTGCGCAACGTCGGAGTTCCGGACGCCTTGCTGCGGGCGATCCCGCGCGGAATCGGTGCGCAGCCGCCCGGGGGAGGGTTCGAGTACGCCGACTTCGACGCTGTGCCGTGGCTGCGTCAGCTCCATCAGCCGGTCCTGATGGTCTATGGCACCGCCGACGCCTCGATGCCGATCGTGCAGGGCCCGCTGGTGCTGGAGGACGCGATTGCCGAGGTTGGCAACGAGGCGCTCACGGTGCGCTATTTCGATGGCGCCAACCACGGTCTGCGTGTCGACGGCGAGCTCGTGGACGGATTCCTCGACGTGCTGGCGCGGTGGGTCCTCGGCCTGCCGGAGACCGCCGAGGCAGCCCCGCATGTCGCCGGTGCCCAGCCGGAGCAGCAGTTCCGAGCGGCCCCGGTGGACCATCCGCGGTGGTACGCGAACGGGGACATGCTCGTGTGGACGCTGTTCGCGAGTGGGGTGCTGCTGGCTGTCGGTCCGCTGGTCTGGTTCGGTGGCCGGGTCGTGACTGTCCTGCGCCGTCGAGAACCGCGGCGGCTACCGCCTCCGCTGGCCAGATACACCGCGGCCACCGGGATGAGTGCCGTCGCCGTGATCGTCGTCTTCGTCGCCTATGTCGCCTATGTCGCCGACCTCGCCCTGAACTACCGGACAGATGACGTCGTGGTCAACGGTGGCTGGGTGGCATTGCACGCCCTCGGCATTCTCGCGGTCGCGGTCGGGGTCCGTTCGGTCGATGCCGCGGTCAACGCCTGGCGCACGCTGGGCGGGGGCAAACTGGCCCTCGGGCACGCGACGATCTGGTGGACCACGCACGTGGGTGCGACGTCGTTGCTGTTGATCTCGGCCTACTGGGGCGTGTTCCCCACCTTGTTCTGACACTGCCACCGGGTCCGAGGCCGGTCTCGGTGTGCCGGTGGCGGGCCGAGGAGCCTTTAGGATCGTCTCCACGGCCTGGGCCCGGCGTCCAGGTGGAGGAAGGGATGAGGCGTTCGGGTGCAGGTCGCATGGGGTGTCGGCACGGACACGGGTGGTCGGCGTGCGGTGAACGAGGACGCCGTTCTGGCCACGCCGCCGGTATTCGTCGTCGCTGACGGCATGGGTGGGCACGTCCACGGCGAACTCGCCTCGCGAGCCGTGGTGACGGCGTTCGAGGAGCTGGCGGGCCGGTGCGATCCTGACCGTGAGGTACTGCCCGAAGAGATCCAAGCGGCGATCCGCACGGCCCAGCGCACGATCCGGGGGGCCGGTGAGCACGATCCGCAGGGACGCCCGGTGACCGCAGGAAGCACGGTGGCAGGGGCGGTGCTGACCGTGCACGAGTCGCAACCGTTCTGGCTCGTGTTCAACGTCGGGGATTCGCGTATCTACCGGCTCAGTGAGGGCGAGCTGGCGCAGGTGAGCGTCGACCACTCCGTCGTCCAGGAGATGGTGGATGCCGGGGCGCTGGGGCCAGAGGACGCCCGGCGTCATCCGCAGCGGAATGTCATCACGCGTGCCGTCGACACCGGGCCGGATGTCGATGCCGACTTCTGGCGGCTGCGGGCAGGCTCACGGGACCGGTTGCTGCTGTGCAGCGACGGCCTGACCGACGAGCTCGGCGACGCCGAGATCGGCGCCGTGCTGCGGGAGGTGGATTCGGCCCAGGATGCTGTCGACCGCCTGATCGCGGCAGCGATCACGGGCGGTGCGCGGGACAATGTCTCGGTGATCGTGGTCGACACGGCGGGAGCCGACGTGATGGCGACCGCGCCCCGGCCCGCCTCCGAGGGCGACGAGGGTGACGTCGCCGATACGGTGCCCCGAGGAGAACGACGTACCGGTGGGAGGGGCGAAGCACGATGGCCATGATCGATGAGCAGACGGCGCGCTATCGCACCGGCACATGGACGGCGGTCGTGACGGCCTCCGGGAGTGCCCTGCTGCATCCGTCCTATGCCGAGGAGGACGTCATCGCGCTCTGGCAGTCCATGGCTGGCGGCTCCGGGATCGGGGAGTGGCTGGAGACCCTGGCCGGTGGGGGGATCACCGGGCTGGCGGACTTCGCACTGGTGCAGCGGGCCGGGTCCGAGCTGCGCGTGCTGGTGCGTGGAGGCGCGGTCGTCATCGCGGGGGACCAGGCACTGCGTGCCGAGGGGATGAGTACGTGGCGTGAAGCCGTGGTGTCCGCCGCGCCGTCCTCGGTGACGATCCTGGCCGGCGACGACGTCAGCTCGGCCGATGAGCACTCGTTCCCGCTGGTCGGTGGAGTCGTCCGGGCGGACGCCCTCACGTGGGGAGCACTCGACGAGACTTCCGGACCGTCGCCAGCGCTGGAGTCGCAGGCGGCGTCCTCGGACGTGGCCACACCGGTCGGGGGAAACCCCGAGCCGGCCACCGACGCGCCCGCCGACCGAGAATCGGGCTCAGAACCGGGTTCGGATCCCGAGGCGGCGCCGGAGCCCGGGGTACCGGCCGAGCCGGAGGAGAGCGAGCCCGCGGTCGCCGATTCCAGTGCCACCTACTCCAGTGCGACCGACTCCAGCCCGGCTGACGCCAGTGCGGCCGATGCCGGCCCGTCCGAGCCCGGACCGGTGTCGGAGGCGACTATGCACCCCGGGATCGAGCCGTCGCCGGAGCTCCCGGCCGAGTCAGGCATCATCGACTCGTTGCCGTGGTCGGTGCGCTCATCCCAGCCGAGTCCGCCACCAGCACCCTTCACAGCACCGGGTGAAGCCAGCGCCACCGCCAGCGCCGACGACGACGTCGACGAGCACACGATCAAGGTTCCGCGCCGTGGGGGAGAGACCGGACCCGCAGCACCACCGGCACCAGCCGCTGATGGTGCGTGGGAGGGCGATCATGACGGGTCGACCGTCCTGGTCTCCGACGTCGCGGCCATGCGGGACGCGACAGTGACCGGGGCGCCTGGCGAATCGGCCGCGCGCTCCGGCGAGCCGGCAACGTCGCAGCAGCCGGAGTCCGTGCTGTTGCTCTCGACGGGGATCCGCGTCCCGCTCGACCGCCCGGTGCTGATCGGAAGGGCGCCCGAGTCGAGCCGGTTCGCAGCCAGGGTCGAGCCGCGGCTGGTGACCGTCCCCAGTCCGCAGCAGGACATCTCCCGCACCCATGTGGAGCTGCGCCGCGAGGGCGACCACCTGCTGGTGACCGACCTGAACTCCACCAACGGCACGATCGTCGTGCTCCCCGGCAGCGCCCCGCGGCGGTTGCACGCCGGTGAGGCCGTGCCCGTGCGGGCAGGGACGACCGTCGACCTGGGTGACGGCGTGACAGGCACCATCGAGACTCCGGCACCGTGACCCGCCGGCCACCCTCCGAACCGCCGCAGATCCCGGGCTATACCTATGAACGTCTGCTGGGCAGCGGCGGGTTCGCCGATGTCTTCCTCTACCGCCAGCTCATGCCGGCGCGTGAGGTCGCGGTCAAGGCTCTGCTCGCCAGCGCGGTGACGGCGGAAGGTCGGGAGCAGTTCACCGCCGAGGCCAACCTGATGGCTCAGCTGTCCACCCATCCGTCGATCGTGACGATCTTCCACGCCGACACCACGGCGGACGGTCGTCCGTACCTGGTGATGGAGTACTGCCCGCGCCCCAACCTCTCCGTGCGCTATCGCAACGAGCGTCTGGGCGTGGCCGAGTGCCTGAGGATCGCTGTCCGGCTCGCCGGTGCGGTGGAGACCGCTCACCGGGCGGGCATCCTGCACCGTGACATCAAGCCGGCCAACGTGCTCACGACGGCCTACGGGTGGCCCGCGCTGACCGACTTCGGCATCTCCGTCGCGACCGGGACCCCGGCAGCGGCCGACGGCGACCAGGCCGGCATGTCGATCCCGTGGGCGGCGCCGGAGTTCTTTGCCGAGGACGCTCCCCGTGGGGTTGCAGCGGACGTGTACGCCCTTGCCGCCACTGTCTACACCCTGCTCGCCGGGCGCTCTCCGTTCGAGCTGCCGGGCCGCCCGAACACGGCGCTGGACCTCATCACCCGGATCGAACGTGACCCGGTGCCGCCCATCGGCCGCGACGACGTCCCACCCTCGCTCGAGGCGGTGCTGGCCCGGGGAATGGCGAAGGATCCGTCCCGGAGATTCGGGTCCGCCGCCGAGCTGGCACGCGCGATTCACCAGGTCGAGCAGGAACTGCACCTGACCCCGACGGCCCTTGACGTGCCGGACACGTCCTGGATGGAGGGGCCGTCCGAACCGGACGACGGCGACCGCACCCGCGTGCGTTCCATCAGTACGGTGCCTGCACGAGCGCAGGACGACGCGGCCACACGGCTACGTGGGGTGACGCCGGCAGTCCCGGCGCACGCTCCGCCGTCGCCGGGTGCCTGGGGCTCGCCCCCCGCCCCGGAGCAGCAGGAGGAGGCTCCCCGCCGAGGCTGGCGGACGGCCCTCGTGGCGGGTGCGGCAGCGCTCGTGGTGGCCGGCACTGTGACAGTGGTCACCTACAGCGCCCTGCGCGCCGACGACCCCGGGCCGGACGATCCGTCGGGACCGACCTATGTGCCGCCGACCGTCACCGTGGCCCAGGAGCCGCCCGCTCCCGAGGACCTGGCGCTGGAGCGCGACGGCGAGGAGATCCGGGTCTCCTGGGCGGCTCCCGTGCACGAGGGCGACCTGGAGTTCGCCTATCAGGTGACCGAGGGTGTCACGGAAGGGGAGTACCGTACGGTCGGGAACGCGACTGAGGTGACCCTCAGCGACGACGGGGAGCGGGTGTGCGTCATGGTGATCAGCATCGATCCGGACTCCCGGGCGGTATCGCCGGAGTCGGACAACCCGGAAGAGTGTGTGTGAGTCGGAAGGAACCAGGGGATGAACATCCAGGTGGAGTTCTGCGGGGAGTGGTTCGACGTATCGGACGGGCAGACCTTCCAGATCGGGCGTGAAGGCGATCTGGAGATCGATGACAACCCGTACCTGCACCGCCGGTTCCTGACCATCGCCCAGCATGAGGACCTGTGGTGGCTGGAGAATGTCGGAAGCCGCATCTCGGCCACGGTCGCCGACTCGGACGGCAACATGCAGGCGTGGCTCGCTCCCGGGGCACGATTGCCGCTGGTGTTCGCGCACACCTCGGTGCTGTTCACCGCCGGCCCGACGACCTACGAGCTGGGCATCGTGGGCGATTCGCCGAGCTTCGAGGCCGCCTCGCCCGGGTCCACCCAGGTCGGTGAGACCACGATCGGACCGGTGAGCCTGACCGACTCGCAGAAGTTGCTCATCATCTCTCTGGCCGAGCCCGTGCTCCGCGGGCGTGGCTCGACTGCATCCATCCCGACGTCCGCTCAAGCGGCCGCGCGTCTGGGATGGGCGATCACTCGCTTCAACCGCAAGCTCGACAACGTGTGCGAGAAGCTGGCCAGGTTCGGCGTGCGGGGTCTGCGGGGGGCACCGGGACAACTCGCCGTGAACAGGCGGGCCCGGCTGGTCGAGCATGCTGTCGCCTCGCGCCTCGTGGTCGCGGCAGATCTGGAACTGCTGGAGGCGAACGCCGAGAAGGTCGCCGCCGAGGCCGGTGGAGAGGCTGAGGACTGACCAGCGTAGGGCAGGGTGTGCATGGGGAGTTGTCCCCCTCATCGGAGGGCGATCGTCACCTTAGACTGTGCGGTGGCACAGTGCAGGTAATCGAGGGGCGGGCAATCGCGTGAAGCTGAGGACTCGGACGCGCCCGAGTAGGCGCAGCGTCGCCAGTGCGACGGTTCTGTCGCTGGTCCTGGGCACCGTGGTGGCGTTGAGCCTGAACTACGAGGGGGTCGCCACGGCCGACGTCGATCTCAATGACGGCGGTGTGTGGGTCTCGAACAACGAGTCGATCCTGGTGGGCCGGCTGAACTATCCCGTCGGGGAGATCGATGCGTCTCTCGCCGCGCTGAGTCAGGACGTGGACCTGCTCCAGCGCGAGGATGTCGTGCTGATCCGTGACCGGGCCGGCCAGACGCTGCAACGGGTGGATCCGGTGTCGGTGGCCGTACGGGGGAGTGCGGTACCGCTGCCGACCGGATCGGACGTCCAGCTGGGGGATAACGCCGTCGGAGTGCTCGTGGAGGAGACCGGTGAGTGGCGCGTGCTCGGGCTCGACGAGCTCGATGTGCTCACCGAGTCGACCGAGGAGCCGCAAGCAGTCCTCGGGGAGGGAGCCGCGCAGGCGATTGCCGACGATGGCACCGCCTACGGCCTCGATACCGCTGATGGGGAACTGCTGACGTTCAGCCCGCAGGATCGTCTCGAACCTGAGATCACCGAGGTCGATGCGGCCCTTTTCGATGATGCGACGACGCAGTTGACCGTTGTCGGGTCCGAACCTGTCGCCTTGACTTTCGATACCGAATCTCAGGCCCTGACCCTGGTGCGGCCGGGCGAGGATCCGCTCGATCTGACCGGGTTGGAGGTCGATGGCGCCTCGGCGCGGCTGCAGGCGCCCAGCCGCGACGGGGACGTCGTGGCGATCGCGACCAGCGATGCGCTCGTCACCGTGCCGCTGGACGGGAGCGAGCCCCAGGTGACCCGCTCGCCCTCGGCCGGCCAGCCGGCGCAACCGGTGCAGGTGGCCGGCTGCGTCCACAGTGCCTGGGCCGCGCTCCCGGCCGGGTACCTGCGCCAGTGCGGTGATCAACCACCGGAGTCGCTCGAGGTTCCCTCCGCCACCGGCGGAGAGCTGGTGTTCCGCGTCAACCGGTCCTATGTGGTGCTGAACGAGTTGGCCTCGGGCAACTCCTGGATGGTCGAGGACGCCCTGATCCTGGTCGACAACTGGGAGACCTCCATCCCGCCGACGGACGAGGACGAGACGGAGGAAGAGGAGTCTCAGGATCTCGAGCAGCGCGAGGTCGAACTCGACCGGGAGGCCGAGAACCGGCCACCGGTGGCTATCCCGGACTCCTTCGGCGTGCGCGCCGGCCGGATCGCCGTGCTCCCGGTGCTGCACAACGACTCCGATGCTGACGGCGACCTGCTCACCGCATCCCCGGAGGACCAGATCCCGGAGGCGTTCGGTCAGGTGGAGACCGTGCTCGGCGGCCGTGCCCTGCAGGTGCGGGTCGCTCCCGGGGCCAGTGGCATCACCAGCTTCCAGTACACCGCGAATGACGGTCGCGGGGGGACCGACACTGCGACGGTCGATCTGGAGGTGATACCGGCATCGGAGAACAATCCGCCGGCGCAGCTGACCGAGATCACAGCGGAAATCGCCTCGGGGCAGTCGGTCGAGGTGAACGTGCTCAACGATGTGCTGGACCCGGACGGTGACGCCGTCTATGTCACGCGCACCCTCGACGATGCCGGTCTGCAGGTGCAGTCCAACCCGAACGGTCTCGTCTCCATCGTCGACCCCGGTGTCTCGACCGGGCAGCGGCAGGTCCGGATGGAGGTCAGCGACGGGTTCGCCACCGCCGAGGTGGTGATCGACATCGACATCCTTCCCGCGGCAGCCCAGCCGCCGACGGCGGTCTTCGACTACGAGACGGCCTTCGTGGATCAGACCATCGAGGTCGACCCGATCGCGAACGACCTCGATCCCAACAACCGGCCGCTGCGACTGGCGAACGTCCAGTCGTCCGACGGTGCCGAGGTGCGGCAGAACGCCAGCTCGAACACCTTCAGCTTCACAGCGTCCTCGCCGGGCGACTACTACGTGGTCTACGTCGTGGCCGATGATGACGGCCTGTCCGCCACGGGTCTGGTGCGCGTGTCGGTGCGTGCGCCCGAGAATCTCGACCCGGTCGCCGCGACCGACACTGCCTATCTGCCGCCGGCGGGCACGGTGCTGGTGGACGCTCTCGCCAACGACGAGGACCCCGCCGGGGGAGTACTGGCGATCCAGCAGATCGATGTACCCGAGGGCTACGGGTTGCGCGTCTCGATCCTCGAGCACCGGGTGCTGCGGATCACCTCCGATCGCACCCTCCAATCACCGGTGACCATCGACTACACCGTCTCCAACGGCACGCGGTCGGCTCAGGGTGAGGTGCTCGTGCTGCCGCTGGATGCCGAGACCGGTACCCGGGCACCGATCGCGGTGCCCGACGAGGTCCGCGTGCGCGCCGGTGATCATGTCACCATCCCGGTGCTTGGCAACGACTCCCATCCGAACGGCTTCGAGTTCTCACTGGACCCCGAGATCGCGGAGGCACCGGAGGCGGGGGTGATGTTCACCGCAGGCGATGTGGTGCGTTTCCAGGCCCCGGACGAAGCCGGCACACTGACGGCGGTCTACCGGATCGTCGACGAGTACGGCCGGGAGGACTCGGCCACGATCCGCCTCTACGTGCAGGCGCGCGCGGACGACGCCAACGGCGCACCGGAACCACGGGATGTGGAGACGCGCGCCTTCTCCGGGGAGCGCATCCGCATCCCGATCGAGACCTACGGCATCGACCCTGACGGTGACTCGGTCCAACTGCTCGGCGTCGACACTCCGCCGGCGCTCGGGCGCGTGGTGGAGGTCGGTGCCACCTACATCGACTACCAGGCATTCACGGACTCGGCCGGCACCGACGAGTTCACGTATTCGGTTCGTGATCGCTTGGGTGCGATCGCTTCCGCTGAGGTGACCATCGGCGTGATCCCGCCACCCGGGGTCAATCGCGATCCCGTCGTGGTCAACGACGAGATCAGGGTGCCCCCGGGCCGGCCGATCTCGGTGGACGTGCTGGCGAACGACACCGACCCCGACGGCGACCAGCTCGCCTTCGATGACCCGGCGTTCACCGAACACGCCGGCACCGAACCGCAGGTGCGCGACGGCGAGGTCACGCTGACCTCGCCGGAGGCCGCAGGGGACTACCTCCTCACGTATCACGTGACCGACCTGCACGGCGGGACGGCCAGCGGGTTGCTGACGGTGACGGTCGATCCCGACAGCCCGCTGCAGCCCCCGGTGGCGATCGACGACGTGGTACCCCCGTCGGCGATCCTCGACCGGGAGGTGGTCACGGTCGACGTCCTCGAGAACGACTCCGACCCGGACGGCAACGTCGAGGCACTCACGGTCGACATCCCGGACGACCAGGAGACGGCGACCTCCCCGGATGGCAAGGGCGTGCAGATCACCCTCACTCCGACGCGGCAGGTGGTGACCTACCGGGTCACCGACTCCGACGGACTGGTCTCGTACGCGTTCATCGACGTGCCTGGTACCGAGGACACCGGCCCGGTGCTGCGGCCCGACACCGAGGTGATCGAGGTCGAGACCGGCGTCACCGAGACGATCGAGATCAACGAGTACGTGGTGGCGTTCAGCGGTCAGCCGGTCCAGCTGGCCGACACCAGCTCGGTGCGGGCCACCAATTCCGACGGTTCGAACCCGGTGGTGGACGGCGACACCCTCCAATACACCTCCGACGACAACTACGCCGGTCCGGCCACGCTCACGTTCGAGGTGACCGATGCCCTCGACATCAATGACGACGACATCCTCACCTCGGTGGTCACGCTCGACATCCTGGTGATCTCCACCGACAACCAACCGCCACGCATGCGTAACGGGTCGCTCGCGGCCGAGCAGGGCGGCGAAGAGGTCTCGCTCGACATCGCGCGCCTGGCCGAGGACCCGGATGGGCGCTCGACCGACCTGCTGTACCGGATCGCCGAGGAAGCACCGGGATTCCAGGCGTCGCTGGACGGGTACATCCTGACCGTCTCCGCAGACCAGGACACGCCCGCGGGATCGACTCAGGACCTCGTGATCGAGGTGACCGATGGCGACTCCGAGCCGGTGCAGGCGACGATCGAGCTGCGTTCCACAGCCAGCAACCGGCCGTTGATATCCACCAACCCGGACGATCTGGGCGAGGTGCATCAGGGCGAGTCGGTCACCGTGGATGTGTTGACGAACGATTCCAACCCGTTCCCCGGGGAGGCCCGGGAGATCATCGGGACTGTCGTGACCGACGGTGACGGGTCAGCCTCGGTCAGCGGCAACCAGGTGACCGTCACCCCGGGTGCGGACTTCGTGGGCCGGATGAGCGTGACATACACGGTGGTGGACGCCACCGGGGAGACGAGCCGCGCCGTCGAAGGGCAGATCACGGCGGCCGTGCTGGGTGTGCCGGAGGCTCCGACGATCCCGTTGGTCGAGGAGGTGGCCAACCGCGAGGTGACGCTGAGCTGGACGGCGCCCCAGGACAATGGCGCGCCCATCAGCGGGTACACAGTGAGCCACAGCGGCGGGTCACAGGCGTGCCCGACGACCACCTGCACGATCACGGGTCTGACGAACGGCACCACGTACACCTTCACGGTGCTGGCCACCAACGAGGTGGGCGACTCCCCGGAGAGTGCCGCCTCCGCCGAGGCCACACCGGACGTGCGACCCGAGGCGCCTGCGGCGCCGACGGTGGAGTTCGGCGACGGCGAGTTGACGCTGGACTGGTCCGAGCCGGTGAACGAGGGCACACCGATCTCGACCTATGACGTGCAGATCTCTCCCTCCGACGGTGCCGGTCAGCAGTCCATCTCGGGCACCGAGATGACCTGGACGGGCCTGACGAACGGGCAGAACTACACCTTCCGGGTACGGGCCATCAACGACGCCCCGGAGCCCGGGTTGTGGAGTGAGTGGTCGGTTCCCGAGCACCCCTCGGGCCCGCCGCTGCGGCCGCAGGCGCCGAACGCGTCGCGCATCGACGACTCCGCCGGTGGGCGCTTGCAGGTCTCGTGGTCTGCCCCGGATGCGAACGGCGATCCGATCTCGTCCTACGAGTTGCGGATGTACCAGGACGATGCCCTGGCGCAGACCTTCACCCCAGGAGCGAACCAGACCTCGCGCGAGGTGCAGGTCGAGAACGCGCACGACTACTACTTCACGCTCGTCGCGATCAACCGCTCCGGTGAGTCGGAGGTCTCCCCGGCCTCACAGGAGGTGCGCTCCTTCGGCGCGCCGGGCAAGACCGGCGGAGTGAGTGCGTCACCGACGGGTGACGACAACACGGCGACCGTGAGCTACACGGCACCGAGCAACAATGGCCAGCAGATCTCGGGCTACCAGTACCGGCTGAACGGGGGCTCGGTGCAGTCACTGCCGAGCGGCAACCAGATCACCGTTCCGCAGGACGGGACGAACTACCGGATCGAGGTGCGTGCCTGCAACACCTACTGCGGCCCGTGGAGTGACCCTTCGGCCCAGTTCAGCACGTACGGCCCTCCGGGGACGCCGAGTGTCAGTTCCTCAGCCAATCTGCGTGAGGTGACGTTCGAATGGGATGCCCCAGGGGGCAACGGCGCGACGATCGTGCGTAGTGAGTACCGGATCTGGAATGACGGTTCGTGGAGTGGCTGGAGGACGGCGAGCCCCTCTGACTCCATTTCTCGTTCAGGCAACTGGGAGGAGGAGTACCGGATCCGTGTGCGTGTGGTGAACAACCACGGTCAGGTCAGCGATGTGGTCCAGCGAGAGCGCCGTGCTGAGTCTGATCCGACGCCGCCGCCACCGCCGCCTTCTGCCTCAGTCACGATGCTGCACGGACGCAACGCTGTCGGTCAGGACGGGTGCACGCATTCCTCGTGTGCCTTCCTCGACTTCAACTACAGCGACCTCGATCCTGGCTCCTACTCGATCACCTTCTATGCGTCGAATGAGCCTGGGAATGGCTCCTGGCGTAGTTACAACGCAACGCTCGGCGGTGACGGGCGATACAACTCCACCACGTACCGCGGCAGTCCAGGGGAGCGGGTCACTGTGGTGATCCAGGGCCCGAGTGGGCGGCTCGAAGACAGCATCATCTGGCCCAACAGTTGAGAACGAGGACACACATGACCGCCACAGCCACCGCCACCCCCATGACGGCCGACCAGGCCGCCTGGTTCTCGGACACCTTCGAGCGGTTGGTCGCCAACGTCTCGGCTGCTGTGCTCGGCAAGTCGCACGTGGTGCGGCTGACGTTCACCTGCCTGCTCTCCGGTGGGCATGTGCTGCTGGAGGACTACCCGGGAACGGGCAAGACGTCCCTGGCGCGGGCCCTCGCGGCCACGGTGCAGGCCAGTCACAGCCGGATCCAGTTCACTCCGGACCTGCTGCCTTCGGACGTGACCGGCGTGACGATCTACGAGCAGGACACCCAGAAGTTCGCCTTCCACCCCGGCCCGATCTTCGCCTCGGTGGTGCTCGCGGACGAGATCAACCGCGCCTCGCCGAAGACGCAGTCCGCTCTGCTGGAGGTCATGGAAGAGGGCCGCGTGACTGTGGACGGTGAGCCGCACCCCGTCCCGCAGCCGTTCGTGGTGATCGCCACCCAGAACCCGGTCGAGCAGGCCGGCACCTACAAGTTGCCGGAGGCTCAGCTCGACCGGTTCCTCATGCGGACCTCGCTCGGGTACCCCGACTCGGACGCCACGGTCCGGATCCTGGCGGGCTCCGCCGTCAAGGACCGTGCGAGCACGCTGAGCCCGGTGATCGCCGCGGCGGCCGTGACGGAGATGGCGAACCTGGCCTCCGCCGTCCACGTGGACCCGGCGATCCTCGCCTACGTCACCACCATCGTGGAGGCCACCCGCAACGCCCCGGAGGCTGCCCTCGGTTCGTCCGTGCGTGGTGCCCTGGCACTGGTGCGCTGCTCCAAGGTCTGGGCAGCCGCCCACGGGCGCCACTACGTGATCCCGGACGACATCAAGACCCTGGCCGAGCCCGTTCTCGCCCACCGGATCATCCTGGACGCTGAGGCCGAGTTCGAGGGTGCCGACCCGGGGGCCGTGATCGCCCGGATCGTCTCCGAGGTCGCACCTCCCACCCAGCGAGGGGCAGCCGGAGCCTCATGACATCGCCCGCTACGGACTCCCGGCGCGTCGCGGCACCGGGCACCCGGCGCGGCTGGAGCACCCGTTCGATCACGCGCGCCGTCGAGAGCCTGCGCGGCTCGATGCGCCGCACGAGCTCGATCTTCACCTGGGTCACGCTTGCTGCCTGGCTGTGCCTGGTGCTCGGCATCGGCGCCTGGATCGCCGGCGCCGTGCTGGGCTGGCTCGAGCTGGTGGTGCTCGGGGCCGCACTGGTGGCCACCTTCGTCGTCTGCGGGTTCTTCGCCATCGGCCGGCACCCGTACGCCATCACGTTGCGGCTGCGAGACGGGCGCGTGGTCGCCGGGCAGCGTGCAATGGGTGGCATCGAGGTGCGCAACACCAGTTCCGGCCCGGTGATGCCGGCACGGATGGAGCTCCCCGTCGGCCCGAACCTCGCCCGGTTCGCGCTGCCGGCCTTACGTGCCGGCGGCGAGCACGACGAGCTGTTCGCGATCCCGACCGAGCGGCGTGCCGTGCTCGTGGTCGGCCCGGTGCGGTCGGTGCGCGGCGACCCGTTCGGGCTCATCAAGCGTTCGGTGCAGTGGACGGAGCCGGAGGAGCTGTACGTGCACCCGCGCACCGTTCCGCTGGGTCCGGCCTCTGCCGGTGCGTTGCACGACCTGGATGGGCACGCCTCGCGCGAGATCACCAGCTCGGACCTGCAGTTCCACGCCTTGCGCGAGTACGTGCCCGGTGACGACCGCCGGTACGTGCACTGGCGGTCCTCCGCCCGTGTAGGCACCCTCATGGTGCGCCAGTTCGAGGAGTCCCGCCGCACACACCTGGTCACGGCGCTGTCGGTCCATGGCCACGACTATGCAGACGCGGACGAGTTCGAACTCGCTGTCAGCGTGGTCGGATCGCTCGGTCTGCACACCATCCGCTCCGAGTCCGAGTTGACGTCGATGACCCAGCTGGGCACGCTCAGTCACACGAGTGCGCGTGATCTGCTCGACACGCTCACGCGCCTGGACACCGTGCGCCGCCCCGGGCGCCTCTCCGACCTCGCGCGGCTGGTCACGCGTGAGGTCGCCGGTGCCACGGTCGCCGTCCTCGTGTGCGGTTCGGCCGTAGGCCCGGATCAGATCCGCGCCGCAGGAGCCGTGCTTCCCGTCGGTGTGCGGGCACTGGCCGTGCAGTGCCGGACCGGTGCGGAGATCTCCGCGCACCGGCTCGGTGCGGTCACGGTACTCGAACTCGGTCGCCTCGAGGATCTTCCGCGGGGGTTCCGGAGGCTGCAACGATGACGGCGAACGGCGGCCGCGCCCAGGAATCCACGCGCATGCGCTCTCCCAGACGAGAACGTCGTGCTGTCCGTGATGCCGGATCCCGCGCCAGCGGTGGCGCTGGTTCGGGCAGCCTGATCCGCCGGTTCATCTCGTGGTGGAGTCCGGCCCGGATCGTCAACACTTTCGTACCGGTGCTGCTGCTGTTGCTCGCGCTGCTCCCGCTGTACTCGGTCTACCTGACCGGCGGCTTCTACATCACGGTGGCGACCGGCCTGGTGCTCGGGTCAACCGTTGCGGTGCTCGGTGCCGTCTACCGGCACGGTGTTCTGACGCTCACCTCGGTCGCGGTCGTGGTGTTCTTCGTCTGTGGGGCTGCGGCTGCCCCGGGAACGGCTCTGGCCGGCGTGCTACCGACCCCCACCACCTGGCAGCTGATGGGCGTGGGCATCGTGACCGTGTGGAAGCAGGTCCTCACGGTGACCCCACCACTGGGCACCTACGGGGCCGTGCTGCTGTTGCCCTACCTGCTGGCCTTCCTCGGGTCACTGGTCGCGGTGACGCTCTCGCTACGCGCACGCTGGTTCTGGCTCACCCTGCTGGTGCCCGCGCTCGTACTCGTGGCGGCCATCCTCTTCGGCACCCACGTGCCCGTGCTCGCAGGTGTGATCGGCGTGGTCGCTGTGGTGGGGGCACTCACCTGGGTCTCCTGGCGGTCAGGGCGGCTGGAGCTGCACCGCGTGCTCGCGATCGTGATCGTGCTCGCCGTGGCAGCACTCGGAGGAACCGGTGCGTCGATGGCCGTCGCGCCGCAGAACCCGCGCGTGGTCCTGCGGGACTATGTGGAACCGCCTCCGGACCCGCAGGACCTTCCCAGCCCGTTGGCCGGATTCCGTACCTATGCCGACGATCTCAGCGCGGAGGACCTCTTCACCGTCACCGGGCTGCCCGAGGGCGGGGCTCAGCTCCGCCTGGCCGCGCTCGACACCTACGACGGCACCGTCTGGAATGTGACGGGCGCGGCCACTCCGGGGACCGGGGTGTTCCGCCGCATCGGGGATCGGATCGAGGTGGAGATACCGCCCCAGGCGTACACGCTCGACGTCAGTGTCGGCACCTACCAGGACGTGTGGGTGCTGAACGCGGGCGGGACCGCTGATGTCACGTTCACCGGTCCCGGTTCACCGGAGCTGACTGAGAGCCTCTACTACAACACTGTCACCGACACCGGCCTGGTGACGGCGGGCCTCACCGAGGGGGACGTCTTCGAGGTGGTCGCCGATCCTGCGGCCCAGGAGGAACCGGCCGATGTGACCGAGTTGCGCGTCACCTCGTTGCAGCTCCCGGAACCGCGCGGTGTGCCCGATACGGTCGGAAGTCTCGCCGGGCGCTACTCCGATGGCGCGGACTCGCCCTACGCCCAGATCGAGGCCGTCGCCGAAGCACTGCGCAACGGCGGGTTCTTCTCGCACGGTCTCGAGGGTGAGGTTCCCTCCCGTGCCGGTCATGGTGCCGCGCGTCTGGCGCAGATGCTGGAAGCCGACGAACTCGTGGGGGACGAGGAACAGTACGCCGCCGTGATGGCGTTGATGGTGCGCTCACTCGGCTATCCAGCGCGCGTCGTCGTCGGATTCGACGTCGAGGACGCGGGCACGGTCACCCTCACAGGAGACGACGTGGTCGCATGGGTCGAAGTGCCCTTCGACGGCGTCGGATGGGTTCCGTTCTTCCCCACACCCCCCGAGGACCAGATTCCGCAGGTGGAGGAGCCGGACCCGGTCGACAAGCCGCAGCCGCAGGTGCTGCAGCCCCCACCGCCGCCGCAGGACCGTCCGGATGTGCCGCCACAGGACCGGGACGACGCCGACGTCGACTCGGAGGGGATGGACAAGGGCAGTGTGCCCAACCCCTGGGTATGGGTGGCCGGAGCCTCGACGCTCCCGGTCCTCGTGTTCGGGGTGCCGTTGCTGCTGCTCGCCGTGATCAAGGCCATCCGCCGGTCCCGTCGGCGCAGCAAGGGCACGGCCCATCAGCGTGTCGCCGGGGGCTGGGACGAGGTGCAGGATCAGGTCCTCGACCTGGGCGTCATCGTGCCTCCCGGGCGCACCCGGCGCGAATCGGCTCAGGCGATGGCGGGTCAGTTCCCGGAGTCGGGTGTGCTGCTGCTCGCTGACCGGGCCGATGAAGCCGTGTTCGCCCCGTCGGATCCGGCTGAGGAGCACGTGCACCACTACTGGGGCCACGTGCGCCGCACCGTGCAGCGGGTGCGCCACAGCGTGGGCTGGAAGGCGCGGCTACGGGCGGCGTTCTCGTGGAGGTCGCTGCGCCGTCGGGCGTGATCGGTCTCTACGGCAACTGACGGCATCAGTGCCACCGGGGCTCTCTGGCCGGGCTAGCCTGTCGGCCATGGTGTGGTTCCAGCATGAGGATCAGGCGATCGACCGGAAGACGGTCGAGCAGTTGTGCGACCGGCTCGTGGAGGAGGCGGCGCAGCGGCTCGGCATCGGGACCTATCGGCGCGTGCTGCTGCTGCCACCGGACATCACCCGGGCTCACGCCGGGGTGGGGTGGATGACCGAGCACCTGTACCGCCGTCTGGATGCTCGGGGTGTGGAGGTGCATGTGATCCCCACCCTGGGGCAGCACGTGCCGCACACCGAGGAGGTGAACCGGTGGATGTTCGGTTCGATCCCGCACGAGCGCATCCACGCCCATGACTGGAAGGGCGGAGTGACGCACGTCGGTACAGTGCCCGCCGAGGTGGTGGCCGAGAAGACGGGAGGTGCCGTCGACTGGGAGATGCCGATCGACCTCAACACGATGACGGTCAGCGAGGAGTGGGACCTGATCGTCCATATCGGGCACGTGGTCCCGCACGAGGTGCTCGGCTTCGCCAACCACAACAAGAACTACTTCATCGGTCTGGGCGGCAAGCGCACGCTCGGCGCGGCCCACATGGCCTCGGCCGTCTACGGCATCGAGAACAACCTCGGGAACCTGCTGACTCCTGTGCGCGCCTGCTTCAACTGGGCCGAGGAGGAGTTCCTCGGCCATCTGCCCGATGTCTATCTGCAAGTGGTGATGAACTACGACGATGCGGGCCAGCTGGTGCACACCGGCGTCTTCGTCGGGGACGACCTCGACACCTACTACGCGGCCGCACGGGCGAGTATGGCGCAGAACATCACCACCTTCGACGAGCCCGTGCACAAGATCGTGGCGGTGATGCAGGCGGACGAGTTCCATGCCACCTGGGTGGCGAACAAGGCGGTCTACCGTACCCGGATGGCGATGGCCGACGGCGGTGAGCTGCTCATCATCGCCCCCGGTGTGGAGCGCTTCGGAGAGCAGCCCGAGGTGGATGCCCTCATCCGCAAGTACGGCTACCTCAGCAAGGCGGAGGTCCTGGAGAAGTACGCCACCGAGGCCGACATGCAGGAGATCCCGCACGCCACGGCGCACCTGGTGCACGGCAGCGCCGAAGGGCGCTTCCGCATCACCTACGCTCCCGGCGGGTTGAGCCGCGAGGAGGTGGAATCGGTCGGCTACGGCTATCTCGACATGGAGGAGGCGTTGCGCCGGTACGATCCGGAGGTGATGCGGGACGGGTGGAACACGATGGACGACGGGGAGCAGGTCTTCTTCATCTCCACGCCCTCGGCCGGTCTGTGGTCCACGGCGGACCGCCTCGCCGCACGCGCCACCCACGAGCTGCATCCCTAGAAGGCGAGGACGTACGTGCCCGGGCTCTTCTCACTGAACGCTGACGCCAAGGGGTTCATGGATCCCCCGGCCGACCGCCCGCGGTGGCCGGACACGTGGACGCTGCGCCGGACCCGAGGAGAGGCCCTGGAGCTGCTGACGCGTGCCTATGCCGGCTGGCGCCGGACGATCGCGGGTCTGTTCGCGGTCCTCCTCGCGTGCGGGGCGCTGGTTCTGGTGGGGATGGGCATGTCCGCCGACGGCGCAGCGAGCCTGGCCATGACGGTCGGGGGAGGTGTGGCCGCACTCGCGGGTCTGATCATGTGCGTGTATGTCACCGTGACAGGGTGGGCCCTCGTCGGGGCGCTCCGCGCATGGTCCGCGCTGCGACCCCAGGACGGCGGACCCGGGTCCGGGCGGGTGTGGGCTCTCCCGTACGTGCTCCGGTTGGTGCTGGCGGTCGCGGCGACGGCGTTCACCGTTCTCGTGCTGATCGGCGTCATCGAGGACGTTCCGCTCGCCCCCGCCGAAGCGACATTCGTGCGCGGGGGAGTGACGCTGGTGTGCGCACTCTCGGCCGTGTTCGTGCTGACTGGCGGCCTGCTCGCGAGCACAGCGGTTCGGTCGCAGGGTGCTGAACCGACAGGTAGGGATGGAGCCTCTGCCGCTCCGGGCGGGGTGCCGGAGGTTCCACCACGCCCACCGGGTGTGGAGCACGGCGTGGCGACGCCGATGGCGGGAAGCGCTGGTCCTGCTGCTGGTCCTGACGCTGGTGGGGCTCAAACTGCCGGTCCTCACGCTGCCGGCACCTCAGCGTCTCCCAGTGGTCAGAGTCCGTATGCGCGGCCGACGGTGCATGCTCCCGTTCCACCCCGCCCGGGAAGTGCGGCTCCGGCTGTTCCGGACCATGCTGCGCCCTCGGGCCTCGCGAGTGCGGGACCGGTGGTAGGCGAACCACCGGCCGGTGGTTCTGCTCACGACGAGACAGTGCTGGGTGCTCCGCGGCGTGATACCCCACCTCAACCGGGATCGCCGGAGGGAGTGCCTGACGCCGGATCGATGCCGGCCTCGAACGAGGCACCGTGGGCGCCGCCTGTTCCACCTGCCCCGCCGGTTCCACCTGACTCACCTGTTCCACCTGCCCCGCCTGAGGCGACCCTTCAGCCGGACCCGCACACCCGGACGTGGTCGGAGCCCGATCAGGCGGATTCGGCGCCCAGCCACCACGAGCCGGTGCATCCTCCGAGTGCTGCGCCCGCGGTGGTGCCGGACAGCCCGTGGGCGACAACCGCACAGCCCGGCGAAGCCATGTCGGAAGAGCACGGAGAACCGGACAACGAGGAGACCCGCCTCGCGATGGCCCGGCAACAACCGGGTCGGATGCGGTTCCATACCGACGACGGTCGCGTCATCGGCAGTGAAGGTGTGAGCCTCGTCGGCCGGGCACCGGCGCCTCGGGAGCGGGAGCAGGTGGCAGCGCTCGTCACGCTGGACGACGGAGCGGTCTCGAAGACTCACCTCCAGATCCGGATCTCCGGTCCGCGCGCGTGGGTGACCGACCGGGCGTCGACGAACGGCACCATCCTCGTCAGTGCCACCGGGCAGCAGCGCCGCCTGACGGCCTGGGAGGAGGCACCGGTTGCTCCCGGTGAGACGGTGCGGATCGGCGCCACTGCACTGCACGTCGCCGAGGATCGCGCGCCAGGGGCGCGCACACAGACGAGTAGTTGAGGCGCACCGCGTGCTCTTCCTGGCGTGGTACTGTCCTGACATGCGCATCAGCGTCAGCCTCCTCCTTCGCTGCCGCGGCGAGGCCCACTAGGCCGGATCCTCGTCGCGGAGTGCAGTGGTGCCCGGCCTCACCCGAACCACAGCACTGAGAAGCACAGCGACGAAGGATGAATCCATGACTCAACGCACCACCTACGGCATGCCGGTCGGCAAGTACCACCCGTTCGTCGGCGTCGACCTGCCGGATCGTGCCTGGCCCAGCCGCACCATCACCGCCCCACCCCGGTGGCTGTCGACGGACCTGCGGGACGGTAACCAGGCGCTCATCGAACCCATGGACGCCCCACGCAAGCGGCGGATGTTCGATCTGCTCGTCGCGATGGGCTACAAGGAGATCGAGGTCGGCTTCCCTTCGGCGTCACAGACCGATTTCGACTTCGTCCGCAGCATCATCACCGATGAAGCGATCCCCGAGGACGTCACGATCTCCGTGCTGACGCAGGCGAGGCGCGAACTGATCGAACGGACTGTGCAGTCGCTCGAGGGAGCTCCCCGCGCGACGGTGCACATGTACAACGCCACGGCGCCGGTGTTCCGAGAGATCGTCTTCCGCAACGACCGCGCAGCGACCAAGGAGCTGGCGACCGCCGGCACTCAGCACGTGATCGACTACGGCGAGAAGATCCTCGGCCCGGACACGGAGCTGGGATACGAGTATTCGCCCGAGATCTTCATCGACACCGAGCTGGACTTCGCACTGGAGGTCTGCGAGGGCGTGATGGACGTGTGGGCGCCCGAGGAGGGACGGGAGATCATCCTCAACCTGCCGGCGACGGTGGAACGTGCGACCCCGAACGTCTATGCCGATCAGATCGAATGGATGAGCCGCCACCTGAGCAGGCGAGAGCATGTCGCCATCTCGGTGCACCCGCACAATGACCGGGGAACCGCTGTCGCCGCGGCGGAGCTGGCGGTGATGGCCGGTGCCGACAGGATTGAAGGGTGCCTGTTCGGGCAGGGTGAGCGCACCGGGAACGTCGACCTGGTGACACTGGGTATGAACCTCTACAGCCAGGGCATCGACCCCGGTATCGACTTCTCCGACATCGACGGGATCCGCCGCACTGTCGAGTACTGCACCCAGATGGACGTGCACCCGCGGCACCCCTACGGCGGTGATCTGGTGTACACCGCGTTCTCGGGCTCGCACCAGGACGCGATCAAGAAGGGCTTCACGGTCCGCAACGAGCGCGTCGCCGCGTCCGGTGACGACACCGAGGTGCCGTGGAACGTGCCCTACCTGCCTGTCGACCCGGAAGATGTGGGCCGAAACTACGAGGCCGTCATCCGGGTGAACTCCCAGTCCGGCAAGGGCGGGGTGGCCTACCTGCTGCAGAGCACCCGGAACCTGGACCTGCCGCGACGGTTGCAGATCGAGTTCTCCCAGAGCGTGCAGAAGCACACCGACTCCTTCGGTGGGGAGATGAGCGCGGAGCGGCTGTGGGAGATCTTCTCCGACGAGTACCTGCCGGCAGGTGAGCACGGGGGTCTGACGCCGTGGGGTCGCTTCACGTTGCGTGCCACCCAGGTCTCGTCGGCCGGAGACGGCAGCGACGATGTGCTCACTGCCACTATCGTCGACGGCGACGAGGAGAGCACCGTCCAGGCGCGTGGGAACGGCCCGGTAGCAGCTTTCACAGCGGCTCTGGCGCAGCTCGGTGTCAAGGTGTCCGTGCTGGACTACGCCGAGCATGCGCTCTCCGAGGGGGGCGACGCATCAGCGGTCGCCTACGTCGAGTGCGACGTGGCCGACCAGGTGATCTGGGGCGTCGGCATCGATCCGTCGATCACGACGGCGTCGCTCAAGGCGATCGTCTCCGCCGTCAATCGCGCGGTGCGCTGAGTTCGCCAGACTCGCGCAACAACGCTCCTGACCGCCTGCCACCACGCGGATGCGGTCAGGCCCGAGAGAGGTGCCGACCGACTGTGACCCGGTCTGCGGCATCTCTCCCGGCCGAGGGCGCCACCTGAACCCATCCGGTTCTGGTGGCGCCCTCGTGCGCTACCCGTCGGGACCGGCGATCGTGTCATCGTCGTGACCAGCGCGCGGGCGTGCCAGGATCTCGCAGGCGGGCAGGCGCCGATACCCGAGCGGGTGCCCACCGGGTCGCGTGAAGTGCCAGTGATCGGCATGTCGCCGGATCGTGATGTCGCGCTGATGGACGTAGGCATGATGGTGCCAGCACAGCAAGATGCCGTGCTCGACATCGGTGGTGCCTCCGCGTGACCACCAGGTGCTGTGGTGGATCTCGCCCCATCCTGGTGGTGCATCGCATCCAGGGAACTGACAGTGCCTGTCTCGCGCCCAGATCGCCCTGGTCTGCGCGGGAGTGTGCAGGCGGCGGCTGCGGCCCACATCGAGCGGCTGACCCGCCGGGTCGAGCACCACGCGGGTGAACTCGCCACCGCATGCGTGTGTGGCGAGCTGGGCGAACGTGATCGGCGACCCGTCACCGAGGGTCGCGGGCTCGGCACCACGGAGCACGCCGTAGGGAAGGCGAGGATCGATCTGGTCAGGATGGCCCGGGCGCGCGGGCGGGGTCTCGGTCAGGAGGTGAAGCGTCTCACCTGGTACATGCACCAACAGTGTGGGACGCACGCGGGCGTGCGGCTGGAACGAACCGGAGTCGAGGGCGTGGCGGGCCATCGTGACCATCGCGGCACCCTGGTGCTGGGAGCGGGTCCGGTCATCGTCCTCGGCTGGCGTGCCGATGATGGCATCCAGCGCGTGGGCGAGGGTCTGGCCGCTCTGCGTCGTCAGCCATCCGTCCAGCTGGTACCCGTCGAGGGTGGATGACAGATGCACGTGCTCCGCGGTGCTCTGTTCGCGCCAGTTCCGGTCGGCCCCTTCTGGGTCGGCCCGGATCGTCCACGCCGCCAGCACCCGCGCGAAGGAGTCCGGTGGCAGAAGCTTGGCCTGCTGCACCAGGAACGCCTCACCCGTGTGGGTGTCCGCGAGGTGCTCGATGAGCACGGGGTTCCTCGTCGCCTCCCGGGCCAGCAGGGTCGCGTGGTCGATGCTGATCTCCCCGGATGATGCTGCGGCCTCGGCGAGGGGGAGGTGGGCGGCGAGTCGCTGTGCGGTCCGTAGCCGTGCGGCGGTCGGTGCCTTGCGCCGTCCGGTCGCATCGGCCCACCACGTGGTCAGGCTGCGATGGCCGTGCAGCGACCAGACGCCGTCAGCCTCGACGGTCCTCATCACCCGGTTGGTGACGGCCTCTACCCGGCGCTGGACCTGTTCGACGTGCTCGACGACGCCCCGCAACCTCGAGGAGTCCAGCTGGTGGAGGTCCGCCTCCAGCAGCCGATCCAACTCGGTGCTGATCTGGGCGAGCGTCGCCTCCACACCGGACTGGTCCGCGGCCTGCTGCGTACCGTCGATGACTGTCATGCTCACCCCCTGCGACGACTCGTTCGGGCTTGGTTTCCGTCCGCCTGGACCTGCATTCAGCCTAGAACAGAAGTTCGAACGAGGCAAGGGTTTTCGGCAGAATAGCAACGATTTCTCGTGATGGGGGTTGTGGACAGAGGTGCATCGGGAACGCATCTCGCGGCGCGGGAGATCGTTCTCTGCGCCGTCGTGGGAGACAATGGCCGCGTGAAGCTCTACCGGGACGAGGCGATCGTGCTGCGCACCCACAAGTTGGGTGAAGCCGACCGGATCGTCACGCTGCTCACACGCAATTACGGGCAGGTGCGGGCAGTGGCCAAGGGGGTGCGGCGCACGTCCTCCAAGTTCGGAGCCCGGCTCGAACCGTTCGCGGTGATCGACGTGCAGCTGTACGCCGGTCGTTCGCTCGACGTCATCACCCAGGTGGACACCCTTGCGCCGCACGGGCGCGCCCTCGGCTCCGACTACAGTCTGTTCACCACGGCCACCGCGATGGCGGAGACCGCTGATCGGCTGACCGAGGTGCCCGGCGAGCCGGCGACGCAGCAGTACCTGCTCCTGGCGGGTGCGCTGCGGGCGCTGGCCGATCGGCGACACCCGGCCACGCTGGTCCTGGACTCCTACCTGTTGCGCGCCCTCGCCGTCGGGGGATGGGCGCCCTCGTTCACCGAGTGTGCACGGTGTGGTGAATCCGGGCCGCACCGCGCCTTCTCGGCTCCCGTGGGTGGCGCGGTCTGCATGGGATGCCGGCCACCCGGAGCCGCCTCTCCCGCGCCTGAGACCTTCGCACTGCTGGGCGCGTTGCTGGCAGGGGAGTGGGTGAGCGCCGAGGCGAGCGAGGAGAAGCACCGACGGGAGGCATCTGGCCTGGTGGCGGTGTATACCCAGTGGCACCTGGAGCGGCAGTTGCGTTCGTTGCGGCACGTGGAGCGCGCCTGATGGCGTCCGGTCACCCGATGCCCCCACCCGAGCACTCCGCCGGTGTCCGCCCGCCTCGGATTCGCCCGGAGCTGGTGCCCCGGCACGTCGCCATCGTGATGGATGGCAACGGCCGCTGGGCCAACGCCCGCGGACTCTCCCGGAACGAGGGCCACGCCGCCGGCGAGGCAGTGCTGCTGGATGTGGTCGCCGGTGCGATCGAACTGGGTATCAGTCACATCAGTGCCTACGCCTTCTCCACCGAGAACTGGAAGCGTTCCCCGGCCGAGGTGCGCTTCCTGATGGGATTCAACCGGGATGTGCTGCGCCGCCGCCGAGACCAGATGAACGACTGGGGAGTGCGGGTCCGGTGGGCCGGCCGCCGTCCTAAGCTGTGGCGCTCGGTGATCAACGAGCTTGAGGAGGCCGAACGGCTGACGGCAGGCAACACCACCTGCACCCTGACGATGTGCGTGAACTACGGTGGCCGCGCCGAGATCGCGGACGCGGCCCGCGCCATCGGCCGGGAGGTTGCCGCTGGACGGCTCGATCCCGAGCGGATCACCGAGAAGACCGTCGCGCGCTACCTCGATGAACCCGATATGCCGGACGTGGACCTGCTGATGCGCACCTCCGGTGAGCAGCGCACGTCGAACTTCCTGCTGTGGCAGTCCGCCTATGCGGAGATGGTCTTCATCGACAAGCCGTGGCCGGACTGCGATCGCCGAGACCTGTGGGCGGCGGCCCAGACCTACGCCAGCCGCGACCGGCGATACGGGGGAGCGGTTGACGCTCCCGCTGCGGACCGTCCCAACTGACGCAGGGTGGTTCTCGCGCGAATGACGACCAGACACGTCATCGCTTCGTCCGCGGCCACACGGCCGGGCTGGTGACGCGAGACCGTCATTCGGATTCGATGCTGAACTCCGCCTCGGGAGCGTGGGCGACATCAGTAGCGACCACCGCGGTGCCGGGTGGAAGGTCCGCCGGTAGCGCGAGCGTGACGGAGAACGAGTCGTCCTCTCCCGATGCGCCCGTCTCCTCCTCAGCGACAGTCCGGCCGTCGAGAAGTACCGTCACAGTGATGTCGGTGATGGGCTCCTGAGTCTCTGACGGCGTGCCGTTGCGGAAGCTGTCGGCGCACCCGAGGAAGAACCACCGCCCGGAGACGGTCACCTCCTGGCCTGCGCGCACGCGCTCCGGCTCGGCCTCGAGTACGGGACCCGCACAAGACCCGGCACTCCCGGACGGACCTGCGGAGGTGCATGCCGTGACCCCGAGTAGAGCGGCGGCGGCCATCGCGGTGGTTCCGGTACGCCTCAATCCTCGCCCCATGAAGGCAGACTACGTGTGTTCGCGCCGAGGGGCGAGGGAGGTGTTCAGCTCCGACCCCGCTTGGTCACCGGCTGCAAGAGTTGCAGGCTGCCGCTCCCGGCGCCGTCGCACCAGGACGATGGCCGTCACGCCTGCAGCCACGAGCACCACGATGACCCCGATCCCCACGGGTGAACCCGCGGCGGCAGCCAGCGCGGCCTCCCACACGGCGAATCCGATCGTGGAGTAGATGGTCCCCCAGGCCAGCGCGCCCGGGATCTGCGCCAGCGCGTACTTCCACCAGGTGATCCGCAATACGCCGGCCGCCGCCTGCACCATCGATTGAAAGCCCACGGTGACGTAGCACAACGGAACGGCGACCAGCCCCCAGCGCCGGATGGCAACGATCCCGGCGTCGGCGCCGCCGCCGGCGAGCCAGTCGTGGACGCGTTTGCGCCACCCGTGGCCGGGGTGTGTACGACGAAGCGCTTGGTCGGTCGGGATCCGTCCGATCCAGTAGAGCAGCTGGCCGCGCAACCATGCTCCGGCCGACAAGGACGCCAGCACCACCGCGAACGGAATCCCGGTCAGGAACTCAGGCACGCGTTCCTCACCACCGGCCGATGGCGCACGCCACCGTGATCATGAATCCTCGCTCTGCTGCCTCGCCGTGCACTCGGCGCACAACCCGAACAGTTCGGCGGTGTGCTCGACCGCGGTGAACCCGTGCTGGGCACCGACGGTCGCGGCCCACTTCTCGACGCTGGCCGCGTCCAGCTCGACGGTCGCACCGCAGCGTCGGCACACCAGGTGGTGATGGTGACCGCGAGAGGCGCACTGCCGGTAGAGCGACTCGCCATCGGCGTTGCGCAGCACATCCAGGTCGCCGTTGTCCGCCATCACCTGAACGGTCCGGTACACGGTGGCCAGGCCGATGCCCTCGCCACGGTCCTTGAGCATCTCGTGCAGTTGCTGGGCGCTGCGGAAGTCATCGGTCCCGGCGAGCAGGTCGCTCACGGCCGCGCGCTGGCGTGTCATGCGCTGCATCGCAGGATCCTCCCGTCAGAGATGTACGTCATCGGCCACATCCGGGTGCGGATCGGCGGCACGCACCCGTCGCGGTCGCACGACCGCCCGTACTGTGGCCACCCCAGCGTAAACGGTCACGGCCAGAACCACGATCGTGGCCCCTGGGGCGAGAGGTTCGGTGAAGGTGATCAGCAGTCCGCCCACGCAGACGAGGGCGCCGATGACCATGGCCGCCGACATGGTGCGCCGGAAGGACGACGTCAGTTGCTGGGCGATCGCGACCGGCACGATCATCAGCGCACTGACCAGTAAGAGCCCCACCACACGCATCGAGACCGTCACGGTCAAGGCGGCGACGATCGCGATCAGGATGGTGAGCACACGCACCGGAAGGCCGGACGAACGAGCGAACTCCGGGTCGTGGCTGACGGCGAACAGCGCCGTCCGTAGTCCGATCCCGACGACGAGGATCAGGCCCGACATGATGGCCGTCGTCACCAGGTCGCCGGTCGAGACCGTCGAGAGAGAACCGAACAGGTAGGCCATCAGGTTGGCATTCGTCCCACCTGCCAGGCTGATGATCACCACGCCGCCGGCGATGCCCCCGTAGAACAGCAGGGCGAGTGCCACGTCTCCACTGGTGCGGCCTCGTGCGGAGACCGCCTCGATCAGTACCGCGCCGATGATGGCGGCGACGACGGCCCCCACCACTGCGTAGGCGTCGTTGGGTTCGGCGTGAGTCCAGCTACCGACGAGCCATCCCATCGCCACACCGGTCAGTGCCACGTGCCCGACACCGTCCCCGAGCAGGGACAGCCGGCGTTGCACGAGGTAGGTGCCAACGACCGGGGCCGTCGCCCCGACGATCAGGGCGGCGATGAGGGCGCGCTGCAGCAACGGGCTCGTGAGCGCATCGCCGATCTGAGCGAACCAGTCGATCATGGCAGGCTCCGTTGCAGCGTGGGTTCGGTGGGCGGCTCGCCGTGGTCGGCATGGACGTGCTCGTGCTCGGGTCCGGCGTGATCGGGCGCGGGCTCCGGTAGTGCTCCGTCGTGCACCACCCGACCGTGCCGGAGCACGACTGCGCGCTGGAGCAGGCTGCGTAGTTCGCCGATCTCGTGCAGCACCACCACCACCGTGGTGCCGTTCGCGTGCAGTTCGGTCAGCACCCGCGCGAAGGCCTGCTGGGTGGGGGTGTCGACACCGGCGACCGGTTCGTCCAGCACCAGGAGGTCAGGGGTGCGCACCAGGGCGCGGGCGATGCTCACGCGCTGCTGCTGGCCACCGGACAGTTCGTGCATCGCCCTGTCGGCCCGGTCTGCCATCCCGACGGCGTCCAGCGCCTCCAACGCGTGCCCGCGGGCTCCGCGGGGCAACCAGAGTCGACGGCGTTGCAACAGTCCCGTGAGCACGACCTCCACGGCCGTGGCCGGCAGTCCCGTCGGGGCGGGCCGGTGTTGCGGGACGTAGCCGATGCGGTGCCACGGCACTGCTCCGGAGTCTCGGACGGGGGCACCGAACAGCCGGACGTCACCGGCGGTCAGCGGCGCCATTCCGAGAAGCGCACGCATCGTCGTCGACTTGCCGGATCCGTTCGCGCCCAACAGTGCGAGGCTCTCCCCGGCGCTGACGTGCAGGTCGACGCCGCGCAGCACGCGACCGCGGCCGTAGTCGACCTCGAGACCTGTCGCGGCGATCACGGTGCCGCTGTCCGGCGCCGGCACGTCCCCAGTCACGCGCACCCCAGCGACTCGCGCAGTGTCTGCAGGTTCTGGCGCATCACGGTCAGGTAGTCCTCGGAGGGATCAGTGAGTCCCTCGAGGGGGTCGAGCAGGGCCACGTCGATGCCGAGTTCGCCGGCAAGCGCCTCGGCGACGTCCGGGTTCACGAGTGACTCGGTGAAGATCGTCCCGACGCCTTCGTGCTCGACGACGTCGCGGATCTCCTGCAGGCGCGCGGGGGAGGGCTCGGCCTCTGGGTCGATGCCGGCGAGCCCGACCTGGGTCAGCCCATAGCGGTCGGTCAGGTAGCCGAACGCCTCATGGCTGACGACGATGACGTCCTGCTCACACTCGGTCAGCCCTGTGGCGAACTCGGTATCGAGAGTGGTGAGCTGCGCTGTGAGCGCGTCCGCGTTGGTGCGGTAGGTGTCCTCGCCGTCCGGGTCAAGCTTGGTGAGCGCGTCGGCGGCCTCGTCAGCCACGTGCGCCAGGCGGGTCGGGTCGAGCCAGAAGTGCGGGTCGCCGTCGGCGTGATCGTGCTCGTCCTCCGCGTGCTCCTCACCGGAGTGCCCATCGTCGGCACCGTCCTCGGGCTCGGCGTGCTCGTGCTCGGCCTCCTCGGCGGTGTCGAGGACAACGGGTCCGCTGACCTCGGCGAGTGCATCGTCCAGCGCGGGCTGGAATCCGGAGAGGGTGAGCACGAGGTCGGCGTCCTCCAGATCCAGGACGTCGATCGGGCTCAGTTCGAGGTCGTGCGGTTCAGCGCCGGCCGGGGTGAGGTTCTGGACCGCCGCACGCTCACCCGCGACCTGTTCAGCGACGAACTGGAGAGGATAGAACGACGCGACGACACGCACGGAGTCTTCGCCCGGTTCGTCCCGGGCGGCATCGTCGCCCGTGGCTGAGCACGCGGTGAGCGCGAGCACGCCGATGGTGGCCACGACGGGGAGGGTGCGGCGTCTCATGCAAACGATTCTCACTCTGCCGGTGTGGGGTGTCAAAGCACCGTGGCGAGGCCCACAGTCTTCACCACCACCGCAGGGCGGGAGGTGTCGACGCCGGCGTGCCCGGGGCCGGTAGCCTGTGCGGGAGTCACGCCCAGCACCACCTGCGGCGTGAGGCCCGCCGACCCAGGAGTGAAACCGTGGCCAAAGAGCCCTCTCGTCTCGATGCCGTCGTCAACCTCGCCAAGCGCCGAGGTTTCGTCTTCCCCTCCGGGGAGATCTACGGCGGTACGCGGTCGGCGTGGGACTACGGGCCGCTGGGTGTGGAGCTGAAGGAGAACATCAAGCGGCAGTGGTGGCGGGCGATGGTCTCGAGCCGGGATGACATCGTCGGACTGGACTCCTCGGTCATCCTTCCGTCGAAGGTGTGGGAGGCATCGGGTCACATCCAGGCATTCGTGGACCCGCTGGTGGAGTGCCTGAGCTGCCACAAGCGCTACCGCGAGGACCACCTGCTCGAGGAGTTCGAGGAGAAGAAGGGCCGGGCCCCCCAGGGCGGGCTGGACGAGGTCGCCTGCGCCAACTGCGGAACCCGCGGCCAGTGGACCGAACCGAAGATGTTCAACGGCCTGCTCAAGACCTATCTCGGTGTCACCGAAGACGAGTCGGGGCTGCACTACCTGCGACCGGAGACGGCGCAGGGCATCTTCGTGAACTTCGACAACGTCCAGCGCACATCCCGGATGAAGGTGCCCTTCGGCATCGGCCAGATCGGCAAGTCCTTCCGGAACGAGATCACGCCCGGCAACTTCATCTTCCGCACCCGCGAATTCGAGCAGATGGAGATGGAGTTCTTCGTCGCGCCGGGAAGCGACGAAGAGTGGCACCAGTACTGGATCGACGCTCGCACCGACTGGTACACCGAGCTCGGGATCGATCGCGACAACCTGCGCCATTACGAGCACCCGTCCGAGAAGCTGTCGCACTACTCCAAGCGCACGGTCGACATCGAGTACCGCTTCGGGTTCACCGGCAGCGAGTGGGGTGAGCTCGAGGGCATCGCCAACCGCACCGACTTCGACCTGTCCACACACAGCAAGCACTCCGGCAAGGATCTGAGCTACCTCGATCCAGCGACGAACGAGCGGTACACGCCGTACGTGATCGAGCCGGCCGCCGGTCTGACGCGGTCGCTGATGGCCTTCCTCGTCGAGGCCTACGCCGAGGACGAGGCGCCGAATGCCAAGGGTGGGGTGGACAAGCGCACCGTGCTGCGCCTGGATCATCGCCTCGCTCCCGTCAAGGCTGCGGTGCTGCCGCTTTCGCGCAATGAGCAACTCACTCCGACGGCACGCAACCTCGCCGCGCAGTTGCGCAAGAACTGGAACATCGACTTCGACGACGCGGGTGCGATCGGGCGCCGCTACCGCCGCCACGACGAGATCGGTACCCCGCTGTGCATCACCGTCGACTTCGACACCGCGGAGGACCAGGCCGTCACCGTGCGTGAGCGCGACACGATGGCGCAGGAACGGGTGGCGTTGGACCAGGTCGAGTCCTACCTGGCGGCACGCCTCATCGGGGCCTGACCTTCCGTGGGCCACCACCACGGGCCGGTCGCGCTCGGCGGGCGGGAAGCCCGGCGAGCGCGGCGCATCCTGCTGGCGATCACGCTTCCGCTGCTGATCGGCACGCTGATCGGTCTCGCGCTACTGTGGCCCAGCGGTCAGACACCTGTCGGATCGCAGCCCAACCCGGTCGACGGTCCGAACTTCGCCGATGCCACCGTGGTGGAGGTGACCGGAGAGGTCGGCCAGGAGATCCGGGCGGAGCTGCACGACGGCAGTGGTGACGTGGTGCCGGTGCAGGTCGCACCTGAGATCTACGCCGCCGGCATCGACACCGGCGACCACATCCGGGTCTTCTTCACCGCGAGTGCGCTGGGTTCGGGCAGTCCCTACGTCTTCGTCGACTTCGTACGAGGGACGCCGCTCATTCTCCTCGCCGTCGTCTACGGACTGCTCGTGCTCGCCGTTGCGCGCGTACGAGGACTTATGGCGATCCTCGGTCTGTTGCTCTCCATGGCGGTCGTCGTCGTCTTCCTGGTGCCGGCGCTGATGAGCGGGGAATCGCCGTTGCTGGTCACTCTGGTCGGCGCCAGCGCCATGATGTTCGTGGCGGTCTACCTCGCGCACGGCGTCTCGATCCGCACCACGACTGCCCTCCTGGGCACCTTCGCTGGTCTGGCGATCACGACCGCGCTCGCCGGGTGGGCCACGGCGGCAGCCGAGCTCAGCGGCGTGGGTTCGGAGACGTCGATCATGCTGAACGCGATGCTGCCCGGGGTTGGCCTGCGTGATCTCCTGCTGTGCGGGATCGTGATCGCCGGTCTCGGTGCGCTCAACGACGTCACCATCACTCAGGCCTCTGCGGTGTGGGAACTCCATGCGGCTTCGCCCACGGACTCCCGGGTGCGGGTGTTCCGGCGTGCCATGCGTATCGGCCGGGACCACATCGCCTCGACGGTGTATACGCTCGCCTTCGCCTATGTCGGCACTGCGCTGCCGACGCTGCTGATCGTCATGCTCTACGACCGCCCGCTGGGCAGCACCCTGACGGCGGGGGAGATCGCCGAGGAGGTCGTGCGCACGCTGGTCTCCTCGATCGGACTGGTGCTCGCGATCCCGGCCACCACCGCCCTCGCCGCGGCCCTGGTCCGGACGGCGCCGAGCACCGCAACCGGCGCGGCCGGCGATGCTCCTCAGCCCGATCGGTCACCCGCACCTCGGCCGGGATCCGACCCGGTTCCCGGCGCCTGACCGGGCGAACGCCGCACCACTCAGCGTCCGCAGGCCGCTCACCTGAGAGAATGCTCAGGTGAGTGCTCTGCAGATCGGACCGATCGCCGTCGGGACCCCCGTGGTACTGGCCCCCATGGCGGGGGTGACCAACGCGCCCTTCCGCCAGCTGTGCCGCGAGGCGGGCGCCGCCGGCTTGCCGGACGTGCTCGCACCCGAGACGGCGGCCAGCCCGGCACCCGCGGGACTGTACGTCGCGGAGATGGTCACCTCCCGGGCGCTGGTGGAACGCACGCCGGAATCGATGCGGATCATCTCCCGCGATGCCGGCGAGCGAGTACACAGCGTCCAGTTGTACGGCGTGGATCCGGCCACAGTGCGCCTCGCCGTCCGGATGCTCGTGACCGAGGAACGTGCCGACCACATTGACCTCAACTTCGGGTGCCCGGTGCCGAAAGTCACCCGCAAGGGCGGGGGAGCGGTACTGCCGTGGAAGAGTGAGTTGTTCTCCGCGATCGTCACCGCCGCCTGCGAGGAAGCGGCCGGCACCGCGATCCCGGTCACGGTGAAGATGCGAATGGGGATCGACGCCGACCATCTGACCTACCTCGACGCCGGACTGCGCGCCCAGGACGCCGGTGCCGCCTCCGTGGCCCTGCACGCGCGAACCGCCGCGGACTACTACTCCGGGACTGCGCACTGGGAGGCGATCGCGCGTCTGAAGGAGACGGTCACCGACATCCCCGTCCTGGGTAACGGCGACATCTGGTCGGCTGAGGACGCGCTGACGATGGTGGAGCAGACCGGCTGCGACGGGGTGGTCGTCGGGCGTGGGTGCCAGGGGCGCCCCTGGCTTTTCACCGACCTGGTGGCTGCCTTCAGCGGTTCCGATCTGCGGGTCCGGCCGGGCCTGGCCGAGGTGGCCGGGGTGATCCGCCGCCATGCGGAGCTGATGGTGGAGCACTTCGGTGACGAGCTCAAGGCCCTGCGCGAGTTGCGCAAGCACATGTCCTGGTACCTGAAGGGCTACGTCGTCGGAGGTCAGGCGAGGGCAGCACTCGGTCTGGTGAGCACCCTGGTCGAGCTGGACGAGCGGCTCGCGGAACTCGATCTCGATCAACCGTATCCAGGGGAGGGAGCCGAGGGACCCCGCGGCCGGGCCGGCACCCCGAAGACGCCGCACGTACCGGAGGGATGGCTGACCAGCCGCGAGATGGACGAGGCATTGCGGAAGATGATCGCGCAGGCCGAGTCCTCGGTCTCGGGCGGCTGAGCGAACTGCTGGTGGTGAACTGACTAGGGTGGAGCCTGTGCGCCACGAGAACATTGCCGCGCCCGGCGAGTACGGGCCGGAGGACGTCGAACGGTGGTTTGCCGAACCGCCGAAGTCCGCGCACCGCACTCCCTTCGAACGGGACCGGGCACGGATCGTGCACTCGTCCGCATTGCGCCGTCTGGGGGCGAAGACCCAGGTGCTGGGACCCGGGACCGACGACTTCGCGCGGACGCGCCTGACCCACTCGCTCGAAGTCGCGCAGGTCGGCCGGGAACTGGGCAAGTCCCTGGGGTGTGACCCGGACGTCGTCGACACTGCATGCCTGGCGCACGATCTCGGTCACCCACCGTTCGGCCACAACGGTGAGACCGCGCTCGACCAGGTGGCCTCGGCCATCGGCGGGTTCGAGGGGAACGCCCAGACTCTGCGCCTGCTCACGCGACTCGAGCCCAAGACGTTCACCCCCGACGGCGCCGGGGTGGGTTTGAACCTGACGCGCGCCAGCCTCGACGCTGCCACCAAGTATCCGTGGCGGGCCGGTCAGGGGCCGGTACGCGCCGACGGCAGCACCACCCGCAAGTTCGGGGTCTATGAGGACGACCAGCCGGTCTTCGACTGGCTCCGTCAGGGTGCGCCGCCGCTGCGGCGCTGCATCGAGGCCCAGGTGATGGACCTCGCCGACGATGTCTCCTATTCCGTCCATGACGTCGAGGACGCCGTGTTCTCCGGCCGCGTGGATCTGAGCATCCTCACGCAGGAGGTCGAACGCGACCGGGTGCTCACTCAAGTGCGCGACTGGTACGACCCGCCTGTGAGTGATGCCGACCTCGACGCCGCCATCGATGCGCTCTCTGCGCTGGACTACTGGGTGACCCGTTATGACGGCACCCGACGCGGGCAGGCACGCCTGAAGGACATGACGAGTCAGCTCATCGGCCGCTTCTGTGACGCGGCCGGGCGCGCCACCCGGGCTCAGTTCGGCCACGGGCCGCTGGTGCGCTACGACGCCGATGTGGTGATCCCCGATGCGGTGCTCGCCGAGATCAGCATCCTCAAGGGCATCGCAGCGACCTACGTCATGGCCCCGCGGGAGGAGGACATGCTGTATCAGCGGCAGCGGCTGATCCTCACCGACCTGGTCGCCGTGCTCTACGACCGGGCCGAGATCGCGCTGGCGGAGATGTTCGCCGAGGACTTCGCCGATGCCGATGATGACGACATCCGGTTGCGCGTCGTGGTTGACCAGGTGGCCTCGCTCACCGATCTCTCGGCCCTCGAGTGGCACGCGCGCATGTGCGGACCGGACGTTGGCACTGCATTGTGATGCGTTCTGTGGCTGACGCAGCGATCGGTCGATCAACGAGCCCTGCGAGCACCCTGGTGAGTGGCCCGGTGGCCGGTACTGCGACGGGTGTTGCCGGTAGCTGGATCCCCAACCAGGTTGCTCACGTGCGTGCCGGCTTCCGAGGACGACCTACACTCACCTCATGGCTGGTCTGATCCGCCGCGAGGACATCGCGGCCGTGCGTGAGCGCGCGAAGATCGAGGAGATCGTCGGCCAGCACGTCACGCTCCGCAGCGCCGGTGTGGGTTCGATGAAGGGTCTGTGCCCGTTCCACGACGAGCGCACCCCGTCCTTCCACGTGCGCCCCCAGCTCGGCCTGTGGCATTGCTTCGGATGCGACGAGGGTGGCGACGTCATCTCGTTCGTGCAGAAGATCGATCACCTGCCCTTCACCGACGCTGTCGAGCACCTCGCCGCCCGGGTGGGTGTGCAGCTGCGCTACGAGGACGACGGCGGACCGAGACGCCCGCGAGAAGAACCGGGGCGCCGTCAACGGCTGATCGAAGCGCACCGGGTGGCGGCCGAGTTCTACGCGACCCAGCTCCTCTCCGAGGAGGCGAAGACCGGACGGGAGTTCCTCGCCGAGCGGGGCTTCGATCGGGCTGCGGCCGAACACTTCGGTGTCGGCTACGCGCCGCGCGGGTGGGACAATCTGGCCCGCCATCTGCGGGGCAAGCACTTCACCGAGGCCGAACTGACGGCGTCCGGCCTGCTCTCTCAGGGCAACCGCGGCAGCTACGACCGCTTCCGTGGCCGTCTGGTGTGGCCGATCCGGGACCTGGCCGGCGACGTCGTCGGGTTCGGTGCGCGCAAGCTCTACGAGGACGACCCGGGGCCGAAGTACCTCAACACCCCTGAGACCACGATCTACAAGAAGTCCCAGGTGCTCTACGGGATCGACCTGGCGAAACGGGAGATCGGCAAACGCAAGCAGGTGGTCGTCGTCGAGGGGTACACCGACGTGATGGCGATGCACTTGGCCGGGGTGCCGACCGCCGTCGCGACTTGCGGTACCTCCTTCGGTACCGAGCACATCAAGATCGTGCGGCGCATGCTGGGCGATACCGCGGGCTCCACGGCCGGCCTGATGCTCGCCTCCGGGGCGGCCCTGGGCGGTGAGGTCATCTTCACCTTCGACGGTGACGAGGCAGGGCAGAAGGCAGCGTTGCGGGCGTTCGACCAGGACCAGCAGTTCGCCACCCAGACATTCGTGGCCGTCGAACCCAGCGGTGTGGACCCATGTGAGCTTCGCCAGCATCGCGGCGATGAGGCGGTGCGGGGGCTCGTGAGTGCACGTGAGCCGCTGTTCGAGTTCGCGATCCGCTCGGTGCTGCGCCAGGTGGATCTGGACACGGTGGAAGGCCGATCGACCGGTCTGCGGGTCGGGGCTCCCGTCGTGGCACGGATCCGTGACCGTGTGCTGCGCGCAGGCTACGTGCGTGAACTCGCCGGGTGGCTGGGCCTGGACGAACCGACCGTCCGCTACGCCGTCCAGCAGGCATCTCGGGCTCCGGCCCAGGGTGGCGGGGGTCAGCAGCATCCGCCGGCTCACGATCGCGGCCGGCCCACGTCCGACGGCGCAGGTCACCCGCCCGTGGACCGTTCCGATCCCGTGGCCAGACTCGAGCGGCAGGTGCTGGAGGTGGTGATCCAGCTGCCGCAGCACGCACTGGAGGCGGGCTTCGACGATCTCGGGGCGGACACCTTCGTTGCCCCGGCGCATCGGGCGGTGCACGATGCCATCCGGGCGGTCGGCGGTGTTCGCCGGTTCGGTGAGCTCGCAGGAGGTTTGGCTGCCGACGGTGCAGGCACGCAGGGCAGCGAGCACGCGGCGGCACGCTGGGCCGAGGAGGTGCGGGAGGCGGCCGGTGGTCCGGTGAGCATGCTGGTGACCGAACTCGCTGTGGCCGCACTGCCGGAGGACCGCCCGGAGGCGTTGGGACAGTACGCGCGCGGCGTGCTCGTGGCGCTGTTGCGGATGGGGCTCACCCGGCAGATCGCGGATGCCAAAGGGCGGCTGCAGCGCATGGACCCGGCGGATGCTGCTTATGCCGAGGCCTTCAGCGAGTTGCTGGCGGTCGAGGAGCGTCGGCGTCGGTTGCAGGACGTCAGCTGACACTACTGGCTTGGTTCCGAGGGGCAGAACGTCGCCCGGGTGTGGGTAGGGGCTGCCCGGAGGGCGGTGTGCGACGCTTGCCGCACGGACGATAGCCTGGCTGCATGAGTGACCAGAACCCTCCCGGTCCCTACGGCCAGTACTCCGGCGGCTCGCAGCCTGGGCCCGATGGTGCTCCTCCCCAGCCTCCCGCTCAGCCCTATGGTCAGGGCGGGCCGAATCCGCCTGCAGGTGGTCCAGGACCGTGGCAACCGGGTCCAGGCCAGACCGGAGGCGGCTACGGTCAGCAACCCTCGCAGCCTGGCCAGCCGCCCCAACCGGGCCAACCACCTCAGCAGCCGCAGCCCGGCTACGGTCAGCCTGCTCAGCAGCCGCAGCCCGGCTACGGTCAGCCTGTGCAGCCCGGCTACGGCCAGCCGCACCCTCAGTCCGGCCAGCCACCGCAGCAGCCTGGATTCGGGGCGCCTCCGGGCCAGGGTCCCTATGGTCAGGCGGGCTATGGCGGGCCGGGAGGGCCGCCGCCCTCGGGGTCGTCGAACAAGACTGTGATCGCGATCGTGGCGGTGGTGGTCGGGATCGTCGTGATAGGTGGCCTGATCTTCGGCATCAGCCAGATCATGGGCGGGGACGATCCGGACCCGACTCCGACGGCGGAGCCGACGACTGCGGAACCCACGACCGCTGAGCCCACGGAGGAACCGACGCAGGAGCCGACAGAGGATCCCACGACGGATCCGGAGCCGACGTCCTCGGGCGACCTGCTCGCGCTCGGTGACGAGGCCACGGTGGGTGTCTGGACCGTGTCGGTGCACGACCCGGTGTGGGACGAGACTGAGGAGATCGTGGCCGACGGCAGCGATGATCCGCCGGCCGGCACGCAGTACGTCTACATCTACGCCACGGTGACGAACAACAGCGACGAGACCCTCGAGGTGTTCGACGAGTTGCAGATGGCGTACTTCGACATCGATCAGCAGCAGTACGACGGTTCCCAGGCGGTCGCCCCCGACGATGCCTTCTTCCTCGATCCCGTTGATCCGGGGGAGCAGGTCTCAGGGACGTACATCTTCGAGGTGCCGACCTCAGATGGGCAGGATGGTGTCTTCGCCATCGGTGTCCCGAATGACGCGAATGAAGTCGCCTACTACGCCCTGAACTGACAGATCCGGACCTGCGCGCCGCCCGGCGTGGTCCCATTCGGCGGGCGGCGCGGGGTAGATCACGCGTGATTCAGTACGCTGCCCGAGTGTTGCCTCGGATCGCGCTGCTCAGCCTGCACACCTCCCCGGGTGCGCGGCCGGGTGCCGGCGACGTCGGTGGGATGAATGTGGTGATCCGTGAGCTCGCCAAGGAGTTGGCCCGGCACGGTTGCGCCGTCGACGTCATCACTCGCCGGACCGATCCGCACGAACCGGAGGTGCGCGAACTCGATCCTGGTGTGCAGTTGCGGGTGGTCACCGCCGGCCCTCGTGAGGTCCGGCCCAAGCGCGAGCACGAGGCCTTCGTCCCGGCTTTCGCTGCCGCTCTGGCCGCGGGCCCGCGCTATGACGTGGTGCACGCACATCACTGGTACTCGGGCCTGGCGGCCGAGCCCGCGGTCGCACGATGGGGCGTGCCACTGGTGCAGTCCTTCCACAGCATCGCGGCCCCGGCGCATACCGACCTGACCGAGGGGGAGCGGCCGGAGTCGCCCGGGCGATTGGCCGCGGAGGCTCACCTGGCAGAGCGGGCTGACGCGCTGCTCGCGGTCAGCGCAGCGGAGCGACGCACGATCATCGAGCGACTCGGTGCGGCCGCCGACCGGGTGCACGTGGTGCCCCCTGGAGTCGATACCGAGCAGTTCCATCCGATGACCCCTCGCCCTGAGGTGGGGCGATCACGGGGCAGTGGCCCGGGCTACCTGCTGGTCGCGGCGCGACTCGAGCCGCTCAAGGGGGTCGAGCTGGCGATCAAGACCCTCGCCCTGCTCGATAGGGACACTCGACCCGATCTGGTCATCTGTGGTGGTGCGACGGCCGGCTACGACGACTACGTGGCCTCCTTGCACACGCTCGTTGCCGAACGCGGGCTGGAGGATCGGGTGCGGTTCCTGGAACCGCAGGACCGGTCCGAGCTCGCCGCACTTATGCGGGAGGCAACACTCGTGCTCAACCCGTCACACTCCGAGACGTACGGGCTGACGGCTCTGGAGGCGGCTGCAAGCGGGGTTCCCGTCGTGGTGGCTGCCTCCGGCGGGCTCGTGGAGGCTGTCCGTGACGACGAGACCGGACGGATCCTCGACTCCCGAGACCCGCGTGACTGGGCGGACGTCGTCGGCGGACTGCTTGCGGACCCGGCCGCCAGGGAACGTATGGGTGCGGCCGGCCGTGCTCACGCTGAAGAGCACACCTGGGGCCGGATGGCCGAGGGATCGCTCGCCGTGTACGAGTCCGTCCTCGGTCGCAGGGGTGCCCCAGGTGGGGCTTGAACCCACGACCGACGGATTATGAGTCCGCTGCTCTGACCGGCTGAGCTACTGGGGCGGCTCGGCAAGCCTAGTGGGTCCGGAAGGAGTTACCGTCGTAGGCATGAGCCGACGTCGCCAGCTGCCGGACCCCGTTCGCCGCCGGATCGGTACGGGCACCCGCGTCCTCGGGACCGGGGATCTGACCGGGGGTGGTGGCCTGGTCGTGACGACGGTGGGCTTGATCACATGGGAAGACGAGGAGATCCATCTGGACCGGCTGTGGTCGGACGTGGACGCGGCCGGGTGGGACAGCGAGACCGGGACGGTCACGGTCACCTGGGTGGACGGCGCTCCGGCCACCGACCTGGATGTCGGTGACGGATCACGGACACGTGAGTTGGTGTACTCGATCAAGGAGCGTGTGGACCACTCGCTGGTGTTGCTCGAGACCGTGTCGTTGCCCGGGGGAGGTCATCTGCGCGGAGCGATCCGGCGCAATGCCGACGGCAGCCTGTTCTCCCAGGTGACCATCTCCGGGGCACGCCGTCCGCCGGCGGATGTACAGGAACGCGCCGAGGCGCTCGAGTCCCGGGTACGTATCGCTGTAGGGCTCGACTGAGGCCGAGTGACCGGCAGCCGCCGCCTCTCGACCTCCACCTGAGCATCCGGCGCAGGTCACATCCAGCGCGGGCCGCGACGCGGTCAGAGCACCGGCCCCCGTGGGTTAGTATTGTCTGCGCGATCCCTCATAGCTCAATTGGCAGAGCATCCGACTGTTAATCGGACGGTTGTTGGTTCGAGTCCAACTGAGGGAGCAGCAGGGCCCCGCGACCACCAGGCCGCGGGGCCCTTGTCGTCCGCCCACCACGGGTGCTCTCTCCCGGTGTGTCGGGCTCCGGAGCCGCTATTGCACGCTGCCACGCCCCTTCAGGGGCCGAACTTTCGGCCCCTGAAGCACTCGGGGGCCGAAAGTTCGGCCCCTGGGTGGCCCCTGGGTGGCCCCTGGGTGGCCCCTGGGTGGCCCCTGGGTGGCCCCTGGACGGCCCGCGGACGGACGGTGGACAGGCGGTCGCCGGGCGCATGGCACGTCACGCGGCGCACATCACCTCCCGAACAGCGCCCGCGCCTCGTCCCAGCGGTGCTGCGGGACGGTCTTGAGTCCGGCGAGAGCCTCGCTGAGATCGACGCGTTCGATCTCTGTTCCGCGGATCGAGACCATCTGACCCCAGCGGCCCTCGTGCGCGAGATCCACTGCCGCCATCCCGAACCGGGTCGCGAGCACGCGGTCGAAGCCGGTGGGATTCCCACCGCGTTGCACGTGCCCGAGGATCGTGTTCCGGGTCTCGATCCCGGTGCGCTGCTCGATCTCGGCGGTCACCAGGGCGCCCACTCCACCGAGGCGGGGCCGTCCGGCGGCGTCGGTCCCGTTCTCCGCGAGGACGTCATCACGCTCGGCCGGGATGAATCCCTCGGCGACGACCACCAGCGGGGATCGGCCGCGCTCGTGCACGTCCTGCACCCACGCGCAGACCTCCGGCATGCCGACGCGCTGCTCGGGGATGAGGACGGCGTGCGCTCCGACGGCCACACCGGAGTGCAGGGCGATCCAGCCCACGTGGCGCCCCATCACCTCGGCGACCATGCAGCGGTGATGCGACTCGCCGGTGGTGCGCAGCCGGTCCATCGCGTCCGTGGCGATCGAGACCGCGGTGTCGAAACCGAAGGTGTAGTCGGTGCCCCGCAGATCGTTGTCGATGGTTTTCGGGACGCCGACGATCGGCAGTCCCTCGTCGGCGAGGCGCTTGGCACCGGCCAGGCTGCCCTCGCCGCCGATCACGACCAGTGCGTCGAGCTCGCGGCGCTGCAGCGTGGTCGCCACGGTTGCCACCCCCGCGTCCGGGCCGTCGAGCGGGTTGGTCCGGGAGGAGCCGAGGATCGTGCCACCCTCTCCGGCCAGGCCCCGCACATCGGTGCGGTCCAGTGCGATGGCGTCGTTGGTCAGGACGCCCTTCCACCCGTGCCGGAACCCGACGAAGGTGTCGTGATGGGTCTTGACGCCATGCAGTACCGCCCCGCGGATCACGGCGTTCAGGCCCGGGCAGTCGCCGCCGCTGGTCAGGATGCCGATCTTCATGTCCACCTCCTGGCTGGATAACCCTGCCAGCGTAGGGGCAGGTCGGTGACGGTGGAGTGTCGCCGGTATGTCGGGCAGATGGCGCAACCGCGGCTTACGATCGAGGAGCCCGGTGCGAGGGCGCCCGGGCGGAGGAGGGTGCCATGTCAGAGCCCCGAATGATGGACGACGCCCGGGTGACGGCCACGTCGCAGGATCCGATTGCCGAGCGGCCGTTGCGCTTTGTCACAGCCGCCAGCATCTTCGACGGGCACGATGCCGCGATCACCCTCATCCGGCGCCTTCTGCAGGATCGTGGCGCCGAGGTCATCCACCTCGGGCACAACCGTTCTGTGGTGGACGTCGTCCGCGCGGCGGTGCAGGAGGGGGCGGACGGCGTGGCTGTCTCGTCCTATCAGGGCGGCCATATGGAGTACTTCACCTACCTGGTGCAGAGCCTGGCCAGCCGCGGAGCTGGGCACATCAGCGTCTTCGGGGGTGGTGGTGGCACGATCACCAGCGACGAGATGGCGACGCTGCATCGCGCGGGAGTCGAGCGGATCTATCACCCCGACGACGCCCTCGAACTCGGCCTCGACGGCATGATCGAGGATCTGCTCGACCGCGCGACAGCGAGGCAGCAGGACCCTGTCGTACCGACTCGTCTCCCAGCGCCCGAGGACGAGCAGTCCGTGGCCCGCCTGCTCAGCGCGATCGAGAACGGCCCGGCGATCGAGAGCGGCCCTGCCTCCGAGAACGGCAAGGCAGCTGATGACGGCGTCTCTCACCTTCTCCGGTCCGCTGACCGGGCCGAGGTGCTGGCTCCGGTGGTCGGGGTGACCGGCACCGGCGGCGCGGGGAAGTCCTCGGTGATCGATGAGCTCCTGATCCGCTTCCTCGGCGGCGACCATCAGCGGCGGATCGCCGTCCTCGCCGTCGATCCAACCCGCCGCCGAACCGGGGGAGCCCTCCTGGGCGACAGGATCCGGCTGAACAGTGCGGGCTCGGAGCGCGTCTTCGTCCGCTCGCTCGCCACCCGGCGCCGTGACGCCTCTCTCAGCGCCGTGGTCGGGAGCAGCATCCGGGCCCTGCAAGCCGTCGGATTCGATCTGGTCCTGCTGGAGACCGCAGGGATCGGCCAGTCGGACGGTTCGGTGGCCGGCCTGGTGGACGTTCCCGTTTACGTCATGACCAGCGACTACGGCGCGGCCAGCCAGCTCGAGAAGATCGAGATGCTCGACCTGGCGGACCTGGTGATCCTCAACAAGGCCGACCGGCGAGGAGCAGAAGATGCGTTGCGGGACGTGCGCAAGCAGTGGCGGCGCAACCGGCTCGCCTTCGATCTGACGGATGCCGAGATCCCGGTGTACCCCACGGTCGCCAGTCGATTCCGCGACCCGGGCGTGGACGCCGCCTTCGAGGCTCTGTGTGCACGACTCGGCGGGCGCTGGACGCCGCGACCTTCCGCCCAGCGGTGCGCAGACCCCGACGCGGCCGGTGGGCCCGCAGCCGACGCTCCGGTGCTCGGGGTGGACGGGATCATCCCAGCAGACCGGAGCCGGTACCTGGCCGAGATCGCTGAGCACGCGCTCGGCACCCGGTCCCGCATCGAGGACGAGTGCCGGAGCGCGGACCGGGTGCAGGCACTGCACCGGGCCCTCGCAGCAGTGGGGGAGAGCGAGCTGCCCGAGCTCTGGTACCCCATCGCCGGTACCGCCGAGCCCGGTGCCGACAGCACTCACGAGCAGCTGCGCGCGGCCTACCACCAGGCACTCGGCGAACTGAGCGAGGATTCACTGGACCTGCTACGCCGATGGCCCGAACGAGCCAGCTCCCTGACGGGTGCTACGGGACGCTACTCGGTGCGCGGACGGGAGATCGCCGTCGAGAATCGCACGGCTACCCTCAGCGGCACGCCGGTGCCGCGTGTGGCCGCACCGCACTTCGACAGCGCTGGTGACCTGTTGCGTTTCCTGCACACGGAGAACACCCCCGGTGCGTTCCCCTACACTGCGGGGGTCTATCCGTACCGGCACAGCGAGGAGCATCCGACCCGCATGTTCGCCGGGGAGGGGACCCCGGAGCAGACCAACCGCAGGTTCCACTATCTCCGTCGCGGTGAGGAGGTCGCACGGTTGTCGACGGCGTTCGACTCGGTCACCCTCTATGGGGAGGATCCGGCGACGCGGCCGGACATCTACGGCAAGGTGGGCAACTCCGGAGTGAGCGTGCCGACGCTGGACGACATGAAGCGGCTGTACTCCGGATTCGATCTGTGCGCGCCGGGGACGTCGGTCTCGATGACGATCAACGGACCAGCCCCGACCATCCTCGCGATGTTCTTCCGCACCGCCATCGATCAGCAGGTTGAGAAGTACCTGCGCGCCGATCCCGGGCGTTGGGAGACAGCCCAGGCCCGGATCGCTGCCATGCTCGGCCCGCAGGCGCCGCGCTACCGGGACGAGTTGCCGGCCGGGCACGATGGACTCGGTCTCGGGTTGCTGGGGGTGGACGGAGCCGACCTGGTCGAAGCCGAGACGTATCGCAGGATCCGGTCCGAGACGCTGGCGACGGTCCGTGGCACGGTGCAGGCGGACATCCTGAAGGAGGACCAGGCGCAGAACACCTGCATCTTCGGTATCGACTTCGCGCTGCGGATGATGGGCGATGTGCAGGAGTTCGCGGTCACCGAGGGGGTGCGCAACTTCTACACGGTGTCGGTGTCCGGCTATCACATCGCCGAGGCGGGGGCGAACCCGGTGACTCAGCTCGCGTTCACGCTGGCCAACGGATTCACCCTGCTCGAGTACTACCTCGCCCGGGGCTTGAAGGTCGACGACGTCGCCCCGCACCTGTCGTTCTTCTTCTCCAACGGCATGGACCCCGAGTACGCGGTGATCGGGCGGGTGGCCCGCCGGATCTGGGCGCGAGCCCTGCGGGACCGATACGGGGCTGCACCGCGTTCGCAGCTGCTGAAGTACCACATCCAGACCTCCGGACGTTCGCTGCACGCCCAGGAGGTGGAGTTCAACGACATCCGGACCACGTTGCAGGCGCTGTACGCACAGTTCGACGCTTGCAACAGTCTGCACACCAACGCCTACGACGAGGCCGTGACGACGCCGACCGAGGAAAGCGTGCGACGTGCGGTGGCGATCCAGCTGATCCTGCAGCAAGAGCTGGGGTTGAGCCGTTGCGAGAATCCGTGGCAGGGCAGCTTCGTGATGACCGAGCTGACCGACCTCGTCGAGGCGGCCGTGTATGAGGAGTTCGACGCCATCAACAGGCGCGGGGGAGTACTGGCCGCGATGGAGACCGGGTATCAGCGTGGGCGCATCCAGGACGAATCGATGCGCTACGAGCAGGGCAAGCATGATGGATCGCTGCCCATCGTGGGGGTCAACACCTTCCGGCCCCCGGGCGAGGCACAACGCGGCGGCGACGCGATGCTGGTGCGTGCCGGCGCGCCGGAGAAGGACGCGCAGGTCGAGTCCGTCCGACGTTGGCAGGAGGCGCGCAACCCCATCTCTCCGGACGCGCTGAAGCGATTGCAGCACGTCGCACGCAGCGGTGGGAACGTGTTCGCGGAACTCCTCGGCGCCGTCGGGTCGCACACCCTCGGTCAGATCACCCATGCCCTGTACGAGGTCGGTGGGCAGTACCGCCGCGCGATGTAGGAGGCGCATTCGCGGGGCCAGGCCCGCGGGCGTGCCACAGGTGCGGTGCAGGCGTGTGGTGCTGGTGACGGGACGGTCTCGCGGCTACGCTGCAATAACGTTAAAACGTCGCCATTCCCGAGCACACTGGAGTTCTCCATGACCACCGAGGTCCCTGTCACGCGCGCCATCATCAACGCCGACGTCCCGGGTCCGGTGATCAGCCGCCATGTGTACGGGCACTTCGCTGAACACCTGGGCCGCTGCATCTACGGCGGCTTCTACGTCGGTGAGGACAGCGACATCCCGAACGAGCGCGGCATCCGGCGCGACGTGGTGGAGGCGCTCCGGGCGCTGAAGATCCCGAACCTGCGCTGGCCCGGGGGGTGCTTCGCCGACGAGTACCACTGGATGGACGGCATCGGCCCGAAGGACGAGCGCCCCGCCATGGTCAACACCCACTGGGGCAACGTCGAGGAGAACAACCACTTCGGCACCCACGAGTTCATGGACCTGTGCGAGATGCTCGGCGCCGATCCCTACATCAACGGCAACGTCGGGTCCGGGACGGTGCGGGAGATGGCCGACTGGGTCGAGTACCTCACCCGGGACGGCGACTCGCCGATGGTGCGCCTGCGCAAGCAGAACGGGCGCGAGGAGCCCTGGCGGGTTCCTTTCTGGGGCATCGGCAACGAGGCCTGGGGCTGCGGTGGCAATATGTCCGCCCAGCACTACGCGGAGGAAGCGCGACGGTACGCGACGTACTGCCGCGACCATGGCGACAACACCCTCTACCGGATCGCGGCGGGCGCGAACTCCGATGACTACGTGTGGACCGAGACCCTGATGAAGGCGCTGAACGAGCTCGGCGGGTGCGGCAAGGACCCGCGTGGGATCTACCAGGCCATCTCGGTGCACTACTACTCCGTGGTGGGCCCCTGGCACGACAAGGGCAGTGCCCTGGAGTTCGGCGAGGACGACTACTACGCCACGATGGTCAAGGCCGCCTTCGCCGACGATCTGCTGCGGCGCCACTCCACCGTGATGGACAACTACGACCCGGACAAGAAGGTCGGCCTGGTACTGGATGAGTGGGGCACCTGGTGGAACGTCGAGCCGGGCACGAACCCGGGTTTCCTCTACCAGCAGAACACCATGCGTGACGCGCTGGTGGCGAGCACCCACTTCGACATCTTCCACCGCCACGCTGACCGGCTGGTGATGGCGAACATCGCCCAGACGGTCAACGTGCTGCAGGCGATGATCCTCACCGATCCCGACTCCGGCGCGCTCGTGCTCACCCCGACCTATCACGTCTTCGAGATGAACTCCGGTCATCAGGATGCTGAGAGCCTCCGCGTCGACGTTCCGGGAGGCCTGCCGCAGCGTGCCGTAGATGAGGAGACCCTGGCGACGGTCTCGGTCTCCGCCAGCCGCAAGGACGGGAAGGTGCTGGTCTCGCTGTCGAACCTGGACGCTGCCGAGCCTGCTGCGGTTCACCTCGATCTGCGTGGGTGCACAGTGGGCACCGTCGAGAGCCGGATCCTGACCGCCCCGACCCTGGCCGAGCACAACACGCCCGAGGCGCCCGCCGCGGTGGCGCCACAGGTGCACGAGGGCCTGCGAGCCGACGAGGGCGGTCTGCGCGTGGAGCTGCCCGCGCACTCCTTCGTGACTGTGAGCATCGCCGTCGACTGACGCCCGGGCGGACTGTCGAAGGACGGCCCGCCCGGTCGCATGGCCGGGTGGGCAGTCCTGTCCATGGGCGGGTGCAGCGCGCGGACAGGTTGTTCTCTAGGATGATCGCTGTCCGAGGGAACTGACCAGGGAGCTGTGATGGGACACCGATTCAACCCGCCGCCCGGGTGGCCGACGCCGCCGCCGGGATGGGAGCCGCCCGAGGGCTGGCAACCGGACCCGACGTGGCCGCCTGCTCCGCAGGGCTGGCAGTTCTGGGTTCCCGACGGCGTCCCTTCCGCTCCCGGTGACGCTGGTGGCCCCGTAGCGCCTGCGGCCGGGGCAGAGCAGCAGCCACCTGTGCCGCCCGCTTCCGCCTCGTCGCCCTTTGCTCCGGAGGAGCCGCAACCAGAGGTTCCCCAGCCGGTGGAGCCTCAACCGGTGGAGGGTGACCAGGCATCGGTGCCGGAAGGGGGCAGTCCAGCGGCCCACGACGCGCAGCGCACCTCGGATGCTGACACCGCCGCCGAACCGGCCGCCGAGCAGTTGGCCCAGCCGACCGAGCAGTTGGCCCAGCCAACTGAACACCTGGCCCAGCCGACCGAACAGTTCCCGGCGTCGGCACCGCAGTCGGGCGCACCGGGTTACGGTGGCGCCGGTACACCGGGCCAAGCCGGCAGCGCGGGCGAGCCCGGCTCGGTCACCGGCGCCGGCTACGAGGGATTCGCACCGGGGCAAGGTGGCGCTTCGCAGCCATATCCGCAGGGGCAGTTCGGGCAGCAGGGTCAGGTGCACGGTTCCGGTCAGTTCAGCAGTTCCTCCCAGCCAGGTCCGGGCGGATTCGACCCGAGCCAGCCTCAGACGCCGCCTCCCGGGCAGTACGCACCGGCCGGTGGCGCGGGCCAGCCGTATGCCGCGTCTTATGCTGCTGCGCCCGCTCCCGGCAGCAGTGGGCCGTGGGGTCAGGGGCCCGCTGGTACGCCAGCGCCAGGTCCCGGCGGTCCGCCGCCGGGCGGTCCTGGCCAGAAGAAGAGCCGTACGGGTCTGATCATCGGTGTTGTGGTGCTGATCGCCGTCGTCGTGATCGGCGGTATTGCGCTGGCACTGAACCTGATCTTCGGTGGCGAGGACGAGCCGGAGCCTGTGGTCGAGCCGACCAGCACGAGCGAACCGACCGATAACCCGACCACCAGTGAGCCCACCGACGAGCCCACCACCGATGAGCCGACCGATGAGCCGACCGATGAGCCCAGTGACGATGGCGGTGGGTCTGGTGCCCTGACCGGTGACTACGAGCTGCTGAGCCCGTCCGACCCGGCGTTCGTGACTGACAGTGGGACGCCGATCGTCGAGGTCCGGTTGCTGCAGGTGGAACGCAATTGGGAGCCGGATCCGAACTCCTTCATCTGCGCCGAGGCTGAGGGCGAGTACGTGGCGATGGAGTTCGAGTTCACCACGTTGCCCGAGCTCGCGGACTACTCGGAAGGCACGTGGAGCTTCAGCGCTTTCGAGCTCGGTCTCCTCGACACCGGGGGCAACAAGATCGCTGATATCAGCGCCTTCGCCGGGCTGTTCTGCTTGGACGAATCACAGCAGGCGCCCTCGGACATGAGCCCGGGGGAGACCTACACGGGCTGGGCCGTGATGGATGCCCCGCGCGAGCCGGGCGGCGTCCTGTGGGAGCCGTGGCTCGATTTCACTGGCGAGGTCCCCACCTACGCCTGGGACCTGGCTGACTTCTGACGTGCTCCCGCGTGGGCGCGACCCTGGTGAGGCGCCCACGCGGATCAGCGCCGCCCGGGTGGTCCGCGAGGTGCCGGTCTGCTCGTGGCAGGATGGTGCGCCATGGCCATTCGTGACATCCGCGTGGTCGGGGATCCGGTGCTGCGCACCCGCTGTGCCCCGATCGAGCGCATCGACGACCGGATCCGCGGGCTCGTGACCGATCTGCTGGAGACGGTGGACCGGGACGGGCGCGCGGGGCTGGCGGCGAACCAGATCGGAGTCGACCTGCGTGCCTTCTCCTGGAACATCGAGGGTGACCTCGGCTATGTGCTGAACCCACAACTGGTCGAGATCTCCGACGAGATCCAGGATGGTGACGAGGGCTGCCTGTCAGTTCCCGGGCTGTTCTACCCGACCCAGCGAGCCACCTACGCACGCGTCGAGGGCACCGATCTGGAGGGCCGGCTCGTCCAGGTCGAGGGGGAGGGACTGATGGCGCGCTGTCTGCAGCACGAATGCGACCATCTGGACGGACGGCTCTACCTCTCCCGGCTCGATGCCGAGGTGCGGCGGGAGGCGATGCGGGAGGTCCGCGTCCGCTTCTGACACCCCGGGAGTGGGGTGGGGGTGCACGAATGGCCTGTCATGAGGCATGATGGGGCACGAAAGCCGTGAGTCGCTCACGACTGTGCAGGGCCGAGGACGTTGGGGAAGACGCATCTCGACCACACACAGGAGGGAACGGCATGTCAGGTGTGATCACCCGCGGCGTATTTTTCGTGCACTCGGCGCCCCGTGCACTCTGCCCGCATGTCGAATGGGCGGCAGGCTCGGTGCTGGAGGGCCGGACGTCCTTCGATTGGACCGTACAACCCGCAGCACCCGGAATGTACCGGGCTGAGACGTCCTGGATGGGACCTGCCGGTACTGGCGCTCGTCTGGCCTCGGCCCTGCGTGGGTGGACTCACCTGCGATATGAGGTGACTGAGGAGCCGAGCCGGGGCGTCGACGGCGGCCGATGGTCCCACACACCCGAGCTGGGAATCTTCCACACGCAGGTCGATGCACACGGCAACAACGTCATCCCCGAGGACAGGGTGCGTGCGGCGATGGAGCACGCAGGCGATCCGTCGCGGATGTCCCGTGAGCTGGAGCTCGCCCTCGGGCAGGCCTGGGACGATGAGCTGGAGCCGTTCCGCTACGCGGGCGCGGGCGTTCCGGTGCGCTGGTTGCACCGTGTGGGCTAACTGTGGGCTAACTGTGGGCTGACTGCCAGTTGACGTTTGGCTGAGCTCTCGGCACGCACGACGGCGGCCGGTCACCCAGGGTGACCGGCCGCCGTCGTGGTTGTGCGGCGATGCTCAGGCGTTCGTCACCACCAGGGCAACGTTGTGCCCGCCGAACCCGAAGGCGTTGTTCACCGCGGCGATCTGCCCGGACGGCAAATCGCGTGGGGCGTCGCGGACGAGGTCGATCGGCAGGCCGGGCTCCGGGTTGGCCACGTTGATCGTCGGCGGGGCCTTCCGGTCGCGTACGGCGAGGATCGTGAACAGGGACTCCAGTGCGCCGGCACCACCGAGGAGATGGCCGGTCATCGACTTCGTCGCCGAGACGGCGATGTGGTCGGCGTCATCGCCCAGCGTGGCGCGGATCGCCGCAGCCTCGACGCCGTCACCGGCGGGTGTCGAGGTGGCGTGGGCATTCACGTGCACCAGGTCGGCCGGGGTGATCCCGGCGTTCTCCAGCGCCAGGCGCAGCGCACGCGATTGACCGGCACCGGAGGGGTCGGGAGGGGCGACGTCGTAGGCGTCGGCACTCATACCGACACCGGCGATGCGAGCGTAGATGGTCGCTCCACGGGCGAGCGCGTGATCCTCCCGTTCGAGCACCACGACGGCGGCACCCTCACCGAGGACGAATCCGTCGCGATCCACGTCGTAGGGCCGTGATGCGCCCGCCGGATCGTCGTTGCGGGTGGACAGCGCCTGCATCTTCGCGAATGACGCGATCGGGAGTGGATGGGTGGCGGCCTCGGTGCCACCGGCCACGACCATGTCGGCACGCCCGGTGCGGATCATCTCCAGGGCATAGCCGATCGCCTCCGCACCGGAGGCGCAGGCTGAGACCGGGGTGTGGGAGCCGGCTTTCGCGCCGACCTCGATGGAGACGTAGGCGGCGGGAGAGTTGGGCATCAACATCGGCACGGTCAGCGGGAGGACGCGCCGGACGCCCTTCTCCTTGATGGTGTCCCACGCATTGACCAGGGTCGTGACGCCGCCGATACCTGAGGCCACCACGGCACCGAGGCGTTCACCGTCGATCTCCGGAGCGCCGGCGTCGGCCCATGCCTCACGGGCAGCGATCATGGCGAACTGCGCGCTGGGGTCCATCCGCCGCATCTCGGGGCGTGCCAGCACGTCCTCGGCCGGAACGGCCAGCTGGCCGGCGAAAGTCACGGGCAGGTCGTATCGACTGACCCAGTCGTCAGTGAGGGTGCGGACCCCGGACCGGCCCGCGAGGGCTCCGGCCCACGTGCTCTCGACGTCGCCACCGAGAGGATTGGTGGTACCGAGTCCGGTGACGACGACATTCGGCTGGTCAGTCATGGCTAGTCTCCGTCAGGAAAGTTGGGGGTGAGTGTTCGCAGCCGGGCGCGTCACCGACGAGGTGACGCGCCCGGCGGCGCCGGATGGGCGGCGTGACCTCAGGCCTGGGCCTGGGCGATGAACGCGACCGCGTCACCCACGGTGGTGAGGTTCTTGACCTCTTCGTCCGGGATGCGTACCTCGAACTTCTCCTCGGCCAGGGTGACGATCGTCATCATCGACAGCGAGTCGATGTCGAGGTCGTCGGTGAACGACTTGTCGGCCTGGACAGCGTCCGTAGCCAGTCCGGTCTCCTCGTTCACGATCTCCGCCAGACCGGCGAGGATCTCCTCGTTGCTGTTCGCCATGGGTTCTCCGTTTCTTGGTGTTCGACGTGAGTCGGGTCCAGTGTTGCCGACAGTGAGCCTGCATCGCCATTCGGCGCGCGGGGTCCTCGTCGGTCAGGGCATGGTGTGAGACGCGCTCAGGGGAGGATGACGACCTGCGCGGCGTAGACCAGGCCGGCTCCGAAGCCGATCTGGAGCGCGATGTCGCCGCTGTGGGCCTGCCCCTCGCGGAGCAGGCGTTCGGTGGCAAGCGGGACCGATGCTGCCGAGGTGTTGCCGGTGTCGGCAATATCACGGCCGACCACGACGTCCTCGCGGAAGTCGATCAGCTTCAACAGCTGGTCGGTGATGCGCATATTGGCCTGGTGCGGGATGAAGACATCGATGTCGGAGAGCTCCAGACCAGCTGCTGCGACCGCGCGCCGGGCGATCTCCGGCATCGAGGAGATCACCCACTTGAACACGGTCGGGCCCTGCTGGCGCAGCGTGGGGGAGGTGATCTGGCTGACCTCCTCGGCCAGCTCCGGCGTGTCGGTCGGGACAGGCTCACCGAGCTCGGCCCGCCGGTAGTCCAGCCACGAGTGCGTCTGGTAGATCGCGCCGGCCTGTCCGCCGTCACTGCCCCAGACCGTGGGTGCGATCCCGGGGGTGTCCGACGGTCCGACGACCGCCGCACCGGCACCGTCTCCGAGCAGGAAGGAGATCGACCGGTCGGTGGGGTCGATGAAATCGCTCATCTTCTCCACGCCGATGACGAGCACGTGCTCGGCGGCACCGGAGCGGACCATCGCGTCCGCCTGGGCGATGCCGTAGCAGTAGCCGGCACAGGCAGCGGAGATGTCATACGCCGCCGCGGGGGTGGCACCGATCGCGTCCGCCACCATCGCCGCGAGCGAGGGTGTCTGCTCGAAGTGCGTCACCGTCGAGACGAGTACTGCGCCGATGTCGCTCCCGGTCAGCGATGCCTTGGCCAGGACGTCCTGTGCGGCGCCGACGGCCAGATCCTTGACGGTCGTGTCACCGTTCGCGCGTGCCCGGCTGCGGATTCCCGTGCGCTGGCGGATCCACTCGTCCGAGGAGTTGATCGGACCGACGATGTCGTCATTCGGGACGAGATTCTCGCCGCGGACCCCGCCGACGGAGAGCAGGCGGCTGCCGGCGACCGTCGGGCGCTGGGCGAGTGTGGGCTTGGACATCAGGACTCCCTCGTGGAGCGGGTGCGGATGATCAGGTCGACTGCGGCATCGAGGTCGTCGGGCGACTTCAACGCGACGGTCTCCACCCCACGCATGTTGCGGCGAGCCAGGCCCGTGAGCACACCCGCCGGGGCGAGCTCGACAGCGGCGGTGACCTCCGCCGTCACCATGGCCTCCTGGCACAGGTCCCAGCGCACAGGTGAGGAGATCTGTGCCACGAGTGCGGCGAGCGCCTCGCTGCCGGAGGCGATCGTGTTGCCGGCCGCGTTGCTGAGCAGTCGCAGGGACGGGTCGGCAGGGGAGAGGCCATCGGCGACTGCCTGGACCGCCTGGACGGCGGGGGACATGTAGGAGGTGTGGAAGGCGCCGGCAACTGCGAGCGGGATCACCCGGGCTCGCGCCGGCGGATCGGCCTCGAGGGCTCGCAGGTCCGTCAGCAACCCGGCTGCCACCACCTGCCCACCGCCGTTGACGTTCGCGCCGACGAGATCGTGGGCGGCCAGGGCCGCCTCCACCTCCGCCGGCTGCCCACCGACGACGGCACTCATCCCGGTCTCCGCGCGTGCAGCCGCCTCGGCCATGGCTGCTCCGCGCACGCCGACGAGGTGGAGCGCTTCGGTGGGGATCAGGACCCCGGCCGCGACGGCAGCGGCGAACTCGCCGACGGAATGCCCGGCGGCGATGTCCACCCAGTCCGAGGTGCCGGCCAGAGAGGCCTCGCGGGTGAGCAGTGCCGCCTGTAGGGCGTGCAGGCTCAGCAGCGAGGCGGACACGATCAGCGGCTGTGCCACGGCCGTGTCCTTGATCGTCTCCGCATCGGCGCCTGTGCCGAGTGTGCGCAGATCGAGCCCGGCGGCCTCGGCACAGGCGCTGAGCAGGTCGTCCGTGCCGGGCACCTCGAGCCATGGGGCGAGCATGCCGGGAGCCTGCGCTCCTTGTCCTGGACTGAGTAGTGCGATCACCGTTCTCACCTTTCCGTCGTCGGTGGTGATCCGGGCACGACGGATTGCACCAGGTTGTTTCGGGGCGTTTGTGTACATCCTACAAATCGAGCGTGCGTCACAAGGCCACACCCTCGGCGAGCTTCCCGACGGCGATCGCGATCTGCAGGACGAATCCCTCCCGCGCATCGACGGGGTCCCATCCGGTGACCGTCGCGATCCGCCGCAGTCGGTAGCGCACGGTGTTCGGGTGCACATACAGCTGACGGGCGGTCGCCTCCAGGGAACGCCCCTCGTTCAGGTACACGCTCAAGGTCTGCAACAACGGTCCGCCGACGGCCTGCAACGGCGTGTACACCTCGGCCAATAATGTGCGGCGGGCATCCCGGTCGCCGGTGAGGACACGCTCGGGCAACAGCTCGTCGGCGAGCACCGGGCGTGGGGCGCTCGGCCAGGCACGGACGGCGTCCAGCGCCGAGAGGGCCGCGCGCGCGGAACGCCCCGCATCCGCAAGCTCGGGCACCTCCGGGCCGATCACGACCGGTCCCGGTCCGAACCTGTCCAGCAGGGCGTGCGCCTGCTCACGCAGGTTGCCCTCGCCGCCGAGCACGACCACGAGGCGATTGCCCTGGATCCCCACCAGCGCGTCCTGAGCGGTTCGCCGGGCGGCACGGCGCAGCTCGGCGGCACCGACCTCGTCCAGCGTCTCCTCCGCTGTTCCGGCCATCACCAGTGTGCTGCCACGGCCCGCCCATCCGAGCGCGGCCACGCGCGAGTGCAGCGAATCGTCGGGATCGCCCCGCAGCAGCGAATCGACGACGAGTGCTTCCAGGCGTGCGTCCCACGCGCCACGGCTCTCGGCCGCGCGGGCGTAGACCTCGGCAGCGGAGAATGCGACCTCGCGCGAGTACAGCAGCACCGCCTCCCGCAACGTGGCCTGCTGACCGGGGGCCGCCAACTCCTCGGTGTGCCCTTCCACGATCTCGACGACGATCCGCACCAGCTGCAGTGTGTGCTGCAAGGAGATCGAACGGGTCAGCTCGGGTGGAGCGGCGCGGAAGATCTCGGCGGCGTTGTAGGAGCCGCGGCCCGGATTCTCGTACCAGGTGATGAAACTGGCGATCCCGGATTGGGCGACCAGCCCGATCCACGAGCGATCCTCGGCAGGCAGCGCTCGGTACCAGGGCAGTTCGGCGTCCAGGCGCCGCATGGCGGCGGCGGTGAGCAGATCCGTCCCGCCGCGCAGCCTGCGCACCATCTCCGGGGTCGAGGAGTCACCCCGCGCACTCGTCATGCGCCGAGGGTACCCTCTGCGATTGTGGGAATCCCACAAAACGATGGGCCGCCGGCGCGATGGGTACGGCTGCCCCCGGAGCGCGGGTGGGCCACGAGGTGCTCGGATACGCTGGACGTATGTCCTTGATCAAGCGCCTACGAGACGCCTTCCGCCCTGCTCCGAGCCGTCCTCAGGCGCAGGCACGGGTCACATCGGCGCCGCCACCGCCGGACGCCGAGGCCGAGGCGGGACTGCGGGCGCGGCTCGAGGAGGACCCGAACGATGTCGAGGCATTCTCTACCCTCGCTGAGATCGTGCGACGACGTGCTGCCGAGGTCGAGCACCCGGACCCGCTGACCGCTGATGTCGCTCCGGTGACCAGTTCCCGGGAGGCGGACACGGCGCACTGGGCCCTGGCGGAGGAACTGGCCGGGCGCCCCCGCGGCTGGTATCCACTGATCGAGCTGGCCCGCCTGTCCCTCGAGGACGACAAGGAAGGCGCCATGCGGCGGCTCGGTGCCGCCTGCGAGCGCGAGACATCCGGACTGGCGCTCATCGAGGGAATCAAGATGCTGCGCGCCGCCCATCTGCCCGCCGAGGCGCTCGGGCTGGGCGTCGGGCACTGGTCCCCGGCTGAGCAGTCACCCGAGGCGGGGCGCCAGATCGTCGAAGCAGCCCTGGAAGCGGGGCGGGTCACCGATGCGCGCCGACACCTGCGGGACCTGGCCGAGCTGAGTACTCACCACGACACGCCACGTATCGTTGCCGAGTTGGAGCCGTTCGTGGCGCGGGCAGAATCCGACGCGAGCACGGCGGACTGAGACCGCACCGTCTCTGCCAAAGCTCGATACACGACGGCGGAGCCCACCGTGATGCAGGTGGGCTCCGCCGTCGTGGTGGTGCGCTGTTGGGGATGCGACCTCAGGCGTCTCCGCCTGCGGTGCCGGTGGTGCCGGCGTTGACGTCGAGCAGCTGGTACTTCTCCACTGCCTGCGCCGGGGCGCCGGCGTCCACCTCACCGCGCTGGGCGAGCGCCTGCAGTGCGCGGGTGACGATCGACTGAGTATCGATGAGGAAGTGACGACGGACGGCCGGACGGGTGTCGGAGAAGCCGAAGCCGTCCGCACCGAGCGTCCAGTAGTCACCTGGGACCCAGGTGCGGATGAGGTCCGGTACCTGGAAGTCGTAGTCGGAGGTGCCCACGAACGGGCCGCCGGCATCCTTGAGCTTCGCGGTCACGTACGCCTCGCGCTGCTCACCTGAGGGGTTGACGAACGCCTCGCGGTCGGCCGCCAAGCCGTCCTTGCGCAGCTCGCCCCAGCTGGTCACCGACCACACGGCGGCGCGCACGCCCCAGTCCTCGGCGAGGATCTGGCGCGCCTCGAGTGCCCACGGCACGGCCACGCCCGAGGCGAGCAGCTGCACGACGGGACCATCGCCGTCGGTGGGAGCCTCGAGGCGGTGGATGCCCTGGAGGATGCCCTCGACGTCGACGTCCTCCGGCTCGGCGGGCTGGATCATCGGCTCGTTGTACACCGTGAGGTAGTACATGACGTTCGGATCGCGGCCAGAATCAGACGTGGCGTCGGTTCCATACATCCTTTCCAGGCCGTCCTTGACGATGTGGCGGATCTCGTAACCGTAGGCCGGGTCGTACTGGACGACCGCGGTGTTCGTGGCGGCGAGCACGGGGGAGTGCCCGTCAGCGTGCTGCAGGCCCTCACCGGTCAGCGTGGTCCGGCCGGCGGTGGCACCGATCAGGAAGCCGCGGGTGAGCTGGTCACCGGCGGCCCAGAACTGGTCGCCGGTGCGCTGGAACCCGAACATCGAGTAGTAGAAGTAGAACGGCACCATCGGCTCGCCGTGCGTGGCGTAGGAGGTGCCGACGGCCTGGAAGGCAGCGGCCGAACCGGCTTCGTTGATGCCGGTGTGCAGCAGACCGCCGGTCTCGTCCTCCTTGTAGCTCAGGAGCAACTCGCGGTCGACCGAGAGGTAGTTCTGGCCGTTGGTGTTGAAGATCTTCAGGCTCGGGAAGATCGCGTCCAGGCCGAAGGTGCGTGCCTCGTCCGGGATGATCGGCACGATCCGGTGACCGAACTCCTTGTCCCGCAACAGCTCCTTGAACAGCTGCACGAGGGCCATCGTCGTGGCTGCCTCCTGCTGTCCGGAGCCCTTGGCCAGGCGCTGGTAGGCCTTGTCTGCCGGGAGCGTGACCTCGGTGTACTTGGAGCGACGCTCGGGCAGGAATCCGCCCAGCTTCTTGCGCCGGTCCATCATGTACTCGATCTCCGGGGCGTCCATGCCGGGGTGGTAATAGGGCGGCAGGTACGGGTCGGCCTCGATGGCCTCGTCGGAGATCGGCAGGCGCAGCGAATCCCGTAGGCCCTTGAGGTCGTTCTCCTTGAGCTTCTTCATCTGGTGCGTGGCGTTGCGGCCCGCGAAGGAGGAGCCCAGGCCGTAGCCCTTGACGGTGTGCGCGAGGATCACGGTGGGAGCGCCGGTGTGGTTGACGGCGGCGTTGTAGGCGGCGAACAGCTTGCGGTAGTCGTGCCCGCCGCGCTTCATCGCCCAGATGTCGTCATCGCTCATGTTCGCCACGAGTGCCTTGGTGCGCGGATCGCGCCCGAAGAAGTGCTCGCGGATGAACGCGCCGTCCTCGGCCCGGTACGTCTGGAAGTCACCGTCCGGGGTGTTGTTCATGAGGTTGACCAGGGCACGGTCCTTGTCGGCTTCGAGCAGGGCGTCCCACTCGCGACCCCAGACGACCTTGATGACGTTCCAGCCGGCGCCGCGGAAGAAGCCTTCGAGCTCCTGGATGATCTTGCCGTTGCCGCGTACCGGACCGTCGAGCCGCTGCAGGTTGCAGTTGACCACGAAGGTGAGGTTGTCCAGGTTCTGCTGGGCGGCCAGCTGCAGCATGCCGCGTGACTCCGGCTCGTCCATCTCACCGTCGCCGAGGAAGGCCCACACCCGCTGCTCGGAGGTGTCCTTGATGCCGCGGAAGTGCATGTAGCGGTTGACCCAGGCCTGGTAGATGGCGCTCGCCGGCCCCAGACCCATCGACACCGTGGGGAACTCCCAGAAGTCGGGCATGTTCCGCGGGTGCGGATAGGACGGCAGGCCCCCACCAGGGCGGGAGAGCTCCTGGCGGAAGGAGTCGAGCTGATCCTCGGTGAGACGTCCCTCGAGGTAGGCGCGGGCGTACATCCCGGGCGCCGCGTGGCCCTGGAAGTAGATCTGGTCGCCGCCACCGGGGTGGTCCTTGCCACGGAAGAAGTGATTCAGACCCACCTCGTAGAGCGTGGAGACCGAGGCGTAGGAGGAGATGTGGCCACCGACGGCGACCCCGGGTCGCTGTGCTCGCGTCACCATCACGGCGGAGTTCCAGCGCAGGTAGGAGCGGTAGCGACGCTCGACGGCTTCATCGCCAGGGAAATACGGCTCGTCGTGCACACCGATGGTGTTGACGTAGGGCGTGGTGATCGCCGAGGGGACGGCGACGTCACGCTCGCGCGCATGCTTGAGCATGTTCAGCAGGATGTACCGGGCCCGCGGGCCACCCCGGGCCTCGATCAGGCCGTCGAGGGACTCCAGCCACTCGCCGGTCTCGTCCGGGTCGATGTCCGGAACCTGGCTGAGCAGGCCATTGATCAGAGGTCCGGCTTCGTTGCGTGAGGTCACGACTCTTCTCTTCTCTCCGCACCGGGTCACGGCGCTCGGCGATCATCCTTGCGTGGTGTGTGGACACCACAAGGGACTGCGCTGACGATCCTATTGTCATGCCTTGGCATAGGCACGCCATCGTCGGCAGGTGTGACATCCCCGACACCGCACCGAGGGGCGTCGGCAGAGGGGCGGATATCCCCGGCGGCGGAGCGTTCGGTTGCGCTCAGGTGTGCTTGTGCGGTTCGGTTGTCTCATATCTCCGCCATCCGGGCGGGGTCGGCGAAGGAGAGGCGAACGTGGCAGGGACCGCGAGCACCGAGGACCAGCAGGGTTCCCGGTTCGGGGTGAAGCAAGGACAGGTCATCCAGGAGTTCGGGTACGACGAGGATGTCGACGAGGAACTGCGCGCGGAGCTCGAGCAGGTCACCGGGCAGGAGCTCGCGGACGAGGACTTCGATGACGTCACCGACGCCGCCATTCTGTGGTGGCGGGAAGACGACGGTGACGTCCACGACCTCACCGATCTGATGACCGACTCCATGACGACCCTTGAAGATGGCGGGTTGATCTGGGTCTTCACCCCCAAGCCCGGACGGCCAGGGCACGTGCGCCCGCCGGAGGTCGACGAAGCAGCGCGGACCGCCGGTCTGCACTCGACGAGCACGATCTCGGCAGGGGAGAACTGGTCAGGTTTCCGGCTCACCACCCGCGGGCGGGGTCGGTGACCACCTCCCTCGGGAGCAGTCTGCACGTGGGCCGCCCGGCGCCAGGATTCACGGCCCCGGACACCCATGGCACGCCGGTGTCACTGGAGGCGCTGCGCGGCGCACCGGTGCTGCTGGTGTTCATCCCGTTCGCCTTCACACGTGTGTGCGGCAGCGAGGTGGCTGCGCTGCGGGACGCGCACCAGGAACTCACGGCCGCCGGTACACGGCTGGTGGTCGTGACCTGCGACTCGATGATGGTGTTGCGGGCGTGGGCTGAAGTGGAGCAACTGCCCTTCACCTTGGTCTCGGACTTCTGGCCGCACGGAGTGATCGCCCGGGCGTATGGCGCGTTCAACGGGGCCGACGGAGCCGCAGATCGGGTGAGTGTGCTGATCGACGGCGAGGGCACCCTGGCCTGGACCGTCACCAGCCCTCGTGGCCAGGCGCGCAGCGTCGAGGACTATCTGACGGCGGTTAGAGCCCTGCGAGCGGCGGCATGAGACTCCCAGGAGGGCCGCTGGCGCTGGCTCACCGGGGCGGGGCGGGTCTGCCTGCGAACGCCGGTATCGAGAACACCCTGACGGCGGTGCGCAATGCCGTCGAGCTGGGGTACACCTACATCGAGACCGATGTGCGTGCCAGCCGCGACGGTGTGCCGTTCGTGGTCCATGACCCGGACCTGGGCCGGGTGACGGGAGAGAGCATCGCCGTGGCGGAGCTGTCGGCGGCGGACCTGCGTGCGGCGACCCTGAGCGGTGGTGAGTCGATCCCGACCCTGGCTGAGCTGCTGGAGGAGTTCGGGCACCTGTGGGTCAATCTCGACGTGAAGTCCGATGACGTGGTGGAGCCGGCGATCGAGGCCGTGCGCCGACACGGCGTGGAGGACCGGGTGGTCGTCGCGTCGTTCAATGATCCCCGGATGCGGCGAGTGCGGCGGCTGGCACCGGAGATGGCCACGTCGGCATCGCCGCGCGAGGTGGTCGCGATGCTGCTCGGACGCTCGCGGGCCTCCGCGCGTGCCGGTGCGGTCGCGCTGCAGGTACCCAAGCGTTGGCGGGGGATAGAGATCGCCACGGAGGCGTTCGTACGCCGCGCGCACCACCAGCACATGCAGGTGCACGTGTGGACGATCGATGACCCCGCGACGATCCGGACGCTGCTGGATCGCGGGGTGGACGGCATCGTCTCGGACCGCATCGACGTACTGCGTGAGGTGCTCCGCGAACGTGGCCAGTGGCCTGTGCCGGGCGGACCGGGCAGTGACGAGGCGGGATCGAAGTGATGGGCGGTGCGTGCCAGCCGTGTCGCTTGCTATCCTTGCCCCTCGCCAGGGCCTATAGCTCAGTTGGTTAGAGCGTCGCGTTTACACCGCGGATGTCGGGGGTTCGAGTCCCTCTGGGCCCACAATTTCAGACGTGCTAATACATGGAAGATGGGGCTACGAACGGTCCGGCGAGTCGGGTTGCTGCCCTTCTGCTTCGTTGATCACGATGCCGTTGGTCCGGCTTGCTGCTAGAACAGCATGATGACGGAACTGGTTGAGCCTTCCCGCCACCAGGAGGTCAGTGGCCCGCATCCAAGACGGGGCGAGCAAAGACACGACCGATCCCAGTTTGAAGTAGGCATCGTGGAGGAGGGCGTAGCCGAGGCGAATCCGTTTGTCCGAGTAGAGGTCCGTCCAACGATGCCGCCACACTGCGACGGCCATGGCCATGGCCGTCGCCACGGTCGGCCGGGCCCGGTCCACGCGCGTACTCACAGACGAAGAGTTGCTGCGGATTCATCTGGACCGTGAAACGGGTAGTTTCGCTCTGCGTTTCCGGCAGGTCAGTGATGTACGACGTTCCGCTGTAGGTGCCGTCGGCAGCAAGGTGGACGAGATCGCGGCGGGGATCGAGAACAACGTCGCGACACCAATCATGGCGCTCACCAAGACCACACACGACGCCGCAGAAGCCGCTGACTCCGCAGCGTCCGCGGCGAGACAGCGTCCTACGTAGTCGGGCATGTGCAAAGGCTCGTTCGCCACGCGACCTTCTCTCCGGCGATTACCGGCCCACGAGACCTCAGCCTGACGCGAGCCCTATCCTTCGTCGCGGTAGGACTGCGCCAACCGGGCCATACCGTCGGCGATGCTCACCCGGGGCTGCCACGCCAGCGCCTGGCGCGTGCCGCGCTGGTCGAACCAGTGCGCAGTGGAGAGTTGCTCTGCGAGGAACCGGGTCATCGGGGGCTCGTCCTGTCCGGGTCGCAATGCCCAAATCTGCTCCACGGCGCCGCCTGCGATACGAGCCAGTCTGCCGGGTACCCGCCACGAGGGAGCAGGCACCCCCGCCGCGCGACACATCCCGCCGAGTAACTCTGCCACGGGACGCGGTTCACCGTTGGTGACCACGTAGGCGCGGCCGCGGGCAGCCTCGGCGCGCTCCACTGCTGCGAGCATCGCATCGGCGGCATTGTCGATATAGGTGGAATCGATCAGTGCCGCACCCTCATCCAGCAGCGGGAGCCGGCCTCGCCGGGCACGATCGACGATCCGCGCGACGAGCTGGGGATCGCCGGGCCCCCACACGAGGTGCGGTCGTACGGCGAGGACCGCCAGACCGGGTGAGTCGTAGGAGAGGGCGAGCAACTCGGCGGCAGCCTTCGTCCGGGCGTAGTGCCCGAGCGTGTGCTCGGGGTCGGCGGGTTCGGCGCCGGCCGCCACCAGGGAACGGCCCACGTGCGCCACCGACGGCGAGGAGACCTGCACGAAGCGCCGCACCCCGGCCGCACGGGCCGCCCGCAGCAGTGCTCGGGTGCCCTCGATGTTGACGCGCGTGAACTCGGCTGGATCGCCCGCCAGCGACACTTTCGCCGCGAGGTGCACCACCGCGTCCTGACCGTCGACGGCGCGGCGCACCAGCGCCGCATCCGTGACGCTTCCGCGGATGTCGCTGACCCCGGGCGCCCCGCTAGGACGACGCTGCAGCGTGGTGACCGCGTGACCGGCGCCGGCGATCCGCACCGCGACCGCGCGGCCCAGGAATCCGCTCGCACCGGTGACCAGGACCTTCATCGGGGAGCCCGCACACGTTCGCCCGCAAGCAGCCGATCCGCCCAGGCGGCCAGGGCGCCGCGGTCGATCTTCGAGTTGTGCCGCACGTCGGTCGGCAGCTCCGGGACCGCCAGCACGGCGGCCAGGGGAGTGGCGCACGCAGCGCGCACCTGCTCGGTCACCTCGGCCGTGGCCAGGCCGGCGCGCCGCGCCCGACTGTTCGTCTCCACCACCGCGACGGCCTGCTGGATCCCTGCCGGCCCGACGCCGACGATCGCCGCCCGCCGCACGTCCTCGGCACGCTCCACCTGCTGCTCGGGTCCGACCGGGGCGAGCGGGCCGGACGTCGTCGTGAGGACATGCGCGAGCCGTCCCTCGATCCACAGCCGGCCTGCGTCGTCGAGATGGCCGACATCGCCCGTGCGGTGCCACCGGCCGCCGTCGTCCGGGGTGCCGCGGATGGCGGCGAGGTCCGTGAGCCAGAGACGGTCGTAGCCGTCCTTGAGGTGCGGTGCACTCACCAGGACCTCCCCGAGCACGCCGGGGTCCCGCACCGGTGCTCCCACCGCTGTGCCACCGGAATCGAGAGCGCTGATCCGCACCCGGGCAGCGTGCACCGGCCTACCCACGCAGACACCGGCGTCGTGGGCGTCGGCGACGCGGAGGATGTCCGGCAACGTGATGTCGGTGACGAGGAGGCACTCGGTCATCCCGTACGGGGTGTGCGCCACGGCGGCGGGCATGAGCTCGGCCACGGAGCCCAGCACGACAGCACTGACCGGCGCGCCGGTGGAGAGGAACTGGGTGACGCCGCCCAGCGCCTCGCGATCGGCTGCCGAGAGCTCGTGGGCGGTCCGGGCGACGTTGAGTACTGCGGCCGGGGAGAGGAACACGGTCCTGGCGCCGGAGGCCGCCACGGCGTCAGCCACGGCACGGGCGGTGAGCGTGCGCGGCGCTGAGACGTCCATGTCCGGCGTGGCCGAGCGCGTCCCGAGGGCTGGGCCGAGTAGCGCGAACGGTGCGAACCCGGTCACGAGGCCGGTCTCGGGCGTCAGGCCGAGCTCGGCGGTCAGCACGTCCCGGACCGCCGCGAGCTGGGCGTGGGTGTAGCGCACACCCTTGGCGGGTCCGGTGGACCCGGAGGTGAAGAGCACGGCGGCGTCTTCTTCGGGCCCGGGGTGCGGTGGAAGCTGCATCCCCTCGGCGAGGTGGCGTTCGCCGTCACGCATCAGTGCGGGGAGCGAGGCGGTCACGCCCAGCGCTGCTGCCACGGCCGCGGGAAGGGTGTCCACCGAGATCCGGCGGCCGGGCCAGCCGAGTGTGCGCGCGGCCGTGAGTCCCTGACGTTGCCCGATCACGACGTCGGCCTGCGCTCCGCGCACGGCGCGGGACAGCCCGGCCACCCCCAGGCCGGCGTCGGCGACCACCACGACGGCCCCGATCCGCAGGCACGCGTACACGCTCGCCGTGAGGTCCGGTCCGGGAGGGACGAGCAAGCTGATGCGATCGCCTGGTTGCACCCCGGCGCCGAGCAGGCCCGCCGCGAGGCGTTCCACGTTGCGAGCCAGGAGCCGCCAGCTCACCCGCACCGGCGACGTTCCCGCCATGTCGACGACGGCGATGTCGTGATCATTCGAGCGCTCCTCGAGAGCGGCGCCGAGGGGGCGAAAGGCTGGTTCTGCTTTGGGCGTGTGGCTGCTGTGGTCAGCGGGTGCGGCGTCGCTCTCCGTCGGCGTCGCACCGGGGGTGGGCAGCCAGTCGAGAACCGCGGAGGCGTACGGGGCGTCCTCGGCCACCAGGTGACCGGCACCCTCGAACCGGTGTACGCGGGCGTGCGGCAGTCGGTCGGCGAGATCGTCGAGATAGCGGTCGCTGAAGATCGGATCACGCGGGCCCCACACGAGCAGCGCGGGAACGCGCACACCCCGCACTCCCTCGGCGATCGCGGCCAGGGCCGGCGTGCTGGAGTGCTCCTCGCCGGCCGGAATGTCGGCCACGAAGTCAGCGATCCCGCGGCGCCGAGTGGCACTGCGGTAGGGCGCCCGGTAGGCGGCCCGGATCGGCGCCGTCAGGGGCGGGTGTGCGAGCGCAAGGGTGGTCTCCAGGAACGCGGTGGTCTTGCGCGTTGCCGCAGTGAGGACACCCGTGGTGCCGGCCAGCCGCAGCGGTGCCGGGATCGGCCCCGGGCCCTGGTGGACGGCCGTGTTGAGCAGTGCGATGCCGGCGAGCTGGTCCGGGTGTGCCAGCGCCCAGCCGAGGCTGATCACGCCGCCCCAGTCGTGACCAAGGGTGACGACGGGCCCGAGGTCGAGAGCGTCGGTGAGCGCGCCGAGGTCGGCGATCCGTTGCGGGAGATCGCGGACCACGTCGGTGCGCTCGGAGAAGCCCATCTCGAGCTGGTCGACTGCGATGATGCGCCAGGCCGGGCCGCCGGCTTCAGCCTGGGCGAGGCTCGCCGTCAGCAGGTGCCGCCAGAGATAGGACCAGGTGGGGTTGCCGTGCACGGCCAGCACGGTTCCGGCGATCTCATGGCCGCCGTCGTCGAGTACGGGCCCGGTATCGAGCACGTGCCAGGATCGCAGCGCGGGTGTGCTGCGGGTGCCCGTGTCGGTTGCCGCGCCGGGAACCTGCACCACCCGGCTCCATGCGGGATCCAGTCCGGGCAGAGTGGTCAGTGAGGCAGGGATGCCGGCATCGGTCACCAGACGATCTCCATGAGCGCCGTGTTCAGGCCGGAACCGACGCCCATGAGCAGGACGCGATCGCCCGGGTCGAGGGAGTCCTGCTCGGCAGCCAGGGTGATCGGTAGCGAGGCCGGGCCGACGTTGCCGAGGGTGGGGAAGGTGGTCGGCACCTTGGCAGGATCCAGATCGATGGCCTCGGTGATGGCATCGGTGTGGGCGCGGGAGACCTGATGGGTCACGAAGCGGTCGGCCTGTGACCAGCGCCACTCCGGTTCGGCCTCGTGCCAGGCAGAGACGACGAGGTCCAGGCCGCCTTTGAGCAGGCCGGCGGCGTCGGTGAACATGCCGTCAGCGCTTCCCACGCACAGGTCGTGGAACTGTGTGGCCGCGCGCGTGACGCCGCCGAGTAGCCGATGGCTCCTGGGATGGTCCTCCGCCGCGCCGATGACCGTGGCGGCCGCACCCGAGCCCAACGTGAGGGTCGCGAACTCCTGCATGAGTTCGTCCCGGCTCGGGTTCGCACTCAGGAGCCGCTCGATGGTGGCCGCATGCACGTCGTCGACGTTCTCGCCGGCGACGACGAGGGCGTGACGGACCTGCCCGGTTTCGACCATGCTCGCCGCGAGGCTCATGCCATTGACGAAGCCGAGGCAGGCGTTCGTCACGTCGAAGTTGAGCGCGGAGGACGGCAGTCCGAGTCCGTGATGCAGCCGAGCCGCCACCGAGGGCTCGAGGTGCGGTCGCGAGACCGAGGTGTTGATCAGGAGATCGATCTCCTCGGGCTTGACCTCCGCCTGTGTGAGCGCGCGGTTGGCGGCGCCGATCGTCCCGGAGTGCACGTCCTCGTCGCCGGTCCAGGTGCGGCGCTCCAGCACCCCGGCCACCCGCTCGAGGAGGTTGCGGGGCAGTCGGAGCCGGTCCAGAACGTCGGCCAATCGCTCCTGGATGTGCGCCGAGGTGGTCACCGTGCCCGGCAGTCCCGAGGTGACCGAGAGCATAGCCGCTCTCGTGAATCGGGCGGTGTTGTTTCCGTGCACATTCTTCCTGTCTGCAGCTGGTATCGGCTTCTGCCGTGACGTGCGCACGATCGGGCCGAGCCGACCAGAGTACCGGCGACATCGGAGTGAATGTACGTTCATCGTGCGCTAGTGGGGCAACGTGCACCAGCGCACGTGTGTTCCGAGCGTAGATCGACCACCTGTGTTCGCCACGATCGGGCGAGACTGTCCGCACCTCGGGGTAGGTTCAACGAATGGACGCACCGCTGCACCTGAGTGACGTGATCGAGCTGCTGGAGCGCCGCTACCCGCCGGCCACGGCGGAGTCGTGGGACGCCGTCGGCCTCGTTGTAGGGGAACCACAGGCGCCCGTCGAGCGCGTGCTGTTCGCCGTCGACCCCACCGAGGAGGTCGTCGCCGAGGCCGCCGCAGCCGGTGCGGACCTGCTGGTCACCCATCATCCGCTGCTCCTGCGACCGGTGAACTCGGTGGCCGCCACCACCCCGAAGGGGCGGGTCATCCACCGGCTCATCTCCGAGGGCATCGGCCTGTATGTCGCCCATACCAACGCCGACATCGCCGCCGGGGGCGTCAACGACGCTCTCGCCGCTCTGCTGGACCTGGCGGAGACCCGGCCGCTGGTGCCGGCCCCGGGGCGGGCGCTGGACGTACTCGTGGTGTACGTACCGGAGCCCGAGGCCGAACCTCTCCGAGTGGCACTGGCGGAGGCCGGTGCCGGCGCGGTCGGGGACTACACCGGCTGCGCCTGGTCGGTCACCGGAACCGGCGAGTTCACCCCGCAGGACGGCGCAGAGCCGGCCATCGGCGCGGTCGGCACCCACGAACGTGTCACCGAGCGCCGTCTGGAGATGGTGGTGCCACCCGGCCGGCGGGACGCCGTCACGGCCGCACTGCGCGACGCTCACCCGTACGAAGAGCCGGCGTACTCCTTTCTCGCCACGCATGCACCGTCGTCGCACGTGGGCGCGGGACGCGTGGGGTATCTGGAGGAACCGACGACGCTACGCGAACTCGCGGCAGTCGTGGCCGAACGCCTGCCGGCAACCGCGGGCGGTATCCGAGTCAGCGGCAACCTCGACGCCACCATCACCACCGTCGGCGTGTGCGGCGGCGCTGGGGACTCCTACCTCGAGGCGGCCCGCGCGGCTAGGGCGGATGTGTACCTGACCGCCGATCTCCGCCACCACCGGGCCGGGGAAGCGCGAGAGGAGGACAGGGCACCCGCCCTGATCGACGCAGCGCACTGGGCCACCGAGTGGCCGTGGCTGCCCGTGGCCGCCCGGGCCCTCGCCGGTGATTCCGGTGGCCGGGTGGAGACGATCGTCAGCACCCGCGTGAGCGACCCGTGGACCACTAGGCTGGGCGGAGCCGAGACCGGAGGAACCCTGTGACCACTGCCCCTGCCGCCGACCAGCGACGCCTGCTGGACGTCCAAGCGCTCGACACCCAACTCGCCAAGCTCGCCCACCAGCGCAAGTCCCACCCCACCCTGGCCACGCTCGCCGAACTGGAGGGACGCGCCGAGGACCTCGGGCGGGCCAAGACCGCTACCGACACGCTGGTCTCGGACGTACGCCGCGAGCTGCGCAAGGCCGAGGCCGATGTGGAGCAGGTGGAGATCCGCGCGGCACGCGACCGGAAGCGGCTCGAATCCGGAGCAGGCTCGCCGAAGGATCTGCAGGCACTCAGCAGCGAGATCGAGTCCCTCGCCAGACGTCAGGGTGCACTGGAAGAGGTCGAGCTGGAAGTGATGGAGCGGCTCGAAGCGGCTGAGAAGGACGCGGCCGCGATCGATGAGCAGCTCGCCGCCATCAGCGCACAGGTCGCGGAGGCCGAGGCCGAGCGCGACCGGGAGTTCGAACGGCTCGACAGTGAGATCGCCGACGTCACCAGGCGCCGTGAGGTCGCTGCCGACGGAATCGATGCCGGACTGATGTCGCTCTACGACCGAGTGCGGTCCCAGACCGGAGGGCTCGGCGTTGTTGCCATCCAGGGCGAATCGACCGTGGGCGTCCAGCTGACGCTGAGCCTCACCGAGCGGGCCGCAATCACGGCCGCCGGGCCGGATGAAGTGATCCGCAGCGAGGACTACGGCTACATCCTCGTCCGGCTCTCATGAGCGGTGCCGCCGCCGGTAGTGACGCCGTCACCGTCGTTCTCGTGCGCCACGGGGAAACACCACTCACACCGCATGGGGCCTACTCCGGCTCAGGGGTGCCAGGGCCTTCGCTCACCGACATCGGGCGCCGGCAGGCGCATGCCGCTGCACGTCTGACGTACCGCATCGGCCGGAGCCTCTTCGATGACTTGCCCACGCCGTCCGCAGTGCTCACTTCCCCGATGGTCCGCACCCAGGAGACCGCGGCCGTCGTCGGTGACATGCTCGGACTGGCGCCGACGATCGAGGACCGCGCCCGTGAGTGCGACTTCGGAGACTGGGAGGGTCTGCGCCCCGCAGAGATCGACGCCAGGTGGCCCGGCGAGCGCGCCCTCTGGCATACCGACGGCACCATCCCGGCGCCCGGGGGCGGGGAGTCCACTGCAGCGGTCGGTGTCCGCACCGAGGAGATGCTCTCTGACCTGCACCAGCAGTACGCAGGCAGCACCGTGGTGGTTGTGGCGCACGCCGTCAGCATTCGAGCCATGGTGGGCCGGGCTCTGCTCGCTCCGCCCGGTGCGTGGTGGCGCTTCCGGCTGCTGCCGGCTTCGACAACCGTGCTGCGCCGCCAGGCGGACACCTTCACTCAGCTTCTCGGCGTCGGACTCCCCGGCGAGGAGTGAGGATGGGGCACTTCTTCGACGTTGATGACGGGGGGCCGCTCCGGCTGGAGGTCCGCAGCGTCGACGGGCGTGATTTCACCTTGCTACGCCGCATCGGCTACCGCAGCGACGACTACGACGAGCCGTTCGTCGTACCTTCCGACCTGGAACAGTTCCGCACCGACTTCGCGTCTGTGCCCTGGATGTTCACCTGGCTGGTTCCGCGCAGTGGGCGCTATTCGGCCGCTGCCGTCCTGCACGACGCGATCGTCATCGAGGGAGATTACGAGGGCCCGCCGATCGACCGGGTCGAAGCGGACCGGATCTTCCGGGTGGCGCTGCGCGAACTGGGCACACCCGTGGTACGCAGCTGGCTGATGTGGGCGGCGGTGAGCATCGCGACGATGTGGACGATGCCGCAGCGACGCTGGCGCTGGCGTGGCGCGGTCCTGGCACTGATCGGTGCCGTCACCCTGATCGGGCTCATCGCCACCGGTGACCTGCTTGACCTCTGGTCGGTTCTGCCGTGGATGGGCCAGCGCAGCCTGGGTGCCGAGCTGCTCGGTGGTGGCGTCGCCGCGATCGTCGTGCCCTCAGTCCTTGCCCTGACCTGGGGCAGATTCGCCCGCGCCGGCATCATCACCGGCGTGGCGCTGGCGTTCTTGCTACACGTGACGCTGGCGATCGCGGCCCTGTTCGGCCTCTACCGCCTCGTCGAGCGGGTCGTCACCGGTCCTGGGGCAGGCACCGGACCGCAGTCGGCATAGGGGATCACGGCCGACGTCATACCTGAGCCACGACGAGTTCCAGCGTGTCCGGCCCCGCGCCGGTCGCAGAGTGAATCGAGACTTCCTGAAGAACCGTGCCCACCAGCTCCTCGCTGGCGCGGAGGACCTCGGCCACCGTCCGTGGGGGAGTGCCGGACCGGGTGAGCAGGTGACGCGTGAGCATCCCGCGGGTGTGCTTGGCGTGATGGGAGACCACGGTCCGCACGCCATCCTGCTCGGCCACCACCCGGACAGTGAGCCAGGCAGTCCCGGACGGCGGACGCCACGCCGGAACATATGCACTCGACCGGCAGTCGATCACCACGCCCGGATGAGTCTGTGTCAGGTGCTCGCCCAATGCGCGCGCCCAGTACGGCGCGAGTGACCCGATCCCGGGCAGCCCCGCGGACATCGACAACCGGTAGGCCGGGATCCGGTCGGCGGGGGAGAGCACACCCCACAGCGCCGAGATGATCCGCACCGAGGCGTTCGCCCGACGGCGTGCGGTGCCGGTCAGGTGGGCGAGCCCGGCCGCTTCGTAGAGCACACCGGTGTAGACCGTGGCCGCCTGCGCGGCGGGCGCCGTTGTCAGGTCCACGTTCCGCGCCACCTCCGCTGCGAGGGAGGCACCCACCCCCAATCTCTCGACGGCGTCCGGTGCGCTGCTGAGCGCCGCCAGCTCCCGTAGCGCCCGGGTGCGCGCATCCCTGAGATCTGGTCGGGTCAACGTGTCGAGGTCGACCGGTCGTCCACGAGCAGGGGGCGTCTTGCCCTCGGAGGGCGGCAGTAGGATCAGCACGCCCGGCAGCCTATGACGTGTGCAGCGGTCGGCTGGTACGTCGCCTGCGTGGTGAGACCGACCCTTCCCGGTGCCCGAACGCTGAGTTCTTCGGCGTTTGAACAGCATTCGCCGAACAACTCAGCGTTCGCGATGGTCTTGAGCGCGTAGGCTCGCCGCCCGGAGTGAGGGATGAGCCGGCCGGTACGCCGGGTTCTGTCCCGAGGACTTGCCTCGGTGGCGGCCATCCATCTACGACGTACGTTGCCGCACGCCTCCAGCGACCTACCCGGGAGCTCGGGCGGGCCGCCCTCGAACACTCCCTGTCTGGTCTTGCTCCGGGTGGGGTTTACCGAGCCGCACCGGTCACCCGGCACGCTGGTGGTCTCTTACACCACCGTTTCACCCTTACCGCCCGGCTAACCGGACGGCGGTCTGATTTCTGTGGCACTGTCCCGCGGGTTACCCCGGGTGGGTGTTACCCACCACCCTGCCCTGTGGAGCCCGGACGTTCCTCGGCGCGAGTTTCCCCGCGACGCGACCGCCTGGCCGACTCATCCACACCCCAGCCTACCCGCCGGGCTCGCCCGGTCAGTCGTTCTCGGCGGCCAGCGCTGCCGCGCCGACGATGCCCGCCTTGTTGCGCAGCTTCGCCGGGATGATCGGCGTGTTCAGGCTCAGCAGCGGGAGGAACTCCTTGTGGTCCTTCGACACGCCACCGCCGACGACGATCAGGTCGGGGGAGAAAAGGAACTCCACGTGGGAGAAGTAGCGCTGCAGCCGTTCGGCCCACTGCGGGTACGTCAGCCCTTCGCGGTCCTTGACCGAGGACGCCGCCCGCTTCTCCGCGTCGAAGCCGTCCAGCTCGAGATGCCCGAGCTCGAAGTTGGGCACGAGCTCACCGTTGTGGATCAGCGCACTGCCGATGCCGGTACCCAGCGTCAGCACGAGCACGCTGCCCTGCTGCCCCGCTGCAGCGCCGTACACGGCCTCGGCGTAACCGGCGGCGTCGGCGTCGTTGACAACGAACGCCGAGTGACCGGTCGCCGTGCGCGTGACCTCTGCCACGTCGGTTCCGATCCAGCGCTTGTCGACGTTCGCTGCGGTCTGCGCCACGCCGTTCTTGATGACACCGGGGAATGTCACACCGATATGGGCACCCGCCGGTAGGTCGAAGTGCTCCACCACCCCGGTGAGGACCTCCGCCACTGCCTCGGGGCTGGACTCCTCCGGTGTGGGGAGGCGGTACTTCTTGGCGAGCAGCTTGCCGGTCTGCAGGTCCACCGGTGCACCCTTGATGCCCGAGCCGCCGATATCGATGCCGAAGCCGATCCGTTCGTCCGGTGTTTCGGTCAGGGCGTCGTGCGATTCTTTGGTCATGGTGCGCTTTCGTCCGGAGCTGGGCAGGCTGGCGGCCGGATCAGCTCCGGTCCACGCGTGAAGTGTAGAGGCGCAGGCGCCACTCGGCGTGGGAGACTCGCATCGTGGAAGGAGGTGCCCGACATGCCCAGTGGAGCACGTGGTGAATCGGACGAGGCCTACTACTACAATGTTGAAACAGGTGAGGTCGAGCACGGGAAGGTGAGCGACTGGACCAGTCGGATCGGTCCGTATGCGACTGCTGCGGAAGCCGCCCAGGCTCTTGAACGGGTACGCGCCCGGAACGAGGCCTGGGAAGAGGCCGAACGCAAGTGGGAGGACGACCCCGACGACGACTGACCTGGCGGTCGGTCACCACAGCCTGACATGATGGGTCGATACCGGAGAGCGAACGGAGAAGCAGTGCCGCACTCGATACGCCGAGTCGCCGGAGCTTGTGTGCTGGCCATGGCCGGCACTTTCGCCATCGCACCAGCCGCCGTGGCCGATCACTCAGACTCCTCGGCTGGTAAGCCCGTCGGAGGCGGACTGGGCGAGCGCCCGCTCGTTGGCGTCCGCATCGCCATCGATCCCGGCCACAGCGACGCTCGGCCCGAGGACCGCTCCGATCTGGCGCAGCGGGTGCCGGACGGGCGCGGCGGACGCAGCGCGTGCGACACCGTCGGCAACACAACGACCTCGGGCTACAGCGAACACGAGTTCACGTTGGACGTCGCCACCGTGATGGCCGATGAACTTCGCCGCCAGGGTGCAATCGTGCTCCTCACCCGCAGCGATGACGAGGGCGTCGGACCGTGCGTGGACCGGCGCGGGACCTTCGCAGAGGACAACGACGTCGAACTGCTGCTCTCGCTGCACGCCAACTCCTCGACCGACCCCGACGACGCCGGCTTCTACGCCGTGGTGGCCGCCCCGCCGCTGTCGGAATCCCAGGCCGAGCCCAGCCGAACGCTTGCGGACACCATGGTGCAAGCTCTCGTGGATGGCGGATTCACCCCGAGCGAGGGCGACGCAGATAGCGTGGTCGAGCGCGATGATCTCGCCACCTTGAACTTCGCCCGGCGACCTGCGGTCCTGCTCGAGCTCGGGGAGATGCGCAACGCCGAGGACGCCGCTCGGATGGAGAGCGAGGAGGGCCGGCAGGCCTACGCCGAGGCTCTCGTCGACGGCGTGACTACCTGGCTGGACGCCCGGGACTGACCGGCCTAGGCGTCGTAGGAGTGCTGCGGCGCCGGGAAGGATCCGGAACGCACCTCTGAGGCGTAGTCCGAGGCCGCCTGCTGCAACGCCGCACCCAGCTGAGCGAACTGCTTGGCGAACCGTGGGGACCAGTCGCCCATCCCGGCCATATCGAGCCAGACGAGCACCTGCCCGTCGCAGTGAGGGCCCGCGCCGATGCCAATCGTCGGGATATGCAGGATCTCGGAGACGCGTGCTGCCACCGGTGCCGGAACCATCTCCAGCACCACTGCCACGGCCCCGGCATCCTGCAGTGCGACTGCGTCCTCGCAGAGCCGTTCGGCACCGTCGTCGCCGCGCCCCTGCACGCGCTTGCCACCCAGCATGTTCTCCGACTGCGGGGTGAAGCCGATGTGCCCGACCACGGGAATCCCGGCGCCGGCGAGCAGGCGGACATGCTCGGCCACCCGCACCCCGCCCTCGAACTTCACTGCGTGCGCTCCGGCTTCCTTCAGCATGCGCACCGCACTGGCGAGGGCCTGCTGGGGGCCGGCCTCGTAGGAGCCGAACGGCAGATCGGCCACCACCATGGCACGACGGGTGGACCGGGCCACGGCTCGGACGGCCGGGACGAGCTCGTCCACCGTCACCGGGATCGTGCTGTCCAGGGCGAGCATGTTGTCGCCGATGGAGTCGCCCACCAGCAGCATGTCGATACCGGCGGCGTCGAAGATCCGCGCCGTCGGGGCGTCGTAGGCGGTGAGCATGGTGAGCCGCTCGCCCGCGGCCTTCGCCGCGGCCAGGTGGTGGATCCGTACTCGTTTGTCCTCTCCCACCGCGGGAAGCGCTGATGGGAGCGGGGCACCAGTGGACTCATCCATGGTCCCAGCGTATCGGCCGGATGGGAACGCCCGGGCCTGACAGACTGACCTCATGAGTGCTGGCACCCTCGCCCCGTCGTTCGGCTCGTCCTACGGTCACGGCTTCGCTCGCGTGGCCACGTGCACGATCGAGGTCACCCTCGGCGATCCTCACCGCAATGTGGATGCGATCCTGACGCAGGCGCAGGCCTGCCATGAGGACGGTGTGGCGGTCGCGGTCTTTCCCGAACTCTGCCTCACTGGGTACAGCATCGAGGACCTCTTCCTGGCTGACCCCGTGCTTCATGCGACCGACGCGGCGCTGGGCAGGTTGGTGACGGCCAGCGCCGGACTGCTGCCGGTCCTCGTCGTGGGTGCTCCGGTCCGTCACCGTAACCGGCTGTACAACGCTGCCGTGGTGATTCACCGTGGCCGGGTGCTCGGGGTGGCCCCGAAGTCGCTGCTGCCGAACTACCGGGAGTTCTACGAACGACGGCACTTCGCCCCAGGGGACGATCAACGCGGGCAGGAGTGCCTGGTGGATGGCCATCGGGTGCCGTTCGGACCCGACCTGCTGTTCGAGGCGGAGGATCTGCCGGGGCTGGTGTTGCACGTGGAGGTCTGCGAGGACGTGTGGGTGCCCGTGCCGCCGAGTGCCGAGGCCGCGCTGGCCGGTGCGACAGTGCTCGCGAACCTCTCCGGCAGCCCGATCACCGTGGGACGTGCCGCCGACCGGCACCTGATGACCCAGTCCGCCTCGGCGCGATACCTGGCTGCCTACCTGTACGCCGCGGCAGGGCGCGGAGAGTCCAGCAACGACCTCGCCTGGGACGGGCAGACCATGATCTATGAGGCCGGACGTCTGCTCACCAAGTCTCCTCGGTTCAGTGAGACGGCGCAGCGCGCTGTCGCGGATATCGATCTGGACCTGCTCCGGCAGGAACGACTGCGCCAGGGGTCCTTCGATGACAACCGGCGCACCCACGCCGAACGCACCGGGGCGCTGCGTACGGTTCGGTTCCGGCTCAACCCACCTGAGGGGGACATCGGGCTACGGCGATCTGTCGACCGGTTCCCCTTCGTCCCCGACGATGCAGACCGGCTCGCACAGGACTGCTACGAGGCGTTCAACATCCAGGTCGCTGCGCTCGAGCAACGCATGCGCTCGATCGGTAGCCCAAAGCTCGTGATCGGGGTGTCCGGAGGGCTGGATTCCACCCACGCTCTCCTCGTCGCCGCACAAGCCATGGACCGGCTCGGACGTCCGCGCAGGGACATCCTCGGGTACACATTGCCCGGCTTCGCTACCAGTGACCACACGCGCTCCAACGCATGGGCGCTGGGGGAGGCGCTCGGCGTGACGTTCGCCGAGATCGATATCCGCCCGGCAGCCCGCGAGATGCTGGAGAAGATCGGTCACCCGTTCGCCGGCGGAGAGCCGGTCTACGACGTCACTTTCGAGAACGTCCAGGCCGGCCTGCGCACCGACTACCTGTTCCGGATCGCCAATGCCGAGGGTGGAATCGTCGTCGGTACCGGCGATCTCTCGGAGATGGCACTCGGATGGTGCACCTACGGGGTCGGCGACCAGATGTCCCACTACGCAGTGAACATCGGCGTGCCGAAGACTTTGATCCAGCACCTCATCCGCTGGGTGATCGCCTCCGAGGAGTTCCCCGCCGCCACCGCGCAGGTGCTGCAGTCGGTACTCGACACGCGCATCACCCCCGAACTGGTGCCCACCGGTGAAGACGGCGACGTGCAGAGTACCGAGGACACCATCGGGCCCTACGCTTTGCACGATTTCAGCCTCTACTACGTCCTCAGGCACGGATTCGGCCCTCGCAAGATCGCGTTCCTTGCGCACCACGCATGGTCCGACCCCAGCACAGGGTCGTGGCCTCCGGGCTTCCCCGCCGAGGAAAGGTACGGCTACGGGCTCACCGAAATCCGGCGGTGGCTCGCGGTGTTCGTCCGGCGGTTCTTCGGTTTCAGTCAGTTCAAACGTAGTGCCGTGCCGAACGGCCCGAAGGTGATGGCCGGGGGAGCCCTGTCGCCGCGTGGGGAATGGCGGGCGCCCTCCGACGGCAATGCCGTCGCCTGGCTTGCTGAGCTCGAGCACGTCCCCCAGACCGAGGACGGCCGTGAGCCATGACCAGGCACCGCCGTCGAGACGGCCGGCCCGGATGAGGCGGGCGGTGCCACCGGTCGGATCGATCGCACGAACCTGACATGATGGGCCTACCTGGACGCGACGGCGTCGGGGCGGTCCGAAAGCCAGACGATCGGGAGCAGTCGCATGGACAAGCAGCAGGAGTACGTGCTCCGGGCCATCGAGGAGCGGGACGTCCGGTTCATCCGGCTCTGGTTCACTGATGTGCTCGGTGTACTCAAGTCGGTGGCGATCGCCCCGGCCGAGCTCGAGGGGGCGTTCATCGAAGGGATCGGTTTCGATGGATCCTCCATCGAGGGACTGTCCCGGGTCTCGGAGTCGGACCTGATCCTTCGGCCAGACCCGAGCACGTTCCAGATCCTGCCCTGGCGTGGCGGCAAGCACGGGACGGCACGGATGTTCTGCGACATCCTCACCCCCGACGGCGAATCCTCCCCGGCCGACCCCCGCAACGTGCTCAAGCGTGCGCTGGCCGAGGCCGCGGATGCCGGTTTCACCTTCTACACCCACCCCGAGATCGAGTTCTACCTCTTCAAGGCACTGGAGAACGAGACCGATCCGCTCATCCCCATCGACAACGCTGGCTACTTCGACCACGTCGCACGGGGGCAAGGGCACGACTTCCGCCGCGCCGCGATCACGCTGCTGGAGTCGATGGGAATCTCGGTCGAGTTCTCCCACCACGAGACCGGCCCCGGCCAGAACGAGATCGACCTGCGCTATGCCGACGCCCTCAGCACAGCAGACAACATCATGACCTTCCGCTCCGTGGTCAAGGAGGTCTCCATCGAGCAGGGCTTCACGGCCTCCTTCATGCCCAAGCCGCTCGCAGGGCAGCCCGGTTCGGGTATGCACACCCACCTGTCGCTGTTCGAAGGCGACACGAATGCGTTCTACGAACCGGGGGGCGAGTATCAACTGTCCACCACGGGCCGTGCCTTCATCGCTGGGCTGCTCCACCACGCCGCCGAGATCACCGCGGTGACGAACCAGTTCGTCAACTCCTACAAGCGCCTCTGGGGCGGCCAGGAAGCACCGAGTTACCGCTGCTGGGGCCACAACAACCGGTCCGCGCTGGTGCGGGTGCCGATGTACAAGCCGAACAAGGGACAGTCTGCACGGGTGGAGTACCGCGGTCTCGACGCCGCCGCCAACCCGTACCTGGCATTCGCCGTCATGCTCCGGGCGGGACTGAAAGGTGTGCAGGAGGGGTACCAGATGCCCGAGGAGGCCGAGGACAACGTGTGGGAGCTCTCAGACACCGAGCGCCGTGCCCTGGGGATCGACCCCTTGCCGGGCAGCCTGAACGAGGCGGTGGCCGTGATGGAGCGATCGGAGCTGGTGGCCGAGACGCTCGGGGAGCAGGTCTTCACCCACTTCCTCGCGAACAAGCGCCAGGAATGGACCGACTACCGTGCGCAGGTGACCCCGTACGAGTTGGCCCGCATCGGCCTGATCTGAGGCTCGTGATCGCCACGCAGCAGGTTTCACCACGATCGGAAGGGCAGTCACGATGAGCCGGGCGGTGTCGCTGACCGGGCTGCTCGCGCGCGCCGGTTTCGACGAGGCCGACCGGGACGCCGAGTTGTTTCGTTCATCCTTCCTTGCCCAGGTGTACGACGAATGCGATGTCGCGGGCCAGGCGGCGTTGACCGGTGCGCTCGGCCGTGCAGCCGACCCGGACCGTGGACTCCTGGCGTTGGTGCGGCTCGGGGAGGCCGACGGAGTCGACGGAGCGTTCCTGCGACGGATCTTCGCTGCCGACGGCCCCGAGCGGGAGCGGGTGATCGCCGTACTCGGGGCATCTCAGGCGCTGGGGGACTGGCTGGTCTCCCACCCCGAGGACGTCGCGATCGTCGCCTCCGCCCGCTACCGCGATATCGGTGTCGGTGCGGCCGGCGAGCAGGTGCGGCGCCTGATGCTGGAGGCGGTTTCGGCCGACCCCGCGGCCGATGTTCCCGTGGCGAGCGTCAGCGCTTCCGAGGGCGCCCTCGACGAGATGCGGCGGACATATCGCCGGATCCTGCTCGCGGTGGCAACGGAGGATCTCACCGCCGACGATCCGGAGACCCTGCTGCCCGCCGTCTCGGCCACGCTGGCGCACCTGGCCTCCGCAGCACTTGAGGCCGCGCTGGCGCTGGGACGGGCGGAGATGGCCGATCATGCGCGCGAGGTGCGTCTCGCCGTGCTGGGGATGGGCAAGACCGGCGGGAAGGAACTCAACTACATCTCCGATGTGGATGTCATCTACGTCGCCGAACCTGCTGAGGGAGCAGACGAGAGCGATGCCCTGCGCAGCGGTTCGAAGCTCGCTGCCGCGATGGCACGGATGTGCTCGATGCCCTCCCGGGAACCCGCCCTGTGGGAGGTCGACGCCGCGTTGCGGCCAGAGGGTAAGAACGGGCCGCTGGTGCGTACCCTCGAATCGCACCTGACCTACTACGAGCGCTGGGCCAAGACCTGGGAGTTCCAAGCACTCCTCAAAGCCAGGCATGTCGCCGGGGACGCCAGCCTGAGCGCCGCCTACCTGGCGGCGACCAGGCCCTTGGTGTGGGACGCCGTCGCGCGGGACAACTTCGTTGAGGACGCGCAGGCGATGCGGCGGCGAGTGGAGGCACACGTCCCTATCGCCGAGGCCGAGCGCCAGATCAAACTCGGGCGCGGCGGGTTGCGGGACGTCGAGTTCACCGTTCAGCTCCTGCAGCTCGTCCACGGCCGTGTTGACGAGACGATCCGGTCGGCGAACACGCTCGAAGCCCTGGCGGCACTCTCGGCAGCCGGATACGTCGGCCGGGACCACGCTGCCGAGTTGGCGAGCTGCTACCGGTTCCTGCGGGTGCTCGAGCACCGGGTGCAGCTGGGCAGGCTGCGCCGCACCCATTTGATGCCCAGCAGTAGCGACGAGCTACGGCGGCTGGCGCGTGCGGCCCGGATTCCGGTGGACGGCAACGACGGACTGGAGAGTCGCTGGCGGGCAACCAGGCGGAACGTGCGCCGGCTGCACGAGGAACTGTTCTATCGGCCCCTCCTTCCGGCCACCGCGCGACTGTCCGCCGACGACGTCTCCCTCACCGCAGACGCGGCGAGCGCCCGCCTGCGCGCGATCGGCTACCGCGACCCCGACGGCGCCACCCGGCACATCAAAGCGCTCACCGAGGGTGTGTCCCGGCGAGCAGCCATCCAGCGCCAGCTGCTTCCGGTGATGCTCGGCTGGTTCGCCGAGGGCAGCGACCCCGACGGTGCCCTGCTCGCGTTCCGCAAGCTCTCCGACACCCTCGGGAGCACCTACTGGTACCTGAAGCTGCTGCGTGACTCCGGTGCCGCAGCCGACCGGTTGGCGCATCTGCTCTCGGCGTCGACCTACGTGGCCGATAATCTCGCGCAACTCACCGACGCGATCGCATGGCTCGACGAGGACGAGGACCTGACGCCTCGATCGCCCGGGGTGCTCGCCACGCACATGGATGCGATGCTCGTCCGCCGGCACGATCCGAAGTCGGCGGCGGCGGCGATCCGGTACCTGCGGCGCCGCGAGCTGACCCGTGGCGCCATCCGGGACGTCCTGGAGAGCGTCCCGGTGACCACCTGCCGTGAGGTCATCGCCCCTGCTGCCGACATGGCCCTGCACGGCGCGCTGCGCGTAGCGATGTCCGAGGCGAATACCGCACGCGGCCTCCAGGCGGCGCCGTCGGCGTTCCTGGTGGTGGCGATGGGACGTCTGGGCGGCGAGGAGATCGGTTACGCCAGCGACGCTGACGTCATGTTCGTCCACGATCCTGATCCCGGCGCCGATCCGCAGCTCGCGAACGAGTGGGCCCTCGAGGTGGCGGGATCCATCGCCTCGCTGCTGGGCACCATGAGCAGTGAGCCGCAGTTGCAGGTGGACGCGGCCCTGCGCCCGGAGGGCAAACAGGGCCCGATGGTGCGCACCCTCGACTCCTACGCCGAGTACTACCAACGCTGGGCGCTGGGCTGGGAGCGGCAGGCGTTGCTGCGGGCCCGGCCCGCCTGCGGCGACGAGGGGCTCGCCGAGCGGTTCACCGCGCTCATCGACCCCCACCGGTACCCCGACCGCGGTGTCGAGGCCGCCGAACTGCGCGAGCTCCGGCGTATCAAGGCACGAGTGGAGTCCGAGCGGCTCCCGCGTGGCGTGCCGGCCACCCACCACCTCAAGCTCGGCCGCGGGGGGCTCTCGGACGTGGAGTGGACCGCTCAGCTGCTGCAGCTGCAGCACGCTGGTCAGCACCAGGATCTACGCGTGACCGGCACGCGCGAGACCTTGCTCGCCGCACGGGATGCGGGCCTGCTCGCGGGAGCGGATGCGGACCGCCTCATCGAGGCCTGGGAGTTGGCGACACGGTTGCGCAACGCGATCGTGCTCGCCACCGGCCGCACCCGCGGCCAGCGGGTGGATGTGCTGCCCGAGGAGCGTCAAGCGCTGTCGTCGGTCTCCCGGCTACTCGGCTACGAGCCGGGACACGCGGTCGACCTGGAGCAGGACTGGCTGCGCGCCGCACGTCGTGCGCGGACGGTGATGGAGCGCGTGTTCTACGGGTGAGCAATCCGCCCTTGGGTTTTCGGACCGGACCTGATTGAATGCGAAGGGCCCACCGCGCCGCTCGACCTACTCAGGGATCCGCACCGATGCAGCTCACCCGCCGTCACGTCCTGTCCATGATTCCCGCCGCAGGTCTGCTGACCGTCGGCGCCCCGCTGCTCGCACACGCCGAGACGCCCGCCAACCGCGACCGCCTGCTTGCCAACACAGTCGCGATGCTGGCCGGCACCGCCTCCTCGAACACGCGCCCCGAGGTGTCACCCAGAGTGGCGGCCATCGAATCCACGGCCCGGAGCCGGCTGGCGGACATGGCCGACGCCGGCGTCGGCGAGCTGTTCGCCGGCCGGCCGCTCGGCTCGAACGACACCAACCTGCGCCGCACCACCACCTCTCTCTACGAGATCGCCTTGGCGACTCGCACGCCAGGTTCTGGCCTGGTGGACGATGTCGCCATCCAACGCCAGGTGATCGACGGGCTCGCCTGGTTGCACGAGCACTACCTCGCCGATCATGACGCCGGCTACTACGGCAACTGGTTCAACTGGGAGATCGGATTCCCGACAGATGTGACCCGTGCCTTCGTGCTGCTCGCCGACGAGGTCGCCGCCCACCGGCCCGACTTGGTGGCCACCTACGTGACCACGATGGATGCCTACCTGCGCGCCGGCGTCGACGGTGACGTGGACCTCGACTCCCGTTTCCACACCGGCGCGAATCTCGCCGACATCACCACCAATCGGATCCTCCAGGGTGCGCTGATCGGTGACGAGGCGCGTATCACCAAGGCCATCGCAGACCAGGCCACGGTCTTCGCCACGATCGACCCGTACAACCTGCAGCACGGCGTGACCGACGGCTACTACGCGGACGGATCCTTCATCCAGCACCACTCGGTCGCGTACACGGGCTCCTACGGCAAGGGCCTGCTCACCCGGGTGGTGCAGACCGTCAAGATCCTCGACGGAGCGTCCCAGGCCAGCACCGCCGACCTGGTGGAGGTCGTCATCGGGTGGGTCCGGAACGGGTTCGCGCCGCTGATCTACGAGGGGTGGATGATGGAGGTGGTCAAGGGGCGTGCGGTGTCCCGGACCACCACCGGGTACACCGACGTTCGGGTGATCGCCGAGGCCATCGTGGATCTGTCCGGTTACGCACCCAGCGGTGATGCCCGCGAACTGGAGGCCTACGTCAAGCATCTCGACGGCGCCTCGCCCGAGAAGATCGACGCGAGCCGATTCGCTTCCCCCGTCAGTATCGCGCGGTTCGCGGAGATCGTCGGCGACGCCGAGATCGTGGCTGCCGACCTGAACGCGGACGAACGCAACGTCGCCTTCGATGCGATGGACCGGACGGTGCACCGCCGCCCCGGGTACGCCTTCGCCCTGGCGCGCAACTCGGACCGGATCAGCAAGTACGAGTACATGAATGGGGAGAACCTGCTGCCCTGGTTCCAGGGAGACGGTGCCTATTACCTCTATCTCGCCGGCCTGGACCAGTCGGAGTGTTACGGCGTCGACTACTACACGACCGTCTCGCCGTACCGCCTCGCGGGGGTGACCGCCCCGGTGGAGGAGCGCCGCAGCATTCCCGATCTCTACGGGGAGCGCTGGTACGAGAACCCGGACCACCCGCTCGAGTTCTACTCCTCCTCGGAATCCCAGAACACCTACGTCTACTTCCCACGCGGGACGAACGTTCATTCCGGCGGCGCCACGCTGGGCACGCTCGGCGCGGTCGGTATGGTGCTCTCCGACGACGTCGGCTACCGGGACAAACAGGAGGGCATCCTCCCGGAGGACTTCGTCGTCTACCAGAACGCGAGCGCCACCAAGTCCTGGTTCATGTTCGACGACGAGATCATCGCACTCGCGGCAGGGATCGACGGCCTCTCCGGGCGCGACGCTGTGACCACACTCGACTCCCGGATCGCCGGAAGCGGCGACGATGTCCAGATCACCGGCGCGCAGCGCGACGGCACCGCATGGTCGGGCACGGGAGAAGCACCCCTCGCCTGGGTGCGCTATCTCAACGCGACCCGCGGTGCCGCCGTCGGGTACGTCCTGCTGGACGATCAGGACGTGGACGTAACGCTCGACCGAGTCACGCGCAGTAGGCGGGCCATCCGGCTCTCCAACCCCAACACCCAGGTGACCAAGCAGGTATTCGGCCTCAGCGTGGAACACCCTGCCGGTGCCGGACCCGCATCGCTTGCCTATGCCCTGGTACCGAACGCCGACGACGACACGATGGCTGCATACCCAGGCGAGCTCTCCGTGATCCGCAACAATCCGCGCGTGCAAGCCGTCAAGCACACCGGCCTCGGGGTAGTGGCCGCGAACGTGTTCGCCGACGGCACCCAGCAGGCAGAGCGACTGTCGATCGACGGCCCCGCATCTGTCATCGCGCGACGGCGCGACGGGGTTGTCGAGCTCTCCGTCTCCGACCCGACGATGCACCGCGAGACGGTCTCCGTGACTGTCCGCGGCCGTCCGCTGACTCTGGAGTCGGCCGATGACGGCGTCACGGTCAGTCGCGTACCAGGCGGGACCATGGTCACCGCCGAGACGCATCACGCCTACGGCAAGAGCTTCACTGTCACGCTGACCTGACACCGTGGCCTGAGCCGAGAGGGCAGCCGCACTCGTGGCTCAGGCCTTATTCGCGCAGTTCCAGTCTATTCGCGAGGCACGGTGGCGGTGAGTTGTGCGATGAGCGCTTCGACGGGGCGCGGCGGGGTTCGGTCGCTGGTCAGCAGCAGGATGTCGCGATGCATCTCTGGGTCCAGTCTGCGGTAGACGACGCCTGGGGCTTCGGGCTGCGGCGTCGCAGTGGGAACGCAGGCGACGGCGAGGCCCGCTCGGACGAGCGCTAGCTGAGTATGGTGGTCGGCGACGAAATGCCGGATGTCGAGCTCGATACCGCTCATCCGGGCGATCTGCGTGAGTGATCGGTGTTCGTCGGAGCCACGGGCGCACGTGCACCAGATCTCTGTCGCCAGATCGGTGAGGTCGAGCTGCGTTCTCTCATGCAACCGATGGTGCTCGGGCAGGGCGATCCACGCGGACTCTCTGGCCAGTGGCCGGGCAGAGACTCCGGCGGGAAGTCTCACCGGCGACGGGCTCCAGGATTCGGCGAGCACCAGATCCAGGTGGCCATCGGCCAGTCGGTCGAGATGCCACGCCGTCTCGCCATCTTCGACGCGCAGCTCCACACGAGGGTGGAGGCGTTCGAACTCGGCCAGCTCCTCCGCGAGGGAGGTGCGGAGGATGGAGGCGAGCGCGCCAATGCAGATGCGGCCGACCAGTTCATCGCCCTGATGCAGATCGTTCTCGGCCCGCACCATCAGCGCTGCGACCTGCGCGGCGTAGCCGGCCAGGACCCGCCCCTCACGCGTGAGCCGGACACCACGCCCGTCGGGAGCGACCACGCGGATGCCCGCTTCGGCGTCGATCCGGCGCAGCTGCTGCGACACTGCCGGGCCGGTCATATGCAACAGCTCTGCTGCTCGCGTCACCGAACCGGTACGGGCGACCGCATCCAGGACGCGTAGTCGATTCCAGTCCATATTCATACGCCAGGCTTATCACTATCAAGTAGATAAGAGAAGTAGTGCTAATTGGTATCGGGTGCATACCGTCCAGTCATGGAGACCCGTGAACCCGCCTGTTCCGATCATGCTCGCTCTCGGCTGCTCGCATCGTCGTCGGTGCTCGCCGGAGCTCTGTGCCTGTCGGTGTCGGCGATCCTGGTGAAACTCGCGGGCGTGGATGCTGCGACCACCGCGATGCTGCGCTGCGCGATCGCCGTCGTCGTGCTCGTGCCCCTGGCGCTGGGCGAGCGCGCTCGGCGTGGCCGATTGTCGTGGCGTGGTGTCGGCGGGGCAATCGCGGCCGGGGTCGCGCTGGGGGTCGATTACGCGGCCTGGACCGCGGCGATCTATGAGGTCGGCGCGGGCATCAGCACCGTGCTGATCAACGTGCAGGTGATCGTGCTGCCATTGCTCGCGCTCGTCGTCGACCGGGAACGAGTCACGGTGCGATTCCTCTGGGCGCTGCCGTTGATGCTGCTCGGGATCAGCTTGGTCGGTGGCCTTTGGGGCACCGCCACTCCACGCGGACAAGCCGTCACCGGCACGCTCCTGGGGCTACTGGCCGGGCTCGGATACGGGATCTACCTGTTCCTCACTCGTCGCGCCACCAAGCGGGAACCGGGGCGCATGATCCAGCCGCTGGCATGGGCGACCGCCTCAGCCGCCGGGACAACTATGATCATCGCTCTCGTCTCCGGCGGACTCCGTCTGGCGGGCATCAGTGCTCGCTCCTGGGTGCTGCTGGTCGTCCTCGCGGTGCTCGGGCAGGTCGTCGCATGGCTGCTGATCCACCACGGCAGCATTCGACTCGAACCTGTCACGACCGCAGCACTGCTCCTGATCCAGCCGGTGCTCGCGCTCGGCCTCTCCGCCATCACCCTCGCCGAGCATCCGACGCCGCTCCAACTCCTTGGAGCGGTCATCGTCGTCATCGCCGTCGCCCTAGCGAACGGACTCCTGAGCAGGCTCAGGAACGTCAGAGACCACGGTTCTCGGCCGACCCGACCCGGCGGCGTCAGTCCCGGCGCTGAACACACCGGAGCTTCACGCCGCTACCCAGGAGGACAGGACCCCGCAGACCGCAGGACGTGCGAGTCCCCGGACCCACAAAGATCCGGGGGAGTCTGACCACAGTTGAAACGCAGGACGCCTCCCACCGGAGTTGCGGGCCCGGTAGTGCGGCGCCAGGCGATCGAGGGAACCGTCTTCGCGCAACAAAGGGTTGCGCACCGTCGCGATGCCTTCTACAGTTATGCGCAACCAAAGGTTGCTTAGTGGAGGTTGTCGTGGAATTCGGAACGTTGGAGCGTGAGATCCGCATCGAGGCGGCACCGGAGATCGTGTTCGATGTGGTGAGTCGTCCCGAGCACATCAAGATGTGGTGGCCCGACGACGCATCGTTCGACCCGGTGCCCGGTGAGATGGGCGAACTGGTCTGGGGTGACCGCGACAAGGTGGCCCCGATCAAGGTGGTCGATGTCGATCCGCCCCGGAGGTTCGCGTTCCGATGGGTCGCTCCCGATGGTCAGGATCCTGACGCGGACAACTCACTCCTGGTCACGATCGAACTCGAACCGTCCGGTGACGGCACGATCCTGCGGCTGACCGAGACCGGCTGGCGGGAGAAGGGCTGGGAAGCCGCGGTGCTCGAGGAGGCGTTCCACGATCACGAGCGCGGCTGGGACTTGTTCCTGCCCAGACTGCGGAACTACGCACCGTCGGTGGTGCCGCGGTGACCGCGATCGTGGACGACGAGCTCTGGTCGGCGATCGGCGACCCGACCCGTCGTCGGCTGCTTGATCTGTTGCTCGTGGACGGAGTCGGTACGCCGACCAGCCTCAGTGACCGTCTCCCGATCTCGCGCCAAGCGGTTGCCAAGCACCTGGGCGTCCTGGATCGTGCCGGCCTCGTGCAAGCGACCTCGATGGGGCGTGAGCGCCGGTACGAGCTCGACGCGGGGCAGTTCGCCCGTGCGGTGCGGCAACTGAACGCCGTCGGCGAGACCTGGGATTCCCGGCTCAACCGGATCAAGCGCCTCGCGGAACAGATCCAGCGGCAGCAGGAGGGCTGACCACCAGTTGCCGGAGGGGATCCGGCAAGTCTCCTCAGCCGCATGTCGACATCGGTCGACATGCGTCGACATGCGGACGTGCGGTCGACCGCACCCACTCGAAACACCACTCACCTACCGGAGGACATGCATGAACGGGAAGCTGCTCGCGAACAAGAACGCTGTGATCTACGGTGGTGGGGGCGCCATCGGCGGCACCATCGCACGGACATTCGCCCGGGAAGGCGCAAGAGTCTTCCTCGCCGGTCGAACGCAGCCGAAGCTCGACGCCGTGGCCCGTGACATCGCCGCCACTGGCGCAACCGTCGAGACCGCGCAACTCGATGCATTCGATGAGGAAGCCATCAACGAGCACGCCGATGCTGTCGCGAGGGCGGCCGGCGGCATCGACATCGCTCTCAACGCGGTGAGCGTGATCCACGACCAGGGAACGATGCTGGCGGACCTCTCGCTGGAGGAGTTCATGCGGCCGGTCAATGCCTTCCTGCGGACGCTGTTCCTCACCAGCAAGGCGGTGTCCCGCCATATGGGGCACGAGCGTCCCGGTGTGATCCTGAACCTGTCCGAGCCCGGCGCCAAGTTGGCCGTGGGCGGCATCCTGGGGCACGGCGTCAGCGCGGCGGGCAAGGAGGCCTTCTCGCGGCTCCTGGCCGCGGAGTTGGCATCCAGCAACATCAGGGTCGTCACCATCCGTCCCCACGCCGTCGTCGATGCGCCGGCAGCGGGCTCCTACACCACGGACCTGTTCAAGCAATCCGCAGCAGCGGCCGGGCTGTCCTCGGTCCAGGAGTTCCTCGAGGTCGGGCTGGCGCAGAGCACGCTCTTGCAACGGCTGCCCACCCTCGCCGAGGTCGCCGAGACCGCAGCATTCCTGGCCTCCGACCGCGCTGGTGCGATGACCGGAACTGTCGCCAACCTGTCGGCGGGTGCACTCGTCGACTGAGCCTGCACCTTGTGCCCGGACACAACTGGTGCCGGATCGCAACGGCGACGGTGCGATCGACCTGGGCGGGGGAGCACTGAGGCAGAGCAACGAGAAACGGCCCCTGACGCTGGAGGACGTCGAAAGACGTTCTCCCAGGCCAGGGGCCGTTCTCGACCATTACTGACAGAGGGTGCGAACCCTCAGATCACAGGTCGTAGTACAACTCGAACTCGTGCGGGTGCGGCCGCAGACGCACCGCGTCGACCTCGTTGGTGCGCTTGTAGTCGATCCACGTCTCGATGAGGTCCGGCGTGAACACGTCACCCTCGGTGAGGTAGTCGTGATCGGCCTCGAGAGCGTCGAGCACGCCCGTGAGGGAGTCCGGCACCTGTGCGATCTGTGCGTGCTCCTCCGGCGGGAGCTCGTAGAGGTCCTTGTCGACCGGCTCCGGCGGCTCGATACGGTTCTTGATGCCGTCGATCCCGGCCATCAGCATCGCGGAGAACGCCAGGTACGGGTTCGACGAGGGATCCGGCACGCGGAACTCCACGCGCTTGGCCTTCGGCGAGGTTCCGGTGACCGGAATGCGGATGCAGGCAGAACGGTTCCGGGCCGAGTAGACGAGGTTGACCGGAGCCTCGAAGCCCGGCACCAGACGGTGGAAGGAGTTCAGCGACGGGTTCGTGAACGCCAGCAGCGACGGAGCGTGCGCGAGCAGACCGCCGATGTACCAGCGTGCGAGGTCCGAGAGTCCGCCGTAGCCGCGCTCGTCATAGAACAGCGGCTCGCCGTTCTTCCACAGCGACTGGTGGGAGTGCATGCCCGAACCGTTGTCGCCGAAGAGCGGCTTCGGCATGAAGGTGGCGGACTTTCCGGCCTCCCAGGCCACGTTCTTGATGATGTACTTGAACTTCATCAGATCGTCGGCGGCCGAGCGCAGGGTGTTGAACTTGTAGTTGATCTCCTGCTGACCGGCGGTGCCCACCTCGTGGTGCGCCCGCTCGACCTCGAGCCCGACCTCTTGCAGCTGCGTCACCATCGCATCGCGCAGATCAGCGAACTGGTCGTTGGGGGAGACGGGGAAGTAGCCGCCCTTGTACCGGGTCTTGTACCCCAGGTTGCCGCCTTCTTCCTCACGGCCGGTGTTCCAGGCAGCCTCGTTGGAGTCGATGTAGTAGAACGACGAGTGCTGCGTTGTCTGGAATCGCACGTCATCGAAGACGTAGAACTCAGCCTCCGGGCCGAAGAACACGGTGTCGGCGATACCGGTCGAGGCGAGGTAGGCCTCGGCCTTGGCGGCGATGTTGCGGGGGTCGCGCGAGTACGGCTCATCCGTGAACGGGTCGACGATGGAGAAGTTCACCACCAACGTCTTCTGCTTGCGGAACGGGTCGATGAATGCGCTGGTCACGTCCGGCACGAGCTTCATGTCGGATTCGTGGATCGCCTGGAAACCGCGGATCGACGAGCCGTCGAACATCAGGCCGTCCTTGAAAGCGTCCTCGTTGAACGCTTCCACCGGGATGTTGAAGTGCTGCATCACCCCCGGCAGGTCGCAAAAGCGGACGTCAACGAACTTGACGTCCTGCTCCTTGGTGAAGGCGATGGCCTCCTCGGCACTACTGAACATCCATTGCTCCTTGATGGTGGGACACTCGTCCGGTCAACGCCATCACGGTAGGCGGCGGGCGTTTCTCCACCATGACCGCAATGTGTCGGCCATGTTAAAGGGTACGGCCTCAGTGCTGCGGGACAGTCCTGCATCTGGACGACCGCGTGGACGACGCAGCCCACGTACGCTGACCCGGTGACCACTGCGGACCAACCACGCGAGACCCACTGGGGCCGGAGAGTCGGTGCCCTCGCGATCGACTGGCTGATCGCCTCGGCGATCAGTGCAGGCTTCTTCGACTACCACCCGTTGGCGACTGTCGGGGTCTTCGCCGCCATGACGTTCCTCCTGGTGGGAACGCTGGGATCTTCCATCGGCCACCGACTCCTCGGCCTGCGGGTGCGGGCAGGCAGTGGAGACCCGGCGGGTCCGTTGCGGGCGCTGGTGCGTACGGTGCTGCTGTGCCTGGTGATCCCGGCCGTGGTCACCGGACCGGACGGCCGGGCAGTGCACGACCGGGCGGCTGGAACGATCATCAGCAGGAACTGATCAGTCGGAGCTCCTGCGATCTTGATGCGTTCTCCGCTGGGACCGGGGTCGCCTCTGACGAGGCGTCAGCGTCCGCGCATGCCCTTGCGATCGGGCCGCGCCCGGCGCGGGTCGACACCCTTCGGGATGGGCAGGGCGTTGGAACGCAGCGCCCGGAGGCGCTTGGAGACCTCAGCGACCTCGTTGCGCGTCAGGGTCGCCTTCTGGCGCCGCACCTTGTTCGCGATCTTGGTCAGCGGGATCTGACCCTCGCCGCTGCCGCACTGCACCAGGATGATCGGGACATTCGGGATCACCCGGGAGACCCGCTTGCGCTCAGCTTCGAGCAACTTCGGCACACGGTGGGCCGGGCCCTCGGAGATCAGCACCACACCGGGTCGTCCGACGGCGCGGAACACCATGTCCTGCGTGCGCGGGTCGACCGCCACCGGCTCCTCCTGAATGTTCCAGCCTCGCCGGATGGTGCCGAGCGCCGCCGAGACGGCCCCTGGCTCACCCTCGATGCGCGCGTAGGCCACGGTCTCGGCACGGCGGGCCAGTATGAACATCGCCGCCAGCGCACCGAACGGTACCGACAGCAGGGAGAAGTAGAGGACCTGGTCGAAGAGCAGGCCGGCGGCCACACCCACGGCCACCACGCCGACGAACACCAGCAGCAGCCAGAGCACGATCAAGGGCTGAGCACGCCGGACCATCTGGAAGACTTCCCAGATCTGGTGATACCAGCGCTTCTTCTTGGGCTTCTTTGTCGCGTCCGCGTCCGCTGAGGTGTTCTTGGCCATGATGCCTGACAGCCTACCGGCCGTAGCGCCCGCTCCCGGCCGGACCACGACGGCGTCTATCGCCTGATGCCCTGACCACCTGGGCCGTGACCTGGGGTGGTGAGGGTCGCCGTCGCCGGGGGAGTGGACCCTCAGCGGTCGAGCAAGGAGGCGGCCTCCTGGCGGGCGCTGCCCGGCTCGGTCAGGTGAGCCAACGCCTCCGGCACCTGCTCGCCGCGACGAGCCTTCGCCTGCGCCCACAGCCGGCCGGCGCGGTACGAGGAGCGCACCAGCGGCCCGGCCATGACGCCGGCGAATCCGATCCGTTCGGCCTCCTCGGACAACTGGACGAACTCTTCCGGGCGAACCCACCGGTCCACCGGGTGGTGCCGTGGACTCGGGCGCAGGTACTGGGTGATGGTCACCAGATCGCAACCTGCGTCGTGCAGGTCCTGCAGGGCGTCGGCAGCCTCGTCCAAGGTCTCACCCATGCCGAGGATGAGATTGGACTTGGTGACCAGGCCGTCCTCGCGGGCGGCCGTGAGCACGCTCAGCGAGCGTTCGTAGCGGAATCCGGGGCGGATCCGTTTGAAGATGCGTGGCACCGTCTCCAGATTGTGGGCCAGCACCTCGGGCCGGGAGGAGAACACCTCGGCCAGTTGCCCGGGTTCGGCATTGAAGTCCGGGATGAGCAGCTCGACGCCCGTACCCGGATTGACCTGGTGGATCTGGCGGACAGTCTCGGCGTAGAGCCAGGCTCCGCCGTCGGCGAGATCGTCGCGCGCCACACCGGTGACCGTCGAATAGCGCAGACCCATGGCCTGGACCGACGCCGCCACGCGGCGAGGTTCGTCGGCGTCGAAGGCGGCGGGCTTGCCGGTATCGATCTGGCAGAAGTCGCAGCGCCGGGTGCACTGGTCACCCCCGATGAGGAACGTCGCCTCACGGTCCTCCCAGCATTCGAAGATGTTCGGGCAGCCGGCCTCCTGGCACACCGTGTGCAGGCCCTCGCGTTTCACGAGCGACTGCAACTCGGTGTACTCGGGACCCATGATCGCGCGGGTCTTGATCCACGACGGCTTCTTCTCGATGGGGACGGCGGCGTTGCGTGCCTCCACGCGGAGCATTCGTCGTCCTTCCGGGGCGATCGCCACCGGTTCTCCCTTCCTCGCCTGTGATCTGGTCAGCCTATGCGTGCACGGCCTCGCTGGGCTCCGCCACGTGTGCGTCACCCTCACCCGCGCCGACGCGGGGGCGATCCTGCAGTGGCGCCAGTCGGCGCCGCAGGTTCGGTTCGAGCACGTCCCCGCACGCAGCGACGCTCAACGGCGACCCGGTCAGCTCGGTGATGGACGTCACCCCCGCATCGGTGATCCCGCACGGGACGATCGAGCCGTACGCGCTCAGATCCGGGCAGACGTTGAGTGCGACGCCGTGCATGCTCACGCCCCGGGCGACCCGCACCCCGATAGCAGCGACCTTGCGATCCTGCTCCCCGTCCTCGCCCAGCACCCACACACCCGACCGGCCCTCGACGCGATCGCCACGGACCCCCCACTGCGTGAGCGAATCGATGACCGCCTGCTCCAGGGCTCGCACGTAGGCCACGACATCGATCGGCGCGGCAAGTCGCACGATCGGATAGACGACAAGCTGTCCCGGTCCATGCCAGGTGATCCGGCCGCCACGATCGACATCCACGACCTCGACGTCGGGGCCAGGGCGGTCCCAGGAAGCGGTCCGGCGCCCAGCCGTGTAGACCGGCTCGTGCTCGAGGAGGATCAACTCATCCTCGCCACCGCCGACCACGTTCTCGTGAACATCGCGCTGGTACTGCCACGCCTCACGGTAGGGGATGAGCCGCGTTCCCAGATCCCACCGGTAGGTGTGCATGCAGACCACTGTAGGCGTGTCGTCGGTGCTGTTGCGTCACGGCGGGCTGCCGTCCGGAATATGACCTGTGGATAACTTCTGCACGATCGGGCGTCGTCATGATGTGCTGCCCCCCATGGTCAAGCACGTGAAGGTGCCCGGGTACGACGTGACAGGGCTGGCGGGCGCTGGTGGCCACGAGGGGCTCTGGAAGGCCGAGGACGCCGCCGGCCGGATGGTCGTGCTCCGGGTGATACAACCCTCCTGCGCCGCAGAGCGTAGCCGGCTCCGGAGGCGATGGGAGGCATTGCGCCGGCTTCCGGAGGGAGGGGTGGCACGGGCGGTGGCGTCCGTCGACATGCCGCACGGTGATGTCGCCCTCGCCTCGGAGTATGTCGACGGGCCCACCGTGGGCACGCTGCGGACCGCCCGTGATGGCTTGACGGCGCCGGAGTGTCTCAGCCTGGCAGCCCGGCTCCTGCGTACCCTGGCCGGGCTGCACGCAGCCGGCATCGTGCACGGGGACATCGCGCCGTCGAACGTGCTGCTAGCGCCCACGTGTGGCAGCCAGCACCGGCCTCATCCCACACTGCCGGACGGCGACCGATCAGCTCCCGTTGACGGGGCCCACCCCGTTCTCGTCGATGTCTGTGCGCTTCCGGAACGGGAGCGCGGCACTCCTGGGTTCCGAGCGCCCGAGGTCAGCGGCGGGGCGCCGCCCGGGGCTCCGGCCGATGTGTACGGGGCAGCGGCCGTGGCTGTGCACGCGGCTGCCGAAGGCGAACGATCGCAGGTGCTGGACGTCCTGGCCGACCTGCTCGTGGAAGATCCGGCACAGCGACCCGTCGCACAGGATGCGGCCGACCGGTTGCGGAGTTACGACACGCCGATCCAGCCGGCCGAGCCGAGGATCCTCGCGGCCGCGACGTTGCGCAACCACGCTGCCCGTACCGCTACGGCGCTTGCTCCCACCCATCGCAGGCGTGTCGCTCGTCATCGCCGACGGCGATGGCGGCCAGTTCTGACGATCGCGGCAGCGATCGTGCTCCTGACCGCTGTGGTGATGGCCGAACTGCACACCGGTCCCGGACCACTGCCTCGAACAGGTCCCCGGCCGGCGATGGTCCGCGAACAGGATCTGATAGCTCGGGTGGTGGAACTGACCGCACTGCGGGACGAGGCCCTACAGGCGCGCGACCATGACCTGTTGGCGACCCTGACAGTGCCCGGATCCGACGCCGCCGCGGCGGATGCGGCACTGCTGGCTGCTCTGCACGAGGCGGACGTGGAGATCGACGGCCTGACGAGCACAGCGTCTGGAATCGAGATCCTCGACGTGGGACCGGACGGGGCGCGAGCACAGATGATGCTGGCGCAGACCACCCACGAACGTCACGGACCTGACGGCACGCTCTCGATCATCGAGCCGGTGGAGGGCCGCTGCACTGCGGTGGAGATGGGACTGGTCGAGCACGACTGGCGGGTGGCGACAGTGCAGGCGTGCGCGAGATAGGGATGCCTGAACAGCCGCCGGCCGGCGCCCGCCCGCCGGCGCCCGCCCGCCGCCGTCCAGCGATCTCGGTGAGCTCAGGCGCGGTCCCGATCAGCGGCTGAGATCAGGTGTTCGGCTGCCGGCGCGAGCTCGGGCCATGCGAAGGTGTAGCCGGAGTCCTCCAGCGCGCGCGGAACCACGCGCTGCGAGGCGGTGAGTTCAGTGGCGAACTCGCCCAACGCGATCCGGAGGGCAAACGTCGGCACCGGAAGTACCGATGGTCGATGTGCTGCCGTGGCTAGCGCGGCGATGACGTGACGGTTGCGCTGAGGTTGCGGACCGACGATGTTCACGGGCCCGGCCACATCCGTCCTGAACAGCAGATGCGCCGTCGCGCCGAGCACATCCTCCTGGGTGATCCATGGCCACCACTGCCGACCTGAGCCGAGCGGACCGGCCAAGCCGAGGCGGATCAGCGGCAGCATCCGCGCCAGTGCGCCACCGGTCGGATCGAGCACGATTCCCGTGCGAAGGTGCACCACCCGGTGGCCGGCCGCGCGTGCCGGTTCGGCGGCGTGCTCCCAGGCGCGGCACACTCCGGCGAGAAAGCCGTCACCAGCCGGTACCTGTTCTGTGAGTTCCTCGTCGCCGCGATCACCGTAATAGCCGACGGCAGAAGCGTTGACCAGCGTGATGCGACTTTCCTCGAAAGCGCCGATCCGCGAGGCGAGCAGTGCCGTGGACGCTACCCGGGAACTGAGGATCGCTTGCTTGCGAGCTCGTGTCCAGCGCTTGTCGCCCACTCCGGCGCCAGCGAGATTGACGACGTGGGTGACGTCCTCAAGGGCGGACAACTCGAGCCGGCCGGCCGCAGGGTCCCAGCTGAGCTCATCCGGTGCGAGGCTCGACCGGCGAACCAGGCGGCGCACCTCGTGGCCCTGCGAACGGAGCCGCTCGGTCAGCGACGAGCCAAGGAAACCGGAGGATCCGGCCATGAGAACGACTGCCACGTTGCCTCCCTGTGCGGAGATAGATGCAGGGTACCCGCGGCCGTGACCGCGGGCACCCTGATCAGTGGTTCAGCAGTGGTGCAGGTGCACCGGTCACAACCCGAGCGCCGCCTCGAACTTGCCCTCTTCGAGGCGAGTCTTCATGGCCGTGAGGAAGCGTGCGGCGTCGGCCCCGTCGACCAGCCGGTGATCGTAGGAGAGCGCCAGATACACCATCGAGCGGATCGCGATCACCTCGGCGCCGTCGGCGTCGGCCACGACGACCGGACGCTTGACAATGGTGCCCACACCCAGGATGCCCACCTGCGGCTGCAGGAGGATCGGGGTGTCGAACAGGGCTCCGCCAGATCCGGTGTTGGTGATGGTGAATGTGCCACCGCCCAGCTCGTCCGGTGTGGCCTTGTTGGCCCGCGTGCGGGACGCCAGGTCGGAGATCTTGCGCGCGATACCGGCGATGTTCAGATCCCCGGCGTCCTTGATGACGGGCACCACCAGGCCCCGCTCGGTGTCGACGGCGATCCCGACGTTCTCGCTGCCGTGATAGACGACCTCGTCACCGTCGATGCTCGCATTGAGCTTCGGGAACTGCTTGAGCGCTTCGGTCGCGGCGAGGGTGAAGAACGGCAGGAAGGTCAGCTTCACACCCTCGCGGGATGCGAACTCCTCCTTGGCGCGCGCACGCAGTCGCGCCACCTTGGTGACGTCCACCTCGACGACCGTGGTGAGCTGTGCTGACGTCTGCAGCGACTCCACCATGCGCTGGGCGACGATCTTGCGCAGCCGGGACATCTTCTCGGTCGTCCCCCGCAACGGGGAGACCTCGACGGCCGGAGCCGACGACGTCGAAGGTGCAGCGGGCGCCGCGTCGGCGGGCGCCGGAGCAGCCGCCTTCTCCGCGGCATCGAGGACGTCCTGCTTACGTACGCGACCGCCGACGCCGGTGCCCGAGACGCTGCTCAGGTCCACGCCCTTGTCCGCCGCCAGCTTGCGCACCAGCGGGGTGACGTAGGGAAGCGTCGAGGATGAGTCACCGGACTCGCCGGCTGCCGGGGCGGCGGGCTTCTCCTGCGGCTTCTCCTGGGGCTGCGGGGCGGGCGCCGGCGCTGATTCCGGTGCTGCCGGCTTCTCGGGGGCAGGCTTCTCCTCCGATGCAGGCTGAGCTGCCGGTTCCGGCTTCTCCTCCTTCTCGGTGGACTCCGCCTTCTCCGCGGAGGTGGCAGGCGCGGAACCCGAACCCACGTAGGCGAGCGTGCCACCCACCTCGACGGTCTCGTCCTCGGAGACCAGCACCTCGAGCACCGTACCCGCGACGGGGGAAGGGACTTCGGTGTCGACCTTGTCGGTGGAGACCTCGAGCAGAGGTTCGTCCACCTCCACCGTGTCACCCACGGACTTCAGCCACTGGGTGACCGTGCCTTCGGTGACACTCTCACCGAGGGCGGGCAGCGTGACTGCAGTCCGGTCGCCGGAGTCGTCGCTGGACGCTGCAGCCGGCGTGGACTGGGGTTCGGGTGCGGACTCCTCGGCCGGGCTCGCCTCAGCGGATTCCTGCGGTGCTGGTGCCTGCTCGTCCGGAGCGCTCTGTGCGGGCTCCTCGGCAGGCTCCTGCGCAGCCTCCGCGGCCGATGACTCCTCGGCGGCGCCGGTGGACCCATCGCCGCCCTCACCGGAACCGATCACGGCGAGGTCGGCACCCACCTCGACCGTCTCGTCCTCATCGACCAGGATCTTCTCAAGGACACCGGCGACAGGGGAGGGAACTTCGGTGTCGACCTTATCGGTGGAGACCTCGAGCAGGGGCTCGTCCACCTCCACCGTGTCACCCACGGACTTCAGCCACTGGGTGACTGTGCCTTCGGTGACACTCTCACCGAGGGCGGGCATCTGTACGGATTGGGACATGGCCTCTTCAGTCTCCTTCTCGAAGGGTCTTCTCACGAGTGAGCGTGCAACGGCTGACCGGCCAGGGCCAGTGCGGCCTCGCCCAGCGCCTCGTTCTGTGTGGGGTGTGCGTGAATGAACGGGGTGATGTCTTGAGGGTATGCCTCCCAGCCAACCCAGAGTTGTGCCTCGCCGATCTGCTCCCCCACGCGGCTTCCGAGCAGGTGCACACCGACGATCGGTCCTCCAGTCTGCCGTACCAGCTTCACCATTCCGGACGTACCCAGGATCTGGCTCTTCCCGTTCCCGGTGAGGGGATACTCGACAGTCTCGACGCCATCTGCGCCGAACCGCTCCCTGGCGGCGGGCTCGGTCAGGCCGACCGATGCGACCTCCGGGTCGCTGTAGGTCACCCGCGGGATCTGCTCATCCGGTAGGGGTAGCGGATGCTGGCCCGCGATTCGTTCGGCGACTGCGATCCCGTGCCCGAAGCCGCGATGCGCGAGCTGAGGGCCCCGGACGAGATCGCCGACGGCGTAGATGGATCCGATGCCGGTGTGCAGCTGCGGGTCCGTCCGGATCCAGCCCTCGTCGAGTTCGACTCCGACCTCGGCCAGACCCAGATCCTCGGTCACGGGCCGGCGGCCCACCGCCACTAGCACGACGTCGGCGTCAAGAACCTCACCGTCGGCCAGACGAACCGTGACCTCGTCGCCGGAGTCATCGGCAGAGCGAACCTGCGCATCGGTTCGCAGGTGGATGCCCCGGTTGCGCAACGCCCGCATCAGACCCGCCGAGATCGTCGGGTCCTCTCCGGGCAGAAGCCGGTCCAGCGCCTCCACGATGGTCACCTCTGCACCGAGCGAACGCCACAGACTGGCGAACTCCACGCCGATCACGCCACCACCGACCACCACGGCCCGGCGGGGGATCTCGGTGCGACGCAGTGCCTCGTCGGAGGTGAGGATCCGCTCACTGCGTTCAAAGGCCGCGGGCAGGCGGCTACGGGAACCGGTGGCGAGCACGAGGTGGCGGCCGATGACGTCGCTCGTGACGCCGTCGGGAGCCGTGACGCGGACCGTATCCGATGCACTCAGGCGCCCGTGGCCACGGACCACCTCGATCCCGCTGGCCCGGATCAGCCCCTGCAGGCCACGGTGCAGACGGCCCACGATCCGGTCGGAGTGCTCGAGCAGTGCGACCGGATCGACCCCGTCGAACGTCAGCCGTAGGCCGATCCTGGCCGCCTCCCGCACCTGATCGGCGACCTCGGCCGCGTGCAACATCGCCTTGGTCGGGATGCACCCGCGGTGCAGGCAGGTACCACCCAATTCGTCTCGCTCCACCAGTGCCACCGTGAGGCCGAGCTGGGCAGAGCGGAGCGCTGCGGCATAGCCGCCGCTGCCGGCGCCCAGGACGACGACGTCCCACGGCTTCTGCGATGTGGTCACGTCCACCTCCTCGTCGCCGACAGCCCCACCGGGACCGGGGGCGGTGGGCACGTCCATCTTGGCACTGACGGCCCCTGGCCCCAACCGGAGCGTGCGGACGCGGATGTGGGGCTCCTCACGCGCTGGCGGCGGTGAGGAGCTCCACGAGCGTTCGCACACCCACTCCCGTTCCGCCCTTGGGGACGTAGTGACGTGGCGAGGAGTCGTTGAAAGCAGGGCCGGCGATGTCGAGATGCGCCCAGGGCGTCTCGCCCACGAACTCCTGCAGGAACAGGCCGGCGACCAGCATGCCGCCGTAGCGTTCGCCCATGTTCGCGATGTCGGCCATCGGGGTGTTCATGGAGGCGCGCAGTTCCTCCGGCAACGGCATGGGCCAGAACTGCTCGCCGGCCCGGTCAGCAGCGCTCAGTACCTGCTCGCGCACGTCGTCATTGCCCATCACGGCACTGACCTGGTTGCCGAGAGCGACCATCTGCGCTCCGGTGAGGGTGGCGATGTCGATGACGGCGTCGGGCCCTTCCTCGGTCGCCGCGACGAGCGCATCGGCCATGACCAAGCGCCCTTCGGCATCGGTGTTGAGCACCTCGACAGTCTTCCCGCCACGGATCGTGATCACGTCGGAGGGGCGCTGTGCCGACCCCGAGGGCATGTTCTCGGCCAGTGCCAACCATCCGGTGACGGCGATGGGTAGCCCCAAGCGAGCTACGGCGAGCACCGTATGAAGGACAGCAGCTGCACCCGCCATGTCGTTCTTCATCGCCTCCATGCCTTTGGCAGGCTTGAGCGAGAGACCTCCGGAGTCGAAGGTGATGCCCTTGCCCACGAGCGCGACATGCCGGCGCGTACGAGACGGACGATATTCCAGGCGTACCAGTCTGGGGCCGCGGGCTGAGCCCTTGCCCACCCCGAGCAGGCCGCCATAGCCACCGTCGGAGAGCGCCCTCTCGTCGAGCACGCTGACCTTCACCTTCGTGCCCTTGGCAAGGTCGCGCGCCCGGGCGGCGAATGACTCCGGGTAGAGGACATTGGGGGAGAGGTTGACCAGGTCCCGGGTGCCGTGCACGGCCTCGGCGACAGTGCGGGCGCGGTCGAGGGCGGCGCGTGCGGCCTTGCCGCTGGACGAGGCGACGAACTGGATCTCCAGGGCGGCGGGCTGAGCGTCCCGGGTGTTCGCCATCCGATAGCAGCCGAGCAGCGCGCCCTCGGCGACCGCCTGCAGGTCGCCAGTATCAGCGACCGGGAGCGCGATGCTCACCCGGGTCGATCCGCCGAGCTCCGCCAGGGCTGCACCGGCAGCCCGGCGCAGCCGCTCGCGTGCGACCTGATCGTCTGGCGCCGGCGCTCCGGTTCCCGTGAGGACGAGAAGATCTGCCCTCACTTCACCGCCCGCCGGGATCTTCGTCACCTCACCCGCACGGCCCGTCACGCCGAGAAGCGTGATCGCCCGTTCGAGCGAACTGCGGGTCGTTCGGCTCAGGGCCTGCGCCCCCTCGATCCGGGGCTTGCCGTCCTCGTCGGCAACGCCCACGACGAGGACGTCGGTGCTCAGTCGTTCCGGGTTCTTGCTGGTGAGTGTCAGATCCGTCACGCCATGCATCGTATGCGAGGCCTGGACCGGTGCGGGCGCTGACCGGTCCGTCCATCGGTCGGAATCGGCGCTCACCAGCACGGACGGACTACCCTGCACCCGTGTCCATCGTCATCGCCGTACTTGTCGGTGCAGCTGTGCTGCTCGGACTGTGGGCCGCGGTGCGAACCGTGCGCGACGAGGCGGTGATCCTGCGTCAGCTCCTCGTTGGCGCCGGGATCGAGTTCGCGATCGTGGTGCAGATGGTGATCGCCGCAGTGCTGATCGCGCGCGGCCATACCGTGGATGGAGTGTTGTTGTGGGGGTACCTGATCACGACGGCGCTGCTGCTTCCGGCGGCCGCCGTCGTCGCGGTCGCGGAGCGGTCGCGGTGGAGCTCGGTGGTACTCATCGCGGCCTGTCTGACTCTGATCGCCCTGCAACTGCGGGTGAATCAGATCTGGGCGACAGGAGGTACAGGGTGAGCCAGCAGTCCGAGACCACCGGCGCCGAGGACACCCGCCGGCCGGCCTACGGTGCGGGGCGGGTGCTGATCTTCGCCTATGGGATCTTCGCGATCTCAGCCACTGCTCGGGCTGCCGTGCAGCTGATCCGCGACGCCGCCGAAGCGCCCCTGGCCTACACGCTCTCGGCAGTCGCGGCCGTGGTGTATCTCGGGGCGACCGTCGCCATGGCTCACAATGGGCGCCGGATGCGGCGCGTCGCGTGGGTGACGGTGTCGTTCGAACTTGCCGGAGTTCTGGCGGTCGGGACGTTGAGCCTGATCCGCCCAGACCTGTTTCCGCATGCCAGTGTCTGGTCCCATTTCGGGGCCGGCTACGGGTATGTCCCTGCCGTGCTGCCGCTTCTCGGACTGTTCTGGATGTGGCGGTCCTCACCGGCGCGGATCGCTCACGGCTGACCACTAGGGTGAGGTTGTGGCCAGTCCTTACAGCGTGCTCTTCTCGCAGGTGTTCACCCGGATCGAGCCCGAGGCAGCTCATCGAGTGGCCAGTGTGCTGATCCGGTGCGCCGGCGCCGTCGGACCGCTGCGGGAGACGTTGCGTGCCACGATCGGCAGACCTGGTCGGGCGCCGTCGCGGAAGGTGTTCGGGCGAGAGATCGGTGGTGTGCTCGGGGCAGCGGCCGGCTTCGACAAGAACGCCACCATGGCCGCCGGCCTCGACGCCCTCGGGTTCGCATTCGTCGAAGTCGGAACCGTCACTGCGCATGCACAGCCCGGAAACCCGCCGCCGCGACTGTTCCGGTTGGTGAGTGAGCGAGCACTGGTGAACCGGATGGGTTTCAACAACGCCGGTGCCCATGCGGCGGCCCGGCGGCTGGCGCGTGTGCGACGGACCGCCCACGGTCGTCGCATGGTCATCGGTGCCAATATCGGCAAGTCGAAGGTCACGCCGGCCCGGGATGCGGTCGCTGACTACGTCACCAGCGCGCGGGCGCTGGCGCCGTACGTCGACTACGTGGTGGTGAACGTGTCCTCACCGAACACCCCGGGGCTGCGCGACCTGCAGCAGACCGAGGCTCTACGTCCCATCCTCGCGTCGGTGCGTGACGCGGCTGTCGCAGCAGCAGCGCGGGAAGTTCCGGTCCTGGTCAAGATCGCGCCGGACCTGGCCGACGCGGACGTGGACGCGGTCGCCCGGCTCGCGGTCGAGTTGCAGCTGGCCGGGGTCGTCGCCGTGAACACGACGATCGACCACGACCACGGCGCCGGCGGGATGTCCGGACCACCGTTGCGTTCCCGCGGACTGGAAGTCGTCGGCCGGGTGCGGGCCATACTCGGGCCAGAACCGGTGGTGATCGGTGTGGGGGGCATCTCCAACCCAGCAGATGTGGCTGATTACCTGCACGCAGGAGCGACTCTGGTGCAGGCGTACACCAGCTTCATCTACTCCGGCCCTGGCTGGCCGGGCCATGTCAACCGGCAGGCCCCGGTCTGAGGCGGGTCCCACAGCACGGCCCGGGGCAGCGGCCTGGGAAGGGGCGGGGGCAGGTCCGACCCATGGACGGGACAGACCTGCCCAGGAGCGAGCCCGCTCGTGGACCCGCATCACTGTTCAGCAGAGGCGCTCCTTCGGCGAGGACTTCTCCGTCTGCCGCGGATCGCGGACCACGCTGTCGGCGAGGATCTCATCGATCCGCCTCATCAGCTCCGCCGGGATCCGCACGCCGGCGGCCGCGACGTTCTCAGCCACCTGCTCGGGCCGGGAGGCACCGATGAGAGCGGCGGCGACATTGTCGTTCTGCAGCACCCAGGCGACAGCGAGCTGAGCCATGGTCAGGTCCAGGTCCTGCGCCACAGGGCGCAAGTCCTGGACCCGGCGCAAGAGGTCCTCGCGTTCGAGCAGTCCCTCGATCATCTTCGCGCCGCCCTTGGTGTCGGCCGCGCGTGACCCGTCGGGCGCTGACTGGCCGGGCAGATACTTGCCGGTCAGGACGCCCTGTGCCACCGGCGACCACACGATCTGGGAGATGCCCAGCTCGGACGAGGTGGGGACCACCTCGTCCTCGATCACACGCCAGACCATGGAGTACTGCGGCTGACTGGAGATCAGACTGATCCCGAGCTCCTTCGCCAACGCGTGTCCGGCGCGCAGTTGGTCGGCAGTCCACTCACTGACTCCGATATACAGCGCCTTCCCGGCACGGACGACGTCGGCGAATGCCTGCATCGTCTCTTCCAGCGGCGTGGCGTAGTCGTACCGGTGCGCTTGGTACAGGTCGACGTAGTCAGTACCCAGGCGCCGCAATGAGCCGTTGATCGACTCCATGATGTGCTTGCGGGACAGGCCGGTGTCGTTCGGGCCCATGGGACCGGTGGGGAAGTAGACCTTGGTGAAGATCTCCAGGCTCTCGCGGCGTTCGTGCGCGAGTGCCGCGCCCAGAACCTCCTCCGCCTTGGTGTTGGCGTAGACGTCGGCGGTGTCGAAGGAGGTGATCCCGGCGTCGAGTGCCGCTCGCACGCAGGCAGTGGCGGTGTCGTTCTCCACCTGCGAGCCGTGCGTGATCCAGTTGCCGTAGGTGATCTCGCTGATCTTCAGGCCGGAACGGCCGAGGTGTCGGAAGTGCATGGCTCGATCCTATGCTTCCCGAGCGTGCCAACCGCGGGTGCGGCCTCAGGACGGGAACTCGCCCCGCTTGATCTGCGGCTTCGGAAGGCGCGTGCGGCGCAGTTGGAAGGCACGCATGATCACGTAGAGGATCACGCCGCGGCCCACTCGCTCCTGACCGTACTTGGCGCGGACCTTCCGACGCAGGCGGACGGCGAGGATGATCGCGTCGGCCAGGGCGATGAAGACGATGATGTAGAGCGAGTAGAACGCGAGCAGGGCGACGTTCCCGAGAGCAGGGATGAAGCTGGCACCGAGCATGATGAGCACGATCAGGGCCGCGATCGGGAGAAAGAGCTCGCCCAGGTTCCAGCGCGCGTCGACGTAGTCGCGCAAGAACCGGCGCACCGGACCTCGGTGCTGGGCAGGCATGTGCTGGTCATCGCCGGTGACCATCGCCTGGTTCATACGTTCGCGTGCCTCGGCGTACTTCGCGCGCTGCTCCCGCCGTGCGGCCTTGCGATCGGTCGGGACGAGTGGACGCTTGTTGCGTGCCTCGGCGTCACGTCGGCGTGGTGTGGGACGCCCCTTTCCGGCAGGGGTCTCGTCCTCGACCGTGGGCGTGAGGTCCTCATTCTTCTTGCGTCCGAACACATCGGCAGCCTAGTCGAGGTCGTCCGGTCTTCCGGACCGCGCAGGTGCGCCCGGCTCCGTGCGGTGCCTGACAGACTGGGGGAGTGCGTGTACTCATCTGCCCTGGCCGCATGGGCCTGGTCTCCGCCGTCGACGCGACGCGAGGGCTGGCGCACGCCTGGGTTGAGGCCGGCCACGACGTCGTGGAACGCCCGATGAGCGATGGTGCGGCCGAGCTCGTCGAGTCGGTGCGCCATGCTCGTGGCGGTGAGCTCGTGCCGGTGGTCGTGCGGGCGGGCGTGTCGGACCCGGACGAGCAGGTGCCGGCCGCGCTACTGCATGTCCCCGGCCGCGCGGGAGGCACGGCGTATGTGGAGACGAGCGCTGCGCTGGGCTGGGACGAGGCAGGAACCCGAGCGGCGGCGCGGCTCGTGCGTGAGGGGACGACCGAGCCGGTGGCGGACCTGGTGGTGGCAGCCATGGAGACGGGGGCGGCGCGTGTGGTCGTGGGCCTGGGCGAGTCCGCGGTGCACGACGGAGGCATCGGGCTGCTGCGCCGGCTGGGGGTGCTGCTCGGGGTGCCCGGGGGCCTCGCCGCTGTCGAGACATTGCGCCAACGGCTCAGGCACGTGCAGATCGACGTCGCCGCGGCCACCGACCGGCCGCTGCTGGGGTTGCACGGGGCGGGCGCGGCGCTGGCGCAGTTCCCCGGAGTAGGGCCCGCCGTCGCACAGGAAGCCGAACGTCGTGTCGGCGAAGTCGTCGACCAGGTGCTCAGCCGCTCACGGCCTGATGGCGGGTCCGCACCCACCCTCACCTCTCGCCCCCGGCCGGTGGTGCGGCCCACCCGCGATCCAGGTACCGGGGCCGGGGGTGGTGCCGCATTCGCCCTTGCCGTACTCGGCGGTCGGATCCTGCCCGGCGCGGAAGTGGTGGCAGCCGAAGCCGCGTTGCCCGAGCTCGCGGGCGAGGCCGACCTGGTGGTGACGGGCTGCACCACACTCGACGGCACCGCGATGCACACCGGGGTGGTCGCTGCCGCCGGGCAGGCTGCCATGGCCCATGGTGTTCCGGTCGTGGCGGTAGGGGAGCAGGTGCAGGTGAGCCGGCGTGACGGCGCCCGCGTGGGAGTCAGCGCGACCTATCCGATTCGAGATGCTCCCGCACGAGGCCTCGGTGGCCAGCCGGCTCCACCCCCGGCAGACCCGTGGGATGACATTGTGAGACGTGGGGAACGGATCCGACGTACGTGGGCGCTGTGACGTACCCTGGAGAGGGAGCGACCTGCTCGTCGTGCCGGAGGAATACCGGGGGCACGACAGGCGTTGCTCCGGCAGCAGGCCGGGCGACCGGCGCGCACGACTTTCGGAGAGACATATGACGCAGACCACCCCCACCACGGAAGCGCTCGAGCACGAGGTCGTCCTGACCGACGTCGCCGCTACCAAGGTGAAGACCTTGCTCGAGCAAGAAGGACGCGACGACCTGCGCCTGCGGGTGGCCGTCCAGCCCGGCGGATGTTCGGGGCTGATCTATCAGCTCTACTTCGACGAGCGCCACCTCGACGGCGATGCGGTACGCGACTTCGAGGGCGTCGAGGTGATCGTGGACAAGATGAGCGTTCCCTACCTCGCCGGCGCCACGATCGACTTCGCTGACACCATCGAGAAGCAGGGTTTCACGATCGACAACCCGAACGCCGGCGGGTCCTGCGCCTGCGGCGACTCGTTCCACTGACCCTTCCGCCGATCACGCGAAACGGCCGCGCAACCCTCCCGAGGGCAGCGCGGCCGTTTCGCGTGAGAGTGCGCGCGCCGCATCCGGTCGAGCCTCCGGCCGTGCGCCCCTGACCCGAGACGAAAGAACACCCCGTGAACCGACGCACCGCCCGCGCCCTGGCGCTCCTGACGACTGCTGGACTCCTGCTGACGGCCTGCAGTGCCGGCGAGCCAGAGGAGGGGAACGCGCCGCCTGAGGAGACCACCACGCAGCAATCGTCCGGCATGCCGGATGCGAGCGGTGATTTCGGTGAGGCGCCGACGTTCACCTTCCCGACCGAGCAGGCGCCCGACGGTCTCCAGGTCGAGGTGCTCAGCGAAGGGGAGGGTCCGCAGGTCCCGGAGCAGGCTGTCGTCGTCGCCCACTACGCAGGCATCGTGTGGGGTGCCGAGGAGACCTTCGACGACTCCTACAGCCGCGAGACGCCGTCGATGTTCTCCCTGAACAGCGTCGTCCAAGGGTGGACGCAGGGAATCCCTGGCCACGCCGTCGGCTCACGGTTGCTGCTCAGTATCCCGAGCGACCTCGGCTACGGCCCGTCCGGTGGCAATGCCGACGCCGGGATCGGCCCGGAGGACACGATCGTCTTCGTCGTCGATCTCGTCGAGGCATACGGCCCGGACGCAACCGGCCAGCCCGACGCCACCGAGGTCAACGGAGCGGCCGAGCTCCCGGTCACCGTCACCGGCGGACTCGGTGAGCCGGCGTCGGTGTCCGTGCCCGACGGGGCCGACGAGCCCTCCGAGGTCGAGACGATCGTTGTCGCCGAGGGAGACGGTGAACCGGTGGAGATGGGCCAGTCGGTCGCGATCGGGTACGCGACGACGGCTTGGGACGGGACGCCCGCGGGCAGTAGCTGGGCTAGCGACGGGGCCGGGGGAGCAGGCCCCTATGCGGGTTTCGTGGGCACGGGATCGATCGTCGACATGCTCGTCGATGTCCCGGTCGGATCGCGGGTGGTGGTCCTGACACCGCCCTCTGAGGAGGGCCCCGCCTATGCCCATGTGGTGGACGTTCTCGCAGCACGGTGAGCCTTCGGCGGGGATGCGTTCCCCGATCCTTGTGGAAGGGCGTGGCTCATGCGCTCCGCGGGGGGATTTGACGATAGGGTGGCTCTAGCCGGCTGGCCGTTCGAGCGAAGTGCTGCCTCAGTGCAGTGCGCCCGTGATGGTGCCCGGCACATCAGGATCGTGACGTCGGAAGGCTTGAGGATCGTGCCAACGCCCTCTCCCCGCACCACGAGGCGCCGCGCGGTCGGCCTCGGGGCGCTCGGGCTCGTCTCAGTGCTCGCTCTTGCCGGGTGCTCTGCGGAACAGGTCTCGCGGGGGTGGTTGCCTGGTAGCCCGGGCATCACCGAGTTCAGCGACGACGTCGTCACCTTGTGGAACGGGTCCTGGATCGCCGCGTTGATCGTGGGCGTGATCACCTGGGGTCTGATCATCTGGTGCGTGATCGTCTATCGCAAGCGCAAGGGTGACGACCGTCTACCCGTGCAGCTGCGGTACCACCTCCCGCTGGAACTGCTCTACACATTCGTCCCGCTGGTGATGGTGGGGGTGCTGTTCTACTACACCGCCACGCTTCAGGAGGAGATCACCAATCCTGACGTCGAGGCCGACGTCCACATCGACGTCTACGGACGCCAGTGGACGTGGGATTTCGTCTACACGGATGAGGGTGTGTGGGACACCGGCACGCAGGCGCAGCTCGACGGCACGATGGCGGCGGCCGAGGAGTTCCCCACCCTGTACCTGCCTGTCGGGCAGACGGTCGAGTTCACGTTGCGCAGCAGGGATGTCGCCCACTCGTTCTGGGTTCCGGCCTTCCTCTATAAGCTCGACACCATTCCCGGTGAGGTGAACTCCTTCACCCTGACTCCCAATGAAGAGGGCGTCTACCTGGGCAAGTGTGCTGAGCTGTGCGGTGAGTACCACGGCTACATGTACTTCAACGTCGCAGTGGTCCCCGAGGCCGAGTACGAGGCGCAGATGGAGGAACTCCGCGCCGCCGGTCAGACCGGTGATCTCGGTACCGAGTACGACCGACAGAACGCTGCGGACGTCTCCAGCCCCATCGGCGGCGACGAGGATGAGGGAGCTGAGCACTGATGGCCGTCCAGGACGACGTGCAGAACACCGCCACCGACGCCGGTGAGGTGGTACCGGGATTGACGAAGGAGCGCCAGCACCTCGGCAAGACCATCGTGGCGTGGACGACCACGACCGATCACAAGACGATCGGCTATCTCTACCTGATCACGTCCTTCGTGTTCTTCTGCTTCGGCGGCTTGCTCGCCTTGCTGATCCGGGCCGAACTCTTCGAGCCCGGTATCCAGGTGGTCGCCAGCGGTGAGCAGTACAACCAGTTGTTCACGATGCACGGCACGATCATGCTGCTGCTGTTCGCGACGCCGTTGTTCGTCGGCTTCGGCAACATCCTTGTTCCGCTGCAGATCGGAGCACCTGACGTCGCGTTCCCGCGGCTGAACATGTTCGCCTACTGGCTCTTCCTGTTCGGGGGGATCATCGCCAGCGCGGGCTTCCTCACCCCCCGAGGGGCCGCGAGCTTCGGCTGGTTCGCCTATACGCCACTGTCGAACGCGACGTACACCGCCGGGCTCGGCGGCGACCTGTGGGTGATGGGCCTGGCGATGACCGGGTTCGGCACCATCTTCGGGTCGGTCAACTTCATCACCACGATCCTGTGCATGCGCATGCCGGGGATGACGATGTTCCGGATGCCGATCTTCACCTGGAACATCCTGCTCACCTCGATCCTGGCGCTGATGGCGTTCCCGATCCTGGCCGCCGCACTCTTCGGGCTCGGTGCCGACCGTATCCTCGGTTCCCAGATCTTCGCGGCCGAGAACGGCGGAGCGATGCTCTGGCAGCACCTCTTCTGGTTCTTCGGCCACCCCGAGGTCTACATCATCGCGTTGCCGTTCTTCGGTATCGTCTCCGAGATCCTCCCGGTGTTCTCACGCAAGCCGCTCTTCGGGTACATGGGGCTGGTGTTCGCGACGATCGCGATCGCCGGCCTCTCGGTGACGGTCTGGGCGCACCACATGTACTCCACGGGACAGGTGCTCCTCCCGTTCTTCTCCGTGATGACCATGCTCATCGCCGTGCCGACCGGGGTGAAGTTCTTCAACTGGATCGGCACGATGTGGCGAGGCAAGCTCACGTTCGAGTCTCCGATGCTCTGGTGCATCGGCTTCCTCGTGACCTTCCTCTTCGGTGGTCTCACCGGGATCATCCTGGCGAGCCCGCCGCTCGACTTCCACGTCACCGACACCTACTTCGTGGTTGCGCACTTCCACTACGTGGTCTTCGGGACCGTGGTGTTCGCGATGTTCGCGGGATTCTACTTCTGGTGGCCGAAGTTCACGGGAAAGATGCTCGACGACCGGTGGGGGAAGATCCACTTCTGGCTGCTGTTCTTCGGATTCCACGGAACCTTCCTCATCCAGCACTGGCTGGGCGTGATGGGCATGCAACGCCGAGTCCCGGACTATCTGCCGGAGCCGGACTTCGTCTGGATGAATCAGCTCTCCACCATTTCGGCGGTCGTGCTCGCGCTGTCCACGTTGCCGTTCCTGTGGAACGTCTACAAGACGTGGCGTACCGCGCCAGATGTCGAGGTTGACGATCCCTGGGGTTACAGCAACTCACTCGAATGGGCCACGTCGTGCCCGCCGCCGCGCCACAATTTCGCCACTCTGCCCCGGATCCGGTCAGAACGCCCGGCATTCGACCTGCACCACCCGGAGGTGGCCGCCATGGACCACGCGGAACCGGAACCGGACCTGCTGGACAAGGTCTACGGTGACGCTGATCGCCGGGGTGAAGCCGAGTTGGGCGACGATCGCGCGAGCACACAGGACGGAGACGCACGATGAACGCCACATCGCATGGCCCGCGGACCGAACCGTACAAGCCGATGCGGATCGAAGCGATCTTCTTCCTCGGGCTGATCGGGTTCTTCGTCCCGATGTTCGTGCTGTATGGACTCTGGTCCGGCTGGGAGCCGGTCGGGTCGACAGCGTTGGCGCTGGTCGTCGGTCTGTGGGGGATGGTCGGCTTCTACCTGATGATCCTCAGCCGTCGCATCGACCCGCGCCCTGAAGACGACCCCATGGCAGACGTGGCCGACGCAGCGGGTGAGTACGGTACGTTCTCGCCCTGGAGCTGGTGGCCGCTGGTGCTTGGTGTGGCCGTCTCCTTCGTGTTCCTGGGGGCAGCGGTCGGCTGGTGGCTCCTCGGCATCGGCGCCGGTATCGCTCTCGTGGGTTTGGTTGGGCACGTCCTGGAGTTCAGCCGTAACCACCACGCCCACTGACCCCTCACCGCCGTTCCGCGCGCCCGTGAACCCCACGCAGGGGTTCACGGGCGCGGTGCTTTGTGCGGGGTACCGCGTGCACTCCCCACCCACCCGGGCAGCGCCGCTCGCACCACCGGCAGCACCTCGCCCCCCGGCAGCACAGACAGCGCCGCCCGCACCTGTTGAGAGGCAGATGCGGGCGGCGATACTCGCGCAGCGGGGTGTCCCGCGTGCGAGATATCAGACGGTCGAGTTGGAACGGGCCTTGTCAAGACGCGCAGCGACATCCTGCCAGTTGGCGATGTTCCAGAACGCCTTGATGTACTCGGCCTTGACGTTGAGGTAGTCCAGGTAGAAGGCGTGCTCCCACATGTCCAGCATCAGGAGCGGAGTGATCGACACCGGGACGTTGGCCTGCTGGTCGAAGAGCTGGAAGATGGCGAGCCGCTGGCCGAGGCTGTCCCAGCCTAGGACGGACCAGCCCGATCCCTGGATGCCGGCAGCGTTCGCAGCGAAGTGACTCTGGAACGCCGAGAACGAGCCGAAGAACTCGGTGATCGCCGCAGCGAGCTCACCCTCCGGCTCTCCGCCACCATCCGGGGAGAGGTTGTTCCAGAAGATCGTGTGGTTGATGTGGCCGCCCAGGTTGAACGCAAGGTTCTTCTCGAGCAGGTTCACCGCACCGAGATCGTCTGAGGCGCGAGCCCCCTCGAGCTTCTCCAGCGCCGTGTTCGCACCGGCGACATAGGCCGCGTGGTGCTTGTCGTGGTGCAGCTCCATGATCTTGCCGGAAATGTGCGGTTCGAGTGCCGCGTAGTCGTACGGCAGGTCAGGAAGCGTGTACTGAGCCATCGGGTGTCCTCCTGTAGAGACGTGGCAATCCGAAGCGGTGGCAGCATCCTGCCACCGTGATCGTGGGAGCCACCCCCCACGATCACGTGGCGACCGCCGTGGCGACGGCCCCACCGTCCCACCGTAACGCGATCAGTGAGACTGTGTGCCGATCGTCTCGCGAGCAGGACGGGCGTCAACCGCATCGTGCTCATCGTGGGCGTGCGCAGCCGCCAGTTCCGCCGGAGTGACAGGCTCGACCCGGTCTTCGTAGAAGAAGCGGGAGAGGGACTGCCGGAGACGATCCCGGCGGTGACCGGGACGGCGGACACCGGCGGAGTCCTCCTCGGCGGGGATCTCGAGCGGGCGGCGCGGCCCGTGTGCCACCAGAACCCACCGTTCGTGCTCGTCCAGCGGCCGGTGCACCTCGATGTACTCGCCGGAGGCGAAACGGACGACTCGACCGGTCTCGTGCCCGTGGAGTACGAGCTCGCGATCCTTGCGTTGCAGGCTCAGGCAGATCCGCTTGGTCACGATGAACGTCACGACCGGCAGGACGAAGAACAGCACCCGGAAAGCCCAGGTGATCGCGTTCAGGGACAGGTGGAAGTGGGTGGCGATGAGGTCATTGGAACCCGCTGCCACCAGGACGAAGAAGACGCTCAGGATCGCCACACCAGAGGCCGTGCGCACCGGTGCGTTCCGCGGACGGTCCAGCACATGATGCTCGCCGGTGTCCTTGGTCGCGAAGCCCTCGATGAAGGGAAACAAGGCCAGCAAGGTGAACAGGATGCCCGGAATGACCACGCCGGGCACCAGGATGTTCAGCGACAGCGTGAATCCACCGATCACATACTCGGTCTGGCCCGGCATCAGCCGGAGTGCGCCCTCGAGGAACAGCATGTACCAGTCAGGCTGAGCGCCTGCCCCGACGATCGATGGGTCGTACGGTCCGTAGTTCCAGACGTTGTTGATGCTCATCGTGGCACCCATCACGGCCAGGACACCAAACACGATGAAGAAGAAGCCACCAGCCTTGGCGGTGTAGACGGGGAAGAGCGGGTAGCCCACCACATTCCGGTCGGTGCGCCCAGGCCCTGGGAACTGTGTGTGCTTGTGCCACACGATCAGGAAGAGATGGACGGCGATCAACGCCAGGATGAGGCCAGGCACCAGCAGGATATGGACCGTGAAGAGGCGCGGGATGATGTCAGTGCCGGGAAACTCGCCACCGAAGAGCATGTAACTGCCGTAGCTACCGATCAGCGGGATCGCCCGCAGTACGCCGTCAGCGATGCGTAGTCCGTTGCCGGAGAGGACGTCGTCAGGGAGGGAGTACCCGGAGAACCCTGCGGCAAGGCCGAGGATCAGCAGGGTGAAGCCGACCAGCCAGTTGAGCTCACGGGGGCGACGGAAGGCCCCGGTGAAGAACACTCGCATCATGTGCACGGTCATGGCGCCCACGAACATCAGGGCGGCCCAGTGGTGGATCTGCCGCATCAGCAGACCCCCGGGCACGTGGTAGGACATGTAGACCGTCGAGGCGAAGGCCTCGGACATCTCCAGTCCCTGCATCGTGACGGGCAGTGCATCCTCGGGGTAGTGCACTTCGGTCATGCTCGGGACGAAGAACATCGTCAAGAAGATGCCTGACAGGATCAGGATCACGAAACTGAAGAGTGCGATCTCGCCCAACAGGAACGACCAGTGGTCCGGGAAGATCTTGCGCGCGAACTCCTTGACCATCTTGGACGCCCCCACCCGGGTGTCCAGGAAGTCCGCCCCCGCCGCGACGGTCGGGGATGTCTTCCGCTGCTGCGGAACCTCGGTGCGGGCGCTCATCGTTCACGCTCCCAGTAGCTCGGGCCGACTGGCTCGTCGAAGTCCTGCTGGGCGTACAGGTACCCCTCATCGTCGACTGCGATCGGCAACTGCGGCAGTGGCCGCTTCGCCGGACCGAAGACGACCTTCGCCTGATCGGTGATATCGAAGGTGGACTGGTGGCACGGGCACAGGACGTGATGTGTCTGCTGCTCGTAGAGTGCGACGGGGCAGCCGACGTGTGTGCAGACCTTCGAGTACGCCACGATGCCGTCGTAGGACCAGCCGCGCCGTTCCTCCGGCTCCTTCAGGATCGATGGATCGACGCGGATCACGATCACGACGGCCTTGGCCTTCTCCTCGAGGTAGTGCTCCTCCTCGGGAAGGCGGTAAGGCATCACGTGCACCATGCTGCCCCGGGTGATGTCCGAGGCCTTGATGCGGCGATCGGTCGGGTCGGTCGCAAGATACCGGGGTCCGCCGTCAGGGGTTCCGGCCCACGCAGTGTGACGGAACTTCGAGACGTTCCAGTCCGCACCCAGATTCCCGACCAGGGGTACGACGAAACTCAGCGGGGCAAGCGCTAGTGCGGTGCCGAGCGCGCCCTTGAGCACGGGGCGCCGGGCGATGCCGGAATCAGCGGCTCCCTCCTGCAGCATCTCGACCGCACGCTCGCGGGTGGCATCGTCGCCGCGCTGCTCGTGCCGCTCCTCGACCTTCTCGTGGTCGTTCATCAGGCTCTTCGCCCAGTGGACCGCCGCGGCGCCGATACCAAGCATCCCCAGCCCCAGCCCCAGGCCGAGCACCAGGGTGGACATGCGGACGTTTCCGGCGTCCGGCTCGGCGACGGGGAAGGCGAAGTAGCCCACGATGCCGCCGATGGTGGCCAGGATCGAGACGGTGAACAGGGCGACGACCTGCCGCTCGGACCGCTTGGCTGCCCGGGGATCGTCGTCACCCAGGCGCGGCCGATGGTGGCCGAGACCAGGGTTCTCGAATGATTCCGCCGTGGCCGGTTCTGTCAACTCGTTGTGTTCTTCACTCATGACGACCTCGATCCGATCCACACCGCCGCGCAGATCAGCACGCCCATTCCGACCACGAACACCCACAGCCCCTCGGACACCGGCCCGAGAGAGCCGAGGCTGAGACCGCCAGGATTGGGCTCGCGCTGCTCGATGAGGTAAGCGATAACGTCGCGCTTGTCTTCTTCAGTCAGGGTGGCGTCGTTGAACACCGGCATCGACTGCGGACCGGTCAGCATCGCTTCGTAGATCTCGGTCGGAGTGGACTCATACAGCGCAGGGGCGTACTTCCCCTCGGTCAGTGCACCCCCGGCACCGACAGCGTTGTGGCACATGGCGCAGTTCGTCCGGAACAGGGCGCCACCGGCGGCCGCGTCACCGAGAGTGGGATCGACCTGCTCCGCGGACGGGATCGATGGCCCGGGACCGAGGGAGGCAATGTAGGCAGCGACCTGCTGCGCCTGCTCTTCGTCCAGCTGCGGGGGCTTTGCCTCCGCCTGGGGTGAGTTGGCGTCCATCGGCATCCGACCGGTCACGATCTGGAAGTGCACGGAGGCGGCGCCCACACCGATCAGGGACGGCGCCTCGGGCGTTCCCTCGGCATCCAGTCCGTGACAGGTCGAGCAGTTGGTGATGAACAGCCGCTCACCCTCGGTCAGGTCGTCCGCGCTGGCGGTATCGGCCTGAGCCGCACTCGGGGCGATGGCCGCGTACACAACTCCGGTGAACAGGAGTGCCAGCGCCATCAGGATGACGGGCGCTAGCCGGTGCCGTCGCCTGGCCGCTAAAGCCTTCACTTCTACGAATCCTCGAATCAGATGGGGGAACGGTGGGTTGCGCAGGTCTGCGTCAGAGCATGGGGAGCAGGTAGATCACGCCGAAGAGGACGATCCACACGGCGTCGACGAAGTGCCAGTAGTAGGAGACCACCAATGCGGTCGTGGCTTCGTGCTCACCGAATCGGTGCGCAGAGAACGAGCGCAGCAGCACGAACAGGAACGCGATGAGTCCACCGATCACGTGCAGGCCGTGGAAACCGGTGGCGAGATAGAAGACGGAGCCGTACGTGGAGTTCTGCAGGGTGAGACCCATGTGGGCGAGCTCGGCGTACTCGAACACCTGGCCGGCGATGAAGGTGGCGCCCATCAGGTACGTGAGGATGAACCACTCCTGCATACCCCACTTGGAGACCTGGAACAGTGAGCCCGTCCGCACGGGCTGGAATCGCTCGGCCGCCCACACGCCCAGCTGGCAGGTGACGGAACTGAGGACCAGGATCACCGTGTTGATCCCGGAGAATGTGATGTTGAGGAACTCGTAGCCCTCGTTCCACACCTCCGGTCCGGCAACCGATCGGTGAGTGAAGTACATCGCGAACAGCCCGGCGAAGAACATGAGCTCAGACGAGAGCCACACGATGGTGCCCACCTGCGTGAGGTTGGGTCGGTTCACCGCCAGGTGCGGGGTGGAGGTTGCAGACGACACGCAGACATTATGGCGGTTCTGGAGGCATGATGGACACCGCAGAAGCCCAACATCTGCTGGACTGGCGGAATCGTGGGCGAAACGTGATCTGTCGGCGCGTCGCCTGGCCGAACGAGATGACGGATACCTGGTGAACGTCGTCTCCGGCTCGCCGAACGAGGTGCGTGACGACGTCCCGTGGGCGTCTCGGCGGGGATCGGCTCGGCGCGTCGGAGGCTAGGATGAGGGCGGACCACGATGGTGCGGGCCCAGCGCCCGGGGACGGAAGGATCAGCATGACCGCCGTGCAGCACGAAGCAAGGGCTCCCGAGGCTGAAGAGACGGTGTCGGTGCTGCTGTACAGCGACGACTCCACCACGCGTGAGCAGGTGCTGACCGGCGTGGGACGACGGGCTTCGATCGACAGTCCGCGGATCCTGTGGCAGGAGACAGCCACGCCGGCAGCGGTCGTGGACTACGTGGAGAACGGTCGCTACGACCTGGTGATCCTCGATGGTGAGTCCGCGAAGTTCGGTGGAATGGGCTTGTGCCGATCTCTCAAGACCGAGATCTATCAGTGCCCACCCGTACTCCTCCTCATCGCCCGGCCGCAGGATGCATGGTTGGCGTCCTGGTCCGAGGCGGACGCGGTGGTGTCCATGCCGCTGGATCCGATCGCGCTGCAGGAGACCGTCGCCGATCTCGTGCGTCGCCGGTGACGGCGGGCGCGCTGTCCGGGCCCGGTTGGCCGGATCTGATCACCCGCCTGGTGGCGGGGGAGGATCTGAGCGCTGTCGATACCGCCTGGGTCATGGACCAAGTCATGTCCGGTAACAGCGAACCGATTGCACTCGGCGGATTCCTGGTGGCCCTGCGAGCCAAGGGAGAGACCGTCGCCGAGGTCACGGGGCTCGCGGACGCGATGCTCCGGCATGCACTGCCGGTCACCATCGACCAGGATGCCGTGGACATCGTGGGCACCGGGGGAGATCGGCACCGCAGCGTCAATATCTCGACGATGGCGGCGCTCGTGGTAGCCGGCGCAGGAGTACGGGTCGTCAAGCACGGTAACCGGGCGGCGTCGTCTGCTTCTGGTTCAGCGGACGTCCTGGAGGAGCTCGGTGTGCGGCTCGATCTCACGCCGGAGGATGTGGAGCGAGTCGCTCACCAGGCAGGGATCACCTTCCTGTTCGCACGGGTCTTTCATCCGAGCTTCCGGCATGCCGCGACGACGCGGAGCGGCCTCGGAGTCCCGACGGCGTTCAATGTGCTCGGTCCACTCACGAACCCCGCCCGGCCCCGGTCCGGAGCAATCGGAGTCGGTGATCGACGGATGGCTCCGATCATGGCCGGTGTGCTCGCCGAACGAGGGACCCGCGCACTGGTGTTCCGCAGCGAGGACGGGCTCGACGAGCTCGCCACGACAGCCCCTGTCCGCATCTGGGAGGCCGTCGACGGGCAGGTGCGTGAGCACGAGATCGATGCGACGAGCACCTTCGGCATGCCGCGAGCGTCCCTGGACGACATCCGTGGCGGGGACGCACGGGTGAACGCGCAAGTGGCCCGTGACCTGCTTGCCGGGGCGCAGGGGCCGGTGCGCGACGCCGTCGTGCTGAACGCCGCTGCTGGTCTCGTGGCCCACGGAGGAGCGCCCGGTACGGCCGAGGGTTCGCTCGTCGACCGGCTCGCCGCCGGTGTGGAACTCGCACACCGCGCGATCGATGACGGAGCGGCGAACGAGGCATTGGAGCGTTGGGTACTCGCCAGCACGGCTGGAAACTCGCCCCAGAGTTAGGGCGGAGTTAGGGCGGGCTCAGCAGCGGTCGCCAGGCACGCGAATCGTGTCCTAGTCGTCCAGGCCGAGGGCAAAGGCCGCTTCGAGATCGTGCCGGGAGTATGCCTGGAATGCGATGTAGGTCCGAGTGCGGACCACACCGGCAACCTTGGAGATCCGATCGGCGATGACGTCGGCCAGCATGTCGTGCTGGGCGACACGCACGACGGCGATGATGTCGACGTCGCCGGTCGTCGAGTAGGCCTCGGTGACGCCCGGAAGCTCGGCCACCTGACCGGCGACTTCCGGGATCCGATCGGCTTCGACGTCGATGTGGACGATCGCCGTGATCATGTGCGGCTCCTTCGGGGTGAGTGGATGAGTTGTCCCATCATGCCGCGCCGGAGGAGCCTCTGGTGGCAGGCGAGGCTGCGACAGCGGACGGGGAGCCGACGACGGGACCGACGGCGATGCCGTCGGCTACCGGTCCCAGCACCTCCTGCTCGGTCTGACTGATGATGAGCTCCTGCAGCCGGGGCAGGAGCGCCGAGGCTCCGTGTACCGGAAGCGCCCAGCCCGCACCCGTAGCACGTCCGGTCTCACCGCTGATGTCGAGCTCGACCAGCCGTGTTCCGGGGCGTTCCAGCCAGCGCAGGACCAGTTCGGTCTCCTCGGCGGTCGCAGGACCCGGACGGCCTGCCGGTGGGCTGACTTCCTCACCGCTCGCGGCGAGCGCCCGCACCACACCCATGACGGGAGCACCCCGGCCGCTGACGGCTGTACCGGCGAATCGTCCGTACCGCAGGAGCAGCAGTTCCCAGCCACCACCGCCGTGGCGCCGGGCCGCGATCAACTGGCGCGCTGCGCGGAGCCCGTCGTGCCGTTCAGTGCGGGATGCCGCCCGGAGGTAGGCAACCAGTTCGTCTCGCCGCCGCGCGGCCTCCTCGTAGCGTTGATGCCGGGACAGTCGCATGATCGCCGCTCTGGCGGCCGCGACAACGCCGGAGGCATCGCCGCTGAGAGCAGCCTCTGCCCGCTTCACCCGTGCGGCGTACTCGGATGTGTCGTGCACGCACGGCGCCACGCACGAGCCCATCTCGGCGAGCACGCAGGCAGATGCTGTCGGTCGTGGCGTGGCAGGTAGTCGCTGGCTACACGTACGCAACCCGGTGGCGGCCACGATGGCGGCGACTGCCAGCTCAGCCTGGCTACGGGAGTTGAACGGGCCGATCGCGCGGCCGGCCGCCTCAGCCGGGACGTTCCGGACGATTGACAGTCGAGGGTGTGGTTCATCGGTCAGACGCACCCAGGGCTGCTTCTCGGGTGAGCGGGAACGTCTGTTGTACGGCGGCCGGTATATCGCTATCGCACGCAGCTCCCGCACGGCGGCCTCGAGCTCTGTCGCGCACGGTACCGGTCTGACCGCTGTGGCCAGATCGATCATCTCGGCGATCCGTCGTCGCTTCTCCGCCGCTGTGAAGTAGCTACGGACACGCCGGCGAAGGTTGACAGCGGTACCGACGTAGAGCACATCGCCGGTCGGGCCGAGGAACTGATAGACGCCGGGTCCGGTCGGAAGGCCGTCTGCGAGGCTGGCCTTGCGACGGCGGGTCGCAGGTACGGGATCGGCAGCGGTGGTCAGGTCCTCCACATGTGTGACCCCGAGGCCCGCCATCCGGCTCAGGAGCCCGTGCAGGACATCGACAGTGGCGCGTGCGTCCGTCAGGGCCCGGTGGTCCGGGGCCGTGACAGCCCCGAACAGACGCGCCAGACTCGCCAGCTTGTGGTTCGGGGACTCGTCCCTGGTGACCACCCTGCGCGCCAGCGCCACAGTGTCGACAATCTGCGGTCGAGGCCAGGGCAGGTCCATCTGCTCGCACGCTGCCCGGAGGAAGCCGACGTCGAACCTCGCATTGTGGGCCACCAGGATCGCGCCCCGGGAGAACTCCAGGAAGGCCGGAAGCACCTCGGAAATCCGTGGCGCCGACGTCACCATCGCGTTCGTGATCCCGGTCAGCACCGTGATGGTGGGAGGGATGCCCATTCCGGGGTTGACCAGGGTCTGGAACTCGCCGACCGTCTCACCGCCGCGCACCTTGACCGCTCCGATCTCGGTGATGGCACTTTCCTTCGGTGAGCCGCCCGTGGTCTCCAGGTCGACGACGACGAAGGTCGCCTCCACCAACGGCGTCCCGATCTCGTCGAGGCCCAGCTGTACCGGACGGGCGCCGGCGGCAACGGACGCTCCGGGGTCCTCAGGTTGCAGCAACCGACCGCCGACGGCGGGACGAAGCAGGTTCTCGATCATCACCGGGCACGCTACGCGCCACCGGTGACATCACCGCTGCCGACACCCCAGGCCAGTCGCCCGACCCACCAGGTCAGTTGCCCGTGCGCTCCGCCGCAGCCTTGGCATACAGCGCCTCGATCGTCTCGGCGTAGTCAGCCAGCACGAGTGAACGCTTCACACTCATCTTCGGGGTCAGATAGTCGGCCACGGTGAAGTCCTCGGTAAGAATCTCGTACTGTCGTACCGATTCTGCCCGTGAGACCGCGGCGTTGGCGTGGTCGATCGCGGACTGCAGCGCTTCCCGGACCTGTGGGTGCTGCGCGGCCTCGTCGACCGGCATCTCTGGCAGGCCCTGGTTCGACAGCCAGGTCGGCAGCATCTCGGCGTCGAGAGTGACCAGCGCCGCGACGAACGGTCGCTGATCACCGATCACGACGCACTGGCTCACGAGAGCATGCGCCCGGATCTTGTCCTCGAGCTGCGAGGGAATGACGTTCTTCCCTCCGGCGGTGACGATGATCTCCTTCTTCCGGCCGGTGATCCGCAGGTAGCCGTCCTCGTCGATCTCACCGAGGTCGCCGGTACGGAACCAGCCGTCGGTGAACGCCTCGGCGGTGGCCTCGGCGTTGTCGTGGTAGCGACCGAAGACGGCGATGCCTTTCGCCAGGATCTCGTCGTCCTCGGCGATCCGCAGGCTGATTCCCGGCAGCGGGGGGCCCACCGTCCCGATCTTCGAACGGGCGGGCACGTTCACAGAGACCGGGGCTGTGGTCTCGGTGAGCCCGTAGCCCTCGAGCACCGTGACGCCGACTCCGCGGAAGAAGTGGCCCAGCCGCTCGCCTAGTGGAGCGCCGCCGGAGATCGCGAACTCGACCTGGCCACCGAGGGCGGCCCGGATCTTGTGCAGCACCAGCTTGTCCGCGAGTGCGTACTTGGTGCGCAGGGCGAACCCGGGGCCGCCTTCGTCCAGCGAGCGTGAATAGGCCGTGGACACTCCAGCCGCCCACTGGAAGATCTTGATCTTCCCGCCGGCGGCAGCCTTCTGCTCGGAGGAGTTGTAGACCTTCTCGAAGACCCGGGGGACGGAGAGGATGAAGGTCGGCCGGAATGCGCCGATGTGCGACAGGAGCGTCGTCGGATCGCCCACGTGACCGATGGGAACGCCTGCGCAGATCGTCAGTACCGAGACGAGCCTGGCGAAGACATGCGCCAGGGGCATGAAGAGCAAGGTGCGGGCGTTGTCGTGCAGGATTTCCTTGCCCAGCGCGGCGCACGCGTTGCGCGTGAGCTCGACGAAGTTGCCGTGGCTGAGCTCGACTCCCTTCGGCAACCCCGTCGTGCCCGACGTGTAGATGATCGTCGCCAGATCGCCGAGCCGGAGGGCGTCGTACCGCTCGCGCACGGCGTCGGGTGTGACATCGGAACCGTCGGCGGTGAGCTGGTCGAGGGCGCCGTCGTCGAACACCCAGACGTCATCGAGGCCGGACTCCCCGGCGGCCTCCCGGGCGAGTGCGGCGAGCTCAGCGGTCTCGGCGAAGACCCGTCGCGCCTTGGAGTCGGACAGGATCCACGCGGCCTGCTCGACCGAGGACGTCTCGTAGATCGGGACGGTCACGCCCCCGGCGTACCAGATCGCGAAATCGGCGATCGTCCACTCGGCGCGGGTGCGTGACAGGATCGCCACCCTGTCACCTGCCTGCATCCCTCCGGCGACCAGCCCCCGCGCCACACCGAGGACCTGCTCGTGCAGTTCCTGGGCGGTGACAGGCGTCCAGCTCCCACCGTCGGGCAATTCGAGCAGCACCCGCCGCGGATCCTGCGAGGCCCAATCGACCAGGAGGTCAGGAATCGCCAGCTCATCGGGCGTGGTGACCATCAGCGGGACGTCGACCTCATTCATGGCTGGCTCCTTCGGCAGAGACGTGACGAGTGCCCACACTGTAAACCGTGAGCACACAGATGTGCGGTCAGACGACGGCACCGTCGTCGGAGTCGTCGCGCGAGCGCGGCATCCGCCACAGCAGGACCAACCAGCCGACGACTGATCCCATGATAGCCGTCAGGTACACCCATGAGGGTGCTGAGGGCCAGACGATCAGAAAGATCACCGTCGCCACCGGGCCACCGAGGGCGGCCAGCCACGCCAGTGTCGGCAGCGGGTCGCTCCCACGCAGTGGGGGTGGGTCCGGGGGGACGAAGCCCGTCTCCTCACCGTCTTCGGCCACCTCGTAGTCGCGAGGCCCCGACGGCGCAGCACCGGTCTCGTCCGGACCGGTGACGGGCTCGTGATCATCCTCCGTACCGAGGTCGCCGAGTTGAGCGGTCAGCTCGGCCCATCGCTGCTCGACCTCACGGTCGGACGGCTGCGGCGACGAGCGTCCTGGCTCACGCTCGTCCGGATCAGGCTCGGGCATGACTCCACTGTACGGCGCAGCCGCTGCAGCGACGAGCGTCCACGGGTGGGGGAGCCGGGTGTCATCGGGGTCGCGCCGTCCATGTGGGCGACACATGGAGGCGACGCCGGATCAGTAGCATGAGAGACGGAACCGAGCGAAGTACGACGGGTCCATGTGCCTCCCCACCCTCATCGAAAGGTCGAGAATGTCACAGAACGCTCCGATCCGCCGGATCGCACTGCTCACCGCGGGCGGATTCGCGCCCTGCCTGTCCGCTGCCGTCGCGGGCCTGGTGCGTCGCTACGGAGACGTTCTCCCGGATGCGGAGATCATCGCCTACCAATACGGCTACCACGGGTTGCTGACCGGTAACTACGTCGTCGTCGACGAGGCCGCACGTGAGGCGATCGACGTGCTGGACAGATTCGGAGGCTCCCCGATCGGGAACAGCCGGGTGAAACTCACCAACGCCAAGGATCTCGTCAAGCGCGGTCTGGTCGAGGAGGGTGAGGATCCGTTGCAGGTCGCTGCAGAACGACTGCGCTCCGACGGCGTGGACGTGCTCCACACCATCGGCGGCGATGACACCAACACCACGGCTGCGGATCTGGCCGCCTATCTGGAGCAGAACGACTACCACCTGACCGTTGTGGGCCTGCCCAAGACGATCGACAACGACATCGTGCCGATCCGGCAGTCACTGGGCGCGACGACGGCGGCTCAGCAGGCCTCACGTTTCGCTCAGAACATCATCGGCGAGCACCGGTCCAACCCGCGCATGCTGATCGTGCACGAGGTGATGGGGCGTCACTGCGGATGGCTGACGGCCGCGGCAGCGCGGGACTACCGGAACTGGTGGCAGGAGCAGACGTGGAACCCGGCGTTGGGCCTGACCCAGGAGCGGTGGGATATCCACGCGGTCCTGCTGCCCGAGTTGAAGGTCGACCTGCAGGCTGAGGCCACCCGATTGCGCGCCATCATGGATGAGGTCGGCAACGTCAACATCTTCCTGTCCGAAGGGGCCGGTGTACCGGAGATCGTGGCGGAGCTGGAAGCCGCGGGCGAGGAGGTCAAGCGGGATCCGTTCGGTCACGTCATGCTCGACACGATCAATCCGGGTGCGTGGTTCGCCAAGCAGTTCGCCGAGCTGATCGGTGCCGAGAAGGTGATGGTGCAGAAGTCCGGCTACTTCTCCCGATCCGCGCCCGCGAACGAGGAGGATCTCACGCTGATCCGTTCCATGACGGACTTCGCCGTCGACACGGCGATGGCAGGGGAGTCGGGCGTGATCGGGCACGATGAGGAGAACGGTGACCAGCTCGCCGCGATCGCGTTCCCGAGGATTGGCGGAGGAAAGGCGTTCGACGTCTCCGCTGACTGGTTCGTCGACCTGCTCGCTCAGATCGGCCAGCCGCTCGTGCCGGCGGAAACCACTGGCCACTGAGGGCAGCCCAAGCACGATCACGTGCGGTGTCCCGGTGCCCATGCGCAGGAGCCGGGCACCGCACGTGGCGGCCGCTGGCCAGGTGAGAGTTGTGCGATTCGGGTCCGGCCGCCGTCGCACGTATCCTGGGGCGCGTGAGCGTCCTTCATGATCCAGCTGTCCTGTCCGGTCTCGAGCAGTGGCGCGAGCTTCCGGCTCGCCAGCAGCCACACTGGCCGGACCCGGCCGCCCTGCATGCGGCCACGGACCGCCTCGAGACCTCACCGCCCTTGGTGTTCGCCGGAGAGGCGGACCGGTTGCGTGAACAGCTTGCGTCTGCTTCCCGGGGGGAGGCGTTCTTGCTCCAGGGCGGGGATTGCGCGGAGACCTTCAACGAACTCACCGCCGACAATATCCGCGACAAGGTCAAGACGATCCTGCAGATGGCGGTCGTCCTCACGTACGGCGCCAGCATGCCGATCATCAAGATGGGCCGGATGGCGGGACAGTACGCCAAGCCGCGAAGTTCGGACACCGAGTCCCGCGATGGGGTGACGTTGCCCGCCTATCGTGGGGACATCATCAACGGCTACGACTTCACCGAGAAGGCGCGCGTACCGGATCCACAGCGGTTGCTGGATGCTTATCACAACTCCGCGACCACGCTGAACCTGATCCGGGCATTCACCCAGGGTGGCTTTGCCGACCTGCGACGGGTACACGAGTGGAACCGGGGATTCATGGAGAACCCGGCGTACGCCCAGTACGACGCCTTCGCCGGCGAGATCGACCGTGCGATCCGCTTCATGGCGGCCGCTGGCGCCGACTTCGACGCGTTGCGGTCAGTGGAGTTCTTCTCCAGCCACGAAGGTCTGCTCCTGGACTACGAGCGCCCTCTGACGCGGATCGACTCACGCACCGGGCAGCCGTACGACTGCTCGGCACACTTCCTCTGGATCGGCGAGCGGACGCGCCAGTTGGATGGTGCCCACGTCGACTTCTTTGCCCGGGTGCGCAATCCGATCGGGGTCAAGCTGGGCCCCACCAGTACCGTCGACGACGCGCTCTCGCTGATCGACCGCCTCAACCCCGATGGTGAACCCGGTCGTCTCACCTTCATCACGCGAATGGGCGCTTCGAAGATCCGGGACGTGCTACCGGCACTGGTGGAAGGCGTCACCGCAGATGGGCGCCCGGTCACCTGGGTGTGCGATCCCATGCACGGCAACGGCATCACGTCCGCGACCGGATACAAGACACGCCGGTTCGGTGACGTCATCGAGGAGGTCCGGGGATTCTTCGAGGTGCACCGCGCTCTCGGAACTTTCCCGGGTGGTCTGCACGTGGAGCTCACCGGTTCCGACGTGACTGAGGTGCTCGGCGGGAGCGAAGAGATCGACGACCATGCCCTGACCAGGCGGTACGAGACGCTGGTGGATCCGCGACTGAACCACCAGCAGTCCCTCGAGATGGCGTTCCTGGTCGCGGAGATGCTCCGGGGATCCTGACGTGGTGGGGCGTGGTGAGGGGCGGGATGCGCCGCTCGACCGAGTGCTTCCTCCAGGGCAGCGCTGGCGGTCCGAGCCGGAGCTGATGCACTACGGGCCCGTCCCCCGGCCCCGGCCTGACCGGTGGGCGTTCACCGTCGGCGGCTCGACAGCGACCGGCCAAGAACACGTCTTCGACTGGTCAGATCTCGCGCGCCTGCCTGTTCACGAGATCGTGGCTGACATGCACTGTGCCACGCGCTGGTCGGCACTCGACCAGCGGTGGGCCGGTCCGCGAGCGGCGGACGTGCTGGAGCTGGCGCCGCCGGCCGCGGACGTCCGATACGTGCTGGTATTCGCAGAGTTCGGCTACGCCGCGAACCTGCAGGTCGATGACTTGCTCTCCGCGCGGACGCTGCTCGCCACGCATATGAACGGAGAACCGTTGCCGCACGAACGCGGCGCACCGATGCGGTTGATCGTCCCTCACCTGTACACGTGGAAGGGACCGAAATGGGTACGCGGCTGGAACTACTTGACGGATGGATCAGCCGAGCTCGGTTTCTGGGAGCAGCGCGGCTACCACCGACGCGGTGACGCGTGGCGTCAGGAACGCTACGCCTACCAGGAAGACGGGCCCCGGCCGGGTGAGCCGGTCGGTTGAGCAGACCGGCACCGCCGTGCTGAACGCGGTCACACCACGCTCAGCACGATGACAGTCCCGCGCGGCTGCATCGCTCCCGCCTCAACCGACTGCGACCTGACCGTGCCGAAGACACCACCGAGGACATTCTCCCGCTCGACGACGAAGCCCAGCTCCTCGAGTGCGGCTGCAGCCACGTCGTACTGCTCTGCATACACGTCGGGCACCTCGACGAGTTCAGGTCCGAGCGAGACAGTGAGCATGACCAGATCCCCGCGATGTCCGTCACCTGCCGCAGGATCCTGCGTGAGGACGTGACCATCTGCCACCTCGTCATCGTGCACGCGCCCGTCGATCTGCACGGTGGCGCCGGTGGCCTCTACCTCAGAGACCGCGGTCTCCTCTGCCGCACCGACCACGTTCGGTATCACGATGGGCTCGGGCCCGTCGGAGACAGTGAGCACAACCGGGGTGTCATGCGCCACCTCCTCGCCCTGCTCAGGAGATGACGCGATGACAGTGCCGGCCTCGGCATCCTGGGAGTAGACACGCTCGACCGGGTCGGCGACGGAGAAGCCCGCGTCGGTGATCGCGCGGATCGCCTCCTGCTCGGTCCCGCCGACCACCTCGGGCACGATCAGCATCTCCACCCCCCGCGAGACCACCACGACGACCTCGCCGTCGCGGATAAGGTCGGTGCCGGCCTGCGGATCGGTCTCGATCACGCGCCCCTGAGGGACGTCGTCGGAGAAGGCTGCGGTGGTGCGGGGGGCGAACCCGGCAGCTTCCAGCTGCTCCAGTGCATCGGCCTCGGTCATACCCGACACCGGGGGGAGCGCTGCGTAGGCGCCCGGTCCGATGGTCTGGTACCACCAGGCGCCCGCACCTGCGGTGCCGAGCAGGAGAATCAGGATGACAGCGAGGCCGAGACCGCGCCGGCGGCGGACCCGGCGGCGGGCGGGTCGATCGGTTTCGGCCGCGGTCACTGCGCCGATCGGGAGGGCGACGGTGCCGGTCTGCTCCAGTCCGGTCGTGGACTGGTCGCCGGCGTGATCGCTGACGACGGAGTCCGTTGCCGGAACCGTCGCCGTCACGACCGGCTCCTCGGCCGAGGCATCCACTCCGTCCACATCCGCGCGAAGCTCGAGCTGGTGGACGTCCATCCCTTCCCTGGTCCGGCGCAGCAGGGTGAGCGCGGCTCCGGCGTCGGCCGGGCGGTCCTGCGGGTTCCGCGCCGTGAACGTGTGGACGAGATCATCGACTTCGAGCGGGAGCCATCGGACCGACTCCGAGGGGTCGGGCACATCGTCGTGGACGTGTTGATAGGCGACCTGGATCGGGGTCTCACCGAGGAACGGCTGCCGGCCCGTCAGCATTTCGTAGAGCATGGCCCCGACGGCGTACACATCCGCTCGGGCGTCTGCTGAACCCGAGGTCACGATCTCAGGTGAGAGGTAGGCAACGGTACCGAGCAGGCTGCCGGTCGAGGCCGCCGTCGCCTCCGTGACTGCGCGCGCGAGCCCGAAGTCAGCTACCTTCACCTCACCGCTGCGCGCCACGAGGATGTTCTCGGGCTTGACGTCCCGGTGGACCAGTCCGGCATGGTGGGCGGCGGCAAGCGCGCTCAGGATGTGCTCGGTGTAGCGCAGCGCGTCCCCGACCGGTAGCGCCCCGCGACGACGTAGCACCGCACGCAGGTTGGTGCCGTCGACGAACTCCATGGTCAGGTAGTTCAGCTCGTCGGCACTGCCCTGGTCATAGACGCCGACGACGCCGGGATGGGCCAGCCGGGCAGCAGCTCGCGCCTCCCTGCGGAACCGTGCCGCGACGTCGGTTCCCTCTGCCAGGTGGGCGTGCATGACCTTGAGCGCGACGACGCGGTCGAGTCGACGGTCGAGCGCACGGTAGACGGTCGCCATGCCACCGCGTGCGACACGCGCGGTGATCTCGTACCTGCTGTCGACCAGGCGGCCGATCAGCGGGTCGGCGACAGTGGTAGCCATGCGCCGAGTGTATTCACGGCCGCCCGATTCTCTGCCGCTCAGGCGTAGCGTGTCATGAGCGTCTGCACGTTCGCCACATAGCGCCGGGTGTCATCGTAGAGGCCGTTGCGCTGGACTGAACCCAGGCCCTGGTAGTAGCCGCCGATCGCTTCGCGGTCGTCATCGGTGACACGGTGGAGAGTGCGGAGGATGGCGATTCCTGCGGTGACGTTGTCCTGGGGGTCGAGCAGGTTGAGCTGGCGTCCGACGAGATCGGATGCCCACTCACCGGAGGACGGGATGACCTGCATGACGCCGATGGCGTTCGCCGGCGAGACCGCGCGCATGTTGAAGCCGGACTCCTGGTACGCGATGGCCAGCGCGAGTGCTGGGTCCACACCCATCTGCTCCGCTGTCGTGCGGATCATCTGCTGCATCTCCGCCCGGCTGGGAACCGAGGTCGCCAGCAGCGCTCGCTTGTTGGCGTTCGCAGCGGCCGTGATGTCTGAACCGTAGGTGTAGTGCAGGAAGGTGTTGGACACGAGCCCGGACGGAACGCGCAGCTCCTGACCGACACGGATGAGTGCGGCGGAGGAGAGGCTGTTCGCCTCGACGATCGCACCGACGGTCGAGCCGTACTGCGTCGCAATGCTGGAGACGGTGTCACCGGCGATGACCCGATGAACGACGCCGTCCGAGTCGCCCGAGGAGCTGGAACCTCCGCTGGAGGAGGACCCTGACCCACTGGAGGAGCCAGAGCCAGAGCCAGAGCCGGAGCCTGAGGAGTTCGAGCCCGAACTGGAGGAGCCTGGGATGCGCAGGGTCTGGCCGATGCGGATGAGGGCGTTGGAGCCGAGGTCGTTGGCCTGGATGATCGCCCGGACGGTGGTGTCGTAGCGGACGGCAAGGGCGGAGACGGTGTCGCCGGCCACGACCCGGTGCGAGGAGGCAGAACTCGAGCCGCCGGAACTGCTCGAACCGCTGGAGGAGGAGCCGGATCCGCTGGAGGAGCCAGAGCCGGAGCCTGAGGAGTTCGAGCCCGAACTGGAGGAGCCTGGGATGCGCAGGGTCTGGCCGATGCGGATGAGGGCGTTGGAGCCGAGGTCGTTGGCCTGGATGATCGCCCGGACGGTGGTGTCGTAGCGGACGGCAAGGGCGGAGACGGTGTCGCCGGCCACGACCCGGTGCGAGGAGGCAGAACTCGAGCCGCCGGAACTGCTCGAACCGCTGGAGGAGGAGCCGGATCCGCTGGAGGAGCCAGAGCCGGAGCCTGAGGAGTTCGAACCCGAACTGGAGGAGCCTGGGATGCGCAGGGTCTGGCCGATGCGAATGATGGCACGGCTTCCGAGGTCATTGGCCTCGATGATCGCCCGGACGGTGGTGTCGTAGCGCAGAGCGAGGTGGCTGACGGTGTCACCCGCGCGAACGGTGTAGAGCACCTCAGAACGCCGGGTGGGCGTGTGCGAGACGACGGGCGCCAGATGCGGGGCTGATGAGCGCAGGATCTCGCCGCGCACGGGCATCGGTGACGACGGCTCCGACGCAGCGGCCGCGGGCACCGTGGTCGCGCCGAGGCCGACTGCCGTGGCTGCGCCGAGAGCCCCGAGCGTGGTGAATCTGGACGTGCGGCGCCCGGATGTGCGGCGGGTGGTGCGGGTCATGGGTTGCTCCCCGGTGGTCTCCGGCGTCGACGGGCGAGCGACGGCGTGTCTCTCGTGACGCATGGGCTGTTTGAGGTGTATGAGCATGATGGGACAGATGTGACAGTAGTGGTTATGGCGAAGGGCGACAACCCCGTATGCGCCCCTCGAGCCCGCCCACGACCACCGCGGCGTGCATCGGCGCCGGCGCCGGCGGCGGCTAGGCTGCGTCTGTGAACGATATGGAGGCCCTCCACACGAGATGGCTCAGCCTGCCCGAGGTAGCCGATGCCCTCGAGGTCCGGTTGCGCGATGTCCGGACGATGCTGGCCGAGCGGCGCCTCGTCGCTGTGCGTCAGGGTCCGAACGATGCGTGGTCGGTCCCTGCAGACCTTCTGACTGTGGGGGAGGGGGACGCGGGACGGGTACTGGCTTCACTACGCGGGACGTTGATCCAGCTTGCCGATGCAGGTCTGACCGATTCCGAGTGCGTGATCTGGCTCTTCTCCGAGGATGCGGAACTCGGCGAGCGTCCGATCGATGCTCTGCGCTCCGGGCGTACACATGCTGTGCGCCGGGCCGCGCAGCCGTTGGCCTTCTGATGCCGGCGCCGATGGCACGCGGCTATGAGGACCTCGCCACCGCTGCGGCGGCAAGCGTGCGCACCATGGCGACGGCTTCAGGCGCTAGCTGAGCATCCTCGAGCGCGCCCAAGCCGACGTCGGTACGAGTCCGGATCATGTCCTCGACCGCAGCGGGTGCGCCGGTGCCGGAGATGATCGAACGCAGCACGTGAACCTGTTCCCCGGTCAGTGACGCATCGCCCAGGGCGGAGCGCAACCTGCTGGCATCCTCGGGCGCGGCCCGCTCGAGGGCGATGGCGACGAGAACTGTGCGCTTGCCCTCGCGCAGGTCGTCCGCGGCAGGCTTTCCCGTCACCTCCGGGTCACCGAAGACTCCCAAGAGGTCGTCCCTGAGTTGGAACGCCTCACCGATCGGAAGGCCGATGGCGGAGCATCGACGTATGTCCTGCGCATCGCCACCGGCCATCGCCACACCCAGGCAGAGGGGCTGCTCCACGCTGTAACGGGCTGACTTGGCACGAAGGACTCGCTCAGCCCGGTCGAGGAGGAGAGCGGGATCCTCATCCCTTGGTGCTGCCTGCGCGTAGATGTCCAGATACTGACCCAAGGTGACACCCGCCATCATCTCGGTGACGATCCGGGAGGCGTTGGCGCGAGCAGTCGTTCCCAAGCTGTCGAGGGCGCGGTCGAACTCGCGAATGGCCGCGACGAGCAACAGGTCGCCCAGCAGGATCGCTCCGGCGTCGCCGAATCGGCGTCCGTCTCCGGTCAGCTGGTGCCGATGGTGGAGCTGGGCGAGCTGGAGATGAGCGGCGTCGATCCCGCGGCGCGTACGTGAATCGTCGATGATGTCGTCGTGGATGAGTGCCGCTACCTGGAACAGTTCGACTCCGGCGCCGGCGGCCACGATCTCCTCGGCCTCGATCGCGCCTCCGAAGGCGCGCCAGCCCGCTGCGGTGAATCCCGCCCGCAGGCGCTTGCCTCCCGGCAACAGGGACCGCGCGACCGCGGTGAGCGGTTGGATCTCAGGTCCTATGACCTCGTGTGCCGCCACGGTCTCCTCGAAGCCGGCGAGGACTCGCGCGGAGACGGCCGTGCGTATCGAATCCAGACGTTGGGGCGCCGAGCTGAGGTTCACGGAGTCGGTGGTCACCTCTCTAGCCTACGGGCGCGTCGCGCTGTGGGCAGGTGCCGCTGACCCGGTGACGGGCCGCACCGCAGGGCGTGCCCGATGACGTCTCGTCCACAGCCCCCGGCCGGCCGTGGCCGCAGATCGTCGCGAGAAGCGTGTGATGACTCCATGTACTTCGACGACCACCGACACGAATCCGCCGTCCAATCGTCAGAGCTCGCAGCACAACTGGCGACGATCAACATCGACGTCCACGATCCGGTCGATGTGCTCTCCTGGGTGCCCTACCTGCTCGGCTTCAGACCGATGGAGTCGATCGTGCTGATCGGTGTGCACACCGGATCGGCAGGGTCTGGAACTGGGCTGGTCGCGCGGTTCGACCTGGCTGACCTGGATGACCTGCGCGTACGAGCGGAGGTGATGCACCACCTCGCCCGTGATGGCGCAGACGAGGTGCTGTGCGTGATCGTGACCGAGGAGCCGTGGGACGAGACTCTCCGGCTCGGTGGACGGAGCGGGCAGGCACTGAACTGGTGGCTGCAGAGTCCGGTGGCCGATGCGCGCAGTACCTGGGTGCTCTCGAGCCGGGCGTTCCGATGCGTCGAGTGTGGCCGGCCCCCGTGTTGCCCCGTGGATGGTCGACCGGCATCGGTCCTCGATCACTCGGCGGTGACCGCGGCATTCGTGTTCCAGGGGCGCTCCTACGTCTCGCGGCGAGAGGATCTGGCGGCTCACGCCGATGTTGTCGCCCCTGGGCGCAGCGTGGCGAGCGCAGCGGCGGCACGACATGCCCGGCGCAGGGAGCGCGGCGGGCAGCGTTGGCGGGCGCAGTCGTCAGAACGCTGGCTGGACCTGGTCGACGAGCTCATCGACCCGGTCGCGGGAGGCACCCAGCAGCGTGGCCACGTTCCCGCACCTGCCCTGGTGGGGAAGATCCTGGCAGGACTCACCGATCCGTGGGTGCGGGACGGTGTGCTCCTGTGGGTCGTGACCGGACGAATGCTCGAGGACGAGGAGCGTCCCGGTGCCCTGGCGGATGTGTTCTCCGGCAGGCTCGGTCCCTCAGCTTCTCGCATTGACGTCGCACTGCAGGCGATGACGCTCCTCGCCTCGCATGCCACCCGCCGCTGGCGGGTGACTCCGCTGGCGACGGCATCGTGGATCGCGTGGTGGTCCGGTGACGGCGCGCAGGCTGGTGTCCTGCTCGAGCGCGCGCGAGCACTCGATCCCGATCACAGCCTCGGTGACCTGATGGCAGCGGTGCTTGCGGCCGGGATTCCGCCAGGCTGGGCCGGCACTGGGACGGAGGCGCTGGCGTGACACCACTCGTGTGTTGCTGAGGGTAGCTGGGACAAACTTCTGCTGCACCGCTCCGGACACGCTAGGGTCGGCGCGTGGGCAACGGGAGGAGCGCGACGTGATCGTGGCCGGATTCATCGCAACTGCCGAAGGGCGCGCAGCGCTCGAGGCCGGAGTCGCCGAGGCTGGGCGTCGCCAGGAGGGTCTGACGGTCCTCGTGCACGCCCCTCGTGGAGCAGAACCCTCGGATCTGGACGGAGCGGTCCAGGAGGCGCGATCGGCTGTCGCTGGCATCACTGCAGACGTACGGACCGTGACTCTCGGCGATGACGTGGCTGAGGTGTTGATGAATACCGCTGAGGAGGTCGACGCGAGCGTGATCGTGATCGGGCTCCGCCGCCGGTCCCCGTTGGGCAAGCTCATCCTGGGGTCCAACGCACAGCGCATCCTGCTGGACTCCCCGTGCCCCGTGCTCGCCGTCAAGCCGGAGCGCGTCGACGGCGGCAGGTGAGGCATCTGTCTGCCCGTTCGTAGCGGTCGTGATCGGTCGGTGACCAGGCAGGACATCGGTAGGCGACGTGGCGAGGAGACGCTGCTGGAACCTGCTACCGACCTTGGTGATGATCGTCGGAGCATCACAGGGGGAACAGATGTGCCAACGATGGTGTTGACCAGATGAGGCTCCAGTCAGCGGTCGGTCAATCCCGCCGCTGTATGCGGATGGACTCAGCCGCCGAGGTTCCTGCGCGCTGAGCGGGCACATCGGTGTGAGGCAGTTATAATTGTAGGACGCCGCGACGTTCAGTTCGCCGTCCTGCGCCCATTCTCCCCGCCGAAAGGTTCTCTGTGCCGTCGCCTCGTTCGTCTGTTGTGCTGCCCCGCGAGTTTGAGCATGCTGCTCTGCAGAAGGCGTTCCGAACGGGTCTGGAGCGCGGGTCGCTCAGCGCGACCGAATTCCGCGAGGCGTGTGAGCAGGCCGACGTCAAACCCCGCCGTCTCAAGGAGGTTCTGGGCGCAATGCAGAACGCCAAGATCGTCGTCACCGATGTCCCGGCACGTGCAGTCGCCAACGCGACTTCGCGTCGCCAGACCACGGCCACGGTGGACGAGCCAGCCGCTTCAGCCGGTGATAGCAGCGAAGGGACGTCCTCGGCCAACGCTTCGTCGAGCTCCGGTGGTAAGAGCGCCCGCAGCTCCAGCGCGACCGGAAAGAAGGCTGCGGCGAAGAAGCCCGCTGCCAAGGCATCGAGCAAGAAGACGACGGCGAAGCGACCGGCGGCTGGTGCGAAGTCCTCCGGACCGCAGCCGGTCGAGGCGGACACCGATGGTATCCAGACCGAGGCGCCGGCCGCTGAGGAGAGCTCTGCTGCCACCGCCGAGGCGGCGGCAGCGAACGCTGAGACGGAGGAAGCGGGCGGTTTCGTCTACTCCGACTCCGATGACGACGACGCTCCTGCTCAGCAGGTCGTGACGGCCGGTGCGACCGCTGACCCGGTCAAGGACTACCTCAAGCAGATCGGTAAGGTCGCCCTGCTGAACGCCGAGCAGGAGGTCGAGCTCGCGAAGCGGATTGAGGCGGGCTTGTTCGCCGAGGAGAAGCTCGGCAGCGAAGCCCAGTCGATGGCACCGAAGATGCGGCGCGAGATGCAGTGGATCGCCCAGGACGGGCGCCGGGCGAAGAACCATCTCCTCGAAGCTAACCTGCGGCTGGTTGTCTCACTGGCCAAGCGCTACACCGGGCGGGGCATGTTGTTCCTCGACCTGATCCAGGAGGGGAACCTCGGACTGATCCGCGCCGTGGAGAAGTTCGACTACACCAAGGGGTACAAGTTCTCCACCTACGCGACCTGGTGGATCCGGCAGGCGATCACCCGTGCGATGGCCGATCAGGCTCGCACGATCCGCATCCCGGTGCACATGGTCGAGGTCATCAACAAGCTGGCGCGGGTACAGCGGCAGATGTTGCAGGACCTGGGGCGTGAGCCCACGCCGGAAGAACTCGCCAAGGAGCTCGACATGACGCCTGAGAAGGTTGTCGAGGTCCAGAAGTACGGACGAGAGCCGATCTCCCTGCACACTCCACTGGGAGAGGACGGCGACTCCGAGTTCGGCGACCTGATCGAGGACTCCGAGGCCGTCGTGCCCGCGGACGCGGTGAGCTTCACCCTTCTCCAGGAGCAGCTCCACTCGGTGCTGGACACCCTCTCCGAGCGGGAGGCCGGTGTGGTGTCGATGCGATTCGGCCTCACGGATGGTCAGCCCAAGACGCTGGACGAGATCGGCAAGGTCTACGGGGTGACCCGCGAACGGATTCGCCAGATCGAGTCCAAGACGATGTCGAAGCTCCGCCACCCGAGCCGGTCACAGGTGCTGCGGGACTACCTGGACTGAGATTCGCTGAAGCGAGGCTGACTGAACAACCACGGAGCCCGGCACCTCCTATGAGGTGCCGGGCTCCGTCGTCCGCAGCCGGGCGCTGGTGCCCCGGGACGAAAAGACTTCCACCGCCGACTTCCCGGCGATGCCTGAGCGCTGAGCCACCGGCAGATCCGACCGGGTGACCTGCTCAGGGGCCCTTCGTCAGAGTGCTCCGCCGGCCGTCTCCGGTGCATCGGTGGACTCTCCGCCGTCGCCGATGGTCTCTCGCGCGACGAAGTTCTCCAGGTCGAACAGATTGTCGCCGGCCCGCTCCGCGACCGTCAGCAGGGTGCTCGCCGAGGCAACCTCTTCCACCTGCTCCTTGAGGAACCACAGCATGAACTGCTCGCCGATGACATCATTCTCGGCACGGGCGGCCTGGAAGATCGCCTCGATCTGCTCCGTGACCTGTCGCTCCTGGGCGAGGGCGAGGGCGATGGGCTCACGTACATCGCCGAACTCGTTCTGGACGGCTGACCCGGCGGGGATCGCGACCGGCAGATCACGATCGAGCATGTACTGCACGATCATCATCGCGTGATTGCGCTCCTCGAGGGACTGCCGATAGTAGTGCGCAGCGAGGCGAGGCAGGTCCTGGCTGTCGAACCAGACGGCGATCGCGACGTACTGCATGTGCGCGTCGAACTCGTGGCCGATCTGCTCGCGCAGCAACCGGTAGTAGGTCGAGTCGGTGTTCTGTGTCGTAGTCATGACACGAGCCTAATCCGCACATTGGCGCGGCGCATCGAAGCCGAGGCTGGCCTCACTGAGGCACGGCTTGCCTCATCCTGGCGGCAAGCCCTGCCTCAGCGGTGCGCGTCGTACCGCACGCTCCTCGCGCGTACGGGTCAGTCCTCGGCCGTGTCGGCGGACTCGTGGAGACGATCGGACTCGTCCTGAATATGCGTCGCGACCGTGGCGAGCTTCTCGGAGTGCTTGCGCGCGTGATGAGCGCAGAAGAGCAGCTCTCCGGCGGGGAGCAGCACGCGCACATAGGCCTGCGCGCCGCATGCGTCGCAGCGGTCGGCTGCGGTCAGGGCGTCCTGGGCGTTGTCGGCAGTCAGTGTGCTCACATCGCTATGTAACCATCTTTGCCCGGTCTGGCGTTCCCGCTGAGCGGGTAGTTCGCTCATCGCAGAACGTGATGCGTCGCACCGCGATCTGGCGTGCCTCGATCCGTGATCCAGGCCGAAGCGGGTGGCGTTGCCGCACGGACGTGCGATCGGCGCCTAGCATGTGTACGTGGCCAAGACATCGACGGAATCCAGTTATACCGCGCGCCACCTGTCGGTGCTCGAGGGGCTCGAGGCGGTGCGTAAGCGTCCCGGCATGTATATCGGATCCACCGACTCGCGTGGTCTGATGCACTGTCTGTGGGAAATCATCGACAACGCTGTCGACGAATCCCTGGAAGGGCACGGCGACGCGATCGAGATCATCCTGCACCCTGACGGGTCGGTGGAGGTGCGCGACAACGGGCGCGGTATCCCCGTCGACGAGGTGACAGCGCTGGGTCTGAGCGGTGTCGAGGTCGTCTTCACCAAGCTGCACGCGGGCGGTAAGTTCGGCGGCGGCTCCTATGCGTCCTCCGGTGGACTGCACGGCGTGGGTGCGTCGGTCGTGAACGCTCTCTCAGCGCGGTTGGATGTCGAGGTCGACCGTGGTGGCCAGACGTACGCCATGTCGTTCCACCGGGGTGAGCCCGGGGTCTTCGACGACTCCGGCAGCGCAGACCCCGAGTCCGCGTTCGCGCCGTTCACCAATCACTCCGAGCTTCGCAAAGTGGGCAAGGTCAAGCGGGGGGTGACTGGCACTCGGGTGCGCTACTGGGCCGACCGCCAGATCTTCCCGGCATCAGCGGTCTTCTCCTATGACGAGCTGATCACCCGGGCCAGGCAGACCTCGTTTCTGGTGCCCGGTCTGCAACTGACCGTACGTGACGAGCGCCGGATGCCCGGGACTCCGGGTGAGGACGGCCCGGTCGAGGAGGTCTTCCGGCACGACGGAGGCATCGTCGACTTCGTGGACTTCGTCGCTGCCGACGGCGCCGTCACCGATACCTGGCGTCTCAGTGGTCAGGGCACGTTCACTGAGACCGTGCAGCAGCTGGATAGCCAGGGCCACCTGCGACCGGTCGATGTCGAGCGCACCTGTCAGGTCGAGGTCGCCCTGCGGTGGGGAATCGGATACGAGACCGAGGTGCGCAGCTTCGTCAACATCATCGCCACACCCAAGGGCGGGACCCACCTCGCCGGGTTCGAGGCGGGACTGCTGAAGTCCGTCCGCAAGCAGATCGATGCCAACGCCCGGCGGCTGAAGATGACCGGGAAGAACGGGAAGGAACGCATCGAGAAGGATGACGTCATGGCAGGGCTGACGGCCGTCGTCACCGTGCGCCTGCCGGAGCCGCAGTTCGAGGGGCAGACGAAGGAGGTGCTCGGAACAGCGCCCGTGCGCAGCATCGTCACCCGCGTCGTCGATACTGAGCTGACCAGCCTGCTGACATCCTCGAAGCGCGCCGAGAAGGCGCAGAGCGCCATGCTGCTCGAGAAGGTCGTGGGGGAGATGCGGGCCCGGATCGCAGCCCGTACCCACAAGGAGATCTCCCGACGCAAGAACGCGCTCGAGACGTCCACCCTGCCGGCCAAGCTGGCTGACTGTCGCAGCGACGACGTCGATCGATCCGAGTTGTTCATCGTCGAGGGCGACAGTGCGCTCGGGACGGCCAAGCTCGCGCGACAGTCCGATTTCCAGGCGTTGCTGCCGATCCGCGGCAAGATCCTGAACGTGCAGAAAGCCTCTCTGGCAGACATGCTGAAGAACGCTGAGTGCGCGTCGATCATCCAGGTGATCGGCGCAGGTTCGGGTCGCTCGTTCGACCTCGACTCGGTGCGATACGGCAAGGTCGTGCTCATGACCGACGCGGATGTGGACGGTGCGCACATCCGGACGCTGCTGTTGACGCTGTTCTTCCGCTACATGCGCCCGCTCGTCGAGGCCGGACGGGTTTTCGCCGCTGTCCCACCGCTGCACCGGGTGGAGGTCGTCGCCCAGGGCAAGCGCAAGGGCGAGGTCTCCTACACCTACTCCGAGGTCGAGCTGACGCGGCTGCTGAGCAAGCTGGAGCGATCGGGACGCCGGTACAAGGAACCCATCCAGCGCTACAAGGGGCTGGGCGAGATGGATGCTGACCAGCTCGCCGAGACGACGATGGATCCGGCACATCGCACGCTGCGCAAGATCACCATGACCGATGTCGAGGATGCTGAGATGGTCTTCGATCTCCTCATGGGCAACGACGTCGCCCCGCGTAAGGACTTCATCATCGCCGGCGCGGGAGAGCTGGACCGGAATCGGATCGACGCGTGAGTATCGGGCACCTGCCGGTGCCCGGACGGCACCTCGGCCTCGGTTGGCGGCCGCTGGAGCCGGCGGACGAGAATGACGTCCGGCTGCTGCTGACCAGGGTGGGAGCCGTCGATCAGGGGTATCACCCCACCCCGCTCGATCTGAGCCCGCAGGTGCACACGGCGACCTGCGGCGACCTCCAGTCCGACACACTTGCAGGGATCGATGCCTCAGGTGATCTTCGGGCCGTGGCGATGGTGCGCCGTGGCTCGTCGACGGTGGCGCTCGCCGCCGAGCTGGAGCCGAGCTGGCGGGGCCGCGGGATCGGCCGTGCCCTCCTGCGGTGGCAGGACGCGTGTGCGCAGCGTCTGGGGCCCGTCGTGACCGAGATCGTCGTCGACGAGGCACGGATCGACCGGCGCAGGCTCTGTGCCGCTGCCGGATTCGCTCCTGCCGGCCGCGTGCACACTCTCGTAGCGCCGGTGAGTGACGTGCTGGAGCGCGCTCGCGCGGGCCGGGAGGAGAGTGCGGCGGTGACCGTCACCATGCTGGCCCCGGGGGTGTGGGACATGACTCGCGATGGCGACCTGACCGCCCGGGCGGTCCGCGTTCCCGGCCTGGGTAGCGAGCCCGACGTGGTGTCGATCGAGGCCGTCGAAGGCGCCCGCGCCGGTCGTGACGTGCTCGTCGCGTTGCTCCGGACCCTGCGCGACGCCTACGCTGCCGGTGACATGAGTGCTGCCCGGATTGACGTCGACGCGGACCGTACAGCGTTGCTGGACGAGTTCGCTCAGGTGGGCATGGTCGTGGTCGCGGACGCCGTCCGGTACCGGTCGGAGCCTGGGGTGAGTCACTGATGCTCACCCTTGGCAGCCGGGCACACGACCTGCTCTGGCGCGCCCTCTCCCCGGTGGACCTCGATGAGCTCTTCGCACTCTGGCAGCGCATCGAAGAACATGACGACCCGCCCTACCGCAGTACGCGAGAAGAAGTGGCCGACACCTTCGCCACGCAGTGGTCCGACGTGGAGCGCAACTCGGTGGCCGGATTCGACGAGACGGGGCACCTGCGCGGATACGGCCTCGTGGGCATCCCTCCCGGTGCGGACGGACCAGCACGCGTGTTCCTCGACGGTGGCGTCGATCCGCTCTACCGGCACCGTGGTGTCGGGTCGGCCATCCTCGACTGGCAGATCGAGAGAGGACGAGTCGTCCTCTCGGACTCGGGGCACGATTCAGGCAGCATCGTGGTCCACGTCGAGGACGGTATGGACCACTCGGCAGACCTCGTGCGTCGACACGGCTTCACCGAGGCGGGCTATCACACCGAGATGCGGCGGGACCTGCGGAACGAGGTTCCCGAGATCAGACTCGAGCACCCGCTCATGCTGGAGCCGTGGTCCGCTGAGCTCGACGATCAGGTGAGGATCGCGCACAACGACGCCTTCGGTGGCCTCGCGACGACCCAGAGTTCAGCACTGTGGACCGAGGGCCGCACGTACTTCGTTCCGTCCTGGAGTTTTCTCGTCCTTGACCGCCGCAGCGACCGGGCACAGGTCGCGGGCTACCTGCTGGCGAGCCGGTACGAGCAGGACTGGCCCACTCTCGGGTGGAGCGAGGGCTATATCGACATGCTCGGCGTGCGGGCACCGTGGCGGGGCCAACGGGTCGCGACGTCGTTGCTCTGCCGCGCGATGCAAGCGTTCGCGGACTCCGGGATGGAGTACGCGGCACTCGGTGTCGATCACGCCACCCGAGAGCACGCCCACGGACTGTTCGACCGGCTCGGCTTCGAACCGACCCGCGGTTCGACGACCTACACGATCGAGGTGTGAGAGCGTGCGTGCTCTTCGTGCATGGGACGTGGCGTTCGCGGTCGTGGTGGCCGTTCATCTGGGCGCCCAGGCCGTCGACTCCCGCGTGCTCGCCGATGGGACCCAGGTGCTGCTCGTCCCCGCTCTCGCCGGGGCCGTCTGGAGCAGATCAGGTCTTCCGCACCGCAGCGCCGCACTACGAGCCTATGCGGGGGGACTGGTGTTCTCCTGGATCGGCGATGCGGCTCCCCGGGTGCTGGACGGGGACGGCGGTTTCGTCGCGATGGTCTCGGCGTTCCTGGTCGCACAGATGTGCTTCCTCGCCGCCTTCCTGCTGCTGAGCGACCGGCGTCCGTCGATAGGCGTGATCGTGGCGTACCTGGCCGGCTTCGTTGGACTGTTCGCCGCCTGCGCGACCGGGGCAGGGGCCCTTCTGCCGCTGGTGGCTGTCTACGGCATCGTCCTGGTCGCCGTCGCCGCGACAGCCACGACCGTCAGCCGTAAGGTCGGACTGGGAGGCGTGCTGTTCTTCTTCTCGGACTCGCTGATCGCGTTGGAGTCGTTCTCGAGCTGGTACGAGACCCCGCTGCACGACCTGCTGGTGATGACGACCTACATCGCCGCGCAGATCTTGTTCGCGGCCGGCCTGCTCGGCCGGTGGCGCGCTGACCAGCACGCCACCGGCAGTCAGCCGAGCCCGGCCACCGGGGCGTCAAGCGGACGTCCGGACCCATCGCGCCGCTCGTCGAGTTCGGGAAGTTCGACGGGCTGACCTGCGGAGCCGACGGCCCGCACGGGATCAGGGCCGACCGCTGCCAGCAGCAGGGCGTCTTCCCCGCGGACGAACCGGTGTGCCCGCACCCCACCCGTTCCACGGCCCTTGCCCGGGTACAGGGCGAAGGGTGTCACCTTGGCCGAACCGGGCACGGTTCCGGGCAACGCCCCGGAGCTTCCCGCGAGCGTCACCACGGCGGCGCTCTCCGCCCGGCCGGCCGGAACCACGCTGAAGGAGAGGACGGTGTCCCCGTCAGCGAGCCGGATCCCGGCCATCCCGCCGGCCGCTCGGCCCTGTGGCCGCACCAGCGCGGCGGGGAAGTGCAGCAGCTGCGCCTGCGCGGAGACGAAGACCAGCTCGTCCTCCTCGGATGCGGTCGCGGCACCGACCACCTCGTCGTCGTCCTTGAGACCGATGACCTCCCAGCTGTCCTTGCGGGGGTAGTCGTTCAGGACGCGCTTGACCTGACCCAGGCGCGTTCCGAGCACGAGTGGTGGCGCGTCCTCGGCGAGGCTCGCCAGCCCGAGCACCCGTTCGCCCGGCTCCAACATGAGTACTTCACTGACAGGGACCCCACCGGAGAGACTGGGGGCGGAGTCGGTGGGCGGAAGCGCAGGAACCTCGATGACGGACAGGCGCAGCATCCGCCCGCGATTGGTGATCGCGCCCACCTCTCCCCGGGCGGTTCCTCGCACCGAGGCATGCAGGGCGTCGTGCGCGCTGCGGGAGCCCGTCCGTGCCGGTTCAGTATCGTCTGCTGTCCGGGCAAGCAGTCCGGTCGAGGAGAGCAGCACCCGGCAGGGAGTGTCTGCCACCTCCAATGGAACCTCGCCACCGCCACGTCCCTTGCGAGCCGGGGCGGCTGCCTCAGCCGCGGCAGCCTGGCCGGATGACTCCAGCAGCACTGTCCGCCGTGGGGTGCCGTGTTCGGCAGCGACCTGTGCGAGCTCGTCGGAGACGACGTCCCGCAGCAGCCCCTCGTCGGCCAGGATCGCGCGGAGTTCGGCGATCTCCCGCGCCAGTTCGTCCCGTTCGGCCTCGAGCTCGATGCGGGAGAACTTCGTCAACCGGCGCAGCCGGAGTTCCAGGATGTACTCGGCCTGGTGTTCGGACAGATCGAAGACCGTCATCAGCCTGGTGCGTGCGGACTCAGCATCGTCGCTGGTGCGGATCACGGCGATCACTTCATCGATGTCCGCGATCGCGATGAGCAGGCCCTCCACCAGGTGAGCGCGCTCGGTTCGCTTCGCCAAGCGATGCTCGGTACGACGGCGGACGACCTCGAGCCGGTGCGCGACATACACCTCGAGCAGCTCGCGCAGTCCCAACGTCCGGGGCTGTCCTTCCACGAGCGCGACATTGTTGATGCCGAAGGACTCCTCCAATGGCGTGAGCCGGTAGAGCTGAGTCAGCACGGCCTCGGGATTGAAAGCGTTCTTGATCTCGATGACGAGACGGAGTCCGTGTGCACGGTCGGTGAGATCGTTGACCGCGGAGATCCCTTGCAGCTTCTTCGACTGAACCGCATCCTTGATCTTCTCGATCACACGCTCCGGACCGACCTGGTACGGAAGTTCCGTGACGACGATCGCCTTCTTGCGGGCGGTGATGTTCTCCACCCGCGCCGTGGCACGGGTGCGGAACGAACCTCGACCACCGGCGTAGGCCTCGCGGATCCCTTCCAGTCCGACAATCTTGCCACCGCCGGGCAGATCCGGCCCGGGGACGAAACGCATGAGCGCCTCGAGATCAGCGTCCGGATGGGCGATCAGGTGCCGTGTCGCGGCAATGACCTCGACCAGATTGTGGGGAGGCATGTTGGTCGCCATCCCGACCGCGATTCCGGACCCGCCATTGACGAGCAGGTTCGGCAGTGCCGCCGGAAGTACCTCGGGCTGGGTGAGCTGGTTGTCGTAGTTCGGTACGAAGTCCACGACGTCCTCGCCGAGCCCAGCGGTCATCACCATGGCCGCGGGTGCCAGGCGGGCCTCGGTGTAGCGCGGTGCGGCGGGACCGTCGTCCAAGGACCCGAAGTTTCCGTGACCGTCGACCAGCGGCAGACGCAGCGAGAAGGACTGCGCCATCCGCACGAGCGCGTCGTAGATCGCGCCATCACCGTGAGGGTGCAGCTTGCCCATCACATCCCCGACGACGCGAGCGGACTTCACATGTCCACGGTCGGGACGCAGTCCCATCTCCGCCATCTGGAACAGAATGCGCCGTTGGACCGGCTTCAATCCGTCCCGGGCGTCCGGCAGCGCCCTCGAATAGATCACCGAGTAGGCGTACTCGAGGAAGGACCCGCGCATCTCGGTGGAGACGTCGGTGTCAATGATCGTGGAGTCGACCGGGTCCTGCTGCGACCCGGGCGCGGAAGAACGTGCCATGCCTGCCATCATCTCGCGTTCGATGGCTTCGAGCGTCCAGCACACACCGGCGACGGGGCAACAGGTACTCGGGGCAATAGGATCGTGGGCATGGTCGGTGGTGAGGACATGGCACGGGGTGCGCCCTACCCTGAGCACTGGGAGGCCGACGTGGTGCTGCGGGACGGCACGACGATGAGGATCCGGCCGATCATGCCCGCTGACTCCGGCGCCGTCGAACGATTCCACGAACGCCAGTCGCCGGAGTCGGTGTACCTGCGCTTCTTCGCTCCCCTGGAACGGATCCCGGCACGGGACCTGCACCGGTTCACCCACGTCGACCACCACGACCGGGTGGCGTTGGTACTGGAGTCCGCTGGTGAGATCGTCGCGATCGGGCGCTTCGACCGTATCGATGAGGATACGGCCGAGGTTGCGTTCAACGTCTCGGACGCCGTCCAGGGCAAAGGCCTGGGGTCGGTTCTCCTCGAGCACCTGGCGGCGGCCGGCCGAGAGCTGGGGGTCCGCCGTTTCGTCGCCGACGTCCTGCCCCAGAACACCCGGATGCTGCGCGTGTTCACCGATGCCGGCTACGACGTGGACCAGCATCTCGATGATGGCCTCGTCAGCGTCTCCTTCACGATCAGGCCCACCGACCGGTCATTGGCAGTGCTTGCCGAGCGTGAACGGCGTGCGGAAGCGCTCAGCATGGCGGCAGTGCTCGGGCCGGAACGTGTGCTCCTGATCGGCGCAGGCGAGGAGGGCACGGCGATGGCGCATCGTCTCCATGAGGGGATCGCTGCCGCCGGCGAGGAGCGCGTGGCAGTCGTCGGCCTGCCGGGTTACCCGTCGCGGGTGGAGGAACTGCCCCCTGAGGTCAGCGCGGATCTCGCTCTGGTCGCGGCCCCGGCGCCGCACGTGCTGGACCTGGTACCGCAACTCGCCGGCCGAGGGGTGCGTGCTGTCGTGCTCTACACGGGGGGCTACGAAGCCGGGCACGCCAGTGGGAAGGTGCCGCAGCGGACGCTGGTGCGCCGCCTGCGCGAATGCGGGATGAGGTTGGTCGGTCCGCGGTCGTTCGGGGTTCGGACCGTGGACGAGGCCGGGGCGATCAACGCCACGCTCCGGCGAGGTGCTCTGCGTAGCGGCGCAGTGGGAATCTTCTGCCAGTCTGCCGCTGCCGGGCTGCAGTTGCTCGACGGTGCCGCCGATCGGGACCTCGGCCTTTCCTCCTTCCTTTCAGCGGGGCATCGCGTCGACGTCTCGGGAAATGACGCCATGCAGTTCTGGACCACCTCGCCGGCCACGAGAGTGGTGTGCCTGAGGCTGGAGTCGATCGGGAACCCGCGTAAGTTCTCCCGGGTGGCGCGACGGCTCTCGGAACAGGGTCCGGTGGTGGCGATGATCGCCGGCGCGACCGGGCAGCTTCGGCCACCGGGTCATGCCGTGCGGACGACGACCACGCCTCGGCGGGCCCTCGACGAGTTGGTGCGGCAGGCCGGGGTGCTCCTGACCGGTTCAGACGCCGAGATGCTCGATCTCGCCGCCCTGCTCAGTGAGCAGCCGCTGCCGACCGGGGACCGCGTCCTGGTGATCACCAACAGTGGTGCCCAGGCGGCGGCGATGTCGGAACTCATCCGCGACCACGGCCTCGTCGAGGCAACAGGGTCGGTCGCGCTGAGCTCTGGTGCTGACGCAGCCGCGTACAAGACCTGCGTCGACGACGCACTCTCACGCCAGGACTGGGACGTGGCGATCGTCGGCTATGTCGCCCTGCTCGACGACGACGGCCCACGCGTCGCCAGCGAGATCCGCCGGCTCTCCCGGGACTCGCAGCGAACCGTGGCAGCGACCCTGTACCGGAGCACGGGGCTGCGTGGACGTGACCGCGAGGTCGAGGCGGCCACCGGTCGACCGGACCATGAGCACGTCGCTGGCGACGTCCGCGTCCCGACGTTTCCGTCGACGGAGGCTGTGGTCGCAGCGGTCGCAGCGGCACGTGGTTATCGGCGCTGGAGCGAGCGGGGTAGGGGCTCGCGGGTGGATCCGGACAGGGTCGACCGTCGCGCCGCCAAGAGGCTCGTACAAGCGGAACTGAGCGGGCTGCCGGCCGGGACGACGAAGCGGCTGGCACCACCCAGAGCTCGTGAGCTCCTCGCGTCCCACGGCGTCAGCTCGTGGCCGGAGATGCGAGTCGACAGTGTGACCGACGCGATCGAGGCAGCTGAGCAGATCGGGTGGCCGGTGGCGCTGAAGGCGACCGACGACGTCCTACGACATCGGTCGGACCTGGGCACCGTACGCCTGGACCTGTCGACGCAGGAGGAACTGGCCGAGGCCTACCGCACCATGGAGGCTCAGGTACGAGCGCTGCTGGGGCGTTCGGCGTCGTTCGATGTCCAAGCCATGGCTCCCCCCGGTGTCGCCTGTGTGGTCCGGGCGGCTGAGGACTCGCTCTACGGTCCGATCGTGAGCCTAGGCCTGGCCGGGGACGCGGTGGAGCTGCTCGACGATGTCAGCTACCGGGTTCCCCCGCTGACCGACGCCGACATCTCTGAGATGATCGGCTCGCTGCGGGCCGCTCCGCGGCTTCTCGGTCACCGTGGTCTGCCCGCCGTCGATGTGCCGGCGCTGGAGGACATCATCGCCCGTGTGGCGGTCCTCAAGGACGAGCTGGCAGAGGTCTCCGCCATCGAGCTGTACCCGGTGCTGGTCTCCGCGTCCGGTGCTGCCGTGCTCGGTATGGACGTGGACGTCGCCCAACCTCGACGTGGCGACGTGGCACGCCGGGTGCTGCCGTGAGATCCGAAAGTGGGAGACTGGGAGCGTGACACTGCGTACTGAACGACTTCGAGAGCTGCGGCGAGAGATCCAGCGTGCGGGCTACTACCCCGCGTTGGTGACGGACGTGCTGGAGGTGGCCCTCGCCGGGGAGGAGGTGCGCGCATTCCTCGTCCACCCCGAAACCATGTTCGACCGGACCGAGGTGCGCCGCCACATCACCACCCTCGTGCTCACCTCCACCCGGCTGGTGGTCGCGCACGTGGACGACCTCCCCGGGGACCATCCGCAGGGGAGCGTCAACGCCGCCGCGACGACCGAGGCGATCCCGCTGCGTCAGGTGCGTTCGGTCGGTTTGACGCATGGCGTCAGCGATCCGGCGGCCTACACCCAAGGGTCAGGAGGCTCCGAGCTCACGATCGCCTTGAGCTGGGGAGCGGTCTCCCGCATCGATCTGGAGCCCGCGACCTGCCCCGACCCTGAGTGCGAGGCCGACCACGGATTCACCGGAACGTCCATGCCGGACGACCTGGTCGTGCGGATCAGTGCCGAGGCGGAAGGGCCGCACGCGATGGAGTCGGCGATCGCCTTCGCGACCGAGCTCTCCGCTGCGACGGTCGCCGCCGGCGCGTGACCGCTAGCCAGCAGGGACGTGTCGGTGACGTGCTGCTCGGGGCGGTGGGCGCGCTGGCACTCGAACTTCCCGAGGAGGAGTTGCAGCGTGCCGCGGCGGCCAGGGAGCGCCTGGCTCTGCCCTGGTCGGCCAAGGCGTGTGTGGTCCTGGTCGATGGTCTCGGCTGGCACAATCTCGTCGATCGCTCGCGGTCGGCTCCATTCTTGAGCGCAGCCGACCGGCTGGGTTCGGTGCGCACCACGTTTCCCTCGACGACTGCTACGAACATCACCTATCTGGGTACCGGATGGGAGGGTGGGCGCACGCGGATGCTGGGGTACTCGGTGCGGGCGTGGGGGCGGAAGGCGGTCAACCTGGTCTCGTGGAACGGACCCGTGGAACCGGAGCAGTGGCAGAGCGAGCCGACCATCTTCGAGCACCTCAGTGCCGCAGGGCACACCGGCGTCAGCGTCGGCCCATGGCGGTTCGCGGATTCAGGGCTGACCCGGGCGGCATGGCGCGGAGGGGAGTACGCCGCGGCAGACTCGCTGCGTGAACGCGTGGACACCGCCCTGGCGGAACTACGCGATCCAGTGGTGGACGTCGTCTACCTCTACTGGGGCGAGCTGGATGCGCTCGGGCACCGCAGCGGATCCGGTGCACCCGAATGGAGCGAACTTCTTGCCCGGACCGATGCCGAACTGGACCGTCTGGCCCGGCTCCTGCCGCCCGGCGTGTTGTTGCTGGTGACGGCCGATCACGGCATGGTCGATGTGCCCATGACGGATCGGACCGACATCGCCGACGACGACAGGCTGATGCGTGATGTGGAGTTGGTGGCTGGGGAACCACGAGCGGTGCACCTCTACTGCCGACCCGGACGTGCGGACGAGGTCGCCCGGCGGTACCGGGAGGTGCTGGGGGAGTGTGCGGATGTCCTGCTGCGGGAGGACGTGGTCGATTCGGGAATGATCGGCCCGGTCAGCGACGCGGCCCAGCAGGTGGTGGGCGACGTCGTCGTGATCGCCCGCGGAAGCCATGCTGTACTCGACTCGCGCAGTCAGAGCCGGGCCTCCCTGCAACTGGTCGGCATGCACGGGGCGACCACCGAGGTTGAGATGCAGGTGCCGCTGGTGGTCGTGCAAGGCTGAGGCCGCGGCGGTCGCAGCGATGGCGTTCAGTCGTTCTTGGCGCCGAACACGATCTCGTCCCAGGAGGGCACGCTGGTGCGGCGACGCCGACGTGGACGGGGCGCGTGCTCGGATTCCTCGGCCGGGGTGGCGTCAGCCCTGGGGCTCTCAAGCGGCTCGTCGCCCGCACCGGATGTCGTCGCCGCCTCAGGGACGGCCAGGATCGTCGCGTCGGGACGTTCGTGAGGATGAGAGGCCGGTGGGTGCGCGGGCGGGGGGTCCTCCCAGAGCATCGGTTCGTGCATTGCCTCGTCTACTTCGTCTGACTCGTCGACCACAGGTTGCCGGACTCCGCGATCGGCAGCGAGCTGGTCCAGCAGGGCTTCGGTGCGGTCGGCATCGCCGGCCTCGATGGTGTCGTCGGTGGCACCGTCCTCACCGTGGGGGGAGGAGGCCAGACCGGCGTCCACCGCGGCGAGCGGGCCGGTGAGGTCGATCGGATCGTCGTTCTCGACGTCGTAGACCCGGCCGCCGCGGACCGCCGACAGGTGGCGTCGGGATCCGGTCGGGGGCGACCACTCCATCTCGGAGAGCCAGCGGCTCTCGTCGTCGAGGGCAAGGACGGTCCGGGTCGACAGGTCGACCTGCCAGGTGGCTGCTCGCTCCCGGTCGCCGGCGACGAATCGAAGCACCAGCTCCCATGGGTCGTGAGCGACGCGGCGTGCATCCCACTCGAGCGCATCTGTGCGGACTCCGCGCGAGGCCAGCCTGTCGACCACCACATCTGCAAGCACCGGCGCGCCTGGCTGCCGGCTGATCGTCAGTGCACGTGCCTGCTGACTGACGTGCTGACGTTCGGCGATCACCGGACCCTCATAGCGCCGCACCGTCTCGAGCGGAACACCGAATTCGGCGGCGATGTCCTCGGCACTCGACCCGGAGCGGATCATCACCTGGATCTCACGTGGCCGGACCACACCTTCGGTGCGGACCTGCTCGAGCTGGGGACGGTCGCGTCGGACGGCAGCACGCAGCGCCTCATCGATCTCCAGACGGTAACGTTCGCCGTCCGGACCCATCAGCACGAGATGCTCGGCGTCGTTGTGAATGCCTACAAGTTCCAACTCGATCATGTCGCCTCCGTGCTCGGCTCCGACGAGCCGATCCCAGCTCGATAGCGAGCCTGCCAGGTGGTCGCGGTTCTTCGGCGTATTGAGTGCGGAGTGGCGGTCGATCCGACCTCAGATCTCGTTGAGGGGACACGATCTCCGGCGCAGAACCGTGTCCGGACACTCTAGTCCGGGACCGTGAGTATGCAATCGAGCGGCTGATGGTGCACAATTCACCCGCCACGGGAACATGTCGGCGCGCCGATCGTTGTACGTGCCAGAAGTCCAATCGAGAGAAACCGGAGCGCTTGCCCATCATGGCGACCGACTACGATGCACCGCGCAAGACCGAAGAGGACCTGAGCGAGGACTCGCTCGAGGAGCTGAAGGCCCGGCGCTCGGAGAAGAACTCGCCTGCGGTGGACGAGGACGAGACTGAAGCCGCGGAAGGATTCGAGCTCCCCGGAGCCGACCTCAGCGGTGAGGAACTGTCCGTCCGCGTCCTGCCCCGCCAGGCTGATGAGTTCACCTGTTCACAGTGCTTCCTCGTACACCACCGCAGCCAGCTGGCCTATGAGAAGGGCGGCCAGCCGGTGTGCTCGGAGTGCGCAGCCTGAGAACGAGGAGTACGACACGTGGGCGCCGCCCACGGGGCCAGCGACCACACGCCGAGGGAAAGTGCGCGTCGCTGGTCCGCAGGCATGGGCCCGGCCCTGCGCGCAGGTATCAGGATCTGCGCCCGAGTGCCCGGCTCAGTTCAGCCGGGCGCCGCGTGGAGACCAGCCAGTACGGTGTCGGGTCATGCGGGTCGTCGATGGCGATTCTGACGGCGGTAGGAGACCAAGCACGGAAGCGTACGTGGGCCCGGGCGTCCAGTCCGCGCCTCATGGCGTGTTTCAGTTCGTCCCCGTCCAGCTCGATCACCTGTGAGACGAGTTCCACAGGCAGTCGTGCCCGATCGACCCGGAGCAGACCGTCGGAGACCTCCACGACCGGTGAGACGGCGATCAGCATGACGGCGGCGAGGATCGCGGTGAGCGCCCCGGCGGCCAGCGCGAGCACCGCGTCGAGCGGCAGCAACGCGAGCCCGACGAGTGAGCCGGCGGCGGGCGCCAACAGCCACGCGGCCGGGGACGGGAGAACGCGCTCGCGGTACGAGGGGATGGCAGGCATACCGACCAGGGTGCCACGGTCCCGAGGCACCCTGGTCGGCCAGTAGCCTGGGACCGTGACGATGAGCGACGAGATGCCTGTCGAGGTCCTGGTTCAGCGCCTGGATCCCGGCCTTCCAGTCCCCAGCTATGCGCGCGCGGGTGATGCGGGTCTCGACCTGCTGGCGCGCGAGCCTTGCGACATCGCGCCAGGAGCGCGGCAGGCAGTGCCGACCGGGCTCGCCATCGCGCTGCCGGCGGGATACGCGGCGTTCGTGCATCCGCGATCCGGACTCGCCGCCAAGCACGGACTCACCGTGCTGAACGCGCCAGGGACGGTCGACGCGGGGTACCGTGGAGAAGTCACCGTGATCCTGCACAACACCGACCTGGCCCGCAGCGTCCGCTTGGATCGTGGCGACCGTGTCGCTCAGCTGGTGATCCAGCGGGTGGCCGTGGCCGACCTGGTCGAGGTGACGACGTTGCCCGCGAGTGAACGGGGCGAGGGCGGGTTCGGCTCGACCGGAGGCGTGGCCGCGATGGAAGGACAGAGCTGATGGGATGGTTCCGTCGACGACGGACCGTCGAGCAGGCCGGGACCGACGAAGCGGTCCGGGAGGACGAGCGGGCTGATTCGGCATCGTCGCCGGACGCGCCGGCCGAGGATGCCGAGGCATCCGAGGAAGGGTTGATCGGTCCCTGGGACTCCGAGGAGGTTCGATCCCGAGGGTTGCGGATGGACCTTGGTTCGTTATGGGTGCCGAAGCGCTCCGGGATGCAGATCCGCATGGAGCTCGATCGCAAGACCCGGCGGGTCGTCGGGGTGAATCTCGCCTATGAGGGCTCCGCGCTACAGATTCAGCCGTTCGCAGCTCCGCGGACCGCGGGCCTGTGGGAGACCCTGCGAGCCGAGCTCCAGACACAGGTCGACAAGCAGGGTGGCTCGGTCGACGAACGCCCGGGTCCATTCGGTACCGAGCTGCTGGCCCGCCTTCCGGTTCGGCTACCGGACGGCCGCAGCGGTCACCGGCCCGCGCGGTTTCTCGGCGTGGATGGCCCACGCTGGTTCCTCCGCGGTGTGCTGACGGGAAAGGCGGCGATCGATCCCTCGGCAGCAGCCACCATGGAGGCGCTCTTCGGTGACGTGGTCGTGGTCCGGGGCAGCGACCCCCGCCCGCCGCGTGACCTGCTTCCGCTGCATCTTCCCGGGCAACGGACGACAGCGGATGACGTCCCACCGGCCAGTATCGAGCTGCCCGCACGCGGGCACGAGACGACGGAGACGCGATGACGTGGCGCGAACGGCTGCGTCGGGTCGTCGCCTCGCAGTCCGAGTTCGACGCCGGTGAGGAGAAGGTCGAGGCGGAGCGGCAAGGGACTGTGCCCGTGGCGCGGTGCCGGGCGCGTCAACGAGTCTGCCTGTCCGGGGTGATCCGGTCAGTCACGTATGCACCGGCGAGGCAGGCGCCTGAGCTCGTGGCCGAACTCTATGACGGTTCGGGCAGCGTCGATCTGGTCTGGCTCGGCAGGCGCGAGATCCCGGGCATCGTGCCGGGCTGCCGCCTCAAGGTCGAAGGCATGCTGTGCCGCACCGCCCCCGGCCAGCCGCGCCCGGCCATCTACAACCCGAGCTACCGGATCCTGCCCCAGCGAGCGGCCTCGTGAGTTCCACCGAGCACCCAGCCGGTTCGGATGAGCCGGTGGCCGCCGAAGGGACCGGCCCGGATCCCGGGAACGCAACCCCAGCCGGACTCGTCGATCGTGACCACAGCGAGGCGGCTGCGCGTGGAGTCCGCCAGCTCACGGCCGACCGGTTCAGCATCGCCGACTCGATCGGCGGTGTGCGAGGCCTGATCGAGTCCGTGGCGCCGGGGCTGGTGTTCGTCGTCACCTTCGTGCTCACACGCGACCTGACCCCTGCGTTGATCGCATCTGTGGCCGTGGCGGTCGTGGCCACCATCGCTCGCCTGATCGGGCGCACACCCGTCACCCAGGCGGTCGGTGGGCTCGCCGGTGTGGCGATCGGTGCGGTGTGGGCGTGGCGATCAGGGGAGGCGTCCGACTTCTTCGCGTGGGGCTTGCTGGTCAACGCCGGATTCGCGGTCGGGGTGCTGGCCTCGATCCTGCTGCGCTGGCCCGTGGTCGGCGTGCTGGTGGCGCTCTTGACCGGTCAGGACCACCGGTGGCGCACCGATCACGCCCTACGGAGGCGGTATGTGCGCGCATCCTGGCTGTGGTTCGGGGCATTCGTGGCCCGGCTTGCGGTCCAGGTGCCGCTCTACCTACAGGCCGAAGCCGGCTGGCTCGGTACCGCACGCCTGGTCATGGGTCTGCCGTTGTGGGCGCTCGTCCTGTGGATCACGTGGTTGTGGGTTCGTCCCCGAGGAGCTGCTGCAGCGCGCTGAGGTCGTTCTCGTCGGCAGAGGTGGCGATGATGAGCAACTCGTCGCCTGCCTCCAGGGTGTCGTCCGGGCTCGGCGGGATGGGTTCATCGCCACGGATGATCGCGGCGAGCACCGACCCGGCCGGCCACGCGATGTCGGCCACCCGTTGCCCGACGACGGTCGCACCTGGGGCGAGCGTGATCTCGTACATGCTGGCACCGGACTGATGGAACGTGAAGATCCGGACCAGGTCGCCGATGGAGACGGCTTCCTCGACCAGCGCCGTCATGATCCGGGGGGTGGAGACAAGGACGTCGACACCCCAGGCCTCGTCGAACATCCACTCGTTCTTCGGGTTGTTCACGCGAGCCACCACGCGCGGGACGCCGAACTCGGTCTTCGCCAGCAGCGAGACCACCAGATTGACCTTGTCGTCCCCGGTCGCGGCGACGACGACATCGCTCTCCTCGGGGTGGGCGGTGGCGAAGCTGGCGATCTCGCATGCATCACCGAGGAGCCACTCGGCCGCACTCACCGAGGACACCTTCATCGCGGCCGGGTTCTTGTCGATGAGTGTGACCTGGTGATCGTGCCCGATCAGCTCGCGTGCGATCGACCGGCCGACACTTCCGGCTCCGGCGATGATGACCCGCATCAGTCCTCCTCCGCCCGCGGCGGACGGTTCAGCGTCCGCTGCGTCTCATCCAGGCGGTCGGTGTAGACCAGCGCGTGCAGGACGTCGTGTTCCTGCAGGACGTCGTCCGGTGTGGGGATGTAACCATCGCCCAGCCGAGACAGGAATGCGATTCGTGCGCCGGTGGCTGCCTGAATCTGACGGACGGGCTGCCCCAGCCACCCCGCATGCAGATCCAGTTCGCACATGGTCACCGAACCGGAGGCATCCCGGAACTCACTGGCCGCACCGACCGGCATCATCCGCCGCAGAACCTGATCGGAGGTCCAGCGGACGGTGGCCACGGTGGTGATGCCGAGTCGCTGGTAGATCTCGGCCCGGGCAGGGTCATAGATGCGGGCAACCACGTTCTCCACCCCGAAGGTCTCACGGACCACACGGGCTGCGATGATGTTGGAGTTGTCGCCGCTGGAGACAGCAGCGAACGCGTAGGCGTCCTCGATACCAGCCTGCGCGAGGGCCTCCCGGTCGAAACCCATCCCGGTCACACGTCGCCCTTCGAAGGACTCGGGTAACCGCCGGAACGCGTCGGGGTTCTGGTCGATGATCGAGACCGAATGCCCGCGTCCCTCCAGGGTCTCGGCGAGAGTGGTGCCGACGCGCCCGGCGCCCATGATGACGAAGTGCACGATGCAGACGCTACACCCGCACCGCGGCGGCGTGACATCTGCGGGCTGCAGGGTCGCCCGGCTCAACGTCGAGGCCTGCGACAGCGCGCGCGTAGCATGGCGGCGTGCCAGACATCGTGGAAGCCGCCAAACGGCTGCTCGTGGGACGGCCGGTCCGTAGCGACCGGATCGGACACGTGCAACTCCGTAAGCGGCAAGCACTACCGGTGTTCGCCTCGGACGCGTTGTCGTCGGTGGCCTACGCACCTGACGAGATCATCCTCACCCTGTCGCTGGCCGGCGCGGCTGCCGTCGTGGTCTCCCCGTGGGTCGGGCTCGCCGTCATCGGGGTGATGCTGACGGTCGTGGCGTCCTATCGCCATCTGGTGCGGGCCTACCCCGCGGGCCGCGGTGACTACCAGGTAGCCACGGAGAATCTCGGCAAGAAGGCGGGTCTGTCCGTCGCAGCCGCGGTCCTGGTCGACTATGTGTTGACCGTTGCGGTCTCGCTGTCCTCGAGCGCCCAGTACCTGACGACGATCTGGCCGCAGTTGCGCACGCACGAGGAATGGGTGGCGACCGCCATGGTGGTGCTGGTCGCGCTGGCGAACGTGCGCGGCGGGCAGCGGTCCCGGCGCAGCTTCGCGGTGCCGGTCTACCTGTTCCTGGCTGCGATGGGCGTGATGGCCGTCGTCGGGGGTCTGCAATGGGCGAGCGGAACGATCGGGCGCGCCGCCAGCGCCGACTACGAGGTCGTCCCGATGGAGAGCCTGGATCAGGGGCTGATGGGTATCGCGGGCGCCTTCCTGGTGCTACGCGCGTTCTCCTCCGGTGCGGTGGCACTCACCGGCGTCGAGGCCATCAGCACAGGAGTGCCGTTGTTCCGTCGTCCGAAGGCGCGCAACGCCGCGATCACCCTCTCGCTGCTGGGACTCATCGGCGCCACGATGCTGTTCGCGGTCCTGGGACTGGCGCAGGCGACGGGGGTTCGAGTCGTCGAGGTTCCATCCCGCGATCTGCGGATCGAGGGCAGCCCGGTGGCGGAGGACTTCGTACAGACGCCCGTCATCGGGCAGATCGCCGAGGTCGTCTTCGTCGCCGTGCCGTGGCTGATCGTCGTCGTCGTCGCGGCGACCGCTGCGATCCTCGTGCTGGCCGCCAACACCGCGTTCAACGGCTTTCCGCAGCTGGCCTCGGTGCTGGGCAAAGACGGCTTCCTACCGCGGCAGCTGCACACCCGTGGCGACCGGCTCGCTCTCACGAACGGGATCGTCAGCCTCAGTGTCGCCGCGATCGCGCTCATCTGGATCTTCGACGCACAGGTCACCCAGCTCATCCAGCTCTACATCGTCGGCGTCTTCGTCTCCTTCACTGTCGCCCAGCTCGGCATGGTCAAGCACTGGAACCGCCGGTTGCGTACCGTCATCGCCGCACAGGAGCGCACCCAGATGCTGCGGGCCCGCGCGGTCAATTCGTTCGGCTTCCTCCTGACGGCGGTGGTGCTGACAGTGGTCGTGGTCACCAAAGCCACGCACGGTGCGTGGATCGCAGTCGGGCTGATGGCGGTGCTGTTCGTGCTGATGGGGCTGATCCGCCGCCACTACGACGCGGTGGCAGCCGAGCTCGCCTTGAGTGATGAGGGGAAGGCGAAGGCACTGCCCTCGCGCGTCCATGCTGTCGTGCTGGTCTCGCAGGTACACAAGCCCGCACTGCGGGCGCTGGCTTACGCCCGCGCCACGCGTCCGTCCACGCTGCAGGCGATCTCGGTCGCGGTTGACCCCGCAGATACGGCGCGGGTTCGCGATGAGTGGGACGCTCTCGGTGTGCCACTGCCGCTGACGGTCCTCGACTCTCCTTATCGCGAGGTGACACGGCCGGTGCTGGAGTTCGTGAAGTCCATCCGGCGTGAGTCCCCTCGCGACCTGGTGGTGGTCTACGTTCCTGAGTACGTGGTGGGTACCTGGTGGGAACGGATCTTGCACAACCGCAGCTCAGCCCGGCTCAAGGCTCGGCTGCTGCACATGCCGGGTGTGGTCATGGCCTCGGTGCCCTGGCAGCTGAAGTCGGCTGAGCTGATCGGCCCATGGGCGGGAACGGCCGTTCATGACGAGACCCAACGGAGCGGTGACGATGCCCGATAGCGACGAACTGATCGAGATGACTGTCGGGCAGGCGGTCCACGGCGGGCATTGCCTGTCTCGTGTGGACGGGCGGGTGGTCTTCGTTCGTCATGCGCTCCCCGGGGAACGGATCCGTGCACGAGTCACCGACAGCCGGCGCCGGGGGCACTGGCGCGCCGATGCCGTGGAGATCCTTGACGGCGCACCCGAGCGGGTGGACTCGGTCTGGCCTGAGGCAGGACCGGGCGGCGTCGGCGGAGGAGAGCTGGCACATGTGAGCCTCGATGGTCAGCTGAGCTGGAAGCGGGACGTCCTGGTCGACGCGCTGCAGCGCATCGGCGGGCTCGACCCGCAGGATCCGCTGGTGACGGGGCTGCAGGTCCGTGGTGTCGACGAGGACCGGGAACGGGGCGGTCTGGGGTATCGCACCCGGATCGAGCTGGTGGTCGACGAGCAGGGCCGTGCCGGGATGTTTCAGCACCGCACCCACACGATCGCACCACTACGCTCGATGCCCCTCGCCGTTGAGGCACTCGGGGTACCGGAGCTGCTCTCTCGCACGTGGCGCCCCGGCGCGCGGATCGACGCGGTCGCACCCAGCGAGAGTGACCGGATCGTGCTCATCGACGGCGTCCCGCTGCGCGGCGGACGACGGACGGCGCGTGAGCGTGTCGAGGTCGATGGACGCAGCTGGCGCTATCGCGTCGCCGCTGAGGGGTTCTGGCAGGTGCATCAGCAGGCCCCTGCCGCGCTCGTGGCCGCGGTGCTGGCAGCCGCTCAGGTGCGGCCCGGTGAACGCGTTCTGGATCTCTACAGCGGGTCGGGTCTGCTGACAGTTCCGCTCGCGGACGCGGTGGGTGGTGAGGGTGCGGTTGACGCCGTCGAGTCGGACGAGCGGGCGGTCAAGGACGCGCGCCGCAACGTCCACGACCGTCCGCAGATCCGCCTCCACCAGGGCGCGGTACACCGCATCCTGCAGTCGGCACAGTTCGCCGACACCGATGTGGTGGTCCTCGACCCGCCGCGCGCCGGAGCCGGTGAGGCGGTCGTCGAGCAACTGCTGCGGACCACGCCCCGGCGGGTGGTGTACGTCGCCTGTGACCCCGCGGCGCTCGCCCGTGATGTCGCCTATGCGCGCGAGCACGGGTACACGCTCACCGCGCTGGATCCGATCGATCTGTTCCCGCACACCCACCATGTGGAGACCGTGGCGGTCCTCACACCTGGCACGGGTGAGTGATGCGCGCGTCGCTCGCGAGCCGGGAAGCGCTGCGGTAGTATTTATCTCGATATCGAGATAAATATCGGGACATACTCGTCACGTAAGTGCGAGGATGGTCCTGCGCCGACGACGTTCCGCATGACAGGAGTGGCCAGTGAGCACCGTGGACAGCTTTTCCGCCAAGAGCACCCTGCGGGTGGGTGAGACCGACTACGAGATCTACCGGCTCGGCGCCGTCCCCGGGCTGGAGCGGCTGCCCTACAGCCTGAAGGTTCTCGCCGAGAACCTGCTGCGCACCGAGGACGGTGCCAACATCACCGCTGACCATGTCCGGGCACTGGCCGACTGGGACCCCAGCGCGCAGCCGAGCACCGAGATCCAGTTCACTCCGGCTCGCGTGGTGATGCAGGACTTCACCGGTGTGCCGTGCGTCGTGGACCTGGCGACCATGCGTGAGGCGGTGGCCGATCTCGGCGGCGACCCTGCGTCGATCAATCCGCTCTCTCCGGCCGAACTCGTGATCGACCACTCGGTGCAGATCGACGTGTTCGGCCGCTCCGACGCGTTCGAGCGCAATGTGGCGATCGAGTATGAGCGCAACCATGAGCGCTACCAGTTCCTGCGCTGGGGCCAGACTGCCTTCGACGACTTCAAGGTCGTCCCCCCGGGCACCGGGATCGTGCACCAGGTCAACATCGAGTACCTGGCCCGCACGGTGATGACCCGTGAGGTGGAGTCCGGCGGGCAGAAGGTCCTTCGCGCTTACCCCGACACCTGCGTCGGCACCGACTCCCACACCACGATGGTCAACGGTCTGGGTGTGCTCGGCTGGGGCGTCGGCGGTATCGAGGCCGAGGCGGCCATGCTCGGCCAGCCGGTGTCGATGCTCATCCCGCGCGTGGTCGGATTCAAGCTGAACGGTCAGATCCCGGCCGGCGTGACCGCCACCGACGTGGTGCTGACCATCACCGAGATGCTGCGTGAACATGGCGTGGTCGGCAAGTTCGTGGAGTTCTACGGCGACGGCGTCGCTGCCGTGCCGTTGGCGAACCGGGCCACCATCGGGAACATGAGCCCGGAGTTCGGCTCCACTGCGGCGATCTTCCCGATCGACGACGTCACGCTGGACTACCTGCGCCTGACCGGACGCTCGGACGACGAGGTCGCCCTCGTCGAGGCCTATGCGAAGGAACAGGGGATGTGGCATGACCCGGCAACCGAGCCGGTGTTCTCGGAGTACCTCGAGCTCGACCTGAGCACGGTGGTTCCTTCCATCGCCGGGCCGAAGCGCCCGCAGGACCGGATCGCGATCTCGCATGCCAAGGCGGCTTTCCAGCGCGACCTGCCGGCCTACGCCCCCGAGGTGCGCAACGGTGTGGACGAGGCGGAGAAGGAGTCCTTCCCCGCCTCCGACTCACCGGCCATCGGCAATCAGGCACGCAAGACCGTGCCGGTCACCACGCCGGACGGTGCGACCTACGAACTGTTCCATGGCGCGGTGGCGATCGCATCGATCACCTCCTGCACGAACACCTCGAACCCGTCTGTCATGCTGGCCGCAGGGCTGCTCGCCAAGAATGCCGTCGATGCGGGCCTGACGGTGAAGCCGTGGGTGAAGACCTCGATGGCTCCCGGTTCTCAGGTGGTCACGAACTACTACGACAAGGCCGGCCTGTGGCCCTACCTGGAGAAACTGGGCTACCACCTGGTCGGCTACGGCTGCACCACCTGCATCGGCAACTCCGGCCCGCTGGACCCGGAGGTGTCGGAGGCGGTGAACTCCAACGACCTGGCTGTGGTCTCGGTGCTCTCGGGCAACCGGAACTTCGAGGGCCGGATCAACCCCGACATCAAGATGAACTACCTGGCCTCGCCGCCGCTGGTGATTGCCTACGCGCTGGCCGGCACGATGGAGTTCGACTTCGCTCACGAGCCGCTGGGTCACGGCGAGGATGGCAAGCCGGTGTTCCTCGCCGACATCTGGCCCTCCCCGGAAGAGGTCCAGTCCACGATCGACTCCTCGATCAACCGGGAGATGTTCACCGCGGACTACGCGGACGTGTTCTCCGGGGATGAGCAGTGGCGCTCGCTCGACACACCCGAGGGTGACACCTTTGCCTGGGATGCCGAGTCGACCTACGTGCGTAAGCCCCCGTACTTCGAGGGTATGACTGCCGAGCCTGCACCGGTCGAGGACATCGCAGGTGCGCGGGTGCTGGCCAAGCTCGGTGACTCGGTCACCACGGACCACATCTCCCCAGCCGGGTCGATCAAGCCGGACTCACCGGCCGGGACCTACCTGGCCGAGAACGGCGTGGCGCGCAAGGACTTCAACTCCTACGGCTCGCGTCGCGGTAACCACGAGGTGATGATCCGCGGCACCTTCGCCAACATCCGGCTGCGCAATGAGCTGCTGGACGGCGTCGAGGGCGGGTTCACGCTGAACCACCTCACCGGCGAGCAGACCACGATCTACGACGCCGCGCAGGCCTACGCCGAGGCAGACATCCCGCTGGTGATCCTGGGTGGCAAGGAGTACGGCTCCGGTTCCTCGCGTGACTGGGCAGCCAAGGGAACTGCCCTACTGGGCGTCAAGGCCGTCATCACCGAGAGCTTCGAGCGCATCCACCGGTCCAATCTCATCGGGATGGGCGTCCTCCCGTTGCAGTTCCCGGCAGGGGAGAGCGTCGAGTCGCTCGGGCTCGACGGTTCCGAGACCTTCGACATCGCGGGCGTGAGCGCCATCACCGACGGTCCTGCACCGTCGTCCGTGCACGTCACGGCCACGAAGTCCGACGGAGCCACGGTCGAGTTCGATGCCGTGGTGCGCATCGACACCCCGGGGGAAGCGGACTACTACCGCAACGGCGGGATCCTCCAGTACGTGCTGCGCTCCCTCGTGAACGACTGAGCGCAGACAGCCGGAGAACGGCGGCCGGGTAGAGCAGGGACTTCCCGCTCTGCCCGGCCGCCGTCGTCTGCGAGGGAAGTCTCGCTCCCGTCGGGCCGGCTGCTCGCTCAGGTGGGTGAGAATCCGAACACTCGGCCGTAAAAGGCAAGCTCGGCTTCAAGCGCCGTCCGGCGGTTGTCCGCGCGCCGGAACCCGTGCCCCTCGCCGTCGAACATCACCAGCTCGACCTCCATGCCGGCTGCACGCACCGCGTCGGCCATCAGGCGGGCCTGTTCCGGGGGGACGACCCGGTCCTGGGTCCCCTGGAAGAGGATCATCGGAGCTCGGAGCCGATTCACATGATGCACCGGCGAACGGTCCCAGTAGATGGAAGCGGCTTCAGGGTAGGGCCCCACCAGGGAGTGCAGGTACCGGCTCTCGAACTTGTGCGTGTGCGCTGCCAGCGCCTCCAGGTCGCCGATGCCGTAGTGGCTGGCTCCCGCGGCGAACGTCTGCGTGAACGTCAATGCTGCCAGCGTCGTGTAGCCGCCTGCCGAGCCACCTCGTACAGCCGCCCGGTTCGGATCGACGATGCCCTGTTCCGCGAGCCAGCGGGCGCCCGAGCTGCAGTCGGCCACGTCAACGATGCCCCACCGGCCATGGAGCCGTTCCCGGTAGGCGCGCCCATAGCCGGTGCTGCCGCCGTAGTTGACGTCGAGGACGGCGAATCCACGCGTGGTCCAGAACTGGACCGCCAGATCGAGCCCAGGTGATGTGGCACCCGTTGGCCCCCCGTGAGAGAGGACCAGCAGGGGCGGCCGCTCCGCGTCACCGCCCATCCACTCGGCGCTGGTAGGGCGGTAGAGGAAGCCGTGAGCGACCCCGTCGGACGACGGCCAGGAGACATCCTCCGCTACCGAGATCGACTGCTCGTCCAGCTCGAGATCAGTGGTCGAGCGCAGCACGGTGGCCGTCCCGGCAGCCAGGTCCAGCTCGACCACGGCCTGGGCCCGGTACGGCCCCGCTCCGATGAAGACCACCCGGCCCGGTGCAGCACGCACGTCGCCTACCGGAGCCCAGTCGCCCTCCCACGGCTCGAGAGCACCGTTGTCGATACGGATCGCGGCGAGCCGGCGCCGCCCCTGAACCGTGTAGGCCGCGATGAGGTGGTCGTCGCTCAGCAGGTCGATCGTCAGGGGACCGAAGCCCCACTGCGGGACGGTGAACTCGGCATCGCTGGGATGGAGCGGTCTGGTGCGCCGGTGAGCGCCGTCCAGCTCGGTCCGATAGAGGTTCCACCAGTCCGTGCGGTCGTCGACATGCACGAGATCCCCTGCCGGGGTCCACATGGGTTCGGCCACCGACACCTGCGGCCCTCCCGCCACGGTCCGGTGGTGCAGCACACGTGCGCCACCGTCGGCGACCGTGGCCACGTGCAGCTCGGAGGAGTCCCACGGCATCGCCGGGTGGTTCCAGCTGATCCACGCGAGCAGGGCGCCGTCCGGGCTCAGACGTGGTGACGTCACGAAGTCGCTGTCCCGGACCAGCACCGCCACGAGGTCTGGGTCGTGCGCCGCGGCGCCGTCGAGCGGAATCGACACGAGTGTGGCGGTGGGATCGGTCCGTGCGGCACCGGGCTCTCCGTGGTCCTCCGCGATCGCATACACGACACCACGTTCGGTATCGATCTCGAAGTCGGCATACCGGCGCCCGCTCACCGCCACGAGCGGAGTGGGCGGTGCCGTGCTGCCGTCCGGTTGGAGGTCGATGCGATAGACCCGGTCGTCCTCACGTCGTGATGCCACGATGACCGAATCGGTCACCGCATAGGAGGCGCCGCCGTACTCGTGCGCGCGGGTGCGGACGTCGAACGTACCGCCATCAGGCGCCTGCATCGGGACGTCGCCGACGTCTCCGGTGCTGTCGCGCCGCACCAGCACGCTTCGTCCCTCCTCCCACGGGCGCGACTCCACCCAGTAGGTGTCGGCTCCGGCGAGTCTGAGCTCAGACAGGCGAACAGTTCCCGCGGCCAGCGCCTGCGCGGAGATGGGGGAGGGCCACTCGCCGTACGCAAGCACGCGGCGGCGATCAGATCGTGGTGTTCCCATCGTCACCAACCCCCCGGGAGCGGACGGCCTTCGTCGTAGCCTGCCCGGGACTGCAGCCCGACCAGTACACGGTCGCTGAACTCGGCCAGGCTCCGAGCGCCCGCATAGGTGCACGAGCTACGCAGCCCGGCCGTGATGTGGTCGAGGAGGTCCTCGACGCCGGGCCGGTCCGGGTCCAGGTAGATCCTGGAGGCCGAGATGCCCTCCTCGTAGAGGCTCTTGCGGGCCCGTGCGAACGGGCTGGCATCGCTGGCCGTGCGTGCCGCCACCGCTCGTGCGGACGCCATCCCGAAACTCTCCTTGTACCGGCGTCCGTCGGGGTCGACATGCAGATCGCCGGTCGACTCGTAGGTCCCGGCGAACCATGAGCCCACCATCACCTGACTCGCACCGGCAGCCAGTGCCAGTGCGACATCGCGTGGATGCCGGATGCCGCCGTCGGCCCACACATGCCGGCCCAGCTCACGCGCTCGCTGGGAGCATTCCGCCACGGCCGAGAACTGCGGGCGCCCCACCGCCGTCATCATGCGGGTGGTGCACATCGCGCCAGGACCCACACCCACCTTCACGATGTCGGCACCGGCCTCGACGAGGTCGGTGACGCCGTCGGCCGTGACGACATTGCCTGCGACGACCGGAACTGCGGGATCGAGGGCACGCGTGGCGCGCAGCGCCTCGATCATCTTCGCCTGGTGCCCGTGCGCCGTGTCCACGACCAGGACATCGGCTCCCGCTTCGAGCAGACCACGCGCCCGCGCCGCGACGTCGCCGTTGACGCCCACGGCGGCACCGATGCGCAACCTCCCGGCATCGTCGAGCGCCGGTGCATAGATCGAGGAGCGCAGCGCCCCGAGCCGGGTCAGGACGCCACACAGCCTGCCCGAGGAGTCGACCACCGGGGAGAAGCGCCGCCGGGCCGCATGCTGCGCCTCGAACGCCGCCTCCAGGGCGCCGGGGCCTTCCAGCGTGTCGAGTTCGAGCACCGCCGGGTCGGCGCTCATGACCTCCTGCGCCTGCGTGAACTGATCCACACCATGGCAGTCCGACCGGGTCACGACACCGACTGGACGCCCCTGATCGAGGACCACGGCAGCCCCGTGGGCCCGCTTGTCGACCAGGGTCAGGACCGTGTGCACGGTATCGGTGGGTGCGACCGTCACCGGGGTTTCGAGCAGGGTGTGGCGGCCCTTGACCGAGGCGATCGTCCGACGCACTTCCGCGAGCGGCAGGTCCTGGGGCAGGATCGCGATCCCGCCCCGGCGGGCCACGGTCTCGGCCATCCGCCGCCCACTGACCGCCGTCATGTTCGCCACCACGATCGGGATCGTCGTCCCGGTCCCATCCGTCGTCGCCAAGTCGACATCGAAACGCGAGGAGACGTCCGAGTAGGACGGTGCGAGAAAGACATCGTCGTAGGTCAGATCGTGACTGATGGTGTGCCCAGGGAGCAGTCGCATACCTGCCAGCCTAGATGGTGGGATGGCAGCACAGGCAGCACAGGCAGCACAGGCAGCACAGGCAGCACTTGCGCGGCTCGCGGCTCTCCGGAGCGTCCGGGTGGGTCCGGCGCGTGCTCCGCGCTGTCGCACCGGCCCTGCCGTAAGGTGCCAGGCGTGATCGATGGCTACCGGTACGTGCGCACCCCAGCCGGTGACGTCGTCTCCTCCCGCAACCGGGTGGCATGGCTGCGAGCACGACTGTGGGGTGTGACCGCCACCGACGCGCGCCGCCTCGTCACCACCAGCGGACGAGTATCGAAGCAGCGCCGTCGTCTCCTGGAGGCCAAGCTCACGGGCTGGGAGGGCCCGCGGCTACCGCAGTTCGAGCACGGGATCCGCCGTGAACCGGTGATCGCGGCCTGGGTGCACCAACGATTCGGGATCGCACCCAGCTCGCTGCTGTGTGCCGGTCACGATCCGCGCCACCTGGCAACACCTGACGGGATCGGGGAGCACTCGATCGCCGAGATCAAGACCTCGGTCGAAGACCTCGACGGCGCCGCGCGCACCTACGCCGACCAATTGCAGTGGCAGCTGCACGTGACCGGGTGCGATCGGGTGCTGTTCGTGGTCGAGCACCGCGACACCCTCCGGCGGGACTTCCGGTGGGTGGAACGTGACGAGGAACGCATCGAGCTCCTGCGTACCCACGCGAACGCATTCCTCAACGAGCTGGACCGCGCCCGCGCGCTGCTCGTCGCGGCGGGAGATCGGCCCGTCGATCACCGGGCGCTGCGTGACCTCGACCTCTCCGCGCCGCCGGCGAACGCCCAGGCACGTAGCATGGGTGCAGCTGCAGGCTGATGACGGGAGCATGAGGTGACCGAGCTGGAACGGCTGCGCGGTCCCGAGGATCTGCGCGCACTGAGCCCACGGCGCCTGCGGGCGCTCGCCGAGGAGATCCGGGCATTCCTCGTCGATTCGGTCTCTCGCACGGGCGGGCACCTCGGCCCCAATCTGGGGGTGGTCGAGCTGACACTGGCGATCCACCGGGTGTTCTCCTCACCGCGGGACTCCGTGGTCTTCGACACCGGGCACCAGGCCTATGTGCACAAGCTCCTGACCGGCCGGCAGGATTTCGCCGACCTGCGGCGCCGGGGTGGGCTCTCCGGGTATCCGAGCCGCACTGAGTCCGATCATGACATCGTCGAGAATTCCCACGCCTCGACCGCGCTGTCGTGGGCGGACGGCATCTCCCGGGCCCGGCTGCTGGCAGGGGACACCGACCGGCACACGGTCGCCGTGATCGGCGACGGCGCCCTGACCGGGGGTATGGCCTGGGAGGCGCTGAACAACCTCGCCGACTCACCGGACCAGCGCCTGGTGATCGTCGTCAATGACAACGGCTGGTCGTACTCGCCGACCGTCGGCGGTCTCGCCCGCTACCTGGACGCCGTTCGCACCGACCGCAACTATGAGCGGGTGCTCGGCTGGGGTAAACGGACACTCCAAGGCGGGGGTCGTCCGGGCCGGTTGACCTATGACGCCCTGCACGGGATGAAGAAGGGCCTCAAGGATGTGCTGCGCCCCCAGCACGGCCTGTTCGAGGAGCTCGGACTGAAGTCGATCGGACCTGTCGACGGGCACGATATGGATGCCCTGGACGCGGCGTTGCGCAGTGCGCGGGGCTACGGCGGCCCGGTGATCGTGCATGTTGTCACTGAGAAGGGGCGTGGCTACGTCCCTGCCGAGAGTGACGCCGTCGACCGTTTCCACACCGTCGGCAAGATCCATCCGGAGACGGGACTGCCCGTGGTGCCCTCCCGCTTCGGGTGGACGTCGGTGTTCGCCGACGAAATCCTGCAGATCGCGCGTACCCGGTCGGACGTGGTCGGCATCACTGCGGCGATGCCCGAACCCGTCGGGCTGGCCCCGATGGCGCGTGAGCTCCCGGGCCGGGTGATCGATGTCGGCATCGCCGAGGAGCACGCACTCACCTCCGCGGCCGGGATGGCGTTCGCCGGACTGCACCCGGTGGTCTCGCTGTACGCCACCTTCCTCAACCGCGCCTTCGACCAGCTGCTGATGGACGTGGCGCTGCACCGCGCCGGCGTCACCATCACGCTCGACCGAGCCGGCCTCACCGGTGACGACGGTGCCAGCCACAACGGCATGTGGGACCTGGCACTGCTGCGCCTGGTGCCCGGGCTGAGGTTGGCCGCGCCACGCGACGAGGCGACCTTACGCAGCGCGTTGCGCGAGGCGGTGTCCGTCTCGGACGCTCCCACCGTGGTGCGTTACCCGAAGGGAGCGTTGCCGGAGCCCCTACCGGCCCTGAGCCGCACGTCCGGTCTGGATGTCCTCGCCCGGGCAGCCGGCGACGGCGGAGCCCGGGTTCTCGTGGTGGGCGTGGGACCGTTCGCGGCCACTGCCGCCGAGGTCGCGCACCGGTTGGGGGACCAGGGGATCGGGGCGATGGCGGTGGACCCGTGCTGGGTGATCCCGGTACCGGACGCCTTGGTGGACCTGGCGGCCGGCTACGACCGGGTCGTGACCATCGAAGACGGCATCGTCACGGGCGGCTTCGGCAGTGCACTGCGGGACCGGCTCGCCGAGTCCAGCCCCGACGTCGCCGTTCAGGTCCACGGGATCGCACACGAGTTCCTCTCGCACGCCTCCCGTGCACAGCTGGAGGAGGAGATGGGGCTCCGTCCGCAGGACATCGCCCGCGAGACGGCGGCAGCCGTGGCACGACGGAACGAGAACGCCTCAACGCCCGGCGTCTCGTAGCATGTGGTCCAAGCACCCGAGCGCGAAGGAACCGGCATGCGCAATGCGAGCGGAATCGCCTCCCGGGACATTGTCGTCTTCAGCGGCAGTGCCCATCCGGCACTGGCAGAACGGATCTGCGGTGAACTCGGGCTGGAGCTGAGTCCCTCCCGCATCAGCCGGTTCAGCAACGACTGCCTGCAGGCACAGTTGCTCGAGAACTGCCGGCAACGGGACGTCTACATCGTCCAGCCGTTGGTGCCGCCGACGCAGGAGCACCTGATGGAGCTCCTGCTGATGATCGATGCGGCGCGGGGAGCGTCGGCGGCGCAGATCACTGCGGTGATGCCGCACTTCGCCTATGCCCGCTCGGATAAGAAGGATGCCTCCCGCATCTCCCTGGGGGGCCGGCTGGTGGCCGATATGCTCGTGACCGCCGGGACCGACCGGGTGTTGACGATGACTCTGCACGCTCCCCAGGTGCACGGCTTCTTCTCCGTGCCGGTGGACCACCTCACGGCGCTCGGGGTGCTCGCCGATCATTTCCGAGGGCAGGAGCTGGGCGATGCGATCGTGGTGTCACCGGACCTGGGCAACGCCAAGTCCGCCACGCAGTTCGCCCGCCTGCTCGGCCTGCCCGTCGCGGCCGGGAACAAGCAGCGCCTCGCGGACGACCGGGTGGTCATCGACGCTATCGTCGGCGACGTCGAGGGCAAGCGCGCCATCGTCCTCGACGATGAGATCGCCACCGGGGGTTCGATCGTGGAACTGATGGAACGCCTGGCGGACGCCGGGTGTGTCGGAGCTTCCGTGGTCTGCACGCACGGTCTCTTCACCGGTCCGGCGAAGCAGCGCCTGCGTGAGCACCCGATGATCTCCGAGGTGGTGACCACCGATACGGTGCCTGCCCCGGCCGACTGGCTCGACCTCACTGTGCGCTCCACGTCACAGCTGTTCGCCGAAGCGATCCGCCGGATCCACCTCGGCGAGTCGGTCTCCAGTCTGTTCGACGGTGTGGATCCGGCACACGCCCCACCCCAGCGGACTCTGTTCGAGGCCGTGCGAGCCTGACGAACCGGTGTCAGGTGCTGCTGGCTGCGGTCCGCCGCAGGTAGGGCGTGATTCCTCCGAGGTGGAACGGCCATCCAGCCCCGAGCAGCATGGCCAGGTCGATGTCCGCCGCTTCGGCCACGACGCCGTCGGCGAGCATGTGGTCGACTTCCTCTGCCAGTGCATCTCGGACGCGTCGCAGCAGGCCCGCCTCGTCCTGACCTCCCCGCTCGCTGCGCGAACCGAAGTACCGCGCGATCGAGATGTCCACCGGTGAGGCCGCGGTCGGGCGGGACTCGAACTCGACGAACCGGGCGCCGTCGGCGATCATCGCCTGCAGGCCGGGGGAGGTGGGGTAGCGCGAGCCCAGATTCTCGCGAAGCGTGTCCAGCACGTGCCCGGCGACGGCAGGTCCCACCAGCTGCAACAGCTGGAACGGTCCCATCGGGAGGCCGAGGGGCCACAACGCCCGGTCTGCCGTCGTGACCTCGGTGCCGTCCTCCAGCGATCCGAGCACCTCTGCGAGCAGGCGCACCAGCAGCCGGTTCACGACGAAGCCGGGGGCATCGGCTACCGCGACGGCCGACTTCCGGCACGCGGCCGCGACCGCGAAAGCGGTGGCGTAGGCGCTGTCGTCGGTGCGGTCGGCTCGCACGACCTCCACCAACGGCATCTGCGCGACCGGATTGAAGAAGTGCAGCCCGACCACCCGCTCAGGATGCTGCAGACCGGCTGCCATGGCCGACACCGAGAGAGCGGAGGTGTTGGTGGCGAGAATCGTCTCGGGTGAGAGGACCGTCTCCAGCTCCGCGAAGACGTGCCGCTTGACCTCCAGCTCCTCGAAGACCGCCTCGATGACGAGATCGGCACCTGCGAGGTCAGCAAGTTCCGTGGTGGACGTGACCAGGGACCGGATCCGGTTGCCCTCGGCTGCGGCCAGCCGCCCCTTGGTGACGAGCTTCTGCACCTCGTCGGCGACGAACTGCAGGCCGCGATCGGCCCGCACGTCGTCGAGGTCGCGCATGACGACCGGAACCTGCATCCGGCGCGCGAACAGCAGCGCGAGCTGGGAAGCCATCAGCCCCGCGCCCGCGATGCCGATGCTGCGCACGGGGCGTGCCAGGTCCGCGTCCGGTGCCCCGACGGGGTTCTTGGCGCGCCGGGTGGTCAGGTCGAATGCGTACACGGACGCCTCGAACTCCGGCGAGGTGATCAGGTCGGTGAGTGCCTCGTTCTCCGCCTCGACACTGGCGTGCCGGTCGCCGTCCGCCGCGAGGCTCAGCAGGTCGAGCGCCCGCCCGGGCGAGGGCGCGGCGCCGTGCAGGCGCGCCTCCACCTCGATGCGCGCCGAGGATACGAGAGCGCGGGCGGACTCGGGCTCGTCGCCCGGGTAGCGCTCGGGAACGAGGTCGCCCCGGATCACCTGTGCGGCCCATCGCAACGACTCGGAAAGGAAGTCCGCCGGCTCCAGGACGGCGTCGACGATGCCGAGCCGCTCCGCGTCCGGGCCGGTGAGCTGGGTGTTCTGGCGCAGCGGATTCTCCACGATCACCCGTAGGGCGCGCTCCATCCCGATCAACTGCGGCAGCAGGAATGTCCCACCCCAGCCTGGGACGAGTCCGAGGAACACCTCCGGAAGACCGATGCCGCGTACCGCTGCGCTCGTTGTCCGGTAGTGGCAGGAGAGCGCCAGCTCCAGCCCACCGCCGAGCGCCACGCCACCGATGAAGGCGAAGGTGGGTACGGGCATGTCGAGCAGGCGGGCGAAGGTCTCGTGCCCGGCTTCAGCGATGGCACGTGCCGAGGCCCGATCGGTGACCCCCGCGGCGCCGTGCAGATCGGCCCCGGCGGCGAAGTGGAACTGCTTGCCGGTCACGGCGACCGCCACGATTTCCCCGTCGCGGGCCCGCTGCGTGAGCACGGTCAGCGCCGCCCGGAGCTCGTCCAAACCTTGGGGGCCGAGTGTGTTCGGTTTGCGCGGCCCTGCCCCGTTGTCCAGGGTGATCAGGGCGAGGACGCCGAGGTCTTCCAGCTGGACGTCCCGGACCAGGGCGTGGGTGATGCGTTCAGTCATCGGTGCTCCTCCTGTCGGTGCTGTGGGATGAGGCGTGGTGCGGGTTCTCCCACACGACGGTGCCCCCTTGCCCGAGCCCGACGCACATGGTGGTGATGCCGTAGCGCACCTCAGGGTGGGTGGCGAACTGCCGTGCGAGCTGGCTCATCAGGCGTACACCGGAGGCGGCCAGGGGATGCCCGACGGCGATCGCACCGCCGTAGGGGTTGACCCGAGGATCGTCGTCGGCGATCTCGAAGGCGTCCAGGAATGCGAGCACCTGGACCGCGAAGGCCTCGTTGATCTCGATCAGGCCGATGTCCTCCATGGTCAGGCCGGCCAGTTCCAGGGCACGGTGGGTGGCCGGGACGGGGCCGACTCCCATGACCTCCGGCTCGACGCCCGTGTAGGCGTAGGAGACGAGCCGCAGGCGTGGTTCGAGCTGCAGATCGGCCGCGGTGGCAGCATCCATCAGGAGCGCGGCCGTGGCACCGTCGGTCAATGGTGAGGAGGTCGCCGCGGTCACCCGGCCACCGGCGCGGAACGGGGTCGCAAGCCCTTCCATCCCGGCGACGGTGGTGCCCGGCCGCGGCGGCTCGTCGGCGGTGGCCAGTCCCCAGCCTCGTTCGGGGTCCGGGACGCCGACGGGGACGAGATCGGCGTCGATGTGACCCTCGGCGAGTGCACGGGCGTACTTGCGCTGTGACGCTGCTGCGTAGGCGTCGGCACGCGGACGGGTCAGGCGCGGGTACCGGTCGTGGAGGTTCTCGGCGGTGGCGCCCATCACCAGCGCATCGGTGGAGACGAGCCGCTCGGCGACGAACCGCGGGTTGATGTCAGCGGAGGCGCCGAGGGGGTGACGCCCCATGTGCTCGACGCCACCGGCCACCGCAGCGTCGATCGCCCCGATGGCGATCTGCGCGGCCACGTTCGTGACGGCGGTCATCGCCCCGGCGCACATCCGGTCGATCGCGTAGCCGGGGACGGTCCGGGGGAGGCCGGCGAGCAGGCCGACCGTCCGGCCCAGAGTCAGACCCTGGTCGCCCTGTTGCGTGGTGGCCGCCAGGGCAAGGTCGCCGATGCGGTCCGGAACGAGGGAAGGGTGACGACGGAGCAGCTCACGGACGACGGCCACGGCGATATCGTCGGCGCGGGTGTGCGCGTACAGGCCGTCGGGGCGGGCGCGTCCGAACGGGGAGCGGACGGCGTCGACGAGGACGACATCACGACCGAGCAAAGGCATCGAGACCTCCAGGTCACGTCACTGGGACTGGGAGTACTAGGTACTGGTGGTCCCACCCTAACCCGCCCGGACCTGCCGTGGGGGATCAGCTGCGTGCGGAACGCAGTGCGCCGGCGAGGAGTTCGCCCACTTGGTCGATCTGCCAGGGCCGGGCACCCAACTGCTCGAGTTCAGAGGTGACACCGACGAGGCTCAGGTCGGGGGGCGGATCCCACGCGATCCGGCGCTGGTAATCGGGGGTGAGCAGATTCTCCTGCGGGAGATCGAGCTCGGCTGCCCGTGACCGGACCACCAGCTTGACGGCGTCCAGCCGCGCCGCTGCCTCGGGGTTGCGGTCCTTCCATGCCCGGGGCGGCGGCAACGTGTCTGAGACGGGACCGCGCCGGGGTGGGTGCGCGGATGCGGGCAATGCCATGGCGCGGGCTACGGCCTCGAACCACAGGCGGGTGCGCCGCGCGGCCGCCTTGTGCTTGAACGGGCGTAAGGCCGCCAGCTCGGCGATCGTCGTCGGTCGCGTGGTGGCGGCGGCGACGATCGCCGCATCTGGGAGGAGTCGGCCGGGGGAGAGGTCGATCCGGCGTGCTTCAGCGTCACGGACCTGCCACAGCTCCCGCACGATCGCCAGGCCCAACCCGTCCCGCACGTGGTGTGCCCCGGAGGTGCGGCGCCACGGTTGCTGTCGTGGTGGTGGCGCAGGTGCCGTCCGTACGGCTTCGAACTCCTGCAATGCCCACTCCAGCTTGCCGGTACGTTCCAGGGCTGCGGCCAATCGGTCCCGCAGCTCTACCAGGACCTCCACGTCCAGCGCGGCGTAGCGCAACCACGCCTCGGGCAACGGGCGGGTGGACCAGTCGGCGGCCGAGTGCTCCTTCGCGAGCTCGAGTCCGAGCTCGGCGGCGACCATCGGCCCCAGACCCACCCGTTCGCGTCCGAGCAACCGCCCGGCGAGCTCGGTGTCGAAGATGCGGCTCGGGACGAGGTTCACCTCGGCCAGGCACGGCAGATCCTGGCTCGCGGCGTGCAGCACCCATTCGGTACCGGCGAGCGCCTGCCCCACGGATTCCAGATCCGGCAGCGTTCGAGGATCGAGCAGTGCGGTGCCGGCGCCTTCACGTCGCAGCTGTACGAGATAGGCGCTCTGGCCGTACCGATAGCCCGAGGCGCGTTCGGCGTCGACCGCGACCGGGCCCGTGCCCCTCCTCAGTGCATCGACCACGCGGTCGAGGTCGGCCGGCGTCTCCACGACGTCGGGAACACCGTCCGCGGGTTCGGTCAGGGGGACGAGTTCGGGCGCGCTCTCGTGCTCGGGCTCGGCCGAGGTTCCGGATGGAGGGGAAGTGGTCATCGTTTGGGTCTCAGGGCGCTCACGTTGTCGGGGACAGGAGGCAGACCTGCAGCCTGACAGGTCAGGAGCGCCCAGGCACGCAGATGGGACGACATATCCGGACCCTCGGGCGTCCATGAGGCGCGGATCTCGATCTCCACCTCACCGTCGCGCAGTTCGAGCCCACCGAAGGTCTCCGACAGCACTCGCGTGACCGTGCCCGACAACGAGTGATAGCCGGCACCCTCAGCAACCAGCGCCTCGGTCAACCAGGACCATCCCACCTCACCGAGCATCGGATCGGCTGCGAACTCCTGCTCGAGGTTCGCCCGCGCCATGACGATCACCCGGAACTCGCCGTTCCAGGCCTCCTGGCCCTCGGGGTCGTAGAGAACGACGAACCGGCCGTTGCCCACCATGTCCTCCGGGTCCCGGGTAGGATTCACCTCGCCGGTGAGGGCGAGCGCATAGGGGGCGATGCGGGTGGGAGCGGGCACCTCCTCGAGGTGGAACTCCGGGCGCAGCCGGTGGCCGCGCAGGCTCAGCAGTGCGGCCTCGAAGTCCGGGGGTGCTACCGGGGTCCGCTGCACGTTCACGCGTCCAGGCTAGGCGCACAGGGCAGCCGGACGTCCAGGGCGCGCCGAGGAGGAGTCGGTAGACTCGCGCGGGCTCACCATCTTGGCCCGTCATCAGTTCCCCACCGCTGCGGAGGACCTCACCGTGCCCGTACCAGCCCTGTGCCCCGTGCTCCTTGGCACGGACCTCGGCATCTATGCGATGGCACGTTCCTTCCACGAGACGTACGGCGTGCGCTCGGTGGTGATCAGCGAGCAGCCGCGAGGGCCGATCAACGACTCAGCGATCCTCGAGAACGTGTTCACCGGTGCCGGCGCCACAGATGAAGCGACGCTCGCGGCGTTGTCCGACGTCGCGCAGCGACATCCGCAGACCAGGCGCATCCTCGTGGTCAACTCCGATCATCAGCTCGCCTTCGTGCTCCGGTACCGGGAGCAGCTCGAGCGCGAGTACGTGATCCCGTTCGCGCCCGCTGCCACCATCGAGCAGCTGGCCGACAAACGGGCCATGAACAGCGTGCTGGCCGAGTTGGGCATCCCGGCACCGCGAACGGTCGAGGTGAGGCCGCTGCCGCGGCAGGAAGAGGCGTGGCGAGCACGCGTGCGTGAGCTCACGTTCCCCGTGGTGATGAAGCCCTTCGCCGGCGCCGAGTTCGAGGAGTTGACCTTCATCGGGCGGCGGAAGGTGTACGTCCTCGAGCACGCCGATGAGCTCGTCCTCGAACTCGACCGTATCGGCGCCGCCGGCTATGGCGGAACGATGCTGGTGCAGGAGCTCATTCCCGGTGACGACACCGCCAACCGGGTCGTCAACTGCTACCGGGACTCCCGTGGCGAGCTGACGATGGCAGCCTCCGGGCACGTCCTGCTGGCCATGCATCAGCCGACCTTCATCGGGAACTCGGCGATCATCATGGTCGACTACGACGCGGCACTTGTCGATGCGGTCCGTCGCGTGCTGGACGCGGTGGACTTCCGCGGATTCGCCAGCGTGGACTTCAAGGTGGACCCTCGGGACGGCGTCGCGCGCCTGCTCGACATCAACCCGCGCCTGGGGCGGTCGCACTACTATGCGAACGTGGGCGGGGCGAGCACGGCCCGAGCGCTGGTGGCGGACTTCGTGCTCGATGAGGCGCTGCCGCCGCAACGGGCACAGGAGGACGGCGTCTATGCCTATATCCCGACGTTCGTGTTACGCCAGTACGTCAGGGACGCCGAGTTGCTTGCCCGCGTCCGTGCGGTGTTGCGGCGTCGGCGGGCCGTCCACCCGCTCGGCTATGCCGCCGACCGCAGCCCGCGACGGTGGCTCTATCGCGTGCTGGCGCAGGTCAACCAGCTCCGGGCGCTACGCCGGTACTACCCCCAGCCCACCGACACCGGCTTCTGACCGGCGGTGGGCCATGTCGGCTCCTCAGCCCAGCCGGTTGGTCCCCGAGTACAGGTGCAGCACGGGCAGGCCGAGAGATTCCCGCGCCCGCGACGCCCAGTCACGATGGAATGTGTCCTCGACGGCGTGCGGCCGTGTCACGACCACCACCTCGTCGGCCTGGAGACCGTTGACCGCCTGACGTAGCGCCGGGATCGGGTCGTCCGCGATGACCGCGCCCTCAGCGTCCACGCCGGCCGCCGTGAATCGCCGCAGGGATGTGGCGAGGGCGTCGTCGGCCTCCGCCCGTGCCTCCTGGGGGTCCGGGCGGTGGGTGAGCTCCTCCCACGCTTCCTTGAGCTCGAACAGGCTCAGATGATCGATGAAGTCGGTGACAAGATTGCGCTCGGTGTCCTGCGGGACGAGCACGTGGAAGCGGGTTCCAGGAGCATCGTGAAGTTCGCCGATCGCCGTGACGTCGGACTCCTGCAGGGCTTCCTCGGTGAGGACGATGATGACGGCCATGGCCCGAGCATAGGAGATGGCGGGCTCAGTCCGGTATTGCGGTGCCGTGGCGGTCGCCGCGGAGCGCAGTGCGCAGGCGATCGGCTGCATCATCGAGCGCGGCAGCGGGCACATCCCGTGCGGCGCCGGCCAGATCGAAGTCCGCTGACGACTGGGAGGGCCACACGTGCACGTGGGCGTGCGGGACCTCGTATCCCTGCACCAGCAGACCGATGCGCTCGTGCACGAACACCGCGCGCTGTGCCCGGGCGATGTGCTGGGCGACGGTCATCACATGCGTCCACTCCGCGGCCGGAAGGTCCGCCCAGTGGTCGCTCTCCCGTCGGGGGACCACGAGGACGTGGCCGGGTTGCAGCGGCTCGATCGTCAGGAAGGCAGCGCACCACTCGTCCTCCCAGACGAACCGGCCCGGGATCTCGCGATCGAGGATGCGGGTGAAGAGGCTGGCCATGAGCTTCACCCTACTCGTGGCGTGCCCAGCGGTGTGGGCGGTCAGGACCTAGGCTGAGGATGTCGATAGTTGCCCGAGTACGAGATCTGGAGGAGCCGTGGCCGTGACGAGTCTGGTGATGGTGACGGCACCGACCGGTGCCGAGACGCTGACCGGATCCGGCTACGAGGCTGCCGACCCGGACCAGGCTCAGCTCCGGGTGACCGACCTCAGTGCCACTCGAGGCGACGGCGTCTTCGAGACGATTGGGGTGATGGACGGCCACGCCCAGTCGCTGACCTCCCATCTGGACCGTCTGGCTGCCTCCGCCGCCATCCTGGACCTACCCCGGCCGCGTCTGGACGTGTGGCGTGCCGCGGTCGAGCACGCCGTCGATCGTGCCGATCCGGCAGCGGAACTGTCCGCGAAGCTGGTGCTCTCGCGAGGGGAGGAGGGAAGCGGCCGCTGTACCGGGTGGGTCCGGGTCTCCCCAGCACCGGACATGTCGCGGGCACGAGCAGAGGGTGTCCGGGTGCTGACGCTGGACCGCGGGTATCGCTCCGATGTCGCCGAGACCGCACCCTGGCTGCTGCAAGGGGCGAAGTACACCTCGTATGCGGTCAACATGGCGGCACTGCGCTACGCACGGCGCCACGGAGCCGACGACGTCATCTTCGTCAGCTCCGACGGTGCCGTGCTCGAGGGGCCCACCGCGTCTGTGCTACTACGCGTCGGGGACACCCTGGTCACTCCTGGTACCGATCAGAGCATCCTGCTCGGGACCACGCAGGACCGGGCTTTCCGATATGCCGAGAGTGTGGGACTGGCGACACAGGCTCGCCGGGTCGAGGCGGCCGAGCTTGCGACGGCGGAGCACCTCTGGCTGTGCTCCAGCGTGCGATTGTGTGCGGCGGTGCGTGAGCTCGACGGTCGTGAGTTGCCCTGGGACCGGAGGCTGACGGCCGACCTGCTCTCCTGGTTGCGCACGACCCACGACTGAGCGTCCTCGGGCCACGTCAGCCACCGTCAACGATGGGGACCGAGGACGGCCGCTCCCGGTGGGAGCACGAGCTGGTCCCGCTCGATGTGCACACCCTGTTCCCAGGCGAGCAGTACCCGGAGGTGGCTGCCGTCGGCGAACGGGATCCGGTGTGTCCGGTCATCGACATTCACGGCCACGACCACGGCCCCGCGCCGCACCAGCGCCCACTCCTCGGTCGCGGTCACCTGGGTGCGGGCCCGGTCGCCAGTGCGCAGGTCCGGGATCCGCGCTCGCAGATCGATCAGTGAGCGGGTGAAGAACTCGATCCGCGCATGCCGGCCGGTGCCCCGCTCCTGCCAGCGCAGCACACTCGCTGCGGCCGTCTGAGGATCCTGCGGATCCGGTGCCTGAGTGCCAGGACCGTAGATCTCGTCCCAGCCGTGCTCGGCGAACTCCCGGGTCCGGCCCTCACGCACGGACTCGGCCAGCTCCGGTTCGCTGTGGTCGGTCATGTACAGCCAGGGCGTGGACGCGGCCCACTCCTCGCCCATGAAGAGCATCGGGGTGGCGGGTGAGCCGAGCAGCAGCGCGGCCGACGCGGCGAGCTGGGAGTCGGTCAGACGAGCCGCAGGTCGATCGCCGAGGCCGCGGTTGCCCACCTGATCGTGATTGCTGGTGAAGACGACGAAACGATGCCCGTCGACGTCCTCGGGAACGGGAGCGCCCCAGTCGCGGCCACGGAAGGTGGAGTGCCCGCCGTCGTGGACAAACACTCGCTCCAGCGCCTTGGTGAGTGTGGCGGGTGAGCCGAAGTCGAGGTAGTACCCATGCCGTTCGCCGGTGAGATACGCGTGCACGGCATGATGGACGTCGTCCGCCCACTGCGCCGTCATGCCGAGGCCACCGGCACGGGTCGGGGTGACCATCCGGACGTCGTTGAGATCGGACTCGGCGATCAACGACAACGGGCGTCCCAGTGCCCGGGAGAGGTCCGCGACCGCGTCTGCCAGCTCGGCGAGCAGGTGCGTGGGTGAGTCGTCGACGAGCGCGTGGACTGCGTCGAGGCGAAGGGCGTCGAGGTGGAAGTCGCGCAGCCACCGCAGGGCGTTGTCGACGATGAACCGGCGCACCTCGGATGAACCCGCACCGTCGAGGTTCACCGCATCGCCCCAGGGAGTGGTGTGTCCCGAGGTGAAGTACGGTCCGAAGCGGCTCAGGTAGTTCCCGGATGGACCGAGGTGGTTGTAGACCACATCGAGGCTCACGGCGATACCGTGGGCGTGGGCCGCGTCCACGAACCGCTGCAGTGCGGCCGGCCCACCGTAGGCGTCGTGGACGGCGTAGAGCGCGACGCCGTCGTAGCCCCAGCCCCGCTGCCCCGGGAACGCCGCCACGGGCATCAGCTGGATCATCTCCACGCCGAGATCGCGCAGATACCCGAGCCGTTCCCCGGCGGCGTCGAACGTCCCTGCGTCCGTGAACGTCCCCACATGCAGCTCATACAGCAGGGCCCCGCGTACGTCCCGCCCGGTCCAGGGTGAGTCCTGCCATCGGTGAGCTGCCGTGTCGAACGTCCGGGACGGGCCGTGCACACCGGAGGGCTGCCACGGGCTGCGCGGGTCCGGGAACGGCCCCGCTCCGTCGACCACGACACCGTAGTCGGTGCCACCGGGCAACTCATGTCCCAGCGCCCACCACCCCTCAGGCTGGGCTGTCAGGGGATGCCGGGCACCGTCCACCTCGATCTCGACCGACTCCGCCGCATAGGGTGCCCAGACCTTCATGCTGACGCCCCGCCGTCGGAGCAGCGTTCGAGCACGGCGACCGGCGAGACCGCGAGCAGCTCGGCGAGCGGGAGCGCACCGCCGTCAGTCTCCTCGCCTGTGAGAACGCACCGCCATCGGCCCTCGGGGAGCACCACCGTGTGCTCGCCCCAGCCGCCGGCCGAGCGCAGCAGGACCGAGAGCCGGGTGACCACCGTGACCACCTGCGGTCCGGCCGCAGGCCCACGGGCGAACGCCAGTGCATGGGTGGTCGAGGTCGGCAGTGGCTGATAGCCCGAGCGGTCGCCGACGAAGACGTCGGCCCGGCGCCGGCGCAACCGCAGCAATGCGGCCGTGAGGCGGAGCTTCTCCGTCGCCAGGTCGTGCGGGCAGGCACCGCCGTCCAGCCGCTCGAGGGCGGTACGGATCGACTCGTGGTCGACCGGTCGCCGGTTGTCCGGGTCCACCAGGCTGACGGAGGTCGTCTCTGTGCCCTGATACACATCGGCGACGCCGGGAAGGGTCAACTGCAGTGCCTTCGCTGCGAGCGTGGCCACCCGCACGGGTTCGCGCGTGCGCTCCTCCCACTGGGTCATCAGGTCGATCACACCCGGGTGGGCGAGCAATGCGGTGACAAACCTCGTCAGGGCCCGCTCACCATCATCGTCCTGATCGGTCCAGGAGGTCCACTGCTTGGCCTCCCGTGCCGCCTTCACCAGGTAGGACGCCAGTCGGTCCGCCGAGATCGGACCGTCCTCGGTCCACACCCCGGCGAGGGTCTGCCAGAGCAGATTCTCGGTGCGGCCGTCGAGATCCGGCGGCCGGATGTGCTGGGTCTGTTCGCGCAGCCGGCGTACCAGTGCAGCCCACGGTTCACCGAGCTCGGAGATCACGCCGATGCGGGTGCGCACGTCCTCCCCGCGTTTGGCGTCGTGGGTGCTTGCAGCCGTCATCGTGCTGCGGTGGTGGGCTTGCGTGCGGGCAGCCCAGGCATGCAGGACGTCGGGTCCGACGGCGAACCTCCCTGGTGCGCCGCCCACCTCGCACAGCGAGGTGAGATGCGTCCAGCGGTAAAACGCCGTGTCCTCCACCCCCTTGGCCATCACCGCTCCGCAGACCTGTTGAAAGCGCACGATGACCTCGTTCCGGCGGGACTCGTGCTGCCTGCCCGCGGAGCCCACCTCGCGGCCGAGCACGAGATCGGTCACGACCTCCAGCGTCTCCAGCCGCTCCGGTTCCAGATGCTCAGCGGCCTGCGCGGCCCATCCCTGCACGAGGTCGGCGTCGGCTGCAGCCAGTGGGTGCCCCGGAACGATGTAGGCCCGGTAACGATCGCAGGCCACGACCAGCTCGGTGACGCTGTCGGTGATGGCACGCATCGTGTGGTCGCGCAGACGCACGTCGTCGTGGCACAGCTCGGCGATCAGACTCGCGAGGCGGTGGACCTCGGCGTAGAGGGAACCGGTGGCGATCTCCCGTTTGGACGTCTCCACCACCCGGTCGAGCGTGCCGACCACATCGCCGGTGAGCTCGCTCAGCACCGCACCCAGCGGCAGAGCCCCGGCCGGGTCGGTGAGCACCTGGTTCACCCGCCACGCGGCGTCGTAGCCGGTAGTACCGGCGACCGGCCAGTCACCGGGGATCTCCTCGTCCGGCTCGAGGATCTTCTCAGCCACGATCCACCGGCCCGCGGTGGCATGATCCAGACGGCGCAGGTAGCCGCCCGGGTCGGCCAGGCCGTCAGGATGATCGATGCGCAGCCCGTCCACCAGGCCCGCCTCGACAAGCTCGAGCAGCAGGGCATGCGTGGCGTCGAAGACGTCTGGATGCTCGACCCTGACCGCCACCAGCGATCCGACATCGAAGAACCGGCGATAGTTCAGCTCCTCGTCCGCCACCCGCCAGTACGCCAGCCGGTAGTGCTGGCGTTCCAGCAGATCCGCGATCGGCAGGTGCTCGGTACCGGCGCGGATCGGGAACCGATGGTCGTAATAGCCCAGCACCGGGCGCTCGGGGGTGATCTGGTTCTCGGGCTCGTCGAGAGTCTGCACGGTGATCTCGCCCGCGGCCATCGCCGCCCCGACCCGGCGTCCGAGCACCGGCATCAGGACCTGGGCCTCGTCGGAGAAGTCCACGTCGAACCAGGTGGCGTAGGGGGAGTCGGGTCCGAGCTCCAGCAGTGACCACAGCTGCCGGTTGTGGCTGGCGGGAGTCGGCACGGCCATGTGGTTGGGGACGACGTCCACCACGATGCCCAGTCCACGTGCTCGTGCGGCGGCCACCATGCGTTCGAATCCATCCCGCCCACCGAGCACGTCGCTGATGCGCGAGTGATCGACCACGTCATATCCGTGGGTCGACCCCGGTGAGGCGGTGAGGATGGGGGAGAGGTACAGGTCGGTGACACCTCGCTCCGCGAGCGGTCCGGTCAGGGCTGTGACGTCGTCGAAGGTCAGGTCGGTGCCGAGCTGGAGGCGGTACGTCGAGACCGGGGTGTGGGATCTCATGTGCTCTCCGGGTCGTGCGGTGCTGGGCGTGCGAAGACCACGATGCTGCGACCGGTCACGGTCACGGTCGCCTCCGGCGGCAGCTCGGCGTCCAGATCCTGGTCGGTGTCGGTGGTGAGCACGGGGCTCCACGGCTGGCCGTAGGAGGCATCGGGCAACGTGAAGTCGAGATCGTCGGCGCTGGCGTTGATCAGCACCATCAAGGAGTCGTCCTCGATGGGACGGCCCCGGGAGTCCGGTTCCTCGATCGCCTGCCCGTTGAGGAAGATGGCCAGGGACCGGGCATAGGCGGTGTTCCAGGACTCGGCGTCCATGAGCGCACCGCTGGGCTCGAACCAGGCGATGTCGGGCAGCTCGGGCAGACCGCCGGGCGCGGAGGTGGACCCGTTGAAGAACCGGCGACGGCGCAGCACTGGGTGATCTCGCCGGAACGCGATCACGGTGCGGGTGAACTCCAGCAGGGACTGGGCCTGAGGGTCCAGGTCCCAATCCACCCAGCTGAGGGGGTTGTCCTGAGCATAGGTGTTGTTGTTGCCCTCCTGGGACCGGCTGAGCTCGTCTCCATGGGAGATCATCGGCACCCCCTGGGAGAGCAGCAGCGTCGTGAGGAAGTTGCGTTGCTGCCGCGAGCGCAGACGTTCGATCGCCGGATCGTCCGTGGGGCCCTCGACTCCGCAGTTCCAGGACCGGTTGTGGCTCTCGCCGTCCCTGCCGTCCTCGCCATTGGCCTCATTGTGCTTGTCGTTGTAGGAGACGAGGTCACGCAGGGTGAATCCGTCGTGTGCCGTGACGAAGTTGATGGAGGCGATCGGGGTGCGGCCGGTGTGCTCGTACAGATCCGAGGAACCCGTCAGCCGGCTCGCGAACTCGCCGAGAGTGGACGGCTCGCCACGCCAGAAGTCGCGGACGGTGTCCCGGTACTGACCGTTCCACTCGGTCCACAGCGGGGGGAACCCGCCCACCTGGTATCCACCCGATCCGAGGTCCCACGGTTCGGCGATGAGCTTGACCTGTGAGATCACCGGATCCTGCTGGATGATGTCGAAGAAGGACGAGAGCCGGTCGACCTCGTGGAACTGCCGGGCCAGTGTGGCCGCGAGGTCGAACCGGAAGCCGTCCACGTGCATCTCGGTGATCCAGTAGCGCAGCGAGTCCATGATGAGCTGCAGCACGTGCGGTGAACGCATCAACAGCGAGTTCCCGGTACCGGTGGTGTCGAAGTAGTGCGCCTTGTCCTCGTCGACGAGGCGGTAGTAGGAGGCATTGTCCAGACCCCGCAGGGACAGTGTCGGGCCGAGGTGGTTGCCTTCGGCGGTGTGGTTGTACACCACGTCCAGGATCACCTCGATGCCTGCCGCGTGCATCGCCTTGACGAGGCTCTTGAACTCCAGCACCTGCTCCCCGCGCGAACCCCACGCGGAGTACCCGTTGTGCGGGGCGAAGAAGCCGATCGTGTTGTAGCCCCAGTAGTTGGTCAGGCCCTTCTCCACGAGGTGGGAGTCCTGGATGAACTGGTGTACCGGCATCAGCTCGACGGCGGTCACCCCCAGCTCGACGAGGTGGCCGATGACGGCCGGGTGCGCCATCCCGGCGTAGGTGCCCCGGATGTCCTCCGGGACCTCCGGGTGCTGCATGGTCATACCGCGTACGTGCGCCTCGTAGATGATGCTCTCGTGATACTCGGTCTCGGGCGGGTGGTCGTGCCCCCAGTCGAAGAACGGGTTGGTCACCACGGAGGTCATGGTGTGCCCCGCCGAGTCCATCGTGTTGACAGGGCCGTCCGGGTCACCGAAGTGATAGGAGTACAACGCCTCGTGACCGTCGATCTGGCCATCGATCGCCTTGGCGTACGGGTCGAGCAGGAGCTTGGCCGGGTTGCACCGATGCCCGGAGGAGGGGTCGTGGGGACCGTGGAGGCGGTAGCCGTAGCGTTGCCCGGGTCGTACCCCGGGCACGTAGACGTGCCACACGAACGCATCGACCTCGGTGACCTCGATGCGTTCCTCGGCACCGTCGTCGTCGATGAGGCAGAGCTCGACCCGGTCGGCGATCGAGGAGTAGAGGGCGAAGTTGGTGCCGGTCCCGTTGAAGGTGGCACCCAGCGGGTAGGCATGTCCGGGCCAGGTCTGCATGGACACAGCCTGCCAGAGCCGTGGCTCGCGAGGGGAGTGCCGCCAGGTCTGCGGCACTCGGGAGCTACTCGACCACGAGGGAGATCACGTGATGGCCGGTGGCGCCGCTCGGGGCCGGTGGCATGACCTCGGCTGTCTGCACCTCGCTGTCGTCCCACGCCCGGCACCGGACTTCATGCCTGCCCGGCGCCGCGTCGGGCCAGGTGAACGTCCACTGCCGCCAGGTGTCGGTGCTGACCGTGGAGACGAGTTCGGCGTCCTGCCAGTCGTGGTCGTCGATCTGGACCTGCACCCGGGTGATGCCGCGCTGCTGCGCCCAGGCCGTCCCTCCCAGGCGGACCTCACCGGGAGGGACCGAGGCGCCGGAACGGGGGACATCGATCCGGGAGGCTGTGCGGACGGGACCGCGTTCGGACCAGCCACGGGGTGTCCAGTAGCCCTCGTCGTCGGCGAAGGTCGTGACCTTCAGGTCCGTGACCCATTTGGTGGCCGAGACGTAGCCGTAGAGTCCCGGGACGACCATGCGTACGGGGAATCCATGTTCGAGCGGGAGTGGCTGACCGTTCATCCCGACGGCCAGGAGGGCGTTGCGGTCGTCGGTGAGTGCCTCCAGGGGTGTCCCTGCCGTCCAGCCGTCGGCGCTGGTCGACAGGACCATGTCTGCACCCGCCTGCACCCCGGCGCGGGAGAGCAGGGTCCGTACCGGCAGCCCGAGCCAGCTGGCGTTGCCCACGAGAGTGCCGCCGATCCGGTTGGACACGCACGTCAAGGTCACCATCGCCTCAGTGAGCCCGGAGTCGAGAAGCTCGGCATAGTCGATCCGCACCTCGTGGTCGACCATGCCGTGCACCCGCAGCTCCCACTGGTCCGGATCGAGTTGCGGCACGCGCAGCGCGGTGTCGATGCGATAGAAGTCCTCATTCGCGGTGACGTAGTCGGGCATGCCGGGCAGCTCGACCTGACTGGCGTCGATCAGGGCAGGTGTGGCCTCGTCCGGAGTGCGCGCGGGCTCGGGCAGGACGATGTGCTCGCGCGCCCCCATCACCGAGCTCCGGGCGCGGGCGAGCACGGAACCGGCCGCTGCCAGTGCCATCGCGAGCGCGCCGGCACCCGCTGCTGCCGAGAGGAACCGGCGCCGTCCCGGGCCCTGCTCGCTCACCTGTGGCGATCGGGCGACCCGGACGAGCAGCAGCAGCGTCGCTGACCCGGCGGCCGCGGCCACCAACGCCGGCACGAATGAGATCGTGGAGGTGTCGGGCCGTGTCCCGGCGGCGAGGGCGCACACCGCCGCGAGTGCCACGACCGCCACCACGGCGGCGCCTCGGCTGCGGCCGGCCAGTACGCCGGCGATCGCCGCGAGCACGATCGAGACCAGGCCCATCACCACGAACAACGCGGCCTTGTCGCCGGTGCCGAACGCCTCCACGGCGAAGTCCTTCAACCACGGGGGCGTGAGGTCCACCACGGTGGCGCCGAGGGCGGCGTGTGGTGCTGCTGGTGGGTCGAGCAGGACGGCGGTGAGCCATCCGGATGCGAAGAACACGGCACCGGAGAGCACACCCGCGGTGACCAGGCGCCGGCGGGATCGAGAGCGATCGGAGGTCATGATCGCCACAGTACGCAGCCCGGCCCGATCGGAGGGCCGTGAGATGTTACAGAGCGGTGAGCATCAGGTGCACGAGCGCGTCCACCTGCACTGTCTCGCTGGAGGTGATCTCGGTGTCGGTGCCGTCGAGCGCCCGGGCCGCCAGCGACTGCTTGGAGTCGATCAGTTCGGCGATCTTGGTGTCGATGGTGTGCGCGGCAAGAATCCGCCAGGCCGTCACCGACTCCTCCTGGCCGATCCGGTGCACGCGGTCGATCGCCTGCTCCTGCTCGGCCGCGGTCCAGGAGAGCTCTGCGAGCACCACGTTGGAGGCCGCATGCAGGTTCAGCCCGACGCCCGCGGCCAGCAGCGAGCAGACGGCAACGGAGACCTCGGGATCCTTCTGGAAGGAGTCGATCGCTGACTGGCGGGCCTTGGTCGACTGGTCGCCACGGATGGAGACGGTCCGCAACCCGGCATCGGCGAAGACCTGCTCGGCGGCGTCCATGACATCGATGTGCTTGGCGAAGAACACCACCTTGCCCACCGAGTGGACGAGCTGTGCGGTGTAGTCGGCGGCGACGGCTGCCTTGGCCTGCCCGATGCGGCGCACCATCGTGAAGACGTTCTCGCCGTCCGCCTTCGGTGAACTGGACTCCAGCTCGGCTCGAGCCACCCGGCGCATGAGTTCGAGGTCGGGTCCGGCACTGGCGTCATACCCGCCCTCGCGACTTTCCAGCATCCGCCGGTAGCGGGTGAGGAGCCGCTGTGCGAGTTCGCGCTCAGCGGCACGGATCGACCGTCCCACTTCGTTGTCGAGCTCGACCGGCAGGTCGGCCACGCGCTTGGCAGGCAGGTCCTTGGCCACGTCGTGCTTGGTGCGGCGCACGATCCCCAGATCGATGACGGCGGAGCGAGCCTCCGGATAGAAGCCTCGGTCCGCCGGGGTCAGCCCGCTCTGCTCGAGCCGATGCCGCAGGCCCGGGGAGGGGTGGCGCCCGTCCGTCCAGCCGAGGAACTGCCAGATCGCATTGAAGTCTTCGACGTCGTTGATCAGTGGCGTCCCGGTCAACGCCATCAGCAAGGGCTCGTTGCCGGGTGTGCGTTCGCGGATCTGGCGTGAGAGTGCGAGTACGTGCTGGGAGCGCTGCGAGGTGAGGTTCTTGATGAAGTGCGCTTCGTCGACCACCATCGAGCCGAATCCGAGCGTGGACAGCCACGCCAGGTGCCGGTCGAGCACGGCGTAGTTCACGACGAACACGTCCGCGAAGGCGTCGACATCGCGTCCATCTCCGTGGATGACGGTGACCCGGCGTTGTGGTGTCCATCGCTGAACCTCGCGAGCCCAGTTGATCTTCACCACGTTCGGGACGACCGCCAGCATCGGATAGGCCTGCGCGACGGAGGCGGCCAGCACCGACTGCGCCGTCTTTCCCAGTCCCGGTTCATCGGCGAGCAGGAACGTGCGGTGCCCACGCCGGACGGCTTCCAGGAGTTGGGCCTGGTGGGGCATCAGCTGCAGTCCGGCGGGGGAGAAGATGTCGCGCCGGGGTGCGGTCGGCAGGTTCATGGTGGCAGCACCGCCACCGGCGCCTTGTTCGAAGGCGCGGTAGAGCGGGTCCATGAGATCCCAGCCGGAGAGGTACCCGTTCTCGGCGGCGGGAACCCGCGTCCTGAGATCAGGTTCGAGGAACGGGTTCGCCCGCACCCGGGCGCGCACCTGCGCGGGCACCACCTGGCGGTCGGCCAGCTCGGCGGGTACGACGGTCGTTTTGCGCTGCTGGGGTTCCTTGATGGCGAGCTCTTCCTCGGAGAGCTCTGCCCCGGACTCCAGGAGCCACTCGTTGCGCATCCGCTGCGCGGCGGCCGACGGGGGGCCCTGGGGATCGAGGAGGCTGAGCAGCGAGGTGTCCTGGGCCGCGGTCCGCGCCAGAATCGTCGCGACGCCGTCGAGACGCTTGAGCACCTCCGCCCGGGCACCGTTGGTGATCGATGCGTCGCCCTTGATACGCGCGCGTTCTTCCCGTACCAGCAGGGCGATCACCTGAAACTTGATGCGGTTGGTGGGCCCGACCTTTCCCTTGACCGACTTGGCCTCCACCTCTCGCACGCGACGGGCGAGGATGGGCAGGATCGGTGCTGGGTCCTGGGCGCGCGGAGTCCGGCGTCCAGAGCGGTTGGACGTCCGGGAGCCGGCTGACGGCACGTGGTCCTCCTGAGCAGGCACGACTTCGTAGGACGGTGAGAGTCTTCCTACGCACTGCATTGCGCACCGATGCCGAACGGAGCCGGGCTGGTACGCCCCGGGGACGGCACAGGTGGCCGGTCTCCTGCTCGATAGCGCATGAGCGAGGACGTCGGTCTGGCGCCGCTGCGCTGACCGGGTCCCCGCCGGTGTGGTTCCGCGATATCTCCTGGCCACGCATGGCCGTGAGGTGAATCCCGGACCCTGTGGGCGATACTGGGTTCGAACCAGTGACCTCCTCGGTGTGAACGAGGCGCTCTACCGCTGAGCCAATCGCCCGGGCGTCCGCCGATGGTCGGCGTGACGAGTGACGATCCTAGCAGGCCTGTAGCGGTGCTCCGCACGTCATTCACGCCGAGGTGATGGTCGGGCTCGTTGTCGACGGCACCCTCGTCAGGTGCTCGTCAGCCCGATCAGCCGGGACGCCTTGAGCTCGGTCTCCTCCCACTCGCGCTCGGGCTCGCTTCCCCACGTGATGCCGGCACCGGTGCCGAACCGCAACTGTCCCTGTGACCACCAGAACGTGCGGATGCCTACAGCGAGTCGGGCCGTCCCGCGATCGGCGTCGATCCACCCGATTTGCCCGCAATACGGCCCCCGGGCAACCGTCTCCAGGGAGTCGATCAGCTGCAGGGCCGTGGACTTGGGTGCACCGGACACACTCCCCGGGGGATGGGCGGCGGCGAGGATCTCGGCCCACGCGCGAGGATCGGTGGCGGGGTCGCCGCGCAACCGGCCCTGGACGCGGGAGACGAGGTGCACCAGGCCGGGATGGTGTTCGACGCGGAGCAGGTCGGTCACGGCGACCGTTCCGGGTGCGCAGACTCGCTGCAGATCATTGCGGACCAGATCGGTGATCATGACGTTCTCGGCCCGATCCTTCTCCAGCAAGCCGGACTCTTCGGAGGCCGTGCCCTTGATCGGTCCGGAGGTGATCTGCCCACCGGAGATCTCGATGGACAGCTCCGGTGAGGCGCTGACGATCCAGCATCCGGGATCACCGACGGCGGCCAGCGGCGGCACGTCGAGCATGGCGGCGTAGGGCGCCGGGTTGCCGCGGGCGAGCCGCACGGCCAATGCTGCCGGGTCCGGACGCTGGGGCATGGGCGCCGACAGCACCCGGCACACGTTCACCTGATAGACGATGCCCTCGCGGACCGCGTCTCGTACGTGCTGGACTGCGTGGACGTATCCGAGCCGGTCGAGGGAGGACGCCCAGTCCAGCGGTGCCGGACCCTGCCACGGCCCGGCATCACGGACCACCCGGTCGCTGGTGTCGACGTGGGCGAAGCGCCAGGCGTGGATGGGGCCGTCGAACTCGGCGACCACGGCCCACCACCCGCCACGGCTCAGCGCGCCGGGATCGGCTCGCAGGTCCACGTGGTCGATGATTCCCTTCGCGTGTGCACCCCGGAACCATGCGCGCCCCGGGCGGTCCGCAGTAGCGGCCGTGGATGCGGTCGGGGGCGGGTGCGAAGCGTCATGTGGCACCCGGCACACGCTACTCACCGAGGACGATTTGGACCTCACGGACCGAGTGGGTTAAAGTCTCTGTCGCACGCCAAACCGCACCAGATGCGGGAGGCAGCATGCGGATGTGGCTCAGTTGGTAGAGCATCACCTTGCCAAGGTGAGGGTCGCGGGTTCGAGTCCCGTCATCCGCTCGGAGGCGGCGGCCCATGAAGGAGACGACGGGTCTCACGTCGTCACCCGGTGGGTTGGCCGAGAGGCGAGGCAGCGGCCTGCAAAGCCGTATACACGGGTTCGAATCCCGTACCCACCTCGCATTCATAGGGGCGATTGGCGCAGCGGTAGCGCGCTTCCCTGACACGGAAGAGGTCACTGGTTCGAACCCAGTATCGCCCACCAGATCTTCACCGAAGAGCCCCGGCTGCACGGCCGGGGCTCTTCGTGCATATGCGTCTGTCTGGCGGATCGGCACGTGCGTGCCTCGCTCACGTTCGGGACGCGCCTGCAGCCGCACGGGTCCTTCTCCGTGTCCGGTAGTCGATACGATCGGTTCTGACCGTAGTCACCTGTCCGCATCCGTACAGCCAGGAGTGCCCGTGCCCGAGATCACCCTCCACGTCGATGACTCACCGCGAACCGTCCCGGTGGGCACGACGGGTACGGACCTGTTCGGCGAGGAGCGCGACGTCGTGGCCGTCCGGGTGGACGGGCAGCTGCGTGATCTGGACCGCGACGTCAGCGACGCTCAGATCGTCGAAGCTGTCCGTCTGGATTCCAGCGACGGCCTGGACATCCTGCGGCACTCCTGCGCCCACGTGCTCGCCCAGGCGGTGCAGCAGGTACACGAGGGCGCTCGCCTGGGTATCGGCCCACCCATCACCGACGGTTTCTACTACGACTTCGACGTCGAGACCCCGTTCACCCCGGATGATCTGAAGGCGCTGCAGAAGGCGATGGCTCGTATCGTCAAGGAGGGACAGACCTTCCGCCGGCGGGTCGTCACCGAGGACGAGGCCCGGGCGGAGCTCGCCGAGGAGCCCTACAAGCTCGAGCTCATCGGGATCAAGGGGTCCGGAGGTGACGCCGGATCCGCAGCCGAAGGTGCCGGCGCGGAGGTCGGCAGCGGCGAGCTGACGATCTACGACAACCTCCGCCGCGATGGTTCTGTCGCGTGGAAGGACCTCTGCCGGGGCCCGCACCTTCCCAGCACCCGCATCATCGGCAACGGGTTCCAGCTCATGCGCAGCGCCGCGGCCTACTGGCGCGGCAGCGAGAAGAACCCGCAGCTGCAGCGCATCTACGGCACGGCCTGGCCCACCAAGGATGAACTGCGCGCGCATCTGGAGCGCCTCGCTGAGGCCGAACGGCGAGACCACCGCAAACTGGGTTCCGAACTGGATCTCTTCTCTTTCCCGGAGGAGATCGGCTCCGGACTCCCGGTCTTCCACCCCAAGGGTGCGATGGTGCGGATGGAGATGGAGAACTACTCCCGTCGCCGACACGTGGAGGCCGGCTACTCCTTCGTCTCGACGCCGCACGTGACCAAGGGCCACCTATTCGAGACCTCCAAGCACCTCGAGTGGTACGCCGACGGGATGTACCCACCGATGCGCGTGGACGAAGAACGCGACGCCGAGGGGCAGATCGTCAAGGCCGGCCACGACTATTACCTCAAGCCGATGAACTGCCCGATGCACAATCTCGTCTATCGCTCCCGCGGCCGCTCCTACCGGGAGCTACCGCTACGGCTGTTCGAGTTCGGTCACGTCTACCGGTACGAGAAGTCCGGTGTGGTGCACGGCCTGACCCGGGCGAGGGGTTTCACCCAGGACGATGCCCACATCTACTGCTCCCGCGACCAGATGCGCGAGGAGCTCGGGTCGCTGCTGACCTTCGTGCTGGACCTGCTCAAGGACTACGGCCTGGACGACTTCTATCTGGAGCTGTCGACCCGGAACCCGGAGAAGTCCGTCGGTGACGAGGCGACCTGGGAGGAGGCCACCCGCACGCTGGCCGAGGTCGCCGAAGCCTCCGGACTCGACCTCGTGCCGGATCCCGGTGGCGCCGCGTTCTACGGGCCGAAGATCTCGGTTCAGGCCAAGGATGCCATCGGCCGTACCTGGCAGTTGTCGACGATCCAGCTGGACTTCTTCGAGCCGGACCTGTTCGAACTCGAGTACACCTCCAGCGACGGGAGCCGGGAACGGCCCGTCATGATCCACCGTGCGCTGTTCGGCTCGATCGAGCGCTTCTTCGGGGTGCTGACCGAGCACTATGCGGGGGCCTTCCCCCCGTGGCTCGCTCCCGTCCAGGTGGTCGCGGTTCCGGTGGCCGAGGTGTTCGACGACTATCTGCAGGGCGTCGTCGACCAGCTGCGGACCGCAGGCGTGCGCGCCGAGCTGGACAGCAGTGACGACCGATTCAACAAGAAGATCCGCAACGCCACGAAGGAGAAGGTGCCGTTCGTGCTCATCGCCGGTGGTGAGGACGCGGAGGCCGGCGCAGTCTCCTTCCGCTATCGCGACGGCACGCAACGTAACGGCGTCCCGGTAGCCGAGGCGATCGAGCTGATTCAGGACGCGATCGCCACCCGCGTGCAGGTCTGAGGTGGAAGCGGCCGGATCGATGGCGGGCGTCCCGGACGGGTACGACCGACTGTGGACTCCCCACCGGATGGCCTACATCGGCGGCGAGTCCAAACCCGCGGATGACCGTCCGGGGCCCGGCTGCCCGTTCTGCGCGGCGCCCGAGGGCGATGACGAGACCGCACTGATCGTGTACCGGGGGCAGACCTGCTATGTGGTGCTGAACCTGTATCCGTACAACCCCGGGCACCTGCTGGTGTGCCCGTATCGTCACGTGCCGGACCTGGTGGCGATGAGCCCACCGGAACGGGCCGAGTTGATCGAGTTGACGGAGGCCGCGATGGTGCACCTGCGCGCCGCGAAGGCGCCGGATGGCTTCAACCTGGGCATGAACGCCGGCGAGGTCGCCGGGGCAGGGGTCGCGGCGCACGCCCACCAGCACATCGTGCCCCGATGGCGCGGGGATGCGAACTTCCTGCCGATCGTGGGCCGGGCGAAGGCCGTCCCGGAACTCCTCGCCGACACCAGGCGGGAACTGGCCCAGCAGTGGGGGAGCGACAGTGGTCCTCGGTAACCGCGGCCGCTCGGTCACGTCGACGATCTTCGGTCCGTTGGCGCGCACGCTCGTGCGTGCGGGTGTTCACCCGGACGCGGTCACCCTGACCGGAACTCTGCTGGTCTCGGTGGCCGCATTGTGGCTCTTCCCCACGGGGCACCTGGCAGCGGGAGCCTTGATCATCGGCGTACTCGCCTTCACCGACTCCGTCGACGGGTTGATGGCTCGTGAGCGTGGGGGTTCGTCCGCGTTCGGGGCATTCCTGGACTCGACATTGGACCGCGTCTCCGACGCCGCGGTCTTCGGCGGCCTCACGTGGTACGTGACGACGTCCGCTCCGCCTGCGTGGCAGTTGCCAGGGCTGGGGGTGGGGCTGGCCTGCCTGATGACGGGGATGCTCGTCTCCTATGTGCGGGCTCGGGCCGAAGGGCTCGGGATGCGAGCCTCGGTCGGGATCGCCGAGCGCGCCGATCGCCTCGTCGTGGCGCTGGTCGCGGCACTGGCGGTCGGTCTCGGCGCCCCGGACGGCGTGCTGGTCGTCGCTCTCGGCGTCGTGGCCACGGCTGGCGCGGTGACCGTGGTGCAGCGTGTGCTCACCGTGCGCGGCCAGGCCAGGCAGCGGGAGGGGCGGCGATGAGGGCAGCTGATCCGGCCCGGCTGTTCGCACTCGCCTGGCGGTGGGTCCCCCGGATGCCGAGGAGTGTGGCCAGCGCCCTCTTCGACGTCATCGCCGTGGCTGTGCACACCCTGCGTATCCCGGGGGTGCGGCAGCTGGAACGCAACCTCGACCGGCTCGTTCCCGGTCTCGACCGCCGCCGCCTGCGCCGACTCTCCCGCCGCGGCATGCGCTCATACATGCGGTACTACTGCGAGGCCTTCCAGCTCCCGGGGATGTCGGAGACCGAGGTCGATGCCCGCGTGCGGGCGTCGGGGCACGAGTGGGTGGCCGATGAGGTCCGTGGCGGCGGCACCGTGGTGCTCGCGCTCGGGCACGCGGGCAACTGGGACCTGGCCGGAGCATGGGCGAACCGGCACCTGGGTACCGTGATCACGGTGGCCGAGCGACTCGAACCGGAGGAGCTGTTCGAGGAGTTCATGGCGTTCCGCGAGTCGCTCGGGATGGTGATCGTCCCGCACGAACGCGGCGGTGGGGTGTTCCGCCACCTGCTGCGGGCCTCGCGTCGCCCAGGCGTGGTTCCGCTGCTGGCCGATCGCGATCTGTCCTCCACCGGGGTCGAGACGGACCTCGAGGTCCCGGGCCGGCCGGCTCTGCGCGTGGCGCCCGGCCCTGCGGCCCTCGCTCTGGCCCGCGGGTCCCGCCTCGTGCCGGTCCTCGTCTCCTATGAGCGGTTGACCGGCCCGCGGCGCCGTGCCGCGCGCAGCCGCTGGGGAGTGCACATCGAGTTCCTCGCCGAGATCCCGGTGCCGGATCGCGCCGGGGGCACCATGCAGGACCTCAGCGCCACGCTCACCCGTACCTGGTTCGCGGCCTACGCCGCGCGCCTCGCCCAGGTGCCCGAGGACTGGCACATGCTGCAGAAGGTGTTCGTCGACGATCTCGACCCAGCCCGACGACGTGAGACGGGGGAGGGACCATGAAGGTCGGCCTTGTCAGCCCGTACTCCTTCGACGCGCCGGGCGGGGTGCAGTTCCACATCCGTGACCTGGCCGAGCGGCTCATCGACCTCGGCCACCCGACCTCGGTGCTCGCCCCGGCCGAGGACGACACCGAGCTTCCTGCCTACGTGGAGTCCGTGGGCGGCGCCGTGCCGGTGCGTTACAACGGGTCCGTTGCGCGGCTGGCGTTCGGGCCGGTCGTCGCCGCACGGGCGAGCCGGTGGCTGTCCGCCGGCGAGTTCGACGTGGTCCACATCCACGAGCCGTTCGCACCGTCGGTCGGCCTGATCTCCCTGCGGCTCGCGGACGTCCCCGTCGTGGCCACGTTCCACTCCGCGCAGGAGCGTTCCCGGGCGATGCAGCTCGCCTACCCGCTCGTACGCCCCGGTCTGGAACGGATCAGCGCACGGATCGCCGTCTCGGAGGACGCCCGCCGCACCGTTGTCGAGCACCTCGGCGGTGACGCTGTCATCATCCCCAACGGCGTCAACACCCGCACCTTCGCCGAAGCGCCGGTGCAGCCCGCGTGGCAAGGCACGGCACAGGCACCCACGATCGCCTTCCTCGGGCGACTCGACGAGCCACGCAAGGGCCTGCCCGTCCTGCTCGGTGCGGTGGCAGCCGTGCGTGCCCGGTATCCGGGAGCGCGATTCCTGGTGGCGGGACGAGGCCATCTGGAAGCGGCAACCCGAGGTCTCGGTGACCATGCCGATGCGGTCGAGGGACTCGGCGGCATCAGCGATGCCGAGAAGGCCTCGCTCCTGGCCTCGGCCGACGTGTATGTGGCTCCCCAGACCGGCGGGGAGAGTTTCGGCATCGTGCTGGTGGAGGCGATGAGTGCGGGGACGACGGTCGTGGCCAGCGATCTCAACGCCTTCCGCCGGGTGCTCGACGACGGCGGTTCCGGCTTCCTGTTCAGCACCGGTGACTCCGCCTCGCTGGCGCAGACGATCTGCCGCGCCCTGGACGAGCCCACGGAAAGCCGGGCACGCCGGGCGCACGCACGCTCCGCCGTCGTGCGTTTCGACTGGGACGAGGTGGCGGCGAGGATCCTCGACGTGTACGCGATGGTGACGCCCGCGCCCGGGCCGGTGAGTGCGCTGCGGCCGTTGCTGGGCCGGCTCTTCAGCAGGGGTGAGCCGTGAACGCCGCCGAGATCGCCTTGGTCGTGGTCGCCGGGCTCCTCCTGATCGCCGTGGTGCTGGTGACAGCGGCGCGCCGGCTGGATCGGCTGCACCGCCGGGAGAACAGCTCCCGGGCGACTCTCGAAGTTCAGCTCGTGCACCGCGCTGAGGCGGCGATCGCCCTGGCGGAGTCGGGCCTGCTCGATCCAGCGGGCGCGATCGTCGTGGCCGACGCCGGGTGGCGTGCGGCGTTCGGGGCTGAGCGCCTGGTCGGAGAGGACGATCACAGTGCCACCGGCCCGAGCCATGCCGCAGGCTCAGCGCGTGGCCTTGCCGAGAGCGAGCTGAGCCGGGCCCTGCGCACAGCTCTCGGAACACCGGAGGATCAGGGCCCGCTGGCAGCCACCCCCGACGGCGCAGCTCACCTGCGTACCCTGGCTCACCACGTCTACCGGGTGCAGTTGGCTCGCCGGTTCCACAATGACGCCGTCGTCCAGATCCGGCACGTCCGCAGGACCTGGGCGGTACGGCTGTTCCGGTTGGCGGGGCGCGCCCCGATGCCGAGACCGTTCGAGATGGACGACGAGGTCGACGTGCTCGACCCCGGTCCGGATGCCACGCCTCTAGGGTGAGTCCCATGCCGCTCGAGTACCCGCCGGCGTACCGGCCCCGCCGACCCGGTCAGGTGCCTGGCTCGGCAGCGTCGGCGGGGCCGGCAGGGCCGGCAGGGCCGGCAGGGGCAGCACCACCCGTGCGCAGCAGTCCGGTACCCCAGGTGTGGGCGCCCGGGCAGCGCACCCGGAACCGCTTCGTCTTCCAGCTCGTGACGTCGATCATCGGCGGTCTCGCATTGCTGATCGCGCTCGGCTATATCGCTCTGGTGACGGGACTGGGCAGCACGTCCGTGGGCTTCCTGCTCGCGCTCGTGCCCCTGGCGATCGTCCTCGCCGGGGTGCGCTGGCTGGACCGGTGGGAGCCGGAACCGGTACCGATGCTGCTCGTGGCCCTCCTGTGGGGTGCCGGCGTGGCCGTGCTGAGCGCCTTGGTGCTCAACACCACGGCGATCGTCCTGATCCAGGTGCGCACCGGCGATCCATCGACGGCGGATGCCCTCGGTGCCGTGGTGGTGGCCCCGGTGGTCGAGGAGCTGGTGAAGGGAGCGGGGGTGCTGCTGATCTTCCTCGTGCGCCGCCAGCACCTCGACAGTCCGGTCGACGGCGTGGTCTATGCGGCCACGGTGGGAGCCGGGTTCGCCTTCACCGAGAACATCCTGTACTTCTCCAGCAATGCGCAGGTGGTGCTGGAGGTCTTCGTGCTGCGCGGGCTGATGTCACCCTTCGCCCACGCACTGTTCTGCGCGTGTACAGGCCTGGCCATCGGGCTCGCCGCCCGCTCCGCGCGGCGGCGTACGGTCCTGCTGGCCTTCCCCCTCGGGCTGCTCGGAGCAATGGCACTGCACGCCCTGTGGAACGGGAGCGCACTGTTCGCGGCCAACTTCTTCGTGGTCTACGCCCTCGTACAGGTCCCGGTCTTCGCCGTCATGGTGGTGCTGCTGTGGTGGCTACGCCGCCACGAAGCGCGGATCATCCGTGGCCGGCTCGGTGAGTACGCCCAGGTGGGATGGTTCGCACCACATGAGGTGGACATGCTCGCATCGTTGCGGTTGCGCAGCGAGGCCAAGACCTGGGCCACCGGCCTGGGAGAGCGTTCCAAGCGTGCGATGGTCGACTTCCAGCGGGATGCGACGACCTTGGCGCTGCGCCGGCAGAAGGTGCTGCTCGGGCGTCCCGTGCGAGCCGACCGCAGCGAGACCGAGCTGCTCGAGCACCTGGTCGAGCTGCGCGGCACCATCGCGCGGGCTGCTGCCGCCCGCGGCCTGGGATGAGACGGCGCCGGCGGCCCGCGCCGGCGCGGGCCTGCGGGCACTAGAATGGCGCTAGTCCCGGCGGCGCCGCCGCCTGCCCAACGCCCGAAAGGTCATCGTGTCCGATACTCCGACACCCCCTCCCACCGACTCCGAGCAGGGCACCGTCCGTGGGACTGCCCGGGTCAAGCGCGGTATGGCCGAGATGCTCAAGGGCGGCGTCATCATGGACGTCGTCACACCGGAGCAGGCCAAGATCGCCGAGGACGCCGGTGCCGTGGCGGTGATGGCTCTCGAGCGCGTGCCGGCCGATATCCGCGCTCAGGGTGGGGTCTCGCGGATGAGCGACCCGGACATGATCGACGGCATCGTCTCGACGGTCTCGATCCCGGTGATGGCCAAGGCGCGTATCGGCCACTTCGTCGAGGCCCAGGTGCTGCAGAGTCTCGGGGTCGACTACATCGACGAGTCCGAGGTGCTCACCCCGGCCGACTATGCCAATCACATCGACAAGTGGGACTTCACCGTGCCATTCGTGTGCGGGGCGACCAACCTCGGAGAGGCGTTGCGCCGTATCACCGAGGGCGCAGCCATGATCCGCTCGAAGGGTGAGGCAGGTACGGGTGACGTCTCCAACGCGACCACCCACATGCGTCAGATCCGGCAGGAGATCCGCCGGCTGCAGAATCTGCCACAGGACGAGCTGTACGTCGCTGCGAAGGAGCTGCAGGCGCCCTATGAGCTCGTGCGTGAGGTCGCCGAAGCCGGCAAGCTCCCGGTGGTGCTCTTCACGGCAGGCGGCATCGCTACCCCGGCCGATGCAGCGATGATGATGCAGCTCGGGGCCGAGGGCGTGTTCGTCGGGTCCGGCATCTTCAAGTCCGGGAATCCGGCGCAGCGCGCAGCAGCCATCGTGCGTGCGACCACGTTCTATGACGACCCGGATCAGGTGGCTGCTGCCTCACGTGGGCTGGGCGAGGCGATGGTGGGGATCAACGTCGACGACGTGCCCGTCCCGCACCGGCTCGCCGAGCGGGGTTGGTGAGGCGCCGGTCACGTGAGTGGAGCCAACCTCGGGCCGGACTGGCGCCGCCTCGCCGATGGCACGGCGTACCGGCAGGCGGCGCGCGTGGTCGTCTTCGGCGACGACGGGCGCGTGCTGCTTGCCCGCGGGCACGATGCTGACCAGCCGGAGCGCTCGTGGTACTTCACGATCGGCGGCGGGATCGAACCGGGGGAGAGCCCACGGCAGGCAGCGGTGCGCGAGTTGGCGGAGGAGGCCGGCCTGCGGGTCGACCCTCAGGTGCTGGTGGGTCCGGTCCTCACCCGGCAGGCGAGGTTCGACTTCTTCGCCGAGAGCGTCCGTCAGGACGAGGTCTTCTTCCTCGCCCACGTCCCAGCAGGGTCGGCCGTCAGCACGGACGGGTGGACCGCCGTCGAGCGGGGGTTCATGGACGAAGTGTGCTGGTGGGAGGCCGGCGACCTTGCCCAGGTCACCCGGGAGGTCTTCCCCGCCCAGCTGCCGGACCTGGTGCGGCAGTGGCGCAGCGGCTGGGACGGCTCGGTCATCCACCTCGGTCTGCAGGACGAGCGCACGACGATCGCGTCACCGCGATGACACGACGAACCAGCGATGCGAGCGAGGAAGGACCTGATCGGTGAGCGAGCCCATCATCGGCGTGCTCGCCCTCCAGGGTGATGTGCTGGAGCACTCGCGTGCACTGGAGCGGGCGGGTGCCCGGTCCAGGCGGGTGCGCCGAAGTGACGAACTCGCGGCGGTGGATGCACTCGTCCTACCTGGCGGCGAGTCCTCGACGATCGACAAGTTGCTGCGCCGGTTCGACCTGATGGAGCCGCTGCGCGCGCGCATCGCCGCTGGCATGCCCGTCTACGGTTCGTGCGCGGGCATGATCCTGCTCGCCGACCGGATCCTGGATGGGATCGACGGGCAGCAGACCGTGGGCGGTCTCGACGTCACCGTGCGTCGCAACGCGTTCGGACGCCAGGTCGACTCCTTTGAAGAGGATCTGCACGCTCCGCAGCTCGGAGCCGGCCCGGATGAGGAGCCCATGCGCGCAGTCTTCATCCGAGCACCATGGGTCGAGCAGGCAGCGGCAGGGGTGGACGTGCTGGCGACAGTGAGCACCGGTCCGGCGGCAGGTAGGATCGTCGCAGTACGTCAGGGTGCGCTGATGGCGACTGCCTTCCACCCGGAGATCAGTGGGGACGTGCGCATCCACCGCGCATTCGTCGATCTGGTCCGGGCGCACCGCTGAGTCATTCGCTCCGCAGGGCGGCCGAGCTGTGGAGCACACGATCAGATGCGAGAGGTGAACACATGTCGGGTCACTCCAAATGGGCAACGACGAAGCACAAGAAGGCGGCGATCGATGCCAAGCGGGGCAAGCTGTTCGCCAAGCTGATCAAGAACATCGAGGTCGCTGCCCGGACCGGCGGCGGCGACCCGGCTGCCAACCCGACCCTCTTCGACGCCATCCAGAAGGCCAAGAAGTCCTCGGTACCCAATGACAACATCGACCGGGCTCTCAAGCGCGGCTCCGGCGAAGAAGCCGGTGCGGCGGACTACGAGACGATCATGTACGAGGGGTACGCACCGGGTGGCGTGGCCGTACTGGTGGAGTGCCTGACCGACAACAAGAACCGCGCCGCCTCCGACGTACGTGTCGCGTTCACCCGCAACGGCGGCAACCTCGCCGACCCGGGCAGCGTCTCCTACCTGTTCACCCGCAAGGGTGTCGTGCTGGTTTCCAAGACCGACGATCTCACCGAGGACGACATCCTCGCCGCGGTCCTGGACGCCGGTGCCGAGGAGGTCAACGACCTCGGAGAGTCGTTCGAAGTCCTGAGCGAGGCGACAGACCTGGTGGCAGTGCGCACGGCGCTGCAGGAGTCCGGCATCGATTACGACTCCGCCGACGCACAGTTCGTCCCCGCCACCCAGATCGAGGTCGACGTCGAGGGAGCCCGCAAGGTGCTTCGCCTGCTGGACGCGCTCGATGACAGTGACGACGTGCAGAACGTCTTCGCCAACTTCGACGCCTCGGACGAGGTACTCGCCGCAGTCGAGGAGTCCTGACCGCCCACTCTCGTGTCGGTTCCACGCCAGCTGCCCGCCGGCTGGGAGAGTGGCATCCATGAGTTTTCGCATCCTCGGTGTCGATCCTGGCCTGACCAGGTGCGGCCTGGGTGTGGTCGACTCAGGACGTGGCCGCGACCTGCGGCTCGTCGATGTCGGCGTGGCGCGGACCGCACCGGAGGATCCCGTCAGTGAACGGCTCCGGGCCATCGCCGACGAGATCGAAGCCTGGATCACGCGCCTGGAGCCGGATGCGGTCGCCGTTGAGCAGGTGTTCGCCCAGCACAACGTGCGCACGGTGACCGGGACCGCACAGGTGGCCGGGTTGGCGATGGTGGCGGCCAGTCGTGCCCGGGTGCCGGTGGCACTGCACACACCGAGCGAAGTGAAGGCTGCGGTGACCGGGAGCGGGCGTGCCGAGAAGGCTCAGGTCCAGGAGATGGTGCGGCGCCTGCTCAAGCTTCCCGAGGTGCCGCGGCCCGCTGATGCGGCGGACGCCCTGGCACTGGCGATAACACACGCGTGGCGAGCACACGCCGTCGGCTCGGTGCACCAGGCGGCCGGCGCACGGCAGACATCTGCACAGCAGGCCTGGGCGGCGGCGGAAGCGCGATCCCGGACGGCGGGTCGCACACGCGCCGGCATCCCCGGCCGCTAACCTGGCGCTAGTACAGATGTTCGCGTGACGATCTGTGTCGTACCGGACCGTCAGTAGGAGGAGCAGCAGATGATCGCCTCGGTCACCGGTCGGGTGGACCACGTCGGACTCGACGCCTGCGTCCTGTCCGCCGGAGGCATCGGGTACCGGATCCAGGCCACCCCGGGCACGTTGGCTGGACTGCGGACGGGGGCGGAGGCCAGCCTGGCGACCACACTCGTCGTCCGTGAGGACTCGATGACTCTGTTCGGGTTCGCGAACGCCGAGGAACGCGACGTCTTCGACACACTGCAAACGGTCAGCGGGGTCGGTCCGCGGCTGGCCTTGGCGATGCTCGCCGTCCACTCGCCCGATGACCTGCGCAGCGCCGTCGCGACCGAAGACCTGAAAGCCCTCACACGTGTGCCGGGGATCGGTCAGAAGGGGGCGCGACGGATCGTGCTGGAGCTGGGTGACCGGCTCGGGCCCGCCGCAGACGGGACCACCACGGCCGTTCCCGCGGCTGTCGATGGTGGCCGCACGGACGTCGTCGCAGCCCTCATCGGCCTGGGTTGGGCGGCCAAGCAGGCCGAGAGCGCCGTCGATGCGGTCCTTGCCGAGGAGGATGCGTCGGTGACCGGCGACACCGGCGCCGTCCTGCGTGCCTCGTTGCTGCGCCTGGGGGGAGGCGTTCGTGGCTGAGCAGGAGGATCATCTGCTCGCCGCCGAGGCGGACGAGCTGGACCGTGCGGCTGAGGCGGCGTTGCGGCCGCGGCGGCTGGAGGAATTCATCGGACAACCGGTCGTACGCGACCAGCTCTCGTTGGTGCTCGATGCTGCCAACGCCCGATCGAAGTCCCCCGATCACGTGCTGCTGGCCGGTCCGCCCGGGCTCGGGAAGACCACCCTGGCGATGATCGTGGCCTCCGAGGTGGGTGGAGCGCTGCGCATCACCTCCGGTCCGGCGGTCCAGCACGCCGGCGACCTGGCCGCGATCCTCTCCGCCGTGCAGGAGGGAGACGTCCTGTTCATCGACGAGATCCATCGGCTGGCCCGGCCGGCCGAGGAGATGCTCTACCTGGCGATGGAGGACTTCCGGGTGGACGTCGTCGTGGGCAAAGGACCGGGTGCCACCGCGATCCCGCTGTCACTGCCACCGTTCACCGTGGTGGGCGCCACGACCCGATCAGGTCTGCTGCCCGCTCCGCTGCGGGACAGGTTCGGTTTCACCGCCCACATGGATTTCTACTCCGAGGACGAGCTCGAGCTGGTGCTGACGCGGTCGGCTCGACTGCTCGGGGCCGATCTGCACGCCGACGCGGCCGCCCAGATCGCCTCTCGCGCACGAGGGACGCCGCGGATCGCCAACCGGCTCCTGCGCCGGGTGCAGGACTGGGCGCAGGTGCGCGGCACGGGTGTGCTGGATCTGGGCGCCGCGATGGCTGCACTCGATGTCTTCGAGGTCGATCCGCGCGGTCTGGATCGCCTGGACCGTGCGGTGCTGCGCGCGCTGTGCCGTCAGTTCGGCGGCGGGCCGACCGGGCTGACCACACTCGCCGTCGCCATCGGGGAAGAACCCGAGACAGTGGAGACGGTGGCCGAACCGTTCCTCGTACGCGAAGGATTCATGGCGCGGACGCCACGTGGTCGGGTGGCCACGGCCGCAGCATTCGAGCACCTGGGCATGACTGCGCCGACCCGGACCGGAGCGCTCTGGGAGTGAGGGCTGCCGATGTCCCGGTATTGTCCGGACCCGTCGTAGGCGGCCCGTGGTTGGTGGCCCGGCGCCGGTCACCTACAATCGCTGAGACGTCCGTCTTCTCGACCCAGCACTGGAGCGTGCCCCCTCATGGGAGACCCCGCATTTCTCATCATCATCGTGGTGGGGCTCGGCGCCCTGCTGTTCATGAACTGGCGCATGCGCCGCAAGCAGCAGGACCAGCTGTCCTTCCGTGACCACCTCGAGGAGGGGCAGGAGGTGCAGACCATCGGTGGGCTGATCGGCACGGTGGTCGACGTCGACGGGGATGTCGTCACGCTCGAGACCAGTCCCGGCAACGAGGTGCGGTTCATCAAGGCCGCGCTGGCCAAGCTGCGAGACGCCGACGAGCCAGCGGACGATGACGAGCTGGATGATGTCGAGGGTGCGCAGGCCGCCGAGGACGTGGAGACTGCTGCGGGGGCCGACGATGCCTCGGGCTCGTCCGACGACCCGACCCGACCGAGCGGATTCGACACCCGAAACGAGCTCGACGATATCCGTCGAGACGACCGGATCTGAGACCTCTCATCGCCGTCGGACTGAGAGCCGGCGCCTGGTAGGAAGAAGTACGAGTGGCTACACGCAGCCGGGTCCATCCCGTGCGCACGCTGATCTATCTGCTGATCATTCTCGGCCTGACCTTCGGCGGGCTGTTCGCCTCCGCACGGTGGAGCGATGGTGAGATGAGCCCGAGCCTCGCCCTCGACCTCGAGGGGGGGACTCAGCTCATTCTGCAGCCCACAGCCGAGGGGGCCGAGGTGACCGAGGAGCAGATCGACGAGGCGATCCGCATCATGCGTCAGCGCGTCGACGCGAGCGGCGTCGCCGAGGCGGAGATCTCCAGCCAGGGTGGCGAGAACATCGTCGTCGGCCTCCCGGGCAACCCCAGCCAGGAGACGCTCGATCTGGTCCGCCGCAGCGCGCAGATGCGCTTCCGCGTGCTGCTCACCGAGGCCGGGCCGGGCCCGATCGACCCGTCGGCGCTCGAGACTGCAGAGGATCCCGAAGCCGCCGCGGAGGAGTCGACCGACGAGCCCGATACCCAGCCGGAGTACACCGACGCCGAGATCGAGGAGGCCGCTCGGCAGGCTGCCGACCAGGACGGCGACGGTGAGCTCTCCACCGAACCGGCCACCGAGCCGACAAGCGCCTCGGACACCGCCTGGATCACCGAGCAGGTGATGTATGACTTCTACACCCTCAACTGTCTCAACAGCGCGAACCTGGTCGGCACCGGTGGGGACGATCCGGACGCCCCGCTCGTAGCCTGCGCTGAGGATGGCAGTGCCAAGTACATTCTCGGACCTTCGGAGCTCGCCGGTACCGAGATCGAGACCGCCAACTCCGGTCTGTACGTGAACCAGCAGGGGATCGTCACCAACGAGTACGTCGTCAACATCACCTTCACCAATGCCGGTGGCGAGACGTTCTCGGACATCACCGAACGGCTCGCCGGACTCGCCACCAGCGGTCAGAACCGATTCGCGATGGTGCTGGACCGGCTGGTGATCTCGGCCCCCAACGTCGAGCAGCAGATTCCCGACGGTGAGGCGCAGATCCGCGGTAGCTCGGCGAGTCCGTTCACCCAGGAAGAGACCCAGTCGCTGGCGAACCAGTTGAACTTCGGTGCACTCCCGATCACCTTCGAGGTGCAGAGCCAGGATCAGATCTCGGCGACCCTCGGGGCCGAACAGCTCGAACGCGGCATCCTCGCCGGCCTGATCGGGTTGGGTCTGATCGTGCTGTACTGCCTGGTGCAGTACCGGGGCCTGGGCCTGGTCACCATGGCCAGCCTGCTGATCGCCGGTGCGATCACCTACGGTGCGATCACGGCGATGTCGCAGCTCATCGGGTACCGGCTCTCCCTCGCAGGCGTCGCCGGTCTGATCGTGGCGATCGGCATCACCGCCGATTCGTTCATCGTGTACTTCGAACGTATCCGCGACGAAGTGCGCGAGGGCCGACGGCTCGAGGATGCGATCGAACTCGGCTGGGCCCGGGCGCGGCGTACGATCCTCGCCTCGGACGCGGTCAACCTGCTGGCCGCGGTCGTGTTGTACACGCTGGCTGTCGGCGGCGTGCGTGGTTTCGCGTTCACGCTGGGTTTGACGACCTTCATCGACGTGATCGTGGTGTTCCTCTTCACCCACCCGATGATGCAGCTGCTGGTCCGGACAAAGTTCTTCGGCCAGGGACACCGGCTCTCCGGGCTCGACCCACGTCACCTCGGCTCTGAGGTACCGCTCTACCGAGGGCGGGGACGGATCCGCAGCGGTGCAGACTCCGCCGCCGGACAGACGATCGCCGAACGGCGGCGAGCCGCCGAGCTCGCAGCCCGCGAGGAAGAGCAGGCGCAGGCGAACGCCGAGGGCGAGGACACGGCAGGCGCCGACGAGCCCAACGGGGTCACAGCCGATGCCTCCGCCGGAACTGGTAGCAAGGAGGGGGAGCGCTGATGCCCAGCTTCGCAAGGTTCGGCAACGACCTGTACACGGGCCGGCGTTCGTTCGACATCGTCGGCCACCGGCGGCGTTGGTTCACCGCCGCCGCCATGCTGGTCATCCTGTCGGCACTGGTACTCGGCGTGCGGGGGCTGAACCTCGGGATCGAGTTCACCGGTGGCTCGCAGTTCACGATCTCCGGCACCGCCACCGCTGAGGAGAATCTGGCGCACGATGTGCTCGATGACGTGGGCACCGACCATGTCGCACGCGTGACGATCGTCGGGGACGACACTGTGCAGGTGCAGACCGAGCAACTGAGCGACCTGGAGACCACCGACGTCGCAGCCGAGCTCGCAGACGCCTACGGGGTGCCCGCCACCGACGTCACCTCGTCCTTCGTGGGCCCGTTCTGGGGGCAGGACGTCACGACCAAGGCACTCCAGAGCCTGGTGATCTTCCTCGTCCTCGTCAGTGCGGTCATGGTCCTGTACTTCCGGCGCTGGACCATGGCGGTCGCAGCGTTGGTCGCCCTGCTCCACGACGTGGTGCTGACCGTCGGGATCTACGCAGCGATCGGTTTCGAGGTGACCCCGGCGACGGTGATCGGCTTCCTGACCATCCTCGGGTACTCGCTGTACGACACCGTGGTGGTCTTCGACAAGGTGCGTGAGAACACCACCGGGCTCACGGAACAGACGCGCTACAGCTACGCCGAGGGTGCGAACCTGGCGGTCAACCAGACGCTGGTCCGCTCGATCAACACCTCCGTGGTCGGGGTGCTGCCCGTGGCAGCGATCCTCTTCATCGGTGCGTTCCTGCTCGGTGCGGGGACGCTGCGGGACATCTCCTTGGCGCTGTTCATCGGCATGATCGCCTCGACGGCTTCCTCGATCTTCATCGCGACGCCACTGCACGTACTGCTGGAGTCGAGGCGGCCCGCGGTCACCGAGCACACCGAGAAGGTGCAGGAGCGCCGCGAGGCGGTGCTGGCCGCGGCTGAGTCCGGGGACGTGGCCGGCGCGGCGGAACCGGTCGGCACGGGCGGACTGATCGCCGGCGGGCACCGGGGGCAGGCGGCGCAGCCGCGCCGCAAGCGACGGTCGCGCGGATGACCCCGACGCCCGTCTCCGACGGGCTGAGTGACCTGATCCGGGCGCGGGTGCGTGATGTCCCCGGGTTCCCGCAGGAGGGTGTGACCTTCCGTGACATCACCCCGCTGCTTGCGGACGGCACTGCGTTCTCGGCGGTGATCGGTCACCTGGCCGACGTCTTCAGCGGGGCAGTGGATGCGGTCGCCGGAATCGAGGCACGTGGCTTCCTGCTGGCGGCCCCACTGGCCTCGGTCCTGGGATGCTCGCTGCTGACGATCCGCAAGGCCGGCAAGCTTCCGCCACCGGTCCTCTCCGCCGACTACCAGCTGGAGTACGGTACGGCGAGCATCGAGATCCCCGCAGATGCCCTACGTCCGGGAGCCCGAGTTGCGGTGCTGGACGATGTGCTCGCGACCGGAGGGACGGCGGCAGCGGCCTGTGCGTTGCTGGAGCGGGCAGGCGCCACGATCACCGGGCTGGGATTCCTGCTCGAGCTGGGCGAGCTCGCCGGTCGCGACCGGCTTCCGGGGCGGGAGCTGCACACCTTGGTCACGTACTGATATCGATCCGCGTACGCGGCCAGATCCGGGCGCTCGACAGTCCACGACGCTACCGGGCCCGCGCGTAGGATGGGTAGATGAGTGAGGACGTGGCCCAGCAGCAGGAGACGGCGGGCGACAGCCGCGTGCCTCCCGTGCGGCCACGTTCGGGCCTGCTGCGCTTCGGCGGCCGCACCTCGAGTACGCCCGCCGCCCTCGACCCCTTGGTCTCCGTCGTCCGGAGCAATCACCCCAAGGGTGACATCACGCTGATTGAGCGTGCCTACCGTGTGGCCGAACGAGCGCACGCGGGCCAACTACGCAAGAGCGGCGACCCGTACATCACTCATCCGGTCGCCGTGGCGACCATCCTCGCCGAGCTCGGAATGACGCCGCCGACGCTGGCAGCCGCCCTGCTGCACGACACGGTCGAGGACACCAGCTATTCGCTGGAGGACCTACGGCAGGAGTTCGGGGACGAGATCGCGCTGCTGGTGGACGGCGTCACGAAGCTCGACAAGGTGCAGTACGGCGAGGCAGCCCAGGCCGAGACGGTGCGCAAGATGGTGATCGCCATGGCGCGAGACATCCGCGTGCTGGTGATCAAGCTGGCCGACCGGCTCCACAATGCTCGCACCTGGCGCTATGTCAACGCAGCCTCGGCGTCGAAGAAGGCCCGTGAAACCCTCGAGATCTACGCCCCCCTGGCGCACCGCCTGGGGATGAACACGATCAAGTGGGAGTTGGAGGATCTCTCCTTCGCCACTCTCTACCCGAAGGTCTTCGACGAGATCGTGCACCTCGTCGCCGAACGTGCACCGGCGCGAGAAGAGTTCCTGACCACGGTACGCACGCAGGTGGCCGAGGATCTGAAGGCAGCCAAGATCAAGGCGACGGTCACGGGCCGCCCCAAGCACTACTACTCGATCTACCAGAAGATGATCGTGCGCGGACGCGACTTCGCCGACATCTACGACCTGGTCGGGGTGCGGGTGCTGGTGGACTCGGTGCGGGATTGCTACGGCGCCCTCGGTGCGCTGCACGCGCGATGGAACCCGGTGCCGGGCCGGTTCAAGGACTACATCGCGATGCCGAAGTTCAACATGTACCAGTCCTTGCACACGACGGTGATCGGACCGACCGGTAAGCCGGTCGAGATCCAGATCCGCAGTCACGACATGCACCGCCGGGCCGAGTACGGTGTCGCAGCACACTGGAAGTACAAGGAGAGCAGCCGGACCGGGTCGAAGACCTCCGCCGAGGTGGATGCCATGCCGTGGCTGCGCCAGCTGGTGGACTGGCAGCGCGAGACGGCCGATCCGGGAGAGTTTCTCGATTCGCTCCGCTTCGAGATGTCCGGTGCGGAGGTCTACGTCTTCACCCCGAAGGGCGACGTGCTGTCGTTGCCGGGCGGATCGACCCCGGTCGACTTCGCCTACGCCGTGCACACCGAGGTGGGCCACCGCACCGTCGGTGCCCGGGTGAACGGCAGATTGGTACCGCTGGAGTCGACACTCGAGAACGGCGATACGGTCGAGGTGTTCACCTCCCGGGCCGAGGGTGCCGGCCCGAGCCAGGACTGGCTCACGTTCGTGAAGTCGCCTCGGGCACGGAACAAGATCCGTTCCTGGTTCAGCAAGGAGCGCCGCGAGGAGGCGGTCGATACCGGTAAGACGCTCATCGCGAAGGCGATGCGCAAGCAGAACCTGCCGATGCAGCGCCTGCTCAACCACGACACCCTCCTGACCGTCGCCGACGAGATGCACTATCCGGACGTGACGGCTCTGTACGCCGCCGTCGGAGAGGGACACGTCTCGGCCGCGAACGTCGTCTCCAAGCTGGTGGCCAACCTCGGCGGTGAGGATGGCCACGATGAGGACCTGGCGGAAATCACCCGCCCAGGAGCGCCGATGCGCCACGGTCGCGGTGGTGACCCGGGCATCATCGTCAAGGGGATGGACGCAGGGGAGACGTGGACGAAGCTCGCGAAGTGCTGCACACCCGTCCCAGGTGATCCGATCGTGGGGTTCGTGACCCGCGGCGCAGGCATCTCGGTGCACCTGGTCGACTGCGCGAACGTCGAGAGCCTACGCCGGCAGCCGGAGCGGATGATCGACGTCGAGTGGGCTCCCGGCACCCAGAGTGTGTTCCTGGTGCAGATCCAGGTGGAGGCGCTCGACCGCAACGGCCTGCTCTCGGACGTGACCAAGGTGCTCTCCGACAACCACGTGAACATCCTGTCCGCGAATGTGGCCACATCCCGAGACAGGGTGGCGATCTCCAAGTTCGTCTTCGAGATGGCTGAGCCGTCTCATCTGGGCCACGTGCTGCGCGCTGTTCGCGGTATCGACGGGGTGTTCGACGTCTTCCGCACCACCGGCTCCCGTTCGGACGGCCCGGTCAGCACTCCCTAGAGCTCACCGAGCGTCGTCGGCCGCGCGCAGCACCTGTTCCAGCCAGGCGCGGCGAGCGTTCAGGGCCTCCGTCGCAGAGGCCACTGCCTTCTGGTCACCGGACGCTTCGGCCTTGGCCAGGTCGTCCTCGAGCCCCGCGATCGACTCCTCGAGTTGAGCCGCCGCGCCCTCGGCCCGAGCGCGCACACGAGGATTCTTGCGCCGCCACTCCGCCTGGTCGGCATCGCGCACCGACTGCTCCACGGCGCGCATCCGCCCCTCGACTCGCTGGACGTCCCCGCGCGGTACCTTGCCCGCGGCTTCCCAGCGCTCCTGGATGTCGCGCAGGCGGGCCTTGGCGTCCTTGAGGTCGGTGACCGGGACGAGCGCCTCCGCCTCCTCCAGCAGAGCGAGCTTCACCTCGAGGTTCTGCCCGTACTCGGCATCGATCTGAGCATTCTGGGCGTTGCGTGCCTCGAAGAAGCGGTCCTGTGCGGCGCGGAACCGCGCCCAGAGGGCGTCGTCCTCCTTGCGGGCGGCCCGGCCCGCTGCCTTCCACTCGGCCATCAGGTCACGATAGGCGAGGGTGGTCGGACCCCAGTCGGTGGAGGCCGAGAGCGCCTCGGCACGCTCGATCAGCTTCTCCTTGATCTCCTTCGCCTCGGCATGCTGCTTGTCGAGCTCGGAGAAGAACTGCCGACGCTGCTTGTCGAACGCGGAGCGTGCGGCAGCGAACCGCTTCCACAAGGAGTCCTCGGTTGGCCGGTCCAGACGCGGCCCAGTCTTCTGGGCCACCTTCCAAGTCTCGAGGAGGTCGCGCAGCGCCTGGCCCTGCGTCTTCCACTGCACCCGGGAGGGGTCCATGGCGGCGATCTGCTCGGCCTGCTCGACGATCGCCGTTCGCTCGGCCAGAGCCTGCGCCTTGGCCTCCTCCCGTTCGGCCTGTACCTGCTGGCGCCGCTCCTTGGCGGCCTCCTTGAGCTCGTCGAAGCGGGCGCGCAACCCATCCAGGTCGCCGACAGCAGCCGGTTCAGCCAGAGCTTCGGCCAGGTTGTGCTGGGTGGTATCCAGATCCTTGACACTGAGCTGGCTGATCCGTGCTGCGAAGAGCTCCACCTGCGCCTTGAGGTCGAGGTAGCGGCGGATGTACAGCGAGAGAGCTTCGGCCTCGGGAACGTCGGGGAACTGCCCGACCGTACGTTCACCGCCTGCCTCCCGCACATACACGGTGCCATCGGGGTCCACCCGACCGAACTCGGTCGCGGCCGCGACGTCCGCAGGATCCATCGGCGGGGCCGTGGGGTCCGTCGTCGGCACCGCAGGCACACCGGGCACTGCCGGAGCAGGAGGTGCAGGCGGTGCTGCCGCCACTCCCGGTGCCCCGGCGGGCGGGTGCGGCCGCACCTTCGGCGCGAGGGCGGCAGGTGTGGGGATCGCCGACGGCTTGGGCGCCGGTGCCGGTGCCGGTGAAGGTGTTGGAGCGTCCGGGGCAGCCGGTGCCTGCTCGGCCACGTCGGCCTGGTCCGCGTTCGGAGTCGTCTCGGCCTGGTCGCTGCTCACGGAGTTCGCCTCGTCCTGGGGGTGGGCCTGCTGCTCGGTCACTGGATGTCCACACTCTCGATGATCACGTTCTGTGCTGGCCGGCCGTCCATACCGCCGTCTGCAGTCCCGGCGGCGCCGATCTGCTCCAGGAGGTCCAATCCCTGCGTCACCTCGCCGAACACGGTGTACCCACCGGCGCTGTCACTGGGCAGGGTCACCTCGCCGAAGACGAGGAAGAACTGCGATCCCATGCTCTCGCCGTCATTGCCCTGCCGGGCCATGGCCAGCGTGCCGGCCGGATACACGTCGTCGGCGGGAGCGTTCTCGATCGGGCCGAAGGAATAACCGGGCCCACCGGTCCCGGTAGCCGTCGGATCGCCGCACTGCAACAGCGAGTCCGGCAGCAGCCGGTGACACGCCGTCCCATCGAAGTAGCCGTCTCCCGCAAGCATGAGGAACGAGGCTACCGCCTGTGGTGCGTCGAGGCCGTCCAGCGTCACGGCGATCTCACCCATGCTGGTGCTGATCACGGCATTCCAGCTGGTGTCGAGGGAATCACCGGCCGGCGGCGGAGCGTCGTAGCTGCGTGGCTGCGTCGTAGGCAACGGATCCAGCGAATCGGTGGTGTCCGCGGGCGTACTCTCCGTGGCGGTGGGAGTGGACCCGGCATCGGGCACATCGTCCTGCTGACGGTTGAGCACGATCAGGGCAACGGCGACCACGGCGAGAACGACCACCACGACCGCGGCCACGATCCGGCGCTCACGGGCGACCTGTGCTGCCCGTTCCTGACGCGCCACACGCTTCTCGTGCCGTCGGCGGGCGTACTCCCGCTCCCGCTTGCTCGGGGACAAACCGGTCTCCTCTTCGTGGCCCTGGTGTGGGAGCGCGGACGCTCCGGCCCGCGCTCGGAGCGCGGGCACACGGTGGCGATTCTAGGGGAGGGTCTGCAACGCCCGTGCCTGAGACGTGCCTGCACACGGTCACGGGATGGTCACAACTGCACCACCACGCTCAGCCGATGGGACAATGCGGTCCATGGCTCGCATCTCACCCTTGTCCGGATTTCCAGAATGGCTCCCCGAAGGCCGTGCCGTCGAACACGCAGTCCTGGAGACGGTGCGCCGCACGTTCGAACTGCACGGTTTCGCCGGGATCCAGACGCGCGCGGTGGAGCCTCTCGAGCACCTGCTGCGCAAGGGAGAGACCTCGAAAGAGGTGTACGTGCTGCGGCGGCTGCAGGCTGAGGATTCCGGCACTGCGGACGAGGACGATCGCAATCACAAGGCACTGGGCCTGCACTTCGACCTGACCGTCCCGTTCGCACGGTACGTGCTGGAGAACTCCGGACGGCTGCAGTTTCCGTTCAAGCGGTACCAGGTGCAGTCGGTCTGGCGAGGCGAACGCCCGCAGGAGGGTCGCTTCCGGGAGTTCACCCAAGCCGATATCGACGTGGTCGGGTCCGGGGAACTGCCGTTCCACTTCGAGGTCGAGGTTCCACTCGTGATGGCGGAGGTGTTCGCCCGGCTGCAGCAGTTCGGCGTACCCCCGGTGCGGATCCAGGTCAACAACCGCAAGGTCGCGCAGGGGTTCTACGAGGCCATCGGCCTCGCTGACGTCGAGGGAGTGCTGCGGACCATCGACAAGCTCGACAAGATCGGACCCGAACGAGTCCTGGCGACCCTGCAGGAGGAGAACGGTGCCTCACCGGAACAGGCGGGGGCATGCCTGGATCTGGCGTCGATCTCCGGTACGGATGGCTCCATCGCCGATCGGGTGCTCGCCCTCGGTGCGCGCAGTGAGCTGCTGCAGGAAGGGCTCGAGGAACTGGTCACCCTCGTGGAGGCGGCACAGCAACGTGTGCCGGGCACGGTGGTCGCCGACCTGAAGATCGCCCGCGGCCTCGACTACTACACCGGCAGCGTGTACGAGACCACCCTCGTCGGGCACGAGCAACTCGGGTCGATCAGCTCCGGAGGCCGGTACGACTCCCTCGCCTCCGACGGTTCCTCGACCTACCCCGGTGTGGGGATGTCGATCGGTGTCACTCGCCTGGTCTCCCGCCTCCTCGGCGCCGATCTGGTGCGCGCCAGCCGGCCCGTGCCGACCGCCGTGCTGGTAGCCGTCACCGACGAACAGACCCGCACCGACAGCGACGCGGTCGCAGCCGCCCTGCGGCGTCGTGGCATCCCCACCGACGTCGCCCCATCCGCTGCGAAGTTCGGCAAGCAGATCCGTTTCGCCGATCGTCGCGGTATCCCGTTCGTCTGGTTCCCCTCTCCGGAGGGCCACCAGGTCAAGGACATCCGCAACGGAGATCAGGTCGACGCCGACGCGCAGACATGGGAGCCACCGGCGGCCGATCTCTGGCCGACGGTGGCTCCCACGATGTGATCCTCAGCGGTTCCCGCCGCTCCCCACAGGGCGACGGCCCCGGTGCTGAGCGCCGGGGCGTCGGCCCTCGGGCCGACCGCCGCGCTTCGTCGAGGCTGCCGGGCGTGCGCCCGCATTGCCCCGCGGTCCGGTATCCGGGCGAATGTGCAGGGACTGCCCCGCAACCCGGGCCTGGGCGATCCTGCGGGTGACGTCCGGGCTCAGGTCCGGCCCGATCTCCACCAGCGAGAAGCGGGAGAAGATGTCGATCTTGCCCAGATCGGAGCCCCGCAGACCGCCCTCACCGGTAATGGCACCGACGATGTCCTGCGGCCGCACTCCGTGGCTGTGGCCCACCGCGACCCGGTAGACCGATCCGTTGGCGGAACGCCGGGGACGACCGCTGGCTGACCGGCCACGATCGGAGCTGCTCTCGCGGTCGAAGGTCTGCTCGGCAGGAGAGGCCACCTCGTCCTGATCGTTCGCACGCGGACCCGCATCGCCCACCGCCAGGGCGAGCAGAGCTGCGGCGATCTCCATCGGATCACCGTCGGAGCCGACGCGCTCGGCGAGCTGGTCGCGATACATGTGCAACCGACCCGCGGTGATGCGCTCGGAGACCGAGTCAAGGACCGTCGCAGCACGATGGGCACTGACCTGCGCGGGGGTCGGGATGGGGACCTCGGTGAGGCTCGTGCGGGTGAGCCGTTCGATCTGGGTCAGGCGGCTGCGCTCACGCGGGGTGAAGAACGTCAGCGCGGTTCCGGACCGGCCGGCGCGACCGGTGCGTCCGATGCGGTGCACGTAGGCCTCGGCCTCACGAGGGACGTCGAAGTTCACGACGAGTCCCAGCTTCTCCACATCCAGCCCGCGGGCGGCGACATCGGTGGCCACGAGCACGCGGACACTGCCCGATCGCAGTCGCTCCACGATCCGCTCGCGTTCACGCTGAGCGACGTCACCACTGATGGTGGCGGCGCTGACGCCGCGTTCCAGGAGTGCACTGCCGACCTCCTCGGCCGTCTGGCGGGTGCGCACGAAGACGACCGCCGCCTCGGCGTCGGTGGTCGCGAGTACGCGGGCGAGTGCACCGACCTTGTGCCGGAAGGGCACGACGGCGTACGTCTGGGTGATCGTGTCCGTGGTCGAGGAGGGACGTGAGGTGGCGACCTCCGTGGGAGAGCTCATGTGGCGGCGCGCCACGGACCGGATCGCCGCCGGCATCGTCGCCGAGAACAGTGCCGTCTGGCGATCGGGAGCGGCGGCCGACAGGATCCGGTCGACATCCTCGGCGAACCCCATCCGGAGCATCTCGTCGGCCTCGTCGAGCACCAGCATCTGCACGGCGGAGAGGTTCAGTGCGCCCTTGTCGAGCATGTCGATCACGCGGCCCGGCGTCCCGACGACGACCTGCGCACCTTGTGCGAGCCCCCGCAGCTGGGGACCGTAGGGCGCGCCCCCGTAGATCGAGAGGACCTGCACACCGGCGTCACCGGTGAACGAGGCTGTGGCCTCGGCCACCTGGAGCGCCAGCTCCCGCGTGGGGGTGAGCACCAATGCCTGGACCTGACGGGCCGAGGTGTCCACCCGGGCCAGCATCGGAAGTGCGAAGGCGGCGGTCTTGCCGGTACCGGTCTGAGCGACGCCCACGAGGTCGCGCCCCTCCAGCAGCGGTGGGATCGCAGCGACCTGGATGTCGGTGGGCGTGGTGAAGCCCAGCGCCTCGATCGCTCGCAGGGAGGAGTCGGGAAGCCCGAGCTCGGCGAAGGAACGGACGGCAGCGGGCACGGAGGACACAACAGCAGAGGACACAAGAAGCCAATCGGGCAGGAGGGGCAAGAGACGGGGACTCGGTGGGAGGCCTCGGACCGGTCGGTCCTGCTCCGCGTCGGCCCTCACTCCATGCGCCGGTGTCGGCGTCTCCACGGCGGCTTTCCGCCAGGGGCCCGGTGCGGGATATGCACTCCAGGGATACGACGACCATCCTACGGGCTCGACCGCGTGAGATGGGGGAGCTGTGCGCAACGTCACGACACCGCCTGGCATGATCGAGCTATGGAAACCGAGCTGCGGAAGGTGCGTGACGCCGTCGCCGGCGCCCACCTGCCCCTGCAGACGCCGCCCGCCTCGGTGGCGAACGCGCACCGGGACCACCTGCTGGCCCAGCTCGACGACTATGTTCTGCCGCGGGCGGCTGCGCTCGATGCTCCGCTCCTGGTGGTCGTCGGCGGATCCACCGGCGCGGGCAAGTCGACGCTGGTCAACGCTCTCGTCGGCGAACCGGTGGCCACCACCGGGGCGTTGCGCCCGACCACCAGGGACCCGCTGCTGATCCATCACCCCAGCGACGCCGGCTGGTTCGTCCCGGCCAGGATCCTGCCGCATCTGGCCCGTCAGCGCGGGGACGGGACGCCGCAGGACCGTGGTGCCGGAGGCGTGGTGCGGCTCGTCGAGACCTCGGCAGTGGGGCCCGGGATCGCGCTGCTGGACGCACCTGACATCGACTCGGTGGTGGATGCGAACCGGGAACTTGCCGGGCAGCTGCTGGCAGCCGCCGATCTCTGGATCTTCGTGACCACAGCTCATCGGTACGCGGACGCGGTGCCATGGGAACTGCTGCGGGAAGCCGCGCGGCGAGACGTGGCTGTCGCGGTCGTGCTCGACCGGGTTCCACCCACGGTCAGGGACGAGGTGAGCGACGACCTGGCCACGATGCTCGAGGCCGAGGGGCTGGGGCAGGCGCCGCTGTTCCTGGTGGCCGAGTCCGAGCTCACCGACGGGATGCTGCCCGCGTCCGCGCTGTCCGGCCTCGCGCACTGGTTGGACCGACTGTCGGCAGATGGCGCTGCGCGGGCGCAGGTGGCGCGTCAGACGCTGCACGGCGCGGTCAGGGACGTGGCACGTGGCGCACTCGACCTCGCCGAGGCCGTCGAGAGCCAGCATCGCCTGAGCGAGGACCTCCGGGCCCGGGTGAGGGCTGCCTACGACACGTCGGACCTGCTCGGCACGCTCGCGGACGGTGCCCTGCTGCGCAGCGAGGTGCTCTCCCGCTGGCAGGACTTCGTGGGCACCGGCGAGTTCATCCGTTCGGTGGAGTCCACGGTCGGCAAGGCCCGGGACCGGATCACCGCGTTCGTGACCGGCAAGCCACAACCGGCGCGTCAGGTGGAGGACGCGATCGGGCACGGGGTGCTCGCGGTGCTGGTGGACCAGGCCAACACGGCCGCGGAGCGTACCTATCGCGGCCTGTCACAGGACCCCGCGGGCCGGGCCCTCGTGGCTGGTACCGACCTGGATGCCGCCTCGCCAGGGTTTGCCGAGCGTGCCGGTGAGGAGATCCGCGGCTGGCAGCACTACCTGCTGGAGCTGGTGCGCACCGAGGGGCAGGACAAGCGCACATCCGCCAGGATGCTGGCCTTCGGGGTCAACGGGGTGGCGGTGGTGCTGATGATCGTGGCGTTCGCGACCACCGGGGGCGCGTTGCTCGGGTCCGAGGTCGCGATCGCGGGTGGGGCGGCCGTCGTCGCCCAGAAGCTGCTGGAGGCGATCTTCGGCGATCAGGCGGTCCGCCGGCTCGCAGAGCAGGCCCGCGCTGACCTCGGCGATCGGGTGCACACGCTGTTCGCTGAGGAGCGTCGCCGCTACGAGGAGCTCCTGCCTGAGAGTGAGGCGATGGCGGGCTCGTCGGCCGCCCTGCGGGAGGCTGCTGCCGCCGCACAGACAGCGATCGACGCGGCGGAGCGCTCATGAGACGCCGTAACCTGGCGCTGACCGACCGGATCGGGGCACTGGGCGAGGCGGTCGAGGTGCTGGGGCCGGTGGCCGGACCGGGTGACCCCGCGATCAGCACAGCGCTCACCGGCGCGGAAGGAGTGCTGCAGCGGGCCGCAGAACGCGGTGGCCTCTCGGCCGCGCACACAGTTGTTGCCCTCGCGGGTGCCACCGGCAGCGGGAAGTCCTCACTCACCAACGCACTGGCCGGTCAGGAGGTGACCGCTGTCGGAGCCCGTCGGCCCACGACGGGGCACCCGGTCGCGGTGGTCTGGGGAACCGAACCCTCTGGGGCGCTGCTGGACTGGCTGGGCATCACCCGCCGGGTCGACGCCGTACCGACGAGCGACGTGCGCCTCGACGGATTGGTGCTGGTGGACCTGCCCGACATCGACTCGGTGAAGACCGATCACCACGACCGCGCGGCACGCCTGGCCGAACGCGTGGACATGCTCGTCTGGGTGCTCGATCCGCAGAAGTACGGCGACGCGGTGGTCCACCAGCAGTACCTGCGGCCCATGGCACGCCATGCCGAGGTCACCCTCGCCGTCCTGAACCAGGTGGATACGCTCGCTCCGGCGGACGCCCGCCAGGTCATCGGCGACCTCGGTGCCAAGCTCGCCGACGATGGCCTCTCCGGCGTGGCCGTCCTCGGGGTCTCCGCGCTCACTGGTGCGGGACTTCCAGATCTGCGCCGCCGGTTGGGCGACGTCGTCGCCAGGCGAGCGGCGGTGCAGGCACGCCTGACCGCCGATGTCGCCACCGCAGCGGACCGGCTGGCTCAGGCATGCCCGGCCGCAACCCCGGGCCGGATCACGCGTGCCGATCAGCGGCACCTGGTGGACCGGCTCAGTGAGGCCGGTGGTGTCGAGATGGTCGCGGCCGCCGTCGCCGGTTCCTATCGGTACCGCGCACGTCAACGAGCGGGATGGCCGGTGACTCGATGGCTGGGACGGTTCCGACCCGATCCGTTACGCCGCTTGCATCTCGGACGCCCGGCCAGCGAGATGCCTGTCAGCCAACAGGAGCCGATCGTGACCGTCTCCTCGGCCCCACCGGCCACGCCGGCGATACGTTCGCAGGCCGCGACCGCCCTCAGACGCCTCGCCGAGGCAAGCGCGGGTGAGACAACCGGGGTCTGGCGCGACCACCTGCGAGAGGGCGCCATGGCGCGGATCGACGATCTGCCGGACGCCCTCGACGCCGCGATCAGCTCACGCCGATCGGTGCATGAGCGCGATCCACGCTGGTTCGCCGTGCCGTCGGTGCTGCAGTGGCTGTGGTTCGCTGCGGCCATGACCGGCGCGTTGTGGCTGGGCGTGATCGCGGGTGTGCGCTACCTCGGCCTCCCATTGCCGTGGACGCCGCAGCTCGGTCCGGTCCCGGCACAGGATCCGTGGCCGGCCCTGCCGGCGCTGCCGTGGCCGACAGTCCTGCTGGTGGCAGGTCTGGTGCTGGGGGTGATCACCTCCGTCGGAGTGTGGCTGGCCGCGCGGATCGGAGCGGCCCGCAGGCGGCGCAGGACCCGGGCAGAGCTCGGGCGAGCGGTGGAGCGGGTGGCCGAGCACCTGGTGCTGGCCGAGGTGCGCGCCCGGATCGACACGGCCGAGCGGTACGCCCGGGCGGTCGAGCTCGCCCGTACCTGAGACCACCGGTGCCCGGGCGCGCGCGGGGCTTCGCGAGGGATCGCTGGGCATTAGGATCGTGGGGCGCCGCTCCGGCGCCACCACTCGAACGATCCGGAGGACTCTCGTGCTTCGCACCCACCAGGCCGGCATTCTGCGTGCCGGCGACATCGGCACCACCGTCACCCTGACCGGGTGGGTGGATCGTCGCCGGGATCATGGTGGGGTGGCATTCCTCGACCTGCGGGATTCCTCGGGGATCGTGCAGGTGGTAGTGCGGGACGAGGAGGTCGCCCACCCGCTGCGGTCGGAGTTCGTGCTGCAGGTGACCGGCGAGATCAGCGCGCGGCCTGAGGGCAACGCCAACCCGAACCTCGGTACCGGTGAGATCGAGGTGATCGCGAACGAGGTTCTCGTGCTGAACGAGAGCGCGCCGTTGCCGTTCCAGGTCTCGACCGCGATCGACGCGCAGGTCACCGTGGGCGAGGAGGTGCGCCTGGCGCACCGCTACTTGGACCTTCGCCGTCCCGGGCCGGCGTCGGCGATCCGGCTACGGTCGCAGGTGAACCGTGCCGCTCGGACCGTCCTCGACGAGGCGGGCTTCGTTGAGATCGAGACCCCCACCCTGACCCGTTCCACGCCGGAGGGGGCACGCGATTTCGTCGTGCCCGCGCGGCTCGCGCCCGGTTCCTGGTATGCGCTGCCGCAGTCGCCTCAGCTGTTCAAGCAGCTGCTCATGGTGGCCGGGATGGAGCGGTACTACCAGATCGCCCGCTGCTATCGCGATGAGGACTTCCGTGCGGACCGGCAGCCGGAGTTCACCCAGCTCGATGTGGAGATGAGCTTCGTCGACCAGGACGACGTGATCGCCCTCGCCGAGCAGATCCTCATCTCGCTGTGGAAGTTGATCGGATACGAGATCACCGCTCCGATCCCGCGGATGACCTATGCGGATGCGATGCGCCGCTACGGTACCGACAAGCCGGACCTGCGCTTCGGCCTGGAGCTGGTCGAGCTGACCGACTACTTCGCCGACACCCCGTTCCGGGTCTTCCAGGCCCCCTATGTGGGCGCGGTGGTGATGCCCGGTGGCGGCTCGCAGCCTCGCCGTCAGTTCGACGCGTGGCAGGAGTGGGCCAAGCAGCGCGGTGCCAAGGGGCTGGCGTATGTCACCGTGGCCGAGGACGGCGAGCTCGGCGGACCGGTGGCGAAGAACCTCTCCGAGGCCGAGCGTGCCGGCTTGGTGGAGGCCGTGGGCGCTCAGCCGGGTGACTGCGTGTTCTTCGCTGCGGGGAAGCAGTCCGAGTCGCGGGCCCTGCTGGGAGCCGCGCGGCTCGAGATCGGCCGGCGGCAGGAGCTGATCGATGAGTCTGCGTGGTCGTTCGTCTGGGTGGTCGACGCGCCGCTGTTCAAGCCCACGGGCGAGGACGACGACGTCGCGGTCGGCGGTGGCGCCTGGACGGCGGTGCATCACGCCTTCACGTCCCCGACGCCGGAGTGGATCGACACCTTCGAGTCGGACCCGGGCAGCGCGCTCGCGTACGCCTACGACATCGTCTGTAACGGCAACGAGATCGGCGGTGGTTCGATCCGTATCCACCGCAAGGACGTCCAGCAGCGGGTGTTCGAGGTGATGGGCATCGGCCAGGAAGAGGCCGAGGAGAAGTTCGGTTTCCTGCTGGAGGCGTTCTCCTATGGCGCCCCGCCCCATGGCGGGATCGCGTTCGGCTGGGACCGCATCGTGGCCCTGCTCTCGCGTGCGGACTCCATTCGCGATGTCATCGCCTTCCCGAAGTCCGGCGGCGGGTACGACCCGTTGACAGGTGCACCGGCCCCGATCTCCCCGCAGCAGCGCAAGGAGGCCGGGGTGGACGCCAAGCCTGAGCCGAAGGGCGAGGCACAGGCTCCCGCACCTGCGCAGTAGGCCCGTGACGGCGACCTTCCGCCGCCTGGGATCGCTCGCCGATCTTGGTGACCCCTGGTCGAGCCTGCCGGTACTGCGAGCGGACGTCCCGCGGTACCGGCAGGCGATCTGGTGGGCGACCCCCGAGGCGCTTGCCCTGAGCGTTGACGCGGGCGAATCCATGCGCTCCCTGGTCGGAGTGGGCCCGCCCGCCGGACTTGCTCGTGTGGTCGCCGAGGCGTTCACCCCCGACGGCGTCCCTCACCCCGGCAGTGGCATCTCACCCGGGCACGTGGCGGTGGTCAGTCTCACCCGGGGCACCTGGGATCTGCTTCCGGCGCCGGTGCGGGCGTCCTTGGGGACAACCAGGGCCAGCCACTGGGACTGGATGGTCAGCACCCGGGCGCCGGTGCATCAGGCGGGCGAGGATGAGGTGGTCGAACTCGATCTGTCCCGGGATCTGCCCGAGATGACCGCGCTACAGAAGTTGGTTCTCCCGGACACCTACACCCGCCTCGACAAGCCGGGGACACGGTGGTTCGGCTGGCGCGATCGCGGCGGTCGGCTCGGCGCGATGGCGGCGGCGAGCGGGTGGACCGACGAGGTGCACCTGGGTTCGATCGTCACCCACCCCGACCTGCGCCGTCGGGGGCTGGCAACGGCGGTCACGGCCGCAGTGACCCGGGACGGCCTGGCGGCCACGGGGCAGGTGAGCCTCGGGCTGTACGCCAGCAACGTGACGGCGAGACGGGTGTACCAGCGACTGGGCTTCACGCTCGCGCAGGAGTGGGAGAGCCGGCGCCCGTGAGGCGGTGCCGTGGGCGTCAGTGCGTGATGGCGATCCGGCGGTGCAGGGCGCGCAATGGCCGCGGAGCCCACCAGTTGCGGTGCCCCAGCAGCGTCATCGTGGCCGGCACCAGCAGCATCCGGACCAGAGTGGCATCGATGATCACGGTGACGGCCAGGGCAAACCCGGCCTGCTTGATGACGACCAACTCGCCGCTGACGAATCCGGCGAAGACCACGACGATCACGGCGGCGGCCGAGGTGATGATGCGACCCGACTGCTGCAGACCGTCGCGGACGGCGGCGTCGTTGCCTTCCCGGCCCCCCGGTCCGGCGTCGTAGAACTCCTTGATGCGGGCGATGAGGAAGACCTCGTAGTCCATCGCGAGCCCGAACCCGAAGGCGACGACCACTGCCACGACGTAGGACTCCAGGCCGCCGACCGGTTCGAACCCGAGCAGACCGCTGAGGTTGCCCTCCTGGAAGACCCAGGTGGTCACGCCCACCGAGGCGGCCAGGGAGAGGAGGTTCACCACCAGGGCCTTCGCGGGCACCAGTACCGATCCGGTCATCGCGAACAACAGGATGAAGGTGGCGAGCACCACCACACCCGCCGCGAGGGGGATTCCGGCGATCAGCGCCTCGGTGAAGTCGATCTGGTTGGCCGCTTGCCCGAACACCCAGTAGGTCGCCTCGGAGGACTCACGCAACTGGCGGATCTCATCCACGACGCCCTCGGCAGAGCTGCCCCCGGGGTCGACCGAGTCCGCCAGGTGCACTCCCAGCACCTCGTAGTCCTCGTCGAGGCTCTGCGGGGGATCGATCCGCTCGACACCGGCTATGTCGGCGATCTCATCGGAGAGTGTCTGCGCACCGCCGGACTCCACCAGCACCTGCACAGGGGCGTCGGCCAGGGCCGGGTACTGCTCGTCGAGGGTGTCGATCACCTCGCGTTGCTCGGTTCCGGGGGGCAGCATCTCGACTGTGGAGTTGCGCAGCTGCAGTCCCAGCAACGGGGAGGCGAGCAGCATCAGGACGGCGGCGGTGCCGATCATCACCCACCACGGATGCCGCTGGACGCGACCGGCCAGGGCGGAGAACAGCCCGCTCGAGGGTGCGGTCTCGCCGAACCTGCCCAGCACGGACCGCACGCCTGGAATACGGGAGAGGGCACTGGGGCGCAGCATCCGGCGGCCACGCCAGGCCAGCAGGGCGGGGACCAGGGTCAGGGCGGAGAGCACGGCGAGAGCCACGACGGACACGCCGGCCGCACCGAGCGAGCGGAGGATGTCGGGGCGCAGGAGCAGCAGACCGGCCACCGCGACCGCGACGGTGATCGCCGAGAAGGTGACGGTCCGGCCGGCTGTGGTCAGAGTGCGCCGCGTGGCGCGGATCACGGCTGCATCACCCCGGCCTTTGCGGCGCTCCCGGCGCACACGCCCCGTCGGGATCGGCCCGGTGGCGGCGAGCTGCGCCTCCTCCTCATCGACGGCTCGGCGGATCTCCTCCCGGAAGCGGGAGACGATCAGCAGCCCGTAGTCGATCGAGAGCCCCAGCCCCAGCACCGTGACGACGTTGACCACCACCGATTCCAGATCGATGACTGCCGAGAAACCCCACAGCACAGCAAGTCCGCCGGCGATCGAGGCGAGCGCACCCGCCAGTGGCATCCCGGCGGCGAGGAAGCCGCCGAAGACGACGACCATGATCAGCAGGGAGATCGGCAGAGCGACCATCTCGCCGGTGGTGAGGTCCTCCTCCATCTGGTGGATGATCGCGTCGGTGATGAGCGTGCCGCTGGTCAGTTGCGCCTCGGCACCGACGTCCTCGGCGAAGGTGCGCAGCTCGGCGAGGACGTCGTCGTGGGCTGTGGCCTCGGCGTCGGCGTCGAGGCCCGGGGCGAGCCCGACCGTGACGAGGAAGCCCGTGCCCTCCTCGGCCAGGAGCGCTGCTGCGGCCTCCGACTGCGGCCCACCGGGCACGATGAACGGATCGACGACAGTGTCGATGCGGTCATCGGCCAGCAGCACCGAGTGCAACCGGGCAGCGGCGCGTGAGGTCTCGGCGAGCGTCTCCGGGGAGTCCAGATCGACCCCGTTCATCACCGCCGTGACGCTCGCGCCCTCGTCGCCGGCGTCCTCGATGATGGTGCGGGCTTCCTGGCTCTCGGAGCCGGGTACGCGAGGCTCGCCGCTGTGCAGGCGCTCGAACAATCCACCGGCGCCGAATCCGGTCAGGGCGAGCGTGGCGGCGAGGGCTACGAGGATGACCCAGACGGCGACGATGCGACGAGGCGCGTGTGCGGTGAGAGCTCCGAGACGATCGAACACGTGCACATCATCGCAGGCGGGAGCGCCCGGTACGGGCGCGTAGGCTCTGGCGTGTGGATCTGTTCGAGGCAGCCGGGACCGACGACTCCGGGGTCCCACAGGCATCGTCGACGGCGCCGCTCGCCGTGCGGATGCGGCCGGCACGTCCGGAGGAGGTGCTCGGGCAAGCCCACCTGCTGGAGTCCGGTTCGCCGTTGCGGCGTCTCATCGACCCGCCCATCGCTGGTGCGCTGCCACCGTCATCGGTGGTGCTGTGGGGGCCTCCCGGCACGGGTAAGACCACATTGGCATATCTGGTGGCACACGTCTCCGGGCGGCGATTCGTGGAGTTGTCCGCCGTCACCGCGGGGGTGAAGGAGGTGCGGACGGTGATCGCGGATGCCCGGCGGCGCCTGGCCGGATCGGGTGAGGAGACGGTGCTCTTCATCGACGAGGTGCACCGCTTCTCCAAGACGCAGCAGGACGCACTGCTGCCCGCGGTGGAGAACCGGTGGGTGACGTTGATGGCCGCCACCACCGAGAATCCGTCCTTCTCAGTGATCTCGCCGTTGCTGTCACGGTCGATCATGCTGACGCTGCGTTCGTTGGAGACCGCTGACCTCGATGCGTTGATCACGCGTGCGCTGACCGATGAGCGCGGGCTGTCCGGTGAGGTGGAACTGGACGAGGAGGCCCGGGAGTACCTGCTGCGGCTCGCCGGCGGCGACGCGCGGAAGGCACTGACGATCCTCGAGGCTGCGGCGGGCACCGCGGTCGGGGCAGGAGCTGACAGCATCAGCCTGGACGCGATGGAGCGGGCGATCGACGTGGCCGCGGTCAGGTATGACCGCGCCGGCGATCAGCATTACGACGTGATCAGCGCCTTCATCAAGTCCATGCGCGGCAGCGATGTGGACGCGGCACTGCACTACCTCGCGAGGATGGTGGTGGCGGGGGAGGACCCCCGGTTCATCGCCCGCCGGGTCGTGATCGCTGCCTCGGAGGACGTCGGGATGGCCGACCCCACGGCGCTGCAGACGGCCGTGGCCGCGGCGCAGGCGGTTGCGCTGATCGGGATGCCCGAAGCGCGCATCATCTTGGCGCAGGCCGTGGTGCACGTCGCGAGTGCTCCGAAGTCGAACGCGTCCTATGCGGGGATCAACGCCGCCATCGCTGACGTGCAGGCCGGCAAGATCGGGCTCGTTCCGGCGCACCTGCGCGACTCGCACTACGCCGGCGCTCAGCGGATCGGCCACGGCGCCGGGTACGTGTACTCCCACGACGAACCGCACGGTGTGGCCCGGCAGGAGTACCTGCCGGAGGATCTCGCGGGAGCGCGCTACTACCAGCCCACCGATCGGGGTTTCGAACGTGCACTGACTGAGCGGCTCGATCGGATCCGGTCGATGCTGGGGCGCTGATCTGCCGTGCACGTGCCCCCGTGAGAACTGCCGGCGGTCACGATGGGGTAGAGTGTGGGGGTTGTCCGCACGGGCACGCCTGGGGTCTTAGCCGACGGATCGTTCCACTCGGAACGCCTCCCGGAGTTGGCCCCACACCCCGCTCCCCGCGAATTCGTCTCGCGGAGTGTGGTGTGACGTCATCATCGACACGACAGGAAGATTCGCCGCATGGCATCGCAGAACCGCACGCGCCGGCAGGTCCGGCTTTCCCGTTCGCTCGGACTGGCCCTGACCCCGAAGGCCGTCAAGTACTTCGAGAAGCGCCCCTACCCGCCGGGTGAGCACGGCCGCGCCCGTCGCCGGACCGACTCCGACTACGCCGTCCGTCTGAAGGAGAAGCAGCGTCTGCGCGCCCAGTACGGGCTCCGCGAGGCTCAGCTGCGCCGCGCCTTCGTCGAGGCCCGCCACGAGCAGGGCCTGACCGGTGAGTCGCTGGTCGAGCTGCTCGAGATGCGTCTGGACGCGCTGGTGCTGCGCGCCGGCTTCGGCCGCACCATCGCCCAGGCCCGTCAGGCGGTCGTGCACCGCCACATCCTCGTCGACGGCAAGTTGGTCGACCGTCCTTCCTTCCGGGTCAAGCCGGGTCAGGTCGTGCAGGTCAAGCCCCGCAGCCAGACGATGGTGCCGTTCCAGGTCGCCGCGGCCGGCGCCCACCGGGATGTCCTGCCCGCAGCGCCGGAGTACCTCGAGGTGCAGATCGAGAAGCTGCGCTTCGAGCTGACCCGCCGCCCGAAGCGTGCCGAGGTGCCGATCACCTGCGACGTGCAGCTGGTCGTCGAGCACTACTCGCGCTGATCCTCACGTGCGACGCCCCGGGCGAGGTCTTCACCGGCCATGCCCGGGGCGTTGTCGTCTCACGCGACGAGCCGTACGCCCGGTAGGGTCCACCCCAGAGCCTGTTCGCACGTCTCGGTAGGAGAACCACACCCCATGTCTGTAGGTGACATCGCCGGCCTCATCGCCGCGATCGCATTCGTGCTGCTGGTCGGCGCCCTCGCGGTGCCGTTGCTGAAACTGGGCCGGGTGATGGACGAGGCTCGCAAGAGCCTTGCGGACGTCACCGAGCACACGCTGCCCGTGATCGACGAGGCCGCGGTCACGATCAGCTCTACCAACAGCCAGATCAGCAAGGTCGATACCGTGACCACGGCGGCGGCGGAGGTGTCGACGAATGTCTCGGCGCTGACCTCCCTGGTGGCCGCGACGGTCGGTGCGCCGCTGATCAAGGTGGCCGCCTTCTCACTCGCCGTACGTGGCATGTTCGGCAAGGGGGAGAAGTCCAAGTGAAGCGACTCCTGTGGGTGGGTGTCGGCGTCGCCGTCACGGTGGTGGTCCTGCGCCAGATGGGGAAGGCAAACGAGCGCGTGGGCGCGATCGCCCACGCGGTGAGCCCGGCGGGACTGGCCGAGTCCGTCACGACGCTCGCTGTGGCCGCCCGTGATCTGACCGACCAGCTACGAGACTCCATGGCCGAGCACGAGGACAGATTGACGTCGGCACTGCTGCCGAGCGAGGAGGAGCAGGCGCGCGCTCGCCAGAACCGCGCTGCCCGGAACGCTCCGGCCCTCTGGCCGGACGACCTCGACGACACGCTCTAGCCCCTCACCCACGGGTGGCGCCCCACCCGGTGCCCCCTGGGTGCCCAGCCCCTGACGAAGCGACCGAACGAGAACCCATGCGTACCGCCGAGATCCGCAACCGCTGGCTGACCTACTTCGCCGACCGCGGTCACACCGTGGTGCCGAGCGCCCCGCTCGTTTCCCCGGACCCCTCGATCCTGTTCACGATCGCCGGGATGGTGCCGTTCATCCCGTACATCGTCGGCACGGAGAAGGCGCCGTACTCCCGGGCCGTCAGCGTCCAGAAGTGCATCCGCACCAACGACATCGAGAACGTGGGCGTCACCACCCGGCACGGCACGTTCTTCCAGATGTGCGGCAACTTCTCGTTCGGCGACTACTTCAAGACCGAGTCGATCGGGTTCTCCTGGGACCTGCTCACCTCGGGTGCGGACTCGGGCGGGTTCGAGCTGGACGGCGACCGGATCTGGGTCACCATCTGGAACGAGGACGCTGAGGCGGAGCGCGCTCTGCTCGACATCGGGGTGGATCCGCGGCACATCGTCAAGCTCGCCCGCGAAGAGAACTTCTGGGACACCGGACAGCCCGGTCCGGCCGGTCCTTGCGCGGAGTTCCACTACGACCGCGGTGCGGAGTACGGGCCGGAGGCCGAGGGCGGCACGGTTGACCCGGGTGGTGACCGGTACCTGGAGATCTACAACAACGTCTTCGACCAGTTCGTCCGCGGCCCCGGCACCGGCAAGGACTACGAGCTGCTGGGTGAGCTGGAGTGCAAGTCGATCGACACCGGTCTCGGCCTGGAGCGCCTCGCGTCGGTGCTGCAGGGGCGCGAGAACCTGTACGAGATCGACCAGACCTACCCGCTGATCCAGACCATGGAGGAACTCTCCGGAGCGCGGTACCTCCTCGGTCAGAACTCACCGGCCCCGGACCAGGTGCAGATGCGGGTGGTGGCCGACCACGTGCGCTCGGCCCTGATGCTGATCGGTGACGGCGTCCGGCCCGGCAATGATGGTCGCGGATACGTGCTGCGCCGGCTCATCCGCAGGGCCGTCCGTTCCGTGAAACTACTCGGCGTGGACGAGCCGGCCCTTCCGGTGCTGATGCCGGTGGCCAAGGACGCCATGGCGGAGTCCTACCCGGAGCTCGAGACGCAGTTCCCCACCATCAGCCAGGTGGCCTACGAGGAGGAGGAGGCGTTCCGCCGCACCCTCGCGGCAGGAACGACGATCCTGGACACAGCCGTGCAGCGGGCGAAGTCCGCCGGAGCGGGCACCCGCGTCCAGCTGCCGGGCAAGGAAGCGTTCGCGCTGCACGACACGTACGGCTTCCCGATCGACCTGACCCTGGAGATGGCGGCCGAGCAGGGTGTCGAGGTCGACGAGGCGGGATTCCGGTCCCTGATGTCGGAGCAACGCCAGCGTGCGCGTGCCGATGCGCTGGCCAAGAAGACCGGTCACGTGGACTCGGCCGTCTATCAGTCCTTCCTGACGGCACTCGGTGGCCCCGACACGTTCCTCGGCTACACCGATCACGCCGCCCAGGCGCGCGTCATCGGTCTCGTGGTGGATGGGACTGCCTCGCCTGTGGCCACCGCTCCGGCCGATGTTGAGGTCATCCTCGACCAGACCCCGTTCTACGCCGAGGCCGGTGGTCAGCTCGCCGACCAGGGCACCATCACCCTCGCCGGTGGTGGCGTCGTGGACGTGGCGGACGTGCAGTCCCCGGTGAAGGGGTTGCACGTGCACCGCGGAACGCTCACCGAGGGAACGATCACGGTGGACGAGCAGGCCGTGGCCACCATCGACAGCGACCGCCGCCGGGCGATCGCCCGGGCGCACACAGCGACCCACATGGTGCACAAGGCCCTGCACGAGTTCCTCGGCGAGCAGGCCACGCAGGCCGGGTCGGAGAACGCGCCCTCGCGGCTGCGGTTCGACTTCCGGCACGGGTCGTCGGTTCCGTCCTCGGTGATCTCCGAGATCGATCAGCGGGTGAATGAACGCCTGGCCGACAACCTGGACGTCACAGATGCCACGATGAGCCTGGACGAGGCGCGGGCCCAGGGTGCGATGGCCCTCTTCGGTGAGAAGTACGGCGAGCGCGTGCGGGTGGTCTCCATCGGCGGTGACTGGTCGAAGGAGCTGTGTGCGGGCACCCACGTGCAGCGTTCGGGCGATTTGGGGCTCGTGACGGTGCTGGGGGAGTCCTCGATCGGCTCGGGGGTACGCCGGATCGACGCCCTCGTGGGACAGGGCGCCTACGACAACCAGGCGAAGGCCCATGCCCTGGTCGGGCAGATCTCTCAGCTCGTGGGTGCGCGCGGGGAGGAGCTCCCGGAGCGTATCGAGACGATCCTGGGTCGCCTCAAGGATGCGGAGAAGGAGCTGGCCACGCTCCGGCAAGGGCAGCTCCTGGCCCGCGCGGGCGAGCTGGCCGCTTCGGCCACTGAGCACGGGGGAGTGCGCGCGGTCACCGCCACGCTGGGGCAGCTCACCTCCGCCGACGACGTCCGCTCGCTCGTTCTGGACGTGCGCGACCGGCTGGGGTCCTCTGCACCAGCTGTGGTTGCCTTGGGCGCGGTGGTCAAGGAACGTCCTGTGGTCGTGGTGGCCACCAACGACGGCGCACGTGCGGCTGGTGCAAAGGCCGGCGCTCTGGTGCGTACTGCTGCCACCAGGCTCGGCGGCGGCGGCGGGGGGAAGGATGACATCGCCCAGGGGGGCGGCACCGATGCCGGGACGCTGGAGGAGGCGCTGCGGGCTGTGGCCGCTGACCTGGACGCGTTGCCGTGACATTCCGCACAGGCGTGCGCATCGCCGTCGACGTCGGTTCGGTACGGATCGGCGTGGCACGGTGTGATCTGCACGGAATCCTTGCCTCCCCGGTCCGCACGGTGTCGCGGTCAGGGGAGCAGGAGGGGCTGCGCGAGCTTGCCGAGATCGTCGCCGAGTACGAGCCGATCGAGGTGCTCGTCGGACTGCCACGCAGCCTCGACGGCGGTGAAGGCCCCGCAGCACTCAGCGTGCGGGCGTATTGTGGGCCCCTGGTCCGGGCGGTCCGTCCGATCCCGGTTCGTCTCGTCGACGAGCGACTGACCACGGTGACAGCCCACCAGGTGCTGCATCAGGCCGGTCGCAAGTCGAAGCGGCACCGCGAGGTCGTGGACCAGGTGGCGGCGGTGACCATCCTGGAGGCAGCCCTCGACGCCGAACGACGTCAGGGACGGCCACCCGGTGAGATCGTCCCGGACCCGGATGGTGAGACTCAACCGGACGCTGACGTGGACGCTTCGACTCAGGAGGGCATGTGACCGACCTGTTCAACCAGGGTGCCGGCAATGCCGTCGACGCGCACGAGCGGCGCACGGCCGAGAGGCGCCGTCGAGCCCGGAAGCGAGCACAGCGGCGCCGGAACATCATCTCGTTCATCGTCATGATCGTCGCCCTCGGCCTGCTGGTCGGCGGTGGCTGGGTGCTGGTGCGCCCCTTGCTCAACCCCGACTCCGACCCCACCGCGGAGGTCACCGACTACCCGGGCCCGGGGTCCGGTGAGGTCGAGGTCGTCATCGAGGAGGGTTCCAGCGGCAGCGATATGGCCACGGCACTGGTCGAAGCCGATGTGGTGGCGACCCGGACGGCGTTCATCAATGAGTTCAACGCCAATCCTGACGCCGCCGGGATTCAGCCGGGCACGTACACGATGCTGCAGCAGATGAGTGCCGAGGACGCGGTCGCGACGATGCTTGATCCGGCCTCGCTGACCGGAAATCGGATCACCATTCCCGAAGGCTGGCGGGCCAGTCAGATCTACGAGCGGATCGCGCAGCGTCTAGAGATCGAGGTCAGCGAGGTCGAGGCAGCTGCGGACGAAGTCGCTGCCGACTACCTGCCTGACGTCGCCGGTGGCGATATGGAGGGGTGGCTCGCGGCGAGCACCTACAACATCCATCCGGAGGACGCGGCTGAGGATGTTCTCCAGTCGATGATCGACCGCACGGGGGAGATGCTGGACAGTCTCGAGGTGCCCGCTGACGATCGTCAGGACGTGCTGATCAAGGCATCGATCATTGAGGCTGAGGTCATCCGTGAGGATGAACGGGCTCGTGTTGCGCTAGTGATTGAGAACCGCCTCGACGGGTGCAGTGGCGACGGTCGACTCGGGATGGACTCGACGGTTGCCTACGGGCTGGGCATCACACTTGGTGAGGCATTGACGCAGGAACGTCTAGAGGCGGATACGTCGTACAACACCCGTATCAATCCAGGGCTTCCACCTGGTCCGATCGATTCTCCCGGACAGCAGTCGATCGAAGCGGTTCTTGACCCAGCTGAGGGGCAACTGTGCTACTTCGTCAGTGACCTCGATACGGGTGAGTCACTTTTCGCAGAGACCCTCGATGAGCACAACGAGAACCGAGCGATCATCAATGAACGCAGCAATGGTGATGACTGACCATGAACGGCACTGTCTCGTGGCTGGAGTGACGCGCCGCGCCGCCGTCCTCGGACACCCGGTGGCCCACTCACGTTCTCCTGTCCTCCACACGGCCGCCTACGATGCGCTCGGGCTGACCGACTGGGAGTATCAGCTCCACGATGTCGATGAGCACGAGCTGGCCGGGTTCCTGGAGGGACTCGACGACTCCTGGGCGGGCTTGTCGCTGACGATGCCGCTCAAGCACGAGGCGCTACGACTCGCGGACCATGTGGACGGCTTGGCCAAGGTGGTGGGAGCCGCGAATACGCTGCTCCGTCAGCCGGGCGGGTTGCTCGTGGCCGCCAACACCGACGTCCACGGCCTGGTGGCCTCGCTGCGGGAGGTAGCGCCTGCTGGGTGGCAGCCGCGTTCGGCCGTGATCGTCGGCGGTGGGGCGACGGCCTCGTCGGCACTGGCTGCCGTCGGCGAGTTGGGTGTCCATCACCCGGTGGTGCTGGCGCGGTCTCTTGCCCGGGTCGGTGCGGTGCGCCGAGCGGCGGCGAAGACCGGCCTCGATCCGGAGTACATCGCACTCGACCGGCCCGAAGCACCCGGCCTGCTGCGTTCGGCGGACATCGTGATCCTGACGCTGCCGCAACATGCGGCCGACCCACTCGCGGAGTGGCTCACCGGCGCCAACCTCTCACCATCGCAGGTGCTGCTCGACGCCGTCTACGCCGACTGGCCGACAGCTGCCGCGTCCGCCTGGGAGCAGGCGGGAGGAACCATCGCGAGCGGCTTCCTGATGCTGCTGCACCAGGCCTGCGAACAGGTGCGCCTCATGACCGGCCACGAGGCGCCCGTCGATGCGATGCGCCAGGCGCTCACGGCCTCCCTGGCGCGGGCCTGATTCCTGCAGCGTCCTCCTCTCCGGTCCAGGTGGCCGCCACATCATCGCGGAGTTGCTCACTGAGCGCCGTGTGGTCGCTGCGCTCAGGTAGCCGCACGTAGACGTGCCCCGTGCGAGTACGCCAGGTGGTGATCCCTGTCCACGCGTCGCGCTCGACCGAGAATGCGCGTTCGGTCTTGCCCTGATGGTGGTGGCGGCACAACGCCTGCAGATTCGTCTCCACGGTCTGCGCCCACGCAGGCACGGCCGGGTCGAACGGGACGATGTGGTCGATCTGGCACCGCCACGACGGCACGAGGCATCCCGGAAAGCAACACGTCCGGTCGCGATCGATGACCAGGGCGCGAAGGCGCCGCGACGGCACGTAGGAGTCCGTGCACACCAGCCCGAGATCCGTTCCCATCACAGTCACCGGATCAGTTCTCCTCATGCCGCGCGGGGGAGCACCTGGACCAGCACGAGACTCTGCAGCGCCACGCTCAGATGACCGATCGGTTGACGCTCCTCGGCCATCTGCAGCCGCCCGACCAGTGCCAAGTGATGGGTCGCCTCTCGGCTCCGGCGCGGTTTCTGAAGAGTGTGAGGTAGGTGACGAGTGTGACGTAGGTGAGGAGTGACTGACCTGGGCGTGTCCGCTCCCGCCGGACTGGTGTAGGCGCATCCACGCCACCGTCGCCCCCGGATCACTCCCGTCCGGCAGGTCCGGCGACCGGCGCCGCGGGAGGAACTCCCGCATCGGATCGAGGAGTTCCTGAAGCGTCGGCGCGGACGCCGGAGCCGCTCCTGTCTCAGGCGCAGCTCCGGTCGCGCCCTCGCCTGCCGCTGGGCGCCCTGCCAGTCGGCGCGCCGAGGAAGCCGAGATCGGCCCATATCCATGCAGCTCGGCAGGCGTCTCGTCATCGCCGGCGAGCACGGGGACTGTCGCCGTGACGTGGACGGCCGGGCGGCGGCCGTGCCGTTCGGGGAGTGTGCGCCCACCGGTGGTGAGGATCTCCTGGAAGATCTGGGTGAAGACGTCGGCGCGGCGCTGGTCCAGGGTGCGGTCATCGTCCGCGGTGGTGTCCGCGGCGAGGGTGTCGACGCAGGTGTAGGCAGCGACGGCTTCCGCGGCCGGCACGTAGGCGCCGACCCAGGCCATCTCGTGCCGCGTCGGTTCCAACATGACCCGCCGCCGGGCGTGGGCCTTCTCACGCCCACGCTGGGCTCCGGCCGGGTCGGCGGCGAGTACGGCCGCCTCCAGCTCGCGCCGCAGCTGCGGGGGCGTGTGCTCCTGCCCGTAGGCGGCTCCGTGCTCCTGAAGGGTGAGTGCGGCGGCCAGCTCCATCCCTTCGGTCGCGTCGGTGATCAGGTCCGCCTTGCGGGTCGTGATGAGCCCGCGCCCCAGTGCATCGGCCACGGCGGGCGCCTCGGCCAACGCGGCTGCGCGTCCGACCAGGGTCTCGGCCGCGTGGCCCGTGGTCGCCAACCGAAGCGCGATCTCATCGCGTGTGTGCGAGATCCCGCGTGAACCCTGCCGCCGTTCCATCAGCTCGGCGACGAATGCTGCCTGCAACGCGCCGGCTCGGTTCACGATCCGGTCCGCGGCGGCGATCAACTCGATCAGCAACCCCTCGTCCGGAGTCCTCATCCCGTCGACCTCGGCCTCCAGTAGGCCTAGCAGTTCCGCTCCGGCCGGAGCCTCAGCCACCACTTCTGCTGCTTGCGAGCAGGAGGCGTCGAACGACCACCCCGGTGTGCCGCGGTCCACGTCCCTCGCCGCATCCACCCGGCCACGCAGCGTGGCGAGGCCACCACCTGGGGAGGGGACGCCGTCGGGCCCCTCACCAGAGCGGGTGTGCGAGTGGTCTTCGAACATGTCCTTAGTTCACCACCGACCACTGACACTGGCGTTCTGGTGCGGATCTGGGCGTCAGCAGGCCGCTGTCCACAGGTCGGGTTTCCGTGTCAGCGGCGACGGGACCGACGCTGCCATGATGGGCGGATGTGGGGATCGGTTGCCGGGGCGCTGCTGCTGGGAATGACGGCGTGGGCGAGCACAGGACTGGTGCGCCGTTTCACGTCCGGGACGCCAGGCAACTCAACCACAGCGAGTACCTCCCGCCACGCGGGCAACCGCTGGATGCGCTGGCGGATCCACATCCTGCTGGCGGCGCTGACAGGCGCCGGGGTGATGGCCCTCCCCGTCGGGCCGGCCGTGCAAGCAACCCTCGCCGCTGCCGGTCTCGGGCTCGCGCTGCTGGTCACTGTCGACCTCGCGGTGCACCGGCTCCCGGACCGGCTGGTCGTCGCCGTCGCCGTCGTGGTATTGACCGGTCTGCTGGCATCAGTCCTCCTCGGAGAGGGGAGTTGGGCAGATCTGGGACGTGCCGCCGTCGCCGGCATCGCCGTGGGTGCAGGCTTCCTCGTGCTGTGCCTGCTGACGCCCTCCGGCCTGGGACTGGGGGACGCCAAGCTCGCAGCGGTCCTCGCCACACTGCTCGGCTGGTTCTCCTGGTCGGCAGTACTCGCCGGCATCGTGCTGGCCTTCGTCACGGGCGGCCTCGTGGCTCTCGCACTGCTGGTGGCCAGGCGGGCAGGGCGCCGCACCCCGATCGCATTCGGACCGTTCCTCAGCCTCGGGGCCGCACTGGCCGTGGCGGTCGCCACGACGGCCCCGGCGTGAGGATGACTCGCCTCCTGGACATGCCCTCAAGACCAGCGCGCAACCGTGGGAGGATGTCGCCATGCTCCGATGGTTGACCGCAGGCGAGTCGCACGGCCCCGCAGTTCTGGGGATCCTCGAAGGGGTCCCGGCTGGTGTGGAGATCACCACCGACGACGTGGCCGGGGCGCTGGCCCGGCGCCGGCTGGGCTACGGACGCGGCGCCCGGATGAAGTTCGAGCAGGACGCCGTCCGTCTCCTCGGCGGTGTCCGGCACGGGCACACCATGGGTGGTCCGGTGGCGATCGAGATCGGCAACTCCGAGTGGCCCAAGTGGGAGCAGGTGATGTCCGCCGATCCGGTGGACACCTCCGTACTGGACGTCGACGCCGGTACCGGTGACGCCCGCGAACAGGCCCGCAACAAGCCGCTCACCCGCCCCCGGCCCGGGCACGCCGATCTGGTGGGCATGGCGAAGTACCACCTCGACGACGCCCGCCCCGTCCTCGAACGCGCCTCTGCCCGGGAAACGGCCACCCGCGTGGCCCTCGGCCGGGTGGCCGCCGCCCTCCTTGAGCAGGCGGCCGGCGTTCGGCTCGTCTCGCACGTGGTCCAGACCGGTCCGATCAGCGTGCCCGAGGATGCCGCCCTGCCTGGTCCGGACGACGTCGACACCCTCGACGCCGACCCGGTGCGCTGCTTCCACCCGGAGAGCTCGGCGCGGATGGTCGCCGAGATCGACGACGCCAAGAAGTCCGGCGACACCCTCGGCGGGGTGGTGGAGGTGCTCGCCTACGACGTGCCGCCCGGGGTGGGCAGCTATGTGCACTCCGACCGCCGCCTGGACGCCCGGCTCGCGGGTGCGCTCATGAGTATCCAGGCCATCAAGGGAGTCGAGGTCGGCGACGGCTTCCGCACCGCGGGCAGACGTGGCTCCGTCGCCCACGACGAGATCGTGCGCGACGCCGACGGGCACCTGACCCGCCAGACGAACCGCGCCGGTGGTGTCGAAGGGGGGATGGCGAACGGTCAGGTTCTCCGGGTCCGGGCCGCTCTCAAGCCGATCTCGACCGTTCCGCGAGCCCTCGCCACCGTGGACGTGGCCACCGGTGAGGCGGCGACGGCACTGCACCAGCGTTCGGATGTGTGCGCCATCGCCCCCGCAGCCGTGGTCGCCGAGGCCATGGTGGCCCTGGTGGTGGCGGAATCGTTGCTGGAGAAGTTCGGCGGCGACTCGATCTCGGAGACGGCGCGCAATGTGCGCACCTACCTGGAGTCCATCCCGGAGCACATGCGATGAGCCCCCGGACCCCGCGCCTCGTGCTCATCGGCCCGCCCGGTGCCGGGAAGTCGACGGTCGGTCACCTGCTGGCCGAGTCCCTAGGCGTCACCTTCCGCGACACCGACGCCGACGTCGAGACGACCGAGGGCCGCGCCATCTCCGACATCTTCGTCGATGACGGCGAGCCGTACTTCCGCCGCGTCGAGCGAGCTGCCGTCCAGCGTGCCCTGGGCGAGCACGACGGCGTCCTCGCCCTGGGTGGGGGAGCGATCCTCGATCCGGATACGCAGGCCGACCTCACCGGACACTCCGTGGTGTTCCTCTCGGTCGGTCTGGCCGACGCCGCCGGGCGGGTCGGGTTGACCACCAGCCGCCCCCTGCTGCTGGGCAGCCCCCGCCGTCAGTGGCAAGAGCTGATGGAGGCCCGGCGCGCGATCTACGAAGGGCTGGCGACCGTCGTCGTGCGCACCGACGGGCTCAGCCCGGAGGAGGTCCGTGACCTCATCCTCGCGGAGGTGGGAGCGTGAGCGAGCCGGTCACCGTGCAGGTGCGCGCCGAGCATGACTATGACGTACTCATCGGTTCCGGACTGCTGGACCGGCTGCCCGCACTGGTCGGTGACGGCGTAGCCCGGGTCTTCCTGATGCACCCACCGGCCCTGGCCGAGCAGTCTGCTGCAGTCGCGGGACGGCTGACGGCGGCCGGCTACGAGGTCCGGACGCACCCGCTCCCCGACGCCGAGCAAGCCAAGACGGTCGAGACGGCGGCCGGTTGCTGGGCAGCGTTGGGACAGGACGCCTTCACCCGGACCGATGTGGTGATCGGGCTCGGCGGGGGAGCCACCACCGACCTCGCCGGCTTCGTGGCAGCCACCTGGTTACGGGGCGTACGCGTGATCCAGATCCCGACGACCGTCCTTGCCATGGTTGACGCTGCGGTGGGTGGCAAGACGGGCATCAACACCGACGAGGGCAAGAACCTCGTCGGTGCCTTCCACTCACCGGGTGCTGTGGTGTGCGATCTGGACTGGTTGCGTACCTTGCCCGAGGCAGACCTGCGGGCGGGTATGGCCGAGGTGGTCAAGTGCGGCTTCATCGCCGACCCGCGGATCCTGGAGCTGGTGGAAGCCGATCCCGCCGCCGCGATGAATCCGGCTGGCCCGGTGCTGGCGGAACTGATCCGACGAGCGGTCCAGGTCAAGGCCGATGTGGTCTCGGCCGACCTGAAGGAGTCTTCGCTGCGGGAGGTGCTCAACTACGGGCACACTTTCGCTCACGCGGTGGAGCACTACGAGAAGTACCGGTGGCGGCACGGGGAGGCGGTCGCCGTCGGGATGGTGTTCGTGGCCGAGCTCGCCCACCGGGCGGGCCTGATCGACCTTGCGCTGCTGCAGCGCCACCGGGACGTCCTGACCGCGCTGGGACTGCCGACGCGCTACCGGCCCGGCGTGTGGGAGGAGCTGCGGACCGCGATGGGGCGGGACAAGAAGACCCGCGGCGCCACGCTGCGCTTCGTCGTGCTGGAAGGACTGGCACGTCCGACCCGCCTGGTGGGACCCGATCCCGCCCTGCTCGACGCCGCCTACGCCGCGATCACCGGGGAGTGAGACATGACTGACGTGCTGGTGCTGAACGGCCCCAACCTGGGCCGCCTGGGGAGTCGCGAGCCGGACGTGTACGGCCATCTGGATCATCCCGGTCTGGCCGGGCGCGTGCTCGCATGGGCCACCGAGCTGGGTTTCGAGGCCGAGGTGCGTCAGACCGACGACGAGGCCGAGCTGATGGCATGGCTGCACGAAGCGGTCGATACGCGCCGGGATGTGGTGCTGAACCCGGCGGCGTTCACGCACTACTCGTACGCGCTGCGGGATGCGGCCGCCCAGGTGACCACCGGCGGGTTGCGCCTGATCGAGGTACATCTGAGCAACCCGGCGTCCCGCGAGCGATTCCGGCACACCAGCGTGATCGCGGGCGTCGCCACGGGAACGATCGCGGGTTTCGGTGTCGATTCCTATCGCCTGGCCCTTCAGGCTCTGGCTCATCAAGCCTGACACCTTGATACTTGGTTATCAAGGTATAGGCCTTGATATGTAGTGATCAACGATCTACCCTTGATTCATGTTCGTCGTGACCGCTGACCAGAATGCCTCCCGGCGTCGAGGGGACCTCGTTCCCGAGACGCTGGCACACCTGCAGCACATCGGTACCGACCTTGATCTCACGCTGCCGTTCGAGCGCACGGTGGGCGACGAGATCCAAGGCGTCCTGGCATCGGCTGCCAGTACTCTCCGGATCGTCCTCGCACTGCATCGCCGCCAGGACTGGAGCGTGGGCATCGGTGTGGGAGAGGTGGACCGCCCCCTCGCCGAGAGTTCCCGGGCGTCGTCGGGTGCGGCCTTCCTCCACGCTCGTGAGGCCGTCGAACGCGCACGCGGTCGCACGGTCCCGGTCCCGATGGCTGTCACCGCCGACGATGACGACGGTGCCGGTGAGGTCGAGGCCCTGCTCCAGCTCCTCGCCTCTGTGGTGCGACGACGCACCACAGCCGGGTGGGAGGCGATCGACCTGCTGATGGCCACCGGTGGCACCGGGCGCGAGATCGCTGCCGAGCTGGGCATCTCTCCCCAGGCCGTCAGCGACCGGCTGCGGACCGCGATGTGGGACGAAGAGCGCGCAGTCCACCCCCTCGCGGAGCGCCTCCTGGCATCGTTGGACAAGCCTGCTAAGCAGGCATCATGAACGTCGGCGAGATTCTCCTCACCGTGGCCGTCGCCTGCCTTGCCCTGGGTGTCTCGGCCGGTGCCGGTGCACCTCTGACCGGGTGGTTGCTCGGTCGTATCGCCCGGCGCACCGAGCCACCAGAGGACCCACCGGCGCTCGAGCCGGAACCGACAGCCGCGGAGGTCCTGCGCGGCGGACTGTGGATCGGGATCCTCGAACGGTTCGCCATCACCGGGTGCATCCTCGTCGGCTACCCCGCCGGGATTGCCGTCATCGTCGCCATCAAGGGCCTGGGACGGTTCCGCTCCCTGGACGGCCATGCCAACGTCTCCGAGCGGTTCCTCGTCGGGACGCTGGCTTCGTATCTGTGGGCCGCCCTCATCGGCCTCGGGGGCTTGGCCCTGTTCCATCTGATCGGCTGAGGCGCGCTCGAAGGCCCGGGCACGTTACCCTGAGTGCCGCACCGGGCCCGGCCTCTTGTCGTCAGCCCGTCCCGACCAACCTGTAGTGAGGAAGATCGCGTGGCAACGACCAACGACCTGAAGAACGGCACCGTGCTCAACATCGACGGGCAGTTGTGGTCCGTCGTGGAGTTCCAGCACGTCAAGCCGGGCAAGGGGCCCGCGTTCGTCCGTACCAAGCTCAAGGGCGTGACCTCCGGCAAGGTCGTCGCCAAGACCTTCAACGCCGGTGTGAAGGTGGAGACCGCGAACGTCGACCGCCGGGACATGCAGTACCTGTACCTCGACGGCACCGGCTACGTCTTCATGGACACCAGCGACTACGAGCAGATCGCCGTACCCGAGGATATCGTCGGGGACGCCAAGAACTTCCTCCTCGAAGGTGCTGAAGTGATCGTGGCCCTGCACGAGGGGCTGCCGCTGTACATCGACCTGCCCGCCTCGGTGGTCATGGAGATCACCTACACCGAGCCTGGCCTGCAGGGAGACCGTTCCACCGGCGGCACCAAGCCGGCCACGATCGAGACCGGCTACCAGATCCAGGTTCCGCTCTTCCTGGAAGCCGGCACGAAGGTCAAGGTCGACACCCGCACGGGTGACTACCTCGGCCGCGTGAACGACTAGCAGATGGCCGCACGCACGAAGGCGCGCAAACGTGCCGTGGACGTCCTCTACGAGGCCGACCAGCGCGCCGTCGCCGCCCAGTCGGATCCAGCCACATCCGATCCCGGCCGCCCGACCCCGGTCTCAGTCCTCGCTGAACGCCTCATCGAACCCGGCACCCAGACCGCCCTGCCGCAGTACTCGGTGGAGATCGTCGAAGGGTTCGCAGCACACGCCGAGCGCATCGACGAGGTTCTCGCCACCTTCTCCCAGGGATGGACGCTGGAGCGGATGCCGAGCGTCGACCGCGCGATCCTGCGGGTGGGCACCTGGGAAGTGCTCTACAACGACGAGGTGGACGCCGCGGTCGCGATCGACGAGGCGGTCGGGCTGGCGCGAGAGCTCAGCACCGACGACTCACCCGGGTTCGTCAACGGCCTCCTCGGCCGGATAGCCGAGCTGGGGCCGAACCTGGTGGACTGACGTGCCGACCCCAGCCCCCGATCCCCAGCCCGAGGTGCCCAACCGGCTCCGGGCCGCCTATGCCGCCGGGTCGGTGGGCACCGGGGGATTCGGCACCTTGCCCGGGCTGGTGCTCAGCTACTACCTGACCGACACCCTCGGCGTCACCGCCGGCCTGGCCTCGCTGGTGGTCACGGTCCCGAAGATCTGGGATGTGGTGGTCGATCCGCTGGTGGGCCGGCTCAGCGATGCCAGTGCCCGGCGCACCGGGTCGCGGGCCCGGATCATGCTGGTCGGCGCGTTGAGCCTCCCGGTCGCCTTCACGTTGCTGTTCGCAGCACCCGGGACCGGTGGCGCGGCCGCCGCCTGGGTCGTCGGTGCCTTCCTCCTCGCCACCACCGCGTTCTCGCTGTTCCAGGTGCCCTATATCGCCCTACCCGCCGAGCTCGCACGGACCCCCGCCGCCCGCACCCGGCTGCTCGCCCCGCGCATCGCCGTCCTGGCCCTGGCCATCCTCGCCTTCGGCGGAGGGGGACCGATCGTGCGAGACGCCGCAGGCTCGGGGCGTACCGGCTACCTGGTGATGGCCGTCGTCACGGGCCTGATCATGGCCGCGGGCATGGTGATCGCGGCCACCGGCACCCGGCGACACAGCTCAGCCGTCGTTGCCGCGCGTGAGCTGTCCTCACCGCAGCCGGAGAGAATCCTGGCCGCCTATCGCACCGGTATCCAGGTGCTACGGGACTGCGCCCCGTTGCGAGCGCTCCTGGCGGCATTCGTACTGCAGGCACTCGCCGCCGGCGCGATGCTGGCTGCGGCTCAGTACGTCGCCACCTACGTCCTCGGACAGGAGAGCGCCGTCACCGGACTCTTCATCGCCCTCGTGGCACCGGCGCTGTTGGTGATGGCACCCGCGCGCCGGCTCGCTGACCGTGTGGGCAAGAAGCGCGCGTTCGTGGCGAGCAGCCTGCTGTTCGCACTCGCTGCGGCGTCCTTGATGTTCATGACGGCGGCCGTGGGCTGGTGGGTATACCTCGCCGTCGCCGTGGCCGGGGTTGCCTACGCCGGGATGCAGCTGTATCCGCTGGCCATGCTGCCGGACGTGATCGCCCGCGACACCCATACCCGCCCCGCCGGCCACGATCGGGCCGGTGTGATCGCCGGTGTCTGGACGGCAGGCGAGACCGCCGGCATGGCGCTGGGCCCGACGCTCGCGCTCGCCGTGCTCGCCGTCAGCGGATTCGTCTCCAGCACAGGCGAGGGGCCCGCCGTCCAGCCCGGATCCGCCCTGACCGCCGTTGTGGTGATCTTCAGCGCGCTCCCGGCCCTGCTGGCGGGAGTCTCGCTGTTCCCGTTGGCCCGCTACCGCGACCCCCAGCAGTACACGGAGGCTCGATGACCGACGACGATACGACCCGCATCCTGGCCGAACTGGCACAGATCCGGCAGGCAGACCCGCCCACCCACGGCGGCCGGGTGCTGTCCTACGTCTACGATCACGGCCGTCCCGAGCTCGACCGGCTCGCTGCGGACGCGGCCGCGATGTTCCTCCCCGTGAACGGGCTCGACCCCACGACGTTCTCCTCCGTGGCACGCCTGGAGCGAGACCTGGTGCGCTTCACCCGATCGGTACTCCACGGCGACGAGAACGTGGTCGGCTCGGTCACGTCCGGTGGCACCGAGTCCTGCCTGCTCGCCGTGAAGTCGGCACGGGAGTCCTGGCTCGCCCAGGAGGGCCGCCGTGCCGGCGACCCCGGCAGCCCCCGGCCCGAGGTGGTCATGCCCACGACGGCGCACCCCGCCTTCCGTAAGGCGGCCCACTATCTGGGCCTGGTGCCGGTGGAGGTCCCGGTCGATCCCGCGACCGGGATCGTCGACGCCGACGTCCTGCTCTCCGCAGTCACCACCTCCACGGCGCTCGTCGTAGTCAGCGCACCGAACTATCCGTTCGGCACCATCGATCCGATCACACGAGTCGCTGCCGGGGCAGCGGGGCGCGGCGTCGCCGTGCACGTCGACGCCTGTATCGGAGGGTGGCTGTTGCCCTGGTGGCCCGGGGAGGGCACGGGCGGCGAGCCGTGGGACTTCGCCGTCGACGGTGTCACCTCCATCTCGACCGATCTGCACAAGTACGGCTACGCCCCGAAGGGAGCCTCGGTCGTGCTGTACCGGGAGCGCCAACGCCACCGCGGGCAGTATTTCGCCACCACGAGCTGGCCCGGGTACCCCGTGGTCAACCCCACGATGCTCGGCTCGCGCTCGGCGACCGCGATGGCGGCAGCGTGGGCCGTCACCCAGGCGCTCGGCACTCAGGGGTACGCCGACCTGGTCGCGCAGACCGCTGCGGCGACCGGTGCTGTGCGCCGGGCGATCGATGGCATCAGCGGCCTCAGCGTGGTGGGTGATCCCGCCGTTGCACTGCTGGCGGTGGCGGCGGATCCGGACCGGGCTCCGGCGCACCAGGTCGATCCGTTCGCCTGGGTCGATGCCGTGCGCCGGCGCGGATTCCTGCTGCAGGCCCAACCAGCCTTCGCTCAAGGTGATGGCTCGGTGCTGCCGCGCACCGCGCACCTGACCTTCACACCGGTCACCGAGTCCGTCACCCGTGAGCTGGTCGCCGCCTTGCGTGAAGGTGCCGATGAGGTCCGGGGTCGTGCGGCGCCTGGGCCACAACCCGACCTGGTGGAGCGCGTGATCACCGGTGGTCTGCCCGAGGAGATGGCTCCGGTGCTCTCCACTCTCGAGGCGATGGACGGTGAAGCGGCGCCCGCCGCCCTGACGTCGCTGCTTGCGTCGGTGATCGACCCAGACGTGGGGCACGACACAGACGGCGCTGCGGACGCCTGATCGTGCCCGCGGCCCGGGTAGAGTAATGCCTCGGCACGCAACCCTTTAAGCCCGTCCCGTGAGGCGGGGAAGGAGGCAAACGCCGGTGACTTCTGGCGCCCCAGCACGAGTCGTTCTCTCCGAGCACGACATCTCCCGGGCTTTGACCCGGATCGCACACGAGATCGTCGAACGCAACAAGGGCGCCGAGGAGGTGCTGTTGCTCGGCATCCCCACGCGCGGTGTCCCGCTCGCCACCAGGATCGGCGCCCGGATTGTCGAGGCTGAGGCAGGCGGTCTCACCTCCGAGGATCTGGTGGGAACCATCGATCCGACGATGTACCGCGACGATCTGCGCCGCCAGCCGACCCGCGGTCTCGAACCCACCCGGATCCCGCCGGCTGGACTGACCGACAAGGTCGTGGTGCTCGTCGATGACGTGCTCTACTCCGGTCGCACCGTGCGTGCCGCACTCGACGCACTCTCGGACGTCGGCCGTCCCCGCGCGGTGCAGCTCGCGGTGCTCGTCGACCGCGGGCACCGGGAGCTGCCGATCCGTGCCGACTACATCGGCAAGAACCTGCCGACCGCCCGCCACGAACGTGTCAGCGTCCATCTGAGCGAACTCGATGACGCCGATGAGGTGGTGCTCTCATGAGGCACCTGCTCTCGGCCGCCGATCTCAGCCGCGAGGAGGCCATCACCGTCCTCGACACGGCCGCGACGATGGCAGCCACCCAGTCCCGAGAGATCAAGAAGCTCCCGGCGCTGCGGGGGCTGACCGTCGTGAACCTGTTCTTCGAGGATTCCACCCGCACCCGCATCTCGTTCGAGGCCGCCGCCAAGCGACTGTCGGCTGATGTCATCAACTTCGCCGCCAAGGGCTCCTCGGTCTCCAAGGGGGAGTCCCTGAAGGACACGGCCCAGACGCTGCAGGCGATGGGTGCCGACGCCGTGGTCATCCGCCACTCCGCTTCCGGTGCACCGCACCGGCTCGCCACCTCGGGCTGGATCGACGCGCCCGTGGTCAACGCCGGTGATGGGATGCACCAGCATCCGACGCAGGCGCTGCTCGACGCCTTCACCATGCGCCGTCACCTGATGCCCGAGGGCGGTGCCGGTGCCGGTCTGGACGGCAAGCGCGTGGTGATCGTGGGGGACGTGCTGCACTCCCGGGTGGCGCGCTCGAACGTCGACCTGCTGCACACCCTCGGCGCCGAGGTGACCCTGGTGGCACCACCCACACTGCTGCCGATCGGTGCCTCGACGTGGCCGTGCCGGATCTCCTACGACCTCGACGCCGCCATCGCCGAGCAGGCGCCGGACGCCATCATGATGCTGCGGGTGCAGCGCGAACGCATGTCGAGTGCGGGCGGCGGGTTCTTCCCCTCGGCCGCCGAGTACTCCCGCCGGTACGGCCTCGACGCTGCTCGCTTCGAGGCACTGCCCGGCCACGCCCTGATCATGCATCCCGGTCCGATGAACCGCGGCCTGGAGATCTCTGCCCGGGCGGCTGACTCTGACCGCTCCACCATCGTCGAACAGGTTGCCAACGGGGTGGCCGTACGGATGGCCGTGCTCTACCTGGTGCTCGCCGGCAACGAAGGGACGCCCTCATGACCGACTACCTCATCACCGGTGCCCAGCTGCCTGAGGGCTCGATCACCGATCTGCTGCTCGCCGATGGCCGCATCGCCGCCACCGGATCGGACGCCGCCGACATGGCCGGTGCTCGAGCCGGCGCTCAGGTCCACCGCATCGACGCCCACGGACTGGTGGCCCTGCCGGGCCTGGTCGATCTGCACACGCACCTGCGCGAACCCGGCCGGGAGGATGCCGAGACCGTCGCTTCCGGCACCCGGGCAGCGGCTGTAGGCGGTTTCACCTGCGTGCACGCGATGGCGAACACCACACCGGTGGCCGATACGGCCGGAGTCGTCGAGCAGGTCTGGCGCCTCGGCGAGGATGCCGGGTGGGCGCAGGTGCGGCCGGTGGGGGCCGTCACGGTCGGCCTGGCGGGGGAGCAGCTCGCGGAGCTGGGTGCGATGGCCTCCTCAGCGGCGCGTGTTCGCGTGTTCTCCGATGACGGTCTGTGCGTGCATGACCCGGTGCTGATGCGCCGGGCGCTGGAGTACGTCAAGGCCTTCGACGGCGTCGTGGCCCAGCATGCACAGGAGCCGCGCCTGACCGCTGGTGCACTCATGCACGAGGGCATCGTCTCCGCCGAGCTCGGCCTGACAGGGTGGCCGGCCGTCGCGGAAGAGGCGATCATCGCCCGCGATGTCCTGCTCGCCGAGCATGTGGGCTCGCGCGTGCACATCTGCCACCTGTCCACCGCCGGCTCGGTCGACATCGTGCGCTGGGCCAAGGCACGTGGGATCCAGGTGACCGCCGAGGTCACCCCGCACCACCTGATGCTGACCGATGAGGCCATCCGCGGCTACGACCCGCAGTTCAAGGTCAATCCGCCGCTGCGCACCGCCGAGGACGTCCAGGCCGTGCGGGACGGGTTGGAGGACGGCACGATCGACATCGTGGCCACCGATCACGCCCCGCACCCCAGCGAGGACAAGGACTGTGAGTTCGCCGCTGCCGCGATGGGGATGACCGGCCTGGAGACCGCCCTGTCCGTGGTGACCGAGGCGATGGTGGCGGACGACTCCCGCGACTTCGGCTGGCAGGACCTCGCGCGCACGATGTCGGCCACCCCGGCCCGCATCGGCCGGGTGACCGGGCAGGGGCGTCCGCTCGCAGCCGGCGAGCCGGCGCATGTGACCCTCGTCGATCCCTCCGCCCGTTGGACCGTGGACCCCGCTGGGCTGCGTACCGCTAGCGAGAACACCCCGTTCGCCGCCCGGGAGCTGCCGGCTCGCGTGATGGCCACCTTCTACCGCGGCGTGGCGACCGTGCTTGACGGCCAGCCGCAGGACGGGAGCACCCGATGACCACGACCACACTGATGCCGAAGGACCATGCCGTGACCGGAACCTCAGATCTCGCTCTTCTTGTGCTCGAGGACGGAACGGTGGTGCGTGGCCGTGCCTATGGTGCCCGCGGCGTGACCTTCGGCGAGATCGTGTTCTCGACCGGGATGACCGGCTACCAGGAGACCCTGACGGACCCCTCGTACCACCAGCAGATCGTGGTCATGACCGCCCCGCACGTCGGCAACACCGGCGTCAACGACGAGGACCGCGAGTCCGGCCGCATCTGGGTCTCCGGGTACGTGATGCGTGACCCGGCACGGCGCCCGTCGAACTGGCGCTCCCAGCGCAGCCTCGACGAGGAGCTCCAGACACAGGGAGTCGTCGCCATCAGCGATGTGGACACCCGGGCGCTGACCCGCCGCCTGCGCGAGGGCGGGGTGCTGCGTGCCGGCATCTTCTCCGGAGAGGCGCTGCCGGACGTCGTCGACGCGCGCACCGAGTCCGAGTTGCGCGAGCAGGTGCTCGCCTCACCGGAGATGGCCGGCGCCGACCTGTCCGGTGCCGTCACCACCACCGAGGCGTATGTGGTCGAACCCACCGGGGACTTCGCCGGGAAGGAACCGATCGGCACCATCGCCGCCCTCGACCTCGGCATCAAGGCCATGACACCGCAGCGGATGGCCGAACGCGGTCTGCGCGTCCACGTACTGCCTGCGGCCACCACCCTCGAGGAGGTGCAGGCCCTGCAGCCCGACGGGGTGTTCTTCTCCAACGGGCCCGGTGACCCGCAGACGGCGGAGCATGCGGTCGACCTGCTGCGCGGTGTGCTGGACGCGAGAATCCCGTTCTTCGGGATCTGCTTCGGCAACCAGCTGCTGGGCCGCGCCCTCGGGTTCGGCACCTACAAGCTCGCCTACGGGCACCGCGGCATCAACCAACCGGTGCAGGACGTGACCACCGGCAAGGTGGAGGTCACGGCGCACAACCACGGGTTCGCCGTCGACGCGCCGATCGGTGAAGCGACCACCGCCCCCTATGACGACGGCCGCTACGGCCGGGTACTCGTCTCCCACGTGGGCCTCAACGACAACGTCGTGGAAGGCCTGCAGTGCCTCGACCTGCCTGCCTTCTCCGTGCAGTACCACCCGGAGGCTGCTGCCGGACCCCACGACGCCGCCTATCTGTTCGACCGCTTCGTCGACCTGCTCACCTCGACCACGAAGGACCACGCCTGATGCCCCGCCGCACCGACATCTCCAGCGTCCTGGTCATCGGCTCCGGGCCGATCGTCATCGGCCAGGCCGCCGAGTTCGACTATTCCGGCACCCAGGCGTGCCGCGTGCTCCGGGAGGAGGGCCTGCGGGTCATCCTCGTCAACTCCAACCCGGCGACGATCATGACCGACCCCGAGTTCGCCGACGCCACCTATGTCGAGCCGATCACGCCGGAGGCGGTAGCCGCGATCATCGCCCAGGAGAAGCCCGACGCGCTCCTGCCCACCCTCGGCGGCCAGACCGCACTGAACGCCGCGATCGCACTGGACGAGGCCGGGGTGCTCGCCGAGCACGGGGTCGAGCTGATCGGGGCCAACATCGAGGCCATTCACCTGGCCGAGGACCGGGAGAAGTTCAAGGGTGTGGTCGAACGCTGTGGCGCCGAGTCCGCCCGCAGCTCCATCTGCCACTCCATGGACGAGGTGCTCGCCGCCGTGGAGGATCTGGGCTATCCGCTGGTGGTGCGCCCCTCCTTCACCATGGGCGGGCTCGGTTCCGGTATCGCCTTCGACGAGGCCGAGCTGCGGCAGATCGCGGGAGCGGGCCTGCACTACTCGCCCACGACCGAGGTCCTGCTGGAGGAGTCGATCCTCGGCTGGAAGGAGTACGAGCTCGAGTTGATGCGCGACCGCAACGACAACGTCGTGGTCGTCTGCTCGATCGAGAACGTCGACCCGGTCGGGGTCCACACCGGCGATTCGACCACGGTGGCGCCTGCGCTCACCCTCACCGACCGCGAGTACCAGAAGCTGCGCGATGTCGGCATCGCCGTCATCCGCGAGGTGGGCGTGGACACCGGGGGCTGCAACATCCAGTTCGCCGTCCATCCCGATACCGGCCGTGTGGTCGTCATTGAGATGAACCCGCGGGTCTCCCGGTCCTCGGCGCTGGCCTCGAAGGCCACCGGCTTCCCGATCGCCAAGATCGCGGCGCGGCTCGCCGTCGGCTACACCCTGGACGAGATCCCGAACGACATCACCGGATCCACGCCGGCCTCGTTCGAGCCCACGCTCGACTACATCGTGGTCAAGGTACCGCGGTTCGCCTTCGAGAAGTTCCCCGCCGCCGACCCGACGCTGACCACCACGATGAAAAGCGTCGGTGAGGCGATGGCCCTCGGCCGCAACTTCACCGAGGCGCTGCAGAAGGCGATGCGCTCGATCGACTACACCGGCTCCAGCTTCGACTTCTCCTCGCCGGCGCCCGACGCCGAGGAGACTGCGGCCCTGCTGGAGTCGATCCGAACGCCGACCGATCACCGGATGCTGGACCTGATGCGCGCGATCCGGGGTGGGGCGGAGCTGTCGGAGCTGTTCGATGCCACCTGGATCGACCCGTGGTTCCTGGACCAGTTCCAGCTGCTGCACGAGGTGGCCGAGGAGGTGCGCGCTGCTCCGGCGCTGACCACCGAGGTGCTCGCCCGGGCCAAACGGCACGGTTTCTCCGACGAGCAGATCGCCGGCATCCGCCGGCTGGGTGAGGCGACTGTCCGGGAGATGCGGCACGCCTATGGCCTGCGCCCGGTGTTCAAGACCGTGGACACGTGCGCCGCCGAGTTCGCCGCCCGCACGCCGTACCACTACTCCAGCTACGACTCCGAGACCGAGGTGCAGCCGCGCGAGCGTCCGGCGGTTCTCATCCTCGGCTCCGGGCCGAACCGGATCGGTCAAGGGATCGAGTTCGACTACTCCTGCGTGCATGCGGCGCTGGCGCTGAAGGACTCCTACGAGACGGTGATGATCAACTGCAACCCGGAGACCGTCTCCACCGACTACGACACCGCGGACCGGCTGTACTTCGAACCGCTCACGTTCGAGGACGTGCTCGAGATCTACGAGGCCGAGCTGGCCGCCGGTCCGGTGGCGGGCGTCATCGTCCAACTGGGTGGCCAGACCCCGCTGGGCTTGGCCGACCGGCTGGCCGAGGCTGGCCTGCCGATCTGGGGGACTCCGCCGTCGGCGATCGACGCAGCAGAGGACCGCGGCCAGTTCGGTGAGGTGCTCGTCCAGGCCGGGTTGCCCGCACCGGCATTCGGCACCGCCAGCACCCTGGTGGAGGCGAAGGAGATCGCCGACCGGATCGGCTACCCGGTGCTGGTGCGTCCCTCCTATGTGCTCGGCGGGCGTGGGATGGAGATCGTCTACGACGAGGCACAGCTGGTGGACTATGTCTCCCGTGCCACTGGCACCAGCAGCGAGGCGAGCAGGCTCCCGGCTCCCGTACTGGTGGACCGCTTCCTCGACCAGGCGATCGAGATCGACGTCGACGCCCTCTACGACGGCGAGCAGCTGTTCCTCGGTGGCGTGATGGAGCACATCGAGGAGGCCGGGATCCACTCCGGTGACTCCGCGTGTGTGCTCCCGCCGGTCACGCTCTCGGACTCGATGATTGCCCGGATCCGCGCCTCCACCGAGGCCATCGCGGCCGGGGTCGGCGTGCGCGGATTGCTGAACATCCAGTTCGCCCTGGCCGCGGATGTGCTGTACGTGCTGGAGGCCAACCCGCGCGCCTCCCGCACGGTGCCGTTCGTGGCGAAGGCCACCGGGGTACCACTCGCGCGGGCCGCCGCACTCCTGATGAGCGGGCAGTCCATTGCCGAGCTCACTGCCGCCGGAGTACTGCCGGACACGGATGCATCTGTCACCGACCACGGCGCACCGTTGGCGGTCAAGGAGGCCGTACTTCCCTTCAAACGTTTCCGGACGGCGTCCGGTCAGGTCGTCGACACGGTGCTCGGCCCGGAGATGCGCTCCACGGGTGAGGTCATGGGCTACGACGTGGACTTCCCGCTGGCGTTCGCCAAGTCACAGGCCGCCGCCTTCGGCGGTCTGCCGACGACGGGCACCGTGTTCGTCTCGGTAGCCGACCGGGACAAGCGTTCCCTGACGCTGCCGGTGAGCCGGCTCGTCGAACTCGGTTTCCGGATCCTGGCCACCGCGGGCACCGCGTCGGTGCTGCGGCGCAACGGGATCGCCGCTGAGGTGGTGCGCAAGGCTTCGCAGGGGCCCGGACCCGACGGGGAGGGGACGATCATCGACCTCATCACCGCAGGGGAGGTCGACATGGTGCTGAACACCCCGGGAAGCAAGGGCGCACGTGCCGACGGCTACGACATCCGGGCTGCCACCACCGCCGCTGACAGGGCGATCGTGACGACCATGCAGCAGTTTACCGCCGCGGTTCAGGCGATCGAGGCGATCCGGCGGGGACCCTTCGCGGTGAAGTCGCTCCAGACCCACGACGCCGACCGGGCGGATCGACTGCGCGAGGTGGAGGCCACCGTGGTCGGGGCGGGCACGTGAACGCCGCCGGGGCCACGACGCCCCCACGCGCGCCCTTCGGGCGGCGGCTGGCGACCGCGATGGACGCCTATGGGCCGCTGTGCGTGGGCATCGACCCGCACGAGGAGCTGCTGGCTGGATGGGGGCTTCCCAGCACCGCCGATGGCGTGCGGGAGTTCGCTCTGCGCACGGTGGAGGCGCTTCGTGACGTGGTCGGCGTGGTCAAGCCGCAGGCTGCGTTCTTCGAACGCTTCGGCAGTGCTGGGGTCGCGGTGCTGGAGGAAACGATCGCAGCATGCCGTGCGGCAGGGCTGCTGTGCATCGTCGACGCCAAACGTGGCGACATCGGCAGCACGATGGGCGGATACGCCAGCGCCTACGTCGGCGAGGATTCCCCCCTGGCGGGCGACGCCGTCACCGTGTCACCGTATCTGGGCTTCGGCTCCCTCGACCCGCTCATCGAGCGGGCTCAGGCCACGGGACGTGGCGTGTTCGTGCTGGCGCTGACCTCCAACCCGGAGGGCGCCCAGGTGCAGCATGCCCGCGAGGCCGGCGGGACGAGCGTCGCCGCACGGATCGCAGCCGAGGCGGGGCGTCGCAACGCCGCCGAGCTCGAGGCAGGTGAGCCCCTCGGCAGCGTCGGGCTCGTGGTCGGAGCGACCGTGGGGTCGGCGCCACGTGAGCTCGGGATGGATCTGGCCGCCGTCGGTGGCGCATTGCTCGCCCCGGGCCTGGGCGCACAGGGTGCCGGGGTGGATGAGATCCGCCGCGTCTTCGCCGGAGCCGAGGGCGCCGTTCTGCCATCGAGTTCGCGTGAGATCCTCTCCGCGGGACCGACCGGTCTGGCTGTTGTGGCGCAGCGGGTGCAAGATGGCCTGTGCGACCTGCGGCGTTCCGACGGCGGAACCTCCGATTGATTTGCATCGGCCTGCTCGCTACGTTGCCAGGCATACGTCCTATCCGTCCCCGACCGGCGAGGTGACACACCGTGGCCCTTCCTCCACTCACGCCCGAACAACGCGCGAAGGCGCTTGAGAAGGCGGCACAAGCCCGCGTGACGCGTGCTGAGGTGAAGAATCGCCTGAAATACTCCGGCGGCAAGCTCTCCGAGGTGATCACCGAAGGGCAGGAGGACGATGCGATCGGCAAGCTCAAGGTGCTCGCACTGCTGGAGTCCTTGCCCGGAGTCGGGAAGGTGACGGCACGTACCGTGATGACCGAGGTCGGCATCTCGGAGTCACGCCGGGTCCGCGGTCTCGGTCCGCAGCAGATCGCCAAGCTGGTCGAGCGGTTTGGCTGAGGCAACCACAGACCGTGCCCGCCTGACGGTCCTGGCCGGTCCGACCGCCGTCGGCAAGGGGACGGTGTCGGCTGACGTACGCGCCCGCTACCCGCATGTCTGGCTCTCCGTGTCGGCCACGACGCGCCCTCCCCGGCCCGGGGAGGTGGACGGAGTCCACTATCGCTTCCTCTCACCGGAGGAGTTCGCCCAGATGGTCAGCGAAGGCGAGTTCCTGGAGTGGGCTGTCGTGCATGGCCGTCACTCCTACGGCACGCCGCGTGGTCCGGTGGAGGAACGACTCGCAGCGGGGCGTCCGGCACTGCTCGAGATCGATTTGCAGGGCGCACGTCAGGTGCGTCAGACCATGCCCGAAGCGCACTTCGTGTTCCTGGCGCCACCGAGTTGGGAGGAACTCGTGCGGCGGCTCGAGGGACGAGGCACAGAGGACGCCGACGAACGTCAGCGCCGCCTCGCCACGGCCGAGGTGGAGATGGCGGCGGCCGCCGAGTTCGACCGTACGATCATCAACGACGACGTCACCCGAGCCACGGACGAGCTCGTGGAGCTGATGGGCGTCACCACACCGGAACGAACCGCCTGACCCGCATTCGCCACGAGAACGGGTAGCATTGAACGTTGGCGGTGGGTCCTCGTACGCCCTCACGGCGCATGAGATGTTCCCGCTGCTACGCACCGACTATCGCGAGGGATCCACATGTCAGGAACTGTTGCTGCACCCGAGGGCATCACCGACCCGCCCATCGACGACCTGCTCAAGGCCGCGGACTCGAAGTACGCGCTGGTGATCTACTCCGCCAAGCGGGCCCGGCAGATCAACGCCTACTACGCCCAGCTGAACGAGGGTCTGCTGGAGTACGTCGGCCCGCTCGTGGAGACCAAGCCGCAGGAGAAGCCGCTCTCCATCGCGATGCGCGAGATCAACGAGGGCCTGCTGACGGCTGAGAAGACCGAGGGCTGACACCCGCGATGCGCATCCTGCTCGGCGTGAGCGGGGGGATCGCCGCCTACAAGGTGCCCTCTGTGCTGCGTGCGCTGCGGGAGGACGGTCACGCCGTCCGGGTGATTCCCACCCGGGCGGCGCTCGACTTTGTGGGTCGTGCCACCTGGGAGGCGCTCAGCGGTGAGCCGGTGACCACGTCGGTCTTCGACGGCACCGAATCGGTGGACCACGTGCGTCTCGGACGCGAGGCGGAGCTGGTCGTGGTAGCGCCCGCGACCGCCGACCTGCTCGCACGTGCCGCTGCCGGTATCGCCGACGACCTGCTGACTGCGACGCTCCTGACGGTGACCTGCCCGGTGGTGCTCGCCCCGGCGATGCACACCGAGATGTGGCTGCATCCGGCCACGCAGCGCAACGTCGCGACGCTGCGAGAGCGTGGGGTCCATGTGATCGATCCGGCGGTCGGCCGCCTCACCGGTGCCGACTCCGGGCCCGGACGGATGCCCGAACCGCACCAGATCGTCGACGTCGCTCTGGCTGCTGCGGGAGCTTCCGGCGCTACCGATCGCGACGGCGGGGATTTGCAGGGGCTCCAGATCGCGATCAGTGCCGGTGGCACGCGCGAACCCCTCGACCCGGTCCGTTTCCTGGGAAATCGTTCCAGCGGGCGCCAGGGGGTAGCCCTCGCCGCTACGGCAGCAGCACGCGGTGCTCAGGTGCGCCTGGTGGCAGCGAACGTCGATTCCTCGGTGCTCGGTGTTGTTCCCGACGGCGTCCAGATCACCTCGGTCGAGACTACTGCGGAGCTGCAGGAGGCCATGCTCGAGGCGGCGGCGAGTGCGGACGTGGTCGTCATGGCTGCCGCGGTCGCCGACTTCCGCCCGGCGCAGACACGGACCGAGAAGACCAAGAAGCACGCCGACGGCAGCGTCGAGAGTCTTGAGCTGGTCCAGAACCCCGACATCCTCGCCGGCCTCGTGTCAGGTCGGCGAGAGGGTCAGATCATCGTGGGTTTCGCGGCCGAGACGGGGGACGCCGACGGCTCGGTGCTCGATCATGGTCGCGCCAAGGCCCGCCGCAAGGGCGCTGACCTGCTGGCTGTGAACGCCGTCGGTGCCGATGTCGGGTTCGGGGACGTGCCGAACGAGGTACATCTACTCGACGCTTCCGGAAGTGACCTCGGCGCTGGCGGTGGGACCAAGGACGACGTTGCGCACGTGGTGTGGGACGCCGTCGTGAGGCTTCTCAGCAGCCGGTCGGGCAGCGAGACACCGACGGTGAGTACGTCCGCCGCAGGTAGGCTCTCCGGGTGACCATCCGCCTCTTCACTTCCGAGTCCGTCACCGAAGGGCACCCTGACAAGGTTGCGGACCGTATCTCCGACTCGATCCTCGACGCGATGCTCGAGGCCGACCCGGCGTCCCGGGTGGCCGTGGAGACGCTGGTGACCACCGGACTGGTGCATGTGGCCGGTGAGGTCACCACGGAGAGCTACGTCGAGATCCCACGGTTGGTGCGCAGCGTGGTGAACGCGATCGGGTACACCTCTTCCGACATCGGTTTCGACGGTCATTCCTGCGGTATCTCCCTCTCGATCGGTCAGCAGTCACCCGATATCGCCGCCGGGGTGGACAAGTCTCTCGAACTGCGGACCTCGGCCGAGCACGAGGAGACCGGTTTCGATGCCCGGTTCGACGAGCAGGGCGCCGGTGACCAGGGGCTGATGTTCGGGTATGCCACGGACGAGACGCCCGAGTTGATGCCGCTGCCCATCCTGCTCGCGCATCGTCTGAGTGCCCGGCTGACACAGGTGCGCAAGGAGGGGATCGTGCCGGGGCTGCGGCCCGACGGCAAGACGCAGGTCACGATCGCCTATGACGGCGACCGTCCCGTGGCCGTGCGCACAGTGGTCGTCTCCACCCAGCACGAAGCACAGGTGCGCCTCGTCGAGGACCTGGAGCCCGCCGTCCGGGAGCACGTGGTCGCCCACGAGCTCGCGCGGATCGGGGCCGACCTGGACATCGACGTCAGTAGCTACGAGTTGCTCGTGAACCCCACCGGCACCTTCGTGATCGGTGGTCCGATGGGCGATGCCGGACTGACCGGCCGCAAGATCATCGTCGACACCTACGGCGGGATGGCCCGCCACGGTGGGGGCGCGTTCAGCGGGAAGGACCCCTCGAAGGTGGACCGCTCCGCCAGCTACGCGATGCGCTGGGTGGCCAAGAACGTCGTGGCGGCCGGGCTGGCGCGCCGCTGCGAAGTCCAGGTGTCCTACGCGATCGGGCGCGCTCACCCGATCGCGGTGTACGTGGAGACGTTCGGCACCGAGACGGTACCGGTGGAAGCGATCACGGCAGCCATCTCGCAGGTGTTCGATCTGCGGCCGGCAGCCATCATCGACGCACTGGACCTGTTGCGCCCGATTTATGCGCTGACCTCGACCTATGGTCATTTCGGGCGCGAACTGCCGGAGTTCACCTGGGAACGCACCGACCGCGCCGACGCTCTGCGTGCCGCGGTCTCCTGACCGCGGCGTCACCTGCTCGTGATGGGATCGGGTGCTGTGGACGTCGAACAACCGAGCCTGCTCGACCCGGGTGCCGTGGCGCCGCCGCAGCCAGCTCCCTACAGCGGCGTGGCCCAGGTGATCGTCGACGTCCCGCTGCCGCACCTGGACCGGACCTTCGACTACGGAATCCCGCCCGAGCTGGACGCCGACGTGCACCCAGGTGTACGCGTGAAGGTGCGCTTCGCCGGGCTCGAGCGCGACGCCTACGTCGTGGGCCGTACCCGCACCTCCGATCACGGTGGGTCGCTCTCTCCGGTGCGGAAGGTGCCGTCCTCTGTGGCCGTGCTCGCCCCGGAGATCCTCTCGCTCGCCCGGCGGGTGGCGCGTCGGTACGCCGGGACCACCACCGACGTCCTGCGCCTCGCCGTGCCGCCTCGCCACGCCACCGCGGAGCGGTCGGTCCTCGAGGGGCTTGCCGAACAGGCAGACCGGCGCATCCCATGGGAGGAACAAGCCGGCGACGGCGGAGCTCACCTCGGTCAGGAGACGTTGCCCGATCCGCAGGTCGAGCACACCGATCTCGACGCGGCGACCCTGCGCGTGTGGCAACCCTATGCAGGGGGAGAGGCATTCCTGCGCCGTCTCACGGCTGGGCAGTCGCCGCGGGCGGTGTGGTGCGCGCTGCCATGGTCGGACGCCGGGCCGGAGGAGGCGCCACCACACTGGGCCGGGGCGATCGTGGCAGCCATCCAGGCGGTGCGCGCGGGCGGACGAGACGCCGTCGTGTGTCTGCCCGATCAGCGAGACATCGCGAGCCTGGGCGAGGCACTGACGGCGGCCGGGGTGGATCATGTGGTCCTGAGCGCCGACCAGGGCGCCTCGGCGCGGTACCGCCGCTTCCTGCTCGCGCTCACCGGGCAGGCGCACGTGGTGATCGGCACCCGGTCGGCGGCGTTCGCACCGGTACGCAACCTGGGCCTGGTGGTGTGCTGGGACGACGGCGACGATCTGCATGCCGAGCCGCGAGCACCGTATCCCCACATCCGGGAGGTCCTGTGCCTACGGGCTGAGGAGGAGTCCGCGGCGGCGCTGATCGGCGGGTTCGGGCGAACCCCGCATGCGGAGATTCTGGTTTCGCAGGGCTGGGCGCGCTCGGTGCAGGCGGCGCGGGGACTGGTACGGGCGAGTACACCGCGGGTGAGCGCACCCACTGATGTCGATCTCGCACGAGAAGGGGCCGCCGGGCGGGCACGTATCCCGGGTGCGGCCGTGCAGGTCGTCCGGCGCGGTCTGAGCGAGGGGCCGGTGCTCGTGCAGGTGCCGCGTTCGGGATATCTGCCGGTCGTGGCGTGCCAGACGTGCCGGACGCCGGCACGCTGCGGCGAGTGCCACGGCCCGTTGGCACTGGACCGTCCGGATGCGACACCCCGGTGCCGCTGGTGTGGGCGGTGGCAGACGCGCTGGCAGTGCGGTACGTGCGAGGGAACGCGGGTCCGGGCAGCGCGGGTGGGGTCGGATCGGACGGCGGAGGAGCTCGGTCGCGCGTTTCCGGGCACTCCGGTGCTGGTCTCGGACCGGGACTCCGGAGTCACCGCTGAGGTGGATGCGCGGCCACGCCTGGTGGTCGCGACCCCGGGGGCGGAGCCAGAGGCGCAGGGCGGGTATCGAGCAGGGCTCCTGCTCGATGCTGCGGTGCTGACCGGGCGACCTGAACTGGGCGCCGCAGTGGAAGCGCTGCGGCGGTGGTTGCGGGCGGCGGCGCTGGTTCGCCCGGATGGTCAGGTGATGCTGCTGGGTCAAGGAGCCCCCGTGCCGGTGCAGGCGCTGGTGCGGTGGGATCCGGTCGGTCACGCGCAGCGCGAGCTGAGCGAACGTGGCGAGCTGGAGTTCCCTCCGATCACGCAGTGGGCTGCCGTGACCGGCGATGCGACAGCGATGCGGCTGTTCAGTGCGCGGCTGCGGCTTCCGGAAGGCGCAGTGACGCTGGGGCCGGTGCCGGTGGAGGAGACGGGCCCGGACGGGGAGCCCTGGGTGCGCCTCCTGGTGCGCTGCCCACGGGATCAGCGGGACGAGTTGGGCCAGGCGTTGGCGGAGGCGGTCGCGATCCGCAGCGCCCGCAAGGAACCAGGTTCGCTGCGGGTGCGGGTGGACCCGGAACGGGTGGTCTGAGGAACCTCTGGGGGCGGCCACAGGCGATCCAGGGAACGGAGCGGGAGTGAGAGACATCGCAAAGACTGGTGCGGCAGATGGAGGACGAGACGTGAGCAGGATCAGCGCCGTGGTCTTCGACTTCGGGCAGGTGCTGGTGCACTGGGACCCGACCGCAGTGTGGGAGGGCGAACTCTCTCGGCAGGAGGCCCTCACTGCGCTCGAGGAGGCGGACTTCTTCGCTGTGAATCGGAGGCTGGACGCCGGCGCACGGTGGGCGGACGTGCGTGGTGAGCACGAAGCGAGAGTGGGGGAGCGGGTGCAGGTGGTGGACCGCTACCTGCAGGACTTCCCACGGTCACTGGTGCGGCCGATGGAGGGAATGGAGGCACTCGTGCGGGACCTCCAGCACGCCGGGATCCGGACGCTCGGACTCACGAACTGGTCCGCGGAGACGTTCCATCACGCCCCGGATGTGGTGCCCGCGATCGCTCTCATGGAGGACGTGGTGGTGTCCGGGCAGGTCAAGTTGGCGAAGCCGGATCCGGCTATCTACACCTTGATGCTGGATCGGTTCGGCCTGGACCCCGCACAGACCGCCTTCGTGGACGACTCGCCGCCGAACGTCGACGCGGCCCGCGCGCTGGGCATCCGGGCCGAGGTTTTCACCGGTGCCGACGAGTGGCGGGCAGCGCTGCGCCGGTGGGGCGTGGCGGTGTGACGTGGCTCGACCGCCGGCTCTGTGACGTGGCTGGACCGCCATGTGGTCCCCGGGAGGATCGGTGCTTGCACCTCCCGGCTCCTGTCGATCTACGCAGATGACGCCATCCTGACCTCCGTACCCGCTCTATGTCGGTGGTGGGTGGGAGGGTGTTTTCATGACCTCGACAGCTGCTCGCGACTCGTTCTCGGTTCCGGCCGGGAACGGGGTGGTGACAGGGGTGCGCGTGAACCGGATACTGGCGTGGGTGTGGCCCCTGACCTGGGCTAACGGGGCGATGTCAGTGGTCGGTGGGAGAGTGTTTTCATGACCTCGACAGCCACTCACGACCCCTTCTCGGTTCCGGCCGGGAAGGGGTTGTTGGCTGCTGTGCGGGCCAATGGGGTGGCAGCTCGCGCGGTGGAGGTCGAACGGGCCGAACTGGTGGTGGCGTGGGTGCGTCAGGCCGCGATCGACCCCGATGACCCGGCGGCCGGGAACGGCGTGTTCGACCC
>NZ_VSMB01000040.1 GCF_009805705.1 Ruania rhizosphaerae
GGCCCAGGCGGTGCATCAGCACCCGCACCAGCAGGCGGTACTCCTCGGGCGTGGCATCGCGGTCCAGCAGCACCAGCACCCGCAACCTCGGAGCTTCGGCTGTGGCGCTGGCCGTGCTGTAGACCACCACCGCCCAGCCCTCCGCCCGCAGTTGGTCCAGCAGGTCGTCCCGGTCAGCGGGGGTCAGCGCGTCAGCGTCCAGGGTCAGTACCCCACGCGAGACCACCGCATCCTTCGAGCGGCGCTTACCGTTCAGCCGCCCTAGCACGTAGCAGGGGCCATCCTTCGGGCCCCTACGCGGCTTCTCAGCCCACGCCTGCACCTCGGTCCACGTGACCGTGCCCGGCTCCCAGGTCTTCGCCCGAGCGCTGTCGGCCGTCGAGACAGATAGCGCACGTGCCACCGGGTCACTGGTCCCGGTAGGCTTCGCCGTATCGAGTCCGGTGGTCTTTTCCGCCGTTGCGCCGCCCCTGGTCGGGCGGCGCTTCTCGTTTTCAGCCACGGTCCGCACCACCGTTCAGCAGCGCGCTCAGGTGGCGCACCTGGTCGGGGCGCAGCTTCGGGCCCGTTGCGAGCCGCTCAGTGATGGCACGCTCAAGCACTGCCACAGTCAGGGCGCGGCGCGCATCGGCTTCGGCCTCGGGGGTGGGTACTCGCCCCCGCTGATGCAGGACTGCCAGGCGGTTCCTGG
>NZ_VSMB01000041.1 GCF_009805705.1 Ruania rhizosphaerae
GTGTCGTAGCGGTGGTAGCCGACCACGGTGCGCACGACGGCCCAGTTCTTCTGCTCCACGTGGGCGCCGTCGTTGGAGTTGCCTGGCCGGGACCGGGTGAAGGTGATCTGCCACTCCTGGCACCAGTGGAGCAGGTGGTGGTTGATGAGCTCGGACCCGTTGTCGCTGTCGATGCCGAGGACCGGGAACGGCATGACGAGCGTGATCTCCTCCAGTGCGGTGATGACCCATGTGCGGGCCTTGTTGCGCAATGCTCGGTTCTGGCGTCCACCCGGTGGCGATGTCGGTGACGGTGACGGTGAGGGTGTAGGCGTGCTCTCCCAGGGCGTTGCCGCCCTCGTGGCCGACCAGATCGATCTCGACGAACCCCGGCACGGCGTCGTCCCACTGCGCCCAGGTGCGGATCGGGATCTGGTCCTTGAGCAGCGACCCGGGCTTGGTGTGCGAGTGACCTCTCAGCGTCAGTTCCGCGCGGTCAGCGGTCAGGCGGCGGTCCATCGTGGCCGGTGACATCGCGACCAGCGCGGTCGCGGTCTCGTCGGTGACAGCGAGCTGGTCGAATCGTCGCAGCCGTGGCACCAGTTCGGCCATCATCGCCGCGAGCCGCGAGCCGCGAGCC
>NZ_VSMB01000042.1 GCF_009805705.1 Ruania rhizosphaerae
GGAAGAACCGATGCGTCTTGCGGGTGCGGGTGCTCCGTGGGTGTCTGATCTGGGGTTTGCCCGGTTGGCGGCCACGTTGGGGCAGTCGAACGAGGCGGCACTGTCCTATGTCGGGGCTGTGGTCGAGCTTGCGTACCGCCTGCCGACCCTGTGGGGCCGGGTGCGGGCGGGGCAGGTCAGCATGAACCGGGCGCGGGCGGTGACCCGGTTGACGAAGAAGCTCCCGTTCGAGGGTGCGGGGTGGGTGGACCGGCAGGTCGCCTGGTCGATCGGGTCCTGTAGCAGGGCGCAGATCGAGCGGGCGGTGGCAGCCGCGATGGACCATTACGACCCTGAGCAGGCGCGTGCTGAAGCGCAGGCAGCACTGGAAGCACGCCGGGTAGAGATCCACCTCGGGGATGCCGGTGACCCGCACCTGCCCGGTTCGACCGCGGTCGTGAACTTCGAGGGCGGACTGGACCTGGCAGACGCCTTGGACCTGGAGGCAGCCGTGGCAGCCCGCGCCGCAGCACTGAGCGCCTTCATGCCGGATGCGAGTGAGGACGTGCGCCGCTCGATCGCTCTGGGTGACCTTGCTCGCGGGC
>NZ_VSMB01000043.1 GCF_009805705.1 Ruania rhizosphaerae
CCGGGGAACACGGAGTTGTGGGCGACTGTGCCGAATGCGGGTACGGCGGTTCACCAGACTGATGACGGCTACGACGATGAGTTCTTCTTGGCGAATGGTCGTGAAGGTCTGGGAGGGGTGGCGCTGTCGGAGGATGAGTCGACGCTGTATGTGGTCAACCTCAACGATCGGTTGTTGTACTCCTACAACACTGCTGATGCTGCGCCCGCGTCTCCTGTGAGTTCGGTGCCGATCACCGACCCTGGGTGTGTGGGTGGTGACTGGCGTCCGTTCTCGGTGACGGTGCGCGATGGTGAGGTTTATGTGGGAGGGGTCTGTGATGCCTCCAGCAGTCTGCTCCGGTCTGACCTGGCCGCTCATGTCGTCCAGCTTGATGGGGGAACCTTCACCAGCATCTACTCGAAGACTCTCGACTTCCCGCGGGGTGGCGAGGGGCACCCAGATCCGGACCCCAACCCGGTTGGTGAGGATGTGTCGACGCATTGGAACCCGTGGCGGGAGACCTGGGACGCTGACCTGGCCGACTACTTTGCTGATGGCCCGCTGTACCCGACGCCGATGCTGACGTCGGTCGTCTTCGA
>NZ_VSMB01000004.1 GCF_009805705.1 Ruania rhizosphaerae
CTGACCCACCTACTCGCCAATCCGCCCGAAGTTGCATTGACCCCTTGACATCGCCGCCGCGGAAGCCGACCAAGTCAGCGTTCGGCGTGGGAGATTCGACGGCTGTAGGCGGTCAGGGCAGCCAAGGAGCCCGTGACCGCGAGCACAGCCAGGCTCAGCACCACCGGAGGCAGCTGGTCCGCCGTCAGCACACCGACCACCCCGATCAGCGCGAGCGCGGCCATCGCCACGAACCGGGACCGGGCGAACCGGCCGAAGCGTGATCCCAGGTAGAGCAGGTTGCCGACCAGGTACACCAGCGGGCCGGCCACGGTCACGATCACCACGGTGGGCGTCAGGTGCTCGTGGGAGAGACGCAGCTCCACCGAGACCGCGAACAGGATCGCGCCCAGCACCATGAACGCATGGGCGTAGGCGAAGGCGGAGCGCAGGGCCGCCGTCGTGGTCTTGGCACCTTCGACCTGGTGCCCGGCGAGCGCGAAGTAGTTCCACCAGAGCACGAAGAGCCCGGCGAAGCCCAGCAGCAGGCTGAGCGCCAGCGACGCGGTCAGATCGCCCGCGTCCACCACAGCACCACCCATCAGCAGGATCGACTCACCGAGAGCAATGATGAACACCAGCCGATTGCGCTCGGCGAGGTGCTCGGCGTCGGTGTCCCACAGGTTCATCGGCGCCGCGCCCACACCCGGCACGCGGAAGTTCATCAGCGGCGCCGCGTAGTCGATCACGACCGCGATCAACCAGATCCACAGCCGAAGCTCGTCATCGACGAACGCGCCCGCCACCCAGAACACGCCCGCTCCGAGAGTCCACAGCAGCAGCATCCGGTAGTTCGCCGCCATCTGCTGGCCCCGGAAGACCACCATCATCATCACCGGGCGCAGCACACCGGCGAACAGATAGCAGGCCACGAACAGCCACGCCTTGTCGCCGAAGGCCTCCGGGATCGCGACCGCCATCCCGAGCGAGGCGAGCATCAGCACCCCAGTGAACAGGTGCACGCCGGTGCGCTGCGGGTCGAGCCAGTTCATCGCCCACGCCGTGTAGTTCCAGCCCCACCAGACGGCGGCGAACACGATCACCGTCTCAGCGGCGCCGAGCCAGGAGAGGTGGTGCAGCAGCAGGTGGGAGAGCTGGATGATCGCGAAGACGTAGACGAGGTCGAAGAAGAGCTCGGCAGGGCCGACCTCGCTGCGGCGCGTCTGCGGGCGGGCAAGTACGGACATAGCGGGTCCTTCGAAGCGGCAGTCGTGCAGAGGGCGGGTGAGCGGCGCGGCGGGCCGGGTCAGCCCTCGCGGATGGTCATCGAAGCAAGCTTGTCACCGGTCACCCGGAACTCGAAGCTGGACAGCCCGTTAGCGTGGGTGCTGCGCCAGTCACCAATCACGGTGACGACGTCACCCTCGGTCGTGACCGACTTCGGGGTGAGCACGCCAGTCGCACCGATGAACTCGTTGTCGCTCCAGCCCTTGATCTCCTCCCGTCCGGTGAAGACCCGGCCCCAGTCGTCCACGAATCCGTCGGAGGTGAAGGCGTCGAGGAAGCCCTTCTCGTCGTGGGTGTTGACGGTCTCGATGAACGAGTGAACGGGCTCGGGCACGGTGACGGCGGTCATGGTGGTCTCCTCTGTCGTCGGGCACTACATTCGCGGGCCCAAGTATGCCGACAGCGGGGAACCCGCGCGGACGTTCGGGTCACGACCTGATCACGACGCTCTCCGCAACGGGCCTACCCGGTCGCGATCGATGCGTGAGAGGGACGAGCACCGATCAGCAACCTCTCGCTAATGTCGTTTGCATGGTCGCGGATCTGACCGACACACACAGCCGGGAGCAGCGGGCCGCCCAGTTGTTGAGCCAACTGGTTGAGGGCACCTATCGACATGCGTGGCTGCCCTACTGCAAACGTCAGCGCCAGAGCATCAACCAGTCAGCGGTGGCCATGGTGCTGAGCCAGCACCTCTGGGAGACCGGTCAGGCATCCGAACTCGACGTCACGCTCCCCCGGCGGCTCAAGGACCGTGTCTCGCGGGCGCTCTCGGGGCGAGCGCTGCCACCCGCGATGCTGCAGCTGTTCATCGAAGCGTTCGCCGTGTCCCCGGCCGACGCGCGGTTGCTGTGGGAGGCTCTGCTCGATGACCCCGCCGGCCCGGTGATCGTGCCGGGCGCAGCCCCACTGGGCGGTGAGGCGGCCCCGCGCACCCGTGACTTCGAGACGGTCTCGGTACACGACTACCACCGGGTCGGTGCCGACCGCTGCCCGGTGGAGCACCGCACCGTGCACGTGATCCGCGCCCATGCCTCGCTGAGCACCTTCCAGTACCGCTTCGACACCGACGCCGCGGTCGTTCAAGTGCTACGCGGCGGCCGTGCGGCCGAGCTGGTCCCGAGCGGGGTTCCCGGGCTTCATGCCGTCGACATCACCTTCACCGAACCGCTCGAGGCCGGCCAGACGGCGTCCCTGGAGTACCGCACGATCTTCGCCTACCAGGAGCCGCCAGAGCCGCTCTTCCGGCGGGTGAGCCTGAAGCGCTCCGGCAATGTGGCCATCCACGTCGCCTTCGACCGCCACCCCCGCAGCCTCCAGTGGTGCCACTGGAACACCGATCACCTCGAATCCGAGCCAGTGTCCGCCGAGCCGGTTCGGCTCAACTCCGACGGCGAAGCTCACCGTTTCGTCGAGGCGATCGAGGCCGAGGGGGTCGGGTTCGCGTGGGAGTGGTGAGCATCAGCGGCGATACCACGGCTCCTCATCGTAGAAGCTCAGACTCTCGCTATAGGGATGATTCGCCCAACGGACCAGCCGGTCCTCTGACACATCATGTTGATCGCTGAAATCGGGGTTACAGCCGCCCAGGTACTCCCACTGGTCTGACTCAGGCGCCTCAGTGCGGGGATACTCTTGTTCGCAGTCCCATGGCACGCCAGCGGGAAACAACCAATACGTGCCGCGGCCAGCGAGTGGTGCCGTGCATCTGCCATCCGCATCGAACTGGAAGCAGTACTCGTACGGGTACGACCCGTTCGCTGAGACTTCGCCACTCCCTGAGTTCACGAATCCGCTCCCCGGGTACTCCTCCATCAACTCCGCGAAGCTGAAGCAGTCGTCCGGGTCGCTGCGGTAGCACCACTGGCCGCGCAGGTCTTCCGGCACGGCGCGCTCATCGAGCGCGGGGACGGCCCGGGCCTCGAGATCATCGACGACGTAGCCCAGCATCGCGTTGTGCAGCTCGAGGGTGCGCATGAGGTTGCCGTGGAAACAGGGGGCCTGCGCACCGATCGGATTGCCTGCCCGGGTGCGGTCTGTACCCAGTACCTGGAACAGTTCCTCAACTACCTCGCCGGCGCGACGGGTGAGGCTGTAGGAGTACTCGCACGTGACACCGTCGGTAGTACTCGCCTCTGCTGTGGCGGAGGAGGTGGGGACGATCATGTCACCCATCGCCACGGTCGCCCCATCAGGATGCGCGCCGGCAAATAGGCCTAGCGAGTGCGTCTCGATACGGGTGTCCCCGTACAGGGCGTGGACCGCGAGCCCTTCCGGCCACTCCGGCAGCTCGGCGAGTGCCTGGGAACCTGTGGCGAGGTCCACCGCGGCGTCACCGGTGAGATCTCGAATCGTGCGGTCGGGATCGGGAGCCGCATTCACGGCGAGCAACGCCAGTGCGGTGGTGACGCCCGCCGCCCCGAGGTCAGAGCCGGTGTTCGGCGTCCCGTAGGTGATCACCTGGCTGACCATCTCGGCCGTCTCGGGGGCTTCGGCGAATGCCTGCCTCGTGGCCAGCCCACCCATCGAGTGCGCGATGACGATCACGTCCTGGTCGAAAGCATCGTGCAAACAGGCGATGTGGGTCGCCAGGGTGGGCCCGATCGCCGGATCGGTCACCCAGGACGTGTTCACGCCCTCGTAGTCGAACGTGAAGACGCTCACCCCGGGAACATCCTGCAGATTCCCCACGAACGACCGGTGCGAGGTGCCCGGTTCGGCCGTCGCATTCTCGCTCAGGTCCATGTGCAGATCCCAGGTGCCGACCGATCCCCGCCACCCGTGCACCAGCACGACAGGGACAAAGCTGCCGTCCTGGAGCGGGACGTGGGTCAGCGCGGAACCATCGTTCGCCGTGTCAGCCGGGTCAATCCTGGCGTGGGCCAGATCGCTCCCGGTGCACTCCGGGGCGCCCGGCTCGGCCGGGCCGGCCGGTGCGGCCGGTGCGGCACCAACCGGCCCCACGCCCACCGCGGTCAGGAGTATGGCGGCCAGGAGCAGCACCGCGGCACGTGTGGCGACCGGCCGGCGCACCCGCCGCGCGAACGGCATCATCGACGTAGTCATCCCGTCACCTCGATCTCGATCGTCGCGGCCACCACCCACGCCCCCTCCTGGAGGACCATGACGGCGCGGTACTCACGCTGGGTGCCGTCCGGCATCGTCATCACCAGATCCACCGTGCTCATGTCCTCGGCCAGTTCCTGCCACGATTCCTGATCCGGTTCGATCACCGCCCCATCGGGCACGTACTGGTGCGGATCGCTCGCCACCTCGTCGGCGACATCCGCGCTGAAACCGGCCGCCGGATCCTGCGGTAGGCCGCGCAACACCTCCGCCACAGCCTGTGCGTCCGCATCGCCAGACCCCACCGGTGCAGGCGAGGACGCATCGTCGCGGAACCACCAGATGCCACCGATCACCGCGACAACCAGCACCAGGGCGATGGTGGCCATCACGACCAGCCGTGCCGAACGTCGTCGGGGTCGACCACCAGAGGGTGGCTCACTCACAGGCGCTCCTCGGAGTGGTCGGGCAGGGCTGTCAGGATCGCCGACCTATGTCGCGGCTACGTCGCGCTCCAGGCTGCGCGCGGGAACGTCCAACCGCTCGGCACTGCCCGCGGCGACCACGCGGATCGTGGCCAGCTGGGGCCGCCCTGGGGGAAGCCGCCGGATCGTCACGGTGCCGCCGTCGGCCCGTTCAAGAGCAGCACGGGCTGCCTCGTGCATACGCCCGAGATCGCCATGCTCCGGGCGGGAGGTGCCGCCGTCATCGAGGAGCTGGACCTCCACGTGGCGGGTGCGCGCGGCGCGCGCGGCGGCGAGCACACTGTCGCTGGCCAGGACGCCTCCGCGCAGCACGTCGCGGATGGCGGCTTCCGCGAGTAAGCACTCCCGCCGGTGCTGGTCCGTCAGCGGGGTGTCTGAGGCCAGGATATCGAGCAGGTCGCCGCCCGCTGACCGCACGCGGGCCACCCGTTCCTCGCGCGCACCGGCTGCGGCGTCAGCCCAGGCCCGGCTGCTGACGAGCTCGAGGTGCGCCTGCTCAACCTGCGCGATCGATCTCATGGTGCTGCGCAGCACACTCGAGAACAGGGTGAACACCAGCAGCAGCACGGCATGGTGCGCGACGAACTCGACCCCTTGGGTGAGTGGGCGCCCGACCTGGGCCACCCACCCGAACACCACCAGCACGTGGAGAGCGAAGCCGGCCCATGCAGCGAGCACGCGGCCGCGCAGCACCAGCACGATCAGCAGCAGCGTGCTGGCGAACCAGTTCCACGAGGCCCAGCCAGGCCAGCCGGTGGCAGGCAGGTTCCAGGAGGCGAGCGAGAGACCGACGACGATGAGGACCACGGCAGAAGCGGCAGCCCGCGGATAGAGTGCGGAGCGGATGGGCAGCAACAGCAGCACCGCCCCTGCGGTAGCGAGCGCCAGCGTGCCCACCGCAGCGGCCGGTGACCGGACGTCGTTCAGCGTGGCGAGGGTGTTGACCGTGTTGCTGAGGGTGAAGAGTGCAAGGATCACCCGTCCCGGCCACTCATCGAGCCGGAAGAACCCAGCCAAGGTCCGCCCACTCATCGGTTCCCCCTCCAGGTGAGGGTGACCACGGTTCCCCGCCCGGGCCGGGAGTCCACCTCCGCACGGCCGCCAGTCAGGCTCGCCATCCTGTCCACGATGCTCGCCCGCAGGCCCAGCCGCGACGGCGGAACGTGCGCCAGGTCGAAGCCGCGCCCATCGTCAGCCACCGTGATGCGAACGGACCCGCGATCGATGCTCACCGCGATCTCCCGGTGCGCCGGGCCGGCGTGGCGCACGCTGTTGCGCATCGCCTCGCCGGCTGCCTCCACGAGCGCGGTGGCCACATCGGCCGGCACCGTCGCTGCGGCAGTACCAGCGGTTTCGGCACTGTCGACCGTCACGACCACGCCGTCCGGGACGACCGATCGCAGCCGCGCCACCACCTCCGGCCCGGCGACCGGTGCAGACTCGGCCGCGGGATCGAGCACGTCACGAGCCGCTCGCGCCGCAGTGCGGATCTGCTCGCGAGCCTCAGGGCCGGCACGGCCGGCGGCCAAGAGCACGGACAACACACGGTCGTGAACGAGTGCGTCCAGGCGCGCCCGGTGCCAGGCAGCGCTTCGGGTCGCCGCCTCAGACTCGGCGGCATCCCGCACCTGGGCCGCAGCGGCGTCCAGCGCAGCACCGGCAGCCACCGTGACCCGGATCAACAACGTGAGGATCCCGGCCAGCATGGCCAGGAACAGGCCGTCCTGCACGGCGACCGGCCATTCCAGCCCGGGTGTGGCCAACTGACGCAGCAGCGTGGTGGCGACCACGACGCCGCCGTAGTACGCCCACGCGAGGCGCGCGGACAGGATCGCGGCAGCGGCCGACGTCGGGATGGAGGAGATCTGCCATGTCCACGGCGCACCCTCGCCGGGCATCGTCGGCACCACCATCAGGGGAACCCACGCCAGCAACGCGAAGGCATAGACACAGCAGTAGCCCACGAGCAGCACCCGCGCCCACCGCATCAGGACCGCAGGTCCACCGATCCACCTGGCGAGGAACGCGAGCACACCAGCCAGCACCGGGAGGGCACTGCACAGGCCGTAGAGCAGCGGCCCCCACCCGGGTGCGAGCAGCTCGAACTGGCTCTGGGCGAGCGCGAGCCACACGACGGTGTACGCAGCGGCAGCCACCCCCACTGCGACGACAACGACTCGCTCGATCCGGGCGCGTGCGCCGGACTCGCTCATTCGCCGTCCTCGATGAGCCGGTCTTCGACGGCTCGGCGGTACAGGTCCACGCGGCTGTCCGCGTGGCGCCCCACGTCGGCGTACTTGGTGCGGATCCGGCTGATGTAGTTCGCCACGGTCGCGGCGGTGAGCCCGGTGACGCGGGCGACGCTCTTCGCCTGTTCCCCGGAGGCGTACAGGGCGAGGATCTCGCGCTCGCGGGGGCTCAGGCGAGCGTCGGGGAGGTCTGGATCGGCGTCGAGCGCAGCAGCCCACTCCAGCGACATCACCGTCTCCCCGCGCAGGGCCGCCTGCACCGCGTCCCGGATCTCGTGCTCGGGCAGCGACTTGCGCACGATCCCGAGCACGTCACTGCGGGCTGCCTCACGCACGAGTGCGGCGTTGTCGGCGCCGGTGAGCACGAGCACGTTCAGCTCGGCGTCGCGGAGCGCGGCCACGTTCGCGGCGACACGGGAGCCGTCGGCGAGGTTCAGGTCGAGCACAGCCAGATCCAGCTCGCGACCGAGTTGCAGCAGCTCGGGGACGGTCGGCGCCCACACGGAGGCGACGCCGTCGGCTTCCAAGGAGCCCTGCAGCCCCAGCGCGACCAGGGGGTGATCCTCGACGAGTCCGATTGTCTTGCGTGCTACCACCACCGCCCCCTTCTGCCACCTCTGATGAGAAAGTACACCTACCGGCCGACGTTCTGCGGACCTTACGTTGAAGTCTCAACCAGTGACCTCGACGCGAGTGCGAGAGACCGGCCACCCAACATGCAGTTGACTGAAGAACCCAGGATCAGCACTGAACCACGAGCGGCGTCCTTCGTATGCGACCTGCTCACCCACTCCTACCGGGAGACCTGGCTGCCCCACTGCAAACGTCACCGGCAGGGGCTGAGCCAGGCGGCTGTCGCGACGGTCCTGAGCAGGCACCTGTGGGAGACGGGCCAGGTCTCCGAACTGGACATCACGCTCCCACGGCGGCTCAAGGACAGGGTCTCGCGGGCCCTCTCCGGGCGCGCGCTACCGCCGGCGATGCTGCAGCTGATCATCGAGGCGTTCGGCATCAGTGACGCTGAGGCACGCACCGCGTGGAGCCTGCTGCTGGATGAGGACCCCGACCCCGCCGTCGCCCTGCCGCCGGTGGCCCCGTTGGCTGGGAACGCCTCACCCCGGTCAGCCACCGCCTACCAGACGGTCTCGGTCCACGACTTCCACCGGCTCGGGTCGGACGGGCGCCCGGTGGAGCACCGCACCGTGCAGGTGATCCGCGCCCACGCACCCGTCGCGAACGTGCAGTGCCGTTTCGACGGTGATGTGACCGCGGTGCAGGTGCTGCGCGGGGGCCGGGCCGCCGACATGACCCCGAGCGGCGTACCAGACCTGCACGCAGTCGACATCACACTGACCGAGGCACTCCAGCCCGGCGAGACGGCGTCACTGGAGTACCAGGTGCTATTCGCCCACGAGCGCCCGCCCGAGCCGCACGTGCGACGCGTCAGCAGGAACGAGGCGCGGAACGTCACCGTGCACGTGGCCTTCCACCCTCGCTGTCGGCCGCGCCGGTTGGAGTGGTGCCGATGGGGCGCCGATCGCCTGGAGTCCGGCCCGCTCTCCGCCGAGCCGGTCACGCCCAACGCCGACGGTGACGCTCACCGCTACCTGGAATCGATCGCCGGTGAGGGGGTCGGGTTCCGGTGGGAGTGGTGAGGCGCCTTCCAACGAGAAGGTGACCGTCACGGCTGGATGAGCGAGAACCGGCCCTGGCCGTCGTTGACGGTGAGGAACTCGCCGACCCGGCCCAGCGCGAGCGATGCTGGATCGAGATCCGGGAGCGGGAGGGTCCACTGCTCCGACCCGTCGTTCAGGGAGTACGCCACGATCGAAGCCTGTCCGCCTGATGTGTCCGGGACGATGATCCGGTTCCCGTCCGTCGGTATCCACATGGGACTCGCCCCATCCTCGGTATCGCCGGGTGGCACGTTCAGCAGGATCGTCCAGCGGCGCATCCCGGTCTCGGCGTCATAGGCGCGTAGCTCCTGGCCGAACTGGAGCACCTCCACCGTGTCCGAGCCGTGCACAACGGCCACACTCTCACCGTCGATCAGACCGGTGGACGCATCGTTGAGCACCACCGGGCTCGCCACGTCGTGACCGTTGTAGACGCTGATCGACTGATCGTCGCCCAGCAACGCGAACCGGTCGCACCGTGCGAACTCACCGCGCCAGTCGTCGTACGCGATCTGGAACGCAGCCTCCTCGCTCGATTCAGGGAAGGCAATGACCTCCCCTGCGCCCGTGACCATCTCCGGGCCCTGATCCAGGGTGCGAATGACGCCCCCATCGGGAAGGGGGCAGAAGTCCTCAGGTGCGGGAGCGCTCAGCACCTCGCCGGAGTCCGTGCTGATTCGCCACGGGACGCTGACGAGCTGTGAGCCGAAGATGTACTGGGCAGGAGTCGCCACGATCTCACCGTCAGCTACGTCGAGGTGGACCCATTCGTGGGGCTCGCCCTCCAACTGCTGCTGCCAGAGGACCGCGCCGGCATCATCAACGCGGGCGAGTTGGACCGAGTCGTAGTCTCCGCCCACGATCGCTGCGCCAGATTCCAGTGGGACGACCCTGAAGATGCGTCCGCCCGCTGCCAGCGAGTCGTACACGTGACGGAAGGGCTCGTAGGGGATATCGAAGCCGGCCACCTGTGCACCGGTAGCGTCGTCCAACATCGCGATCGAGATCAGACCGCTCTCGGCGAACACCGCGCAGGCAATCCGGCCGCTCCCCGGCCGGCACGCGCCCAGATCCAGATCCGTCTCGCCCACCGATCGCGGCCCTTGCCACACCACCCCGCCCTCGGAATCGACGGCCACGATCGAGCGGACGGCTGTTTCGTCATCAAACTGCTGCGCCGCCACGAGAACGGTGCCATCGGCTGTTGGCCCGACCGAGTAGGCGTCTGGATCAAAGGCGTACTCCCCATCAAGAATTCCCGTGGTGTCGCCCAGGATCTCCGTCGGATCGATCGTCCACGCCACCGACGGCTGGTCGGGATAGGACCGTACGGTGGAACCGTCGCTGACTGCTCCTGACATGAGTAGGCGAGGTAGGAGCAGCACCGCCGCGACGGCGCCGAGCACCAACACCACCGCGACGGCGATCACGGGGATCAGCCAGCGCCGGCGCGTCTCGGGTCGTTGCGGCGGGGACTGTTGAACCATGGGCGGCCCGTGGTGCTGCGGCTCAATCGGATCGTTCATTGCGGAAGCTCCTCCTCGGCGATGCGCACAGTCTCGCTCTCAACCTGCTCGGCGAGGACGTCGACGACTTGACGGGCCATCTTCAGCAGCCGCTCCTCTTGGTCCTGGCGGTCGTCGGAGTCGCGCAGTTGACGGGATGCATCAGCCTGATAGAGGCCCCTGATGTACACACAAGCCAGGAACTGTCACCGGTGGCGCGAAGCGGCGCGCCGGCGGATGACACCCGATGCCGCCCGATACCTACGGTTCGATCAGAGCCAGTTGTCCGGACGTGTCGGTCACCGTGAGGAACTCTCCCGCCCGACCGATTTCGAACGCCGCCGGGTCGAAGCCGGGCAGTTCAAGCGTCCACTGCTCCTGTCCGTCGGCCACGGAGAACGCCGTGATACCAGCGGTTCCCGTAGCAGCAGCGGGCGCGATCACGCGCTCGCCGTCGTCCGCGATCCACAGGAAGTCGATCCCGGTGCTCCCATCGCTGCCGATGGCCTCCTCGCTGATCGCCCGGGTCAACCCCGTCCACAGCCTCATGCCAGTCTCCGCGTCATACGCCCGGATCTCATCGCGGATACGGACGATCACCGGTGAACCTGCTCCACGAACGACAGTCGACACGGGTTCCAGGTCGGAGCTGCTGATGGTGTCATCGAGCACCACCGGATTCTCGATGTTCTGTGTGTCGTACACCGTGGCCACGTCGCGCTCACCATCCGTGTCGACGACCACGAACCCCTCCAGGGACGTGATGGGGCCGCGCACCTGGTCGAAGCGAAGCAGGGGCGCGAGTCCGGTGCCGCTGTGCATCGGCACGGACGCGCCGCCATCAGCTGTCACGACTTCGAGATCGTCCGAGTCCTCACTCGAGCGAACCACCCCATCATCCGCCAGCAGAACAATCTCGCCCTCGACGGGCTCCGACACCGCCTCCCCAGTGTCGGCATCGAACACCCAGGGAACACCGAGAGGGCTGAGCACACCGTCAAAGGGAGCAACGCGAATCTCCCCGTCCCTGACGCGGATGTCGAAGGCGCCACCGACCATGTGGTTGTTCTCGATGTCCGCACTCCACTGCACACCGCTGCTGTCGAGTCGCGCGACCGTCGCAGCACCCTGCGAGATCGGGAATACCACGGCGACGCCGTCTTCGAGTGGAACGGCCATCGGCGCGAACTCCCCCACGTCGTAGGCATCAGCGAAGATGTCATACGGAACGTCGATCCGCTCGACCTGCGAGCCGGACCTCTCGTCGAGGATGAGGATCGAGTACAGGTCTGCACCATCGTCGGGAAAGGTCACGCAGGCGATACGGCCATGGCCGGTGGTGCACTCGGCGGCAAGTGGCACACGCCCGTACCCCAGGACAACCTCGTAGCGCGGTCCTCGCCAGACGATCTCACCATCAGGGTCGACACCGACGATGGCCCCGGCCGCCCAGAAGCCGGACTGCTGCCACGCACCCACGAGGAATGTCCCGTCATCGAGTTGTCCGCGCGAGTACACGACGGGCGGGCCGGAAGGACCACCATTCTCGCTCGCCGCTGCTAGCCCCTCCTCCCCCAGGATGTCGGCGGTGCTGATCGTCCACGCCACTGTGGGCTGCTGGGGGTAGGGCTGCAGCGCACCCCCCGACTCGGCTGCCCCGAACAGGCGGGGTAGCAGCAGGGCCGCGCTCAGCCCGAGCACGAGCACCACGGCCGCCGCGAGTGCGGGGATCAGCCACCGCCGTCGCCGGCGCGGTGCGGGCGCGTTCGCCGCGGGCCAACCGGGAGCGGCCTGCTGAGTGGGGTCCGGCGGCGTGGGCGCCTGCGGTGGGATTTGGTCGCTCATCGTTTTCCTAGCGGTTGGAAGCCGTCCGTGTGAATGCCGTGTACCCGAAGATCACGCGGCGACCCCGTCGAGCGCCTGCCGCAGCACCTTCGAGAACGTGCGGAAGATCCCCAGCGCCGGGCTCTCCTTCGGACCGATCGGGATGAAGAACAGCAGCTTGTCCTGAAAGACGGCGTAGTCGGGTGCCGTGCACGAGACGGTCGCGCCGCCGTCGGCGGCGCTGTACTGCACCCTCACCTGCCCCATGGTCAACCCCTTGAGGCGACGGACCTCGTACACGATCGCTGCGCCGTCAGCGGCTACTCGCTTGAGCGAGGTGCCGATCTCCTTGGACCGCTCGGCAGCATCGTCAGCCGCGGCCAGCACCTGCTCGTAGCTCATTGCAGTCGACGCTGTGAATGCAGCGGCAGCAAACTTCTCGTCGATCGTCATCATTCACCCTCCAACTTTCCGGTCCGGTAGATCTTGTTTCCCAGTGCGAGGACTCCCGCGCCGGCAAGCATGAGGACGATGAACGGCACGAACTCGTCCGGGTAGTACCCGATGATCGCCAGCTTGATGAAGGCGATCAGAGCCATCACGGCTCCGACCCCCGTGACGAGCCCTCCGATGTGTGTTTTCTTCATGGTGTGGCCCTTCTTTCTCGCCTCTGCTACGAACATTCGTTCCGCCATTCAGGCGCCGTCACCAGTACGGCGAATCCCAATCGACGCCGTTCTCGATCGGCTCGTCATGGTTCTGGCTCGGCGGCTGCAGATTGAGCTCGAGATTTCCCATCCCGCAGAAGTCCCGCACGTTGTCCTTCGCACCGGTGAGGTTTCCGACATCACTGGGCTCCAGGTCGTGCGCGCTGAGCATGCTGCGGATGGTCGAGGTCCGATCCGAGCTCTCCATCTCCCAGTATTCGGTGCAGGTCGTCTCCCCACCGCTGGAGGAACACCCGGTCAGCGCTGCAGCGGTGACCGCCACTGCGCCCAGCGCCGCACCAACCCTGCCCATCGACCTACCGTTCATCGCTCACCCTCGCTTCGTCCCGCCACTGCCACGACCAGCCTCACGGCGCCGTGTCGCGCGTACGTCGCACAGGGCCGCACGCGACGGAAGTGGTGCGACATAACGGCGACACAACGCTGGTGTGCTGACCTCGACCACCTGTGCCCGACACCCCAGCCCCGATACCGGAGAGGCCCGATGTCCTCAGAGTTCGCTCTCGGTAGCGCCTACACCCTCACCCACGAGCTCGGCAGCGGTGCCCTGGGCACCGTCTACCGCGGCCACGACCAGCAAGGCCGGGCATACGCGTTCAAACTGCTGCGTTCGGAGTACGCCGCAGACCCGGCGGTGGTGCAGCGGTTCATACAGGAGCGGTCGGCCCTGACCGCTGTGCAGCACCCGAATGTGGTGCGCACTCATGATCTGGTGGTCGAGGGGCCGCGACTGGCGATCGTGATGGATCTCGTCACCGGTGGCGACCTTCGGAATCAGCTCACCCAGCACGGGCCGCTCGCGCCGGCCGACGCAGCCCGGCTGATGGCCAGCGTCGCCTCCGGGCTCACGGCCGTCCATCAGGCCGGCATCGTCCACCGGGATCTCAAGCCGGAGAACATCCTGCTCTCCCCCACCCCTGAGGGCCCCGTGCCGCAGGTCTCCGACTTCGGGATCGCGCACATCGCCGAGACCAGCGGCAGCACCCGCACCTCGGTCGCCCTAGGCACACCGAACTACATGGCTCCCGAGATTCTCGCCGGTGAAGCCCCGACGCCTACAGCCGACGTCTACGCACTCGGGATCATCACCTACGAGCTGCTGTGCGGCCTCACGCCGTTCGAGGGTGGTCACCACATGGCCGTCATCCGCCGGCACGCCGATATGGCGGCCGGACGCCCGCCAGGAGTCCCGGACCCGCTCTGGGGTCTGCTCGAGGCGATGCTCACCAAGGCGCCGACCGAGCGCCCGAGCACCCACGACGTCGCAGCTCGCCTTTCCGCCCTGGCTCCCGTTCTCGCGGCCGCCCCCGCCGCTGCCCGACTGTCCGAGCCACCGGCCCCGGTTCCGCTGGGCGGCACCGCCCAGGCAACGATGCTCGCCGTTCCCGCCGGCCAGAGCGGGTCGTCCACACCCCCGACCGCCTCCGCACCGATGGCATCAGCGACACCGACAGCACCGCCGGGCCAGCGCAAGCGCAGGAAGCGGATGTGGGTCCCCGTGATCGCGCTCGCGGTGCTCATCGCCGCGATCACCACCGCAGTGCTGGCGCTGGGTGGGAACGATCCGGAAACGAACGCCGACCCGGGTGAGACCAGCTCCGAGTCCACGTCACCGGATTCCAGCACCGTGGAGCCGGCCACGAACGAACCGGCCGAGGACTCCTCCGAGGAACCGTCGGACGACCCCTCTCCTGAACCGCCACGGGAGATGCCCGAGGTCGTCGGCCTCCCGCTCGGCACCGCGATGGCCGAACTCGAAGGCGTCGAGGTCACCACGATCCCGGAGATCCACCAGGACGTGCCCAACAACGAGGTGATCGCCCAGTCGGTGGCCGAGGGCGAGGATCTGCCCGTGAGCGTCGAGCTGACCGTCGCCAGCCAGCCGGCCACGGTGTACCTCGCCATGCTCGACGAGGTCGACGACCGCAACATGAGCTCCGAGGGAGCGCAGATCGATGCCGAGGACTACCCTCGATCCGTCGTCGGCGCGTGGAACAGCGGCTACATCGAGTACAACCTCAGCCGCAGCTACCAGCAGCTGCTCGCCACCGTCGGGCGGGTCGACTCCGCCAGCGACGCCGCCGACGAGGTGCAGGTGACGATCTTCCTGGACCAGCGAGAGGTGTGGTCCGAACGCGTGAGCGTCGGCTCCCCAGCAGAGCTGGATCTCGACGTCACCGACGCCCTGCGACTACGGATCGAGTACACGAGCCTGCAGGACAACCGGTCCGAGGTGGCGCTCGGGGATGCCCGTCTGCTCGGCGTCCCCGGTGAGATTCCCGACGAGACCGACGAGTGATCCCATCACCGGCCACTGCGGTCGTGCTGCGGATCGCCGGAGCAGACCACGCGATCGGTGCTGGCACCCTGCTCCGCGTGGGGCGCGGGTCGGAGGTCGATCTGCATCTCACCCACCCACGCGTCTCCCGGCAGCATCTGACCATCGAGGGCACCGATCGCGGATGCGTCATCACCGACTCCGGCTCCCGGTACGGTACCTTCGTCGACGGCACCCCGCTCCACGGCGCACTGGAGGTCACCTCGTCAGTGCACCTCACCCTCGGAACAGGCGGACCGGAGGTGGACCTGATCGTCAGCGGCCAGCAGACCGGTCGTCGATCCGCACGTCTCGATGCCGTGGGGGCCGCACTCATCCTCGGTCGCGACCCCGGCTGTGACCTCACGCTCGAGGACCCCCTTGTCTCCCGACGTCACGTGCGCCTCACCCGCGAGCAGCAGGGCATCCGCGCCGAGGACGTGGGCAGTACGAACGGGATCCACCACCGCGGCGTCCGCACGAGCACGGTGCTGCTCTCTCCCGGGGAAGACCTCACCGTCGGCCGTCACACGCTCCGGGTCCATCAGGATTCGATCGAGGTGGAGTCCGATCCCGGTGTGCCGGACTTCGTGGTCGAGTCCGTGAGCTACACCCTCCCGAACGGGAAGAACCTCCTGCAGGACATCTCCTTCGCCCTGCCCGGGGGATCCGTCCTCGCCGTCGTGGGTCCCTCCGGAGCAGGGAAGTCCACACTGCTGGGGGCCCTGACAGGTTCGCAGCCCGCCACCTCGGGCCGCGTCCGCTACGGCGGCCGGGATCTGTACCTGCACCTGGACCACCTGCGGCACCGCATCGGCGTCGTCCCACAGGACGACGTCGTCCACAGCCAGCTGACCGTCCGGCAAGCACTCACTTTCGCCGCAGAGCTGCGCTTCCCGGAGGACATGGCTGCTGCGGAACGCACCACCCGGGTGGACGCCGTCCTTGCCGAGCTCGGCCTGACCGACCACGCCGGCACACAGGTGTCCCGGCTCTCGGGTGGGCAACGCAAACGCACCTCCGTCGCGCTCGAGCTGCTGACCGAGCCATCGCTGCTCTTCCTCGACGAACCCACCTCGGGCCTCGACCCTGGCCGCGACAAGCAACTCATGGAGACGGTCCGCGACCTCGCCGACGGCGGCCGCACAGTTTGCATCATCACCCACAGCACCGACAACCTCGACCTGTGCGACCGCGTGCTCTTCCTCGCCCCAGGCGGCCGCACCGCCTACTTCGGTGAGCCCGCCGCGCTGCTCGACCACTTCGGCGTGACCAAGTACGCCGACGCGTTCCAGCTGACCGAGAGCCGGCCCGAGGAGATGGCCGAGCGTTTCCGGGCCGCTCGCCATGCCTCCGACCGCGTCTTCCCACCTGCCCACCCGCAGGTGACCAGCACGCCCGCACCCACCGACGCCGACCATGCCGCGGCCCCGGTCCCGACGCGAAGTATCGGACGCCAGCTCGGCACCCTGATGCGCCGGCATCTGCGGGTGCTGCTCGCAGACCGCATCTACCTGGCGTTCCTGCTGCTCATGCCCGCGCTGGTCGCCCTGCTGGCGCTCGTGGTTCCCGGAGACCAAGGTCTCGCCGCCGCGGCCCCGGATGCTCCGCCGTCGACGCAGCCTGCTCAGATCCTCGTGATCGTAGTGCTCGGGGCGGTCTTCATCGGCCTATCCATGGGCATCCGTGAACTGGTGTCCGAACGGGCCGTGTTCGTGCGCGAGCGATCGGTCGGCCTGTCCGCGACGGCGTACCTGCTCGCGAAGATCTGTGTGCTCTCCACTCTCGCCATTCTCCAGAGCATCATCCTGGTGGTGGTGCTGCTCGCCGTCCGGGAGGGCCCGGAGTCCGCCGTCCTGCTCGGATCTGCTGGACTGGAGTTGACCATCGCGGTGGCCGGATGCTCGATCGCGTCGATGGGGGTGGGACTGTGCCTGTCCGCGCTGGTCCGCAACGCCGCCCAGTTCATGCCGATCGTGGTCGTGCTCGTCATGGCCCAACTGGTGCTTTCCGGCGGCTTGTTCCCCGTGGCAGGGCGTGCGGCGCTGGAGGTGGCAGCCCTGATCGCCCCCGCCCGCTGGGGGTTCGCCGCAGCTGCCTCGACCGTGGACCTGAACGCGATCACCCCGCGGGAACCGGACGGTCTGTGGGATCACGACCCGGGAACCTGGCTCCTGAGCGTGCTGATGATGGACGTGCTCGCCGCGGTGTTCTGCGTGCTGTGCTGGCTCCGGCTGAAGGCGCCCTACCGGATGCGCTGACGCATTGCCCTCAGGGCCGAACGCTGAGGTTCTCTAGCAGTTCTCGATCACGAACTCGTCCACTCGATTCAGTGGGCCGCTCATGGTGAGCGCGGTCTGCAGGATGCCCGCAAGTCCGCCGAGCGGGTCGCCCACGCTCTCCGCGGCCTGCTCGGACTGGGCATCCCACAGTTCAGCCACCCGTTCGGTGTCGGAGCGGATCTCTTCCGGTGCCACCTCGGCCAGCTCGTGCCACATGTTCGCCAAATCGGCGATGGCCGACCCACCCTGCAGCAACCCGAGCACGGGGTCGGACTCCAGGTTCCCGTTCGCCACGTCCATGGAGGCGAGGTAGCGGTCCCGGTGGGTGTCATGCACCTCGCAGAACGCACCCACCGACCGGCCGTCGCTGCACCCGGTCAGTATCGCCGTACTCACCGCGAGCACCGCTGCCATCGCCACACGTCCGCGCACCGCCACCACATCCTTCGATCGACCCGCACACCGACACCGAGCCAATCGCAGTTGCGTCGCGACTACGTCGCACACTCGACACCCGAGCGGCCCACCCACGGGCCGAATAATCGACCCCTACTCGGGTTTCACCCTGAGTTTCGGACCCCCGCACGCCACTCGCACTCGCGCACCCGATTTCACGGGTCAATCTTTCGGCCCCTGGAGGGTTCCGACCCTGAGTTTCGGACCCACGAAAGCGGGGTCGGGGCAGGCCGGTCGCCGGGGCGGGGCGGGGCGGGCCGGTTGATCAGCCCACCCGACAGCGCAGCCCACTCCACGCCACGCCCGCATTCCCGACGGCGCCGCTCACCCCCGGCGAGCCCGGACAGCAGCCGCGAGCTGCTCGAGCACGCCTTCGGTCACCTCCCAGGACATGCAGGCATCCGTGACCGACTGCCCGTAGGTCAGGCCCGACGGCGCCGGCTCCTGCTTTCCCGCGACGAGGAAGCTCTCGAGCATCACCCCGGACACGGTGCGCTCACCCGCGGCAACCGCGCCCGCGATCTCCGCCGCCACCTCCGCCTGACGCACGTGGTCCTTGCCGGAGTTGCCATGACTGGCATCGACCACCACACCGGAGCGCCCGACACGCCCCAACCGCTCGGCGGCATCGCGCACGTGCTCCACCCCGTAGTTCGGTCCCCGACGCCCGCCACGCAGGATCACGTGCGAGTCCGGGTTGCCCGCGGTCTCCACGAGCGCCGCACGCGCTTCGGAGTCGACGCCCAGGAATGCCTGCGGTGAGGCGGCGGCCACGCACGCGTCCACGGCCACCTGAAGGTCGCCGTCGGAGGAGTTCTTGAATCCCACCGGCATCGACAGCCCGGAGGCCAGCTGACGGTGCACCTGCGACTCGACCGTGCGAGCGCCGATCGCACCGTAGCTGACGGTGTCGGCGATGTATTGCGGCGAGGTGGTCTCGAGGAACTCACACCCCGCCGGCACACCCTCGGCAAGCACGTCGAGCAGCACTTGCCGGGCCAGGCGCAGCCCGCGCGGGATGTCGTAACTGCCGTCCAGGCCCGGATCGTTGATGAGTCCCTTCCACCCGGTGGTGGTACGCGGCTTCTCGAAGTAGACGCGCATGACGAGGAGCAGGTCGTCGGCGTACCTCTCAGCAGCGCCGGCCAGCCGCCCGGCGTACTCGATCGCCGCGACCGGGTCGTGCACGCTGCACGGGCCCACCAGCACCAGCAGCCGGTCGTCGTCGCCCCGGAGCACGTCGGCGGTCTCGGCACGGGCGCGTGCTACCAGATCGGCGGACGTATCCGGCAAGGGCAGCTCGGCGAGCACCTCACCGGGTGTGGGCAGCGGGTCCATCCGCAGCACCCGCAGATCGTGGGTGCGTTCAGCGGCAGTCGTGGTCATCCTCAGGTCCTCGTCTCGTGTGATGAGGGCGGACCCGCCGAAGATGCCCGGAGCGCCCGCCTGAAATGGCGAAGGCGCGGACCTCGTGGTCCACGCCTTGGTCGGCTCCGGTCGCGCGCGTCAGCAGGATGCGGCGGCCGGAGCCGACGCAAACCAATACCAACGAACCGAATGCATACCGGGAGCGTAGCAGGTGCCTGACGCTGTCACGTCGAGGTAGAGGGTGATCACCGCTCGCCTCTGCGTTCGCGCAGGATCTCCTCTGAAGACACCTCGACGCGACGTGGGAGGAGGTCCCGCAGCGATGTCACAGGACGCCGAGCGGCCCGCGGGCGGTCAGGGCTGCTTGAAGACATCGTGGTCGCCAACTCGCCGCCACCGGCATCGCAGCTCGCCGCCGACTGTGACCAGCTCGAAAGTCGCACGGCCGTCCGGACTGGCGAAGGACCAAGTCATCTCAAGGACGCCCGGTGCCGACTGCACCGACTTCACGCGGAGCCCGGCTGGCCATGGTGCTGAGGGATCCTCGACGTGAGCGTCGCAAGCAGGCGCGAACTTCTCCCGGACCACCCTCTTGAACGTCTGGGCGTGTTCCCGCTTGAGCCTGCGGTAGTCGCTGTCGAAGGCCGGCGTCGTCTCGAACTTCACTCGCGGTCGAGTTCGTCAAGGTGATCGAGGAAGCCCTCAGTCGACTCATGCACCGCCACACGCCCTGCCGCCACGTGCTCGTCGACCTCGCGCTCACGCTCCTGCCAACGATCAGTCCAGAACCATCGCTGGTCGGCTGGCACGGGAAGCGCAGCCCGCAATTCGATCACACCGTCGGCGCGCTCGACCATCTCAAGTTGCGCGCCCGGCTCATCCAGGTGCAGGCGCCGGCGGACGTCGGCGGGCAGCGCGATCGTGCCCCGGCCCTGGATTCCGAGGTAGCGATGACTGGTGGGCGTACTCATAGCTCCAAGCCTACGACGACAACCGCAGCGCAGCAATGCTGCATTGCGGCCATACGACTATACGGCTATACGGCTATGAGCTGGTGCGGCCGCAGGACCCAGCCGGGCCGCCGCACACATCAGACCCGCCGGCCCGGTACCTCCCGCTGCTCCGGCCCGGAGTACTCGCTCAACGGCCGGATCAACGCGTTGGACTCCAGTTGCTCCATCACGTGGGCGGCCCATCCGGTCACTCTCGAGGCCACGAACAACGGGGTGAACATCTGGGTGTCGAATCCCATCAGGTGATAGGCCGGGCCAGCCGGGTAATCCAGGTTCGGCAGGATGTTCTTGCGCTCTGCCATGGCCTGCTCGAGGGCCGTGTACAACTCGCCGAGATCCTGGCGCTCGTAGTGATCTACCAGGTCGTCCAGTACGGCCTTCATGGTCGGCACCCGGGAATCGCCGTGCTTGTACACCCGGTGCCCGAAGCCCATGATCTTGCGCTTGGCCGCGAGCGCTTCCTCCAACCAGACTTCTGCCCGATCCGCGGTGCCGATCTCGCTGAACGTGGCCATCACGGCCTCATTCGCGCCCCCGTGCAGCGGCCCCTTGAGTGCCCCGATCGCACCCGTCACCGCCGAGTACAGGTCCGAGAGCGTCGAGGCGATCACCCGGGCGGTGAACGTGGAGGCGTTGAAGGAGTGCTCGGCGTACAGGATCATCGAGACGTTGAAACCCTGCTCGACCACCGGCTCGGGCTCAGCCCCGAAGGTCATCCACAGGAAGTTGGCCGCATACCCCAGATCGTCGCGCGGTTCGATGATCTCCTGGTCGCGGCGGCGGCGCTGGTCGTAGGCGATGATCGAGGGCAGCTGCGCGAACAGGTACATCGCGCGGCCCTGGTTGAACGTCCGGTCGGTGAGCCCATCGGGTTGGCCCAACGTGTCATCGAAGGTGCCCAGCTGGCTGACGGCGGTACGCACCACATCCATCGGGTGCGCCGTGGCGGGCAGGGAGTCGATCAGCTCTCTGGTGCGCGGATCGAGCGGCCGCAGCGACCGTTCCAGCCGTTGCGCTTGGGCGAGCTCGTCCGCCGTCGGGAGTTCGCCGTAGATGAGCAGGTGGGCGACCTGCTCGAAGGAGCACCTCGCCGCCAACTCCTGCACCGGGTAGCCCCGGTAGAGCAGCGAATTGGTGTCCGGGTTGACCTTCGAGATCGCGGTGGTGTCGACCACCACGCCTGCGAGCCCCTTGTGGATGTCCGTCATGGGTCCTCCTCGACCGTGTACTCCTCAGCGGCCGCGGTACACGGTCGCGTCGAACTCCTCGTATCCGCTGTAGTCAACCAGCTCGTACAGTCGCGAGCGGGTCTGCATGCGTTCGACCAGCTCGGCCTGGGTGCCGGCGGCCGCGATCACGTCCAGCCCGTCCTCCACCGCACCCATCGCCAGCCGCAGCAACGTCACCGGATAGATGACGATCTGCACCCCGGCATCGGCAAGCTGGGACGTGGTGAACAGCTCGGACTTGCCGAACTCGGTCATATTCGCCAGCACCGGCACGTCCACAGCACTGGCGATGGCCTCGAACTCGCGCAGGTCACGCATGGCCTCGGGGAAGATGGCGTCCGCCCCCGCGTCCACCAAGGCCTTCGCCCGCTCGACGGCGGCCCTCACCCCCTCCAGTGCCCTCACGTCCGTACGGGCCATCAGCAGGAAGGCGGGGTCTCGCCGGGCATCGGCGGCGGCGGTGATCCGCTGGGTCGCGGTGGCCAGGTCGACCACGGACTTGCCATCCAAGTGACCGCAGCGCTTCGGGTTGACCTGGTCCTCGATGTGGCAGCCGGCCAGGCCGGCGTCCTCCAGGGTCTGGACCGTGCGGGCGAGGTTGAGCACCTCTCCGAAGCCGGTGTCGGCATCGACGAGGGTGGGCAGATCGGTCATCCGGGCGACCTGCCCGGCACGGGTGGCCACCTCCGGCAGCGTGGTGAGCCCGATATCGGGCAGACCCAGGTCGGCGGCGATCACCGCTCCGGAGACGTAGACGCCCTCGAAGCCCTTTTCCGCGATCAACCGGGCCGAGAGCGGGTTCATCGCCCCGGGGAAGCGCAGCAACTGACCGCTGGCCAGGGATTCGCGCAGGTGCGCCCGCTTCGCCGCCGGGGTGAGCGTGGAATACAGCACCTAGAACAGCCCCTTCGGATTGCGCGCCGTGCCGAGCAGGCCGGGCCTGGCGGCCACGGTCAGTCCCACGACCTCCTCGGAGGTGAGCTCCGGCAGGCGCTGGACCAGCTCGAGAAAGCGGGCGGACTCGGCTGGTTCCAGAACGCCGTCGGAGAGCGTGCGGAACTTCTCGATGTACTGGGCGCGCGCGAACGGCCGGGCCCCCAGCGGGTGTGCGTCGGCCATGGCAATCTCTTCACTGAGCGTGCGCCCGTCAGTGAGAGTGATCTCCATCCGGCCCCCGAATGCCTTCTCGGCCGGGTCCTCGCTGTGATAGCGGCGGGTCCACTCGGGGTCCTCGGCGGTGGTGATCTTGCGCCAGAGCTCCACTGTGCCCGGGCGGGCGGCCCGTTCGGGGGCGTAGGAGCGCTCGTGGTGCCAGTCGCCGTCCTGCAGGGCCACGGCCACGATGTACGGGATCGAGTGGTCGAGGGTCTCGCGGGTGGCGCGCGGGTCGTACTTCTGTGGGTCGTTCGCCCCGGAGCCGATCACGTCGTGGGTGTGGTGACTGGTGTGGATGACGATGCTCTCGACGTTCGCGGGGTCGGTCAGCTCGGGGTGGGTGCGATGCAGGCGGCGGGCGAGATCAATGAGCGCCTGCGACTGGTACTCGGCCGAGTGCTCCTTGGTGTAGGTGCGCAGGATCCCCGTCTTCGCCTCGCCCGGACCGGGCAGGTTCACCTGGTAGCTCGCGTCCGGGCCGTCCAGGAGCCATGCGATCACTCCGTCCTCGCCCTCATAGATCGGCACCGGAGACGACTGGCCGCGCATCGCCCGGTCCACGGACTCGACGGCGACTTTCCCGGCGAAGGCGGGCGCGTACGCCTTCCACGTGGAGATCTCGCCCTTGCGGGACTGCCGCGTGGCTGTGGTGGTGTGCAGCGCCTGCCCGATCGCGTGGAAGATCGTGGTGGTGTCCAGGCCGAGCAGCGTGCCGATACCGGCCGCGGCGCTGGGACCGAGGTGGGCGATGTGGTCGATCTTGTGCTTGTGCAGGCTGATGGCGCTGACCAGGTCGACCTGCAGCTGGTAGCCGGTGGCGATCCCGCGTACGAGGGCGGCACCGTCGGCACCGGTGTGCTGGGCGACCGCGAGGATCGGGGGGATGTTGTCGCCCGGGTGGGAGTAGTCGGCCGCCAGGTAGGTGTCGTGGAAGTCCAACTCACGGACCGCGACCCCGTTCGCCCAGGCTGCCCATTCGGGGCTGACTCGCAACTCGGAGCTGCGGCCGAAGACGCAGGCACCTGGATGGTACGGATGCGCGAGGGCCTGACCGCGGGCGGCCACGACCGGTTCACGCAGCAGCGAGGCGGCGGCAACCGCGGCGTTGTCGATGATGCGATTGATCACCATGTCCACCACCTCGCCAGGAAGGTCGGCGGGGTCGGTCGCAACCTCGGCGAGTTTCCAGGCGAGCTGCTCGGTGCGGGGCAGGTTCGCTGAGCTGGGGTGAACCCGCACCTCGTGGGTGATCGGCATCGATGGTCCCTTTCCGACAGTGGGTTCGGCCTGGCGAGGCTGACCGGCCCGCGGATCTGGCCGGTCTGGTTGGCCTGCGGGAACTGGTGCACTCGCCTCCTGCAATGTATCCACATCGGGTCGATCTACGCGCGGTGATGGGCAGCGGCGAGTGCAGCGAGTTGCCCATCGCGGCCTGTGCGAGCGGACTCACACGGGCCACAGCCGGCAACTCGCCGGAGGAGGTCTCGCCCGGGCTTACGCTGATCCCATGCGTTCTCCGCTCGCCCGTACATCGATCGTGGCGTTCGTCGTCGCGGCCGTCACCGCCCTGATTCTCCCGGCAGCCCCGGCGTCCGCACACAGTGCGCTCATCTCCTCCGACCCGGAAGACGGTGCGGTGCTCGACACACCGCCCACTGAGCTGGTCCTGACCTTCAACGAGGACATCCTGGAGATGGGCACGAGCATCCAGGTGACCGGCCCGGACGGTGCGGAGGCGGCCGAGGGCGACCCCGTGCTGAACGGCCCTGAGGTGACGCAGCCGCTCGCGGCGGACCTGGCCGCTGGCGAGTACACGATGATCTGGCGCGTGGTCTCTGCCGACGGTCACCCGATCGACGGCGAATTGACCTTCACGGCCACGGCCGGCACCGGAGAAGAGCCCGCCGAAGGTGGGGCCGGCGAGTCCGAGCCGGAGAACACCGCCGATGCCGAGGAAGCCGCAGCCACCGACGACGAGCCGACGACGGAGGCTGAGGAACCCACGGGGGCAGACTCCGACCCGTCCGGTGAGCAGACGACCGACGCAGTCGCCGCAGAAGACGGAGCGTCTGCCGACGAAGCAGACACGAGCGAGACCGACGACGGACCCGGCGCAGGTCGGATCGCCCTGTTCGCCGTGGCCGCGCTCGCCGTGATCGGCGGCGTGGCCGCGCTCCTGGTGCGTTTCCGGCGGCAGGAGTGATCCCGCGCGAGCCGATCGGGCAGGTCGGTCAGTGGCCACCGCCCGACTGGGAACGCCGGTTCCGGGCGCAGCGGTTCGGGTTACCGGAGTGGGCGCACCTTGACCCCGATCGGGCGGTCGTGGTCGCCAGCGTCGGGGGCACACTGGAGGTACACTCCTGGACGCCCTCGACCGGGCGGCTGGTCCGTGCGACAGAGCGCCCGAACGGCACCACCGATGCCACCATCGATCCTTCCGGCCGGTGGATCTGGTGGTTCGACGATTCCGACGGGGACGAGTTCGGCCGGTGGCGGCGGCAGCGCTTCGACTCCACCCCCACGCGGCAGGCAGAGCGGCCGATCCCCTTGCCGGCCGGCTACGACGCGGGACTGCTGCTCGGCGAGGATGGGACCGTCGTCATCGGGCGCAGCGGCGACTTCGGCACCCAGATCCACACGCTCTACGTGGGAGCGGCGGCCGCCGGGACCGAACCACGCCTGCTGTACGCCCACGCCGAGTCGGCGGAGGCGGCAGCTCTCAGCCGGGACGGGAACCTCGTCGCGATCGAACACTCCGAGCGGGGCGACTCCCGCCACCCGGCACTGCGAGTGCTGCGCGTGGACACCGGCACCACAGCCGGCGAACTGGACGACGGACCCGGGCACGGCCTGACGGCGCTCGGATTCGCCCCGATCGCCGGGGACACCCGGCTGCTGGTGCGGCACGAGCGCACCGACCTGGGGCGGCTGCTGCTGTGGGACGTCGCCACCGGTGTGGTGCGGCCGATCGACCTCGGCCTGTCCGGCGAAGTGGCGGACGCGCACTGGTACCCGGACGGACGTGGGCTGCTCGTGGCCATGGATCACGAGGCCAGGACGCTCACCTACCGCTACGACCTGGTGGACAGCACGGTACGGCAGGTGGGGGCCGCCGTCGGGACGGTCTCGGCTGCCACGGCACGACCTGACGGCGAGGTGTGGCTCGCGCGATCCTCCGCCGCCGAGCCACGCGATGTGATCGTCGCGTCAACGGGTGCGAGCCTGGTGGACCTGGGGGCGAACCGGGTACCGGGTTCGGTACCGGTGGAGGACGTCTGGGCCGAGGGCCCCGGTGGTCTGGTGCACGCACTGCTGCGGCGCCCGGAAGGCATCGAGGAGCCGTATCCGGTGGTGGTGGAGGTGCACGGCGGGCCCACGTGGCACGAGTCGGACTCCTTCAGCCCGTACGCGGCCGCGTGGGTGGATCACGGGTTCGCTGTGCTGAGCGTCAACTACCGGGGATCGACCGGGTACGGCAACACCTGGCGGGACGCCCTGGAGGGGCGAGTCGGGCACACCGAGCTGGCGGACATCGCCGCCGTGCACGAGGCGCTGGTGCAGGCCGGTGTGGTGGACGCCGAGCGGTCGGTGCTTGCCGGGGCATCCTGGGGTGGGTACCTGACGCTGCTGGGACTGGGCACACAGCCGGACCGATGGGCCCTGGGGGTGGCGGGCGTGCCGGTGGCCGATTACGTGGCCGCCTATGAGGACGAGATGGACGCGCTGCAGGCGTTCGACCGCTCGCTGTTCGGCGGCTCCCCGGCCGATGTGCCGCAGGCGTACTCCGACGCCTCGCCGATCTCCTATGTGGGCCAGGTGCGCGCGCCGGTGCTGATCCTCGCGGGCACGAACGACCCGCGCTGCCCCTATCGGCAGATCGAGAACTACGTGACGATGCTCCGCTCCCACGGCGGAGAAGTCGAGACCTACACCTACGACGCCGGGCACGGATCGGTGGTCGATGACGAACGGGTGCGGCAGATGCGGGCCGAGCTGGAGTTCGTGCTCGGCCGGCTGTGACGGGCCGGGGTGCTGGCCGCCGTGTGGTCAGTCGATGACGCGGATGTCGCAGCGAGCGGCGCCGGAACGGGCGATGCGGGCGTCGGCAGTGACCAGGGTGCAGGCGTGTGATTCCGCGGCGGCAACGTAGGCGGCGTCATACGCGCTCAGCGATGAGCGCAGTTCCCACATGCGCGGCAGGAGCGGGGCCGTGGGGGTAGCGCCGACGACCATTCGGGCAAGGGTCGCGGCGGCACGTTCGGCGTGGGCATCGTCCAGCCTCTTACCGAGCCACAGTCCGCGGATCGCACTGAACACCTCGGTGTGCCAGTGCTCCGGCACGATCCATGCCGGGTCTGCCGCTAGCACCGTCCGGGCCGACGCAGCCCTCGAGTCGGCGGTTGGGTCGGTGAACAGGAGCGTAGCGGCCGAGGCATCCGGAACGATCATCCGGCGTCACCCGAGCGCTCGGACCGTGCCGTGTCCAGCGCAGCGAGCACGTCCTCACCCGTGACCCCTGTGCCGGTGGTCCACGAATCCAGCTCGGCAATGATGGCGCGGTTCTGGGTGTAGTTGGCCTCTCGGACCACCATGCTGAGCAGGAAACCCTGGAGCGACTGCCCAGACTCGCGGGCTCGCTCGACCAGTGCATCACGTACGTCGTCGGGGACGTCCCGAATCTGCATCGCAACCATGCATGCATTCTACATGCATCCACCCTCGGCCGAACGCTGAGTTGTTCGGCGTTCAGGCCGCGAACGCCGAACAACTCAGCGTTCGTCACCGTGTCAGGCGGCCAACGGGATCCCGAGGAGGGCGCGACGCAGCTTCGACACCATCTGCGGCGGGTGGTTGAGATCGCTGCCAGTGAAGCGCAGCATCGTCGTGCCGGACAGAAGCATGTCGTTCTGCCGTCGCCGGTCATGCAGGAGAGCACCGGGCGCCTCATGGAACTCGCGGCCGTCCATCTCCACCGCAACCCACCCGCCGTCCGGACGACGCCAGCCCATATCGGCGAATCCGATGGTGGACCCGTCGGAAGCCAGCACGGGAACCTGAAGCGCGGTGGGTGGCAGGCCCGCATCGGAGAAGATCAGCCTGGCCCGCGTCTCGATCGGTGACTCGGCACGTGGATCGACCAGGTGCCACCAGTCGTGCGTCCGTGCGGCGCCGCGTCGACCCCGAACCAGCCGGCGCACGGTGTCGAGCCCATCGAGGCGGAGCACACCGCGGTTGAGCGCGGAGTCGAGCACACTGATCGCGGTCGACCGGAACATCTCGCACACGGACTGCGCGAGCGCACGCTCGGGTGGAATCACGCGGATGCCACGCACGGTCAGGATCCTGTCGGACTCAAACCTGCGGACCCTCACGGGCTCACCCGGCCGGGAATCCGTAGCGCCCGGCGCCGAGATCTGCGGTTGCAGGTCGATCGGCAGACCCCATGCGCCGTGAACGGCGAGGGCGCACGGGCCGACCGCGACGGACCGCGGGCCACCTGCGAGGACGCCGATCCACACCGGCCGCATCCGCCGGTGCTCCCAGTCCACCGGGTTCTCGATGACACCTGTGTCGTAGACACCGCGTACGACCCGCCGCCATTGTCCCGATCGCACGAGCCTGGTGAGGACATCCCCACTGATCCCGTGTGCCTTGCACTGCTGCGCGCTGACCAGTCCCTCTTGTCGCCTGGCGAGAAGAAGGAGTTCCGGTGTCGGTGCTCGAACCATCGCTCGATGGTCGCGTCATCCGTGAGTCGCCGCGCCAGCGGGCCAGGGGGCTGTGGACAAGCGAACATCGGGGCCTACCTCCGCTGCCCCCTACCCCACCTGCACCCCCGAACCCATCCGTGGCCGAACGCTGAGTTGTTCGGCGTTCAGGCCGCGAACGCCGAACAACTCAGCGTTCGCGGCCTGGGGTGAGGGCGAGTGGAGTGGCGGTGGGGCGGGAGTGCCGATGGGAATCAGCGCAGCCGCAGCCAGGCCGTGGTGGCCCCGGGGAGGTGACCGTCCGCCGTCAGGGGGCTGCTGGTGAGCAGCACCTCACCCGCCGGAAGCTCGACGGCGGAGGTTCCGAAGTTCGTGACGCTCACCCAGCCGTTCGGCCGGGTGAACGCCAGCACCTGCTCGTTGCCGGTCTCGAGCCACTCCAGGCTCTCCTCCGTCTGCAACTGCCGGCGCAGCGCGAGCGCCTCCCGGTACATCGTGAGCGTCGAGCCCGGCACCCCATCCTGCGCCTGCACCGAGTACTTTCCGAACCACTCCGGCTGCGGCAGATCGGGCTCGGCGGACCCGAAGCCGAACGAGACTCCCTCTGTTGCCCAGGGCAGGGGCACGCGGCAGCCGTCGCGGCCGATCTCGGCGCCCTCGGTGCGGAAGAACGTCGGGTCCTGGCGCTGGTCGGCGGGAATGTCGGCCACCTCGTGCAGTCCGAGCTCCTCCCCCTGGTACAGGTACGCCGAACCCGGCAACGCGAGCTCCAGCAGCGTGGCCGCGCGGGCACGCCGCAGGCCGAGTTCGGCATCCAGCACCGGCTCGGTGCCACCGCTGAGCAACCACGCCGACCCAGCCTTGCGTTCGTCCCCGTTCCGGGGAGGCAAACCGTACCGGGTGGCGTGACGGACGACGTCGTGGTTGGAGAAGACCCACGTGGTCGACGAACCTGACTCGGTGGCCAGCTCCAGGTTGAACGTGATGATCTCCCGGAACTGCGCGGCGTCGAAATCCGCCTCGAGCAGGTCGAAGTTGAAGGCCTGCCCGAGCCCGTGCTCGCTCGCGTAGCGCCAGCGCCGATCCGCAGGCACCCATGCTTCGGCGACCGCGATACGGGGCGGGTCGTAGGAGTTGAAGACCTCGCGCCATTCGGCGTAGATCTCGTGCACCTCGTCCCGGTCCCACATCGGGTGGGTCCCGTCCTGGGGCATCGCATCGAGCGCCTTCTGGCTGGGCAGGTCGAGCGGGAGATCTTTGGCCAGGCCGTGCGCGACGTCCACCCGGAACCCGTCCACCCCGCGGTCGGACCAGAACCGCAGCGTGTGCAGGAAGTCCGCCCGGACGTCGGGGTTGTCCCAGTTCAGGTCCGGCTGCTCCTTGGCGAAGAAGTGGTGGTACCACTGCCCGTCGGCCACCTGATGCCAGGCGGGTCCACCGAAAGTGGAACCCCAGTCCGAGGGTGGCTCTGCGCCGTCGGGGCCCTTGCCGTCCCGGAAGATGTACCTGTCACGCTCAGGTGAGCCCTTCGGGGCCGCGAGGGCGGCCTGGAACCACTCGTGCCGGTCCGAGGTGTGGTTCGGCACGAGGTCCACGATCAGCCGGATCCCGGCGCTGTGGAGGGCGGCGACCATGTCGTCGAAGTCAGCCAACGTCCCCAGCTTGGGGTCGACGTCGCGGTAGTCGTCGACGTCATAGCCACCGTCGGCCAGGGCCGAGGGGTAGAACGGGCTGAGCCAGACGGCGTCGATCCCCAGGGCGCTGAGGTAACCGACCTTCTCGGTGATCCCCCGCAGGTCACCCAGGCCGCTGCCGTCGGAATCGGCGAACGCACGCGGGTAGATCTGGTAGACGGCGGCCTGCCGCCACCAGGTGGGATCTGAAGCGAGAACCTCGGCGCGGGGTTCGCTGGCCAGGGAGTGAGGCATGGGGTGTAGCTCTTCTTTCTGGTTGTCTCGTCGAGCTGGGGAAGGCCGCGAGCACGAGGGTCTGTGAGCGGCTGCTGGCAACTATTTGATCGCACCCTGGGTCACGCCGGACATGACCCACCGCTGCGTGAACAGGTACACCACGATCGCAGGGGCCATGGACATCATGTAGGAGGCGAACGCCACGTTGTAGTTGTTGCTGAACTGCGTCTGGAAAATGCTCTGCAGCACGGGGAGCGTCTGCCACGCCGGGTCGGACGTGATCAGCGACGGCATCATGAAGTCGTTCCAGGAGTGCAGGAAGGCGAGGATTCCGACGGTCGCGCTCATCGGCGCCAGGAGCGGGAAGACGAGCCTCCAGAATGCCTGGCGAGTGGTGGCGCCGTCCAGCCGGGCACTCTCCTCCAGCTCCTCCGGGATCGACCTGAGGAAGGCCGTGAACAGCAGGGTGCTGAACGAGAGCTGGAACATCACGTGCAACAACGCCACGCCGGCCGGATTATCGAGACCGACCATGCCGGTGAGTTTGACCTGGGAGAGCGCCAGCACCGGGAACGGCAGGAACATGGCGCCCAGCAGATAGAAGAAGGAGTACCGGAACAGGCGGCGCTCCCAGTTGCGGGAGATCGCATAGGAGGCCATCGCGCTCAACACGATGACGCCACCGACGGTGACCGTGGACACGAACAGCGAGACCACGAAGCCCCGTGGAAAGTTGGTCATCACCCAGGCCTCGACCACCCCGGCGGCACTGACGGGATCGGGCAGCGAGAACGCGTTCCCGTCGACAGCCTGGGCGGTCGACTTCAGAGCCATCGAGACGGTCACCAGCAGCGGTACGAGCACGGCGAGCGACGCCACCGCGAGGATGATGGTGACGGGAATGTTGGCGCGATCACGCCGATCGGCGCGCACTGGAGGGCGGCCGGTGCTCGTTGGCACAGCGCTCGTTGAGACAGTGTTCGTTGACATCAGACCGACACCTTTCCGCGGGTCAGACGTAGCTGGAGCATCGCCAGTGCGACGGCGATGAGGAAGAAGATGACGGCGTTGGCCATCTGGTAGGCGTAGTCACCACCGGTGAAGCCCGAGAAGATCGTCATGGCCACGCTGCGCGTGGCCGTGCCCGGTCCGCCGTCGGTGAGACCGACGATGATGTCGTAGGCGTTCAAGTAGTTCTTGAACCCCAGCACCATGTTGATCAGCACGTAGCCGGCCACGAGCGGAAGCGTGATGGATACCAGCTGTCGGGCCGGTGAGGCACCGTCCAGTGAAGCCGCCTCGTACACCTCCCCCGGTATCGCGACGATCCCCGCGATGTAGATGAGCATCGTGGCCGGGATCGCCTGCCAGGCGGTCACGAACACGATCGCCGTCCATGCCAGGTCCGGATTGGCGAGGATGCTCTGCGAGAGCAGGTCCGATCCGAGCGCGGCACCGAGCCGGGGCAAGGAGTTGGAGAAGAGGAAGTTGAAGACGAACGCGATGATGATGCCGGACACCACCATCGGCATCACGAAGACCGTGCGCAGGGCCGTCTTGGCGCGGATCTTCGACGTCAGGCCGATCGCCAGCAAGAAGGCGGCCGCGTTCACCACCAGCACGGTGACCAACGAGAATCCGATCGTGAACGCGTAAGACCCCAGGATCGCCGGGTCGGAGAACATCACGATGTAGTTGATAAAGCCGACGAACTCGAACTCACCGAAGCCGATGGAGTCGGTGAAGCTGTAGAAGATCCCCATCACCGCCGGCAGGGTGATGACGAGGGTGAACAACACCAGTGACGGGATCAGGAACAGGTAGAAGGTGGTGTCCACACGGCTACGCCGGGGTGGTACGGACGCTGCGTCAGCAGCCGCGACCTTGCGGCTGGTGAGTGAGGTTGCCATGGCAGTCCTCTCAGAGGTCAGGAAACGGGAGTCAGGAGCGGAAGGCGAGCCGGGCCCAGTCGGCATCGAGCGTGCGCAGGATCTGGTCGGGGTCCGAACCGGTCACCAGTGCCTGGGCGTAGTTGTGCACGGGTATCGACTGCGGGATGAGCTGGGTGGCGCCGAGGTAGAACGCGGCGTCGTCGTAGAACGGCTGGAGCTCCTGCAGGGTCGGGTTGGAGACATCGGGCGCGTCGGTGGTGACGCCGAAGCCGTTGGCGAACTCGTTATAGGCGTTGATGACCTCCGGCTGCATCAGGTAGGTCAGCAGCTCACGTGCCTCATCCTGCTGGGAGGACATCTCGGGGATCCACAGCGCGAGGTCGACATTGACCCGCACGCGCAGGTCGTCAGCGCTGTCGGTCATCGGCAGCGGGAACGCACCGACATCCACCGTCTCGTCCAACTTGGCGATCTCGGTCAGTGCCCACGGCCCCTGCAGGTACATGGCCGCCTGGCCACCCGCGAAAGCCAGATTGCCGTCCCCGTAGCCGCGGCTGGTGGCGTCGTCGTTGGAGTAGGCGGCCAAGGTGAGCATCCGCTGGACGGGTTCGGCGAAGTCCTTCTGGAACGAGACGGGCGAGTCCGGCCCGACGTCGGTACCCTGCTGGCGAAGCCGGGTGAAGAAGTCGGTGACATCGACCATGCCCCCGACGCTGTAGTCGAACAGGCCCTGACCCACGGTCCAGGGATCGGCGAAGGTGGAGTAGATCGGCGTGATGCCGGCGTCGGCCAGCGTGTCGCAGACCTCGATCAGTTCCGGCCAGGTGGTCGGGACGTCGAGATCGTGCTCGGCGAAGATCTCCCGGTTGTAGAGCACCGAGGCCATCATCAGCGAGTAGGGCAGCACGCTCGTGCGACCCGGATAGTTCGCAGTGAGCTCGATCAGTGGCTGCAGATCGGGGTTGATCCGCTGGGCCGCCGGCAGGTCACTCAGGTCGGTGAGCGCACCCCGGTCGACGAACCGTGCGACTTCGAAGTTGTAGTTCAGGCACCCGAGGTCCGGCGGTGAGCTGCGCACGAATCCGCCGGAGAGGTTCGAGGTGGAATCGTGGCTCACGCGGACCGCGGGACGGTCGGTGCTGAACCGCTCGACGAGGTCGCTGAAGTAGCCGATGACCTCGGGTTTGGACTGGTAGAAGGTGATCTCGTCGGTTCCTGGTCCTGCGGTGCATCCGCTCAGAGCGAGCCCCGCACCGGCGATCCCGGCACCGGCCAGGAACGCTCTCCTGGTGGGCTCCGATGGCGCCGATGACTGTGAGGTAAGCACGTCATTGTCTCCCTAGGACGGCATCGGGTGTGAGGTCACCCGATGTTGATTCTCCAATTAAATCTACTGGCAAGATTTAATGCCTGAATCATGGCGCCGATCTCCGTTAGAGTCAAGGGGTGACCTCGAGCGCCGTCGTGACCTCTCCGCAGGACCTGCGGCGGAGCAACGCGGCCATGGTGCTGAGAACTGTCTGGGACGGTGCCCCGTTCACTGCCAGTGACGTCATCGCCACGACCGGCCTGACCCGGTCGACCGTGCTGGGAATGTGCGACGAACTGGTGCAGCGCGGGTGGATCACCGAGCTCGCGGACGCCCGGTCTGCCGGCACCTACCAGAAGGGACGCCCTGCACGCCGCTACGCATTCGCGGCTGAGGCCGGGTACGTCGTCGGTGTGGACGCCGGGTGGCACCGGATCGCCGCGACGGTCGCCGATCTCGGCGGCAGCCCACGCGGCGCGGCCGAGGCCAGCCTGGGCGAGGAGGACACCAATCCGGCGCTACGCCGCGAGACCGTGCTGGCGGTACTCGAACGGGCGCTGACGGACGCCGGGGTCGCGCGCGAGGAGGTACTGGCGATCGTTGCCGGCGTCCCTGCACCCACCGACGCTGCCGGCACCTCCCCCCGCGGCCACGAGTTCTGGGAGCGGATGAATCCCGGGCTCACCGACGCGCTCTCGGAGCAGGCACGCATCGTGGAGGTCGAGAACGACGCCAACCTCGCCGCAGTCGCCGAAGGTGCCGTCGGTGGAGGCACGGGCCTGCAGTCCTTCGGGGTGCTGCTCTCCGGTGAGCGGTTCGGATCCGGCCTGATCGTCGACGGCACGCTGCTACGGGGGCGGTCCGGAGGAGCGGGTGAGCTTCGTCTGCTCGACCTCGTGGCTGGTGTCGGGGGGCCGGAAGGCCTGGGTGGGCTACGCAGCCCGGGAGATGGCGCACGAGGCGATCATGAACAAGACCGTCCCACCCGGCTCAGCGCTGCTGCGCGCAGGCACGACCGGCCCGGACGCCGAGCATGTGTTCGCCGCCGCCCTCAATGGCGACCCCCTCGCCACCGACATCGTGGCCCGGCTGGCTGACCGCCTGGCCCGCGTGTGCGCAGTGATAGCGACGATGCTGGACCTGGAGAGGGTCATCGTCGCTGGCGCCATCGCACCCGCGGCCGAGCCGGTCGTCGCCCAGGCAACGGAACTGCTGCGGGAGTACACCCATCCGCCGCACCCCACGATCACCGCTTCCACGCTCGGGGCGGACGTCGTACGCACGGGCGCGCTGCAGCGAGCGGTCGCGCTCGTGCGCGCCGACCCGCTCGGGCTGCCAGTCACTCTGAGGCGCGACCGGCGAGGATAGGCTCCGGCTGTCGGTTCACTTCCGCCGCACCAGGGCCCGGGTGGTGATCAGCAGACCGAGCACGGTCCAGAGCGCCAGGACCAGCAGATCCCGCCCGTCCGCTGCGAAGGCATCGGACGCGATCCCCGCCCGCATCAGATCCGCAGCGGGCTGGATGGGCAGGATCGCATGCAGCGCCTGGAACCAGTCCGGTAGCTGACTGGCCGGGAAAGTGATCGGCGAGAACAGCAGGACGAGGAACACCAGTACCTGCGAGACGAGTTGAGCCAGCATCGCCGGCAACGTCACAGCGATCGCGTATCCCACACTGGTCGCCATCGTCGTCACCAGCAACGAGGCGAGGATGAGCAGCGGCCAGTCGAAGGAGAAGGTCAGGTCGTAGCGCAGCCACGCGACGAGGAGCCCGATCGCCACCCCGGGCAGCGCAATGAGCGTCCACACCACGAGGTCGACCAGCAGCAACAGTGGCCGCGATACCGGGAGTGCGCGCTGATAGTCCAACGCGCCCGAAGCCCTCGCGCGGGAGACACCCTGCGGAACGATGACAAGGCCGATGGTCAGTAGCAGAATCGTCGGCGTACCGGAGGACAGGACGAGGGCGCTCTCCGCAGTGATGCCGGGGATCAGGAACCCGAATCCGACAATGACCCCGGCGGCCAGCATGGCCTGGACGATGACGATGAGCGGCAGCATCGCGCCGATCGATGCCAGCGACCAGCGCATCAGGGTACGGAAGCTGGTCCACAGGCTCACCTGGACCGGAGCGATCGGCTCCAGTGGCGGGCCGGGAGACGTCGTTGGGGTGGCGATGGACTCAGACATGGGTTGCCTCCTCGCTGGTTGGGGTGGCATGAGGGGCAGCTGGCTCGGTGAGGGCCAGGTAGGCGTCCTCGAGCGTCGCCGGTGCGAGCGAGAAGCCTTCGATCCGGCCCTGCGCATGGTGGGCGGTAGCCCACGAAACGGCAGCTGCGGCCTCGCTCGCTGCGACGGTCAGCAGGGTGCGCCGTCCAGTTCGCACGCGGCGCAGTACCGGCAGGCCCAGGCCGTCCTCCGATGGGTCCACACCCTCAGGCGGCAGCTGCAGTTCCAGGCGCAGGTCGCTGTCCTGGGTTCCCCGCAGACGCGCCGGTGACCCGTCGGCGACGAGACGGCCACGATCGAGAATGACCAGTTCGTCCACAATCCGCTCGGCCTCGGCCACGTTGTGGGTGACCAGCAGGACTCCGCTGCCTCGATCGCCGCGGCGGCGCACAGCGTCCCAGAGCAAGCGGCGCCGGGAGGCGTCGATGTCATTGGTGGGCTCATCCAGGATGAGCAGTGGCGTGGGTGCCGCCACGGCCATAGCGAAACCCGCCAACCGCCGGATCCCACCCGAGAGGCCACCACCCTCGGGCAGGGCGCGCTGGTCCAGCCAGGGGCCGATGTCGAGCTCCTCGGCCAGCTCGACGGCAACAGCACGAGCATCGCGGGACGAAAGCCCGCGCAAGCGGCCCGCGATCTCGATCGCCGCGCGCGGAGTGAGTCCGTCGATGGGCGTGTGCGCCTGCGGCTGAAGAGCCACGTGCCGACGTGCGGCGCCCGGATTCTGCACGGCGTCGGCGCTTCCCACCCGGATCTCGCCGGCGTCCGGTTTCAGCAGACCGACCACCTGGGAAACCAGCGTGGTCTTTCCCGCACCGTTGTGGCCCAACAGCCCGACGACTTCCCCGGCACGGACGCGGAGCGAGATGTCGTCGTTGGCGACGACGCGCCCGTAGCGCCGGGTCAGGCCGGCGATGCGTAGAACATCGGTGTTCGCACCAGTTCGAATACCGTCGGTATGCATATACCGACGGTATTCGGATACCGACAGTACGTCAACAGGCTCAGATCGCTCTACCCTGGAGACATGAGTGAGCTTCCCGACCCTCTCTCCCGCCGGGATCGACAGCGGCAGACGCGCGAGGCACTGATCTTCGCGGCGCGCAGCGTGTTCGCCGAGGATGGCTATCACGCCGCGAGCCTGGACCGGATCGCGCGCGAGGCCGGCTTCTCGAAGGGCGCCGTGTACTCGAACTTCGACGGGAAGTCCGCCTTGTTCCTGGCCGTCATGGATCGCAATCTCGAACTCGCGGAAGCGGACCTGGCAGATCCGTTCGAGCAGATGTCCAACCCGGCCTCGACCGGGCGAGACCTTGCGGAGCGAGAGGGCTACCCACCAGGGGCAACACAGGGCTTCGCACTGGCAACGCTGGAGTTCATCGCCAGCGCAGCCCGAGACGAGACGATTGCGCCACAGTTACATCAACGTCTCGCGGCAGTTCTCACCTACTACAACGCGATCGCCGAGAAGGCTCGCGCCGAGGACGAGACGCTTGCCGTCTCGGATGTCGGCACGCTACTGGCCGCACTGGATCAGGGCGCCGGTCTGATCCAGCTGGCGGGAGGCATCATGCCCGACCCGATGGTTTTCAACACCGGAATGCGCCGCCTGCTCGATCCGGCGCGAACCGTGAGCGAGAGAGAATCGAACCCGTGAGGCCGGAGCCGCACGAGCACTGGAACCCGTCGAACTGCGATGCCTCGACGGCTAGACCGGAACCTGGACTCCACTGGCTGATGGAGCGCAACGCACAACGCTCGTCGATCGTGCCGCTGTCAGCGGCACGATCGACGAGCGTTCTCCCGCGGTGATGCGGGCGGTTCCACGCGTACTCAGGCGGAAGCGGTCTGCTTGGCAGCCACCAGCTCGGCCACCTGGATCGCGTTCAACGCTGCGCCCTTGCGCAGGTTGTCCCCCGCGATGAACAGCGCGAGCCCGCGCCCGTCCGGAACTCCCGGGTCCTGCCGGAGACGACCCACGAAGGTGGGGTCCTGACCCGCGGCGAGCAACGGCGTCGGGACATCCGCCAGGCGCACACCGGGCGCCTCGGCGAGCAGCTTCTCAGCCTGCTGGGGGCTCAGCGGGCGCTCGAACTCGGCATTGACCGAGAGGGAATGACCGGTGAACACCGGCACCCGCACGCAGGTGCCGGAGACGAGCAGCTCGGGCAGGCCGAGGATCTTGCGGGACTCGTTGCGCAGCTTCTGATCCTCGTCGGTCTCCCCCGAGCCGTCGTCGACGAGGCTGCCGGCGAGGGCGACCACGTTGTAGGCGATCGGGGCGATGTACTTGACCGGGTCGGGGAACGTGACGGCGGAGCCGTCATGGGTGAGTCCGGCGATGTGCTGGTCCACGGTCCCGCGCACCTGGCTGTCGAGCTCGTCCACCCCGGCGAGGCCACTGCCGGAGACCGCCTGATAGGTGGAGACGATCAACCGCTGCAAGCCGGCCGCCTCGTGCAGCACCTTCAGCGCGGGCATGGCGGCCATGGTGGTGCAGTTCGGGTTGGCGATGATGCCCTTGGGCGCCTGGTCGATCGCCTCCGGGTTCACCTCCGAGACCACCAGCGGCACGTCCGGGTCCATCCGCCATGCGGAGGAGTTGTCCACGACGACGGCGCCCGCCTCGGCGAAGCGCGGAGCCTGCGCCTTGGAGGTGGACCCGCCCGCCGAGAACAGGGCGATGTCGATCCCACTCAGGTCGGCGGTCGCGGTGTCCTCGACCTCGATCTGCTGGCCGCGCCACTCCAGGGTGGTGCCTGCCGAGCGGGCAGAGGCGAAGAACCGGAGCGAGTCGAGCGGGAAGTCGCGCTCGTCGAGCAGGCGGCGCATGACCGCACCGACCTGCCCGGTAGCGCCGACGACGGCAACGTTCACACCCATCTCAGCGCCCCGTCCCGCCGTAGACCACGGCTTCGACCTTGTCGGCATCCAGTCCGAACGCACTGTGCACGGCGCGCACGGCCTCGTCCAGGTCTTCGCTGCGGGTCACCACCGAGATGCGGATCTCCGAGGTGGAGATCATCTCGATATTGATCCCGGCATCGCGCAGCGCACCGAAGAGCTGGGCGGAAACCCCCGGGTGCGAGCGCATCCCGGCACCGACGAGGGAGAGTTTGCCCACGCCCTCGTCGTACTGGATCTCCTGGTAGCCGTACTCGGCAGCCAACGCCTGCAGCGCCGCGCGTGCGGCCTCACCCTGCTCGTGCGGGAGCGTGAAGGAAATGTCGGTGACACCGGAGTGATGGGCGGAGACGTTCTGAACGATCATGTCGATGTTCACGCCGGCCGCGGCGACGGCCTCGAACAGCTGGGCGGCGCTCCCGAGAACGTCCGGCACCCCGATCACCGTGATCTTCGCCTGCGAGCGGTCATGCGCGACGCCGGAGATGAGCGGTTGTTCCATGGATCCTTCTTCTTCCTGGTCGGTGACGAGCGTCCCGTTGTGCTGGGAGAACGAGGAGCGGACGTGGATCGGCACACCGTAGCGGCGGGCGTACTCCACGGCGCGCAGGTGCAGGATCTTCGCACCGTGCGCAGCCATCTCGAGCGTCTCCTCCATGCTGATGCGGTCGATCCGCTGCGCACTGGGCACGATGCGCGGATCGGCGGTGAACAGTCCGTCCACATCGGTGAAGATCTCGCAGACCGAGGCGTTCAGCGCGGCCGCGAGCGCCACCGCGGTGGTGTCCGAGCCACCACGGCCGAGAGTCGTGACGTCGTTGGTGTTCTCGGTGACGCCCTGGAAGCCGGCCACGATGGCCACACCTCCGCCGCTGAGCGTCTCCTGAATGCGGTCAGGGCTGACGTCGACGATGCGGGCGTTGCCGTAGGCGGTGTCGGTGATCATCCCGGCCTGCTGACCGGTGAAAGCCTGCGCATCGACGCCGAGCTCGTGGATCGCCATCGCGAGCAGTGCCATCGAGATCCGCTCACCGGCGGTGAGCAGGATGTCCATCTCGCGCGATGGCGGAGCGGACGTGATCTGTGAAGCCAGGTCGAGCAGCTCGTCGGTCGTGTCTCCCATGGCAGAGACGACGACAGCCACGTCGTTCCCTGCCTGTTTCGTCTCGACGATCCGTCTCGCGACGCGCTTGATGCTCTCGGCATCCGCGACGGATGAACCACCGAACTTCTGGACGATGAGTGCCACTGGGCGCTCCGGGGGGTTGGGATCGAATGGCCAATATCAAACGGTTCATGGTACCTGCGTCCCGGGTGCTGGACCCGGGGTCGTCCGGATCCCGAAACCTCACCCGGGCCCTCCAGGAGGGTGACGCGGGCCCTGACGGCGGTCATCGCCCGTGCGCGACATCCCACCCGAGCTTGACGATCAGCACGGCCACCACGACGACGAACGCGATCCGGATGAATCGGCTCCCTCGTGCCACTGCGGTGCGGGCACCGATGTAGGCACCCAGCATGTTCGCCGTGCCGATCGCGAGGCCGATCCCCCACAGCACCGCACCGTGCGGGACGAAGAAGGCGAGCGCGCCGAGATTCGTGGCGAAGTTCACGATCTTCGCCAGCGCCGTCGCGGGCAGGAAGGCGTACCCGAGCACACTGACCAGGCTGATCACCAGGAAGCTACCGGTCCCTGGCCCGAGCAGCCCGTCGTAGGCGCCGATGGCTGCCCCGACGAGCATCGCCATGCCGTAGTGGTGGTTGCCGGTCCACCTCAGTTCCGTGGAGACTCCGACCTGCGGCCTGGCCACCGTGTACACGGCGACAGCGATCAGCACCACGATGATGATGGGCTTGAACGCCTCGGCGGGGATGTTGGCCGCCAGTGCCGCTCCGCCGACGGCCGCGAGCAATGCCGCGATCGCCATCGGTGCGGCAGTGCGCATATCCGGGTGGACGCGCCGGTAGTAGGTGATCGAACTCGTGGAGGTTCCCATGATCGAGCCGACCTTGTTGGTCGCAAGAGCCTGGACCGGGCTGATGCCCGGCACGAGCAGCAGCGCGGGGAGCTGAATCAGCCCACCGCCGCCGACGACAGCGTCGACGAAGCCGGCCGCGAGCCCGGCGAACACGAGCAGCGTCAGCACCCAGACAGTGATCTCCAGGCCGGCTGATCCGGGGAGAGTGAGAGTCGCATCAGCCAGCATGGCGAGGTCGGTCACCAGGAAGTAGTACCACGGCCGGGCCCGCGAGCGGAGCCGGAGTCAGTCGTCGGCGTGCAACGCCTCGAACTCCGCTTCGCCGGCAACGTCGGGGTCGACATCAAGACGGAGGTGGGCGATGAGGCCGAGGAGTACCCGGCCGGCACTGGCCGCACGCTCGCCCCAGTCGGAAAGGTAGGAGAACTGCCACCACCACAGCGCCTCGGAGAGGTTCCCGGCGCGCTGGTGGTTGAGACCGACGAGCAGCGCCTGGGCGATGTCGGTGAGGTCGTTGCTGAGACTGCCGTCGGTGACATCGCTGCTGACAAGTGGGTCCGACACCTCGTGGTACTCATCGACGCCGTCGAGCAGGTTCACCAGGGAGTGCCGCAGCGGCTCGACATCCGGGTCGGGGCCGTCGTCGGGTTCGAACCGGGCCGCGGGGACCACGTCGACGATCGCCCCGAGGCGCGCGCCTGCTGCGGTGAGGTCGGAGACAGCCAGCAGCAGCAGCGGGATCGCTGCTTCCGGACTCGCTCCGGAAGCGACCTGACGAATGGTCTCCACGTAGCGCTCCGCGACCGCTGCGGTGGCCCCGCCGAGGGCCTGCAGGTCGGAGTCCAGCTCCAGCGATTCAGACATCGATGCTCCTTCGGCCTTCGAACGCCCGCCCGAGGGTGATCTCGTCGGCGTACTCCAAGTCTCCACCCACGGGCAATCCGGAGGCGAGCCTAGAGACGACGATGCCCATCGGGCGCAGCATGCGGGTCAGGTAGGTGGCCGTGGCCTCACCCTCGACATTGGGATCGGTGGCGATGATGACCTCGGTGACCTCCCCGTCGGCGAGGCGGGTCATCAACTCACGGATGCGCAGGTCATCCGGTCCGACGCCGTCGATGGGGTTGATGGCGCCACCGAGCACGTGATAGCGGCCGCGGAACTCGCGGGTGCGTTCGATCGCGACGACGTCCTTGGCCTCCTCCACCACACACAGCAACCCGCCGTCGCGGCGCGGGTCGCGGCAGATGCGGCACTGGTCCTCTTCGGAGACGTTGCCGCAGATCTCACAGAACCGTACCCGGGCCTTCACCTCGGTCAGCGCGGTGGCGAGTCGATGCACGCGTTCGGTATCGGCGGACAGGATGTGGAAGGCGATGCGTTGAGCGCTCTTGGGGCCGACGCCGGGGAGCTGACCGAGCTCGTCGATCAACTCTTGGACCACGCCGTCGTACGCGCTCACTGGTCACTCCCGTCCGGGTGGTCGACGATCTCGTCGATGACAGTACCGCCGAGCAGGCGTGCGACGAGCGGGGCACCGACGAGTCCGGTGGACTCGATGTCCGGGTCGTCCGGGCTCGGGGCGTCGTCGTCGAAGGCCGACGACGGAGCTTGCGTTCCGTGAGGCGGCTCACCCGCCTGCGCCGCCCTCGGCGCGGGTGCGGTCCTCGCCTGCCGTGCCGCGGCGAACGCCTGGTCCCGGGCGGAGGAGGTTCCCGGCGCACTGGCGGGGGGTTCTGCGTCCACCGACGCACCGGGATCGGGCGCCGGCGGCTCGTCCGCCGGCGGGGGTTCCTGATCCCAGTCAGTAGGGGCCGGCGGCAGATCGGGCCAGTCGTCGGCTGGTGCCGGGGCCGGGGCGACCGACGGCGCAGCGTCCCTCGATCGCGCAGCATCCGTCGAGGGCGCAGCATCCTGGTCGGGCGCTGCTCGAGCCGTGACGCCGGGGGCGGCTGGGTCAGCCTCCGCATCGGAAGTGTCGCCGTCATCGGAGGACGCACGCGGGCCGGAGTGTGATTCCCGGTCCCGTTGCTCCCACGGGGGCGCCGCGGGCGACGACGCGTGCTGGGTGGCCGGCTGGCTGGACGATGGGCCGGTCGTCGGCTGCACTGGTGTCGTGCCCCCGGGTGCGGGGGAACCCCAGTCGCTCGAAGCGAGTGGGGGTGCCGGTGCGGGAGACGGAGAGGCCGAGCCGTGAGCAGGAGGGGCCGACCCGTCGGCCACCACCGAGTCGATTCGCACTCCGAGACCGAGCGTCTCCTGCAATGAACGTGCCACGAAGTCGGCGTGCGGTCCGTTGCGGAAGGTCGAGGCAAGTCCAGGAGTGGAGAAGCCGAGCGTCAATGTGGTCGCGGTCAGGTTGACGACCTGCGCATCTTGGGAGATCAGTGCCCACGTGATGCGTTTGAGGCGGGCGAGCGTCTCGAGGACCTCCGGCCACCGGCGCCGGACCTGGTCGGCAGTCATCCCGGTGGTCTCGGCTGCAGCGGTGGGCGCGCCGTCCTCGGTTGACGGGCTCGTCGCCGGGGCGGTCGGTGGCATCGATGGCGCAGTGTCAGGGGCGGCCGACTCGGGGGCGGGCTGCCCTGCGGGACCTGGTGTCGGGTCGGCGGGCCCAGTCGGTCGCTCGTCGGGGGCCGTGTGCGGCGTGGCTTCCTCAACCGGCTGCGGCACAGGCGGCTCTGCTGCCTCACTCTGTGCGAGGTCGGCGGGTTGCTCCGGAGCCGATGCCGAGTCATGCGAGGCGGGCTCCGGCGTCTGAGCAGGCTCCGGCCTCCGAGCAGGCTCCGTCGTCTGGGGCGATTGCGACTGCTCAGGGGAGGGCTGTCGGGGCGCGGACGCAGGCTCGTCCACAGGCTGCCGCACCGCAGGTTCCGGCGTGACTACGGCCCGGGGCGACTGCTGGGCAGGTGCCGTGCCGACGGCAGCCGGCACAGGCCCTCCTCCGGCGAGGGCACCCTCCACCCGGTCGAGCCTGGCCCCGAAACCCTCGACTCCGTCGTCGGCGGCCGGGAGCAGCAATCGTGCGCAGAGCAGCTCCAGCTGCAACTGCGGGGACGTGGCCCCGGTCATCTCCGTGAGCGCCTCGTTGACCAGGTCGGCACTACGGGAAAGCGCATGGGCGCCGAAGTGGCCGGCCTGAGCCTCCATCCGGCTGAGCTGGTCCTGGGGCACCGCCCGTAGCACCGAGCCGGCGTGCTCGCCTGCGGCGCGGACCACGATGAGGTCACGGAGCCGCTCGAGCAGGTCCTCCACGAAGCGGCGCGGCGCATGCCCGGATCCGATGACACGGTCGACCACGCGGAACAGACTCCCGCCGTCGCGCGCCGCCAATGCGTCGATCGTGTCGTCGAGAAGGGTGCCGTGTGTGAATCCCAGCAGCGCGACGGCTCGTTCGTACCCGACCACTCCCTCGGACGCGCCGGCGATGAGCTGATCCAGCACCGAGAGGGAGTCGCGTACCGATCCGCCACCGGCGCGCACCACCAGTGGCAGCACGCCGGAGTCGATCCGTACATCCTCGGCGGTGGCCAGGCTCTGCAGGTAGTCGGTGAGCCGGTCCGGGGGCACCAGTCGGAAGGGGTAGTGGTGGGTGCGCGAACGGATGGTCCCGATGACCTTCTCGGGCTCGGTGGTGGCGAAGACGAACTTCACGTGCGGTGGCGGTTCCTCCACCAGCTTCAGCAGCGCGTTGAACCCCTGCGGGGTCACCATGTGCGCCTCGTCGATGATGAACACCTTGAAACGGTCGCGCGCCGGGGCGAACGCGGCTCGCTCCCGCAGTTCGCGGGCGTCGTCGACACCACCGTGTGATGCCGCGTCCATCTCCACCACGTCCAGCGATCCCGATCCGCCGCGGGCGAGTTCCAGGCAGCTGTCACAGCGACCGCACGGCGTCGCCGTCGGGCCCTCGGCGCAGTTCAGGCATCGCGCCAGGATCCGCGCCGACGTGGTCTTCCCGCAGCCGCGGGGACCGGAGAACAGGTAGGCATGGTTGATCCGGCCCGAGCCCAACGCAGCCATCAGCGGTTCGGTGACGTGTTCTTGACCGATCACGTCAGCGAACGTCTCGGGCCGGTACCGGCGGTACAACGCAGTGCTCACCCGACTCACAATAGGCCGCACTACCGACATCGCGTCCAGCCGATCCGGCAGGTGGGCCCCGATCGGGGTCCTGGTGCCCGGATCCCACCGATCTGCGGATGCATCGGGGGCGGCGGCGCCCCGGAGCACCTTGTGGTGTTGATCCGACTCACGCGGCAGGTCAGATCAACACCACAAGGGTCGAAGCTCGGGCGAAGGCACTGACCGGGAAGCACCATTGCCGTCGGGACGTGTAAAGGACCCCCCGCACACCCGCCAGAGCCCACCTGCCCTTGCTGCCTTCCGGCCCTGGGGGAGTTCAGTGAGATGACGCCGCACGAGGGGTCTGGTTCCACTGTACCGCCCGTGCGCCGGTGCCGGACAACGAATGTGGGCTGCGCCGTCGCCCGCTCGCTCCGACCCCGGTGTCATCCGTCACACCACGTGAGTTCGTCTTGCCGCTGCCGACCCGCTACCCTGGAGGTCGCCTTGGAGGATTCGCCTAGTGGCCTATGGCGCACGCTTGGAAAGCGTGTTGGGTGCAAGCCCTCGGGGGTTCGAATCCCCCATCCTCCGCCACGGCTCAGAGCCCTCAGTCACGCTTTTCGACTGGGGGCTCTGAGGCGTATCGGACGCTGCGGGATTCGGGAGGAGGAGCGAGGGACGAGCGACGACGGCTCCCCCATCCTCCGCCCCAACTTCCGCCCACACCGGGCCCGAGCCAACCCATTCGAATCCCGTACCCGCGTCGGAAGCCACACACAACTACCCGCACCGGGATTCGAACGCGCGAAGGGGATTCCAACGGCTCCCGTCGCGGGCGCGATCGGGGCCGGCCGGCTCCGCCTGGGTCCGTTCCACCTGGGTCCGTTCCGCCTCGGTCCGCTCCCCTGTGCCCTGTTCCGCCTGGGTTCATTCCGGCCCTCGAGATCCGACTTCAGGTGGAGGCCCTTGCACCATCTCCTCACCTAGGATCGTCGATGTGATCTTCAAGTCCGTCGGCGACGACCGCCCCTACCCGGACCATGGCCATCATTCACCCAAGGACTGGGCCGCGATCCCACCACGGCAGGTGCGCCTGGACGAGCTGGTCACCACCAAGGCGACCCTCGATCTCCACAGCCTGCTGGCCGAGGACTCCACCTTCTACGGCGATCTCTTCGCCCATGTCGTGCAGTGGCGCGGTGTCCTGTACCTCGAAGACGGGCTCCACCGCGCCCTCCGGACGGCGTTGCAGCAACGCAATGTGCTCCACGCACGAGTCCTCGAGTTGTGAGAGCGCCGACCAGCACCGGTCGGCATTGACCAGCCACTGCCACGACCGGCAGCGGCCGATTGTGCGTTAGGTTCGTAACCGTGACCACCCCAGCCAAGGCTCGAGCGGCCCGACGGCGCCACCTGCAGCAGCGCCAGACGGTCATCTTCGGCACGCTCATCCTCGTGATGCTGCTGATCGGCCTGGGTGCCGGTGCCGTGTGGGTGGGCGTCCTCCCGTCGCCGTTCAACGTGGCGATCAGCTCCCCGGAACCGACGGAGACCGCTGACGCCGGTCCGTGCCCGCCCGCCGATGCCACCTACGTCCCGCTGGGCGAGATCTCGGCCAACGTGCTCAACGGCACCAGCGAGTCAGGGCTTGCAGCAAGGACGTCAGGAGAACTGGGCGAACGCGGCATCGCGGTCAGCAGGACGGCGAACGCGTCCTCCCCGTTCGCGGGCACGGCCCGCATCATCAGCGGACAGGATGGTCTGGCGGCGGCCTTCACCACGGCCGTGCTCTTCCCGGACGCCGTGATCGACGTCGACGACCGTTCCGACCAGACGGTCGACATCGTGCTCGGCGCGACATACGAGGCACTGCGCTCGGCGGATGAGATCGACATCGATCCCGATCTCGAGATCCCAGCGCCGCAGGGGTGCACGCCCCTGTCGACGGCGGAGCCCACCGACGAGTCCGCCTCATCTGAGGAATGACCATGGCCTCCGGTCACGAGCAGTCGCCGTTCGTGAACTCCTACACGCTGCCGATGCCTGATCCGGCGCGCACGTTCGCCGGCCCTGGCTACTCGGCCTCACCGCCCGGGACGTCCGGTCTGGCGATCGCCGCGCTGCTGCTGGGCTGCCTCGGCGTGCTCTTCTACGCACCGGCCGTGGCAGGGATCATCTGCGGCGTGCTCGCGCTGCGGCACATCCGCCGCACGAACGTCGGGGGCATCGGCGTGGCGACCGCTGGGCTGGTGATCAGCAGCGTTGCCACGGCCGGATGGTCGCTGATCCTGGCAGCGATCTGGGTGACCGGGTTCTGACGGCCTCCCGCTGCCCACGAGCCACCGCGTTCACGACATCACGCCGGCTCGGACTGGCTCCCCGGTTGAATCCTGGGTGCCTCGAAGGCCGATCGGCCCAGCACCCCTCCATGATCAGGGGAGCTGACGAAGTGCCGCCCACCGGTCACCCGGATCATCGGCAGGACGACGTTGCGCCAGTAATGTGCGAGTCCATCTTTGACCGCTTCCGGACTGTCCGGCGGGTCGAGGGCGAAGTCCAGCATCGCCGCGCCGACGCTGTAGCGCACCACCACGCGCGCTCGCTCGCTTTCGTCCTCGCTCGGTTCGACCACCCCCTTCGCCAGGCCGATCTTGATCGTCGCCAGGACGTGCTCGATCGTGACCGCGAGGATCCGGTCAGCGAGCGGCCCACCCTCCGTCAGCCCGCGCATGCTGTAGCGCATGCTCCGCATGACGGCGTCGGCGTCGGTGGTTGACGGCCCGTCCATCTTGCCGATGTCGAACAGGTCCGGGAGTCCCTGGACCACACGATCGATGATGAAGTCGTCACACTCGATGCGTAATTGCGTCTTGGACCCGAAGTAGTGGGTGATGAGCCCAGCCGTCACGCCGGCGCGGGCAGCGATGGCGCGCAGCCCCGCGTCGAAACCTTCCTCGGCAAAGACGTCGAGCGCCGCTTGGAGGATTCGGGCGCGGGTCGTCGCTGCCCGGTCCCGGGGCTCCGTCTCGAATTGTTCTTCCACGTGGGTACTCCCCTGCTATATAGCCGTCCAACCAGCGCACCTGCCCGGGCACCGACTGCACAACCTGTGAACAACCACAGTAATCCGCGGATGGGGCTGCCGCAGGACAACTGCGCATCAATCGGCGAGATGCCACTCCACGACCCCCGACATGAGGGGTGCTCTCGCGCCGCCGCGTGGCACAGGAACCGCGATATCGCGATCCGAGACGGTGACGGCGATGTCCATGGTCAATGGCACGATGATCGATTCGTCGATGATGGAGGCCTCGATCTGCACTCGAATGTCGCGAGCTTCGTAGCGATCCGCGGTGTGCGCGAGTTCGTCGATCAGGGCGTCCCGCGCCTCGTCGGCAGTGCCACTGAGGTTCGCCGGGCCGCCGCTGCCCCACTGCGCACTGATCTCGTCCGTACCCTCAGGTATGGGGATACGAGTCAGGACGGCGTCCCATCCGTCGTCCTGAAGGCTCGCCTCGAGGTCCTCGCTGCCACAGTCGCGCACGTCCCAGCCCGTGGGTTCGACACTGCTGCGAAGCTCGTGGAAGGCATCGACCGCATACCGTTCACCAGCGTCGTAGAGCACGCAGATGCGTGTGCCGGACTCGATCCCGGCAGTTTCACGCTCCGCGATCGCGTCCTCCTCGGAGTGCTCGAAGCGCGATTCCGGGTCCAGATCCTCACCGACGATCTGGTGGCCGTCGGTGCCCGGCGGAAAGAGCACGACGTCGGTGATCTCGTGAAGTCCAGCCCAGGGCCCCGCACCCGCTTCAGCGACATCTCGCACGGGCACGGCGCCGAGGAATGCCTCTCTGGCGCTCTGCCAGGAGAACTCTCCACGGTCGCTGCGCAGTACCAGCGCCCAGAGCTCGCCGGTGTGGCTGGTGGCCACGGTGTAGTCGAGCCGCTCCATCTCGCGGGTGGTCTCACGGTTCGGTGCAGTGGGGGGTACCTGGACGACGTCGAGCGTCTCCCCGACGTAGGTCAGGGGGTCCGAGGTCGGCGCCGGTGTCAGCTCGATCCGCTCGTACTCGGGCGTGGGTGTGCCCGTGTATCGGGTGTTGACGATGAGGGTGACGTGCTGTGCATCGAGGCGCGCCTGATCGACTGCTTCCACCCGGTACGGCCCGCTCGAGAGCAGCAACTCCTCCGGGATGGAACTGCCATCACCGTCGCCGAGAGTGAATCCATCGTTCCACACGCGTGCGATCGTGGTGAGCCGGCTGGTGTCCTCCTCGACGATGGCGTCGATGATCGCCTGCTTCGCCTCCATCGGGTCCGTCAGACCGAACGCGAGCGCCCCGACCACGTGAGCAGGAACGGCGACGTCCAACGCGGTCTGCCAATCCACCACGGGGTCGGGGTAGGTGACCTCGATAGCCCGTTCGAACTCGTCATAGGCAGGAAGATCCTGCGCCTCGGTCAGACCCGTGGGCACTGAGTCGAACCACGGGACATTCGCGCTGGCCCTCGCGTCACCCCCGTCACTGTCCTCGTCCTCGTCCTCGGTCAGGTCACCAGGGTCGACGTCGTCGGGAAGCATCGCATTCGACCCGGCGGCCCAGGCGAGCAGCAGGTCGGCCGCATCCACGGGGATCCCGTCGGACCACTCGGGCTCGGCGAGGTCGTAGCGAACGGTGAACCCTTCCGGGTCCACGATCTCGACGGAGCCGAAGCTCTCGTCGATCACCGGGACCCCGTCGACAAGCTCGGCGAACTGTGAGCGGGTCATCGCCGCCACATCCAGATCGCCCGAGGTCGCGCCACCGATCGCTGCGTTCGTGCTCACCAACCCACCGGACCACCCGACCGTCGCCGTGGTTCCGGCCACCACCGTGTTGGGGAGAGTTGGTCCCGAGCACGCGCTCAGCGCGAACGCCACGGCACAGGCGGCCAGCACTCCCCTGGTCCGGCGCGAATCGCGTCGCAGCACGTTCACCTCGTCCATTCTCCTCGCATCCCGGCCCCGGACGGCTGGTCCGGTGCGGTTCTCCTCGCATCCATCATCGCGCCCAACCGCGGCTAGGGTGGTCCCGATGGAACTGACAGACATTCTCGGTTACGTCGTCGCTGCGGCCCTCGTCCTCGTCGTCGTCGTCGGCGCGCTCCTCGGAGTACGGCAGTGGCGGCAACGCTCGGCCGCGCTCACGCAGTGGGCACAGCGCCACGGGTGGGCCTTCGAGCCCAAGGTCCCGCAGCTCACCCAGCGGTGGAAGGAGCACCCGATCCGCGGCGCCGGGAGTGCCACGCACGTGCTGCGCGGCACGGTGGCCGAAGGCGCCATCACGTCCTTCACGAGCCATGTGACGATCGCCGGTAGTTCCTCGACGACCACACGGCACATCACGGTGCTGGAGGCCCCCGCCGTCCTCCCGACGGTGGTCGCGGCCTCGCCGTCGGCACCGGTCCCGAATCCGCATCCACCCCACGACGTCGACCTGGCGGATCCGCACTTCACGTGGACCGTCGTGACCACCACCCCAGAGGCGGCTGGGGAGGTACGCCGACTCCTGTCCTCCGATGTGCGGGACCGGCTGATGCAGGAGGCTGTCTCACTCCACACCGTCTACCTCACGTTCGAGGGGCGCGACATCATCCTCACGACTGCCGGGAGCCTCGACGTCGATCGACTGGAACATCGGGTCTCACTGATCCGTGACCTGGCACGGATGATGAGGGTCGGCTGACGCCACGGCACCCTCCGCTGATCACGCACCGGCTCACGCGACCGGCGCCTTCCACCGGACACTCGCCGCACATGCGTCGAAGAGGGACCGCAGGGCCCGGAACCCGGGCTCGTCCTCCGGCACGTCCACCGGTCGCCCGTAACCCGCCACCAGCTGCAGGGCACGCTGGCGCTTCGCCCCGGGCACCGGCGTCAGATACAGCACCGAGTGACTGACGATGGTGTCGCCACCGAGACGCACCTGCTGCTGCTGCTCGCACCGGATGGTCCGCTTGTCGGCGTACAGCGGAGTCGCACCGTAGTCACGGACCAGGGTGGAGACCACCTGGTCGAGCGTCTGCCCGGCCTCGGCGCGCCGGATCGAGGCGTTCAGGGACACCGGCAGGAAGAGAGTCTCGTTCTCGTCACCATCGGGGACGAACATCGCGAAGACGCCGTTCTTGCGCATGTCCTCGAACGACTGCTGGAGCTGGGTCCGCAGCTGGCCGTACAGGTCCGGTCGGTGGGCGTCCATCAGGCGCTGCTTCATCCGCACCATCATGGCTTCCAGCGTCTCGTCGTCCGGAGCGCGGCGCGACCACCCCGGCGGGAGTGTCATCTCGAACTCGGGGTCCTTGCGCACACCCAGCTCGTCTCGCAGACTCGTCGCTGTCATCACACTGCCTCCACTCGCCATGGGCCATCGTCCAGTACACCAGCCGGCTCCTGTGAGGCGAAGGCGCTCCCGTCGGGTGCCTGCAGCCGGATCGAGTCGAGCAGACCGACGAACCCGTCACGGATGTCGTTGAGCACGATGGCCGGCATCTCCTGCAACGCGATCACCAGGGCCGACCGGTCGTCGTTGAACACCAGCGCCGTCGAAAACACCTCATGGAGGCCGGCGCCGCCCATCTCTCGCTCGTGCCGTTCCGTGTACTGCACGCCCGGCCCCACGTGCGGGGCCTCGACACGGTGGGCCACGCCGCCCCACTCGCTCCAGGGAGGGAGCCCGTCGTTGGGGAGCACCGCGATGCGGCACATGGCCGCGATCGGAGCGAAGACCGGCCACACCTGAAACAGCAGGAGAGCGTCGGACTCGCTACGTTCCTCGGCACCGGCAACCAGCAGCGAGCGCACACGGTCCTCGCTCCCGGGGCCCCATTCAGCCCCCCAGGCCTCGCGCAACTCCGCGACGCGGGCGTCCACCCACGCCGTCCGGTCTTCTTCGCTCATCCCAGCGGGAATCAGCAGCCACCCCGGGGCCACCGTCTCGAGCCCCACGGACCAGCGATCTGGTTCCGTCATATCCGTCACCCTTCTCCGGCGTCTTGCCTCTCAGGCTTGTCTGCCGGCCAGACGACCCGCAGCATCAGGTGCTCACTGGGACTGCAGCGCCTCGACGCGATCGACTGCACTGTCCGAGGGCGGCAGGTGGTCGATCACCGATCCACCAGTGTCCACCCACCCCTTGTAGGTCTCGTACTGGTTGTACACGGACGTCCCGAGATCCTGGTAGAAGTACCGCGTTCCGTTGGGCCCACCGATGACGTACTCGGTCATGTCGTTGCGCCACTGGGTTCCGGTGCTCCCGGTCATCAGTGTCGAGATGCCGTCGGTGACGTTCTTGTTCTTGAACAGCGTGTAGACGCTGTCCCCGGCGTAGGTACTCGGCTTGAACGCCGAGATGGTGTCAGCGCCGAACTCGAGGTACCGCCCCTGGGCCAGCTTGCCGAGCTTCCCGACCGGGAGAACCCCGACTGCGGCTATCGCGATATCCCACCCGTTCGCATCCCCGATGAACGCCTGGCAGATGACCACGGCGAGGGTCAGCACGCCGATGACAGCCGCGATGATTCCCAGCACCGGACCACCGATGATCATCGCCGCGACACCGACGATCAGACCCGCCCAACCGAGCACCTTGCCGGCAATGTCGAGGAACGAGCGCCACCCGCCGTCCTCGATCTGACCGGACATCTCGTCGCCGATGTCCCGGACTGCTTGGTCGAAGGCGTTCTCCCACGTGTCGTAGTCGGTGTCGAAGAGACCGGCCTCTGCTTCCCACGCCTCGTACGCCTGGCGCTTCTGGTCGTTCTCCTCCTGCTCCGCTGCCTCGTCGCTGCCCGGCTCCGGGTCGGCGCCGGTGGCAGCCGGTTCGAGCTGACCCGGCAGGTAGAAGTAGGTCTGCCATAATTCCCAGCAGTTGTCCGCGTGGGCGTTGAGCTTGGGCTGGACCGTGTCGAGGGTTTCGCCGTAAGCCCTGATGACCGGCCCGACAGGCTCATAGAGGTCGGCGGACTCGTACAGCGTCTCGTAGGAGTCGCCGATCGTCTCCCGCAAGGTCGTGATGGCCTTGCCCTGCTGGTCCTCGGCCCGGTTCTTGATCTCGCTCAGCACGCCAGCAGCCTCGCGCATCTGTTCGCCGAGCAGCTCGATCTCGGTCCCGCGGGCCGTGATCTCCGCGGGATTACCCTCGACCTGGATGATCTGGCGACCTCGGGGGGAGGGCGGCATCAACATGAATAGGCTCCTGTAGTTCTGATGGGGCGCTGCGGCTACGCTTCGGGCGTCAGTTTGATGGCCGCCTCGGCGTCCCATTCCTCGACACCGTCGATCACGCCCTTGAGGTGCTTCTGAACATCGCTCAGGCCCTCCTTGAGCTTGTCACGCTTGACGTCCCACCGGGTCTCGAAGTCCTCGGCCTTCTCCCGCAGCTCGGTCTTGGAGAACGGTGCACCGATGGCTCGTTCGAGTGCCTCCGACCTGCTGACGGCGTTCTCGAACTCTTCGACGATGTTCGTCAGCTGGTCATTCGCGGTTCTGAGCTCGTCGAGAGAGAGATAGATGTCTGCCACGGCGTGATTCCTTCAGCTCGTCCTGGAACGGGGGATGACGTCGCTGACCTGCAAGCGACGCGAACGGTGGGGACCAGCCGCTCCGGGCTGGGCCCCACCGTCGAGACGAACGATCAGCCGCCGGCGAGCTGGTCGTCCAGGTCGCGGATGGACTGCGCCATGTCCCGCAGTGCCTGCGCCATCTCGCTGACTCCCTCGGAGGCATCCTTGAGGCCCGAGGTCATCTCGTCGTAGCCGTCCTTGAACTTGCCGGACGCCTTCTCGGTCTTGAACCCGTCCTCGACGAGCTCGTCGACGTACCCCTGGCACTCCTCGAGCGCCGTATCGATGCTGTCCTTGCCGTCGTCCAGCTTGTCAGCCGTGGACTCCATCTCGTCATACGTTGCACCGAAGTCGGTCATCGATCCCAGCCTTCCTACGTATCGGTTCCGGGCCCCTACTTGGATCACCCAAGAAGGACTCTATGGTGGCCTGCCCACCCACTCAATGGGGACCGGTCCCCATGGGGTACCCGCCTCCCTCACAACCCCTGCGCGGCGCGCGCGGTGTCCGGCCGGGATTCCCGACGGCGTCCGTCGCCGTCACCGTCCACGAGCGGCAGGTGCATGGTCACCGCACGGCCGGCCTGGACGAAGATCCCTCGCCCATCCGGGAAGTCGGCGCGCTTAACGCGCCCGAAAGGCACCTTGAACAGCGTGTCGCCGTCGTAGGTGTCGGGCTTGAGCGCGATCCCCTGGCGGGGCGACTTCCACTCGCCCAGCACGCCGGAACCACCACCAGCCCGCGAGACGTCGGCCTCGCCGACCAGCAGGTGATCGCTGTTGTTCAACGCCTGCAGCATGGCGCGCACGGCGCGGTCCGCCGGACCGTCGGCCAGGTGCGGCATGTCCTCGACGACGATCATGATCCTCCCCGGGACGCTCTCGTCCGCGAGGATCTCGGTGAGCTCGGTCGCAAGCTCCTTCTCGTCGTCGGGACGGGTGGCGCTGCGCACCCAGTCCCGGAAGTCGGTGAGCTGGGCACGCCTGCTGCCGAAGTGGAACAGCTTGACGTCCGGGTCGAACCGTTCCACCGCCATCACGAAGGCGCGTAGCGCGTTGGTCTTGCCCGACTGAGGCGGGCCGGTGATCGTGAACGAGCCGATCGGGTCGAACCCGCGCGGGGAGAGAGTGTCGTCGGCGATGCCCACGACCGGCAGGGCGTCGACGCGGTCCGGCAGGTCCTCGATGCTCAGGCGCCTCGGCAGCGACCTGATCTGCGGCGCCTCCGGCATCCCCTTCTGACGCAGCTGCTCGGCAAGTTCATCGAGTGCCTTCGTCTGCTCGGCCACATTCGTCGAGCCACCGAGCACGGCGGTCTGGACCTCGTTCTTGTCCACGACCGCTCGCCCTGGAGGTGACTGGTCGTCGAGGACGTCCTTAGGCGCCCCGAGCATGAAGTACTGGTTCGGGTCCGCCAAGCGCAGGATCACCCGGCGGGAGATGTTGGAGACCACGGCTGTCGGGACGGCCCCGCCCCGATCGGCCGTGAGCACCGCATGGACGCCGAGCGGGCGGCCCTCACCGAGGACCCGCATGAACATGCGGTAGAACGGAGCCCTCGCAGAGGAGATCTCCCACTCCTTCTTGAACTCAGGGAAGTTGTCGATGAGCAAGATGATCCGCGGCATTGACGGATCCACCATGTCGCGGTACTCGGTCAGGTTCGCGGCATTCGCGGACGAGAAGGCATCGGAGCGGCGGCTGAGTTCGGCGTCGAGGGTGCGCAGCAGACGCTGCAGGCGCTCGCCGTCGTCACCATCGATGATCGATCCCACATGCGGCAGCCGTTCCAGCACCCCGAGCGCACCCGAGGCGAAGTCGAGCCCGTACACCTGGGTGCTGCCGACGTCCGGTCGCATCCCCGCAGCGGTCGCGATCGTCTTCAGCACGGTCGACTTGCCCGCACCGGACGTTCCGAAGATCAGCAGCGAACCGTCACGGTCCGGTGCGAAGTAGACCGGGTCCTGGCGCTGGTGGGCCGGCAGGTCCGCCAGGCCGAGCAGCACCCGTCCGTCGCCCTCGGCGGGCAGGTCGCGGACGTCGACCACAGGAGCGAGATCGTCCAGCCACGGACGGCGGGGAATCGGCAGGTTCGCAAGATCGGCTGCCCGGATGAGGGTGTTGACCACCTGCCGCTGGTCGTTGGGACCGAGATCCTCGTCGTGGGAATCCGACTCCGGAGGTCGCTCCGGTTCCCACTCGGTCGTGGATCCGAACCGCAGCTCGGCCACGCGTACCTCGGCGGAGACCACCTCGTTCTCGGTGGTCCAGCCACCGGCGTAGGCTGACTGGAACGGCACCAACCGTCCGGGGCCGGTCTTGGCGATCCCGCGCCCGGGGATCGAGGGCGGGAAGGTGGCGGCGACGGGGTCGTCCACCACGTCCTTGGAGTCCGCCTCGTCGGCCATTCGCAGGGCCACCCGCAGGTTGGTGTTGGCGCGCAGGTTGTCCTTGATCACACCGGCCGGGCGCTGCGTGGCCATGATGAGATGGATTCCGAGTGAGCGGCCACGCTGGGCGATGTCGACGACGCCGTCGACGAACTCGGGGACCTCACCGGCAAGCGCTGCGAACTCGTCGATCACGAGCACCAGCGCCGGTGGGCACTCCGGGTCCTGCCGCTTCTCCAGCTCCAGCAGGTCCTTGGCCTTCTTCCGGTTGAACAGGTGCTCGCGGTAGTGCAGCTCTGCCCGCAGGCTGGTCAGGGCACGTCGCACCAGGTGCTGACTCAGGTCCGTCACCAGGCCCACGCAGTGCGGCAGCTCCACGCAGTCGGCGAACGCCGACCCGCCCTTGTAGTCCACGAACAGGAACGTCACCCGATCGGGACTGTGCGCGGAGGCGATTCCCAGCACCCAGGCCTGCAGGAACTCCGACTTCCCGGCACCGGTGGTTCCGCCGACGAGAGCATGGGGCCCCTGGGTACGCAGGTCCAGCGTCATCGCGTCACTGGCACCCTGACCGATGATCGCCCGCAGATTTCCGGCCTTCTTCAGGCGCGGGCGGGGCGTGTCCGAACGGTCGATGATGGTGTTGTTCTGGCGCCAACGGTCCACCACGGCCTGCGGCTCCCGGGCCACCTCGTGCCCCACCAGGGAGAGGAACATCACCGAGTTCGGGATGTCGGAGGAGTCGTGGACGACGGTGCTCGCGTCCACCACCGGAGCGAGTCGCTTGGCAAAGGTGTGCATGTAGGCATTCGAGACCCCTTCGATGCTCACCCCCTGGTAGACCTCACCGCTGCGGACCAGGCCGACAGTCACCTTCTCGAGCCCTGCGGTCACATCCAGATAACCGCGGCAGACGGCGGGCAGCGACTCCACGGTCGGGGAGACGAACACCGCGTGCACGCCCACGTCGGCCCCTCGTTCGAGCACCTGCACCAGTCGGGCGCGGTCCACCGGTGCGTCGTTGGTGACGAAGACGACCACGTTGATCGGATGCGGGCGCTTCATCTGCTCCGCAGCGCGGCTGACGTCGCGCCCATAGTTCATCGGGGTCCACCGCTCCGCGAACGGCCCCCTCGGGTCCGGGCGCGACCCACCGCGCAGGACGTACTCCTCGAGTGAGTTCAGCAGGGCATTCGCCGCCGGTGCCGAGTCCGCCAGCGGGAGGCTCTTGAACGGGCTCGTCTCACTGGTGGTGTGCGGGAGCCACTTGATCCACTCCAGCTCTCCGGCCCACTCCGCGTCGGTGAACGCGACCGAGACAACCTCGTTCGGAGCGTGCAGTCCGAAGATCTGCACGGCGAGTCCGCGCATCGCGTCCGAGGCAGGCCCGGTCGGTCCTGAGACACCGATCGAACCAAGGTCACGCAAGGTGTCCATCACCGGAACGCCATCGACATAGCGGTAGCGCTCCTTCAGGCGATCGAGGCGTTCGATGTACTCGGGCAGCCCATCCTGGGAATCACGATCGGCGATCGAGTTCCGCGACGGAGCGCCGCTGATGCCCAGCCGTAGGGCGAGGAAGTTCCAGTGCTCAGGTCTCCTGGTCCACAACAGCGGGCCGAGGCGCATCGCATGTTCGAATACCTCGGCGACCGGTGGCACCTCCTCGTTGCGTGCCCGCTCCTCCTCGGGTTTGGCCCGGTAGAAGTTCTCCTCCAGCTCCTCGAACTGCCGCTCGAACAGCATCAGTTCGTGGTTGCGCTTGTTACCGGTCTGGTTGCGTTGATTGATGTAGTTCCCGAGCGCCATCAGCGGCGTCATGATGATCAGCATCAACGCGCGGGGCCGCTCGGTGATGAAGTAGATCGAGGCGGCCATGATGATCGGTGCGACGAGCATCACCCACGGGAAGAGCTTCTGGACTGTTTCAGTGGGCAGCCGCGGCGGCGGGAACTCTGTTCCCGGGTAGCGGACCTCCACGCGCGGGCTCCGGTTGAACAGCAGTCCCCCGCCGCGCTCGAGCACCGGGTCCTCACCCGTGCCGTCGAAGTCGCTGGCCAGGTAGAGCACCAGTGTCGTGCCGCCGATCACGAACGGCTTCCCGGGAACCAGTCGCACCCGCTGGACGAGCTCGCCATCGACCAGCACACCGTTGGCCGAGTTCAGGTCGACGAGCTCGACGTAGCCACCGACCTCGATCCTGGCGTGCCGCTTGGAGACCATCGGGTCAGCGAGCACGATCCCGTTGCTGGGATCACGGCCGATGGAGGTGTGCCCCATCGAGAGCGGGAATTCCTGCCCCCGCAACGGGCCGTCCGTGGCTCGCAGCACCCCGACGCTGCGAGCGCCGGCCGGGGCCGACTGCGCGGATCGCGCGCCCAGGTTGAGCACCGACGCGGCGAAGCCGGAGCCGATCGAGGCCTCCCCGATGGGCACGTCCGGCTGCAGCGGCTCGAGCCGGTCGGCCGTCGGCGGGGCGACTGCCAGCGTGAGGAGATCGTGCTCGCCGGCGATGATCGACCGAGCCGGGTCGGAGTCGGCGATGTAGCGGGCGACGTCGGCCGCGGTGGCGGTCGAATCGGCCGTCACCACGATGTCCGCCGGGGCCAGGCCCTCGCGGTGCAGCATCAGCTTGACCTTCACGAGTCAGGCCCCCTTCGTGGCAGTGCGGAGTTCGAAACCATCATGCGGGAACGACCGTGGCGGTCCGTTCACCGATCCTGAGTGTGTCACCAGCGACAGCCAGCGCCGGGGTACCCGGCACGAGCTCGCGCTCGCTTCCCTGGTGCACGATCCCGGTGCCGTTGGTCGAGTTCTGATCGATCACCTCGATCCCACCCTGGCCCGGGCGCACGAGCAGGTGCGTCTTCGAGACCGAGCGGGTGTCGTCGGGCATGGGATGCCGGTGTGCCTCCGGCGCCGTGTGCGGCGCTACCGGGTTGCGTCCGATCACCACTGGTCCCGAGAGCGGCACCACTTCGCCCGAGTCGAGCTGGAGGGCAAGGCTCGTTGCTACCCGGGGGTGCGCCGGCGCGGGTGCGGAGGGCTGCGCAGATGCCGGGTTCGCGGCAGGCTTGGGAGGTACCGGAACATGCGAGTGCTGCGCCGCGCCGGCGCGCGCTTGAGGCGCCTGCGGCGGTGGGGCCTGCGCGGGCGATCCTGCCCTCGGCATCGGCGACTCCGCTGCGTGGGCCGCGGGAGGAGACGACGGCGGGGCCGGTGGAACCTCGGAACCGCCAACGGCCGCAGGCGTAGCGCCCCACGGCGACCCGGTCACCAGCGGTCCGCCCACCGGTGGCGCCGGTACGTCGGGGGTGGCCGGGGACGATGCGGGAGAGCCTTGCCCGTCCGGCACCTGCTCGGGACGACCATCTGGCGACGGTGAGGCAGAGATCTCGGAGGGGGCGCCGTCGTCGGACTCCGGCTCGGCCGGGCGCCGGTAGGCGCCGAGCACCGGGCGGCCCGGAGCCGGCTGACCCTGCTCCCCGACCGGCTGGGGGGTCTCCATCCCGGAGAGGCCGACCACAGGCCGCGGTCCCTCCCCGTGCGGGCGCGCCACCCCGAGGACGCCGGCGCTGACGCGTGCACCCGGACGATAGGCCTGTGCGGCATCCGGGTCGACCGGAGTGGCCAGCGACGGCAGCGGTTTGGGCTGGGCGACCGGTTCCGCGGTCACGGTCTTCCGGGCGATCCGCATGCGCTTGGCGTCATAGGGCTGCAGGCCCTCGCGGACGTCCACCAGCCACAGCCGGCCCGCACGGTCGTGCCAGCCACGACCCCGCTTCTCCGGATCGAAGAGAGGCGAGAGGAGGAACAGCAGCGGGCCGACCAGCACCACGCCGGACGCCCAGACCACGAGCACGCGCAGCAAGACTCGAAAAACACCCGGACGCTCCAGCGTGACGACGTTGATCGAGCGCAGGCCCATGATGGCCTTGCCGATGGTGATTCCTTTGCGCCCGTGGAAGACGAGCTGGACGATGCAGTAGGCCAGGCTGAGTGCGAACGAGACGGCCAGCATCACCACGGCGAGAATGAACTGGGGATGATTGGTGAAGCCGTACCAGCTGATTCGGGCGTCGAGGAACTTCAGCAGCAGCGGGAGCGTGAACACCCAGTACGGCACCTGCAGCAGCAGGTAGATCGCGGCATCGATGACCGCCGCCACGGCGCGGCGCGGGAGGGGCGCGGGCACCAGCCCCAAGGCAGCCGCGTAGTGCGGATCGGGGCGACCGGTCTCGTCCACCCCTTCGACCTGCCGGTCGTTCTCACCGACTTCCCAGATCGTCACTGGGCTCCTCCCGCTCTCTCACGCACTACTCCGCCCACACCGTACCGACCTGAGGGGACACGCGGCTCTGGCAGGATCGGGGACATGTCCCCATCCGGCGAGACTCCGGCAGACCGGCCGGCCACCGCATCTGATCCCGACGGCGGTCAGGACGGCGCAGAACAGGTCACCTTCTCCGACGGGAGCTGGGCCGAGTTGAGCCGTGACGGCGAGGGCTGGACATTGCGGATCGACGATATCCGGCAGGCCCACGTGGGCCCGGTCCACCAGCCGCCGGAATTGACGTCAGTGCGGTGGATGCTGGCCGCACTGGGCGGTGCGCTCCCGGCCCGGTCCGCGCACCTGGGGGGCAGTCTGCTGACATTGCCGCGCGCGATCGCGGCCCGCCGGCCCGACGCCGAGCAGGTGGTGGTGGAGCTGGAGCCGGCGCTGGTGGCACTGGTGGAGTCGCGATTCCCACCGCCGCCCGGAGTGCGCATCGAGGTCGGTGACGCACGTTCCTGGCTGGAGACGCCGACGGCTGGTGATCTGGACGCCGTCGTGCTGGACATCTTCGCCGGGAATCGCATCCCGCCGGCGTTCACGTCCCGGGAGTGCTTCGCCGCGGCCCGGCAGGCGCTGGGGCCGGGCGGTGTGCTGGTAATCAACTCGGTGGCCGGTCCGCAGTTGGAGTTCACCCGGCGCGAGCTGGCGACGCTTCAGGACGTGTTCACCTCCGTGGCGATGATCATCCAGGGCTCAGTACTGCACGGAGCACGCTTCGGCAATGCGACGTTCATCGCCTCGGATGCACCCTTGGATGTGGCAGGAATCCAGGCGAACCTGGCCGGCGACTCCTCCAAGGGAGTTCTGCTGACGGACCTGGACGAGATCGTGGGCGCTGCGGCTCCGGTGACCGACGCGGACGCCATGTGGTCGCCGGCACCGGACCTGCCGGACTACGAGGGTGCGCTCACAGCGATCGACGCGATGCGGGCCATGGTGCGGGAACTGAAGCCGCCGGGATGACGTGCCCGATCACGAACTGATGTCGGCCGTGGTGAACCGGCTCCAGGCGATGGTCCCGGCGAGCAGTACCCACGCCGCCTGGACCAGCAGTCCGGGTGCGAGTGCCGCCGGGTCGACCTCGAGGCGGAGGAACTCGGCGAAGTCGATCCAATAGTGGGTGAGCAGGCCGGGGTGGATCGCTGAGAGCTGCGGCAGACTGTCCAGCACCGCGGAGACGACCGCGACGGTCACCGTCCCGGCCATGGCGGCGACCGGGGTCTCGGTGAGGGTGGACAGCAGCACACCGACCATGACGAGGCCGCTCATCGACATGGCCACGTAGGCGGCCACGCCGAGCACCCGGAACAGACCCGCACCAGCGGTGATGGTGTCCCCGGAGAGCAGCACGAGATCGGAGATCCCGAACAACACCCAGCCGGTGATCAACCCGACGATCGCGATCGTTAGCACCGCGGCCGCGGCGAAGCACAGCGCCACGATCGCCTTGACGAGCAGGAGCCGGGTGCGCGGCACCGGCACGGTGATGAGGGACCGGAGCGTTCCGGTCGCAGCCTCCCCGGCGATCGCGTCACCGGAGACGATGCCGATGGTCAGGGGCAACAGGAACGGCAGGCAGGTGAACAGCGCCGCCACCACGAGGAAGAGCCCGTTGCCGGCGACCCGTCCGATGAACCCCGGGCCCTGGGATCCGACGACGGTGTCCTGGGTGATGAAGATGACCACCCCGAGCAGGATCGGCACGGCCGCCAGGCCGAGCAGCAGCACCACGTTGCGGCGCCGCCCGAACACCAGGCGAAGCTCGCTGCCGAGAAGGTGACGCACTCCACCCCCGGTGCGGGGCGCCGTCGTGGGGGTGGCGGTCTCAGCGGGCGACATCGAAACCCTCCCCGGTCAACCGGACGAAAACGTCCTCCAGTGTGGGAGCGCGCTCGGCCAGCCCCAGCACCGGGATGCCGGCGGTCACCAGGGCGCGCGTGACGTCCGCGGGGCTGATCTCGCCCAGGAGCGCCTGCAACTCGGTGCCGTCGGTGACCACCTCGGTCAGCCCAAGGGTGGTGAGCACCTGCGCGGCGCCGGCCGCGTGCTCGGCATCCGTGCGCACCCACAGCTGCCGGTCTGACTGGGACGTGAGGCTGGTGCGCTCGCCCTGCAGCACCAGGCGGCCGGTACTCATGATGCCGACATGTGTGCACACGTTCTCTATCTCGGCGAGTAGGTGCGAGGAGACCAGCACGGTGGTGCCCGCCTCGGCGAGCTCACCGACGAGCCGGCGCACCTCCCGGGTGCCCTGGGGGTCGAGACCGTTGGTGGGCTCGTCCAGCACGAGTAGTTCCCGCGGGCGCAGCAGTGCGGCGGCCAGGCCGAGTCGTTGCTTCATCCCCAGGGAGTACTGCCGGTACTTCTTGTGCGCGGCGGCGCCGAGCCCTACGCGCTCCAGCGCCTCGTCGATCCGGCCCTTGCGGTCCGGCGGAGCCGTGGCATCGCACGCATCCAACCGCACGAGGTTCGCCCGCCCGCTCAGCCACGGATGGAAGGCTGGTCCTTCGATGAGGGCACCCACCCGGGGAAGCACGTCCGTTCCGGCGGCCGGCATCGGCCGGCCCAGCAGCCACGCCTGACCGCTGCTCGGACCGATCAGCCCGAGCAGCATCCGGATCGTGGTGGTCTTGCCGGACCCGTTCGGTCCGAGGAAACCGTAGACAGCTCCGCGCGGCACCTGCAGGTCGATACCGTTGACGGCCACCTGCCCGGAGCGGAAGCGCTTGGTCAGTGCCTTCGTGCGGACGGCGAGCTCGGCGCCTGCCTGATCGGCGATCTCCTCAGGCGCAGGTGTGGCACGCGGCGAGCCCGCCGCACCACCCGGGGTGGGTGAGGCGGCGGGTGAGGCAGCCGTGCGGGTGTCGGTCACGCCATCTCTTGCAGTGTCTCGACCGGCACGGACCCGATGAGTAGGCGGCCGTCGTCGGTGATCAACACGCTCAACAAGGTGGTGCTGAGCACCCGGCCCTCCGGCACCTCGGTGGTCAGCTGCTCGTACAGGGCGGCTGCGTCCAGGCTGGGTGGGCCGTGGTTGCCCTCGGAGTCGGACATGAACTCCTCCATCAACTCCTGGCCGCTGTCGGACCCGGGCATCGGGTGGGAGGCGGCGGCGTCGGCGAGGGCTTCCGGGTCTCCGGCGAGCAGGCCTTGGAGGTCAACGTCATCGATGATGATCACCGACTCCCAGCCCTCGCCGATGGTCTCGGGTGGGGTGTGCTCGGCGGACGCTTCGCCGGATGCTTCCTCGGAGGGCAGTGACACCGTCTCCTCGACGACCTCGGCACCGGCCGGGGCGCTGAAGGAGAGCACCGCATCGTCCGGGGTGGCGAAGGTGATGTCGGTGTACCCGACCTCGAGCGCAGGGGTCTCGGCCGTGTCGGAGGTGCTCCAGACCTGCACCTGCAACGGCGTGAAGGTCTCCCCGTCGACGGCGATCCGCACCTGCTCGACGAGCGTTCCGTCGGTCTCGGGCGTGATCTGCAACTGGTAGGCATCCCGTCCAGCGACCGTGGCCTGCTCCAGCACGGTGACGGAGGAGAACTCCTCGACATGCTCGAGTGCCTGCTGGGCTGCCTCTTCCGGGGTGGGCAGCTCCGGTGCTCCTGGCGGGGTCTGGCCCTCCTGTGCGTCCTCGTAGCGGGCCTGGGCGGCGGCATCCAGGGTGTAGTGGGTGACGACGTCGTCGGTGCTGGAGTAGGTCCAGGCTTGCGGACCGTCGTGCACCACGGAGTACTCCGAGGCGGACCCCAGCAGGGAGACCCTGGAACGCTCGGCCCCGTCGGTCCACACGCGCAGCGTCGAGCTGCCGCCCAGCAGCCCGATCGGGTCGGCACCAGTGATCTCGGTGAGCCCGCCGGTCGGCAGGCCCAGGCGCGCGGTGTGCACGACAGTGCCGGAGTGGGCGGCAGGTTCGGCCTCGGCGATGCTGGTGAGTAGCTCGACCGGGGTGGCCTCCGGGAGTGCGGGCTCATCCGCCGCAGCAAGCAGCGGTGGGCCGGCGAGCGCGCCGGCCACGACGACCGCGGCCACTGCCGGGACGGCCCAACGGGCTCGGTGGGAAAGGGTGCGAGTGGTGCTCATGCCTCCAGTGTGCGCGCCGTTGCCTGAGACCGCGCTGAGAACCTCCCGTGGGCCCGGTCGAGGCGGGCGGCGATACTGGTCAGGTGCGAGTGCTGCTGGTGGACGACGAGCGCGGGTTCGTGAGTGCCCTGCGCCGCGGCCTGGTCGCGGAGGGGTTCGCCGTGGATGTGGCCTACGACGGCGAGACCGGCCTGCAGGTGGCGCTGGACAGCGAGCACGACGTGATCGTGCTGGACATCATGCTGCCGCGACGCAACGGCTACGACGTGGTGACGGCGCTGCGCGAGGCGCAGGTGTGGACGCCTGTGCTGATGCTCTCGGCCAAGGACGGCGAGTACGACGTGGCCGACGGGCTCGACGTGGGCGCCGACGACTACCTCACGAAACCGTTCGCGTTCGTGGTGCTACTGGCTCGGATCAGAGCACTGCTACGCAGGCCGGCGCAGAGCCGCCCGCCCACCCTCGCCGTCGGGAATCTGGTCCTGGACCCGGCCGCCCGGGCGGTGACGCACGCCGGCGCACCGGTGGAGCTGACCACCCGGGAACTGGCGCTGCTGGAGTACCTGATGCGGCACGCCGACCGGCCGGTGGGCAAGGTGGAGCTGCGCGATCACGTGTGGGACGGCGCCGGGGAGGACGTCAACGTGGTCGAGCAGTACGTCGGCTACCTGCGACGCAAGCTCGGGCGGGAGGCAATCGCCACCGTGCGCGGTGCGGGATACCGGGTGCTGGGCGAATGAATCCCGACGGCGGAGGGTCGGCTGGTCCGGACGGCTCGCCACGCCGGTGGTCCGGCAGGCCGTTGCGGCTGCGGCTGACCCTGCTGACCGCGGGGTTGTTGTGTGTGACCCTCGCGCTGGGGGCGCTCGCCCTGACGACGGTGCTCTCCCGCGGCCGGGTCGCGACACTGGATGAGATCACCACGGCGCGGGCGGACACGATCGCTGCACTGGCGCGAGACGATCGGATCGCGGCGACCCTTCCGGTGGCGCAGCCCGGGGAGATTGCACAGCTGTTGGATGCCGACGGACGGGTGCTGGCGTCCTCGCCGAACGCGAGTCGGACGCTGCCGGTGGTTCCTGTGGGAGAGCTGGATCGGCTGCTGGTGTCCGCGGGGGAGGCTGCTACGACGACGACGGCCACGGCCTATGACGCGGAGGTGCGGCTGGCGGCGATGGAGACGCAGTACCGCGGTGAGCCGGCCACCGTGGTGGTCACGATGCCACTGGCCGAGGTCCGGGACTTGCTGAGAGCGCTGGCGATCTCACTGGTGGCGATCGTGCCGGTGCTGACCCTGCTGCTCGCGTGGACCATCTGGCTGGTACTGGGCCGGGCACTGCGCCCGGTGGAGGAGTTGCGCCGCGGGGCGGAGCGGGTGGCGCGTACGGGTGGGCCGGGAACGTTGCCGGTGCCACGCGCAGGCGATGAGCTCGGGGCACTGGCGCGGACCCTGAACGAGATGCTGGACGCACTGGACGTGGCCGCTGCCCGGCAACGCACCTTCGTGGCTGACGCGGCTCACGAGCTGCACTCGCCGCTGGCGTCGTTGCGCACCAGTCTGGACGTGGCGGCCGCACACCCGGACAGCTACTCCCAGGAGGAGCTGGTGTCCGATCTCGGGCATGAAGTGGGGCGGATGCAGGCGCTCGTGGAGGATCTACTCCTGCTCTCCCGGCTCGGGTCCGCTCCCCCGCGCCAGGACGAGTTGGACCTGCGGGAGCTGGTGAGCGGCGCCGTCCGTGACGCGCGCCCGGGTGCACAGATCGCCGTCGAGGGGGCCGGATGCGGCCAAGGCGACGCGCTGGCCCTCACCCGTGTGCTGCGCAACCTGCTCGACAACGCAGTGCGGCACGCCGACTCGGCTGTGCGGGTGCGGGTGAGCGACGGCGAAGTCAGCGTGGACGATGACGGGCGCGGGATTCCGGAGGCCGATCGGGAGCGCGTGTTCGAACGGTTCGTTCGGCTGGACGAGGCGCGCGAGCGGGAGGCCGGAGGCGCCGGGCTGGGCCTGGCGATCGCGCGGGAGGTGGCACGCGCCCAGGGCGGGGACGTGGCGATCACCGGTTCCGAACTGGGCGGGGCGCGGGTGGTGCTCACCATCCCGGCATGACCGTATCGACACGGCTCCGTCAGTCTGCGGCAACATACAGCGCCAGTCCGCGTACGCGTGTCGGCACGGTCGACCCCCTTGCGGAGTGTGTCATGCCAGTGATACGCATTGTGCTATCGCAGTGACACACTTGGGGGGATTCGATGAAGTATCTGCTGTTCATGGTGGGCTGGCCGGTCCTGGCAGGGCTGGTGCTGGCCGTCCTCACAGTGGCGATACGGCGCGGTCGCCTGCGGACACCTGTTCCGGGAACTGTACGAGGCTGGGCGATCGCCGGGCTGACGGCAGGAGTGCTGCTGGCCCTGATCGACCAGATCGGCGGCGTGTTCACCTTCGTCTGGGGCACCCCGGACCTGACACGACTGCTGATCGCCCTGGAGTTCGTCGGACCGCTCATCGCTGCCGGCGTGGCAGTGGCGATGCTAGCCCTCCCACCACCACGGCGCCGACGGGTCGGTTCGGCCGCGCTCACGCGCCGGGGCCTGGCGACATTCGTCGACCGTCGCTGGCTGATCCTGCCGGCACTCACGCTGGTGCTCGTGCTGGCCCTGACAGTCACCGGCGGCACCTTGGCCGGCCCGGATGGGATGTACATGACCGACGCCGGCATCATGCAGTTCGGCACCGGGATCTATGGATGGCACCTGTCGATCCCCTCGTTGATCACGATCGCCGCGCTGCTCATCCTCACGCTGCTCACCCTCCTGTGGATCTCGCGTCCATCGCTGCAGGATGACGAATCAGGTGACGTCACAACCCGGCGCTGGCGATCCCGCCAGATCCTGCGTGCCGCGAGCGCGGGTCTCTTGATGCATCTGGCGAGTGTGCTGCACTCCTTCGCTGCTACGGCATCCACGCGAGCTAGCGCCGCCACGTCAGAGGGCCCAGTGTTCGTGCAGGGCTCGTTCTCCGCTCTCGAGACCCCGCTGCGGGTCGCGGGGTTCACGGTCGATGCCGTCGGATGGTGGATCATGTTCCTGGCCCTTGCCGTCGCCGTGTGCTCCCGGACCCGCGCCGCGGTGCGATCCCAGGCAGCCGTGAACCGATGACGCTGCGCATCAGCCTGAGCGGCCAGGACTCCCCCGCCGATCAGATCCGCGAGCAGATTCACGGACTCGTCTCCTCCGGCCGGCTCGCGGCCGGCGAACGACTACCGTCGGTGCGCCAGCTCGCCCATGATCTGGGCGTCGCCGCCGGTACGGTCGCCAAGGCCTACCGGAAGCTCGAGACCGAGGGGGTACTCGTCAGCCGCATCGGGTCGGGGACAACAGTCAGCAGCGCGGCCACACCGATCCCGCGTGAGGTGATCACCCATGCACGCGCGCTGGCAGAAGCTGGGCGAGCGGCCTCGCTGGGGCCCGACGACGTCATGCGGGTCCTGCGAGCGGTATGGCCGGAGGATCATTGACCGTATCGACACGGCTCCGTCAGTCTGCGGCAACATGCGGCGCAAGGTCCGTCACTCGTGTCGGCACGGTCAGCGAGCAGCCGGCGCTTCCCGGGCGAAACCCGCACGGTCGCGCGTAGGTTGGACGCGGCAGGACGGCCCGACACTCAAGGAGAGCGAAGATGCGCGGCAAGGTGGCGTTGGTGACCGGCGCTGGTTCAGGGATCGGAGCGGCCTCGGCGCACCTGCTCGCCGAGCGTGGGGCTGCGGTGACGCTCGTCGGCAGGACCGAATCCGAGTTGGAGACGGTCGCAGAGTCGATTCGCGAGCGCGGCGGCGAAGCAATCGTCGCTGTCGCTGACGTCACCGACAGCGATGCTGTCGCGGCGGCCGTGCAGGCCACACTCGACGCGCACGGCGGCCTGGACGTGGTGGTTGCCAACGCCGGCGTCAACGGTACGTGGGCGGGGATCGAGGAGCTCACGGTCGAGGAGTTCCGCTCGACGCTGGACATCAACCTCGTCGGCACCTTCATCACCATCAAGCACGCCGTACCGCATCTGCGCCGAGGTGGATCGGTGGTGGTGACCTCGTCCGTGAACGGCAGCCGCATCTTCTCCAACAGCGGGGCCTCGGCCTACTCCAGCTCCAAGGCCGGCCAGATCGCCCTGGCGAAGATGCTGGCGGTCGAGCTCGGTCCGCGAGGAATCCGCGTGAACGTCATCTGCCCAGGGGCGATCGACACCGCGATCGGGGACAACACAGACGTGCGGAACCAGAGGGTGAAGATCCCGGTCGAGTTCCCTGCCGGCCCGATTCCGCTGACCGGCAATACACCAGGAAACTCCGATCAGGTCGCCGAACTGGTGACCTTCCTCGCTAGTGACGCCTCCTCGCACATCAGCGGAACCGAGGTGTGGATCGACGGAGCGGAGTCACTGCTGCAGGGGTGACGGGAGTCCTCGCGTCTTGAGCCCGCTGCCGCGCGGAGTGGAGCGCGGGACGAACTGGGGACGTGCTCCAGTCACCTGCAGCGCTACGATCCTCGTCATGGACTTCACACTGAAGGGGTATGCCTCGTAGGCGCCCTTCCCGGTTGCGCAGGGACTCGCAGTTGCTTGCTCGGCGGACCACGCCGCCCCAGCAACGCAACATCGGTGGCCCGCTCCTGTCGGGTTCGGCTCGCGCCGCCGTTCTCCGCTACGAACGCCGGTCCGGCCTGCTGCGGGGCTCGCTGCTCCGCGCACTGCAGGTCTGGTCCCATTCCCCAGCGGTGACCGAACCACCCGTGACGAGTTGCGGGATCTGGGAGTGCTGCCTGTTCATCAGGCCCGTACCGGAGACGCGCGACATGATCGAGGATCTGATTCGCCGGACCTCATCTCGGGCCGGCAGGGAGTTGCGCAAGCACGTGCGCGACGCCGATATCCGGATGGTCGGCCCTGTCAGCGGCTTCTGGTGGCGCAATCAACGCTTCTGGCGACTGCAGGAGGATGTGTGACGCTTGCGCTGCAAGACCGATTCCGGCGTCATCACATGGCGGTAGCGGTAGGAGCCGTCCCTCGCTGGCGCTCGCTCCTCCCAAATCCCACAGGCCAGATATGTGATGAAGCCCCGCCCGAAACGCGTGGGCGGGGCTTCATCACATGGCGGTAGCGGTGGGATTTGAACCCACGGTGGCTATGAACCACACAGCATTTCGAGTGCTGCACCTTCGGCCGCTCGGACACGCTACCTCGGCGAGCCAGAGTACCCGGACACCGCCGGTACACCCAAACCGAGACGGGTCGTAGGCTCGGGGAGTGACCACCGCCACCACTTCACAGGCCGAGGTCGACCGGCTCGTCGACCTGCTCCGTGGCCGGACCTTCACCGTGCTGACCGGCGCTGGAGTCTCCACCGACTCCGGTATCCCGGACTACCGCGGCCCGGACTCGCCTCCTCGGAACCCCATGACCTACCAGCAGTTCGTGGGAGACGAGGGTTTCCGCCGTCATTACTGGGCTCGAAACCACGTCGGTTGGCGGCACATGCGCCGCACCGACCCCAACGACGGACACCGCGCGCTGGCGCGGATGGAGCAGCGTGGTCTCGTCACCGGCGTGATCACGCAGAACGTGGACCTGCTGCACCAGGCCGCCGGCTCCGAACGCGTCATCGACCTGCACGGCCACTACAACGAGGTCATCTGCCTGCAGTGCGGCACGGTGATCTCCCGCACGCAGATGCACGAGCGGCTCGAAGCCCTGAACCCGGACTTCAGCCGTGAGGTCGGTGACGTGGAGATCGCACCCGACGCGGACGCCGTCATCGAGTCCACCACGGGCTTCCGCGTCCCTGCCTGCACCGTCTGCGGCGGGATGCTCAAGCCATACATCGTCTACTTCGGGGAGAACGTGCCGAAGGAGCGGGTCGCGCGAGCATTCGCGATGGTCGATTCCGGTGAGGCGCTGCTGGTAGCGGGCTCGTCCCTGGCCGTGATGTCCGGTCTGCGTTTCGTCCGCCACGCCCATAAGAACGGGATGCCGGTGGCGATCGTCAACCGCGGCACCACTCGCGGCGACGAGTTGGCCACCCTCCACCTGCACACCGGAACCTCCGAGACCCTCCAGGCGCTCGACGCCGCCCTCTGACGCTTCCTCGAGCGTGGGCCGATCACTCAGCGACGCTGGTCGAAGAACTCCCGCAGGATCGTCACGGCCTCCTGACCGCGCACGCCCCCGGTCACCCGCACCTGGTGGTTGAGCCGGGAGTCCCGGACGACGTCCCGTGTGGACCCGCACGCGCCCGCCTTCTCGTCCCACGCCCCGAGCACCAGCTGCGGCACCCGCGCCAACACGATCGCGCCGGCACACATCGTGCACGGCTCCAACGTCACCACCAGCGTGCAGCCGGTCAAGCGCCACCCGCCCAGATGCTGGCCCGCTTCTCGCAGGGCGAGGATCTCCGCATGAGCCGTCGGATCGCCGTCGGCCTCCCGGCGGTTACGGCCCACCCCGATCACGTCCCCCGTCGGGGAGAGCACGACGGCGCCCACCGGCACATCTCCCACGTCACCTGCCGCACGGGCTTCCTCGAGCGCCCGGTCCATCGCGTCCATGATGAGCATGCGCTCCGGGCTATCCGGTCTGGGTATGGGCGAAGACATGGTCACCAGTGTGCACGCTCCAGCGCCGACACAACTTCCGGGCCTGGACCCAGTGTGCGACTTCGGTCGACGCCGGGAACCCAGGTCGGCAATTGGAACCTGGGTCGGCGACGGACGTCGGCACCCGGAACCTGTGCTCGCGACCAACGCGACCGCGTAGATTGGCACCCATGCGCCTGCACGTCGCCGACCACCCGCTCATCGCCCACAAGCTGACCGTCCTGCGGGACGTGCGGACCCCCTCCCCCATCTTCCGCCAGCTCACCGAGGAACTCGTGACGCTGCTGGCCTACGAGGCCACCCGCGATATCCGCACCGAATCGGTGGAGATCGACACCCCCGTGGCCCACACGACGGGCACCGCGCTCGCCGAACCACGCCCAATCGTGGTGCCGATCCTGCGCGCCGGGCTCGGAATGCTCGAGGGGATGACGCGCCTGCTCCCCACTGCGGAGGTCGGGTTCCTGGGGCTGCAACGTAACGAGGAGACCCTGGAGGCGATCACCTACGCCAACCGACTTCCGGACGACCTCACCGGCCGCCAGTGCTTCGTGATCGACCCGATGCTCGCGACCGGTGGCACGCTCGTGTCGAGCATCGAGTACCTGTTCGAGCGCGGCGCCCGTGACGTGATCTGCGTGACCCTACTCGCCGCCCCAGAGGGCCTGCGCACTGTCCAGGACGCCATCGGAGACCGGGCGGACGTGACCATCGTGACGGCCGCCGTCGACGATCACCTCAACGAGAAGGGGTACATCATCCCCGGACTCGGTGACGCAGGCGACCGGCTCTACGGGGTTGTCGACTGACACCCGACACCCCCACCACAATCACACGTCGAATTGGTGGCTGTGGCGGCGGTGCCAGCAGCCAATTCGACGTGTGATTTCAGACGGGTGGAATCGCACGTCAATCTGGTCGTTGAGTCTGCCCGACTCAACCGCCAGATCGACGTTCGATTTCAGAGGGTGCGCAGCGCCTGGGTGAGATCGGCTTGTAAGTCCGTGACGTCCTCCAGCCCGACCGAGAGCCGCACCGTCGAGTCAGTGATCCCGACGGCGTAGCGCTTCTCCCGCGCAATCTTCGAGTGGGTCGTGGTGGCCGGGTGGGTGATGAGCGACTTCGCATCACCGAGATTGTTGGAGATGTCCACCAGCTGCAGGGAGTCGAGGAAGGCGAAGGTCCGCTCCTTGATCTGTTCCGGGGAGCCGTCGACGTCCAAGTCGATCGTCACCACCGTGCCACCGCCGGTCATCTGGGCTCGCGCCAGCTCAGCCTGCGGGTGGGAGTCCAGGAACGGGTACCGCACCCCTCGCACTCCTGGCTGCGACTCCAGCCAGGTTGCCAGCTCCAGTGCTGCGGCGGTTTGCGCCCGCACTCGCACCGCCAGCGTCTCCAGGCCCTTGAGCAGCACCCAGGCGTTGAACGGGCTCAGGCTCGGACCGGTGTTGCGGATCATCTGCTTGACCGGACCCTCGATGTAGTCCCGGCTGCCGAGGATCGCCCCGCCGAGCACCCGGCCCTGGCCGTCGATGTGCTTGGTGGCCGAGTACACCACCACATCCACACCCAGCTCGTGCGGCTTCTGCAGGATGGGCGTGGCGAAGACGTTGTCGAGAATGACCGTCGCCCCGGCCCGATGCGCCAACTCGCAGACAGCGCGCACATCCACGATGTCCTGCATCGGGTTCGAGGGCGTCTCGAAGAGCACCACGTCGGCCGGGGTGGCGAGCGCCTCCTCCCATTCGGAGATCCGGTGGGCGTTGACGTAGTCGACCTGCACCCCCCACTTGCCGAGGATGTCGTCCAGCACCACGAAGGTGGAGCCGAACAGCGCGTTCCCAGCCACGATCCGGCTACCCGAGGCGACCAGGGCCGCCAAGGAGGTGAACACCGCAGACATACCGGTCGCCGTCGAGAAGCACGCCTCGGACCCCTCCAGCAACCGCAGCCGCTCCTCGAAGGCCGAGACTGTGGGATTGCCGTAGCGGGAGTAGATGAACCGGTCGGCCTCACCCTTGAAGGCTGCCTCGGCGTCGGCAGCACGATCGTAGGTGTAGCCCTGGGTGAGGAACAGCGGTTCGGAGGTCTCGCGGAACTCGGTGCGCTGCTGCCCGCCACGCACGGCGAGCGTGGCCGGGCCGAGGCCGTCGGGCAGGGTGGACTGGGGGCGCGGATCACTCACTGGTCGACGAACCCGTTCAGCTCTGCGTCCAGGGCAGGCCGTCCGCGCGCCACCCGACCTGACCACGGTGGCCCTCGGTGTCCGTCGGACCCTCGAACCCGTCACTGACGTTGTACGCGGGCCCATACCCGGCCGCCGTCGCCGCCTCCGCGGCCGCGATCGAACGCTGCCCGCTGCGGCAGATGAACACCAGCGGCTTGCCGTCGCCGGCCTCGTACCCGGCCTGGCGCAATTGGTCGAGGAAGGCGGGGTTGCGCGACCCGTTCGGGAAGGTGTTCCACTCGATCAGCAGCGTCGGGCGGTCGATCTCGTCCGTCCGGGGAACCCCGACGAAGGACCACTCGGCCTGCGTGCGCACGTCCACCAGCGCGGCGTCGGCGTGCTCGGCGAGGAAGGCCCACGCGTCCTTCGGGTTCAGGTCACCTGCATAACTCATAGGGGCCGCACCTCCGCGGTCGGGCTTTCGGGGTCAGAGGGCCACAGCACCGCCTGGGCCGCGATCACACGGGAGCCGTCGAAGGTCACCGACGGCGACCCGTACAGCAGGTACCCCTCGGCAAGTGCCGCACTGACCCGCTCGCAGAAGGCGGCGTCATCGGGGCCGGTGAGCAATCGGTAGCGGTGACCGGGTGGGCCTGCGGTGGCCGGGTGGGACAGTTGCTCGGACATGCACTCCTCCATCGGTTCTGGCGGTAGCACCTTCGTGGGCGAGGTTGCTGCAGCGTCGTCGAGCCAGATCTCTCAGCTGCTCTGGATGGTCTCGTGCATCGTAAGACCGCAGAGCCTGAGCTGTCATGTCCCTGGCGGTGCCTGCCCACGCCTCGGACATCGCGGCTAGGCTGGTGGCGGGTGCAACACGAGCGGTTCGCGGGACATGATCGTGGTGAACCCGGAAAGTGGGGGCAGATGCGCAACCCGAAGCGTCTCGGAATCGGACTGGCGATCGTGACCATCGCCGGTCTGGCCGCCTGCGGCACCACGGAGCCGTCCGCGCCCGGCGCACCACCGGTCGATGACAGCATCATCGCCTGCGCAGACGTCACCACGCTGCGCGCACCCGATGAGACCTACCGGGACGAGCCGGTGTACGTGGGCAACGATCAGCCCGTGGAGGACGTGCAGACCTGGGCGCAGCAGCAGCCCGGGTACGCGGGGGTCTGGATCGACCGGGAGCACAACGGCTGGGTGGCCGTGGCATTCACGCAGGACGTCGCCGAGCGCCGCGCGGAGGTCGAGACCGAGTTCCCCGGCGAGGGGATCGCCGTGGTCGAGGCGCTGCACACCCAGGATGAGCTGGCCGAGCTCGCCGCGCGGGTGCAGGAAGAGACCCCCGAAGGTGTGGTTGCGGGGATCGGCACGGCCCCCGACCGTGGCGTGGTCACGGTGGACCTGACGGTGCTCTCCGAGGAGAACCTGCAGGCCATGGAACAGTTCGCCGGGGAGCCCATCTGCGTCTCTGGACCTGAGGAGCAGGACGTCGTCGAACCCGGGGAGCAGCCCACAGCCGGCGAGCAGTGGCGTCTGCTCGGGGAGGACCTGACCGGCGAGACTTACCGTACCGGGGTGGCCACGACGGCCGACCAGTACGCGGACTTGTGGGAACGCGCCGGGGTCGCGGGAGCACCCCCGGAGGTCGATCTGGAGACCGAGATCGTCGTGTGGTTCGGTGCCGTGTACGGCTCCAGCTGCCCGGTCCGGCTCGACGATGTCGTGGTCACCGGCCGGGTGGTGCACGCGGACATCGTGATCCCGGGTGCGCCAGGGGCGTGCACGGGAGATGCGAACCCGCACGCCTATGTGGTGGCGGTCGAGCGCGAGGCGCTCCCGGAGGGCCCGTTCCACGTGCAGCTCGGCGCCGACGATCCGCCCGCCGGGGCCCCGGAGGAACGCACCGTGGTGGCTGTGGACCTGTCCGAGCCGGGCAGCACGGCAACCGACCGTGAGATCGGCCTCGACCCCGACCTGGTGGACGCTTCGTCCGATCCGCAGCCGGTCACCAGTGGCGCGGTGATCGAGCCCGGAATCCCGTGGTCCTACCGGCTCACGGTGGACGACGCCTGCGGCATCTGGCGGCTCGGACGCCTCAACGACGTTACCTGGATCACCGAGGAAACCACTCTCCCGACGGCGTGGGAACCGCTGGTCGAGGAGGGTGCGCTCGTGGTGGAGGTGCTGCTCGCCGAGGGAACCGACGACGGCGGTCCGACGCTGACGGCAAGCGCCGAGGACGTCTCGGTACAGTACCGGCCGGAACGCTCCGCGGACCCAGCCACCTGCTGAGCCGCTGTCAGGACCTGCCTCTCAGAAGCCCTCGATCAGGCCCTGACTCAACGCACGGGCGACGGCGTCGGTGCGGCTGTGCGCCCCGAGTTTGGCCATGACGCGCGTCAGGTGCACGCTGACGGTCTTCTCGCTGATGTAGAGCTGGGCGCCGATCGCCTTGTTGGTCAGACCCTGGGCAACGAGCTCCAGCACTGACCGCTCCCGCGGCGTGAGCAGGTCGGTGGAGGCGAGCCGCACGCCCGGCACAGAGAGCCGGTGCCTCCGCGCGAGGGATTCCAGCTCCGCCTTCAGCGGCGCGGCGCCGAGTTCCTGTGCCACCTGCAACGCCTGCAGAAGCTCCGAGCACGCCCGCTCCCGCGCCCCCTCGCCGTCCTCGACCTCCTCCGTTGGTGCAGTGCGCTGCTCGGCGAGTAGCGCCTCGGCGTAGCGCCATCGGACGACCGCCTGCTGGTACACATCGCCATAGTCGAAGGCAGCGATGACGCGTGCCCACGCTCCCGGATCAGCACACCCGTGCACGCGCGCCAGCTCGGCCTCCGCTCGCGCCAGCCACGCCTTCCCTTCCGGTCCCAGCGTCGCCCCACGCGGTGCACCCTCCCGCTCGGCCCGGGCGACCACGGCTGCGAATCTCTCGCCGGCGGCCACCGCATCCTGGACGGCATCGTCGTGATGGTGAGAGCGTGACTGGGCAGCCGCGTCCGCTGCCGCCGCGATCCCGAGAGCACCGATCCGCAGCAGATGCAGCGGCGGGCCGTGATGACCCGTGGCTGCGGACACCGCGTGTTCAGCCAGGCTGCGCTCGACCAGACTCTCCAGCTCGGCGACCACCTCATGGGGACGGTGACGCCAGAGGCCGAGTTCCGCCGTCGCATAGGCCGCGATCTTGAGCACCTCCTCATCGGAGATTCCGCAGGTGCGCGCCCGTGCGAGCCGAGCGTCAGCTTCCTCCCACCGCCCCCGGCCGGCGGCCAAGAGCGCAGCCGAGCAGCCGATGACCGCCGAGAGCCAATCGGGTGCCTGCTCGCCCGGCGGCGAGGCGAGCTCTTCCGCCTCATCCCACGCGCCGGCCGCATAGAACACCTGGATGGCGAGCCACACCAACTCCCGGCCGTAGGTCGCCCAGACCAGTCCCTCCTGCCTGGCCCGGCCGAGCCCGCGACGGGCGTGCTCCACGGCGAGCGCCAGGTTCCCGCGCTCGAACTCACCGACGGTGAGGTTGAAATGGGCACGCAGTTCCACCTCGTAGGCGCGCACCTGAGCGGCGCGGGCGCGTGCTTGGTCCAGGACCGCCATCGCCTCCTCCTCCTGCCCCTCGTGCAGCAGCAGGTAGGACAGGGAGATCAGGGCGTCAGCTTCGGCGTCCCCGGCACCCGCCTGCCGGGCATCACTGACCGCCTCGGCCACCCAGGAACGATGCTGGGCGGACGGCCCGCCGAACGCGAGGGTCGAGAGCACCCACGCCCGTTCTCCACTGGGTGGCTGGTCCCGCACCAACTCCCACGCTTCGTCGATGATCCGCCGCCCCTCAGCCCAGTCGTCCTCGGCATAGCGCACCTTCGCCAGCCGACGGCGCACCCCGGCGCGGGCGATCGGGTCACCACCGGCGTCGGCCAGCCGGAGAGCGGACCTCAGGAATGCCGTACAGCGTTCGGTGCGCCCGGCGGCGACGGCGGCATCCGCGGCCCGGATCATCAGCGTGAGCTCGTCGGTTCCCGTGACCTTGACCGCGTCGGGCACCGCGTCCCACAGCGCCAGCGCCTGCTCCAAGTGGGCGAGGACGTCGGCAGTGGCGGCGACATCCTCGGCCTCCTGTGCGGCACCGATGTGCGACGTGAGGGCGGTGGGCAGGTCGCCGGACTGGGTGGCGTGATGCGCCTGTGCCCCCCGCCAGCCGGGATAGCGTCGTTCCTGCAGCAGGCGCACGAAGGCCGCGTGCGTCCGGGTCCGTTCCCCGGGGAGCAGGTCGGCGTAGACGGCCTCCCGCAGCAGCGCGTGCCGGAACTCGACCGTGTCGTCCTCGCCGAGCACCAGCACGTAGCGGGCCAGGCATTCGCGCAGCGCCAGTTCGAGCCTGTCCTCGTCGAACTCGGTGACCGCCAGCAGTGTGGCGCGCCGCACCCGGCGCTGCCCCGCCACCGAGGCGACCCGCACGAGGCGCTGCGCGTCGGGCTCGAGCTGCTCGATCCGGCCCAGGAGCACATCGGCGAGCGGTCCGGCCAACCTGCTCCCAGGTGCAGCGAGCAACTCCTCCACGAAGAAGGCGTTGCCTCCGGATCGGGCCGCGATCTGCTCCACCTCGACGTCTCGGGGTACGAGCTCGTCCCTGGCCGCCACGGCCCGGGCGAACTCGCGTGCGTCGGCCTCGGTGAAGGGCTCCAGATCAAGCCGTTCCACCCGCCGCATCCGCGCGATCTCGAGGAGCATCGGGCGCAGCGGATGGCGGCGGTGCATCTCGTCGGAGCGGTAGGTCAGCACCACCGCGAGCGCCTCCCCGGAGACGCGGGCGAGCAGGAAGGTCAGCAGATCACGGGTGGAGGCGTCAGCCCAGTGCAGATCCTCGATCACCAGCAGGACCGGCGCCCGTTCGGCCAGAGCGGTCAGAGCCGAGAAGAAGGAGTCGAAGACCTGGAGCTGCTCTGATGTCCGCCCGGTGCCACCGCGCGCCACCAGGGTCGCCAGTGCCGGCGCGTCCGCCACCAGGGAGGCGTCGATGTCGCGCATCTGCTCGAGCACCTCGACCACCGGCAGGTACGGCGGGGCGGCATCACCGAGGCCGACGCAATGCCCGACGAGCACGACCCCGCCGCTGCGTTCGGCGATACCGGCGAGCTCGCCCACCAGCCGGGTCTTGCCGACACCGGCTTCCCCGGGCAGGAGCACGGCAGCCGCGGAACCGCCGACCGCCTCCCGCCACACGGCGTCCAGGCGGGCGAGCTCCGCGGTGCGCGCGACCAGCGCGATCTCAGACCCGACCCGTGCCACGGAGGTCATCGTGTCATGCACCGCGCTGTCAGGCTCGCCGCTCCAGGTCCTGGTGAGCGAGGCTGGGCTGAGCTCGTATTGTCCGGGCGGCGGCACGCTGAGCCATCAGCCGGCGGATGCTCAGCCGGCGGCGGGTGCGGGGCACGACGAGTTGGGTGAGCAGCCGCTCCCGACGGTCGGCCGTCTCGGCTCGGAACAGGTCGTCGTGGGCGTTCATGGTGTGCTCCTCGGTGCTCGGCATGAGCCTCACTCTGCTCCTGAGGTCTGACACCCGGGGATGGGGTGGTCACGTCCCGTCTGCGCCGGTCCCCCTTACCCCGGCCCCCATGACGGCGCAGGCTGGGTAAGGCCTGTGGTGGTCGCCACATCCTGGGGGTAAGGGGGCGCGCACCTCACCGTCTGAACCAGGATTGGCAGACTGACACATCGCCGGGCAGCGCCGGAGATGCGTCAGTCTGCACACGGTGTGTCAATCGACGCCGGGTCATCGTCGATGCCGCTGTCGTAGTCTCGAGGCGTGGCCCGGATCAGTTCCTTCCAGGACGTCCTCGACGACTCATTGCTCACCGCTCACGACCGACAGTCCGACCTCCAGGGCCGGTTGGAGGCCTGCGGGCCCGAGGCGGACCGCACCTGGGACGTGGATCTCAATGCCCGCATGGCCACGTTCACCGGCCCTGCGGGAACGTTCACCGCCACGGCGCACCTGCTCGGTAGCGCCGCACCGGGACCGGGATCCTGGCTGTGGTCGTGGGCCAATCCGCAGTACGCCGGTCCCCTGGTCGCACGCGCCGAACAGGTGCGGAGGTTCGGCGAGCAGTACGCGATCCCGCCGCTACGGGACGCCGAGGTTCCCCTGGACGGTGAACCACGCCAGGTGGCAAGGCACTTCTGTGCCGCTGCCGGCCTGATCTGCGGTGGGTTGACGCATTACACCCTTGACGCCGGCAGCGGCACCGTGGCGGCGCTGCTGCTCGAATCCCCCGAGCTGGCTCCCACCCCGCCGAGCGCGATCCGTGCCGCACGGGTGCTCGCGGAAGTGGCCCAGGCCGGGCAGGTTCGCAACTGGGACCGGGCGATCCGCAGCTACGCCCAATGGCGGGGTTTCACCCTGAGCGAGGCACCCGAGGGCCTCACGCTGGCTGCACCGGATGGGACCGCCACCTGCACACTCGACGAGTTGGGCCGCCTCGGTCAGGTGAAGGGCAACTTTCACCAGGCCTGACAGGACAGGGCCCGCGAGAGCAGCCACGCCGTCACCACGCGAACCGGAACTCACTCGCGGCGTGCCGAGCGTGCGCTCCGCGAGCGCCACTCGCCGTGGAACGGCACGATAGCGCTGCGGGATGCCGTTACCGTCGACCGGCCGATGCAGCGAGCAGTACGGGTACTGAGACACCCTGACCGCCACATGAGCGTCTGTGGCATCCTAGGTATCAGGTCATGAGCGCCAGCGAACAGCCCCGGCTAGCTGGCCGGCAACCCTCCAACCGCGGTGGGGTGCCCCGGGTGACGACCAGGCCGGCGTCGAGGTGGCGCCCGGCAAGCGCGGACCCCTCGGGGTCCGACGGACCTTCCGGAGGATCACATGTCACAGCACACCCTTCTCCCGCTCGTCGGCGCCGAGACCACGGTCCCGCTGACCGTTCCCCGTGACGGTGCCTCGTCGATCGGCTACGCGAACCTCGACTATGCCGCGAGCGCACCGGCGCTGGCAGCTGTGGCGGACGCCGTCGCGCGGGCGTTGCCGCTGTATGCGAGCGTGCATCGTGGGGCCGGGTACCTCTCGCAGGTCTCGACGGCCCTGTACGAACAGGCTCGCACCGCCGTCGGACGTTTCGTGGGGGCACGGCCCGATGACGTGGTGGTCATCACCCGCAATACCACCGATTCGCTGAACCTCCTCGGCGGGTGTGTACCCGGGCGGGTGCTGGTGCTCGACATCGAGCACCACGCGAACCTGCTGCCGTGGCAGCGTCGCGGCGCCGACGTGCTCGACGCGCGCGCCACCGTGGCCGAGACGGTGACGGCACTGCGGGAGGCTCTGACTGCTGGCGACTACGCCCTGGTGGCGATCACCGGGGCCTCGAACGTGACCGGTGAGTCGTTGCCGGTGGCCGAGGTGGTGGCAGCCGCGCACGAGGCCGGAACTCGCGTCGTCGTGGACGCCGCCCAGCTGGCCCCGCACCGGCTGTTCTCGCTGCAGGCCACCGGTGCCGACTACGTGGCCGTCTCGGGCCACAAGCTGTATGCGCCCTACGGCGCCGGTGCGTTGATCGGGCGCCGGGACTGGCTGGACGTGGGCACGCCGTACCTGGCCGGTGGTGGTGCGGTCTCGAACGTCGCGGTCGAGGAGACCGTGTGGGAACCCGCACCGCAACGGCACGAGGCCGGCAGCCCGAACGTGATCGGGGCGATCGCCCTCGGTGTGGCCTGCACCCAGCTGGAGGCGGTGGCCGCGCGCCTGGCTGAGCATGATTCGGCGCTGCGCGCACGGCTGGTCGACGGGCTGGAGGGGATCGAGGGCGTGCAGGTGCTGCGCCTGTGGCCGGACTCGGCCGAGCCGACCGCGGTGGTCTCGTTCAGCCTGCCCGGTCATGATGCCGGCCTGGTGGCTGCCTATCTCTCCGCCGAACATGGCATCGGAGTGCGCGACGGCCGGTTCTGTGCCCACCCGCTGCTCGCTGCACGGGGGCTGGAGGCCGGGCTCCGCGCCAGCATCGGGCTCGGCACCACCTCCGAGCACGTGGACCGGCTCATCGCCGGGATCGAGCAGTACCTGACCACCGGTGCCCGCGCCTCCTACGAGGTGGTGGGCGGCCGGTGGCAGCCGCAGGACGACCAGCGTGAACTGCCGGAGGCGATCGGGCTGCTGCAGGATCTGCATGCGGAGGCGGATGCGCCGTCGGTGCTCGCGACCGCGGCAGCCGGCGCAGGGTGCGGCCCGGCTCCCAGCACCGCACCGACGGTGGCGCAGGTCCTGGCCGGCACGCACTGAGCCCAGCCCCAGCAGCGGCCGGGTCGAACGTCACCCGTAGTCTCGGTGCATGACGACGGACGTTCTGGGACACCCCTGGCAGCAGGAGACGCTGCGGCTGCGGCCAGATGCGGCGGGCGAACCCGTCGCGACCCTGGTCAGCGCCACGGCACCCATCGACGTTGCTGATCCGGCCGCGGCAGCGACACCCTCACCGGCCGTGCTCTACGTGCACGGCTTCACCGACTATTTCTTCCAGACCGAACACGCCCAGGCGTGGCTGGACGCCGGGTACGACTTCTACGCTTTGGACCTGCGTGACTGCGGCCGGTCGATCCGCCCCGGCCGCACACCGAGTTTCGTGGCGGACCTGGGCACCTACGACGAGGAGATCGGTCTCGCACTCGCTCGGGTGCGTGCGGCCGGCGCGCAGCAGGTGGTGCTGCTCGGGCATTCCACCGGCGGGTTGATCACCTCCCTGTACGCCTCCGACCACCCCGGAGCCGTGGACGCCGTGGTGCTCAACAGCCCCTGGTTCGATCTCAACTCCTCCTGGATGAACCGGGTGATCGCCACCCGGGTCATCGACGTGCTCGGCGCCCGCTTCCCGATGCTGCAGGTGAGCACCCTGGGCGAGCCGTACGGGCGCAGCCTGCACACCTCCACCGGCGGCGATTGGGACTACGACCTGGCATGGAAGCCGATCGAGGATGTCCCGGTTCACGCCGGCTGGTTGCGGGCGGTACGGCGCGGGCACGCCCGGGTCGCGCACGGCCTGGACATCCAGGCGCCGGTCCTGGTGTGCACCTCGGGGCGCAGCGGGCACCCCGGCCACCCCTCTCCGGAGGATCTCGCCGGCGCCGACTGCGTGCTGAACGTGGCGCACATGTGGGCGCGCGCACCCAGGCTCGGAGCGGATGTAACCGTGCGCCGGTTCGAGGGCGGCCGGCACGATCTGGCGCTGTCCTCAGCCCGCGTCCGCCACGCCTATGCGCAGGACGTCATATCCTGGCTCGCCGCCCGGATGGACCGCTGACGGCGCAGGGTCACCCACTCGCTATCGTCACCCCATGAGCAACCCGCCGCAGGAGGAGACAGCCGTGGTCGCCCACGCCGGGGACCCGTTCTCGTTCCGGGCGCTCGCGGTGGAGCTGGTCGCCCTGCTGGTCACCACGGCGCGCCTGCTGCGCACACACTGGTTCGCCGTCCTGGTCCTGGCCCTGGTCGGCGTGACCGCGCACCTGTACCTGCAGGACCTGTCCATCCTGGCCGGACGGCTCGGTGCGGTCCCGGGACTCCTCACCCTGACGCTGGTGCCGTTCGCCACCTTGCTGACGACGGTCGCGATCCTCCTGGTGCTGCGCCGCCGGGCCCGTTCTCGCAGCATGGCGCGGGACCTCATCGCGGCACTCGGCAGCGTGCTCGTGCCATTCCTGGTGGTGTACGAGAGCGGCGGCGGACTCACCGAGGATCGCCGCGTGTACGCCCTGGCGGGCGTGTGGGATGACATCGGCCGGATGGACATCGACGACGTCGACGGGACGACCCGCCTGGCGGAAGCCACCTCGCCGCTCGTACTCGCCTTCGTGGCCATCGCCTTGGTGCTGCGACGTCTCGGCTCGCAGGTAGTCGAGCGCGATTCACTCTGGCCGGACCAGGACGCACCGGTCCGGATGGGACTGCGGGTCGTCGTCGGGTACTTCGAGCTCGTCTGGATCGTGCTCGGTGCCTCCGTGGTCACCTACGCGATGGGCGAAGCACGCGGCTGGTGGCACGCACGGGTGATCGCGCGGGCGTTCGCCGCCTGGTGGGACTCGGTGGCTCTCTCGCTACCCAGCCTGGGTGGCGCAGTTTCCTGGCTCGTGGCGGCCGGCGGGGTACTCCTCGCGGGGGCCATCACCGCCGTCGTGGTCCCGTTGGCGTGGCTGACGATCGGGCTGGTGATCTACGGCATCCGCACCTCCGAGCTGGTCAGCATGGCGGACGTCTCAGCACGAGCGCCGTTCGCGCAGCGGATCGCTTCCCGGGTGGAGGACCCGAGGGTGGCACGCGCATGGACGAGGATCAGTCAGCCGCAGGGGCGGTTCGGGATGCTCATCGGCGGCCTCGGCCTGATGATCCGCTCCGGGTGGGCACCCCTGGGGGCGTACTGCCTGCTGTACCTGCTGCTGACGTTCGTCCCCTACCTCGTGTGGGGCGTGTTCCGGGCGATCACGTCGTGGCTCGACGCCGTCGCATGGAACGCATGGTGGGCGCCGCTGACGGCCGCCTCCGACATCCTCGTCATGGCACTCACGGCCACACTGCTCGCGGCGACAGCCGACCGGCTGCTGGCGCGGCTCGGGGCACCCACGGCATTGCGCTTGCAAGAGCGCCCGGTCCGCTGAGCGGCGAGCTACTGCTCCACCTCGAGCCGGATGTACTCCGGGTAGCGGACCACTTCCTCAATCCGGACCGCTGCGGGTTCGGCATCCTCGGGCAGCAGCACCAGTAGGTGCTGAACCTCGGGGATCGGGTCCTCCCCCGGCTCCGGTGCGGATACAGTCAGTGACCACTCGTAGTCGTCGGAGCTGAGCGGAACGTTCTGGCCCGCCTCGAACAACCTGCCGTCGGCAGACTCCACGAGCGTGGTCACGAGGGAGTACTCATCCTGCGTCGTGGTCACCGCCAACGAGATACGCCACGGCTGGAACCCCTCGGGCGGAGACCAGACCGTGTCCCACTCGAGCACACGAGCGGCGGGTTCGAGCGCCACCAGCTCGACCTGGACGCCGTCGAGGGACTCCCCCGCACCGAGCGCCGCATGTGGACCGCTGGGCCACCATGACTCGCGCGCGTCCCGGGTCACCTGCCACCCGAGGGCAACGAGCGAGATCAGGGCGACGAGCGTCAGCACCAGGGTGCGGCGCCTCCCCCGCAGACCGGCTGTGCCGGCGGATGCGCCGGTCACCGTTCCCCCTCACCGAGCAGCTCGGGCTCGTCGAGGATCACGCGATCGGCCGAGATCTCCTCGAGCGAGATCGTCGTGACGCCGTAGCCCACGGGAACGTCCTCGGCCACCGTGCGTGGGTAGGCCCACACGTACAGCGTGAGGTCCCCGAGCGCATCGGCCGCCACCTCGAACGCGACCTCGCCCCGTGTCCAGGTGTCCGGAGCGACCCGCCAATCGGACACCGGTGAGCGGCTCGAGATCGAATAGGTGCGACCCTCGGAGTCCCGGAGCCCGAGATTGGGCGAGTAGGCCGGCTCGCGTGTGGTGGCGGCCGAGTAGTCGACGATCACCCATATCCCGCTGGTCTGCAGCGGCACGCCGTCATCGTCGAGGGTCTGAGCCGCGCGCACGTCGTGCACGTGCACCTGAAACTCGCCGATACGCACATCCTCCCCGAGCGCAAAACGCGTCGACACCGATCCGGACGGTTCGGTCCGGTCGGTCAGGGCGTTGACTCCGACCCCGGCGGCAAGGACAAGGAGGACGCCGAGCAACAGCGAGAGCCGCGGTCGCATCAGTCCTCCTCATCCACGAGCGTGGGCGGCACATCCGTGACGGGCACCTCGACCACGCCCAGCAGCGGCTCGACCTGCCACAAGATGCTGCCAGGGTCGAGCATGCTCTCCTGCGCCAGCACGGGATAGAGCTCGACCTCCACCGACTGGGCGGCGGGTGAGCCCGCAAGCGGCCACAGCATCGCGACCTCGTGCGGCACATCCGGGGAAAGCGTGACCAAGAACGACTCGTCGCTGACCACCACCGTGGTCCGGGGATGCTCCTGCAGCGGGTCCAGTCCCGGCACCCGGAGCAGGTCGCGGCTGAGGATCACCTCCTCATCCCCCCGGTTGACCACCTCGACCACCACGCCGAGCCATGCCGACGCCTCCTCGGGGAGCGCGTGGGTCTGGACCTCGGCGGAGAGGAACGTCGATCGCACCTCCACCTCCACCTGGCCCAGGTCGAGTCTCTGCCCGACGGCGTAGCGTTGCGCCTGCACGTCATCGGCCGTGGCGAAGCCGCCCACGGCTGCGATGGCCACCGGTGCCAGCAGCACACCTGCGACCACCCCTGCCCCGATCTGCCGCCACCGGCCGGCACCGATCCACACCCACGCGCGCCGGAGGGCGGTGCGCACGGACCGGCGGGAGCTCATGGCGCCACAGTAGCGACCGCCGTCGGCGGAACGTGCCATGGCACCGCCTACGATGGGTCCGACCCCCAACTCAGGAGACCAAGTGGCCACCAGGACGATCATCGACCTGACCGACGACCTCGACGGCACCGAGGCACAGCACACGGTGCGGTTCTCCCTCGAGGACGCCGTGTACGAGATCGACCTCAACGGCGCCAACCGTGACAAGCTCGTTCGTGCTCTGGCCCCGTTCGCGGCCGCGGCTCGCCGGGTGCGCGGGGGTGTCGCCGATACCGGATCCGTGCGCGATGAGACGCCCGTCGATACCCGGGCTGTCCGCGAATGGGCCCGGGCACGCGGCATCGAGGTGCCCGCGAAGAAGCGCGTCCCGACCACGGTGATCGAACAGTTCCGCGCCGCCGGGAACTGACCTTTCGCCCGCAGATGCCACGTCTGTGGTGGGATGTCTTTCGTGGACCTCATCACGATTGCTGCCTGGGTCGCCGTCATCCTGTTCGTCGGAGCCAGCTGGTTCGGGATCTCCCTGCTGTACCGCCGCGCCGGTGAGCGCGGTGAACGTAAGCGGGCCGAGCGTGCAGTGGTCAAGGAGTTCAAGAACGGCGCACACACCGTCACCTTCCAGTGGGGTCCAGATGCGATCTCTCAGGACCCCACCGGCTGGCTGCTGGTGGCCAGCGGGCATCATGCGGTGGCAGCGAGTCAGCCGCTGGACGTGTTCGGTTACCCGGGGCCGGGCGAGGGGGCCCGGATCCTCGCCGAGTCGTGGGACGTGCACTCCCGTACCGACCTGGTGGCGCAGATCCTCAGCCTGCTGACGTCCGGGCACCGCGCCTCCTTCGACGCCGAACGTGCGCACTGGCACTCTCTCGACCAGGCCGGGCAGCGCCAGCTCCGCAAGGATCTCGCCAGGGCGGCCATGACCTCGCCCACCGCCCGCGAGGAGTACCTGCGCTTCGAACGGATCCGCACCGATGCGCAGGGGGCGCGGTCGATCGACTTCCTCGCCTGGGACCTGGACCGGGTCATTCTGCTCGCTCGCGCCGGGGTCGGAGCCGGGTATCTCAGCGAACCCGAAGGGCGAGACTTGGCGCTCGCAGCCGCGGCCGGCCTGCGCTCGCGCTACCGGGGCTGGGATGAGCTGAACGCCTCCTTCACCCGCGGCCGCTGGTACTGGCGCAGCATGGACGGCGTGGAGGAGGCCTCCGCGGCCGAGCATGACCGCCAGTTCACCCGGGCGGCCGCCCCGATGTGGAATCTGGTGCCGTGGGAGGCAGCGCTGCCTGCTCCCACCTTCGTCGTCCTCGACGGTCTGCCACCGCAGCTGGTGGCCTTCCTCGCCGAGCAGCACCTGGATCAGCCGTGGCAGGCCGGACTCCGGTCGGCCGTCCAGGCACGCCTGACGTAGGGGTGACGTGGATCCTGAGGCGGTCATCCGCTGGCTGGACCTGACCGGGGTCCTGTTCAACGCGATCCTGGGTGGCGTCGTCGCCCGGGCGCACCGGCTTGATCCGATCGGATTCGCCGTACTGGCGATCCTCTCCGGCCTCGGGGGTGGACTCATCCGGGACACCCTGCTGCAGGCCGGTCCGCCGGTGGCGCTGACGGACAACGCCTACGTCCTGACAGCCCTCGCGGGTGCCGTGATCGCGTTCGCCGTGCGACTCGAAGGGCGCATCTGGGACCGGGCATTCCCACCGATCGACGCCCTTGCCCTGGGCCTGTGGGCCGCCGTGGGCGCTCAGAAGACGCTCGCGGTGGGCCTGGGGCCGCTGGCCGCCGTGATGCTCGGGGTGGTCACCGCCGTCGGCGGTGGGTTCGTGCGGGACGTGGTGATGCGCCAGGTCCCACGCATCTTGGGGCGTTCCACCCTCTATGCCACCTGCGCACTCGCCGCCGCCGTCCTGGCCACCGGTCTCACCCTGCTGGGCGCGAGCACGATCGGCAGCCTGGCCGGGGCCGCGCTCGGCGCCGTGCTGTGCCTGCTCGCACAGTGGCGCGGCTGGGTGCTCCCGGAGTCGGTCGGGTGGAAACCACCGCGTCCCAGCTTCCACCGCCTGCGCAAACTCGCGCGCCGGGCAGCCCGGCGACGGCAACAGTAGATAACAATCCGGACACATTGCTGCCGGCTATAGGTCGCTGACCTGCGGCGATGTCGATCGACGACCGAAGACGCGACGGCACGGGGTTGACGACCTCACATCGATCACCGCACGATGACACACGAGTGGGAGCGCTTCCACGTTTGGGGGTGGGAGCGCTACCACGGCCACCGAAGTCCGCACAGACAAGGACGTCATCATGACCACTCGCACGAGAATCTTCTGGGCTACGACCAGCATCGCGGCGATGACCGCGCTTGCCGCCTGCGGAGGAGGTGACAGCGGGAGCGATTCCGAGGACACCGGCACCACCGGCTCCGGGGACGGCGGGGAGGAGATCACTCTGACCGTCGCCACCTTCAACCAGTTCGGCTACACCGACGAGATGCTCGACCGCTACGAGGAGGAGCACCCCGGGATCACGGTGGAGTTGACCACGGCCGACTCCTCCGAGGACGCCCGCACCAACCTCACCACCAAGATCGCCGCTGGCGGGGAAGGCCTGGCCGACATCGAGGGCATCGAGGTCGACTGGTTGCCCGAGCTGATGCAGTACCCGGACCTGTTCACCGATCTCTCCGACCCCGAGCTCGAGGGCCGGTGGGTCGACTGGAAGGTCGCCCAGGCCACCACCCCGGACGGCCGCTTGCTCGGTTATGGCACCGACATCGGCCCGGAGGGCATCTGCTATCGGCAGGATCTCTTCGAAGCCGCGGGTCTGCCCACCGACCCGGCCGAGGTGGCCGAGCTGCTCGGTGGCGACGACGCGACCTGGGAGGACTACTTCGCAGCCGGGCGCGACTTCGTCGCCAACTCCGACGCGGCCTGGTACGACGGCGCCCAGGCCACCTACCAGGGCATGGTCAACCAGCTCGAATCCGCCTATGAGGACGCCGGTACCGGTGACGCTCTCGACCTGTCCACCAACACCGCCGTCCGCGACCTCTACGACCAGGTCCTCTCCGCATCCGTCGACGACGGTCTCTCGGCCGGCCTGGAGCAGTGGAGCGCCGACTGGGACGCCGCGTTCCAGAACGACGGTTTCGCCACCATGCTCTGCCCGGCGTGGATGACCGGTCCGGTCGAGGAGCGCGCCGGCGGCGTGGACGGATGGAACCTCGCCGACGTCTTCCCCGGTGGAGGCGGGAACTGGGGCGGATCGTTCCTGACCGTGCCCGCCTCGGGTGCGAACACCGAGGCCGCGACCGAGCTCGCCGCCTGGCTCACTCACCCGGAGCAGCAGACCGAGGCGTTCGGCAACGCCGGAACCTTCCCCTCCCAGATCGAGGCCCAGGCCTCCGATGAGGTCCAGTCCGCAACGAACGAGTTCTTCAACGACGCCCCGATCGGGGAGATCTTCACCTCCCGCGCCGAGGCAATCGATGTGGTGCCGTTCAAGGGAGCGAACTACTTCTCCATCCACCAGGCCGTGCAGAACGCGGTGCTGCGAGTGGACGTGACCGGTGAACAGGACGCCGATTCCAGCTGGGAGAGCGCAGTCGAGGAGTTCAACGGCCTCGGCCTGATGTGACACGCACGGGCCGTGCCGATCGGGGATATCTCCGATCGGCACGGCCCGCCGGTGCCTCACCGCACCGCACGCTCGCACCCACGCCGCCGCACTCCGCAGCCCTGGAGCCACCGATGACTGCCCTGCACACGCCCACCCCCGCGCCTGCGCGCGGCAACCCTGATCCGGCACCCCGCCGAGTCGGCTTCACCCAACGGCTCAGCCGCTGGGACGTCAAGCTCGCCCCCTATCTGTACATCTCACCGTTCTTCATCCTGTTCGCCCTCGTCGGCGCCTTCCCGCTCGTCTACACCGCCTACGTCTCGGTGCACGAGTGGAACCTGCTCGGCGGCCAGGGGGAGTTCGTGGGCCTGCAGAACTTCACCGACGTGCTCGGGCAGGCGATCTTCTGGAAGTCCGTGGGGAACACGTTCTCGATCTTCGTGCTCTCCGCCGCCCCGCAGCTGGCACTGGCCATCACGATCGCGGCTGTGTTGGACCAGAACCTGCGCGCGGCCACGTTCTGGCGGATGGGCGTGCTCGTGCCCTACGTCGTGGCCCCGGTGGCGGTCTCGCTGATCTTCGGGCGGATGTTCGCCGACCAGTACGGCCTCATCAACGCCATCCTCGGCGGGATCGGCCTGGACCCGGTCGGCTGGCACAGCGACCGGTTCGCCAGCCACGTAGCGATCGCGACCATCGTGAACTTCCGCTGGACCGGGTACAACGCCCTCATCCTGCTCGCGGCGATGCAGGCGGTCCCACGCGAACTGTACGAGGCGGCTGTGATCGACGGAGCCGGCCGGTTGCGCCAGTTCTTCTCCGTCACCGTCCCGCAGATCCGCGCCACCATGGTGTTCGTGGTCATCACCGCCACCATCGGCGGGATGCAGATCTTCGACGAGGTCCGCATGTACGACCCGATCGGCCTGGGCGGGCCGAGCCGCAACTGGATGACCACCGTGCTCTATCTGTACGACGTGGCCTGGGGGAACCAGAAGAACTTCGGGCGGGCTGCGGCCGTCGCCTGGCTCCTGTTCCTACTGATCGTGTGCATCGGTCTGATCAACTTCTACCTCACCTCCCGGATCTCAGCCGCTGACGGCGACCGGTCGGCCGTGAGCCGGCGCCGCACTCAGGCGCTCATCGCCCAGGCGCAGGCCAAGGCACGCGCAGGATCGCAAGCCGAGGCGCCCACGGCACCCCTGCCCACTCACCCCGCGACGCCACCGGACGAGGGCCCGCCAGACCAGGCTCCGCCGTCGCCGGGGCGGACCACCAGATCGACGACGGATTCTGAGGACGGAGGACGAGGATGAGCTCGGTACCTGTCACCGCACAGACCGCCGGCAAGGCGGCCGCCCGGGCCGCCACACGCCGGCGCAACCGGGGATCACGCGCCACTCGTGCGGCCCAGCGCCGCCCCGGCTGGGTCACCTACGCCCTGCTCGGGATCGCCCTGCTGATCTCGATCTTCCCGCTGTACTACACGCTGCTGCTGGGCTCGTCCACGCAGCAGGAGGTCTCCCAGAACGCGGTGCCGCAGTGGCTGCCGGACCTGAGCCTGTTCGACCGGTTCGCCACGGTGATCAACGCCAGCCAGATCAATTTCTGGAAGGCGCTGATGAACTCGGTGATCATCTCGGTCACCGCCTCGCTCGCGGTCGTGCTGTTCTCCACGCTCGCCGGATTCGCGTTCGCGAAGCTGCGGTTCGCGTGGCGGCGGGGCCTGCTGGTGTTTGTGATCGCCACGATGGCGGTGCCCACCCAGCTCGGCGTCATCCCGCTCTACATCCTGATGACCGATCTGGACTGGGTGGGCAAGCTGCAAGCCGTGATCGTGCCGGCGATGCTGTGCCCGTTCGGGGTGTTCTGGATGACCCAGTACCTCTCCTCGGCACTGCCGTTCGAGCTGATCGAGGCCGCCCGTGTGGACGGGGCGTCGATGCTGCGCACGTTCCGTTCGGTGGCGCTGCCCGCGGCGGCCCCGGCAGCGGCCATGCTGTTCCTGTTCTGGTTCGTGATGCAGTGGACGATGTTCTTCTGGCCCTCGATCGTGCTCAACTCGCAGAACCCGACGCTGCCGCTGGTGGTGCAGTCACTCCAGGGCCAGTACTTCACCGACTACTCGCTCGTGATGGCCGGGATCTTCCTCGTCACGTTCCCGCTGCTGGTGATCTTCGCGATCGTCGGTAAGCAGCTCGTGGCCGGGATCATGACCGGCGCGGTCAAGGGCTGAGGGAGGATCCATGACCACACAGCCGACGACCCGCGCCCTGAGCCCGCAGGTTCCGTTCACGCCCACCACTCCCCTGCCCAACCGCGGACCGGCCGCAGCCCGGTTCCCGGAGGGCTTCACGTGGGGTGCGGCCACCGCCGCCTACCAGGTGGAGGGCGCGGCTGCGATCGGCGGCCGTGGGCCCTCGATCTGGGACACCTTCTGCCGGGTCCCAGGAGCCGTGCATGGCGGCCACGACGGCGCGGTGGCGTGCGACCAGTACCACCGCTACCGCGAGGATGTGGCGCTGCTCCGTGATCTGGGTGTGGAGTCCTACCGGTTCTCCACCTCCTGGGCGCGGGTCATGCCGGACGGGCGCACCGTGAACCGGGCCGGTCTGGACTACTACTCCCGGCTCGTGGACGAACTGCTGGAATCCGGTATCGCGCCGTGGCTGACCCTCTACCACTGGGACCTGCCACAGGCCCTGGAGGATTCCGGCGGCTGGCCGATGCGCGAGACCGCCTACCGGTTCGCCGAGTACGCCGCGGTGATGCACGATGCCCTCGGGGACCGGGTGCGCACCTGGACCACGCTCAACGAACCATGGTGCTCGGCGTTCCTGGGGTATACGGCGGGGGTGCACGCCCCCGGCCGTCAGTCCCCGGCGGACGGGGTGGCGGCAGTCCACCACCTGCTGCTGGGGCACGGTCTCGCCCTGGGTGAGCTGCGCCGTCGGGACGCTGAGGCGAGCCTGGGGATCACGCTGAACTTCACCGTGGCCGACCCCTTCGATCTCTCCGATCCGGCGGACGTGAACGCAGCCCGGCTCGAGGACGGGTTCTTCAACCGGATGTTCCTGGACCCGATCTTCTGCGGCGCCTACCCGGCGGACATCGTCGACGACGTGGCCCACCTGGGGCTGGCCGGTCACGTGCAGGAGGGGGACCTGGACCTCATCTCGGCACCGATCGACGTGCTCGGCGTGAACTACTACAACGGCGCGGCCGTCTCCGCCCGCCCCGACCCACACGTTCAGTTGGGGGGTCCCGACGGCGTCCGTTCCGCGAGCGAGGGACCTCACCGTGAGGTGTCCCCGCCACAGCCGGTGGGGCCGGTGCACCCGCGCAGCCGCGGCCTGCCCACGACCGATATGGGCTGGGAGGTGCAGCCGGAGGGTCTGACGCGGCTGCTGCAGCGACTTCAGGCCGACTACGCCGGGCCCCGTGGGGTAGCCATGTACGTCACCGAGAACGGGGCGGCCTATCCCGATGTGGTGGAGCCGGACGGCTCGGTGGACGACGCCGACCGGATCGCCTATCTGGATGCGCACCTGCGGGCGGTGCACGCGGCCATCGAGGCTGGTGCGGACGTGCGGGGATACTTCGTGTGGTCGCTGCTGGACAACTTCGAGTGGGCGCTGGGGTACTCGAAGCGGTTCGGGATCGTGCGGGTGGACTACGAAACGCAGCGGCGCACCGTGAAGACGTCTGGACGCTGGTATGCGCAGGTGGCCGCCGCGAACGCAGTGGATGATGGGTCGACCAAGACACCTGCCGGGCCGAGCGAATCCCCGGACGGTCAGCCACGATGACGCTGACACGACTAGGCTCCGGGTCCATGCCCACCGTCACGCTGGACGACGTCGCCCAAGCTGCGGGCGTGTCCCGCTCGACCGCCTCGCGGGCGATCAACGGCGGCCGGAAGGTCTCCCCGGAGGCGCAGCGGGCGGTCGACGACGCGGTGGCGATGCTGGGCTATTCACCCAACCCGGCGGCTCGCACGCTGGTAACGCGGCGGACCGGCTCGATCGCGCTGGTCGTACCCGAGCCGGACGCCCGGATCCTCTCGGACCCATTCCTGGCGGGGCTGCTACGCGGAGTCAGTGACGGGCTGAGCGGCACCGATCTGCAGCTGGTGCTGCTGATCTCGCGGCAGGGCGAGCGCCCCGGCCGCACCGCCCGGTACTTGCGCGGCGGGCATGTCGATGGTGCGATCGTGGCCTCCCACCACGAGCAGGACCACCTCGATGACCAACTCGCCGATGCTGCGCTCCCGGTGGTGTTCGTGGGGCGACCGCTCTCGGATTCAGGGCTGCACTACGTCGACGCTGACAACATCGCCGGTGGGGCGATCGCGGCTCGGCGGCTGCTGGAACGGGGCTGTCGCCGGATCGGCACCGTGACCGGCCCGATGACGATGCCCGGCGGCCTGGACCGGCTGGCGGGCTGGGGGCAGGAGATGACCGGCGCGGGACGGGCCACCGATGCGGTCACACATGGCGACTTCACGGTGGAGAGTGGAGCCCGAGCCACTGCCGAGTTGCTGGAGGCACACCCCGATCTGGACGGGATCTTCGTGGCCTCGGACCTGATGGCCCTGGGAGCGATGCAGGTGCTGACCGAACGTGGAGTGCGGGTACCGGCGGACATCGCCGTCATGGGGTACGACAACCTCGGGGTCGCCGAGCGCACCACCCCGCGCCTGACGACCGTCTACAACCCGCTGGTGGAGATGGTGGCAGCCGCGACCGCCACCCTGCTGGACATGGTGGACGGTGCCCCCGCGCCCGCCGGGCCGCAGGTGCTCAGCCCATACCTGGTCGAGGGCGGGACCGCGTAGCCCCCGTTGGCCCAGCTCGGCCGATAGCCCTGACCGCATCGACACGCCCGCGTCGGGCTGCGCACCATGCCGCGCGGCCCGACGCATCTGTGTCAGTTGCGCCAGCCGGGCGCCGGGAGTCAGGGCACTGGAGGACGGGCTCAGCTCCCACCACCGAGCGCCGCACTGATCTCCCCGATGGCGGCAGAGGTCTCCACCTCGGTCCCATGCTCGGCGGCTCCGGCCACCACCACCCCGGCTACCCCGGAGACCGCCAGCAGTTCCTCCCCATACCGGAGGGCGGCTTCCACGCCGGCGCGGAACGGATCGGACGCCGTCAGCACGCTCTCGACGTACCCCGCGGGCAGCACCGCGGCCGCGAACGAGGCCAGCAGCTCGGCACTGGGCACGTCCAGCACCACCGGCACCCCGGGCAACAGCGGCACGTCAGCCCCGGCCTGCCGCATCGCTGCCACGAAGGCCCCCACCTCTCCGGCTTCCCCGCAGTACTGGGTGAAGCACAGCTGCGCCCCGGCCCGCACCTTCTCGGCCAGCCGCTCGGCCCGGCGGTGCACCGGGGGCGACGCCGGGGACTCGGCCACGGAGACGAGCAATCCCTGCTCGCGTGCCAGCCCCACCAGTTCGGTCGATTCCAGGTCGAAGACCGGCTGTGCGTCCGGCCGGTGTCCGCCCGCCGGGTGGTCGCCGGTGACGCAGTGCACTCCCGCCGCACCCACAGCAGCCAGCCCGGCCAGTTCTCCCTCCAGTGCCACCCGGTTGCGGTCCCGGCAGTTCAGTCCCGGCCACGCCCGCAATCCGGCCCGCCGGATCAGCTCGGCCCGGTAGGTGGGCGGGAACTGCACCCGCGCCCGCCCGGAGTCACCAGCAAGCACGGCGTCGACCCGCCCTGCCAGCTGCCGCCCGCACGCCTCGACCGAGGCGACGTCCAGCGCCCGGGCGGGCATCCCCGCCACGACGATGCCGCGACGCTCCAGCAGGTCCAGGATCTGGAGACCCTCCGCCGTCGGGGAGGTGCTCGCCGGGCCCGGCCCTGGCCAGGGCACGGTCGCTCCAGCCACGAACGGGCAAGGCTCGGGCGTCACCTCACAGGTGCCGTCCGCGGCCACTCCCCCGCACGGTCCGTAGGTCATGTGCTTGGGGCAGCCCCCGACGGCGGAGAGAGTCAGGGACGTCGTCATGGCGTGGGCTCGTCCAGGGCAAGCCGCTTCCCGGCGCGGTGCGCCGCGGCGGTGATTCGCTCGGCCAGTTCAGCAGGGGCGTCGGCAGCGCCGGGTGCGGTGGCCACACCGCCCTCGCTGGCGAGCCGCCCGCCAACGTACACCTGGGCCAGGTTCCGCAGTCCGCACGCGAGCACATAGGTGGCGTACACATCCCAGATGGGTCCGGTGTCCGGGCGGCGGGGATCGACCACCACGAAGTCGGCGTACTTGCCCACCTCTAGACTTCCCACCCGGTCGGCGACCCCGAGCACCTCCGCCGATCCCAGCGTGTGCAGGCGCAGCACCTCCCGCGGCATCATCACCGCCGCCTCGTGGTGCAGGGCGCGCTGGGAGTACATCCCGAGGCGCATATTCGCGAACGGGTCGGAGATGTCGGTGCAGGACTGATCATCCAGCCCCATCCCGACCTCGATCCCCTCGCGCTGGTAGCGGACCACATCGGCCACCCCAGAACCGAGGCGGCCGTTCGAGGTCGGCTGCCACACCATTCGCGCGCCCGCGCGGGCAGCCTCGGCGACCATCTCGTCCGTCGGGTGGATGAAGTGACCGAACAGGAACTCCGGCCCGAGTGCTCCCGCCTGCACGTACCAGTCGAACTTCGAGCGCTGCACGTCGATCCCCTCCGCGGTCTCGACGAAGTGGGCCTGATTGGTGATGCCATGCTCGGCCATCATCTCGGCCTCGAGCTCCGCCGTGCGCGGCCCTGCAGCCCACTGGACGGCGCCCATCACCGAGGAGCCGAGGTACAGCTCGAGCCCCGTGTGCTCCGCCGCGGCGCCGACCATGTCCGCGAATGTCGCCCGGACCTGCGGCTCGGGGGCCGCTTCGTCGTCGAGCCGGATGGCGTGGACGGTGCGCAGGCCGGCGTCACGGGCACCATCGAATTGCCGGGTGAGGTACTCGGGCGGGTGGATCCCGACGAGCTCGTTCCGGGCTGCGGCCGCGTCGTAGCGCCAGGTCACCCGCGACTGGGTGAAGTTGTAGGCGCTGGTGATGCCGTTGGCAAGGAAGTCGAGGCTGCCGTGGAAGGTGGACCAGTACATGTCCTCCGCGCCGGTCTGCGCGAAGACCTCCATCATGGCCCCCACCCAGGGGTAGAGGGTTGATCCGGAGGCGATCCCGCGCAACCCGGAGGTGAACAGGTGCGAGTGGGCGGAGACGAAACCCGGCGCGACGATGGCACCGGCGGCGTCGAGGATCTCCACCGGACCACCGTCATCGGCCGTGAGCGCCTCGGCCGGTGGGTCTCCCTCGCCGAGAGACTCGATACGGCCGCCGGCGCCGACGCGCATCCAGCCGTGGAACCAGTCGGGCAGGCCGTCCGGATCGTCGGCCATCGGGAGCAGCAGCGCATGGGTGAGCAGGCGCGGGCGGGAGGAGGTCATGAGCGTCATCGTCCGCCGCGCGTGTCACCGGAAGATTGCGCTGCCGTCACGCGGGCGAAACATCCGGTCCCTAGTCTCAATGTTGATCACATCAACATTCGCGACCATCGCCTCGGCGATGAGATCAGTGACAGAGAGGACGGGACATGACCGTGACAGCCCGGCCGGCGCACCATGTAGACAGCGACGAGGCTCAGGAGCGGAGCGCCCAGTTCCGCCGTGCGATGTCCACCCTCCCGGCCGGAGTCTGCGTGATCACCACCGCTGACTCCGATGGCACCCCCAGCGGACTGACGGTCAGCACCGGCTTCTCGATCTCGGTGACCCCTCCGATGTTCGGGCTCTGCGTCGATCTGCGCGCCCGAACGCTGCCGGTGCTACTGCAACGCGGCGCGTTCGTGGCGAACATCCTGCACGGCGACGCCGAGGAGGCCGCCACCATCTTCGCCTCCCGCGCCACCGACAAGTTCGGCCGCACCGGCTACACCCGCACCGACACCGGCCTGCCGTGGCTGGACCGGCACGCCGCGCACGCGGTGGAATGCAGCATCCTGTCCACCACCGAGGCGGGCGACCACCTGCTGATCGTGGGCGCCGTCGGGGCCGTGCACGCCAGCCCGGGCAGCGCGGGTACTCCCGGGGCCGTGCAGTCCATGCTTGCCTATGGCGACCGGGCGTTCCACCGCCTGCCCCGCCTGCCCTGACCCACTGTGACGGAGAGAACGCGGATGCCCGCCTCCCCACCCGCCATCGCCGCCCCGTCCGCCCGGATTCCCGACGGCGGCCCTCCCGTCCTGCAACCGGGCCCACCACGCCCGGGCTACCTGCCGGCAACCCCGGCGACCGTCCTGTGGGGCGAGCTTCCGTGCGGGACTGACAGGGCCGTCGTCGAGGTCGACCCGGGCGAGGAGCTCGTGATCGACACGGTCTCGCACGAGGGAATCCTGGAGGATCAGGGGCGCGACCCGCTCGCCTACTTCGCAGGCCTGGGCGTGCCGTCGGAGCGGGTGCTGACCGATGCGGTCGAGATCGCGGCGACGGTCCCGCACGACCCTGCGACCCAGGGTCCGCACGTGGTGACCGGGCCGGTACACGTGCGGGGAGCCCGGCCCGGGGACGTGCTGGCGATCACGGTGCTGGATCTGGCGCTGCGCTGCGGCTACGGGCTGGTCTCCAACCGGCACGGGCGCGGTGCACTGCCGGAGGAGCTCCCGGCCGGGGGCAAGGACGTCGTCTCGGTGCCGTGCTGGACGGGCCCCGGAAGCTCAGGTGCGACGACGTACGGCTATATGGCGGCGAGCGCCGGGAGCGAGGCCACGGTGCACTTCCCGCTGCGACCGTTCCTCGGCACGATGGGGGTGGCGACGGCCGGGTCGGAGCGCGCGCATTCAGTGCCGCCTGGACTGCACGGCGGCAACCTGGACATCTCCCTGCTCACGGCCGGGTCGACGCTGTACCTGCCGGTGCAGGCGCCCGGTGCGCTGGCCTACGTGGGCGATCCGCACTTCGCGCAGGGCGACGGCGAGGTGGCACTGACGGCGTTCGAGGCGCCGTTGCGCGCGCGGCTGCGCTTCGAGGTGATCCCGGCCGAGTCCTTGCCGCACCCGCCGATGATCTGGGCTGAGACGCCCGACCTGCTGGTTCCCGTGGGGCTGGATACCGATCTGGACGAGGCGATGCGGGCGTGCGTGCGCTCGGCACTGACATTGTTGACTGCCCGCGGGATGGATACCGCGCACGCCTACGCCTACCTCTCAGCGGCCGGGGACTTCGCAGTCTCGCAGGTGGTGGACCGGGTGTGCGGAGTGCACGGAAAGATCCGGAAGGCCGATTTGGCCGAGCTCTGAGGCCCTGGACCACTCGGGATCGCACACCCACGAGGGTTGACCACACCAGCACGCGCCGAACGCGAAGGCACATCTCGCTCTGAGGTGATCCGAGAGGCCTTGGCCTCCACGTGAGAGTCCACCCGTCTGCTCGCAAGCACGGTATCGATCCCGAGGACGCGATCCAGGCTGCGACGTGGGCGACCTGGATCGAAGATCTCGACGACGACAGTCCCGCAAGGCAGTTGCGTCTCGGGTTCGATACTCGTGGCCGTGCCCGATGGCTTCGACATCTTCGACAAGGTGCTCCTGGTCGAAGAGCTCGAGAGCACGCTGGGCGTACGCGTGGACATCGTCTCCGACTGTGCCCGGAGCCCTGTCGGCGAGCGAGCACGGAGCGAGGCAGTGCCGCTGTGAACGACGACAAGACCGCTCGATACCTCGCCGACCTGGCCAGGTTCGGGGCTCAGGCCGAGCATCTCGTTTCCTTGGGCTACGACGCCTACATGGCCGACGACTTCGACGGCGAACGCATCGTGCTCACCGAGGACTGACTACCGACCACAACTTCACCCCCGGGTGAACCTGCCGTCGATGATCGGCCCCACACCGACCACAACCTCACCCGGGGCGAGGTTCTGGTCGGTGTTCGGTTCTGGGGCAAGGCTCTCGCAGGTGCTCGCGTTCTCGCCCAAGGTGCAGTTCGGCCCGCCCCTCAACGGACCCGGAAGGTACTCGCCTCCACGATCGCGGCAGCCAATCGCTGCACCCCGGCCTCGAACAGCACCTTGCCGGCGTCGGCAGTGGCGGTGGTCGGATCGCCGATGTGACCGTCGGGCCCGAAATCGTCCGAGAGCCACCCGAAGCTGACAGGCTTGCCGAACCCGATCTGCTCATAGGCGGTCAACTGTTCGGGCACCCGCCGCACGGCGCGGTCCATCTTCACCAACTCGGGGCGCAGGTGCAGCATCAGGGACGTCTCGCTGTGCCCGCCATGGATGCCCAGGCCCAGTTCGTGCGGGTTGGAGACGTCCCGCACCTGATCCCCCGGCACCGACAGGTGCGCGAAGAACGTCGCCAGCCCGAACTGGCGCCGCAGCTCCCGGCACGCCACCTGCCCGAGCGCCGAGTTCCCACCGTGCCCGTTGACGAACACCAACCGGGTGATCCCGGAGGTCTGCAGCGAGCGCCCGATGTCCACCAGGGTTCGCATGAGCGTGTCCCAGGAGAGCCAGATCGTGCCGGGCGCCCAGTGGTGCTCATCGGACTTGGTGTAGGCCAGCCCCTCCAGCAGGACCACCGGCGCCGTACCGGCCTCGGCCACCTCCGCCACCGCTGCTTCGGCGGCCGAGGTGGCGGTCACGTAGTCGGTCGAGACCGGCAGGTGCGGGCCATGCTGCTCGATCGCCCCGAGCGGGAGCACCGCCACGGTGTCCTCCGGCAGGTGCGCAACCTCCGGGAACGTCAGGTCGATGAAGCGGGGTGCGGGCATCAGCGGGCTCCGATCGTGGTGCGGGTATCGGGCCGGGCGAGCGAGGTGTCGAGCTTGCCGGGATTGAGCAGGCCGCGCGGATCGGTGCGCTTCACGGTCTCGAGCACCAAGTCCACGTTGCGGTCGACGTACCACTGGTGCGGGGAGTGCACCCCGAGCCCGGTCGCCTCCAGCCGCGGGATACCCGCGAGCACCTGCTCCTCGCTCTCGTAGTCGGCCACCACCATCGCCAGTGGCTGGCTGCCCATCAGCTCCAGGTGCAGCCGGGTGCTCGGCCCGTAGACCGCCCGGACGGCGTCCGGGTCGTCCCACAGGACCGTCCCGCCGGTCTCCAGGTGGAAGCAGGTGGGCTCGCCGACCTCCTTCTGCCAGTAGTAGATCGGGTGGTTGTAGGACTGGGAGGAGAGCTTGTCGGTGGCGGCATAGTCCTCCAGCACACCGACCACCTCACCGCCGGCGGCCCGCACACGGCGGCCGATCTCACCGGCCGTGGAGACCTCGGCGATCACCCGCAGACTGTAGGAGGCCGGGTCCAGTTCCACGTCCGCGGGCAGCGTGGCCACCAACGCCGGTTCATCTCCGGAGGCCAGTCGCGGCAGGACCGGCAGGTCGAGGAGCGATCGGTGCACCGAGACCAGCGCCTCGTAGGCGGGCAGCGCGGCGTAGATCGCCACCCACTCCTGCGCGGGGTCGGTGCGCACGACCGCCTCGGTGATCACGCCGGTCACGCCGTAGGCGTGAATGTAGGCCTGGGTTTCTTCGCCCGTCACGACGACGGAGCGTCCGCTGCCGTCCATCGGCGCCACGGTCAGGGCTTCCACCCAGCCATCGCCGGTGGTCCCCCGGGCGATGGTGCCGGTGCCGGCGCTGCCGCCACCGAGGAAGCCGCCGATGGTGGAGCCCTTGGTGGAGGGGAACATCCAGATGTCACGCCCGGCGGCCCGGCCCGCGGCATCGATGGCGGTGAGCTTGGCACCCGCACCGGCCCGGACCAGATCGCCCTCCACGGCGATGTGGTCCAGCCCTCGCAGGTCGAGGGTGATCCCGCCGTCGAAGGGGGTCAGCTGCCCGTAGTTCCCGGTCCCGGCACCCCGGGGGGTGACCGGGACGCGGGCGTCGTAGGCGAGCGCCAGGATGACCGGCACCTCCTCCGGTGTGCTGGGCCGCACCACCAGATCAGCCAGATAGCGCCCGGCGGGCACCTTCTCGGCCAGGATCGGCGACATCTTCGACCAGTCCGAGGAGACCTTCCGGACCAGTTCGGGATCGGTGGAGACGGCGTCCGGTCCCAGCTCGAGGGCGAGGAGGTCGGCCAGTCGGGCGGTGCGCTCGGCGATGGTGCGCTCTGTCATGTGTCACTCCCCCATCGAGATCGAGGTGTCGATGAACTCGTTCGTGTACAACGCCTCGGGGTCCACCGCCGAGGCGTCGGTGATGGTGCCCTGCGCCTCCAGCAGCGGGGCGAAGGTGTCGACGATCTCCGCCATCCGGTCGGGGTCGAGCTGGCCGAAGACACCGGAGGCCGGATCGTCGGTGACGATCCCTTCATCCAGCTGGGCCTGCGCGGAGAAGGTCGCGACCCCGGCGGAGTAGGACCAGGAGAGGTCGTAGGCCTCCACGAGCTCGACGATCAGTTCGTTCGTGGACTCGGGATCGTCGAGATAGTCGATCTGGGACTGCTGCATGATCGGCACGAGCAGCTCCAGGCACGGCGAGAGCTCCTCCAGCTTGTCGGCGCGCACGGCCAGCGGCTCGGGGTAGATCGAGAAGCCGACCTCGCTCATCAGCTGGTAGCCCACCGGGCGGCCCCATTCGGCGATCTCGTTCTCGTAGATGTAGGGCTCGGCGGTGGCGAATCCCTGCTGCATGATCGTGGTGTCGGAGACGAACCGCGCCGGGGTGCCCTCGTAGCTGGTGTCGGACTGGGCGAGGTCGAAGCCGACGGTCTCGGCGAGCAGCGCCGGGATCACATCGCCGGAGGTGACCACCACGGCTCCCTGACTGGTGACCTCTTCGATGGTGGTCGCGCCCGGATAGGTCTCGGGGTCCCACATGAGGATCTGCGGGCTATAGGTCATCTGCGAGGTGACCGCCACCGTGGGCTGCGCTTCGTGCGCAGCGATGGCGGCATCGGTGTTGACCGCACCGAAGGTGATGTCCTCATCCAGGTACATCAGCGCCGGAACGGGCTGGAAACCGACGTTCGGGCCGCCCGGCCGCACCTCGATGTCGACCCCGGTGTCGGTGCCGTCGACCACGAGTGAACCGCTGACGGACTTGTTCTCGGTGTCGATCTCGTAGTCGGGCCCCACCAGCTGGTACATGGCGCCGTGCTCGGCCTCGGGCTGCCAGTCCTGCTGCATGACCACGGTGGCCGGGCAGACGCCCGCCAGGTCGAGTGCACTGCCCGCCTCGGCTGCGGTGGTGCCGGTGGCTACGTCCCCGGCACCGGTGTCACTGGGTTCGGTGGCATCGCTGCTGCCGCTGCAGGCGGTGAGGGCGAGCAGGCCGGCTGCGGTGGTCGCGGACAGGAGGAGGTGTCGCTTCATGGGGATCTCGCTTTCGGAGGAGGGAAGGGACGGGGTTGGAGGTCTGCGGCTACCCGGGCGGTCGCGCCCAGGTGGGCCAGGAACAGGTGAGACTGGTGCGGGGGTGCGGGCTCCGCCGTCGCCGGACGCCTACTGTCGCTGGCCGTACCAACGGCCGATGACGAGCCGGTCCAGCACGGCGAAGAGCGTGAAGACCGCCACGCCGAACACGGCTGTCAGCGCGATAGCGGTGAACAGGGCGTCCATCTGGATCCGCAGCGTGTAGGTGCGCAGCAGTCCGCCAATGCCCACGGGGCCCTGCTGGAAGAAGTAGTCGCCGACCAGCGCGCCGATCACCGACAGCCCGGCCGCGTTGCGCAGCCCGGTGAAGATCGACGGCAGGGCGGCGGGGAACTTCAGCTTGGTCAGGCGCTGCAGTGCGGTGGCCTTGTTCAGAGTGAACAGGTCGTGGCTGGCGGCACTGGCCGACTGCAGCCCGAACAGGGTGTTGGAGATCATCGGGAACAACGCGATGATCACGCACACGATCACCCGGGCACCGAGCCCGTAGCCGAACCAGATGCCGATGAGCGGCACCAGGGCGAGGATGGGGATGGTCTGCAGGATGACGGCGTAGGGATAGAGGATCCGTTCGGCCCACCCGGCCGAGGACATCAGCACGGCGTAGCCGATCCCGACGGCGACCGCGATCACCAGTCCGATCATCGCCACCGACACACTGCGCCCGAGTGCCTCGAGCATCGGAGTCATCACAGCCGGGTTGGTGGCCGTGTTCCCGAACGCCTCGTGCGGGGGCGGGAGCAGGAACCGTTGCTCGGCCGGCAGCAGGAGGTAGGAGACGAGGTACCAGATGGCCGCGATCCCGGCGAGGGCGAGCAGGATCGGGGCCGCCTTGCCGAGTGCGGCTCGCCACCGGGGAGGTCCGGGGACGGCGGTCGTGGATGCCGTGCCGAGAGTGCGTGCCTCCACCTCAGGAGCACTGGGGCGGGTGGCCGGGCCGGGGACTCCGACGGGGCGATCGTTGCCGACACGGCTCTGGTTGAGGCGGTCGGACTCGCTGGACTGCTGCGACTGGTCGCTCGCCGGAGTTGCCGGTGCGTGCTCGGCTGATGGGTGCTGGGTACGTGCGTGGGTGGCGGTCATGAGTGCTCTCCCAGTGCGGTGGAGACCTCGCCGGTGAGGGCGGCGAACTCGGATGAGTAGCGCAGTTCCGGCGGGCGGGGGTAGTCCCAGGGGATGGGGATGTCGGCGACGACCTGGCCGGGCCGTCCGCTCATCACGATCACGCGGGTGGACAGGTACACGGCTTCGGACACGGAGTGGGTGATGAACAGGCCGGCGAACTTCTTCAGCTGGAAGATCCGCTGCAACTCGGTCTGCATCCGTAGCCGGGTGATCTCGTCGAGAGCGCCGAAGGGTTCGTCGAAGAGCGCCAGATCGGGGTCGGTCACCAGCGCCCGGGCGATGGAGACGCGCATGCGCATCCCGCCCGAGAGCTGGCGGGGGAACTGCTTCTCGAAGCCCGTCAGGCCCACCAGATCGAGGACCTCCTGGGCTCTGGAACGGCGTTGGGAGGTCGGCAGTCCGCGCAGTTCGTCGGCCAGTTCGACGTTCTTGGCGGCGGTGCGCCACTCCAGCAGCGTCGCTTCCTGGAAGACGTAGCTGGTCGCGTGGGCGTTGACCTCGACGGTCCCCTCGGTGACGTCGTCGAGGCCGGAGGCCAGCCGCAGCAGCGTGGACTTACCGCAGCCGGAGGGGCCGACCACGGTGACGAAGTCCCCCGAGCGCAGGTGCAGGTCGACGTCGGTGAGCGCCACAGTGCCGGTGGCGAACTGCTTGGAGACGCCGTCGAGCACCAGGGTGCGGGTCATGGAGTCCGGTTGTGAGGCGGTGGGAGCGGGGGCGGAAGCGGTCGGGGCAGTCATGGGTCACCTTCCGATCGGGGTGGGGCGACGGGTGGGGGTGGATGACGTGGTTGCTGTGGTTGCCGTGGCAGCCAGAGCCGGCGTGGGCACTGCGGGGTGAGGTGCTGGGTGGTGGGGCGCTCTGTCCTCGGACGCTCTGTGGTCGGGGGGAGGCTCGACGAGGGCAGGGTGATCGAGGGAGCTGCGCACCCGGGTGTCGGCCACCACCCGGCCGCCGGAGACCACGACGCGCGCGGTGGTCCCGCCCGCGATCACGTCCCCGAGGTCGGCATCGGGTACCAGCAGGAAGTCGGCAGCCGCACCGGGTGTGGCACCCACCGGTGGCAGGCCGAGCACAGTCCGGGCGGAGGTGGTGACCGCCGCAAGCGCCTCCTCCGGGCGCAGGTGCCCGGCGCTCACGAGCAGCGAGGTGGTCTCGAAGGGGTCGGCCCGCCCGACCGGGTTGAACGGGTCCCGCAGGTTGTCCGCCCCGGCGGCCAGGTCGATGCCGGCGTCGAGGATCGCCCGCAGCGGTGCGATCCCGCGGGGGATGAGGTGGGTGTCCTGCCAGCCCTGCAGGTAGAGGTTGGTGATCGGGAGCGCGACGACCCCCAGGCCCGCGCGCGCCACCACGTCGAGCACGGGGGCGAGATCCGCCGGGGGCAGGGAGCCCAGGCGCACGCAGTGGCTGGCTGTGACGCGCTGGGCCAGCCCCCGGGCGAGCACCTGCTGGGCGAGGTCGGCAATGTCAACGATGTCAGCAATGCCGCCGCCTCCGGCGTGCTCGTCGAGGGTGGTCTGCTCATCGGTGTGCAGGTCGACGGGCAGGCCGGTCCGTTCGGCGAGGTCGAGCATGCGGGTGGTCTCGTGCCGCGGATCACTGGCCAGGTGCGGGCAGCCACCGATCACGTCGATGCCGTGGTCGACAGCCTCGGCGACCACCGCGTCCGAGGCATGCTCACCCGCGAGCAGGCACACCTGCAGCGTGAGCGTTCCGCGTAGCTGTTCGCGCAGGGCCACCAGGGCGTCCACCCCGCGCAGCGGGTCGCCCGTCATGTGAACGTCCACGTGCGTGCGCACCGTGGTGATGCCGCGGGCGAGATAGCGCCCGACGGCGGCCCGTGCGCGGGTAGTGATGTCACCGGCGTCAATGGTCGGGGTGATGGACCGCCAGGCGTCGATTGCCCCGACCAGGTCGTGCCCGGTCCCGGGCGGGATCCGGTTCGCCGTCAGCGCCTTGTCGAGGTGAGCGTGGGGTTCGCTCGCGGCCGGGACGAGCCGCCACCCGGTGGCGTCGAGGGCTCCGGCCGGCTCGGACGTTCCGGGTGCACATCGGTCCGTGGACGCGCCCGCGAGATCACGCGTGTCACCCACCGCCGTGGCTGCACCGCGCCCAGCCACCGCCTCAGGCCCGGCGCCTGCAGGTGTGACCGCGGCGATCGTGCCACCGGCGAGGGTCAGGTCGGCGATCGTGCCGTCGAGCAGGCGCACCCCGCGCAGGCTCGTGACGGTGGTCCCGGTCAGATCCGCCCATGCGTCCGGCGCTCCCATCGAGACGGGGCCGGTCACAGGGCCGGTCGCGGGGCCGGTCACAGGGCCGGTCACAGGGCCGGTCATCGTGACCCTCCGGACGTCGCATCGGTCAGGATCACGACGCCGTCGTGCTCGTGCCGCCAGGCCCGCCCCCCGAGTAGGTCACGGCCCGGCTCGGGGCGAGTGACGCCGTCGAGAACGGCCGCAGCCGCCGCGGCCACCGTCCGGACGTGGCTTCCAGGCATCTCCGGACGCAGGTTGTGCGCGACCAGCGCCCGCTGTGCCCCGAGGGTGGCGAGGCGGGCGGTGGAGGTGGCGAACGCCGTCAGATCAGCGTCAGCTCCGTGCAACCAGTGAGCGGCACTGAGCACTGTGTCGCCGGTGACGAGGGTGCCGGTGGATTCCTCCCAGACACTCAGGGCGTCCGGTGCGTGACCGGGTGTGTGCAGGATCGTCACGATGCGGCCACCGAGGTCGATCCGCTGCCCGTCAGCGAGGGGGACGCTGGCTGGGGTGGCCGGGATCTGCCAGCGACGCAGGTCGGGCAGGTCCCGCATCCGCGGCAGGCCAGTCAGCGCGAAGAAGGACTGGTCGTCGATCTCGCGCAGCGTGTGGTGCTCGGCCACGACCTCGCGCATCACCCGGGCGTAGCGGGCCAGGAAGGCGGCGTCGACCTCGGTGAGCTGGGAGGCAGGGTGGGCGGCGAAGCCGGATACCTCCAGCCGGCCCTCACGGTGGGCGCGGGCGAGATCGGCGTGGCCGCCGCGGTGATCGGCGTGCGCGTGGGTGGAGACCACCAGTACCGGCAGTGTCGTCAGATCGGCGACGATCTCGCTGATCGGTGCGATGCCCATCCCGGAGTCGATGAGAAGGGCTCGTTCGCGGCCGGTGAGGAGATAGCTGTTGACGTGGCCGGGTTCGGCGATCAGATGCCCGCCCCCGAGGTCGCGGACGTCGAACCAGTCGGCGGCACGGGCGTGGCCGGCAGGTCGGGACATCGCGATCTGGCCCTCCGGCTCGGGGATCACGGCGGGTTGGGTGCGGTGGCCACGAGGGGTGCCGGCTCCTGAACTCGACACGTCCGCTGAGCCGGCCGGATACCAGCCGCTCATCGCCTCGACGCACGAGCTGGTTGTCTGAACCTGCATGCCACCTCCCGGGTACTTCCGACTCGAAATGTTGATGTGGGTAACATCGAGCAACGTAAGCAGCGACTATTTCGCTGGCGTAACCGATCAGCACCGGATGTGTGAACATGACGACGACCGCGCCGAAGAGCCCGCGCAGAACGCGTAGGAGACAACCGACGAAACAGTCGGAAGCCGATGTGCTGCTCGGCGCCGCCATCCGCACCGCGCGGAAGGAGCGCGGGATGACCCTCGTGCAGGTCGGTGCCGCCAGCGGCCTCTCCCACCCGTTCCTCTCCCAGCTTGAGCACGGCCGTGCCCGGCCCTCGATGCGTTCGCTGTTCCATATCGCGCAGGCGTTGGGCACCACGCAGCAGGAGCTACTGGCCGCCGCCCGGCCACCCTCGGATGAGGTGCAACGCGGCAGCTCGGCGCCGCTGGTCGACGTCGACTCCGGCGGGGCACGGCTGCTGATGCAGACACCCAGCGGCACCGGCGTCACCGAGTTCCTCGGCGCACCGCCACAGTTCGAGGAGTTCTTCCGCCACACCCGCCATGAGCTGCTCTACGTGGTCTCCGGCTCGATCGACGTCGAGATCCTCGACGAACAGGGCATCTCGACCATCACCACCCTCGGCCCCCGGGACTCGATCGGCTACGCCGGCGAGACCGACCACCGGTTCCGCCGGCACGGGCCGGACCCGAGCGTGGTGCTGGTGGTGCACACACCGGACGGACCCAAGAGCGCCTGACGAACGACCTGGCCCTGCATCCGGATCACACTCCGGCGCGTGCGGGGCACTCACCTGCACCTCAGCATTCCCTCATCCCCCTGCATCCAAGGAGAGCACGTGCCCGAGAACCTCACCGGCGCCCCGCTACCGATCCTCGACCGCTGGGTCGCCGAAGCCGAGGCCGCCGGCCTCCCGCTGCCGAGCACGATGACGCTCGCGACCGCCGATGCCGCAGGCGCCCCACACGCCAGGACGGTGCTCGTCACCCAGATCGACCACCAGGGCCTCCGGTTCCACTCCTCGACCCCGACCACGAAGACCGAGGACATCGCTGCCAACCCCCGCGTCAGCGCGGTCTTCCACTGGCCGGCCCTCGGCCGGCAGGTGATCCTGACCGGTACCGCCCGCGAGCTCCCGACCGAGGTCTCCGACGCCGCCTACCCCACCCGACCCCGGCAGCTGCAGCTCGTGGCCTGGGCGTATGAGGATCTGGCGCCCCAGGGGCCCGGAACGGACGGGGAGGTCGATCAGACCCGGATCCGGGAGCGCTTCGACGCCGCCGCGGCGCGCGAACCTCTTACCCGGCCTACGGGTTGGACCACCCTGGAGCTCTCGCCCTGGCGGATCGACTTCTGGCGGGCCGGCACCGAGGACACACCCCCGACCAAGACCCGCTTCACCCACAGCGAGACCGCGGGTACCGCGGCGTCCCCGAGCGAAAAGTGGCGCGTCGTGGACACCCTGCCGTGACCGGCTCGACACGGGTCCGTCGGTCTGCGGCACCATCGGACCGCGCCCCACGCATCTGTGTCGGCTGCGCACGCCGAACCGCCCCGCACCGGGCGCCAGCAACCCTGGTGTTTCACGCAGGTAAGAACTTCGTATCCGATGTTCGCCCGGTCAACACCCGGGGTTAGCGTCGGGAAGGTGAGCACCACCATGATTGCCGACCCACCGAGCCCGCTCGAGGAGCCCCTCGAACCGCACCCGGCCTGGCCCGACCGGGAGCTGGAGCGAGCGTTCTGGCGCTACGAGACCGCACTGATGGCTGACGACGTCAGCGCACTGGACGACCTCTTCGCCGAGAGCACCACCACACTGCGATCCACCGGCGGCGCCACCCTGGTCGGTCACTCCCACATCGCCCAGATGCGCGCCACCCGCGGCGGGGCACCACGGCGCCGGCTCACGCGCGTGCACCTACGCGACCTCGGCACCGGGTGCACACTGGTGGTGGCCGAATCCGTTCGCCCCACGGGCTCGACCGGAGTGCAGACGCAAGTCTGGGAACTTCTCGACGGCCGGTGGCAGATCACCGCCGCGCACGTCTCCAGCGACGGGCCCAGCGAGGAGTGGCGTGCCGCGACGATCCGGCTCCTCTCCGGGTCCGACTCGACCATCTGGCGGGTTCCTCCCGGATCGACCCCGCTCGTCTCCGGCAGGCCCGGAGGACCCCTGACCGGGGCGAGCGTCGCCGTCAAGGATCTGTTCGCCGTCGCCGGGCAGCAGATCGGCGGCGGGACGCCGGCCTGGCTCGCCCAGGCCGGAACGGAGCCGCGCAACGCTGCCGCCGTGGATCTCCTCACGCGGGCCGGGGCCGACGTGATCGGCATCGCCCACACCGACGAACTGGCGTTCTCCCTCGCCGGCACCAACATCCATTACGGCACGCCTCCCAACCCCGCCGCCCCCGGCCGCATCCCCGGTGGCTCCACCAGTGGTCCGGCGGCCGCCGTGGCCACCGGTGCCGCCACCATCGGACTCGGCACCGACACCGCCGGCTCGATCAGGGTGCCGGCCGCCTATTGCGGCCTATACGGCCTGCGCACCACTCACGACGACGTCCCTCGCCGCGGCCTGCTCGGCCTCGCCCCCTCCTTCGACACCGTGGGCGTGCTCACCCGCGACCTCGCCACCCTGCGCGCCGCATCGGCCGCGCTGCTACCCACGTCGGCCCCGACGGCGGTGACTCGCCTGATCCTCGCCCCGTCGCTCCTGGCGCTGGCCGAGGAGGAGACGCAGACCGCGACGCTCGCCGCGCTGCGAGCCATCCCCGCCCACGTCAGCCAGGTACACGTCGACCCGGACCAGCTCGAGACCTGGTTCACGGCATTCCGCACTGTGCAGCAAGCGGAGGCGTGGGCGATGCACGGCGGGTTCATCTCCCACCATGGCGAGTCGCTCGAACCTGCCGTGCGCGAGCGCTTCCAGACCGGGGCACAGGTCAGCGCCCAGGCCGTCACCTCCGCCCGTGACGTTCTCGACCAGGCCCGTGACCAGCTTCGCGACCTCCTCGACGACGCCGCCCTGGTTCTCCCCACGAGCTCCGCTCCCGCTCCCGCGCGGGATGCGAGTGAAGAGGAGATCGCCACCGCCCGTGCCGGCACGCTCCGGTTGACCTGCCTGGCCTCCCTGGCCGGGTTCCCGCAGGTCAGCGCCCCGACCGCCCGCGTCGGCACCGCACCAGGTGGGCTCTCCCTGATCGGCCCGCCCGGTAGCGACCTGAGCCTGCTCGACATCCTCGAGGCGACAAGAAGGACACGATGACGACAACCGCACTGCCTGCACCGCCGCTCGCACGCAACCGGTGGGGACTCTCCCCGGACACTGTCGACCTGCGGCGCCCACCGCGGCCGGAACGGCCGCTCACTCTGCCGGCCCAGCCGCAACAGATCGTGCTGGACCTGGCGAGGACCGCCGTCGTGGTGGTGGATATGCAGAACGACTTCTGCCACCCGCAGGGGTGGCTGGCCGGGATCGGCGTTGACATCAGTGGGGCGCGTGAGCCGATCGCGCCGATCGCCGGACTGCTGCCGGTGCTGCGCGGGGCCGGTGTACCGGTGGTGTGGGTCAACTGGGGGAACCGGCCCGACCAGGCGAATCTGCCCCCGGGAGTGCGGCACGTTTACGACAGCGACGGCACCGGCGGCGGCATCGGCTCCACTACGTCGCCGTCCGGAAGCCCGGTGCTGACCAAAGACGCCTGGGCCGCGGCCGTGGTGGACGAGCTCGAGATCGCACCCGAGGACGTGTGCGTGGACAAGTACCGGATGAGCGGCTTCCCGGACACGCCGTTGGACTCGATCCTGCGGAATCTGCAGGTGGACACGCTGCTGCTGGCTGGGGTGAACGCCGACCAGTGCGTGCTGGCCACGCTCACCGATGCCGCGAACCTGGGATATGACGTGGTGATGCTGGAGGACGGCGTGGGCACCACCAGCCCGGAGTTCTGCATGCAGGCCACCGTGTACAACGTGCGGCAGTGCTTCGGGTTCACGGCTCTCGGGTCCCACCTGGAGGCGGCACTGGCGGCACAGGAGCAGGGCTGATCGACGTGACCGCGTTCGATCAGCAGTGGCTCGGGGACCTGGGTGCCGCTCGTCCCGACCCCGGGGGTGGTGCCGCGACGGCGGCCGCACTCGCCCTGGCCGCCGCCCTGACGGGCATGGTCGCCCGCTACGCGCCGGACTGTGACGAGAGCCGCGCGATCGCCGCCCGTGCGGAGGCCGTGCAGGAGGAGGCGACCGAGCTGATCGATGCCGACGCCCGCGCCTCCGCCCGGTTCGCCGAAGCGTTCCGGCTGCCGGAGAACACGCGGGTGGAGCGGCGTCACCGGGATGCCGCGATCGAGCGGGCCGTGGAGGTCGCCCACGCCCGGGTGAGCGAATGCCGTGCGGCGGCGCGCCGCCTGCTGCCCGATCTGGACCGGCTGGAAGTGATCGGCAATGCCGCGGTCAGGGCGGATGTGGGGGTAGCGGCCGAGCTCACCGGTGCGGTGATCCGGGCCAGTGAGATCACCGCCGCGGCAACCCTGGCAGCGGGCGGCGGTGACCGGAACGACACAGATGCGTCGAGCTAGGCAGCCGGCTGCGCGACTCGACGTATGACGGTCGATGGGGACAGGACAAGGCGGGAGGAGGACAGACCGGCAGGTCCGGCCAGGAGGGATGGAACAGCACGCGGCCAGGCCGGGTTGAGTGAGGCAGGGATGAATCCGGGTCGGATCAGGCCGGCCGAGGCGCCTCGGTCGCGGTGACCCGGATCGTGTACAGACTCGTGGTGGCGGTGATGAACAGCTCCCGTCCGTCCTCGCCGCCGAAGCAGACGTTGGAGACAGTCTCCGGCACCTCGATCGTGGCGAGGTGATCACCCTCGGGTGAGTAGATCTGCACACCGTCACCGGCAGAGGTCCAGATGCGGCCCTCGGTGTCGATGCGGAACCCGTCGGAGGCGCCCGGGCGGACCGTGGCCAGCACCCGGCCGTTCCCGCACACGGGAGCTCCGCCGTCTGGGATCTGCACGTCGTAGGCACGGATGTGGCGCGCCCCCTCCCCGGTGTCGGAGACGTACAGGGTGCTCTCGTCCGGTGAGAACGCCAGCCCGTTGGGGTGGACCATGTCGGTGATCACGGCGGTCAGTTCGCCGGAGGACTCGTCGTAGCGGAAGACGTAGCAACCGTCGTACTCCTGGGGTGCCTGGCGGCCCTCCTTGTTCGTGAGGATGCCGTAGGGCGGGTCAGTGAACCAGATCGCGCCATCGGAGGCGACGACCACATCATTCGGGGAGTTGAGGCGGCGACCCCGCCAGGAGTCGACCAGGGTGACCGAGGCGGGAGTGGCGTCGATGCTGTCCCGTTCCACCGCGCGCCGTCCGTGCGAACACTGCACGACAGCACCGGTCAGATCGCGGGTGCGGCCGTTGGTGTACTCGGCGCCGGAGGAGTAGACGCGGGTGCGTCCGGAGGTCAGGTCGTGTTCGAGGATCCGGTTGTTGGGGATATCGCTCCAGCGCACACGTCCGGCGGTCTCGGGGCCGGGCAGCCATATCGGGCCTTCAGCCCAGACACTGCCGGTGTACAGACGGCGCAGCTCGGCGCCGGACTCGATGAACGGTTCGACCATGGACACAGCCTGGCAGAGAAACGGCCGATGCGATCGCATCCTGCGGCCACCGAGTTGCCAGGTGTGGCCGGTGCGAACGGCCCGACACGGGCCGGAACTGGCAACTCACCGCGCTCAACCTGTCACGCTGTCCACACCCCTGCCCCGGATGTCACACCGCCCCCGTAGCATGGCCGACGTGCTGCACATCCACCGCTCCGAGCGCACCGACGCCCTGGTCGCGCCGCTCGCGGAGGTGCTCGCCGAGGCACCGGAGGATCCGTTCACCCCGGACGTGGTGGCTGTGCCCACGCGCGGGATCGAGCGGTGGCTCGCCCAGCGCCTCTCGCACTATCTGGGGGTCCCCGACGGCGCAGGTTCCGCGGGTGTGTGCGCGAACGTCGACTTCCGCTCCCCCGGGCGGCTGGTGCAGGCGGTGCTGTCCGCGAGCACCGGGGTGGACCCGGATGAGGATCCGTGGCGCTCGGCCCGGCTGGTGTGGCCGGTCCTGGAAACCGTCGACGCGTGCCTGGACGAGGACTGGGCCGCGCCGTTGTCTCGGTTTGTGGGCGGAGCAGATGACGGGCCGGTCGACGCCATCCGCCGGTCCCGCCGGGTGGCGCTGGCCCAGCGCATCGCCGGCCTGTTCTCTGCCTATGCTCACCAACGTCCGGATCTGATCACGGCGTGGCGCGAGGGTAGCGACACCGACGGCCACGGCATCGCAGTCCCGGACGATCTGCACTGGCAACCGCAACTCTGGCGGCGGGTGCGCGAGCACATCGGCTCCCCCAGTCCGGCGGAGACACTGACGGCGGCGCTGACCGCCATCGAAGCGGATCCGGAGTCGGTCGACCTGCCGGGCAGGCTCTCGGTGTTCGGGCCCACCCGGCTGCCGGAGGATCAGCTGCGTGTGCTGCGCGGTCTGGCCACTCACCGCGAGGTGCACCTGTGGCTGCCGCACCCCTCCCCGGTGGTGTGGGACGCCGTCGCGACCACGCCCCCGCCCGGGATCCGCCGGGCGGATCAGGAGCCGGTGGCCCGTCACCCGTTGCTGGTCTCGATGGGAACCGATGGATCCGAGCTGCAGCAGCGGGTGCAGCGGGGGGCGGTCGCCCATCATCACCCGGCCCCGGAACCGCCCGCCACCCTGCTCGGCCGCCTGCAGCGGTCGTTGCGGGAGGACGAACCAGAACTGGGCCACGAACTGCTGGCCGCAGGCGACCGCAGCGTGCAGGTCCACGCCTGCCACGGCCGGGCCCGGCAGGTGGAGGTACTGCGGGAGGTTCTCACCGGGTTGTTCGCCGCCGATCCGAGCCTGGAACCCCGGGACGTGGTGGTGATGTGCCCGGATGTGGACGCCTTCGCCCCGCTGATCACGGCGACATTCGGCGCCGCTCCCGGGGAGACAACCCCCGACGCCGGGCAGACGCACCCGGGGCAGCAGCTGCGGGTGAGCCTGGCCGACCGGGGCGCCCGGAACACGAACCCGGTGCTGGCAGTGCTGGACACGGTTCTCCACCTGGCCGACAGCCGGGTGAGCGCGCCGGAGGTGCTGGACCTGGCGGCGACGACGCCCGTGCGGCGCCGGTTCCGTCTCAGTGAGGACGATCTGGACCGCTGGCGCACCTGGGCGGTCGAGGTGGGTGTGCGCTGGGGTGAGAACGGTGCCCGCCGCACCCGCTACGGCATCGACGCCTCGGTTCGGCAGGGCACCTGGGAGGCGGCACTGGACCGGGTGCTGCTCGGCGTGGCGATGGCCGAGGAGGACTCCCGGTACGTGGGAGCCGCGCTCCCCGTGGACGACGTCGGTTCCACCGATGTGGAGGTGGCAGGCCGGTTCGCCGAGTTCGTGGACCGCCTGACGGGCCTGCTGGCACGGCTGGACGGCGCCCACTCGTTGCGGCACTGGCTGGACACTCTCGATGACGCAGTGACACTGCTGACCGATGCGGAGGAGCCGTGGCAAACGATCCATGCGCGCCGGGTGCTGGCCGACGTGCGCGCGGCGGGCTCCGGCGGGGCCTCAGCGTCCAGTGAGGGGTCACCGCTGCTGCTGGCCGATGTGCGCGCGCTGCTCGCAGACCGGCTGGCCGGTCGCCCCACCCGCTCGGGTTTCCGCACCGGAGCGCTGACGGTGTGCTCGCTGGAGCCGATGCGCGCCGTCCCCCACCGGGTGGTGTGCCTGCTGGGCATGGACGACGGTGCCTTCCCCCGCTCCCCCACCCCGAACGGTGACGACATGCTCGCCCGCGATCCCTGCCTGGGTGAGCGGGACCTGCGCAGCGAGGACCGGCAGATCTTCCTGGACGCCATCACCGCCGCCGGCGAGCACCTGGTGATCGTGCACACCGGGGCGGACGAGCGCACCGGTGCCCCGCGGCCGCCGGCAGTTCCGGTGGCCGAGCTGGTGGACGCACTCGACCGGGTGGCTACCGCACCTGGCGGCGGGCCGGTTCGCGACCACGTGGTGACCCGCCACCCGCTGCAGACGGTGGACGAGCGTTCCTTCACTGCGGGCGCCCTGGGCGCCCCGGGTCCGTTCAGCTTCGATGCGGCCGCCTTCCGCGGTGCGGTGGCCGGGCGGGGGGAACGAGTCACCCCGGGGGTGCTGGTCACCGAACCGCTGCCGGCTCTCGACGGCGGAGCGTCCGCACCGCAGGGCCCCCACCTGCACGGTGGTTCCGCCGGTACGGGGGCTCGTCCCGGGGAGAGGGCTGCTCCACCCGTGCTGGATCTGGACGAACTGGTGGAACTGCTCGAGCACCCGGCACGCTGGTTCGTCCAGCGGCGACTGGGCGCACGTCTCGTGCGCGACGAGGACGAGGTGGACGACCGGCTGCCACTGACGGCCGGTGGTCTGGACTCCTGGGCGGCCGGCGATCGCATCCTGGCCGCGGTACGCCAGGGAACCGAGCCGCGGCAAGCGTTCCAGGCAGAGTGGCGCCGCGGGCAGATGCCGCCGCGGCAGTTGGGGAACGCCGCCCTGCTGGAAGTGATGGAGCGGATCCGCCCGATCCACGCGATGGCCACCGAGGCCGCCCGCGTGGGCACTGCGACCGGGGTGGACGTGCTGGCCGAGACCGGTTCTGGATCGGCCGCTGTGCTGGTGGCGGGCACTGTTCCCGGCGTGCACGGGGAACGGGTCGTACGCGCGGAGTACTCCCGGCTCGGGGCCAAGCACCGCCTGCGGGCCTGGGTGCAGCTGCTGGCCCTGGCGGTCAGCGAGCCCGACCGGGCCTGGCACACCGTGACCATCGGCCGCGGGGAGAGCAACCGGTACGGCGAAGACGTGCCAACGGCGGCAGCGAGCCAGCTGCGTCCGCCCGGGGACGCGGGCGCAGTACTCGCCGATCTGGTGGCCCTGCACACCGAGGCCACCCGTATGCCGGTGCCGATCCCACCGAAGATCGCCGAACGCTACGCCACCGCCCGTTCCAAGGGCGCCAGCCCTGACTCCGCGTTGGCGCAGGTGCGCCGCGGGTGGCGGTACGACTACCAGGCGGACGACCCGTTCCACGTGCTGTGCTTCGGGGAGGCGGCGAGTCTGGAGCAGGTGGCGGGCGCACCGTCGGAGCAGGATCTCGCCCACTACCCGGAGGAGACGACGCGCCTGGGGGCGCTGGCCCGGCGTGTATGGGACCCGCTGCTGGCCTGTGAGGAGCGGATTACGTCATGACCGACCGGATGCACACCTCAAGCCAGGCCGAGACAACCGATCCGGCCGACACCGCCGGGCCCGACCACGCGCCGGACCACGTGCCCGCCCATGGTGTCGCCTGTGCCGCCCAGGACCGTGACACCTCGCGGGCACCGATCGACGCGGCCACTTTCGACGTGTCCGGCCCGCTGCCGGAGGGCACCACCGTGCTGGAGGCCAGCGCCGGCACCGGGAAGACGTTCACGATCGCAGCGCTGGCGGCGCGCTACGTGGCCGAAGGCGTGGCCGAGCTGCGCGACCTGATGCTGGTGACCTTCGGACGGCAGGCCACCTCCGAGCTGCGGGACCGGGTGCGCGAACGGCTGGTCGGTACCGAACGGGCGTTGCGGGCCGCGGACCCGGCCGGCAGCCACGACCCGCTGGTGGCGATGCTGGCGGATGTGGATCCCAGCGAGCTGGACCGCCGTCGTGCCCGGTTGGCGAGGGCACTCTCCCAGCTGGATGCGGCCACGATCACCACCACCCACGGGTTCTGCCACCAGATGCTCACGGCGCTGGGGATCGCCGCCGACGTGGACCCGGCGGCGACGTTCGTCGCGGACGTGGCGGACCTCGTGCAGGAGGTCACCGACGACCTGTACGTCCGCGAATTCTCCGACGAGAAGCAGCCCCAGCTGACCCCGGACGAGCTCTACGCGCTGGGGAAGGCCGCCGTCAGTGATCATGGCGCGGAGCTGGAGCCGAAGTCCGACGACACCACCGAACTGGGCGCATTGCGGTACCGGCTCGCCGTAGCGGTGCGCGAGGAGACCGAGCGGCGCAAGCGCGTGGGTCACCTGCTGGACTACGACGACCTGCTGGTGCTGCTGCGGGATGCGCTCCGGGATCCGGTCCATGGCCCGGCGGCAGCGCAGCGGGTGCGTGAGCGCTACCGGGTGGTGATGGTGGACGAGTTCCAGGACACCGACCCGGTGCAGTGGGAAATCCTGCGGACCGCCTTCCACGGTCATCGCACGCTGGTGCTGATCGGGGACCCGAAGCAGGCGATCTATGCTTTCCGCGGGGCGGACGTGGTGGCCTACCTGGACGCCAAACGCGACGCAGCGGTGACCGCGACGCTGGGCACGAACTGGCGCAGCGACGCTCCGCTGCTGCAGGCGCTGCAGACGATGATCGGCGGCGCGGCGCTCGGGGACGACCGGATCACCGTGGGACCGGTGGCCCCGGCCCACAGCGAGGAGCGCTTCGACGGCGGACCTGCACTGCGGATCCGGCAGGTCACCCGTGAGGCGATGGGTGTGCGACCCGGCAAGGACGCCTATGTGGGCGAGGCGCGATCGTTCGTCGCGGCCGACACGGCGGCGGACATCGTGGCCCGGCTCGGGCAGGCGCGAATCCGGGACGACGTGAACGATGCCTGGCGGGCATTGCAGCCGGGAGACGTGGCCGTGCTGACCCGCACGAACGCGCAGGCGGAGCAGGTGCGGGCCGAGCTCAACGCCCGCGGTGTGCCCGCCGTGGTCTCGGGGCTGTCCAGCGTCTTCGCCACGCCGGCCGCCCGGGAGTGGCTCACGCTGCTGGATGCGCTCGAGCAGCCGGGCTCACGGCAGCGTGCGTCGGCGCTGGCGCTCACTCCGTTCGCGGGCTGGGATGCCAGGAAGCTGGCGACGGCGGAGGACCCCGACCGTGACCGGCTCGCCGAGAGGGTACGCACCTGGGCGCGCCTGCTCGCCTCCCGCGGGGTGGCGGCACTGCACGAGGCCGTCACCCGCAGTGGGGTGGCCGAGCGGCTCATGGCGACCACGACCGGGGAGCGGCGCCTGACCGACCTGCGACACGTGGGCGAAGTGCTGCACACGGTCGCGGTGACCGAGGGGCTGGGTGCGGCGGCGTTGACGGGGTGGCTGCGCCGTCGGATCCGGGAGGCCACGCGCGACTTCGAGGAGGAACGCAGCCGGCGACTGGAGACCGATGCGGCGGCCGTGCAGGTGGTGACCGTGCACGCGAGCAAGGGCCTCGAGTTCGGTGTGGTGTACGTGCCGTTCGCGTGGGACCGGTACGAGTCGGCCACACCCTCGGTGCTGGGCTTTCATGCCGACGACGGCCGTCGGATCCTGCACGTGGGCGGGCAGGGCTCGCAGTTGTACCGGGAGGCGCGCGAGCGGTACCAGCGCGAGGACAGGGGTGAGGATCTGCGACTGCTGTACGTCGCCCTGACCCGTGCCCGGCACCAGGTGGTGGCGCACTGGGCGCCCACCCGTGGCAACTCGGCGAAGGGGCCGCTCACACGAGTGCTGCTCGGGGCGCGGGAGCTCGGTGGTGCCCCCGCGGTGGCGGCCGACACCTCAGCGATGCGGGACGACGCGGCCCGGGAGGCTTTCGAGGCGCTCGCTGCCCGGTCCCCGGCGATCGCGGCGGAGGTGGCACCGGCGGATGCGAGCCGGGAGCGGTGGGTGCCGCCGGCCCGGGACACCCCGGAGCTCGCGGTCGCGCACCTGGACCGGCTACCGGATGTCAGCTGGCGGCGTGCGTCGTACACGGCCCTGACGGCGGCGGCGCACCACGCAGGCCCGGCGGCGGACCGCAGTGAGACAGCCCGGCCGGCGGGTGTGGTGAGCGAACCGGAGGGCGCGGGAGTGCTGGACGAACCTGCGAGTGGGGCGAGCGTGGAGGACGGATTCGTGGTTGACGCCGCGCCCGTGGCCGGCGATGCTCCCGGGCTCGACCTGCCCTCGCCGATGGCGGACCAGCCCGCGGGGGCCGCCTTCGGCACCTTGGTGCACGAGGTGCTCGAGTACGCCGACACCGCGGCCACGGACCTGGACGCCGAGCTCCTGGCGCGGTGCCGGACGGCCTCGTCCGCTCGGGTGGACGGGCTGGACGTGGAGTCGCTCGCCGATGCACTCGGGACGGTGATGCGGACCCCGCTGGGCCCCGTGGCAGGCGGGCGGACGTTGGCGCAGATCGATCCGGCGGACCGGCTCTCCGAGCTGGAGTTCGAACTACCCCTGGCTGGTGGTGATGTGCCAGGCGGGCGCGCGGTCGGCGGTAAGGATGGCGGTCAGGTCAGTGCGGCGGCTGCGTCCGCTCCGGCGGCTACGACGGCTCCGGCGGCACCTCTGCGTGCGGCGACGCTGCTGGACATCGCCGATGTGCTGGAGAGCCACCTCGAGACTGGCGACCCCTACGCGCCCTACCCGCAGATGCTCCGGGCACTGGCCACTGACCCGCAAGGACCGGCGGAGCTGCGCGGATATCTGACCGGATCGATCGATGCGGTGCTGCGGGTGCGTGAGGCACCCTCCGACGGCAGCGAGCCGTCAGAGGGTAGCCCGACACGGCGAGAGAGCACGCAGTTCCTGGTGTGCGACTACAAGACGAACCGGCTGGGCACTCCAGGCGCGGACCTCACGGTGCACGACTACCGACCCGAGGCGGTCGTGGAGGCGATGCTGCACGCGCACTATCCGCTGCAGCTGCTGCTGTATCTGGTGGGCCTACACCGGTACCTGCGGTGGCGGTTGCGCGGCTACGACCCCGACGTGCATCTGGGCGGGGGCTTGTACCTCTTCGTCCGTGGCATGGCGGGCCCGGACACCCCGGTGGGGCCGGACGGTTCGCCGTTCGGGGTGCTGGCGTGGCGGCCACCGGCCGGGCTGGTACCGGCATTGTCGGAGGTGCTCGATGGGGTGGGCACTCAGGACACTCCACGCGCTCAGGACCCACAGCGCACTCAGGGAACACGGGGGACGGTATGAGCACGGTGACCACCTCCACCCTGGCGAGCGTCGACGGGGACGTGCGCACCGCCGTCGGGGCCCCTCCCCTGCTGGCGCGGTTCAACGCCGCCGGGCTGGTGACCGCGACGGATGTGCAGGTGGCGACCCGGTTGGGCACACTCACCGGGGAGGGGGACGAGCGGGTACTGCTCGCGGTGGCGCTGACCGTGCGAGCGCTGCGTGGGGGGTCGGTGTGCCTGCACCTGGGCGACGAGGCGGAGTTGGAGGTACTGCGGCTGCCCGACGACGCCGTGCTGGGCGAGCAAGCAGCGGAGCCACCGCCGTGGCCCGAGCACCCCGGATGGGTGGCGGCGGTGCAGGCCAGCCCGATGGTCGCCGTCGGGAGTGAGAAGCACAGCGAGCACAGCGAGCACAGCGAGCACAGCGAGCACAGCGAGCACAGCGAGCACCATGGCGCGGGAGCCTCGCAGCCCGACGTGCGGCCTGCCCGCTGGGTGAACGGGCGGTTGTACCTGGACCGGTACTGGCGGGATGAGTTGACCGTGCGGCGGCTCATCGACGCCCGGCTCACGGCGCCGGACCTGCACGTGCCCGGCGATGCCGGCGGAGCACTGGACCGGTTGTTCCCCGAGGCAGGGGACGACCGGCAGCGCCTGGCGGCCGCGCACGCGCTACGCAGGCGACTGACAGTGCTCACCGGGGGCCCGGGAACGGGAAAAACGACCACGGTCGCGCGCCTGCTGGCGGTACTGCAGGACGCTGCGGGGCCGGTGCGAGTGGCGCTGGCCGCCCCTACGGGGAAGGCGGCGGCGCGACTGCAGGAGGCGGCAGCCGAGGTCGTCGGGTTCTTGGAGGACTCCGACCGGGACCGGGTGGGGCTGCCGGAGGCGACGACGGTGCACCGGCTGCTCGGGTTCAAGCCGGGGAGCAGCACTCGCTTCGCGCACGACGCCGCGCATCACCTGCCGCACGACGTGGTGGTGGTGGACGAGACCTCGATGGTGCCGCTGTCGCTGATGGCGCGGTTGCTGGAAGCGTTGCGCCCGGACGCCCGGTTGGTGCTCGTGGGCGACCCGGATCAGCTGGCGTCGGTGGAGGCCGGTGCGGTGCTCGGCGACCTCGTGGCACGGCCGCCGGTCGCGGAGGCGCCGGTGGGGCTGGAGTCGGTGGGGCTGGAGTCGGTCGGGGCAACGTCTGAGCGCGGTGAGATGGCGGCCGATCTCGGCAACGGCGTCGTTCGCCTGACCACCGTGCACCGGCAGGAGCAGGGCTCGGAGATCCTGCCGTTGGCGGCGGCGATCCGGGCTGGGGACGCGGATCGGGTGCTGGAGCTGCTGCGGGCCGGCAGGCACGGGGTGGAGCTGGTATCAGCGGACGTCGAGCACCTGGAGGAGCAGGCGATCGCGGACCTGCGCCACGATGCAGTGGCCGCTGGGGAGAAACTGATGGCGCGGGCCGAGGCCGGGGATGCAGCCGGAGCGTTGAACGCACTGAATGAGCACCGGCTGATGCTGGCCCACCGGCGCGGTCCGGCTGGGGTGGCCCGGTGGGCGGCGCAGGTGGAGGTCTGGGTGCAGGAGGGGGCACGCGCGGCTGCGGGGACCACGCCGACCGCGCCGAGGATGCCGGTGCTCCTGTCCGGTTCCCCGTGGACGGTGGGCCGGCCGATCCTGGTGACCAGCAACGACAAGGACGTGGGGCTCTACAACGGCGACACCGGGGTGCTGGTGGCCGACGGGGAGAGCGTGGTGGCTGCGTTCGGGGACTCGCGCCGCCCGATGCTCGTGCGTCCCTACCGCCTACCCCCGGTGGAGACGGTGCATGCGATGACCGTGCACCGGGCGCAGGGCAGCCAGTTCCAGCGGGTGTCGCTGATCCTGCCGCCGGCCACGTCGCCCTTGCTCTCGCGCGAGCTGCTGTACACGGCCGTGACGCGGGCGCAGGAGTTCGTGCGGGTGGTGGGCAGCGAGGAGGCCGTGCGGGTGGCGGTGGAACACCCGGTGCGGCGAGCGAGCGGGCTGCGAGAGCCGCTGTGAGATGACGTGCCGCTCAGGAGGCCGCCGCTCCCGGCCCTGTCAGCACGTCGACGTCGTCCCCGTGCATCGGCTCACCGCAGTGGTCGCACCGCAGATCCACGCGGGAGATCTGCCCGCAGGCACGATGGCGGTGGAGCACGGGCGGGCCGGCTTCGCCGGCTAGCCACCGGTCGCCCCAGCCGCCAAGGACCATCAGCACATCAACGAGCTCAAGACCCTTGACGGTCAGGTGGTATTCGTAGCGAGGGCGCTGGTCGTACGGGCGGCGCTCGAGGACCCCGTGTGCCACCAGGTGATGGAGGCGCTCGGTCAGTACCTTCCGGGAGATGCCGAGGTCACTTTGGATCTCCTCGAAGCGGTGCATCCCGACCCACACGTCCCGCAGCACCAGCGGCGACCAAGGCTCGCCGATCACGTCGAGGGTGCGGGCGATCGAGCAGGTCATCGCGGCGAAGTCGGTGCGCTGCATCGCAGCATCATATCAACAGGGTTCCCTGAAGGAACTTTGAACGCTATGCTCAGTAGAGTTCCCTGACGGAACTTGAGCCGGGTCTTCGACCACGGCCTTCTGTCCTCTTCGACGCACACGAGACGGAGACTCCATGAGCACCGCAGTCCTCGACCTCCCGCAGGGCAGCCTGGAACTGCTCGACACTGACGTTGCCCAGACCTTGCTCGCCGCAGCGATCCCAGCGCGTGTTGCCTTCACGGCCACCGACGGCACCCCTCGCATCGTGCCGACCTGGTTCCGGTGGGCTGGCAGCGAGGTGGTCATGCCCACGTTCATCGCCGCACCGCACGTGAGCGGACCCTCCCGCCGGATTGCCGCGCTACGGGCACGCCCGGACGTTGCGGTCTCGATCGACACCGAGCAGACCCCGTCTCAAGCGCTGCTGCTCCGCGGCCAGGTGGATATCACTGAGGTCGATGGGATCGACCCGGACTTCGCCGATGCCGCCCACCACTACCTCGGCGCGGAAGGTGCGGACGACTATCTCGGCATGGCCGATCAGCCGGGCACCCGGATGGCCCGGATCGCGTTGCGGCCGACCTGGGTCGGACTGCTCGACTTCGACGGCGGTCGCCTGCCGGACATCATGTCTGGGCGGTAGCGAGGGCCCAGAGCTGCGCATATGCCTGCGTCACGTGGTGCCGCGGCGCGAACGTCGCCACTGGAGCGCGCTCGTCACCCATCCGCTCCACCACCACGCTGGCCGGAACGACCACATCGACGATCTCGGAGTGCTCGGCGGGAAGCTCCTCGGCGGCCCGGCGGTGGGTGAGTTTGCGCCGGTCGACCATGGAGAGGAACGCCAGGATCGGAGCCGGCTTCGCGGAGTCTGCCACCAGCTCGCGCACCTGCTCCAGCGAGCGCAGCGACAGCGCTGCGGGAGGCACAGGCGTCACGATCACGTCAGCCGAGCGCACCGCATTGTCGGCCACCAGCGACGCGCCGGGAGGACAGTCCAAGATCACGGTGTCGTAGGTACCAGCGGCGTCCTTGAGTACCTTCTGCAGCCGCCGACGGGACCCCTTTGCGGCGTCAAGCATCAGTTCGAGTTCCCGGTAGGAGTCATCAGCAGGGACGACGTCGATCGGGTGATGACCGTCGACGCTGGGTAGATCAGCCTTGCGAGCCACCTCGGAGATCGCATTGCTCCCCTTCAGCAACTTGGCGACCCCACCCTTGAGCTTGGGCTTCACGCCGGTCAGGTACGTGCTCGCGCCCTGAGCGTCCAGATCCCACAGCAGCACCCGGCCGGACTTGCTCGCCTCCCAGGCCAGGTTGAGCGCTGCCGACGTCTTCCCTGCTCCACCCTTGGTGGAGTACACCGCGACAACCTTCATGCACTCACCCTAGAAGCACGTCGATCACGTTGTCACTGCCGGTCGGCGGTGATCGGAGTCGAGCACGTGAACGTTCGCTGAACGACCAGCGACACTTCGCTCCACCGTCTGCCCCTGTCACCGCCCTCGCCTACCGTGGTGCCCAGAGAGACAGGAGCACTGTATGACCCAGATCATCGCCCATCGCGGCAACTCGTCCGTGGCACCGGAGAACACCCTGCCCGCTTTCGCGGCCGCCGCGCTTGCGGGCGCCCACATGATCGAGATCGACGTGCAGGTGGCCGTCGACGGATCCGCCGTGGTCATCCACGACGCCAGTGTCGATCGCACCACCGACGGCGCCGGTATCGTCGCCGAGATGCGCGCCAAGGATGTGCGCCACCTCGACGCAGGTGAGTGGTTCGACCCTGCCTACGAGGGCACACCTCTCCCCTTCTTCGGGGATGTCGTCACCCTGATGCTGCGCTACCCCGAGCTCGAGCTGCTGCTGGAACTGAAGGGCGCATGGCCCGCAGAGCCGACCCAGGCACTGCTGACCCAAGTCAAGGAAGCCGGCCTCACCGACCGGGTGCTCGCCCAGTCCTTCGAGGTGGAGATGTTGCGCACCCTGCAAACCCTGGCGCCGACGATGCGCCGGGCCCTGCTGGTCCAGGAGGCAGACACCCAGGCACTGGCGACCTGCGCGGAACTGGGCGCCGTCGCGTGCAACCCGTCCTCCGCCAGTGTGATCGCCGACCCGTCGGCCGCCACCCGCGTGCACGAGGCGGGACTGCAGATCTATACGTGGACCTCCAACGAGGCGGCCGAGTGGGCACCGTTGGTGGCCGCCGGGGTGAACGGCATCATCACCGACCGACCCGATCGGCTCGCGGGATGGCTCACCACCAGCCAGATCTCCTGACCGCCGAGGTCGACTACTCGCACAATCCCCGCCTTCGCGCACAGTGACGGTCGGAACGCTCGACACCCACCCGTGCCATCGATCAGGAATCGAGAAGTGCACGACCCCGATGTCCGCCTACGGTGATGGCACCAGCGCAGACGAAGGGAACGACGATGTCGACATCCGCCAAGAAGAGCACGGCCACCGCCGACGGATTCTCCGAACAGGAGCGGGAGGCGATCAAGCAACGCGCCGCCGAGCTCAAGACTCAGGCGCGGCGCGGCAGCCGCGCTGAGAAGGCCGAGGCCAAGGCAGCGGCTGACGAGGCCGATGTGCTCGCGAAGATCGCGAAGATGCCCGACGGGGATCGCCAGCTCGCCGAGCGCGTGCACGCGATCGTCGCAACCGCAGCGCCGGAACTGGCGCCCAAGCTCTACTACGGCCAGCCGGGCTATGCCCGCAACGGCAAGGTGGTCTGCTTCTTCCGCAGCGGCCAGATGGACAAGGAGCGCTACTCCACCTTCGGCGTCAGCACTCTCGCGGCACTCGACGAGAACTCCGGATTGTGGCCGACCGCCTACGCTCTCACCGAACCCACCGAAGCGGCGTGGGAGCAACTTGCCACTCTGGTCGAGCGCGCGGTGAGCTAACGCCTACATGCCGCGCCGAACGCTGACCTACTCGGCGTTTCCGGCGATTCGCCGAACAAGTCAGCGTTCGGCGTGGGTGGTGGGTTCGAGATGGTGGGCACGGGGAGATGGGCGCGGGAGGGCGGGAGGGCATCAGACCCCGGCACCCGCGAGCGCCACCGCGGTACTGATCGCCGCCACCGTCGCCTCGTAGCCGACGTCCTGCCGGGAGCCGGGCAGCCCGGCCCGGTCGCGCGCCTGCTCCACGCCGGTGCAGGTCAGCACGCCGAACCCGACCGGGACGCCGGTGGACGTGGCCACCTGGGTGAGCCCCGCCGTCACCCCCTGGCACACGTACTCGAAGTGTGCGGTGGTGCCCTGCAGCACCATCCCCAGCGCCACCACGGCATCGAACCCTCCCCGTGCCAGCCGGCCGGCAGCCACGGGCAGCTCGAAGCTGCCCGGCACCCGCACCACCTGCGGTTCCTCGATGCCCGCGTCCGCGAGCGCCCGGAGCGCCCCCTCGAGCAGGCCGGTGGTGATCTCCTCGTGCCAGCAGGCCGCCACGACGGCGACCCTCAGGTGCGGAACAGACGGCACCTGGATCTGTGGTCCGGTGTGCGGGGCGTGGGTGCTCATACTGGGGTCCTCTCGTGGGTGGTGGGTTCGTAGCCCGCGGGGCAGACGACGGCCGGCACGTAGCCCGCCGGCTCGTCAGTGGCGGCCGCCGGAGCGGCCGAGCGCGGGGCGGAAGACGAGGCAGTCGATCCGGGCACGACGGCCTCGGGCAGCCAGGGCAGCACATGCCCCATCCGCTCGGACTTGGTGCGCAGGTAGGCGAGGTTGTCGACGCCGACCGGTGCCGGTGCCGGCTCGTGCCCGCGCACCGTCACGCCGCCGAGCGCGAGCGCCGCCGACTTGGCCGGGTTGTTCGACTTCAGGCGCACATTCCGGGCACCGAGATCGAGCAGGATGGCGGCCGCCGCCGCGTAGTCGCGGGCATCGGCGGGCAACCCCTGGTCGAGGTTCGCCTCGACCGTGTCGCGCCCCTGCTCTTGCAGTGCGTAGGCACGGATCTTCGCGCTGAGCCCGGTGCCGCGCCCCTCGTGGCCACGCAGGTACACGACCGTGCCTCGCCCGTGGGCTGCCACGGCCCTGAGCGCGTCGTCGAGCTGGGGGCCGCAGTCGCAGCGCAACGATCCGAACGCCTCACCGGTCAGACATTCCGAGTGCACTCGCACCAGCACCTCCTCCTCGCCCGCAAAGCGGTCGCCGGAGTCGAGCCCGTGGCACAGGGCCACATGCTCGGTACCCGCAGGATCGGTGAAGACGACGGCCCGGAACACCCCGGCCGCCGTGGGCAGCATGGCGGCCGCCCCACGATCTACCTCGGTCGCCCCACTGTGCACCGGGGTGGACGCACTCCCGCGCAGCCCCTCGGCTCTGTCGTGCGGCGTCGATCCGCGACCGGCTGGGGCGTCACCGCCCTGGGACTGTGCCCGCGCCCCGCCCGGCCGGTCGGACGCGGACCCCACCCCCGACCCGCCCCGGCGATAGGCGACGAGCTCGGCCACGCTGACCACCGGCAGATCGTGAGCCGCCGCCAGGGCGCGCAGTTGCTCGCCCCGGGAGGGGACGCCGTCGGGGCTGAGGATCTCGCAGATCACGGCGGCCGGCGCGCGTCCGGCGAGGTGGGCCAGGTCCACACCGGCCTCGGTGTGCCCGACGCGGCCGAGCACACCGGCAGGGTGGGCTACCAGCGGGAACACGTGCCCCGGCCGGGCCAGATCGTCGGGCGCGGTGGCTGGGTCAGCGAGCAAAGCGATCGTGCGGGCGCGGTCGGCGGCGCTGATGCCGGTGGTGATGCCCGAGACGGCGTCCACGGAGACGGTGAATGCCGTCCCGTGCGCCTCGGTGTTGCGGCGGGTCATCGGCGCCAGTTCCAGCCACTCGGCGGTCTCGGCGGTGATCGGCGCGCAGATCAGTCCGCGCCCGTGGGTGGCCATGAACGCGACGATCTCGGGGGTGATCGCATCGGCGGCGGCCACCAGGTCGCCCTCGTTCTCGCGGTCGGCATCGTCGGTGACAATCACCATCCGCCCAGCGGCGATCGCCGCGATCGCGTTCTCGACCTCACGCATGAGCGGCCTCCCTGACGGCGAGCAGGCGTTCGACCTGCTTGGCGAGCACGTCCACCTCGAGGTTCACCCGGTCGGGTGGGGCGCGGTGCCCGAGGGTAGTGGCCTCGAGGGTGGCGGGGATGAGTCCGACGGTCACCAGGCAGCCGTCGCCGGTGTCGGCGAGCTCGGCGACGGTGAGGGAGACGCCGTCGATTGCGATCGATCCCTGCGGCACCACGTAGCGCGCCAGGTGCGCGGGCACGTCGATGGTGACGCGGTCGGCCAGGTCGCCGGCGGTGCGGCCCACCACGGTGCCCACGGCGTCGATGTGGCCGGTCACCACGTGGCCGCCGAAGCGCCCGTTCGCTGCGAGCGCCGGCTCGAGATTCACCCTGTCTCCGGGCTCGCGCTGGCCCACGGTGGTGCGTCCGAGCGTGGCGGGCATGAGGTCGGCGGCAAACTCCACGACGGCGTCCCTTCCGTGCTCCTGGGCGGAACCATCCACCGCGGTCAGGGTGGCAACGGTGACGCAGACGCCGTCGACGGCGATCGAGTCGCCGAGGGCGACGTCGTAGGGCAGCCGGCCCCGGACGTGCAGCCGGGCCCCTCCCGGCGCAGGTTCGAGGGCGGTGACGGTGCCGAGGTCGGTGACGATTCCGGTGAACATGGTCTCTCCTTGGTGATCGAGGCCGTGGGCATAGTGGGCGGCGGGAACGGAGTCCGCTCAACGGTCCGTTCGGCGGGTCGGGCGGGCGATGAGTCGGATGTCGGGGCCGAGGGTGGTGACGTCGATCGGCTCGAGGCGGTGGGTGCCGGCGATCGTGGCCACACCGGCGTCGGTGAGGGCTGCCGGGCCGGCGCCGAGGAGTGCGGGCGCAAGGTAGGCGACGACGCGATCGACGAGACCGGCAGCGAGGAAGGTGCCGGCCAGTCGCGGGCCGCCTTCGAGGAGGACCGATCGGACGTCGCGGGCGTAGAGGGTGGCGAGCACCGCGTCGAGGTCGAGACCGCCCGCCCCGCTGGTTGCCCGGGGCACGCGCGCGAGCTGCACGCGCTCCGGCGCATCGGGTTCGGGTGCATCGGGATCGGACGCATCCGGACCGAGCACCAGCAGGGTCGACGCTGCGGCGTCCAGCACCCGTGAACCTGGAGCAGTGGTACCGCTCGGGTCGAGCACCACCCGGAGCGGCTGGCGTCCGTCCTGCGGCGACGGCCGGACGGTCAGCTGCGGGTCGTCCGTGCGCTGGGTGCCGGCCCCGATGAGCACCGCGTCGACGCTGTCACGCAGCTGGTGCACGTCGGCCCGGGCCTCCTCCCCGGTGATCCACCTGCTGGTGCCGTCCGCAGCCGCGGACCGGCCGTCGAGCGTGGCGGCGAACTTCCAGGTGACGTGCGGGCGGGAGGTGCGCTGCGCCGTCAGCCAGGGTTCGTTGACGAAGCCGGCTGACTGCGTGAACTCAGCGGGCACGAGGTCGCTGCCGGGGCCGTGCACCTCCACGCCCGCCTGCCGCAGCACCTCTCCCCCACCCCCGTACAGCGGATCGGCGACGGCATAGACCACACGCGAGATCCCCGCCCTGAGCAGGGCCTGCGTGCACGGGCCCGTGCGGCCGGTGTGGGGGCACGGCTCGAGGGTGACGACAGCGGTCCCGCCCGCGGCGCTGGATGGGGCACGGGCGTCGTCCAGCGCGACGACCTCGGCATGCGGGCCGCCGGGGCGGGCGTGCCAACCCTCGCCCGCCACGTGCCCCTCAGCGTCGAGGATCACGCACCCGACGGCAGGGTTCGGGCTGACCCGGCCAAGACCGTGGGCACTCAGCTCGATGGCGCGCTGAAGGGCGGCGACCACGCGATCATGGTCACCGGAGCGGGCATCGTGGGCTCCGCCGTCGGGGTGGGCCACCGGGTTCCTCCTGCGCTAGGGCGCAGCCCGGGGCCGGCGACGACGAACGGCTCCCCACGCAGACCTACGCCGACGGGAGGCGCCGACCACCGCGCGCGCACTTCCTCCCATCCGGACTTTCACCGTCGGTCCAGGAGTTTCACCTGGTCAACCGGCCGCTGGCTGCGGCCGGGTCGCGGACTGTAACCGCCGGTTCGGAATTACACCGACCCCGGAGTGCGCGAACTTCAGTTCGACCTGTTCAGTGTGGCACAGCGTGTGTCCGGGCCGTGAGTGAGCGTCCTCACGCCCATCTCGTGAACGCCTCCGGACGGTGGCGGGATGAAAGTGACGGGAATACTGCCAACCAGGCTCGTATACGCACTGGGGTGGCAGTATTCCCGTCACTTTCATCCCAGTTGTCCCACACCCCACGGACCCCCGAGCGGATCTACTGCTGCATCACCCAGAGCCCGAGCGGTTCATGGTCGTCGTCCTGGCCGCGGATCGCTCGCAGGTTCTGGGCGACGAATCCGGCCACCGCCCGGGCGCCAGCCAGTCCGAAGTGGGTCGTGTCGCGGGCTTCCTCTGGGCTCCGGTCCGGCTTGCCGTGCGGGAACAGCGTTGGCCCCGCCTCGGCGCCCAGCCATTCATAGAGCCACCGAGTGAAGGCGGTGAGCTCGATCACCGGGACGTCCAGACGGTGTCCGAGGCGGCGCACCGCTCGCGGGTAGGAGCCATGGGAGAGGCGCAACGCTCCCTCGTCATCGCGCAGCAGTCGTTCCACTGACGTCGCCAGCACCGGCGACCCGCCGCGCTCGCGCACCTCGGCCACGAACCGCTGCAGATTCTCGGTGTAGCGCCCGTCAGCTTCGAGATCGGCGTCCTTCTGATCGTTGTGCCCGAACTGGATCACGACGACGTCTCCCGCCTCGACAGCGTCGACGGTCGCCTGCCAGTTCCCCTGCGCCACGAAGGAATCCGTGGTGGCCCCGCCGAATGCACGGTTGACTACCGGCTCGTCGACGAACTCCTGGAACACTCCGCCCCAGCCGATCACACCGGACCCGTCGAGCGGGCCGGGTGCCACCGTGGAGTCACCTGCGAGATGGATGGTCATACATGCTCCGTTCCGCCCAAGTCCTGACTCGTCATCAGGTCAGGACTTGCCGTTGAATGGATTCACGGTCAGAGGAGCCGAGATGGGGGTCAAGACGCCAGCACCTCATCGCAAGGCGGGCGTCTCCACGATCTCGGCCACCGCCGTCAGGGTCCGTCGCAGTTCCTGTGCCTTCTCGAGCCCGAGCGCCCCGAAGAGCGCATCAGCGAGCCGGATACGCACGGCTTCGACCTGCTCCAGGACAGCCTGCCCGCTCGGGGAGACGTGGACGAGGCCGAGTTCTCCGCTGGGATCGGACTCGTGCGAGTGCCGCCCGATGAGCCCACGCTCGGCGAGCCCATCCACGGTGGCTTCCGCCGCCTCGGGCACCTGACCGATGGCGCTGGCAATCGCCCGGTGGTGCTCCGCCCCCGCTGCAACTGCTGCAAGCACTTGCACCTCGCCGGCGCGCAGACCGGTGGCGGACTCGATCGCCCGCGCGAGCTGCGACCCGGCATCGCCGATGCGGCTGAGCTCGTCAGCCAGGGAGAGGATCTCGTTCACCCCCGCAACCGGGGCCGCGTCGCGGACGTTCACCACGGACAGTGCGGTGCTGGCGTCGGCGCTGATGTCTCGGGCGTCGTCGATCATGCTCACACCCCTCTCAACGCCTCGGGCCGCCGGGGAGTTCCCCAGGCGGCCCGAGACATCGCATCTCAGGCGTTGGCCGGTTCCGGTTCCCGGTCGGCTGTGCCCTCGTCGGCGAAGAGGTTCTCGGCGTTGCCGGCGCGGTAGCGATCCTCGTCGAGGATGCCCTCCCGCTTGGCCACGATCGTGGGTACGAGCGCCTGGCCGGCCACGTTCACCGCCGTGCGTCCCATGTCCAGGATGGGATCGACGGCGAGCAACAGACCCACGCCCTCCAGCGGCAGCCCGAGGGTGGACAGCGTCAGGGTGAGCATCACCAGCGCCCCGGTGAGTCCCGCCGTCGCAGCGGATCCGACCACGGAGACGAAGGCGATGAGCAGGTAGTCGGTGACCGACAGATCGATGCCGTAGAACTGGGCGACGAAGATCGCTGCGATCGCCGGGTAGATCGCGGCGCAGCCGTCCATCTTCGTGGTGGCCCCGAGCGGCACGGCGAACGAGGCGTACTCGCGCGGGACCCCGAGGTTGCGCTCGGTCACCCGCTCGGTCACCGGCAGCGTGCCGATCGAGGAACGAGAGACGAAGCCGAGCTGGATGGCCGGCCATGCCCCCTTGTAGTACGGAAGCGCAGGCAGCCCGTTGACCCGCAGCAGCACGGGATAGAGCAGGAACAGCACGATGGCCAGGCCGATGTAGATCGCGACGGCGAAGGTCGCCAACGGCGCGAACAGTTCCGTTCCATAGGTGGCCACCGCCCGCCCGATGAGACCGAGCGTGCCGATCGGCGCGAGGCGGATGATCCACCACAGCACCTTCTGGATCACGGCGAGAGCTGAGGCGTTGAAGCTGAGGAAGGCATCAGCCTTCTGACCTGAGCGCAGAGCAGCGATCCCGACGACGAGGGCGATGACCACGATCTGCAGCACGTTGAAGTTCAGCGAGACCGAGTCACCGCGCAGCCCGGCGTCGAGTCCGAGGACGTTGCTGGGGATCAGTCCGGTGAGGAAGTCGACCCAGCTACCGGTGCGGCTCGGTGCCTCGGCGAGGTCGGCGCTGATCGAGGTGTTCTCGCCGGGCCGGGTGATGAGGCCGAGCGCCATACCGATGGCCACGGAGATGCCGGCGGTGATGGCGAACCAGAGCAGGGTCTGACCGGCGAGCCGGGCGGCGTTGGAGACTTTCCGGAGGTTGGCGATCGAGGCGACGATCGCCAAGAAGACCAGCGGGGGAACGATCGCGCGCAGGAGGGTGACGAAGGACCCGCCGATCGTGGCGAGCGTCTCGGTGAGCCAGTTCGGGTTCTCGTCGGCTCCGACGGTCCCCATCTGCAGGGCGACCCATCCGAGTACGGCGCCCAGGACGAGGCCGAGGACGATCTGGACGCTGAACGAGGGAAGTCGCAGCCGGGAGCGACGTGGAGCTTCAGAGGTGGTGCCGGTCGACACGGGTCAGGCCTTTCGCGCGGGGTGGGCGGATGCTCGGTGTGACCTCGTGATCGGGCCGGATGGGGCGCCGTCGGGAGGGCACAGGCGGCCACGCTGGTGCGTGAGCCGCAGAGCATCGTGCACACGCCGGAAGGCCGGAACATGCGACGGGCCCGGACCGTCCACGATCTGGACAGCCCGGGCCCGTCGTTCGGTCAGTGACCGGTCAGAGTGTGGCGGCGGTGGGGTCCCACTCGGTCGGGAGCGCGTCCGGGACGGTGACCGTGCTGGCCACCTCGACCGCGGTGCCGGCGGTCGCCGCCTCGTCGATGGAGATCATCACGTCGAGCACGTGGAAAGCGATCTCGCCGGATGCGCGCTCGGCCTCACCGGCGCGGATCGCACGGGCGAGCTCGACCACACCGGTGCCGCGCGTGGTGGTCACCCCCGCGGAGGGAATCTCCTCGGCCTCGCCGGCCCCGGGCGCCCAGAGCGTGGTGGCGCCCTCGAACTTGTTGGGGTCGGGCACCACGACTGAACCGGCTGAACCCGTGACCTCCAGCAACGTCCGCTTGATCTCGGACTCGAAGCTGAACACAGCCTGGGCCGCGGCACCGGACTCGAACTGGATGAGCGCGCTGTGGTGGGTGGGCACGTTGACCGGGAACTCGGTGCCCGCCTTCGGACCGGCCCCGATCACTCGGGTGGCCTGCGCCGTCGAGGCGCTCGCACTGACCGAGGCGACCGGACCGAGTAGGTGCACCAGCGCCGTCAGGTAATACGGGCCGATATCGAACAACGGCCCGCCACCGACGTCGAAGAGGAACTCCGGGCTCGGGTGCCAGGAATGCGGCCCAGGCGTCTGGAACAGAACCAGACCGTTCAGCGGCGTGCCGATCCGCCCGGCCCGCAACTCCCGGATCGTGGTCTGCAGACCCGAGCCGAGAACAGTGTCGGGCGCGCACGCGACCCGCAGACCGGCAGCCTCGGCCGATTCCAGCAGCTGCCGGCCCGAGGCCCGGTCCAACGCCAACGGCTTCTCGCTCCACTGGTGCTTACCAGCGGCGATGATCTGCTGGCCCACCTCGGCATGCACCGCCGGAATGGTCAGGTTCACGACGATCTCGACCTCGTCCACGGCCAGCAGGTCGGCGACCGTGCCATGGCCCGGCACACCGAACTCCTCGGCCTTGGCCTGGGCGCGCTCAACGTCGAGGTCGGCGATGAAGAGCACCTCGAGGTCGGGAAAGATGGTCAGGTTCTTCAGGTACTGGGTGCTGATCACCCCGGCGCCGATGACCCCGACGCCCACACGGCCGGCCATCAGGCGCGGTCCTTGAGGTAGGCGAAGCTGGCCGCGAGACCTTCGAAGACGTCGCCGTCGTAGTCGTCGAACTCCACCACGCGGACGGCCTCCGGAGCTGCGGCCAGGATCGCCTCGACCGGGGCCTGGCCAGCGCCCGCGGGCAGCTGCGCCTTGTTGTCACGGGTGAGCGGGCCATCCTTGACGTGAATGTGGGTGACCCGCGAACCGAGCCGCTCCAGCAGCGCGGCGGCGGAGACGCCGCCCACCTCGGCCCAGTAGGTGTCGACCTCGAGGATCACTCGCTCATCGAGCGCAGCAGCGAAGATCTCCAGCGCCGGAGTGCCCTCGATCTCAGCAAGCTCCCACCAATGGTTGTGATAGCCGATCCTCAAGCCCTGGTCCGCTCCCTGCACGGCGAGCTCGTTGAGACGAGCAGCCAAGCCCTCCACGGACTCCCGGGTCTCCCACTGCTCGGCCGGGATGGCTGGGTCGATGAGGGTGGACATCCCCAGGGTCCGGGCAGCTCCGAGAATAGCGGCGGGGTCGTCGGCCGTGACGAGCTTGGCGTGCCCGGACGTGAGGCTCAGGCCTGACTCGTCCTTGGCCTTCTGGTATTCCTCCACCCGGTCAGCGAAGCCGAATGCCTCAGCCTCGGTGAAACCGATATCGGCGATCCGTCGCAGCGCGGCGGACATGTCAGCCGTCATGGCTTCGCGGACGGAGTACAGCTGGACGGAGATCGGTGCTCCGGTCATGTGGGGCTCTCCTCGATGAGTCAGCTCGATACAGGTGCAGCAGTCACGCTACTAGGAACCGCCGAAAAAACGAAACGTTTCGACTTTTCGGTCGTAGGCGAGGAGACAACCCGCACCAGGAGCCTGTGACCGTACGCCCGCCAGGCACTCACCTGCCGGAGGGAGCAGGCTCAGGTGCCGGTACCGTCCCCATCACCCCACCACCGAGTCGACGCACGTCGGCGACGATCGCGTCGGTCACGCGTGCGCTATCCGCAGGCCCGAAGGGGAGATGCAACCTCGGCAGGAGCCCGATGAACCTGCGCGAGGGTATGACCCGGGCCGCACCGCCGTACAGATGGCGCGCGGGCCCAAACTGCGACCGCAGCACACTCCCCGCCTCCTGTGTAGCGATCACCACCACCTCGGCCACACCGTCGAGCTCGGACATCAGCCGGCCCACCTGGACCAGCGGCGTGGCGGTCGAACGGGCAACGCTGACAAGGACAACAGCGGCCTGGCGCTCGGTCGACATCAGCCATGTCACCAGCTCAGGAATCTGCTCAATCTCGCTCACCCAATGTCTACCCCTCATACCTGTGCACGACAGAGCAAGCAACGATCCATCACGCGAAACCGGCTGTGATTCGTCTCACATCGCAGATATGACGGGTGTCATGGACGGAAGGTGACAGTGCGGCGGCGATCTCGTGCGGCGGCGCACTACCTCCAGCAGCACGACGGCGGGAGTCTGGACCAGTACCCATTGCCAGCCGGAACCGCCCGGCAACCTGCCCGAAGGAGCAACGATCATGATCGAGTCACTACGCGAGTTCACCGAAGGACTTCCGCCGGTCGTCCAGTGGCTGGGTGTGGTCCTCGCGAGCGCGATCCCGTTCGTGGAGTCCTACTTCGGCTCCGCGATCGGCGTGCTTGCCGGCCTCAACCCGTTCGTCGCCATCCCTGCCGCGATCGTTGGGAACGTCGCCTCGATGGTGCTCCTCGTTCTCGGCGCCTCGCGCGTGCGCAACGCCGCGACGAAGAGCCGCGAGCCACAGTCGAACCCGCGGCGCGAGCGCCTCAAGCGGATGTTCGACAAGTTCGGGGTGCCCGGGGTCAGCTTGCTGGGCCAGACGGTGCTGCCGAGCCAGATCACGTCGATGGCGATGGTCTCTTTCGGGGCATCCCGCAACGCCGTGATCGGCTGGCAGATCGTCTCGATCGCGATCTGGGGCATCGCGTTCGGCACACTCGCCACACTCGGGGCGAACGTCCTCACCACCCAGTGACGCGTATCCGATAGAGCCCCGGGCGGGCCGGTCACGGCCCGCCCGGGGGTTTGGAGCGCACGCACATGCAGGCCCGGGGGAGGAGACCGCAACTACCACGCTCACCATGTACGACACATGAGGGCGGGAATGCTCACGCGAGACTTCCTGTGATCTGCATCACAATTGCCGGAGGTGAGTCGCTTCTCGGCTATTCGAACCTACCCAGGGTCCGGAGTGCAGCGATTCAGCATCGCCCACAACGCAGAAGGGCCGGAATCTCAATGATTCCGGCCCTTCTGTGTCGCTGTCTCAACGAGCGCGCCCGGAGGGACTCGAACCCCCAACCTTCTGATCCGTAGTCAGATGCTCTATCCATTAAGCTACGGGCGCTCATGGCTCAAGGCCGCGTGTCACTCTACCGGTCCTCGGCGCCGCTGACCAATCCAGCCGTTGTCGGACCGGTCACACTGCGCCACGCACGCGCCTCCGCCTACGGTCGCAGATCGCACCCGACCAGGGGTGGACCCCCGCGATGAACCTCGATCCCATGGACCGATACCGCCGCCGTGAGACTGGCACCAGAGTGAAGGCATGACCACACGCACCCCTCTCACCGCCCACCATCTGGTGAAGACCTACGGCACGGACGGCGTCACCACCACGGCGCTCGCCGGAGTCGACCTGACCATCGCCCCGGGCGAGTCGGTCGCCGTCATGGGCCCCTCGGGCTCCGGCAAGACGACGCTGCTGCACTGCCTCGCCGGTGTGCTCACGCCGACCCAGGGCGAGGTGCTCTGGGCGGGCCAGAACCTGGCATCGCTCTCCGACGCCGCCCGAACCGCCCTGCGCCGCACCGACTTCGGCTTCGTCTTCCAGTCCGGGCAGCTGCTTCCGGAGCTCCCGGCCGAGGAGAACGCAGCCCTGCCGCTGATGCTCGGCGGCGTCCCACGCGCTTCCGCGGTCCAGACCGCACAGCGTTGGCTGGAGTTCCTCGGCCTCGCCGGAATGGCGAACCGGCGCCCGGGCGAGCTCTCGGGTGGCCAGGCCCAACGCGTCGCGATCGCGCGCGCCTTGGTGGGCTCCCCCGGTGTGGTGTTCGCCGACGAACCCACCGGTGCACTCGACCAGCAGACCGGAGCCGAGGTGCTGCGGGTGCTCACCGACGCCACGCGCGCCACCGGGGCGGCGCTGGTGATCGTCACCCATGATCCGCAGGTGGCCCGCTGGTGCGAGCGCACCGTCCAGATGCAGGACGGTCGGATCGTGACCGAACACCGGCGCGAAACGTCCTCCCCCGACGACGTCCGGGCCACCCGATGAAGGCGGCAGTCGACCTGTGGTTGCTGCTGCGCCGGCGCACCGCCGGGAGCGGCGATCCGCAGCGCCTCACCACGGCACTCGCCGTGCTGGCGTTCGCTGTCACGACGGCGGTCACCGGAGTCGTGCTCGGAGGCCTCCTGGCGTTCGTCGAACGTGGGCAGGCACCGGGGGCAGCGGACGAGGCCGGCTTCTACATCACACTGGCCGGGACCGCCTCGGCGCTGCTGATGGTCCCGCTGGTCACACTCGGTGGCGCCGCGGCCCGGCTCGCCGTCGCACGACGGGACGAGCGATTGGCGGCACTGCGTCTCGCGGGCGCCACGACCGGGCAGGTATCCCTGCTGACGATCCTCGACGCGACGGGCCAGGCGCTGACCGGAGCTCTCCTCGGAACCGCCGGGACGTTCGCGCTGATCCCGCCGGTCCTGCAGATCTCGTTCCAGGGCGTGCCATTCAGCTACGGCGAGCTCGTCGCCCCGTGGTGGGTCTACGTGGCGATCGTCGCCGTGGTGACTCTGGTGGCGCTGTTCTCCGCGGGCGGGAGCCTGCGGAAGGTGGCGATCACTCCGCTCGGCGTGGCCGCACGGACGTCGCCCAGTCCGCTGCACTGGTCACGCATCCTCCCCATCCTCGCGTTCGGCGGCGCGTTCGCCGTTCTCCTGAACAGCGGTCAGGCCGCTCTCGGCGTGCTGGTGGTGTTTGTCGTCGGCGGGTTCGCGATGATGAACGCACTCGGGCCGTGGGTCATGGGTCTGATCGGCCGATTCACTGCATGGCGGGCGCGCACGCCCGCCACGTTGATCGCGGCTCGTCGCATCATCGACTCCCCGCGCACGGCGTGGCGCAGCGTCGGGGGCGTCGCCCTGGCGACGTTCATCGCTGGAATGACGGCCGCCATCGCGATGTTCAGCGGCGATCAGGCCGACCAGATGGCCCGCGACATGTCGACCGGGGGCTTCCTGACCCTCGCGATCGCGGGCGTGGTCGCGGCCGTCTCGACCGGGGTGATGCAGGCGGGCCGGGTGATCGACCAGGCCGGGGAGTACCGGGCGCTGCGGCTGGCGGGCACGGATCGGCGCGTGCTCGACTCGGCGCGCCTGCAGGAGACACTCGTGCCACTGGCGGTTGCCGTGGGACTGGCCACCGCCTCCGCGCTGCTGTTCATGGTCCCGGCACTCGGTTTCGCCTTCGTCACCGCCGCACCGGTGCTCATCCAGTTCGCGCTGAGCGTCGCCGGGGCGTGCGCCCTGGTGCTGCTCGGGGTACTCGCCTCCGGCCGGGTGGTGCGCACCGTGCTCGCCTGACCGGACCCCGGTTCGATCGCCCGCGGACCCACCTTCCCGGCGCCGACACACCCGGGAACATGGGTTGGAACCCGGAGTTCGGGTCGGACCTCCGAACTTGGGTCCGGAGCGGGGAGGGGTGGGCCCCGGGGATGAGGACTGGCCGGCCCGTCGGCGGGGCCCACCTGTCAGCGAGCAGCCAACCGCCGCGCGAGTGCCGCGCACACCACGAGCTGCAGCTGGTGGAAGATGATCACCGGCACCGCGATCGTTGCGGCCGTCGCGGCAGGGAACAGCACCAGCGCCATCGGCAGCCCCGTGGCCAGGGACTTCTTCGACCCGCACATGAGCAGCGAGATGCGGTCCTCGACATCCAACCCGAGGCCCTTGCCACCCCACCAGGTCGCGGCGAGCACCGCCGTCAGGAGGAGGGCACTGACGGCGAGCAGCGCCACCAGGGTGAGGGGCGTGACCTGGCCCCAGACGCCGTCGGCGGTGGCGTGGGCGACGGCTCCGAACACCAGCAGCACCACGGTGCCCCGGTCGAGCACCTTGGTCAGGTGCGCGTGCGCCCGTACCCACTCCCCCACGAATGGCTGCAGCAACTGACCGATCACGAACGGCAGCAACAACTGCAGCAGTACCGACTGCAGACCGCCCCAGCCCGTCGCCCCGGAAGCACCCATCAGCCATAGAACCAGCAGCGGGGTGAGCACCATCCCGACGACGTTGGACACCGTGGCCGCGCAGATCGCCCCAGCGACGTTCCCGCGCGCGACCGAGACGAAGGCGACCGAGGACTGCACCGTGGACGGCAACAGGCTCAGATAGAGCAGACCAGCGGCGAAGGCAGCCCCCACCAGCGGCTCGGTGGCCCAACCGATCAACACCCCCAGCGCCGGGAAGAGTAAGTAGGTAGCAGCGAGGATCCCGCCCTGCAGGCGCCAGTTCCGCAGGCCCCCGAGCACCTCGGTGGTGCGCAAGCGCATGCCGTAGACGAGGAACAGCACGAAGATCGCCACATCGCCCACGGTCGTGACGCCCTCGAGCACGGGCCCCGGCAAGGGCAGCACCAGGCCCAGCACGAGCGCGGTCAGGATGAGGAGCACGAAGGGGTCGATCGCCGACCAGAGTCCGCGGAGCCGCTTCACGCGACCGCCTGGAAGTGAACGAACATGATCGCCACAGTAACCGGGCGAAGATGACGGGCGTGTGTCAGGACTTCTCGTCGCGCTCGGCCCACTCCAGCAGGGGTTCGATCGAGTGGGCGACCTCATCGATGGAGGCATGCAGGTCCCCGAGGCGGGCGAACCGGTCCGGCACGGTGGCGATGGTCAGCTCGCGGGGGTCGATATCGGCGATCTCGTCCCAGGTGATCGGGGTGGACACAGTGGCTTCGGGGTTGCCGCGTACCGAGTACGCGGCGGCCATCGTGTGGTCACGCGCGTTCTGGTTGTAGTCCACGAAGACGGACGCCGGATCCCTGTCCTTGCGCCACCACTCGGTCGTGACATCGTCAGGCGCGCGCCGGGCGACCTCGCGCGCGAAGGCGAGGGCCGCCGTCCTGACCTCATCGAAGCCCCATCGGGGCTCGATCCGTACGTAGATGTGCAGGCCGGATCCGCCGGAGGTCTTCGGGTAGCCGGTGATGCCGAGCTCGTCGAGGATCTCGTGAGCGACCCCGGCCACCCGGCGCACCCGGTCGAACGGGCAGTCCGGCATCGGATCGAGGTCGATGCGCCACTCATCGGGTTCTTCCACATGCTCGCGGCGGGAGTTCCAGGGGTGGAACTCCACCGTGCCCATCTGCACCGCCCAGATCACGCTGGCCGGCCCGGTCACGCACAACTCGTCCGCGGTGCGCTTGTACCGGGGGAAGTAGACCTGCACGGTCTCCACCCACGACGGCGCCCCTCGCGGCAGGCGCTTCTGGTGCACTTTCTCGCCGCTCACCCCGGTGGGGAAGCGGTGCAGCATGCACGGCCGTTCGCGCAGCGCCCGGGTGATGCCGTCACCGACGCTCAGGTAGTACTGGGCGAGGTCGAGCTTGGACTCACCGCGGGCGGGGAACATGACCCGGTCCGGGTGGGAGATGCGGATCGTGCGCTCTTCGACGGTGAGCTCGGCGGCGTCATCGGCCATGACCTCACGGTAGCCCTAGAGCGTGGCGCACTCCGGCACTCAACGCCACAGGCGTGCCCCACCCTGTCGGATGAGGCACGCCTGTGGATCGGCCGCACCATGGTGCAACCCGTGATCAGGCTCGGGGGAGCGTGATCAGACCTGTTGCCGGCGCACTCCCAGCAGGATTCCTCCAGCCAGCATCAGCACGACGGCGCCGACTACGGCCCACAGCACCGTCGTACCGGTGGTGGGCAGGTCATCGACGGACCCTGGCTGGTCCCCCGACCCGTCACCAGAGCCCGCGCCGGACTGCTCGAAGACGTTGGCCACAGTGACCGATGTGCCCCCGTCAGGGAGAACGGTGACCTCCGCCGAGGTGCCCTCGGTGGTCACCGCCTCGTCACCGTCGGTCGCCACCGTGATCGAGGTCGAATCCGCACCGCCGGTCTCGGACTCGCTCAGCTCACATGCGGCACCGATCGGCAGATCCTCGAACGTGACCATCAGATCGTCCGGAGCATGCAGCTCACGCACCGCCCCGCCGGGGATGTCGACCTCACGCTCCTGGCCGTCCGCCGTCCAGGTGCACACCAGCCCGACGGCGAAGCTCGCCTCCGTGTCCGCCTCACCCTCGACGGTCTTGGTCACCGTCAACGACGTCACCTCGAACGTGCTCGTCAGGGTCACCACCGCAGGCTCTTCACCCACAGTGATCGTTCCGTCGGCAGGTTCCAGCTCGGAGACTGTCGCTCCGCCGTCAGCCATCTGGGTCACCACACACGTGGCACCCAGCGGGAGAGCGTCGAACGAACTCTCGCCCCCTGCCGCCAGCGTCACGGACTCCTCGAGCACGATCTGCCCGTCCGCAGTGCACACGACGTCAAGCACGAACGGTCCGGCCCCATAGAGCTCGGCACCGGCACCCTCCACCTCGTTGAGCAGTGTCAGTTCACCGGTCTCGGGCTCCGCGTCCCGGACGAGAGTCCAGAACCGGTCGGCGGTCTCCTCGTCGGTGGCCGTCGTGGTGTCGCCGGCACCGAGCCCGGCGGTGATCGTGGCGTCGAGCCCATTGCCCGAGGAGTCCGTCACGGTCGTGCCGCCGTCGGGCTCGTCGAAGGCGTAGCTGACCACGTCACCCTCGACCGGCTGCCCAGCAGCCAGCTCGGAGACCTCGTCGGAGGACAGTGCCCTGCTGTGAATCGCGAAGTCGTCCAGGGCGCCGTCGAACGCCGGATCGCTCCCGTACTGCGACCTCCCGAGCCAGTTGCGTCCGTTCGCCGCCCCCAGGTCGGCAGGCGAATTCGTGATCTGGTCGTTGGTGACGACCGCCTCGCCGTCGATGTAGAGCGTGCCCGTGGTGCCGGACACGGTGACCGTCACCTGCGTCCACTCGTCGAGGGGAAGGTTCTGCCCCGGATAGTCAAGACGCTGCTCTCCCCCGGCACCGCTCGTGGTGATGACGAAGCGTGGCCCGCTCCCTGCGTTGAGGGTGAGGAACATGCTCGATCCCGAGCCCGAGCCGATGTCGAACACCCGGGCCCAGGTCGGCAACGCGGACGGCTTCACCCAGGTCGAGATCGACCAGTCGCCGTCGAGCCCGTCGACGACGCCATCCGGCAGCGTGACGTAGGAGTCGGTGCCGCACATGTCGAGCGCCGTCCCGAACTGGCCCGGCTGTCGTGGCCCGTCGGGCGTACAGTTCGACGTCGGGCTCCCGTCGGTCCACTGGACCGCGGCTGCGCCCGGCTCGGTGCTCATCTGGTCGACGCCGAGGGTCAGGCCGGTCGCGTAGTTGGCGAGCCGGACGTTGCCCTGGCCGTCGGGGACCAGCTGCCACAGCTGTTCCTCGCTCCCGTCCTCCTCCTGGACGACGGCAGATGCGCCGTTGCCGATCTCCCCCGGCTGTGCGCCGAGGAGCAGTCCGCTGGCCGTGTCGATCACGGTGTAGAGGCCCGAGCCGGCGTCACGGATCTCCCACGTGCTGCCCTGGCCGGCCGCGGACTGGATGGCACCGCCGTCGTCCGTGCCAAGCGGCAGGCCGGAGTGGACGTTGTCGAGGGTGTACGTCCCCGCCAGGCTCTCGGCCTGTCCGGCCTCGGATACGACGACGTGGTATCCGTACATCGGGTTCATCACGACAGGGACGGTGATCGATCCGTCCTCACCGACGGTGTACGTCGTCTCCGAGACAGTGATCGGCCCTGCGGTGGGCGTGGTACGCCCGTAGGACGGCGTGACTTCGAGTGTCACGTTCACGTCCTCGCCGAGGGCGAGCTGGTCGAGGCCGTTGACCTCGATCGAGGTCGGGCCGCTGTTGCCGCCCGCGATGATCCGCACCTCGTCCCGGGCGTCGTTCACCGAGGCAGCACCGTCCAGCGGGCTCTCATTCGACGGCGGGGTCGTGGTGACCATATCCCCGGTCATGTCGGCGTACCAGGTGTACAGCCAGTAAGCGCCGTTGGGTGCGCCACCGCGTTCGACGAGCAGGTCGCCCAACGTCCCGGACTGGTTCCAGAACGCGAGTTCGGCCCGGTCGATGCCGAACCGCTCGAATTTCGAGATGTACCCGACGAGCGGTCCCGGCAGACCCACCTCCTGCGGGGAGGCGTACTCAGCGATGTCGATCGGAAGGTCGGGCAGGTCCAGTTCCTCGAGCATCGCCCGGACGGACTCGACGTCGTCCTTCGTCTTCGACGACCGGATCAGCTCGTGCCACTCGAGCACATCGGGGACGGTGTCCGTCTCTTTCGCAAACTCGAGGAACTGCCGCATGTCGGTGATGTTGTCGGAGAAGCTCGGACCCTGGATGGGAACGTCGGGCCCCAGCTCTTCCCGCAAGACGTTGTAGCTGAACTCCCACAGCTCCTCGAAGGTGCCGTTCTCCTCGAGCCAGGTGTGGTCCGATTCGTTCCACGGGGCGTAGGCCACGATGTTCGTCGCTCCGGACGCCTCGACGTCGGCCACGACGTCCCGGATGACGTCCTCCCAGGCCTTGCGGTCCTCGGTGTTCTCCCAGCTGAACTGGTAGGGCCAGCCGGGGTAGTAGTCGACGATCCTGACGACGATGCCGGCGTCGTGACGTGCGGCTGTCTCCCACACGTCGAGGGTGTCGCCCGTCGGCTGCTGTCGGCCTCCCGGCGGCATCTGGACGAATGTGTTGGGCTTGATCGGCGCAATGAGCTCGTCGGACGGAACGCCCTCGTCGGCGATACCGTAGAGCGATCCCGTGGCCACGTGGCTGACCTCGCGGAACGGCTGGTCGGCGTCGACGACCAGCGTCGACTCGGGGCCCGGCTCGGCCACCGCCGCGGTCGTGCTCACGGCGGCTCCCACGGCGCCGAGGGCCATGGCGCTCGCGGCCGTCATCGCCGTCATCGCGATCCGGCGGCGTCGGGCACCCGGCGCCGGTGATCTTCTGTGCAGAGACATCTTCGTACTCCTCGTGTGCGGCGGACGGCACCGCGTCATGCCCTCCGCGGACGTAATACGTGATCGTGCGGACGTCGTAGATCTCACCCCGGACCGGCCGGAGCGTCGCACTCCCTCCCTTCTCTCACGTTGACCAGTCGAACCGGTTCGCTCATGCTCCTGCCGACGTCATGCTGCATCCGCTGTTCGTCCGACGAGGTGCGTGAGCGCACCTGCGCACGAACACGGAGAGGACGTCGAGCGGGGCGTTGGGTCGGTCGGTTCGGTCACCGTGGTCTCCTTCGACGGGTCAGGTCGAGCTGTCGGTAGGTTCTGGGCCGTGCAGGTCATGTGGTCGGCACGAAGACGCGCATGGTCGACGGTCCGCGTTCGGCCCACCGGTGGTACGGCACGAGCGGGACGTCGAACCCGGCCGGCGTGCCACCGTCCGGCGGCGGGAGGGACGGGGCAGCGGTGAACGGCGGCGTCCCCGCGCCGCCGTCGGGCAGTGGGAGCCTGCGTGCCCGCACGATCGCGCCGTCGCCGTGCGGGTGCACGCCCGCAGCCGCGTCGACCCGGACCTCCTCGAGGTCAACGTCGGCGGGCAGATCGACCGACTCCAGCGCGAGCACCAGCGGCCCGCGTTCGACGGCGACCGTGCCGCGCGCCGCGTCGACCCGGGGATCGGGCCAGGTGAACCTCGGTGCGACGGGCAGGTCGAGGGCCGCGGTCGCGCCGTCGGCGAGGATTCCGGGCACCTCGACCCAGCCTGGACCGACCGGCTCGGACACGCCGTCGACTCCGGCGAGGGTCGCACCCTCCGCCCAGTGCGGCACCCGCAACCGCAGGCGCACGGGCAGCGCGGGGGCCTCGACCACTGTGACCCGGATGGCACCGTCGTCCGGATACGCGGTGTCGATACGCAGGGCCAGCACCGATCCGTCACCGAGCTCTACCCGTACGTCGCCCGCGGTGTACTGGGCGAGCGTCACGACGGCGGGCGCGTCCCGAGGATCCTCGCCCGGTGCCTCGACGAACGCCGCGTACGCCTGCCACGACGCGAGCGTGCGCGCCACGTTGGTGGGGCAGCAGGACACGTCGAACCAGGGTGCGCGCACCCCGCCCTCGGCGCGGGGGTTGACAGCGTCGGGCTGTACGTCCGCCCCGGGCTCGCGTTGCTGCAGCGGGTTGGCGTAGAAGAACGCCCGCCCGTCGGTGCGCAGGGAGGTCGCGACGACGTTGAACAGGGTGCGCTCGATCAGGTCGGCATACCGCACGTCGCCGGTGGCGAGCAGCAGCCGCCACGACACCATCACCGAGGCGACGCCCGCGCAGGTCTCGCAGTAGGCGCGGTCCGGTGGCAGTTCCCAGTCGTCACCGAAGCCCTCGTCCTGGTGCCGCGAGCCCATGCCGCCGGTGAGATAGGTGCGGCGCTCCACGGAGCGTGCCCACTGGCGCTCGACGGCGGAGCGCAGGTCGTCGTCGTGGGTGTCCACGGCGACGTCCACCGCACCGGCAGCAAGATACAGGGCGCGCACGGCATGGCCGCGCCACACGTCCGCCTCGCGCACGGGAACGTCGTCCTGGAAGTAGGCGGGGCTGAGCAGCGCGATCGGCGCGAGGGTGCCACGACCGCGGCGTTCCACGAACAGCCGGGCCTGCTCGGTGTACTGCGGCTCGCCGAGCGCGCGGCCCAGTTCGGCGAGACCGACCTCGATCTCTGGGTGTCCGCAGATTCCCGCGCGTCCGCGGATGCCCGGAGTGCCGCCCTCACCGAACTCGCGGCACACGTGGTCGGCGGCGCGGCGGGCGACGTCGACGAGTCTGTCGTCGACACCGACGGTGCGCACCCTGGCCACGGCAGCCTGCAGCAGGTGGCCGGTGCAGTACAGCTCGTGCCCCGAGGACAGGTCGGTGTACCGACCCGGTCGCCCGGGGTGCCCGAAGCAGGTGTTGAGGTAGCCATCGGCGTCTTGCGCCGCCGCGATGCGGTCGACGACTGCAGTCAGCATCTTCTCCACGGCGGGGTCGCCCGTGCGCCCCTGCTCCCACGCGAGCGCCTCGACGAGCTTGTACACCTCGGAGTCGGAGAACTGCCAGCCGGACCGGTCGGGGCCGGTGGCGCCCGCAGCGACGCGGTCGAAGTTGCCGAGCCAGCCGAGGCGCTCCATCCAGTCGAGGCAGTGCTGGAACGTCGCGCTGGCGTTCGTGTCCTGCAGGTGCCCCCAGAACCCGCCGTCGAGCGTCAGCTCACCCAGGCCCAGGCCCCGGCGCGGACCAGGTGGAACGACGGGGCGGGCAAGCGACGGGGCTGGTGCGGGGCGTGTCGAAGTGTCGGTCATGTGCTTCTCTCGTCAGTCCTTGACGGCGCCGGCGGTGACGCCCGCGGCCACGTAGCGCTGCGCGACAACAAGCAGAATCGAGGCCGGGATGGAGGCCACGACGGCGGTCGCCATGATCGCGTTCCACTGCGTGGTGTTGTTGCCGATGTAGTTGTAGATGCTGAGCGTGATCGGGATGAGGTCGCCGTTGCGGTTGAGCGTCGAGGCGAAGATGAAGTCCGACCAGGCCCACAGAAAGGCGAACAGGGAGACCGTCAGAATCGAATTGCGGCTCACCGGCAGCACGATCGACACGAAGGTGCGCCACGCTCCTGCCCCGTCCACCCGGGCCGCCTGCAGCAGCTCCCGCGGGATGCCGGACATGAAGGCGGTGAACAGGAGCACCCCGAACGGCACCGCGATCGTGGAGTCCGCGACGATCAGGCCGGGGATCGTGTTGAGCAGGCCGAGACTGTTGTAGACCGCATAGAAGCCCATCGCCATGACGACGGCGGGGATCATCTGGGCGACCAGCAGAAGGAAGTTCAGCGTCCGCCTGCCGCGCAGGTGCAGGAGGGCAAGCGCATAGCCGGCCGGTGCGGCGATCAGCACCGTGAGGACGACGCTACCGAGCCCGATCAGCAGACTCGTGGCGAGCGCCGGCATCTGCTGACTGAAGACGGCCTGATAGCCCTCGAAAGTGGCCTCCCACGGGAACCAGTGCGGCGGGTCGGCCCGCAGGTCGCGAGTCTGGGTGAAGGACACGTTGAGCATCCAGTAGACGGGAAAGAGCATCACGAGGGTGAAGAAGACCCCGAGTGCTGTCTTCCACCAACGCTGAGAGCGCCGTCGACTCGCGATCATGAGGCGGCCTCCTGTCGTCGCTGAAGCTGCAGGTGCAGGAATCCGAAGACCAGTGCGATGACGATCAGCAGGTTGCCCACGGCAGCCGCAGGTGAGAAGTCGGGTTGTCCGGTGCCGAATGCCTCCCGATACGACCAGATGGACAGCGTGGTCGAGGAGGTGCCCGGCCCGCCGGTCGTCATCACCCAGATCACGTCGACGACCTTGAGCGTGTAGATCAGGCCCAGCAGCAATGTGATCGCCGAAACCGGGCGCAACAGCGGGAAAGTGACGCTCCAGAACTGCCGCCACGCACCGGCACCGTCGAGCGACGCCGCCTCGTAGACCTCACCGGGAATGTTCTGCAGACCGGAGTACAGGATCACCAGATTGAACGGGATACCCAGCCAGATGTTGGCGATCGTCACTGACAGCAGCGCCGTGTCGGGAGAGGTGAGCCAGTTGATCTGCTCGACTCCGAACGCTCCGAGGACGGAGTTGATGATGCCGTTCTCGCTGTTCAGCATCCACGCCCAGGTCGAGGCGGAGACGATCAGCGGCAGCAGCCACGGCACCAGGAACATCGCCCGGAGCGCACCCGAGAGCCGGAAACTGGACCGGAAGAACACGGCAAGGGCCATGCCGATCGAGAACTGGAGGGCGATCGAGCCGAACGTGAACAACGCTGTGTTGGCCAACGCCGTCGGGAATGTCGACGAACTGAACACCTCCACGTAGTTGTGCAGGCCCACGAACTCCGCATCGCCCTGCACGAAGGCGCGGACCGTGTAGTCGTGGATCGACAGGTCGATGTTGCGCCACAACGGGTAGGCGTAGAAGAGCACGAGGTACGCCAGCAGCGGCGTCGCGAAGCCGACAGCGGCCCACTGGCTCGGGTTCATCGTGCGTCCGCGCCGCCGGCCGGGCGGCCCGGCGGGGGTCGTACCCGCCGCACCGCCCGACCCTGCGCGCTGCCCGACAACTGCCGGGTTGCTGGTCATGGTGCGTCCTTCATCGAAGTCGATATTCGCGAGGTCAGCCGATCCGGTCGCGAATCAGCTGGTGCCGGCCTCGGCGTCGGCCTGCGCCTGCTCGAGCGCCTCAGCCGGTGTCGCGGCCCCGGAGAGTGCGTTCTGCACCGCCGTCCACAGCGCCTCGGAGATGACCGGGTAGTCGCTCCCGAGTCCATCACTGGTGCGGCCCTTGGCGTTGCGCACGGCCTCGACCCACGGCTCGAGGTCAGCATTCTCGGCGAGCAGCTGCTCCTGACCGTCAGCGGTCGGCGGGATGTAGTACGCGAACGTCGTAGCCGTCTCCACGAAACCCTCGGGCGTCGTCATGCACTCGACGATCTCGCGGGTGACGTCGTAGCGAGCAGTCTCCTCTTGGACTGGGGCGACGATGAACTCGCCACCGGTCGGGGCGGGCGCCACGCCGCCGTTCCGGGCGGGTAGTTGCACGATACCGGTCTCGAACTCGGCCTCGGCAGCACTGTTGACCTGCCACGTGCCGTTCTCCGCAAAGGCGAAGTTTCCGGTCAGGAACTCCTCCCAGACGGTGTTCTGGGAGTTGTTGATGACCGTGTTCGGTGCATAGCCCTCGTCCAGCCAGCCCGTCCACAGCTCGAGCGCGGCGACCGCCTCGTCGGAGGCGAGATCGGTCAGGTCCGCACCGGACCCCCAGAACCACGGCAGGAACTGGAACGATCCTTCCTCAGTGCCGATGCCGGAGAACGTGATGCCCTGGTGCCCCGCGCCGGTCACCTGCTCGAGTGCTGCTGTCAGTGACTCCCAGTCGGTGATCGAGGCAGGGTCGACGCCCGCGTCCGCGAGCACCTCAGCGTTGTAGTAGAGCGACAGGGTGTTGGCGCCGATCGGGATGCCATAGGCCTCGCCGTCGACGACGCCGGCGTTCAACAGGTTCTCGTCGATCGCGGACGTGTCGAGGCCGAACTCATCGACGGTCGTGAGCATCCCGGTGTCGGCCAGGGTGGACACGGCCGGGTTGTCGATGAGGATGACATCCGGCGAGGTCCCCTCCTGCGCCGAGAGCAGGGCCTGGTTCGTCAGCGCTGTGGTGTCGTAGGCCGTCCGATCGATGGTGACGCCGGCCGCCTCGCCACATGCCTGCACGCGGGCCTCCCAGTCGGAGGAACCGTCGTGCTGGGGGTAGGGGTCCCACCAGGTGTAGGTACCTCCTGCTGTGTCATCACCCATACCGTCGCCGCCGTCGTCTCCGTCGGACGAGCAGGCGCTCAGTGCGCCGAGAGTGATTGCAGCGGTCGCTGCAACGATGAGGTGCTTTCTCCGAAGGTGCTGCATGTGTTCCTCCTTGAACGTGGTGGCCCCGTGTCGCCGGGTGCCGTTCGGTACTGTGTTCCTCATTCGTCGAACCGGTTCGACGTTGGATGTCAGAAAAGTCGGGTGTGGAAGCCGTGCAGCATCAGCGCTCCGGTGGGGCGCCGATGCTGCCCCTGTCGACGAGCTCGGGCGAGACGAACCGCACCACATGGGGTTCGTCGGGTCCCACCTGCCCCTCGATGCGGCGCACCAACTCGCGCACAGCCATACGGCCAAGGCGGTCGGGGGCGCTTTCGATCGAGGAGTAGGGGAGGGAGAAGGTGCGGGCGAACTCGTCCGAGTAGCGCCCGACGACGGAGAGGTCCGCAGGTGCCGCCAAACCGCGCGCGTGCAGCACGCTGGGCAGGGCAGCAGCTGCCGCCTCGTTGTTGATGAGCAGTCCGGTGGCTGAAGGGTGGGCGTCCAGCAGGGCGTTCAGTTCCCGACCGACCTCGGGCTGGTGCGAGGATCCGAACTCGGCGTGCAGTGTGATCCCACTCAGTCGTGCCGCTTCGAGCGCAGCATTCTGCAGGCGCCAGACATAGGCGCCACCACGCTCGATCACGTGCTGCGGCTGCGAGACGAGGATCAGCTCACGATGCCCGAGCCGACGGAGGTGCTCGACCATCACCCGGCCGGCTTCCTCGAAGTCGAGATCGAAGACGTCCACGCCCGTACAGTCACCCGGAAGCCCGACCAGGGCGCCCGGCTGGATCGCCTCGCGCAGAATCGGCAGACGATCGTCCTGTTCTGCGACATTGAGAAGCACGATGCCGTCGACCATCCGCGAGCTGGTCATCCGGCGCAGCGCGCTACGGCCGTCGGCCTCGGTGCCGAGCAGGATGTCGTACCCGAGCTCGCGCGCAGTGTTGGAGACACCGAGCATGTACTGCAGCATCGCGGGGGCGAACTCATCTTCGAGGAACTGGGCAAGCAGGCCGATGACGCGTGTTTGCGAGGTGGCCAGCGCACGAGCGCCAGCGTTCGGCGTGTAGCCGAGCTCTCGGACCGCGTCCTCGACCCTGCGCCGCACATCGGCAGAGATCGATCGCTTGCCGGAGAGTGCGTAGGACGCCGTGCTGCGCGAGACTCCCGCCACGCGTGCGACCTCTCCGATCGTGGCCACCTGCTGCGCTCCTCGTCCTCGTCGTTGCGAACCGGTTCGACACTACAGTGTCTCCCACAGCGAAAGCAACCCCTTGATTCAGCGGTATTCGCTTAAATTTCCGGCCCTGATGGCGAACCGGTTCGCTTCATCATGATCACGCCCGCCCGCGTCGCGGACACTGCCCCGGGAAGGCGACTCGGACACTGTCCGAGAAAGCACGGAGGCGTGCTCACCCCGATCGGGTGAGCACGCCTCCGTTCGATCGCACTCAGTGCGACCGGTGATCAGGCTCGGGGGAGCGTGATCAGACCTGTCGCCGGCGCACCCCCAGCAGGATCCCTCCGGCCAGCATCAGCAGCGCCGCCCCGGCAATCCACCACACCGGTTCGGTGCCCGTGCCCGGCAGGTCGCCGTCGCCTGCGCCCGGCTCCGGGTCGAAGACGTTGGTCACCGTGACCGTGGTACCAGCGTCGGCGAGCGTGGTCAGCTCAGCCGAGTCGCCCTCGGTGGTGACCTCCTCACCCGCAGCGCTCACGGCGATCGTGGTCGCGTCCGCACCACCGGTCTCGGACTCGTTCACCACGCAATCAGCACCGATCGGCAGATCCTCGTAGGTGACCGTCAGGTCATCCGGGGCCTGCAGTTCACGCACCGCACCGCCGGGGATCTCGACCTCGCGCTCCTCACCGTCCGCCGTCCAGGTGCAGACCAGGGTGACGGCGAAGCTCGCCTCACCGGCAGGCTCGCCCTCGATCTGCTTGGTCACCGTCAGCGACGTCACGTCGAAAGTGTTGGTCAACGTGACCACAGCCGGCTCTTCTCCCACGGTCACCACCCCATCGGCCGGGAGGATCTGCGTTGCGGTAGCTCCGCCGTCGGCAACCTCGGTGACCACGCAGTCCGTGCCCACCAGCAGGTCACCGATGGTGGCGGCGTAACCGTTCGCAGCGTTGAGCTGAATGTGCCCATCGTTCGGCAGCTCAACGCTCACCTGCTCGCCGTCACGGTCCCAGGCGCAGACCGCCTGCGCGGTGAACGGCCCGGCACCATAGAGCTCAGCGCCCGGCCCGTCGACCAGCTTCTCGATCGCGACCTCGCCGAGGACGAACGTGTTCGTGGCGGTCACGCCCACCATGCCCACGTTCTCCTCATCAGTTTCCGGGCCCACGATGGTGACCGCGCCGTCGGCGGGTTCGAGCGCCGTGGCGTTCGCTCCCCCGGTGGCCGTTTCGGTCACGGCACACTCGGTGCCGGCCGGGTAGGTGCCGAACGAGCGCTCTGCGCCGGCAGCGAGCTCGAAGGACTCCTCGAGTAGGGTCTGGCCGTCGTAGGTGCAGACGGCTTCAAAGCCGAACGGTCCGGCGCCGTAGAGATCGGCTCCGTCACCCTCGGCGACCTTGGCCACCGACAGCACGCCGGCATCGTAGCCGTTGGTCACCTCGACCTCGGCACCGGTGACGTCGACGCCGATCGTGGCCGATCCGTCGCCGTTGTCGGTGACGTTGGTGCCCACGATTACCACCTCGTCCTGAGCGGCGTCGGCCTCGGTGAGCACGCACTCGGCGCCGACGGGGATAGTCCCGGCCGGGGCGTCGAAGGTCTCGCCGTCGGCCAGGGTGAACGCGAGCTCCGTCGCGCCGTCACCGAAGTCGACCGGAGCACCCAGTGCCGTGGTGCACGTCAGGGTGAAGTCGAACGGTCCGAGCTCACCGGAGGTGGCCTGGGTGTCGACATTCTTGGTGACGCTGAGGTCGGCGTACTGGAAGTCATTGCCGAGCTGGCCCACATGAGCAGCAGGAACCTCGTCCTCAGTACCGGTCATCTCGGTGATGTCGAGGGTGACCGAACCCGGCTCGCGGCTGGTCTCTCCGAACTCGCCGACCTCACCCTGCTCGGTGACGACGCACTCGGACCCGAGCGGGATACCGTCCACCCGCACCGACTCGCCGTCGGTGAGGGTCAGCGTGGCGTACTCGCCCATGTCGAGCGGTGCGCCTTCGACGGTGCAGACCAGGTCGGCCAGGAACTCCTGTGCGGCATAACCAGCGGCGGGGCCTGTGACGTCCTTGACCACCTCGAGCGACCCCGTACGCAGGTGCACGCCCACGGGGGACGGTGCGAGCCTCTCGTAGCGGTCCTCGCCCGCCACCTGGTACTTCACACCGAACTGGTTCCACGCATACGTGTCGGTCACCGGCACTTCCACCGGGGCACCGCTCGGATCGACGTCAGTGGCCGGGACGTTCTCGCTGGAGTAGGTCACGTCCACGCCCTGCCCGGGCACGAGAGCACCGTCGGCCGTGGCGCTGAAGTCGAGCCAGATCCGCAGGCCGGACACCTGCGAAAGGTCGGTGCCGTCGGTCAGTTCGGTCCACTCCTCACCGCTGGCGGTGCACGGCTCGGCCGTGGTGACCTCCGACCAGGTGCCGACGCAGACATCGTCGCTGGTGGTCACCTCGATGACCGTCTCGGTCCCCTCGGGGGCGGTCACCAGCAGGTTGTCCAGTAGTTGCGGCCGGTACACCGAGCCGCGGTCGCTCCCCGCCACCAGGGAGAGGTCCCCGGCAACTGGCAACTGGTCAAAGACCACCATCTCGGTGATATCGGTGGTGCCGGCGTTGACGGTCTGCAGCACCCAGTCGTCGGTTCCGCCGATCACGCTGTTGGCGGCGCAGGGTGCGCGGTAGTAGTCGCCGCCGGTGGCCGTGAGCGTCGGCTCACACAGCCGGTCCACCGAGGAGCTGTGGTGCGCTCCCTCCAGCTCCCCGCGGACACCCTTGAGGGTGTAGAGGTTGGTGCCCTGGGCGGGCTGGACGTAGTCGGTGGCGCCACAGGTCGTGGCATCAGACGCCCAGTCGTCGGTGGTCGATCCACCGGAGACGACGTTCTCGCACCGCTCCAGCGTCTGAACAGTGGAGGCGACCATCGTGTTCGTGGTGCGCTCTCCAGAGCTCAGGCCCGGCTGCAGCTCCAGCAGCACGCGGATGGTGAACGTCTCCCCCGGCAGCATCCGGTTCCCGCCCTCGGGCCAGGTGAAGACGAGCTCCTCGCCCTCCTGGGTCAGCGTGACGTCCTCGCTGAGCGCGCCCTCGTCGTCGGCGGTGTAGGTGGGCTCGTCCCCGAGGTAGGCGAGGTGCTCCGGGAGCGCGTCCCGCACCTCGGTGAGGTCCAGGTATCCGGTTCCGGAGTTGTGCACGGTCAGGTCCCACGGCACCAGGTCGCCCACGGTCGCCGTGCGGTTGCCGTCGTTGGCGAGCTTGTTCACCTCGAGCTCGGCGGTGCCTTCGCTCAGGCCCACGACGGCGGCCGCCGCCTTGGCCTCGGAGCTTTCGCCGTTCAACCGGTCACTGATGACGGTGACGGTGTTGGTCACCTCTCCCTCGAGCTGCACGGCCTCGCCGGAGTCACGGTAGTCCTCGCGCAGCTGCACGGTGAACGCGGCGTTGGCCGACCAGCCCGGCGCCGGCACATCGTCGGAGAAGAACTCGCCGTCGGCGCGGGAGAACGCGAACCGGACACCCTGCACCTCGGTGAGGTCCACATCCGGCAGTGCGGCGGTGTCGAATCCGGTGGGAGCGTCGCTGGTCCACTCCAGCTCGCCGTCGGTACCGAACGGTCCGTACACGTCGATCGCGACCTGGTCTGCGCCGTCGGGAGCGGTGATCTCCCCGAGACCGGTGAGGTCGAAGGTGTTCCAGAAGTCCGGTGACGTCGTGACGTCATCGGTGAGGCGCACCTCCGCCGGTGCCAGCGTGCTCACCGGGTCGTTGCCCTGGTCCGCACCCAGGGTGACGGTGACCGGCTCGTCCCGGGTGGGCTCGGTGAGTGCATCGGGGGAGACGGACTTGGAGGGGGCCACGTTGATGTCCCCGCCGGTGAGCCCGACGGCGGCGCTAGCGTTGGCACCAGTGAGTGCACCGTCATTGAGCAGCGGATCGTAGGACTGGGCGAACACCCGGTTCGGGATCTGCAGGTGGTCGTTCGCCGAGAGCAGCTGCTGCTCGCCGGTAGACCGCAGGGTGGTGCGCAGCTGGGTCTCGAGCACCACGGAGAGCGTGTTGTCGGAGGTGATCGTCGCCAGATCTGCGCCGGCGTAGGTCACGCTCAGGCCGATCACATCGGCGAGGTCGGGCGCAGTGAGATCGTTGGCGTCCTCGGCCACGACCTGGCTGGTGGTGCCATCCTCGTGCAGCAGCCACACAACGCTCTCGGCGAGATCCACCTGATCGGCGATCCCGGCGGAGATGTCGAGACCGGTCAGGGTGAACCGGTCGAACGGGCTCCCCTCCCGCAGCCAGTCGATGTCGGCGGTGAACGGGTCGGCGAGGGCTCCGGCCTCACTCGCCTCGCTCTGGCAGACGGAGATGTTCTCGGCATCGGTGCATGCCGGCGGGTCCATCAGGCGCACGTAGGAGGCGGGAGTCACCGAGTCGTTGCGCGCGGTGAGGGTGAACGTCGCCGTCGGGTAATCACCGGGCTCGGTGGTGCCTTCCATCGGCACGTACAACTCGCTGGTGGGGTCCACACTCTTGCCGACCTGCACCCCCGGCGGCGTGGTGGTGATGGTGATCACCGCGTTGTCGCTGTCCGTGACGGGGTCATCGCCGCCGATCGGCGTGCCGGTGACGCTGGTGGTGTTGTCCACCACGCCGGGCTCGCCGGCGTTGTAGACGGCCTCGTCGGTGATCCAGGATCCGTCGGAGCGCAACTGGTCGCGCAGGCGCCAGGTCTGGTCGAAGGTGCGGTCGACGCTGCTGGTCGCCACACCGGTGCCGGGGGTCGGCGCGTACGGGTCGTAGGCGTCACCGGCAGTGGCCGCTGCCTCACGGGCAGCGGTGTTTTCCTCGAGGACGACCCGCATCGCCACCGTGGAGACCTGCTCGTCCGTGGTGAGGGTGTAGCCGACGAAGGCGCCGTTCGACTGCCAGCCGTCGGCCGGCTCGGCCACGGTCTGCCAGCTGGTGCCGTCGTAGAGCTCGACGGCGGTGATCGTGTCGTACTTCAGAAACCAGCCGTTGCTGTACGGCTCGTCACTGCCGGCGATCGGGTCAAGCTGGACCAGGTCGAAGGCGTCGTACACGGTGTCGGACACATCACCGGGCACTGGCGCGGCGGGGTCACTGACGACCACCTGCTCGAATCCCGGCGAGACACGCCAGGAGAGGGTGGTGCCCGCCTGCTGGTCGGTCTGAGCCGGAATGGTGGCCCGGTCCCAGGACTTGTCGATGCCCACTCCCGGTCCGGGTCCGCCCGGTTGGGGCGCGACGCCGGCGGAGTCGACGTCCTCATCCGTATCGGTGAGCGGGGTACCCGCCTCGGTCTCACCCGTACCGGTGGTGGTGGCGAGGTTCTCCACGTCCACGCCGTCCTCGGTGATCTCACCGCCCGAGCGAAGCTCGTCGCGCGCGGTGGAGACCACGTAGGGGGTCACCGTGGTGTCGGCGGCGAACCCGTCAGTGTTGTCGAAGATGAACCGGATTCCGGTGAGGTCCTCGGTCGTCACGCCGCCCGGGAGTGCGGCAGCGATCTCGGCCTGGCTGAGCGAGGCGAGGAAGGGACTGGCCTGAGCGTCGAAGACGGCCACGGACGTCCAGCTGCCGTCGGGCAGCTGCACCTCGACGGTCAGGTCGGTGTTGCTCGGCACCTGGGTGGGTGCCACGGAGTCGACGTTGAAGGCGTCCCAGAAGCCGCCGTCACCGGTGGAGGAATCCTCGACCACGATCTGAGTGGCCGTGACGTAGTCCGAGGTGGTGGTCAGATTCGAGCGCAGCTCGGTGACCACATCCTCACCAGGGCGCACGGTGGCGCCCGGGCGAATCGTCTTGGTGAGCTCGACGTCGACGGCCGGGGCCACGAGTGTGAGGTTCGCGTCGTCGCTCGCCTCTTCGCCGCGGTCGTTGAACGTGGTGATGCTGGCGTCGACGGTGTTCGTGGTGGGGAGCGTCTCGCCGGTGCTGACGGCAGCCTCGGTCGAGCCGATCATGAAGTCGGCACTCGTGCTCGCGGCGGGCTCGATCCCGGGTGCGTCGGCTGTGAAGACCAGCTCGAAGCCGGAGATCGCCTCGGCCGGCGCAGCAGGTGTCTCGCCGTCTGCGAACGGGACGCTGACCGGGTCGGAACCATCCAGCGGGTGGTAGATCACCTCGGCACCGGTGGCGCCCGCCGGCCAGCTGGGGGCCGCCGTGAAACCGTCGAAGGTGAGGTCGGCGGTGAAGTAGTCGAGGTCGGCCAGACGCAGTTCGGCCACCGGGATGTCGGATGCGTTCGTCCCGGTGAGGGTGGCTTCGGCGCTGTCACCGGCGGCGATCCGGCTCGGGCTGATGTTCTTGCTGGTCTCCACACCAAGGGCCGGCGGGGTCACCGTGTAGCTGGCGTCGGCGGTGGCAGTGGCCGGGTCGCGATCGGCGACGGCGGCGCTTCCGACGGTGGTGTTGTCGACCGTGTGCGTGTCGACGGAAAGGTCCTCGCCGGTGTCGCGGTGCGTCTCGCGCAGGGCTAGATCCAGCTCGACGGCGGAACTCGCCTGCCGTTCGATCGCCGCACCGGTGTAGGTGATCCGGATGCCGGCGACATCGCCGGGGTCGACACCGACCGGCAGCGCGGGGGTGGCATCGGGTGTGCCGGTCTCCCAGCCGTAGCTGCCGTCGGACTGCAGCACGTACACGTCCACCTGCGCCTGCTCGGCACCGGGGGGCATGGACGCGGAGAAGCCGTCAGGTCCGGCGAGGTCGGTGAGGGTGAACGGATTGCTGGGGTCGAGGGAGGTGGCGCCGTCGGGAGCGTTCTGCGGCTCCTGGAGGGTGAGGGTCTCGACCGGGCCGTTGGAGGTGTTCGTCACGCCGAGGCTGATGGTGGACTCGGCACCGGGAGTGAAGGTTTCCTCGGCAGGATCCCAGTCCTTGGTGACGTCGACGTCGAGCACGGACGGGACCACGAGTGTGGTGGTGGCGTCGGAGGAATCTGGGTTGGAGTTGGACGCCTCGGTGGTGGCGGTGTTGGTGAACGCGTACTCGCCCGGGGTCTTCTCCGGTGCCTGGAGGGTGATGCTGACGCTCACGCGGGTGCCGAACTCGAGTCCGGTTCCCTCGGGGTTGGTGCCCTCCTGTTGGAAATCGATGTCGAGCACCGTGTCATCGGTCAGCACGCTCGGCTGTGACGTCTCGGCGCCATCGACGGTCCACGTGACCTCGCGCGGCACGGAGGACGCCGACGGGGTGATGGTCACGTTCTGCAGTGCGTAGCCGTCCAGCTCTGCTGGGAACTGGTCCTGCAGGTGCGCGTCGAGACAGGTCGCCTCGGAACAGTTCACCTCAATCGTGTAGGTGAACGGCTCATCCACGGAGATCTCGTCCGCGCTGACGCGCTTGTCAACGGTCAGGTACTGCGGATCGCCGACGTCCGCGACGGCGGGGGTCGTTCCGGCGATCACCACACCGCCGGTCAGTACGAGTGCAAGGGCGCTCGCGAGCACCCGTCGGATGCGTCGGTGTGGCGAGTTGGTTGCGCGCAGCACGGTGATTGACCTTCCCCCGAAGAGTATGGATTGACCTGCCCGATCGAGTACCTGGGCAGGAGCGATGACCACCATGGCACGACTTCTCGGGCGTTCAATCTCCGGGGCGGGCCGATACCGGCCGTCCCCGAGACGGGCGCTGACCTGCGCAAATGCGCACAGACCCTCACCACCGATGTGAATCACATTCAATGAATTGTGACCAAATCAACACTTCTGTGGTATCAGCACCACCCGGGACCACGCACCGAGAAACCGTCCGGCTACCTCGAGTGGCCGGCATGCCTGGAGTGCCTCGCAACCAAGCACGCACCCGCCCGATCCGCACCTATGCTGCGACGAGGACCGCGCCGTCACATGGCGGGACCCTCGCGTAGCACGGCGGAGAGAGGGTGGGAGCCGTCCCTCGCTCGCGCTCGCTCCTCCTACATCTCACAAGCCAGATATGTGATGGAGCCCCGCCCGAAACACACGGGGGGGCTTCCTCACAAGGGCGGAGACGGTGGGAGCTGTCCCTCGTCGCTGACGCTCCTCAGTCCTCCCAAATCCCCCAACACACGTGTGGTGGTAGACCGACCCGCTCGCTACGCTCGGGGCCGTCCTACCACCACAGGGCGGAGACGGTGGGAGCCGTCCCTCGCTGGCGCTCGCTCCTCCCAAATCCCCCTCTGCAGCACGTGATGAAGGCGCCCCACCGCCTCGCTTCGCTCGGGGTGGGGCGCCTTCATCACAAGGGCGGAGACGGTGGGATTTGAACCCACGGAAGGGTTGCCCCTTCACATCCTTAGCAGGGATGCGCACTAGACCAGACTATGCGACGTCTCCTAGGTGCCCACCAGGATAACGGGCTCACCGGCATGATGCGAACCACCCCTCCCGAGGCGCCGGGAACGCAGTTATGTCGCTGTCTCCAGGCGCCCCAGACGCACTCGCGCACCGGTAGCCAGACCCGCTCCACCCCCAGCGATCACCACGCACGCCATATGGGCTGACTCGAGCCATGGCACCCCGAGCAGCGAAGCGAGGAGAGCTCCCACCCCACCCAGCGCCATGCCGCGGCCGAACGCGAGATTCGCACGTTCGCGGCGCCGTTGCTGAAGCACGGTCCGTTGCCCCGCTGCGCGCTGCTCATGCACCAGCGCAAAGATCACCACAGCGACCAGGACCACGAGCGCCACCGCCATCGTCAGCGGCGTCAACCAGGAGGCCCACCACACGATGCCGTTGGCCATCCCCGGCGCAACGACCACTCCAGCGGCGAACCGGAACCATTCCCATCCGTGCGGCACGGTGGCATCCCTCCCCTGTCTGCCACCGTACGCCGGAATCTGGCGGAGGGTAAGGGATTCGAACCCTTGGTGCTGTTGAGGCACAACGGTTTTCAAGACCGTCACATTCGGCCGCTCTGTCAACCCTCCTGGTCGCCCCATTCTGTCCCACACCTGCGAGCAGTCCCAAACCGGACATCGACCCGCTCGTTCCGCGAACCTCGATCCCTGGATGAGCGGTGGCGCGTCCCGTTCATAGAGTGGGGGTATGCGCGCGATGGTCATCTCGCAAGACAACGGCTCCGGCGGTGCCCCAGTTGGCCTAGCACCAGCCGACATCCCCACCCCCTCGCCTGGGCCGGGTGAGGTGCTCCTCGATGTGGCAGCCGCCGGTGTGAACCGGGCCGACCTGTTACAGCTCAAGGGCTTGCACCCGCCGCCCTCGGGTGCGCCCGACTGGCCGGGCCTGGAGGTCTCCGGAACGATCGCCGCGCTCGGCGACGGCGTCACCGGTCATCAGGTGGGCGATCGGGTCTGCGCTCTCGTCGACGGCGGAGGGTACGCCGAGCAGGCGCTCGCCCGTGCCGAGCATCTGCTTCCGGTCCCGGATGCTCTCGACCTCGTCGACGCCGCCGGCCTGCCGGAGGCCATGGCCACCCTCTGGTCGAACCTGATCGCCGTACCCGGACTGCCCGCCACGGCCGGCCTGGACCCTGAGTCCCTCCAGCGCACCACCGTTCTCGTCCACGGCGGATCCGGCGGCGTGGGTACCGCCGCGATCCAGCTGCTGACCGCCCTCGGCGCCCGCGTACTCACCACGGCCGGTGGCCCCGACCGCACTGCCCGGTGCGCCGAGCTGGGGGCCCACCGCGCCATCGACCACCGTAGCGAGGACTTCGTCGAGATCACGCGCACCGAGACCAGCGGCACGGGCGCTGACGTGGTGCTGGACGTCGTCGGGGCGAAATACCTTCAGCGGAACATCGACGCCGTCGCCCGTTTCGGTCACCTGGTGATCATTGGCATGCAGAAGGGCACCACCGGCGAGCTGAACCTCGCTCCACTGCTCACCCGGTGGTTGTCCATCCACGGCACCGTGCTGCGTCAGCGCCCACCCGAGCAGAAGACGGCGATCCTCACCGATGTCGGCCAGCGCGCCTGGCCGCTGGTCACCGCGGGCAAGGTCCGCCCGGTCGTGCACGCACGTGTGCCGCTCGCCGAGGCGAGCGAGGCACACCGGATGATGGCTGACGGCGAGGTGTTCGGGAAGGTGCTGCTCCTCCCCTGAGGTAGGGGACGCCGTCGGGGGGTGCCTGCCGGGCACTAGGACCGACCGGATCTCCACCCGGGGGTGAAGTTGACGTCGGTTATGGGCCCATAACCGACGTCAACTTCACCCCCGGTGGGTGTACAGGCGGTCGGTGGGTGCACGGGCGGCGATGGGAGGTGCGGTGGTCGTACGGGCGGCAGTGGTCGTACGACCGGCCCAGCGTCAGTGCGTATCGAGCAAGCCCTGCGCGAGGGCCGGGGCCAGCACCGGGGTCAGGGGCAGGCGCGGGATCAGTGTCGCCTGGACCGCGTGGTACGCGTCCGGCTTCCCGGCCCACACGGTGGCGCTGGGGCCGTTGTCCGGGGCGAGCTCGTGCACCCAGGAGCCGTTCTCGGTGTCGATCAGGTGCACGGCCGCGTACTCCCACCACAGCTGGTACCAGGCGGCGAGGTTCGCGTCCCCGGTCACCCGGTACAACGCTGCGGCAGCTGCGAGCGCCTCGGTCACCACCCAGTGCATCCGCTCCCGTACGAGTGGCTTGCCGTCCCAGTCGACCGTATAGACGAAGCCGTCGGCGCCGTCCACATCCCATCCCTCGGTGACGCCGAGGTCGAACAACGCCTGGGCGCCTTCGAGCATCCAGTCCTCGGCCGAGACACCGCGGGCAGCCCACGCGGCCCGCACGTGCAGCACCAGCCGGGACCACTCGAACCAGTGCCCGATCGTGGCCCCCGCCGGACGGAACGGATCGGACGGGGAGTCCATGTTGTAGTCGAGCAGCGGCTGCCAGTTGGCGTCGAAGTGCTCCGGGATCCGCCAGGACTGGTTCCGCGCGAAATCATCCACCACGCGGCGGGAGATGCGGGTGGCCCGCTCGAGCCAGGTGTCGTCACCGGTCACGTCAGCGGCCGCGAGATAGGCCTCGACGGTGTGCATGTTCGCGTTGACGCCGCGGTAGTCCTCCAGATCGGTGAAGGTCCGGTCGTAGGACTCCACGACCATGCCTTCGTCCTCACGCCAGAACCACTGCAGGGAGACGGTCAGCGCTTCCTCCAGCAGTTCCTTGCCACCCGGACGGCCCGCAGATGCAGCGCTGGCTCCGGCGAGGATCACGAACGCATGCGCGTAGGCCGCCTTGGTGTCATCCATCGGCCCGTCCGGACCCACCTGGGCATACCAGCCGCCGTTGACGTCGTCGCGGAAGTGCCTGGACAGAGCCCGTAGCCCGTGGTCGACCATCGTGGCCGAACCGGGCCGCCCCAACAGCGACCCGAGTGCGAAGCAGTGGATCATCCGGCAGGTGAGCCACAACTGGCTCCCCTCGGCCGGAATCTGCTCGCCTTCGCTGCTGAGGTAGGCGAAACCTTCCTCCACCATCGCACCGGAAGCGAAGTCCAGCAGGGCATCGGTCTCGTTCTCCAGCCAGCGGGCGTGAGCGGCGTTGGTCAACCAGTTCATACCCGAAGGCTAGTGCTTCTGCCCGTGGGCACGATCCTCCCCCCACGCCTGCACGAGCCGGAGCAGGCATGATGGTGCCATGGAATCCGCGAGTCGAGACGAGAACGCGACGCCCGACACGGCCGAGCAGTCCGAGCACGAGAACGCGAGCGCTGACGAGCCGGATCAGGACCAGACCGCCCAGGGCGAGACCGACCGGGACAAGACTGACCAAGGCGAGCCCAGCGAGTCCGAGCAGTCCCCCGGATCCGATCCCACGGACAGTGCTGAGGAGAAGAGCCCTCGCGTAGTCGTCTCCTCATCGGATGGTCTGGGCATCGCCTCCGCCGACGACGCCCGCGACCCCTCCGCCATGGTGGAAGAGCCCGCGAAGGTCATGCGCATCGGCACGATGATCAAGCAACTTCTGGACGAGGTGCGTAGCGCCCCGCTGGACGAGGCCGCACGCGAACGCATGGCGGAGATCCACGAACGGTCCCTGCACGAGCTCGAGGACGGGCTCAACGAGGACCTCATCGCCGAGCTGCACCGGATCACCCTGCCGTTCACCGACGACCGTGCTCCTTCTGACGCCGAGCTGCGGATCGCCCAGGCGCAGTTGGTGGGCTGGCTCGAGGGCCTGTTCCACGGGATCCAGACGGCGTTGGTGGCTCAGCAGATGGCCGCCCAGAGCCAGCTCTCCCAGATGCGCAAGGCACTTCCTCCCGGTGTGCACCCCGGTCAGGCACTGGGTCTGCAGAAGCAGGAGGGCAGCGAGCCGCACCACGGCACCGGGCAGTACCTCTGATTTCAGTACCTGTGACTTCAGTACCTGTGATGACGGAGCGATCCGGCCCGCACCTCGCCTACGGGATCAGGTAGCCCGCCGCGTGGAGTAGTTCGTACCACTGCGCCCGCGTCAGCGGGATGTCCGAGCCCTGCGCCGCGCCCGTCACCCGCTCCGGCGTGGTCGTGCCGAGCACCACCTGCATCCGCGCCGGGTGCCGGGTGATCCAGGCCACCGCGATCGCGATCGGCGGTACCCCGTACTCGGCGGCCAGCCGATCGATCACGGCGTTCAGCTCCGGGTAACGCTCCGACCCCAGGAACACCCCGTCGAAGAACCCCGCCTGGAACGGTGACCACGCCTGCAGAGTGATGTCGTGCAGCCGGGAGTACTCCACCAGTCCCCCACCGTCGCGCACGATCGACTGGTCCTCACCCTGCATGTTCATCGCCAGCGGCTGCGCCACGATCGGCGAGTGCGTGATCGACAGCTGCACCTGGTTCGCCACCAACGGCTGCGTGACCGCCGTCTTCAGCAGGTCGATCTGACGGGGCGTGTGATTGGAGACGCCGAAGTGACGCACCTTGCCCGCGGCCTGCAGTTCGTCAAAGGCGCGCGCCACCTCCTCCGGCTCCACCAGCGCATCGGGCCGGTGCAGCAACAGGATGTCGAGGTAGTCGGTGCGCAGCGCCCGCAACGACCCCTCCACCTGCGCCACGATGTGTTCGTAGGAGAAATCAAAGTGAGTGGGTCGACCGTTCTGCCCCGGCACGATCCCGCACTTGGTCTGGATCGTCAGCTCCTCGCGCTGGGAGCCGGTGAGCTGCATCGCCGCCCCGAAGCGTTCCTCGCAGCCGTGGTCACGGCCGTAGATGTCGGCGTGGTCGATGAAGTCGATCCCGGCCTCACGCGCGGTGGCCACCAGGGTGCGGATCTCTTCGTCGCTCTTCTCGGCGATCCGCATCAGGCCGAGCACCACGTTCGGTGCGGTGATCTGGGTACCGGGCAGGGTGAACGTCTTCACGGTGTGCTCCTCGTCGTCGATGCCACATTCAGTCTGCCGCAGGGCACCGACATCCGGCGATCGGGCGTATCAGTCACGGCACCAGCGCCGTCAGCACCGGCACCAACCCATCCTCACTCACCGGCGCTGCGTCGAAGTCGGCGGCCGCCCGGGTGTCGGCATCCGCCCCGCCCATCGCCACACCCACCCGGGCCCAGGTGAGCATCTCGATATCGTTGCGCCCGTCGCCTGCGGCGAGTGTCGCCGTCGACGGGACGCCCAGGCGCAGACGCACCCGCTCCAGCGCAGACGCCTTGGAGACCCCCTCGGGGGCGATGTCCAGCCAGGCGGTCCACCCGACGGCGTAGCTCACCCCGTGCAGGCCCGACCGGTCGACGAGGTCGTGGAAGTCGTCCGATCCCAGGCCCGGGGCCCGGAGCGTCACGCGGGAAGCCGGGGTAGCGCACAGCTCCTCGAAGCCCACCACCCGCAGTTCTCCGGTCAGCTCCCCGTCGGGGAACGGCGCCGAAAGCAGGAAGCCACGCCCCAGGTCTTCAACGGCGAAGATGCCCTCCGGCAGGTGCTCGCGCAGCAGCCGCAGCGTCGGCTCCGGGTCGAAGGTGACGACGTCGTCGATGGTGAAGCCACCCTCGGCCAGCCGGACCGTGACCGCCCCGTTCGAGCACACCGCCCACGCGTCGGTGATCCCGAGTTCCTCGGCCACGGGTAGCACGGCCTGGATGGACCGCCCGGTGGAGAGCACCACGTGCGCACCGGTCTCACGCAACGCCCCGACGGCGTCGGTCACGTTCGCGCTCAGGCTCTGGTCGTGCCCCAGGATCGTCCCGTCGATGTCAAGCGCCACCAGGTGCTCCGGCGCTTCCCGGAGCCGGGCCAATGCGGATCTGCCCTCGGGCCCGGTGACCGGCCGCACGCCTGCGTCCCGGACGCTCATCGGGTTCATCGAGCAGCGACCGGTTCGAGCACCTCGAGCCCGCCCAGGTAGGGGCGCAGACCCTCCGGCACGCGCACCGACCCGTCGGCGTTCTGGTGGTTCTCCAGGATCGCCACGATCCAGCGCGTGGTCCCGAGAGTGCCGTTCAGGGTGGCCACCGGATGCGTGCCCCGCTCGCCGCGTTCGCGCACACCCAGGCGGCGGGCCTGGAAGGTCGTGCAGTTGGAGGTGGAGGTCAGCTCCAGGTATCGCTGCTGGGTCGGCAGCCACGCCTCGCAGTCGAACTTGCGGGCGGCACTGGAACCCAGGTCACCGGCGGCGGTGTCGATCACCCGGTAGGGCAGGTCCACGAGGGCAAGCATCTGCTCCTCCCAGCCGAGCAGACGCTGATGCTCGGCTTCGGCGTCCTCGACCCGGACGTAGGAGAACATCTCCACCTTGTGGAACTGGTGCACCCGGATGATGCCGCGAGTGTCCTTGCCATAGGAGCCGGCCTCGCGGCGGTAGCACGCCGACCAGCCGGCATACCGCTTGGGACCATCGCTCAGGTCGATGATCTCGCCCGCGTGGTACCCGGCGAGCGCTACCTCCGAAGTCCCCACCAGGTACAGGTCGTCGGCCTCCAACCGGTAGATCTCATCTGCGTGCGCGCCGAGGAACCCGGTACCGGCCATGATCTCGGGCTTGACCAGCGTCGGGGTGATCACCGGGGTGAACCCGGCTGCGAGAGCCGTGTCCATCGCCGCGTTCAGCAGCGCCAGCTCCAGCCGGGCGCCGATACCGGTGAGGTAGTAGAACCGCGCGCCGGAGACTTTCGCGCCACGTTCGGTGTCGATCCCGCCGAGGCCGTGCCCGATGTCGAGGTGATCGGCCGGCTCGAAACCCTCGGCCGCGAAGTCCCGCGGCGTGCCTACTTCCTTGAGGACGACGTAATCGTCCTCACCACCGGAAGGGACGCCGTCGAGCACGAGGTTCGGTAGCTGCGCAAGCATCTCGTCCAACTCACGCTGAGCGGTGCCCGCCTCTGTCTCGGCGGCCTTGACCTCCTCGGCGAGCGCCTTCGCCTTGGCGAGGATGTGCTCGCGTTCCTCCGGCGAGGCCTTCCCCACGGAGCGGGAGACCTCCTTCTGCTCGGCTCGCTGCTGCTCGAAGGCAGTCAGCAGCGCCCGACGGCGTTCGTCGGCTGCCAGCACCCGGTCCACCAGCTCGGGGTCTTCACCCCGGGCCCGCTGGCTGGCTCGGGCGACGTCCGGATCCTCACGCAGGCTCTTCAGGTCGATCACCCCCCGAGACTATCGGGGACGGGCTACCGTTCAGGTCATGACCTGGGAACAGACGGTGAGTCTGGTGGCGCTGGCAGTGGCGATCGCCGCCTTGGTGGTGGGACTGCTGGTGCTGAAGCGGATCCGGGAGCGGGGTGCTCGGGTCGAGCCGCTGATCAGCCCACCGGAGCCGGACCGGGTGCCCTCGCAGGGCCCGCCGGCGTTCGTGGTGAATCCGGTGAAGGCCAACGATCCGGCGGGATTGCGCCGCATGGCGATCCAGATCGCCGAGGAACTCGCACTACCGGAGCCGCTGTGGTTCGAGACCACACCGGAGGATCCGGGAGTCGGGCAGGCACGCGAGGCATTGGCTGCCGGGGCCTCGGTGGTGGTGGCTGCCGGCGGCGACGGCACCGTGCGTGCGGTGGCGACCGCGCTGGCAGGATCGGACATCCCGATGGCGTTGCTGCCGATGGGCACTGGGAATCTGCTGGCCCGCAACCTTGATCTGCCGCTGGAGGGCACGGCGTCGCTGGTGCGGACTGCGCTCGGGGGCAGTGACCATCCGATCGACATCGGCTGGATCCGCCCGCGCCGGCTCGACCCGGCCGAGGACGAGGGCCCGGACCTCAGCACCGAGGAGGACGAGCACCTGTTCCTGGTGATGGCCGGTATCGGCTTCGATGCCGCGATGGTGGCGGGAGCAGATGACGAGCTGAAGTCGAAGGTGGGCTGGTTCGCCTACTTCCTGGCCGGCGCCCGTCACCTGCACGGCCGCAAGCTGAAGTTGCGGATGCGCGTGGGCGAGGGCGAGGTGCGACCGCTGAAGGTGCGCAGCCTGCTGTTCGCGAACTGCGGCCGTCTACCCGGCGGGATCGTGTTGCTGCCCGATGCCGAGTTGAACGACGGATGGCTCGATGTGGCGGCACTGGACACCCGGGGCGGTGTGTTCGGCTGGGCTTCGCTGTTCGGGAAGGTGGTGGCGCAGGGCCTCGGCTTCCGCCGGGACCTGCCGGTCTCGGCCAGCTCGATCGAGTTCTGGCGCGGGCGGGAGGTGTCGGTCACGTGCGAGCAGCCCGAGCACGTGCAGATCGACGGCGATCTCATCGGTGAGGCGACCGGCGTGACCGCACGCGTGCAGCCTGGTGGGTTGCGGGTGCGCACCCGCTGACTCTGAGAGATGGCACGCGACCTCTCACTGAACTCTCCGCTGAGCCCTCACCGTTCCTCCACACCCGCAACCGTAGGCTGATCGGCGATGACTACACACGAGTTGCCACCTGTGGTCCGTGCCGGCCAACGCGCACGAACCGCCGGCAACTCGATCCTGGCGGTTCTGGCCGGCATTCTGATCGCCTGTGGGATCGCCGTCCCGGCCCATGCCGCCCCCCAGCCGACGACTGAGTCCGCCGGACCTGTCGTGGTGATCGGCGTCGGCGGGCTGGCATGGTCGGACATCGACGAGAGCACGCCTGCGCTCGCTTCCCTCACCGAGGAGGCGGTGGGATCCCTGGTGGTGCGCAGCGTGCGGTCGTTCACCTGCCCGGCGGACGGGTGGCTCGCCCTGAGCACCGGCACCCGCGCCGCCGATCTCGAAGGGCCCGATCGTCAGGGGCAGTGCCGGTTCCTCCTGGAACCCTCGGCCGGTCAAGTCCCGGGCTGGGAGGAGTACTCGGCCGAGCTGGCATCGCAGAACTTCCAGGCCGAGCCCGGGCTGTTCGGTGAGCTGCTGGCAGCCGGTGACGTCACCGTGGCGAGCATCGGGCCCGGGGCGGCAATCGCGGCTGCCGATGCCGCCGGCATGGTCACCGAGCACACCACCCTCACCGGCACCGACCTCACACGCTGGACCAGCGACACCCTCACCCGCGCCGATCTGCTGATGATCGACGCCGGTTCCCTGCGCGCCGGCGAGGACGGCTTCACCCTGTCCACAAGCAGGCAGACCTATCGCGAGGACCAGCTGCGGGTGATCGAGCGCCGGGTGGCCGACGTGCTCGCGGGCCTCCCAGGGACGCCGGCAGAGTCGGCAGAGCCCACGGTGCTGCTCGCCGGACTGGCCGATGATGGCTACGAGCCGGGCCTGCGCGTCCTCGCGCTCACCGGCCCCGGCGTGGAGCCCGGGCTACTCACCTCCCCCTCCACCCGCCAGGACGGGTTCGTCCTCACCACCGACCTGCTGCCGACCCTGCTGCGGCTGCTGGACATCGAGGACGCGGGGCCGACCGGATCGGCCATCGGCGCCGTCACCCAGGTGCTGCCCGATCGCGGATCCTCCGCGGAAGATCGCCGCGACCAGCTGGAGGACGACGCCCTGCACGCCGGCGTCGTCCGCCCCATCGTGCCGGTGTTCTACGCCGGGCTGGTGGCCCTGAACCTGCTGCTCTTCGCCGTCGTGGCCCTGGCGCTGAAGCGCCCCGCTGCCGCGCGCCTGCGAGCCTGGACGGCCGAACATCTCGGCCGCCTCCCGGGAAACCGTGGCCTGAGGCGAGTCCTGGCCCAACGAGAACCGGCCCTGCGGGTACTGCGTGCCGTCGCGCTCGGGATCGCCAGCATCCCCGTGGCCTCGTACCTGACGAACCTCCTGCCCTGGTGGCGTGCCGGGACCCCGATGCTGGCGCTTCTCGGCAGCACGGCAGCCATCGTCACGATCATCGTGACGGCGTCTCTCGCCGGGCCATGGCGCCGTCACCTCTTCGGGTCGGTCACCGTGGTCGCGAGCCTGACGGCGCTCGTTCTCGCCGTGGACGTCGCCACCGGAGCGACGCTGCAGCTCTCCGCCGTCATGGGAGTGCCCACGCTGGTGGCGGGACGCTTCTACGGGATGAACAACACCACGTTCGCCCTGTTCACGACGGCGTCGCTGCTGGTGACCATCGCGGTCATCAACCCCCTGGTGCGGGCAGGCCGCCGGAGACTCGCGGCGGTGGTGACCCTCGCCGTCGGGGTGGTGGTGGTGGTGCTCGACGGGGCGCCTGGCCTGGGCGCCGACTTCGGAGGACCGCCCGCGCTGCTGCCGGCCTTCGCCGTGCTGGCCCTGCTCGCCGCCGGTGTACGCCTGACCTGGCAGCGGGTGGTGATGGTGCTCGTCGGCGCCGCCGTGGCGACGATGGCGATCGCGTTCGTGGACTGGTTGCGCCCAGACCCGACGCACCTGGGCCGGTTCTTCCAGACCGTGCTCGACGGCGGGTTGTGGGATGTGGTGTGGCGCAAGCTCGACCAGAACATCTCCATCCTGTTCGGAAACCGGCCATTGACGATCCTCGCCATCTGCGGAGTGCTCACGGTGCTGCTGGTGCTGTCCCGGCCGATCCGGGTGGCGCTGACCTCACCGGGTGGCGGCGACTTCGCGTGGCTCTCCGGAGGCAACCCGATCTCGCTGATGGGCCGTCAGGCCCCCATGCTGCGACCGGGACTGATCGCCCTGGCCGTCGCGCTCGGACTCGGGCTGGCCGTCAACGACTCCGGGATCGCGATCCCGGCGCTCGGGGTGGCGCACGGCGTGCCGCTGCTGATCGCGGCCTGCGCCACCTGGATGCTGGGGCTACGCGAAGCCCACGTCAACGAGGACGCGACCTCCGCCGTCGGGAAGACTCCACCGCCCGCCTGAGCGAGCGGGAGCGGCGCCCGGGCTCCTGTGGCGGGTCCGGCGGCTGTAACGCCTGTGGCCGCTGTGGCCTCTGTGGCCTCTGTGGCGCTGCGTGGTCGCTGATGCTGTCGCCGGTGCGGCCATCGCCCTGGTCGGTCAGAGTCCTGTCGGTATCGGCCTGGTCGAGATCAGGCCCAGGCTCGGCCGCGTCGCGGGTGACCTTCTGCTTGTAGTGACGAAACCGGCGAGCGGCGATGGCCATCGCCACATCGCGGTACTGCCCGGCGCGGTGCAGCTGCCCGGCCAGGTTGTTGCCGGTGGCGCGGTGCCGCAGATCGCACGGCACCTCGACCACCGCGAAACCCTGCATCAAGACGTCCATCGTCATGCCGGTCTCGACCCCCCATCCGTGTGCGAGGGGGGTGGCGGCGTCGAAAGCAGCGCGGGTCATGCAACGCTGCCCGGAAAGCGGCTGGCTGGGCGCCCACCCGGTGGCGCGCTGAATCGCGCGGCGCGCCAGACCCGTGACGATGCCCCGGCCCCCGGCGCCGGACTGCTTCGGCAGGGTCGCGATCGACAGGTCGGCCCGGCCGGTGACCACCGGAGGCACCAACGGCGCGGCGTTCACGGCAGTGGCACCCAGGTCCGCGTCGACGAACAGCAGCAGCCGGGCCGGGCCGTCTTCGATATCACGCATGGAGACGACGGCGGCACCGGTCTCCATCGCCGACGCCTTGCCGCGGTTGTGGGAGTGGCGCACCACCACCGCACCGGCAGAGCGCGCGAGATGCTGGGTGTCGTCCTCGCTGCCGTCGTCGACCACCAGCACCAGGTCGACGTACGGGATCGCCCGGACGGCTCGCACCGTCGCGGCAATTCGGGCGGCCTCGTCCTTGGCAGGGATGACAGCGGCGACCCGCTGATGGTCGGGATCGGCTGGTGGCACCGGGATCGGACCTGTCTCAGGCACACGGCGACGGATGATCCGTAGGGGATTGATCCCCTCGCCCGACACCCGGCTCACGCCCTCAGCCTAACGTCGTCAGCGAAGCGTGACCTGGCGCGACACGATACCCGCGCGGGCCCGCCGTTCTTCGGCGTTCAACGGGTCGGTCACGGCCAGCGCCTCGGCCAGTCTCGCCTCGAACTGCGGGGCCGGCTTCTCCAGCTCCTCCGCCTCGGTCCCGGGCTCGAGCTCCCACACCGGGACCACCAGACCGCAGGAGCGGAACGCCCCGATGAACCGGGCACCATCGTCGACCGCGGAACGGCGCTCGGCGTGCAGACGGGCCAGGGCATCGAGGAGCTGCTCCTCGTCCTCCGTGCGGGACCAGCGCAGGAACTCCCGCGCACCCATCCGGCACCAGTACGCGCCGTCGACGGAGGAGAGCTTGACGGTGGGCACGATCGCCCCGGCGAACTCCTCCAGCGCGTCGTTCACCTCGGGGCTGGGATCGCTGTCCGGCGGGAGCACGAAGTCGAAGGTCTCGTGCAGCGTGACCTCGAACGGAGCGTCGAGGTCGAGCACGTCCTGCAGGCGCGGCCCCGGACCCGGCAGATCGAGATGAGTGAGGCTCGTCCCGGGCTCGGAGTCGAGTACCTGCAGCAAGGCGGCGGCCACGTCCCGGCTCGGATCGCCGCTGGAGGTGACGTTCTGGAGAGCGACGAGGATCTGGCCGTCCTCGCGGTGCATCGCGGGCAGCAGACCCGGCAGCACGGTGACGACGGTGATGTCGCGCGAACCGTACTCGGCGGTGGTACGGGCTGTGGCACTGGCGGCTGGGACGACCTCGCGCATCGCCACCCAGTCGGCCTCGCCGGGAAGCCCCTCGAAGGATCGCCGTGGTGCGAGGGCACCTCCCGAGGCCTTGGCCGCCTTGCGGGCAGCACGCCGTGCGGCGACCTTCTCGTTCACCGGGCCTTGCTTCTTGCGCTTTGCCATGGCTTCACCCTATCGAGACCGGGGCTGTGACGTTCGCATCGCGTCGAGGCTGCTTCCAGGCGGCGCGAGTGGCACGATGGCGTCATGCATTCCCGCGCTGGGCAGGTAGCCCTTCCTGAGGACCTGATCGATGTCGATGCCGTGGTCTCCGCCTACTACGACCGCACCCCGGACGTCGACGATCCCGGTCAGCAGGTGGTGTTCGGGACCTCGGGGCACCGCGGGTCGAGCCTGGACTCCGCCTTCAACGAGGCTCACATCGTCGCGATCACCCAGGCGATCGTGGAGTACCGGGCCTCCCAGGGCATCGACGGTCCGCTGTACCTGGGGCGGGACACCCACGCGCTCTCCGATCCGGCGCAGCGCACCGCACTGGAGGTGCTGGCCGCCGCCGGTGTGGAGGTGCGCATCGACGCCCGCGACTCCTACACCCCCACCCCTGCGCTCTCGCACTCAATCCTGCGGCACAACGGTGCGGGTTCCAGCGAGGGAGTGCGCACACGCGGTCCGGGATTGGCCGACGGGATCGTGGTGACCCCCTCGCACAACCCCCCGCGGGACGGGGGCTTCAAGTACAACCCGCCGCACGGTGGCCCGGCCGGGTCCGATGCGACCTCGGCGATCGCGGCCCGCGCGAACGAATTGCTGCGTAGCGGCGTCTCGTCGGTGGCGCGGGTGCCGTATGCGCAGGCACTCGAGTCCGAGAACGTGGCCCGCCACGACTACCTGCTGACCTATGTGGACGACCTGGAGGCAGTGCTCGACCTCGATGCGATCCGGGAGGCCGGTGTGCGGATCGGGGCAGACCCGCTCGGCGGTGCCGCCGTCGAGTACTGGGCCGCGATCGCTGAACGCCACAATCTGGACCTGACCGTCGTGAACCCGCAGGTGGATCCGCAATGGTCGTTCATGACACTGGACTGGGACGGCAAGATCCGGATGGACTGCTCCTCCCCCTCAGCGATGGCGTCGCTGGTGGCGAAGATGCGAGGCGAGGGTGGCGCACCGCCGTTCGACATCGCCACGGGCAACGACGCCGACGCCGACCGGCACGGGATCGTCACCGGCGATGGTGGGCTGATGAACCCCAACCACTACCTGGCCGTAGCGATCGACTACCTGTTCCGCCATCGCCCCGAGTGGGCTGCAGACGCGGGTGTCGGCAAGACGCTGGTCTCCTCGGCCCTGATCGACCGGGTGGTGGGCGCCACGGGGCGGCGATTGGTGGAGGTGCCGGTCGGGTTCAAGCACTTCGTGCCGGGGTTGTTGCAGGGGTCGCTCGGCTTCGGCGGCGAGGAATCCGCTGGCGCCTCGTTCCTGCGCCGTGACGGGTCGGTGTGGACCACGGACAAGGACGGCATCCTGCTGGCGCTGCTCGCGGCGGAGATCCTTGCGGTGACCGGCCGCTCCCCCAGTCAGCTGCACGAAGAGCAGGTGGCCGAGTTCGGGGAGAGCTGGTACGCCCGGGTGGATGCACCGGCTTCCCGGGATGAGAAGGCGAAGCTCGCGGCATTGTCGGCCGAGGACGTCACCAGCACCGAGCTCGCCGGACAGCCGATCACGGCCACGCTGGTGGAGGCCCCCGGGAATGGCGCCGCTATCGGAGGGTTGAAGGTGACCACCGCGGACGCGTGGTTCGCAGCGCGCCCCTCCGGCACCGAGGACGTGTACAAGATCTACGCCGAGTCCTTCGTCTCGGCCGAGCACCTCGGCCAGGTGCAGTCGGCAGCCAAGGACGTGGTCTCGGCAGCGCTGGGCGGGTAGGTCTGTACCGAACTGACGGCGCCCAGCGGGCCTGTGGCCCATGTGGCACAGCGACGCTGAGGGCCATCGGTTTGGTCCGTATTTCCGGTGTGCCCCGACCTGGGTGCGTGCCAGGCTGACCTCCATGAGCCTGCCGACCGACCCGATCGTCGAGACCGAGGCGACCACCGCCGAGGCCTACGCCGCCAACCGCGCCAACTGGGACGACCGCGCGAGCGTCCATGCCGCGAGCAACGCCTACGACCTGGACGGCTTCGCCGCCGATCCGACCCGCATCTCCTCAGTGATCCGCGAGGACATGGCACTGCTCGCCCCGCACCTCGAGGAGCGGGCCGATCAGCCGGACCGACTCCTGGACGGCCTGGACGTCTGCCACCTGCAGTGCCACATCGGCACCGACACTCTCTCCATGGCCCGGCTCGGCGCCCGCGTGACCGGCGTGGACCTGTCGCCGGTGTCCCTCGAGCACGCGCGCGACCTGGCAGACCGGTGCGGACTGGAGGCGCGATGGGTGGAGAGCGAGGTGACGCAGGCGACTTCCGCCGTCGGGGAGACGTTCGATCACGTGCACACCTCGATCGGGACGATCTGCTGGGTGCAGGATCTACACGCCTGGGCGCGTGCGATCGCCGCGTTGCTGCGGCCGGGCGGCACGTTCTTCTTCCGGGACCAACACCCGATGCTGGCCACGATGGACGATCTGGTTACCGACGACGTCCGGCTGGGGAACCGGTACTGGTCGCTACCCGAGGGCAGGGCGTTCACGTACAACGACGGCGCCACTTATGTGGACGGCGATCACGACCAGATCACCTCCACCCGCAACTTCGAGTGGCCGCATCCGGTGTCGGAGACGCTGCAGGCGCTCCTGGATGCGGGTCTGCAGCTGGTCGCGGTCGGTGAGCACGACACGTTGCCATGGCAGGCGCTGCCGGTGATGGTGCAAGACGGTGACGCGTTCGTGCTCCCACAGCCGTGGCGTGAGCGGGTACCGATGACTCTCTCGATCGTGGCGCGCAAGCCGGCACTCTGATCGCAGTGGCGGGCGAAACTGCTACGGCTCATCGAGCTCCAACACGGCCAGGAAGGCTCTCGTGGCCACCGCTGGATTGAACTCGCTCCAGATGAGGTGCTCGATCCTGCTCGGACCGTCCGCGACGGTGAGAACACGAATACCGGGATCGGTGCGCACGATCGGCGCGGGCAGGAAGGCGACCGCGAGCCCCTGACTCACGATCTGCACCATCAGCTCAGCTGAAGAGACCTCATAGGCCACATCTCGCTCCAGCTTCGCAGCTGCGAAGGCCTCATCGCTCTGGCTGCGGCCCGGGCTGCCGGCGGGAAAGTCGGCGAAAGGTGACGTGGCGAGGTCCTGAAGGGTGGCGGTGCCCTGGTCGGCACAGGGATGACCGGCAGGAACGACGGCGACGAGATCCTGGCGGGCCAGCTCACGCGCCGACACCCCGCGGGCACGGTCGTTCACCGGTAGGCCGAGGAAGGCGACGTCGAGGTCCCCGGCGGCCACGGCGGCCGACATCTCGTGGCTGGCTCCCACACGTAAGCTCACCCGCACCCGCGGGTGCTGATCACGGAATCGCTGCAAGGTCGCCGGAATGTCGACTGCAGCGACAGTAGGGATGATGCCGATTGCCAGCCGCCCGCGCACCTCGCCGACCGCCGCAGCTGCCTCGGTTGCCGCGCGTTCGGCCTCGGCCAGGCAACGCCGTGCAGCGGGGAGGAAAGCCTCACCTGCAGGGGTGAGCTCCACGCGGCGGCTGGTGCGAGCGAACAGCGGCACACCGAGCTCGCGCTCGAGCGATCTGACCTGGTGGCTCAGCGCCGACTGCGCCACGTAACACTGAGCCGCAGCCCGGGTGAAGTTGCGGGTCTCAGCCACGGCGAGGACATACCGGATCTGACGGAACTCCATCCATTCATCGTGCTACACGATTGATGTCATCGCAACGATGTGTTGGACATATTGATTCGGCGGAATCGAGACTCTCCACATGACCACCGACGCACCTCGCGCACCCGTCGAAACGTCTCGGCTCCCGACGAGAGCGCCGCTGCGGATCTCCACAGCGGCGTTGATCGTCGTGACCGCGCTCGCACCCGCTGCATGGGGCACCACCTATGCGGTGACCACGGAGTTGCTCCCACCCGACCACCCGATCTTCGCAGCATTGATGCGAGCGCTTCCCGGTGGGCTGGTCTTGATACTGCTCACCCGCACCCTTCCCAGCGGTCAATGGTGGTGGAAAGCAGGTGTTCTGGGGGCCTTGAACATCGGTGCCTTTCTCCCGCTGCTCTTCGTTGCGGCCGAGCGCCTTCCGGGTGGTGTCGCCGCAACGCTCGGTGCCGTTCAACCGCTGATCGTGGCTGGGTTGGCGGTGGCCGTGCTCCGCGAACCTCCCTCGTTCTGGCGGATCGGCTGGGGCGGCGCGGGCATCGTCGGGGTCGGGCTCGTCGCCCTCGGACCGGCCGCCGCCCTCGATGGGGCCGGTGTCGCTGCAGGGCTCACGGCGGCCGGTTGCATGGCCCTCGGCGTGGCGTTGACCAAGCATTGGGGCCGCCCCGAGAACGTGGGTCCACTGGCCTTCACTGGCTGGCAACTCACTGCGGGCGGGCTCATCCTGCTGCCGCTGATGATTCTGGTCGACGGGCTACCGCCCGTCATCGACGCCCCTGCCATCGGTGGATACCTGTGGCTGGGCAGCGTCGGCGGTTTCATCGCGTACGCCCTCTGGATCCGCGGCATCGGACGATTGCCCGTCACCGCGATCGCGTTGCTGGGCCTGCTCTCCCCGCTGGTCGCGGCGCTCATCGGAGCGCTCGTGCTCAGCGAGGCCTTCACGCCGGCCCAGCTCGCCGGCTTCATCCTCGCTCTGGCGGCTCTCGTCGCCGGTCAGCTCAACCCCATCGGAAGCGACCACCAGCATGAAGATCACAGTGATCGGCGCCTCCGGCATGGTCGGACATCGCGTCGTCCATGAGGCCGCGAGCCGCGGCCACAATGTCATCGGGGTCTCCCGGGGCCGCGCCCCGCAGACCACCCTCGCCTCCGTGCACTGGGTGACCGCCGACGCCGGCGAGAAGGACTCACTCCGGTCGCTGTTCGCCGATGCCGACACGGCCATCCTCGCTGTTCGGGCCGAGCCCGGTGCCGAAGCCAACCTGGCGCGGATGACCACCTCCGTTCTCGATGCGGCGGCGGCTTCCGGAACCCGCGTCCTGGTGATCGGCGGCGCCGGACCGCTGCGCACCCCGCACGACCATGACCTGCTGGTGGCTGACGACCCAAGATACGTCCCGCCGCAGGTACGAGCCGTCGCGGCTGCCAGCATCGGTCAGCTGCACGCCTGCCGACGTCACCCGGACGCGGACTGGACCTACCTCAGCCCGCCCGCTCTGCTCGCACCAGGCGAACGGACTGGGCGCTACCGCCGCGGTACACAGACACTGCTGATCGACCCGACCGGAATCTCACGCATCAGTGCCGAGGATCTCGCGGTTGCCGTGCTCGACGAGATCGAGCTGCCCTCCCGCCACCACCACCTCACGGTGGCATCGGCACCCTTGCCACCTGAGTGAGTGGAGCCGGCATGTCACGCTGGATGTATGCCCAACCGCCTCAGCCGGGCCACCAGCCCCTACCTGCTCCAGCACGCAGACAACCCCGTGCACTGGCACGAATGGGGTGAGGCGGCATTCGCCGAGGCGAAGCAGCGCGAGGTGCCCATCCTCCTCTCCGTCGGATACGCCGCCTGCCACTGGTGCCACGTGATGGCCCACGAGTCCTTCGAGGACGAGCAGGTCGCGGCCGTGATGAACGAGCTCTTCGTTCCTGTGAAGGTGGACCGGGAGGAGCGCCCGGACGTCGACGCGGTGTACATGCAGGCCACCCAAGCGATGACCGGTCAGGGCGGGTGGCCGATGACCTGCCTCCTCACCCCCGCCGGCGAGCCGTTCTATTGCGGCACCTACTTCCCGCGCACGCAGTTCGTCAGCCTGCTGCAGGCGATCAGCGAGGTGTGGTCCGAGCGGCGCGAGGAGATCCTCACCGGAGCCGAGCAGATCACCCGCCGGCTGCAGGAAGCCACCGAGGCCACCACCGATCCCGGCAACCCCAACGCTCCGGGCCACCCGCCCGGCCAGGTGCCGGACGAGACCATGCTGGCCTCCGCCGTCGGGCGCCTGGCTGCTCAGGCCGACACCCGCCACGGCGGGTTCGGTTCCTCCCCGAAGTTCCCGCCGTCGATGACGCTCGAGCACCTCCTGCGCCACCACGCCCGCACGGGCAGCGAGGCGGCGCTGGATCTGGTCAACCGGACGTGCACGGCGATGGCCCGCGGTGGGATCTACGACCAGCTCGCCGGCGGGTTCGCCCGCTACAGCGTGGACCAGGCCTGGGTGGTCCCCCACTTCGAGAAGATGCTCTACGACAACGCCCTGCTGCTGCGGCTCTACCTGCACTGGTACCAAGCCACCGGCGACCCGCTCGCCCGCCGCGTGGTCGCCCAGACGGCCGAGTTCCTGCTGCGGGAGATGCGCACTCCCGAGGGCGGGTTCGCCGCCTCCCTCGATGCCGATACCGACGGCGTCGAGGGCCTGACGTATGTGTGGACCCCGGCGCAGTTGGCCGAGGTTCTCGGAGCCGCCGACGGCGCTCGTGCCGCCGAGTTGCTGGGCGTCACCGAGTCAGGGACGTTCGAGGGCGGCGCGTCCACGCTGCAGATGATGGCCGAGCCACCTCCTGAGTGGCCGGCGTGGCGGGAAGACTTGCTGACGGCGAGGGCCCGGCGCCCGCAGCCGGCGAGGGACGACAAGGTGGTCACCTCGTGGAACGGGCTGACGATCGCCGCCCTGGCCGAGGCAGGCGCGCTGTTGGAGGAGCCGGGGTGGGTGGAGGCTGCGACCGCATGCGCCGAGTTGCTGCTCGCTGTGCATACCCAACACCCCACGACGGCGCAGGGCCAGGTCCGCGTGCTCCGAGCCTCCCGCGAGGGTCGCCCAGGCGAACCGGCCGGGGTGGCCGACGACTACGGCAATCTCGCCGAAGGCTTGCTCGCGCTTCATCAGGCGACCGGTGGGATGCGCTGGCTGGAGGCGGCCGGAGAGATCCTGGGCTCCGCCGTCGACCAGTTCTCCGCCCCGGGCGGGGGTTTCTACGACACCGCGGCCGACGCCGAGCGCCTGGTGCTGCGACTACAAGGGGTGGGCGACAACGCCGAACCGTGCGGGACGTCGTCGTTGGCAGGGGCGTTGCTGACGTACTCGGCGCTGACCGGATCCCGCCGGGAGGAGGCCGAGCGGGCACTCGCTGCAGGCACGCGGACGATCTCCGCCGACCCGCGGTTCGCCGGCTGGTTCCTCGCAGTCGCTGAGGCGGCCGTCGCCGGTCCCCTGCAGGTGGCGGTGGTCGGCGAGGACGACGTCGCGCAGGAGATGCTCGCCGTCGCGCGGGCTGCGACGAGTCCGGGCTTGGTACTCGCAGCGGGCACTGACACCACCCACCCGCTGCTCGAAGGACGCGGCCTCGTGGACGGCCGGTCCGCTGCCTATGTGTGCCGCGGATTCACCTGCGACCTGCCGGTGACGTCTGTGGCAGATCTGCGCCGACAGCTCACCGGCGGCCCGAACTAAAATTGCTCGTCGATCTGGCGGTCCGACCGATTCGATCGGCGACCAGATCGACGAGCAATTCTGAGTCTGGCTGGTGCGCGGGTGGGGCTCAGCCCTCCTGGTTGGTGAGCGTGAAGCCGGTGCCCTCGGCGCTCTGGTTGGCGTCGAGCTTCTGCGTGTCGAGCAGCTCCGAGGTCTCGGTGGCGACGAAGACGCGGGCACCGTCCTCCTCGATCACCTGGTCCTCGTTCTGGGGCTCCGGTACCAGCGACAGCTGGAGCTCGGTGCCGCTCTCGGCCATCGCGATCCGGACACCACCCTCGGCCGGGAGCCCGGCCTGCTCGGTGATCGACTTGATCGCGGTCTGGGCGTTCTCGGTCAGGGTGAGCATGATGCTCCCTCTCGTTCCTTCGGCATAGACGCTGACGAGCAGTACGTGCTCACTACACGCGTGGCGCCTGGGGACCACTCCACCGAAACACCCTCGGGGTGGTACCCGCAACCGGTCCGTCCGGTGCGCGAGATCACTGGGCTCACATGATGGACGTAGGTGTGGTGCGGATGGACTCGGGCGAACAGCCGGCTCCACTCCGCCATCCGGACAGGTCAGGAGTACGTGACCTACTCTGGGTGCATGCCTGGCCCGTCCGGTCCTCTCGACCACCTGCGCCATCGACTCATCACAGCCTTGGGCGGGCAGGTCCCGGCCCTGCCGAAACCATCGCAGCGCGAGGTCGTCGGCCTGGCGATCGCCGGCGGCGGCGCCCGCTCCAGCTTCGAGATCGGCGCACTGGACTACCTCTACGATCGCGAGGGCATCACCCCGTCTGTGATCACCGGAACCTCCGCTGGGTCGATCCTCGCGGCCGTCCTCGCCCAGCATCCCACTCGCACCCAGCAGCACCAGGCCGTGGGCGAACTGCGGCAGTTGTGGCTGAGCATGGAGAGCTCGGCCGACATGTTCGCCGAGCTGGAGTGGTTCACCAAGCTGAACGAGCACATGCCCACCTGGCGCAAGGTCATGGCGCTGCGTCATCGGGACGCGCGGGATGCTCTGGCCGGCCGCACCCGCAACCCGGGTCGCACTGCCCGCACCGCCGGTTCCCGTGACAACCGGGCAGGCCGTTCCGAGCCGCGCGAGCGCCGTCGCCCTCCGGACGCAGCTCCCCCGCAGCGCACACCGCCGGAGCAGGGCCCGTCATGGTCGGTGACGAACGTCCTCGACACGATGGCCACGCTGTGGGAGGCGGGACGCACCAGTACCGACGTCGACCTCATCCTGAGCGGGGCACAGACCGAGCGCGCAGCATTCCGCCCGGGACCGCTGGTGGAACGCCTCGTCGACCCGGCGATGTTCGACCCGGCTCACGTGGCCGGTTCCGGGGTGAAGCTGCGCATCGCTGCGGTCGCGCTGGAATCGGGTGAGCTGCGGTATGTGACCGAGACCGGCCAGATCCGGGACCGGCTCGATCAACCCGTCCCGGGCGAACCGGTGGTCGACCTCGTGACCGCCATCCGTGCCTCCTGCGCTATCCCGAGCGTGTTCGCACCCATCCGCCTCGGATCAGAGCACTACGTCGACGGCGGAGCACGGGAGTCCCTACCCGTGGAGGTGGCGGTCGATCACCTGGGCGTCACCCGGTGCTACGCCGTGGTGGCCTCACCCCCCGGGCTCAGCCCGGCATCGAGTTTCGCGGACAAGGACATGCTGGAGATCGTGATGCGCGCCGGCTTCGGGGTGATGACCGATGAGATCCAGGCCGATGAGGTCCGCCGCGCCCATGCCGCCGGAGCCATCGTCATCCAGCCCGAGCTCGACATCCACGACATCCTCACCGTGGACCCCGGCCTCATTCGCATCGCGATGGACTACGGCTGGATCCGCGCTGCCGAGGTCTGCACGGGCGCCTCCGCCACGCAACGAGCAGCCACCCGCGCGCTCATCGAGCTCCGGCGGCGGATCTGGGCGGTGGAGAATGCCGTCCTGCAGCCGGAGTCAGCCGAGGGCCACGCTGATGCGCTCCGCACGGAGACGGGTGAGGACGCCTCCCCCGACCTCGACCTGGTGGCGCGGTTGAAGGTCGACCTGCGGGACGCCGTCGTGGCCGCCGACCCGGCGTTGCTGCCGCCTGGGGCGGACGGCTGGTGGCGGGATTGGGAGGCCCATCCGTACGATCTGCCCGCTCCCGCCTGGCTCCCCTGAGTCACTACCCGGAACGGAACCGACGGCCGAGGGGACTCGCGTGCCCCATGTGGCACGGAGATCTCGTGGGCCGTTAGTTCTGTCCGTTCGCATGCGCCGTGCGCACCTCGGCAGCGGACGGGACGCCGTCCTGAGCACCCGGACGCTGAACGGCGAGTGCCGCTGCCACTGAACCCCACCGGGCGGCCTCCACGAGCGAGTCGCCCAGGGCCAGGCGTGCCCCGAGGACGCCGACGAAGGTGTCACCGGCACCGGTGGTGTCCACCGGAGTGACCGGTACGGCCGGTACCCGCGTGTGCTCACCGCCCTCGACCACGAGGGAGCCTTCCCCGCCGAGGGTCACCACCAGCGATCCGACCCTTGCGGCAAGAAGGTCGACGGCGCCGTCGAGTCCCCGGTCCGGCGCACCGAGCGCGACGGCCAGGTCGGCGGCCTCGTGCTCGTTGACCACCAGCACGTCCAGCTGCGCCCACATCGCCTCCGAGAGCGGCTGCGAGGGTGCGGCGTTCAGCACGAACACCGCCCCCTCCCGGCGGGCCTGTGCGGCCGCGAGGACAACGTCGGCGTCGATCTCGAGCTGGGCGAGCAGCACGTCGGCAGCCCCGATCACCTGCTGCTGGCGGGCATCGAGCGCGGTGAAGTCGGCATTGGCGCCCCCGACGACGACGATCGCGTTCTCCCCGTCGTCGGCCACCGAGATCAGGGCCGTGCCGGTCGGCTCGGTCGACTGGGCCACGACGCTCATGTCGACTCCGGAGCCGGTGAGCGACTCCCGCAACGCCTGGCCGTCCCCGTCCGAGCCAAGCGCGCCGACGAACGCCGTCTCGACGCCACCAGCACGGGCGGCCGCCACCGCCTGATTGGCACCCTTGCCGCCGCCACCGCGTGCGAAGGATCGCGCCAGCAGCGTCTCCCCCGGCCCGGGGATGCGCGGTACTCGTGCCACCACGTCCATATTCGCCGAGCCGACCACGACGACGCCCATCACTTCTCCTTCTTCCTCCGACTGCCGTACCGGGGAAGACTACGCCGGAACGCACGCACCACCCGCCCGATGACGGATACTGGCACCAGAAGCCGGGGCTTGGGAGGGAGGCACGATGACGCTACCGATGGCTGCCGTGGTCTACCACCCGGAGAAGCTCACCGGTGAGCGCTGGCGGCGCATCGTGGCACGTGAGGAGCGGCGCGCTGGGTGGGGCCCGTCCGTCTGGGTGCCCACCCATGCCGATGACGACGCAGCCTCCCTGCGTAGGCGCCTGGTCGAGGCGTCCGCCGGCGAGGCGGACGTGGTGATCGCTGCCGGCGGTGACGGGACAGTGCGGGCCGTCGCGGAGATGCTTGTCGGCACGGACCAGCCGCTCGGGGTGTGGCCGGTCGGGTCGACGAATCTGTTCGCCCGCAACGTGGGCCTGCCGGTGCTGGACCAGGTGGCCGCGCTCCGTGTCTCGTTCTCGGGGATGCACCGGCGGGTCGACACCGGTCGGGTGAGCGTGGACCTGGCAGACGGGGACCGCACGAGCAGGACCTTTCTGGTCCTGGCCGGTTTCGGTGTGGACGCCCAGATGGTGGTGCACACCTCCAGCGAGGCGAAGGCACATCTGGGGTGGCTGGCCTACGTGGCCGGGGTGACCCGGGGTGTCACCCGCCCGGACCGGCTCGACGTCACGCATTCCCTGGACGGCGCAGCGCCGCAAGAGGCCCGGCTGCTCACCTTGGCCATCGCCAACGGCGGTGCTCTGCCGGCCGGGCTGGTGCTGCTGCCGGACGCCGAGGTCGACGACGGCGAACTGGACGTCCTGATGCTGCACGCCGATGATGCGCGCACCTGGAGTGAGGTCGCGTCGTGGTTCGTGCAGGAGAACTCGCTGGTACGTCAGGTTCGCCGACGGACCGGCAAGCGCCGGCCGTTGCGGACCGGCGAAGCGGTCCAGCTGCGCCGCACCAAGGACGTGCGGGTCGTGCTGCGTCGACCGGAGCACTTTCAAGTGGATGGCGAGTACCTGGGCAAGGTCGTCGCACTGCACGCGCAGGTGCAGCAGGCGTCGCTACTGATCTGCACGTAGGCGGGCCACCGAGGAATCTGGCGGGCCCGAGTACTGTGCCTGTCGTCCCTGGCGCACAGGTGGTGCCGACCCGACCGAGTCGGCACCACCATGCTGCGGACGGATCAGCCGTGACCGGGCCGCTGGTGTCGTCTGATCATCAGCACTGCGGCCCCGCTCACGAGCAGCCCCAGGGCAACGAGGCAGAGCAGCATCGGCACACCGACCCCGGTCTCGGAGAGCTCACCGTCCGTACCGGAGCCGTCCGTCTGCCCGCCATCTCCCGGGTCGGCGCCGCCGTGCCCATCTCCCGGGTCGGCGCCACCCTGCCCATCACCTGGGTCAGTGTCACCCTGCCCATCACCTGGGTCAGTGTCACCCTGCCCATCACCTGGGTCAGCGTCATCCTCGCCCGGGCTGCCCGGCTCGGTGGGTTCCGGATCGGGAGCCGGATCCGGCAGAGCCGCCAGCGAGAACACCGTGGTGGCGCTGCGCGACACGTTCCCCGCAGCATCTGTCACCTCGGCGAACCACGCGTGCCGGGCCTGCGGTGCCAGATCAGCGACGATGACGTCCGCAGCATCTGTGCCGACAACCGTCTGCGCCTCACCCACTGGTGTCGGTGCGCCGACGTCCAGGCTGAGCCCGCGCGCGCCGAGGGTGCGGTGATCGCCAGCACCACCGAGGTCGAGCTCGAGGACGAAGTTCTCCGAGTCGTCACCGTGGAACCCAGGCACGTCCTCCGAGGAGATGGGGGAATGCCAGCGCCCGTCCGAGGTCCATGAGTCCAGCCACGGCGAGTACGTGTTCACGTACAGAAGACCGTTCTCCGCATCCACACTGAGGTTCTTGTAGAACTCGTGACCACCCCACGGGCGCGTCTGGTAGTCGGTGAGCAGACCGTAGGACGTGGTGCCGTGATCGGTCTCCCGAGCAGCCACATAGCTTCCGGAGTTGTGGCCGGCAAGCACGAGCGCCACGTTCGGGTAGGGATCGACGAGTTGATCGTTGATCCGCGGGTTCGTGTACGGATCGTTCGCGTCACGGGCAAACATGTAGTCGTGCGTGGCCAGGATCACCGTGTGTTCGGGATGTGCTTCGATGACTTCCCTCGCCCACTGGATGCCCGGGTCATCGTCGGTGTTCGCCGACCAGTAGCTGAGCGCGAGGAACAGCAGCTGCGCCCCCTCCATCTCTGCCGTGTAGTAGTAGTTGTCGATGTCGTAGTGCCCACCGAAGGTGAAGGGCGTGTCCTCGACGTTGTCCTGGAAGCGGGACATCGGAAAGTACTGCTGGAGCATCAGGCGACCGTTGCGGTCCTCGGAGTAGTCGTGGTTGCCCCACGAGACCATCAGCGGGATTCCAGCCTCCTCAAGTGCACGGGCTGAAGGTTCCGCGTCGCTCCACTGGTACTCGTCCCGCAGATACTCACGGTTAACCCAGTCACCGGCATGGATCACGAGTTCGGTCTGACGTTCGTCGGCGTTGTCGACGAGGTGCTCGAACATCTCGGTCATCATCCACGGCGTGGACTCGGCGTAGAGCTGGGTGTCCGGCACATGGCTGAAGCTCCAGTCGAAGTCGGAACGGTCCGGGTACTGCTCGTGCACGCGGTCGCCGAACGGCTCAGTCACGAGACCTCGCCAGATCAGCACCTGGAGCTCAGCGTCGGGCCCGACGGCGTTCTCCGTCGCGAGGGCGGTGATGTCCAGCGAGACCTCACCTCCGGAGATGTCCGCTTCACTGTCCTTCACCAACCAGCTCCCGGCCGTGTGGTCCCACACCCAGGCGGAGATGCGACGGTCGTCGCCGGTTCCGGTCCAACTGAGGTGGAAGGTCTCTTCGGCAGCCTGCTCTGGGGTCAGCGCGATGGAGTAGATCTGGTAGGGATTCGCATCCTCGCCGACCGTCTCCGGGAGGAGATCTTGTACCGCCTCGCCGGACTCGGGTGTCAGTGACGTGGGCACCCGGTCCTCGGTGGCACCGGTGCGCACACTCACGTTCGCCTCGGTCAGGTCGACCGCCTCGTTCATGAAGAATCGCGCCTCAACGGGCTCACGATCGTCGCTGCCCATAGTGGCGCTCAGGCGCACCTCGTCGGTGGCGGCATTGACCCGCTCGGTATCCACCTCAGGCTGTTCCGGAGCCGCCGTGTCGGTCACACTGAGGGAAACGGTGGCCCCCGCCGTATCGTCCCCGAGTGCCGCCACCAACGAGACATCCTGCTCGCCAGGCAGGTGGACCGGCACGTCGAGCATGAAGATGCCCGCCTCGACGGTCTCCTGGAAGACGATGCGATCTCCGACGGTGGCCGTGATCTCGGCTCGGTGGGAGAGCGCACCGGTGATCGGAACGAGCCCGGCCTCGATCTCACGGTCCGGGGCGGCGCTGTCAGCGATCAGGGACAGCCCGTCCTGCGAGCGCTCGGTGCGTTCGCCGTGACGGACGGCGTCTCCGAAGTAGTTCGCATAGCGGAACCGCTCGAACTCGGGCAGAACGGGAGCACTCGCGATCTGCACCTCCTCGATGGTGCCGTGGAACGGCGCGACGAGCGAGTCGTCCTCTGCCGATAGCGCACCGATAGTGGTGAGGACGCCGAAGTCGCTTCGCGTCGGCCGACGTTCGGCCATCGTCTCGTACTGCTGCACGCCGTCGACGAACACCGCGTAGGTCATGCCGTCATAGAGCTGGGTGACCAGGTGAGGTTCGCCGTCGGCCGGAACGGTGGCCGTGAACTCCGAGGAGCCCAGGGTCGTCCGCACCGCCCCTTCTCCCCCGCTCAGCCGTTGCAGGAACGCCGACGGTGTGTCGCCTGCCGGGTCCTCCTTGGCGACGATCGTGCCGTCCTGGCCGCCCGCGAGGACATCCTCGTCGGTGAACGAGTAGATGCCGCTCACGGAGATGGTCTGATGCCCCCCTCCCACGTTGCCCGGGTACTGCAAGAGGGATCCCTCGAAGCGGCTTGCGAGCGCCCCACCCGCAGTCGCCTCTGCGCTCAGATCGGCCCCGAACAAGGTGCCGGTGTGCTGCCCGGTGGAGTCGACCCGGGTCTGGCCCGCCGTCGTGGTCCCGTCGAAATGCTCGACGAGCGCGTAGTCGGCGCTCCATACCTCGGTGGGGTCGTTGCCCTCATCGCCGCCGCTGAAATAGGCCCACAGCACCGCGACCGAGCCGGCGGCCAGTCGCGGCATCCGCACCCAGATGGTGCTGGACTCGCCCGGATTCCAGTGCTCCACCTCATGGTCGAGGAAGGCGCCGTCTGCTGCGGCGAAGGCGAGTTCGTCCGCGGCGACGTCTGGGGTGTCGGCGATGGTCAGCCGCACGGGTACATCACGGAAGTCGCGCGCGGTGTCGTTACGGACGGTGATCGATTCGCGCGCAGTTGCCTCAGGGTCGGCCCACGCGAGGGTGGTGCCGTCGGTAGAGACGAGCCCACGCAACTCACGCAACCTCAGTTCCGCCGCCTCCAGTCGCGCGAGGTCGAGCACATCCCGTTGGCCGCTGGTGAGGGCGTCGACGGCGTCCCTCGCTGCCTCGACGAGCGCCTGGTCGTCGAGCGTGACGCTCTCGGCGGCCGGGAGGCCCGCGATCAGCCCCTCGACACCCGTCAGCTGGCGGTCGATGCCGAACCCTTCGGAGAGCCGAGGCTGACCTCCGTCGGTGATGTTGTACACCTCGACGGTCAACCGCTCCTCGGTGACGTCGACGGCGGTGAAGGTCTCGGCCGTCCCGGCGCGCGGCGTGCCGAGTCGGTCGAAGAGCCGCAGATAGGACTCCAGGTCGAAGATCTCCGCCTCGGCGATCTGCGCGTAGTGCTTGGCGCCCGCTGTGTTGGGCATGAAGTAGAGCGTCCCGTCCGGATCGACGGTGTACTCGAACCGGTGCCCGTCGACGATCTCGGTGATGACCGAGGTCTCCACCGAGCTCGCGAACGCCGTGCCGTCAGGATCGTAGCGAAGCACCTCAGTGCGCGACATGTAGTGATCGTGGCCCTGGAACACGAGGTCGATCCCGATCTCGTCGATCACCGGAACCAACTTCTCGCGCATCGCGTGGATCTCGGCGTCGGTCGCGTGAGTGCCTGCCGTGTAGGGACCCTTGTGCATGACGAGCAACAACCAGTCGGCGCCGTCTGCGCGTGCCGCCTGGGCCTCCTCGCGCAGCCAGCGGAGCTGGTCGTCGGAGATCCCTTCCTCGGGATCCTCGTTGGTATTGAGAACCATGAAGTGAGCGCCCTGATAGCGGTAGGCGTAGTAGGCGCCGGTCTCGGTGCTCTGACCGTTCGGGGCCTCCAGCGTGAAGTGATCGACGAAGGAACTGTTCCGGTCTTCATGGTTGCCCGCAGCCGGGGCGATGGTGGTGGCGAGCAGGCTGTCCTGCGCGGCGCCGAGCATGTCGGACCAGTCATCCTCGATGTGACCGTCCTGCACCACGTCGCCGTTGTGCACCATGAACTCGGCCTCGGGCACGGTCGCCAGAGCGTGGCGCAGCGTGGTGGCGGCCAACGTCGCTTCCTCTTCGGCCTTGGCCTGAGTGTCGGTCAGGTCGACGAAGGTGAAGTCCTCGCTCCCTGACGTCGGAGTCACGAACTCGCCGGTGGCGGCCCATACCCCGGTGAGCGAGTCGCCGACGCGGTAGTAGTACGTGTTGCCGGGCACGAGGCCGTGGGCGACCGCCGAGTAGTGCAACTCGTCGTGGCGTGTCGTCGCCTGGTCTGCCGTGACCTGGAAGGTCGACTCCCCGACGGGGAACGAGGGGTCGGTACTCAGCAGTACCGCCGCGTCATCGGTGTCCACGGTCTGATACCACGAGAACCCGCGCTGCGTACGCGGGTCGCCATAGAAGGTCGTCGTGATGCGGTTCGGGAGCTCCTCGGGTGCGGTGTGCTTGATCGACGCGGTGCCCGTCTCCGGATCCCACCGCCAGTGCTCCACGAAACTCCAGCCGATCTCGTCGTAGGTGCTGCGCAGAGCGAGATCATCGGCGCTGACGTCGATCCCGTGCCGTCCGCGCTCACCGGGGCCCGTGACGGTCTCGCCGCCGACCGTGGTCTCGACGTTCGCCAGGTTCTCGACGGCATCCCATCCATCTGCACTGACGTCACCGAGCACGCGGCCACCGTCGGCATCCGTGACGGCGCTACCGAGCACGATGTTCCGGGTCACCTCGGCACCCGCATGCACAGTGGCGACCACGAGGCCGGACGACTCGGTTCCGGTGACCTCTCCGTGGACGAGGAGGGTCGAGATCAGGGCGCCATCACCGGCGCGGGCCACGGCCGCCGCTGCAGTCGCAGCCGCGACCGTGGCGTCGACCTCATTGAAGGTCACGTCCGCGTGCTCTGCGGTGGCCGCGAGGCCGCCTGCCAGCGGAGAGGATGGGGCGTCGATGGTGACGTCGACCGAGATCATCTCAATGAGGGCACGCTGTGAGGCGGTACCGGCAGCGTGCACCGCGACAGCCGCGACGGGCTCGGTGCTGTCGCCGACGACCAGATCGTCGAACTGCATGTTCCGGATGGTGCCTGTGAGCGTCCGCACCAGTCCGAGCGAGTCGTGCGCTCCGCTCGGGGCGTATCGAAGACCGGAGATGGTGTGACCCTGACCATCGAGCACCCCCTCGAAACGGTCGATTCCGGTGAAGGGGTCCTGACCGGAGAAGTCGAGGTCGCTGGTGAGGACGAATCGCCGGTCGCCCTCGAGCGTGGCGTCGCCTCCGTTGAGGCCATCGGCGAGCATCTGCAGGTCAGCAGGGCTGTGGATCTCGAAGGGAGCTTCGTGTGTACCGGCGCCCAGGAGGTATTTGCGATCGGGCACGGGGTGGCCACGGGAGACGTCCCACGTCCACTGGCCGGAGAAGTCCCAGCCGAGTGCCTCGTAGGTTGCCTGTTGGGCGAGTTGCTCGGCGCTGGTGTCGCTGCCGTGCATGTTGCGCTCACCGGGGGCGTCCGGCAGCTCTCCGGCGACCAGGATCGTCTCCCGCGCGAGGTTGTTCTCGACCTCGAATCCGTCAGCGCGGTGAATGGCGACCACGCGGCCGGGTGCGATCGCCAGGCGCCCACCGCGATACGTGACCTCGCCGCCGTAGAGCACGTTGTCGGTGATCCGGGTCGTTCCGACCACGCTGCCGCCACCCTGGTAGGCGACCACCATGGCACCGTGTGCGCGTGCCCCACCCGAGACGACGGTGGCATCGATCAGGTTCCTGCTGATCTCGGAGCCGTGCCGGGCGTAGCCGACGACAGCGGCGGGGTAGCGGGCGCTGTCGAAGGTTCCCGTGACCCAGTTGTCGGTGACGACGGCGCCCTCCGCCCTGGCAGCGATAGCTGCCGCGTACTGGCTGCCGGAGATGAGGGTGGCGTCGAGCACCGAGTTGCCGTCAAGCACGGCGCCGTTCACGGCATCGAGTGCAATTCCCGCCACGCGGACGTTCCCGCGGTCGGTCACGCGGAGTCCATCGATGGTGAGGTCGCGGACAGTGCCGCCATCCAGCGTGTGGATGAACCCGCGCTGAGGGTCACCGTTCGCGCTGTCACGAACGGCGTAGTCGCCGATGCTGAAGATCTTGTGCCCCGCTCCGTCGAACACACCGCTGAAGTAGTCGATGCCGGCGAACACGCCACCGCCGAAGTCGATATTCGCGGTGAGACGCACATGTGCACTGCCGTAGGTAGCCATGTCGCTGTTGATCGCCTCGGTGACGGCGATCAAGTCCTCGGCGTCGGCGATCTGATAGGGATCGGCCGCGGTACCCCGTCCGTCCACGCCCGTGAGCTCTTCCCCGGGCTCGGGTTCGGGCAGCGGCTCGGGTTCGGGAAGGTCGGCGCCGGTCCCGGAGAGCGCCGGCACCGGACGTTCACGATCCTCGTCCCACCGCCAGGTGTCAGGGAAGAGCCAGCCCAGCCCTTCGTACGTGGCTTGTCGGCGCAGTTCCTCAGCGGTGATGTCCTCGCCCTGACGGTTGTGCTCGCCAGGCGTCTCGGGGCGCTCCCCGGCGACCAGGATGGAGTCGGCGGCCACGTTGCGCTCGGCCACCACTCCGGGGCTCCGGATGACCCCGACCACCCGAGCAGGATCGATGCCGCTGTCTCCCCCGCGGTAGGTCACCTCGCCCCCGATCAGGATGTTGTCGAGGATCTCCACCTCGGATTTCGAGGTGTCCGAGTAGGCACCGGCGTATCCGAGCAGCATCGCACCGTGGGCGCGTGACCCACCCGAGACGACGGTGGCGTCGACCAGGTTGCGTTCGATCTGGACGTCGTATCGTCCGTACCCGACCACAGCGCTCGGGTACCGCGCGGAGTCGAAGACGCCTTCGATCGCGTTGTCGACGATGCTGACGCCGTCTTGTGCGTTCGTGGTGATGCCGGCCGTGTACTGATGCCCGGATACCAGAGCGGCGCCGAGGATTGCATTGCGTTCGATGCGGGTCCCGCCCGTGGCCACGACGGCGACACCCGCGACGCGTGTGGCCGCGGTGGTCTGCGCACTGACGCCGTCGAGGGTGAGGTCGTGGACGACGGCGGCGTCGAGTTCACGGAACAGACCCAGCTCGCTGCTCGTCGCGCCCGGTCCGTAGACGATGTCGCGGATGCTGTGCCCGGCACCGTCGAGCACACCGGTGAACCGGTCGATGCCACCGAACTCCTGCCCGGCGAAGTCGAGATTCGCGGTGAGTTCGAGATGCGCATCGATCCAGGCGGCGTCACCGGTATTGATCTGGTCGGCCACTGCCACGAACTCGGCTGCCGTCTCGATGAGATAGGGCGAGTCAGCGGTACCGTCACCCTCGACATCGTCGAGCGGGTCGGCTGCCGCGGCGGGCGTGAGAGCGCCCATGACCAGGCCAGCAGCGAGTGCCAGGCCGATCGCGGAGGAGGCAAAGCGGGGCATCGAGATCTCCACGGCGCCGGCCACGACGTCGCCCACGCGCTGGTGATCGGCGCGACAGGGTGCTGGAGTGCGCGGGCAACCCCGGTAGTCAATACAGGGAAGATGTCCGGCGCCCATCCGCCTGGTATACGGGTGGCGAACACTTCGATGGCAGCCTGCGATTCACCCTCGGCGACGCCCGCCACAGCGCCAACTCGTCAGCGCGTGGCGGACCGGAAGCCGCGCAACCGCAGGCTGTTCGTCACCACGAATACCGAGGAGAACGCCATCGCCGCGCCGGCGATCATCGGGTTGAGCAGCCCGAGCGCTGCCACCGGGATGGCCGCCACGTTGTAGGCGAACGCCCAGAACAGATTGCCCTTGATGGTGCCCAGGGTACGACGGGAGAGGCGGACCGCATCGGCGGCGGCCCGCAGGTCGCCGCGCACGAGGGTAATGTCGCTGGCCTCGATCGCAGCGTCCGTTCCCGTACCCATCGCCAGTCCCAGGTCGGCGGTGGCGAGAGCGGCGGCATCGTTCACCCCGTCACCGACCATCGCGACCACCCGGCCCGACTCCTGCAGGCGCCGCACCTGGTTCACCTTCTCCTCGGGGAGCACCTCGGCGATGACCTCCTCGATCCCCACCTCGGCCGCCACCTGCTCGGCGGCGCGCCTGTTGTCGCCTGTCAGCAGCACGGGGGTGAGGCCGAGCCCGCGCAGCATCCGCACAGCCTCGGCGGACGTCTCCTTGACGGTGTCGCCCACCTCGATGAGCCCGCGCAGCACGCCGTCGGCACCGACGGCGACAACGGTCGCCCCACCCGTCGATGCCTGTGCGACGGCAGCGCCGAGACCGGTGACATCCCATCCTTCGTCGGTGAGCACCGACGGCCGTCCGACGAGCACGGTCGTGCCGTCCACCGCTCCGCGCACGCCTCGCCCGGCGAGGTTCTCGAAGTCGGCGACGGCGGGCAGTTCGCCCAGCCGTTCCTGCGCCTCCCGCGCCACGGCCGCTCCGATCGGGTGCTCGGAGGCGTGCTCGACGGCGCCGGCCAGACGCAGCACCTCCTCCTCGCTGGTGCCGGCGAGTGGGTGCACGCTGCGCACCGCCATCGCGCCCGTGGTCACGGTGCCGGTCTTGTCCAGCACGACCGTGTCGACGGCGCGGGTGGACTCGAGCACCTCAGGGCCGCGGATCAGGATGCCGAGCTGGGCGCCTCTCCCGGTACCGACGAGCAGCGCCGTCGGGGTGGCCAGCCCGAGTGCGCACGGGCAGGCGATGATGAGCACGGCCACCGCCGCCGTGAACGCGCTGGCAGGTTCGCCCGAGACGGCCCACCACACGATCAACGTCGCCAACGCGATCAGAATGACGATCGGCACGAAGACCGCGGAGATGCGATCGGCGAGCCGCTGCACGGCCGCCTTGCCGTTCTGCGCTTCCTCCACCAGCGCGGCGATCCGGGCGAGCTGGGTGTCCGCTCCGATCCGGGTCGCACGCACCACGAGCCGGCCGCCCACGTTCACCGAGGCACCCACGACGGCGTCCCCCGCCTCCACTTCGGCCGGCACCGATTCTCCGGTCAGCATCGAGACGTCGACGGCGGAGCGCCCCTCGATCACCTCACCGTCGGTGGCGATGGTCTCACCCGGGCGGACCACGAACTCGTCCCCGACGGCCAGCTCACTCACCGGGCGGCGGATCTCCCGACCACCGTGCCGGATCGCGACGTCCTTGGCGCCCAGATCGAGCAGGGCTCGCAGGGCCGCACCGGCGTTGCGGCGCGCGCGCAGCTCGAAATACCGGCCGGCGAGGATGAAGGTGGTCACGCCGGCTGCCACCTCGAGATAGAGGGCACCGGAGGGGTCGGCGGATCCGAGTGTGAAGGAGAACGGGTGCGTCATCCCGGGGTGACCGGCGGTGCCGAAGAACAACGCCCACACCGACCACGCGAACGCCGCCGAGGTGCCCATCGAGATGAGAGTGTCCATCGTGGCGGCGCCGTGCTTGAGATTGGTCCAGGCGGCACGGTGGAAGGGAGCAGCTCCCCACACCACCACCGGGGCGGCCAGCACGAGGGAGAGCCACTGCCAGTTCGTGAACTGCAGCGCCGGCACCATGGCGAGCACGATCACCGGGACCGAGAGCAGCGCGCTGACGATGAGCCGGTGACGCATCGCGGCGAGACTGTGCGGGCCGGCCTGCTCCTGCTCCTCCTGCTGCCCGGCCGCACCTGACCCGGCGGCTGAAGCTCCGCCGTCGGGGGTTCCGGGCGCGTGCATCTCATGGGCGCTGTATCCGGCCTGCTCGACTGCTGCGATGAGCTCGGGGACGGTGATGCTCGGCGGGTGGAAGATCCGGGCCTTCTCCGTGGCGTAGTTGACGCTGGCGCTCGCTCCTGCGAGCCGATTGAGGCGCTTCTCAACCCGTGCAGCACACGAGGCGCAGGTCATCCCGCCGATCCCCAGCTCGATGCGCTGTAGCTCGCCCTGCGTCTGGTCAGTGGTGCTCATCGTTGTCTCCTTCACAGCCCCAGGATACCTCTAGGGGGTATGGAGAAGATACCCCTAGGCGGTATGGTGTGCAAGGACTGGACAGTCGAACACGGGAGAACGAGATGGCACGCGCGAGCGATGGCGACGCAGGGGCGGGCGACCACAACCACTCCCGCGAGAACCGTCGACACCACGACCACGCCGTCACCGCGACACAGGCGAACCGGCGCCGGCTCCAGCTGGTGCTGGGCATCACACTGACGGCGATGGTCGCCCAGGCGCTCGGCGCATGGATCTCAGGATCCCTCTCACTGCTCGCGGACGCCGGGCACATGCTCACCGACTCGGCGGGCGTGGCGATCGCTCTCGTCGCCGCCCACCTGGCGACGCGACCTCCGACGCAGGCGAAGACGTTCGGGTGGCAGCGGGCCGAGGTGCTTGCGGCGATGATCAATGCGATGGTGCTGTGCGCCGTCGGGGTGCTGGTGATCCGCGAGGCGTTCACTCGCTGGGGCAGCGAACCGGAGATCCAGACCACGCCGATGCTGGTGGCGGCCGTGGTCGGAGCCGTCGCCAACCTCGTGTCCTTGCTGCTGCTCACGAGTGCACGCGGCGAGAGCCTCAACATGCGCGGCGCCTATCTCGAGGTCTTCGGCGATCTGATCGGCTCCGTGGCGGTGATCGTGGCGGGCGTGGTGATCATGACCACCGGCTGGACCCGGGCGGACGCCGTGGCCTCCTTCGCGATCGGCCTGCTGATCCTCCCTCGCGCCCTGGCACTGCTCAAGGACGTGGCAGGAGTGCTGCTCGAGTCGACCCCGCGCGGGATCGATCTGGACACGGTGCGCAGGCACATCACCGACCTCCCTGCCGTCGAGGACGTGCACGATCTACACGCCTGGACCATCACGAGCGGGGTACCGGTGCTATCGGCACACGTGGTGATCGATGTGGGCGAGGCATCCGGCACCGAGCGCGCCCAGCTGGAGTGCGACACCCTGGACGCCCTGGCCGAGTGCTTGGAGGGGCATTTCGACGTCGCCCACTGCACCTTCCAGCTTGAACCCGCCGGGCACCTGCGCCACGAGGGCGCGGTTCACGCCTGACGATGCATGTCCGGCCCTGCTCCGCCTCACACGCTCAGAGCCGCCCTGTCTCGATTCCGTGGGCGGCGCCGACTGCTGGGTTGACGAGCCGTCCTGCAGTCACGTTCACACCGGACGCGAGCGCCGGATCGGCATCGACGGCACCGGCCCAGCCGGCGTCGGCGATCGTCAGGGCATAGGGAAGGGTGGCGTTCGTCAGCGCGATGGTGGAGGTGATCGGAACTGCTCCGGGCATGTTCGCCACGCAGTAGTAGAGCGACTCATGCACGGCGAAGACCGGGTTGTCGTGGGTCGTGGGCCGGGACCCCTCGAAGCATCCGCCCTGATCGATGGCGATATCGACGAGAACCGACCCTGGTCGCATCGTGGCCACCATCTCGTCAGTGACCAGGGTGGGTGCGTGTGCCCCGGGGACCAGCGCCGCCCCGATGACCAGGTCGGCCTGACGGATCTGCTCAGCAATGATGTACGGACTGGAGCGGGCGGTCTGAATCCGGGTGCCGAATCGATCGTCGAGCGACCGCAGCCGGGGAAGGGAGACGTCGGCGATCGTGACGCGGGCCTGCATGCCGACCGCGATCGTCGCCGCCTGCTCGCCGGCGACACCGCCGCCGATGATGAGCACCTCACCGCGCGGGGTACCCGGAACTCCGCCCAGCAGCTGGCCCCGGCCACGGTGGGGACGCATGAGATGGAAGGAACCGACCTGGGTGGCCAGACGTCCGGCAACCTCGCTCATCGGCGCCAGCAGCGGGAGCGCCCCACCCGGCATCTGGACGGTCTCGTAGGCGATGGCGGTGGCACCGGAGGTGAGCAACGCCCGGGTCAGTTCCTCATCAGCAGCCAGATGCAGGTAGGTGAAGAGCGTCAGCCCCTCACGCAGGTAGCCGTACTCGCGTGCCACCGGCTCCTTCACCTTGAGCACCAGGTCGGCCCACTCCCAGACCGCGCCCGCCTCGGTAGCGATCTCGGCTCCCGCGCGCTGGTAAACCTCGTCGTCGAAAGCGGATCCGAGTCCGGCGCCGGCCTGCACCCGTACCTCGTTCCCGTGGCCGACCAGTTCGTGGACACCGGCCGGGGTGGCCGAGACACGGTACTCGTTGTTCTTGATTTCAGAGACGACACCGACGCGCATCAGCACTCGCTCTCCGGCCCGGGGTGGTGGGCCTATGAACTCGGGCGCCCAGGTCCGGGCACTGACAGCGTCGCACCGGGCCCGCTCCAGCGCCACCGCAGGCAGGTGCTGCCTCGCCCTGAGCAGTCTCGCCCCTGCCCCGGGTGCGGAACACCCCCCTGCGGCGTTCCGCACCCGGGCCGCTCACGAGCGGCAGTGCGGCGAAGGAACCGCGCGCACATGGAGTACGACCCCGGAGGAGGGCATACGTCACGCACCCGTGAAGTGATCTGCCTCACATCGCAGGCAGATCATTGTCACTCACTGGCGCGACCAGACCAGCGTCAGGGTTCGACGACCGTGATCGTCACGGTGACCACCTGACCGAGGGCGCCGGTCTCCGGGTCGACATAGCGGAGCTCGAAGGTGCGTTCACCGACGTCGACATCCGGGATGACGTGGTGGGCGACGACACCGGGGCCGATGACTGCTACGTCGATCGGACTGCCATCGGCGATGACCTCGACCTGAGCACCACTCTCGCCCATGACCATGATCTGGAGGTCATCCTCCTCACCGTCCTGGTCGAGGTCTTCGAGCACCGCGCCGTTGGCCGGCTGAGGTTGCTGCCATGTCGGGACGATGTAGTCGAAGGGCCCGGCGGGTGCGCTCGGCTCGGACTCACCGGCATACTGCTCCGAACCACCGGCCTCCATCAGTTGAGTCGCGTAGTAGCTCGTGGCAGGTGATGACGGGACGAGACTCCATCCGCCGTCCTCGCCGGCGAACGTGGTGGCAGCCGATCCGTCATCACCCGTGAGGGTGATCTGCGCACCAGGGAGCGCCGTACCGGTGATCGTGGGCGCGACCAGCAGACCGGAGGCCGGGACGCTGGTGATCACCGGGGCAGGTGGCAGCGCCGCCTCCTCGACCGGCTCGGGCTCCGCCGGCGCTGGTTCAGTGCCCGCCCCCGCGTCGGGGCTCTCATCCGGTAGGCGCGGTTCGGCCTGATTCGACGCGGCCGCCGGCTCGGCGGGTTCGGCGGGCGGCGGGGCCGACGCCACCGGTTCCGGGGCCGGGTCCGTGGGGTCGGGAGGCGGCAGTTCGGTCGGTGGTTCGGGATCCGCCGTGGCGTTCTCGACAGCGGCCGGCTCGTCGACGGGCTCGGACGGCGGCTCCGAGGGCACGGGTGCGGCGCTGGCCGCTGGCGTGGGGTCAGGCGTGATCGCGGCGGTTTCCACGGGGGGCTGGGCACTGAGAGCAACCGCCAGCACCGTGGCAGCCATGACCGTGGTCCCGGCACCTACCCCGATGCCAAGCGCAGCCTTCGGGTCACGCAGCGTCCAGGCCGCTGCCTTGACCGTCCCCGCCAGCAGGAGCCCCGCCTTGGTGACACCTCCAAAGACCCACCACAGGGAGGTAGGAGCGAGCAGGACCACCGGGAGCATCACAGCCCCTAGACGCTCGGAGACCGCAGCCAGCTCGGCCATGACGGCTGGGCATCGATCACACGACTCCAGGTGACGCTCGACCTCGAGTCGACGCCGCGGAGAGAGCCTGCGGGTCTCATAGTCGCCGAGCCGGGCAGCGAAGGGCCGGCACCCAGTCGGCACGCCACCGGTGCGCACGTGCGCCTGCAGCCACGCAGAGCGAAAGCCCCGGCGAGCTCGCGAGGACAGGGTGGCGACCGCCGTCGGCTTCATTCCCATCCGGCCGGAGAGCTCACCGGGGCCCATGCCCTCGACCTCGGTGAGCCACAGGACCTCACGCCACCGAGGTGGCAACTCTCCGAACGCCTCGGCAACCAGCCCCCGGTCGATCGCGCGGTCTGCCTCGCCATCGACCACCCACAGACCGGGAGGACCGAGCGCCTCGACGTCGTCAGAGGGGTCCTCTCGCAACCCACCCCGGTCGATCCGGAGGTTGCGCAAGGTGCGGAAGATGTAGCCGGCGACGTCCTGCGTGGGCCCACCCCCGTTGCGGATCGCCCGCAGCACCCGGGCAAAAGTCTCCTGCACAAGGTCTGCGGCGTCGTCGGCACCACCACCGCGCCGGGCCACGCGCATGGCCTCGTCACGGTAGCGCTCGTACAGCAGAGCGAACTCGCCGATCTGGCCCGCGCGCACCGCATCGACGATCGCCTGGTCAGAACCAGGTTCCGTAGGAGCGGGTGCATCGTGCGCAAGTGACATGGGGGATCCGATTTCTGGGGGCCGCTGGCGTCGGGGATGGGTGCAACAGAACGCCGCCAGCGGATGCTGGACTCTGTGCCGAGGCTACGAACGAATCGACCATCTCGCCAGCAAATGAGAGCAACACCACGGCCCTGAGACCCTCAATGAACTTGACCAGATGTACAACACACCATATGCAGCCGCCATCGACCACTGCTAGCGTCGCAGACGCATACCAATGCCTCAGCGGCGTCAGACACGTGACAAAGGAGTAGGCGATGGATTTCGACAATGTCGACTGGTGGGGAATTCTCGGGAAGGTGCTTCTCGCGATCGTCATCATTCTGGTGACGTGGATCCTTGCCCGGGTCGTCAGATGGGCGATCGGCAAGCTTGTCGGGAAGGTGTCCTTCCTGCAACGGCAGGGCCAAGACGGTCAATCACTCGGGGAGTCGATCGGCACGGTCGCTTCGTTACTGGTCTGGCTGTTCGGCCTGACGGCCATCCTGCAACTGTTCGCTCTCACCCAGGTGCTGGCTCCGATCCAGTCGCTGCTCAGCGGCATTCTCGGGTTCCTGCCGAATCTCATCGGAGCGGCATTCGTCTTCGTGATCGGTTACGTCCTGGCGAAGATCGTGCGCCAGCTCGTCGAGACCGCCATCCGGGCCGTCAACTTCTCGAAGCTCGGTGAGAAGGTGAAGTCGGGGACAGATACGGTGCTCGACGAGGCCACCGGCAGCGAGTCGGGTGCACCGGAAAGCCAGCCGCAGGAACCAAGCAGCGGGTTCGACGCCAACAAGATCGCGGGCCTCGTCGGCAACCTCGTCTTCGCGATCATCCTGATCGTCGTCTCGATCGCCGCGTTGCAGATCCTCGGAATCTCCGCGATCTCCGATCCGGCCGAGCAGATGCTGAGCCTCATTCTGAATGCGATCCCGGCGATCATCGCGGCCGCGATCATTCTCGGCCTTGGGTACCTGATCTCCACCTTCGTCGGCAATCTGCTCGAGTCCACACTGCAGGGCCTGGGCACAGACCGTGCGATCGCCAAGTTGGAGATCGTGCCGGAGGGTCAGAGCGCGTCGACGATCATCACCCGCATCGCTCAGGTGGCGATCATGGTGTTCTTCGCCATCATGGCCGCGCGGGCGCTGAACTTCCCCGAGGTCACTGCGATCCTGAACGAGGTACTCGAACTCGGTGGCAAGGTGCTCTTCGGTGGCGTGATCATCGCAGCCGGCTTCCTGGTGGCGAGTCTCCTCTCGCGCCTGGTCGGCAGCGGCACGGCCAGCACGGTGATCAAGTGGGTGACGATCGCTCTCTTCACAGCCATGGGCCTGAAGTACATGGAGATCGCCGACTCGATCATCAACCTCGCCTTCGGTGCGGTGGTCGTGGGTGGCGCACTGGCAGCCGCGCTCGCCTTCGGCCTCGGCGGCCGGGACGCTGCCGCCCGGACGCTGGCGAAGCTCGACGAGAAGAAGTCCGACGGGAGTCACACTCCCCCGCCTTCGAACCCGACCTCGACACCGCAGCCTCCCACTGGGCCGTAAAGATGCCCGGCGCGGCTGCGCCACCACGTGACAGGGCACGAGAGGGCACCCATCGTTCGCGGTGGGTGCCCTCTCGTGTCAGTTCCCGAGCGGTAGGTCACTGCAGTGCTGCATCGCGCGACACGAACCGGGGGCCGTACCCAGTGCGCGTATCGGGAGAGCCGTGGCTCACCCCGCGGTGTAGTCGCCGCTGCCCGCCCAGACGCCGTGCTCGGAGACGGGCCGGAACCTCAGCGTGGTGAACTCGTGGTGGAAGTCTCGACGTTCCCGCTCGACCATGGCGTCGGCGTGCCGCGAAGCTGCGTCCACATCGCTGCGGCCATGCACCATATCCGTCATCTCCCGGCTGGTGCGCCACACCGAGAACGTCAAGACCGTCCGCGGGGGGCGCACGGCCGCGAGCGCCAGTGTGGTTCCCGGGTGGTCACGGACGAGTCGTTCCACCGGCCGGCCCCAGCGCACGAAACGGGGTAGCTCGGGCAATCGCATGCGCGCGAGGGTCACAGCGACGACCGGTTCTCCCGGGTCGCACGGGCCTGCGACTTCCGGCAGGTCGGCCATCTCGGTCACCGCACCCCACCGGCGGAGGAACTCCAGGCGCACATGCCATCCGATGGCCAGCCGGCGTCCCAGCGCGTGGGTCGACAGGAAGCGCTCCAGGGCGGGCTCGTCCTCCCATGCGGCAAACACGGCCAGTCGCTGCATCTGCATCCGGTCCGGGGAGAGCACGGGAGCGCCGAGTCGCATCGTGGCCAGGCACTCGAGGTGGCGCAGGCCGGGGAACCGGGCCGGTGGCCGGGTCATGGCTGCGAAGGCGGCCGTTGCCGGTACGTGTGCCAGATGGAAGGAGTGCACCTGCGCAATCTACGCCCCGCTCGAGGTGCGAGGCAGGTGAACACGGAGGACAGCGAGAGGGACTCCGCGTCATGATGTCGAGACCGGCACATCGGCTCCGTCTCCTGTATGACGTCGGCAGACGAGCCGGCCGATACCAAGGAGAAGGAATCATGGCGAAGTACCTGTTGCTCAAGCACTACCGCGGCGCACCGGAACCTGCCTGCGAGGACTTTGTGCCGATGGACCAGTGGACCCCGGAGGAGATCGAGGCGCACATCGCGTTCATGAACCACGTGGCCGATACGCTGCGCGAGCGTGGTGAGTTCGTTGATTCTCAGGCGCTCTCCCCGGAGGGGACCTTCGTGCGCTTCGACGGCGAGGGCAAGGCGCCGCTCACCGATGGCCCGTTCGCGGAGTCGAAGGATCTGATCGCCGGCTGGATGATCATCGACGTCGACTCGACCGAGCGCGCGCACGAGGCGGCGGCCTTCCTCTCCTCGGCCCCCGGACCTGGTGGACGTCCGATCGGGGAGTGGATCGAGGTGCGGCCCTTCATGTCTGAGCCGCCCACCTTCGACTGATGGAACACCTGCTGCGTGAACTCGGCCCCCGCGCACTGGCGGTGCTGGTGCGGCGCGGTGCCGAGTTCACGGCCGCGGAGGACGCCGTGCAGGAGGCGTTGATCGAGGCGGCGCGCCGCTGGCCGGAGCACATGCCGGAGGATCCGGCCGGCTGGCTGGTGCGGGTGGGCTGGCGCAAGTTCCTCGACCAGGTGCGCTCGGAGAAGGCGCGCCGGCAGCGGGAGGCGAGGGTCGCCGTCGAGCCTCCTGCCGGGCCTGCGGCGCAGGCGGACGACACCCTCCTGCTGCTGACCCGTTGCTGCCACCCGGACCTGAGCCCGGCGTCGGCGATCGCGCTGACGTTGCGGGCGGTGGCCGGTCTGACGACGGCGCAGATCGCCCGCGCGTACCTGGTGCCGGAGGCGACGATGGCGCAACGGATCAGCCGGGCCAAGCGCACCGTGCGTGATGCCCGGTTCGACCGGACCGGCCATGCAGCGGCGGTGCTGCGGGTGCTGTACCTGATGTTCGACCACGGGTTCACTGGGCCGGTGGACGTGGCCGAGGAGGCCATCCGGCTCACGCGCCAGCTCGCCGCTGCCGACCGCCATCCGGAGATCGACGGGTTGCTGGCACTGATGCTGCTCCATCATGCGCGCCGGGCCGCGCGGTTGACCTCGACCGGTGAGCTGGTGCCGCTGGACGAGCAGGACCGCACCCGCTGGGACACGGCGCTGATCGCCGAGGGCGTGCAGATCTTGCAGGGCGCGCTGGCACGCGATCAACTCGGTGAGTACCAGGTGCAGGCGGCGATCGCGGCGCTGCACGACGACGCGCCCCGTGCCGAGGAGACCGACTGGCTGCAGGTGCTCTCCTGGTATGACGAGCTGGTGCGCCTGGTGCCGCAGAATCCGGCGATCATGATGAACCGGGCCGTGGCAGTGGCGCAAGTGGACGGTCCTCAGGCGGGCCTGCGGGCCCTCGCGGCAGTTCCCGACGGCGTCCCTCGCCGCGCCGCTGTCGCCGCCTGGTTGCAGGAGCACGCAGGAAACAGCGCGCTGGCTGCCGAACTGTTCCGGCAGGCTGTGCGCGAGGCGGCAAGTGAGGCCGAACGGACGCACCTGCTCACGCAGGCAGCGCGGTTCCGCGGCTGACCAGCGAGAACGCTCCATGCTCGCCGGCTTGGCGCGCGGCGCCGATCGCGGGCCACGACGGATTCTGACGTGCACGCGAGCTGATTCTCGCCAAGGGGTAGGCAAGTGCCGCATCGGACGCTAACCTTGTCGCTACTCGCTCAGAGAGCGCTCTCTCAGCCTAAGGAGCCTGGTCGTGCACCGTCGCACCCGCTTGTCGTCCGTTCTCGCCCTCCTGCTCGCAGTCGCCATGCTCACGAGTTGGTCAGCCCCGGCCCAGGCCGAGGAGCAGGACCTGATCGTCAACGGCTCCTTCGACGAGACTCACGAACCGTGGTGGGCCACCGCCAACGTGGCGTACTCGGTCAGCTCGGCTGGCTACTGCGCGCAAGTGCCGGGTGGCGTCCAGTCCTGGGAGGCGATCGTCGGGCAGCGCCGGCTGCCAGTGGTCGACGGCGCGGACTACACCTTGCGATTCACGGCGTGGGCAGACGCCCCCTCGGACATCCGCGCCCAGGTGCAACCGACGGAGAATCCCGACCTCATCACCTATCTCGCCCAGACGGTGTCGCTCTCCACAGCGCCGACCACCTACGAGTTCCCGTTCACCGCAACGGTCCCAGCAGGCGTCACCGACTCGACGCTGCAACTACGCCTGGGCGGCTCGGCATCGGACCGCACGATCTGCTTCTCCAACGTCGAGCTGGTGACGGAGATCGACGAATCTCCGCCGCTGCCTCCCATCGGCGACGACGAGATCCTGCTGAACGGGACGTTCGACGAGTCCCACAAACCCTGGTGGGTGAACGGTGGCATGGAGTACCGCCTCGACAGTGGCGGGCTCTGCATCGACGTCCCGCCGTCCGAGAACCCGTGGGACCTGCTGCTTGGGCAGAACAGCCTCCACTTGCTCGACGCGACCGGCTATCGCCTCTCCCTGCGTGTACGCACCTCCGTCCCGGTAGAGATCGGCGCCCAGGTGCAGCCGTTCGACAACCCGGACAACCTCGTGTTCCTGGGCGAAACCTTCTCGACGTCGACGGCCTGGGCCGAGCACGACGCCGCCTTCGTCACCGACTTCGACCGGGAGAGGTACCGCTCGTCGCTCCATGTGCGGCTTGGTGGTAGCGAGGTTGCCTACACCGCATGCTTCGACGACATCTCGCTGCAGGGCACGGCATACCGCCCCCCACTCGAGGACGGTCCCGCAGTCCAGGTCAACCAGGTCGGCTACCTGCCCGAGGGCCCCAAGAACGCCACCGTGGTCACGGGCTCGGAGGAGTCGCAACCCTGGCAGCTCGAGCAGGCAGGCGCCGTCGTGGCATCCGGCATGACCACGCCTGCAGGCGTCGATCTCTCGAGCCAGTTCCCGGTCCACACGATCGACTTCAGTGAGGTCCGCACGCCCGGTGAGGGCTTCACGCTGACGGTCGACGGCATCACGAGCAGGCCGTTCACCATCGGAGCCGAGCGGTACCAGTCGCTGCGCACCGACGCATTCCGCTTCTTCTACACCAACCGCAGCGGAATCGAGATCGACGGCGCCGTAGCTGGAGCAGAGTACGCACGCCCCGCCGGCCACATCGGCGTCGCGCCGAACCAAGGCGACACATCGGTGCCATGCCAGCCGCCGCAGCCCTACACCGGTGGCTGGACCTGTGACTACACGCTGGACGTGACCGGCGGTTGGTACGACGCCGGAGATCATGGCAAGTACGTCGTCAATGGGGGTATCGCGACCTGGCAGCTGCTCTCGACGTGGGAGCGCGCACGCCAGGAAGGTGGCGAGAGCGCGCTCAGCGACGGCTCGCTCGCGATACCCGAGCAGGGCAACGGCGTCCCCGACATCCTCGACGAAGCCCGCTGGAGCCTGGAGTTCCTGCTGGCGATGCAGGTGCCCGAGGGTGAGCCGCTCGCCGGCATGGTGCACCACAAGGTCCAGGACGCGACGTGGACCGGGCTACCGCTGCTCCCGCATGCAGACCCCGAGCCACGGCAGCTCCACCGACCCTCGACGGCGGCCACGCTCAACCTCGCGGCCGTCGCCGCCCAGGGGGCCCGGGTCTACCAAAGCATCGACCCGGAGTTCGCAGCCGAACTCCTGGCCGCGGCCAGGACCGCGTACGCCGCAGCCGAAGACAACCCCGTGCTCCTCGCCCCGCAGGCCGATGGTGAAGAGGGCGGCGGGGCCTACGCCGACGACGACGTGAGCGACGAGTTCTACTGGGCGGCCGCGGAGTTGTTCCTCACGACCAACGAGTCGAACTACCGCGACGCGGTGCTCGACCACCCGCTGCACGTTGCCGACGTCTTCACCGCGGGCGGCTTCTACTGGGGTGACATGGCGATGCCCGCACGCCTGGATCTGGCCCGCTTCGGCGAGGATCTGCCGGATGTGGATCGCGTCCGCAGGTCGGTGATCGCGGCGGCCGACGAACTGGCGCAACGGCAGCAGCTGGAGGCATTCGGGCAGGCATACACACCCGAGGACGGGCTGTACGTGTGGGGCTCGAACTCATCCGTACTGAACAACCAGGTGGTGCTCGCCACCGCCTTCGACCTCACCGCCGATCCCACCTACGCCCGCGTGGTCCTGGAATCGATGGACTACCTGCTGGGACGCAACGCCTTGGGAATCTCCTACGTGACGGGTTACGGCACCGTGTATGCGCAGAACCAGCACAGCCGGTGGTACGCGGCATCGCTCGACGCGGACCTGCCGAACCCACCCGTCGGGTCGATCGCCGGTGGGCCCAACTCGAGCCTCCAGGACCCGATCGCCAGCCAGTGGCTGGCCGGCTGCGCACCGCAGACGTGCTACGTCGACGACATCGAGGCGTGGTCGGTCAACGAGATCACCGTCAACTGGAACTCCGCGCTCGCGTGGGTGGCGTCCTTCGTCGCCGATCTCGGTGACGGCGCCCCCGCGTCCGGCACGCTGCCAGTGATCCTCGACCATCCGGCCGACGTGCGGGTGACTCCGAACCGGACTGCGGTCTTCGAGGTCGTCACCGAGGGCGACCCGGCGCCCACGGTGACGTGGGAGACCTCGGCCGACGGCGGGACGACTTGGCAGCCGCGACCCACGGGGACGACCTCCGGGTCCGCAGGCTCTGTGGAGGGCACGCTGCGGTTGGTCGACGTCAGTCGATCGCAGCACGGTCTCCTGGTGCGTGCAATGGTCGCCAACGGCCACGACCGCGTGGTGACGAGCGAGGTGGCCGTCCTCCGCGTCGGGGGCGGCCCGTTGGATGTCAGGTCGAGGAGCGCCGGATGAGCTCGGTCGGCAGCACCGTCACTGGTGCGACGTCGGCGTCACCATCGATCAGCCGGAGGGCGGCGTCGGCGAGCAGACGACCCATCTCGATCGACGGCTGACGCACGGTCGTCAGTGGCACCTCGGCGATCGAGGCGGCGGGATCGTCGCCGAAGCCCACCACCGCCACGTCGGCTGGGACATCGCGACCGGCGCTGCGCAGCCAGGTCAGCGCCGCGACAGCCATCAGGTCGCTGGCCACGAACAGACCGTCCAGGTCCGGGGTGCGCGCGAGCAGTCGCTCACACGCTCGGACCGCTCCGCGTGGGGTGAAGTCCGTGACCTCCACCCCCACCGGCTCCAGCTCGTGCTCGGCGAGCGCCCGGACGAACCCGTTCAGCCGGTCCTGCCCGGCAGCCATGTCCAGCGGTCCGGTGATCGTTGCCAATCGCCGACGTCCCCGCTGGATCAGATGCTGCCCTGCGCGGTGTGCGCCGTCGGCGTTGTCGGTGTCGATGTACACCCGGCCTTCGGCGCCCTCCCCGGCGGGCCGGCCGGCGAACACGGTGGGGATGCGGCGATCGACGTCGGTGATGGAGGCGTCGCCGGCGTGATGCGCCACGAAGATGGCGGCGTCGACGGCACCTGAGGCGAGGAACCGGGTGATCTTAGCCCGCGGATCGCTCGAGGCCACCAGCAGATTCAGGATGAAGTCGCTCTGCTCCAGCCGCGCGGTGATGCCTTCGACCACGGCGACGAAGAACGGATTCTGAAAGAACCGGGTGGTCTCCTCAGGCACGATGAGCGCGATCGCGTTGCTCGTGCGATTCACCAGCGTTCTCGCTGCCCGGTTCGGGACATACTGAAGTCGCTCGATGGCGGCATGCACCACGGCGGCCATGTCCTCGTTGACCGTCGGCTGGCCGTTCACCACCCTACTCACCGTGGCTCGGGACACCCCGGCCTCCTTGGCGACCATCTCCAGGGTCGGTCGACCCAGAGGCGGCCGGGCACTCATCGACATCCCGCCAGCATAGAACGGCAGCCCGTCATGGTCGCTCGCCCGTGGGGCCGCCGGTGATCAGTGCCTGCGCGTGGATGATGTCGCGCAGCGTGGCCCCGCTCGTCTTCACCGTCCGGCGCTGGGTCGCGTAGTCGACGTGCACGAGCCCGAACCGCTGCCCGTACCCCCATGCCCACTCGAAGTTGTCGAGCAGGGACCATGCGAAATAGCCACCGACGTCCACACCGAGGTCGACGGCGTCGAGGACCGCCCCGAGATGAGCCTGCACGAAGGCGGCACGTTCGGGATCGTGCACGCTGTCGTGATGGACGTCGTGGATGTCATGGAAGGCCGCCCCGTTCTCGGTCACCCACAGCCGGGTCGAGCTACCGTCCAGGTAGTCCTCGTGCAGGCGGAGCAGCAAGGTGGTCAGGCCCTCGGGTTGTATCTCCCAGTTCATGGCGGTGCGGGGTAGTCCACGAGAATGCACATGGACACCCTCGGCCGACGGGTAGGGCGTCCCGGTCGGGCGCGTGGTCGGTGCCCGTCGATCGAGCGGCTCGATCGGCGGGCGGTACGACACCGCATCGCCGTGGTAATAGTTGACGCCGAGCACATCGATCGGCGCGGAGATCGACTCGAGGTCACCTGGAGCGATCAGGTCCTCCAGGCCGAAGGGCCGCAGGTCCTCGAGCACATCGTCCGGGTAGTGGCCACGCAGCAGCGGATCGAGGAAGAAGCGGTTGAACTGCCCGTCGATGCGGCGCGCGGCCTCCAGGTCGCCGGGAGAGGTGGCGTCCACAGGCTCGATCGGCTGCAGGTTGAGCGTGATTCCTAGTGAGAGCGACGGGTCCCGTCGACGGAGCTCGGTCACGGAAGCGCCGTGGGCGAGCAGCAGGTGGTGGCCGGCAGCGATCCCTGCGGCCGGTTCCCGCCGTCCGGGTGCGTGCTGGCCACCGACGTAGCCCAGGAACGCCGAGCACCACGGCTCGTTGTGCGTCGTCCAGTGCGAGACCCGGTCGCCGAGTGCGTCGTGCACCGTGGTCGCGTACTCCACGAAGCGGTCGACCACAGTGCGGGACGTCCACCCACCTCGCTCCTCCAGGGCCTGCGGCATATCCCAGTGGTGCAGCGTCAGCCACGGCATGATGCCGTGGCTGAGTAGTTCATCCACGAGCCGCGAGTAGAAGTCCAGGCCCACGGTGTTGACCGGCCCCCCATCGGGGCATACACGCGACCACGACACCGAGAACCGGTAGGCGTGCAGCCCGATCTCACGCATGATCGCGACGTCCTCGCGATACCGGTGGTAGTGCTCGCACGCGACATCGCCGGTATCGCCGCCGGCGACAGCGCCAGGCACCCGGCTGAACGTATCCCAGATCGAGGGGGTGCGCCCATCCTCGGCAACCGCCCCTTCGATCTGGTAGGCCGCCGTCGCGGCGCCGATGACGAAACCGGGTGGGAAGGGGCGGTGGGAGATTTCGGCCGGGACTCCGTCGGGCCTCCTCATCCCTTGACCGCCCCTGCCATGATGCCGCTCACCAGCTGGCGACCCCCGACGACGAACAGCGCGATGAGCGGGATCGTGGACAGGAGCGCGCCCGCGAGCACGATCGAGTAGTCCACGAAGTAGTTGGCCTGCAACAGTGACAGCGCTACCGGAAGGGTCGGATCGTTGCGGTCGAGCACGATGAACGGCCAGAAGAAGTTGGTCCAGGTCGTGATGAACGTGAAGAGCGCGAGCATCGCTGCGGCTGGTCGTGCTGCGGGTGCACCGACGTGCCGGAACGTCCGGAACATGCTGGCGCCGTCGACGCGCGCGGCCTCGATCAGTTCATCCGGAAGGGATTGACGCAAGTACTGCGTCATCCAGAACACCCCGAATGCCGACGTCATCGCGGGGACGATGACTGCACCGAGCTCGCCGGTCCAACCGAGCTCGACCATCGCGATGTAGAGAGGCACCACTCCCAACTGAGTGGGGATCGCCATCGTCGCAATCGTGAAGACCAAGAGCGTCTTGCTGCCTCGGAAGCGCAGCTTCGCGAACGCGTACCCAGCGAGCGTCGACAGGAAGACGACGCTCGCCGAGACGGTGGTCGACACGATCACACTGTTGCGCAGACCGACCCAGAAGTTCACCGCCGGATTGTCGACGACGCTCGCGGCATTGGCGAGGAAGTTCCCACCGGGGATCCACGACAGGTCGGGCGAGTTGACGCTGCTCGCGTCACCGCTGCCGATGAGGAAGGACCAGTAGAACGGGAACGCCGAGGCGACCAGGACGGTGACGAGCAGGCCGTAGACCACCCACCCAGGGCGGGAGTCGACGCCGAGTGCGATGCGGCGGCGTTTCATGAGCGCCTCCCCTCGGTCGAGGCGATGCGGCTGGTGATCGCGAGGTTCACCAGGCCGAAGGCGACGATGAGCAGGAAGAGGATCCAGGCCACCGAGGCGGCACGCCCGAAGTCGAACTGCCCCCAACCCAGGTTGTACAGGTACATCGTGACCGTCAGCCATTGCTGGTCCGGGCCGCCGGTCCCACCGCTGTCGAACATCCGTGGTTCATCGAAGACCTGCAGGCCGCCGATGGTGGCGGTGATGACCACGAAGACCAGGGTCGCCCGCAGTTGCGGGATCGTCACGGTGAGAAACTGCCGGAGGCGACCGGCGCCGTCGATCGCCGCGGCCTCGTAGAGCTCGCGCGGCACTGCTTGCATCGCCGCGAGCAGGATCAGGGTGTTGTATCCGGTCCACCGGAAGTTGACCATCGTCGCGATCGCGACGTGGCTCGCCAGCGGCTCCGTGTGCCATCCGATCGGATTGAGCCCGAGGTCCCGCAGCGTGTTGTTGATGAGGCCGTAGTCGTCGCCGAACAGGTTGGAGAAGATGAGCGCGACCGCCACCGGCGCCACAACGTACGGCAGCAGCACTCCCATCCGCCAGAACGTCTTCGCGCGCAGGTTGCGATCCAGCAGAGCGGCGATCGTCACGGCGGCGATCAGCTGCGGGATGGTCGAGAGCGCGAAGATGGAGAAGGTGTTGCGTAGCGCGATCCAGAACTGGCGGTGCGAGAGCACATCGGCGAAGTTCTGCAGGCCCACGAAGGTGCCGGAGTTGCGGATCAGGTCCCAGTCCTGGGTGGCCACGAACGCGGTGTACAACAGCGGAAACAGTCCGGTCAGCGCGAACAGCACGAAGAACGGGGCGACGTACAGGTACGGCGAGAGCTTCGCGTCCCAGCGACCGAGCCGAGATCGCAGGCTCAGCACGGGGGTGTCGCGGTCGATCGTGGTCACGGGCAACTCCTCGCTGATGGTGGGATGGCGCTCGGCGGAGCCCACTGCGTCCGGACTCCGCCGAGTTCGACTGGGTTCAGTTCAAAGTTTCGACATCGCTGAGGAACTGCTCCCAGGACTCCTCGGCACTTTGGCTGCCATCCTCCACGCGAGTGATCGCCTGATGCAGCGCATCGTTGATCGCGAAGTAGTTCGGTCCCTTGTAGGGCGCTACTGTCACGGCGTTGGCGCGGTCGATGAGGATCTCGCCGATGGGCGCATCGTTGAAGTAGTCATTCGTCGACTCCAGCAACTCGACGCTGTCATAGGTCTCGGGCTGACTCGGGAAGGCACCGACGTTGGCGAATGCCTCCAACTGCGCTTCCGGCGAGGTCAGCCACGCGGCCAGGTCCTGAGCCGCTTCCACGTTCGCCCCACTCCCGGGGACGGTCAGGTAGGAGCCACCCCAGTTGCCGCCGCCGCCCGGGAACACGTTCGCGATGTCCCAGCCCTCGACGTCGGCCGCGTTGCCCTCGATCACACCGAGCATCCAGCCCGGGCAGAGCATGGTGGCGAAGGCGCCATTGGCGATACCGGCGCGCCAGTCGTCGCCCCATTGACCGAGATTCGCCGAGAGCGTCTCTCCCTCGGTGAGCGCCTGGTCATAGGCGGCCCGCACCTCGGCGTTGTCCGCCACGATGATCTCGTTGGTCTCGGGGTCCTCGTACGCGGCAGCGATCTGGTTGACCATCGCCTGGTATGGGCCGCCTCCCGTGTCGAACCACGGATTGCCGGTGGCCTCGACGTAGGTGTGGCCGACCTCGAAGTAGGTGTCCCAGTCGCCCTCGAGGAGCGCGGCCACCTCCTCGCGGTCAGTCGGCAGCCCGGCCTCGGCGAACAGGTCGGCTCGATAGCACACCGACTGCGGGCCGACGTCCGTGCCGTAGCCGATCAGCCGCCCGTCCGCGTCGGTCGCCGACTCGACCTTCCAGTCGAGCCATCGGCCCTCGAGTTCCGGGTCGCTGAGATCGGCCAACAGGTCCGAATACTCCATGATCTCCGGCACCCAGTCGACCTCGACGGCCTCGATATCGGCGAGCCCGCCGCTGCCGAGCTTGCTGAAGAAGTTCGCCCGGGCATCGTTGGACGTGGCTGCACGGTTGTGCACGATGGTCACGCCTGGGTGCTCGGCCTCATAGCGGTCGAACAGTTCGTCGGTATAGCCGAAGTCGTTGAAGGTTGCAACGGTGAGCGTGACCTCGCCGTCGGCCTCCTCGCCGGTCCCTTCGTCCGAGCCACCGCACGCAGCGAGAGCAATACTGAGGCTGAGCGCGCCAATGGCGGGCGCCATCAAAGTTCGACGTGGCATCACGGTCACTCCTTTGTGTGTACAGGATGCGCGAGAGAGCGCTCTCTCAGCATAGACGACACCCCGGGGTCGGTCAAGAGAGCGCTCTCTCACCATGGGCCCAGTCCCGTGTGCCGCGCTTCGGCGCCACGTTGCACGGCACTCCTCTGCCCGCCGGGATGCCTCCGCCGCGCCGTGAATCAGATCGAGTCCCCGCACTTCGTCCTGCACGGCTAGACAGAACCCCCGTTCCTCCCTGTCAGCTCGTCGTCGTCCCGCGCACCCGCAACACCGGGGACAGCGCAAGGCTGGACCACGCCCTCGGGGCATCGGCCCGCAGCCGCGACATCACCCGTCCCAGGCACAGTTCGGCGCTGGACGTACCGGCGTCGCGGCGCGGGGGTGCGACGGCAGTCAGCGGTGTCGCACACAGGGCCGCCACCTCGTCGTCATAGGCGACAACAGCCAGGTCGCCAGGTACGGCCAGACCTGCATCGTCGGCCAGGTCGATCAGACCGATCGCCACCTCGTCGGGAACGACGATCACTCCGTCGACGTCCCCGGTGCGTGCCCTGTCGGTGATTGCCGCCAGAGCCTCGTGCAACTCCGCCCCCGGTGCGTTGGCCGGCGGCAGGGTGAGCACCTCCACCTCCAGGCCGGCCGACTGTGCGACCTGGCGCGCACCGGCTCGGACCAGTGGCGCCGTCGGGCCGCTCCGGGTAGCCACCAGCAGCCGGGTACAGCCCGTCTCGAGCAGGTGCGTGGCGGCCCGCTGTCCGCCCACCTCGTGGTCACACCGGACCACGTCGAGCTCTCCCTGCCATGGCGAGCCATCCAGGCTCCGCTCGAGCACCACCACCGCCGCCGGAGCGCTTGCGAGCAGCCGGTAGGTCTCCGGGTCCTCAGTGGCGTGCGAGGCAGGTGCGACAAGGAGACCATCCACTCCACGGTCCAGCAGCCGGGTGATCTGCTCGCGCTCACGCGTGGGTGAGTACTCCGAGACGGCGAGGATCATCCTGCTCCCGGCGGCAGTGATCGCCGCCTGCGCGCCGCGGATGACGTCAGGGAAGTAGTAACTGGCCGAGGGCACGACCATCCCGATCGTCGCCACCGGCGCACTCCCGCGCGGGGCGGACGGTTCGCCGGGCGCCTCGGCGCCGCCATGGACCCGACGCAGCAGGCCCGCCTGCTCGAGGTCGGCGAGATCACGGCGGACCGTCATCCCGGAGGAGCCGACCCGCATCGCGAACTCCTCGGTGCGCACGGTGCCGTGCACGCGCAGCTCCCGCAGCAGCTGGGCACGACGCTCGGTCGGGAGCATGACGCCCATTGTGCCCCGCCATCAGTCCCGTCAGTGCCCGCTCGTGCCCGCTCGTGCCCGCCGGCTCCCGTCAGCGCACGCGCACGGTCAGCTCCCGGGAGGACGTGGATCCCGCGTCGTTGATCCACTCCACGCGGTAGACGTAGCGTCCCGGCTCGAGCGAGTCGACCGCGTGGGTCATCCGCTGGTGGCCGGGCGTCGCCACCTCAAGCTCGCCCTCGGCGAGGAGTTCCTCACCCTGGTAGAGCCGGTAGCGGTCGGCGTTGGTCCCCCACCACAGCTCGCCGGTGAGAGTGAAGGACCCGTCGCCGTCCCAGTTGTCGTGACTGAGCACGGGGACCCCGGGAGAGGCATCGGTCACGGCAACGGTGAGGGGCGCCGTCGTGGTGGATCCGGCACTGTTGACGAGTTCAGCGGTGTAGACGTACTCACCGTCGGTGCGGCCGGAGATGTCGAACTCCACCTCCTGGGCCGCCGGGCTCGCCGCGTCGAGGCGCTGGGAGGCGATCAGGGTCCCGTCCTCGTACAGGTGCACCCGGCTCGCGTTGCTGCCCCACCACAGGTTCATGGAGACCGTGTAGTCGCCGTCGCGCAGACCGGTGTCCCAGCCGTTGTCCGAACTGAGGACCCCGACGGCGGGGGGTTGCGTCGCGTCGTCGGTCTCCGCCGGGAATCCGGCCTCGACCGAGCTGAGGTCGTCCAGGTCGACGATGCGCCCGTCGAGGATCAGCTCGCCGTCGAGGAGCTCCGCCTCGAGCGGGCTGCCGGCGGAGGTGGCGAGCACGATCCCGAACTCGGCGTCGGTACCGGTCCGGCTCAGTCGCAGGGTCTGGTCGATGACCTCGACCGTCAGGCCCTCCCGGTCCGGCACGAACCCGGACAGGGTCGCGCCGTCGGCCCCGGTGAAGGTGAACAACGGTTCATGGGCTGCGCCGTCGGGGAAGGTGGCAATGGTGACGGACTCCTCCGGGCGCAGCTGCCAGTCCCAACTGTGGGAGGTGGTGTCGGCGAAGGTGTCGCGGATGGCCACGATCGCGTCGGCGTCCCCGCCCGGTGCGAGGTCGACCACCTGCTCGCGCTCGGCCGTGGTCACCTCGAAGTTGGCCGATCCGTCCAGGTGGACGTACCCACCGCCCTGCCCGTCGAAGGCCCGGGAGGCCAGGCTCACGCCCTCACCGCGCACGGTGTTGTACTGGTTCTCGAACGGCTCCAGCTCGCCGTCCACGAGCGGTTTACTCCACAGCAGCGGGTCATGAGATTTGCCGCCCTGGGTTGCCCACGTGGTGTCGTACCCCATCCAGGAGAGGGCGAATGTCTCCGCCGCAGCCCAGCCCTTGTGCTGGGTGTTGCGGTTGGAAGTGGCGATGAGGGTGTCGTCGGCGCCGGCCACGTCGGAGCGGAAGGCGTAGAAGCCTGCCTCGTCGTCGAGCAGGGCCTGCTCGGCCTGCTGCGCGGCCTCGCCGCTCATATCGGCCGGGTCGCTGCTCACCTCGGAGGGGTAGTAGAGGACGGCGAACATGCTGTGCACGTCGTCGAAACGCGGCTCGGCCGCTTCCACCCCCTGGACGCGGTCATACAGGTGCTTCAGGCCCGGCAGGGCGCCCTCCGGCGCCGTCGGGAACAGCAGTGGGAAGGTGCCGCTGACCTGGTTCGCGGGGCCCGAGACACCGAACTGGGAGACGTCGCCGTCGGTGCGCGAGGAGACCGTGTGCAGGGCGAGGTCCCAGAAGTCGACCTCGGCCAGCACCGGGTCCAGGGCGCGCACACCCGAGTCCTGGGCCATGAACAGCGAGGGGAACAGATACAGCTGGGCGTAGTGGAAGTAGTCCCAGCCCTCCTGGGTCCAGCCCGTCTCGGTGTAGCCGTCCTGCAGGTGCCGCGCCACCTGGTTGATCAGGTAGGTGATCCGCTCGTCGTGGGTGCCGAAGTCACCGTCGCCGCGGGCGGCGAGCAGCAGCGCGAGCTCGGTGCCGTGGGTCACGGCCACCCAGTTGGAGGCCCGGTCGGCGCCATCGAGGGTGTCGTGGTGGTAGGTCGAGAGCAGGTCGGTGGTGCGGGTCATGAGGTCGCGCACATCGGCGCGCTGGTCCTCGGTCCAGCCGGCGTGGGCGAGGTCGTAGGCGGGGGCGAGGTTCAGCGCCCCGCGCCCGAGCTCCAGGCCCATGTTGACGTCCCGGGCCACGATCCAATCGGCACCGGCCATGACGGCGTCGTAGGCGTCCTGGGCGTAGGAGTCCTCGCCCGTGACGGCGTAGGCGAAGGCTGCGTCACGAGCACGGTAGAGCTCGGTGGCCGAGCCCGGGTAGGCGGATCCGGTGCCGTCGAGGCGGGCGATGAGCGCATTCCAGGCACCGGCGATCGTCGGCTCGCCGGCGGCGAGGTCAGCCTGGATGCGGGCGGCGACATCGGCGTCCACGAGCGAACGCGGATGCTGGGAGGCTCCGACCTCGCCGCGCGCCAACTCGGTGCCGCCCGAGCGCAACACCACCTCGGTGCCTGGGCTCGCGGCAGCCGCCTGGACGCTGCCTTCATAGCCGGAGACCGCCGTCGGGCTGGACGTGCCGACCTGGACGGTCAGATCGGCGGTGGGCTCGCCGTCGGCCACCGCCCAGCTGACGTGGGTGCCGTCCTCGCCCGCCAGGGCGGTGACGAGGCTCAGGACGGTCCGGTCCGCGAAGGTGCTGGCCGTAGTGGTGGTCGCAGGCGGGCTGGTCGCGAGCACCGAACCCTCGGCGTCGAGGGCGGTCACGAGGTAGGTGTAGGTGGTCGCGGGCTCGGCCGTGGCGTCGGCGGTGGTGGGCGCCAGGGCGACCTTGAGGCGAGTCTCGGGGGACGCCGTCGGCGGAGTGGTCCCCTCGGCGCGGTGGACCGCGTAGCGGTCGGCCTGGACCTCCTCGAACGCCCAGGACAGCTCGACCGGGCCGCGTTCGTTCGGCGAGGCGGCGAGGGTGGCGCCTTCGTCGACGGTCTCGGTGATCGAGAGGTCGGCGAACCAGATCGTGCCGCCGGCCCGGTCGAGGATGGGTTCCACCGAGAGCTGAGCCGCACTCTCGGGCAACACGATGTCGGTGGAGTAGGTGCGCCAGTCGAAGGTGCCGGTCAGGTAGGGCCCGGAGTTGACGGGCACGACCACATTCCCGGCCGAGTCGTAGGCCTGGATCCGCAACATGCTGAAGCCGCCGGTGAGACCATCGCCGCGGACCCAGCCGGTCAAGGTGAGTTCACGGGCGGTCGAGGAGTCGACGTCGATTCGCTGCGTGAGAGCGAGGCGGGCGTCGGGGCCGGAGTCCGAAGCGATCGCGACCGCAGGGCCACCCTCGGGGCCGGCGCTCTGGTCCACGGTGACCGTGGCGGCGCCCGCAGGTGCCCAGGTTCCCCAGCCGGCCGGGACTCCGTTCGTACCGACGTCAGTGAAGGTGGGATTGGTGAGGGCTGGGAGTTCGGCAGCCTGGGCCGCCGTCGGGGCCAGTGAACTGAACGCTGCGAGCAGCGCCGCAGTGAGGACGGCCGCGGTTCGGCGTCGGGGGCGCAGGGATATCGACATCAGTGGGATCTCCTTGCCGAAGAAGGTCGGGCCACCGACTCTGGCACCCGTTCGACCGGAGTGCACGGATCTGCACACAACTGAACATCGAGCGTGCGGATCTGCAGTCGTGAGGTTGGTCAGTGCTGGTCCGGCGTCCGATCCGCAGGCTCGGATCGCAAGAGGTCGGCCGCCTCCTCCTCGGGCCGCGGCGGCAGGTTCTCATCCTCCTCCAGCAGCTGCACCTCGTCGTACTCGGATGGATCGGCTGGTGCTGACATCGCGACCTCCTCACGCCTGTGGTGGTGACGATAGTGCGGTGGGGTCCGGTGCGCGCGAGGAGGGTCCCATGAGCACCCAGGTAGAAGGGCACCCATTCGGTAACGAGGGCACTCGGGCCGTCTGACGGCGGCCATCGACTCCATGTGCGCGATGACCCACACCACCGCGTCGCCATCTCCATCGACTCGCCCGCTCCTTGCGAGGGTCACATCACCCCGGCGCGCCCGTCACCGGCCACTCCAGGGCGAGGAGCGGCTGTTCCGCCTGGATCAGATCTTGGCTGTGATTCCCAAGCATTCCAGAAATGTGAACACGATCGTGAAGAACTCCTGTGGCATCTGGTGCCCCATTCCGGTTGCCGCCGGCCGTGATCTGCACCACAGTGGTGCGGATCGATCGGCTCGGTAGGGCGGGCAGAACGTTCGCGCCTGCCTGGCCGTCGCTGCTGTCGGCCGACCGAAAGGCGCACCATGTCCGAAGGATCCTCCACACCGACCGGAACACTGGAACGCTGGGCCACTGCCCTGCGGCTGAAGACGGACCCGACGATCTTCTTCGTCTCAGCGGCCTGCATGGTCTTCTTCCTGATCGTGCTGCTGCTCCTGCCGTCGCAGACCGCCGACGCCTTCACCGCGGCCCGCTCCTGGATCGTGACCAACCTCGGCTGGTTCTTCATCATGGGGGTGAGCCTGTGGTTGCTGTTCCTGGTGATCCTGGCGCTCAGCAAGTACGGGAAGATCCGGCTCGGCTCGGACGATGCCCGGCCCGAGTACAGCAATGTCTCGTGGTTCACGATGCTCTTCGCCGGTGGCATCGGCACGATCCTGATGTTCTGGGGAGTGGCCGAGCCCATCTACCACGCCGCACAACCGCCGCGGGCGGGGGTCGAGCCGCACTCGGTGCAGGCCGCCGAGGATGCCATGGCCTTCGCGCTCTACCACTTCGGGCTGCACACCTGGACGATCTTCACCCTGCCCGGGCTGGCGTTCGGCTTCTTCGTCTACCGGTACAAGCTGCCCATGCGCGTCAGCTCGGTGTTCTATCCCTTCCTGAAGAAGAAGATCTACGGCCCGATCGGCAAGACCATCGACATCTTCGCCATCCTCGGCACCTTGTTCGGTGTGGCGGTCTCGATCGGCCTGGGCACCTCCCAGATCAACGCCGGCCTGTCCGAGTTGACCGCGCTGCCGGATGCGGTCTGGGTGAAGGTGCTGATCATCGTCACATTGACGGCGGTGGCCGTGACCTCGATCGTGCGCGGCCTGGACAAGGGCGTGAAGACCCTCTCCAACATCAACATCGGCATGGCCGTGGGCCTGATGGTGTTCGTGTTCATCTTCGGGTCCACAGTCTTCCTCGCCCGGCAGATCATCGAGACCATCGGTATCTACGGGCAGCAACTGATCCCGCTGTCGTTCTGGAACGACGCGATGGCGCCCTACACCGACCCCGAAGGCTGGGGCTGGCAGGCCGGCTGGACGGTGTTCTACTGGGCCTGGACCGTGACCTGGTCGCCGTTCATGGGCATCTTCCTCGCCCGCATCTCCAAGGGACGCACCATCCGCGAGTACATCATCGGCGTGCTCGTGGCTCCGACACTCTTCACGATCATCTGGTTCTCGATCTTCGGCTGGTCCGCACTCGAGTTCGACGGCATCGGTGGCAGCGGCGGTGAGATCACCCAGAAGGTCGTCACCGAGAACAACGTGCCATTGGCGATGTTCACCTTCTTCGATCAGTTCGCCGTACCCGACGGAGTGATCACACTCATCCAAGGTTTGGCAGTGCTCATCGTGGCGATCTTCTTCGCGACCTCCTCCGACTCCGCCTCCCTGGTGGTGGACATGCTCTGCACAGGTGACGCCGGCTCCGGCCCGGTCGGGCAGCGGATGTTCTGGGGTATCGCCGAGGGTGTGCTCGCGGCCTCGCTGATCGTGCTGGCCGGCGATGCGGGGCTGTTCGCTCTACAGCAGGTGATCACCGTGGTGGGCCTGCCGATCTTCATCCTGGTGTTCGCGATGCTGTTCGCCCTCGCCCGCGGCATCCAGCAGGATCGGCGCATCAAGGCCCAGGAGGAGGCGCTTGCCAAGGTGACCGGCATGTCCTGACCCGTGGACGGCGGAGGGTTGCTTGGCATGCATAGGCGCCCCTCCGCCGTCGGAACCTTGCGAAGGGGCCCAAGACTCGGGGTCTCCCCGTTCCAGGGGTCGAAAGTTCGGCCCCTGAGCGGCTCGGGGGCCGAACATTCGGCCCCTGGGCGGGGTGGGCGAGCGGCACAGATGCCCCGGTGGACGCCCGCTGGCGTGGCCGCGATGTTGCGGGAGAGCAACGATCAACGAAACTCGACCCGCCGCGCTCGACATGCCCCCACCCATCGGCACTAACGTGCTCGTCATGGCCTCCCCCCAGACTCTCGCCGATCTCGGTCTGCCCGCTCACGTGCGCGCCTGCCTGTTCGACCTGGACGGCGTACTGACCCGCACCGCGACACTGCACTTCGCTGCCTGGAAGGAGACATTCGACGCCCTGCTCGCCGAGCGTGGCCTGCCGGTGTTCACCGAGGCGGACTACGCCGCGCATGTCGATGGCCGACGGCGGTACGACGGCGTGCGTACCTTCCTCGCCTCGCGTGGCATCCACCCCGCGGAGGGAACGCCCGACGACCCGCCGGAGGCCGAGACGGTCTGTGGGATCGGCAATCGCAAGGACGCCGACGTACGCCGCATCCTCAACGAGCGCGGCGTGGAGACGTTCCCAGGTTCAGTCGCCTACCTGGAAGCGGTACGCGCGGCTGGGATTCCCGCGGCAGTGGTGACCGCGTCCGCGAACGCGGTAGCCGTGCTCACGGCCGCCGGGCTGATCGATATGTTCGACGCGCGCATCGACGGCGTCATCGCCGCGGAACGCTCCCTGCCCGGCAAACCGGCACCGGACACCTTCCTCGCCGGCGCCGAGGCACTCGGCGTGGCTCCTCGCGAGGCGGTCGTGATCGAGGATGCGATCGCAGGGGTGCAGGCCGGGCGCGCCGGCGACTTCGGCTACGTCATCGGAGTGGACCGGCTGGGGCATGCCGACGCGCTGGCCGAGGCCGGAGCCGACGTCGTCGTCGCTGACCTCGGCGAGCTGCTCGCGGACCGCTCGTCGCTGGAGCAGGAACCCACCACCGCCCCGACCACCGAGGAGTCCTGATGACCAACGGACACGGCCAGCACGCCACCGGTGAGAGCGGCGACTCGACCACCTACGCCACCTCCCGGCACGGCTACGCCATCCACCCCTGGAAGCTCGCGCGCTCGGGCTTGATGCCGGACGAGATCGCGGCGAGCGAAACGCTCTTCACCCTCTCGAACGGGCACTTCGGCATGCGCGGAACCCTGGAGGAGGGTGAACCGCGGGCTGTGCCCGGGACGTACATCAACGGCTTCTACGAAGAGCGTCCCCTGCCGCACGCCGAGTCCGGCTACGGGTTCCCCGAGTCCGGTGAGACGGTCGTGAACGTCACCGACGGCAAACTCATCCGGCTGTTCGTCGGCGATTCCCCCTTCGACCTGCGGTACGGGACCACCCATTCCCACGAACGCGCCCTGGATCTGCGCACCGGCACCCTCGACCGGGAAACCGAGTGGACGTCGCCGAACGGACAGTCGGTGCGGGTCACCTCCCGCCGGCTGGTCTCCTTCGTGCACCGGTCACTGGCTGCGATCCACTATGAGGTCGAGGCCCTCGACGACAACGTCTATGTCGCGCTCTACTCCGACCTGCTCGCCAACGAGCAGAACGCGGCACCCTCCTCGGACCCGCGGGATGCCGCCGTGCTCGAACGTCCACTGAAGTCGGAGGCATCCGCGGCACGTGACCAGCAGGCGGTGCTGGTGCACCGGACCCGGCGCAGCAGGTTGCGGATGGCAGTCGGCATGGACCACGTGCTGGAGGTTCCCCAGGGCGCACAGACCACGATCGAGGCGGACAAGGACCTCGCCCGCTACACCGTGACGGCGCAGCTGCCCAAGGGGTCGAAGCTGCGGATGGTCAAGTATCTGGCCTACGGGTGGTCGCACCGCCGGTCCGGTCCCGCCCTGCGCGACCAGGTCGAGGCAGCGCTGGCCGTCGGCAAGCTCATCGGCTGGGACGAGCTTGCCGCGAAGCAGCGCGCGTACCTCGACGACTTCTGGGAACACGCCGACGTCGAGATCGACGGCGATCCCGGGCTGCAGCAGGCGGTACGGATCTCGATGTTCCACGTGCTGCAGTGCTCGGCCCGTGCGGAGGGTCAGGGTCTGGGCGCCAAGGGGCTCAGCGGCATCGGATACGACGGGCACACCTTCTGGGACGCCGACCTCTTCGCACTCCCCATGCTGACCTACACCAAGCCACAGGCGGCCCGCGACCACCTCACGTGGCGGCGCGACACCCTGCCACAAGCACGCGAGCGGGCGACCGAACTGGGGCTACACGGAGCGGCATTCCCGTGGCGCACGATCACCGGGAAGGAGTGCTCGGGCTACTGGCCGGCAGGAACGGCGGCCTTCCACGTCAACTCTGCGGTGGCCGACGCGACGGCCCGGTACGTGGCCGCGACGGGTGACTGCGAGTTCGACCGCGGGCCCGGGACTGAGCTGCTCACCGAGACTGCCCGGCTGTGGATGTCCTTGGGGCACTTCAACACCGACGGGTCATTCCACATCGATGGGGTCACCGGGCCGGACGAGTACACGGCGATCGTGGACGACAACCTGTACACGAACGTCACGGCACAGGCGAACTTCACCGCTGCCGCCGCCGCGTGCGAGCGCAACCCGGAGAGCGCCGCCGGACTCGGGGTGACCGAGGAGGAAGTGGCCGGGTGGCGACGCGCGGCTGCTGCCATGGCGATCCCCTACGACGACGAACTGCAGGTTCACGCCCAGTCGGAGGGATTCACCCGGCGGGACGAGTGGGACTTCGAGGGCACATCGGATGAGTTCTACCCGCTGCTGCTGAACTTCCCCTACTTCCAGATCTACCGCAAGCAGGTGATCAAGCAGGCCGACCTCGTGCTGGCGATGCAACTGCGAGGGGACCTGTTCACTCCGGAGCAGAAGGCACGGAACTTCGCCTACTACGAGGCCCGGACTGTCCGCGACTCCTCGCTGTCCGCAGCCACACAGGCAGTGCTGGCAGCCGAGACGGGCCACCTGGAACTCGCTTACGACTACTGGGCCGAGGTGGCACTGGTGGACCTAGGCGATCTGCACGGCAACGTCGACGACGGTCTGCACATCGCCTCGATGGGCGGATCGTGGCAGGTCGCCGTCTCCGGGTTCGGCGGTATGCGCGACCACGGCGGGCATGTGACCTTCGCGCCCCGGCTGCCGAACGAGCTGACCCGCCTGCGTTTCCGCATCCGGTGGAACGGTGCGGTGGTCGAGGTGGACGTTCGCCGCGAGGACGGCACCGACACCGCGACCTACCGGCTGGTCGAGGGTGAGTCGCTGCGCACCTCTCACCACGGGGAACCGGTCGAACTGTCCGGAGAGGAGCCTGTCCGCCTCGCGATCCCCGCCCCCACGGGTGTGCTGCCGGTGACGCACCCGGCCCGCCGCGCACCGACGCGACGGGTGCCGCAAGCCTGACGGGTACCTCTGCCCAGGCACGACCCTCGACCAGGCACACCAGCAGGGAGCAGACTACGGCCATGTCGACGCCAGCCTCACCGCACCCCTCCGAGCCCACCGACGGCGCGGGCCATCACCCCGACGGCCCGTACCGAGCCGGTCAGCCAGGCGCCTACGGCTATGAACAGGTGCCACGACAGGGCAACCCGCCAGGGAAGGTCGCGCTGGCGGCTGGGATCGCGGTGGTGGTGCTCGGCTTGGTGCAGCAGGGCCTGAGCAACCTCATCCCCTCGCTCGCGGACTCCTTCGATCTCGCCAGTTCGACGCTGTACCAGCTCCTCTACGGTCCGACCAATGTGGTAGTCACGGTACTGGCGCTGGTCGCCACGGTGAGCGGCGCGATCGGGGTGCGTCGCACCGGCTCGCCGCGGATGGCAGCCGCGGCCGGGCTCGCGCTCGGACTTGCCTCGCTCGCCTCTTCGGTGATCGCCCTCGCCACGTACGGTCTGTATTTCCTCTTCTAGTGACCGAGCAGGCGCTCGTGCCCCCACTGTCTCAGCATGAGTACCGCCTGGCGGACGGGCGCCCGAACACGGCAGGATTGAGAGCGTTCACACGAACGACTGAACGTGGCGCCGTCGCCCGACCCCAGACGTCGCCCGATCGAAGCTGGCGCGACCTCGAGGAGTCTGCGATGACAACGGTGTTCAACGATCCCACCCAGTTCGCCCAGGAGATGCTCTCCGGCTTCTGCCGGTTGCACGCCGACACCGTGCAACCCGTCACCGGTGGGTGCGTGCGCGCGACCGACACACCGGAGGGCAAGGTCGCCGTCGTCATCGGCGGCGGCAGCGGCCACTACCCGGCCTTCGCCGGCTGGGTGGGTCCTGGTATGGCCGACGGCGCCGTCGTGGGCAACGTCTTCGCCTCCCCGTCCGCTCAGCAGGTGCACGCTGTGGCCAAGGCCGCCCAGCGCGGAGGCGGGGTGTTCCTCTCCTACGGCAACTACGCCGGGGATGTGCTGAACTTCGACCTCGCCCAGGAGCGCCTGAACGCCGAGGGTATCCCCACCCGCACCGTGGTGGTGGCCGACGACATCACCTCCGCGAGCGCCGAGGAGCGGCACAAGCGCCGCGGCACCACCGGTGACCTCGTGGTCTTCAAGATCGCCGGAGCCGCTGCGGAAGCCGGCTACGACCTGGACGGTGTGGTGGAGGTGGCCCAGCGCGCGAACGATGCCACCTACTCGTTCGCGGTCGCCTTCGCCGGCTGCACTCTTCCGGGCGATCCGGACCCGTTGTTCACGGTGCCGAAGGGGCGGATGGGCGTCGGCATGGGTGTCCACGGCGAGCCGGGCATCGCCGAGGAGGACGTGCTGCCTGCAGCGGACCTGGCCCGCATGCTCGTGGAGAAGGTCCTGACCGAACGTCCCGACGGCGCACGCCGGGCTGCCGTCTTGGTGAACGGCCTCGGGGGGACCAAGTACGAAGAGATGTTCGTGCTGTGGAACGACATCGCCCCGCTCCTGGAGGACGCGGGCGTCCAGATCGTGGCACCCGAGGTCGGTGAGCTCATCACCAGCCTGGACATGGCCGGGGTCTCCCTCACCCTGTTCTGGCTGGACGAGGAGTTGGAGAAGCTCTGGGTGGCTCCCGCCCAGACGCCCGCGTTCCGACGTGGCAGCGCCATCACCACCACCCGCCGCGACCCTGCCGCGATCGAGGACGCCACTACCGTCACCTACCCGGAGTCCACTACCGAGTCCCAGGCGAGCGCGCGGGCACTACTGGCGATCGGCCAGCGTGTGGCAGCGGCCCTGCACGAGCACGAGACCGAACTCGGCAAGCTGGACTCGATTGCCGGCGACGGCGACCATGGACGCGGCATGACCAGCGGTGCCGACGCTGCTCTGAAGGCTCTCACCGAAGCCGTCGAGGCTAGGGCCGGGGCCGCGTCCGCCCTGGCGGCCGCCGGGGACGCCTGGGGTGATCGCGCCGGCGGCACCTCCGGTGCCCTGTGGGGTGCGGGGCTACGGGCCGCAGCGGGTGAGCTGACGGACGACTCCGCCGTCACCGGGGCCCAGGTGCGCGCAGCGGTACGCGCGGCGCTGGAGCACATCCTCTCCTACGGCAAGGCCGAACGAGGGGACAAGACGCTGTTGGATGCACTGATCCCCTTCACCGAGGCGCTCGAGCAGGACGAGGGCGAGCTGGCGCAGGCGTGGGCTGCCGCCGCCCAGGTCGCCACCACGGAGGCGGATGCGACGGCGGACCTCACCCCGCGCATCGGGCGCGCCCGGCCACTGGCCGAGCGGAGCATCGGGCACCCGGATCCCGGAGCGATCTCCCTCGCCCTGGTGATGCGCACCGCCGCTCGCTGACCGGGCCGACACGGGTACGCCGGTCTGCGGCACTCCGCTGTTGCAGACCGACGTACCCGTGTCACACCCGCCTCAGCGCTCCTACTCGTCGATCGGCTCCAGCAGGAACACCGGGATCAGCCGGTCCGTCTTCTCCTGGTACTCCGCATAGGGGGCGTACAGGGCCACCGACCGCTGCCACCACTCCTCGCGCTCAGCACCTTCTGCGAGCCGTGCGCGGTACAGCCGCGGCTCAGCTCCGTCCTGCACCTCGACCACCGGGTCGGCGAGGAAGTTGTAGTACCAGACCGGGTGCTCGGGAGCACCGCCCTTGGAGGCGACCGCGGCATAGACACCGCCGGACTCCACACGCATCACCGGGTTCTTGCGGAGTTTCCCGGATCGGGCCCCACGCGAGGTGACCACCACGATCGGCCACTCCGGGCGCCCCCTCAGGGTATTCGCCTCCTGCCCTCCGCTGGCCTCGTAGGCCTCGACCTGCTCGCGCACCCACGCGGTGGTGCTGGGCTCGTACTCTCCGTGAAGTCTCATGCTCGCCACAACGCATGTGTGCTTAGGGTGATTCCGTATCCGCGCCACCCGCAGGTCGGCGCGCCCCGAGCGGAAGGTTCCGCATGGATTCCCCCACCGTGGTCTGGTTGCGCCGCGACCTCCGACTCGCGGACAACCCGGCGCTGCTCGCCGCTGCCGAGCGCGGAGCACCCGTGATCGCGGTCTATGTGCTGGAGGAGCATACGCCGGGCGTCCGGCCGCTGGGCGGAGCCTCCCGCTGGTGGTTGCACCACAGCCTGGCCCAGCTCGCGGACCGCCTGGCGGACCGTGGCGGAACGCTGGTGCTACGGCGGGGGAACGGACCCGAGCAGGTGCGAGACGTCGTCGGCGAGGCCGGAGCCACCCGGGTGTTCTGGAACCGGCGGTACGGCCACGGGCGCCACGCCGACGCCGTGTTGAAGGACGGGCTGCGCGCCGGGGGCGTGGAGGTCGAGAGCTTCGCCGCGAATCTGCTCAGTGAGCCGTGGACGATCCGTACCGGCGAGGGAAAGCCCTACCAGGTGTTCACCCCGTTCTGGAGGGCGTTCCTCGCGGGGCCGGAGCCGCGGGGTCCGCTGCCGGAACCAGCGGAGATTCCCGCACCGTCCACCGGGCCCGCCACCGATGACCTCCAGGACTGGGGCCTCCTGCCGACGCGGCCGGACTGGGCGGGAGGGCTCCGCGAGACCTGGGAGCCGGGCGAGGTGGACGCCGCGCGCCGGCTGGAGGAGTTCGCCACCGGCGCGCTGGCCGAGTACCACCGGCGCGATGAACCGGCCGCTGAGGTCACCTCCCGCCTGTCCCCCTCGCTGGCGTTCGGGGAGATCAGCCCGTTCCAGATCTGGCATCGCCTGCACCAGGATCTTCCCGACGGCGCACGGCAGAACCAGGGAAAGTTCCTCAGTGAGGTGGGCTGGCGCGAGTTCCACCATCACGTCGCCTTCCACGCCGAGGACCTGGCCCAGGTGAACGTCCGGCGCCAGTTCGACGCCTTCCCCTGGGGCGAGGCACCCGAGGAGGAACTGAACCGGTGGCGCTATGGCCACACCGGGATCCCGCTGGTCGACGCGGGAATGCGAGAGCTGTGGCACACCGGCTCCATGCACAATCGCGTGCGGATGGTCACCGCCTCGTTCCTGGTGAAGAACCTGCTGGTGGATTGGCGCATCGGGGAACAGTGGTTCTGGGACACGCTCGTCGACGCCGACGAGGCGAACAATCCGGGCAACTGGCAGTGGGTCGCAGGATCCGGGGCGGACGCCGCCCCGTACTTCCGCATCTTCAACCCACTCACCCAAGCGCAGAAGTTCGACCCGGGCGGGGCCTACGTGCGGCGTTGGGTGCCGGAAGCACAGACGGGGGACTATCCCGAGCCCATCGTGGATCTGGCCGAGAGCCGGCGAGCTGCACTCGATGCCTACGAGCTGGTCAAGCGGTCATGAGCGCCGTGGGGGAGGTGCTGGCGTCCGCTGACGCGAGCGCCTCCCCCACCGGTGCCGTCACGGTTCCTCAGACCTGGCTCACGGTGAGTTCGGTGAGGGCCACGGCCTGCTCGGTCTGGCCATCCTCACCGATCACCAGCACCTGGAAGAAGCCTCCGTCGACCTGCGAGAGCACCACCGCCGCCGGCATGCTCATGGTCTCCCCGGTCAGGGCAACTGCCCGCTCGGTTCCCGCCACCACTACGTCTTCCGGTTCGCTGATGTCGTCGTAGGCGCTCGTCGCCGAGTCGACCGTGGCGTCGAAGTCATCCTCGACAGGGATCCACTGCACGAGCACGCTCGCGGCGAGGCCCTCGCTGGAGGTGAACGTGCAGGTCTGCGATCCCATCAGCTCGTCCGACTCCCCCTCCCCGACGGCGAACCCGACAGCATCGCCGGCCTGCTCCGCGGAGACCACAGTGCACGGGTCGAAGTCCTCGGCGGGGGCCACGACATCGCCACTGGGCTGCTCCTGCTCGTCACTGTCCTCAGCGACCTCGCCCTCAGCCTCTTCGTCCTCGGCCCCGCCGCTCTCCTCGGTAGCCGTGTCCTCGCCGTCCTCGGCGGCTACTTCGGTACCGCTCTCCTCGGAACCGGTGGCCGCAGCGTCCTCGCTCGCGGGCTCACTGCAGGCAGTCAGAGCCAGCAGCAGTCCCATTCCGGCTGCGGCAGCAGCGTGACGGACCCGGATCGTGGTGACGTTCTTCAACGGTGTTCTCCCTCGTGCCGGGACCTCCCCGGCTCACACCGTCGACGCTAGGTGCGGCGCCGCGCGGCGGGAATGGGCAGCGGTGCCCGTGTGTGCCTGCTCACGCACCGGCACCTGCCCGGACGTCGTCCGCCGACGATCACTCGCAGCCGGCCACACCGGGGGGCAGCGCCCGCAGGTTCAGTGCGGCTCCCGCGTCGCCCAGACCCTGCTCGGCCCCGTACCGGAACGTCTCCTCGGCGACGTCCTCGGGCAGCACCCCGCACCCGTCCTCCCCGAGCACCTCGGCAGCGGGTGGCCCGGGCCACGTGGAGGGGAGGGCTGCGCCGTCGGGGATCTCACCATCCAGCTGGACGGCAGCGATAGGCACGGCTTCGCCGGTGGAGACGATGTTGACGCGAAGTAGGTCGCTGACCTCCCGCAGCACGTCGCGGGCGCGACGCTCGGACCAACTCAGACCGTCGGAGAACCCAGTGCCATGGCCGTGCACCTCGGCTGAGGCGGTGGAGACCCCGTTGTCGTAGCGCAGGTAGGTCCAGTCCAGGTCGGGGCGATCGATGCGGCCGAACTCGGGGCCACCGAAGAGCGCCCGCTCGGCCACCTCCCGCAACTCGGAGACCGCGCACGGGAGCAGGTAGCCGGTCCGCCAGGGCCCAGCCGAGTCATCCGGGCCGGCGCTGCCGGGGCTATCGGCACTGTCGTCTGGGCTCTCGCCGGCGCTCTCAGTCACCGGCTCCACCACGCTGGAACCATTCTCGGCCTGGACCACCACGCCGTCGGCGTAGACGACGGTCACCAGCGCCCACGGGCTCTCACCCTGCGCGATGGTGAGCAACGGGAACGACTCGCCAGGTGCCGTCGCGGGAGGCGACTCCCCCTCGCACGTGATCGGTTCCTGCTGCTCGATCCCGATCACCGAGCACGCGGTGACCACCGCCGCCCCCATCGCTATCGCGGCTCCGGCGGCCACGAGCCTGAACCCCTGGTGCATACCGGAGAGCCTAGGACAGGTTGGCGGTCCGCGGTGGCAGAGGGCCTGGTCAGCGCAGCAGCTCCCGCGGTACCAGATCGGCCCCTCGTACCCCCTCCAGCAGCTGGGGCTCGATCCCGTCCCCCCGGCGCAGCACGCTGATCGCACCGGAAGGCTCGAAGATGACCGCCGCCACTTCACCGCGGTGTCGGATGCCCGCCTGCCGCAACCGGGACGCGAGCTCGTGCTGGACCACGTGGCAACGCTTCATGTTCTCCTCGATCACCGTCGACCCGGCCATCAGCACCACCGGTGGAACGGCGACGGCATGATTGCCCGAGCGGGTCACCCGGATCATCCCCGCGACCGCCTGCAGCAGGATCAGGGTGGCCAGCGCGAGCACACCCGCTGCCAGCCGGGGCACCTCACCCAGACTGGCGCGGCCGATGATCGCGCCGAAGGCGACCACGGCAGCAAGGTCATAGCTGGACATCGTGGCGAGCATGCGCTGTCCGAGCACCTTGACCAGGACGACCATCGCGACATACATCCCCACCGTCCCCGCCACCACCGCCAGCGCTTCGGTCGGTGTGATCAGCAGCAGCTCGTCCATGGTGCCCTTTCTCGCGCGGTTCGGCTCGCCGTCGACAGTAGCGAGGGGCGACTCACAGTGCGCGGTGTGTCCACCGTCCGCCGAGCAGGGTGGCGAGGACGTCCGGACGGCGCAGCGCGTCCGGGTCGGCACGCAGCGGATCCTCGGCCACGAGCACCAGGTCTGCGGGATCTCCCGCCCGTAGGTCGAGTCGCGCGCGCCCCGTCGACGCACGCAGCGCCTCCCGGGCGCTGATCCGCTGCTCCGGGTGCCACGGGGCGCGACCGTCCCGGCTACGGGTCACCGCGGCGGCGATCGCAGCCCACGGGTCCAGCGGTGCCACCGGCGCGTCGGAACCCAGTCTCAGCCCGGCCCCGGCGTCCAACAGCGATCGCAGCGCGAATGCTCGCCCGGTCTGGTCAGGCCAGTACTCCTCGGCGATGTCGCGATCGTCCATCGCGTGCTCGGGCTGCACACTGGCGGTGACCCCCAACTGGGCGAACCGGGGCAGGTCCGTGGGGTGCACGAGCTGGGCGTGCTCGATCGTAGCCGGCAGGCCGGGATCCCCGACGGCGGAGCGTGCGTTCGCGTAGGCGTCCAGGGCTGCCGTCACGGCTGCGTCGCCGATGGCGTGCACGGCAGTACCCAGACCTGCCCGGCCGGCGCGGGAGATGAGACCGGTCAGGGCGTCGACGTCGTACTCGAGGTGGCCGTGCTCGCCCGGGACGTCCCCGGCGAGGTGCGGTTCGGCCAGGTGACCGGCGTACGGGTGCCGGCAGTACGCCGTCCTGGTGTTGAGCGAGCCGTCGGCGATGATCTTCAGCGGTCCGACGGTGACCAGGCCGTCGGTGCCGGGGAGAATCTCGCCGGTGCGCAGGCCGGCGTCGATGACATCGTCGAGACGGTCAGGGTAGAAGCCGGCGCGGACCCGGAGCGAGCGCACGCCGGCCATGATCCGGCCCGGCCAGGTGGCGAGGTTGTCGGCCATCTCCAGATCGACGATGCCGACGACGCCGCGTGCTGCGGCTGCGTCGGCGGCGCGGCGCAGTGCTCCGGCATCGGTTCGCTCCAGGTGCTCGGTGTGTGAGTCAAGACTGCGGGAGGTGGCGAACCACTCGGCCTCGCGGACCACGCCGTCGGGATCGGGGTGCACGCCGAGCCACCGCGCGGCCGGGGTGGACAGCCAGGCGCAGTGCAGATCCCAGGCAATCAGCACTACGGGCCGGCCCCCTGCTGCCTGGTCGAGCGACTCCTGGGTCGGTGGCTGCGGCCAGGTCGCATCCCGGAAACCGTAACCGACGAGCGGGCCCGAGGCTTTCGAATCGTCAGCGGCCGCGCGCACGATCTGCAGCAGGTCGTGTGCGGACTCGGCGCGGGTGAGGTCGAGGCGCTCACGCCGCAGCGCCCACTGCCGGAAGTGCACGTGCGAGTCCCACAGCCCGGGCAGGAGCACAGCACCGTCGGCGTCGATCTGCTCGGCCGTTGGCAGTGCGGCGGCAGTCGGCTCGGCGTGCGTGCCGGCGATGCTGGAATACACGGTGCCGGTCGGGGTGATCCGGGCAACCCGACCGTCGGCGATCAGCACATCCAGCAGGTCGTCGCTGCCCGGGCGGCGCACGCGCCGGAGCAGCAGCGGAGGCGGTTCACTCACCCGGCGACCCTAATCCAGAAATCCCACGTCGATGTGGCTCCTCCCTCCCGAAATCCCACGTCGATCTGGCGGTTGCCATCCCGACGCAACCGCCAGATCGACGAGGGATTTCCGGATCGGGGGCAGGCACCCACTGCCCCTCGCGCACGTCGGGGCGGCGGCTGGCAGACTGCCTCCATGCCCATGGTGGAGGCGGAGGTGACCGTCGAGGTCGACCCTGCGACAGCGTTCGCCGTCTCCCAGACCACGGGAGAGGTACGACTGCGCTGGGACCCGTTCATCCGCCGTCAGGGGTTCCTCGACGGCGCCACGGCGCCCGCCAAGGGCGTACGGACGCTGACCGTGCACCGTAGCGGGCTGCGGATGGTGAGCGAGTACGTCTCCTACGCCCCGCCGCGGAATGCGGGAATGCGGATGGTGGACGGGCCGTGGTTCTTCGAGATGCTCGCTGCCGGCTGGCGGTTCGAGGCCATCGACGGCGGAACGCGGGCCGTGTGGAAGTACAACTTCCGGTGCCGGCCACGTTGGCTTGCTCCGCTCGCCGAGCAGATCGGCACCTCGGCCCTCGGGCGGGACCTACGCCGCCGCATCGATGGGTTCGCGGCGGGGTGTGCCGACCCTGAGGTACTGAGATCGCTGTAGGACGGCACATGACTCGCGGGATCGAGTTCACGACGGTGCGGTGAGTGTCGATACCTCGGCGATTCTCGACACCCATGCCACCCTCGTGGCGCGGCAGGCTCACCCGTCAGCGAGCATCTCCTCGGCGTGGCCGGCGATCCACCGCAGCAACGGCGTGAGGTGGCCAGCGAGCTCGTGTCCCAGCGGCGTGAGCTCGTAGTCGACGCGGGGCGGGATCGTGGGCTGAGCCTCCCGGTGGACCAGTCCGTCGCGCTCGAGGGTGCGCAAGGTCTGGGCGAGCATCTTCTCGCTGATCCCGTCGACGGCGCGGCGCAACTCACCCCAGCGCAATCGGCCGCCTGTCAGAGCGACCAGCACCAGTACACCCCACTTGCTGGTGACGTGGTCCAGCACCACCCGAGTGGGGCAGTTCTCGGTGTAGGTTCCGGAACTGAGATCCAGGATGTCCGGTATGACCTGGGAACTTACCTTCATGACAGTACCTTACTAGAAAGTGGGTACCTGCGTCTGGGAAGTTGACGAGTACCGAGCCTGTTGATGGTCACGACATCCACCAACCCAAGGAGAAGTCCATGTCCCTCGCCGTCACCGGAGCATCCGGCCACCTCGGCCGTCTCACCGTCCTCGCCCTGCTCGATCGCGGCGTCCCCGCCGATCAGGTCGTCGCCACCTCCCGCAGGCTCGAGGCGGTCGCTGACCTCGCCGGCGCCGGTGTGCAGACCCGCGCGGCCGACTACGACGACCCGTCCACGCTGAGCACGGCGTTCACCGGGGTCGAGACGCTACTGCTGGTCTCCAGCGATGCCGTAGGTGAGCGAGCACGTCAGCACCGCAACGTCGTCGACGCTGCCGTCGCCGCCGGCGTGCAGCGGATCGTCTACACCTCGGCCCCGCACGCGGACACCTCCGCTCTCGTGCTCGCACCCGAGCACAAGGCCACCGAGGAGATGCTCGCCGCCGCACCCGTGACCACCACGATCCTGCGGAACAACTGGTACACCGAGAACTACACCGACGCCGTCGCACGGGCTCGCGAGACCGGCGAGTTGGTGGGATCAGTGGGTGAGGGACGGGTCGCGAGCGCCTCCCGCAAGGACTTCGCCGAGGCGGCAGCAGCGGCGCTGACCACTGACGGGCACGACGACGCCATCTATGAACTCACTGGTGACGTGGCATGGACGCACACCGATCTCGCCGAGGCGACCTCCGCCGTCGTGGGCCGGGAGGTGACATTCCGGGACCTGAGCCCCGCCGAGCATGAGGCGACTCTGCGCGAGGCCGGACTCGACGAAGGAACCGCCGGCTTCGTCGTCGCGCTCGATCAGAACATCAAGGCGGGCCTCCTCGCCGAGGTGACCGGTGACCTGGCCCGCCTCATCGGCCGTCCGACGACGCCGCTGGTCGATGGACTACGGGCGGCGATCGGCTGAGCCGGCTCGCTGAACGGGCTGGGTGAGGGCGCGGGCTCTCCCCAGCCCCGTTCTGGATCACTGGGTCGGCGGAATAGCGCTACCCGCCGCATGGTTGTGGAGCAGGTGAGCGCGCGAAAGAACATCGGCTTCCTCTCCTTCGGGCATTGGAATCCGCATCCCACCTCCGCCACCCAGACCGCAGCTGACGCTCTGCTGCAGAGCATCGACCTGGCGATCGCCGCCGAGGAGCTCGGCGCGGACGGCGCGTACTTCCGCGTGCACCACTTCGCTCGGCAACTCGGCTCGCCGTTCCCGCTACTGAGCGCGGCGGGCGCGAAGACGAGCCGCATCGAGCTCGGCACGGGCGTCATTGATATGCGCTACACCAACCCGTTGGCTTTCGCTGAGGACGCCGGAGCGGCGGACCTGATCGCCGGGGGCAGACTCCAACTCGGGATCTCACGGGGGTCACCGGAGCAGGTGATCGACGGGTGGCGCTACTTCGGCCACGAGCCCGCCGAAGGCGAGTCCGACGCGGATATGGCCCGCAAGAACGCCGAGGTGGCACTGGAGATGATCTCGGGCAAGCAGTTCGCCCAGCCGAATCCCCGGCCGATGTTCCCGAACCCTCCGGGGATGCTGCGCATCGAGCCGTACTCGGAGGGCCTACGCCAGCGCATCTGGTGGGGCGCAGGCTCCGATGCAACGGCACGGTGGGCAGCGCAGCAGGGCATGAATCTCATGTCCTCGACCCTCAAGGACGACGAGTCCGGCAAGCCCTTTCACGTGCAGCAGCGCCAGCAGATCGAAGCATTCCGTACGGAGTGGGCCCAGCACGATCACGGTGTCGAGCCGCGGGTGTCGGTGTCGCGGTCGATCTTCGCGATCGTCGACGATCGGGATCGGCGCTACTTCCTCGGCAGCGGGGACCGCGACGATCAGTTCGGGTACATCGACAGCACGCGATCAGTATTCGGTCGCTCGTACGCCGACGAACCCGAGGCGCTCGTCGAGCAGCTCCGGGGCGACGAGGCAATCGCCGCGGCGGACACACTGCTGCTGACGGTGCCCAACCAGCTGGGCGTGGACTACAACGCTCACGTCCTCGAGTCCATCCTCACGCACGTCGCGCCTGCGCTCGGCTGGCGCTGAGGGACTAGGCGAGGTACCGGCGCATTTCTGCGTTCGGAACGGCAACTCCACGGACCATATTGTCCGGGCGATCGGCCACCACAACGAATCCGAGGCGTTCGAACGCCGGCTGCGCGCTCCGGCTGGCAAAGGTCCGTAGTTCGGTCAGGCCCCAGGCACGCGCGTCGTGCATGACAGCAGTCAGGAGGGCGCGGGCGATGCCCCTGCCTCCAGCTCGTGGATGGACGAACACCATGTCGACCAACCCGTCCGGCGTCAGGTCCGCGAATCCCACGACGACGCCTTCGACCTCTGCCACGAGTGTCGCCGCTTTTCGCCGCCGCATGTCCCAGGTGGTCAGGTCAGTGCGAGCGGGCCCGGCCCAGGCCTCCACCTGGTCAGGTGCATAGACCGAAGCGGCCGTCTGGCGAATCGCGGCTTGGAAGACGTCGAAAGTCGCTGTGGCGTCATCAGGGCCTCGGTAAGCGCGGATGTCACACGGTGTTGGCGCTGCGATCGACATCGCAGCACTCTAGCTGCCGCCACTTCGCCGATGCACGGGACCATCCGAGGGCAGTTCGGGAGACGTTTCCTGTTCTCCCGCTCTCTTCCCGAGCCCCGCCATCAGCGTCCGGAGCAGTCCGCCAAGCTGTGCCACTTCCTCGTCGTCGAGGCCCGCCACCAGTCCTGCCTCGTGCTCGAGCAACTCACCGACCACCTCATCGATGCGCGTTCTCCCCGCGTCGGTGAGCGCCACCTCGACCGCACGGCCGTCAGACCCGCCGCCGCGCCGACGCACCACCCACCCGTCCCGCTCAGCCCGCGACACCCACTGGGACACCGCACCGGGGCTGACCCCGGACCGTCGAGCAATCTCGGAGGGGGCAAGAGCATACGGCTCTCCCGCTCGGCGTAGCGTGGCGAGCAGACTGCGGGTGGACACCTCCATGCCCAGACGTTGCATGGTCCTGCGCCGATCGGCCTCCAGCAGATGCGCGATCCGCCAGATCCGTGTGATCACCCCGATCGACTCCACCGGAGCACCGGGGAGCTCCCGGCGCCACGCCTGCGCGATCTCATCGACGGCGTCGCGAACCGGCTCTTCATGTGCCATCATGGAACTACTTTAGCCCTAAAGGAGGAGAGATGCCAGAAGTCAGACGCACCGCCGTCGTCACCGGTGGCGGTACGGGCATCGGCCGCGCGATCGCTGCCGATCTCAGCGCAAGCGGCCATGACGTCACGATCATCGGGAGGCGCGCAGACGTCCTCGAACAGGCGGCCACCGATCTCGGCGTTCGTGCCGCCGTCGCCGATCTTGAAGACCCGGCAGCGGTGGCGCAGCTTGGCGCCTCCCTTCCCGAACAGATCGACGTGCTGGTCGCCAACGCCGGCGGAATTCCCTCGTCGCCGGACGAGTCCTCCATCAGCGAAGAGGTGGAGCGACTCAATCCCGCCGAGATGGCAGCACGAAAGACCGCCGCCGTCTGGATGGCAACCTTCGCCCGCAACGTGCTGACCGCCGTCGTGCCCGTGACATCTCTGACCGACCGCCTGGCCAAGGACGGGCGCCTCGTCGTGATCGGTTCGATCGCCGGCGCCCAGGGCAGCGGTTCCTACGGTGGCGCGAAAGCCGCGCTGGAGTCGTGGGTGGTGGGACTGGCTCGCCAGCTCGGTCCGCGAGGTGTCACCGCAAATGTCGTGGCTCCGGGCTTCGTTGCCGAGACCGAGTTCTTCGGCGACTCCATGACCGACGAACGACACGAGCGACTCGTCGCGGCCACGATGACCAAACGCCCGGGCCGCCCGGACGACATCGCTGCCGCCGTCGGGTTCCTCGCCTCACCCCGCGCCGGGCACATCACCGGCCAGGTGCTGCACGTGGACGGCGGTGCCACTCACCGCCAGTGATCATGGGCGAGCTCGGCCCTTGGCGCGATGGGGCGCCAGGAGCGGCAGCCGGGCCCAGTGCGAACAGGTGCGGCGTCACTGCGCTGATCGCCTTTGCCTACAAAGTTTAGGTTTTGGCCTAATGGGCGTAGGATCTCATTCATGCCCCGCGCGAATCTCAACGAACACACCGTCCTCGAAGCGGCTGCGGGTCTCGCGGACCGGGAGGGCTTTGCTGCCGTGACAGTCTCGGCCGTTGCCCGACTTCTCGGCGTGCAACCAGCCAGTCTCTACGAGCACGTGCGGGGGCGAGAGGCACTCCTGGATGGGATCCAGCGGCTCGCTCTCGGCGAACTCAGCTCGCGCATCAGTGCCGGCGTCGCAGGGTGCGCTGGGAGTGAGGCTCTCCGCGGGCTCGCTGACGCCCACCGCGCCTACTCCCGCGAGCGCCCCGGCGCGTGGGCCGCAATCGAACGCCGCGCATCAGCGCAGACCGCCCAATCGCCCGAGGCGGGACGAGTCGCATCCCTCACTCTCGCGGTCGTGAGGGGATATCCCGTCCCCTCCGATGCTCTCATCCACGCCGCGCGTCTCATCGGTGCGACGATCAACGGCTTCCTCACACTCAGTCGAGTCGACGCCTTCGGACACCGCTCAGAAGCTGAAGAGGAATCCTGGACGGTCACGATCGACGCCCTCGACCGCGCATTGCACACCTGGCCTGCGAAAGGAGTCCGCTCATGATCGCCACCCCGCTCACCAACGACCTTGTCCACGGAGTCGCCGAGCTTGAGCCGACACCGCGCGGCATCACGCCGCACCGACTGCCCACGTGGGTCCGTCAACAGTTTCCCGATCCTCAACTACTCGCGATGCAAGCCCAGCCCTCCGGGGCCCGCTTGATCTTCAGCACAACCGCTTCACGTATCGAACTCGCCACCCATCCGGTGCGGATCACCTATCGTGGCGCCGACCGCGCGCGCGGGCGTATCGATGTCTTCATCGACGGCGTCCTGCACACGCGGGACGAACTCACCGGGGGCGACCGCAACGAGATCGACTTGCAGACCGGAACCTCAAGCGCTCACCCGGGCCCGGCACATCGCACCGTGATAGCGGACCTGCACCCGGGCAACAAGCAGGTTGAGATGTGGCTGCCGCACAATGAAACCGTGGAGCTCATCGACCTCCTCACCGACGAGCCTGTCGTCCCCGAGCACAGTCTGCGCCCGGTCTGGGTACACCACGGCAGTTCCATCAGCCACGGGTCCAACGCCCTCGCCCCGACCGAGATCTGGCCAGTGGTCGCCGCGCGAACGGCAGGTGGTGTCGAACTGTGCAACCTGGGCCTGGGCGGCAGCGCCCTCGTCGACCCGTTTCTCGCTCGCGTCATCCGCGACACCCCTGCCGATGCGATCAGCATCAAGCTCGGCATCAACGTCGTGAACCTCGACTCGATGCGGCTACGGTCCTTCGTTCCGGCAATCCATGGCTTCTTGGACACCATCCGCGAGGGGCACCCCGATACGCCACTGGTTCTCGTATCGCCCATCTTCTGCGGCATCCACGAGAACACCCCCGGCCCTGGGGCGGTCGATCCTGCCACCCTCGGCACAGACCACGTCCAGTTCATCGCCACCGGGACACCCGGGGATACCGCACAAGGCCGGTTGACGCTGGAGGTGATCCGGGGCGCGCTCCGCTCAGTGGTGGAGCACCGATCCGAGGACTCGAATCTCCACTTCCTCGACGGCCTTGAACTCTACGGCCCGGCCGATGCTGACACCCTTCCGCTCCCCGATGGCCTCCATCCGGATGCTGAAGCACACGACCTCATCGGTCGACGCTTTGCGGAGCGGGTCTTCGCCCCTGGGGCCGCGTTCGGCGGCGTACCCGATCGTGAGTGAGTGCGCGCTCTCGCGGCACTCACTCACCCCACCAGGAAGAATCCCATCACCCCGGGATTGTGCGCATGCACGATGGCGAGGAACACCACCACGTCGAAGAGCAGGTGCACGATGAGCACGTAGGTCAGCGACCCGGTCTTGGTGAAGATCCACCCCTGCAGTAGCGCGAACGGGGCGGTCAGGAACGGGCCCCACTCCCGGTAGCCGAGCTCCCACAGGAACGAGACGAAGATCGTGGCCTGGAGCAGGTTCGCCAGCCACACCGGGAAGTGCCGGCGCAGCAGCGCGAAGCACGTGCAGATGAAGAACAGCTCATCCCACGTGCCCACGAAGTTCACGCCGACGAAGAACCGCGCCAGCTCGCTGCCGTCGGTGATGTGCGGCCAGTTCAGGTAGGCACCGGAGGTGATGAAGTAGAACGGCAGGATCAGCCAGCCCAGCACGGGCACGGCCACGATGTAGCCCTTCTCGATCGGCGCCCACTTCTGCCCGGTGCGCCACGGGAAGCGGATGGCGTGGCGCTTGTACACGAGGCGGTCGATGAGCGAGGGAGTCAGGACCGCCAGGATGAGCACGATGCCGATGGTGAAGAACCGGTCCCAGTGCACGTCCGCCTCGACCGAGGTGACCGAGACGATCGCGATGCCGATCCCGATCAGGCTGAGGTCCTTGCCCAGCTCGCGCGAGACCCACCACGCCGCGGCCAAACTGACCACGAGCAGGCCGTGCCCCCAGCCGGGGAGCATCAGACCGAACAGTAGGAAGGCTGAGAGCGCCACCCCGACGGCGGGGAGCACAGTACTCAGGGACGGTACCGAGTTCTTCACGTCCGTCTGGGCGGCGGGTGGCACGGCAGTCACGGGTCCAGCATGCCATCACCATCCATCGTGGCCGTGGCTTCGAATGCCCTATGCGGCAGTGCGTCGGCGAATGCACCGATGCGGTACGCGGCCGTGAGCGGTTCTCAGGAATCTCCCAGGAACTTCCCCACGAACCCTCAGCGGCGGGCGTAACACTGTCACGGCTTCACCCAGACCGGCTCGGCACCCTCTCACCAACGGAGCATCCATGAAGACACGTACGAAGGTCCTGACCGGCACCGTCGCTGGACTCGTGGCTCTCGGAGGGGCCGGTGCCTTGATCGGCCCGGGTGTGTACGCCGACTGGGTCAACGCCTCCGCTGCAGAGGAACCAACGCTCGACCGTTCAGCGGAGTCCACCGAAAGCGATCCGGCAGACTCCACCGAGTCCACGGACCCTCCGAGCACAACAGATCCCGGCTCGGCCCTGACCGGAGAGTGGTCGATCAGCGACGGTTCCTACGCCGGCTACCGAGTGGAGGAGGTGCTCAGCGGCGAGGACATCACCGTGACCGGCCGCACCGAGTCCGTCACCGGTGAGATCACCATCGACGACGACACCCTGACTGATGCGCGCCTCGAGGTGGACATGGCCTCCGTCGCCACCGACGAGTCCCAGCGCGACGCCTACTTCCGCAGCAGCGCACTGGAGACGGACACCTTTCCGACAGCAACATTCGAGCTCACCAGCCCGGTCCTGCTGACGGAGACAACCGAGGTCGAGCTGGTCGGTGATATGACCATCCACGGCGTCACCCAGGAGGTGACCGTCGATGCCGAGATCGCGGCCTCCGGGGCCGAGATCCAGGTGATCGGGATCGTCCCGATCACGTTCGCCGACTTCGACGTGACCGCTCCCGACCTCGGGTTCGTGACCGTCGAAGAGGAGGGGCAGGTGGAGTTCAGCCTGGTGCTCGAGCAGGCGTGAGTCCTCACCTACCCTTCCCCAAGCGCGAGCACCGGGGCGTTGATGCGACAGACTCGGGACATGGAATCTGCTCGCCTCCTCGCGACGCTGGCCGACGAAGGGGCCCTCCTGGCGGCAGCAGCCCAGCGCGCCGGTACCGACGCCGAGATTCCGACCTGCCCTGGCTGGAGGATGCGGGATCTGCTGCGGCACACCGGTGCTGTACACCGCTGGGCGGCCACGCTCGTCGCTGAACGGCACACGGCACGTCAACCCATGACCGGCGGACCCAAGCTCGACAGCACCGAGCTGATCTCCTGGTACCGCGACAGCCACCACCGCCTGGTCGAGACACTGGCCAGCGCCCCGCCGGACGTCCAGGTCTGGACCTTCCACCCGGCACCGGTAGCGTCGCCGCTGACGTTCTGGGTCCGACGCCAGGCGCACGAGACAGCCGTGCATCGCGTCGATGCCGAGGGCGCCGACGGTGAGGCGCCTGTCTCCGGCACGAGTGCCATCGATGCGGACTTCGCCGTGGACGGCATTGATGAGCTACTGCGCGGCTTCCACGCCCGGTCCACGAGCCGGGTACGCACCGAGACGCCCTCGGTCCTGAGGGTTCGCGCCACCGATGCCGACGCAGTGTGGACCGTCCGGCTCTCTCTCGGGCCACCGAGTACCACCGCTGGCGAGGTGGCCGACAGCGACTGCGAACTTGCCGGTCCTGCCGATCAGCTGTATCTCGCGCTGTGGAACCGGCGACCGGTCCCGCGCATCGTCGGCGATGAGTCCGTGGCGGCACTGTGGCTGGCGAGTTCCGCGATCGGCTGAAGCAACTGCTGGACCGTCAGTCCATCGCGTCGGCGACGATCTCCGCGGCTCGCACCCGCTCGGCCACCCCGTCGGCGTGCAGCGCGATCATGAGCTCATCGGCATCAGCATGGCCGGCGAAGGAGCGCAGGTACTCCCCCACGTCGTTCTTGGTCCCGACCGCGGTGTATTTCATCATCTCCAGCAACTGCCGGCCCTGGGCGGTGCCGAGCACCATGTCGGCTTCCTCGTCGGTGACCGTGCGCCCAGGGGGCAGCAGCAGACCCACGCGGCGGCGCTGCGCCGTCAGGAGCTGATCGGCGGCCTCGGCCGCACTGTCCGCCGCCACCACACCCACGGCCGCGATCACGTAGGGCTCCGCGAGCTGCTCCGACGGGGTGAACTCCGCCCGGTAGGTCGCCACCGCCTGCTTCAGCGCCGCCGGGGCGAAGTGGGAGGCGAAGGCATACGGAAGCCCGAGCTTCGCGGCCAGCTGGGCGCCGAACAGGGAGGAACCGAGGATGTACAACGGCACGTTCGTCCCGGCCCCGGGGTAGGCGTTCACGCCCTCGATCGTCGTCTTCCCACGCAGGTACCCGTCCAGCTCAGCCACATCGGCGGGGAACGTGTCAGCCGCACGCGCGTCCCGTCGCAGCGCGAGCAGCGTGTTCTGGTCGGTGCCTGGCGCCCGGCCCAGTCCGAGGTCGATCCGGTCCGGGTGCAGCGTGGCGAGGGTGCCGAACTGCTCGGCGATCACCAGCGGTGCGTGGTTCGGCAGCATCACGCCACCGGCTCCGAGTCGGATCGAGCGCGTGTGCGCTGCCACGTGCGCGATCAGCACGCTCGTGGCGGAGGAGGCGATCGCCGGGTTGTTGTGGTGCTCGGCGTACCAGACGCGCTCGTACCCGGCCTGCTCGGCCGCCCGAGCGAGGGCCACCGTGCCCTCCAGGCTCTCCCGGGTGGTCTGCTCCCGTCCGACGACGGCGAGATCCAGCAGGGAGAGAATCGGCGGCATGGGTGCCCCTTTCGTGACAGACGGGTGATGGGCTGATCGCCCGTGGGAGTAACCCCGCGCCGTCCGGCGTTCATTCCCGGAAATCGCACGTCGATATGGTCACTCGCCCCGCTCTGCCGACCGCCAGATCGACGTGCGATTCCAGGGGTGGGCCGGAGGGCGTCGCCACATCGACGTGCAATTTCAGGAGGGGGCGGGAGCGAACCGCCAGATCGACGTTGGATTTCACCAGGGGCGGGCGGCCCAAAAGCCGCCGTCGGTGAACAGCTCGTCCACGCACTCGGTCAGCAGGCCCGTCTCGAACAGCAGGTCAAGCAGCGTGTACCGGCTGCGGATGGCCTGCGCGCGGAAGTACGTCTCGCGGAACCGCGCCCGATCCACGCCGATCTGTGCCGGGTGCGTCACCGCACCGACCACGCCAAGGATCCGCTCGATCTCGGCGGCCGGGAGCAACTGCGCACGCACCCGCTCGGCGATCTGCGGCCATGTCTTCTTCACCAGCGCCAATCGCTCCCGCAACTGCTCGGGCTCGAGGTGCTTGGCCTTGCTCTGCGCCACCGTCGCCTCGACCAGGTCGTCGGGGAAGGTAGAGCGGATCTGCGCCTCCCGCTCAGGCCAGCTGGGCCACGCGGCCACGGCAGCCTCGACGTCCACAGCGCCCAGGTCACGCCGGAGCACCACCTCATACAGGGCGCACAGCGAGATCGTCCCGAGCCCCACCTTCATCCCGTGCGAGAGCGGCGGCTCATCGTGCATGCCGAGCTTCTCCATCTCCCACAGGTGGGAGAACTGGTGTCCCGCACCCGATGCGGGCCGGGAGGACTGGTAGGCCTGCATACTCAGGCCGGACATGATCAGCCCCTCGGTGAGCCCGGAGATCGCCGCCACGTCACCATCGCGCAACCCCTCCGGGTCGCTGAGCGAGGCCCGCAGCGGCCCCTGCACCAGATCCCACACCCCGTGGTCGATCGGCTCGATTCCCAGCTCGTCCGCGATGATCCAGTCGGCCCCAGCAGGCACCTTCTCGATCAGATCGCCTACTCCAGTGGCCGTCAGCCGGGCGGGAGCAGCGGCGAGGATGTGCTGGTCGGCCACCAGTCCGGCGGGTGCGGGGCAGAAGATGGTCTGCTTGAAGCCGTCCTTGGTGATGGACGAGCCGTACGCGGTGTACCCGTCCATCGACGCGGCTGTGGCCACGTTCATGTACTCGCGCTCGAGCTCCCCGGAGGCGAGCTTGGTGAGGTCGTTGAGGGTTCCGGAGGCGATGGAGACGGCGATCGCGTCCAGCGGGCGCAGGTGCTCGCGCAGCGTCTCCACGTTCTCGTAGCTGGCGTACAGCGTCGGCACCCCGGGGAAGATGAACGGCTCGGCCAACGGGATTCCGGCCGCCGTCAGCGACGCCGTCACCTGCTCGCCAGCCACGGCCCAGGTGTTCTCGTCGGCGACCACGATCGCGGTGCGCGTGCCGAACAGCTCGGTGTACACGGCACCGGTGCGCTTCAGCACGTCGGTACCCACCTCGATCGCTCGGGTGTCGGTCGCGTCGGCGAGCGCTTGGTCGATGAGGCTCATCGTTCTCCTTGATCAGCGAGCGCGTGGATCTCCTCGCGCAGCAGTGGATAGGTCCGGGTATAGGCGTCCACGAAGGGGCGGTAGGCCGCGTGCCGCTCAGGATCAGGCTCGAGCACGACGGCGGTACGCACCATGGCAGCGGCCGCTGCGCTCACGCTGGGGTACAGGCCCGCTCCGGTGGCGGCGAGCACTCCCGCGCCGAGCACGACGGCGTCGCCCACCTCGGTCAGCTCGATCGGGATCCCGGTCACGTCGGCGTGCATCTGGATCCACTCCCGGCTGCGGGTGGCCCCTCCGCAGGCCACGATCCGTTCGACCTGTGACCCCGCCTCCGCCATCGTGCGCAGGTTGTGGGCGGTGCCATAGCAGACGGCCTCCTGGATGGCCCGGTACACGTGCTCACGGGTGTGACTCAGGCTCAGCCCCCACAGGCTGCCGCGGGCCCGACCGTCGGTGTAGGGAGTGCGGTTGCCTTGGAAGTACTCGTTCATCACCAGCCCGTCCGCGCCAGGTGGCAGGTGGGCGGAGCGCTCGTTGAGGAGATCAAACGCACTACAGGCACCACCCGCACTCTCACCCGCGTTCTCGGCCGTCCGCGTCTCGGCCTCAGCGATCACGTCCCGCGCGAAGTTCTCGACGAACCACTTCAGCACCGAGCCGGTGGAGACCTGCCCGGCCTCGAGTGTGTACTGGCCGGGCACGACCGCGTCGGTGTAGGCACCGAAGAACCCGGCGCCGCTGATCGGGGAATCGGTCTGACCGGTGAGCACGTGCGAGGACCCGGTGATGAGCGCCATCCGCCCGGGGGTGAGCACGTTCAGTCCGATCTGCCCGGCCCAGGCGTCTCCGCAGCCCTGAGCGACCGGGGTACCGGCCCGCAACCCCAACTCGTCTGCAGCCCTGTTAGTGAGGCCACCGACCCTGGTACCAAGGTCCACGACCCGCTGCGGCACCTTGGCGAGCGCCTCACCCGCACCGACGTCGTCATAGAAATCGGTGGGCCAGCCACCAGCATCCCGGTTGTGAAACATCCGCAGGGCGGCGGTATTGATGTTCTGCGTCCACTCCCCGGTCAGGCGCTGGGTGAGCCAGTCGGCAGCATCCACCAGGTAGTCCGCGCGGGCGAACAGCGCCGGCTCGTTCTCCGCCAGCCAGGCCGCCTTGAAGGGGAACCACTCGGCGCTGGCCGGTGCTGCGCCGTCGCCGATATATCGCAGCGCAACCGATCGCGAACCGGTGGCACGGGCGGCCTGTTCCACGGCGCGTACGTCCATCCACAGGATGGCGTCGGCCAGATGGTCACCGGATGCGGCCATCGGCACCACGGTCATCGTGGTGGCGTCGTAGCCGATGCCGGCGATCTGCTCGGCGAGCACACCGGTGCGCTCGAGCACCTCGGCCGAGGCGGCGCACAGTGCCGACCACCACGCATCCGGGCTCTGGGTGGCCCAGCCGGGGTGTGGGTAGGTGGTGGCGTACCCGGAGCTGGCGACCCCGACGATCCGGCCCTCGGCATCGATGACGGCCACGCGGCAGCTCTCGGTGCCGAAGTCGATGCCCAGCAGGTAGTCCGTCATGGTCAGTTCATCCAGCCCGGGTCTGTCGGCCCGCTCAGTCGGTCCAGCCGAGCTCGGCGCGCAGGGGCGCCGGGATCAGGTGGTCGATGCGCTCAAGAATGAATGTGGGCTGGTTGGCCTCCGGCAGCGCCTCGGCGTCGGCCCGGGTGGAATCGCCGGTGAGCACGAGCGTGGAGGACATCTGCGTGTTGACGGCCATCTGGATGTCGGTGCCGAGCCGGTCGCCGATCATCATGGCCCGGCGGGGGTCGACGTCCACCCCGGCGAGCGCCGCGGTGAGCATGTCCGGGTCCGGCTTGCCGACGTTCTTGGCCAGCGTGACACCCGTGCACGCCTCGATCGCCGCGACGATGGCGGCAGCATCCGGCTCGCCGCGCCCGCCCGGGAAGGGGCAGTACTTGTCCGGGTTGGTGGTCACGAGAATCGCGCGCTGGTGGAACCAGATGGCGTCGAAGGCGATCTGCAGCTTGCGGTACTCGAAGGACCGGTCATAACTGGCGATCACGATGTCGATCTCGGCCGGGTCCTCGCTCATCGGGATCCCGGCCCCGGCCAGCGCCCGGACCAGCGGTTCCTCGGCGATCGGGTAGACCGTCCTACCCGGGTGGTTCTCCAGCAGCCAACGCACCATCACCACCACGGTGTTGGCGATCTCGTCCACCGGGGTGGGCAGACCGAGGCGCTCGAGCTTCTCGGCGTACTGGGCCGGGTCCTTGGTGGGGTTGTTGGACAGGAATCGCACCGGAATCTCGCGACGGCGGAGCTCACGTACGAGGCGTTCGGCGCCCGGGAGGAACTCCTCGCCGAGGTAGATGGTGCCGTCGAGGTCGAAGACGTAGGCGTCGTAGAGCTTCTCGGGCTCGACAGACACAGGAGGCATGCCAGGCTCGACCGATGTGCCGGGTTCAACCCGCGTGCCGGGTTCAACCGGTGCACCAGGCTCAACGGGTGCGCCAGGCTCGATTCCGGGCACGCTCAGCCCTCGGGCTCATAGGAGCAGATGGCGTCCACCTTCTGCTTCGAGGGCGACGTCGGGTCGAACGCGTGCTCCAGCCACTCCCCGGCGAGCTTGCGGGCCAGCTCGAGGCCGATCACGCGCTGGCCGAAGGTAAGGATCTGGGCGTTGTTGGACTTGATGAGGCGCTCGACGGAGAAGCTGTCGTGCGCGACGGAGGCGCGGATCCCGGGCACCTTGTTGGCGGCGATCGCCACGCCCATCCCGGTGCCACAGATCAGCAGTGCCCGGTCGGCGTCACCGGCCGCCACCTTCCGGGCGGCGTCGACGGCCACGTGCGGGTAGTCGACGTCCTCACCGGATCCGACGCCCACATCGACCACGGAGTCGACCCGCTCGTCCGCCTCGAAGTCGGCCTTGATGGCTTCCTTGTAGTCGTATCCGGCGCTGTCGGCACCGACGATGATCCGAAGTCCCATGATCTCCCTGCTTCCCGGCGCTCCTACGCGCCGTCGACTGACGCCAGATTATCAAGTTTGATGTAGAAAACTCCACCGTTTGTGAGAAAAACTACCCGATGTCTGGTGCGACCTCGACGTTGACACCGCCCTCCCGCAAGAGCTCCAGCACCTCACGGCTCGTGCCACGGTCCGTCACCACGGTGTCGAACGCAGTCAACGGGGCCACCTCGTGCAGGGCACGACGGCGGAACTTGGTGTGGTCGATCAGGGCCACACTGCGCGCGGAGGCGCGCATCATCGCCTTCTTCACCGCGGCGACCTCGGCGTACGGATGGTAGGTGACGCCGTCGGTGATCCCGGAGACCGAGACCAGGCACACGTCGGCAGCCAGGGAGGCCACGGTTCCGGCCGCGATCGGGCCGAGGAGCGCCTCGGCCCAGGCCTCGTACTCGCCACCGGTGAGCACGAGGCGCATCCCTGCACTCGCTCGCACCTCCTCGGCGACCAGGAGGGAGTTGGTGACGACGGTCAGCGGCGTGAACTCGCGCAACTCGCGGGCAGTGAGCACACCGGTGGTGGAGTCGTCGAGCATCACGGCACTCCCCCGCGGCACCATGGCGGCGGCGTGGCGGGCGATGGCGAGCTTGGCGGGCTCGTTCTGACCGAGCCGGAACCGGGCCGGGGCCTCCTGCAGGTTGGATCCAGCCGCCGTGACCACGCCGCGCTGGCGCACGATCATGCCGAGGGACTCCAGGTCGGCCAGGTCACGGTAGATCGTCACCGTGGAGACCCCGAAGGTGGCACCGAGTTCCTCGATGCTCACCGACCCGTCGCGCTGGACGAGATCGACGATCCGATTCCGGCGGCGGGCGGTCACCTCGGCGGGTGCGCGCCCCTTGCGTCCACCGCTGCGTTGCGCCTGCGCCACGAAGGCTCCTCTCTGCCACCGTTTCGCCCGAGCCTACTCACTGGCGCGTGCTGCCACCGAGTTGCCAGTTGTGGCCCGAGCGAGGGCGCCGGTACGGGCCACAACTGGCAACTCACCTCGATGAGCTACGTTCCTGGCGTCCCCGTAGCGATGATGTGGGTGATGTTGTAGTAGGACTCGGTGCCCGGGACGAGGTAGCCCTGATCGTTCTGATCGAAGCCATCGGAGGCCCAGCTCGAGTCGTGGGTCGAGTGCCCGGGCGTCTCGGTCAGGTGCTCGCCGCCGATGTTCTCGCCATCGCTTTCGAACTCGACCGTGCCGGAGATGTCCTCTGGTCGGGTGGTGTGCGTTGAGACAAACCCAGGATCAGGAACAAACGGAACTTCCACGACGTACGGGATGATGTAAGGGCGAATGAGCGGGTCAACATATGGGGCGAACGGCACCGCGTCGCCGCTGCCCACCAACGCCCAGTTGTCCCCGTCGGCACGCGTGGCGAACACGTCGACGCCGCCGAGATTGTCAGCGATCGACTCATCGAAGCCGGCACTGCCGATCGTGATGAACTGATCCACGCCGAGATTATCGGGATCGCTACCGATCGCTGACGCCGCGGTGGTCGAGCCGTAGGAGTGCGCTACCACGCTCACGGATGCATCAGGTGCTTCGACATTGAGGCCATTGAGGAAGCTGGTGAAGCGGCTGGCACCATCGTCGGCACGCCCCATCCATGGTTCCTCGACCTCGCTCGGCGAGTCGTAGCCGAACCAGGCGATCGTGGCGACGTCCTCCATGCCGTGCTGGCCGGCGAGGTCGGAGTTGAAGTCCTGGGCGGTGCCACCCCATGTCGGCAGATCGGTCACGCTAGAGTTCATCCCGGGGACCAGCATGTTCACCTGGCTCGCGCCGGCGACGTCTCCGTAGGCGACGGCGGCCAGGGCCTGTTCCTCAGCCCGAGGCTGGAAGGAGATCAGGGACCCCGATTCGCCGTCGATGGGTGAGATGCCGAACCGCTCCAGTTGCCGGTCCTTGAGGACCGCCTGGGCGATCGCCACGAGCTCGGGGTCCTCGGGGTCGGTCGCCAGCGCGGCGAGCAGCGACCGCTCGTTCGCCTCGGCTCGCTGATCGTAGGGGATTCCCTCCAGGTTCCCCATGATCTCGGGGTACTCCCGCAGGAGAGCGGCTCGCTCTGCGTCGCTGAGCGCGTCCCACGCTTCGGCGACTTCGGCAGGGTCGCCGCCGACCACGTCGCGCAAGGTGACCGCGAGAGCGGGGTCCGAGCCCGGGATGATCGCCATGGTGACTGCGAAGGAGTCGAGCGCTTGCTCATAGCTCTCGTCCCAGGTGCCGAAGACCCGCTCGTAGTCCTCCCACAGCTCGGCCAACATCTGAGCGGCGGTAGCGCGTTCGGCGCGCGCCGCGTCCAACACCTCATCCGAGGCATCGGCAGCGGTCGTGGTCTCGTCATGGGCCGCTTCCGCCGCCTCGGCCGCGGCGTGGGCCTCACGCACCTCCTCGACCAGACGCCGGATCGGCGGGTCCGCGGCCTCGAAGGCCTCCCGGTAGTTCGACATCGCCAGCTTGAGCAGGGTGATGGTGTCGAGAACAGGTCCCATCACCTCGAGAAGCTCGACCGCGTCCGAACGCAGGGACTCAATCGCGTCACCTTTGCCATCGAGCGACGTCAGCGAAGAGACGAGCCCCTGCAGGTAGGACAGGTCGTCGTGGCGATCTCCTAGGACAGTCTCGATGTGACCCATCTCGTGCTCACTGCCATCGAGCGCTAGCAGTGGGAACCCCTCATGAGGTGAGACCAGCTCAACCTGCTCGGCCATCACATACCCCCGCTCTCACCCTGCGCCAGCTCAATGTCCAGGTCCGGGAACGCGTCGGCCACCGCCTGCAGCGAGTCACGCAGCGCACGAGCCTTCTCGCCCAGCTCGCGATCGCGCGCCGCCAGGTCCGCGAGCGCCTCCCCCGCCACGACGGCGAGCTGGCTGCGATTGGCCGGATAGCCGATGCCGTTCCCGTGCAGATCTTCCAGTTCAGGGTGCGTGGAGAGATACAGACCAACCTCCGCCGACCGGTACCCGATCGACACCGAATCGATCTCGACACTCTCTGCCATTGCCACTCCCACCCCATCGGCCCGCTCGGTCCTGGAGCAACGCTAGCCACATGCGACCGCGCAGGACCATGGGGAACGGTCCCCATCCGCAGCGCGCAGGCTCGACCGGCCGTAGGGTCGGGGCAGGGGATGCGATCGTGCGCCCCACCTTCGATGTCTTGCACGTTCGTGTGATGTGTTTGCACGTCAGTGCGTGCACACGGGAGGATCGAACCACCAGGCCAGACCTCGGACCTCACAGGAGATGTTGTGACACGTTCAGCGTTGACGAAGCACAGCCGCGCTGCCGCACTCGACGCCATGACCAGCGGCGAACCGCTGGACGTCCTGGTCGTCGGCGGTGGCATCACCGGAGCGGGCGTCGTGCTCGACTCCGTTACCCGTGGCCTGAGCACAGGCATCGTCGAGATGCAGGACTGGGCCGGGGGGACGTCGTCATGGTCCTCCAAGCTCGTGCACGGTGGGGTGCGCTACCTCTACAACCTCGACTTCAAACTGGTGGCCGAGGGGCTGCGCGAGCGGGGGCTACTGCTGACCAAGACCGCCCCGCACCTGGTGAAGGCGCAACCGTTCCTGTGGCCGTTGAAGACGCCGGTGATCGAGCGCGCCTACAGCGCTCTGGGCATCGGCCTGTATGACGCGATGGCCGTGATCGGGCACCGCGGCATGGCCGTGCCGGTACAGAAGCACTACTCCCGCGCTGGGGTGGAGCAACTCTTCCCCGACGTACGCAGCGACCAGCTCGTCGGCGGTATCCGCTTCTACGACGCGCGGGTGGACGACGCCCGGCTCGTGATGACGCTCGTGCGCACTGCGCAGTCCTTCGGAGCCCACGCCGCCTCCCGCACCCAGGTCGTCGACTACCTCAAGGAGGACGGCCGCGTGGTCGGTGCCGAGGTCGTGGACCTGGAAACCGGCACCCGCCGCGCGATCCGTGCCAAGCGGGTCATCAACGCCACCGGCGTATGGACCGAGGACACCGAGGCACTGGGCGGCAACGAGGGCGGCCTGCAGGTGCTCGCCTCCAAGGGCGCGCACGTGGTGATCCCGAAGGAGCGCATCAAGGGCGACGTCGGGCTGTTCCTGCGCACCGAGAAGTCCGTGCTGTTCATCATCCCGTGGCAGCGGTACTGGATCATCGGCACGACCGACACCCCGTGGGATGAGGAGCGCCTGCACCCGGTAGCCACCCGGGCGGATATCGACTACATCCTCGACCACGCCAACGCGGTGCTCTCCTCGAACCTCAGCTTCGACGACGTCATTGGTGTGTATGCGGGCCTGCGGCCGCTGGTACAGCCCGGTACCAAGGACGGCGGCACGGCCTCCACGAAGGTCTCTCGCGACCACACGGTGGTCGAGTCCGCGCCCGGACTCACGGTGATCTCCGGCGGCAAGCTCACCTCCTACCGGCTCATGGCCGAGCACGCGGTGGACCACGCCCTCGGTGAGGAGGCGCGGAAGAAGCCGTCGGTCACCCCAGAGACCCCGCTGATCGGTGCGCCCCGGTTGGAGGCGATCACGCGGCAAGCGCCACAGATCGCCGCAAAGTATGGCTGGGACAAGGCCCGAATGCAGCACCTACTCGGCCGCTACGGCTCCGACCTGGACACGTTGCTGGCACTCGTCGATGACGACCCCGAACTCGGCAAGCCGCTCGACTCCGCCCCGGCGTACCTGCGAGCTGAGGCCGTGATGGCGGTCGAGTACGAGGGTGCACTGCACCTGGAGGACATCCTGATGCGTCGCATCCGGCTGTTCTTCGAGCAGCGCGACCGGGGCGTGAGCGCGTTGGAGGAGCTGGCGCAGATCGTCGGCCCCCGGCTCGGGTGGGACGAGCAGACGGTGCGCCGCGAGGTGAGCGCGTATGCCGAGATGGCCGCCGCCGAGGAGGCTGCGCTGGGCACGATGACCGACGCCGAGGCCGAAGCAGCCAGGCTTGCCGTGGCTGATCTGGTGCCGCTCGCCGACCTCGAGAGCTGATATTGCACGTCGATTTGGCGCCTGCGCAGAGGAGCTGACCAACCAGATCGACGTCGGATTCGAGCTACCCGAGATTGCACGTCGATTTGGCGGTTCCAACGTGCGAGCTTAGCCGCCAGATCGACGTGCAATTCCTGGGTCGTCGAAGCGTGAGGGACGCACACGTCAGACGTGTGGCGGTCGGTCGACGCTCGCGCAGATGCCTACGACCAGGTCAGCGGAGGACGTCGTCAATGCTGGTGGCGTCGGTGAAGCGGTCGACCCAGGCGTCGAGTTGGTCGGGTGTCGCCGCGTGGATGCGGGCGGACTGCTCGGGGGTAAGGGCACCGAACTGAGCAGCCAGCACACGGGTGAGCATGCCTGCTGCGCCCTCCGCGCGCCCCTTGGCGACGCCCTGTGCCACGCCTCGTTCAAGTGTGGTGGACATGTAGGCCTCCTGTGCATCGGGTCCAAGATCGTGGAAGAACGTCTGCAGCTCTTCCGGGTCGGTGTCGCTGACCTGGTAGGCGTACTCCATGATAATCGCGAACATCTCATCGGCCCGAGCTGGGAGAACTAACTCCAGCACGTCCGGGGTGAACTGCGCCAGCACCTGTGCCAGGTGCTGCTGATTGGGTGCGAACCTCAGCATCGCCAACGCCAACCGTGCCGCCGGAGTCAGCGGTGCTGCCAGCAACGCCTCCACCTCCACTCCCGTCAAGTCCTGCAACACGAACTGATGCCGGGGCAGAAACTCGCCGAGCGCCTGCTCGGCGTCAACGTCGTACAGCGCCTCCAGCCTGGTGGGGGCATTCCATCGGCGCCGTCCCTGATAGACGACCACCGGCAGCACCGCCGGCAAGGTTCGCTCACGGGGATGCTGGGCGCGGTACCGGTCACAGATCCGCGTGACGTACTCCAGCACGCGCAACGCCATCCACCGATCGGAGCTGGCCTGGCGCTCCACGAGCACATACACCAGCGCCGGCTTCCCGTTCAGGCGGGTACTGAACAGCAGGTCCGTGTGCCGATGGCGCATCTCCGCATCGACGAAGCTCCCCGGCTCGGGACGTAGGCCTCCCAGGTCCAACCGATCGGCAATCTCCGCAGGCAGCACCGAGGCCAGCACCGACGCCGCATTCGCCGGCACACCCACCACCGCGCGGAACATCGCGTCATGCGGGTTCAGGTGATCATTTCTGCTCGCCATCCGTGCACCGTAGAAGCGACCACCCCCACCCTGCCGGCGTCACCCCAGGGGTTGTGGACACCCGGTCATCGGGGCCACGTCTCACCCCAGACCCCACGCCATCCACAGAATCCCTCGTCGATGTGGCTGGACAGGCGACCAGCCACATCGACGAGGGATTTCTGATGTGGGGCGATGCCCTGGCCTCAGTCCTCAGCGGCCGGCGCGCGCGGCTGCGATCTCGACCAGTTGCATCAGGTTGCGCGTGATGTGGAACGGATCCTTCACCGGCAGTGCGACCACCTCATCGCGCGGCGACCCGTCCCGGTTGCGGATCTGCACCCATTCCTCACCGTCCGTCCCGCCGGGGAACGTGTTCAGGGTGTAGTGCCAGATCCGGTCGAACCACGCAGCGACCTCCGGGCGGTCGTGCCGCCAGGCCGCCGTGGCGGCGACGGCGGCCGCTTCGGTGTGCACCCACCACAACTTGGTGTCCCAGGTGGTCTGCACCAGACGTTCATAGTCGCTCGCCCCGGCCACACCGGCGGGCGGGCCGCCGGCCTCGTCGACGTATCGGAACAACCCGCCGTACTCAGCATCCCACCCGAGTTCGCACAGGGGGGCGATGCTCGCCAGGGCGGTCTCCCGATGTGTCGCATCGCCGAGCAGATCCATCGCCTCGAGGGCGATCCACATCGCTTCCAGCGCGTGGCCCGGTACGCGATGCGTGGCGACCAGGCCCGCACCGGACGGGCCAGCCGAACTCTCGCCGGGGTCGCCAGAGCGAGCCCTCCCCAACGGAGGCATCTCCCGGAAGCCGTGGTCGCCGTCGTGAAATGACATCACTGCATCGAGTTCGGAGGCGAGCGCCTCCTGACGCGAGATCGGCATCTGTAGACTCCGCTCAGCCTCACTCAGGACGAGGAGCGCATTCAGGAGGATCAGGTGGGGCCCGAAGGCTCGGTGCCCCTCCGGAATCGTGTACGGCGGTGTGGGCGCAACCCGCTGGTGGATGTCCTCCCGGGCGCGGTCGACGATAAAGCGTGCCGGTTCCAGCCACCGCTGCGGCCCACCCTGCCGCGCGATCTCCGCGAATCCCATCGCCACGAACAGATCGGCATAGACGCTCCTCACGGGGTGGCCTCCTGCTTCGACGGATCCGTCGCGCACGAGAGCGAACGAGCAGGTGCCGTCGGGGCGAAGGGCGTACTCCGCGAGGAAGTCGGCGCCGCGTGTGGCGCACGCCATCAACGCGTCGGCGTCGAAGCCCTCGACCGGACGCAGCAGTCCAGCGCGGGTCAGGGAAGCAGCCCGCGCCAGCATCCACACGAATCGACCCTGCGACCAGGTGAACTTGTCGCCGGAGACCTGCGTGCGGCCGCGGTTGTCGAAACACGTGTGAAAGCCCCCGTACTCGTGGTCGATCCCATGCGTCAGCCAGAACGGCAGCACCACCTGCTCCAGCTGATCACGTGCATCGACGGCGGCGCTCTCGAGGGTCTTCATGCTGCACGATCGTAGGTGATTCACTTCCGTCGTTGCAACCGATTGCAGATATGTGCGATAGTCATGCAGACCGACTTCGAGAACAGGAGCATCATGACCGCCCGCATCTTCGTCGCGATCACCACGGACCAGTTCGACCGCCTCTACGACGAGCAGACCCAGGCGAAGCTCCACGGCCTCGGGGAGGTCGTCTTCGGTATGGAAACCGACGGGAAGGTGGCCGTCCCCGCGGACATCGGCGACGAGTTCGATGTGCTGCTCACCTCGTGGAGCACCGAGCGATTCGATCCAGCCATCCTGGCAGGTTCGCGCCTTCACCTGGCGGTGCACAGCGCCGGATCGGTGCGCAACCTGTTCCCCGCGGAGTGCCTGGGCGGCCAGCTTCGCCTGGCACAGGGTGGCGCCGACGCGATGGCGCTGCCGGTGGCCGAGATGGCGCTCACCATGACGCTTGCCCATCTGCGCAATCTCGTGTGGCACGACCGCGCCTTTCAGCGCACCCGCGACTGGCGCGAGGGTGGCCAGGGCACGCTGGGCCAGAGCATCGCCGCACAGCACATCGGCATCGTCTCCCTCAGCCGCGTCGGCCGGCACTACGCCTCGATGGTCCAGGGGCTCGGCGCCACCTCCGTGCGCGCCTACGACCCGTACTGCTCGACCGACGACGCACGCCAGCTCGGCGTCGAGCTGTGCGACCTGGAAGAGCTGTGCGCAACGAGCGACGTTCTCTCGATCCATGCTCCCGTCACGGCCAAGACGGCCGGAATGCTCGGCGCCGAACAGCTCGCCCTACTCCCGGACGGTGCGATCGTCATCAACACCGCGCGGGCCCAGGTGACCGACGAGGAGGCGCTACTCGCCGAAGTGAAGGCTGGTCGCCTCAAGGTGGGCCTCGACGTGTTCACCACCGAACCGCTCCCCTCGGACAGCCCGTTCTTCGGCTTGGACAATGCGATCCTGACCCCGCACGTCGCCGGCGGCACCGTGCAGGCCCGGTTCGCCCAAGGCGCGACCGTCGTCAGCGAGGTTGAGAGTTTCCTGCGGGAGGGCACCCTCCGCGCTGAGGTGACATCCGAGAACTACGATCGGCTCGGCTGAGCACAATTCATCGAGAGTGCTAGAATCAGAATCTGCCTCGCCTCGTTGGGGATGAGGAAGAAGGGGCCGAGACCCCCGGGGTATACCGGGACTCGGCCCTAACGCTTGTCCAGGGCGATCTCACTCTCAGTGATCCTGGGCTCCAGAAGGCCGTAGGGGCGGCTGTCGAGACCACGCCTGTGCAGACCGATGGCTCCCGCAACTACATCGGGGAACCAGAGCATCGGTTCTTCACGGGGTAGCGCGAAGTCCAGCATCATCGCAGGAGGCATGACGCGTCGAGTGCGCAATGCGTCGACCAGCCGTCGATCTCGCCTGTTCAACGAATCCGTCCGGCTTTCTACCCACACCTGGGCAACTTCGTGGCCAGCAAGCTCAAAGACCAAGCGCTCCATACACAACCGCCGCGCGCGTTCCTGGCGGCGCGGATCAACCGACACCCCAACGACGACGGCGTGGAAGACGCCCACATCAGCCAACCTCTCGCAGATGCGGAGCCGGTGCGAACCGCCCGCGTCCTTCCAATGAAGCTTCGCGTCCGGGACGGTGCGCAGCGTTCGCAAGAGGTCTCGAATCTCATCACAAACGCTCGGATCTGCAACCGTGGCCGCCAGCACATAGATCCCCTCGCGCAACTGACCCTGAGCCATGTGCATCGACTCGTCCACCCACGCGTGGAAAGACGAGACGACCATCGCGCGATCCTCTCAAGGCCGACCCGCCGATCGTTTGAGCCTGTGGATAAGTCGCTACTCCGCAAAGACTCGCTCCCTTACGGGATCAAGAGCCGCCCACTCCTGGATTCCAGGTTCCAGAGCTCGAGTGCACGCAGGAACGTACGAGCCAGCTCCATCCACTCCGGCAGAGTGCGCCGCACCCGACGGCGGGTGCCGACTCGCACCTTCAGAGGGTTGAACTGTCCGAGCCTCAGCAGATCGAACACGGATTCACGGCGCAGGAACCCGCCCGGCCCTGCGAAGGCGACGGCGACCGTCGGCTCAGTGAAGGGCATCGTGGGCACCTCACGGTGTCGAGCGGAACTACAACCCGGACCTGAGCCGAATCAGCGAAGCGAGCCTCGCGTCAGCCACGGGGAGAATGAATGGCTTCGATCTGCAGTTGCAGCACGAGTCGCTGCTGTGGATCGTCGAGGACGAGGGTGACCAGGCGGTGGAGCCGACTCATGCGGTAGCGCAGGGTGTTCGGGTGAATCATTAGTGATCGAGCTGCCCGGCCCGGTTCGCCGTAGTACTTCAGCCACGCGCCGAGTGTCGGCACATACGAGGTGCCGTTGTCGGCATCGTGGTCGAGCAAGACTCGCAGTGGGCTACCTGGGGCCATCAGGTCCACAGTGGTGAGGACTCGGCCGAGGACGATCGCATCCCATTCGTCTTCCACAGCTACTGCGGGGCTCTCAACCAAGCCCGCCTGTCGGACCTCGAGGGCCTCAGCCCCCTCCGCCCGCGAGCGTGGCAGCTCTGGCACCATCGCGAGCGTTCCAGCCGCTGCCGACCATCCGAGAGCCTCTGAACTGGCAAGGTCGCGCACCAGCGCGCCCAACCATGCCCAGGTTCCGGGCTCGGTCGAACCGGAGTTGTCGTCGGTGACCACGGCAAAGACGGTGCCATCCAGGTCGGCCACGACTGCCTGGCGCCATCCATGCCGTCGTAGGGTCGTGGCCCACATCTGCGCATGCTCGTCGACGCCCCGGCTGTACGGTGCACGAAGCGCCACGACCCGCCAGGGCCCGCGCCCGGGCAGCAGACGTGCGATAGGACGCTCGGGGGCGTACTCCCGCAAGGTGGCGCGGATCAGTTCCTTGACCTGACTTCGGGCGATATCGGCGCCGGCATTCATTCGCAACAGGTGCAGCGCGAGGATCGAGGTGGCACGACGCAGTTCAGCCGTGGTGCTCTCATCGACCGATCGCTCGACCATGGCCCAGATCGATCCGAGCCACTGGCCGCCGGCCCAGACCGGTACAACGAGCCGTGGAAGTGTCCCATCTGGGCAGTCTCGAACGACGAACGCTTCGTCTGAGCGCGCTAGCCGCCGAAAGACTCCGCGTGCCCTGAAGTGGGCTGTCACCTCTTCGGGGACCCGGCGACCGACAATGGTCGCCACGCGTGCTGGGTCTGTCTGCGCTTGACCTGATGAGTAGGCCAGGATCCGTGATCGGTTGTCCTCAAAGGTGACCGGTCCGCCGACGATCGCGGCCACAGTATCGGCCAGGGCGAACAGGTCGTAGCCTCTCTCCGGCGCAGGATCGCCGTCGACGGAGCCAGAGTGCGGAACGGCAGGATCAACGAGTCCACGTAGCAGCCAGACCAGGTGCGCCCACGCGATCTCCTCCCCGAGAGAAAGTAGCGGAATCCCCACCTGCTGCGCGGTCTCGATGACTCGCTGCTCGTCTGCCACTCCCGATCGGAGGATGACCCCCGACGCGCTCCTCTGCGCACAACGCCGGACGAGGCGCTCGGCGTGGTCGACATCGTGAGCCGCGACCCCCAGCACCAGGTCTCCTGGCCCGTTGGGATCAGTGTCATCTGGTTCGGCGATGACCACATCGCGCACCTCCGTGACATTTGCCTCACCGGCAATCACCTGCAGGAGAGGCGAGCCCAAGGAGGCCGCAATGTCAGAAGCTGAACTCATCGAGTCATTGTGCGCCGAGCACAATGCTCTGCGCGAACTTTGCACGGCAGCGTCCATGACGACCGGTCCGGCCACACTCCACACTCGTGACATGAGGACGACCCGTTCGACGCACAGTCCGCCCCGCAGTGTCGCGATCGTCGGCGCCGGAATGACCGGACTCGCCACCGCGTGGTTCCTTCAGGAGCGAGACGTGGCGGTCACCGTCATCGACCGCGACGGGATCGCTGCCGGTGCAAGCTGGGGTAACGCAGGATGGCTCACGCCGGGCCTGGCCGCACCACTGCCAGACCCGGCCGTCCTCCGATATGGGATACGCGCGGTGCTCGACCCTTCATCACCCGTCTATCTACCGTTGCCCATAGGCCCCAGACTTCTGCAGTTCCTGACCAAGTTCGCGTGCAACAGCACCGCCGCTCGATGGCGTCGCTCGATGGCTGCACTGGTTCCGATCAACAACCGCGCACTCTCGGCGTTCGACCACCTCGCCGAAGGGGGAGTCAACGCGCACACCCAGTCGGCCAACCCGTTCCTGGCTGCCTTTCGCGCCGAGTCCGAGCGCACACACCTCGTGAAAGAACTCAACCACGTTCGGGCAGCCGGACTGGATGTCCACTTCGACCTCCTGAACCGAGAAGAGGTTCACGCCATGGAACCCCTGCTCGGGGACGAGGTCGGAGCAGCAATCAGGCTTCGCGACCAACGCTTCATCAACCCCGGAGCCTTCGCCGCAGAGCTTGCCGCTGCCGTTGAGCGCCGAGGCGGAACGTTCCAACTTGGCACCGAGGTGGCGGCCGTAGAGAACACACAGAACGCGGCCGTCACCCGGACGGACACCAACGACACCGAGGCATTCGATGCCGTCGTCCTCGCCAACGGCGCCTGGCTCGACCGGCTCGCACAACCGCACGGAGTCAGGATGCCCGTACAAGCCGGACGTGGCTACAGCTTCAGTGTGCCAACGCACCATCTGCCCAGCGGGCCCTTGTACTTTCCGAACCAACGCGTCGCCTGCACGCCACTCGGAGACAAGCTGCGTATCGCCGGGATGATGGAGTTCCGATCCCCCGATGCCCCACTCGATCCACGCCGAATCACGGCCATCGTCAACAGCGTCCGCCCCCTCCTCAATGTCGGCGACCCCGCCGACCGAGTAGAGGACTGGGTCGGCTCACGGCCCTGTACCCACGACGGACTTCCGCTCATCGGTAGAACACGATCACCTCGCGTGTACGTCACCGGAGGTCACGGCATGTGGGGCATCACCCTCGGGCCCGCCACCGGAGAACTCCTCGCAGATCTCATCACCACCGGAGAAGCACCCAGCGAACTAGCGGCATTCGACCCGCTCCGCTGACACGTGATCAGCAGGCTTGAGCCTGTGGACAGGCCGTCAATTCGCGAAACCTCGCTCCCTCACGGGATCATGAGCCGCCCACTCCTGGATTCCGGGTCCCAGATCCCCAGCGCACGCATCACCGTGCGAGCCATCGCGCGATGCCCGTAGGCATTCGGGTGGCACCCGTGCCCGAGCCAGTGGAACCAGGAGCCTTCCTCGGCCTGCTGCCACTCGGCATAGTGGTCCACGAGCACGGCCGACGTGTCGGCTGCCACGGCCCGCACCTCCTCGACGTAGGCGGGCAGATGGTCCACCACGTGCGCCGGCGCCGTCGGCAACGTCCCGTTCGGGGTCATCACCACCACGACGGCGTCCGTTGTCTCCCGGATACGCCGGATGACCTCCCGGTAGACCCGACCGAACGCCTGAACCCCGTCGGCGCCTCCCCTGGTGTCATTCAGACCGAAGCCGATCACGACGGCGTCCGGTGCGAACCGTAGGCACAGCGCCTCCAGCTCTGGCTCGAGGTCGGTGATCTGCCATCCCGAGACGGCCGTATTGATCACCGCGTCCCGCGAACGTCCCTGCTCCCGCAACCGTTCTTCGACCAGTTCCGAGAACCCGCGGCTCCCCCAGGTGTGCCAGCTGGCCGCCGTCACACTGTCACCCAGGAAGGTCCACACCCGCGGGTCCGGCGAGTCGAGAACCTCACGCAGTGCCGGATTCGCCACTGCCTGGGGTCATCGTGGCTGCACCGGCTTCCCGCTGCGCATCGACTCATACGCCGCCTCGATGAAGGCGACTGCGGCTCGGGCCTGGGTCGAGGTGACCACGGGCTCACGAGCGTTCTCGATTGCCCCGAGGAAGTCGAGGAGCTGCGCGCGTTGCATGTCGTTCGGCTCGAACGCGGGAAGGTCATGTTCCTGCGCCGTCACGAAGTGTTCGATCTTCCCGGCGATCGTCACGGCACTGCCGCCGTCGCCCATGATGGCCATCCGGATCGGCAGGTCGCCATACGCCGTGGTGCTCGCGAGGAAGGTGAGTACGCCACCGCCGGCGAACCGCGCGGTGATCGAGATGGTGTCCTCCACCTCGATGTTCTCGTGTGCGAGCAAGCCGCCGTAGGCGTGCACTTCCTCCACCTCACCGAGGAGCCACAGCGCCAGGTCGACCAGGTGCACGCCCTGGTTCATCAGCGCACCGCCGCCGTCCAGCGCCCACGTGCCGCGCCACGCGCCGGAGTCGTAATACTCCTGCGTCCGCCACAAGGCGATCTCGACGGTGGCCGAGGTAATCGAACCGAGGGAACCGGACCGGATCGACTCGCGCAGGAAGCCCGATTCGGGCAGGAACCGTCGCTGGCTGACCACGCTGAGCACCTTGCCCGAGCGCCGCTCGGCAGCGATGATGCGGTCGGCCGCGTCGACGGTCACGTCGATGGGCTTCTCCAGCAGCACATGCTTGCCGGCATCCAGAGCGGCAACGGCCGCATCGGCGTGCAGTCCGGACGGGATAGCGATCACGACGGCGTCGACGTCCTCACGCACCAGCAGTCCCTCGACCGTCTCTGCCTCGACTCCGTAGTCGGATGCGATGGACCGTGCCGCCTCGGCCGAAGCATCGGCGACGGCGACCAGCTCTGCGGGAACGTCGTCCTGACGAATCCGTTCCACATGCTTTCGGCCGATGATCCCGACCCCGATCACGCCGAACCGAAGGTGCGCGGCGGTCATGACTGCACCTGCCGAGTCGCCTCGAGTGCCTCGACGATCGCGCTGAGCACGACGACCGGTGCCATCATCGTCTCCCGCGACACGGGCGACTTCCCGGAAGAGATCGCCTCGACGAACGTGGCCAAGGCCGGAGCGTTGTAGTCGGGGTGGAGTGCGATCGGCCGGGTCACCACCCCATTGGTGTGGACCGCTGTGAGGTGGAACGGCACTCGCTCGGTGTCGGTGGGGGTCACGAAGGTCAAGGTGACATCGACGTCGGCGATCCGGAGCAACGCAGTCGTGGTGTCGCCGTGATGCTGAACGGTTGCGGCTATCTCGCCGGAAGCAACAGCAGGGTTGCCGAGCAGTTCGAGCGCGGCCTCCACGTGGTGGATCCCGTAGAAGAACAGGCCGGAGTACGGGCTGTCCGGATCGCCGGGGCCGACGATATGCAGGCTCCGCAGGGGGCCGGAGTCCGCACCTTCGCTGATCAGCTCGGCGATCTGGGGCACTGCCCGCAACGCGGACGAGGAGTACACCACCGCTCCGGCGTCAGCAGCGGCGTCCAGGATCGCGGCCGCGTCCGCCGGCGTGGTCGCCAGCGGCTTGTCCACGAGAACCGGCATACCGGCGGCGAGCAGCGGCTCCGCCTGCTCACGGTGCCGGGCACCGTCCCGCGTCGAGATGATCGCCGCATCGGCCACACCGATCAGCTCGGCCGGTTCGGTCACGATCGTCTCGATCCCGCCCACGTCGGCCAGTTCCGCGTTCCGTTCGGTGTGGCCGTCAGCCAGTGCCACCGCACGCACGCCGGGATGCCTGCCCTCCTCGTTGAGAAATCGGATGAAATGCCGGGTGTGGGAGTTCTCGGTTCCGATGAAGCCGATGCCGGTCACGCGCATGTCCTCTCGTTGCAGGTATCAGATCCATCCTGACATGCAATCGGTTGCAGTTCAAGGAGAAGCTCTCGTAGGGTGAGCTCATGCGGCAACACACGACAGCAGAAGCGATCGGTGTCGGAATCGTCGGCGCCGGCAGTATCGGCACCACCCACGCGCGGGCGTTGCATCACGTGGCGGGCACCACCCTGGTCGCCTACAGCGGCGGCAACCCGGAGGTGATCTCAGACGGCGGATGGCCGGCCGCCCGCCAGTGCAGTGCCGACGAGGTGATCGACCATCCGGATGTCGATGTCGTCGCGATCTGCACGCCATCGCAGACCCACGCCTCGCTCACGCTCGCCGCCACCGCGGCCGGAAAACACGCCGTCGTCGAGAAGCCCCTCGCCACCACGGCTGCCGATGCGGACCGCATCGTCGCTGCGGCACGCGAGCACGACGTCCTCGTCGCGATGGTCGCCCAACGGCGATTCGAGCCCGAGGTCGCCGCCATCAAGCAGCTGCTCGATTCCGGCGAGCTGGGTGAGATCCGGCTCGCCGTCACTCAGGTCCACTGGAGCCGCGACGACGACTACTACCAGGCAGCCCCCTGGCGGACCACGATGCCCGCCGGCGGATCCCTGATGAATCAGGGCGTCCACAACGCCGACCTGCTCCGCTGGCTGTGCGGCCCGGTCGACGCCGTGACCGCGCAGCAGGCCACCCTCGGCCATGACATGGCGGCCGAGGACACCACCGTGGCCACCCTGCGTCTCGCATCCGGCGGCCTGGGCCTCATCAGCACCTCGACGGCCACCCCTCCGGGCTCGGCCGCGACCCTGACCCTGCACACCTCGCGCGGCACCGTCGAACTCGGACAAGGGGAGATCCTGCGCTGGGAGATTCCGGGAGTCCCACGTCCCGCCTCATCGGCGTCGGTCACCAGCGGATCCGCCGATCCGGCCGCCATCGGCATCGCCGGGCACGTCACCATGTGGCAGGAGGTCATGGCCGCACTCCGCGAGGGGCGCCCATGCGCCATCGATGCACCGGAGGCAGCCCGCACAGTCCACCTGCTCGATGCGATCTACCGGGCCGCCGAGACCGGCACGCAGGTGGAGGTGTCGGCATGATCCGGGTCGCCATCCTGGGAGCAGCACATCCGCACGTCTCGTACGCGCTCGACGAGGTGGCCGCACGGGAGAACTGCACACTGGTCGCCGTCGCTGAACCGGACCCCGACATGCAGGCGGCACACCTGTCCGATATCGGCGACACACCACGCTACGACTCCCCCGCCGCGCTACTGGCAGCCCACCAGGTCGATGTCGCACTGGTCGCCGGCGTCTATTCCCGCCGCGGTGCGGCCGTGATCGCGGCCCTGGAGGCGGGGGCACACGTGGTGGCAGACAAGCCGCTGTGCACCTCCCTTGACGAGCTGGACCGGATCGAGGAACTCGCCGCCGCGGAGCACCGGCACGTCTCCGTCGTCTTCGAGAAGCGGTTCTATCCGGCCACCCTCGCCCTGCGAGACCTGCTCGACGCCGGCACCCTGGGCGAGCCGGCGCTGATGGCCAGTACCGGTCCGCACAAGCTCAACCTCCCCAGTCGCCCGGCCTGGTTCCTGGACCGCAGCACCTATGGCGGGATCGCCGGAGACCTCCCGGTGCACGACATCGACCTCGCCCTGATGCTCAGTGGCGCGACCTCGGGGACAGTCTCGGCCGTCACGGGCAACGCCCGGGCGGCCGACCACCCCCAATTCGATGACCATGTGGCAGTGCTGCTGCAGGCCGGGGATCTCACGGCCACGATCGAGGCCAACTGGCTCGCTCCGCAGGCAGCCGATGTGCACGGCCACTACCGGATGCGCCTGGCCGCAACGGATGGCACGGCCGAGCTGGACTGGGCATACGACTCCGTGACGGTCACCACGCACGACGAGCCCCGCCGTCAGGTGGACCTCCCGCCGGGCCTGCGCCCAGCGGCCTACTTCTTCGATGCAGTGGCAGCCGGCCACGAGCCGGAGATCACGACGGCGCAGAGCCTGCTGGCCACACGAGTCGCCTTGCTGGCTCAGGACAGTGCCGATCACGACGGCGTCCCTCGCCCCTGGTGAGAAAGGAACCCTTCCCGTGGACCTCAGCAGCCCCGACTGCCTGACGGGGACCGTACGCCCCCACGGCCCACACCGCTTCGTCACGGTTGACGGGCGCAGCGGCTATCACCCGACCACCCGCACGAGCGAACTCACCTTCGAGACCGACCTGCTGCGCGGGGCCGAATGGTCGCTCTCGTTGTGGGTGTGCTCGCTGGAGGATCTGGACGTGGCGGCACCGCTGGCGTGGATCCTCGAGCACGATCCCGAGGCACAGCGGTACCGGCTGGTCAGCGACACTCCCGTGGGCGGGGCCGGCGGGGTCTTCAGCTGGCTGTGGACCTCGCAGATCCGGCCGGCCATGCAGGCCAAGCTGGTCCACGGCACACCGGAGCCCGGGCGGCTGCCGGCGTCCACGCAGGTCGAGAGCCTGCCGTTGGCTGCGGCCACCTGGTACCACCTGGTGTTGACGTTCTCCGACCGGGAGAAGCGGATGTGTCTGTGGGTGAACGGGGTGCTGGCAGGGATCAGTGAGTTCGACTTCACCGCTGATGTACCGGGCACCCGACTCCACCTCGGCAATCCCGCCATGGTGTTCGCCTCGATCGAGGCAGTCGATCGTGAGCTCACCGCAGCCGACGTACGGGAGGAGTTCGCCTCGTCTGCCTCATCCCGTAGTCGTGCGGCAGCCGAGCGGATCCGGCCATTGTTCGAACCCCAGCCTCGCGCTCGAGTGGACTGGGAGCCCGGCTCCGACTGGAGCCTAGACCTACAGACGTCCTTCACCCATCCGAGCGATATCGACGGGTGGACGTTGCACGGCTGCCAGCGACCTCCGCATCAGATGAGGGAGCTGCGCACCACCAGCGAGGGGCTCGTGCTGCACACACCAGACGAGGTCGCGGACGAATCGCGCATGTACCTGTGGAGCCCGCAGATGTTCGAGGGCGATCTCGCCGTCCAGTTCGACTTCCGGATGGAGCAGGACAGCGGGTTCGGGATGCTCGTGACGCACGCGAGCGGGATGCAGGGCGAGGATGTGCTCGCCGATCCAGGTGACCTGGCACGCGGCGCCATGCAAGTCATCAACAGGAACCGGCTCCGCAACTACTACTGGGGCTTCTTCCGGCGCACCCCGACCACACCCAAGCACGTCGCCTCTCACACCCTGGTCAAGAATCCGTGGACGCGGAACCTTGCGCTGAGCGCTTCTCCGGTCGTCGAAGTCGGGCAGTGGCATCGCCTGCTGCTGGTGCAGGAGGGGGCACGACTGCGGGGCGCCATCGACGGCCAGTGGGTCGTGGAAGGCCACGACGACTCCTTCCAGAACTACGGCCCGATCTTGCGTACGGGGAGGATTGCGTTGCGGCTCATGTACCAGACGCGGATGCGGGTGCGGGATCTGCACGTGTGGACGCGCGCCGGAGATGTCGTGACCACACCACAGACCTTTCCCGCCAACCAGGCTGGCAAAGGTCACGATTGAGATACGTCCCTCCGGTGTCTTGACACGTCTCGTCGTCAGTCGTTACGTTGCATGCAACCGATTGCAGTTCCGACCAACACGATCGAACCCAATGGAGGGACCATGAGGCACAAGACCACAGTTGCCGCCGGTGCCGTCGCGACGAGCGCGCTACTTCTCGTCGCTGCGTGTAGCGGCAGCACTCCCACAGACACCACAGACGTCGACCCGGAAGAGGTCTCCGGCACCGTGACGTTCTGGACCTATCCGTTCTCAACCATCGCCGAGGCATCCTGGTGGCAGCCCTACGTTGACGAGTTCAACGAGGAGTACCCGAACGTCGAGGTCGAGGTCGTGATGCAGGCCTGGCAGGGACGTGAAGAGTCTCTCGTCACGTCGATCACCGGCAACAACGCGCCCGACGTCGTCTACTTCAACCCGGACTTCGTGCCGAAGTACGCCGACCAGGACCTGCTGCTCCCGATAGATGACCTGCGCGAGGACTGGGACCAGTTCTACGACTCCTCGCTCGAGGCCATGACCTGGGACGGCACCCTCTACGGACAGCCCATGCTGATGCAGCTGCAGACGTCCTACTGCAACACCGAAGTACTCGAGGAGGCGGGTGTTGCTGACTGCCCGACCACCTGGGACGAGTTCCGCGACGCCGCGCCGGCCATCCAGGAAGCCGGCTACTACGCAACCGAGTACAACGGAGTTTCCACGCTGAACCACACCTTCTACGTCTACCTCTGGCAGGCAGGCGGTGATGTGCTGAACGAGGACATGACCGAGGCGACGTTCAACGGCCCGGAAGGCCTGCAGGCACTGGAGTTCATCCAGGAGATGGTGGACAACGAGTGGGTTCCGCAGGAACCGTTGAGCATCGCCGAGCCCTTCGAACAGACCGATGCCGGGCAGGGGAACCTCGGATACGTGATGGGTTCGAACCTGGCGTCCACCCGACAGTTCATCGACCCTGACGTCATCGAGACCGTCCCGCCGATGAGCAACGTCGAGCAGGTTGCCTCTGGCTCCGTGGGTGCATGGTCGATCTTCAACACCACCGAGTCACCGGAAGCCGCTCAGGCCTGGGTCCGGTTCCTGGGTGAGCCGGAGTTCCTCGAGGACTTCCTGAGCGAGGCGGGGTACCTCTCACCGCGCGCTGACATCGAGGGCCTGTTCGCAGATGACCCGCAGATCGCCGGAGGAGCGGACTATCTTGAGCATCTCCGCACTGGTGTTCAGCACCCCAACGCTCGCGAGATCATCGACATGATTCGCCCGCACATTCAGAGCGTGCTGCTCGAAGGCGCCGATCCGCAGGATGCGCTGGACGCCGCTGCGGCCGAGGTCAACGGGCTTCTCTGACCCGGACAGATGTCTTTGTCTGCGTGGGGCCAGCCACTGCGCTGGCCCCACGCTTACTCAGAAAGGGATCAATCATGGCAGTAGCCACGGGATCCGCACCGGTGGACCAGACGGCGCAGGATGCGCGGCAGCCACCGACCCGCAAGCGAAGGTGGTGGAGGTCAAAGAGCGCGATTGCGGCGTACATCTTCATTGCGCCGTACGTGGTGTTCTTCGTAGTCTTTCGCATACTTCCAGCGATCTTCGGGATCGGTCTCAGTTTCGGCGAGTACAGCCTCACGGGCGCACTCACGTTCGTCGGGCTCGACCACTACGCCAGGCTCTTCGCTGACCCCAACTTCTGGGGAGCGCTCTGGGTCACGCTGAAATATGCCGCGATCGCCATGCCAATGACAGTGGTCCTCTCACTCGCCATCGCTCAACTGTGCAATCGGATGATGCGCGGCATGGCCTTCTACCGCTCCATCTTCTTCCTTCCCGCGGTGACGTCGCCGGTGCTCTCTGGCCTCATCTTCGTGTGGATCTTCTCCGAGTCGGGCCCGATCAATCGCCTCCTCAGCGCCGTCGGGCTCGAGCCGATCAGCTGGCTACAAGACAGTTTCTGGGTGCTCCCGGCGCTCGCCTTGGTGAGTGCGTGGATGAACTTCGGCTACAACATGCTGATCCTGCTGGCCGGCATGCTGGCGATTCCGCAGGAGTACTACGAGGCGGCAGCGATCGACGGCGCGAACGGGTGGCAGCGCTTCTGGCGCATCACGCTCCCGTCCCTGCGGCCGGCTCTCTTCTTCGTGCTGGTGCTCGAAACGGTCAAGTCGTTCCAGACCTTCGACACCATCTTCGTGATGACCGGCGGCGGCCCGGTGCGCGCAAGCTACACGCTCACCTTCATGCTCTACGACCAGGGGTTCGGCTACTTCGACTTCGGCTATGCCAGCGCGGTGGGTGTTGTTCTGCTGATCATCGCCCTGGTCTTCTCACTCATCCAACGCCGACTGGTCGGGAGGGACGACTGATGTCCATCACACGTGACCTATCGCCGGCTCCCGCTCCGACGCCGCCTCGCATGAGTGGTTCCATGCCGCTGTCCCGGCGCCTGACCCGGGCCCGCCGCCTCGCGCCGATGCATGTGCTGCTCATCGCTGTGGCGGTGGTGACAGCATTTCCCTTCTACGCCATGGTGATGATTGCCTTCCAACCGGGACAGGCCATCGTTCTGCCAGATTCGATGTTCCCGGATAGGCTGTCCGTCGCGGCCTTCGAGGACGCTCTCAACAGCCAGAACATTCCGCAGTGGGCGTTGAACTCAGCGATCTACTCCGTCGTGTCAGTGGTCATCGTCCTACTGCTGGCGTCAATGGCCGGATACGCCTTCGCGAAGAAGCGTTTCGCGGGACGTGAGGTGATCTTCTGGGTTTTCCTCGCGATGCTGATGATCCCCTACCACCTCACGATCATCCCGCAGTATCTCATCGTCGGCGGGCTCAACGGCCTGGACACCATGTGGGGAATGATTGCCGCAACGATCGCGAATGCTCAAGCGATGTTCCTGATGCGGCAGTTCATCTACAGCATCCCGGACGAGATGCTCGATGCGGCCAAGATCGACGGTGCCGGCGAGTTCCGTATCTACTGGTCGATCGTGTTGCCGCAGACCAAGCCGATCATGGCGACGCTGGGTACGTTCGTCTTCCTCTGGCACTGGAACGACTTCCTGTGGCCGATGATCTCGCAGCAGTCCCCGGAGAACTACGTGCTGACCGTGGGGCTGAATACACTGCAAGAGCAGCAGGTGCCGCTCGCGACAATGATGGCTGCGGCAGTGGTCAGCTTCATCCCGACTCTGATCATCTTCATCGTCCTGCAGCGGTACTTCGTCCGTGGCGTCATGATGTCGGGGATGAAGTAGAGCAGTGGTCCACGAAGATCGGTGACGGGCACCACCGCCCGTCACCGATCGGGGCGCAGGGCAGGGGGCGCGACTCGTATCAGGTGCGTTCCCTGCTCTGCCAGTCCCGCTACTGGGGAGTCCACACATCTGCGCCGTAGAGCCCCGCTCCGTCGAGCCCGTCCAACCTCACCTGACCGTCGTTCACGTTGGCCAGCTGTGGGAGCACGCTACGGAGCCCGTCATTGTCTGCGGGAGCGTACTGCCTGCTGTTGTACTCGAGCTGCGGCACACTCACCCGCAAGGCGCTGGCAATCCGCGCGGAGTGCACATACGCACGTCCGGTGGCGGTGAGATCCTGAACGGCGACGAACAATCCGAGGCGCCGCGCAACAGCGGCCGCGATCACCGCAGGTGTCTGTCCTTTACCCGCCTTGATGACCACCCCGGACCATCCCTCTCCGCGAATTCGCGGCAGTCTTGCGAGGGATGTGAATCCCTCGTCCATGATGGTGGGCACTCGTTCAGAGAGCCGCCACATCGTACGCGGGTCGGCAGCCGCTGAGCGGGGGATCGGCTGCTCCAGGTACTGCACCGCAGCGGCGGCGCCCGGATCGGAAGCCGAGAGTTCGTCCAGCATGGTCACCGCGAGGCTCGCGTCCGTATACCCCTCGTTCGGGTCGACGGCCAGGTGCGGCACGACACCCTGTGACCTCGCGGTGCGGTAGACATCGGCGATCCGCCGAGCATCGACCACAGGATCGGCTCCGGCCACTTTGACCTTGAGACGGTCGACACCCTCCTGCGCGATCCAGTCCGCAAGCGCAGTCGACCCGTCTCCTGCCGCCTCGGTGGTCAGCGGATCGGAGATGCCGACGACGTGCTGCACAGGCAACGACTGCCGCGGCGAAGGTTCGACCCCGTCGCCGGGGTAGCGGCCGGGCAGACCGTAGGCGCGTAGATCATCTGCCAGATGATCTGCCGTGTACATCCCGAACACGTTCTGACCCGCTGCGTTGCCCCACGCATCATGTAGCGCATTGTCGACCGCGCCCAGCGCCAGGGCTGCGCCCAGCTTCGGGACTCGTTTCTGCATAGGCGCCCGCAAGGCTGCCCGGAGGAGGGCCTCGGTGCCGGCGGCCAGATGTCCCCACATCGCGATCGGATCAGCAGGCTCGAGCTTTGTAGCCCGCTGCGCATAGCCGTGCACCAGCTCGCGCAGTACCGCATCCCGTTCTGCGACGGAGAGGTCACTTCCGGGCCATGCCCATGGCACCGACAGCACACTCTCACCGTGACCCGTTGCGCGTTCGCCTGAGCGATTCACGACCGCCACATCGACTTCAGCAACAGTGAAGTGCGTGATCGATCCCCCGCTGATCGTCAGTGGCGACGCAAGCTGGACGTCACGGTAGGCGATCGCAGTGTCGAGTACCCGGATGTCGGTCTTGGACATAGTGGCTTGCGTACCTCTTCTCGGTTCGGCTGAACGCCACGACCGATCCCTGCCACGGGGCAGCCGGGGGCGGACTAGGGAACGTATCGGTAGATGTTGGTCTCGTCGGCGAAGTAGATGTTCCCGGCCGTATCGATCGTGGAGTGGAAGGCGCCATCGGTCATGAGCGTCACGAACTCGTCAGTCTCGGGGTCGAAGCGGAAGAGTCTTCCACCGGAGTCCCCGTAGAACTGCCCATCCGGATGCAGATAGAGCTCGCTGAGCCGCCCCCAGTTGCTGCTCACCCGGGCTGGGGTCGAGACGGTGCGGGCTACCTCACCGCGTTCGACGTCGTATTCGAAGAAGACCCCGTTGTCGGCAAAGCCCCACAGATCTCCGTCGTGATCGAAGGCGAGAGCGTGTATCACTTCTGCTCCCGGGACCACCACGCTGCTGGAGACCAGTCGGTCTCGGCGGGTGTCCCACACGAACAGCTCCGCCTCGTCTTGGGTGGGCTCCGAGGACAGACCACCGTGAATGCTGGTACCGCCGTAGACCAGGCCGTCACGGTAGGCCAGTTCGGTGATGCTCTGGTCCTCGACGATGTTGCGGTGCACCTGGTACCGGCCGCTGTTCGGTTCGAACAAGGTCAGGGCGCCCCCGAGTTCGCCGTAGTTCGGGATCGTGGCCGCCGCCACCCGGGCTCCGGTGGAGACCAGGGAGACGGGCCTGTCCTGCCCGTACTGCTCCCGGCCGAGGCCGAGCACATGCGCCGGATTCTGCCCCCACTCCCAGTCCCGATTGCCGAGAGCGACGTGGAAGTCGGCGCCTGGGTATGTCCCGACGACGGTGCGGTTGTGGTGCGCCGTGATGCTGTCAGCCTGCTTGGGCCCGGTCAGCTGTTCGAGCTCACCAGTGGCCGGATCTAGCCGGGCCATCACCCCGGCGCTCAGATACGCACCGAAGTAGATGTTCCCGTCGCCACCGGTACCGACCGAGTGGACAGTCGCAGGAGCACCCACGATCGGTGGCTCGATGACATCCCCGGTGCCAGTGGCAAGGTTGTATCGCCAGATCGTCCCGTCTGCGCGATAGCCGATCAGGCTCTCGCCCGGGAAAGCCTCGGTGCCGAGCTCGACCAGGGACACGGCGTTGGTACCGTCCAACTCCTCGGCAAGGTCGCTCTCCGCCCAGCCGATGTCCAGGCTCTGCCTGGAGTCAGGGTCGAACGCCCGTACCGTGCCATCACCCACGTAGTAGGAGAGTCCGTCCGAGGAAGCCGCCGTCCACGGACCGACAGTTCCCCCGATACCGCCGATCCACTGTTCGGTCGCCAGGTCGTAGATCGCCGTGTTCTCCGCGCCTCCGGGCGAGAAGCTGACGAGCACGAGATCACCCAGCTGCTGCACCCGCGTGATGAAGTCCGCAGCCTGGGCGACTTCCTCAGGCAGCGGAATCTCCGCCAAGGCCGCCGTCTCCGGGTCCAGCACCATGAGGTGCGGATTGGTGCCCGTGCCCACCCAGAGGTTGCCCTGGATCATGCCGAAGCCCCACGCATACGAACCATCGTCCACGACGCTTCCATAGTCGTGGATCGCCCCGGTGGCCAGGTCGTAGGAGAACACCTTGGCGTTGGGATAGGTCGTGCCGAAGAGCATCCCCTCAGCGATGACGAGGCTGCGGAGCATGCGCTCGCCCGCGATCCTGCTCGCGAGCCGTTCCATCTCAGCGGATGCGGGGTCATAGCGCCACAGCGAACCGTCGTTGGGTCCCCGCACGCTCAAGTAGACGCTGTCGTCATCATCGACCACCACTGAGGCAGCGATGGAGTAGGCGTCCATGTCATGACTGTCCAGCAGTTCGCCGGTGCGCAGATCGACGACGTTGAAACTCACCGGTTCCCCGTCGGAGAAGACATATCCCACCGGGGTGCCATCGCTGAGGACGTCGGTTTCGGCCAGGCGGACGTTCGGGCTGTGGAACGCAGTGCCCAGGTCCGTGACCTCGAGTGGGGCGTGGGTGTGGGTGAGGCTGACTTCATCGACGTGGAAGGTCGAGATCCGGGCGATGTTCGAGTAGAGATAGATTGATGCAGTAGCGGCTTGCTCCGGTGCGCTGGCATCCAGGCGCAGTTGAGTCCACTCCCCAGCCGGTTCATCGGTGTAGTGCGCGTACTCCACATCGAGTTGGCGACCGTCCGCGTCGTAAAAGTAGACGTACAGAGTCGGTGAGCCACGTTCGATCAGCGCGCGCAGGGACAACTGGTATGAATGCCCGGCGCGTATCGGCATCCGGTCGCTCATCAGCCCATATGACCTGTCATCCTCCGGGTCGTCCAACCGAAGGCTGTGCTGACCCGAGAACACGGGATCGGTCACGACAGTGGAGCCTCCAGCTGTGCCGCCCCGCTGGTCCCAGCCCGGGATCTGCCCTTCCACGATCGGCTCCTCGAAGCCGCCGTTGATCGGGCCGACTCGCGAGTTGTCTGGCGAGTCGGCCCGGGCAGTACCTTGCCCTGCCACGCTCAACGCAAGCAACGCCAGGCAGGCGAGTGCCGCCAGCAACGAGCGAATGAACGGCCGGGCGAGTACAGCAGATCCTTGGGATGTCATGAGTGACCTCTTCACCATTTGATCGATCGGACCATCGGGGCGGCGGAGTCAACCGTGAGGCTGGCTCCTCCTTGCTAGCGGGTGTATTCGCCGTAGTGGCTCAACCCAACGGGGTCGATGAAGCAGCGCGGCAGATCATCCACCCGCCACGACCAGCCCGGCACACTGACCATCGGCCGAGCCGGTGATCGTGTTGGCACTGGCCTCATCGTCCGGAACGGAGGCGTTGTCGGAGCACTGCACCGAGCCATGTACGTCGTTGCCCGCGAACACGAACTCATCCGTCGTGCCAGTCACCGACACGGCACCGCGGATCTGACTGTCGCGCACCTGCACACTCACAGCATCCACTGCAGTCAGGCCGCCACGGATCTCACTCAACCCCTCGACGACCAGCACACCACCGGCCTCGACCGATACGCCACCGTTCACACTCGCAGCCTCGACGCATAGGACCTCCCCATCGGCGACAGTGAGACCACCGTTGACCCGGTCGGTGAGTGTCTCGCTGCAGGTCACTGGCTCCTGTGAGCCGGCCGCGTTGTACCGGAACAGGTTGGCACCCGAACTCAGGTAGACGTCGCCGTCCTCGTCCACGGTGCTCCACTGGAGACCGTTCGCGATCCGCGTTGTCTCACCAGTCTCGGGATCGTGAACGCTGAAGCGGCTGCCCGCCGTGACGTAGATTCTCCCGTCAGCATCTGACATCGAGACCGTGCCGTACGCCCAGAAGGTCCTGCCGTCTGGGTAGCGGCCACCCACGGTGCCCATGATCTCCGACTCACCCGTAGCGGGGTCGTAGGCGAACAGTGCCTCCTCGGCGACGCCCCACACCACGCCGTCGGGGTCGACCATCAATCCGGTGATGCCCTCGCGCTCACTCCCGGCCGGGTCGATCGTAGTGACGACGCTCCGGGTCTCCGGATCGAAGACGATCAGCTTGCCCGCCGTGTTGCCACTCGGGTCCGATCCGAGCCCGCCATCCACAGTGCTGCCGAGGTACACCAGACCGTCGACGGGATTGTACGCGACAGAGACAATGTTCTCGTCCTGGCCAATCTCGGAAGTCAGCCATTCGTGCTCACCGGTCGCCGCGTCCCAGATCGCCACACCGCCCTGGGTCTCACCATAGGTGGCCACCGACCCCATGTAGAACTCGTCACGGTCAGGGCCATATGCCATCCCGAACGGTCGGTCCTGCCCAAAGTCGACCCCAGTAAATAGCGTCGGCACGGTGCTGGGATCTGCGGGTTCATAGGTGGCCGGGTCGAGCCGGTCGAACCTGGCTTCTCCATAGGCACCCAAGTACAGTTGCCCGTCCCGAATCGCAGCGGATTCGAACTGACCACGCTGCATCGTCGGCCCATGGGTGTCGCCATCCTTGTCAACTTGCGACAGGCCCACCATGTATCCCGATGCCCACACAGTGTTGTCCGGGCCCGCGAAGAGCTTCTGAATCAGCGTCGGCTGAGCAAATTCAACCGGGTTGGCCGACAGGAGCTCCTCTGCCTCAAGATCGGCGACGAAGACTCCAGACGCCGACGTCCCATACAGCAGCGACGTACCACTCGATGAATCCACCACACCGTTGGAAAGGTACCCACCGATCGTTATGTCGGTGGACGTGAAGGAGTTCGTGGCCGTGTCATAGATGAGCAGTCCACCACCGCCGGTCGAGAAGATGGCGGTACCCCTTTCGGCGCCCTCAATACTGTGGTGACCGAAGAAGAATCGGGTCTGCTCGGGATCCCAGTGGATGACATTTCCCGCGAGATCAAGCACGAGCATCCGCAAACGCGCCTGGGCGATGATCCGGTCGCCGACGATGTCCATCCTGCTGATGGTGTTGGCCCCCTCATCACTCAGTCCAGGGACGAGCGAGTCATCGGCTATCAGGGTCTGCTCGCCGCGACCGCGCTCCTCGATCTTCCAGATTTGCGGCTCTTGCACACCGGTGCCGACGTAGACCGTCTCGGTCTCGGCGTGGTAAGCGATTGAATGGATGTAGTCGATACCGGCACCGATCTGCCGAAGGAACTCAACCTCGTCAGTCTCAGGATCAATCAGATAGAGCCGGCCCTCCGGGTAGGAGCCGACATACATCGACCCGTCAGGACCAGGCGACATTCCGAAGGTGGAGTCCTTATGACCACTGAATCGGCCCAGATCGGCACACTCACCAGTCAGTGGATCATATCTCCAGAGTTTGGAGTCATGGTACGTACCCCAGTAGACGCGGCCGTCGTCCGCGATATTCAAGTTTCTCGCGTTCTCGGCGTCGCCGAGCTCGCACGTTCGAAGTTGTGCGCCTGTCTCGATGTCGGTGACCGCGAATGCCGCTGGGTATCCACTCGAAGGATTCCCCTTGAAAACCTGATACGAGACGTGCCTACCGTCCTCGATTCCCTGGGCCGCCTGACTGGGAATCTGACTCGTCACCGGGGTCCCCAGGTACTCGAGATTCTCATCCTGGGCGAGAATCGTCTCGACGGGAGACAGTTCGGGCTCCTCAGGCTCCTCGCTCGCCAGCCCGAACCACACATCATCGATGAACGTGTTGAGCGTCGCCCCGGAGACAGCATAGAAGAGCAGTCGTGCCGAGACCGTGCCCTCAGGGGCTTCGAAACGAACTGATGTCCGCTGCCAGGTATCCGTCGTCGAACGGACCATCTCGTACGGCTGGCTGATCACGTTGCCCTCGGCATCGTCGAAGTAGAACGTGACGCTCAGCGCGCCGCCCTCGCGGTACTGGTCGAAACTGAGTTCATATGTCTCACCCGCGTCCGCCGGCACCGGGTCTGAAACCAGCCCACCGGTACGCATCCCGTCCTCCCGGAGGATGTGCAGACTCCGCACGCCGTCGCTCGCGCGCTCGTCGGTGAACGAAACAAGTTCGTTCCTTCCCCACAGGGGCGCCCAGCCTGGCGCGTTGGTAGCGTCCTCGCCTTCTTCAAAGCTCGTGTTCGTGAGCCGATTGGGCTCCTCAGCGGGTGTCTCGCCCGCCGCATGTGCGCTGACTCCGGCTGCGGCGAGCATCACTCCCGCCAGCAGGACGCCAGCTGCTCGCGTCAGCAGGGTTCTGGACTGGGTCATGGTCATCGTCTCCTTCGGGGCATGATCTCGGTGTCGTGCTCTGATTCATCAAGCGTTCGTGGGCGAATCAATGCGGCTGGATGCTCGGAGCTTCGTTCAGCGAAGCTGCGGATCTCTGGGGCGGATTCACCCATCTCCCAACCCGCCAGGGACGCCGAAGTAGACGTTGTCGACGAAGGACTCGCCGACGATCCCGCTGGAGCTGTAGATCATCACTCGCGCCGCGACGGCGCCTTCTGGCACCTCAAAGCGAAGGTCGGTCCGTTCCCAGGTGTCGAGAGTGGGCTCGACGAGCTCGTACGACTGATCGACCACGTCGCCGTCGGCGTCGTCAAAGAAGATCGTCGGAGCCAGTCGGCCGTCGATCCGGTACTGATCGAAGCTGAACTCATAGGTGGCACCTGCCTCCACGGGAACTGAGTCGGATACCAACCCTCCGCCGCCTGAGGTCGAGGTGTCCCGGACGTGCAGGCTCCGAATGCCATCGCTGGAGCGTTCGTCCGTCAACGAGACGTAATGCGCTGATGCGGGCCAACGCAGCGACCAGCCGGGGATATCGGTCACGTCCGCGCCTTCTTCGAAGCCGGCATTGACGAGAAGATTCGGCGAATCGTCCTCGACCGGTACCAGGACTGCGCACTGGCCGCCGGCAGACCCGGTGACAGTGTTCAGGCTCCCCTCGTGGTGAGGTTGGGAGGAGTTCTCGGAGCACTCGAGAGATCCACGCACCGTGTTGCCTGAGAGAACGGTCTCGTCCTGAGTTCCGGTCACCGTGACTGCACCGCGAATCTCCGAGTCCCGGATCTGCACGCTCCGCGCATCGGTGGTGCTCACTCCCCCACGGATTGAGGAATCATCGACCAGCAACGCTCCGCCTACTCCCACCGTGATCCCGCCGTTCACACGCGCACCCTCAAGGCAGGCCACGTCACCTGCCGCAACCGTGAGTCCGCCATTGACCGTGTCCGTGAGTGTCTGGCTGCACACCAACTCGGGCTCCACCCAGCGATAGAGGTTCGCCTGGCGGGCGTAGTAGTAGGAACCGTTGCGGTCAATGGCCAGGCCGTACGCATCGTCGAACAGAACAGTCATCTCCAGCGTCTCAGGGTCGATCTCGAAGAGCTGGTTGTTGGAGGAACCGACGAGTTTTCCCTCGTGCCAGAACAACTCGCGACCCGTCGCATAGATCGAGCTGTCATCGAAGTCGAAGTAGCGCTCGGTCAACACCACCTCACGGGTGGTCGGGTCGAACTTGAACAGCTCGTTGGCCGTGAAGCCCCAGAGGTTGCCGTCATTGTCGAAGGTGAGCGCCGAGACGTTTTCGGCACCGGGGACAGGGACACCGGAATACACAACCTCTGACGTCGCCGGATCGAAGACGAAGAGGTGTCCTTCTGTGGTGCTCGGCTCCACGCCGATGCCACCCCAGATGCCGGTGCCGCCGTATATCAGCCCGCCCCGGTAGGCCAGTGAGAGCACGGTCTGGTCGTTCACCACGTTGCGGAAGACGTCGACATCACCAGATTCGGGGTCGAAGAGAGACAGTGCGCCCCCCAACGTGCCGTACGTCGGCATCGTGCCGACCGCGACGACGTCACCGGCCGATGCGAGCGCGAGTGGCCGGTCCTGTTCCTCCCCGAGCCGGATATCGGTTCTCGGGTTCGAGCCCCACGACCAGCTCTGGGTCGTGTCGTAGGCATGAAGCCTCGCCCGCGTGTACATCCCGGCGACAAGGTAGTCGCCGTGCGCGACGATCTCCTCGGGCTGCCCGGTGCGCGTCGGGTACACGATGCTCTCCCCCGTGTCAGCATCTGTGCGCGCGAGACCTGGAGGGCTCGCGTAGCCGCCGGTCCAGATGTCACCTTGCGGGCCCACACCAAGCGAACGGATCAGGTATCGCGACGGCGCCACGTCCGGTTCAAAGGTTGACGTGGCCCCTGTCTCGGGGTTCCAGGCGTAGAACGTCCCCTCATCGGTCGCGGTGACGAGGGTCTCACCGGGGAATCCCTCCGCCGAGAGTTCCAGCAGACCGAAGCTGCGCTTCTGCCCCCGGTGGCCGAACGAGATCTCACGCGTCTCACCTGTGTCGATATCAAAGGCGAGGCCGTCGGAGAGCTGCATCGGGATCAGCGCTTCGCGGCGCTCCACACCCGAGTCGATCGTCGTCACCACGGGTGAGAGGTCCTGACCAGCTGCCCGCGGGATCTCCTCGATCCAGGCCTCCTGTGCGAGCGAGTACACGTGCAACACCGCGTCGCTCATCCGGGCGAATACGTAGTCCCCACGCACGCTGAGGTCCTGGACGAACTGCTCATCCTGGGCCGCAGTGGGCAATTCGATCTCGCTCATCGCGCCGGTCTCGATGTCGATCTGCACCACACCGACAGTCGTCCCCGTGCCCGCGTAGATGTACTCATCGTCGACGTCGATGCTTCGCACGTACATTGCCCCGTCGAGCACGGAGCCGTAGTCACGCCACTCATCCGCCGACGGCTCATAGGAGATCACCTTTCCGTCGCGGTAGGTGCCGAAGTAGATGCGGCCGTCGCTTCCTGCCGCAGCGCCGAAGAAGTGGGTCTGTCCGAACGGTTCGACGGCGATTACGTTGAGCTCGTTGTTCTCGACGTCGTACTGAAAGACCTCACCAGTCTTGGTGGCGCCGAAGTAGACGTCGCCGTCCGGTGCCGTGACGAACTCCCATATCTGCACGCCGAAGCCGTCGATGTCGTACTCCAGCAGGCGCTCGCCTGTCTCGATATCGACCGCGCTGAACGCCGATGGTGACCCCGTGGAGACGAACAGTCCGATGTTGCGGCCGTCGGGATCGGTCGTATAGCCAACCGAAGCGGAGCCGTAGCCGGTCATCGTGGGGCCGAGGTCTTCCTCGACACGGCTGGTCTCCTGTGCGATCCCGGATTCGTTCGTGGGCGGCGTCGCGACAGCCGCCACCGGCATCAGCATCGTTGCTGCCAGCCCGACCAGCGCTGCCGTGCTCACGGCGCGGCGTGGATTCGTGGAGTGTCCCATCTCAATCTCCTTCACTGCAGATTGGACGACGCGGAGTTGCCGCGTATGACAAGTGCAATCGGTTGCATCGCATTGCTGTGTGACGCTACCGTGGTTCATCAGTCGGGCACAACCCCCAGCGCGAAGTAGCAGCCGATACCAGTTCTGGGGATGAACCGACCTGGTTTGCTGCCCACGCCGCGGTCGCGGGGCTGACGAGACGACAAGGAGATCCATGCGCATCGCCCTCCTCCCACCCGACGAGCGTCCGAACACGGCCGGCTACGCCGAGTGGATCGGCCGGTGCTGCGGAGTCGACGTTCTCTTGCCTCCGCGCCACCTGATGCCGCGCTTTCGTGAAGGCGCGAATACGGCCGGGCTTGCCGTCTGGCTCCGTGAGGTCGACCAGGACGTCGATGCCTTCGTCCTCTCGCTCGACCTCCTGGTGCACGGCGGACTCATCCCGTCCCGGAACACGCCGGACGGAATCCTCGATGCACTCCCGCGGCTGGAGGTGCTCCGGGGACTCACCTCCCCGATCACGGCCTACCAGGTGGTCACCCGCCTGCCCCACTACGACAACAACACGCGCAGCCGGCAAGAGCCCGAGTACTGGGCGACACATGGTCGACGTTTGTTCGAGCTGTCCCAGGCCTGGGACAACATCGAACACGGCGAAGCCAACGCCGACCAGGTGAGTGCTGCCCGGGAGGCCGTGCCAACCGACGCGGTGGCAGATCAGGTTCAGCGGCGCCTGCGCAACCACACCATCAACCTCACAGCCCTGTCCCTGCTCGCCGACGGCACAGTGTCTACGCTCGCGATCACGTCCGACGACACCGCGCCCCGGGGACTTCCCGCATCGGACCGCCGCGCCCTGGACCGATGGAACGACCGCCTCGGCACGCGCGCCCTGTTCTACCCCGGGGCCGACGAGGTGCCGAGCGTGCTGACGGCACGGGTCGCGGCCGAAGCAAAGGCGGTGACGCCACGGATCTGCGTGCGGTGCCCGGAACCGGGTGGTCTCGACCGTACGGCACCGTATGAGGACCGCCCGCTCGCCGACGGCATCGGCAACCAGATTCGCGCGCTCGGAGCTGCCCGTGTGGACGATCCAGCCGATGCGGATGTCGTGCTCGTTGTCCATCCACCATCCACGACGCCCGGGGACTGGACCGGCGAGGTGCCAGAACCGAGCACGGCAGCAGAGCGTGAGGAGCTCGTCGCCGAGGTCGGGGCCCTGCTCTCCGAGGGTCGCCGCGTCGCGCTCGCCGACGTGCGCTATGCGAACGGTTCGGACCCGCTGCTGGTCGATGCCCTAGACGCCGCGAATCTGTTTCCGCGCCTGGTCTCCTACGGCGGGTGGAACACGGCCGGCAACACCCTGGGGACCGCGCTCGCCGCCGCAGTCAGCGCGATCATCGATGACTCCGACGACGCATCCCGTGAGCGCGAGCAGTTCCTGGCGAACAAGATCATCAAGGACGGCCACTATCTGCCGGTGCTGCGCCCACGACTGCAGCACGAATTCATGCAGCGGGGGCTGACGGATCCGCCGCTGGAGGAGATCCCCGAGTTGGAGCGGCGCGTCGAGGACGAACTCAACGACTGGGCATCTGGCATCGACGCACTCGACGGGTGGCGGGTACGCGACGTGCGCTGGCCCTGGAACTACTTGTTCACCGTGGACTTCGACCTGGAACGGGTCCGGTGAGCACCTCCGGACACGAGACTGGTCACGCCGCCGGTCCCACCGACCGGATCGACCGAACCAGCTGGATCGACCTGATCGGTGCACGCCGCGCCGTCGACGGATCGTGGCGGCTCGGCGAAACGGAGCCCGGCCCCCACGGCAGCGTGCAGCGCCCGCTGCACCTGCGAAGTTTCGGAACAGACGTGACGGCGGTGCTGCTCACGCCGGATGCCACCTCACCTTCCGCCGTCGTGGTGGTGCCGTTCTACGACACGGATACCCTGCTGGGACGGCCGAGCCCGCTCTATCCGGCGGGCCGCCCGGGGCCGGGCCGGGACTATGCGCTGCGCCTGGCCGCGCGCGGCCTCGGTGTGCTCGCTGTGCCGTGGTGGGCGGAGTTGCTCGCCGAGCGCGAGGGCCCCACCGAGTTATCCGCGCGATATGGTCCACCGGCCGCGGCGCACGCCGCGCAGCATCCGGGCGTCACCGGCCTGGGCCGCAGCGTCGCCGATCTGCTGCTCGCCATCGATGCACTCACCGAAACCCCTGGGGTCGACGCCGATCGAATCGGCACCTTCGGCCACTCCCTCGGCGGCAAGCACGCGCTGTTCCTCGCCGCCCTCGATCCACGGATTCGCGCCGCCGTGGTGCACGAACCAGGTGTGGGCTTCGCGCACTCGAACTGGCAGGACCCGTGGTATCTGGGCGATCAGGTGCCACGACACCGCGACCTGGACGAACTCACCGGACTCATCTCCCCTCGCCCCATCCTGTATGCCGGCGGTGGGGCGTCGGACGGGTCGCACAACGCCGACATCGCCCAGCGTGCGCAGCAACACTGGCCCGATTCGGGATTCGATGTGCTGATGCACAACACGGGCCACCCGCTTCCCGACCACGTGTTCGCCGCCTGCGCTTCCTGGCTCACCGACCATCTGAACTAACCTTGCGGGGAGTATCGTGCCGATGAACCGACGACGGACAGGGGGCGCACGCGTGAAGGCGACCATCTACTCGATCGCGCGAGAGCTGGACATCTCGGCATCGACCGTTTCGCGTGCCTTCTCCCGGCCGGACATGGTGAACGCGAAGGTCCGCGAGCGCATCCTCGCTACCGCGCAAGCTCAGGGATACGAGCTCAACCGCGCCGCCCGCGGGCTCGCCACCGGACGCACCGGACTGATCGGCCTAGTGGTGCTGGACATCACCAACCCGTTCTTCCCGCCCCTGGTCCGCGCGGTCGAGCGCGCGGCGAGCGAGTCGGATACGTCGGTGATGCTGCTCGACGCCGAGTCCGGCGGCCAGAAGGCCGCCGACCAGCTCAAAAGGCTCAGTGCCCAGGTCGACGGCCTCATCGTCGCCTCACCGCGCCTGGCCACCAAGGACCTGCAGGCAGCCGTCGGATCGACGCCGACGGTGCTGGTCAACCGGTCAGTTCGCGGCATCCCGTCGGTGACCTGTGACAACTCCGCCGCTCTGCGGGAAGCGGGTGACCACCTGGTCGAGCTCGGCCACCGCAGAATCCTGCTGCTGCGCGGACCCGCAGGATCATGGGCGGCAAGCCAACGTACGAACGCCGTCCGCTCCTGGGCGCAGCACACCTCAGCCGATGTCGAGCTCGTCGAGCTGGGACCCGTCGAAGCCACCTACGAAGCCGGCTGGCACGCAGCGGAGGCCATCGCTGCGAGCGGGGCGACGGCGATCATGGCCTTCGACGACTACCTCGCCTGCGGTGTGGTCGGCGGGCTCGACGAGCAGGGCCTGTCCGTCCCGGACGATCGCAGCATCATCGGCTGCGACGACGTGCTCCTCGCGCGCACGCTGACACCGCAGCTGAGCACCGTGACAGCTCCGTTCGAAGAACTGGGCGCCCGCGCGGTCACCATGCTCAGCGAGGTGAGCGCCGGTGGTGCGCCCGGGAATCAGAAGTTGTCCGGGGTGTACGCGCCACGGGGGACGACGGGGAAGGTGTGACGGCGGCGACATAGCGAGGACCTCTCTCGCGGTGTCTTACGCTCCGTGAGACACTCGAGCTATGGCCGCAACGATCACATTCCGTCCCGATGATGAGGCTCGGCTCGCACTCGATGAGTTGACCTCCGATGGAACTCCCGTGTCGCGGGCGGTGCGCGATGCCTTGGTCGAGGCGGCTGCCAAGCATGCGAAGTCCCGGCTACAGGCCGAAGCTGAGGCTCTGGCTGCGGATCCCGATGACCGTGCTGAGGCCGCGCAGGTTTTGCGCGACATGGAGTCTCTGCGTGCGTGGTGATGTCTACCGTCTGCGCGCGCCCCGCGGCACCGGGGGTCACGAACAGCAGGGATCTCGCTACGCAGTCGTTGTGCAGTCCGATGATCTGCATCTCCTGTCGACCTGGCTGGTCGCTCCCACGTCGACGTCGGCGCGCCCTGCCACATTCCGCCCGAGCGTTGGGATCGACGGCATCGAAACTCGCGTCCTCGCCGAACAGGCGAGCGCAGTCGATCCGAGCCGGCTCGGCGACCGGATCGGGCACCTGGGCTTCGATGAGTTGCGTGCGGTCGACGCCGCGCTGCGTGTGGTGATGAGCCTGTAGCGCGATGAGATGGCCCTCACCGTGGCGACGTGGCGGAGCCTGTCACCACAGTCACGTCACAACTCACTCAACGAGACCTGCCGGTGCTCACGTGCGCTCCGGTGCACGGCCTCGGTGAAGCGCATGTAGCGCACGCCGTCCTCGAAGGTCGTCCGGCTTCGAGGGCCGCTGTCGGTGGCTTCTGATCTGCTCGTATGTGTCCTGTCAAGCGTCACAAGGAGAATGGGATGTCCGAGAAGCAGCAGACCCAGCACAATCAGGTCACCGGCGGAAGCGTCGGAGGCATCTTCAACGGCGGCAACAACGGCACAATCGTCGTGAATCCCGGAGCCCCGGAGAACCCAGTCCAGCCCTACAGCGCCCGCGTCGTCATGAACCTGCCAACGCAGGGCGCCCTCGCCACGACCGCGGCTGTCATCACCATCGTCACGTTCTCGACCGGGTGGAGATCGCTCACGCCGCTCATCCAGGTGGTCAACGGCCTCAGGGAAGGACGCGACCTTCTGCCACCTGCACCGGGCGATAGCCAAACTTACTGGTTGCTCGCACTCTTCGTGTGCATCGTCGCACTGGTGGCCGTGTTCGCGGGCCTGCGTCACGTAAGGAATCAGACGTTCCAGCCACCTCGCCTGAGCACCCTCCCGGCACTCGCGGGCGTCACCGACAAGCGCTCCCGCAAGCGGCTCGCGTTGGTGCGGTTCTCAGGAAACTGCATCATCTGCAACGGACAGCTGCGGTTCTACGACAAGCCGGTCGAATGGCATGACGAGGTCATCAACGGTCGACGCAAGCGGATCATCGACCGGCGGGAGCCCGCCGCCGAGTGCAAGAAGAACCCCAAGCACTGGTACCCGATGGACATCACGGACTTGATCACCTGAGCCGCTGCGGCGCTAGCCGCGGTATCTCATGCGGCCGGGGCAGCGAGGCGGTGCTAGTAGTTAGTCGATCTTGAGGAGTTCGTGTCGTTGGGCCGGGCCCATACGCGTGAGAGGCGCCCGGGGGTTACATCGGGGGGCGGGCTCCCGAGTCGCGTACAGCGGGGTCGTCGTCGTGGCGGCTCAGAAGTGGCGAAGATCTGCAGTCGCATGTTCGCGGAGGTACTGGCGCAAGTACGGGATGGTGAACTCGACCTTGCCGTACCCGGCGGGCTCGATGACCTCGGCGTCGATGAGACGCATGCGGTACTGACCGGCATAACTGCTGTTCACGCCTAGCCGTGCAGCGATGTCCGCCATGCGGCTGGGGCCTTGCGCATCGTCTGCCATCGCGATGAGGAATGAGCGGTCCGTGGGAGAAAGATCCGCCATCGCTGGCGCATGCACCAGTTGCCCGATCTTGCGTTGAGCCTGCGCAACCCCTCGCTCAACATGGTCGCTCGAGATCTCGTGCTCACCATGAGCCGCCCGCCAGGCCTGCTGTCCCACAAGCTGGATCATGAAGGGATAGCCTTGAGTGCCCGCGACAGCGGCGCTCAAGGCGTGATCACTTATCGTGCGGTCTCCGTGGGAGATCGGCACGCGAAGCGCCTGGCGCACGTCGTCTTCGCTGACGGAGCCCAGGTGGCGTCGGTCCGCGCGACGCAGGAAGGTCGAGGCATGCGTTGATGCGAGCAGGTCTTGGACCATTGACGGCAGCCCGGCCGCTACAAATGCGACATGCCGCCCTTCCCGGCGCAAGTGCTGCAGAGTCGAGCCGAGAAGTTCGATGTCGTCGTCACGGTGGATCTCGTCGATCGTGATGAGCACGCCGGTCTCAGGGCTCATCGCGTCGAGCAACTGATTCATCCGAGACCGGAAGTTCGGTTCGGGCTCGTTCAACTCCTTGACCTGCCGCTGTGCGCCGAATCCGCCGCCTACCGAAAGGCCAGTGATCCTCGACTGGGTCTGGTTCGGCTCCAGCATCCGCAGTGCCTCAGGTACCGCCGTATGTGTGAGGCGGTTCAGGACTCCTCTGCCTGCGGTTTCCGACAGCACCACCCACCCTTCGCTCTTCGCCACATCTTCGTAGGCATTGAGCATGACCGTCTTGCCTGTGCCACGCAGTCCGGTCACCAACGTGATCCGCTCGATCGCGCCGATACCCTCCTGCAACGCCACGCGAAAATCGTCGATCTCGTGCTCGCGACCGACGAGCAACGGTGGCGTAACGCCGAATCCTGGGGTGAACGGGTTCACGGCCAGCATCCTACAGCGCCTATGAGAAGTTTTAAATCTTTTAAAACTTCTCATACTGGGGTTGGAGTGGTTCTCCCGACTAGTTCAAGCATCCGCAGTCAGGCTACAACTCGCTCAACGAGACCTGCCGGTGCTCACGCGCACTCCGGTGCACGGCTTCGGTAAATCCCATGTAGCGCACGCCGTCCTCGAAGGTCGTCCTGCGCACCTGCTCGGTGCCGCGAATCGCCGCCACGAACTCCTCCTCGACCCGCCATCCGGCCGAGGCGTCAGGCGGAACTGTCTCCGGTTCGGCGTCCCGCCGCTGCAGGCTCAACTCCCCGTCGACGAAAGTTAGCGTGCCGTCGGTCCCGAGAATCTGCACACCATTCCCGCTCGACTGACTTACCTGACTGATCGTCATCCGCAGTTGGCCACCCCCGGCCAGCGCTGCGATCAGATCCACGTGGTCCGGCACGTCGACGGCGACGGTCCCTCCGGCGCCGTCCGACCGCACCGGCACCACCGTGCGCGCCAGGGCTGAGACGCGCGTTGCTTCCCCGACCCAGCGCATCACCTGCTCGTACCAGATCCCCAGGGCCATCACGTTGAAGCCACTGAGATCGACGTCCTGACGCCAACTGCGCGGCGCCTGGCGGTCCGCGTACCCGGTCCGCATCGTCACGTCCACGCCGACCAGCTCCCCGATCGCTCCCTCGCCGATCAGGCGGGAGATGGCGTCGTCGTGGGGCAGCGTGAACGGCGCCGGGACCAGTTGCACCGTTTGCTTCGGGTGCGTGCGCGCGGTAGCGAGCATGCGTCGAGCCTCGGCCAGGTCGCGCGCCATCCGTGCCTCGCACAGCACGTGGTGGCCTGCCTGCAGTGCGGCCACAGTGACAGGTTCGTGCATGTTCGGCCAGGTCCCGATCACGACGGCGTCCACGTCAGCATTGCCGACGAGGTCCTGCCAGTGGTCATGCACCACGGGAATCCCGAACTCCTCAGCCACCCGGCTTCCCGATTCCCGGCTCCGGTTGGCGACGGCGACCACCTCGACACCGTCGATGGCCTGCAGCTTGGGTAGGTGATGGCGCCGGGTGTTCGCTCCCGCTCCGACGACACCTACGCGCAGGGACTCGCCCACAACATCCTCCATTCGTCTGGTTCCACCCAGGTTCTCACACCCTGCCTGCAATCGGTTGCATTCTGGGGCGCAGATCCGTACCGTAGCCGCTATGGCCACAGCGGTCGCGAGTGCCCACGATGCCGGGGCACAGCCGCGACCACGGCTGCGGCACAGCGCGGCACTCGCTCCCAACGGACTGGAACCTGTGATGAAGACTCTGCACGAGCTCGAGGAGGCCCTCGCGGCACCCAGCGACGGGCTCATTCGTGACATGCGCGCTCTCGATGGCGACCTGGTCGTGCTCGGCGCGGGCGGCAAGCTCGGCCCCAGCCTGGTCTCGCTGGCCGTACGTGCGATCGAGCGAGCCGGAACCGGGGCGACGGTCTACGCCGTCTCGCGATACGGCAGCGCGGCATCCCGCGAGGCGATCGAGCGGACCGGCGCGCAGATCGTCTCCGCCGACCTCAGCGACGACCGTGCGCTCGACGACCTTCCCGACGCGGCGAACGTCGTCTTCCTCGTCGGCGCGAAGTTCGGCAGCACCGGAGCAGAGGCGGCCACCTGGGCCACGAACGCCTACCTGCCGGGACGGGTCGCGCAGCGCTACGCCGGTTCCCGGATTGCGGCCCTGTCCACCGGGAATGTCTATCCGCTCGTTCCGGTGGCCGGCGGTGGCTCGCGCGAAGGCGACCCGCTCGGTCCGGTCGGAGACTATGCGATGTCCTGCCTGGGCCGCGAGCGCGTGCTCACCCACCTGGCCGGCACCACGCAGACCCCCGCCTCCCTGATCAGGCTGAACTACGCCGTCGAGATGCGCTACGGGGTGCTGGTGGACATCGCCCGCGAGATCATGGCCGGCCGGCCGGTCGACGTGACCACCGGATTCGCCAACGTGGTGTGGCAGGGCTACGCCAATGAGGTGGTGCTGCGCTCGCTGCTGCACGCCGATGTACCGCCGTTCGTGCTCAACCTCACCGGACCGGAGACGATCTCGATCCGCCAGGTGGCGAGCCAGCTCGCCGAACGGATGGGACGCGAGGTCGAGTTCACCGGTGAGGAAGCGCCCACCGCACTGCTTGCCAATGCCGCCCGGTGCCACGGCATGTTCGGCTACCCCGCGCTCACCCTCGATCAGCTCATCGCGGCCACCGCCGACTGGGTCGCCGCCGGTGGCGAGACGCTCGGCAAGCCCACCAAGTTCCAGCAACGAGACGGGAAGTTCTGATGACCACGCCGGCAGCTCTCGACGCTTCCCCCGCCGTCTCCCGTTTCCGGGCCGGGGGTGTCATCCCCGCTCACCCGCTCGCGCTGACGAGCGACCGCAGGCTCGATGAACGCAGGCAGCGAGCGCTGGGTCGCTACCAGATCGAATCCGGTGCGCTCGGGCTGGCGGTGGCCGTGCACTCGACACAGTTCGCCATCCACGATTCGCATCAGCACCTGCTCGAGCCGGTCCTCACACTCACGGCCGACGTCGCCCGGGAGTACCCGGCCGAGAATCCCCTGCTCGTGGCCGGCATCACCGGCCCGATCCGGCAGGCGGTGCGCGAGGCCGAGCTGGCCGCGTCCCTCGGGTACGACCTCGTGCTGCTCTCGCCCTACGGCGTCGGTGAGGCGAGTGAGGACGATCTGATCGAGCGCGCCGCGGCAGTCGCCACCGTACTACCGGTGATCGGCTTCTACCTCCAGCCGGCCGTCGGGGGTACGCGGCTCTCGCGCTCCTTCTGGGAGCGACTGGCCGCGCTGCCGAATGTCGTCGGCATCAAGATCGCCCCGTTCGACCGGTACGCCACGCTCGATGTGATCCAGGGCGTCGCCCGGTCCGACCGCGCCGACGAGGTGGCCCTGTACACGGGGAACGACGATCACATCGTGATGGATCTACTCACCTCCTTCCCAGCCCAGACCTCCGGCGGCGAGACCACGCAGATGGAGATCGTCGGTGGGCTGCTCGGGCAGTGGGCGGTCTGGGTGGGCGGCGCCGTCGAGACACTCGCCCTCGCCCGCCGCGCCAAGCAGGGCGACGGCGAGGCACTCGAGTCGTTGCTGCGGATCAACCCCGCCCTCACCGATGCCAACGGGGTGATCTTCGATGCCGCGAACGGGTTCGCCGGCTGCATCCCGGGTATCCACGAGATCCTGCGCCGGCAGGGCCTGCTGGAGAATCTGGTCTTCCTCGACGAGGGCGAAGGCCTCTCCCCCGGACAGGCCGAGGAGATCGACCGCATCTGGGCGGCCTACCCCCACCTGCGCGACGACGAGTTCATCGCGGAGAACCTCGACCGCTGGCTGGCCTAGCCCTTCGTCCTCAACCTCGCAGGACGACACCAGCGCACGACCGGACCGATTGACCACAGAAGTACGCCACACTAGAGTGATGCAACCGCTTGCAAGTGAAAGGAACGACATGCCCGTCACCGACGAGCTGGAGACACGGGTCACCATGGGGGCCACCGTGGCCGACGCCGCTCGTGCAGCGGCCCAGCACGCCGCCGAAGCGATCATCGGAGCCGTCCAGGCTCGTGGATCGGCCCGCGTCGTCTTCGCCAGCGCCCCGTCCCAGGAGGCGATGCTGGCCGAGCTCTCAGGAGACGAACGCATCGACTGGACGAAGGTCACCTCCTTCCACATGGACGAGTACCTCGACCTGGCCATGGACCGACCGCAGGCCTTCGGCCAGTGGCTCGCCGACCGCCTCCCGCTCACCGCTCTCCCCGGTTTCGAACGCATCCGCGCCGATGCCGACGACAGCACAGCCGAGATCGCCCGCTACAGCACCTTGATCACTCAGGCACCGATCGATGTGACGTGCCTCGGTGTGGGCGTCAACGGGCACATCGCATTCAACGAGCCGGCGATCGCAGACTTCGCGGACCCCGCCTGGGTGCGGGAGGTCACGCTGGATGTAGTCTCGCGCCAGCAGCAGGTGGACGACGGACTGTTCACCTCCGTCGACGAGGTCCCCACCCGCGCACTCACCCTGACCGTCCCGGCCCTCACTTCGGCCGCCACGATGGTGTGCACCGTGCTGGGCCGGCAGAAGGCGCACGCCGTAGCGCGAGCGCTGACAGGCCCGGTGGAGACCGCGTGCCCGGCGAGCCGCCTGCAGGAGCATCCAGGCGCACGCTGGTTCGTGGACTCAGAGGCCGCGAGCGAGCTCGAAGGAGTAACAGTCACGGCATCATCGTCGTCATGACTTCCCCCGCGTCCACGACTCGGCAGGTGAGCTACCCAGGCCTTGTCGATCTGCAGGTGAACGGCTACGGCGGCCTGGACCTGAATGCTCCCGACGCGGACGCCGACCTCGTCATCGCGCTGACCAGGGCGCTGTGGGCAGAAGGCACCACCACCTACCTGCCCACCCTCGTCACCGCCCCGGAAGCCCAGCTCCTGGCGACGCTCCGAGCGATAGCCGAGGCACGCCGTCGGGATCCGCTCGTGGCGCACTCGATCCCGGGCGTGCACGTCGAAGGGCCCGCGTTGAACCCCGACGACGGCCCTCGCGGTGCGCATGACGTGCGCCACCTGCGCGACCCCGACCTGGGCGAGCTCGAGCGCTGGCAGGAGGCCAGCGACGGCCTTGTCCGTATCGTCACCCTGGCGCCCGAGCGAGACGGCGCACTGGAGTACATCCGCGGGGCCACGGCACAGGGCGTGCGCGTCTCCATCGGACACTGTGCGCCGGCCCCGGACCAGGTGCACGAGGCAGCGGCAGCCGGCGCGAGCCTCGCCACGCACCTCGGCAATGGCACCTACCCCCAGCTGCCGCGGCATCCGAACCACCTGTGGGCACAGCTCGCCGAGGACCGGCTGACGGCGATGGTGATCCCCGACGGACACCACCTGCCCGCCGATGTGCTCACTGTGTTCCTGCGTGCGACCGCGCCCGATCGATGCGTCTTCACCTCCGACTCGGTCGCCCTCGCCGGTGCCGAGCCGGGTGAGTACCGCACGCCCGTCGGCGGTTCGGTGGCCGTCTCCGACGACGGCCGGCTCACTCTGGCCGGTACGGACCTGCTGGCCGGGTCCGGCCGCTCGCTGCGCGCGTGCCTCGACTGGGCGCGCGAACACCTGCCGTTCGAGGAGGCAGACCTGGTGGCGGCCGCCACGGATCGCCCGGCGTCGCTGCTCGGGCTGGCAGAACGCACCGGGCCGGAAGGGGACCGGGTGGAACTCGAGATCAGCCGCGGGGGCAGCCGGGTGCTCGCTGTCGATGTGGCGGGGCACAGAGTCGTCCAGGAGTGAGCTATTGGGCCTGGCATTCACAGCAAGGCCGTCCGCATCCACCATGGCGGGGCGCAGCCCACCAGCACGCCGGGCGGCGCGACTCCGGCACCATCTCCACACCGATCGAGGCAGGCAAAAGTAGAAGGAGCTCGGTTCCTGGATCTAGGTCCGCGCGTGGGAAGTGCGCACGCGTGCGGTAGGCACGTCCGTGCGCGGACGGCGCGTCCGCGCCTCGCCGCTACCCGCCGCCAGCATCCCGAGCGCTGCTAGGCGCGTGAGCGCGTCCGCACGGTTGGTCACACCGAGCTTGCGGTACAGGGTCGCCAACTGCTTCTTGATCGTGTTGATCGAGACGAACATGGAGTCGGCCATCCGCTCACGGGAGACCTCGTGCGGAAGCAAGGTGACCAGTTGCCGTTCGCGTGGCGTCAACGTCACGACAGCCACCTGCTCCGGGTAGGTGGGCACGACGTCGGACACTCTCACCTTTCCCTCCGGCGGCAGCTCGCGGCCGAGCCCCCGCATGCAGTTCTCCACAAGCCTCCGGTCCGGCAGAGTGAAGGGGCGCCAGATGCCGGACGCCACTGCCATCGCGACAGCCTGGTCAAAGGCATCGGCGGCCGCCGCCTGGTCACCGCACTGCTCGATGGCGATGGCTGCCACAAGCATCGTCTCGACGCGGTCCGACACCGCGCTGTCATCGGCGAAGGTCGCGGCTAGGGCAACCTGACCTGCAGTAGCCGGATCACCGGAGAGTAGATGGATCCACGCCAGCGGCACGTCCAGTAGCGGTCGTACCTCGCGATCGGTCGATTCGATCAGCCGGAGTGCCTGGTGAGCCCGCCCGGCGGCGATCAGCACCTCAGCCTCGGCCCGGGCCAGAAGGGCCGGCGCCCCGGAGGCCCGCACCTGGCGAATGCGATCAAGAAGGCCGATCACCCGGCCACGAGGGCCGAAGGTCAGGGTCCACCGGGTCGCGGCGTAGACGACCAACGGACCATACTCCCCCAGCGCCTCGGATAGATCCGGGGGCTCGGCACCGGCTGCCTGCACCCGATCGGCAGCCACCACCTGAGCGGCCGCACGACTCAGCACCTCGGTCTCCTGCCCGGACCCGGCGATCGCAGGACTGCGGGCCTGCCATGCCAGGCTCTCCTCGGTCCAGCCGTTCAGCGCGCTCACCAGCGCCAGCCCGCCGGCGATCGATGCGGCAGTGCCGGCGTCACCCCCTCCGTCATGCCATGCACGCTGCAGCCACCGGAGCGCATTCCCAAGCTCCTCCTGGAGCAGCGCGATCACAGCCCGCTGCAGGTAGAACCAACTCACCACGTCCGCGCCCGGTCCGCGCGCCTCAGGTGCGCGTTCCATCGTCACTTCCAGCCGCTCGGCCCAGGCCGCTGCCTCGCTGACCAGCCCGCGTTGCCGCAGTCCCATCATCCGCCCGGTACCGACGATCAGCATGTCCTCCGGCGGCATACTCAGGATGTTCGACGGCGCGACCTGGGACGACATCCGCACGTACTCTGCGCGAATCGCCGTCAGCTCAGACCGCCCCGCGGCCAGCGCGTCCCTCAGCACGGCGATGCTCGGACGCCGGGTGAGCAGAGCGATCGGTACGTCCCGCAACACGCGCTCAACCTCGACGGGCCAACGGGTCATCAGGTGTGCACCGGACCGACTCCAGACTGACTCCAGAAGCGTCCACGCCTGCGCCGCATGGGCATGGCGCAAGGCGTGCAGCTCGTAGCCCGGGCCGTGGTTTCGCTCGAACCATGCAGCCAATCGCTCATGCATCCTGCACGCGGCATCCGGCTGCCGATCCATGAGTTCGCGGCGCAGCACCCGTCGCACGACATGCGGGATCCTCAGCTCGACATCGTCGGCGTGGTAGCGCACGTGGGTATACGCCTCGGCTTCGAGTGCTTCGATCGCGCCCTGCGCGCGCTCGGCCAGGACGTCCCGGATCAGGCGATGTGTCAGGCAGTCGGCAAGCGCCAGCTCCATGAGCACCTGCTGCTCCCCCGCGCCGGCCGGACTCTGCAGCACCGCCTCCTGCACATAGCGTTCGGCGCGGGTGAGCGGCGGTTCGCCATCGGCGTCCTGGTGCGCGTCCAGCACCATCCGGGTCGGCGCTGCCCAGCCACCGAGCTTACGCGCGAGGCGATCGCACTCGTGGACACTGAGGGGCGCACGTACTCGTGATGCCAGATCCGCGATCTCATCGGGCCGCAGCATCAGATCGCCGGCCGTCACTCGCTCCATCTGCACCCGGCCGTCGGCTTCGCGGTCCAGTGACGTCGGAGCGCGCGAGATCACGATGGCGTGGACGTCGTGGTGTCGGCACAGCAGGGTCAGTAGGCGCTCCACATCGCCGGCCGCGAGCCGATCCGCGTCATCGATCACGACGACGGCACGCCCATCCGCACGGCGCTGCGGCAGCTGCGCGATCACGTCGTCCACGCTCGGCCCCTCGCCGGCGTCGATCCACGCCAGCGACGGACGCGACGACAACTCGCGTAGCCAGAGGACCACTTGTGTCGTCTTGCCGGCGCCTTGCAGGCCCTGCACCACGGTGAGCGGTGCCCACCTGTTGAGAACGTCATGCACACGCGATATCGCGACGGCATCGTCCACGATCCGCGGCACAGGCATCCCATCGCCCCATCGCATCAACGCCGCCACCTGGCCACGGTGGCGGCACTGAACAAGGCAGCCGACGTCCCGCTCGCCGACGCCTCAGTCCCGGAACGCACGCGCCGATTCTAGGGAGCAGCCAACGCCTGGGCAACGTGAGAGCACTGTAGCCGATCCCGCGAAACACACACGCCGCACGCCGGCAGCGACCTACAGATCCACGCCCTGGGCAGGTGTGAGGTCGAACGTGCTCCATGCGACGCCGTCGAGCATCGCCTCCACGCGCAACAGGGAGCCGTCATCATCGATCCAGTAGCGGAAGCTGCTGCTGCCACCGGAGGCACCAGGTTCGACCGGCCCGCTCATGATGTCCACCACCACGCCGTCGACGGTTCCTGCCCCCAGCCACTGCGCACCGTTCTGAGCCAGCAGCTGGGAGTTCTCCGGCCGGTCCGCGGCAAGACTGACCAGCAGTACCTGCGCCGCGGCCAGCGTGGACGTATCCGGGTCCAGCGGCATCGTCTGCCAGCCAGACTCCGGAGGCGGAAGCGGTGCCGAGGTGCCGGAGGTGTCCTGAGCGCTGACCTCCTGGTCAGTCCACGCCGTGAGGAACGCTCCGCCCTGCCCGCCGTTCGGTGTCACCACAACGCCGTACCCGAGCCCGTCAGCCACGTCCACCCAGCCGTTGAACGTCACCGGCTGCTGACCGGAAACCGTGGCCTGCACCTCCACCGTCTCCGTCTGGTAGAGGACGAACCGGGAGACCGCGAGTCTGTCGAGTTCCTCAGACGTCAGCGGACGCGGCGCCTCCTCCTGCGAAGGGGACGGATCGCCGTCGGAACATCCCGTCACGACAGCCACGGACAGCAACACGCTGGCCATGACAACGACCCACCGGGCCATCCGCCCGATGGGTCGTTGCCGCCGGTTCACGAGGTGCTACGTGCCCTGCGGCTGCCGCGCTGTGCCAGCAGGAACCCACCACCCAGCAGGAACAGAGCACTGGCCAAGATAGGCGCGACATTGTCGAACCCGGTGCTCGGGAGCGGCGCGGTCGGGTCCGGGGTGTACCCGGCATCGATCGTCGGATCATCCGCCTCGCCCGGCTCCGCCGAGTTCGAGCCAGTCGCCGGCGTGGTCACCCAGGCGATCCCGCTCGACTGATCCGGGTTGGAGTCGGTACCGCGGTCGCTTCCCTGACCTGGAGTGCTCAAGGTGTGCTCCACGCCGTCGACGATCACGGTGGTCGGGAACTTCACCCCGTACTGCGTGTCCGGAAGCAGGTCCGTGAACACGTAGTACCCGTTCTCGTCGGTCGTGGTGCTCGCGATGACCTCTCCGGACTCGTCCAGCAGGTCGACCGTCACGCCGGCAACCGGAGACTCTCCCGAATCCTGGACGCCGTCGCCGTCCTCATCGATCCACACGTAGTGGCCGATCGAGACGGGGTTCGGCCGGTATCCGGCGTCGATCGTCGGCAGATCAGCCTCCCCGGGGGTGCCCATGTTGTCTCCACGCATCGGTGTGGTGACCGCAGCCCTGCCGGTCTCCGGATCTGCGTTGGAGTCGGCAGCCGGGTCATCCCCCGCCCCCTGAACGGTCAGGGGGTGGTCCACGCCGTCGAGCGTGACCGACGTCGGGAACTCGACGATCACGTCAGTGTTCGGCGGGAGATCGGTGAAGGCGTAGAAGCCATTCTCATCCGTCGTCGTGGTCGCCAGCTCGTTGCCGTCGACGTCGAGCAGCCGGACGGTGGCGTCCGCGACGGGGAGCTCGCCCTCGTCCTGCACGCCATCACCATCGGCGTCGATCCAGAGGTAGTCACCAATCGAGACCGGGGCGGGCACATAGCCGGCATCGATCGTGGGATCGTCAGCCATCCCCGGCTCACCGGAGTTCTCGCCCTCGGCCGGCGTCGTGACCGGCGCCTGCCCGGAGGCTTGATCCGCGTTGGAATCGGCGGCTGGGTCCTCACCCTGCCCCGGCGGAACCAGGATGTAGTCGATCTCGTCCACGGTCACCGTGGTCGGGAACTCCACCGTCACCTCGGTGTCGGGCGGGAGATCGGTGAAGGCGTAGAAGCCGTTCTCATCCGTGGTCGTCGTGGCCAGCTCGACACCCTCGTCATCGAGCAGCCGCACCGTGGCACCCGGGACTGGTGACTCACCCTCGTCCTGCACACCATCGCCATCGCCATCGATCCACAGATAGTCACCGATGGAGACCACGGGCTCGACGAAGCCGAAGTCGAGAGTGGTGTCGGCAGCGCCGTCCTCGCTCAGATCGCCCGACTCAGCCGTCCATGTCGAGGAGTCCGCGGCGGGATCGTCCCCGGCGCCCTCGACAGTGGGCTCATAGGGGGCGAGCGCATCTGCCGAGGCACCCTGGTCAATGGTCACCGTGTAGGACTCACCCGGAGGCAACACTGGCAGGCCGTCGAAGGAGTAGTGGCCATCGGCGTCCGTCGTCACCGGGTCTACCGGATTCCCGGCGACATCGATGACAGGCTCACCGTCGGGTCCGGTGATGACGAGCGTCACCCCTTCGATCCCGGGCTCGCCCTCATCCTGCACGCCGTCCCGATCGCTGTCGACCCAGACGAAATCGCCCACCGAGACCTGCGGGCCCGAGAACCCGAAGTCGAGCGTGTGGTCGTTCTCGCCGGCCCCACCGGTGGTGAGGTCGATCTCCGAGTAGGTTCCGCCGTCGGGGATCGCTCCATCGGAGTCGTGACCGTCGTCCTCGCCGGCGTCGGCGATGGTCGGGCTCAGGCCGGCCAGCGGTCCGCCCTCGTCGTAGTCGTCCGGGTTGTCCAGTCGCGCCGTGTAGTCGGTGCTCTGGGCCAACCCGTCGTTGCCCGGGTCGTCGTCCTCGACGTTCACATTCGTGGCGTCGAAGTAGTAGGCACCGGTGTCGTTGGTGATCGTCGTACCGATGACCTCTCCGGCGTCGTCGTACAGGTTGACCGTGACGCCGGCGATGCCTGGCTCGCCCGGATCCTGCACACCGTTACCGTCGACGTCGTTCCAGACGCGGTTGCCCACCTGGATCGGTGCCACGTCGCACAACACCTCAAGATCCGCCATGCCGGCGCCCTTTGAGAAGCGGTCCGACGGGCTGTCGGTGACGACACCGAGGGATCCCTCCGGGCGCTGACCGTTGCGGTCGATCGCGCTGATTCCCTGGGTCATGATGCCGTCAGCCGGATCCATCCCGGAGATCACGAGCGTCGGCTCGGCGCGGGAGAGTGCCATGCCTCCGAAGAACGTCTCGGTGTGGCTGTTGTTCACGCGCCAGTCGCCGACGTAGTACTCGCGGAAGCTCGTCTCCTGGCCACCGTTCGCCGCACCGTCCACATTGTTGTCGGTGCACACGGCCGCCGCATCGAGGGCTTCACCCGCGTAGTTCGGGTCCAGCACGTAGGAGCCGTCCGCGAGGCGGCAGCCACGCACCAGGTCGCCTCCGCTGGCCGGCCCCCACACGTTGTAGAACTGCTCGCCTTCCACTGTCTCCATGAGCGCTCCGGCACCGCCCTGGTCCGCCAGGCGGTCGCGGAAGGAGAGGACCAGATCCCCGTTGGTCTCCTCGACGATGTCGCTCAGCATCGGCTGCGGATGGGCCACCCAGTGGTTGCCCTCGCTGGTCCCGTTCGAGCCGGTACCTCCGGCAGGTCCGTCGCAGCCTTCAGCCTGCTGCTCGTTCGGACCCCACGGGTAGGTGTCGGTCCACGAGAACCACCGGCCTTCGCCGTCGAGCGTGCCGTCGCACAGCACGGGGCGGATGGTGAAGCCCCGGCCGTAAGTCAGGGGGTCACTGAGCACCTCGGCTCCGAACGCGCCCGATGCCGGGTCGAACTCGAAGACGTGCGCCGACAGGTCGTTCATATCGGCCGAGCTCTGGCCGTTGCACACGCCACCGACGTAACTTCCACCGCGTGCCGAACCGGTCCCCATCGGGCGCCAGTCGGACTCGACGGCGCACGGGTTCGGGATCGTGTAGACCTCCGGAGTCCCAGCGGCACCGCCGGCAGCGATGTCGTAGACGAAAACGGTCCGGTCGAACTGGTTCACGCCGAAGAGGTACTGCCCGTCGTCGGTGATGTCGATGTCACCCAAGGACTCGTTGCCGACGTGCGGGATGAATCCCAGGTCGTTGTCGACGTCCATCGCGTGATTGTCCGCACCTGCGTTCGGCACTGTCGTCCACTCGCTCGTGGTGCCCTCGAGCGGATAACTGGTCGAGGTGAGATCGGTGACGTAGATGCCGCCTGCGCCGGCGGGACCGTAGTCGGATCCGCGCTTGGCGTAGGCCGCCGAGAAGATGCGCTCGTTCTCGCGGTCATACGCAATGCCGTAGACCGTTCCGGTCTCCTGGTTCTCTGCCAATCCACTGTCAGGCTGGTCCAGGTGGTATGGCGCAGACAGCAGAGTTGCCTCATCCGGCGCGCTCTGGTTACCCGGGTCCTCCGCATCCCACGGCTGGTTGGCGTCGCAGACGGCCGGGTTGTCCTGGCAGTAGTACGGCGGGTACCAGAAGGCCGTGTTCACGAACGCGGAGGCCCCCTCGCGCACGTCGACGAACTCGGTGTTCGAGGACAGCTTCGCGTTGTTCGGGTTCGCCAGGTCCTCGAGCATCACCGGCGGGACCGTACTCGGCGTGCCACCGGATGCGTCGACGAAGGGCTCGTGCCCGCTGCCGACCTCCTGATTGTTGGCGGCGAACGCCGGGAAGTAGGTGCCCGGGTCCGGGTTGGCCACATCCACGCGGTACTGCCCGCCGGTCATCTCCGGCGCCGAGGCCAGGTCGAACGTCGCGATGCCATCGTCATCGGTCGTGGCGGAGAGCGTGTCGCCATCGTCATCTGTGAGGGTGACGCTCACCCCGGACAGCGGCGGTGCCATCTGACGGCTCGTCGCGGTCTGCGCCCCTTCGTCGGGCCCGGTGGTCTCGATGGCGACGTAGCCATGCGCGCCGGAATCTTCGACTACCCGAACCTGGACCGATCCGTCACCGGCGGCCGCGAATGCACCACCGCCGACGCCAACACTGGCCATGGCCAGGGCCACGACGGAAATGGCACGCGTCAGCATGCCCCCTGAGCCTCGCCGCGGCGTGCGCCGGGAAGGAACCACACTTGACACGTCCGACCTCCAGGTCTTGTTGAGCCTCGATGCACGGCGTGGGCTGTCTCCCCCGCGGGATAGTCACCTGGTGAGCCGCGACATTCCAAGATGTGGCCAGGCTAGGGCGCGGGAGTAAGGCGACACCAGTACCCCCATCGGCGCGCACCTCACCTGTGACAAGCTCGCGGGGGCAGCGGGGAATGCTCGAGTCGCCAGGCCTTATGCGCCTGTTGAAGCCGACTACTCGACACTCGTCGGAGCGGATGGTCCTGCCCGGCACCTCGCCGACCACGGATACCTCGCGCGCCCAAGTTGGTCCTTGATTTGGTCCTCAATATGGTCCTCAGCCCCCGTCGCACGCGCTCAGCACGCACGGACGGGGGCCGAGAACACTCAGGCGATTCACGCAGTCGTGGCCACCACGCCGGTCAGGCGTGTTGCTGGGCGCGGTCCCCCTCGGCCGCGCGTCGCAGCCATGCCTCCACTCCCCCGATGTGCACGGTGAGGGCGGCGCGCACCATCTCATCGTCCCGACGCCGTAGCGCGTCCAGGATCGCCCGGTGCTCGGAGAGGGTGCGGTCAGTCACGCCGCCCTCGGTAATCCCGCGCCACACCCGCGCCCGCACCGTGGCACTGGTGAGGGAGTCGAGCAGACTCGCCAGGTACGTATTGCCACCGGCTTCGGTGATGGCCCGGTGGAAACGCAGGTCGTGCGCCACCAGATCCTCCACACTCGCCGCAGGTGTGACACTGTCGAGCTCAGCCTGCAACGCCGCGAGCTCATCGTCGGTGATGCGCACGGCCGCCCGAGCCGCGGCGTGTGGTTCCAACAGCCGCCGCACCTCGAAGATCTCCAGCACGGAGTCGTCCTGGTGCAGGTCCACCACGAAGCTCATCGCCTCCAGCAACAGCCCAGGTTCGAGCGACGTCACATACGTCCCATCACCACGGCGCACGTCCAGCACCCGGATCAGCTCCAAGGACTTGACTGCCTCGCGCAACGAGTTCCGCGACAGCCCGAGCCTCTCACTGAGCTCCTTCTCCGGGGGGAGGCGCTGCCCCGGCTTGAGTTCACCGGAGACGATCATCGCCTTGATGGTCTCGATCGCGGTATCGGTGACAGCCATGGCTCATCCTCTCCTCTCGCCGCAACATTGCCCTGAGCAGCGCCTCACCCGCGCCAGGTGTACTCGCGCACTGAGGCCTCGTGCATCTGCATCCCCGCACCGGGCAGCCTCGGCGCCTGGAACGCCCCACCGGTCACACGCACCGGATCCAGGAAGTGCTCGTGGAGGTGATCGACGAACTCGATCATCCGATCCTCGCGCGTGCCGGAGACCGCCACATAGTCGAACATCGACAGGTGCTGGACAGCCTCGCACAGGCCCACCCCGCCGGCGTGCGGGCACACCCGCACCCCGAATTTGGCCGCGAGCAGCAGAATCGCGATGTTCTCGTTCACCCCGGCCACGCGGGTAGCGTCGATCTGCACCACCTGCACGCCCCCAGCTTGGAGCAGCTGCTTGAACATCACCCGGTTCGCGGCGTGCTCCCCGGTGGCCACCGGGATGGGCGCCACCCCGCGCGAGATGGCCGCGTGAGCGAGCACATCGTCGGGGCTGGTGGGCTCCTCGATCCAGGCGATGTCGAACTCGGCGAGCGCGTTCACCCAGCCGATCGCCTCGGCCACATCCCACCGCTGGTTGGCATCGATCGCGATCCGGATGTCCGGCCCGACGGCGTCCCGTGCAATCCGTAGCCGTCTGCGGTCGTCCGCGAGGTCGCCTCCGACCTTCAGCTTGATCTGGGCGAACCCGTCCGCCACAGCCTCCTTGCTGAGCCGCTCGAGCTTCTCGTCGGAATAGCCGAGCCAGCCGGGGGTGGTGGTGTAGGCGGGGTAGCCCTCGGCAAGAAGGGTCGCCTCCCGCTCGGCGCGCCCGGCCTGGGCGGCTGTGAGGATCTCCAGTGCCTCCGCACGGGTCAGTGCGTCGGTGAGGTACCGGAAGTCGACGAGATCGACGATCTCTTCCGGGCTCAGGCTCCCCAGGAGCTGCCACAGCGGCATGCCCGCGCGCTTGGCGCGCAGGTCCCACAGGGCGTTGACGACCGCCCCGACCGCCATGTGCGCGACACCCTTCTCCGGGCCGAGCCAGCGCCACTGGGAGTCATAGACGAGTTCGCGCCACACGCCGCCCAGGTCGGCGAGAAGCTCGTCGACATCGCGACCGATCAGCCGCTCGGCCAGCGCCCGCACCGCACCGGCCTGCACGTCGTTGCCCCGGCCAATGGTGAACACGAAGCCGTAGCCGGACTCGCCGGTGTCGCCGGTGTCGCCGGTGTCGACACGGAGGTAGGCGGCCGAGTAGTCAGGGTCAGGGTTCATCGCGTCGGACCCGTCCAGCTGGGTGGACGTGGGGAATCGGATGTCGGTGACGTCGATGGCGACGATCTTGCTCATGGCTGCCTCCCGTGGATACGGTGGTGAGCCTAGACATCGGATGTTTGCCTGGTCAATGCGCCAGTCACTAGTGGAGGACCCATGAAGCTCGCACGCCTCGGAGCACCCGGCCAGGAGATCCCGGTGCTGATCGACGAGTCCGGCACCGCATTCGACCTGCGTTCGGTCGTGCCCGACATCACCGGGGAGCACCTGGGGCCGGACTCGCTGGCGAAGATCCAGCAGGCCGCGGACGACGGCGCACTGCCGGCACTCGAGGGCTCTGCCGACCTGCGCACCGGCTCCCCGATCGCTCGTGCAGGTTCCATCCTGTGCATCGGCCAGAACTACGCCGCGCATGCGGCCGAATCGGGCGCCGAGCCGCCGGAGGTGCCGATCCTGTTCTTCAAGGCGGCGAACACGCTGACCGGTCCCAACGATCCGGTGGCGATCCCGCGGCGGGCCACCAAGACCGACTGGGAGGTGGAGTTGGGCATCGTGATCGGCACCCGCGCGCTCTACCTCGACTCCCCCGAGCAGGCACGTGAGCACATCGCCGGCTTCGTCACCGCCGACGATCTCTCCGAGCGCGACTTCCAGCTCGCCGAGTCCGGTGGTCAGTGGAGCAAGGGCAAGTGCGCGCCGGACTTCTCCCCGCTCGGCCCGTGGCTCGTCACCGCCGACGAGGTGGACCCGAAGAACCTGGCGCTGCGCAGCTGGGTGAACGGTGAGCCACGTCAGGATTCGTCCACGGCAGACATGATCTTCGACGTCGACCACATCGTGTGGCACCTGAGCCAGTACCTGGCGCTCGACCCGGGCGACGTCATCCTGACCGGCACCCCCCAGGGCGTGGCCCTCTCGGGCCGGTTCCCGTACCTGAGCGCCGGGGACGTGGTCGAGGTGGAGATCGAGGGCCTGGGACGTCAGCGCACCGTCATGGAGGCATCCCGATGACGACGAACGGCGCCTTCGAGGGTCTGGTCGCCCTGGTCACGGGCGGGGCATCCGGGATCGGCGCAGCCGTCGCCTCACGTTTGCACTCCGACGGCGCCCGCGTGGTCGTCCTGGACCGGGACCTCCCCGAGGGCACCCCGGCGCCCGTCATGGGGCTGCCCGACGGCGTCCTGGGCGTGCGCGCGGACGTGACGGACAGCGCACAGGTGAGCTCCGCCGTCGAGCAGGTGGTGGCCACCTGCGGCGGGATCGACATCCTCGTCAACAACGCCGGGATCGGCGCTCAGGGCGACGTGGCCGGCAACGACGACGCCGAGTGGGCGCGGGTGCTGGACGTGAACGTGGTCGGGATCGCGCGGGTGAGCCGCGCCTGCCTGCCACACCTGCGCGCCTCCGCGCATGCGGCGATCGTGAACACCAGCTCGATCGCCGCTACCGCCGGGCTCCCGCAGCGAGCGCTGTACAGCGCATCCAAGGGGGCGGTGCTGGCCCTGACGCGGGCGATGGCCGCCGATCATGTGCGCGAGGGCATCCGGGTCAACTGCGTGAGTCCGGGCACCGCGGACACCCCGTGGATCGGCCGGCTGCTCGACGCCGCCGATGATCCCGAGGCCGAGCGAGCGGCGCTGCGGGCGAGGCAACCCCACGGCCGGCTGGTGGACCCGGTGGAGGTGGCGGACGCCGTCGCGTATCTGGCGAATCCGCACAGTCATTCAACAGTTGGGGTGAGCCTGGCCGTGGACGGCGGCATGCACGAGTTGCGGCTGCGGCCCCAATGACAGGCCCGACAGCAGGCCCAGTGATGCGCACGCGTGAGCTGGGCGGAGGTCTTGCGCTCACGGAGATCGGGTTCGGGGCGGCTGGCCTCGGCAATCTGTACCAGGCGATCGACGACGAGACCTCGCAGCGGTGCGTGGACGCCGCCTGGGAGCTGGGGATCCGTTACTTCGACACGGCACCGCACTATGGGCTGGGACTGTCCGAACGTCGCCTCGGGGCGGGGCTGGCCGGGCGGCCGCGGGAGGAGTTCGTCGTCTCGACCAAGGTCGGGCGATTGCTCGCCCCCCGGGTCCCGCCGTTGCCGCAGGACGATGAGATGTTCGAGGTCCCGGGAGATCTGACCCGTGAGTGGGGTTTCGATCGTGACGCGGTGCGGCGCTCGCTGGATGCGAGCCTGGACCGCACCGGCTTGGGGTACATCGACATCGCGCTGGTGCACGACCCGGACGTCAGCGACGATCCGGATGCGCTCGACCAGGGCGTGCAGGCGTTGCTGGAGTTGCGCGAACAGGGCGTGGTGAAGGCAGTGGGCGTCGGTACCAATGACTCTGCGACCGCGGCGGTGGCACTGGAGCGGTACGACATCGACACCGTGATGCTCGCCGGCCGGTACACCCTGCTGCGCGATGACGACTTCGACCGGGTGCGGGATGCCGCGGGTGAGCGTCGCGTGGTGCTCGCGGGGGTGTTCAACTCGGGAATCCTTGCGCGCCCGCAGGTTCCGGAGGTCGCCACCTTCGACTATGAGCCGGCCCCGACTGCCCTGCTGGACCGGGCCCGTGAGATCGCGGCGGTCGCTGCGCAGTACGGGGCGACGCTGCCGCAGCTGGCGGTCGAGTACCCGCTGCGGCAGGAGTGCGTGGCGTCGGTGGTGCTCGGGATGCAGACCGCGGTCGAGGTGCAGGAGAACGTGGCGCTGCGGTCGCGGCCGGAGTTCACGGCGTGGGGTGAGGCCGGGCTCTGAGGGGTGTGCTGAACCAGAGGCACCGAGGCCGGGTCCGACCGGTGCGCCGGGCACCTGCACAGCACATCCCAGCACGGTCGCGTACCGCACGGTCCGGAACCTCATGGTCCGGCCAGGTACGCCCGCCGCCGCCTCAGAATTGAGGCGGGGTCGAGGTCAGGCAGGGGATGGGCCGACCTCGACCCCAGTGACGCCCCATTGCGCCGGTCTGAGCGGCGGGCGCCCGGACCTGCTGCCCATCGTGACGCCTCGGAGGCGCTGGTAGATCGCATCGTGATCACAACCCGGCAACGATTAGGTCACGGCCGCGCCTCGAACCCAGCGATTGGACCGACCTACAGGGGGTCAATACGCTCTGAAGCATGGCCGACGACGTCACCGCCCCGGAGACTCAACCCGAGTCTCAACCCGCTGCTGAACCCGCTGCTGAATCCGAGCCCAAGCCGGCCACGCCACCGGCCCCCACGACCCCCGACTGGCCGATCGGGCTGCGCGCGCTCGGATTCGGTGGCGACTACAACCCGGAGCAGTGGCCGATGGAGGTGCGGCTCGAGGACATCGAGCTGATGCGCGAGGCCGGGGTCAACTTCGTCAGCCTGGCGATCTTCTCGTGGGCCACGATCGAGCCGCGCGAGGGTCGCTACGACTGGACCTGGCTGGACAACATCATGGACCGGCTGCAGGCGGCGGGCGTGAAGGTAGCGCTGGCCACGGCCACCGCCTCTCCGCCACCGTGGTTGACGGCGAACCACCCGGAGATCCTGCCCCGCACCGCTGAGGGAGTCGTGCTGCATCAGGGTGGCCGGCAGTCCTACGCCCCCTCCTCCCCCGTCTACCGGGACTACGCGGTCAAGATGGCCACGGCGATCGCGGAGCGCTACGCCGAACATCCCGCGCTGGCGCTGTGGCACATCGACAACGAGATCGGCTGCCACGTGCCGCACGACTTCTCCGAGTCGGCTGAGCGGGCGTTCCGTACCTGGCTGCGGCGGCGCTACCGCACGATCGACCGGCTCAACGAGGCATGGGGCACGGCGTTCTGGTCCCAGCGCTACAGCGCGTTCAAGGATGTGCTACCTCCGCTGGCGGCGCCGACCTACGCGAACCCGACCCAGCAACTGGATTTCGCCCGTTTCTCCTCGGACACGCTGCTGGAGTACTACAAGAAGCTGCGTGACGCCGTCCGGCCGATCACCCCGCTCGTGCCCTCCACCACGAACTTCATGGTGAACCTGAGCACGAAGTGGATGGACTACTACCGGTGGGCGCGTGAGGTGGATGTGGTGGCCACCGACCACTACACGATCGCCGACGACCCGGAGCGGGAGATCGATCTCGCCCTGGCGGCCGACATGACCCGCGGAGTGGCCGGCGGCAAGCCGTGGATCTTGATGGAGCACTCCACCGGCGCCGTGAACTGGCAGCCGCGCAACCGCGCCAAGGGGCCCGGGGAGATGGTCCGCAACTCCCTGGCACATGTGGCGCGCGGCGCGGACTCGGTGATGTTCTTCCAGTGGCGCCAGTCCAAGGCGGGGGCGGAGAAGTTCCACTCGGCACTCGTTCCGCACGCCGGCCGGGAGTCGACCGGCTGGCGGGAGAGCGTGCGGCTGGGTGAGGCGCTCGGGACGCTGAGCGACGTCGTCGGGAGCCGGGTGCAGGCGCGGGTGGCGCTGCTGTTCGACTACCACGCATGGTGGGCGATCGAGCTTGACTCCCACCCCAGTGTGGACGTGACCTACGGGGACAGGATCCGGGCGCTCTACCGCGAGTTCTGGTACCGGAACGTGACGGTGGACGTGGTGCATCCCAGCGCAGACCTGGACGGCTACGACGTGGTACTCGTCCCCTCGCTGTACCTCGTGACAGACGAGCACGCCGCGGCGATCGCGGCGGCCGCCGAGCGCGGTGCGAGCGTGGTGATCACCTACTTCTCCGGCATCGTCGACGAGCGCGACCACGTCCGCCTCGGCGGCTACCCGGGTGCGTTCCGCGAGTTGCTCGGGGCGAGCTCGGATGAGTTCTTCCCGTTGCTCGAGGGCGAGAGCGTCACGCTGGACGATGGCACGACGGCGGACGTGTGGACCGAGCGGGTGGAGGTCACCACCGCTGAGGTGCTCCGGTCCTTCGCCGACGGCCCCCTACCCGGTGGCCCTGCCGTGACGCGCAACGCAGTCGGCGAGGGTGCGGCCTGGTACGTGGCGACGCGGCAGGACGAGGCAGGAACCGCTGCGTTGGTCGAGCAGGTGCTGGCTGAGGCGGGGGTGGAGCACGTGGCTGCGGTGCCACGTGGGGTGGAGGTGGTGCGACGTGCCATGGAGTCCGGTGAGCGCTCCAGCTTCTTGTTCGTCCTCAACCACACCGACAGCGACGTGACCGTCCCGGCGTCTGGCACCGAGCTGTTCACGAGCACCGAGGTGGCCGGCGAGCTGCACGTGCCCGCACACGGGTCCGCCGTGGTCGCCGAGCGCTGATCGGCAACCGTGTGGCCGGGTAGGCGCCATCCGTCGTCGGTAGCCAGCCAGTAGGTGCCATCCGTCGTCGTTCGCGCAGTCGGTTGCCGACAGGCGATGGCACCTACTGCGGCGGCACCATGCAGATGATCTCGCCACCTGAAACGTGCAAAGATGGATCCCCCACGACCACGAACGGGATACCCACCGATGCCACGACAGGGATCACGCGGGCCGGACGGCAACGCACGCCCGAACAGCCGCCACGTCGCGGCGCGTGCTGGTGTGTCTGTCGGCACCGTCTCGAACGTCCTGAATCGCCCTGACCTCGTCGCACCGGCCACACGCGAGAAGGTCGAGACCGTGATGCGGGAGATGGGCTTCGTGCGCAACGCCTCCGCGCGGCAGCTCCGGATGGGGCGGTCACAGACCGTGGGGCTGCTGGTGCTGGACATCGTCGGGCCGTACTTCACTGCGGTCGCCAAAGGTGTCGAGCAGCGGATGGCCGAGGCGGGTTTCGTCCTCATGCTGTGCAGTTCCGACCGGGATCCGCAGACGGAGGAGCGCCAGCTGGCCCAACTGGAGGAACACGGTGTCAGCGGGATCCTGATCGCCCCGTCGACGACGAATCTCGCCCAGGTTGACGGCGTCCGCTCACGCGGTACGCCCGTCGTCCTGCTGGACCAGCCCAGCCCCGATGCGGGTCGCTGTTCAGTCGCGGTGGATGACATCAAGGGAGCGGTGACGGCTTCCCAGCACCTGCTGGATCTTGGACACCGGCGCATCGCCCTCATCAATGGACCAGAGCACATCCAGCAGGCCTCCGACCGGCGGGAAGGCCTGCGGCACGCCGTGGCGGCCGCCGGACTGGACGTCGCCGCCACCGTCGAGGAGGTCGTGGTACCGACGCTGGTTGCGAGCGAGGGGGAGGAAGCCGTCGACCGGTTGATGTCGCAGTCTCCTCCGCCGACGGCGATCATGTGCGTGAACGACCTTGTTGCCCTGGGCGCGTTGCGCGGTTTGCACGCCCGTGGGCTCCGGGTCCCTGACGACGTTGCCCTGGTCGGATACGACGACGTCGAATTCGCCTCCGTCCTCGCCCCAGCGCTGACCTCGGTGCGGCGACCGAAGCACGAGTTCGGACGCCGGGCTGCGGAGTTGCTGCTGGAGGAGATCGACCCGGGCGAGGGTCATTCGCATCAGCAGGTGATGTTCCAACCGGAGCTGATCGTTCGGGGGTCGACCGGCGCCGTCCATGGTTGAACGGCGCCGGCGTCACCCGGGCGGCCGAATCGAATCCATTGATCTGCAGGGCCTACTCCTTCACGGCCCCTCCCAGGCCCTTGACGAACTGGTTCTGTGCAGCGAGGAAGACGATCAGCATGGGCAGGGTGGTGAGCAGGACGGCCATCATCACCGTGCTGATGGGTGTAATCGAATGCTCGCTCGTTGCCAAGGGAGCTAGGACGAGCGGCAGCACTCGCATCTCTGAGGACCGGGCTGCGACCAGCGGCCACGCATACATGGTCCACGCGTTCAGCAACGAGATCGCCGCGTAGGCAGCGACGGCAGGGCGCGCCAACGGAGCGGCGATCCGCAGGAAGACCTGGCCCCAGTGCGCGCCGTCTACCCTGGCCGCTTCGACCATCTCGTCGGGAAGCGAGGTGAAGTACTGCCGGAAGAGGAAGGTGCCGAAGCCCGTCTGGGCGACGATCGGCAGCATCAGGCCGACGTAGGTGTTCAGCAGATCGAACTCCTTCACCACGAGAAACATCGGCAACAACATCACGTGGGGAGGCACCAGCATGGCCGTGACGAAGAGGGTGAACATGGGCTTCGCCCCGCGGAACCGCAGCTTCGCCAGCGCAAAGCCGGCCGAAAGGCAGATCGCACCCTGTACCGTGACGACGACGATCGCGAACAGAGCCGAATTGACGAATGCCCGGGCACCGAGGATTTCGAACGCTGCGGTGACGTTGCTCAACTGCAGCGACTCTGGCCACCACGTGGGTGGGTAGGCAATGACCTCAGCAGGCGACTTGAATGCGCTCGTGACCATCCACAACAGGGGCGCTGCCATGATGATCGCACCGATGATCACGGCCGTGTAGTGCGCTGCGCGGGCGCGCCGGTCGACAATCATTCGTTCTCCTTCAGCTGCGGCCGGTAGACCAAGAACGTCAGCGCGGCGATGCATATGAACAGCACAGTCGCCAAGGCGCTGGCATACCCGATGTCGAACGACCGGAAGGCCGTCTCGTAGAGGTAGTAGATGAAGACTTCGGTCGACCGCAGCGGACCGCCCTGGGTCATCACCGAGACGATGTCGAACGTCTGATACAGCACGTGCAGGGTGGTGACGACGCTGACGAAGAAGGTCTGTTGACGCACGCCGGGCCAGAGGATGTGGCGCGCGCGTGACCACGCGCCGGCACCATCCAGATGCGCGGCTTCGATTCGCTCGTGCGGGATCTGCTGCAGCGCAGCCAGGTAGAAGATGACCGCGGTCGGTATGTTGAGCCAGATCACCACGATTGCGACAGCTGCGGGCGCCCAGGTGGGACTGAACAGCCACTCAGGCCCTTCGATGCCCATCAAGCTGAGCGTGGTGTTGATCAACCCGTACGTGGGGTCGTAGAGGAAGCGCCACAGCACGGCCGATGCCACGAATGAGATGACGATGGGCATGAAGTAGAGCGTGCGTACGACGCGCATCCAGCGGGTGGGCACGTTGACACCGATGGCGATGACGAACCCGAGGAACACGATCGGGATCGCTGTGGTGGCCATGAGGATGGCGGTGAGCCGAAGCGAAGTCAGTGCTCGCTCGTCGCCCAGGAAGCGGAGGTAGTTCTCCAGGCCCACCCATTTCGCATCGGAAGTGAGGTCCCACTCGAAGAAGCTCAGACCGAATGCGAGAAGTGCCGGCACGATCACGAAGACCGTGAAGACGGACAGGTTCGGGGCCAGCAGAATCGCCGCCCACAGACCACGTCTATCTCCCCGGTGCCCGGAGGAGCGCGTGGGCCGACCCCTCCCCGGCCGGTGGCCGGCACCAGAGTTCGGTGCCGGCACGGCCGAGGCATGGGACCTGCTCGATGAGGCAACGTCAGTCATCGTTGAGGGCGTCATTCGCTTCGATGTTGGCCTGGGTGAAGGCGTCTTCGATGGAGGTGCCGTTGATCAGCACCTCGTCCATGGCCTGGATCACGACGTCACGCACCCCGGCCTGGTTGTTGAAGGGGATGTCCGGGTAGGACCCGCCGTCCTCGATCGCCTGCAGGTACGCGTCGTTGTTCTCCGGCGGCGCCGGCAGGTCACGCCAGATGGCGCTGTCGGCGAGTGACGTCAGCGGGGGCATGACGGCGTAGGTCTCGGCCAGCATGCCCATCCCACCGTCTTCGGAGTAGTACCAGCGCAGGTAGTCCTGAGCAGCTGCCAGGTTGTCGGTGGTGGCAGAGATCCCGATACCAGCTGAACCGGCGCCGACGACGCGCTCTCCGTCGGTCGTCGGCCAGGTGACCACGCCCCAGTCGGCTGGGTCGGTCCCGAGCGAGTTCCGGATCGGCGGCACCTGCCCGCGGACGCCGGAGTACATCGCCTGGGTGCCGTTCAGGAACGGTGCCAAGTTGCCACCCTGGGTTGCTTGCACCGACGGCGGGATGAAGATGCCTTCCTGGATGGGGTCGAGCCAGTAGTGCCAGGCCTGCATCGCCTCCGGGGAGTCGAGCTGTAGTGTGCCGTCTTCGGCGAGCAGCGCGCCACCGAACATGTTGATCTTTGAGACCCACTCCGCCGGCTGGTTGTAGTTGGCGCCGAACCCGTACTGCACCGTGCTCCCACCCTCGGTGATGGTGAGCTGTCGGGAGATCTCGAGGAGATCCTCCCAGGTCCAGTCGTCGGTTGGGTAGGCCACTCCTGCTTCGTCGAAGAGCGCCTTGTTGTAGTAGATGACCTTCGCATCGGCGCTGCGGGGGAGGCCATGGATCTCACCATCGTTCTCGCCCCCGCGCACCTCATAGTTCGCGAGGAACGTCGGCGCGAACTCATCTGCGCTGAGCTCCGGATCGGTTCCGAGGAACTCGGTGAGGTCCTGCGTGATGCCACTGTCGGCGAAGGTGTCGTTCGCCAGGTCGAAAGTGGCCACGACGTCGGGGAGGTCGTCTGCCATCTGCGACTGCAGCATGAGCTGGACGTACTCGGAGGCGGTCACGTACTCGTACTCGACCTCGAGGTTCGGGCGCGCCTCGTCGTATGCCTCGATGACCTGACCCTCGACAGGGTCCTGCCAGTCGAAGACCGAGATCGTCAACTCACCGGTGACCTCCTCGGGTGCGGGAACTTCGCCTGCCTCGGGCTCGTTCGAGCCCCCTTCGGCGTCGTTCCCACCACAGCCTGCCAAGCTCAGCGCGAGTGCTGCCGTGATTGCTGCCGTCGCTTTTCGTGGACCAGTGTGGCGACTTTGTCGAACGCTCTGCATGGATCTGGCTCCTCTCGGCGACCGTCGTCGGTCGCTCATGGTGTCCCCACATGTGAGGAACAGTACCTGATACGTTTCAATATAGGATGCTCAACCCGGACTCGTAAAGCCTGGGTCGAGCACCCGGATGGGTCAGTTGATGACACGCAAGCTGCGATAGCCGGGCCCACCGCTGTCAGCATCACCCACTTCGACCGTGCGCACGGACAACCCGCCGTCAACCTGGACACCGAGCAGCAGAGTTGTCTCGCCGTCGGCTGCAGTTCCGGCCAGCGCAGCCACGCGCACGGGCTGAGCACCACCGCCGAGCGCGAAGAAGTCGAGTCCACTCACCTCTCCACCATCGGCATTGTCGTGCAGCCGGGTCCGGATCACGGACGCCGTCACCTCCGTGCCACTGGCGTTCGGTCCAGCTACCTGCCAGTCGCCAAGGATCGGGTCCGAGGTCGTCGCATAGTCCGGGCGTTCGCTCCTGAGGATGGAACGCACCGGGCTACCCACGCCGGTGCCGGATGAACGCACCACGTGCTGAGATCCAGGCTGGTCGCCGCCCTTACGTTCGACGTAGGCCTCGGCCAGAATGCCGGCATTGTCGACGCGCGGCACGAAGGTCGCCCAGACATCATCGACGGTGGCGCCGACGAACTGTGACGACGTCACGGTGACAGATCCTTCGCCGTCACCATCGGTGCGGATCCCGATCCCGCCATGGGCAAATGTGGTTCCGACGATGTTCGCGGTGACCCGTCCAGCGGTTCTGATGCCGCAGGTGGCGTTGTCCTGGTCGAGGTAGAAGCCGGGCTCGAGGAAGAGGCACCCGATGACGGTGATGTCGTCTGCGCCATCCAGGAAGAGGGCCGACGGGAGTCCCTCGTAATTGGCCAGGCCACGGCCACGAGGCGTGTAGAAGTAGACCCCGCTGACCACCACCTGCCGGTGGAGTCGTAGTCGAATCCCGTAGGTGTGGGCGTTGATGTGGCAGTTGGAGATCGCCCCACCAGGCTCGTGCAGGCGGTCGAAATGGACCCCGTCGGACAGATCGTCGGCGTGCCAGACTTCGAACGCGACGTCCATGCCGACGAGGAAGGAGTCGGCGATCCGGAAATCCTCGAAGTCATTGGGGGCGACCCCGGCGTCCCGTCCTTCGATCTTGACCCCGTAGCGCCAGAACCCATTGACGTAGATCTCGGTCATCACGGGGCTGTAGCAGTCCTTGAAGTGGATGGCATGCGTGCGCCCGGTGAGCTCGTACTTCATCAACTCACCCTCAGAGGGAATCTCGCTCGGGTCGGGTTGACGAGGTCCGTAGAAGTTGGTGAACATGTTCGACGGTGTGTCGCCGTTGATGTAGACGTCCGTGATGTAGGCCCACCACTTGTTGGCCAGATAGATGCCCTTCTCGAAGTTGCCATCGAAGGCCAGGTCGCGGAGGCCATTGGCGTAGGCCCCGATGTAGACGTTCTCGATGCGTACTGAACGACGTCGGTGCGACCCGAAACCCGGCGTTCCTGGGCTCAATGACGAACTGATCTCCAGCGCGACTCCGTTGTTCGTCGCTGAATCTGCCGGTAGTGCGGAGAGCAAGCTAATCCCATAAACCTGCCACACCTCGGCGTTGAAGTTCGACGTCAGCTTGATCAGGCCGTCCGCATTGCTCTCGTCTGCGACGAAGTAGGAGCTCTGCGGACCATCGCCGGTCACGCTGATCCCTGGCACGCCATCGACCGGACGGTTGTCGATCTGGCAGACCGCCTGGGACATCATCCGGTATAGGCCGGTCGGGACGTAAACGACCAACCCTGTGAACACGCCATCGCCGACCAGGAACTCGACCAGGTCGAACGCACCCTGGACTGCCTGGGAGTCGTCCGCTACGCCGTCGCCGACCGCGCCGAACCACCGGATGTTGAGACGATCGTCGTGGACTCGGACCCATGCGCCGTCGGTGGCAGGTGACGAGTCCGAGACGATGTAGACACCTTCGCGCGCGTCAGCAGCAGCGTGGTCGGAGAAGTCGCCGGCGCGCCAGACGAATGTTCCTTCCCGTCCCGGTTCGGTCAGGTAGACCACCTTCGTCGTGCCCGGATCAAGCGCTTTGATTCCACCCCTGTCAGCGACGGCGGTATCGACCACGTGACCGCCGCTGGCGACCACCTGTCCAGGATCCGCCGACGCGCTGGTCGCCGTCGCGACCGAGGCGGCCGTCGCGAGCGCTGCGCCACTTACTACGCCGAAGACGCCTCGGCGCCCGATCATGCTTGAACCCGTGTCCTCCATGGACGCTCCCTGTGTGACCTGTTTCATCGTGTCCTGGCCTCTCAACTCTCGATCGCAGCGACGTCGCTGCGGGGTGAAATCTCAGTCCGGACTTCGTCCCGAAATGAGACGTATCAATTCATGCGCTAGCGACGCGCTGTCTTCACCTCGACTCTGAGATTCGGGGATTTCCGCCGGTTCGAGACCCCTCGCTGTGACCCGCGGCGGTGGTGGTTGCTGGTCCATGCTTGCCCAGTTCGCTGGGCACTGTCAAGATGTAGACTGAGACGATTCAAGTTGCTGCTTGCGCATGGTGGCTTGAGGGCTTCATCGACGCCCACCCCGAGTTGGAACTGCGCCGGGTCAAAGATGCCGCAACCTGGCCGCCCACGGCTATCTCGTCGTCGACCCGGAAATCGTCTGCAGTATTCTGGCGGAATATCCCCGTGGTCGCCGCTCGAGTCGAAGAGCTGCTCAGACGATGAGGGGCACGATCATCGGCCACCGCCGCTGACCTGCGCCAGCTCGTCCGCGAGCGCACCCAACTTCTCCCACGGGAGCGGTCCGAAGAGCACGGGCGCTGCGCGGTAGAGGGTGGTGGCTTCGGCGACCGGTGCGAACGGGCCGATCGGAACGTCGCCGATGTGGCGGCGCAGCACGACCGCTGCGTCCGGGTCGTCGAGGATCTCCCGCAGGGTCGAGGTGACCCCGACGCGACCGGACGGGAAGGACTCCGGCGAGGGGACGGCGTCGTAGGCCCGCTGGGCGGCCAATGCCTGGGCGTGCTGGCTACGGCACAGCAGGTGCTCGGCACCAACCTGGCCGTGCTCGGGCAGGCCGAGGCGTTGGAACTGGCTGGACGGCGCATCGTTGGCGGCCATCGCCTCCACGAGGGCCTGGGCCATCCGGGTCTCGATCTCGTCATCGATCAGCGGGTGTTGTTGGGCCGGGTCGGACTCCAGATCGAACAGAAGCGTGCCGTAGGCGCCCGGGGTGTGACCTTTGGTGCCGGGGGTGCGCAGCACGGGCATTCCCTGGGTGAAGGGCAACGGGTCGGCGAGCTCGGCCTCGGCGAGAGTCTCACCGGCGAAGTAGCCGCGCATGCGGGTGGGCATCAGCGTGTGCTCGAACAGCGGCTCGTTTGAGTGGTCGGCGCTAGCGCGCATGTACACATACCGGCCGTCGGTGACGTTCACGTGCCCGCCGAAGGAGCCGAACAGCCCGAACTCGCGCACGGGAGCCGACGAGCGAACCGTCTCGCGCAGTGAGCGACCCTGCATCCGCGGCGTCGGGTCCACACCGAAGTGATCGAGCAGCGTGGGCCCGATGTCGATGGTCTGTACCAGTGCGTCCGTGCTGGTTCCGGCCGCCCCGGCTACCGGATCCCAGACAAACAACGGGGTGTGCGCGGTCTCCTCGAACCACGGCATGCCCTTGCCCCACCGGTCGTGCTCGCCGAGGAGGAACCCGTGGTCGGTGCACACGATCAGCATCGTGTCCTCCCACAGGTTGTGGGCGTCCATGGCATCGAGTACGCGCCCCAGGGAGGCATCGCACTGGGACACCAGGGCCGAGTAATGGCCGCGCACCTGCTCAGCGAGGTCATCGTCCTCGAGCACGGCCTGGTACTCGGGCCAGTCATAGTGCGCCATCTCCGGCGAACGCCCCCCGTACCGGGAGCGGAACTCCTCCGCCGCGTCGAACGGCTCGTGCGGGTCGAAGGTCTCGATCTGCACGGACCAGCCCTGCTCGGAGGCATTGTCGGAGATGAACTCCAGCCCGGCATCAAAGGTCAACGTCTGCGGATACTCGGCCAGGCCGTTGATGTATTCACGGTTGATCTGATCCTGGCGCCACGTGCCGTTGCGGTGGATGCGCAGCTCCTCACCCACCTCCGGGTCAGCAACCCGCCCCTTCCATGGATCCCCCTGCTGACCGCGGATCAGTGAGGACGTGCCGTACCGCGTGTGATACGTGGCCCCGCCGTCCTCCCAGTAGTGCATGTGGTCGGTGGCGAGGTGCGTGGTCACGCCTGCCTGTCCGAGCATCCGCGGCACCGAATCGTCGAACGGCTCCAGCGGCCCCCACCCGCGGTGCAGGAAGTTGTACCGCCCGGTGTGCAGTTCCCGGCGGGCCGGCATACATGGCATCGAGCCCACGTAGCAGGTGTTGAAGCGCACGGACCTGGCCGCCAACCGCTCGAAGTTGGGAGTCTCGATCCCACATGGCGCATAGGGAGTCAGGTACTCCCGGTTCAGACTGTCGTACATCACCACGATCGCGCGCACACTCATACCCTTCCGTCAGTCCCCGCAGCAGCAGATGTTCGGCACCGGATCCACTCCCGGGCTCTCAGCCAGAGCTGGCGACCGGTTCCCCAGCTGCAGCAAGCAGCGACACCGACAACTCATGCAACGGGCTCGTCACAGCCCCACCGAGCAGCGGATCGCCGGTCTCCCGCATCCAGGTATACAGCTCGCGGAGCAGTTGAGCCCGAATGTCGGCATATCCAGCCTCGTCGGCCACGTTCTGGGTCTCGTGCGGATCGGTGCGCAGGTCGTACAGCTCGATGGGTGGATGGTAGGCCCGCACCGGTGTAGTCGGCATGGTGCGTGGCCGCCACGACTGGGACGAATCCATGAACTCGGGCGCCGCAGTGAAGTTCGCGATCAGCTTGTAGGTCCTGCTGCGCACGCACCGACGGGGATCGTAGTAGTCGTGATAGGTCATTTCGCCGAAGATGTGCGTGCGGCCGGGATGACGCCCTGCCGCCGGCCTGCCTCGTCCGCCGGGTCCAGGAGCATCGGATCCTGAGGCGACATCTGTCCGGTCCAGCAACGGCCGGAGACTGCGGCCGTGGATCTCGTTCCGCGGACGGACGCCCGCAGCCTCGAGCACGGTCGGGAACAGGTCGATGTTGGAGACCATCTCATCAACGCGCATCCCGCCCGTCCAGCCCAAGGCCGGGCAGCGCATGACCCAGGCGACCTCCAGCCCGGGATCGTACAGTGCGCACTTCGCCCGCGGCAGTGCGACGCCGTGGTCGGTGGTGAAGATGACGAGCGTGTTCTCGGCCTGCCCCGTCTCCTCGAGGGCCGCGAGGACGCGGCCCACCTGGGCATCGAGGTAGCGGATCGCGCCCTGCAGTTCGGCCAGCTCGTCCCGGGTGCTCTCGCCCTCATCAGCGATGTACGGCGGCACCGTGACACCGCGCTCGTCGTCGGGCTCCATGTAGTCGCTGATGAAGCCCATATACCCGGGCTCGGAGCGGCTGAAACCGGGGAGCCGGTGCGGTTCAACGAAGCCCACCTGCAGGTAGAAGGGCCGATCCCCCACGGCCAGCCGGGCGATCTCGTCCCGCGCATGGGTGGCCACGTCCTCGGCCTTGCAGGGGTGGCCGATCTCCCGATCGAGCAGGAGCCGGTCGAAACCGAGCCGTGCTGCCATCTCCTCGGTTGACCGGTTCCCGCGGGACTCGTGCTGTACCCCCAGCAACGAGGTGGCATACCCCGCCTCCTGCAGTTCCAGGGCCAGGTGGCGTTCGTCGTCGTTCAGGTCCCACGCGAACTGAGCGTGGGTGAGGCCGTTCACCCCGGCCGCGTGCGGGTACTTCCCGGTGAAGAGCGACGCGCGCGAAGGGCTGCACTGGGGGGCCGTGCAGAATGCCTGATCGAGTTGGATACCGTCGGCGGCGAGAGCGTCGAGGTGCGGGGTCTGCACCGTGTCGATCCCATAGGAACCGAGGTAACGACCGAGGTCGTGGCAGTGCAGGAGCAGGACATTCGGTGTCGTCACGGGTGCGGGTTCCGGTCGGCGGGTCGGGTCGAGGTCGGGGTGGTCCGCGCTCATCGCTGCAGCCACGCCGTCGTCTCCGCGGGAAGGCGTCCCTCGCCGTCGAGTTCAGCGCTGGCGAGCAGCACCTGCCCCGCCGGCAGATCCGCGGGCTTGTCACTGAAGTTGGTCACGCAGGTCCAGCCGTTCGGGCGGGAGAAGGCGAGGACGTCCTCGTGTCCGGTGTCCAACCACTCCAGCTGCTCCTCGCACTGCAACCGGTGCCGCATCGCGATGGCCTCGCGGTACAAGGACAAGGTCGAGGCCGGATCGTCGGACTGGCCGGAGGCGGCCACCTCGGCGAACCACTCCGGTTGCGGCAGATGCGCAGCACCGGGACCAAAGCCATAGGACTCCCCCGCTGCGGTCCACGGCAGCGGCACCCGGACGCCGTCACGGCCCACGTCACTGCCCGGCTTGCGAGCGAACGTCGGATCCTGCCGGGCATGGTCGGGGATGTCGGCCACCTCATGCAGCCCGAGCTCCTCACCTTGGTAGATGTAGGCAGATCCGGGCAGGGCGAGCTCGAGCAGCGTCGCGGCGCGCGCGCGGCGCAGCCCCCGGTCGGCATCCAGCACCGGCTCGGTCCCACGGCTGAGCAGCCACGTCCGGCCCTGTTTGAACTCCGCTGGGTCGTGCGGCAGCCCGTAGCGGGTGGCATGCCGCACCAGATCGTGGTTGGAGAGCACCCAGGTGGTGGAGGAACCGCTCTGTGCGGCGAGGTCGAGGTTGCGGGCGATGACATCGCGGAACGCCTCGGCCTCGAAGGGCGCCTGCAGCAGATCGAAGTTGAACGCCTGCCCCAGGCCCTCAGCGCTGGCATACCGGGCCCGACGGTGCGCGGGCACCCAGGCCTCGGCCACCGCGGTGCGCGGCGGGTCGTAGGAGTTGAACACCTCACGCCACTCGGCGTAGATCTCGTGCACCTCGTCCCGGTCCAGTGTGGGGTGGCTGCCGTCAAAGGGCATCGCCTGCAGCTGCTCCATCGTGGGCAGCTCGTCCGGCAATCGCTTGGCGGTCATGTGGGCCACATCCACCCGGAAGCCCGAGACCCCGCGATCGGACCAGAACCGCAACGTCCGCAGGAAGTCGTCGCGGACCTCGCGGTTGTCCCAGTTCAGATCTGGCTGCTCCACAGCGAACCGGTGCAGGTACCACTGACCGTCCGCCACCCGCTCCCAGGCGGAGCCCCCGAAGGCACTCGCCCAGTCCGACGGCGGTTCCTCGCCGCCGGGTCCGATGCCGTCTCGGAAGAGGTACTTGTCCCGCTCGGGCGACCCCTTCGGGGCCGCCAGTGCGGCCTGGAACCACTCGTGCCGATTGGAGGTGTGGTTGGGCACGATGTCGATGATGAGTTTGATGCCGGCCTCGGTGAGCGCGGTGAGCATCTCGTCGAAGTCGTCCAGTGTGCCGAAGCGCGGATCGACGTTGCGGTAGTCGTCCACGTCATAGCCGCCGTCGGCGAGTGCCGAAGGGTAGAACGGGCTGAGCCAGACGGCGTCAACTCCGAGGTCGCGCAGGTAGGACACGCGGCTGGTGATCCCGGGCAGGTCACCGATGCCGTCGCCGTCGGAGTCAGCGAAGGAGCGGGGGTAGATCTGGTAGACCACGGCCTGACGCCACCAGTCGGCGTCGCCGACCAGCACCGTGCCGCCCTGTCGTGGACGAGACACCCCCTTGGTTCCCTGGGCCCTTGTCACAGCCTGGCTCCGTTCTGCGCAATTTATACGTTTCATTTTGACCTTACGTGTCCGCCGTCGCCCGGGTCAAGCAGCGAGGTGCCGCTCGTTGTCGCTCTCGTTTGGCGATTCCGACAGGCAGTGGCACCTACCTTGCGCAGGTCTGGCGTTCCGGGTAAGTGTCACTCGTCGTTGCTATCGGGCGATCGGAGCGACGATGAGTGGCACCTACGGCAGGCGCCGGTGACCGCCCGCCTCCCGCGCCAGAATCGCCGCCTGCACCCGCGACCGGCATCCGAGTTTGGTGAGCACCCGGGAGACGTGTGACTTGGTGGTCGCCTCGGTGATGTGGAGCGCCCGGCTGATCTCCTGGTTCGACCAGCCGCGTCCGAGGCAGTCGAGCACTTCCCGCTCCCGTGCGGTCAGGCCGGGAAAGCGCGTGTCGTCCGCCTCGCCCCCGCTGCTCTCCCCCGGCCCAGGGCGCGAGCCGACGAACGCGTCCAGCAACGTCCGCGTCACCTCCGGCGCCACCACCCCTTCCCCCGCAGCCACCCGGCGCACCGCGTCGACCAGCGTGGCACCGTCGGCGGTCTTCAGCAGGAACCCGGCCGCCCCCGCCCGCAACGCGGCCACCACGTACTCGTCCAGGTCGAACGTGGTGAGCACCAACACCTGCGCGGTGCCTGCCTCGGCGATCTCCGTGGTCCCCGCCACGCCATCCATCCGCGGCATCCGGATATCCATCAGCACCACATCCGGGCGCAGAGCGCGGGCATTCGTCACGGCGCTCTCTCCGTCGGCGGCCTCACCGACCACCTCGATCTGCGGGTCCGTCTCCAGCACCATCCGCAGGCCGGCCCGCACAGCGGCGTGATCATCGGCAAGCAGCACGCGGATCATTCCGTCTCCCCCTCGATCGGCAGTCGCGCTCGCACCGTCCACACCCCATCATCCTCCCCCGTCGTCAACGAGCCCCCGACGGCGCACGCCCGTTCCGCCATGATCTCCAGTCCCATCCCTCGCCTGCGTTCGGCGTCCGTAGGGCTGGGGTTGCGCAGCAGCAGGTCCAGGTGCCCCTCAGCGAGGGTCACCTCCACCTCCGGCGGACCCGATCCGTGCTTGGTCGCATTGGTGAGCCCCTCCTGCAGGAGCCGGAAGGCGGTCTGATCGACCGCCGTCGGGAGTTGGGGTAGATCGACTGGGTCAGCGCGGATGGCTCCGTGGTGCGCCGCCACCAGTTCCCGGACGGCCCGGCTGTCGCTGATGCCGGTGGGCGACCGTTCCGGGGTGCCGCCGCGCAGCAGCCGGATCATGGTGCGCATCTCGGCGAGGGCGGACAGGCTCGAGGCGCGCACCGCCTCGAGCGCGCGGCGGGCACCGTGGTCCACGGCCGGTCGCGTGAGCCCTGCCTCGGCGTGCAGAGCGATGGCGGAGAGGTTCCCCGCCACGGCGTCATGCAGATCCCGCGCCATCCGCTCGCGTTCGTCACGGAGGGCTTCCTCGTGCTCCATCCGGGTGAGTCGTTCACGGTCGGCGGCGCGGGCGGAGGCAAGCTCAGCCAGCTCCGATTGCCGCCGGACCGAGGTGCCCCACCATGTGGGAGTCGCCAGCACGGCGAACGCCTGGAGGCCGATGAGGAGGCCGGCGCGCAGATCATGCAGCAGTGCCCAGCCGAGCACTGTCACGGCAGCGATGATCATGGCCGTGAGGGCGATGAGGCGCCGGACAGCACGCGCGGACCCGTGCAACGCGAGCGTGTACAGCAGGTCGATGAGGACGAGCATCACGCCGAGGCTGCCGCCGATGTGTAGGTCTGCGGTGAACACCACGAAACCGGCGCCCAGAGCACCGACCGGATGGCGGCGTTTGCCGAGCATGATCAGGGCTCCAGCGAGCAGCAGCGGGACGTGCCAGTACGGGGCAACGGCGAACGGCGCATCGCTGATGACCGGCCCCACACCCAGTCCGTGCAGCGCAAGGCCGGCGATAGCCACGGCCATCGCCTCCGTCACGACCTGGCGTCGCGACGTGCCGCGCAGGCGCCGGTGCCACACCTCGATCCATCGCTGCATCCGTCCATTCTTGCGCCACGACGGGCCCGCACCGATGCGACGAAAGGATGAGATCCGCCCGCTCCTCCTGGCCGATGCCGCATCGCCGCCCGCCCGCGCATGCTGCTGGCATGACTGCAGCTCTGCTCGGAACGCTCGCCGTGCTCGCGCTCGTGGACTCCGCCAGTTTCGGGACGTTGCTGATCCCGATCTGGTTGATGCTCGCCCCGGGGCGGCTACGCCCGGGGCGGGTACTGGTGTTCCTGGTGACCGTGGCCGCCTTCTACTGGGCGGTCGGGCTGCTCCTGCTCGCCGGAGCCGACACCCTGATGACGGCGCTGGACCAGGACTCCCCGGTGCTCACCTACGCGCAGCTCGTCCTGGGGGCCGTCTTGTTCGTCGGCGCGTTCTTCGTCGGGCGAGAGCCGAAGGACGGCAGCAGCCCCGCACCGGGCCGGTTCTCCCGCTGGCGGGAGCGCACAGTCTCGGCCGAGGGCCGGGGCGGATGGCCGGCGCTGATGGGACTGGCACTCGGGGCAGCCACACTCGAGGTGGCCACCATGCTTCCCTACCTGGGCGCCGTCGGGATGCTCACCGCCGCCGACCTGCCGGTAGCGCAGCGGGTGCTGCTACTCACCGGCTACTGCGTGGTGATGGTGCTTCCGGCGCTGGTGCTGCTCGGCGCACGGATCGCCGCCCGCCGGCTGATCGAACCGTTGCTGATCCGTGTCTCGGCCTGGATGGCGAAATCCTCGGGCGAGACGATCGCCTGGGTGATGGGTATCGCCGGGTTCCTGCTGCTGCGTGATGCCGCCTCCCGGATCGGACTGCTGGAGGCGATCGACGTGTCGATCGGCTGATCACGTACCGGCTGGGTCATGGTCGGCTGGGCCCGTGGCTCCGGCGAAGTGGCCCGCCATCGCGTCGAGAAAGCCCACGACGGCGTCCCGGCAGTGCGGAGGGACGGCGGCAGCGATCCGGGCCATCTCCTCGTGCATCGCGGCCAGGCGGGTGCGCACCTCCTCGTGAGCGTGCGCCGTGGCACGCACCACCACTTTGCGCCGGTCGGTGGGGTGCGCGACGCGGTCCAGGTGCCCATAGCCAGCCAGCCGGTCCAGCAAGGTGGTCACGGACGCCGTCGAGATCTCCAGACGGTCGGCGAGGTCGCGGGGGGTGAGCGCAGCACCGGCCTGCTCCGCGGCCATCACGTGACGGATCGCCACCACATCGGTGATGTTCATCCCCATCTCTCGCACCAGCTGGCGGCGGAAATGCTCTTCGGCCGCCCGGAATCGCCGCAGCGCCGCAAGGATCTGCGTGCCCTCGGCGCTCGCGTCATACCAGTAGCCATCGCCTGACATGACGTCGATGCTACGGCGACCCATCAGCACTCCCCTTTTTACTCAGCACGCTTATTGCTAGATTATCTAGCAATAAGGAGGGAGTGTCATGGATTCCGAGGACCTCGTGATCCTTCTCGACGACGACGGCCGGCCACGAGAGACGGCGCCGCGCGAGGAGAGCCACCATCGATCGACACCGTTGCACCTGGCCTTCTCGTGCTACGCCTTCGACGACGACGGCCATGTCCTGCTGACCCGACGTGCCCTGTCCAAGCGTGCGTGGCCAGGCGTGTGGACCAACTCCTGGTGCGGGCACCCCCGGCCTGGCGAAGAGCTCGAATCGGCAGTTCGTCGTCGCGCCGGTGACGAGCTCGGGCTCCAGGCCGACGGTATCCGGATGGCGGTCGCGGACTTCCGCTACCGGGCAGTGGATGACTCCGGAATCGTCGAGAACGAGGTGTGCCCGGTCTTTACCGCCACGGTCGGCACCGATCCGGCGCCCAACCCGGGCGAGGTCGTCTGGTGGCGGTGGGAGCCATGGTCGGGCGTTGTCGACCTCGTTCGGCTCGCACCTTGGAGCGTGAGCCCGTGGATGGCCCTCCAGGTACCCCTGCTGGACGCAGAGCTGCGATCATGACGCACGATCACGACGCAGCCGTCCAGGCACGGCTCGACGCCTTCTTCGCCTCCCGCGCCGCCCGCATGGCGGCGCGCGGTGCGGACGACCTGTGGACGGCACTCCGGCGTGCCAGCGACGGCGGAAAGCGGCTGCGGCCGCGGTTGGTCCAGGCGGGAGCTGCCGCCTGCGGTGGCGCCGACGCCGACCACAGCGCCACGATCGGCGCCGCGGTGGAACTGCTGCACACGGCCTTCGTCATCCATGACGACGTGATCGATGGCGATCAGACCAGGCGCGGCCTTCCCAACATCTCCGGCTCCTTTGCCCACGACGGCGCCCGTGTCGGTGCCGCGCCGGATGTGGCGCGCCGCTACGGTGAGGCTGCCGCGCTCCTGGCCGGAGATCTCGCCCTCGCTGGTGCGGTCCAGCTGGTGGCCGGTTGCGGGGCGCCGACCGAGCGCGTCGCACGACTGCTCGCGCTCCTGGACGATGCTCTCCTCGACAGTGCTGCCGGAGAGCTTGCCGACGTGCGCGCCACGCTGGACGACTCGCTCCCGGTGGCCGAGGTGCTCCGGATGGAGGAGCTGAAGACCGCTGCCTACTCCTTCTCCCTGCCGTTGCAGGCAGGTGCAGTGCTCGCAGGTGCCAGTGAGGAGGTCGTGACCGAGGTAGGAGAGGTCGGACGGCTGCTCGGGATCGCCTATCAGCTCCGCGACGATCTCGGCGGGATGTTCGGCGACGAGACCAGCACTGGCAAGAACCCCCTCTCCGACCTTCGCGAGGGCAAGCGGACGGCCCTGCTCGCCCATGCTGCCGCGACCGATGCGTGGGACCAGGTGCGCCCGCACGTAGGAGATCCCGACGTCGACACGGCAGCCCTGGCGAGAGTGCGCCGACTACTGATCGAGTGCGGCGCTAGGACGAGTGTGGAGCAGCTGGCCGACCAACACGAGCGCGCAGCCCGCGAGCGCGCGATCCTCCTCGGCAGTGCCGGCGCCGAACTCATCGGCGTCGCCTGGCTCGCCCATGACCTCGCGTGGAGCGCCGCATGACAGGCGCGACCGGACGCACGCGATACGACGACGCTGCTCACGCCAGCGCACAGGTGGTGATCCGCCAGTACTCGACCTCCTTCGGCTGGGCGACAGCGCTGCTGGGCGAGCCGGACCGCACCCACGTGCGCACGATCTACGCACTCGTGCGCATCGCCGACGAACTGGTCGACGATCCGGACCCCGCCCTCGACCCCGCCTGCCGCGCGCGCCTGCTCGATGGTCTCCAGGCAGACGTGCTGGCTGCCCTCGAGAATGGACGTAGCGCCAACCTGGTCGTGCACGCATTCGCTGGGACGGCGAGGCGGTACGGCATCACAGCCGAGCTGATCGATCCCTTCTTCGCGTCCATGCGCAGCGATCTGCACGTGCGTGACCACGACCGGACCGGACTCGATGCGTACGTACACGGCTCCGCGGAGGTCGTGGGCCTGATGTGCCTGCGCGTGTTCACTGACTGTGACCACGCTGCCTACGAACGTCTGCAAGCCGGCGCGATCCGGCTCGGTGCCGCATTCCAGAAGGTCAACTTCCTGCGCGATCTGGCCGCGGACCGGGATCTCCTCGGGCGTAACTACCTGCCCGGGGTGGACGTGGCGGGGTTGAGTAACGCCGAGCGTGACACCTTCCTGGACGAGATCGACGCCGACCTCGCCGCTGCCCGGGTGACCATCGCGGGTTTGCCACCTCGCAGCCGCCGCGCGGTGCTGGCCGCGCATCACTTCTTCGGCGAGCTCTCCCGGCGCCTGAGGCGAACACCCGCTGAGGAGATCCTGCGCCGCAGGGTCCGCGTTCCGGATGCGGTGAAGGCCCGCATTCTCGTGACGGCGATCGGAGCCCGGGCGTGACGGGCTCCGTGGTGGCGGTGATCGGCGGTGGGATCTCCGGGCTGGCCACGGCGGCCCTGCTCGCAGCCGAGGGGCACGAGGTGCACGTGCTGGAACGGCACGACGAGGTCGGCGGACGCGCTGGCTCCTGGGAGGCCGAGGGCTTCCGTTTCGACACCGGACCATCCTGGTATCTGATGCCGGAGGTCTTCGCCCACTTCTTCTCGCTCCTGGGGCGGGACGTGAACGATGTGCTCGACCTGCGCACGCTGGACCCCGCCTATCGCGTCTTCGCCGAGGGGGAGGCGGAGCCGATCGAGATCGCGGCCGATTTGGAGCAGAACGTGGCCCTGTTCGAGGCACGTGAGCCCGGAGCGGGCGCCCGCCTGCGGTCCTATCTCGACTCGGCCGCCGAGACCGAGGCGCTCGCCCGGGCTCGGTTCCTCTACACCACTTTTGCGGACCTGCGTGGGTTCCTGACGCCGGACGTACTGCGCCGGCTGCCGCGGCTGGCGACGCTGCTGCTGCGGTCGATGGAGTCCAAGGTGAGAGGTGAGTTCTCGGATGTTCCGTTGCAGCAGATCCTCGGGTACCCGGCGGTGTTCCTCGGTACCTCCCCTCGGCGGGCCCCGAGCATGTATCACCTGATGAGCTCGCTCGATCTGACCGGCGGGGTGCAGTATCCGATGGGTGGGTTCACCCGGCTCATCCAGGCCATCGCCGATCTCGCCACCGAGAACGGGGCACAGATGCACACCGGTGCTGAGGTCACGGCGATCGACACCACCGGCACCCGCCGGGCACGGGTGAGCGGCGTGGACTACGTCCGGCGCGGGCTGCGCCGTCACCTCGAGGCGGACGTGGTGGTCGGCGCTGCGGACCTGCACCATCTGGAGACCCAGCTGCTGCCGGAGCAACTACAGACCTATCCGGAGGCGTGGTGGCGCCGCCGCGACCCGGGGCCGGGAGCCGTCCTTGCCTACCTCGGGATCCGCGGCGGGCTCCCTCAGCTGTCCCATCACTCGCTGTTCTTTGCCAAGGACTGGGCGAGCACGTTCGCCGACATCGACGCCGGCCGCATCCCACGTACCCCCTCGGCCTACGTCTGCCGCCCCTCGGCCACCGATGACGGCGTCGCACCCGCCGGCGACGAGAACCTGTTCCTGCTGGTGCCGGTGGGCGCGGACCCTGCCCTGGGCCACGGCGGCCTCGACGGCAAGGGCTCGCCCGCCGTCGAGGAGCTTGTGGACCGGATGCTCGATCAGATCGGCGAGCGGGCCGGGGTCGCCGACCTGCGCGAGCGCGTCGTTCTGCGCCGGACCGTGGGCCCGGCCGACTTCGCCACCGACCTGCATGCGTGGCGGGGCACGATGCTCGGCCCGGCCCACACGTTGCGCCAGAGCGCCATGTTCCGGGCGCGCAACGCGTCCCGGCACGTTGGCGGATTGCTGTATGCTGGCTCTGGGACGATTCCCGGTGTGGGACTGCCGATGTGCCTCATCAGCGCGGAACTGGTTCTCAAGCGCATACGTGGCGATGTCAGCACCGGCCCACTACCGGAACCGCTTCCCGCTCTGCGCACCAGGGCACGTCGATGACGCCGTACCTTTACCTGCTGTTCCTGCTGATCCCGCTGGGGTGCCTGGTGCTGATGGATGCCCGTTGGCGACTCGCGTTCTGGCACGCGCCGGTGCGTGCTGCGGCGACCGTGCTCGGAGCTGGGGCGATCTTCCTGGTGTGGGATGTCGTCGCCATCGGTGCAGGCTTCTACCACCGAGGTGAGAGCGCGGCGATGACGGGCATCGAGGTGCTGCCCGAGCTCCCCGTGGAGGAGCTCGTGTTCATCACCTTTCTGTGCTACCTGAGCCTCATCGTTCTGCAGCTGCTCGGGCGTACGAGCAGGACGGAGAGTTCATGACCTACCTGGGACTCGCCCTGATCGTGCTGGCACTGGCCGCGGTGTTCTGTGCGCTGACGTATCGCGGACCGTGGCCGCATATCGGCCTACTGGCGCTGGTTCTGGTGGTTCTCACCGCCGTCTTCGACAACGTGATGATCGCCGCTGACCTGTTCGGGTACGCGGACGAGCACACGGTGGGGGTCCGGGTGGGTCTGGCCCCGATCGAGGACTTCGCGTGGCCACTCGTGGCGGCGATGGTGGTGCCCGGTCTCTGGTCGCTCGCCGCGCGAGCGGACCTGCGGCGACGGGACGGCCGCACCGGGCGCGGAGCGGACGACACGTCGTGAGCGCGGTGCAGCAGGTCCTCCCGTGGCGTCACGTGCTCGCCTCCTCGCGCCCGATCAGCTGGATCAACACGGCATATCCGTTCCTGGTGGCCTGCCTGCTGGCGGGCGATGTTCCAGCGTTGACCATGGTCGTGGGCACGCTCTTCTTCCTCGTGCCCTACAACCTGCTGATGTACGGCCTCAACGACGTGTGGGACTACGAGTCCGACATCCACAATCCTCGCAAAGGCGGGGTGCACGGTGTGGTCCTGGAACGCTCACTGCACCGCACCACAGTGATCGCTGCTGTGGGCTCCTCGGCGCCGTTCATTGCGGCTCTGGTGGCGCTGGGGTCGTTGCCGGCGACGGCGGTGCTCGCCGTCAGTGTGTTCGCGGTGGTGGCGTACTCGGCACCACTGCTTCGTTTCAAGGAGCGGCCGGGCCTGGATTCAGTCACGTCTGCGATGCATTTCGTGAGTCCGGCGGTGTACGCCGTCGCACTCTCCGGTATCGAGCTCGACGCTGTCGTGCTCGCCGCACTGTTCGCCTTCTTCGCCTGGTCGATGGCCTCGCACGCATTCGGGGCGGTACAGGACGTGTTAGCCGATCGTGCGGGTGGGATCGCCTCGATCGCCACGTGGGCTGGGGCGGCCGCGACGGTGCGTATCGCTGTCGGGCTGTACGTGGCGGCGGGTGTGATGCTGGCGGTGTGGGGTGGTGCGTGGGCACCGCTGGCCGTGCTGCTGGTTCCCTACCTGGTGTCGACAGCTCCCTATCTGAACGTCAGCGATACTGACGCACAGCGTGCGACGGCCGGGTGGCGGCTGTTCCTGTGGTTGAACCCGGTGGTGGGTTTCCTGGTGACGCAGTACTTTCTGTGGGTCGCGCCAGGGGCCCTCGCTCGGTGATCTTGATTCGTGGACCACTACCCGCACAATCATCGGGCGCGGCTACCTAAGCGGTATCGGAGCCAGCTCCGGCGATGGGGGCGTCGACGGGCTCGTCTGTCGGAGCCCTACCGCCGACTCGAATCACGAATCGGTCATCGCCGGAATCGAGTCGCCCGATACTGCCGTCTGGATCGAGCCACAATCGAGAGACGCCGTCCGAGCCGTCCAGGGTAGGAAGCAGGAAGACCGACATCTCGACGTCATCGAGGTCACTGGTTCCCAGATACCGGGCATCGGACTGACGGAGCAACTGCGCGTTCTCTGGCCGGTCAGTGACGAGCGCAAAGACAATCCGGAGCTGCTCGAGTAGCTGTCCCTGCTCCTGCACCTGCCATCGGCCATCTCGCATCACAGCGAGGGCTGTCTCTGTCAGGTACACCTCCTCCGCTACTGCCATGTCGGAAGGGCCGCGGGCCAGCGTTCCCCACGCGACGAGACGCACAGGGTCCACCGTGAGTTCCGTGGCGATTCGGTCGATCGAATCGGACTCCCCGGTAGCCACGGTCGCTGTGAAGACGCCGCCATTGCCGAGTGCGAACCGGGCCGCAGCCAGCTGTTCGGACTGCTCGATCGTCAGCGGTTGCCCTTCCTCATCGAGTCCTCCGGAGCAGGCACCGAGGGTCAAGAATGCCGACAGCATCAGCACAGTGGTGAGCACCCGCTTTCCGAGGGGCTTGTGCATGTTGCCCGTCTGGGGTGTCCCTGAGACGGCGTCCCTACTGTTGCCCACCAACGGATCCCTTCACCAAGTCCCGGGCCCTCGTCCAGCTGCCATTCTCTCGCACGCTGATGGCAGGCGAACGCCCGCGACACTTCCGTGTCGCGGGCGTTCGCGTTGCTCCGTGTCTAGGAGTGAAGTGCCCGCCGGCGTGCAGTGAGGAGCACGATGCCAACCAGCAGAGCGAGTGCGGCAAGTCCACCCGTCAGGATGAGCGAACCGGGGACTCCCGTACTCGGCATCGGGTCGACCGGGTTGGGGGTCGGCCCTTCCGTCGGACTGGGTGATGGCTCGTCAACCTGCGGTGGGGTGTAGCCGGCGTCGATGGTGGGGATGTCGGCTTGGCCGGGTTCGGCGGAGTTGGCACCGGTGGCGGGGGTGGTGAAGGAGTAGCGGCCGGTGTCCTGGTTCGGGTTGGAGTCCAGGCTGGTGTCGTCTCCTGCCCCTGCTGTGGTGAGCGGGTAGGTGTCGCCGTCCACGGTGATGGTGGTGGGGAACTCGATCGTGTAATCGGTGTTGACGTCCAGGTCGGTGAAGACGTAGTACCCGTCCTCATCAGTGGTCGTGGTCGCCACGACCTCACCGTTCTCGTCCAGCAACGTGATCTCGACACCTTCAACGGGGGTTTCACCCTCGTCCTGGATGCCATCACGGTCCTCATCAATCCAGACGTAGTCACCCACCGAGACCAGGTCCGGGACGAACCCGAAGTCCAGCGACGGGTCACGGTCACCATCCTGGGTCAGATCACCACTGGTGG
>NZ_VSMB01000005.1 GCF_009805705.1 Ruania rhizosphaerae
TGAGCTGCTCTGCCCGGGGATGTATTACTGGACCGGGCCTGATCGGGTGGCGTATTTGGTGGCCCCGGCGGGTACGTTCGTACTTCCGGGTGTCATCAGTACCCCGGGTCAGCCGGTCATCAAGACCCGCCGTATCGCGATCGCTTCGATGCGAGCCAACGCCCGGGCTATGCCTACCCGCCGCCACCAGGTGCGACCAGCGGCAGTAGAGCGGCCTCCCGGCACCAGTCCTGGCACCGGTTCTGGCACCGATCCAGGGCCCGACGCTGGTTTCGGCCGTGACCGGCGCGTTCACCACGCGCGCGGTGAGTGCACGCCCGCAAGCCCCCACGACGTTGAGCCGCCCGCGAGCCCCGGCACGACGCCCAGACCAGGCAACACCGACCCACCACCCTTCTGACCACCCCGCCCCGAACCCCGCCGACACCCACCGTCGACGGGGGCACCGGCGTGCCCGAGAGCCCGGTGGGCGATGGTGCAGGTACGGATAGAGCAGGCATGGACACTGCAGGCATGGACACTGCAGGCACGGAGACGTCTACTCGTGACGCTCCGTGTTCGCTCGCCGCCCGGTCACGACCCGGGCCCTGTCACCCACCCCAACCCGGTCGCGCGCTCCATCAGCAAGCACGCACCGCCCCAGACCTCGACCCGTACGCTGGAGGCATGACGCAGACAGCAGGCCGCCGGGACGCCGTCAACTGGCAGCTCGCTGCCTCTCGTGCCGCCGCGATCGTGCCGGCGGGCCCGCGGGTTGACCGGGAGACGCTGGCGGACTTCGTCGCCGAACTACGCACCTGCGCTGCGGAGGCACCTGCGCACGTCGGAGCGGTGACCGGACTGCTCGAGCCGGCGCTGCAGGCTGGCGCCGGCCCGGTCTACGTGGTGGACCGGCCACGGTGGGCCGCCGCGAATATCGCCATGCTGCAGGGCACGGTGGGCGATGTGCTGCCCCGCCCGTCCGCGATGTGGGGTGACCGCTTCGCAGGCGAGGAGCTGGGGGCCCTCCTGGCCCTCCTGTCAGCGAAGGTGCTGGGCCAGTACGACCCGTTCACAGGGCGGCTCGTGCTGGTGGCCCCCAATATCCTGCACGTCCACCGCGATATCGGTGCCGATCGGCGCGACTTCAGCATGTGGGTGTGCCTGCACGAGCAGACGCATGCACTCCAATTCGCCGCCGCTCCCTGGCTCGCCGACCACATGCGCACCACGATGCGCTCCCTCATGACCACCGTGTCCGACGCCGAGAACGGTGGCCGGCGCCTCCAGGACCTCGTGCGGGCCCTCCCGGGAGTGATTACCGGCGAACGCAAGGACGCACCCGCAGGCGCACTCCTGGATGCCGTCCTCACCGAGGACGAACGGGACGCCGTCGAGGAGTCGGTGGCAGTGATGTCCCTCCTGGAAGGCCACGCAGACGTGGTGATGGACGCCGTCGGGAAGCGTGTGGTGCCCTCGGTGAAGAAGATCCGCAAAGCCTTCGAGAAGCGGCGCGACGGGACAGGGCCGCTCGACCTGCTGCTACGCCGCCTGCTCGGGCTCGACGCCAAGCTCGCGCAGTACCGCAACGGTGCCGTGTTCGTGCGTGCCGTCGTGGACCAGGTGGGGCACGAGGGATTCAACGCCGTCTGGGCCGCCCCGGAACACCTTCCCCGGCCAGGTGAGATCGCCGACCCGGCGGCCTGGGTGCGGCGCGTGCACGGCTGATGCCAGGGCCAGCGGCCCCCGTCGCCCGGCTGCGGCACACCACCCGCACGTTCCTCGCCGACCGTCTCACCGCCGGTGACCTGGCACGCGGCGACCTGATCCTGGTGGCCTGCTCAGGCGGGCCCGACTCCCTGGCTCTCGCGGCCGTCGTGGCCTTCGTGGCGCCGCGTCTCGGCCTGCGGGCCGGTGCCTGCATTATCGATCACCAGTTGCAGCCAGGCAGCGCCAGCGCGGCGACCACAGCCCGTCAGCGCTGCGACGAGTTGGGCCTCGACCCTGCCGAGGTGCTCACCGTCACGGTCGCCGCCGGTGGACAAGGTCCGGAGGCCACTGCCCGGGACGCCCGCTATCAGGCGCTCGGCGAGGCTGCCGACCGACAGGGCGCGCGAGCGGTGCTGCTCGGTCACACGGCCGACGACCAGGCCGAGACCGTCCTGCTGGCGCTCGCACGCGGATCCGGCACCCGCTCACTGGCTGGCATGGCCGCCGTCCGTGGCAGGTTCTGGCGCCCACTCCTGACGGCGTCACGCGCCGACACCCACGACGCGTGCGCCTCGCTCGGCCTGCCGGTCTGGCACGACCCCACCAACGCCGTCGACGGTCCGTGGCGCACGGCCGACGGACGCCCCCTTCCCCGGGCGGCGGTGCGACACCAGGCGCTGCCTGCTCTCACCGAGGCACTCGGTCCCGGCGTGCGCGCCGGCCTGGTGCGCACGGCGCGCCTCGCACGCGAGGATTCCGACCTGCTCGACCGGCTCGCCGCCGAACAGTACGAACTCCTCGAGTCGAGGCGTTCCGACGACGGAAGGGACGTCGTCGTGGACGCACGCCGGATCGGTGAACTCCCCACCGCACTGAGGCTGCGGGTGCTGCGCAGACTGGCGCTGGACGCGGGCGCACCCTCCGGGGCGCTGGGGCAGGTGCACATCGATGCGATCGACGCACTCGTCACGGCATGGTCCGGGCAAGGCCCCGCTCAGCTGCCGGGCGGCATCACCGCCACCCGGACCTGTGGCAGGCTTGTGCTGAGCGCAGGCCCGTCTGGTCCTGAATGACAGCGGCAAACATCAGGGAGAGTGGAGTGGACGCGACCGACATGGGCTCTGACCTCAAGGAGGTCCTGCTCACCGAGGAGCAGATCAGCTCCACACTCGACCGCATGGCGGCCCAGATCGACGCCGACTACGAGGGCAAGGAGATCCTCCTCGTCGGCGTCCTCAAAGGTGCGGTGATGGTCATGGCCGACCTCTCCCGGCGGCTGCACACGAACCTGACGATGGACTGGATGGCCGTCTCCTCCTACGGGTCGGGCACCAAGTCCTCCGGCGTGGTGCGCATCCTCAAGGACCTCGACACCGACATCGACGGCAAGCACGTGCTGATCGCCGAGGACATCATCGACTCCGGGCTCACCCTCTCCTGGCTGCTCGCGAACCTGCGCAGCCGCAACCCCGCGTCCGTGAAGGTGGCCACACTCCTGCGTAAGCCCGACGCCGCGAAGGTCGAGGTGGACGTCGCCTATATCGGCGTCGACGTGCCCAGCGAATTCGTCGTCGGATACGGCCTGGACTACGACGGCCGGTACCGCAACCTGCCGTTCGTGGGCACCCTCGCCGAGCACGTCTATCAGCGCTGAGCACATGCTCGGCAGTACTGCCATAGGCGAACATGTGCACGAGCACTCGATCCGGTCGTATAGCGTCACCCGGTAGAACTGCTAGCAGGAGGGACCGGGGCTCGGCCCCATAGGTGCGATGAACGTGAAGAAGCTGCTGCGTGGGCCACTGATCTGGATCCTCATCCCGATCATCGTGATCGTCGTGAGTTTTCAGTTGCTCGGTGGTGGTGGCGTCCAGCAGATCGACACCTCCGCAGGCCTGGAGCTACTCGAGGGCGACACGGTCGAACAGGTCGAGATCACCGACGGCCACCAGCGCGTGAACCTCACCCTGAGCGAGCCGTACGTCGGCGAGGATGACACCGACTACGGCACCGATGTGGAGTTCTACTACGTCACTCCACAGGCCGAGACGGTGGCCGAAGCAGTCGCCGCCGCCGAGCCGGAGGGCGGCTACAACTCGGTCGTCCCGCAGACGCCCTGGTGGTCCAGCCTGCTGATGACCCTGCTCACCGTGCTGCTGCTGGTGGGTGTGTTCTGGTTCATCCTCTCCCGCATGCAGGGCGGGAACTCCCGGATGATGAACTTCGGGAAGTCGAAGGCCAAGCAGGTCTCCAAAGAGACCCCCACCGTCACCTTCTCCGACGTGGCCGGTGCCGACGAAGCCGTCGAAGAGTTGCACGAGATCAAGGACTTCCTCGCTGACTCCTCCCGGTTCCAAGCCGTCGGCGCGAAGATCCCCAAGGGTGTGCTCCTGTACGGCCCGCCCGGAACGGGTAAGACCCTGCTGGCCCGCTCCGTGGCCGGTGAGGCCGGAGTGCCGTTCTACTCCATCTCCGGCTCGGACTTCGTGGAGATGTTCGTCGGCGTCGGCGCCTCCCGTGTGCGTGACCTGTTCGAGCAGGCCAAGGCCAACGCTCCGGCCATCATCTTCGTGGACGAGATCGACGCCGTCGGCCGCCAGCGTGGCGCGGGCCTCGGCGGCGGGCACGACGAACGTGAGCAGACCCTGAACCAGCTCCTGGTGGAGATGGACGGCTTCGACGTCAACACCAACGTCATCCTCATCGCCGCGACGAACCGGCCGGACATCCTCGACCCCGCGCTGCTGCGTCCGGGACGTTTCGACCGGCAGATTGCCGTCGAGTCGCCCGACCTGAAGGGCCGCGAAGCGATCCTGGGGGTGCACGCTGCGGGTAAGCCGATGGCGCCGGACGTCGACCTGCACGCCATCGCCAAGCGCACCCCGGGATTCACCGGTGCCGACCTGGCGAACGCCCTGAACGAGGCGGCGCTGCTGACCGCCCGCACCAACGGCACCGTCATCGGCAACACCGAACTGGACGAGGCCATCGACCGCGTCATCGCCGGGCCGCAGAAGAAGACACGGGTGATGAACGAGAAGGAGCGCAAGGTCACCGCCTACCACGAAGGTGGTCACGCCCTGGTGGCGGCGGCGCTGCGTTACACCGATCCGGTCACGAAGGTCACGATCCTCCCGCGCGGTCGTGCGCTCGGCTACACGATGGTGATGCCCAGTGAAGATCGGTATTCCACCACCCGCAACGAACTGCTCGACCAGCTCGCCTACGCGATGGGCGGCCGGGTGGCCGAGGAGATCGTCTTCCACGACCCCACTACCGGTGCCTCCAACGACATCGAGAAGGCCACAGCGACGGCCCGCAAGATGGTCAAGGAGTACGGGATGAGCGAGCGGGTCGGCGCGATCCGGCTCGGCACCGCCGACTCCGAGGTCTTCCTCGGCCGTGACATGGGACACCAGCGCGAGTTCTCCGAGGACGTCGCCGGTCTCGTGGACGAGGAGGTGCGCCGCCTCATCGAGAGTGCCCACGACGAGGCATGGGCCGTGCTGACCGAGTACCGGCACGTCCTCGACGCGCTCGCCCTGGCACTGCTGGAGCGGGAGACGCTCAACCAGGCCGAGCTCGCCGAGGTCTTCTCCCCGGTCATCAAGCGCGACCCTCGACCGGTCTGGCTCTCCAGCCAGGAGCGCACAGTCAGCCAGATCCCGCCGGTGCAGACGCCCCTGGAAATCTCCCGCGGCGAGGAGCAGATGCCTCCCCAGGACGAGGTCGCCGCAGCCGGTGAGGACGGGCTACCGGGCGCGGCTGCTCCGACGCCGCCTGAGGAGCAACTGTGACCGACGGGGCCAGCTCTCCCCGCCCGGTGCGCCCGTATGACCCCGCAGGCGTGGAACGCGCCGTACGGGACCTGTTGGTCGCCGTCGGGGAGGATCCCGAACGCGAGGGACTGCAGGACACTCCCGCCAGGCTCGCCAAGGCGTATCAGGAGATCTTCGCCGGGTTGCGCCAACGCCCCGAGGAGGTCGTCCAGACCTTCTTCGACATCGACCACGAAGAGATGGTCCTCGTCCGCGACATCGAGGTCTACTCCACCTGCGAGCACCATCTGCTGCCCTTCCACGGGGTGGCACACGTGGGCTACATCCCCTCCGAGGACGGCACCGTGACCGGGCTGAGCAAGCTCGCCCGGCTGGTGGACGTCTACGCCAAGCGCCCCCAGGTGCAGGAACGATTGACCACCCAGGTTGCCGACGCGCTGGTCGAGCTACTGGATGCGCGCGGCGTGATCGTCGTCGTGGAGTGCGAGCACCTGTGCATGTCGATGCGGGGGGTGCGCAAACCGGGCTCACGGACCGTGACCTCGGCGGTGCGCGGGCTCATGCGCCAGACGGCGACCCGGGCCGAGGCGATGAGCCTCATCGCACGAGGCTGACGCTCGACGTGGGTAGGGTGGCCCGCGTGAGGGACGAGCTGCACCCGGACGAAGGGTCACGCACGCTCGTCATGGGCGTCGTCAACGTCACCCCGGACTCCTTCAGCGACGGCGGGCAGTGGTTCGAACCCGACGTCGCCGTCGCGCACGGCCGCCATCTGCTCGCTCAGGGCGCGGATATCGTCGATGTGGGCGGCGAGTCCACCCGGCCCGGTGCGGAGCGAGTGAGCCTGGAGGAGGAGCTCGGCCGCGTGCTGCCGGTGGTCACCGAGCTCGCCGGTGCGGGCGCCGTGGTCAGCGTCGACACGATGCGTGCGGAGGTGGCCGCCCGTGCGCTTGCTGCGGGTGCGCAGGTGATCAACGACGTGTCCGGCGGCCTCGCCGACCCGGAGATCGCGACCGTGGTCGCCGAGTCCGGGTGCCGGTATGTGCTCTCCCACTGGCGCGGGCACTCCGAGTTCATGAACGACCTGGCCGAGTACGACGACGTGATCACCGAGGTGTGCACCGAGCTCCGCGCCCAGGTCGAGGCCGTCCGCTCCGCAGGTGTGGGCGAGCATCAGCTCGTACTCGATCCCGGGCTCGGGTTCGCCAAAGAGGGCGGGCACAACTGGGAGCTGCTCGCGGGAGTGGACGAGTTGATGTCGCTGGGCTACCCGGTCCTGATCGGCGCATCCCGGAAACGCTTCCTGGGTGAGCTGCTCCGGGCCGCCGGCTCGGAGTCTCTGCCCGCGTTCCGCGACCGTGCCACTGCCGCCGTCACGACGCTGGTGGCGGCGCGAGGGGTGTGGGGGGTGCGGGTGCATGACGTGATCGGCTCCGTGGACGCCGTTCGAGTGGCCCAGGCCTGGCGCGCGGCCGAGAATGGGCGGCAACGAGCACCCGAGGAAGCGGACGGCGCACAGAAGGGGTCGCAATGACAGGCACCGAGGCAGCCCTCGACGAGATCCGCCTCCTGGGCGTCGGCGGGGTAGGCAGGCATGGGGTGTTCCCGGAGGAACGACGCGAGGGGCAGACGTTTCTCGTCGATGTGGTCATGGCGGTGGATACCCGTGCTGCGGCCGCTTCGGACGACCTCGCCCACACCGTCGACTACGCGGCGGCGGCGCGCGAGATCGTCGATTTCATCGAGGGTGAGCCCGTCAACCTCATCGAGACGCTCGCGAACCAGATCGCCGAGGCGATGCTCTCCCGCCCGGGCGTGCGGTCGGTGGACGTGACGGTCCACAAACCAGAGGCTCCCGTAGGCGTGCCCTATGCCGACGTCCAGGTGCACGTGCGGCGTTCTATCGACCGCCAGGACCCCGACGCCCCTGCGCCCGAGCCTGCCATTGCCAGAGCGGAGCCCGCCCCTGCCAGGGCGGAGCCGGAGCACGCCCAGCCGGATCTGGACACCGCTCCTGAGCAGCCCGTGCCGGTCGTACTCGCCCTCGGAGGGAACGTCGGCGACGTGCGCACCACGCTGCGTGGTGTGATCGCCGACCTCACCAGTGCCGATGGGCTCACGGTGGAGGAGGTCTCGCCGCTCGCGCGCACCTCGGCGGTACTGCAGCCTGACGCGGTCGCACAGCCGGACTATCTCAACGCCGTCGTGCTCGCCACCACGACCCTCGCCCCACGTGAGCTCCTCGAACTCGCCCACCACCTCGAGGGAACATACGGACGGCAGCGCACGCAGCGATGGGGCGAGCGGACCCTCGACGTCGACCTGATCGTCTACGGCACGCTCACCTCGACGGATCCGGAACTCACCCTGCCGCACCCGCGCGCGAACGAGCGAGCCTTCGTGCTGGTGCCGTGGGCGCAGGCCGACCCGGACGCGTTCCTGCCGGGCCTGGGCGGCGGCCCAGTGGCCACCCTCGCCGAGACCGCTCCCGATCGGACCGGCGTGCGGTGGCTCGCGCTGGACTGGCTCGAGGATCCCGCGCCTCGCCCGGTGCCGGCGGCAGCCGTCTCTGCGTCCTCACCGCCCTCACCCCCCGACGGCGTCCCTCACCTCCCGCAGGAGGCTCCCGTTGAGTCGGAGGACCACGCTGAGCAGGAGGACCACGCCGAGCAGGAGGATCTGGAAGACCTGGAGCTGCTCGCCCACGGGGACGAGGACGTCCTGCCATGGGTGCGCAACGAGCCCGCCGGCGAGGCGCCGATCGCCCCACGTTGGCAGCCGCTGCACCGGGACGAATGATCGCCATGCTGCGCTGGCCCACACTCGGTGCCGTCTCCGTGGTCGCCGGGACGGTCAGCATCGTCGCCCTGCGATGGTGGACCACCCGCGGTAACGTCCCTCCGGACGTGCCGGTCCTGCTGGCCGGTGTGCTGGCGGCGCTCGCGGTCCTGGTACTCGTGCTCGGGCTCCGGGTACGGCGTGCGGTGGCGGACGCCCGCGTGGACGACCCGGTCGGTGCAGCGCGCGTGCTCGCACTGGGCCAGGCCGCCGCAGTGACAGCGGCCATCCACGTCGGATACCTGCTTGCCCAGCTGGCGATGACCCTTCCCCGGCTGACGGCCCCGGAACCGCGCGAACAGTTGCTGCGCGTCGTGCTGGCGCTCCTGGCAGCGGGAGCGCTCGGTGTCGCCGGCATGGTGACCCAGTGGTTCTGCCGCGTGCCGGACGACGGTGACGAGGGTCAGGGGCGAGACGACGAGGACGACGCCGCGGCGGCGTGAGACTCGCCGTCAGCGATGGGCGAGGCGGTGACCGTCAGATCCACCGCACCCACCCCGGGCAGGGCTTGGCGCAATGCCTCCTCGGCGCGGGAGCTGACCTCATCGGCAGTCGCCACCGTGGTCTCGGCTGGCAGTCGTAGCTGTGCCTGGATGGCAAGCCGGTGTCCGGTCCAGCGCAGCCGGAGGCGGCCGACGCCGGCAATGGTGGGGTCCGTACCAAGGGTCGCCAGAGCGCGCTCGTACAGACCCGGATCGACGCCGTCGAGAAGGCGCCGCCCGACATCGCGGGCTGTGCTCCACAGCAGGACGAGGATGACGGCGGTGATCACCAACCCGATGATCGGGTCAGCGAGCGGGAAGCCCGCCCACACTCCGATGACGCCCAGTACGACGGCCAGTGAGGTGAATCCGTCGGTCCGTGCATGCATGCCGTCGGCGACCAGAGCAGCCGACCCGATCCGCCGTCCCACCCGGATGCGGTACAGGGCCACCAGCTCGTTCCCCGCGAAGCCGATCGCCCCGGCAGCGAGCACCCAGCCGAGGTGCTCCAGGGGCTGCGGCTGAGTGAGCCGGCGGATCGACTCCACCCCCGCCACGACGGCCGAGAGCGCGATCATCGCCACGATGAACGCCCCGGCCAGATCTTCCGCACGCCCATAACCATGGCTGTAGCGGGCACTGGGAGCCCGGCGCGAGAGCGCGAACGCGATCCACAGCGGGATGGCCGTCAGGGCGTCCGAGAAGTTGTGGATCGTGTCGGCCAGCAGTGCCACCGACCCGCTCACGGCCACCACGGCCAGTTGAGCCAGCGCTGTCACGCCGAGGATGATCAGACTGATGCGGACCGCGCGGATTCCCTCGGCGCTCGCGGTCAGGGCGTCATCGATCGAGTCGGCGACATCGTGGGAGTGCGGGATGAAGATGTGCCGGAGCCGGGCGGCGACACCGTGATGATGGTCGCTCATGGCCCTGTGCTCGACGGCCCAGTGCTCGGCCGATGGTGAGCCGGGTGTTCCTCGAGGGCGTGCTGAGCCTGGAACACCGCCTGCGTGACGAGGGTGCGGGCGTGTTCGTCCACCAGTGAGTAGAAGACGCGGTTGCCCTCCTGTCGCGCTCGCACGATGCGGCCCCAGCGCAACTTCGCCAGATGCTGGGAGACGGCAGTGGGCGGCTTGCCGACGGCCTCCGCGAGATGGTTGACCGACATCTCCGCCTCCCGCAGGGCGAGAACGATCCGGACCCGAGTGGCGTCGGCCAGGAGCGAGAACACCTCGGCAGCAAGGTCGACGTAGGGCGAATCCATTCCGAATGTGCATGGATACGTATCTTCGGACATACGCAGATACTAGCAACAGTGACGAGGTCTGGTCCCAGGTTCTCGGCAGCGTGAGTCACAATGGCGACCATGAGTTCCGGATCCGCATTCGAGGTCGACGGTGCCCAGTGGCAGTCCGTCTCGCCCAAGCTCGTCCCCGTGCGCCAGATCGGTGTGGCGATCGGGCTCGGGATCCCGCTCGTCGCGTCGGTGGTGGTGGCGATCTTCACCACACCGGCGGTGTGGGCAGCGCCGGCCGTGTTCGGCATCCTGCTCGTCTGGCTGTTGTGGCTGGTACCGCGGCAGGTGCGTGCCATCCGGTACGCCGAGCTGGAGGACGAGCTCCTCATCCGTAAGGGTGTGCTCTTCCGGTCCATGGTGGTCGTGCCCTACGGGCGGATGCAGTACGTGGATGTCGACGCCGGGCCCATCGCCCGGTCGATGGGGATCGCCCAGGTGCAACTGCACACCGCCTCCGCGCAGTCCGACGCCTCCATCCCCGGTCTGCCGGAGGCCGAGGCGGCACGCTTGCGTGATCAGCTCTCGGCCCGCGGCGAGGCCAGGTTGGCCGGCCTGTGACGTCGACGGATCACATCGACTGGCACCGTCTGCACCGCATCACGCCGGTCCTGAACGCGTGGAAGGTCGCTGCGGGGCTCTTCGCGGTCTTCGTGTGGCAATCGGCCGACCAGCTCGGTGAACTCGACCTCGCCGTCACCACACTGCTGCTGATCATCGCCGGGGTCGTCGTGCTCGGGGCGCTGCTCGGTCTCGGCTTCTCCGCCCTGGCGTGGTCACGCACCAAGTACGGCATCACCGAGGACAGCATCCTTCTCCACTCCGGTGTGCTGTTCCGGCAACAGCGCCACGTGCGCCTGGACCGACTGCAGACGGTCGACGTCACCCAACCGCTGCTGGCGCGATTCACCGGCTTCGCGGCACTGAAGATCGAGAGCGCCGGAGGTGCAGGCTCCAACCTGACACTGGCGTATCTGCGCGAGGACGAGGCGCAACGGCTGCGCAACGAACTCCTCGCCCGAGCCGCCGGGGTGCGGATGGAGACCGACGAGGCCGGCGTGCAGCACGCACCGGCAGCGCCGGAGATGCACCTGTACACCCTCTCCCCGGGGCGGCTCGTCGGATCGCTTGCGCTCTCCGGCGGGATTGTCACGATGCTTGTCGCGGCCGTCGGCCTCGTGGTGATCGCCGTCGTCACCGAGAACCTCTCCTCGGTGTTCGCGATGGGTGCCCCGCTGATCGGTGCCGCAGCCTACTTCTGGAGCCGGTTTGCCGGTGAGTTCTCCTTCCGGGTGGCCACCTCGCCCGACGGCATCCGCATCCGTCAGGGTCTGCTCGAGTCCAAGGCTCGCACCGTCCCACCCGGCCGGGTGCAGGCGGTCCGGCTGGCCCAGCCGCCGCTGTGGCGTTTCAAGGGCTGGTGGCGGATCACTGTCAACATCGCCGGGTACGGGGCGGAAGAGACCACCGGCACCGTGCTCTTCCCGGTGGCCACCGAGGCTGAGGCGGCTCACCTGCTCTCCCTCGTGCACCCCGATCTCGGGGACGATCGGCCGCTGGAGGTCCTCCGTGCTGGCCTGACCGGGGACGGCGACCAGGAGGGTTTCCAGCACACCCCGGCGCGGGCATGGTGGCTGGACCCCCTCACCTGGCGGCGCACCGGAGTGCGTATGACCGGCACGGCGGTGCTGCTGCGCACCGGGCGGTGGTGGCGCTCGCTCGTCCTCGTCCCCCACGAGCGCATCCAGTCGCTCGGTGTTACTCAAGGGCCGTGGGAGCGCAAGCTCGACCTGATGACCTTCTCGATCCACTCCACGCCCGGACCCGTCACGCCGATGGTGCACCATCAGGATGCCGAGGCGACCAGCCTCTTGCTGGCCGAGATGACCCGTCGCGCCCGGAACGCTCGCCGGAGTGCCGGCCCCGAGCGCTGGATGACCCCGGCCGAGGAGGGGTCCGCGGCGCTGCACGAGGGTGGCGGCTTCGGTGGCGTTCTCCCGTCCCGCGTCGTCAGTTCTGCTGGGGTGCTCCCGGCCTCGCCTCGGGCCATGACGGACGATCCTGGGAGAATGGCCCCGTGAACTCCCGTCCTGGCCGCCTCGGTGTCGGCATCGTCGGTGCAGGGCGCGTCGGGGCGGTACTGGCGAGCGCGCTACGGGCCACCGGCCACGCCGTCGTGGGCGCCAGCGGTGCATCCGAGGAGACGCGAGAGCGGATCGAGGTTCTCCTGCCGAACGTTCCGGTGCTCGACGTGCGCGATGTCGTCGAGCGCAGCGAGCTGGTGCTGCTCACCGTTCCCGACGACGTCCTGGGTGACCTCGTCGCCGGCCTCGCCCGGCTCGGCGCCTTCCAGCCCGGGCAGCTGGTGGTGCATACCGCCGGCCGGTACGGCGTCGATGTCCTGGCCCCGGCGCGGGCCCGTGGCGCGATCCCGCTCGCGATCCACCCGGCGATGACCTTCACCGGTACCAGCGTCGACCTGAGCAGAATGGACGGGCTGCCCTTCGCAGTGACCGCCGACCCGCCGGTGCTGCCCATCGCCCAGGCGCTCGTGGTCGAGCTCGGGGGAGAACCGATCGTCTTGCCGGAGGAGGCGCGTCCGCTCTACCACGCGGCGCTGGCGCACGGAGCCAACCATCTGGTCACCCTCACCAGCCAGGCGATGCGGGTGCTGACGGCCGCTGGGGTGAGCGATGCGGGAACGCTCCTCACGCCGCTGCTCTCGGCAGCCCTCGACGGCGCACTGCGCGGTGGCGAGGTCACGCTCACCGGGCCGGTGGCACGCGGCGACTCCGGCACGGTGGCCGAGCACCTGACGGCGCTCGCGGGGATCGTGGCGGCCGACCCCGCCTTGGTGGACGTCCCGGAGACCTATGTCGCCCTCGCGCGGGCGACGGTGCAACGCGCACTCGCGGGTCGGCGTATCTCCGAGCCGGCCGCCACGAGGTTGCTCGACGTCCTGGACCCGGTGACAGATCCGGCGACGGACCACGAGGTGGAGAGCGGCGGACCCGAGGTCGTCAGGACAGTGGCGCAGCTACGGCAGCGACGGGAATCGTGGAACGAGCCGGTCGCCGTCGTGATGACGATGGGTGCCCTCCATGAGGGGCACCTGGAGCTGGTGCGGGTGGCGCGAACGCTCGCCCCCCGCGTGATCGTGACCATCTTCGTGAACCCGTTGCAGTTCGGTGCGGGTGAGGACCTGGCCGCCTACCCGCGCACCCTCGACGCCGATGTCGAGGCGCTGGGCCGGGAGGGAGTGGACCTGGTCTTCGCCCCTCCGGAGTCCGAGATGTACCCCGACGGCGCACCTCAGGTCACGATGACGGCCGGACACATGGGGGAGGTGCTGGAGGGGGCCGACCGCCCGGGCCACTTCGACGGCATGCTCACCGTGGTGGCCAAGCTGCTGCACCTGACCCGGGCGGACATCGCGATGTTCGGGCAGAAGGATGCCCAGCAGCTGGCACTGGTACGGCGGATGGTCTCCGACCAGAACATCCCGGTGCGGATCGAGGCAGTTCCGATCGTGCGCGAGCCGGATGGACTGGCCATGTCCAGTCGCAACGCCTACCTGGACGAGGCGGAACGCACTGCGGCACTGGTGCTCTCACAGGCGGTGGCCGCCGGTGCGCAGGCCGCGGCCGACGGGGGTACCGTGGACGACGTGCTCGCGGCCGCTCAGCGCATACTGGACGAACGGGACCGGGACCTGGTTCGCCCCTCGTACCTGGAACTCGTGGACGAGCACACGATGACCGCGTGGGGTGAGCGCCACCCCGGCGGGCGATCGCCGAGCAGGGCCCTGCTGGTCGTGGCGGCCCGGGTGGGCGCGACGCGTCTGATCGACAACGCGGTGGTCTCCTGGCCACTGCAGGAAGAGGCACGATGACCGGGATGCTGAGGCCGATGATGGTGGGCAAGATCCACCGCGCCACGGTGACGCAGGCCGATCTGAACTATGTGGGATCGATCACGGTCGACGCCGACCTGCTTGAGGCTGCCGACCTGCCCGAGGGCCACCAGGTGGACGTGGTCGACATCACGAACGGATCCCGCCTGACGACCTATGTGATCGCGGGTGAGCGTGGGGCCGGGCAGATCTGCATCAATGGCGCGGCCGCGCACCTCGTGCACCCTGGCGACCTGGTGATCATCATCGCCTACGGCCTGATGCCCGATGCCGAGGCCCGCACCTATGCCCCTCCGGTGGTGCACGTGGATGCGCAGAACAAGATCCGCAGCCTCGGTCATGATCCGGGAGCGGTCGGCCCGGGTAGCGGTCTGGCCACGGCAGCCGTCCCGTGGCACTCGAGCACGTCGTTACGATGACCGGGTGAACACCGAGAACTCGCCCCAGCAGCCCCCGGCACCGGACATCGACGTCCCCGAGCAGGTGCGGGTGCGGCTGGAGAAGCGGGCACGGATCCTCGACGAGGGGGGTCAGGCCTACCCCGTCTCGGTGCCGGTCACCCACACGATCGCGGCGATCCGCGACGCCTATGACGGCACGCTGGAAGCCGGCGATGAGACGCAGGACCTGGTCGGCGTCGCCGGGCGCGTGGTCTTCCAGCGCAACACCGGGAAACTGTGCTTTGCGACCTTGCAGGACGGTGAGGGCCGCACCCTGCAGGTGATGCTCTCCCAGCGCGAGGTTGGGGCCGACTCCCTGGCCGCGTTCAAGGCCGATGTCGATCTCGGTGATCACCTGTTCGCTCACGGACGCGTGATCGTCTCCCGCACGGGGGAGCTCTCGGTCTTCGCCGATGACTGGCGGCTTGCCGCCAAGGCGATCCGGCCGCTGCCGGCGCTGCACAAGGAGAGCTCGGAGGAGAATCGCGTGCGGCGCCGTCACGTCGATCTGATCGCCCGACCAGCGGCGCGCGAGATGGTGCGCACCCGGGCGGCCGTGATGCGATCGTTGCGGGAGTCCTTTCATCAGCGGGACTTCCTCGAGATCGAGACTCCGATGCTGCAGACGATGCACGGAGGGGCCAGTGCGCGCCCATTCGTCACGCACATGAACGCTTACGACATCGATCTGTACCTGCGGATCGCACCGGAACTGTTCCTCAAGCGAGCCGTGGTCGGTGGAGTGGAGCGGGTCTTCGAGATCAATCGGAACTTCCGCAATGAGGGTGCCGATTCTTCACATTCGCCCGAGTTTGCGATGCTCGAGGCATATGAGGCCTATGGCGATTACAACACCATGGCCGCCTTGACCCAGGATCTCGTCGTCACCGCCGCCCGGGACGCCCTCGGAACGACGGTCGTGACCTTGCCCGACGGTCGTGAGTACGATCTCGGGGGGGAGTGGAAAGACATCCAGCTCTACCCCTCGCTCTCGGCGGCTTGCGGCGAGGAGATCACCCCGCACACACCGCTGGCCGATCTGCTCACATTGGCGAAGCGAGCCGACATCTCCCTCGACGAGAAGACCGCCACCCCGGGCAAGGTCGTCGAAGAGCTCTGGGAGCACTTTGTCGGCGACGATCTGTATGCGCCGACGTTCGTGCGTGACTTTCCGGTCGATACCTCTCCGCTGACGCGCGCGCACCGCTCGCAGGAGGGCGTCGTGGAGAAATGGGACCTCTACGTGCGCGGATTCGAGCTCGCCACGGCCTACTCCGAACTGGTCGACCCCGTGGTGCAGCGGGAACGGTTCGAACAGCAGGCCCGGTTGGCTGCCCGTGGCGATGCCGAGGCCATGCAGGTGGACGAGGAGTTCCTGCAGGCGATGGAGCACGGAATGCCTCCGTCGGGCGGTATGGGAATGGGGATCGATCGGCTCCTGATGGCTCTGACGGGTCACGGTATACGTGAGACAATTACCTTCCCGCTGGTCAAGCCGCGATCATGACCGCCGGTGATCTTGTCGCGGCTATTGCGCCTTCCCTCGGGCTCGCAGTGCTGTTCACGATCGTCATTCGGGCGATCGTGCAGGCGGATCGAAGAGAGCGACGGGCGCAGGTACGGCTCGAGCAGGAACGAGCCGACCGGGAGTCAAGGGATTCCCGCCCGGAAACTCTTTGACATCAATGCCATCGTCGTGCGATTCTTTCAGGGAAAGGTGAATATCGTGCGTTCGAAAGGAATGTAGACATGGCACAGAAGGTTCGCGTGCTCCTCATCGATGACATCGATGGTTCGGACGCCGAAGAGACGGTCACGTTCGCTCTCGATGGGGTGACCTACGAGATCGACCTCAATGCCAAGAATGCAGCGAAGCTGCGTGATGATCTGGCGCCGTGGGTCGGCCCCGCCCGTCGCTCGGGTGGACGGAAGGTCTCCGGACGGAAGGCCGGCGGATCGCGCTCGGGTGGTTCCGATGCCCAGAAGATCCGTGAATGGGCCAAGGCGAACGGCTACCAGGTGAGCGACCGTGGCCGGGTTTCGGCCGAGATCCGCGAGGCGTACGCCAAGGCGCACTGACCCGCATCTCACTGCACGTCATGGCATCCCACTGTGCGTATGGTGGGGTGCCATGACTGCATCGAGGCCATCATGAGCGTGAATCATCTCCTCGGCACCCATGGAACAGGTCCTGGCCAGGGGATCTGGCGCGTGACCGTCGCAGACCCGTCGAGTTGGTCCCAGGCGGTCCCGGAGCTCGTCGTCGAGACGCCTGCCCCGACCTACCTCGCGATCCATCCCTCGGCCGAGCGGGTCTACGCCGTCGGCGAAGGAGCGGACGGCACCGTGGCGTCCTTCGACATGAGCGCCGACTGCTCACTGCGACGGACGGCGCGGGTCGCGACCGGTGGCCCCTCGCCCTGCCATGTGCTTGTGCACCCGTGGGGTCAGTGGCTCTATGTGGCGAACTACGGCAACGGGGTTGCATGCGCGGTCCGGCTCGACGAGGCCGGGGACGTCACGGACGAGGTCGTCCTGCTGCCGCACCAGGGCGGCGGCCCGGTGTCGAATCGGCAGGATGGCCCCCACGCACACTTCTGCGCGCTCAGCGAAGGCGGTGGCTGGCTGCTCGTCGCCGATCTGGGAACCGATCACCTCCGTGCCTACCCGCTCGAGAACGGCCGCCCCGTCGAGCCACCCGTCCTGACCGAGTTGCCCGCCGGCTGTGGACCCCGACACCTCGACAGCCGGCCCGGCTACCTCTATGTGGCCGGTGAGCTCAGTGGTGAGGTCCTCACCCTGTCCTGGGACGAAGGGACCGGGCAGGGCCAGGTGCTGCACCAGGAGTCGGCCTCCGGTGTTGAGGGCGAGCACCAGCTCTCCCACATCGAACGTCGCGGTTCCTTCCTCTACGTCGGCGTGCGGGGCACCGACACGCTCTCAACCCTGGAGATTGATGCTGATGGGACATCGGTGCGCCGTGTCGCGGAGGTATCCACGGCCGCTTGGCCGCGTCATCATGCCGTCACCGATGACGCGGTGATCGTGGCTGGCCAGCACGCCGACCGGGTGGCGGTCCACCCACTGATCGACGGTATCCCCGCGGAGATCGTGGCCGACGTGGAGCTGGCTGGTCCGATGTGCGTCCTCCCGCTGTGACGGCACGGGTGTAGGTACGGCAGACTGGAGCCATGACCTACACCCTGGTACTGCTCCGCCATGGCGAGAGCGAATGGAACGCCAAGAACCTGTTCACCGGCTGGGTCGACGTGCCCCTCTCCGAGAAGGGCATCGAGGAGGCTCAGCGCGGAGGGCGGCTGCTCACCGACGCCGGCGTGCTGCCCGATGTGCTGCACACCTCGCTGCTTCGCCGGGCGATCACGACCGCGAACCTCTCCCTCGACGCCGCCGACCGCCACTGGATCCCAGTCAAGCGCTCCTGGCGCCTGAACGAGCGCCACTACGGGGCCTTGCAGGGCAAGGACAAGAAGCAGATCCGCGACGAGTTCGGTGAGGAGCAGTTCATGACGTGGCGCCGCTCCTACGACGTGCCGCCGCCGGCCATCGAGCACGGGTCCGAGTACTCCCAGGACGCTGACCCGAGGTATGCCGGCGAGCCGATCCCGGACACCGAGTGCCTCAAGGACGTGCTCGCGCGCGCCCTGCCGTACTGGGAGTCCGAGGTGGTGCCCGACCTGAAGGAGGGCAAGGTGGTTCTCGTGGCTGCGCACGGCAACTCGCTGCGGGCCATCATCAAGCACCTCGACGGAATCGACGATGAGACGATCGCCGGTCTGAACGTCCCCACCGGTATCCCGCTGCTCTATGAACTCGACGAGGAACTGCGCCCCCTGAACCCGGGCGGCCGCTACCTCGACCCGGAAGCGGCCAAGGAAGCCATCGCTGCCGTGGCCAATCAGGGACGCTGACGGCGCCTTCAGCACGCACACAACGACGACGGCGCCCACCTCCCGCGAGGTGGGCGCCGTCGTCGTTCTTGCGGAGCGTGTTCAGCCGGGCTTGTCAGTCTGAGGACACGCCGTCCAGATCGCCTGTCACGAGATAGGAGATGCGCTGGGCGACCGAGACGGCGTGGTCACCGAAGCGCTCGTAGAAGCGAGCCAGCAGCGTGACGTCCACCGTCTCGGTGGTCGTGCCCTGCCAGTCTGAGGCCAGCGTGGTCGTGAAGGTGCGCTGGTGCAGCTCGTCGAGCTGCTCGTCGTCGGTCTCGATCGCGGCAGCCAACTCGAGGTCGTGACTCTCGAGCAGGGCCACGACGTTGGTGGCGGCCCGGTTCGCTGCCTCGGCGAGGGCAGCGAACGTCTCCTGCGCCTGCTCGGGGATCGCCTGCTCCGGGTAGCGCATCCGCGTCACCTGGGCGATGTGGCGAGCGAGGTCGCCCATCCGCTCGATTGAGGCGCTGATCCGCAGCCCGGAGACGATGACGCGCAAGTCCGTGGCCACCGGCTGCTGCCGGGCGAGCAAGGTCACGCAGCGTTCGTCGAGCTCGGCCTCGATGGCATCGATCGCGTCATCGGCGGCGATGACCTGTTCGGCTAGCTGAAGGTCGGCGGATGCCAGCGCCGTGGAGGCATCGCGGACCCCGGCCTGGACGTGCCGGGCCATCTGCAGCAGCCCCTCACCGACCTGTTCCAGTTCCTGCTCGAAGATCGCTCGCACCGTCGTCCGTCCTCTCGTCCTGCGCCCGTCCGGGCACGTGCAGCGTCCATTCCACTACACGCGCACCCCATACAGTCTCACGACCGGGTGAATACCTGGTGCCGAGAAGGTGAACATCGCCCCGCCCGGACATCGCCGGTGCGGACCGGCTTCCCGGCTGCGTCTAGTCTGGCCGCTGTGGACCAAGCATGGCTGATCGTCGGCGTCGGCGTGCTCGGCCTGTTCGTCGGGGCGAGCGCCGCGCTCGCCTTTCGCGTGTCCGAACGCAGCCAGCACGGTCCAGCCGCGAGAGAACCGGAGGGTGACGTGCTCGATGACGACGTCGCGGCCCTGCTAGCCGCGCTGCGCTCGCTCTCGGTTCTGGTCGGTCCCTCAGGCGAAGTGTTGCGAGCCGCTCCGGCTGCCTATACCGACGGTTTGGTGCGCGGCGGGCGGCTCGCGCACGCACCACTGGAGGAGCTCGTCGAGCGGGTGCGCACCGGTGGATCCAGCAGGGACGAGCAGATGATCATTCCCCGCTCGCAGGTGCCGGGCTCGGACCGGCTGGCATTCGACGTGCGGGTGGCGCCGCTGACAGGCGGCCGCGTGCTGGTGCTGGCTGAGGATAGGACGGCCGAGCGGCGGGTCGAGGAGGTGCGTCGCGACTTCGTCGCGAACGTCTCCCACGAGCTGAAGACTCCTGTGGGCGCGATCGCACTGCTCGCGGAGACGGCGGCCGACGCGGCTGACGATCCGGAGGCCGTCCGGCGGTTCGCTGCCGGGATGCAGCGTGAGACTGCGCGCTTGTCGGCACTGGTGCAGGAGATCATCGAACTCTCCCGGCTCCAGGCGCCCGAACACGAGGTCGACTTCGTCGAGGTCCCGCTCGAGGCCGTCGTCGCCGAGGCGATCGACCGGATCACCGTGGAGGCGCAAGCGCGGGATGTGACCATCGTCGTCGGTGGCCAGAAGGGCCTGTACGTCCAGGGCGACCATGCGTTGCTCGTGACTGCCCTGCGCAACCTCCTGGACAACGCCCTGAGATACTCCCCGACCGGGACCCGGGTGAGTGTCGGCATGCGTGAGGTGGAAGGCATTGCCGAGATCGCCGTCGTGGACCAGGGCGTGGGTCTGTCCGCCGAGGACGCCAGCCGCGTCTTCGAACGGTTCTACCGTGTGGACCCGGCCCGCTCCCGCGAGACCGGGGGTACGGGACTGGGCCTTTCGATCGTCAAGCACGTGGCCGCCAATCACGGCGGCGAAGTGAGGGTCTGGTCGACCCCCGGGCGGGGATCGACCTTCACGCTTCGCATTCCCTCCGTGGAGGCGTCGGAGGGTGAGAAGGATCCGCAGGCAACGACCGGTGCGCCGCATGAGGGTGCAGAAGGAGAGACACAGTGACCCGCATCCTGCTCGTCGAGGACGAAGACTCCTACCGGGAGCCGCTGACCTACCAACTGACCCGGGAGGGTTTCGAGGTTGTCGCCGTCGCGACCGGATCCGATGCCCTGGTGGAGTTCGACAGGGTCGCCGTGGATCTGGTGCTGCTGGACCTGATGCTTCCCGGACTCTCCGGGGTCGAGGTGTGCCGCGAGCTTCGTCAGCGCAGCTCCGTGCCGGTGATCATGCTGACCGCCAAGGACGGTGAGATCGATAAGGTCGTGGGGCTCGAGATCGGCGCGGACGACTACGTCACCAAGCCTTACTCCTTCCGGGAGCTCCTCGCCCGGATCCGGGCGGTGCTGCGGCGCGGATCCGACGGCGGGGCCGAGCCGGCCGAGCCCGCCGTCCTGTCCGTCGGGCGGATCCGGATGGACACCGACCGGCACGAGGTCACCGTCGGTGGAGACCCGATGGCGCTTCCGCTACGGGAGTTCGAGCTGTTGGAGCTCTTCCTGCGCAACCCGGACCGGGTGCTCACCCGTGGTCAGCTGATCGACCGCGTGTGGGGTGCCGACTACGTCGGTGACACCAAGACCCTCGACGTCCACGTCAAGCGGATCAGGGCCAAGATCGAGGAGGACCCGGTGCACCCGCAGGTGCTGGTGACTGTGCGGGGGCTGGGCTACAAACTGGTCGCCGAGCGCTGAGCGCTCCGGCGTCACTCGCTGCTGGGCAGGTACTCCCCGTACGGGGGGATGTCTCCGTTGAGCACCGGAACCGGAAGGGTGATCGAGCCGGTCTGCTCAGTGGAGACCTGAAGCTCCAGCACCGCCCCCGGGGCTACCGGAACGGCCGGGAAGACCACGTCCTCGTGGTCGGGGCTCAGTAGCAGGGTCGAATCGGCCTCGACCGTGAGCTGGATCCCTCCGGTGACCTCGGCGTTGCTGAGGGTCACCTCGACCGGCTCCGCACCACGGTTGACCAAGGCCCCGAGCACGGTGCCCGGGGCACCCTCCTCAGCGCTGAGCACCATGAGGTTCTCCACCAGGACCCGGACGTTTCCGCCCTCGAGCTCTCCCTGGACGCCGTCACTGGGCGCGTAGGACTGCATGGTCGTGATCGGGCTGCACGCGCCGACACCGACGGCTGTGGCTGCGGCCAGCGTCAGGGCGGCCACGAGACGACGGGTGCTGCGAGCCACAGGGCTCTCCTCTCCACGGTGCGGGCGTACGCCCCAACCTTAATGCCTGCGCCACCGGCGGAGCGTCTTCACCGCTCCTGCACATCTTGTTCGATGTGTCCGACGCCACTGACCTGCGCAAACATCAGCGGGACGTAGGTGAGGCAGACCTTTCCCATGCTAAACTCGGTATCTGCGAAAGGGGAGTGCGAGCACATGACCTTCACAGTCGGCGAGACCGTCGTCTACCCGCACCATGGAGCGGCCCTCATCGAGGAGATCTCCAAACGCATTATCCGGGGGGAGGAGAAGCTCTACCTGCGCCTGAAAGTGGCCCAGGGAGACCTCACCATCGAAGTCCCGGCAGAGAACGTCGATCTGGTCGGTGTTCGCGATGTTGTCGGCAAGGAAGGCCTGGAGAAGGTCTTCGAAGTGCTGCGAGCGCCCTACACCGAAGAGCCCACCAACTGGTCCCGGCGCTACAAGGCGAACGTGGAGAAGATCGCCTCCGGTGACGTGATCAAGGTGGCAGAGGTCGTCCGCGACCTGTCCCGCCGCGACGCCGATCGCGGTCTCTCCGCTGGTGAGAAGCGGATGCTGGCCCGTGCCCGGCAGATCCTCGTCTCCGAGCTCGCACTTGCCGAGCACACGGAAGAGGAGAAGGCCGAGGCGCTGCTGGACGAGGTTCTCGCCTCCTGAGCGTCACCGTGCCTCGCGTCGGGGTCGTGCTGACGGCGGCCGGTTCCGGCCAGCGGTTCGGAGCCGATCTCCCGAAGGCGCTGGTCCCGTTGCGAGGCCGGCCGCTGGTGGCGCACGCCGCCAGCCGGCTGGCGGCGTCCGGAGTCATTGACGAGATCGTTGTGACGGCGCCGGCAGGCTTCCTCGATCAGGTACACGGTGCCACGACGAGCGCGTGTGACCTCCCGGTCCGCATCGTCGCCGGCGGAGTCTCGCGCCAGGCATCGGTGGCCGCGGGCATCGCGACACTGAACTCGGCCGTGGAGGTCATTCTCGTCCATGACGCGGCCCGCCCGCTGGCGTCCGCCGACCTGGTGCGACGGCTGGTCGCCGCCGTGCGGTCCGGGATCGATGCTGCGATTCCGTCGGTTCCCGTCGTGGATACGGTCAAGGAGATCGGTCCGGGCGATCCGCCCGTGGCGGCGCGCACTTTGGAGCGGTCGCGGCTGCGAGCCGTGCAGACCCCGCAGGCCTTCCGTGCCGCCGTCCTTCGCCGTGCGCACGAAGCCGGGGCTGCGCGCGCTCGGGACGAAGTGACCGCAGTCAGTGACGATGCCGGACTGGTGGAGGCCCTCGGCCTGCCCGTGCACCTTGTGGACGGGGAGGCGGCTGCGTTGAAGATCACCACACCGCACGATCTCGCGATCGCCGAGATCTTTCTCTCGGAGAGCGATGGTGCGCTGTGATGCTGCCGCGAACCGGGATCGGCGTCGACGTCCATGCTTTCGCGACCGACGGGCGTACAGGCCTGTCTGTGGCCGGGCTGTCGTTCCCGGACGAACCGGCACTCGACGGGCATTCCGACGGTGACGTCGCAGCCCACGCCGCGGCAGACGCGCTCTTCAGTGCTGCCGGCCTGGGAGATCTGGGGCAGCAGTTCGGCACCAGCGATCCCCGCTGGGCGGGGGCAGCAGGGGTGACACTGCTGGCCGAGGCGGCCGCACGAGTCCGGGCGGCCGGCTTCGAGATCGGCAACATCGCGGTGCAGGTGATCGGGAACCGGCCCAAGCTCGGCCCCGTTCGCGGTGAGGCGGAGCGGGTGCTCTCCGACGCTGCCGGGGCACCGGTGACGCTCGCGGCCACCACCACCGACGGATTGGGCTTCACCGGACGCGATGAGGGCGTGGCGGCCATCGCGACCGCACTTGTCGTCTAGCTCTCCGGCCCGATGAGTGTCCGCAGCATGCGCCGGAGCTCCGCCTGCTCGCTGGTGCTGAGGCGTTCGAACATGGCTCGCTGAGCCTCATCGCGGCTGCGTTCGATATGCGCCACCAGGTCGCGTCCGGCGTCGGTGACCTGGACGTGCACGGCGCGCCTGTCTTCGGCGGAGCGGACCCGTTCGACCAGCCCGCGTTCCTCCAGGCTGTCCACGACCTCCGTGGCCGATCGGGGGGCGATACGTAACCTGCCGGCCAGATCGGAGACGCGGCTGCCGTCGTCAGCCATCGCCTGCCGTAGCGCCATCGCATGGTGCGGGGACAGGCCCCACTCCTCCAGCGAATGCGCCCAGGCGCGGCGCATCCCGTGGGCTGCGTACAACAGCAACTCGCTGAGATCGGCATCGGGGCCCGGGGGCTCGCGGTGGCGGTGTGAGCGACCTTTCACGCCGCCACTCTACCCCGCCACCCACATGATGAGGTAACCTCACTAACTGGAAGCCTCAGCAAATGAAAGGAGGGGGCCCATGCGACCGGAATCCCCGACCCGCATCGACCCTCGCGACAAGGCGCAGCTGGCCGCGCATCCTGTGTCCGGACGGCGCGTGCTCGCGCTGTTCCGGCCCCACCGCCGCGGGCTCGCCATCGTGCTCGCGCTCATCGTGGCCACGTCTGCGGTCGGGCTGGCGACTCCGTTCCTCACCCAGCGAGCCATCGACGATGCCCTCGCGAACTCCGACCTGCGCCTGCTCGTGATCCTCGTCGCTCTGATGGTGGCCGTCACGGTGATCACGAACGTCTTCGGCGTCATCCAGACGTGGTTGTCCACCACGATCGGGCAGCGCGTCATGCACGGCCTGCGCACGAACGTCTTCGCCCACCTGCAGCGCCAGCCGCTGGCCTTCTTCACCCGCACACGAGGCGGCGAGGTGCAGTCGCGGCTGACGAACGACATCTCCTCCATGCAGAACGTCGTGACCAACGCTGCGACCTCCGTTGCCTCGAACGTGACCACCGCTATCGGGACGATCATCGCGATGGTGGCCCTGAGCTGGCAGCTGAGCCTGTTCTCGCTGCTGGTGCTACCGCCGGCGATCTGGCTCACGCGCAGGGTCGCCCGGATGCGGCGGGAGATCACCGGCGAACGCCAGCGCACCATGGCGGGCCTGCACTCCCAGATCGAGGAGTCGCTCTCGGTCAGTGGCGCGGTGCTGGGCAAGACTCTGGGCGCGACCGGATACCTCACGGACCGGTTCACCGGCACCTCCCGCGAACTGCTCGGGCTCGAAGTGCGCTCCCAGCTGGCCGGCCGCTGGCTGATGGCAGCGATGACGATCGTGATGGGCGTGATCCCGGCACTGCTCTACCTGATGGCGGGTCTCCCATTCGGGCAGGACATCACGATCGGCACCCTGGTGGCGTTCGTGGCGCTGCAGTCCGGCTTGTTCCGCCCGCTGATGGGAGTGCTGAACGTCGGCGTGCAGGTCTACAGCTCGATGGCCCTGTTCTCGCGGATCTTCGAGTTCCTCGACCTGCCAGTGCCGATCGACGACCCGGCCGAGCCTGTGCACGTCGACCCGACCCGGGCGAGCGGGCACCTGCGCCTGGATGGCGTCACGTTCGGCTACCCGGAATCCGCCTCCGACGCCGTCCATCACCTCTCGCTCGACGTTCCCGCAGGGAGCAGTGTGGCGCTGGTGGGTGAATCCGGCGCCGGCAAGAGCACCGTGGCCTCGCTCCTGGCCCGCCTGCACGACCCCGACGAGGGTGCGATCACCATCGACGGTGTGGACCTGCGCGACATGCGGCTGACCGATGTGGCCGGACTCGTCGGCGTGGTCTCCCAGGAGACCTATCTGCTTCACGACACCATCCGGGAGAACCTGCGCTACGCCCGCCCGGACGCCACCAATGCGCAGATCGAAGCAGCTGCCACAGATGCCCAGATCCACGGGCTCATCACCGGCCTCCCGGACGGCTACGACACGGTCGTCGGTGCTCGCGGATACCGCTTCTCCGGTGGGGAGAAGCAGCGCATCGCCCTCGCCCGGACCTTGCTGCGGGACCCTCGGATCCTCGTGCTCGACGAGGCCACCAGTGCCCTGGACAACGAGACTGAGCGCGCGGTGCAGGCGGCGCTGGAGGTCGTCAGCCGCGGTCGCACGACCGTGACGATCGCCCACCGCCTCTCCACAGTCCGCGATGCCGACCGGATCGTTGTTCTCGACCACGGGCACGTCGTCGAGCAGGGCTCGCACGAGGAACTGCTGGCGCAGGGTGGAAGGTACGCGGCCCTCGCGGCGCGGGAGCCGGTGGGCTTATCGAACTGACGGCCCCTGTGGGTGCAGTGCCAGATATGGCACGAGTAGCGCCCAGGCCGTCGACTTTGTACGTCCTCGGCTCGTCAGAACAGCGTGCTACCCCGCGCCTCCAGATCGAGCAGGTACCGCTTCGCCGCCATCCCGCCGCCATACCCGGTGAGCGACCCGTCCGCACCGATCACCCGGTGGCACGGGACGATGATGGAGATCGGGTTCCGGTTGTTCGCCAGCCCCACCGCCCGGGCAGCGCCCGGTTCCCCGACGGCGGCCGCGATCTCACCGTAGGACCGTGTCTGGCCGTAGGGGATGGTCAGCAGTGCCTCCCAGCACCGCCGCTGGAACTCGGTCCCGTGCGGGTGGATGGGGACGTCGAAGGTGGTGCGCTCGCCCGCGAAGTACTCCTCGAGCTGTCGCACCACCTCCCGGAACGGCCCCGGGTCGCTGGTCGCGCCCTCGGCGAGAGACACCGTCGTATGACCGGGGTACAGCAGTCCGGTCAGTGCTTCGCCATCGCCGAGCAGCACCATCTGCCCGATCGGACTGGGAACATCGTGCCAGTAGCTCATCTCGTTGCCTCCACCTGGGCGTGCCGCCACAGATGATGGGCAGCATAGGTGCGCCACGGCGAGAACCCCGCGCCGCGCGTGTCCACGGAACCGTCGCTGAGGGTCTCGGCCGCCCTCCGCAGCACGAGGTCGGTCCCGCAGTACGCGTCCGGATCGCCGAGGGCCCGCATCCGGACGTACTGTGCCGTCCACGGTCCGATCCCGGGGACTGCGAGTAGGCCCGCTTCGGCCGCGTCAGCGCCGGCTGCGTTGTCCAGGTCCAGTCCGTCCAGCACCGCACCGGCCAGGGAATGCACTGCCCGACGGCGCCCGGCCGGCATTCGCAGCACGCTCTCTTCTGGCCCGGCTCCCGTGCCGATGCCGGCGACCTGGGCCGGCGTCGGGAACAGGTGTGTCACCTCACCCACCGGGTCTGTCAATGGCGAGCCCACCGCAGCCACCAGGCGAGCAGTGTGGGTACGCGCCGCCGTCAATGAGACCTGCTGAGCGAGCACCGCCCGCAGCGCTGTCTCGAAACCCCCGGGATGCTGCGGCGCTCGCAGACCTGGCCGGGCCTGCACCAGCGGCCCTAGCCAGGGATGACCACCGAGCCCGTCCAGCACCTGCGCTGGGTCCCGGTCCAGATCGGCCGTGCGTCGCAGTAGTGACTCGGCCTCAGCCTGGTCGGTTGTCCTGCTCAGGTATACCCGCCCCCGGAGGTGGGTGCCGCCGTCGGGGCGGTGGAGCTCGAGCACCCCCGGACCCGAGGTGAGGTGCACTGCCCGGCGGTACCGGACGCCGTCGAGGGTCTCCACCCCGGTGACCGTGCGCGCCGCGAGGTAGTCCCAGAGTGCCTCCCCGTCCAGGGGAGGGGTGAACGGCAGTGCCACCTCGACCGAGTGCATGCCTGCATCGTGTCACCCGGGTGCGACACCCGTTCCGGCGCCCTCCGCACCGCGTCGAAGGGAGCGAACGTCACCTCCCGTCGCTAGACTCTCCGGGTGACTGTTCGCCTGCATGATTCCGCCACTCGCGAGGTTCGTGACCTCGCGCCCCGACGACCGGGCCATGTGGGGATCTACCTGTGCGGTGCGACCGTCCAGGGGGCTCCCCACATCGGGCACCTGCGCTCGGCGATCGCCTTCGACATCCTGGTGCGCTGGCTGCGCCGATCGGGCCTTGAGGTGACCCTGATCCGCAACGTGACCGACATCGACGACAAGATTCTCGTCAAGTCGGCCGAGGCGGACGTGCCGTGGTGGGCCTGGGCGCACCGGTTCGAGCGGGAGTTCGCTGCCGCCTACGCCGCGCTCGGGGTCCTCCCGCCCACCTACGAGCCGCGCGCCACCGGCCATGTCCCGGAGATGATCGAGCTCATCGACCGGCTGATCGAGCGCGGTCACGCGTACCGCGGCGCAGAGGGCAACGTCTACTTCGACGTGCACTCCTGGGGGAAGTACGGGGCTCTCACCCGGCAGTTGCTGGAGAATCTCTCCGTCGACGAGGACGAGGCCTCCGACAAGCGCGACCCGCGCGATTTCGCGCTCTGGAAGGCCACGAAGCCCACCGATCCCGACGGCGCCGCGTGGTCCACCCCGTGGGGTCGGGGCCGGCCCGGCTGGCACCTGGAGTGCTCGGCCATGGCCCGCAAGTATCTCGGTGAGGGCTTCGACATCCACGGCGGCGGGATCGACCTGCGCTTCCCGCACCACGAGAACGAACTCGCACAATCGCAGGCCGCCGGTTGGGACTTCACCGAGCTGTGGATGCACAACGCCTGGGTGACCGTAGGCGGGGAGAAGATGAGCAAGTCGCTCGGGAACTCCCTCACAGTGGACGCCGTGCTCGAACGCACGTCCCCTGTGGTGCTCCGCTACGCCCTCGGGGCTGTGCACTACCGCTCCACGCTGGAATTCACCGATGACACGCTCGCCGAGTCGGGTGCTGCATGGGATCGGATCGGCCAGTTCGTCACCCGAGCCGGTGAGCTCGCCGGCGTCGCCTCCGGCGAGGACGTCGCCAGCGCGCGGCTTCCCGAGGCGTTCAGCGCCGCCCTGGACGATGACCTCAACGTCTCCGCAGCGCTCGCCGTCGTGCACGAGCATGTCCGCCGCGGCAACACCGCCCTCGCCTCAGGTGAGGACGCCACTGTCGCCACCGAGGTGCTCGCCGTACGGGCGATGCTGTCCGTGCTCGGTCTGGACCCGCTCGCCGAGCCATGGGCCGGTGAGGCGGCCCACGACGGCGGAGCTCACCATGCCCTGTCCGTTCTGGTCGAGGCTGTGCTCGCCGAACGAGCCGAGGCTCGTGCGGCCAAGGATTACCCCCGTGCCGATACGTTGCGGGACCGCCTCGCGGAGGCGGGAATCGTCGTCGAAGACTCTGCCGGCGGCGTCCGGTGGAGCGTGAAGGGTGGCACCCGTGGCCGGTAACTCGAAGCGTCCGGGGGCCGTGCGTAAGCCCGGCTCGAAGAAGGGCGCGCAGGTCGGAACAGGCGGGCACCGGCGCAAGGCGCTCGAGGGCAAGGGCCCGACGCCGAAGGCCGAGGATCGCCCGTACCACCCGGCGCACAAGCGCAAGGCGGCGGCCGAGCGTGCTGCCGGCAGGACAGCCGGGGGCGCTCGGAGGGGCCAGCGGGTGGCGAAGAGCCACGAGCTGGTCGTCGGCCGCAACTCGGTGGTGGAGGCGCTGCGCGCGCAGATCCCGGTGAGTGCCGTGTACCTCGCGGCTGGGATCGATGCCGACGACCGCACCCGGGAGATCGTGGCGGCCGTGGCGGCTCAGAACCTCCCGGTCAAGGAGATCCGCAAGCCGGAGCTCGATGCCATGACCGACCGGGCCGTGCACCAGGGCGTGGCCCTGGAGGTGCCCGCCTACTCCTATGCCGATCCGGCAGATTTACTCGACATCGCGGCTGAGCGCGGCGATGCGCCGCTGATCGTCGCGCTGGATGGGATCACCGATCCGCGCAACCTGGGAGCCACATTACGCTCGGCGGGAGCGTTCGGGGTGGACGGACTGGTGGTGCCCTCACGCCGCTCCGCCGGCGTGACGGCGACGGCGTGGAAGGTCTCCGCCGGTGCGGCTGCGCGGGTGCCGGTGGCTCGTGCGACGAACCTGGTGCGTGCGCTGCAGGACTACAAGAAGGCCGGGTGTTTCGTCGTCGGGCTGGATGGTCATGGCGAGACCCGGATCGGTGATCTGGAGCTGGCGACCGAGCCCCTGGTGGTGGTGCTGGGGTCGGAGGGGAAGGGCCTGAGCAGGCTCGTCCAGGAGACGTGCGACCTCGTGGTGTCCATCCCGATGGCAGCGGCCACCGAATCGCTCAACGCGGGTACCGCCGTCGGGATCGCGTTGTATGAGATCGCGCAGCGCCGGAATCGGTAGGCTCGGACATATGAGTACCTCGACGTCGTGGCACCGTTGTCAGGGACAGATCACGGCGCCGGAGCAGCAGGTGCTGCGGGCGGCCGGTTTCCTCGACGGTGCCCTGGTGGTCGCGATCCTGGAGGCTGACCCGGAGGAGCCGACCACCGTCACTGTCACAGTCGCTACCGATGACGAGCAGCGGGTCGCCGTGCTGAACGAGTCCCTGACCTCGGTCATCCCCGGGCCGCCGCTGACCGAACTGGTCGAGGCGCTCGCCGCCGAGTGCCAAGGGCGCGCCCTCTTCGGTGATGTGACGGCAGGTGACGATGATGACGACGAGGACCCGTTCGAACCGCATCTGGATATCGCGAGCGTCACCGAGCGTGCCGTGATCCTCACGCCGGCCACCGGTGAGGAGCTCGACGATCTGGCCACCGACGCCACGATGAGCGTGTACGCGCTCCCGCTGGTCGGCGGCTCGGCGGTGCTGGTCGAAGATGTCGCCGGGATCGACGATCTGGGACTTCGCGAGGGACGCCTGCCGGCGGTCGTGCTCGAGCAGCGCACGGTGCGTGCCGCGCTCTGCGTGGTCGGTGCGAGCAGCGCGCAGCACGTGTGGGGCCTGGAGCGAGCCACGATCCCCGACGGGCATCTTGCCGAGTCTTTCGCCGAGCAGGTACTCGGCCTGGACCTGCTCCTCGACCAGGTGGAGGAGGCGTGGCCGGGCGACCGTGCCCGGCTCCGCGCCGCTCTCCTGAGCGAGGTGCAGTTCGCGGACGTCCTCGGCTCGCTCGGCCTGGACGAGGAAGCCGTGCAGCTCACCCGGTTCCTCGAGGGGGAGACCACCGCCTCGGAGGTGGAGGGGGCGCAGCTCATCGAGCCACTGACCGTGTCCGAGCAGGTGCGCAGGCGTGCCCATGTGGCGGCCGAAGATGCCCGGCGGGCCGCCCACCAGGCCCGCGAGGACGCGCGCACACGTGCCCATCAGGCGGCCGAGGACGCCCGCACCGGGATGACGGCCTTCGCGGATGCGGCCGAGGAGCCGGTACGCACCTGGGCGCCGTACGTCGTTGCCGGCGTCGAGACCGCGATCGGCGGGCTGATCTGGCACCGGGCCTCCCGCCCGGGCACCCGCCAGGGGTGGGCGATCGCCGGCAAGGTGACGGCGGGTGTGCTCTGGGGCGGCGCCGTCGCCAACGTGGTGGCAGCCGTGTGGCCGCGCGTGCGCGGCGAGCGCTGAGCCGACTGCATCCGATGGCCGTGACGATGCGCCAGGTGGCGAGCCATGCCGGGGTGTCGTTGAAGACGGTCTCGAACGTCGTGAACCAGTACGAGCACGTCAGCGCCTCGATGCGGGCCCGGGTGATGGCGGCGATCGACGAGCTGGGCTACCAGATGAACGTCACCGCTCGGAACCTCAGTACGGGCCGGACCGGCATGCTCGCACTCGCCGTACCGGAGCTGAGGCTGCCGTACTTCGCCGAGCTTGCCGATGCGGTGATGAGCGCCGCCGACCGGCTCGGGTACACGGTGCTCATCGAGCCGACCACCGGTGATCCAGCCGGTGAGCTCGAGGTGCTCCGCAGCCCGCGGCGCAGTATGACCGATGGGCTCATCTACTCCCCGACAGCGCTGCGTGAGGCCGACGCCGCTGCGCTGGCGGTCGACTTCCCGATGGTGCTGCTGGGGGAGCGCTCACTACGCTCGGATGTGGACCATGTGGCCATGGCGAATGAGGCGGGCGGGACCATGCTCACCGAGCATCTGCTCGCGCGCGGGTGCCGCCGGATCGCACTGATCGGTGCGCACGACTCGGAGGTGGGTGCCGGCTCGCTGCGCGTGCGCGGTGTGCGCGGGGCGCTCGCCCGCGCCGGGCTGGATCCGGACGATCTCCCGTCGGCCGGTTCGCAACGATGGTCGAGGGAAACCGGTCGGGCCGCCGTCGCCGAGTTGCTGGCCCGGGGGGAGAGGTTCGACGCGCTGGTGGCGCTCAACGATGCGATGGCGCTGGGGGCGATGCGCGCGCTGTGGGACGCCGGAGTGGACGTGCCCGGTGAGGTGCGGGTGGCCGGGTTCGACGACATCGAGGACTCGGGGTATGCGCGACCGTCATTGACCACGGTGAATCCGGGCCGGGAGGAGATCGCACGCACGGCCGTCCGGCTGCTCGTCGATCGCATCGAGGGGCGAGCTGAGGCGGCCTCCGAGCATCAGGTTCCGGCCGAACTGGTGGTCCGCGAGTCCACCGGCTGAGAGATCGCCGGCGTGAGGGCCTTGACATCGCCGCTGCGGCGGGTCACCATTTACACCGGTGTAAACCTCGAGTGACGAGCACGGCGCATCGGAGCGCCGGGATGGAGTCGACATGAGAACTGTCAGGAACGCACAGGTGTGGGGGGTGCTGGCGCTCGCCGGCCTGGTTGCACTGGCCGGATGCTCACGTGGAGGTGCCGCTGAGTCCACCGGAGACGACGGTGACGTCACCATCCGGTTCGCCTGGTGGGGTAACGATGAGCGTGCCGCCGTCACGAACGCGGCCGTGGACGCGTTCGAAGAAGCGAACCCGGGCATCGTCGTCGAGACCGAGTTCATCGACTTCAACTCCTACTTCGACCGCCTCGCCACCGCGACCGCAGGCGGTGACGCTCCGGACGTCATCACGATGGGTGGGGCCTACCCGCGCGAGTACGGCGACCGCGGCGCGCTGCTCGATCTGGCCGAGGTCTCCGAGTGGCTCGACCTCACCGAGATCGACGACAGTGCCCTCGCCAACGGCTACTTCAGCGACACCCAGTACGGGGTGCCGACCGGTGCCAACACCTTCGGTGCGATCATCAACCGGGACCTGTTCGCTGAGGCCGGCGTGCCGCTACCCGATGACGAGACATGGACCTGGGAGGACTACGCGGACCTCGCGGTGCAGATCAGCGAAGCCACCGGCGACGACACCTATGGCGCCCAGGACCCGACCGCGGCCGACATGCTGGACGCCTACCTTTATCAGCACACCGGGCAGGGCCTCTATACCGAGGAGGGAACACTCGCCGCACCTGCTGAGGTGATCGCTGACTGGTTCACCCTCACCACCACACTGCGAGACAGCGGCGGGACACCCTCGGCCTCCCTCACCTCGGAGCTGAGCACCCAGACGGCGCCCGAGCAGAGTCTGCTCGGCCAAGGTCGCGCTGCCATGGGCTTCGGCTGGTCGAACAGTATCGGCGCCCTACGCGAGGCGTCCGGTGATGACATCGTGCCTGTGCGAGTTCCCGGGGATTCCGGTGAGCACGGTTCAGGCATGTGGCTGCAGGCCTCGCAGCTGTACACGATCAGCTCGGGAACCGAGCACCCGGAGGCGGCCGCGCGGCTCGTGGACTTCCTGGTCGGCAGCACCGAAGCGGCCGATCACATCGGCACTGATCGGGGCATCCCGTCTCACCCTGAGATCCGCGAGCACCTTGCGTCCGCAGGGCTGGAGGAGAACACTCAGATCGAGTTCGACTTCATCGGGAGGGTGAGCGAGTTCGTGGACGGCCATTTCGTGATCGGGCCGACCGGCTCCACCGAGACCGCGCTGATCGTGGACCGGCTCAATGACGCGGTGCTCTTCGACGAGATCACCCCTGAGCAGGCGGGCGAGCAGTTCGTGGACGAGGTCACGGAGGCCATCTCCTGAGAGCGCAGCAGTGAGCAGGATCGACCGGCGGGCGCTCGTCGAGCGGCACCGCATCGAGGTGGACGGCAGTGACCCCCGCTCGCCCCTGAGTGTGGGCAACGGGGAGCACTGCATCACCCTGGACGTGACCGGCACGCAGACCCTGCCCGAGCACTATCCGGTGGCTGATCCTGCTGGAGGGCCCGACGGGACGCTGCTCGGGACGTTCACCCAGTGGGCCTGGCACTCGACGCCCCGCCCGCCGGGCGCCGACCTCGACGCCTTCCGTCGTACGTACGACACCGCACGCGGCCCGGTGCCCTACGTCGACGCGCCACCGCTGAGCCGCGACGACTCCGGCCTGGATCCTGCGCTGCTCTGGCTCCGGTCCAACCCGCACCGCCTGCACCTGTACCGGATCGGCTGGGTGCTGACCGACGGGTTCCGGCAGCCACACAGCGCTGAGATCGCCGGGCACCAGCAGCTCGACCTGTGGACCGGGACTGCGCGCTCCCAGGTGCGCCTGGCCGGCCATCCGCTCACGGTGCACACAGCATGCCATCCGGTCCGGGACGCCGTCGGGTGGGTCGCCGACCTGCCTGCGGGCGCGGTGGCGCTGGAGCTGGAGCTCCCGTACGGATCCGAGGCGTGGAGCGGCGGAGCGGACTGGGAAAGTCCTGAGCGTCATCGCACCCGGCTGCGCCCTCGGGCGCGCGGCACCGAGGTGGTGCGCAGCCTGGACGGCGCCGACCACCATCGCCTGCGCCTCTGGCACGGACCGGAGCTCACCGTCAGACAGGTGGCCGAGCATCGCCTCCTCCTGGTTCCGTCCGGCGCGACGATCGACCTGGTGGTAGAGGTGCTGCCGATCGCGGCCCCGGTCGGCAGGCCCTTGACGGCGTCCGGTGTGCTGACCGCATCGGCACGGCACTGGCCGGGGTTCTGGAGGTCAGGTGGTGCCCTGGAGCTACACGGGTCGGATGATCCGCGGGCCGGGGAGTTGGAGCGGCGGGCCGTCCTCTCGCAGTACCTGACGGCGATCCACTGCGCCGGCTCGACGCCCCCGGCCGAGACGGGGCTGATGGTCAACAGCTGGCGCGGGCGCTTCCACCTGGAGATGCACTACTGGCATGCGGGCCACTTCCCGCTGTGGGGAAGGCCGCACCTGCTGGAACGCTCGATGCCCTGGTATCACCAGATGCTGGAGACGGCGCGGGGGATCGCCTCGGCACAGGGCTACGCCGGCGCCCGGTGGCCCAAGCAGGTCGCCCCTGACGGTCGTGAGAGTCCGAGCAACATCGGCCCGTTCCTGCTGTGGCAGCAACCGCACCCGATCCACCTCGCTGAGTTGCTGTACCGCGCGGGCTCGCCGAAGGTGGTCGAACGTCACGGTGAACTGGTCCTTGCCACTGCCGAGCTGATGGCTGATCTCGTGGAAGCCGGAACGGACGGGTACGCGCTCGGGCCGCCGCTGATACCGGCGCAGGAGTGCGACGCGGACCAGCGTGAGGTACTGCGGGATCCGCCGTTCGAGTTGGCCTACTGGCGTTGGGGGCTGGAGGTAGCGAACCGGTGGCGGGGCCATCTCGGTGTTCCGGCCGACCCGCGCTGGGCCGAGGTGGCCACCTGGATACGTCCCGCGCATGTGCGCGAGGGGGTCTACGCGGCGGTGGGTGCACCGCCCTGGACCACACGCCGTGATCACCCCTCGCACCTCTACGCCCTCGGTGTGGTGCCCGACACCGGGTACGTGGATCGGGCGACGATGCTGCGGACTCTCAAGGACGTGCTTGCGGACTGGGATTGGGCGAGCACCTGGGGTTGGGACTATCCGGCCATGGCGATGACGGCCGCTCGTTTGGGGGAGCCGGGTCTCGCCGTCGATCTGCTGCTGGCCGACCGCCCGAAGAATGGCTACCTGCCCAACGGGCATAACTGGCAGACGGATTCGTTGCCGGCCTACCTTCCGGGAAACGGGGCGCTGCTCACCGCCCTGGCGCTCATGGCCGACGGCTGGGATGGGGTGGACGGCACGGGCTCGTCTGCACCGGGTTTCCCGCAGAACGGGTCGTGGGTGGTGCGGCACGAGGGGCTGGTTCCGAGCCCATGAGTGTGCCCTAGCCTGTGATGTACCGTTGCATCATCAGAAGAACGACGGTTGGTTGTTCGACGCAACATATCTAGACTGTCGATAACCGTGACCTTCGAGGACGAGGATGGCTGTGACGACGCACGACACGCCCGCACGCCGGGCCCTGGTGGTACGAGGCGGCTGGGAGGGGCATGCTCCGGTCGAGGCGACCGACATGTTCCTGCCGTTCCTGCGCGAGCACGGGTTCGAGGTCGAGGTGCACGACTCCCTCGACGTCTATTCCGACGCCGAGGCCATGGCCGCGACCGATCTGATCGTGCAGTGCTGGACGATGGGCACGATCGAGAAGGATCAGTTCTCCGGCCTGGCTGCCGCGGTCGCGGCGGGTACCGGGTTCGCCGGATGGCACGGCGGGATCGCCGACTCCTTCCGCAACACCAACCACTACCTGCACCTGGTGGGCGGGCAGTTCGCCACCCATCCTTCCCGTCCCGCCGAGCAGTGCGAGGGAGAACAGCACGACAACTACTTGCCGCACCGCGTGAACGTCATCTCCGACCACGAGGTGGTCGCCGGTATCGAGGACTTCGACCTGGACACCGAGCAGTACTGGGTGCTGACCGATGACCTCATCGACGTGCATGCCACCACCACTCACCCCGCGCGTGAGGATCAGCCGTGGCACCGCGAGGTCACCTGCCCGGCGGTGTGGACGCGCGACTGGGGTGAGGGGCGCGTCTTCGTGGCCACTCCCGGGCACTCGGTGGACGTGCTCGAGCACCCGAGTGTGCGCACCATCATCGAGCGGGGACTGCTGTGGGCGGCGCGCGAGCGGGCGGGGGAGCAGTGATGAGCGTACGCATCGGCATTGTGGGCCTGGGCAAGATCCTCGACCAGTACCTCGCCACCTTCGATCGGCTCCCGAACGCCCGGGTCACGGCGGTCGCGGATCTGAACGCGGCTCGCGCCGAGGAGGTTGCCGCCCAGGTGGGCGCGCGGGCGCTCAGCGTCGAGGCCCTGGTGGCCGACCCTGAGGTGGACGTGGTGCTCAACCTGACGATTCCCGCCGCGCACGCCGAGATCGCACACGCGGCGATCGCCGCTGGGAAGCCGGTGTACTCCGAGAAGCCGTTGGCGGCCACCACGGCCGATGGCATTGGGGTGTTGGAGGCGGCGCGGGCTGCCGGGATCCGCGTCGGGGGAGCGCCGGACACGGTGCTGGGCGCGGGGATCCAGACCGCACGAGCCGCCGTCGACGCCGGACGCATCGGTACCCCCACCTCGGCGACGGCCACCTTCGCCTGCCCGGGCCACGAGTCCTGGCACCCGAACCCGGACTTCTACTACCAGGCCGGTGGCGGCCCGCTGCTGGACATGGGTCCCTACTACCTGACGACGCTGGTGACCCTGCTGGGTGAGGTGACCTCCGTCGTCGGGGCCTCCGGTGCGGCGCACGAATCCCGCACGATCGGTTCCGGCCCGCGAGCAGGGGAAAGCGTGCCGGTGGACGTGGCCACGCACGTGACGGGCATTCTCACCCATGCGAGTGGTGCGATCTCGACGGTGGTCATGAGCTTCGACACGGCCGGTACGGAGGCGCCGAAGATCGAGGTGCACGGGACGAAGGGCTCGCTGAGCGTGCCGGACCCCAACCGGTTCGACGGCGACGTCCGGCTACGCGAGCTCGGTTCGCCCGAGTGGGCGGTGCTGGAGCCCTCGGCCGGTGACATCCCCGGCGGTCGCGGGATCGGCGTCGTGGACATGATGGTGGCGGAGAACGAGGCCGGCGTGCGGGCCTCCGGTGACCTCGCGCTGCATGTGCTCGACGTGATGGAGGGGCTGCTCACTTCTGCTGAGACGGGCCGGGCGGTCACGATCTCCTCCCGGGTGGAGCGTCCGGCCCCGGTGCCTCTCACCACCACCCGTTAGCGGGTGCTGCCGCGGGTGCGGAGCCGGTGGGGCACCACCACCTCCGCAGGGGGCGTCCCGGCACCTTCGATCCGGGCGATCACGAGGTCGACGGCGGCCCTCGCCACCGTGCGGACGTCCAGGTCGACCGTGGTCAGCGGGGGTGAGGTGTAGGCGCCTTCGTCGATGCCGTCCCAGCCGATCACCTGGACCTCGCCGGGGACGTTCCTTCCCAGCTCGCGCAACGCGTGCAGGGCACCGACGGCGAGGATGTCGCTGGCGCACACGAGGGCATCGAAAGGGCGGTCGGCCCGGTGCAGGTCCGTCACTGCTCGTGCCCCCGCGGCGCGGGTGTAGTGCGGTGTGCGGACGATCAGGTCCTCGCTCGCTCGCGACCCGAGTGCGGCCATGAAGCCCTCGGCCCGCAGCCAGCCCGTGCCGTAGCGGTGCCCCGGGTCCGCGCCGAGGAACAGCGGGCGTGTCGATCCGCCGGCCAGGACGTGCTCGGTGGCCTCACGGGCGGCACGGTGGTTGTCGTAGATCACGTGGTCCAGCGGTGAGCCGGCTACGCGTTCGCCCAGCAGCACCAGCGGCACATGACTCTGCGCGGTCACGATGCTGGCGCCGTCCAGTGCGACGGGGCTGAGGATGACGCCGTCGGCCACCTGGGTATCGAACCCTCGCAGGGCTGCCCGTTCACGTGCTTCGTCTCCGCGGGTCTCCGTGATCAGCGCCGTGTACCCGCGCTCGGCGGCCGCTGCGAGCACCTCGTGCGCGAGGTCGGCGAAGTAGGGCGTGGTCAGCTCGGAGACGGCGAGAGCGATGATGAACGAGCGGCCGTACCGGAGCTGACGGCCGGCGGCGCTGCGGCGGTACCCGAGATCGGCGATCGCCTGCTCGACGCGTTCGCGGGTGGCGGGGCGCACGTTGATCTGCCCGTTCATCACGTTCGAGACCGTCTTCCAGGAGACTCCGGCACGTGCGGCGACGTCCTTGATGCTGGGTGGGCGCTGCGGGCCGGGCTCCTCGGGCACGTCGGGTGATCCCTCTCTTGACGGGCGGACACTCTGCCGCCTACGGTAACGGAGACGACGATTACAACGTGAGAATCCAGTGCTGGACTCTTCCCCGAGACGATGAGGTTGCGCCATGACCGCCGAGATCCCCCGCCCGGAGCACCCCCGCCCGCAGGTTGTCCGCGACACCTGGATCAACCTCAACGGCCGCTGGGACTTCGAGTTCGACCCGGGTGACTCCGGGCTTGAACGCGGACTGCTCGAGACGGCTCTCAGCGGGACGATCATGGTGCCCTTCGCACCCGAGTCCGAGCTCTCTGGCATCGGTGACGTCGATTTCCACGAGGCCGTCTGGTACCGGCGGGAGGTGACGATCCCGGCCGGGTGGGCCGGTCTGCGGCCCCAGCTCCACTTCGCCGCTGTCGACCACGACGCCACGGTGTGGGTAGACGGGAACGAGGTGGTGCGCCACCGTGGTGGCTTCACGCCGTTCACCGCCGACCTGACAGGTCTCGCCGAGGCCGGTCAGACGGTCACCGTGACCGTGCGGGCGCGGGACCCCCGCCGGGGGCCGCAGGCGCGGGGCAAACAGGCCACCTGGTACGCCAACACCGGCTGCCACTACACGCGTACCACCGGCATCTGGCAGAGCGTCTGGCTCGAAGGCGTCCCCGAGGTGGCGATCGGACGCCCCCGGATCACCCCGGACGTGGCCGGCGGCCGGTTCCACGTGAGCGTGCCACTGACGGCGAACCGTCCCGGGCAGCGCGTGCGCGTCGAGGTGCGCGACGAGGCGGGCGTGGTGGCCACGGACGAGGTGGCAGCGGATCTGGATCTGGCTCCCTCCGCCGTCGTGAACCTCCCGGCCGAGCGGGTGCACCTGTGGCAGCCCGGCGACCCCCATCTGTATGACGTGGACATCACCCTCCTGGATGGCGACACCGTGCTGGACCAGGTGGCCAGCTACGCCGGGCTCCGGTCGGTGAGCATCGACGGACGCAAGATCCTGCTCAACGGCAAGCCCGTCTTCCAGCGGCTCGTGCTGGACCAGGGGTACTGGCCCGAGAGTCTGATGACAGCACCGAGTGAGGAGGCGCTGGTGCGCGACATCGAGCTCTCCCTGGCCGCCGGGTTCAACGGGGCACGGCTGCACCAGAAGGTGTTCGAGGAGCGCTTCCTCTACCACGCCGACCGTCTCGGCTACCTGGTGTGGGGCGAGTTCGGCGACTGGGGTATCAGTGGCCACGGCACCCCGGGCGACCATCAGCAGCCGACGGCGTCCTTCGTCACCCAGTGGCTGGAGGCGGTGGAGCGCGACTACTCCCACCCTTCGATCATCGGGTGGTGCCCGCTGAACGAGACCTACCAGCACCTGCACGACCGGATCACCCAGCTGGACGACGTCACGCGCGCGATGTTCCTGGCCACCAAGGCCATGGACACCACCCGGCCCGTGCTGGACGCCTCCGGCTACTCCCACCGCGTGCTCGAGACCGACGTGTGGGACTCCCACAACTACACCCAGGATCCGGAGCAGTTCGCCCGTGAGGTCGGTGGCCTGGCCCGCGGGGAGGCCCACACGAACACCCACGACGGCGCCACGATCTCCCAGCCGTACGCCGGGCAGCCGTACTTCGTCAGCGAGTACGGGGGCATCTGGTGGAACCCCGAGCGCGCAGCCGAGGCACTCGGCACGAAGCGTGACGACTCCTGGGGGTACGGCGACCGGGTGCGGGACGAGGAAGGCTTCCACGAGCGTTTCGCGGGTCTGACGAACGCGCTCCTGGACGATCCGGAGATGTTCGGCTACTGCTACACCCAGCTCACCGACGTCTTCCAGGAGGAGAACGGGATCTACCGCTTCGACCGGTCGGAGAAGCTGGACGTCTCCAGGGTGCGGGCTGTGCAGGAGCGCCCGGCGGCGTTCGAACGGGAGGGCTGAGGTCTCAGACGTCCTCGCCCAGCGCCCGCAGGGTGGCGGTGTCCAGACCGAGGATCGCCTCCTCGTCGGGGCGGTGCTGTAGCACGGTGTCGATGTAGTGCGGCACGACCTCGCTCATCGGGATGTCGTGCCCGGCCTCCTGGGCCATGAACCAGCGGTGCTCGAGCACCTCGTGGTAGATCTCGGCCGGTTCGAGCTTGCCGCGCATGTCCCGCGGGATCGCGCGCACGGTCGGTTCGAAGACGTCCGCGAGCCACTCGTGGGCGACGAACTCCTCGTCCTCGTTCTGCTGCTCGGTGGCGGCCTGGTAGGTGTCCATGTCGTTGAGGAGCCGGCGGGCCTGGTTCTCCTCCACGTCCAGCCCGGTCAGGCGCATCAGCCGGCGATGGTGGTGGCCCGGGTCGACGACCTTCGGCTGGATGGACAAGGTGGTGCCGTCGATATCGGTGGTCATCTGCACCTCGCCGACGTCGTAGCCGAGCTGGTTCAGGCGCTGGATCCGTGCTGCGACCCGCCACCGATCGTCGGCGCCGAACTCCTCGACCCCGAGCAGCTCGTTCCACAGTTCCCGGTAGCGGGTGACGATCATCTCGCCCACGGCCACGGTGTCGACGTCATCGACCAACAGCTCCCCGGCCTCCAGGTCCATCAGCTCGCCGATGATGTTGACCCGCGCGATCTCGAGGTCGTACTCGCGCTGACCGTCGGTGAGGGCGTCGTGCAGGTCGCCGGTCTCGGCGTCCACCAGGTAGGCGGCGAACTCGCCCGCGTCGCGCCGGAAAAGGGTGTTGGAGAGGGAGACATCGCCCCAGTAGAAGCCGGTCAGGTGCAGACGGACCAGCAGCACGGCGAGCGCGTCGATCAACCGGGTGGCCGTGTCCGGTGCGAGGTACCGGCTGAACAGGGCACGGTACGGCAGCGAGAACTTCAGGTGCTGGGTGATCAGCACCGGGCTCAGCTCCTCGCCCTCGGGTGTGCTGCGCCCGGCGATCACCCCGACCGGCTCCACGGCAGGGACATCCAGCTTCTGCAGGTCGCGCAGCAGCTGGTACTCGCGATAGGCGACCGATTCGCCGATCTCCTTGACGGCGAGCACCTTGCCCGAGAGGCGCACGAAACGCACCACGTGGCGGGAGATGCCGCGGGGGAGTGCCGCGAGATTCTCGGCCGGCCAGTCCTCGAGTGCGATGTGCCACGGCAGATCCAGGATGGCTGGATCCGGGGAGGCGGAGGTGATCTGCAAGGACTGCGGCATGGTCCTAGTCTCTCAGGTTCGGCGTTTGCGGCACCCTCTCGCCTGGGGAAGGCACCCGGACATGCGAAACGGGGGCGAGCCGCAGTGGCCCGCCCCCGTTCCAGGGCTAGTGCGCCCGGATCACTCCGGCAGACGCTGGCCGGTCGCGGAGGAGAACAGGTGCTTCTGACCGTCCTCGATCTGGATGTAGACCGTGTCACCCTTCATCGGGGGGTTACGCGGCTCGACGCGCACGATCACCTGGGCGTCGCCGGCACCGGAGGAGATGTGCTCGGAGGCTTCCTTGTCGAGCATCTCGCCGTAGACGAAGGCGTCCGAGCCGAGCTCTTCGACCAGGTTCACCCTGATGCCGAACGAGGCCTCAGTGCCCTCGGAGACGAGGTGCGTGGCCTCCGGGCGGAACCCGAGTGTGATCTCTCCCTTGTCCTCATCGGTGATCGCATCGAGGGTGGTGCGGGTCAGCGGGATGTGCGCCCCGCCGAGGTTGGCCTTGCCGTCGGCGACCTTGAAGGAGCCCAGGTTCATGGCCGGGGAGCCGATGAAGCCGGCGACGAACACGTTCTGCGGGGTGTCGTACATGTCGCGCGGGGTGCCGACCTGCTGCAGCACACCGTCCTTGAGCACGCAGATCCGGTCACCCATCGTGAGGGCCTCGGTCTGGTCGTGCGTCACGTACACGGTGGTGACGCCGAGACGGCGCTGGAGCGAGGCGATCTGGGTACGGGTCTGCACACGCAGCTTCGCGTCCAGGTTCGACAGCGGCTCGTCCATGAGGAACACCTGCGGCTGACGCACGATCGCGCGGCCCATGGCCACACGCTGACGCTGACCACCGGAGAGCGCCTTCGGCTTCCGGTCCAGGTACTCGCTCAGGTCGAGGATCTTGGCGGCCTCTTCGACGCGCTGGCGGATCTCAGCCTTCGGCTTGCCGGCGATCTTCAGGGCGAAGCCCATGTTGTCGGCGACGGACATGTGCGGGTACAGCGCGTAGTTCTGGAACACCATCGCGATGTCACGGTCCTTGGGCTGCACGTCGGTGACGTCGCGGTCACCGATGAGGATGCGGCCGGAGTTGACGTCCTCGAGACCGGCGAGCATGCGCAGGGAGGTGGACTTACCGCAGCCGGAGGGGCCGACGAGAACGAGGAACTCGCCGTCCTCGACCTCGAGGTTGAGAGCGTCCACCGCGGGGCGCTCGGTGCCGGGGTAGATCCGGCTTGCGTGGTCATAGGTCACAGTTGCCATGACTGCGTCTTTCCCTTCACCGGCAGGTACGTGCCGGACGATCCGTTGTGAAGAGTGCCATGCGAGTGTCTCCGCTGACACGGCACCACCGGTCGGAGGTACCGCAGATCATTGTGTCACAGGTTCAGTCCTGGTGATGTGACGCCCGCCACGATGCGAGATCGGTCAGCACCCGCGCCATCGCCGGTTCGTCCGCCACCCGGAAGGGTGCCACGGTCTCGGCCTGACCGACCTTGATGCCGAGGTCGCCTCGGCCCAGCGTGGCCAGTGCAGTCTCGTCGGTGACGTCGTCGCCGGCGTAGAGCACCGCGACCTCTCCGAGTCGCTCGCGCAGGGCTGTCAGAGCTGCTCCCTTGGTCACATCGACCACAGCGAGCTCCACCACCTGGTTCCCGTGCATCGCGTGCACACCGGGCAGTTGCCCCGGCCCGTCGTGGGCCGCACTGAGGGCACGCTCGGCCACGTCCTCGGCCGCGGTGCGGGAGTGCAGCACGGCAGCGGCCGGTTTGTGCTCCACCCAGGTGCCCGGGTGGAGTGCGGCGATACCCTCGACGGCGGAGGTCACCTCGGCGAGCAGGTCCGCCTCGGTCCCGGCGAGGGTGAACGGCACCCGGTGCAGCGTGCCATCGGCGTCGAGTTCGGCGGTCTCGGCCCCATGGCTGCCGACCAGCCACGTTCCGGCGGGCGGATCGGCGAGCGCCTGCAGCTGGTCGACAGGACGCCCGGAGACCAGGGCGAGCTGGACGCCGTCGGTGGCTGAGAGCCGGCGCAGTGCCTTGCTCGCCTCCGGGAGCGGTCGGGCGTCGGCCGGGTCGGGGACGAACGGGGCCAGGCAGCCGTCGAAGTCCAGGGCGATCAGGACGCTGGGTGCGGCGGCGAAGGTGCGCAGCGCCTCGGCGAACGGAACGTGATCGAGGTGACCTACGCCGTCGGGAGTGACATCGGGGGATGTGGACACGGTGACCTCCTGGCGGGACTAGACGTGGCTGGTGCGCTGGGGCATGTTCTGCAGGACGGACAGGAACTTCTTCGCCCAGCCCTGCACATCGTTCTCCAGCACGCGCTTGCGCAGCGTGCGCATCCGGCGCCGCTGCTCGGCCGGTCCCATCGTCGCGGCCTTCAGGATCGCCTCCTTCATGCCCTCGATGTCGTGCGGGTTGATCAGCAGGGCGTGGCTGAGTTCGTCCGCGGCACCGGCGAACTCGCTCAGCACCAGGGCACCGCCCAGGTCCGGACGGGCGGCGACGTACTCCTTGGCCACGAGATTCATCCCGTCGCGCAGGGCCGTCACGAGCATGACGTCGGCGGCCCGGTAGAGAGCCACCATCTCCTCGAACGGGTAGGAGTGGTGCATGTAGTAGATCGCCGAGCGGCCCCAGGAGCCGTGGTCGCCGTTGATGTTGCCGACCATGACCTCCACCTCCTGGCGCAGGGTCTTGTATTGCTCGACCTGCTCGCGGCTGGGGCTGGCCACCTGTACCAGCGCGGTCCGGGGGACCGTGACCTTCTTCTCTGCCACCAGTTCACCGAAGGCCTTGATCCGGTGCCGGATGCCCTTGGTGTAGTCGAGCCGGTCCACACCGAGCATGAGGACGTCCGGATCGCCGAGCTCGGTGCGCAGCTGCGCGGCACGCTTGGTGATCTTCTCGGTGCGGGCGAGCTCGTCGACCTTGTGGGAGTCGATGGAGATCGGGAACGTCCCCACGCGAACGTGCCGCTCCGGACGGTTCCAGTGCTGCCCGATGGTGATCTGCTGACCGCGCGTGCTGTGGGAGGTGAAACGGCGAACCGCGCGCAGGAAGTTCGCGGCGTCACCGGTGCGCTGAAAGCCGATGAGGTCGGCACCGAGCAGTCCTTCGATCACCTGCCGGCGCCACGGGAGCTGGCCGAAGAGCTCCACGGACGGGAAGGGGATGTGGTCGAAGAAGCCGATCCGCACGTCCGGGCGCAGCCGGCGCAGCATCTCCGGGACGAGCTGCAGCTGGTAGTCCTGCACCCACACCGTCGCGCCCTTCTCGGCGGTGCCTGCTGCCGCCTCGGCGAAGCGGCGGTTGACCTCCACATAGGAGTTCCACCAGATGCGGTGGAACTCCGGGGGCACGATCACGTCGTGGTAGAGCGGCCACAGCGTGGCATTGGAGAAGCCCTCGTAGTAGCGCGAGACCTCTTGTGTGCTCAACGGCACCGGCACCAGGTGCATCCCGTCGGTGTCGAACGGGTCGAGCGACTGGTCGGCCGAGCCGGACCAGCCCACCCAGGCGCCGTCCTGGGCGCGCATCACGGGTGCGAGGGCGGTGACCAGTCCGCCCGGTGCGGGGGTGGAGGAGACGTTGCCTTCCTCGTCCACGCGGATGTCAGCAGGGAGGCGGTTGGCGACGACGACGAACTCGTGTGGTGCTGGCATTCTTGCTCTGACCCCTTTTCTCCGGCGGCGCGTCCAGGCTACTTGGTCCGGTGGTGGCGTAGGTTGCCGGTATGGACGCAGGGCCCGAGCAGCGGCGGCCGATCCGGGAGGTCGGCGGGTACCGCCTGCTCGAGGTACTCGGCTCCGGCGGGATGGGCACCGTGTACGAGGCGATCGACGCTGAGGACCGGCATGTCGCGGTCAAGCTCCTGCATCCGATCTTCAGTGCCGACGACGCTGCCCGAGAGCGGCTGCGACGGGAAGTGGCGACGCTGCACCGGGTGCGCGGTGAACGGGTGTCACGTGTGCTGGATGCGGAGGCCGACTCCGCCGAGGCGTTCATCGTCACCGAGCTCATCGACGGGCAGTCGCTGGAGGAGTCCGTGCGGGAGCACGGCCCGCTGGACGCCGAGGAGCTGGCCGACCTCGCGGATGGGCTGGCTGACGCGCTGGAGGCGATCCACGCCGTCGGGGTGGTCCATCGCGACCTCAAGCCGGGCAACGTCATGCTCACCGACGACGGCCCGGTGGTGATCGACTTCGGTATCTCCCAGCTCGCGGACGACCCTCGTCTGACCCAGACCGGGTTGGTGACCGGCACCCCCGGCTACGTGGATCCGCAGGTGATGCGCGGTGCGGACCCGGGGCCGGTGGGGGACTGGTGGGGGTGGGCGGCAGTGCTCGTGTTCGCCGCTACGGGGCGTGGTCCGTTCGGGAGCGCTCAGGGGGTGCTGCTACGCGTGGAGGCCGGACGCGTCGACACCGACGGCTTGCCGCCGCGGACGGCGCAGGTGCTGCGACGGGCGCTGCACCCGGACCCCGACCGGCGGATGCGCCCTGACGTGGTGCGTCGCGCACTCCGCGACCATGCGACGGGCCGGGAGCCGACGTCGCTGCTCGCCGATGGTGACGACGATGCCGAGAACCTGCACGAGCCTCGCACGGAGGTGGTGGCGGATGATCCCGATCTGGCTGCGCCGCTCCCGCCCGCCATCCCGCCAGGTTCGGCGCCTCCTGAGCACACGGCCGTGATGCCGCAGCAGGTGCGCGATCAGTACCCCTCCACTGCGCAGTACTCGTCGAGTGCGCAAGGCGAGCAACCCCCACCGCCCGACGGCGCAGCTCGCCTCCCCGATCCGGTCCACCCGGATGCGGGGCCACCGTCCCCGTCGATCCAGGAGGTGCCGGCGCCAGCGGTGCAGCCTCCTCCGTACTCCCTCGGCCCTGATGGCTTCCCCGAGCGCCCCGCCTGGGCCGTGCCCGCCCGTGCTCGCCCGTGGCTGTCGCTGGTGTGGCTCGCGGCACTGTCGCTGCTCGGTGGCCTCTACCCCTCGGTGGTGGTACTCGGCGCCGTCGTGCTGGTCGTGATCTTCGGTGCCATCGGTTCGGACGTGCGCGCACTGCGGCAGCGACGGCTGAGCCGTGGCCCGGGGCGCTGGGACCTGCCGCGCGCCACCGCCGCCTTCCCGCTGCATGTGGTGCTCGGGTTGCTGCTGACGCTGCCAGGAGTGGTCGTGGCAGCGGCCGGTGTGGTGATCGTGTGGGTGCTGGCCGTCCAAGCCGTCCCGCTTGTGTTCCTCGTACCGGCGGTGGTGGCGGTCGCGGTGTTGCTGCTGTGGTGGACGCCCTCGAGTGGGAACGCCCGGGAAGGTCAGCGAACGGTGCTGCGAGTGCTTGCACCCGCCGGTGCCGCCGCTGCGGTGTGGGCGCTGATCGCTGCCGGGGTGGGATTGACCGCGCTGGCCCTCACCGTGCTCGGTGACGGCGCGGTGCAGTGGTGGCCGTTCCCGGTGCCGCCGACGAGGTTCTTCTGATCCCGCACCACCCGCCGTCTGACCTACTTTCTGCAGTTTGACCTACCGTCGGTGCCTGCCGAAGGTGGGTCAGACTGCCGGAGGTGTGTCAGATCCGCCGGTGCTTGCGGCCCGTGGAGGTCGGCCGCGTATCCTTGCCGTCATGCCCGGCTCGTTCCTGCACCACGTGCGCGCTGTCCCGCGTGCGGTGCGGTGTGCTGCCAGGCTGTCCTCGCCCGCTGCGCTGGTGTCGGTGCTGAGCGGATGGTCGGTGCTCTCGATGGTGCTGGGGCGGGTGCTGCTGCCCGCCGAGTGCGTGAGCGCGGACGGCGTGGCCGGATTCGTGGCTGCGAACCTGGCGCAGATGCGCTCGGTGGCCGCCTGCCCCACCGGCACGCTCGGATACGGTCCGCACACGGTTGCCGCTGTGGCAGGGTGTGCGGCGCTGCTGGCGGCATTGTTCGTGGCACACGTGACCCTCACCGGGGTGGCGCTCTGGGTTTCCCGGGCGGCGGCGGGCGTGCGCGGAGTCCTCGCGGCACTGCGCACTCTCCCGGGGGAGATTCGGGTACCGCGTCTGGTGCCGCGGGGGGAACGGCCCACCTGGTACAGCGCCCCGGTGCTCCCGGTCCTGCAGGGACGCCCGGTGTGGCGCCGCGGGCCGCCGGTGCTCGTCTGAGCACCTGCCCCCACCCGTTCGACCTGCAGGCCGCGGCAGCGGCCGGACAAGGAATTACCCATGGCAACCAGCAGCAAGGCTGAGCGGCGCGAAGCCGCCCGCAAGGAGGCCGAGCGTCTCCGCAAGATCCAGGATCAGCGCAACAAGCGCAACCGAGGCGTACTCATCGTGGTCGTCGTCGCCGTGGTGGCGCTGATCGCCGTCGCCGGTGTGATGATCTACCAGGCCTCCGGCCGCACCCTCCTGACGGACTATGAGGGCGAGAGCCCTGCGGGCTCGGACCTGCACGGCGGTATCACCTTCGGGGCCGACGGCGTCGGCTCCCCGAACGAGGGTGCTCCGACCGTCGACGTCTACCTCGACTTCCAGTGCCCGCACTGTGCAACCTTTGACGCCGTCAATGGCGAGGATGTCACGCAGGCGGCGGCTGACGGTGACGCCACGGTCGTCTACCACCCGGTGGACTTCCTGGACGGCGCCGCGATGAACTCGACCCGGTCGGCGAATGCGTTCCTCGTCATCGCCAGCGAGGCTCCGGAAGCGGCGTCAGAGTTCATGGCCACGATGTTCGAGAATCAGGCGAACGACGTCACCGACGAACAGATCGCCCAGATCGCCGTCGATGCCGGCGTGCCCCAGGAGGTGGCTGACTCCTTCTCCGAGGGTACCTACAACGAGTGGGTGGAGCTCGCTTCCGACCAGGCCATCCGCGACGGCTACTCCGGCACACCGACGATCGTCATCGACGGTGAGGTCTGGGGTAACGACGAGAACGACCCGGCCGGGCAGTGGACCACCGAGGGGGCCCTGCTGGCCGAGCTCCAGAGTCGCTGACCCGATCGGCCGGGGCGTGCAGCGATTACGCCCAGCCCCGGCCGATCTGGCACACTCGACTCGCCCCTCGTGGGCGCGCCACCTTAGCTCAGCTGGTAGAGCACCCGCCTTGTAAGCGGACGGTCGTCGGTTCGAGTCCGACAGGTGGCTCCGTGAACCTCACCCCGCCTCCGGCGTTTTCCTCCTGACGGCGCAGGGGTCGTACCGTAGGGCCGTGTCCGAGACCAGCATCCCCACTGAACCTGCACGCGCCTACGTGATCGCCGGCTCCGAAGCGACCGGCGGTGCCGGGATCCAGGCAGACCTGCGGACGTTCCAGACCCTGGGCGCCTACGGCTTCGGCACCCTCACCTGCATCGTCTCCTTCGATCCCGCAGCGAACTGGGCACACCGGTTCGTCCCGGTCGAGTCGTCGGTGATCGCCGACCAGATCGAGGCGGCCCTGGCCTGCCACGCACCGGACGTCGTCAAGATCGGGATGCTCGGCACCCCCGGGACGATCGACACGGTGGCGGGCGCGATCGCCGGCCACCCGTGGCGGCATGTGGTGCTCGATCCGGTCCTCATCTGCAAGGGGCAGGAACCCGGTGCCGCGCTCGACACCGACAACGCTCTCCGGGAGCGGATCCTGCCCCTGGCCACGGTGATTACCCCCAATCACTTCGAGGCCCGCACGCTCGCCGGGATGGAGCGCATCGAATCGGTGGACGACCTCGCGGAGGCCGCCCGGCGCATCCACGCCCTCGGCCCGAGGTATGTCGTTGCCAAGGGTGGCGTCGAGCTGGAGGGGCCGGACGCCGTCGACGTGCTCTTCGACGGGACGACGACGACCGTGGTGAGTACCCCGAAGATCGGCGAGGAGCGGGTCAGCGGTGCCGGTTGCACGTTCGCCGCAGCCGTGACGGCGGAGCTCGCCAAGGGGGCCGAGGTGACCGACGCCGTGCAGGTGGCCAAGCAGCTCGTGACCCAGGGGATCCTGGACCGGCTCCCTTCCCACGCCCCGTTCGACGCCGTACGGCTCGCCGGACCGGCGCCCACGGACGGCCCCGTGCAGATCCGCACCCTCTGAAGTCGAGGGTTCTAGGCTCGCTGCATGCGACCCGAGCACCTGAACCTGTTCCGCCAACTCGGCACGCCCGCCGCACACCCCAGCGGCACCTGGGCCGTGGTGGCGATCGACCGCCCCGACACCGACGCCGACACCTACCCCTCGGCGCTGTGGCGCCTCAGCCTGGACAGCGGCGAGTTGCGCCCGTTCACCCACGGTCCGGACGACTCGGAACCGGTGTTCTCCCCGGACGGGCGGTGGCTGGCGTTCATTCGTGCTCTCTCGGGCGGCAAGCCGCAGGTCGCGCTGATTCCCGCCGACGGCGGAGAGCCACGGGTCCTTACTGCGCACCCGGCCGGTGTGTCCGGCCGGCCCATGTTCTCCCCGGACTCGACCCGCCTCGCATACACGGCCCGGGTGCCCGAGCAAGGCCGGTACGGCACCGCCGAGGGCGTCGGTTCCGATGCCGAGGCACCGCGCCACATCACCCGGCTCACGTACCGGACCGACGGCCTCGGCTACTCCGCCGACCGGCCCCAGCAGGTGTTCCTCGCGGGGATTCCTTCGTCCCGGTCCACGTTGCTCGACCCGCTCGCCGACCCACCTTCGACGGCGGATGACGGTGAGAGTCCCCATGCTGTCGCAGGCGTCGAGGTCACGCAGGTCACGACCGAACCGTATGACCACAGCATCCCCGTCTGGACCCCGGACGGCACCGGCCTGCTGACGATCCGCTCGGCTCCGGACGCGATCGCCGGAGACCTACTGCATCACCGAGCGGAGGCGCAATCCCCGGCAACCGTTCTCGAGGTCGGCTCCCACGCCCCCGGTGCCGTGACCTTCGACGCCACGGGACGGCTCTGGTTGCTGCTCACCGATCAGGGCCCAGACCGGATGGATTTCATCGGCCGCTCACCCGCGTTGTACCGCGCCGCACTGGAGGGCACCACACTCAGCGGTCTGACCCGCCTCACCGATCCGCGCACGCTCACTCTGACCGGGGTGCTGGAACCTGCCGGCGACGGCGTCTTCCTCGTCGGGGCCAAACGCGGCACCGCCCCGGTGCTCCGGGCGGACGGGGACACGGTGGTGGCTGTGCTCGACGGGCATGTGGAGGCGCGTGCGGTCGCGGCGATGCCCGACGGCGCAGCCCTGGTGGCCGCCGGCAGTCCGGACAGCGTGGCCGACCTCTGGCATATCCCGGCGGACGCCGCGCCCTGGCGCGTGACCGACCTCTCCGCCCGGCTCCGGCAGGAGGCGGGCGCGGTCGAACCGGTCGAGCTGATCGCGAGCGGGGATGACGGCTACCCGGTGCACGGTTGGGTGAGCATTCCCGAGGGCGATGGGCCGCACCCCGTGCTGCTGCTCATCCATGGCGGACCGGCCGCGCAGTACACACCGATGTTCTTCGACGAGGTGCAGGTCTATACCCGGGCGGGCTACGCCGTCGTGTTCTGCAACCCGCGTGGTTCGATCGGGTACGGGCAGGACCACGCGCGGGCGATCATCGGCGGCTTCGGCGGCCGGGACGCCGTCGATGTGCTCGCCTTCCTCGACGCGGCGCTCGCAGCGCACCCGCAGTTGGACGCCGAGCGAGTGGGCGTGCTCGGCGGCTCCTACGGCGGCTACATGACGGCATGGCTGACCACCCAGACGAGGCGGTTCGCCGCGGCGATCGTCGAACGCGGTTTCCTCGATCCGGTCAGCTTCGTCGGGTCCGCCGACATCGGGTGGTTCTTTCCCCACGCCTACCTGGGAACCGACCCGGAGCAGATCGCTGCCCAGAGCCCGATGGCGCACGTGGATCGGGTGCGGACACCGACCCTGGTGATCCACTCCGAGCGGGACTGGCGCTGCCCGGTGGAGCAGGGCCAGCGCTGGTACACCGAACTGCGCCTGCGGGACGTGGAGGCCGAACTGCTGCTCTTCCCCGGGGAGGGGCACGAGTTGAGCCGCTCCGGTCGGCCCCGGCACCGGGTGGCGCGCTTCGAGCACATCCTGCGCTGGTGGGCGAAGCACCTGCCGGTCACCTGATCCGCGCACAGCGGCGTTCGGCGATCGTCCGTCGCAGCAGCCCTGAGCGGCCCTGACCAGCCCAGCCCGCGTCCGGACCGGTGCGGGAGTCGTTCACCTCGGTGATGTCGCCTATTCATCGCGCGCACGTCGGCGAGCCATCTGGCCTACCTAGCCTCGAGAGGCTCGTCGAAGCCTGTCTATGTGTGCACCGAGAGGAACCGTCACTCGTGATGTCTGGCCCCCACCGCAGAACCCGGACCGCAGTCGCCGCACTGTGCACCGCTCTGCCGATGCTGCTGTTGCCGACCGCGGCATCCAGTGCTCCGGTCGCGTCCGCGGCGACCGACCCGGTCGGCGATCTTCCACTGCTCAGCGACCCATTCCTGCAGAGTCCTACCGCCGACGGCGTCCACGTGGTTTGGAACACGGAGTTCGAGGGAAGCAACCACGTCGTCCTCCTCGGTGCGCAGGTCGCCACGCTGACCGCCGAGCAGGCTCAGCAGGCCGCGGCCGGGGCGACCTTCACCGGTGTGCGCGTCATCCCCGCCGAGTCCCTGAAGTACTCACGGCTCGCGGAGGACAGTTCCTCGCGCATCCCCGATGCGGTCAGGCCCACGGAGGAGGAGGGAATCGTCCACCGTGACGTGTGGCGCCACGAGGCGACGATCGATGGTCTCGCCCCAGGCGAGGCCGTGCCGTACCGGGTCGTCTCGACCGATGCGGGGGATGCAGCCGTCTCAGGCACCTTCTCGCTGCGTCCTTCCCCTGCCGCCGACGACGATCTGCGCATCCTGCTCACCAGCGACCACCAGGCCATGGCGAACACGGCCGCGAACCTCCAGCTGGCTGCAGAGACGATCGGTGACATCGACGGGGTCTTCCTCGCCGGCGACCTCGTCAACCATCCTGATCGCGCGTCGGAATGGTTCGACGATTCCCGAGGTAGCGCCTTCCTCGCGGTGCTTCAGGGCAATGGCGATCGGGTCGACAACCACGGCATCACCGCCTACCACGGCGGGGAGATCATCCAGAACGCACCCTTGTTCCCGGCCGTAGGCAACCATGAAGTGCACGGGCGAGTTGCCGGTGCGGCGAGCATCGGGGCAGCCTACGGCTCACCCGTCCCGATCGCCGTCGCCGAGGCGGAGTACGAGAGGGTCGCGGCGGAGGTGAACCCCACGGACGATCCGCAGACTAGGGCGCAGTGGATCGAGGACAATTCCTTCAGCACCACGAGCTACGAGGAGATGTTCACACTTCCGGACGACTCTCCGGGTGGCGAAACCTACTACGCCACGACCTTCGGTGGTGTCCGTCTCGTCTCGCTCTACTCCACGCGCATCTGGCGCAGCCCGACGGCGGTTGCCGATCCCGAGGAGCGGACGTCCTCCAGCAGGTATCAGGAGGCGGCATCGAGTCTCGATGAGCCACTGGAGCAGGGGTACGGCGAACACATCTTCGAGTCACTGGCCGTCGGTAGCGAACAATACGAGTGGCTTGAAGAAGAACTCGCGAGCGATGAGTTTCAAGATGCCGCGTACCGCATTGTCATGTTGCACGAGAGTCCGCAGGGCCTGGGTGACAACGTGATGCCGCAATTCGCTGATCCGGTTCGCATCGAAGAGACGAACGATTCTGGCGAGGTCATTGGCATCCGCTACGAGTATCCGCCCGAGGACAACATGTTGCGCCACGATCTGCAGCCGCTGCTCGAAGGAGCCGAGGTCGATCTGGTTCACAATGGCCACTCGCACTTGTGGAACAGGTTCGAGTCGGAGAACGGTGTGAACTACTTGGAAACGTCGAATACCGGCAACACCTACGGCGCCTACCACGAGCTCAGCGGCAGGTCGCGACCCCTGCCAGGGCTGCCGTGGGATGACGAGAACTATCTTGCGCAAGGCAATCCCGGCGGGCTCGAGCCGATCGTCCCGAACGTGGAGCCGTTCACCGCGGACGACGGTACGCCGCTGCCGTTCGTGCAGAGCAACGATCTGGCGGTCTTCGCGATGTTGGACACCGGAGCCGGTGAGGTGGTCTCGTACGCGTTCGATGTGCGCACCCCCGAGATCGACCCATGGGTGATCGATCGCTTCGAGATCGGGCGCTCCGCGGGTGAGGAGCCGGGTGATGGTGAGGAACCCGGTGGTGAGGAGCCGGGTGATGGTGAGGAACCCGGTGGTGAGGAGCCGGGTGATGGTGAGGAACCCGGTGGTGAGGAGCCGGGTGATGGTGAGGAACCCGGTGGTGAGGAGCCGGGTGGTGAGGAGCCGGGTGATGGTGAGGAACCCGGTGAGAGCGAGGCGTCGGCTGCCGTCACGTTGTCCTCGTCTTCAGTGGTTGCCGGCGATGCGCTGGAGGTGAACGGCTCCGGGTTCCCTTCTGGCGAGGCCGTGCGCATCGAGCTGCACTCTCACACGGTCGAGCTTGCAACGGTCGAGGCCGATGCCTCAGGAGCTGTCACCGCGCAGGTGACGATCCCGGTGACGGCTGTGGGTTCGCATCGAATCGTGCTCATCTCCGAGTCGGGCGTACGGGCCTCGGCCGCGCTGACCGTGACCGCAGCGGAGGGAGGAGGCGACCTCGCGGAGACCGGTTCGGAAACCCCGGTCTGGATGGTCGCCGGCAGCGCCGCGCTGCTCTTCGGCGGTATGGCGATGTTCCTGGTGGCCCGTCAGCGTCGCACTATTCCCGAGAGCTGAGCCCGTCGGAATGACGGTGAGCCCCGGCGTGTCTGTTTCCCGCCGGGGCTCCCGTATTGCGGCACGTATCCACCCGATGTCTCACGATGAAACAATCGATTGCAGTGAAGATAACTCTCTCGGAAACCTCTATCGGCATGTTGGCCGGGATGGTGTGATGATCCACGACATTTTTCGCCCACTCCAGAAGAATGGGTTACCGCATGAAATTCGTCACCAAGTTGCTGGCTATTCTGGCGTTTGTTGCCGGAGTGAGCGTTATTGCTCCGGCGCCAGCTCAGGCTGCCGATCTCAATGATGCCGTCATCGCGAACTCGAGCTCGTCCACTCATGCGTTCGTCGTCTGCCGGGACTGGGCCAGCAATGGCACGTGTGCGTACGGTTCGCCGCGCGGGTGGCTATATCCCGGCCAGAACACCCAGTCGAAGTTCGGGTGGGCGGATGCAGATGGATTCCATGTCGACGCAGGGTGCCGGGCCTACCTCGGGCAGGGCCGGACGGCCTACGGTCCGCAGTGGGTGAAGATGTACGGATCGTGGGGCTTGACGCAAACGGTCAACTACCGCTGCTGATCCGGACTGGCCGTGTGGCGCGGGTGCCTCGGCAGGCAGCAGGGGTACCCGCACTCACAGTCACCGCCGATAGCGCCGGGCCAGGTTTTCGGCAGTGGACGGGCCTTCGGTGGCGGTGGCGATCCACGGGCCGGTGCCCGCCGAGGGGTCGATCACACCGTCCTCAGCCCAGCTGAAGTCTCCGGCCAGCACCTGTGCGGCCACTGCCTCGTCACCATCGTCACTGTTGCGCCACAACTCGCGGAAGAGGCGCTCCACCCGCACCCGGGACTGGCGGCAGAATGCATCGGCCAGCCGCTGCCGGCTACCGATCTCCGGGGTGCGGGCGGCGTGCGCCTGCACGGCGGTCTGGGCGAACAACTCGGCCCCGACGTCCACCACGCGGGCCAGGAATCCCTGCCGCTTCTCCAGGCCGCCCTGCCATCGGACCATGCCATAGAACGTGTTCCGGGCGAGTCGGCGGGAGGTCCGCTCGACGTACCGCAACGCCGGTGCGGCCGGGCCGTAGGACGCGAAGGAAGCAGGCAAGTCGCCCGGTCCGGCAACCAGTCGGGGCAGCCAACCGCCGTAGAACATCGCGGCGTCCGCGGCTGCCCGGGCCCGGTCGGCTGAGTCGGCATCGGGGTCGATGAGCGCGCCCGCCACCCGGAGGTGCTCGTCCACGGCTTCACGGGCGATCAGCAGGTGCATGATCTCGCTCGAACCCTCGAAGATGCGATTGATCCGCAGATCGCGCAGCAACTGTTCGGCCGGGACGGCGCGTTCCCCACGCGCGGCCAGCGAACGGGCCGTCTCGTACCCCCGGCCACCACGAATCTGCACCATGGCATCGGCCACCTGCCAGGCCATCTCGCTGCACCACAGCTTGGCCAGGGCCGCTTCGATCCGGATGTCGGCCGACTCGGCGTCGGCCAGCTCGGCGGCGATCTGCACCACTGCCTCCTGGGCGTAGGTGGTGGCGGCGATGAAGGCGACCTGATGTGCGATGGCCGCATGCTTGCCGATCGGCGCTCCCCACTGCACCCGCTCGCGCGCCCACTGCCTGGCGATGGTCAGGGACCACTTGCTGCCAGCCACACACAGGGCCGGGATGGACAGTCGCCCGGTGTTCAGTGTGGTCAGCGCGATCTTGAGGCCCTTGCCCTCGGCGCCGACCACGTTGCGTGCCGGCACCCGCACCTGGTGGAAGCGCACCACCGCGTTCTCCAGCCCGCGTAGCCCCATGAACTCATTGCGGCGTTCGATCGTGATGCCTGGCGTGTCGGCCTCCACGATGAACGCCGTGATCCCGCCGCCCCCGCCGTCGGGATCGGGCGGCACCCGTGCCATCACCACGAACACCTCGGCGAGCACGGCGTTCGTGGCCCACAGTTTGACCCCGTCGATCAGGTAGTCCCCCTCGGGAGTGCGGGTGGCGCTCGCATGCAGCCGCGCCGGGTCTGATCCCACATCGGGTTCGGTGAGCAGGAAGGCGGAGATCGCGCCCTCGGCGCAGCGCCGCAGGTACGTCTCTTTCTGCTCCGGGGTGCCGAACACCTTGACGGGCTCGGGGACCCCGATGGACTGGTGCGCCGAGAGAAGCGCGCCGAGGCTGGGGTTCGCGCTCCCGGCGAGAATCAGTGCGCGGTTGTAGTCCACGTGCGAGAGCGCTACTCCGCCGTACTCGCGTGGAATGGTCATGCCGAAGGCGCCGATCCGGGCGAGCCCGGCCAGTACCTCGTCGTCGATGTGGTCCTCGGCCTCGATCCGTGCTCCGTCGACGTATTCGTCGAGATAGTGGCGCAGGTCTGTCAGGAATGCCTCCGCGCGTGGGTCGGCCGGTGGGGTCGACTCGCTCGGTTCCGGCCAGAGGACCTCGGGCCGGAACCGGCCGAGGTAGAGCTCCCGCGCGAACGAGGCGTGTGTGAATTCACTGCTGCGTGCTTCTTCGGCCACCCGGCGGGCTTCGCGGGCGGTCACCTCCGGTTGTGACATGAGGGCCTCCTCCGATGCTCCCTCAGTCTGATCTGCGAGGCTCGCGCCCGCCAGCGGGCGGAATCCGCTCGGGTAGGAACCCTGACAGCGGCTGTCGCTCTCCGTGGCTCGGTTGCCGGTTTCCTGGTTGCGTTCGGCGTGCTCGAACCCGTGCGCGTCAGGTATCGGAGCGCTCGTCCTGGCCGGGGAAGGACACCGGACGAGGTTCGGGTCGCTTGGGCAGGTGTGCGTCACCGGAGGAGCGCCCCCGCAGCCTGCGGGTCGCCCACGGGTACACGTCGCGGGCCATCCACTCTGCGTCCGCGCGGAGCCGCTCGGTGGCCGGGCGAACCGGCGGGCGCGGGAGCGGAACATGCCAGTTCGGGTGCTCCGGCGCCAATCCCAGCGCGACCAGCGCGGCGTCGGCCACCCGCGCGTGCCCCAGGCTGCTGAGGTGGATCCGGTCCTCGGCCCACATGCGCCAGTCCTGCAGCGGGTGCAGTCCCCAGACGTCGAGCACGGTGGCGCCGTGCCGCTGCGCGATCGACCAGATGTGCGCGTTGTAGATCGCGACCTTGGGCCGGATCCGGCGCAGCAGTCCCGCATTGCGGGTATCGGTACCGGTGGCCAGCAGCACCTCAGCGCCAGTGCGGCGAGCGGTGCGGACGGCACGGTCCAGGCTGACGGCGAGTTGGTCCGGGTCCGCTCCGGGGCGCAACAGGTCGTTCCCGCCGCCCACGATCGAGATCAGATCGGGTTCGGCGCTGAGGGCGCGGGGTAGCTGGTCGGTGAGGATCGGGCCGAGGAGACGGCCGCGGACGGCGAGATTGGCGTACTCGAGCGGCTCCGCGCCGTGCTGGGCCTGGCGTCCGGCGATCGCGGCAGCGAGCCGGTCGGCCCACCCACCGAGCTCGCCGGGGCGGTGGGGGTACTCGTCCCACAGGCCCTCGGTCATGCTGTCGCCGATCGCGACGTACCGGCGCCACGGGGGACTCGGGCTCGAGGTGCTCACCCGTCCTTCCTATCCCGGACGGTGCCCTCGCGCCAGGTCTTTGCCGTCCCGACGGCGACCGGTCACCTCCCTGGGAGGTGATCGCCCTAGGGGAGGGTCCAGTCCACCGGGGCACCACCCTGCTCGGTCAGGAGTGCGTTGGCGCGGGAGAACGGACGTGAGCCGAAGAACCCTCGCGAGGCTGACAGGGGGCTCGGGTGCGTGGTCGCGATGATCGGGGTCTGGCCGAGCAGAGTGCGCAACGACTGGGCATCGCGCCCCCACAGGATCGCCACGAGCGGCTGGTTGCGCGCGACCAGGGCCCGGATCGCAGCATCGGTCACGCGCTCCCATCCTTTGCCGCGATGGGAGGCCGGCTCGCCTGGTCGCACGGTGAGACTGCGGTTGAGCAGCAGTACCCCGGCATCAGCCCAGGCGGTGAGGTCGCCGGTCGAGGGGGCCGGCACCCCCAGATCCTCGGTGAGCTCGCGGAAGATGTTCTGCAACGAGCGCGGGATCGGGCGCACGTGCGGCTGCACCGAGAACGACAGGCCCATTGCGTGCCCGGGGGTGGGGTAGGGGTCCTGACCCACGATCAGCACCCGCACCCGCTCCAGGGGGTGGGTGAACGCCCGCAGCACATGCTCACCCGCCGGGAGGTACCCGCGCCCTGCGGCGATCTCGGCTCGCAGGAAGTCGCCCATCGCGTGAACGTCGCTCTCGACCGGCGCCAGGGCTGTGGCCCATCCCGGGTCGACGAGGTCGGCGAGGGGGCGGTGCGATGGTGCTGGCGTCGTCTCCACCCGCCCAGGGTAGGAGATCGCAGGCTCTCGAGCGGCTTCCACGGCGACACGCATCTATCACACCGACGTGCGGCGAGGGCGAATGACACGCGTGTTGTTTGCCCGTAGGATGGCCGTCAGTTTGCAGACGTCCGATGCATGACGACCACACGAGGAGGACCGATGGCGGCAGCGCAACCGCTCCCCACGTCGAGCAGTACGGTCGAGTCCGGGCTCAGTGAACGTGATGCCGAGATCCTCGCCTTCGAGCGGCAGTGGTGGAAGTACGCCGGCGCCAAGGAGACCGCGATCCGTGAGCTTTTCGACATGTCTGCCACCCGGTACTACCAGGTGCTGAACGCCCTCATCGACGAGCCGGCGGCGCTCGCGGCCGAGCCGATGCTGGTCAAGCGCCTGCGGCGGATGCGCAGCGTGCGTCAGCGTGAGCGCTCCGCGCGTCGTCTCGGTCACGAGCTGTGACTGCCCGCTGACGGGTTAGCCTGCCTGTCGTGAGCAACCCGGACCCCTCCTACCCCTACGACGAGGACGAGTTCGACACCCTCGGTGCCGATCGCGCACCCGAGGGTGTGCACCGTGCGCGGGTGCCGTGGTGGCGGCAGGCGCTGCCGTTCCTGGTGGTGCTGGTGCTGGCCCCGCTGCTGGCGTTCGTGGTGGTGCAGGCGGTCTCCCGGGATTCGGGTGGCGACCCGGAACCCACCGCGAGCGTGAGTTCGTCGGAGACCGGCGGTGAGACAGGAGCCAGCGAGGAGCCTGCGGAGGGCGAGTCCGAGACGGACGCCGACGGCGCTGGTGATGGTGACGCGACCGAGGAGCCCACCGACGACGAGACCGACACCACGGACGAGTCGGCCGACCTGGACTTCGGCGCCGCTGTCTGGGTGCTCAACGGTGCTGGTGTGGGGGGCCTCGCCGGGGAGAACCAGGGGGTTCTGACCGCGGCCGGGTGGACGAACGTCGTGGCCGACGACTACGCCTACAGCCAGCCGGCGACGACCACCATCTACTACCGCGATGCGGAGATCGCCGCTGAGGCGGAGGCGATCGGTGCCGAGCTGGGCATCACCGATCTGGTCGAGGACGCAGCGGCTGCGCCGAACGGCATCTATGTGGTGCTGCGTCCGGACTTCGTCGGCTGACGAACGGTCTCGGCTGAGGAGAACGTGAGGGACGCCGTCAGGGGTTCTGTTCGAGGGTGACCAGGGTCAGCAGTATGAGTGCGCAGGTCCAGGCGAGCGGAGCGACGGCGGCCGGTGCGCCGTCGGGCCCGACCTTCTCAGGGATCGCGCCGGTGCTGGTGCGATGGTTGTCGAGCCAGTCCAGCATCTCGATGGCACGTGTGCGGTCGCCGAGGCTGGCTGCGGTCCAGGCGTAGAGCGCGGTCTGCGGGGTCCAGGAATACTGGGTCTCCGGCCATGCTGCTCCGGGTGCCAACCCGCCTCCGGGGCGGGTCATCGTCTCGATGGATGCCCGCCACGCGGTGGCCGCACCTGGGAGCGGCTCGGCCACGAACGGCGGCAGTACGAAGGAAGCAGCGGCGTCCTGCAGGGATCGGCCCGGGTAGCGGCCGTAGCCGAAGGTGCCGAACTCTGCGGTGATGGCCTCGCGCAGGGCAGCGGCCGCTGCGGTGCTGCGGGCGGCGTTGCCGGTGTCGCCGCGCAGATCGTGCAGTCGCGCGGCGGCTTCCAGGCCGGCGAGTACGGGTGCGGCGGTCCCGAGGGTCACCTGGGTCTCGCGGTGCTCCCAGTAGTCCGACGACGGCGCAGGCAGCGGCGACCGGTCACTCACCTGGGCGAGCAGGAAGGCCGTCGAACGCTCGATGAGCGGTGCGAAGCGGGTCAGCAGCGCGTCGCGTTCGCGGTTGGTCTCGACGGCGTCAATCGCCTGTGCGAGAGCCCATAGTCCCCAGCCGGTTCCGTCCGTCTGGGTGCCGCGGTCGTCCGGAGGGAGCTGTTCGGTGACGGTGTACCGGGCGTGGAAGGAGCCGTCGGGGGCCTGGACGGTCTGGAGGTAGTCGAGGATCTCGAAGGCGTCGCGGTGGTGGCCGGTAGCGCTGAGTGCCGCGGCGACGAAGGCGGCGTCACGTGGCCAGACGTAGCGCCAGGCCGTGCTGGCGCCGGCGATGGCGCCTCCTCCTCCGCGCAGCAGTGCGTGCAGGTCGAGTAGGGCGTCGTGGCCGAGGTCGGCGAACTGGGTGTCGGCTCCTGGGAGGCTTCCCGCGGCGAGCCAGGTGCGGGTCTCTTCGGCGAGATGCTCGGCGGCGGCAACGGTGTCCTCGTCGGCGTCCGGGTCTGGGGCGAGGACGCGGCTGCCGGGAAGGTACGCGTGGTGCTCCCCGGCTGGGACGGTGGTCAGCTCTCCCGCTGGAGTGAGGGCGATCCCCTCCTGGTAGAGGGTGATGCTGTCGGCGCGGGTCTGCGGCGTTGTGAGCAGTCCGACAGCGACCAACGCAGCCACGAGAACGGTGCCGCAGACGACGGGCAGCAGGCGTCCGGACATGGCGTCGAGGGTATCTCGGAGGCACACATGGATCCGGTGCCGGTCGTCCAGCGCGCCACGCTCACGATCTGAGACGTTATCGATTTGTGACATCTGTGAGGTGACATACACCTTGAACATCCGTAGAGTCTGGCTGTCGTCGTCTGTCCGCGGGCGGCATCCAACTGCAAATGGCCACGGGCCCCCGATCGGGGTCACGGGCACCACGCACACACAGGCTCGGGGGAGTTACGTGCAGAAAAATAAGCATGTCGCGCGCAGACGAGCGCGCACCGCATGGCAGCGGCCACTGGCGGGTGCGACCGCCATGGTCTCCGCAGTTGCCCTGGGAGCCGTTGGGCTCTCCGGCACGCTGTCGCCGGCGGTTGCTGCGCCGGGCGATGACAGTGAGGCGCTTGCCGAACTGATCGACCTGGAAGCGCTGGGACTCGGCGTCGTTGACGCTGTCCGGACCGAGTCCGGCTTCACCAGCGACGAGGGCCCGAACGACGCTGATCTCGACGTGTCCGTGTTGGAGGGCCTCGCTGACATCACCGTTGGCGGTGTCAGCATCCCGCTGATCGGCGATGGCAGCAACGAAGGCCTGCTCGACCTCGGTCCCGGTGCTGAGGCGGGACTCCTCAACGGCTACGCTTCGTCGCCCGACGGTCAGTCTTCGATCGCCGCATCCGGTGCGCTCGGCGCCGACGGCGCGATCAACGCTGACGCCGGCGGCGGTTCAGAGGCGGCGACGGTTGACCTGACCGCGCTGCTCGGTCAGGTCGGTGTGGACGGCCTGACGGACGAGATCGTCGATCAGGTGGGCCTGCAGCTCGGAGCGATCGCCTCCCGTGCGGAGGTCACCGACGGCAACAACGTCACGAGCGAATATGTGATCGCTGACGCGCAGGTCATCATCAGCAGCCCGCTGGTCGGGGATCTGAGCACGACTGTCCAGAACACCGTGGGGACCGCCGAGGACACGGTGAACGGCACCCTCGGGCCGGATGGAGCAGTCCAGGGCCTGTTGGACGCTATCGATGTCGGAAGCGTTGGTCTCCCGGGCGTTCTCGCGATCGACCTGGGCTCACCGACTCTCAACGCGAGCGTTGACCTGACGGGTGTCACCGACGGGATCCTCACGGACTCGATCAGTGACGGTGCAGTGACGATCAACCTGGCCGACGGGACCATCGGCATTGACCTGGCGCAGTTGCACCCGGATGGTCTCAACGATCTGGACCCGAACACCCAGGTGCTGACCTCGGCTCAGATCGACCAGGTACAGATCGGGGTGACGAACCTCCTCGACGATCTGCTCGACGAGATCGTCGAAGCCGTCGACGACGCGATCCTGGGCACGAACCTCAATGTGACGCTTGACCCGAGCCTGGACGTGCTTTCGGGCACGCTCACTGGTGATGTGGGAGTCCAACTCACTGGCTCGCTCGGGGACTTCCTCGGGCTGACGGAAGACGACCCCGTGCTCGATGTCACGGGGAGCATCACGATCGACCTGCCGATCCTCCCGGATGTCACGCTGGACGCCGACGGATTGTTCGATCTCATCGAGCCGGCGATCCTTGACGTGCTTGGTGCGATCGGTGGAGCCTTCGACGGTCTACTGAACCCGGACGACTCCGACGGTGCCCCCGTGCTAGGTGTCGTGGGAATCCTGCAGGACACCCTGTCTAGCGTGATCGGCGAGCTCGACGTGCTCGACCCGCTGCTGAGCCAGTTGCTCACCATCACGATCAACGAGCAGCCGACCGCAGCCCCGATCAACGCAGCGGGCGGTGACCTGGGTGAGGGTTCCTTCACGGTCCGTGCCCTGGCGATCGACGTCCTGCCTGGCCTTGGTGCTGAGACGGGCATCGACCTGGCTTCCTCCTCGGTGCAGGCGACTGTCGACGATGGCGGCGACGCAGACACGAACGCCAACGCCTCGGCGTCGGCTTCCGCATCGGCGAACGCGGACGATGACAACAATGCAGCGGCCGATGCTGCGGCTGAAGCCGCAGCGTACGCAGACAACACCACGGACTCCTCGGCTGCTGCCGATGTGACCGCGGCTGCTGCTGCCGATGTTGCTGCTGACACCGATGCCTCGCAGGATGCGTCGGCGGATGCGACCACAGACCCGGATGCTTCTGCTGCCGCGGCGGCTGAGGCGGCGGCGAACGCGGACAACTCCTCCGACACGGCGGCGGATGCGTCGGCTGCAATGTCTGCGGACGCCACGTCGGACGCCACCTCGGAGTCCGCCTCGGCTGCCGACGCGGCGGCCACGGCTGACTCCTCCACTGACGCCTCGGTCGCGGCATCGGCTGACGCTGATTCGTCCACGGACCCGGACTCCTCGACGGACCCGGACTCGTCCACGGACCCGGACTCCTCGACGGACCCGGACTCGTCCACGGATGCGGACACAAACACCAATGCCTCGGCGTCAGCTGCGGCGTCGGCGGATGCTGATGACGATTCCAACGCGGCGGCTGAGGCCGCGGCTGAGGCTGCGGCGGACGAGGACAACGAGACGGATACGTCGGCTGCCGCTGACGTGACCGCGGCTGCTGCGGCTGAGACTGCAGCGGACACGGACGCCTCGCAGGATGCGTCGGCGGATGCGACCACGGACCCGGATGCTTCGGCTGCTGCGGCAGCTGAGGCGGCGGCGAACGCGGATAACACCTCCGACACCAACGCGGACGCTTCGGCAGCGGTCTCGGCGGACTCGACGTCTGACGCCACTTCGGAAGCTGCCTCGGCGGCTGACGCGGCGGCCACGGCGGATTCCTCCACCGACGCCTCGGCGGCGGCATCAGCGGACGCGGACGCCACGGCAGACGACACTGCTGACGCGACCGCGGATGACACCGCGGACGCGACGAGCGCCAGCGACGCGGACTCCGACGCCGACGGTGGCGAGCTCAGCGCCTCGGTGCTCTACAAGAGCATCGTGCGGGGCACCGGCGTCGAGCAGGAGGCCTACGCCTCCGGGTTCGAGCCGGGTGAGGCGGTCACCGTGACCGTGTTCTCCACCCCGTTCGACATCGCGGCTGTCGCCGACGAGTCGGGCGACATCGCGGTGTCCTTCCCGATCGATGCCGACTTCGAGCTCGGCGGCCACCACGTGGAGTTCGTCGGTGAGGTCTCCGGTGAGATTCCTGCCGAGAACCTCGACACCGACTTCGAGGTGACCGAAGCCAGTGGGCCGGAGTTGCCCTCGACGGGTGCCGAGCTCGACCAGTTGTTCGGCCTCATCGCTGCAGCACTCCTCTGCCTCGGAGCCGGACTGCTGCTGACCGGCAACCGGCGGTCGACCGTGAGCTGATCCGCACCGCGGATGAGCACAGAGTGAGGGGTTCGGTCCCGGAGCGCGGCGACGCTCCGGGACCGAACCTCGTTCGCCGACGTTTTCTGCAGCATGATGGCCCGGTGGGGAACGAACTGACATGACGAGCAACAACGCCGCGGCTGAGACCGACGCTCCCGCCGGCGAGGACGCGGACCGGCCGGAGGAACGCCCGGACACGGCCGGCAACGGTGAGGTCCGCACACCGCTCAACCGCCTCAAGCGCGCCGTGGTGGTGGCGGCGGTCCTCTTCACCGCCTTCCACATCTTCGCCACGTTCCTCTGGATCGCGCCCGCCTCCGGGTTGCGCCAGGTGATCCCAGGCGACCTTCTGCACCGGTACATGATCCCGATGCACGGGCAGAGCTGGAGTGTTTTCGCGCCTGAGCCCATCAACGGCGACTACCGTCTCCAGGTCCGTGCCACGCTCAACCGAGACGGTGAGGAGATCGAGACCGAGTGGGTCGATGCGACCGCAGCCGAGCTCGACATGCTCACCCACAACCTCTTTCCTCCGCGGGCAGCGATCACGGCCAGCCAGGTAGCCAGCACCTTCCGTGGCGCCTACCTCGACCTCGACGAGGAGCAGGAAGAGATCGTCGCACTCGGCTACTACAACGGCGATGATTGGCGTCCGCGGCTGGAGTCAGCGCTGCGTTCGCTAGGCAACGGTGGCGCTGTGACCGAGTACATGGAGGCAGAAGAACTGGCCAACGCCTATGCCACGCAGGTGGCCTACGCCATGTGGGGTGAGGACGTCACCCTCGTGCAGTTCGTCATCAGCCGCCAGAACGTGGTGCCCTACGGCCAGCGAAACGAGCCCGATGCCGAACGCCCTGCTGTGCAGCCCTATGTCACCGGATGGCGGGGACTGATCGAGTACCCCGGTCAGTCCCGCGAGCGGTTCGCGGAGATCTTCCGCCCAGCCGTCGAGGAGTCCACCCGATGACGTCGCGCGCCCGCACATTTGCTCGCACCAGTGCCCGTGCGACCGGCACACTCGTCGGCGACCTCTACAGAGCCGTCGCCTCACTGGTACACCGCACTCTGACCTGGACCGAGAACTGGCTCGTCGGGGCCAAGCGTGCCCGGTACGGCCTCGCCGTCACCCGCATCCTCCTCGGACTGACCGCTCTCGGCCTGCTCGCCACCAACTGGCGAACCCGCTACTACGCCTTCGGTAGCGGCTCGGTCTGGAACGGCGAAGCAGCCCAGCCGCTGAGCGACTTCCCGCAGATCCCGCTGTTCAGCATCTTCCACCGGGTGGCGCTGAACGACTGGTCCTTCACCATCCTCTACATCGCGCTCGCCTGGCTCGCGATCCTCGTGACCTTGGGCTGGCGGATGAAGATCGTGCTGCCGATCTTCTTCGTCGCCTGGACCTCGTTCATCGAGATGAACGACACCCTGGGCGATCAGGGCGACAACATGTTCCGCATCACCCTGCTGGCACTGTTGTTCGCCGATACCGCGGGCCGGTGGTCGCTGGATGCCCGCCGCCGTGCTGACACCGAGGCCCAGACCGGACCCTGGCTGCGGCGCGCCTGGAACGGTGAGCCGTGGGTACCCGCATGGCTGACCAATCTGTGCCACAACCTCGTGCTCGTGGCGGTGACGTGCCACGTGTGCTTCGTCTACGCCTCCGGTGCCCTCTTCAAGGCCGGGGGAGCGCCGTGGCAGCACGGGTACGCCATCTACAACCCGCTGCAGACGGTGCGTTTCGGGTCCTGGCCAGAACTCAGTGACCTGCTGACCGCGTGGGCGCCCGTGGTCACGATCATCTCCTGGAGCTCGATCATCCTCCAGATGATCTTCCCGCTCGCGCTGCTGTGGCGACCCTCCCGGGTGATCGCGCTGTTCGGCATCACCTCCTTCCACATCGGCATCGCCGTCCTCATGGGGCTGCCCTGGTTCTCCCTGGCGATGATCGCGATCGACGCGATCTTCATCCGCGACGTCACCTGGCGGAAGCTGGCCGACCGGATCAGCGAGGCCTGGCGAAGTGCTCGTGACCAGAACGGTGAGACTGGCGAGAGTCCACCGGAGGAACCCGACGGCGCAGACTCCGACCCACCGGACGAACCCGCACGGGCGCGCGCCTCCGTGACGCACTGACCCCGCCCTCACCCACGACCAGGCAGACTGGAGGCATGGTGCGCACCAGCACGGACGCCGTCGTGATCGGATCAGGCCCGAACGGGCTGACCGCCGCGGTCACGCTCGCCCGCGCCGGGCTCGACGTGCTGGTGCTGGAGGCCCAGCCTGTCGCTGGTGGGGGAGCCCGCACGCTGGAGTCCGACCAGGCCGACGGGCTGCACCACGACATCTGCTCCGCCGTGCACCCTCTGGCCCTGGCCAGCCCGGCATTCCGCCAGTTCGACTTCGCCGCCCGCGGCGTCGAGCTGATCGCTCCCGAAACGTCCTACGCCCAGCCCATCGACGCCCACCAGGCAGCGATCGCCTACCGGTCCCTGGAGCGCACCGCGGCCGAGCTGGGCGCCGACGGACCCGCGTGGCGCAACTTCTTCGACCCGCTGGTCGAGAATGTGGACCTGCTCACCGAGGTCGCCCTGGGTGACCGACGCCACCTGCCGGGTGGTCTGTTGAACCCGCAGGGAATCGGTGCCCTCGTGCGCGCCGGCCTCCGGGTGATCGAACAGGCCACGCCCGCCTGGAACATGCGCTTTCGCACCGATCTCGGCCCAGCGCTGCTGACCGGGGTGGCCGCACACGCCATCTCCCCACTGCCCAGCCCCGCCGCCTCCGGCACGTCCGTGATGCTGGCCACCCACGCCCACACCGTCGGCTGGCCCATCCCTGTGGGTGGATCCGGCGCCCTGACGGCGTCCCTGATCTCCGATCTGGAGGCGCACGGCGGCCGTGTGGTCACCGGGGCCGAGGTGCGCTCGTGGAAGGAGCTGCCACGCGCGCGCGCCTACCTTGCCGACACTTCACCCGCCGGTCTGCTCCGGATCTGGGGCGATCGGATGCGCCCAGCGGTGCGACGCGCGCTCGAACGGTTCCGCTACGGCGACGCCGCCGCCAAGGTCGACTACGTACTCTCCGAGCCCGTGCCGTGGGCGGACCCGCGCGTGGGTGCCGCCGCCACGGTGCACCTGGGGGGAACGCGGGCGGAGATGGCGTTCGCCGAGGCTGAGGTCGCGGCCGGGCGGATGCCGCAGCGGCCCATGGCGCTCTTCTCTGATCCCAGCATCGCCGATGCTGGCCGGATCGTGGGCGGCCTGCGCCCCGGATGGGCCTACGCCCATGTGCCCGCCTGGTATCCGGGAGACGTGACCGAGGCCGTGACGGCGCAGATCGAACGCTTCGCGCCCGGCTTCAGGGACGTCGTCGTGAGTGCCCGCTGCACCCCGGCATCCCAGATGAGTGAGCACAACGCCAACTACGTGGGCGGGGACATCGCCGCCGGCGCCCTCTCCACCTGGGGGCTGCTGGCGCGGCCACGGCTGGCGTGGGATCCGTACGCCACCTCGATCCCGGGGGTGTACCTGTGCTCGCAGTCCACTCCGCCCGCACCCGGGGTGCACGGGATGTCCGGATGGCACGCCGCCCGTCGCGCCCTCGCGCAGCGGTTCTCGCTCCCGGTGCCCTCGCTCGCACCCTGATACTTCCTGCCGATCTTGACTGCTGCTTGCTGGTCTGACGGGCGTGCTGACCGGGCCGACACGGATACGTGGAGTGCGGCGACATGGTGCCGCACTCCACGTATCCGTGTCGCGCCGGTCACGCGGGCCCACCTCCGGTGAGCCGATTCGTCCCGCTGCTTGCACTCTCGGCCCGAGAGTGCCAATAATGGCATTAGCACTCTCGCACTGAGAGTGACAACTGTGGTCAGCGAGATGAGGCGCCGGCCCGGTGCGTGACGTGAACGCATCGGATCGACGTCGTCCGTCGCGGGCGTCCCGCCGACCGAAACCGAAAGCCAGTTCCGGAGGATCGAACCGCCAATGGCTAAGCAGATTGCCTTCAACGAGGAGGCCCGTCGCGGGATGGAGCGTGGCCTCAACAGCCTCGCCGACACCGTGAAGGTCACCCTCGGCCCGCGGGGACGCAATGTCGTCCTCGAGAAGAAGTGGGGCGCTCCCACGATCACCAACGATGGTGTGTCCATCGCCAAGGAGATCGAGCTCGAGGAGCCCTACGAGAAGATCGGTGCAGAGCTCGTCAAGGAGGTCGCCAAGAAGACTGACGACGTCGCGGGCGACGGCACCACCACCGCTACCGTGCTCGCCCAGGCGCTCGTGCGCGAGGGCCTGCGCAACGTCGTCGCCGGCGCCAACCCGATCGCCCTGAAGCGGGGCATCGAGAAGGCTGTCGACGCCGTCACCGAGCAGCTGCTCTCCTCGGCCACCGAGGTCGACACCAAGGCGCAGATCGCGGCCACCGCTGGCATCTCCGCCGGTGACCCGCAGATCGGTGAACTGATCGCCGAGGCCCTCGACAAGGTGGGCAAGGAAGGCGTCATCACGGTCGAGGAGTCCCAGGCGCTGGGTCTCGAGCTCGAGCTGACCGAAGGTATGCGCTTCGACAAGGGCTACCTCTCGGCCTACTTCGTCACCGACCAGGACCGCCAGGAGGCCGTCCTGGAGGACGCCTACGTCCTGCTCGTCGAGGGCAAGATCTCCAACGTCAAGGAGGTCCTGCCGCTGCTGGAGAAGGTCATCCAGTCCGGCAAGCCGCTGCTGATCATCTCCGAGGATGTCGAGGGCGAAGCCTTGGCCACCCTGGTGCTCAACAAGATCCGCGGCACCTTCAAGTCCGTTGCCGTCAAGGCCCCGGGCTTCGGCGACCGCCGCAAGGCCATGCTCAACGACATCGCCATCCTGACCGGTGGTGAGGTCGTCTCCGAGACCGTGGGCCTCAAGCTCGACAACGTCGGCCTCGAGGTGCTCGGTACCGCGCGCAAGGTCGTCGTGACCAAGGACGAGACCACGATCGTCGAGGGTGCCGGCGACGCCGACGCCATCGCCGGACGCGTGGCCCAGATCCGCGCCGAGATCGAGAACTCCGACTCCGACTACGACCGCGAGAAGCTCCAGGAGCGCCTCGCCAAGCTCGCCGGTGGTGTCGCGGTCATCAAGGCCGGTGCCGCCACGGAGGTCGAGCTCAAGGAGCGCAAGCACCGCATCGAGGACGCGGTGCGCAACGCCAAGGCTGCCGTAGAGGAGGGCATCGTCGCCGGTGGTGGCGTCGCGCTCATCCAGGCTGCTGCGCTCGCCTTCGCCAAGCTCGAGCTGGAAGGCGACGAGGCCACCGGTGCCTCGATCGTGCAGATCGCAGTGGACGCCCCGCTCAAGCAGATCGCGGTCAACGCTGGTCTCGAGGGCGGCGTCGTGGTGGAGAAGGTGCGCGGACTGCCCACCGGCCACGGCCTCAACGCCGCGACCGGCGAGTACGAGGACCTGCTCGCCGCCGGCATCAACGACCCGGTGAAGGTCACCCGTTCCGCTCTGCAGAACGCGGCCTCCATCGCCGGGCTGTTCCTCACCACCGAGGCCGTCGTGGCCGACAAGCCGGAGAAGGCTCCGGCCGCACCGGCTGGTGGCGACGACATGGGTGGCATGGGCGGTATGGGCTTCTGATAAGCCAGGGCGGGCAAGGCTTCTGAGAAGCCGGCACCGCTTGAGCCGCTGAGCTCAGCACCCTGCCGAAAGGCCCCGGTTCCCTTGCGGAGCCGGGGGCTTTCGCATTGCCGGCACCGTTCTCCGCCGGCCGCCAGCAACTCCGGGTAGCTCAGAGCCCGCGCAGCTCCGCCTCGAGGTTCGTGCGCGCCTGCTCCTGCCACCGTGCGGCACCGACCGTCGTGCGGAAGAGCGGTTCCTGAGCGAGGAGGTGCTTCACGACGGCGGAGCGACCCGTCCGCCAGTCCGCGTCCGTGACGTGGGCGTACTCCGCCCGCACCTGCCGCAGGTAGCGGCGGTAGCCGGCCTCGTCCCGGCCCAGGACCGCCAGGTCGGCATCGCAGAGCAGCGCACCGTTCGTATCGCCGGGCCCGGGGGAGTGGCCCCGCGTGAGCAGCACCAGACGCACCACCTCGTCGATCTCCATGCGCTCCAGACCGGCCGCGGCGAGCGTGGACTGCGCCAGCTCGGCGGACGCCCGCTCGTCCGCACCGGCGACTCCGCGGTAGACGGCGTCGTGGAACCAGGCAGCGAGCAACACCGGCCGCGGCGCAGTCGCGGGTGCGCAGAGGAGGTCCAGCGCCTCCAGCACATCGAGCAGGTGCGCACTCGTGTGATAGCTGCGATGCGTCTCCTCCCACCGGTCGAGCAGGTCGTTCCCCGTGGTCATGGCTGTGCCTGGCGCGAGTTCGGGCACTATCCGCTCCCAGCGGTTCAGCAATGCGGCCCGGCGGTAGTGCGGGCGCTGCCGTGCCGGGATCCGCAGCCCGCTCGCCCGTAGGCGCCTGATCAGTTCGCCGGCCGGAACGCTCACTGCGCCGCGCGTGACCAGATCGTCGTGCATCCGCGCGGGCACGTCGTAGTGGTCGGCATCGAAGGCCCGGGTGCTGACCCCGGCCGCTGCGGCGAACGCGTGCAACTCGGCGAGCGAGACGTCCGAGACCAGGTGCGAGAACCAGGTGCCGTGCGCCGGCCACAGCGGCGGGTCGATGAGGATGGCCACCTCCTCAGCGTAGATCCGGGGCGAGCCGACCCGCTCAGCGGGCGAAGAGTCTGGTGTTCGCTGTCTCGGCAGCCTCGTACTCACGGGCGCCGGTGTCCAGCGCCAGCGAGATCTGCTCCAACGATGCTTCCACCTGCTGCTGCGTGGCACGCCAGTCAGTGATGAGCGCCGAGAACGAGGCCGCGGCGCTGCCGTGCCACGAGCTCTGCAGCGACGTGAGGTGCCGCATCATGTTCGTTACTTCGGTCCGGATCGCCGCCGCCGACACCCGGGCACTCGCACCCGCCCGCGCCACTTCCGCGCTGTCCACCTGGAACTGTGCCATCTCGTCCTCCTCGTCTTCCGGGCGGCCCTGTGCGCGCCCGGTACCAGGAGGCTAGGAAGACGGGCGCACAGGTGAGGTGCGCCGTCGTGGGGGTTGTGGATGCATGTGCATCGACACGCATGAATCGGCACCCACGGCAGAATGAGCACCTGCACCGATGCTTCCCACCTCACTGGCGGGAAGCGCGCCGCCCGTACTTGATAGCCGGCATCTTCGGGGGGCGGCTGAGCGACGGTACGGTCCCCGCGTCCGAGCGGTCCTCCACCTGCTCGCCCTGACCGGCACGTGATGCCGTCCGTTCTGCGTCGGATTCTTCCTCGGCCTCAGACCTCTGTTCGGACTCGGACTCCTGTTCGGGGTCCGCATGAGCAGGGGCCGGGCGGTCGTGGTCCTCGAGATCCGGCCGCTCCTCCTCGGCCAGTGTCGCCTCGGCATCGGCACTACCGGCGGCCGGGATCTCGGCGAGTGCAGCGGTCAGCCGGTCGTGCTCGGCGGTGAGGTTCTCGCGCGCGGCGTCCTCCCACGACTGGGCCAGTGGGCTGGCGAACAGATTGTTCCGGCCGAGCAACTTGGTCACGATCGCCAGCCGGGCCTCCAGGTAGTCCCGGTCCGGGATGTGGCGGTACTCCTCGCGCACCTCACGGCGGTAGGCCTGGTAGCGCTGCGGTTCGGCGGCCAGCCCGCCCAGGTCGGCATCGCAGAGCGCCTGGGCGTCGATATCACCCTTCGGTGCGGAGTGCCGCGAGATGGCGATGATCAGCTCCGAGACCCTGTCGACCACGTCACTCGGCACGCCCAACTCGGTCAGCTCCGCGCGGGCCAGGTCGGCCGAGGCGATCTCGTCCACACCGCCGCGGTGCGCGTAGGCCTGGCGGGCGGCCGCGTCGAAGGCGGCACCGTGGAACCAGGCCGCGATCCGCACCACGTCCGGGTTGTGGGTCTCGGGACCGAGCTCGTCCACCCGGGCCAGCACCCCGATGAGCCGCTTGAGGTTGTGGTGGATCCGGCTGGGATCGGACCAACGCTCGATCAGCCGCTCACCGCAGGATTCGATCGCCTCGCGGTCGGCCGTGGCACCCACGGCCTCCAGGCTCCGGCGCCATGCCGCAAGTACCCATCCCGGTGCGTCAACGACGCCCATCACGCTCACGTTCCTCGTTCGGAGAACAGGTTCACGTCATCGTAGACCCGCACAGCCATTTCTCGGACCGACGAGCGGGGGCCCGGCGCCAACTGTTACCGCCATGTCATCTGCGCCAGCGGGGAGCAGGCCCACCCGCGACTACGCTGGGACCATGTCAGCAGCTGTTCCGGCCGCCGTGATCACGGTCTCGGACCGTTGCGCCCGCGGTGAGCGGGCGGACCGGTCGGGGCCCGCGGCTGCCGCGATGCTCGCCGAGGCGGGCTACGCCGTTGCACCTGTGCTGCTGATCCCGGACGGGGAGGACACGGTCGAGAACGCCATCCGCTCCGCGCTGGCCCAGGGAACCCGGGTGGTGCTGACCACAGGCGGCACCGGGGTCTCACCCCGAGATCTGACGCCGGAGGGCACCGCTCGTGTGCTGGAACGGCAGCTTCCCGGGGTGGCCGAGCAGATCCGCAGGCAGGACGCCGACGACGTCCCCACCGCAGTCCTCAGCCGTGGGCTCGCGGGGGTGGCTGGGCAGGCCCTGGTCGTGAACGCACCCGGTTCGGTCGGGGGCGCCACCGCAGCCGTGCGCGTGATCTTGCCCCTGATCCAGCACCTGCTCGATCAGCTGGACGGGGGTGATCACGCGTGAGTTCCCCATCGAATCTGGCACCGGTGGTCCGCGCGACGATCTCCGCACAACCGTTGGACGTGGGCGCCCACCAGGACGCCGTGACCGGGCCCGCGGACGGTGCGATGGCGTGCTTCGTCGGGACGGTGCGTGACCACAGCCCGGATGCCGCCGGACGCGTCGTGCTGCTGGAGTATGTGGCGCATCCGGATGCGCAGGAGACGCTGGAGCGGATCGCCGCGGACGTGGCCGGCCGGTACGGGCAGGTGCGCGTCGCCGTCAGCCATCGCACCGGTGAACTGGGCGTGGGGGACGCAGCGATCGTGGCGTGTGTGGCGTCAGCCCACCGGGCGGCGGCGTTCGATGCCTGCCGGGACCTGGTGGAGACCGTCAAGGCCGAGCTGCCGATCTGGAAGAAGCAGGTGCTGGCGGACGGATCGCACACGTGGGTGGGTGCGCTCTGATGGTATCCGAACACCTCGCCCGGCCCCTGGTCGACTCCTTCGGCCGGGTGCACCGGGATCTGCGCATCTCTCTGACGGACAAGTGCAATCTGCGCTGCGCCTACTGCATGCCGCCTGAGGGCGTGCCGTGGCTGAGCAAGAACAACATCCTCACCACCGATGAGCTCGTACGTGTCGCCGAGGTGGCGGCAGCGTTGGGCATCGTGGAGGTCCGGCTGACTGGCGGGGAACCGCTGCTGCGGCAGGACGCGGTGGACGTGGTGCGCCGGATGGCGGCGATCGAGGGGGCCACCGGGAAACTCGAGGTCTCGATGACCACGAACGGGATGGCGCTGCCGCGGGTGGCCGCCGATCTCGCCGATGCCGGCCTGGCGCGGGTCAACATCAGCCTCGACACCTTGAACGAGGAACGCTTCCACGAACTCACCCACCGCGATCGGCTCGAGGATGTGCTCGCCGGGATCGATGCGGCGCTGGCGGCCGGGCTGAACCCTGTGAAGATCAACGCCGTCGCGATGAGGGACGTGAACGACGATGAGCTCGTGGAACTGGTGCGCTTCGCTGCCCGCGCCGGGTGCGAGATGCGGTTCATCGAGCAGATGCCCCTGGATGCCGGGCACATCTGGTCCCGGGTGGCGATGGTGCGCGGGGAGGAGATCCTGGCGCAGCTGGAGCAGGCGTTCGAACTCACTCCGCTTCCCGGGCGTGGGGCGGCGCCTGCGGAACGGTTCCTCGTCGACGGCGGCCCCACCACTGTGGGCGTCATCCGGTCGGTGACGAAACCGTTCTGCGGAGCGTGCGACCGGGTCCGGATCACCGCTGACGGACAGTTGCGCAACTGTCTGTTCGCACGGGAAGAGTCGGACTTGCTGACGGTGTTGCGCTCCGGCGGGAGTGACGATGATGTGGCCGCACTCATGCACCGGTGCATCGCCGGCAAGCTGCCGGGCCACGGGATCGACGATCCCGGCTTCCTGCAGCCGGACCGGCCGATGAGTGCGATCGGTGGCTGAGACTCCCGCACCGCAGGTGCCGCCGGAGTTGGGCGTTCTCCCGCAGCTCCATGACGCACTCGTCGCCCATGGCACCGTGGCGCTCGGCGGATCTGGTCTGTTGCGCGCTCTCGGCCTCGACGTGGCGGTCAACGACTGGGACCTCCTCACCGACGTCGCCCCGGACCTCGTACGTGGTGTGGCCGAGGGGCTGGGCCTCTCTGCCCAGGAAGTCGCCGGTGACAGCACCAGGTTCGCCACCCGTGCGCTGTTCGAGCTGACCGACCCAGGAACGGGCCGGGAGATCGACATCATGGTGGATTTCGCGATCGTCGACGGCGGGCAGGTTGTGCCGATCCCGGTGCGTCCGTTCCGCCGATGGCACGGCCTGTGGCTCTCCGATCCGCGCGACTGGGTACTCGCGTACCGGCTGATGGGGCGCCGGGAGAAGGCTGCGATGCTGCGCAACTGGCTCGCCGAGGCGGACGGCGTCTGAACGCCGGGTGAACGGTGCGACCCGGTCGGTGAGACGGACCCACACGGCCCGAGCCACTCTGGCAGGTTAGGGGTATGGACTCTGCCGCGCTGCTCGATCTGCTCAAGGAGACGGCCGCAACCGTCATCACCCCGCGGTTCCGCGCCCTGGCCAGCGAGGAGGTGATCGAGAAGAGCCCCGGTGATCTCGTCACCGTTGCCGACCGTGAGTCGGAGGTGGTTCTCACCAAGGCGCTGCAGGAGGCCTACCCGGATGCCCTGATCCTCGGCGAGGAGGCCACGGCTGCCGACCCGAGCCTGCTGGAGGCGTTCGCCGCCGCCGAGCACAGCTTCACGATCGACCCGGTGGACGGGACGAAGAACTTTGTGAACGGCTCACCCGATCATGCGGTGATGCTCTCCGAACTGCGTGGTTCGGAGGTCGTGCGGGCGCTGATCTGGCAGCCCGAGCACCAGGTGGCGTGGGTCGCCGAGAAGGGTGCCGGTACCTACCGCAACGGTGAGCGGGTGGCACCGATCGCCCGGGAGAGCGGGCCGGCGGGACTGCGGGGTGCGACGTCGTCGGTGCTCGGCGGTTCCGCGGCACCGGCTGAGCTGCCCGCCATGCAGGAGTCCTGGTGGTGCGCCGGGGTGGACTACCCGAACCTCGTGACCGGCACGATCGACTACCTCGCCTACCGCAAGGACTGGCCGTGGGATCACGCGCCCGGTTCGCTGCTGGTCACCGAGACCGGTGGGTACGTCGGACGTCTCGACGGCCGAGCCTACGACCCGCGCGTGCTCACCGGGTGGATGGTGGCCGCAGCGACGCCGCAGATCTTCGAGGCGGTCAGTCCGCCGATTGCGCGGGCGCTCGGCGCTCGTTGAGGCCGCGCAGTGGGGCGATCATGCGGGTGAGGTAGACCGCGACCAGCAGGCACCCGATCGCCAGCACCACACCGTGCGCGGTCCGCAGCGCGGGGCTGAGGAAGAACTGCGGCAAGTAGGTGACCAGGCCCAGTCCGGTGAGGACGCCGGCAACCCGCGCGATCGGCCCGTGGGCCCAGGTCCGCACTGCCACAGCCACGCCGGCAGCCGCCACAGCGAGCAGGCCGAGACCGAACATCACGGTCTGGACTCCACCTCCGCGCACCTGCTCGGAGACGGCCGCCAGCCATTCCTCGTCGCCGGTGGCGTACTCGCCGAGTGCCTGCAAGCCGAAGGTCTCCGCCCCGAAGTACGGCAGCACCAGCACCGTGCCCACCCAGGCCAGCACGGCAGCCACGGTGAGGGGATCGCGGTGGCGAGGGCCGCCGTCGGCGATCATGGCGGCGGCCACCGCGAGACCGAGGGCGATGAAGGCCGCCATGCCCAACGTGTGCGAGACGACCCAGCCGGTGGAGGCGAAGGTCTCCGCGCGAGTGCTCAGGTCCTCATCCGACCATGGCCGGAGCGTGGGGAACAGAACGAATCCCAAGCCTGCGGCGGTGAAGGCGATGGCCGATGTGGTTCGGGCGGGCATTCTGCCTCTTCTCGACATGAGCGGTGCTGCCTGATGTGAGCGGTGCTCTCACACCAATGGTGGCACATCCGTCTTGATCTGAACACCCATCGGATGCGGGTGGGCACTCACCCGAGTGTCTGAGGCTCAGCCACCCGCGAACGGCGGGAGCACGTCGACCACGTCGGTCTCCTCCAACGCAGTGTCGTTCTCCGCGACGACCCCATCGACCAACAGCGAGCAACGGGTCAGCACCCGCTCCAGCGGCTCCCCGTGCCGCTCGACCATCAGCGCCCGCAGTTCCCCGATCGTGTTCGCGGCCAGTGACTCCCCGTGCCGGCCTGCGGCCTCCGCAGCGGCGGCGAAGTAGCGCACCTCGGTCATCGGTCCACCTCCTGCTGCTCGCTCTTCCAGGCATGTGCCAGTTCGCTGATTCGTTCCGCGACGACGCGCGCGTCACCGCCGGAGGCGACGGCGATGCCGGCGATGAACGCCGTCACGGGTGCGGCCGGACGATCCACCTGGTGCGCGACGTCGCGGGTCATATCCAGCAACGGCCGCAGGTCGACCAGGCCCGGATGAACGTCCAACTGGGTGCAGACATGCTGCACCCAGGCGTCGATCGGGGGAAGATCAGTGCTCATCGCGTGCCTCGATTCTCCGCTGCCGCAGGGCTGGTGCCGAGTCTGCCAGACGCTGGGCCGATCGCGCCGCCCGCAGATCGTCCTCGGTGTCCACATCGCGCCCGGCCGAACTTGTGACCGCGCGCAGACGCAGGGGCGAGAGCAACTGCCGAAGTGAGGCACCCTCCACCTGACCCAACCGGTCGAGCGCGCTCTGCAGTGACGTCCGGCGATGGAGACCGGCGAGCCACTGCCAGCGCCCCTCCGGGTCCTGCAGACACACCCCGTCTGTGCCTGTCTCCGCATGCGCCGCCACGGACAGCAGGTCGGCCACCGCTTCCTCAGCGTTGGGCAGATCGGCTGCCAGCAGCAGCACCCAGGGCGCCGGTCCGGCCGTTCTGGGTGACGTCGGCGGTATCGCGTCCGACAGGGCTTGAAGACCGGCGTGCAGCGCGGCCACCGGCCCCGCGAATGCCGGCTCCTCCCGGGTGCGGAGCACCCCGTCCGGCAGCGCGTGATGCTCCGGCCCGACCACCACGGTGCGCCGCGACCCAGCGCTCGCGCGCAGAGCCCGGTGCAGCAAGGTCTGCCCGCCGACCTCCAGCGATGGCTTGTCCGCCCCGCCGAGGCGGGAGGCCCGCCCACCGGCCAGCACGACGGCGTCCCGCACCACCCCGGCCGGCGCACCAGGCCGAGGGGTGGGATCGCCGTCGGACATCGGGCTACTCCGCCCGGTGCCAGTCGCCGGACTTCCCACCGGTCTTCGCGACCAGCCGGACCTGCTCGATCGAGGTGCTCTTGTCCAGCCCCTTGACCATATCGAGCACGTTCAGCGCAGCCACGCTGACCGCCGTCAAGGCCTCCATCTCGACCCCGGTGCGGTCGGCGGTGCGTGCGGTGGCCCGCAGCACGACGCCCTCGTCGGTGATCTCGGCGTCGAGTACGACGCCGTGCACGCCGATCACGTGTGCGAGCGGGAGCAGCTCCGGGGTGCGTTTCGCGGCCGCGATCCCGGCGACCCGCGCCACGGCGAGCACGTCACCCTTGGGCACCGACCCCTCGCGCAGTGCCGCGACCACGTGGCCGGCGCAGCGCACCAGTCCCTCGGCCGTCGCAGAGCGCACCGTCGGCTGCTTCTCGGTCACGTCCACCATGCGCGCATGGCCGGCGTCGTCGAGGTGAGTGAAGCGGGGTGCTTCGGTCATGGGTCGGTTCCCTCCAGCAGTTCGATCATGTCTCCGGCGTGCACGTCCGTGACGTCTGCCGGAACGCGCGCCAGCGCATCGGCGGAGGCGAGGGTGCCCACCAGGTGTGATCCCGACCCGCGGGCGCTCGCGGGCTGGACCCGCACCACCTCCACCGGGTCGGTTCCCGTGGCGGCGGTGACCACCCGCACGGGCATGAACTGTTCCCGCCCGGCAGGTGAGGCCCATCCCTGCCACGCACGGGCCGCCGTCACCGGGATCTTCTCGGGGACCAGACGGCCGGCGAGCCGGTGCAGGGCGGGGGCGACGAACACCTCGAAGGAGACGTACACGCTCACCGGGTTGCCCGGCAGGGTGAACACGAGCGTGCCGTCGCCCAGGCGACCGAATCCCTGCGGCTTGCCGGGCTGCATCGCGACCGGGCCGAACCACATCTGCGGCTCCGGTGCCAGCACGGCCTTGACCACGTCGTAGGCGCCGACGCTGACGCCGCCGGAGCAGACGATCGCATCCACCTGGCCGCTGGTCTCGGCGATCAGGCGCGCGAACGCGGCCTCGTCGTCGGGGACGGCACCGATGCGCACCGGCTCAGCGCCGGCCTGCCGCACCAGCTCAGCGAGCAGGTAGGAGTTGGAGTCCGGGATCTGCCCATGCTCGGGCCGGGTGCCGGGGGTGATGAGCTCGGTGCCGGTGGAGATGACGGCCACCCGCGGGCGGGGGTGGACCCGAAGCCGGCCGTGACCGGCGGCGGCCGCGGCGGCGACCTGTCGCGCGCCCAGGGTGGTGCCAGCGGTCAGCACCACGTCTCCGGCACTCAGATCGTCCCCGGCGCGGCGCACATGCCGGCCCACATCGGGGGCGAGGGTGAGGCGCACGTGCTCGGTTCCGCCGTCGGAGTACTCCACCGGCACGATCGCATCAGCGCCCTCGGGCAGCGGGGCGCCGGTCATGATGCGCGCGACAGCACCCGGGACGAGCGGGGCGATCCGGGTGGCGCCGGCGGGGATGTCGGCGCAGACCTCCAGGGTGCGCGGGTGCTGCTCGCTGGTGCCGGTCAGCTCGGCTGCGCGGACGGCGTACCCGTCCATCGCGGAGTTGTCGAACAGCGGGATCGGCGTGGTGGAGGCGACGTCCTCGGCGAGGACGAGGCCGCCGGTCTCGGTGAGGTCTACGGTGACCGGCGGGAGCGGGGTGACGGTGGTCAGGACGGCGCGGCGGTGCTCGGCCGCAGTGCGGGTCATCGGCTCTCCCAGGCGGCGATGCCGCCCTCGAGCACGGTGACGGCGTACCCGTGGGCGGCGAGGTCGGTGGCGGCCTGCTCGGCGCGCGGTCCGAGGGCGCAGTACGCGATCACCTCCGGGGTCTCGCCGATCTCGGCCCGGCCGGCCTCGGTGAGGGCGCGCGCCAGGGGGACCAGGCGGGAGCCCGGGATGGAGGAGCGCATGTACTCCTCGGGCTCACGCACGTCGAGGAGGATGAAGTCGTCGCGGCGGTGGCGTCGTTCGGTGAGGCGACGGTCGAGCTCGGCGGGGGTGAGGCGGGCGAGGGGCGGCGATTCTGGCCGCCCGGGTGCGCCGAGGGTGGGCTCAGTGTCGGAACTCGCGTTGACATCGACACTCAGGCCACGCTCGTCGGGGGAGCCGGTGGTGGATCCGGACCGCAGCGGCACCTCGCTCCACCGGGCGTTGAGCGCATCCAGCACCAGTACCCGGCCCAGCAGCGGTTCCCCGATCCCTGCGATCAGCTTGATCGTCTCGTGTGCCATCACCGCGCCCACCTGCCCGCACAGGGCACCCAGCACTCCGGCCTCGGCGCACGAGGGGATCTCACCCTCGCCGGGTTCGTGTGGGAAGAGGGTACGCAGCCGCACCGGATCCCGGCCCTGCGGCGGAGACGCCCAGAACACCGAGACCTGCGCATCGAAACGTAGGACCGACCCCCACACCAGCGGCAGACCGAGCCGCGCGCAGGCGTCGTCGACCACGTACCGGGTGGCGAACGTGTCCGTGCCGTCGAGCACCACGTCCGCGCCACGTAGGAGATCATCGGCGTTGTAGGCGGTGAGCTGCTCGTTTCGACGGTCGACGGTCAGGTCCGGCGCCAGTTCCCACAGGGTGGCGGCGGCCGAGTCCACCTTGGGCCGGCCCAGGTCGGAGACCCCGTGGGCGATCTGCCGGTGCAGATTGGACCGTTCGACCACATCGTGATCGATGATCCGCAGCGTGCCGATCCCCGCAGCGGCCAGGTACATCAGCGCGGGGGAGCCGAGCCCCCCGGCGCCCACCATCGCCACGGTGGCCCCGCGCAGCCGACGCTGCCCGATCTCCCCCAACTGCGGCAGCAGGATGTGGCGGGAGAGACGGTCGGTCTCGGCGCGGCTGAGCGCCGGACCCGGTTCGACGAGCGGCGGTAGCGGCATGGTCCTACGGTAGTCGGCTCGTGGCGCGCCGCGGCGCGTGGGGCTGGGCACTGTGGGCCAGGGTAGGCCGGGTAGCCGCTCGCCTAGCCCGGCCGGTTCCGCCCGATGTGCGAACACAGACGACTGCCCACAGCCATGCCGTGCCAGATGTGGCACAGGTTCGCTGAGGGCCGTCGATTGCGTCAGTGAGTGCCGGTGATCCTGCCACGAGGGTGGTGCCAGGGTGCAGATGCCCTGGATTCACCGCGGCGGCATCCGCAGGGCACCGTCCAGGCGGATCACCTCACCGTTGAGCAGCGGGTTGGCCACGATGTGTGCCACAAGGTCGGCGTACTCCGCGGGTCGGCCGAGGCGTGCGGGGTGCGGTACCAGTGCCTCCAACGACTCACGCACCTCCTCCCCGAGGCCCGCCATCATCGGCGTCTCGAACACTCCGGGGGCAATCGTCATCACCCGGATCGCCCGGCTCGCGAGATCCCGGGCAGCCGGCAGCGTCAGGCTCGCCACCCCGCCCTTGGACGAGGAGTACGCCGCCTGACCGATCTGCCCGTCGAAGGCGGCCACGGACGCGGTCATCACGATCACCCCGCGGTCGCCGTCCAGCGGATCGTTGCCGGCCATCGCCTCCGCGGCGGCCTCCAGCACCGCGAACGTGCCGATCAGGTTGATCTCCACTACCCGCCGGTACTCGGCTAGGAGGAGCATCCCCTGTTTGCCGAGAATCCGGCCCGGGGTGGCCACTCCGGCGCAGCAGACGGCGGCCCGCAGCTCTCCCCGTCGCGTCGCCTGCTCGACGGCGGCCCTGACCTGTCCCTCGTCCGTCACGTCTGCGGGGGCGAAGCTTGCGACGGGGCCCAGTTCCTCGGCCAGAGCAGCCCCGCGGGAGGTGGGCAGGTCCAGCAAGACGACGCGGGCGCCGTCGGCGATGAACCTGCGGGCCGTGGCCTCGCCGAGGCCGGAGGCACCGCCTGAGATGAGGGCAACGGACTCGTCGGTGATGTTCATGACCTGACCGTACGTCGTCGACCGGTCGGCCGCCTCGGATCGGGTGACCCTACTCCGAGATCAACTCGAGCTCGTCGGGCTTGTAGATCGAGGTGGGGTGGTCCTCTTCAGGGAGTTCGTCGACCGAGAAGCGTACGCGCACGAACTGGCGCGTCACCTCGATGACGGTGGCCCGTCGCCGCTCCACCCCCAGCTGGGCCAGCACCAGGTCACCGCGCTTGAACGACTTGAGCGTCAGAGGCTGCTTCTGGGTCGTCTTGCTCATCGTGTGCTCCTGTCGCGAGTGGAGTCGCGTATATCGCTCAAGTGTACGTCGAGGGACCGGTCCATGTGGGTGCAGATTGCGTTCACGGCTGCACGGCACTTTCGGTACGTGGCCAGCGTGAGCGGGTGCTGCTCGGCACAGAGCGCTTGCTTCTCCTCGTCGGCATGAGCGAGTGCGTTCCTGGTGGCGTTGAGCCACTCCAAGTAGCGCACCCAGTGGGGGTACTGAACGGCTTGGTTCTTGAGGCTGCGCGCCAGATCGATCCCCAGGCTGCTCATGAAGTCGTGCTTCACGTTGCCCCATGAAGCGTTTCCGCGGTCGATTCGTCGACTGCCCATCAGGCTGAGCCTCACGATGCTCGTGATGTCGGGATGGTTGCGAACCCCGAGGGAGACGAAACGTCCAACGGACTCGTCGTGCAGATCGCGGCAGAACCCCTGGAACTCCGACGCCAGCCGGATCAGCAACGCGTGGTTGATCTCCTCTGTGACCCACCGCCGCCCGGGCCCGGCACCCGCAACTGCGCGGTGGGCAGCGACGAGCTTGTCGAGCCGCTCGCGTCGAACGCCCCGCCAGTCCTGTAGTGCTTGGGAGCCCATAGGAGCACGGTAGGAGCACACCAGGGATCAGTGCAGGCGCCATCCACAGGCCTGTCCGGCACGTCCGGGGCAACGGACGCGCGAGGGTGGGCTGCTTGTCTCAGGTTCGTGAGACCTCCGTTCCTGGTAGCGCAGATGCGGAACGTAGCATGAGATCATGCCGCGTTTCCGGATCAGCGAAGCCGCCGCCCTGCTCGGGGTGAGCGATGACACCGTGCGCCGCCGCATCGACGCCGGTGACCTTCCCGCCGCTACCGATGAGTCCGGCCGCGCGGTCGTGCCAGGGGAGGCGCTCGCGCGGTGGGCGCAGCAGCGAGCCGCTGTGCCTGCTGGGCCGGGACAGAGCGGCGTCTCCAGCGCCCGGAACCGGCTCGAGGGCCTGGTCACCGCGATCACCACCGACACTGTGATGGCCCAGGTGGAACTCCAGTGCGGGCCGTTCCGGATCGTCTCGCTGATGTCCTCGGAAGCCGTGCGTGATCTCGGCCTCGAGGTCGGCTCCCGCGCCGCCGCCGTGGTCAAGGCGACCACGGTGATCGTCGAGGCGCCGAGATGACATCACGACGGCGCAGGCTCGCCGCCGTCGGCGTGCCCGCCCTGGTCGCTGGTCTCCTTGGGCTGGCCGGGTGCGGCACCGCCGCGGCGCCCGAACCAGCGGAATCTCTCACCGTCTACGCCGCAGCCTCCCTGGCCGGGCCCGTCAGCGACCTGCTCGCCGAGTACGCCACCGACCACCCCGAGGTGAGCGTCGAACCCGCTGTCTTCGACGGGTCCTCCACTCTCGTCACCCAGATCAGCGAGGGTGCCGCCCCGGATGTGATCGTCACCGCCAACGAGACCACCATGGCCGACCTGACCGCAGCCGGGCTGGTCGACCAGCCCCATGTCGTCGCCACCAACAGTCTCGTCATCGCCGTCCCCGAAGGGAACCCTGCCGGTATCGCCTCCCTGACCGATCTCGCAGATGTCGACACCGTTCTGTGCGCACCCCAGGTGCCCTGCGGCGACGCCGCCGCCACGCTGCTGCAGCTGAACCAGGTTGAGGTGGATCCCCTCAGTCTCGAGCAGAATGTCACCGCAGCCGCCGAGCGCGTGACGTCCGGCGCAGCCGACGCCGCCCTCGTCTACGCCACTGACGTCGCCTCCCGTGAGGACCAGCTCGACGCGATCGTGCCCGAACACGCCGAGGAAGTCGTCAACCGCTATCCGGCCGCCGCGCTGACCACCGCGGGCCCTGCCGGTGCCGAGTTCCTGGAGCTGCTCGGCTCCGCACGCGGCACTGCGGTGCTCGCTGACTACGGGTTCGGTTCCCGGTGAGCAGCCCGCGCCCGGCACGCGAACCCGGCGGTCGTATCCCGCCGGTGCTCCTGGCTCCCGCAGTCGTCGCCGTCGCGCTGCTCACCCTCCCGCTGCTCGCGCTGCTGCCCCGGGTGGACTGGGCGGGTGCGCCGCAGGCGCTCACCTCACCGGAAGCACTCGCCGCGGTGAGCCTCTCCCTGCGGACCGGACTGGTCGCCGTCGGGTGCTGCCTGATCCTCGGGATCCCGCTCGCACTGGTCCTTGCCCGCGCACCTGGACCGGTCGCGGCCGTGCTGCGGGTGCTGGTGACGCTCCCGCTGGTGCTGCCGCCGCTCGTCGGCGGCCTCGCCTTGCTGTACCTGTTCGGCAGGCAGGGCTGGCTCGGGCAGGCCACGGTCGCCGTCGGGATCTCCGTGCCGTTCACCACGGCGGCGGTGGTGTTGGCGCAGACGTTCGTGGCGCTGCCGTTCCTGGTGATCTCCCTGGAGGGTGCGCTCCGGACTGCAGGCGGGCGCTACGCCTCGGTGGCCGCGACTCTCGGGGCCGGCCGGTGGACGGTGCTGCGCCGGATCACGCTGCCACGGGCCATGCCGGGGCTGATCGCCGGCACCGTGCTCGCGTTCGCGCGGGCCGTCGGGGAGTTCGGCGCCACAGCGATGGTCGCCGGGAATGCCCCCGGGCGCACGCAGACCATCCCGATGGCCATCTACACCGCGTTCAATGGTGCCGGGGTCAGCCGCGACTCGGCCCTGGCGCTCGCCGTGCTGCTGGTGGTCGTCGCGCTGGTGATCCTCATCGGGTTGCGGGACTGGCGCCGCCGGGAGGCCTGGTGAGTGATCTTCACGCCGAGGTGAGCCTGGAGCGCCCCGACTTCCGGCTCCACGTCGAGCTGGAGGTCCCGGCTGGGCGCGTGCTGGCGGTCGTCGGGCCGAATGCGGCCGGCAAGTCGACCCTGCTGCAGGTGCTGGCCGGGCTGGCGCGACCGACATCCGGATCGGTGCGGCTGGGAGAGCGGGTGCTGACCGGGGACGGTCTCCATGTGCCGCCGGAGCGGCGTGGGATCGGGCTGCTCGGCCAGGACCCGCTGCTGTTCGGCCACCTGAGTCTGCTGGAGAACGTCGCCTTCGGTCCGCGGGCGGCGGGGATGCGCCGGGGTCCGGCCCGTGAGTCGGCGGCACGGTGGCTGGAACGGGTGGGGATGGCCGGCCTGGGGGACCGGCGTCCGAGCACGATCTCCGGCGGGCAGGGGCAGCGGGTGGCGCTCGCCCGGGCGCTGGCCGCGCAGCCGCAGGTGCTGCTGCTGGACGAACCGTTGGCCGCTATGGATGCCGAGGCCGCACCGGAGATCCGCCAGCTGCTCGGGGATCAACTCCGCGCGACCCGCACCACGGCGATCGTGGTCTCCCACGACATCCTCGACGCCGCGTTGCTCGCCGACGAGATCATGGTGTTGCGCGACGGAGAGGTGGTCGAGCACGGCCGGGTCGCGCAGGTGCTGGCGGCCCCGGCCACCGCGTTCACCGCGGCGTTGATGGGCGTGACGCTCGTTCCAGGCCGCGCCCGGGGCGGGAACGTGCACACCGTCTGGGGGCCGGTGCCGTCGGAGATTCCGGACGGCGTCCGGTGCGCCGTGCGTGTGCCGCCGGCCGCCGTGGTGGTGACCGGTGAGCGTGACGGCGTGCCGGCCAGAGTGCGGTGGCTCGAACCCGCCGCGGGCGGGATTCGGGCGCGCCTGATCCATGCCGACGGTGCCGACGGTGCGGAGCTGCTCGCCGACGTCGACCCGGCGCAGGTGGCGCCGGGTCTGGAAGTGGGGGCGACCGTGGGGGTGCGGTTGGATCCGGGGCGGGTGAGCGTCGGGGCTGGGTAGATGCTGGTCTGTCCACAACCCGGGCGGACCGGTCCGGCGAAGTGCGGGTGGCGCGCGGTTTCATGCTGTCGTGACCGAAGGGACTGACTACCATGACTGCTATGACCACGCGGGCGCCCGGGTTGCCGCACGGACGGCCACTCACGCGCGCCGACCTGGACGCGCTCGATCCCGATGACGGGCACCGCTACGAGCTCATCGACGGGGTCCTCATCGTGAGCCCGGCGCCGCGCCACATCCATCAGCGGGCCCTGGGCAACCTGCACCTCGTGCTGCGCGCCGCTGCCACGGGCGCCGTCGAGGTCCTCTTTGCGCCCTTCGATGTGGCACTCGCGGACGACACGGTGATGCAGCCGGACCTGCTGGTAGCCCAACGGGAGGCGTTCACGGCGCGGGACCTCCCGACGGCGCCGCTGCTGGCGATCGAGGTGCTCTCGCCCTCGACCCGGGGAATCGACTTGCTGCTGAAGAAGGACCGGCTCGAACGCGCTGGCTGTGCGAACTACTGGGTGGTCGACCCGGACGAGCCGTCGGTCACGGCATGGGCCCTGGCCGAGGGTGCGTTCCGCCAGGCCGCCCGCGCCACGAGTGAGGAAGGGTTCGAGGTCGCCGACCCGTTCCCGATCCGGTTCACTCCGGCGTCGCTGATCGTCTGAGCCGGACGGTGATGGTCGCCCCGCCACCGGGTGTGGGCTGATGTGCGACGGTTCCGCCGTGCGCGGCCACGATGGTTGCCACGATCGCCAGGCCCAGTCCAGAGCCGCCGGAGGAGCGGGTGCGGGAGGTGTCGGGCCGGTAGAAGCGTTCGAAGATCCGGTCGGCGTCCTGTTCGGGCACACCAGGGCCATGATCGACGACCGCCAGCATCGCATCGCCGTCGATCGTGCCCGCGTGCAGCTCGACGGGCGTGCCGGCAGGGGTGTGCTGGACGACGTTGCCGATGAGGTTGGTCACCACCTGCCGCAGCCGGTCGGCGTCGCCGGTCACCCGCACCGGCCCGGAGGCGATCAGTTCCACCGGGCGGGAGGGGTCCAATGCCTTCAGATCCCCGACGGCGTCCCGTGCGATCGCCGTCAGGTCCACGTCGTCGCGGTGCAGGTCCCGGCCCTCGTCGAGGCGTGCGAGGGCGAGCAGGTCGTTCACCAGGGACCCCATCCGGATCGCCTCGCTCTCGATCCGCCCCATGGTGGTGGCCAGCTCCGCCGACGGTACGGCTCCCATGCGGTAGAGCTCTCCGTAGCCCCGGATCGAGGCCAGCGGTGTGCGCAGCTCGTGCGAGGCATCGGAGACGAAGCGTCGCATCCGCGCCTCGGAAGCCGCCTGTGCGGCGAAGGAAGTCTCCAAGTTGGCCACCATCGCATTGAAGGACATCCCCAGGCGGCCCACCTCGGTGGTGTCGGGGGCGACCGGGGCGCGGCGGCTGAGATCTCCGGAGGCGACGGCGGCGGCAGTGTCCTCGATGTCACGCAACCCGCGAAGGGAGCGCTGCACGGCGACGTACCCCGCGGCGGCAGCGAGGGTCACCACGCCCAGGCCCACGAGCAGGGTGAACAGCTGCATCCGGGCGAGGGTCGCCGTCACATCGTCCATTGGGAGGGCGACGGCTACGGTGACGGGCGTGTCCTGGCCGACGAACCCCCGCAGCAACACCATCCGCCACATGGAGGTGCCCTCGACGGAACCGATGGTCTGGGTTTTGCCTGCCAGAGTGTCGAGCTGCTCGTAGGTGACCGACGGGATATCGGGCACTGCGTCGGTCCCGGTGGTGGCGGGGATGTCCATGAACGTGGAGCCGTCGGCGGCCAGCACGCGCACGTAGTAGGTCGTGACCGGTTGCTCCCGTTCGTCCTGCGGGTCGAACGGGCCACGGTTCTCCAGCAACTGGACGGCGTTGTCGAGATTGTCATCGACCTGGGCGATCAGGGACTGCTTGAGCAGCGTCATCGTCACCACGCCGGTGGCCACGAGCGCCGCCACGAGCAGGGCCACCATGATCATCACGAGGCGCACCCGCAGCGGCATCCGCGTCAGGGCAGTGTCGCGCTGCTGGGCAGGCTCCTGCTCCGGCTCGTCGTGTGCCTCACTGTTCACGGAGTACGTACCCCACGCCGCGTTTGGTGTGGATCAACGATCCGGACGGTGAGGACTCGGCGAACGGGGCGTCCACCTTGCGGCGCAGATAGGAGATGTAGGACTCCACGATGGCGCCGTCGCCACCCCAGTTGTAGGCCCAGACATGGTCGAGGATCTGCGCCTTCGACAGCACCCGGCCGGCATTGAGCATCAGATAGCGCAGCAGTGTGAACTCGGTGGGGGAGAGGTCGATCTCCTCACCGGCACGGCGCACCTCGTGCGCATCGTCGTCCATCACCAGGTCACCAACCCGCAGCAGCGATTCCTCCTCGGCTACTGCAGCCGTCTGGGCACGGCGCAGCACCGCGCGAATCCGGGCGATCACCTCATCCAGGCTGAAGGGCTTGGTCACATAGTCGTCGCCGCCGACGGTCAGGCCGGCCACCTTGTCGCCGGTGTCGTCCTTGGCAGTGAGGAACAGCACCGGTACGTGCGTACCGTTCTGGCGCAGCCGCCGGGTCACGGCGAAACCGTCGAGATCGGGCAGCATCACGTCCAGCACGATCAGATCGGGGTCACACTCGCGCGCCAGGCGCAGTGCTTCCTGCCCGTCGGCGGCGACGCTCACCTCGAAGCCGGCGAACCTGAGGGAGGCCGAGAGCAGCTCGCGGATGTTCGGCTCGTCGTCGACCACCAGCAACCGCGCCTCGGCGGAGGTGTCCTGTGCTGTGCTCATGGCTCCAGTCTGCGCGCGATGGCTGGATGTTTCCTGGGAAGGTGCTGGGAGTTGCCTACGTCGCGGTGCTCGATTCCAGGAGAAGGGTCCGAAAGTGAGGGTCAACCCCGTTCAGGGGCCGATTATTCGACCCCTGAGAGGGGGCGACCCCGATTATCGGGCCCATGGAGCGGCTCGGCCCTGAGTGTGGGCCCGCGAACCCGTCGGAACTCGGCCCCGTCGGCTCCGCGACCGGCTGCTACAGGTAGCGCGCCGGGTCGAAGGAGGCGAGCGGGATGATGCGCACGCGCGGCAGTGGCACAGTGAAGGCGTGGATGTCATCCTCCAGGTCCACCACCTCCAGGCCGCGGTCGGCCAGCTCGGCGAACTGGAGGTTGACGAACTCCCGGAACGCGATGAGGCCGACCCGGCGCTCGCCGTCCAGCAAGTCCTCGACCTGGGGGAGGAAGTCGCCGTCGTGGCTGGCCAACAGCACGTCCCCGGGCCGTGAGCGCAACTCGGCGAGCGTGCGCTGGATACCGATGTCGACGACCTTCTCGCCCGGATCGCCTGACAGCGGGATCGGGTGGTAGCCCATCGCGAGCAGCGCCTGCACGAAACTCATCGGCATCTGGCCGTTGGTGGCGTTGAGGAAGAACAGCGCCGTGACCGGATTGCCCCAGCGCGAGCGCGCGTGCTCGGTGATCCGATCCCAGCGCGGGCGTTCGTCCGGGTTGGGGCGGCGTCCCAGCACGCTCATCCCGAGGGTGGCGTCGATGTTCTCACCGTCCACCAGCAGATAGGTGCGGGGGCCGTCCGGGGTCTGCGACATGGACCCACAGTAGTGCGCAGCGTGGGTGGTGCCATCGACACCACCCCACGAAGAAATCCCTCGTCGATGTGGCTGGTCATGTGACCAGCCACATCGACGAGGGATTTCGGGTGGGGGCGCGAAGCGCCCGGGGTGACGTCAGCGGCGCGTCGGGCCGGCGCGTCAGTCGCGCGTCAGCCGGCGCGTGCCTCAGCTGCCGATCTGCCCGGCCGCACCGCCCGACTTCAGCGCTGCCAGGCGTGCCTCCACCTCGAGCGTGTCACCGGTGGTCTCCAGCTCGTCGAACTGAGCGTCGAGCGAGCTGGCAGCGATCTCCGCCTGTCCGGCCACCAGGGCTTCCTGACGGCGCACCTGTTCCTCGTAGCGGGAGAGCTCGCTCGTGGGGTCGAGCACGTTGATCGAGGACACGGCCTCCTGCACCTTCGCCTGTGCCTCGGCCGACTTGGCGCGTGCGGCGAGCTGATCCCGCTTCACCTTGAGCTGCCCGAGCTTGTCCTTCATCACGGCGAGGCCGTTCTTCAGCTTCTCCACGACCTCGTTCTGGGAGGCGAGGATCGGCTCGGCCTGCTTGACCTCGCGCTCGAACTCCAGCTGCTTGCCGAGTGCCACCTTGGCGAGGTTGTCGTAGCGGTCGGCTCCGGCCGCGTCGTTCGCCTGACGCATCTCGTCGGCCTTGCGGGAGGCGGCCAGCGCCTTGTTCCCCCACTCGCGCACGGCGGCGACGTCGTCGTGGTAGTCCTGCTCGGCCAGGCGCAGGTTGCCGATGGTCTGGGCCACGGCCTGCTCGGCCTCGGCGATGTTGTTGGTGTAGTCGCGCACGAGCTGATCGAGCATCTTCTGCGGGTCTTCGGCGCGGTCGATCAGGGAGTTGATGTTCGCCCGGGTGAGCTGGGCGATCCGGCCGAGGATGGTCTGCTTCTCCGTCATGGACGGTCCTTTCGCGTGAAAGTCGGGTCTGTCTCGTGATGTTCAACGTGCGAGTACCCGAGATCGTCTCGGGCGGGTGTCCCTCTCAGAAGCGACCACCACCTCCTCGTCCGCGGCCACCGCCGCCTCCGAAACCGCCGCCGAAGCCGCCTCCGCCGCCGCGCGAGCGACTGCCGCCGAAGCCACCGTTGAAACCGCCACCGAAGCCGCCGAGACCGCCGAGCCCGCCGCCTCTGCTACGACCGCCCCCGAGTGTCTGGCCGAGGATGCCGCCGAGGATCAGCGAACCGACATCGACCCCGGATCCTCCGCGCCGCCCGTAGCTGCTGCGACCGCCGTATCCGCTGCCACCGAAGCCACCGTCATGGTGGCTCTCCTCCCAGCGGCGTACGTCCGCGTGAGCGAGGTCGCGTGCCTGCGAGGCTGCGTGCCAGGCGTTGTTGATCCGTTCGATGGTGCGGGCAGGATCGGACTCCCGATCGGTGCGCGCCTGCCCGAGCAGATCCGTCGCATCGGCCAGCCGGGTGCGCGCCTGCGGGCCGATGGCCCCGCGATGGGTCTCGATGTAGGCGTTGACCTGCCGGATGAGGTCCTCAGTCCGTTGCAACCCGGCCGGGATCTTCGCGACCGCTCGTTGCCGGGACTCGGCCTCCTCCCGGTGAGGTGCCAGGGCGTCGTCGAGGGCATCCTCGGCTCCGGTGATCTCGGCGAGAGCGGCGATCGGGTCCCCGCTCTCGCGGGCCGCCTCGGCCTGCTCGATCGCGGCATGCGCTCGCGGGAGCAGTCCCTGCACCCGCGAGTCCTGGCCGGCGAGCCGCTCCACATCCACCAGGTCGGCCCGGATGGAGGCCAGGGCCGGATCCAGCTTCGAGCGGGCCTCCGCCAGCTGCAGGCTGCCGTGGTGCACCGACTCGACCAGTGCCACGGCCTGGCCGAGTGCGTCTTCGGCGGTGCGCACATAGGCCACCGCCCCGCTTCGGTCCTCCTCGGCGAGCCGGTCGCGACCGGCTCGCACCGCCTCCGTCGCAGCCGTGAGGAGCTGACGCGCCTGGTCGGGCGCCTTGGCCACCGACTCCAGCGCCGTGGCCGGATACGTGGCACGCAGCTGGCCGAGCGCGTGCTCGGCCGGGCCGATGGTGTCGGCGATCTCCTGGACGCGCTGCTCGATCTCATCGAGCGCTTGCGGAGCGCGGGCTTGCACATTGCGCAGTTCGGCGAAGCCCTCCGCCTGGTCATCCAGGGCCTGGTCCGCCTCGTCGCAGAGGGTGAGAATGCGGATGAGCTGGGCACGTTGCTCAGACTCTGAGGTCGCAGACCCGGCACCCTCGAGCCGGTTCTGCGTCGCGAACGCCTCACCCAACTGCTTCTTCGCACCGTCCAGCGTCGAACGGAACTCCTGGATCGCCTGCAAACCGAACTGCGCTTCGGCGAAGGCGAGTTCCTGCTCGGAGCTGCGGACGGCGTCGTCCAGGGCAACCAGGGCCGAGCCGGCCCGCTGCTCCAGCTCTGGTAACGGCACCTGCGCCAGCTGTGCCTCCAGCGAATCCGGCGGAGGCGGTGGCGTCGCAGGCCGTCCGGACGCGCCGCCCCGGGCTGGAGCGCCCGCCCGCCGCCGCGAGCGCGACCAGGAGCGCAGCACCACGACGGCGATGATGACGACCACACCGCCACCGAGCAGCCACCAGATCGTCGATCCGCCCGATCCACCTGACCCCCCGGTCGCCTCGTCCCGCAGCCCGTCGGCGAACGCGATCGCGGCCCCGGACCAGTCGTCGGTGGCCAGGTAGTTCTCGGCGTCGGCCGCGACCCGTTGGACCTGGGCGTCGGTGAGTGGGAAGCCTTGGTCCAGCGACCAGGAGTACGCGCGGTCCTCGACGGCGACCGCGAGCAGCGCGTCGTTGACCCCCAGGTCGGACATGAGGGCCGTCTCGTCCGCCCAGGCCTGCGCTGTCGCCCCGTCGAAGGAGTCCACGTAGACCACGAACAGGTCCAGATCGGTCTCCGTGGCAAGCCGCTCGGTCGCGGCCTCGACGTCCGTATCCGCCGAGAGGACCGCATCGGAGGTGCGGTCCTCCACGTGACTTCCCACACGGAAGGGCTCCTCCGCCAGCCCGGGCGCCGCCGTCAGCAATGTCAGGATCCCGGCAGAGGCGGCGACGGCGAGCAGGCGCGAGATGGTGCGGTTCACTCCTCGATCTTCGCCGTTCGGCCGCGCCGGCGCAATGACACCCGGAGGGCAGGCCTGACCACATCGGCGCTGCGCCGCACGAACACGGCGTTGTGACCGCTGTCACGAGCCGATTGGGTTGTGCCGACATCCGGAGCTATGTTGCCTGCCGTGCCCCAGAATCCTTCCCTCGAACACGTCACTCCGATGGTTACGGTGATCCAGCACCAGGACGACGTCCCGCTGGGCCTGCTCGCCGAGACCCTGGCCGACGTGGACGTGCGTATCGTGCGACCCGACGCCGGTGACCCGTTGCCCACCGCTGCCGAGATCGATGCCCTGATCGTGCTCGGCGGCACCATGGCTGCGATCGACGATGCCGAGCACCCGTGGTTGCCGGCGGTGCGCGACCTGCTGGCCGATGCCGTCGATCGCGACGTCCCCACACTGGCGATCTGCCTCGGGGCCCAGATGCTTGCCCTCGCCGGTGGCGGGCAGCTCGAGGTGTCGGCGCCGATCGGACCCGAGCGTGGCGTAGTCGAGGTGCGGATGCGCCCGGACGCGTACAAGGACCCAGTGCTCGGCCCCCTCGCTGAGGCGATCGGGCGGGACGTGCCGGTGCCCTCGATGCACAGCGACGCGATCACCGTGCTACCCAAGAGCGCCACCTGGCTCGCGTCCTCGCTGCAGTACCCCTACCAGGCGTTCCGGCTCCGCAGCGCCCTGGGCCTGCAGTTCCACCCGGAGGCGGACGAGGAGATCATGCGCCGGTGGGCCGTCAGCGAGGGGCTCGACCCCGAGGAACTGGCCTCCGGCTATGACAGTCACCGCGAGGCGCTCGCGATGGTGGCCAAGCAGGTCGGAGTCGCGTTCACCGCGCAGATTCGCCGGCAGGTGAGTGCGGCGGGTTTCGGCCTCTGACGCGCGCTCAGCGCATCGTCTGGTCCAGGAACTCCCACACCCGCGCCTGCAGCTCGGGCCCGAACGCGTGTGGCGCATCCAGGAACACCCCTCGATAGGCCGATGCTGCCCCCGCCTGCTCGTATCGGGCGGTGATGCGCTCGTGTGCGGCCCGCATGCCCGCGATCGGAAACAGTGCGTCGCGTTCGCCGTAGCCCACCAGCAGCGGCCGGGGGGCGGCTGCGGCCGCGATGTCGGGCCAGTCAGCCACCCGCCCGATCCCCGGGTTCATCATCATCCACGTGTGCGTGTGCACGAAGCCGTCGAGGATCTCCTCGAACGCGGCCATCATGCACAGCACGGCGGCCGCACGCACCCGGTCGCTCAACGCCGTCAGCAAGGCGGCGCGTGCGCCTCCACCGGAGAGCCCGAGGACGGCGACCCCTCCGCCCTGTACATCGGCCCGCCTGGCGAGCAGGTCGACGGCGATGAGATCCTCCCGGGCGACCATCCCGCCCCAGGAGGTGCCCAGCACGCCCAGCAGCTTGGCCATCGCGTCCTCGTGCGGGCCGGCGTGGACGTCGTAGCGTTCGGCCTCACTGAGATCCCGCCCTCCTCGTTGCGCTTGCGCCTCTGCCTGGGCGAGCTGCAACTCGGCGACGGCCCTCGTGCGGCCGGGCATCGCCGTCACCGGGATGCGCCTGCTGCCCCAGCCGAAGGCGTCATGGGCGAGCACGGTGTACCCGCGGCGGGCGAGATCGTCGGCCACGGCGCGCCCGCCGTACCCAGTCTCGCGGGTCCGCAGCACCCCGGCTGGCGTGGGATCGGGCCCGTCAGCCACCTTCTCCTTGCCGACGTACTTCACCCCGCCGTGGCAGTGCAGCACCACGGCCCCGGGGAGCGGGTCGGTCTCGCCGGCGGGGCGTAGCAGCCGTCCGCGCGCCGGTGACCCGACGCCGGTGTCCCACTCCAGCTCCACCCCGGTGACGCCGTCCCGCGTCCAGGCCGCGACCTCCTGCGCCTCGGGCAACTCAGGCTCGGTCCATACGCCGAGGGTGTCGATCAACCGCTGCCGGATCTGAGCGCCGGAGGGCTCGTCGGAGCCGAACAGCGGGCCATGTGATCGAGCCAGGTCCAACAGGCCGGACAGGCCCGTTAGATCGGCTGGTTCGGCAGGCTCTGGCAGGCGGGTGGGTTCGGTGGGTGCTGTGCGGTCGGTGTTCACGGTGTGTCCGGTCGTCGGTGGCATCGGTGCTCCGCCCAGCACACTAACGGGTTCTCCGATTTCATGTAAGCGGTTCCATGAGCGGGTATCTATGGTTTATAGTCCATCAGGTCATCAGCAAGTAACCGGTTTCACGATGTCGTGACCATGATTCAAGGGAGTCGACGATGACTCAGCTCAGCAGGCGGGGATTCCTCGCCGCCGCCGGAACGGTCAGCGTGGGAGCGCTGACCGCCTGCGGTTCGAACAGCAGTGGATCGAGCTCGGAAGCCGTTGAGCTCACCGTGATGGCGTGGGCAGACGCCGGCCAGGCCGAACGCTACGAGCAAGAGTTCGCCACCTTCACCGAGAAGAACCCCGAGATTGCTGTCTCGCTCGAGTGGATGGATGTGGGCAGCTACCAGGACAAGCTCAACACCCTCTTCGCTGCCGGCGACCCGCCGGACGTGATGTTCATGGTCGGACGATGGCTGGGGGAGTATGCCACCCGCGGCGTGCTGGCCGACCTGAGCGCTTCGGACCAGCTCGACTTCTCCACGATGAACTCCGGTCTGCTGCTGCAGGGGCAGTACCAGGGAGCGCAGTACGCGGTGCCGACCGGCTCCACGGCGATCGCGATGATCTACAACACGCGGATCGTTGCCGATGCCGGGCTGGAACTTCCCGACGACCGCACGTGGACGTGGGCGGACTATGCCGAGTTCAACGCCCAGATCTACGACGCGACCGGTGTGCACGGTGCCGGCTTCTACGTGCCGTGGTTGCCGACGATCACGCAGTACACGCGCCAGCACGGGCAGGATCTGTTCACCACCGACGGCACACTCGGGGTGAGCGGCGAGACGATCACCGAGTACTTCCAGATGATCACCGATATGCGCGCGACCGGGGCCTTCGCTCCTCCCGGTTCGCTGGAGGACAACGGCACCTCGGTGGAGCAGTCGCCGCTGGGCCGGGACTTCATCGCCTCGCAGATCATCCCCTCGAACACCTTCGGCGACTACAACTCCGTGATGGGCGGCGATCTGGTGCTGCGCCGGCTGCCCGGTGAGACCGAGGGCCCGCGCCCCGGCTATACGGTGACGCCCACCCTGCTGTGGTGCCAGGCGGAGGCGTCCGAGCACCCCGCGGAGGCGGCCCGGCTGATCGACTTCCTCACCAACGATCCGGACTCCTTCGCGGCCCGTTCCACGCTGCTCGGGGTGCCGATCAACGCCGATGTCGCCGAGGAGGTCTCCACCGGCCTCGATGAGGACGCCCATGAGTTCGTCGATTTCACGGTTGCGCTGCAGGAAGAGGAGCTGGCGCCGTACGAGATGGAACCGGCCGGGGCGGGTGAGGTGCAGAACATCCTCGTGTCCCTGTCCACCGAGGTGGAGTTCGAGCGGATGACGCCGCAGCAGGCCGGCGAGGAGTTCATGAGCCAGGCCGGCGCGGCCCTCGAGGATGCGGGCTGAGCCCGATGGCCACCCTCACCGCTCCGCCTCGCCCGCGCACGTCTGCCGCTCTCTCAGAACCTTCCCGACGGCGTCGCTCGGCCGGGCAGGACAACGCCGCCTACGTGATGCTCATCCCGTGGGTCATCGGGATGCTGTTCACCCTGATCCCGTTCGGCGTCTCGCTCTACCTGGCCTTCACCGACTACAACCTGCTCCAGCCGGCCGAGTTCGTGGGCTGGGACAACTTCGTCGCGTTCGTGAACGATCCCAAGGCGATGACCGCCGCGGAGGTGACGCTGCGGTACACCTTCATCGCGGTTCCCATCTCCCTGGTGGCCGCGCTCGGGGTTGCCCTGCTGCTGAACCGCGGCGTGCGGGGCCTGAAGTTCTACCGGTCGGCGTTCTACCTGCCGTCCCTGATCGGCGCGAGCGTCGCGATCGTGATGCTGTGGCGTTCGATCTTCGGCTTCGACGGGATCGTCAACGGGTTCCTCGCCCGGTTCGGGATCGAGGGGCCGAGCTGGACCTCGGACCCCTCCTGGGCGCTGGTCACCCTCATCACGTTGAGCGTGTGGGGCTTCGGTGCCGCGATGGTGATCTTCCTGGCGGGGCTGCGGCAGATCCCGCGGATGTACTACGAGGCAGCATCGGTGGACGGCGCCACCCCGGTCCGGCAGTTCGTGTCGATCACGCTGCCGCTACTGAGCCCGGTGCTGTTCTTCAACCTGGTACTCGGGCTGATCGGGTCGCTGCAGACCTTCACCCAGGCGTACGTGTTCAGCGGCGGCACCGGCGGCCCGGCCGACTCCACGCTGTTCTTCAACCTCTACCTGTACCAGCAGGGGTTCCAGCAGTTCGATATGGGCTACGCCTCCGCGCTGGCCTGGGTGATGTTCGTGGTGATCGCCATCTTCACCGCGATCAACTTCCTCGTCTCGACGTATTGGGTCTTCTACAATGACTGAGCTCACCGCACCTCGTACGACCCGGAGCACGTGGCGAGCGATCGCCCAGAAGCTCGGCAGCGATGCGGTCTACACCGAAGAGCTCACCGGCACCCCGGCCACCCGGTTCCTGCGCCATGTGGTGCTGCTCGGCCTCGGGTTGTTCATGATGTACCCGCTGCTGTGGATGCTCTCGGCGTCCTTCAAACCCAGCGGGGACGTGTTCAGCGACACCGGCCTCATCCCGGCCGCCACCGACTGGTCGAACTACGGCACCGGGTGGAACGCTCTCGAGCACGGATTCCAGCTGTACCTGTTCAACTCGCTGCTGCTGGCGGTGGCGAACATCGTGGGGAACGTGTTCTCGTGTTCGATCACGGCCTACGTCTTCGCCCGGTTGCGCTTTCGCGGGCGGCGGCTGATGTTCGCGCTGACCCTCGCCACGATGCTGCTGCCCTCGCACGTCGTGCTGATCCCGCAATACGTGGTCTTCTCCAAACTCGGCTGGATCAACACCTATCTGCCGTTGATCGTGCCGGCGTTCCTGGCGACGAATGCGTTCTTCGTGTTCCTCCTCGTGCAGTTCATGCGGGCGTTGCCGATGGAACTGCAGGACGCAGCGAAGATCGACGGTTGCGGTGCCATCCGCACCTACTGGTCGGTCATCATGCCGCTCACGGTCCCGGCCCTGGCGACAGTCTCGATCTTCACGTTCATCGCCAGCTGGAACGAGTTCTTCGGTCCGTTGCTCTACCTCACGGACCAGAAGCTGTTCACCGTGCCGCTCGCCCTGCGCCAGTTCATCGCGGCCGAGGGGTCGAGCGCATGGGGGCCGATGTTCGCGATGTCGGTGCTCTCGTTGCTCCCGGTGATCGGGTTCTTCTTCATCGGTCAGCGCTACCTGATCAACGGCATCGCCACCACGGGGATGAAGTGAGTACCCCGGATGCCACGGCGGGCTGATCGCAGGCAGGTCTCCGGCGTGGGCGGTGCCGGCCGCGGATACGCTGGGGCCATGGCTGGTCGGGTCGGCGTGACGATCGCGGACGTGGCTCGGCTGGCGGGTGTCAGCTCAGCCACGGTCTCACGGGCGCTCAACGGGCATCCCTCGGTGACCGCCGAGACCGAGCAGAAGGTGCGCCAGGCCGCCGGCCAGCTCGACTACGTGCCCAGCAATGTGGCGCGCAGTCTCTCCTTGGGCAGGACGCACACGGTGGCCCTGCTCATGCCTGACCTGTCGAATCCCATGTTCCAGCAGGTGCTGCGCGGCGTGAACCGCGCGGCAGCCGCCGAGGGATATCGGGTGCTGGTCACCGACAGCATCGAGGATCCCGATCGGGAGGCCGAACTGGCGATCGAGGCCAGGCGGCGATGCGATGCCCTGATCCTGTGCTCGCCGCGCATGTCAGCACCCGAGCTGCACCGGGTCCTGACGGCGACGCAACCGGTGGTGCTGGTGAACCGGGAGGCGGAGGCCGGTGGGACGCCGTCGGTCATCGTGGACTACGCCACAGGTGTGCGCCTGCTCGCCGAGCGTTTGATCGACCTGGGGCACCGGCGGCTGCTCTACCTCGCGGGACCGGCTGCGAGCCTGACGAATGCAGCACGGGTGCACTCGTTGCGTGCGGTGGAGCGGGAGAACCCGGGAGTCGCTGTGGAGGTGGTGGCCTGCGGTGGTTCCATCGAGGACGGGTCCGCTGCTCTCGGGCCGGTGCTGGCCTCCGGGGCCACCGCAGTGATCGCCTACAACGACGTGATCGCCTTCGGCCTGCTCGGCAAGCTGAACGAGGCCGGCGTGCGCATCCCGGAGGATCTCTCACTCGCCGGCTTCGACGACATCTCCTTCGCCCGCTACTCCACCCCACCGTTGACGACGATGGCGGTGCCGCAGACCGAACTGGGCAGGCTCGCCTTCGACCAGCTCACACGGGTGCTCGAGGGTGCCACGGACCTTCCGGTGCTGCGGTTCACGCCTCGGCTGGTCGAACGCGGAAGCATCGGCCTGGCCCCGCGCGAGAGTGTGGAGCCGCGGTTGCTGGAGGAGTCGCCGGCGCCCTTCGCGTGGCACCGTGACGAGGACGTGGCCGCGACTCTCGAACTCGCCGGATCGGTGCTCGCCCGGTATGAGCGACGGCCGGTGATGCCGGACCTGTACTCGCCGCGCCCCTATCTCCACCCCCTGTACACCTTGGCGGGAGTCCCCCTCACCGCCGCCAGCCCACCGTTGCACCGGCACCAGCACGGGCTCTCGTTCGCGGTGCCGCTGGTGAACGGGACGAGCTACTGGGGAGGTCGTACCCACGTACGGGATGTCGGCCCGGTGCTGCTGCCCAACCACGGCTCGCAGTTGGGGCATGACGCCGCCGTGGCGGGAACCGAGCTGACCGAACGCCTGCGCTGGCACGCCGAGGACGGCGCCGTGCAGCTGGAGGAGGAGCGGATCCTGACGGCGCAGCTACTGACCGACAATGCCGGGTGGCGGTTGCGATGGCGTAGCGACCTGACGGCGACCCCTGGGCGCGTGGTGATCGAGAGCCCGCACGCCAGCGGTCGCGCCGATGCCGGCTACGGCGGAATCTTCTGGCGCTTCGCCGATGCCGAGGGCGTCGAGGCGTTCACGGCGGGCGGGGCCGATCCGCATGGGGCTCGCACCCCGTGGCTCGTGCTCCGGTGCCACGGCGAGCGCCCGTGGTCGGTGGTGCTGACGCAGGTGGGTTCCGAGCTGGTGCCGTGGCACGTGCGGCTGGGGGAGTACGTTGCGGCGGGTCCGGCGATCGCATGGGACGGGCCGATCGCCCTGGAAGCAGGGCAGAAGCTCGCTGTCGGTCTGGATGCCGTGATCCTGGACCGGGTGGTGACCCCGGACGATGTCGAGGACCTGCGTGCGTCCTGACCAGCTTTCGGATGACTGTCCCAGCACGTCCTCGGCGCGGACCCGAGGTGGATGCCGGATCCAGATCGAGGAGAAGTCGTGAACATGAGCGCATCAGAGGACGTGCGTCGGTGGGACCCGCTGACCGGTGCGATCGCGCACGAGATCACCGCGCAGGTCGAGCGTGTCGCCGAGGTGCTCGGGCGGCGGGTGGCCGGGCGCGTCGGTGCTGCATTGCAACGCACGCTGCGGGAGACGATCACGATCGACTCCCACGGTGTCTTTGTGATCACTGGCGACATCCCGGCGATGTGGCTGCGTGACTCCACCACCCAACTGCTGCCCTACCTGAGGATGGTCAGCACGTGCGAACCCTTGGCCGACCTCGTCGTCGGCGTGGTGCAGCGGCAGATGCGCCAGCTCGATCACGACCCGTACGCGAACGCGTTCAACCGGACTGCCAGCGGCGCCCACTATGAGCCGGAAGATCTCAACGATGATCCATGGGTGTGGGAGCAGAAGTACGAGGTGGACTCGATCGCGTTCCCGCTCCAGCTTGCCCACCACCTCTGGGCCCTCACCGGGCGAACTGACCACCTCGACCAGCGCGCCCGCGGGGTGGCAGACACCGTCATCGACCAGATCGCGCGCGAGCAGCATCACGAGGCGCGCTCTGCCTATCGTTTCGAGCGACCTGGTGCCATCGTCACTGAGACCCTGCCGCGAGGGGGCCTGGGCAGTCCGCTCGGATACACCGGCATGACGTGGAGCGGATTCCGGCCTTCCGACGACGCCTGCACCTTCGGGTACAACGTGCCGGCCAACCTCATGCTCGCCCAGGCGCTTCTCGGGTTGGCCCAGCTCGCGGAACAGGTGTGGGTCGAAGGCGACCTGGCCGAGCGCGCCCGGTCGCTGGCGGGCGAGCTGACGGCGGGTGTGGCCGAGCACGGTGTCGTCGAGCATCCGAGGCTGGGGTCCGTCTACGCCTACGAGGTGGACGGCCTGGGCGGGCAGCTGCTCATGGATGACGCCAACATGCCCAGCCTGCTCAGCCTTCCGCTCCTGGCCCCCGACGTGATCGACCCCGCGCTCTACAGCGCGACCCGTGCGCTCGTGCTGAGCGAGGACAACCCGTGGTACTTCCGTGGCACGGCCGGAGCCGGCATCGGGAGCCCGCACACCGGTCCGGACAAGATTTGGCCGATAGCGCTCGCGGTCCAGGGACTGACCAGCACTGACGAGGAGGAGCAGCGCCGTCTCCTCGAGCTGCTGATGGCCACCGACGCCGGCACCGGGTCGATGCACGAGAGTTTTCATCAGGACGATCCGGCGACGTTCACCAGGGCCTGGTTCTCCTGGGCCGATTCGATGTTCTGCGAACTCGCGCTGCAGATCACCGAAGGTGGTGGCAGGGCGGGTCGGTCAGTCCCGCGATTGCACCCTGACCTCGGCTGAGCCGGCGGTTCCGGTGCACCGCCCCTATCGCGGCTCGAACAATTAATAGAGTGCATGCTCTACTATTGCAGCATGGACGAGACAACACTGCGGCAGGCCCGTGCCGTACCGGCCGGATTCGGAGTGGCTGTGCTGGTGCCCGGGATCGGGCTCGGGCTTGGCGGACCGGCCCTGGCCGGCTGGTTGGTGGACCTGCTCGACCGCTCGCCGCTGCCGACACCCGGCCTGCTGCAGGTGATCGCCGGTCTGCCGTGGTCCTGGTCGATCCCGATCGGGGTGCTGCTCGGCGTGGTCGGCGGTGTGCTGCTCGCGATGACGATCGTGCACGAGGCCCTGCAGCTGACCGTGGCGCCCGATCATCTGGAGTACCGCCAGGAGGGCCGGGAGGGGTGGATCGAACGCGCGGACGTGGCGAGCGTTTATGGGGATGGTAGCGACGTCGTCGTGCTCGATGCGGGTGGTCGGGCCTTGGTGCGGCTGAACGCCGAGGCGCTGGACCGCTCGAGGCTGGTGCAGACCCTGCGTGAGTACGACTATCCGTGGCAGGAGGAGGACCCGTTCGAGGCGGACTATCACCGCTGGATGGATGGGCGCCCGGGTTTCACCGCGGCTGAGCACCGGTTGATCGGCCGGTGGCAGGAGGTGCGGCGCAAGGGCAAGGAGCGGGCCGAGGCCGAGTCCGCGCTGCGTGAGGCGGATCTGGTGGTGCGCTACCGGGAGGGCAGGGTGCAGGTGCGCCGGGCGGGAGAACCGGGTCATGGCACGGACCGTCGACCCGCAGCGTCATGAGGAACGACGGCTGCACATCATCGATGCGGCCCTCACCGTCATTGCCGCCTGTGGCTACGATGGCGCCACCACGGCCGCGATCTGCCGCCAGGCGCGGATCGGGTCGGGCACCTTCTTCCACTATTTCCCGACCAAGGTAGACGTACTGCTGGCGATCCTGGAGTTGGGGACCGACGATGTCCGCAGGCTCCGAGAAGCGGTTGAGGGGATTGAGGACCCGGTGGCGGCCGTGCTGCGGATCGTCGACCAGCAGATCGAGGATGCGAACGATCCACGTCTGGGTGGCTTTGTCCGTGCTGTGGCAGCGGTGATGACCGAGCCGCGGGTGGCGGCCGCACTCGGAGCCGACGAACGGGCCCAGCGCGAGCTGTTGACGCAGATCCTTGCTCAGGGGCAGGAGGCCGGCCGGGTGCGCACCGATCTATCGGTCGAGCGTCTCGTCGCCTGGGTGCGGTTGCTGATGGACGGCTTCCTGGAGCAGATCGCCACCGATCCCGCGTTCACCGCAGAGCGGGAGGGCCCGATGTTGCGGGAGATGGTGCGCTACGTGGTCAGTGGCGCCGGACGATCGTGACCGGGTCGACACGTATACGTTGCGCTGAGCACACACGTGTCGCGCTCGACGTATCGGTGTCGGTCGGTACGAGGTGGCGCCCTCTTCTCGGTGCCACCCGGTACAGGCCGGGTGCCGGTGGCGGGTGGAGACAACTCAATTCAACTGGCGAAGCGCAGAACGGAGCATGCTGATACCACGCTGCCCACCTTCGATCTCCCCGGGCAGATGGGTTTGGGTGACAAGGTAGATCATGTGCCCCAGGTGGCTGGCGTCGCGCGGGGAGATCGTCTCGGCGCGCAGGTCTGCGGCAGTGAGCAGTGATGCGAGTAGGACGAAGTCCGCGGCGTGCCGCTCCTTGCCTGGGTCGACGAGGATCTCGCGGGTGGCAGCTTTTCCGACCAGCGCTCCGAACAGGTTGGGCCGAGTGATCGCTCCTTCCTGGTCTCCCACTCGGACGCGTACCTGCTCGCTGCGGTTGAGCGCTTGCTGGGTGCCAGGTGCCTCGATGGTTGGTGCGCCCGTAGCGCCGGGTCGTCCAGAGGCCCGTTCGCCCAGGTGGCGCGGGATGAGCACGTCAAACTGGGCGCCGTCGCTGCGCACCCAGCGGTGCTCGTGGCCGGCCGGGCTGCGGCCGGCGCTGGTGAAGCCGAGGCGCTGATGAGCGCCTCGGTGAAGATCCGCAGCATCGGAGGTCGTCCGCGCACGTCCAGCACTGCATCGAGGTCGGTCGTCGGTCGTGCTGGGGTGTGGCCGCGCTCGATGCAGTGCAGGTGGACCAGTTGACCACCAACCAGGGACCAACCGGTGGGGACGTGATGGGAGATCTCGAGCAGCGCGAGCCATCCTGCGGTCTGCGCAGGGACCATGGTGGGCAAAGTGATCGTCTTCATGCCCGGCCCAGTATGCGCAGCGCGGACTGAGTCTCGCGCGGGCCGTGATGGTCTAACAGGTCTGCTGCGGTGAGTAGCCGCGGTGCGATGCCGGTCGACTCCAGTGGGTGGTCGAGCACGTGTACGACGACGTTGGGCCGGGCGTCCTGTGCGGTGGGGTCGAGGTAGTGGTGGTCGGCGAAAGCGTTCAGCTCTGCGCGCTGGATGTAGCCCTCGCAGACGCCGACTACTGCCAGATCGGTCCGAGGATCGCTCAGGCCGGACGCCAGGAGGCGCGGATCTTCACCGATCGCTTCCAGGTCAGCCGGGGCGGCTTCGAGCTCGACCGTTTGAGCGCGTGCGGCCATCCACGAGCGGACGAGGTCGATGACAGTCTCGACGGGCTCGGTCTTGATGCGTTCTGCCTTCTCGCGCAGTCGTGCCAGCTGACTCGCGAAAGGAACCAGCGGTAGGTGTCCATCGAACATCTGCGCCAGGGCGAGTGCCATCGGCGCCGACAACGGCCGCCCGCGCAATGCGGGTGAGAGGCTCGCGGCGTCCACTAACCAGGTGCCGCCGGTACGGGTGCCGAGGACCGAGCCAGCGCGCAGCCTCGCGTAGATGCGGTGGCGTGAGACGCCAAGGCGGCGGGCGGCCTCGGACACGCTGATCATCTGCGTCATAACACAACTATATACGGATGTAGATAGAAGTGTTATACGTGGGTTGGGTGCAGGCAGGACGATGGTTCAGCTGGAGTTGCTGATTTGCTTCTCTGGGCTCGATTTCCCGGTGGAACGCCTGGTCGCCTGGGTGCGGTTGCTGATGGACGGCTTTCTGGAGCAGATCGCCACCGATCCCGCGTTCACCGCAGAGCGGGAGAGCCCGATGCTGCGGGAGATCGTACGATCCGTGCTGACCGGTCAGGCCCCCGACCCCAGCAGGTCCACCGCATCCACGATCGTGTAGGCGTATCCCTGCTCGGCGAGGAACCGCTGCCGGTGGGCGGCGAAGTCCTGGTCCACGGTGTCGCGGGTGACGATCGCGTAGAAGTGCGCGGTCCGCCCGTCGGCTTTGGGCCGCATCACCCGACCGAGCCGTTGCGCCTCCTCCTGCCGGGAGCCGAACGAGCCGGAGATCTGGATCGCCACCGCCGCCTCGGGCAGGTCGATGGAGAAGTTCGCGACCTTGCTCACCACGAGGGTGGTCAGCTCACCGGTGCGGAACGCCTCGAACAGCCGCTGCCGCTCGGGCACGGTGGTGCTGCCGGTGATGACCGGAGCGTCCAGCGCCTCGCTGAGCTCGGTCAGCTGGTCGATGTACTGGCCGATGATGAGGGTCTGCTCCCCAGCGTGCTTCTTCAGCAGTTCGCGCACCACCGCGGTCTTCGCCGACGCCGTCGCTGCCAGCCGGTACCGGTCCTCCGGCTCGGCCATCGCGTACGCCATCCGGTCCGAGTGCGGCAGGTCGAGGCGCACCTCGGTGCAGTCGGCGGGGGCGATGTAGCCCTGGGACTCGATGTCCTTCCACGGGGCGTCGTAGCGCTTGGGGCCGATGAGCGAGAACACCTCGTCCTCGCGCCCGTCCTCGCGCACCAGCGTGGCGGTCAGGCCGAGGCGCCTACGGGCCTGAAGGTCCGCCGTCATGCGGAAGATCGGGGCGGGCAGCAGGTGCACCTCGTCGTAGACGATGAGGCCCCAGTCGCGGGCGTCCAGCAGGTCCAGGTGCGGGTAGGCGCCCTTCCGGCGGGTGGTGAGCACCTGGTAGGTGGCGATCGTGACCGGCCGGATCTCCTTGCGGGAGCCGGAGTACTCGCCGATCTCCTCCGCCGTCAGGGACGTGCGGCGCACCAGCTCATCGCGCCACTGCCGGGCGCTGACGGTGTTGGTCACCAGGATCAGGGTGGTGGTGCCGGACTGGGCCATCGCCCCGGCCCCCACGAGTGTCTTGCCCGCCCCGCAGGGGAGCACGACGACGCCGCTTCCGCCGTGCCAGAACGTCTCCACCGCCTCTTCCTGATAGGGGCGCAGTGACCAGTCATCAGTGTTGAGGGAGATGGCGTGCTTCTCGCCGTCGACGTAGCCAGCGAGATCCTCGGCCGGCCAGCCAAGCTTGACGAGCACCTGCTTGAGGTGGCCGCGCTCGCTCGGGTGCACGACGACGGTCGTCTCGTCGACCTTCGCGCCCACCAGGCCGGCGGTGCGCTTGGAACGCAGCACCTCGGTGAGCACGGGCACGTCCAGCGCGTGCAGCACGAGCCCGTGGGTGGGGTGCTCCATCAGTTGCAGCCGCCCGTAGCGGGACATCGTCTCGGCGATGTCGACCAGCAGGGCGTGCGGCACCGGGTAGCGCGAGTACTGGATGAGGGTATCGACCACCTGCTCGGCATCGTGGCCGGCGGCGCGGGCGTTCCACAGCCCCAGCGGGGTGAGCCGGTAGGTGTGGATATGCTCCGGTGCGCGTTCGAGCTCAGCGAATGGGGCGATGGCGCGCCGGCACGCACCGGCCTGCTCGTGGTCGACTTCGAGCAGCAGGGACTTGTCGGACTGGACGATCAGGGGGCCGTCGGGCATCGGATCATTCTCTCACCTCTGTGTGACCCTCACACCGGCCGCACCGCCACGATCCGGTGCGGAGCCACGGTGATCTCGGCATCACGCCGCACGTCCCGCACCCGCACCCATCCGCCGTCCACAGTCAGGGGCAGCACGACGCGAGACTCGCTCCCGCCGCGCGGTCCCGCCATTACGAGTTCCACCTCGGTACCGGAGCGTGCCGCCACCCGCAGCGCCTCGAGCACCTGCGGTGGTTCCGGAACGTCCGTCCCGCGGTCGGCGAGCAGCCGCTGGGCTCGCTCCTCCCCGGCGCGCATGTGCCGGACCGACTCCCGGAGATCCGCCTCGTCCGGACCGGTCTCGGGCTCCGGATCGACCGCCGGGTGCGGTGCCCGGGCGCGAGGGACCGGGACCGCGACCACCGTGCCGTCGGTGGCCTCCAGCACCGGGTTCGCGCCCGCATCCCGCAGTGCCGCTACCAGTTCACCCGGTTCGGCTCGGGCGATCAGCACCGTCGGTGCGATCGCCCGCAGCCCCAGGCCGGCGAGCATCGGCGCTCCGAGCAAGCGGGCGGCGGTTGCCTCGTCCACCCGCACGTAGGACCGTGCCGTACCCACCCGCACCTGCCCGTGCGTGCGGGCGGTATCGTGCACCAGATACTCCAACGGCTGCGGAACTCGCGGGGAGACGGCGCGCAACCGTGCCAGCAGTTCCTCCGCGGTACCACCCCGCTCCAGCGCTCGCCGCACACTGCCCGCGGTGAACCGGACCGTCACCGCGGCACCCTGGCTCTCCACCTCGGCCGTATCGGCCAGTAGACCTGCGAGCACCCCGCCCGGCCGGCCGGGCACGATGCCCGTCAGGTCGCCCTGCAGGATCAGCTCCTCGACGGCCGGGGGTAGTTGCGCCGTGAACGCCTCCACGAGCGCGGCCCGCACCCGGGAGTGCTCACCCACGAGCTCAGCGGGGCTGGCCAGTTCCGCCTCGTTGCCATAAGCCGCCACCAGCGCCCGACCGGCCTCGGACAGTGCCCCCGCCCCGGTCAGCCCGAGACCTGCAGCCTCAGCGAGTACCGCCGTCACGGCAGCCTCGGGTGGGACCGAACGCGCACTGAACCAGGAGAGCCGTTCGCGTACGGCGCTCACCTCCGGCGCACTCCCGGGCGGCCAGGCCGCCACAGCCGCCAGCACCCGACGGCGTAGCACCGGCGCCCAGTGACGTTCCAGTGCCGGGCCGAGCGCCGACCGTAGCGTCCCGCGGTCATCGCGCGTCCCCGCCAACCAGGGGGTGCGCCGCCACCCGATCCAGCCGAGCACCAGATCCGCCCACCGCTCGCCGATCCCCTCACCGGCCCATTCCTCGGCCGCCACGGTCGGTGCCCAGGCAGTCCCGTCGTCATCGTGGAGACGCCCGACCAGCCCAAGCATGGTGGCGAGCTCCACCGCCAGCACCGCGCGCTCCGAGGTCGCACCGATCCGGCTCGCCAGCTGCCGCAGCTCGCGTACCCCGACCCCACCGGCTCGCAGTACCCGCGGCGGCTCCTGGCCCCAGGCCGTCAACGCCTGGTCGATCTGACCGAGCAGGGTCTCGGCGGCGCGCACCGACTCCGCGGCCACGGTCTCCTCACCCCGGGTGGGCGCCTCGGCCAGCGGGGGAGCCGCCTGCAGTCCGCGGACCAGCCGGCCGCCCCGGGCGGCGATCCCGACCTCGCGGGGAAGGACCAGTTCGGTACCGGACCGACGCATCAGCACGTGGTGATCGAGCAGCCAGCGCGCCGCCGCCGGGATGTCGTGGGCCACGGTGCCCACCGGCGGCCCCCAGGTGAGGGCCTCGAGCATCCGCCGTGCGCCATCTGGTGCCCGGGCCATCGTCTCGGTGAGAGCGTGTGCCGTGGTCGGCCAGCCCGCATCCGGGCGGGCACCGAGCTCACCCAGCGGCGGACCCAACCCGAGCGGGTGGGATCCCACGGCCTCAGCGAGCCCGGGTACGGGACGGAAGGCTCCGCCGTCGGACATCACCAGGGCGAGCTCAGTGAGGATCGTGAGATGTGGCGCTGCATCGGCTCCGACGGCGGAGGAGACCGCCTCGGACGTGCATCCCGGCTGCAGCAGCACGAGCGCCTCGGCGACCACACTGGTGGGGGAGTCGAGCGTGGCCAGGGCCCGTGCGAGCGAACCGCGCGCCCCGGCCCGGCTCGCGAGCGCGGTGATCGACGTCGGAGGCGGGGCGGCCAGGTCCGGTCGGTGGCGCAACAGCGAGGTGATCCTGGCGTCGTCCCAGGAGCGCAGGACCTCGGCGAGGTCGGGCGCGGTCGACACACCGATGGACATCCTGCCCAGTCTACGGACCGACGGCGTACCGGGCGGATCAGCGCCCAGCACAATCAGGTCGCCCACGCCCGCTCCCGGCCGGTAAACTCGGTGAGCGGGTGCGCTCAGGGCGCGCCCGTTCGTTCGATCCCGTCAAGAGTCAGGACATCCTCGTGCCCACCGGCAAGGTCAAGTACTTCGACGCCGACCGTGGTTTCGGCTTCATCGCTGCCGACGACGGCGGCGAAGTCTTCCTGCACGCTTCCGCGCTGCCCACCGACGTCACCGCGCCGCGCAAGGGCAGTCGCGTCGAGTTCAGCGTCGCCGACGGCCGTCGCGGCCCGCAGGCACTGTCGGTGACCCTGCTGGACCCGGTGCCCTCCGTCGTGCGCGCCAAGCGGCGCCCCGCCGACGAGATGGCTCCGATCGTGGAGGACCTGATCAAGTGGCTCGACAAGGCCGGTGGCCGGCTGCGCTCCGGACGGTACCCGGACTCGGCGGACTCGGCTCGCCTGGCCAAGCTGCTGCGAGCTGTTGCCGACGAGTTCGACGCATGACCCTGACTCGCGCGACGAGTCCGCACCCGCCGATGGAAGGCACCTCATGAGCACTGTCACCTTCACCGGGAAGGCGCCCTCGACCCGGCGCTCCACCAAGGACGCCGTGCTCGAGGGCGCGGTCGAGCTCGCGCGGGAGGCGCTGAGCTCCACGACTGACGGCGTGGGGGAGCACCTCGGGTTCGAGTTGGAGTCCGAGCGGCTCGGGATCCACTGGTTCGCGGCCACGATGCCCGGATACCTCGGCTGGCGCTGGTACGTCTCGGTCTCCCGTGCGCCTCGTTCGCGTACCGCGACCATCTGCGAGAGCGGGCTGTTGCCCGGCGACGGCTCCCTCCTCGCACCCGCGTGGTTGCCGTGGTCGGAGCGCCTCGCCCCCGGCGACCTCGGCCCGACCGACCGGCTCCCGCACGTGTCCGACGACGAGCGGCTCGAACGCGGACACGTCGCCACGGGTGACCCGGAGCTGGACCGGATCGCGATCGTCGAACTCGGACTAGGACGCGACCGGGTGATGAACGCCAAGGCGCTCGATGCCGCGGCCACCCGCTGGTACCACGGCTCTCAGGGCCCGGAATCCAGCGGCGCGCGCGTCGCCGGTAAGTCCTGCGCAGCATGCGGCTTCGTCGTCCCCTTGGCCGGTTCGCTCGGCCAGCTCTTCGGGGTGTGCGCCAACGAGTGGTCTCCCGACGACGGCAAGGTCGTCTCCCTCGACCACGGGTGCGGGGCGCACTCCGAGACGGATGTGACGCCGCAGGGGCACGAGTGGTCTCAGAGTGATCTCGTCGTCAACGAGCACGGTATCGACGTGGTGGAGAGCACGGAAGTCTCCGGGGCCTCCTCGGAGCGCGAGGCCGCCCCGGAACCCGAGGCGTCTCAGGAGTCTGAGGCTGTCCAGGAGCCTGAGGCCCCTCAGGAGTCCACGGATGAGACGGGCTCGCCGAGCGACTCCTGAATTCCCCACCTGACCAACCGGCCAACCCTCGCTACGCTGGGAACTCGGGCACCGGCGTTCGGGAGCCGGTGCCGTGACGAGAGGATGGACCCATGAAGGGCAACTCGAGGGCACGTCGCACGATCGCAGCCGTCGTGACGGGTGTTGGTCTGCTTCTTGCAGCACCCGTGGCAGCCGGGGCGAGCACGCTCAGCTCCGATGCACCGGTCACGGCCGGTGGATTCACGATCCAGGGTGGAGGGAACGGGGCAGACGAAGAAGTCATCTGAACCTACGCCCCACGGTGACCGGTCCGGTGTTCCGGGCCGGTCACCGTCAGCCACTCCTCGTTCCTCCACCGCCGAGGGCCAGGCGCTGCGCCCGCTGATCCGCGGGGTGTATCTGCCGGCCCTGCTCTTCAGCGTGGGCATCGGTGCGATGACGCCGATGGTCGTCGTCAGTGCCACCGCGCTCGGAGCCGATGGCGCGACCGCCGCACTTCTCGCAGCTCTCATCCCGGTCGGTCACATCCTCGCCGACCTGCCCGCCGGCGCTCTCACGTCCCGCTTCGGCGAACGTGCCACGATGATCGGTTCCTCCGCGGTGGCGATGGTCGCCCTGGCCGCGTGCGCCCTCGCGCCGAACCTCGCCGTGCTCGGTGCCGGTGTGCTCGTCGTCGGAGGGACTGCCGCCGTGTACGGGCTCGCCCGGCAGGCCTATCTGACCGAGGTCATCCCGCCGATGCAGCGGGCTCGCGCACTCTCCTCTCTCGGCGGCGTGGGCCGGATCGGGATCTTCGTCGGCCCGTTCCTCGGTGCCGCACTCGTGCTGGGACGCCCCGACCCGGCGCCCTCGTACTGGCTCGCCGCCGGCACCTCGCTCCTGTCCGCGATTGTGGTCTGGCGGAGTGCCCCGCACGAAACGCCGCGCCACTACACCCCTGACCGCCCCCGGGCCTCCACCTGGTCGGTGCTGCGGGAGCAGCGTGCCATCTTCCTCTCGCTCGGTATCGCCGTCGTGCTCGTGGGCGCTATGCGTGGGGCCCGGCAGACGGTGCTGCCGCTGTGGACGGAGAGCCTCGGTTACACCCCGGCCGTCACCAGTGTGGTCTTCGGTATCGCCGGCGCCGTCGACATGCTGCTGTTCTACCCGGCCGGCAAGGTCATGGATCGCATGGGCCGGCTCTGGATCGCGATCCCCTCGATGCTCGTGACCGGGATTGCGATGCTGTTTCTCCCACTCACCGATGCGCTTGTGACCGTGGGGATCGTCGCCGTGCTGCTGGGGCTGGGCAATGGGATCGGCTCAGGTGTGCTGATGACGTTGGCGGCCGACACCGCCCCCGAGCACGGCCGCCCACAGTTCCTCGGCGTCTGGCGGCTCTACTCCGACGCCGGGATGGCCACCGGCCCGCTCGTCGTCTCCGCCGGTGCCGCTCTCGGTTCCCTCGCCGCGGGGATCGCGGCCACCGGCGGCATCGGGTTGCTCGCCGTGCTGGCGCTGTGGCGCTGGGTGCCACGCTGGAGCGTGCACGCGAACCGGACCACCCGCCGTCGGGCAGGTCTCGGGTGAGCCGCCGCCTGGAGATCGGTGCGGCGCGGCTGCCCGGCTGGATGGCGCGGTTCGCCGCGCGGCACCCGGGGGCCACGGCGCAGGTGAGCGCCGACGGCGTCCGGCTGGACACCCCGGACGGCGCGTGGGCGGAGGTCACCGCCTGGCCAGGGATCAGGCCGGAGCCATCGCCCACCGGCCTGATCGGCTGGGATTCCTTGGCCGACTGGGCTGCAGGGCCGCCGGCCTGTGCGTTCGTGCTGATTCGCCGTGGCGGATGGGCAGTCGGCCTGAGCCAGAGTGACCGGCTCGTCCGGCACCGCACCGGGCGGCGGTATGTGCAGTCGCGCACTGCGGCGGGCGGGTGGTCCCAGCAGCGGTTCGCGCGGCGGCGCGGTAACCAGGCGGATGCGCTGGTGGTGCATGTGGCGGGCGTGGTCGAAGAACTGGTGGGAGAGTCGCGGGACGACCTCGGGCAGGGCGATACCGGATCGGATGGTTACGTGCTGAACGGTCTCGTGTTGGGCGGGGACAAGGCGCTTGCCGCGGCGGTGCTCGCCGAGTTGCCCGGCGCTGGTGCCGGCAGTTCCGGAGCCGGCAGTTCCCGGGCCGGCAGTCCTGCGACCCGCTTGGCCGACCTGCCCCGGCGGGAACTGTACGACCTACCCGACCCACGTCTGGTGGTGCTGCGCTCGGCCCTGACGCGGGCGCGATCGGCCGTCGTGACGATCGATGACCCGGCTCTGCGGTGAGGGGACTCAGCGCCCGAGGCGGAACAGCGACTCATCGAGCATTCGCACCACACCGGTGAGGGTGGCATCGGCCCCCAGACGCGCCGGTTCGATCACCAGTGACCGGGTCATCATCGGGTGCGACCCGGCGTAGAGCTGGCTGCGGATCGCGGAGACGAACGGCTCGAGTGTGGCCAGCGCCCCTCCCAGGTAGACCGCCCCGGGGTTGAAGAAGTTCACGACGGCGCACATCACCTCCCCGAGGTGGCGTCCGGCCGTTCGGGCGAGGGTGGTGGCGACGGGGTCGGCATCGCGCACGCGGTCGAGCACGTCCGCCGTCGAGGTCACGTCATAGCCCTGTTCGCGCAGCAACCGCACCAGCGCCGCCCCGGAGGCGACGGTCTCCAGGCAGCCGTGGTTGCCGCACGAGCACGGTGTCTCACCCGCGGCGCTGACCCGGGTGTGGGTGATGTCTCCGGCCACCCCGCCGGCGCCGTGGTAGACCGATCCGTGCACCACGATGCCCGCTCCGATCGCGGTGCCCGCCTTCACGGTGACCGAGTGCTCGACCCGTTCGGTGCGGGCGAAGTGTTCTCCGAGGGCCATCGCGTTCGCATCGTTCTCCACCACGACCGGCACCCCGGTCGCCTGCTCCAGCAGACCTCCGATGTCATGGCCCTGCCAGCCGGGCATCCGGGAAGGGCTTTCGACCGTACGGCGGGTCACGTCGACGGGTCCGGGCAGCGAGATCCCGGCACCGACGAGCTGCCCGTCGACGGCAGGTCCGGTGGCGAGCGAGGTGAGCCCGGCGGCGACCGCCTCGATCACGGCCGGTGCCCCCTCGGTCAGATCGACGGGGATCTCGGTGGTCGCGACGATCCCGGCGCCACGGCGCACCAGGCCGATCCGGGCGTGCCCGCCGCCGAGGTCGATCGCGCCGAGGTACTCGTCCCGGTCGGTCAGGCGCAGTTCCCGGGGGCGTCGGCCACCGCTGGACTCCCCAGCGGACCCTTCGACCAGATGCCCGTCGGTCAGGAGCGCCTGGACGTGCTGGGAGACGGTCGAGGGCGAGAGGTCGAGCGCCTCCGCAAGCTCACGTCGTGATCGGGCCCGACCGGATCCGATGAGCATCAGGATCTCGTCCTGGGCGGCCGTCGTGCTCTTCCGTCGGGACATGAGACCACCCTAGCGACTTCTTACGGACTTCGTGCGAAACAAACGTAACTTTGTTGTGACACTTCATGCATAGACAGGAAGAACATCGGATGTCTAGCGTATGAAGTACGTGAAGTTCTGACGTACTCCCCACCCGGGCAAAGGAGCATCCCGCACGATGGTCACCGCGCACGACTGGTTCACCCACGACCGATTCGGTCTGTTCATCCACTTCGGCCTGTACAGCCTGCTCGGGCGTCACGAGTGGGTCATGACCCACGAACGTACCTCACCCGAGGAGTACGAGAAGAACGCGCAGTTCTTCGACCCCGATCAGTTCGATGCCGTCGCCACGGCCAAGGCGGCCAAGGCGGCCGGGATGCGCTACGCCGTCCTGACAGCGAAGCATCACGAGGGCTTCGCCATGTACGACTCAGCCCTGACCGACTACAGCTCGAAGGCCACCTTCGGGCGGGACATCGTGGCCGAGTACGTGGAGGCTTTCCGGGCCGAGGGCCTGAAGGTGGGCATCTACTACTCCCTCATCGACTGGCACCACCCCGACTTCACCATCGACTATCACCACCCGCTGCGCGATCGGCCCGGCGCCCGCGAGCTCAACGAGGGCCGGGACATGGCCCGCTACCGCGAGTACCTGCACGGCCAGGTGCGGGAGCTGCTGACCAACTACGGCCGCATCGACTACCTCTTCTACGACTTCACCTACGTCGACGATCGCGACGGATGGGCCGGCAAGGGCCCGCAGGACTGGGACTCCGAGGGGCTGCTCGCGATGACCCGCGAGCTGCAGCCGGACATCATCGTCAACGACCGGCTGTGGATCCCCGGTGATGTGGTCACCCCCGAGCAGTACCAGCCCGATGAGCCCATGACTCGCGATGGCGAGGAGGTCATGTGGGAGGCCTGCCAGACCCTGAACGGGTCCTGGGGGTACGACCGCGACAACCTCGACATCAAGTCCCCCGATCTGCTGCTGCGGATGCTGGTCGACACCGTCTCCAAGAACGGCAACCTGCTGCTGAACATCGGACCGGACGGGCGCGGCGGGATCCCGCCACGTGACCAGGTCTCGCTCCAGGCACTCGGGGAGTGGATGCGCCTGCACGAGCGGTCGGTGATCGGTGCCGGTGCGGCTGGCTACCAGGCGCCGTCGGGCACGGTGCTCACCCGCCGTGGCGACCGTCTCTACCTGCACCTGCTCACCTGGCCGTTCGGTCACGTGCACCTCGCCGACCTCGCCGACAAGGTGAGCTTCGCCCGGTTCCTGCATGACGGCTCTCAGGTGCGCGCCAGCCAGATCGACCCTGATCAGCAGGCGTGGAACACCGAACCGGGCGGGCAGGCACCGGGCACCCTCACCCTCCACCTGCCGACGACGCGGCCCGACGTGGCCATTCCCGTCATCGAGCTCTTCCTCGCGCCGGACGCGTGAGGACTGACCCACCACGAGAACCATCCACTACGAGATTGGACGAACGATGAGGATCACCAGATCTCTGGCAGCGATGACCGCTGCTGGTGCGGCACTCGCCCTCGGCGCCTGCGGGACGCAGTCGGGAGGTGGCAGCGGAAGCGGCGGCGACGGCGATGACACCGGCAGTGGCGCCTCGATCACCTGGGACATGTGGGCCGGCAGCGAGTCCGACATCGAAGCGCTCGAGGCGCAACTGGCCATCGCCCAGGAGGAGAACCCCGACCTGGACATCTCCCTCCAGCACGCCCCGTGGAACGACTACTTCACCAAGCTGACCACCAACCTCGCCTCCGGCAACGTGGCGTGCGTGACCTCGATGAACGGCCAGCGCCTCTCCGGCTACCACGAGGCGTTCATGCCGCTGGGCGAGGAGGAGTTGGCGACCGCCGGGATCGACCCGGCCGACTTCACCGAGGGCTCGCTCGACATCATGAGCTACGACGGCGAGCTCTACGGCATCCCCTATGACGTGGCAGCGATGCTCGTCTACTACAACAAGGACATGTTCGCCGACGCCGGCGTTCCCGAACCGGTAGCGGGCTGGACGTTCGAGGACTTCGACGCCGCGCTGGACGGACTCGGTACCGATGGCACCGCTTTCGGTATGGGGATGGGTGAGTTCCAGTGGATGGCCCTGCCGATCGCCCACGCCGGCGTGCAGCCGGTCGACGAGTCCGGCGCGCTGGACCTGACCAACCCCGCCTTCCTCGAGGCCTCCGAGTGGTACGCCTCGATCGCCGCCGACGGTCACGGGTCCCTCCCGCCCTCGGCCTCCGACACCGGCTGGGGTGAGCAGGAGTACCAGGCAGGCAACGTCGCGATGGCGGTGGACGGCACCTGGAACGCCTCCAGCTACCTGAACAACGAAGCCGGCTTCGCCGCCGGCATGGTCGACATTCCCTCCGTCGACGGTGAGCGCCTGGGTCTGGTGCTCGGCTCGGGCTACGGCATCTCCGCCGACTGCGAGAACCCGGAGGCGGCGCTGCAGGTGCTCGGCTCGCTCGTGGGTGAGGCGGCGCAGGACCAGATCGCCTCCTCGGGTCGCAGTTACCCGGCGCGCATCAGCTCCCAGCCGCTGTACTTCGAGTCCCTCGACGAGGGTGTGCAGGACGAGGTGCAGGCCGCGTTCGAGGCCGTCTTCACCGGACTGGAGGGGCAGCGCTCCACCGACGACTGGGCCCAGGTGAACGAGTCGATCCAGCCGAACCTGGTGACCGTCTACACTGGTCAGTCGACGATCACCGACGTGCTCGAGCAGACGCAGAGCCAGTTCGGCGACTGATCTGATGACAGCGACCGGAGCATCTGCAGCGCCGCTCAGGCGCGGACAGAGCAGGCTGCGACGGATCGAGTCCCGCCAGGCGCTGGGGTTCATCTCCCCGGCCCTGGCGGGCCTGACCGTGTTCACGATCGCCCCGGTGATCCTCTCGATCGTGATGAGCCTCTATGACTGGCCCGCGTGGGGCGACCGGACCTTCGTGGGCGGCGGCAACTACGTCGATCTGTTCACCCGCCACCCGGACTTCTGGCCGTCATTGCGCAACTCGGCGATCTTCACGCTGCTGTTCGTGCCGATGAACCTCGCGGTATCGCTGACCTTGGCGTTGCTGCTCAGCCCCCGCATCAAGGGCCGCGCGGTGTTCCGGGTGTTGTTCTTCATCCCGGTGGTCACCCCGATGGTGGCCAACGTGCTCGTGTGGAAGATGCTGCTGCAGCCGAACGGGCTGTTCAACGGCTTGTCCACCTCGATGTTCGGGATCGAGCTGCCCAGCTTCCTCAGCCACCCGCAGTGGGCGATGGTGATGGTGGTGGTCATGTCCGTCTGGCAGGGCATGGGCTACAACATGCTGATCTTCTGTGCGGCACTGGAGCAGCTCCCCGAACCGGTGCTGGAGGCCGCCCGCATCGACGGTGCGAAGGGGTGGCGGATGTTCTCCCGGATCACCCTGCCGCTGCTGAGCCCGGCGATCTTCTTCACCACCGTGATGACGATGATCACCTCGATGCAGGTATTCGCCCAGCCGCAGCTGCTCACCGGCGGTGGCCCCGGCAATGCCACCATCCCGATCGTGATGTTCATCTACGACCAGGCCTTCACGTTCCAGCAGATGGGCCTGGCCGCCGCGGCCGCCTGGATCCTGTTCGCGATCATCATCGGCCTGACGGCGCTGCAGTTCTCCGCGCAGAAGAGGTGGGTCCACTATGAGGTCTGATGTGATCGCCGACGCCGCAGCCCGCCCGGGCGAGCAGCAGGTGGCACCTGCAGGCGTGGTTCCCCCGCGCAAGGAGAAGCAGCCGGTCACCGCCGGTGTGGTGGTCGCCTACGTGTGCGTGGTGCTGGCGGCCGTGATCTTCGCCGTGCCGCTGGTCTACGCCCTGTTCTCCGCGTTGAAGCCCAATGACCAGATCTTCGCGGTACCGCCCACGTTGGTGGGCGACGAAGTGCGGTGGGGCAACTTCGTGGAGGTGTTCCGGTTCGGGCCGTTCTGGACCTACATCGGCAACTCCTTCTTCGTGGCCATCGCCGGCACGATCGTGGTCAACATCGTCTCCACCACCGCCGGCTATGCGTTCGGGCGACTGCGCTGGCGTGGCCGGGACGTGGTCTTCGTGCTGTTCCTGGTGACGCTGATGGTGCCGCAGGAAGTGCTCGTGGTGCCGATGTTCCAGCTGATGCAGTGGCTGGGGTGGGTGAACACTCCGCAGGCGCTGATCCTGCCGTTCGCCTTCACCGCCTTCGGGACGTTCCTGATGCGGCAGTTCTTCCGCGGCATCCCGTACGAGCTGGAGGAAGCCGCGCGCGTGGACGGTGCCGGTCCGCTACGCACCTTCGGCTCCATCATCCTGCCGCTGGCCCGGTCCGCGGTGGCGGTGCTGACGGTGTTCACATTCATCAGCTTCTGGAACAGCTATCTGTGGCCGCTGATCGTGGTCAACGACTATGGCTACCTGGGCACACTGCCGATCGGTCTGGCCACCTTCTCGGGACAGTTCGGTACCCGCTGGGATCTGCAGATGGCGGCCTCGATCATCTCCATGATCCCGACCGCGATCCTGGTGATCGTGCTGCAGAAGCACCTGGTGAAGGGCATCGCGACGGCCGGGATCGCCGGCCGATGATGACAGGTCCGATGATGACTGGGCCGATGAGAGGACACACCATGAACCACCCGCCTCAGGCGGGCCGTCGCCCCCGGATCGCGATCGCCGGGATCGGCATCGAGTCCAGCGCCTATGCGGCGCACCGCGCCGGCTACCGGGACTTCCCGGTCCTGGAGGGGACGGCGGTGCTGGACCGCTACCCCTTCCTTGCCCCGGGCAGCGAGCTACGCGAGGCTGCCACCTGGATCGGCGTACTCGTCACCAAGGCGATCCCCGGTGGGCAGGTGCTCGCCGGTGTCTACGAGGACCTGCGGGACCGGATCGTGGCGGGGCTGCGGGAGGTCGTGGCCGAGGGGCCACTGGACGCGGTGTACCTCGATATCCACGGGGCGATGAGCGTGGTCGGGATGACCGATGCCGAAGGTGACCTGGTGCAGGCAGTGAGGGACGCCGTCGGGCCGGAGCCGTTGATCGCTGCCCCGATGGACCTGCATGGGAACATCTCGGAGCGGTTCTTCCACGAGGTGGACCTGCCGACCTGCTTCCGGATGGCCCCGCACGAGGACGCCTGGGAGACTCGCGAGCGGTCGGCGCGGGACCTGCTGGCGTGGATCGGGCGGGACAGCCGCCCGGTACGTGCCTGGGTCCGGGTGCCGATCCTGCTGGCGGGCGAGCAGACCTCCACCCGCGTTGAACCTGCCCGCAGCCTGTACGGCCGTATCCCGGCGATGACCGGACGTGCGGGCGTGACCGACGCCTCGATCTGGATCGGGTACGCCTGGGCGGACGAGCCCCGCTGCCACGCGTCGGTGATCGTGACCGGGGACGACGAGGCAGTGGTGGCGGCGTCGGCCGAGGAACTCGCCGAGGCGCTGTGGAACGTGCGCGAGGAGTTCGAGTTCGTCGGCCCCACGGGGAGTCTGGACGAGGCGATCGATGCCGCGCTGGCACACCGGGCCGCCGGGCACGCGCGGCCGTACCTGATCAGTGACTCCGGCGACAACCCCGGCGCCGGCGGGTCCGGGGACGTCACGTGGACCCTCACCCGGGTGCTGGAGCGAGCCGATCTCATCGGATCCCACGACGGCGTCCCTCGCCCCGCGCACGACCTTCCCCTCACCTATGTGGCCTCCGTCTTCGACGCCGACGCGATCGGTGAACTGTGCCAACGACAGGTGGGGGACGCCGTCGACGTGACGGTGGGAGCCCGGGTGGACCACCGGGTCAGCGGACCGGTGCGGGTACGCGGCGTGCTGCACGGTCTGCACACGGATCCGGTCGCGGGCCGGGTGGCGGTGATCCGCACCGGCCGGGTGCACGCGATCGTGACTGAATTCCGCAGGGCCTTTCACGCCACCGACGACTTCGCCCGGCTCGGCCTCGATCCCGGTGAGGCGGACCTGATCATCACCAAGATCGGCTATCTGGAGCCCACCCTGCACGAGGTGGCGCAGGGGTGGACACTGGCGCTGACACCGGGGCCGGTGGACCAGGACATCGCCCGGCTCGCCCACGAGCGGATCGAGCGGCCGATGTTCCCCTTCGACGAATTCGAGACCGCACCACGGCTCCGGGCCGAGGTGGGCGGGAGTAACGCGGAACGAGGCAGCCGGTGAGCGCACTGCTGGGCATCGACTACGGCGGTACCCGCACCAAGTTGTTGCTCGTGGACTCCCGGACGCAGGAGGTGCTCGACCGTCGCAGCGTGCCGACCGGACGCCTGGCGGCGCTGGCCGACGCCGTGCGTGAGGTGACCACCGATCGGTCCGTGAGCCGGTTCGGCCTCACTGTCGCCGGCACGCTTGACCCCGGCACCGGGGTGGTCGGCCGGAGCACGAACATGCCCTGGCTGGACGGCCTCGCGCCGGCGGCCGGGTTGGCCGAACAGGTCGGGATCCCCGGGGTGGCGGTGCAGGACGGGACCGCGATGGCGATCGCCGAGGCCACACTCGGCGCCGGCCGGGATGCACGCGACGTCTTCGTGATCGCGCTCGGCACCGGTGTGGCCGGCGCGCACGTGGTCGATGGGGAGGTCCGCGCCGGCGCCCACGGGGGTGCGGGCGAGATCGGTCACGTGGCGGTCGGCGCACCGCACACGTGTTCCTGCGGGCAGGTCGGGTGCCTGGAGACGCTCATCGGTGGCGGCCAGCTCGGGCGGCGCTGGGAACAGGAGCGGGGCGGCGCGCACGCTCCGGCGAGCAGCACCGCCACGGCGAGGGACGTCGTCATGGCGGCCGAGGCCGGGGACACAGCCGCCCAGGCTGTGCTCGCCCGGGCGACCGATGGTCTCGCGCGGGCGATCCTGCAGGCGAGCGCACTGCTCGACCCGGGGGTGATCGTCGTCGGAGGTGGACTCGCACGGTCCCCCCGCTGGACCGTTCATCCTGCCGCGGAGGCGGCTGGTCGTGCGGCCACATTCCACCGTTTGCCGGAGATCCGCACTGCTGCTTTGGGTGTGTGGGCGGGAGCCTATGGCGCGATGCTCGCCGCCGATACGGCAGCCCCCGTGAGCCCTCCCGCCGACGCCGAACCGGGTTCCCGTACAAGGTTCACCGCCTCGTAGACAATCGGCAACGTCCCGTTCGCTTCCGACGGCGATCCTGCACGAGCAGACAACGCCGATGACAGGGCGAGCAAGGGGGCAGGCGATGAGGGTGCGCGCTCAGCGGGAGAGCGGTGCACTCACGCGCGCCGGCGGGCGATCTCGTGCTGACGAGACGAGCCGGATCTGGTGGATGCGGGCCGACCACCCGCTCCCGCTGCAGCTGCGTCGCAGTCAGGACGGGCCGGTGCGGATCGTCGCCGCGAGCGCGTCCACCGTGCTGACCGGATTCCGCGACCCCGCCGAGGTGGCGAGCGATCTGGAGACATTGCGCGTGCATGGGCTGGAGGACGTGATCTCGGTGTTGCGTCGCCCGGATCAGGGCGAGGCGCTGCTCTACGCGCTCGGCCTGATCTTCGCCACCGGCCGGGCAGCCCAGATCTCCCTCGCCCGGCGGGTGGCCGCGGCCGCCGCGGAGTGCACGGGCAACCCGGCGCTGAACCGGCTGCTCGGAGTGGCGAGGCACCACCCGGACGACCCGGGATTATTGGTGACGACGTTCCTGCACGAGAACCTGCTCGCTCCGGGGGATGTACTCGACGTGAGCCCGGGCGCGGTGCATGGACTGCTCGCCGGCCGGGCGCTGCACGTAGCGGCCGCTCGGGGGCGTCCGATCACGGTCGGACTCTCGCTCGAACCCGTCCCCACCCAGGAAGTGCTGCAGCGGATCGCACCGCGAGTGGGCCCGGGGCGTCTGGTCCCGGGGGTGCTGCGCGAGGGTGTGCTGCGCTTCCCGCCGCTGGAGGATGTCAACCTCGTGCAGGTGGTGGGGGAGGCGTCGGTGAGCATGGGTGCGGTGGCGGACGTGATCGCCCTGGACGAGGCAGGGTGGGTGGACGCCGGCGGACGGGTGGCGGTGCAGGCCGGGGACGCCGTGCCCGTTCCGGCTCGTCAGATCCAGGTGGGTTCGCGTGGCCGAATGGTGCTGGTCAGCGCCGAGGTGCCCGACGCGGCCCGGGTCGGCGCTTCACTTCAGATGTGATCGGCTCTCAGATCTGAGCGGCTCGCGCTGCCGCAGATCGGCGGGTGAGGCAGATCGGCGGGTGAGGCAGATCGGCCGGCGACGCCGATCAGCCGGCGACGACGTTGAGAAGGTCGTCCCCTGCCTGCAGACGGCGCAGGTTCTCGACGATCAGACGCTCAGGGTGCTCGGGACGACCTCCCGCCGAGTGCGGCGTGATGATCATGTTCGGTGCCCGCCACAGCGGGGAGTCGGCCGGGAGAGGTTCGGTCGCGAAGACGTCGAGCGCCGCTCCGGCGATCGATCCGGACTCCAGTGCCGCCAGCAGCGCCAGTTCGTCCACGGTGGCGCCGCGGCCGACGTTGACCAGCCAGGCGTGGCGGGGCAGGGTGTCCAGCACCTGGGTCCCGACCACTGCGGTGGTGGCCGGTGTGGCCGGCAGGATGTTCACCAGCACATCGGTCTGGGGCAGCACCGCCGGTAGTTCAGCCGGTGTGATCACCTGGTAGCCCGCACGCTCGCCCGCGGTCGTGGCGACGCCTGTGACCTGGGCGCCCAACGCCGTCAGGTAGCCCGCGAGGCGGGTGCCGATGCCCCCGAAGCCCCACACGAGCACCCGGGCGCCGGAGAGGGTGCTCAGATGCTCAGGTGCTCCGAACGGCTGGTTGACGTCCTCCCATGCACGCCATGTCGACTTCGCCTGTGCGAGCACCGCCTTGTCGAGTCGGCGGGCTGCGGCCAACAGCAGCGCGAGGGTGTGCTCGGCCACCGGCGCATCGTGCAGCCCACGACCCGAGCACAGGGTGATCGCGGGATCGAAACCTGCCGCCTCAACGGCGTCGGTACCTGCCATGAGCGCCTGGATCCACACGAGATCCGGCAGCTCGCCGGGCATCGCACGCAGCCGCTCGCCCGGGTTGCCCCAGACCACGAGCGCCTCGGCATCGCGGTGCTCGGCCGGGATGGGCGCGTGCACGTCGTAGACCACGGTTGTGACGCCGTCGGGAGCGTGCACCTGGAGCGGGATCGAGCTCGGAAGCAGCAACTTCATTCAGACATTCCTTGATCGTCGATGAGGTGGATCCGGTGCGCCCACCAGTACCCGGCTGCGCCCAGCGCGATCCCCGCGACGGCGACCCAGGCATAGCGGCCGTCGGGTGAGCGTTCGGCCAGGTGCATCACGCCGAGGGCGAGCAGAGCGATCAGCCACGCGGTGGTCCCGACGAGGAACAGCGCCTTCGCGTTCACCTTCGCCGGGGCGAGCTCCTTCGGGGCTTCTGGCACATGTCGATCCTAGTGGGTGTGGGTGGGCGTGAATGTGAGCGCGGGCGAGGTGGACAGGGTGTTCTGCTGCGGACGGGCTTCTGCCAGGATGACGGCACATGAGCACCTCTTCCACGAGCGCCGAGACGGCGACTGGCCCGCTGGACCGGTTTTTCAAGATCACCGCACGTGGCTCGACGCTCGGGCGGGAGATCCGAGGCGGGCTCGTCACCTTCTTCGCGATGAGTTACATCATCGTGCTGAATCCGCTGATCATCGGTACCGTCGCCGATGGTTCCGGGGCATTCATCGGAGGTGACGAAGGACTCGCCGTGGCGCGGGTGGCGGCCGCCACAGCGCTCGTGGCCGGGGTGATGAGCATCCTCATGGGCCTGGTGGCGAACTTCCCGCTGGCGCTGGCGGCAGGGCTGGGTCTGAACGCTGTGGTGGCGTTCTCGATCGCGGTCCTGCCGGAGATGACCTGGGCGGACGCGATGGGGCTGGTGGTGATCGAGGGGCTGATCATCCTGCTGCTCGTGCTGACCGGCTTCCGTGAGGCGGTGTTCCGGGCCGTGCCGAGAGAATTGCGCACGGCGATCAGCGTGGGGATCGGGCTGTTCATCGCCTTCATCGGGCTGGTGGACGCCGGCATCGTGCGCATCCCGGTTTCCCTCGCCACCCCCGTGGAGATGGGAGTGGCGGGCTCGCTCGCGGGGTGGCCCGCACTGGTGTTCGTGGTCGGCCTGCTGCTGGCGATCGTGCTCCACCTGCGCAAGGTGCGTGGTGCACTGCTGATCGCGATCGTCGCCGGGACCGTGCTGGCCGTGGTGATCGAGGCGATCGCGCATGTGGGTGGATCGGTGAACGCTGATGGTTCACCCAATCCCACGGGATGGCGTCTGAACAGCCCGGAGCTGCCGGAGACCTGGGTGCGCCTGCCTGACTTCTCGTTGCTGGGTCAGTTCTCGCTGCTCGGTTCCTTCGAGAAGGTCAGTGCCGTGACGGTGGTGCTGCTGGTGTTCTCGCTGCTGCTGGCCGACTTCTTCGACACCATGGGCACGATGGTGGCCGTGGGTAGTGAGGGCAGGCTCCTCGACTCCGAGGGGCACCCGTACGGAACCCGGCGGATCCTGGTGGTGGACTCCCTGGCGGCTGTGGCCGGTGGGGCAGGGTCGGTCTCGTCCAACACCTCCTACATCGAGTCCGCTGCCGGTGTGGGTGATGGGGCCCGCACCGGGTTGGCGTCGGTGGTGACCGGGGTGGCCTTCCTGCTGGCGACCTTCTTGGCCCCGGTGGTGGACATGGTGCCCTACGAGGCCGCCACCCCTGCGCTGGTGGTCGTCGGGTTCCTGATGATGACGCAGGTGAGCGGTATCGACTGGAAGAACGCCGAGGTGGCGATCCCGGCGTTCCTGACGATCGTGCTGATGCCCTTCACGTACTCGATCACGGCGGGGATGGGTGCTGGTTTCATCACCTACGTCGTGATCAAGGTGGCGCTCGGGAAGGCGCGTGCGGTGCACCCGCTGATGTGGGTGACCGCGATGTTGTTCGTCCTCTACTTCGTGCGGGGTCCGTTGCAGTCGTTGGCGGGCTGAGTGGGTGGGTGGCTGGGTGAGGTGGCCGGCTGGGTGAGGTGCGCGGCTGGGTGAGGTGCGCGCTCGGTGAACTGCCGGACCCACGAGGGCGGCCTGAGTGTCGCTCCCGGCCCGAGGAACCACACTCAGGCCGCCCTCGTGCGCTTTCGAGCCCGGACTGGGCCGGCTCAAGCCGGGTGTGCGTCATGGACGTCGGTCTTCTGCGTTCTGGCAGGTAGGGCAGTCTCTGGTCTGCGGCCAACAACCAGATGGTCCTCGTTCAGATGGTCCTCGTTCGCCTGGCGTGCTCTCTCGCGCAAACCTGACCAACTCGCCCGACCGGCCCGTGTGTCGCGATACTGACCAGGCAGGCCCTGTGCCGTGGACTCGGTGTGTCACGTACACCGGATACACGGCGTCAGGAGAAGTGCTGATCGCGACCTCGCGGTGGACGCTGCCGGTGCTCAGGTTCCGGTGGTGCAGTTCGGTGCTGGTCAGCGCCGAACGTGCGTGGTCTGGTTGCGCCACCACCAACCTGACGCACTCAGTCCTGACCGGGGAATGTCACACCCTCGCGAGACGATGTGGTCATGACATCGAGCGAACCGGACAGCGGCCCGGACCAGGGGTTGCCAGACACCCTGCGCTCGCCTAGAATAGAACGCATGTTCGACAGACGAGCGGTAGGCGAGGGCGCACGCGGCCCTGATGAGGCGTCGGTCGGCGCATCAGGGTCCGGTCGCTCGTCGATGCCGGTCACCGCTACGGTCTCGGCCGCTTCGCTGGAGGCACGGTGCCGCGAGATGGCGGCGGAGCACGAGCGGTTGCCGCTCGCCGAGCAACTCGCTGTGCAACTCCCTGGTGGAGCGTTGATGGACCGGCTCGCGCTTCTGGATCTGGAGCAGGCCGACGATGCGGTTCTCGTAGAGGCAGTGGCCGCGGCTCGCCGGGTTGAGGCGCATGTGCAGGAGATCGCGCTCCGGGCTGCGGCAGAACTGGCTGATCGCCCCTCGATGAACCCGGAGGACTTCGACGAGCACACGCATGGGGCGAGCGAGGTGGTCGGTGATGAGCTCGCGCTGCGCTTGTGCAGCACCAAGCGGGAGGGGCATCGGCTGGTGCGGCGTGGCAGGTCGCTCCTGCGCACGCTGGAACGGACAGGTCTGGCGCTGAAGTGCGGCTGGATCGACCTTCAGCGAGCGGCAGTGATCGCCGACGGGCTCGAAGGCGTGCCCTGGCAGGTGGCAGTGGCCGTCGAAGATGCCGTGATCGAGCGAGCCCCCCGCCGCACCGTGGCCCAGTTGCGATCCGACGTGGCGAAGGCGCTGATCGCGGTGGATCCGGCTGAGGCTGAGGCGCGTGCGCAGGAGCGGCGTGCGGATCGGCACGTCAGCAGGCCACGGGCCCTTCCTGACGGCGTCGCCTCGATGCGTATGGAAGGTCCGGTTGCCGAGGTGCTTGCCTTGGACGTCGCCTTGGAGTCTGCGGCACGGTCCGCGAAGGCGCAAGGGGATTCGCGCACGCTGGATCAGCTCCGCTTCGATGCGCTGACCGGGCTCGGCTCGCGTGCCCTGGCTTCCGGGGTGTTCGGGGCGGATGACGGTTGTGATGCTGCGCGAGTTGATGGACGAAGCTCTGCGGGTGGGGCGCCGTCTGGCGCGAAGTTGGGAACGGTCGGCGGGCGGCGGCCTGAGATCCAGGTGGTTGTCACACTGGAACAGCTCCAGGGTGGCCCCTCGGGTGGTAGCCCGGACGGCCCCCTGGGCGTCGGCCGGGACGGCCCGCTCGGCACCGGCCGGGACGGCTCCCTGGGTGGCGGCGAGTGCTCGTGTGCTGGCGATGGGTGCGCATGTGGCGGCGACACGAAGGCGATCCGGCTCGATGACGTTCCCATGCTCTCGGGCTACGGGCCCATCACCCCGGCCGCGGCGCGAGCGATCGCAGCCGGCGGCACCTGGCAGCGACTCGTGACTGATCCGATGAGCGGCGTGGTGGTCGACGTGGGGCGCACCCGGTACCGACCACCGGCTGGACTCGCCGAGTTGGTGCGTGCCCGAGATGGCACGTGCGTCCGGCCTGGCTGTGGGCATCAAGCCCGCCATTGTCAACTCGACCACACCGTCCCCTTCGACGCCGGTGGTCCCACCAGCGTGGCCAACCTCGGTCCACTCTGCGTGCGCGACCACCTCATCAAGACTCACGGCGACTTCACCGTGACGCAGCCGGAGCCGGGGCTGTTCGAGTGGGTCACGCCGACCGGGCATCGGTACCGGCGAGAACGCGACGGCACCACCACGCCGGTGGGGATCACGAATCCTGCCGGTGGCGATCCGCCGTTCTGAGTCTGCGCTGGGCGTGCGTAGGGACGAGTGGGCCTGTGCGCAGGGACGAGTGGGCGCCTGCGTGCGGACGATCAGGCTGCGGACGATCACGTCAGTGCTGGTGGGTGTGTGCGGGTGAGTCCCTGAACTCCGCGCGTCAGTGAGCCTGGAGCCTGGGGCGCTGCGCCGGCGCGTGAGTGCCCGGGCAGGCTGGGCGGAAGTGCACGAAACCGGGCCGGCCAGGCGGGTGTGAGTCGCACGGAACTCAGGTCTTTACTTAGCAAAAGTAACGAGTTATAGTAGGTGCCGCAATGGGAACTGAGCGTGCACCAGACAGCGCCTGTGCGCCACGACCGCCGGGTGGTCTCGCCTCCCGGCTCCGGACGACGTTGCTGCGGACCTCCCGCAAGTTGCGGGCGGAGCACGCCGGAGATCTCAGCGAGGCCCAACGGGCGGTGCTGGGCGGTGTGGTCACGAACGGCCCCTTCACTCCCGGGGAGTTGGCCGCGCGCGAGCATGTCCAGCCTCCCTCGATGACCAGGATGATCCGCGGACTCGAGGAGTCGGGACTCCTGGCCCGTACGGCCCACCCCACCGATCGCCGCCAGGTGCTCGTGACCGCGACGGACGCCGGACGCGCCTATATCAAGGAGACCCGACGCCGTCGGGACGAATGGCTCTCGCGGCGGCTCGCCGCTCTGACACCCGCGGAACGACAGACCCTGTCCGATGCCGAAGAGATCCTGAGGAGGATCACCACCCAGTGAGCAGAATGTTCGCCTCGTTGCGCCTGTACAACTACCGACTCTGGTTCGCAGGCGCCCTCGTGGCGAACGTTGGCACCTGGATGCAGCGCATCGCGCAGGACTGGCTCGTCCTCACCGAGCTTTCCGACAACTCCGGCATCGCCGTCGGTATCGTCACAGGCCTGCAGTTCGTACCCGCGGTCCTTCTGACTCCCTATGCCGGCGTGCTGGCCGACCGGCTAGACAAGCGCAAGCTACTGCTGGCCACCCAAGGCGCGATGGGGCTGCTCGCCGCCGCGCTCGGCCTGCTGGTGCTGCTGGGTCACGCCGAGCTGTGGCATGTGTACGTCTTCGCGCTGCTGCTGGGTATCGCCAGTGCCTTCGATGTGCCAGCCCGTCAGACCTTTGTCGCTGAACTCGTGCCCCCCAGTGGCCTGCCCAACGCGGTCGCCCTGAACAGCGCCTCGTTCAACGCTGCCCGGATGATCGGCCCGGCGGTCGCCGGTCTGCTGATCGCCGTGGTGGGGCCAGGTTGGGTCTTCCTCATCAACGCGGTCTCCTTCGCGGCGACCATCGCGGCGATGCTCGTGATGCGCACGAGCGAGTTGCGCACCGTGCCCCGCACCCCGCGTGCCAAGGGGCAGTTGCGCGCAGGGGTCGCCTACGTGCGCCACCGCAGCGACATCGTTCTCATCATGATCGTCGTGTTCGTGGTGGGCGGCATCGGGTTGAACTTCCAGCTCACGTCCGCGGTGATGGCGAAGGTGGAGTTCGGCCGTGATGCCGGCGAGTACGGTCTGCTCGGATCGATCCTCGCCCTCGGCTCCCTCGCCGGCGCCCTGGTTGCCGCTCGTCGCAAGCGCCCCCGGGTGCGCGTGGTGATCATGGCGGCCTTCGGGTACGCGATCTCGGCGACTCTGCTCGCGCTCGCACCCACCTACGAGCTGTTCGCACTCGCGTGCATCCCCGCCGGCTTCAGCTCGCTGACGATGCTCACCTCGGCGAACGCCGCAATCCAGGTCAGTACTGACCCCGCGTTCCGCGGCCGCGTCATGAGCCTCTACGTGGTGGTGCTCTTCGCAGGCAACCCGATCGGTTCACCGCTGGTCGGATGGATCGCCGACGCCTGGGGGCCGCGCTGGTCGATCGGGGTTGGTGCCATCGCCGCCTTCGTCGTGGCTGCCGGCGCCGCAGTGTGGGCTGGGCGCAAGTGGGAGGTCGAGGTGCGCTACCGGATCGGGAAGCGGCCGCACCTGCAGCTGACCAACGCCGACGAGCGGTCCAGCGCGAGAAGCCAGTCCCAGCCCGCCCACCAGTCCCAGCCCGCCCACCAGTCGCAGCCCGTCGAGTCAGAGCCCGTGACCGCCGCAACGGCGGCTGGTGCACCTGAGCCGGCGACTCCCGAACGAAGCACACAGGAGTCGGTCACTCCTGAACCAGCCCTACGGGAGCCTGCGCCTCCCGAACCAGTCAGGTCTCAACCGGCCGCGCCCGAAGCAGCCTCACTCGCCCCCGACATCCGTGGCCCGGAGCCGCTCACGCCGTCGGGAACTGATCCCGCCGATCCCGTCGAACCCGCCGCACCCGCCACACCCCCGGCCCGCGGGCCGGCTGACAGACCCGCGCGGCGCCGTCGGAGACCGGCGAGGCTGACGGGAACCACTCCGCGCCCCTGACCTGGTGCCGGCTCGGCCTGGTGACCACCCGATCGACACCGGTTCCTGACTGGTCGGTTGTGCACTAGGGTGGTCGGTGACAAGCCCCCGGGGAGCGCGTTGGCGCTGAGAGTGCGGTCGGTACACCGGCCGCAGACCCGAGGAACCTGACCCGGTTCGCACCGGCGTAGGGAGTTGGGCACACAGATGGAGTACTGGCGCAGCCATGCGCGGGTAGTCACGCTGTCGCGTCCTCGGGGGTCCATCCACGAGGAGGACCCACATGTCCCATACGAGTACCCCTCCGGCCCCGGCAGCGGCGGCAGTGGCCGCGCCCGGCCCGGACGCCTACGGCATCGGCGCCCGCTTCTCACTGCACCCGATGACCGACTCCTTCATCGACGTCATCCTCGGCGCCTTGGATGCCGCCGACTCCACCGACCTGACGATCACCACCGACGACGTCTCCACCCACGTCCGCGGCCGTGAGGACCGCATCCTCGCCTACCTCACCGAGGCGATCGCGCACGCCGGCCGCACGGGCACGCACACGGTTGCCCACGTGCTGCTCTCCCGTGGCTGCCCCGGGGAGGTGGCCTGCGAGATCGCCGACGGCGCCGCGTACGCCCCGCAGGTGCCTCAGGTCCGGCGCAGCCTGCCCGCCACGGGTGTGCACGCCAGCGCGCACTGGGCGCTCTACCCGCTGGACGACGAGGGCACAGACCACATGGCCGGGATCTACGCCGCCATCGATTACGCCAAGCAGCTGGGCGTCTTCACCGGCTCCGAGCACTACGTGACTCGCCTGGACGGAGATCTCGCCGATGTGCTGGGCGCCGTCGTCGCCGGCTGGCTCCTGGTGGGCGCCGACGTGCGGCACGTGACCACGCATGTGACCGTCTCCGTGAACTCCCCGAGCAGCCAGGCAGGTGCCCGATGAGCGCGAGGAGCCCCCACGGAGTCGGTCCGAGGGACGAGGGTCGGCGGAGTGAGGCGCCGCAGGGCTCAGACCAGAAGGCACCGATGAGCGCCCGCGGAACAACCCCCGCCCGACGGCGTCCGGTCACCCTGCACGATCTGGTGCTGCTGGCCGTGTTGGCGGTGGTGTTCGGATTCCTCTACTGGGCCCTGGTGCAGGTGTGGGGCTGGATGCAGGTGGCCATGGGCCCGCTCGGCGACCTGGCACAGAACGTCCTCGTCGGCGGCTGGATGGTGGTGGCACCGCTGGCCCTGTACATCGTGCGCAAGCCCGGGTCCGGGATCGTGGTGGAGATCGTCGCCTCGATCGTGGAGGTCGTCTTCCTCGCCTCCCCGGTCGGGCCGATGCTGATCCTGGTCGGCCTCATCCAGGGTGCCGGTGCCGAGGTGGCCTTCACCGCCACCCGCTACCGGCGTTACGGCTGGTGGGTGTTCGTCGCTTCCGGCATCACGGCGGCGCTCGCGAACCTGGCGCTCGGGATGGTCCGGTTCGGATGGATGGGGCAGGACTTCTTCGCCCTCCGCGTCGGATTCCAGCTCGCCTCCGGCATCATCCTGTGCGGTCTGCTCGCCAAGGTCATCGGCGATGCGTTGCTACGCACCGGAGTGTTGGACAACTACGCCATCGGGCGTGCGGCGCGGGAGACCGAGCGCTCGGGCGGATCGAGCCCGGCGGACCGGTCCACTGCGTCGGGTACCACAGTCTCCGGCACGCCCGGCACGCCCGGCACCTCCGGAACCTCTGAGACCACCTGAGCGATGGTCCTTCAGCTGCGCGAGGCATCGGTGCGCTACCCACGCGCCGACGCACCCGTGCTCGACGGCATCGATCTGGACCTGGCCGCCGGCGAGCGGTTGCTCGTCCTCGGCCGGTCCGGATCGGGCAAGAGCTCGCTGCTGCGTGCACTGGCCGGGGTCGTGCCCGGCACGATCGAGGCCGACGTCACCGGGAGCTGGCAGGTGTGCGGTCAGGACCCGCGTACCACGCCGGTTCCCGAGTTGGCCCGTCACGTGGCGACCCTCACTCAGGATCCTGCCGACCAGCTGTGCCTGCCCACTGTGGTGGACGAGGTGGGCTTCGCGCTCGAGAACCGGGCGGTACCCCCCGGGGAGATCGGACCGCGAGTCGAGGCGGCGCTCGCAGCGGTGGGCGCCGGGCACCTCGCCGGTCGCCGCACCAGCGAGCTCTCGGGAGGTGAGGGCCAACGGGTCGCGCTCGCGGCGGCCCTCGTCGCCCGCCCGGAGCTGCTGCTCCTGGATGAACCGACGGCACTGCTGGACCCGGTCGCGGCCCGCGACATCGGGCGGCTGCTCGCCGACCTCCCGGAGGCGAGTCTTGTGATCGAGCACCGCCTGGACGAGCTCGGCGCGCTCCCCGAGCGCAGCCTGCTGCTCGGACCTGATGGTGGTGTGGCCGCCCTCGGGCCAACGGTCGACCTGCTGGCCGCCGAAGATGTCGCTGGGACCGGCACGTGGGTACCGGCGGGCGTGGAGGTGGCGCGCGCCCTGCGCCGGCTCGTAGGTGCTCCCTTTCAGCCTGACGCGGCAGTCTCGGGTGAGTCGCTCGGGTACGGGCTGCGGGCCCTCGACGCGAGCCTCCCGCGGCCACGGTCGGGGCGCGCAGGTTCGGCTCCGGCTGGTTCGGCGCCGGCAGCGGGGTGCCGGGAGCCGGGTGAGGTGCTGCTGCGTGCCGACGACGTCACGGTCCGGCGAGGAGACCGTGCCGTGGTGCGGCGGGTGGATCTGCAGGTGCGGTCCGGCACCATCACGGCGGTGCTCGGCGCGAACGGCTCCGGCAAGAGCACGCTGCTGCTCGGCCTGGCGGGACTGCTCCCGGCCGACGGGGTGCGTGGTACGGGCCGGGTGGGCATGGTGTTCCAGAACCCCGAGCACCAGTTCCTCGCCCGATCCGCCCGAGGGGAGATCGAGATGGGACTGCAGCATGAGGCATCCGGGAACACGCGCGACGCTCGCGCCGATGCCATTCTCACCAGTTACGGTCTGTCCGAGGTGGCCGATCGTGACCCGTTCCGCCTCTCCGGTGGGCAGCAACGCCGTCTGTCTCTCGCCGCGATGGGCTCCATGGCCGATGACGTGCTGCTCGCCGATGAACCGACGTTCGGTCAGGACCGTCGCACCACGCTCGCCGTCGCGGACCAGCTGCGCCGCATCGCCGACCGCGGGGGAGCGGTGGTCCTGGTCAGCCACGACCTGCGTCTGGTCGCCTCGCTGGCCGACCACGTGCTGCTGTTGGCCCACGGTGCGCCCGTGGCCGCCGGCCCCGCCGCCGACATCCTGACCCCGGATGTACTCGGCCGAGCCGGTCTGCGTCTCCCACCGCTGCTGGAGGCGTGGATCACGGACGCCCACGGCGACCCGCGTCGCCTGCCTGCACTGCTCGGTGCCCTCGACGAACTGGCCCTCGACGAACTGGCCCGTGACGAGACGTCGCATAACCCGGATCTGGCCCCGTCTGCGCGATGAGGATGGTGCATCGATGAGTACCCCCGCGTTCGGCCGCCCGCTGCCGGTCGACTCCCTGCTGCACCGGCGTGACCCCACCGTCAAGGTGCTCGTGGTGCTCGTGGTCTGCCTTGCGATCACCGCCGTCGTGGACCCTGTCACCCCGGCGGCGCTGTATCTGCTCGCCTGGCCCGCGGCGGTGCTCGCCGGCCGGATCCCGCCCGCCACGCTGCTGCGGGCTCACGTGCCCTTCGTGGCATTCGCACTCAGCCTGCTGATGGTGAACGCAGCAACCCGGGACGGGGAGACGATCGCCCGGCTGCTCGCGGTCGACATCTCTGCCGAGGGCCTGACGATCGGTGCTGGTCTGGCGATGCGCACCCTGCTCATCGGGATCGTCTCGGTCACCTTCGTGCTCACCACCGACGGCGCCCGCCTGATGACCAGCCTGCACCAGCACCTGCGCCTCAGCGGCCGGTTCGCCTACGCCGTCCTCGCCGGATACCGGCTCCTCGAGCAGCTCCCCGAGACGTGGAGCACCATCCGCTCGGCTCAAGCCGCCCGTGACCCTCGCCGGCGGCTTCAGCACCCGGGCCACGCGCCGTCCGCCCGGCCGAAAGCGCTGGCTCAGGCCGCATTCGCGCTACTGGTGACCTCGTTACGCCGGGGTGAGCGGATGTCGATCGCCCTGGAGACCCGAGGACTCGGGGCGGGCCCGCGCACCATCGCTGCGCCGTCGGACCTTCGTTGGGCCGACGCCGTGGTGGCGTTCGTGGCGCTCGGTGTCACAGCCGCCGTGCTGCTGACCTCCTGGCGGCTGGGGCTGCTGCGGGGGCTGGGGGAGCTCGGCGTGTTCGGATGAGCCGGAGTCCCGGCGTGCTCAGCTCGGGTCAGGCCAGCCCATCTCGATCATGTGCGTCAACGGCCCGGTCATCAGCCCTCCGTCCACCGGCAGCGTCACCCCGGTGATCCAGGACGCCTCGTCCGAGGCGAGGAAGGCGACGGCGGCCGCCACCTCCTCCGGCAGGCCCACCCGGCCCATGGGGTAGGCCGCCGTGATCCGCTCCAGCATGGCCTCCTGCGCCGGCCCCTGTTCGGTCCAGTTGCGGGTGATGATGGTGCCGGGGGCCACGACGTTGGCGCGCACCCACCCGCGGTCGGCACCGGCCGTTCCCCGTGCCTGCGGCCCGTGCGAGACGGCGATGTTCGTGATCGCGTTGATCAGCCCGGCCTTGGCGGCCGAGTACGGGATGGTCCCGACGGCGCCCATCCCGTTCACCGACGCCGTCGCCACGATCCTGCCTCCCCCAGGCGCCTCCAGCAGTGCGGGCATCGCGGCCTGAATGGTGCGCACCGCCCCGTGCAGCGTGGGATCGACCTGGGCGTGCCATCCCTCCTCGTCCAGGGTTTCCAGGGAGTCGAGCGCCGCCACGCCCACGTTCGGGACCAGTACGTCCAGGCGCCCGTACGCGGTCAGCGTGGCCTCGACGGCGGCCTGCACATCCTCGCGCCGGGTCACATCGCACGTGACCGCCTGGCCGCCGATCCCGGACGCCGTCGAATCGGCGACGCAGGAGTCCACGTCGGCGACCATCACGCGGCAGCCCTCCTCGGCGAGGCGCACGCAGATCGCGCGCCCGATGCCGTGCGCACCGCCGGTGACCAGGGCGACCCGGTCGGTCAGTCCGCGCATCAGGGCCTCACAGGTTCTCGACGACGTAGTCCACGCACGCGACCAGGGCCGCCACATCCTCGGGGTCGACCGAGGGATACATGCCCACCCGGATCTGGTTGCGGCCCAGCTTGCGGTAGGGCTCGATGTCGACCACCCCGTTCTCCCGGAGCACCGACGCCACCCGGGCGGCGTCGACCGTCTCCGCGAAGTCGACCGTGCCGACCACGGTCGAACGTGCCTGAGGGTCGGTGACGAAGGGCGTCGCATACTCGGATCGCTCCGCCCAGTCGTAGAGGATCGACGCGGACCGGGCGCTGCGGCTCGCAGCGAAGCTCATGCCGCCGCCCGCCAGCAGCCACTCCACCTGCTCGGCCATGAGCACCAGGGTGGCGATCGCCGGAGTGTTGAGGGTCTGCTCCTTGCGGGAGTTCTCCACGGCCGCCGTCAGTGAGAGGGATTCGGGAACCCACCGCTGGGCCAGCTCCTCGACTCGTGCCAGGGCCGCGGGGGAGAGTGCTGCCAGCCAGAGTCCGCCGTCGGACCCCAGTCCCTTCTGCGGGGCGAAGTAGTAGGCATCGCACTGGCTCAGGTCCACCGGGACCCCACCGGCCGCGGAGGTGCCATCCACGAGCATCAGTGCTTCGGCGTCCACTTGCCCGCCATCCACCCGCTCGACCGGGGCGACCACACCGGTCGAGGTCTCGTTGTGCGCCCACGCGTAGGCGTCGACACCCTCCTCGGCCCGGGGCCGGGCCAGCGTGCCGGGGTCACCGGTGATCACACTCGGGTCGGCGAGGAAGGGAGCCCGCCTGGCGGCCGTGGCGAACTTCGCCCCGAACTCACCGGTGCTCACGTGCTGGGACCGCTCGCGGATCAGGCCGAACGTCGCGGCATCCCAGAAGAAGGTCGAGCCGCCGTTGCCGAGCACGATCTCGTAGTCGTCAGGGAGCTCGAGCAGTTCCCGTATCCCCTCGCGCACCCGCGCCACCAGCTGGCGCACCGGTGCCTGCCGGTGGGAGGTTCCCATCAGTGTCGTCCCCACCGCGGCGAGCGCATCGGACTGACCGGGACGGATCCGGCTCGGCCCACTGCCGAACCTTCCGTCGGCGGGCAGCATCTCGGTGGGCAGGGCCAGCGTCGTCATGGAGATCCCTTCGTGCGGTGAGCCGATTATCTCACCGTCGCCATCTCGTCATGTGCTTCCAAGATGTGGGCGCTCCACCCGGCCACGCGGCCACAGGCGATCATCGCGGTGAACATCGGAGGCGGCACCTGGGCGAGGTCGAGGAGCACACTCGCCCAGAACAGGGCGTGACCGCCGTAGGCGGCGGCGGGCCGGATGCCACGCGCAGCGAGGGCCTGATACCCAGCGCGAGCGACGGCGTCGGCGATCTCCAGGCGCGGTGCCCCGAGGCTGCCGGCAACCTCCCGCAGCGCCTCCACCCGCGGATCGGTGCCGTGGTAGCCGTCCTGGTGGAACCCGTAGAGGGCACCGGCGTCCAGGGTCCGTTCCACCACGGCGCGCGGGTCACCGGTGTGTTCGGCCTCGCGGATCAACGCCAGTGCCCGGACGGCGGCTCCTCCGCCCCGCGGTCCACTCACCGCGGCCACGGCACCGGACAGGCACGCGGCCGCGTCGGCACCCGTGCGGGCGATCTGCCGAGCCACCGTGGTGGAGGAGGTGAGGCCGTGCTCGGCCAGCGCCACCCAGCACGCGTCGATCGCCCGGGCATGGGCGTCGTCGACCTCACCGCGCCAGCGCATCACGAACCTGCGCGCCGTGCCCTCGACCGTGTTCACCTGCCGCTGGCCGATCGCCGGCAGGTCGTCATTGCGTGCGGACTGGGCGACGAACGACAGCGCCATCACCGACGCACGCGCCAGATCGCTGCGCAGCTGAGCCCGATCGACCTCGCCGATCGGGCGGAATCCCCACACCGGGGCCAACTGTGCCAATGCGCTCTGCACGTCCACCCGGTGATCGCCGGTGCGCACGGTCAGCGGGAACGGTTCTGCGGGCGGGAGCGCGTGCCCCTCGGCCCCGTCGACGAGCAGCCCCCAGACGTCCTCGAACCCGCCGCGGGAAACGAGATCGCGCACGTCGCGGCCACGGAAATACAGGCCGCGCTCGGGGTCGACCGAGGAGATCGGTGCGGGAGCCGTCATACTGCTCAGGCTATCTGTGCCCCGGCGGTGGTCACGATCTGGTGTGGTCCAGGCCGGCTGGGACAGTAATGTGGCCTGCAGGACGTGTGGGCGCAGGCGATGGGGAGAAGGCTCGTGAGCGATCTGATCGACACCACGGAGATGTACCTGAAGACGGTTTACGAACTGATCGAAGAGGGCATCGTGCCGCTGCGAGCGCGTATTGCGGAGCGGCTGGGGCACTCGGGGCCGACGGTTTCCCAGACCGTCGCGCGGCTGGAGCGGGACGGTCTGATGGTCGTGACCGGCGACCGGCACCTCGAACTCACCGATGAGGGCATGGCGCGGGCGACGCGGGTGATGCGCAAGCACCGGCTCGCTGAACGGCTGCTGACTGACGTGATCGGGCTGGACTGGCCGCACGTGCACGAGGAGGCGTGCCGCTGGGAGCACGTGATGAGCCGGCAGGTGGAGGAGCGGCTGATCGCGTTGCTCGACCATCCGGGTTTCGACCCCTACGGCAACCCCATCCCGGGACTGGAAGAGTTCGGGGAGGCGCGCCCGGAGGCTGAGCTCGGCACCTGGCTGACCGATGTGCCGGCCGGTGCGCAGTACGTGATCACCCGGCTCGGGGAGCCGCTGCAGGTGGACACCGAGATGCTCGCCGAACTGGAGAAGGCTGGTGTGGGACCCGGTGTACAGGTCTCGGTGGAGCGGGAGCGGGCGCTGGTGACCATCGCGCCGAACGGTTCTGATGTGGTGCTCGAGCTCGACGAGGACGTCGCCAAGCACGTCTTCGTCCGCCCGGTGTGAGCACGTGAGCGAGCGTCTGATGCATTTCGCTGCGCGCCATTGATCTGTGGTCCATGTCACAATCGTGACCGGAATGTGACATTCCCGTGATCATCGGGGTAGTGTGTGTCTCGCTCGACGAAACCCTCCTTCGACGAGCACCTCGGACAGACGCCTAACCCTGTCACTGTCTGGGGTTACGACATACCCGTGACAGGGGCGGGGGACCCACTTCCCGGTGCACCAGCACCTCGGGGTGAAGTCCACCGGTAAGACCGGCGGACCGGGTGTTACTCCCACCCGAACCCGACAGCTCACCTCGTAGGCAGCAGGAGAGGCAAGCGAAATTGACCCAGTGCACTGAACGCGCGCGGCACCGCGCAGCGCAGCGCCCCGTGACCCCCCTCACGACGTTCGGCCAGGCCGTCCGTGGCCCGGTGGGGCGGCGAACGGCAGCAGCCGTGGCTTCCTCCGGCGTGATCCTCGGACTGAGCGCCTCCGCAGCGATCGCCGGTCCGGTATCCCCCGGAAGTGTCCCGGTGCGAACCGCGAACCTCGCGTCGGCCGTCGTCGCCGACGATGATTCGATCGCCGTCTCCGAGGTTGTCACCGTCGCGGCTGACATCTCCTGGAGCCTCGGCACCGAGGTCGAGGTCTCCGCCGAGGCCCCGCCACCTCCGCCGCCCCCGGAGCCCGAGCCCGAGCCCGAGCCGGTCGTCACCTACGAGCGTGAGACGACCACGACGGCACAGGCATCCCGGAGCGCCGAGCGCACCGAGGCCGCCGAGGCTCCGGCGCCGACGACCGATGTCTCGGGTGTCCGTGCGCAGATCGTCAACATCGCGCACCGCTACGTCGGAACCCCGTACGTCTACGGCGGCAGCACTCCCTCCGGCTTCGACTGCTCGGGCTTCACGCAGTATGTCTACGCCCAGGTCGGCATCTCCCTGCCGCGTTCCTCCGGTGCGCAGGCCGGTGCCGGACAGCGCGTCTCGGCCTCCGAGGCACAGCCGGGAGACCTGGTCTGGTGGCCCGGTCACATCGGGATCTATCTCGGCGGAAACCAGCACATCGCGGCCCGGAACCCGGGCACGCCGCTGACCGCCGGCCCGATCTACAACTCCAGCCCGACGTTCATCCGCGTCGTCGGCTGATCTGAACGTTCCCGAACGGGCCCGTTCCTGGACTTCCAGGGGCGGGCCCGTTCGTCGTCGGTCCCAACTGGTGAGGGCGTGAGGAGCGTCGGAGGCGCAGCCCGGTCAGAGCGTGCACAATTGACCCACCAAGGTCCGCGAAGGTCGGGGGTGGAAGAGGTCATGGAACACGAACAGGTCGTCCTCGTCGGCGTCGACGGCTCTGCTGCGAGCCTCAATGCCCTCGAATGGGCTGTGGCCCAGGCGCGACGAGTGGGTTGGCGGCTGCACCTGGTGTGTGCCTACGCCCTGCCGACCTTCGCGGCTGCGTCGCTGGACGGTGGCTACGCCACGCTCGACGACACCGCGATCCGCGACGGCGCCCAGGCTGCGCTCGACGAGGCCGTGGAGCTGGCGAGCGGGCGCGGTGTGGACGTCACCAGCTCCCTCGAGACCGGTGATCCGGCGGGTGTGCTCGTCGACCTCACCAAGCAGGTGTGCCTCGCCGTCGTCGGCACCCGCGGCAACAGCGGGTTCGCCGAGCGCATCCTCGGTACCGTCTCCTCAGCGTTGCCGGCACATGCCCACTGCCCCACCGTGGTGGTACCGCTGCACGAGGACGACGGCGAGCCCCCGCTGCCGATCCGGCGCATCGTCGTCGGGGTGGACGGGTCGGACTCGGCGAAGGTGGCCCTCGACCGGGCGATCGAGCAGGCCGAGGTGTGGGATGCAGAGCTCACAGCGGTGGTCGGCGTGCCGATCGGCGCCGGTGCCGGACTGCTCGGCTGGCTCCCCGCCGCCGTCGACCGTGAGGTCGTGCTGGCCGACGTCACCGAGGGGCTGAACGTCACCGTGGACCGGGCGCTGGAAGGGCGCGAACTGACGGTCCGCCGGCACGCTCTTGACGGCTCCGGTGCGGAGCTGCTCTCGGAGTTCTCCACAGCCGTCGACCTGGTGGTGGTCGGCACCCGCGGGCGCGGCGGATTCGCCGGAATGCTGCTCGGCTCGACGTCCCAGCAAGTGCTGCACCACTCCGTCTGCCCGGTGCTAGTGGTGCCCACACGCATCCAGGACGAGGGGCTGCCGCCGATTGCCATGGGATGGAAGCGGCGGCCCTGACCGACGCGGTCAGGGCGTGACCGCGAGCGCGAGCGCATCCATCATCAGGTGCAACTCCTCCTCGGTGACGCACAGTGGTGGTGCCAGCCGGATGGTGTGATCGTGGGTCTCCTTCGCGATCACGCCGTTCGCGGCCATCCGTTCGCTGACCTCCCGCCCGGTGCGCGCGTTGACGTCCACACCGAGCCACAGCCCGATCTGGCGTACCGCCTGCACATGCCCGGAACTCAGCAGCTGGTCGGTGCGGGCCGCGAGCACTGGCGCCAGCGCGGCCACCCGCTCCTGGAAGAGGCCCGAGCGCAGCAGCTCGACCACGGCGATGCCGACGGCGCACGCCAGCGGGTTCCCCCCGAAGGTCGACCCGTGCGTGCCCGGTGTGAGCCCTCCGAGCACGTCGGCGCGTCCGACCACCGCCGAGACCGGGACGATCCCACCGCCGAGCGCCTTGCCCAGTGTGGTCAGGTCGGCCCGGACTCCCGCCAGATCCTGGGTGAGGATGGCCCCGGTGCGGCCGAGCCCGGACTGGATCTCGTCGAGAATGAGCAGCACGTTCTGCGCGTTGCACGTCTCTCGCACTGCCGCCAGGTAACCCTCCGGTGGCACGATCACGCCTGCCTCGCCCTGAACCGGCTCGAGAAGGACTGCGACCGTCGTCTCGTCGATCGCCGCGGCAAGGGCGCCAGCATCCCCGTACGGCACGATCCGGAAGCCCGGGGTGTACGGTCCGAACCCGGCGCGTGCCCCGGCATCGGATGAGAACGACACGATCGTGGTGGTGCGGCCGTGGAAGGAGCCCTCGGCGACGACGATGGTTGCGGTGTCGGCTGGAACGCCGCGCACGTCGTAACCCCACTTGCGGGCCGCCTTGATCGCCGTCTCCACCGCCTCGGCGCCGGTGTTCATGGGCAGGAGCATCTCGGTGCCGGTCAGTGAGGTCACGGCCTGCGCGAAAGGATCCAGCAATTCATGTCCGACAGCGCGCGAGGTGAGGGTGAGGCGGTCGAGCTGTGCGTGAGCAGCCGCGACCAGGGCCGGATGGCGGTGCCCGAAGTTCAGGGCCGAGAAGCCGGCGAGGCAGTCCAGGTACCGGACGCCTGCAGTGTCGGTCACCCACGCGCCCTCGGCGTGGGCGATCTCGATGTCCAGCGGGTGATAATTGGGTGCCAGGGTGGTCATCTTGTCCTCCGTCCGACGGCGTCCTCGGCCAGCCGCAGCGCTCGAGCGGTCATCAGGTGCAGGGCGGGGGCGAGGAGCGGGTGCAGTAGGCGCAGCGGTCTGGCCAGGTGAACGTCTTCGGTCCAGTCGACCCGGCACGTGCGGGGACCCAGCGGGCTGACCTGGATCGTGGCCGAGCCCAGCAGCACCGGTCCGACCTTCTCGAAGACCGCCACACCGGGGCAGGGGTGAGGTGCGCCGTCGGGAGGGTCTGCCCGGGTGACCAGCATGACGTCTCGCAACCTCCGGCCGGTGACGGCCACGATCGTGTCACCGACCTCGGCCGGGCCGGGGCGGGCGGTGATCCGGGTGAACGGGATCAGCGATTCGTGCAGCGGGAGGGTGGTCAGGTGGTCGAAGACGGCGGTCGCGGACCCGGGGATCACCCGGGAGGCGGTGGTGCTGGTCACGTGGCTACGCTCCCACAGCCGGTGCTGGACCGCGAGAGTGAGTTTCGCGCGCGGGCCTGCGGGGGAGGTAGTGTTTCGGTGGTCCGCCCCCGTAGCTCAGGGGATAGAGCAACCGCCTCCTAAGCGGTAGGTCGCGCGTTCGAATCGCGCCGGGGGCACCGAGGCGCTTGCGCCGGGCGGTGCCGTTCCGAGACCCGGGTGCGGTCGGCGTTCGCGTTCGAGGCGCCCCGGTGACCAGCGCACATCACGAGATGGGTGCCTAGCGGCGGGTCAGCACGGCGAACGCACGCATTCTCGTTAGCGTGGGGGCGTGAGGTCCGTCCGTCTGCCCCGACCCGGTGGCTCCCGTGCCACCGATGAACCGACCCCTGACACGGGCCAGCGGGACGCCTCGGAACCGCACGACACCCCACGTGAGCGGGAGGTCGCCGCTGCCGTGGCCGCATGGCGCGGCAGGCTCACGGACCTCGTTGGTGGCAGCGCGTTGTGGGATGTCAATGCCCTGGGGGAGGCGATGGTGGAACTCACCGCCGCCCACCCCTCCGGCATCGCCCAGCTGTATGCCGGTCGTAGCACCCCGCTGAGCAATCTGGTGCGGGAGGGGTCCGCTCTCACCCAGGCACGTCGCCGCGCTCGGGTGGTGGTGGCCCGTACCGAGGAGCTCGCGCAACGATTCGGGGTCGCCCCCACCTATGTGGCCATGGGCGTAGCGACGTGGGAGTCGACCACCGCCGGGGAGCCTGCCGGTGCTGACGCCCCCCCGCTGGGCGCAGACGACCTGGAGCACCACCGCGCGGGTGCCGACGTCGATCTGCTCGACCCCGGCTCGGTGCCCGCGGTCCCGGCGCTGACCGCCGAGCCGGAGGACATCGTCCCGCGGACGGTGCACGCGCCGGTGCTGCTGCGTCCGGTCCGGGTGCGGGTGCACGGATCCGATGCGGAGATCGACCTGGAGATCGACCCGGCGGTGGAACTGAACAGCCTCCTCGTGCGAGACCTGCGGGCCGCCGGTGTCGACATCGACGCCGCCCAGGTCGCAGGGTCGACCACGACCGCGCACGGATTCTCCCCGCGCCCAGCGCTAGAGCGCATCGCCGAACTGGGCACCGCGTTGCCAGGGTTCCGTCTCGAGCCACGCATCGTGGTCGGAGCCTTCGTACACCCTGGGCAGGCGCTGGCCGACGATCTGGACACCCAGCAGCGTGAGCTGGCCACCCACGACGTGGTCGCGGCGCTCGCCGGGGTGGACGGTGCGCGGGCGGCCGTGGCGACCGATGTGCCCGAGCCCGACCCCCAGGATCGTGATCCGGACGACGAAGCCGGGGTAGGCGATCTCGATCCCGGTCAGCAGGACGTGCTCGACGCTGTCGCCGTGGGCGGTCACCTGCTCGTCGACGCTCCGCCCGGGACCGACAGCGCCGCCACGATGGCCGCCGTCGTCGCGCAGGCTGCCGCCGACGGGCGTCGTGTGCTCTACGTGCCCGGGACCCGGCGCGCGGGACAGGCGCTCCTGGACGCGATGCGTGGCGCCGGGGTGAGTGACCTGGCGCTGGACCTGAGCAATGACCCGCGCTGGCCGAGCACCGCGGCGGCACGCCTGATCGACGGGCTGAATCCGCCCGAGCCGGAGATCGACACCGAGACGCGTGCCGCCGAGCGGGCCCGGCTGCGCCAGGCGCGCAGGGATCTCAGCGACCATCTGACCGCCCTGCACGCACCCCGGGCGCCGTGGGACGCCTCCGCCTACGATGCGCTGCAGGCGCTCGCCGAGCTCACCTCCCAGCGTCCGGGCCCACGCACCCAGGTGCGGGTGGCGACGCGGGCGGTTCGGTCCATGTCCGAGCAGGACCGCCAGCACGCCCGCGAAGAGCTGGCCCGGGCTGCCGCACTCGGTGCGTTCCGCCTCCGCGCGGCTGACACCCCCTGGTTCGGTGCGCGACTGGCGTCCGCGGAGCACGCCACCGTCACGCTGGAGCGCGTGCGGGAGCTCGGTGAGCTGCTGCCCGAGCTCCGGGCCCAGATCGCCCGGACTGCTGCTCAGACCGGGCTCGACGAGGCGACCACCCTGGAGCAGTGGGCCGAGCAATTGCTGCTGCTGGACGGTATCCGTTCCTCGCTGGATGTCTTCACCCCGCACGTGTTCGAACGGTCGGCCTCCGATATGGTCGCCGCCACCGGAACCCGTTCCTGGCGGGCGCAGCACGATATCGCCATGAGCTGGGGCGTGCGGCGTCGGCTGAAGAAGCAGGCACGCGACCTGCTACGCCCCGGCGGATCCGTCGGTGACCTCCACGCCGAACTCATCGACGTCCAGGAGCGGCGCGATCTGTGGCGCCGGCACTGCGCGGGTGGCGGGTGGCCCCGGTTGCCCGAGGGGATGCCCGAGATCACCCGGACCGAGGCGAAGGTCGCCGGCCTCGTGAACGACCTCGATCCGGTCCTGAGCGCCACGCTGGGCGGCCGCACCCTCACCGAGGTGCCGTTGGAGGAGCTGGCCACCAGGATTGCTCGTCTGGGCGCCGACGACGTCGCACTGCGGCAGCTTCCGGAACGGGCCGCCGTCCTGGCGCACCTGAGCGACCTGGGCCTGGACGACCTGCTCGCCGACCTCACCCAGCGCCGGGTGCCCACCTCGCTCGTGGGTGCGGAGTTCGACCTCGCCTGGTGGTCGAGCGTGCTTGAGGAGATCCTCGCCGAGGACCCGGCATTGGCAGGTCTGGAGACGTCCGTGCTGGAGGAGGCCGCCCTCACCCTGCGGGAGGCGGACCGGCAGCAGATCGCCTCCCTGACGGCGCCTGTGCTCGCGACAGTGCGGGAGCGGGTCCGCTCCGCCATCGCTCACGACCGGGCGCGGGCACAAGAGTTCTACCGCGCCGTGCGGGGTGGAGCCACCGACCTGAAAGACCTGCTGGAGGCCTACTGCGAGGTCGTCTGGGCGCCGCGTCCGGTGTGGGTGGTTCCGCCGATGGTGGTGCCACAGGTGCTGCCGCCGGAGCGCACTGTCGACCTGGTGGTGCTCGATGCCGTGCAGCACGTACCCACCGAACAGGTCATCTCGGCGATCGCGCGGGCTCAGCAGGTCGTCGTGGTCGGCGACTCGCGCCGCGGGGGTGCCGGTGGCGTGATCTCGCAGCTGTCGTGGCTGCCGACCCTGGCCCTGCACCCCGGCCGCGGCCGGCAGGACCCCGACGTCGCAGCATTCCTGTCCGCTCACGGATACGACGAGGCCGTCCGTCCACTGCCGACCCCTCCCGGTCACAGTGGCGTGCGGCTGGAGCTCGTGGACGGCACCGGGATGCCGGTGCCGGGTGCCGACGTGGTCGAGAGCGTGCAGGCCGAGGTGGACCGGGTGGTCGACCTCGTGATCGACCACGCACTGAGCCGGCCGGAGGAGTCCCTGGCCGTCGTCGCACTCAACACCCGTCACGCGGACCGCGTGCGGGAGGCGGTGCTCTCGGTCGCCGCAGGCAGCGCCAGCATGTCGGCGTTCTTCGACCAGTCCCGCCCGGAGGCATTCACCGTGGTGGACGTGGAGTCCGCGGCAGGGATGCGACGTGACGCCATCGTGCTCACCCTCGGGTTCGGCAAGACTCCGCACGGCCGGGTACTGCACCGGTTCGGTGCCATCTCCGGGCCCGACGGCGTCGCATTCCTCGTGGACGCCATGGATGCCGTCCGTAGCCGGTTGACAGTGGTCAGCTGCCTGGCACCGGAGGACCTCGATCCGGAGCGGGTACGTGCCCCCGGCTCGCAGATGCTCCTGGACCTGCTGCAGATGGCTTCCGCCGGGCAGGTGCAGCGTCCGCAGGAGGACCCCGAGCTCGGGGTGGACCGGCTGCTGCTCGACCTGGCCGAGCGGTTGTGGCGGCGCGGGCTCACCGTGGTACCGCGCTACGGGATCCCCGGCGGGATCCGCATCCCGCTGGCCGTCGGGCACCCGGCGCTGCCCGAGGAACTCCTGCTCGCCGTACTCACCGACGACGAGGACTACATGGCCGAGCCCAGCCTGCGCCGCCGTGACCGGCACTGGGTGGAACGCCTCGTCGATCGTGGGTGGCAGGTGCGCACCGTGTACTCCTCCGCCGTGTTCATGGATCCGCAAGGTGAGGCGGAGAAGATCGCCGACGAGCTGGAGCGGATCGTCTCCGAGCGCACCGGGATCCCACCTGAGGAGCGGCCGGCACCACCGCGGCGCTGGGACGACTCCAGCGACGACGGCAGTGCCCCCGCGACCACCAGCTCAGCAGCAGCCCCTTCGGCGGCGACGACGTCGGCCGTGACGACCTCGGCCAGGGGTGTGGCGATGGTCGGCCAGGCTACGACGTCAGAGGCGCCCGCGCATGTGCAGGCAGGAGCCGCCCCCGGAGGATCCGGGCACGCGGACGGCAGTGCACACGAACGCGGCGAACGCCCCGACGTCCCGGTGGGGCAACCGTTGAGTCGCTATGGCGACGACGAGCTCGACGCCCTCGTGGCGTGGATATCCTCCGACGCGAAGCCGCGGACGGTTGAGGAGTTGCGGGAGGACCTGCGTAGCGAGCTCGGGATCGCCAAGCGTGGCACCCACGTCGATGCCGTACTCTCGGCGGCGGCGCGCCGATCCGGGCTCGCCCGGGAGGAGCCAGCCGGTGACGAGTCGGTCCAGCACAGCGAGGGCAAGGACTGAACGTGCCCGAGTGTGAGCCCCCGGAAGGGGGCGACATCACGAACGGGCGGCCACGGCGGCGCCATCGTCGCGCAGTTCACCCCGGCACGGGTCCCGAACCGCTGGTGGACCGGCGGCTTGTCGAATCCGGTGAGGACCGTGCCCGGCGCGGCGATGACGGAAACGGCGGGACACCGGACAGCTCGGACGACGAGCGTTTCCTGCGCGACGTGCCGCCGCACTGGTCCTGACGCGCGTCGCTGCAGGCGGCGGGTCAGATTGCCCTGCTCGCGAGGGCGCCCGATGCACTGTTCGCAAGGACCGATCAGGAGGCTTTCGTCGCCAGCAGGTCCCGGATCTCGGTGAGGAGCGCAACGTCCTCCGCGGGGGCGACCGGTTCCGGTTCCTCGCCACGGGCGCGCCGCTCGGCGAGCTTGTTCATGGGCAGCACCACGGCGAAGTAGATCGCGGCGGCGACCAGGAGGAAGTTGATCAGCGCCGTCAGAACCAGACCGGGCTGGATCGTCGAGCCGTTGATCGTGAACGCCAGCAAGCTGTCGAGATTCGGATGGCCGAAAATGGCCGCGATCAGTGGGTTGAGCACGCCTTCGACCAACGCCGTGACCACGGCACCGAAGGCGGCACCGATGACGACGCCGACGGCGAGATCGATGACGCTCCCGCGTGCGATGAAGTCCTTGAATCCCTGCAGCATGGCGAGCTCCCAGTCTGTTCAGTGTTGCTATGGCTGATCCCCCGGTATCAGCACCGCTCGCACAGGAGCGAGAGCACTGGCACCGGACAGCACAGTAGCCGCCTCGGGATCGATGGCCACCACAACGACACCAGAGGAGTCCGAAGCCGGCAGCTCCAGCAATCCGTTCGCGTCGCCGGACTCGTCCAGGCGCGCCAGCACGAGCGCGTCGTCTGCGACGAGGTCGGCGCCAGGGTCGGCGCCGGTGCCATCCGGGATCTGCGACGACGACTGCCAGGAGGATGACTGGTACAGCCGCAGCCGGTCGCCGACCCGCACCAGTGCCATCAATTGCGGATCGGCCAGCGTCACCGGCACCACCACCGTTCCTGCGGGGGCGGCATCCGCCAGGCCAGGGGAGACCAGCAGAGTCTCGGCCATGGGCATTCCTTCCGGTACCCCGGCGACCAGGGTGGTACCGATGAGCGCCTCGGCCGGGAGCGCGGCCGACGGTGGATCGAATGCGGGAGTGGAGCGCAGGTCGGCGGCCGTGAGCACGCTCCCGGCCGGAAGATCCCGGGCGGCAACCGTCACCGTGGCCGTCGGCTGCGCGGGCCGGAGCTCGGCCACTACGAGCAGACCGGCTGCGGTGAGGCAAACGGCAGCCAGCACGAAACGGAAGCGCCACAGCGCTCCGGTCAGGCGAGGGGACGTCGTCATGGGCCGACGCTAGGACGCTGGAGCCGGCAGTGACGGCCGCCGGGACCCGGGCTGTGGACAAGGCCGCAGCGGGCTGACATCGCGAGCGGGACGCGCCCGCTCGCCTCACGACGAGGTGGAGGCGGCCTTCGACGGGGTGGACGAACTCGAGGACTTCTCGGAACTTGAGCCCGACGAACTCGAGCCCGACGAGCCGGAATCCGAGGATCCTGACGAACCGGAACTGGAGGAGTTGGACTTTGCGCTCCCGGACTTCTCACTGCCGGACCGGGAGTCGTTGCGGTAGAAGCCCGACCCCTTGAACACCACGCCGACAGCAGAGAACTGCTTGCGCAGGGTCGGCTCATTGCATGACGGGCACACGGTCAGCGCATCATCACTGAACGACTGGTAGATGTCGAAAGCGTGCGAACAGGACGAGCACGCGTAGGCGTAGGTGGGCACCTGGTCCTCCGGGACTCGAGCGGGGCCGGCCCAAGATGGCCGACGCCATAGTCTACGCCGAACCGTCACTGTGCTCGACCGTGCCGTTGGCCGACGTGCTACCGGCTCGCCCTCCACCCCCGCGCCTCGGCGCGGATCGAGGTTCCGGCGGCTACCCTCGGGAGGGTGTCTGGGACAACAGTGCTCCGCCGAGCAGGGCTCGGCCTGGCAGTCGTGCTCGTGATCGCACTGGTCGTCGCCACGGTGGCCACCTTCACCTTCGTGCGCCGCCCGCTGCCCGACCACGGGGGCACCGCCTCCCTGCCCGGGCTCGGTAGCGCCGTCGAAGTGATCCGGGACGAACGCGGCATCCCGCACCTGTACGCCGACACTGCGACCGACCTGTTCATGGCCCAGGGGTACGTCCACGCCCAGGACCGGTTCTTCGAGATGGACTACCGGCGTCACCTGACGGCAGGGCGCCTGGCCGAGCTCGTGGGCCCGGACGAGAGTGCGATTACTGCCGATCAGGTCATCCGCACGATGGGATGGCGGCGGGTGGCCGAACAGGAATGGGACCTGCTCGAACCCGAGACCCGCACCTACCTCACCGCCTACGCCGACGGGGTGAACGCCTACCTTGCCGAGCGCTCGCCCAGCAGCCTCGCCCTCGAGTACACCGTGCTCGGTCTCCAGGTCGAGGTCGAGGACATCGAACCATGGCACCCGGTGGACTCCCTCGCCTGGCTCAAGGCCATGGCCTGGGACCTGGTGGGCAACTACGGTGACGAGCTCGAACGGGCCGCCGCGTACGGGCAGACCGGTGACGTGGACATGGTCGCCCAGCTTTTCCCGGAGTATCCGGCCGAACGGAACCTTCCCATCCTGCCGACCGCTGCCGAGACCGAGGCGAATGCTCAACTCGCCGCGGACGCCGATGACACAGCGAACACCGGTACCGACGCCGATGCCTCGTCGCCCGGAGGGGCGAGCGGCACCGAGGTGTTCACCACCGACGCCACCGCGGCCTTGGAGTCCACGCTCTCGGCGCTCGCTGCCGTTCCGCACCCGCTCGGCAGCGGCGACGGTATCGGCTCCAACTCCTGGGTGGTCTCCGGCGAACACACCGAGTCCGGGTTACCGCTGCTGGCCAACGACCCGCACCTGAGCCCGTCCGTCCCGGGCATCTGGTACCAGGCCGGTCTGCACTGCCGCAGCACCGGCCCGGAGTGCCCCTTCGACGTCAGCGGATTCACCTTCGCCGGAATGCCCGGGGTGATCATCGGCCACAACGCGGATCTCTCCTGGGGGCTGACGAACCTGACTGCCGACACCAGCGACTTCTTCCTCGAACGCACCTACCCGGACGGCACCTACCTCTACGACGGCGGTCGTGAGCGGCTCACCGAACGGGTCGAGACCATCGAGGTCAACGGGGGTGAGCCGATCGAGCTGACCATCCGATCCACCGAACACGGTCCGATCGTCTCCGACGTACTCACCTCGACCCGTGAAGCCGGCCAGATGCCGCTCCCGGAGATCTCGCCACCGCCCGGCAGTGGCGGTTTCGCTGTGGCGCTCTCCTGGACGGCGCTGGAACCGGGCCGCACCATGGACGCGGTGTTCGCGATCAACACCTCTTCTGATTCCGATGACATCGCAGCCGCGGCCGCACTGTTCGAGGTGCCGACGCAGAACATCGTGTTCGCCACGACCGCCGGCGACATCGGCTATCAGGCGCCGGGTCGCATCCCCGTGCGCGAGGAGGAAGTGCGTGACGCGGTCGTGCCCTCCGACGGGTCGTGGCCGCGACCGGGCTGGCACCCGCGCTACGACTGGCAGGGGTACCTGGACCCCGCCGATCTGCCCTCTGCACTCAACCCGGACTCGGGTGTGATCGTGGCCGCCAACCAGCCGGTGCTCACCCCCGAGCGGTATCCTGACTTCGGAAGCGATTTCGCCTACGGCTACCGGGCGCAGCAGATCTACGACCGGATCTCCGCGATGGTGGAGACCGGTCCTGTCGGCGTCGAGGACATGGCGCTCATCCAGGCCGACGAGACCGACCCCGCGGCCGAGATGCTGGTACCGGTGCTGCGTGAGATCGAGTTCGCCGACGAGGACTTCGCTGACTCCGAGCTCGATGCAGAGTTCGTGAACGAGGCGCTGGAGCTGTTCGAGGACTGGGACCACGTCAACGACACCGACTCCGCCGCCGCTGCCTACTTCGCCTCCGTCTGGACCAACCTGCTGCGGCTGACGTTCTGGGATCAGCTCCCCGCTGACCACCGTCCCAGTGGCGGCAGCCGGTGGATCGAGGCAGTCCGCGGTCTCCTTGCGGACGAGGACAGTCCGTGGTGGGACGACCGGGCGACGCTGAACGTGGTGGAGCAGCGCGACGAGATCCTGGGTGAGGCGCTCATCGATGCCCGGGTCCAGCTGACCGTCTCCCTGGGCAAGGACCCGCAGGACTGGCGCTGGGGCGGGGTCCACACATTGACTCCCACCCACGAGGTGCTCGGAGGCGATGCCGCCCCCGCGATCGTGGCCGACTACATGAACCTCCCCGACGCCGGGCTCGGTGGCGGGCCATCGATCGTCAACGCCAACGGCTGGCGTGCCGACGCCTGGACCGAGGGCTACCCGGACTTTGCCGTGACCGCGGTTCCTTCCATGCGGATGGTGGTCGACCTGGCGGATCTGGACGCCTCGACGTGGGTGAACCTCACCGGCAGCTCCGGGCATCGGGCGTCAGGACACTACGGCGACCAGTACGAGGCCTGGGCAGCTGGGGAGACGTATCCCTGGCCCTTCAGCAGGAGCGCGGTCGAAGCGGCAGAACAGCAGCGGCTGACGCTGCAGCCCTGAGGCACGGCAGTGACTGCCGTGGTGCTGCCGAGTAGCTCAGGGACGCAGCCACTCCACGCCCGAGGGCGTCAGGACGCCGTCCACGGGGCGATCGTGCGGAGCTGATGGCAACGGGTCGGAGCACCGTTCGTCGTCGAAGACCACCGCGATGACCGGCGTGCCGGGGCGTGCGTGGGTGAGTACGCGGTCATACCAGCCGCCCCCCTGCCCGAGCCGGACGCCACGGTCGTCGACCCCGAGAGCGGGGGCGAATACCAGGTCCGCCTGGGCGATCGCCGCCTCACCGAGGCCGGGACCGTCCGGCTCCGGCGGACGGCCGGGTGCACGCTCGGCGAGCGGGTCCCCGACCCGGTAGGTGGCCCAGTCCCGGGTCAGTCCCGGACCGAGGACCGGCAGCAGGATCTCCACACCGGCCTCGCCCAGTACCTCCAGCAACGGCCCGGTGTCGGGCTCGGCAGGCCGGGCAGCATAGGCGGCCACGGTCGTGACGCCGTCCAGCAGGGCGTGGGCGTGGACGGCGATCGCATCCGCTGCCTCTCGGCGCTCGCGCTCAGGGCGGTCACGACGGTGACGGCGTACCTCCTCCCGGACGAGCTGTTTTGCATCCTCGAGCTCCAGTCCGGCCGCGTCGGGGAGGCTGGGTGAGAGGGTCCACATATCTCTACCTTCGCACCCTCGGACCGCGTTCGCCAGGGACCAGCGAGCAGAGGCTGACACATCTCGCCAGACGGACCGATACCGTGGGCCCCATGAGCGCAGTGACAAAGGCAGTGGTTCCCGTGGCAGGCCTCGGCACCCGGTTCGTGCCGGCGACGAAGGCGATCCCGAAGGTCATGTTGCCGGTGGTCGATACGCCCTCGATCCAATACGTGGTGGAGGAAGCCGCGGCCGCCGGACTCACCGATGTGGTGCTCGTGACCGGACGTGGGCAGTCCTCAGTGGGTGACCACTTCGACTCCGCGCCCGAGTTGGAACGCGTGCTCGAAGCCAAGGGTGACCAGGCGCGGCTGGAGGCCGTGCGGGCCTCCTCCGAGCTTGCGCAGGTGCACCTGGTGCGCCAGGGAGCCCCGCTCGGACTCGGCCACGCCGTGCTCACCGCCGCCGCGCATGTCGGCGACGAACCCTTCGCCGTCCAGCTCGGGGACGACCTCATCGACGCCCGCGACCCGATCCTGCCGACGATGATCGCCGCCCAGGAAGCCCTCGGCGGGTCGGTCATCGCGCTGATGGAGGTCGAGCCGAGCCAGATCCATCTGTACGGGTGCGCCGCCGTCGAGCCGGTCGACCTCTCGGCCCTCACCGGCGACCTCGCTTCCCGCAGCGAGGACATCGTGCGCGTGCAGCACATGGTCGAGAAACCCGACGCCGCCGACGCCCCCTCCAACCTGGCGATGATCGGCCGCTACGTGCTCCACCCCGAGGTCTTCGACGTGCTGCGCACCACCGAACCCGGCCGCGGCGGGGAGATCCAGCTCACCGACGCCCTCGCCGAGCTCGCCGGACGGCCCGGACCCGGCGGCGGTGTGCACGGCGTGATCTTCCGCGGACGGCGCTATGACACCGGCGACCGGCTCGACTACCTCAAGGCTGTCGTCCAGCTGGGAGCCGACCACCAGGATCTGGGTGAGGACTTCCTGAACTGGTTGCGCGGGTACGTGGCATCGCGATGACGACGGTTCAGCGATGAAGTCTGTCTCGGAGCACCTCGGTGCGGTGCTGGACCTCCTGCAGCCGCTTCCGCCGCTCGACGTGGTGCTCCACGATGCCGTGGGATGTGTGCTCGCTGAGGACGTCCTGGCCGGTGACGACCTACCCGAGCGCGACCTCGCCGGGATCGACGGATATGCCGTCATCAGCCGGGACGTCGATGGGGCCACGCCGCAGTCGCAGGTCACCTTGCGTGTGCTCGACGAGATCGTCGCCGGATCGGTGGATGACCACCGCGTGGTGACGGGATCGGCGTTGAAGGTGGCCTCTGGGGCGCCGCTGCCCGGCGGGGCCGATGCTGTGGTCCCGCTGGAGGACACCGACGGCGGTCGTGCGGCCGTGCACGTGCGCTCCGGTCCCGTACCGGGTTCGTTCGTGCGCAGGCAAGGGGAGGACCTGCGCACCGGGGAGATCGCGCTCGCGGCGGGGGAGCGTATCGGTGCACGGCAGATCGCCCTGCTCGCTGCGCTGGGCCGGGCCCGGGTTGGCGTCCACCCGCGCCCACGGGTGGTGCTGGTCTCCGTGGGTGATGAGCTCGCCGAACCGGGACGGCGGGCCAGCGCCGGGCAGGTGTTCGATGCCAACGGCCACGCACTCGCCACCGCCGTGCAGGATGCCGGCGGTGCGACATTCCGGGTGGCGGCCGTACCGGACGCGCGCACCCACCTGGCCGAGACGCTGGAGGATCAACTCGTGCGGGCCGATGTGGTCATCACCACCGGGGGGCTGAGCTACGGCGGGAACGACACCGTGAAGGAGGTCCTCGCGCAGCTCGGGCAGGTGCGTTTCGACAACGTCGCCATTGCGCCTGGGCGGCAGTTCGGCGTCGGGGTGATCGGAGGTCAGACCAGCGGGACGCCGACCCCGATCGTATGCCTGCCTGGAGACCCTGCGGCCGCGCAGGTGGGCTACGAGGTGTTCGTTCGCCCGGCGCTGCTTGCGATGGCCGGGCACAGCGAGCGATACCGCCCGACGGTACCGGCCGCCGTCACGCGGGCCTGGGACTCCCCAGCCGGGCGGCGCCAGTTTGTCCCGGTCACGGTGCTCGGAAGCCCGGACGCCGGCTACCGGGCGACCCCGGTGGGAGTCCCCGGCCGGCTATCGGTCAGCGCGATGTCGCGGGCGAACGGACTGGCGGTCGTGCCGGAGGGCGTCACGACGGTCGAGGCAGGGGCCCAGCTGCACTGCCTGGTGCTGGAGAGCTGAGGTGGAGCTGGAACTGGTGGCCCGGGAGTTGCGGCTCCGGCCACTGCGCCGGGGTGACCGGCGCGCATGGGAGGCGCTGCGCCGTCGTAACGCCGCGTGGCTGGCGCCCTGGGAGGCCACCTCCCCGGAGCCGGCCACCTATCGCCCCACGTTCCGGCAATACGTGCGCGACCAGGCGCGGGCCGCGAAAGAAGGCAGCGGCTACGCCTTCGTCATGGAGTACCGGGGCGAGATCGTCGGCCAGGTGACCATCGCCGGCGTGGTGCGTGGCTCGTTGCAGGCGGCCACCATCGGGTACTGGATCTCCGAGCACGTGGCCGGGCGGGGGATCACCCCGATGGCGGTGGCGATGGCGGCAGACTTCTGCTGGTTCCGGCTCGGGCTGCACCGGGTGGAGATCAATGTTCGGCCCGAGAACGCCGCCAGTCTGCGCGTGGTCGCCAAGCTCGGGTTCCGGGAAGAAGGGCTGCGGCCGGGGTATCTGCACATCCAGGGCCGGTGGGCCGATCACCGGAGTTTCGCGCTCAACCGGGACGAGATTGGGGAGGGGTTGGTGGCCCGGTTGCGGGGTCGCTGAGGCGGCACCGACACGGGTGGACCAGCACGGCGCAGGATGCGCCCCAGCCCGACGCATGCGTGTCGATGCGGTCAGCCATTGTGCGCTTGCAGAGGCGACACGCCGCGGCTGATCAGCGGATCGGGGCCGCGCTGGACATACCGTTCAGATCGTGGAGTTCGCCGGATGGGTCGCCCTGGCGATCGCGGTGATGATCTTCGGATACTTGCTTCCGACCGCGATCCGTTCCAGGCAGGTCGTCGTGGACTCGCGGGTGACCGACAGGTTCTCCGGGGGGCTGCGAGTGCTGGCCCGTACCGGTGAGGCTCCACCCACACCGACACCTATGAGCACGAGCCGCGGATTCCTGCACCGCACCGCGGCCGAGGAGGACAGACCGATGCACTCGCCCGTCGCTGCGCGGCCCGCTGCCGCGGATGTGCGCCGTGCGGCTGCAGCCCGCGCCGCGCGCGCCGCTGCCGCCAGCCGTCGTGCTGCCGCGGCGAAGCGCCGGCTCGTGCTCACCCTCACACTGCTCGCCCTGACCGCCGCCGGCTGGACCGTGGTGGGCATGACGCCGGTGAACGTGGTCGCCGGGATCGTGCCCACGGTCGCGTTCGGTGGCGTGCTCGTCCTCGGACGGCGTGCCGCCGCCCAGGCGAAGATCGCCGACGCCCGGTGGGCTGCCGAGATCGAACGTGCCCGGAAGGCCGAGCAGACCCGCGCCGCCCGGCGCCCCAAGCAGCCCGAGGCCAAGCCCTCCAGCCTGCGGATCGAGCTAGATCCCGGTGCGCTGATGGCCGAGCACGCCCCTGAAGCCGAGGAACTTCGGGTAGAGATCCCCGCCGGGGAGGGGTGGACCCCTGTGCCCGTGCCGGCGCCCATGTACACGATGAAGCCGGTCGCGCGCCGGCGTGAGCCCGTGGTCGAGGACTTCACGGCTCAGCCCGCTGCTGGGCAGCAGTCCCCGACGGCGGAGGGTCCCGTTCCCGCGGACGACCCTGCTGCCGAGGCCGGTTCCGGCGGTGGTTCAGCTGCAGGTGGTTCGGCTGCCGGCGGGGCCGGCCGGGCTGTGCCTGCGCCGTCGGTGGACCTGCAGGCCGTGCTGGAGCGGCGACGGGCTGTGGGGCAGTAGGGCACGCGAGGAGCGTGCCCCTACCCCTCAGGCGGGGGAGCCTGAAGCATCGCGCCAGGTGGAGCCATCAGACCACAACGGAGAGTTCGTCGTGGTGTCGAAGATGGACGATCCGGGCGGGAACGCACTCGCGGCGGGCCGGGATGCGCTCGAATGCACTGGTGCTGGAAAGCCCTCGGGAGTTGTTTGCGCGGCACCCTCGATCACGTTCCCGGCGATCATGCCGGTGGATGGCTGGCGAGGAATGATCCCGTACGTCATGACGCCGCCACGGCTGTCCGTGATCTGATTCGTCATGATGGTGGTGTTGGTGCTGCTGCCTGCTGCAGGCGCGAACGCACCGATGCCGACATTGCGGTAGGTGGCGTCGTCAGGGATGGGCGTGACGCCGTCGATGTAGTACTCGGAGCCGGCGTTGTGCACACCGTTTCCGAGCACCGTGAGGTGGTCCGTCCCATGGAAGAGGATCCCGCAGCGCTCCGCGTTCCGGACGAGGTTTCCCACGATCACATTGCGTTCAGCCAGTTGCTCGTAGTCGCCCTGATCTCCGGAGGAAAAGGACGAACTGTGGTTGAGCGGCATCCCGGAGATCATGATGCCCACGCCATACCACGGGCCGTTTCCATCGCTGTTCCAGGTGCCGACGCCACGCAGCACCCCCTCGACCACATTGCCTTGGACGAGGGTGTCGCACGTGCCACGGGTCAGCTCGATGCCGCCGATTCCGGAGTCGCTGACGGTATTGCCGACGATGGCGAGATGACTCGGTCCGATGTCGTCGCCGAAGCCGCCTGCGAAGACCCCGGAGAAGAACGATCCGGCAATCGTGTTGCCCGAGCACGTCACCTCGCGGCAACCGCGCGAGAGTGAGACTCCGTTGTCCGCTGACCACTCGATGCGGTTGTGGTGAAACTGGACCGAGTGACAGAACGTGAACCCGACGTCTTTGCATCGGCGGAAGTAGGTGTCTCGGACGACGACGTTGCGGGCACCGTTGACATGCACTGGAAGGTGTTCGAGACCGTAGAACCGGCATCGGTCAACAGTGATCCCGTCGATTTCACCAAGCGCCGGAGTATCCGGATCCAGCGGCCCCTGCGCGAAGATGCCGGTGCGTAGGTAGCCCTCCGATGGAAACGGACGTGGCTGAGCGCCGTCCCGTGCGTGACCGACTGGTTCGCTGGTCATTCCTCCGTCGAACCCGAGACCACGGAATGTGATGTTTCGGGTGTCGCTCGATCCGCCGATCTTGAAGATGCGGGAGAGGGAGCCAGACATTGCCGGGTCCGCACGCAGGAGCGTGGCGTCCGCACCTAGGCCCTCGATGGTCACGTTCGTGAGCCCGGTGAGGTCGATCGGCGCCGTGAAGTCGTAGGCGGGTGCACTGGCGATCAGGTGCGCTCCGCCTGTGAGGGCGTGGCACGCTGCCACGGCGTCCTCCCACGCTTGCTGGTCGGAGGTAGTCCGGAAATCCTCGACGAAGAGTCGCCGCGTGAGCGGATCAGCGGCTGCCTCGGCGGCTGGAGTGGCGAGCAGGGCGGCGAGCCCGCCGGTCGCTGCGAGGCCTGCGACCAGGGACCGGCGGGATGGTGATCGTGGGGTGTCGTCGTGACTCATCAGATCCGTCCTTGGTTCTGTGAAGGGTTCAACAGGTGATGTGATGTCCGCGCTGTGCGTCAGCGTGGAGCGCCCAACCCGGGCTCGAGATGACCGTGCGCGATGTGAGCAGGGTGCCCGGGAAGTGCTATTCTGGGCACTGCCTTGGGGCTATGGCGCAGTTGGTAGCGCGTCTCGTTCGCAATGAGAAGGTCGGGGGTTCGAATCCCCCTAGCTCCACCACATGTCTGTAGGGTCGGCATGCTTTTCGCCGGGCCTGCAGACATGATGAAGGCAGAGTGGATTCGGGAGCCTGCCGCAGCGGAGCGAGGACAGGCGGTTCCCCCTAGCTCCACCAGTGGTGGTCGTCGGCTCATCCGGCGTCCTCTGTCCTCACAGGGACGATCGCGCCATGGGTGCGGAGCGTGTCGCGCAGGTTCTCGATCGGTACCTCAGGCACGGTGGTGCCGGCCATAGTGGCGAGCGCGGCAGCTGCCCCGGCGGCTTGGCCCATGGCCATGCAACTGGCTTGGACCCGGAACGCGGAGTTTGCTTGCCGGTCTCCGCTGGCGATCCTGCCCGCTGCGAGGAGCCGCCCCTGCCCGCGGGGGATCAGTGCACGCAGCGGGATCGTCGGCACCACCCCCTGGGTGAGTTTCCGCACCCGGGTGGTGGCGCCGTCGGAGGTGTGGATGTCGATGGGGAAGAAGCTGTAGCTCACAGCATCCGGCCACACGCGGCCAGAGGTGTAGTCCTCCACGCTGATCGTCACCTCACCATCGATCACGACCGACTCGCGGATCCCCACCTCGGGCGACCAGCTGTCCACTCTGAGTCTCTGCAGACCCGGCTGCCTGCGCAGGAATGTCACGATGCGGAGCAACGTACGGCGCGCCGCCACCTCAGCCGCAGTGCGTTCGGCGCTTGTGGCCGCCTCGATGCCGACGACGTGCATCGCATTGGCGCCCCGGTTCTTCAGGAACTGCCCCGCCGGATTCTCCGCATTGGAGAAGTCCGTGGCGAGCAGCTCCCCGGACTCGATGGCTGCGACCGCGGCGGTATTGATCGCCGGTACATCCAGGTCGGCGAGCTCGTACCCGCTCAGTCGCGCCATCAGCGTGCCCGGCTGCGGCTCGTCGGTGTTCCGGCGCGTCAAACCGAGGTGGGCCACGGCGTTCCCGTCGCCTGTCGCATCGACGACGACCCTGGCGGTGACATCGTGAACGCCCTCCTTGCCACACAGCGACACCCGCCAGCCGGCACGGGTGGCCTCGATTCCCGCGAGCATGGTGTGGAGCCGGAGCTCGGCCCCGGAGCCGAGCACAGCCTCATCGAGCACTGCCGCATGGATCGCCGGGGTCACGCGCACCGCGTGCATCCAGTGCGGGGCTTCAAGGTCGGTGAAGTCCGGCAGGTCATCGCCTGCCAGGGACAGCGACCGCGTCACCAGCTCCCAACCGATGCCGGCGATCACCTGCCGACCCCACGCGTGGAACAGCGCGGTCGTGAACACTCCGGCCATCGTTGTGGTGCCGCCGAGCGCACCGTTCTTCTCGACGAGCAGCGTGCGGGCGCCCAGCCGAGCCGCCTGTATCGCGGCCGGGCACCCGGCTGGCCCTCCACCGATCACGACGACGTCGTAGTCACGGGAGTCGAGAGTCATCGCCCCCTCCTCAGAGGCCCGGTCCCGCTCACGACTCGACCCGACTCAGCTGGACACCGTTCAGGCGATGGTGTCCGGCCTGAGCGCACCGCAGCCGGACGAGGGCGGTTGCGGGGTCGAGGTCGAAGAACCCGAGTGGCCGCCACGTGTTCGCACACCATTGCTGGTCGACCTGCACGCGGGTGGTACTCCCGTCCGCCAGTGTGACCTCGTAGGTGGCCGCACGGGTGGTGTTTCCATCAGTGCCGTACCAGACGCTCACCAGGTAGCGACCTGTCTCGCCGACCGCTGCGGTCCAGGTGCCGGTACGGTCCTCGGCGCTGCCATGTGCCCAGCGCGAGCGCCGTCCGTCGTGCCCGGGAAGCGAGCTCGTGTACCAGGTCCCGACCTCGGCGTAGTTGTCGGAGTGGTTGTCCCACACAGTCCTCGCCGAATCGGCCGATCCGATCTCAGCGGTGAACGGGTCGGCTCCTCCGGCGACGTTTACTGCACCCTCGTACAACGCGTCGGCCGCGGCGTCGGCCGGCGGGGTGACCGTGAACTCCACGTCGACACTCTGCCCGAGCTCGGCATCCACGCTGATCTCGGCCGGTTCGGCCGTCCATCCGTCTGGGAGCGCGACCGTGACGGGCGCGTTAGCTAGTGGTGCATCCACAGCCGTGATGGTCGCGGTCACGGAAGCGGAACTGCTGGCGTCGTCGTGGACCGGAGCCGACGTGACGTGCACCTGGGGCGGCCCGGCCTCACCGGCCAACGTGAAGCGTGCCGAGTGGGCGCGCGTGTAGAGCCCGGAGATGGCGGTCATGACGACGGATGCCGGCTGCTCCGGCGTCAAGGAGTAGACACCGAGGCTTCGCCACTGGTCGGCGTCCTCCTGTTGATTGACGTGATGCTCGTGGACGCCGTCAGGGGTCACGACCTCGAACAGCACATCCTCGGAGGTTTGGCTGTTGCTGGGATACCAGACCGAGACGGTGTACTGCCCAGGGGTCGCGATTGTCGGGGACCAGGTGATCTGCCCGCCGTACAACCCCTCCGGGCTGTAGCGTGAGGACGTGCCGTCCGGGCCGTCAAGGCTGGAGGTGAGCCAGTTCCCCGACTCGCGATAGCCGGGGTCGTCCGGGCCGATGATCACATCGTTCGGGTTGCCGACGGCGACTGCGATGTTGACCGGTTCCAGGTCCGCGCCTGGGAAGACGGTCACGGTTCCTCCCGAGCCGGGTTCGGCTCCGGAGGCAGTGACGGTGAAGGTGAACTCCTCCAGGGTGCGGCCTGCGATCGCCCACTCCCGGTCGGCTGGCTCGGCAGTCCAGCCCGTGGGCAGTCCTAGCGTCGTGGTGCCGGTGAGCTCGAGTGGGCCGCGGTTCATCAAGGTCAGCTGCACGGTCGTGCTCGCGCCCGGCCCGAGAAGATTGGCCTCACTGATGTCGCACGCGATCATGTCGATCGGGGGGAACACGGTGATCGAGCCAGGCGTCAGCACTTGATCGCCGTCGCCGTTCCAGCGCACCCGGCCCGTGACGGCGTACTCCCCGGAGGTGGCGTTGGCAGGTGGCCTCACGTGGAATGTTGCGTCGACGACGTCACCTGGGCCGATCTCGCTGGGTGCTGGCTGAGTTGGCTCGACGGCCCAGCCGGTGCGGGCGTAGACGAGGACCTCGACGTTCTCGATCACGTCCGCGGTGGTGTTCCGCACACGCGCGGTGACTGTGAACGGATCGCCCGGTGTGGTGGAAGGACGCAGCAGCAGATCGCCGCCGACGTCCTGTCCTGCGGGGAGTTCCCCCGTCACGGTGGCAGGCAGGTGCAGATGCCGCTCTGGGCGTGCGTCGCCATCGACCGTGGCGCGATAGCTGAAGCTCGACGTCAGGGAGTCCACCGGTACGGTCCATTCGTACGGGTAGACCTTCTCCGGGACTGTGGTCCAGTCGCCGTCGTCCACGCGGTACTCCAGCTGCACGTCACTGCCGTCGCTGGCACTGCTCTGGATGTAGACGTCGTATCCGGAGCGATCCGGACGAGGTAGCGAGATCGCGCGAACCCGGTCCCTGGTGCTGCCACCGCCGCCGTCGAAGTCGTCGAAGTGGTAGCTGGCTCCACTGCGATCTGGGGTCGGAGCTTCCCGGTGCCACGGCTGGAGACGGCCGGCTCCTGGCACCTTGATCGCCGTGATTCCGTGCGCACTGACGCGAACGTTGAGCCTGCCGCGCACGATCCGCCCCGGCCGCGGGCGACCATTGTCACGAATGACCTCGACCTCGTAGTGGCGGTTCGGATCGATCCCAGTCAGTTCAGGGTCGAAGGTGACGTGCCCACCCTGATTGCGATCGCTCTCGTTCGTCAGGCTGAGGTAGAAAGCCTCGTCGGAGACGGCCGTGAGCCAGTTCAGTTGTGCGTCGTCAACGTCGACGATGCCCTTGGGCAGATAGGGCCAGACATTCTCGTCGCCATAGAACGTGCCGGGCTTGTGACCGTACGTCCGGAGCCGGAAGTACACGAACGTGCACTCGAAGGCGGACGGGAACTGGATCTGACCGCCGGAGCGTGTCTGGTGCTCACTGAGGAGGTAGTCCAGTGCGAGCCCTAGCTGCGCGGGGGCATGGTGGAAGTAGATACAGCTGGTCCCAGGAGGGCCTTCGATGGGGTACTCAGGCCGCATCGGGGCCGTGATGAACTGCCGGTTGTAGTACCCCGGGTAGTTGGTGAACCGGCCGACCACCATGTTGTGGGCCATGTCGCGGATGAAGTCGTCGCCCACAGTCTCGGCCAGGCGGAGCAAGAATGGCGCCCAGATCGGATTCAGAGTGAATCCGCCGCCCGGGTTGATGAGGAAGGTGCTGAGCTGTTCGAAGGTGAGGCCCGTCGTCGATGCCATCCATGCCTCGACGTTCTCCTCGGTGATCGGCACCTCGCGGGGGTATTCGGGCAGTCCCGGGCTATCCACCCACTTGTAGTACATGTCGTCGATCGCTTCGCCCACTGGCGAGGTAATCGATGTCTCTGGCACGGGGCGGACCTCGAAGAGGCCCATGAACCGCTTGGCTTCACGGTGGGCAGCGTCGAGCAGCTCTGTGTCGCCGGTGAGTTCGTAGATCACGAACAACTCCAGCCAGGCCTTCACGTAGCTGTACCCGAAGCTGCGGGTTCCGGCGTACTCGGTGTAGGGCGTCTCGATGTTGCGGCGCGCATACCACTTACCGACCTCGACTGCCTGCGCCAGCCACGCCTCGTCGCGGGTGAGGAGGTACGCCGAGATCGGGATGTTCATCGGCGTGCGTCCCTGGAATGGGTACTTTCGGCGTACTGTCTCCAGCGCGATCGCATGGACACCTGCAGACTGGCCACGGAGCAGCTCCCACAGCGGCACAATGGTATTGGCATCGCCGACCCAGCCACACAGGGGTGAGTAATAGCCGTAGCCGGCCTTCGGTGTGTGGCCGATGTCGCGCCGGGAGATGATGTGCTCAAGCAGTGGCCTGGCGCGACGGTTCCAGAAGTCCTCCGCCTCTTCAGGCCGGGAGGCAAGTAGGTTCGCACTCAGCACGACACTTGCTGTCGACGTCCGCACCTGCTGGTCGCCTTCGATGTTGGCGAAGCCCTTCCCACGATTCCACCAACCGGAGACGGAGGGGATGAAGTCGACAGAGTCGTCCCCATCTGGCTCGATGGCGATGAGGTCCATGATGTTGTGAACGGTGTCGGTCAGCGACGTCTCGTAGACGTTCTTGCGGTACCGGTCGAAACCGTACTCACTGCGCGAGACAGCAACTTGGGTGTCATACAGCGATCCCGCCTGAGCGACGACACCGAACGCATATCCGATCCGGTCTCCGGCGTTCAGAATGGACCGGTCGCCTCCTGGCGGAGCGTAGGCGATGGTCTGCACAGCCTCGGACTCGTTGCGCAGACTCATGGCGAACGGTTGGTCATGTTCGCCGAGGAACCGGCCGTGCTCGAACTCCAGGACGTCGGCCGGGATGTGCACACCGGTGGTGACCGGCACGTTCTCGCGTGCTGACTCCAGGAGCGCCATCGGCGCGAACAGCTCCCAGGCCTTGAGCGCCGTTGCCGGGCCGATCGCTCGTGCATGCTGGCGCGATCCACACAGCACCTCGGTGACCTCGTCCTCGGCGTGGACCGGACTCGCCTGATAGCCAACGACGTATGCGGCATCCTGGAGCACGTGCAGGGACCATTGCACCTCGGGGCCGGTGCCGGTGATCGTCCACCGCACAGTCAACTCCAGAACGTCCTGGACGCTTGCACTCAACTCAACTGTGGTCTCGTCCAGGAGCTGGAAGGACTCCATGGCGAGCCAATGCGAGGCACCAGCGGGATAGTAGTTGCCGCCAGCGAGCAGCTCCGGCTCGCCCGCGACCACCACCCACTGGTCGTCGAACCGCTGACTTTCACCAGAAGCGGTGATCCAACCACTCTCGCTGCGCACGTCGATGTCGCGGACGATGGCCCCGGGGCGGGTGCCATCGGGTCCGTCCCATGTGGCCCGGTAGAAGGTGATCCGGTGGTCCGCTCCCGCGATTGACCCCACACGTTCACACTGCAGGCCGGGCTTGTCGAGGTCCCGCAGTGGCGCATCGAGGCCGAGCGGATCCAGTGCGCCCACGTCTGCTCTAGCCGACGGCGCGAACGTGACGTCGGCGATCGCCGGAAGTGCTCCCGCCGTGATGAGGAGGCCGATCATCTGCCTGCGGTTCGGGCCAGTGCGGTCGGGTGAGCGGTCGGTGGTGCTGGTCATGTCAGTGGTCCTCTCGGTCGTCAGTGACCGTTGCGCCGTCGTAGTGAATGCGGAGTCAACCGCGCATCCAAGATGCGTGATCCACAATCAGCTATCTAAGCATCATGATGTGGATGTAGCAACCAATCACGTGAGAAGCGATTCTGTGGTGACTGCTGGCAGGCGCTTCGTGACGCACGTGTCGCCATGAGCCCAAATGCGAATGGTGAATGCATATGCTGAATGTTCGAACTCAGCGAGTGCTAGCGTGGCTGCGTACGCGCGAACGAAGGAGGGCGTGATGGCGAAGACGACTGACCGCGACAAGATGCCAGGGGCTCAGAGCATCGACCGTGCGCTTTCACTGCTCTCGGCCTTCACTCCGCAACATCCGCAACAGCGGATCGCGGACTTGGTCGCGAGCAGCGGGCTGGGCCAGTCCACGGTCTCGCGCATGGTGTCGGCGATGCTCAGCCTCGGCTTCCTCAGCCACGACACCCGGAGCGGTCTCTACTCACTCGGCCCGCAGGTGGTGAACCTCGCAGCGGTTGCTCTCAACCAGAATGTCGTCCACCATCAGGCACGGCCGGTGGCGCAACGGCTGGCAGCCGAACTCGGCCTCGGTGTGAATGTGGCCCAGCGTTACGACGACCGGCTGTTCTACCTGTGCAACTTCGAGGGGGAGGCGGCACCGCGATCGGCCACGCTGATCGGCCGAGGCGGTCCGCTGCACGCGACCGCGCTCGGCAAGTGCCTCCTGCTCGACGATTCACCTGAAGAGATCGGCCAGGCGCTCGGCAGCTCGTTCGAGAAGTACACCGCCAGCACGATCACCACGCTCTCTGCTCTGCTCGAGGAACTGGAGCGCGTCCGGGAGCAGGGGTACTCGGTGGAGCACGAGGAGCTGGCGCTTCGACGTGCCTGCGTAGCGGTGCCGATCCGCGACAGAGGGGGGAACGTGGTGGCAGCGATGTCGGTATCAGGCCCGCTCTCGGCCATTCGGCTGCCCGAGCGGGCAGATGAGCTCTCCGCGTTGCTTATCGAGCAGGCAGACCACGTCTCGACAGGGTTGGGGTTCTCGGCGCTCAGCGCGTGATCCAGGCGGCTGACCCCAGCCTCGGCCGGGTCGCAGTGATCGGTGGGTTTCGCCTCTCAGGAGCGGCCTCAGTGTGTCCGCCCGAGGCGCCCCGCACGTTCCATGGCGCGCTGTGCCGCGATACTGGCCAACGTGGCGATGCCCGCCGGCGCCACGAGCGGAACGACCACGGGGACGTACCAGATCAGCAGCGCTGTTGCTCCGGCGGCGACAGCGGCCGCCACGAGGCACGGCAGCGCGCCGATCGCCACGAGCTGCCATGCCCGGCCCCAGGAGGTGGTGACGCCCATCTGCCCGGCGTGAGGGACGCCGTCGGCAATCATCCAGGCCGGCAGCATCATGAGCCATGCCAGATACACCGCGCTCACGACAGTGACAGGAGCGGCGACCGGAGTGCCAGCGGCCAGCCGGAGATAGAACAGGAGCACCACCACGGTCACCAGGGGAAGGAGCAGGTGCTTCTGTGCGGCGAGGAAGTGCCTGCGCCAGTAGAGCCACGAACGACGGTAGTAGCCCGGCAGTACCTGATCGTCCAGGCCCAGGCGCACCTGGTGGTACAGCGTGAGCGTGGCTGGGGCGATGCCGGCGACGACAGCGCCGGCGAGCACCTGGGCAAACCACATGAGGCTGAGTGCCACGAGGCGGCACACCCAGGTCGTGACGAGCCCGATCAGGCCCGGAGACGAACTGCCGCGGCCGTGGCCGTCTGTGGCCATCAGTCGTTCTCCAGCCAGCGCGTGCGCATCCCTTCCCGCAGGAAGGCTGAGGGCGAGGCGATGGACAAGCCGGCATCGACGGGGAGAACCACGCCCGTGATGCCCGAAGCGGCCGGCGAGAGGAGGAAGCAGGTGGCAGCCGCCACCTCCGCTGCGGTGACGATCCGGCCCATCGGGTACCCGGCCGCGACGTCGTCGGGCAGGTTCTCATCCCGTTCGATGAAGGCCGGTGCCACCACGTTGAACCGGATGCCGCGCGGGGCGTACTCCAGCGCGGCCTGGCGCATCATCGTGGTCACGCCTCCCTTGGCGGTGGCATAGGCCGAGTTGCCCGGGTGCGCCACCGTAGCGTTCACCGACGAGATGGCGACGACGGAGCTCGACTGTCGTAGGTGGGGGATGGCTGCCTGCAGAGTGAAGAAGGTGGCGTCCAGCGTCCCTGTACGGACCGCACGCCAGCGTTCCGCGCTCGTCTGGTGGAGTTTGCCGCCACGCTGGAAGGCGAGCCCGGTGACGACGCCGTCGATCCCACCGAGGATCCGGGCTGCTTGGGAGAAGGCGTCGACGGCTTGCTCAGGATCTGACATGTCGGCCGTCACCGACGCCGTCAGCGACGGCCGATCGTAGGGATCCTTGTTGATCCCGACAACCTGGGCCCCGTTGGCGGCGAGCTGATCGGCGATCTGTTGCGCGGTGTCCGAGCTCGATCCGACGACGACTGCGCGCATGGACGTTAATTCCTGACTGGTGTGAGGGGGAGCGGGGCGAGGATCTCGTGCAGCAGCGTACGCATCTGTGGGTGCAGCGTGCGTGCCGGGGCACGAACGGTCGCTGCGCTGATGATGCCGCGCTCGAGGAGCACTTCCTTGTGGATGGCCCAGGCCGGCCCGGACTGGAGCCCCCAGACGATGAGGGGAAGGAGGAGGGCGAAGTGGGACCGTGCTCGTGCACGTTCTCCCTGCGTCCAGGCCCGGTAGATCTCGACGAGGAGGTCGGTGAACTCGCATGCCGGCATCGTCCCGGCGGCACCGCAGGCGAGCTCGTCGAGGAAGAACTGGGCATTCTGACCGCCCATCACGGTGATCGGTTCGACGGGCATCGCGCGCTGAACATCGAGCAGCTTCGGCAGGGTGGGCGATGCCTCGACCTTGACGCTGGTGATGGCGGGTAGCTGGGCCAGGTCGGCGATCAGTTCGGCCGACATGGCGACGCCGGTGGCGCCAGGTGCGTCCTGAACCATGATCTCGATACCTGCGGCCTGGGCGTCGGTGGCGAGAGCGCCGTAGAAGTCCAGGAGCTGTGTGCTCGAGGGAGTCACCATGAACGGTGGCAGGACCATGGCCACGTGTGCGCCCTGGTCTGCCACGTCGCGCAGCTGTTCGCGGGCTTGTGACAGGCCGGTCGCGCCTACTCCGGCCACGATCGGGAGCTCACCAGCGCTCGCGACGACGTCGCCGAGTATCTGTCGGCGCTCGGTCGCCGTCAGCGTGAAGGTCTCGCTGGCCATCCCGAAGGTGGCCACGCCAGCTGCCCCGGAGTCGACCTGGAACTCGACCAGCCGGGTCAGCGACCTGCGATCCAGGCTGCCATCGGGATGGAAGGGGGTAGCTAGCACCGGGATCACGCCGGCCATGGACTGAGAGTGCATCTCGTCTCCTCATTGACGGGAGTATGCGCATCGAAGAACGCTCACTAGGTTGTCTCAACCATATAGTAGATACTCCAACCAAAGTATGTGTACGATGATCACAACATCCCGAATCGGGAGCGTCTGAACGTGGACTCGCGACAACAGAGAGGTTGTGTGATGAACAAGAAGCATGGAGCGGGTGACCTGACTCGGCGCTCGGTTCTCCTGGGAACGGGGGTTGTGGCCACGACGGCAGGCTGCAACCTGATCGGTGGCTCAGATCCGGAGCCCACGTCGAGCGGCAGCGGCACTGGCGGCTCTGGTGTCGAGTTGACCCTCGCCCTGGTTCCGGATCCACCAGGAGCCTCGGAGTTCTACCGGGCGCAGATGGATCTCTTCGAAGAAGCCAACTCAGGGATCACGGTGAACGTGATCGAGAACCCGGCCGACCAGCAGCTGAACGCGCTGGAGCTGATGTTCCAGCAGGGTGAGGCCCCCGATGTATTCCGCTGCCAGGGCACGCCTGCGCTGACGCGGTTTGCTGAGCGCGGCTGGACGGCGCCACTCGATGACCTCGTCACCGACGAGTTCACCGCCCGGTTCGCGGAGGGTTCACTCGCGCCCGCGTCCTCGGGTCTGCACTACGACGGCCATCTCATGAGCGTGCCGCTCGTGTGGGGTGACTGGGGCCCGACCGCCCTGTGGATGTACAACGCCGACATCCTCGCCGAGTACGGCTTCGACGCCCCGCCGGCCACCTGGAGTGAGATGGAGGAGATGGCCCGTGCGATCACGGAGGAGGGCAACGGCCAGGTGTTCGGGCTCCACCCCGATCGCCTGGACCTGATGATGTACGGCTCCGCTCCGTACGGCACGCTGCCCAACCTCGATCTGACGACCGGGAGCCCGCATCTGGCCGATGACACGCTGGTGGAGCTGGTGGAGATGTTCCGGCGGTTGCAGTCCGAGGGCGTCATCATCCCGGGCTGGGAGGTCGACGGCGCCAGCCCCGCGTTCAGCGACTTCGCCGCGGGGCGGTTCGCCATGTACCCATCGGCCACCTGGCATGTGGCCGAAGCGCGCAAACTGGCTCCGGACATGAACCTCAAACTTGCTCCGATCCCGGTACCGGACAGTGGCCGCCGCGCCTACTCGCCTCGGAGTGCGGCCTTCCAGCCCATCTGGAGCATGTCCTCGGAGTCGGCGCACCCGGAGGAGTCGTTGCTGCTGATGGACTTCCTGGCCTCCATCGACTTCTACCGCGCCTACTACGAGGAGTTCGGCTCCTTCACCGCATCCCAGATCGCCTGGGAGGACCAAGCCCGGGAGAACCCCGACCAGGCGGGTATCCTCGACGTGTCCGCGGAGACGCTGAGGACCGTCCCCAACCCGCAGCTCCTGGCTGAGGGTGCCGAGGACTTCTGGGCGGCGATCACCGGGGACCCCGAGCTTCGGGCGATCGACGTGGCTAAGGACGCGGTCATCAACGACGTCGACTTCCGGCCGCTGGCCGAGGGGATCGACCAGCGCGTGGAGGAGCTGCTCGTCGATGCGGAAGCGGACGTCCCGAACATTCGCGACCTGCTGACCTTCGAGGACTACGACCCGCTGGCCGACTGGACCCGGAGCCAATGATCAGGTGCGATCGATGACAGCAGCGCCGGCCCAGCGCACACCGTCGTGGCGGCGCAGACGCCGCCGCGCGGTGCTGTGGGGGTGGCTGTTCCTCACACCGCTGGTCGTGCTCTTCACTGCCTTCAGCCTTTGGCCCATCGTGGCATCGTGGTGGTATTCCTTCTTCGCTTGGGACGGGGTGGGCCCACCCGAGGTGTGGGTTGGCCTGGGGAACTTCGCCGAGGCACTGCAGGCGAGCTCCTTCTGGAACGCCTTCTGGAACTCGTTCGTGTTCTCCTTGGGCGCCCTGCTGGTGGAGTTCCCGCTCGCGCTGTGCTTCGCTCTCCTGCTGAACAGCGTGTTGCTACGCGGGCGCAACCTGTACCGGTTGGCCCTGTTCCTGCCGGTGGTCGCCACGACGGCGGTGATCGGTCTCGTTCTCGCGATCATGCTCGCGCCGGTCGGGGGCGTGGTGAACGAAGCGCTGCTGACCCTCGGCATCGTCGATCGACCGATCAACTTCCTGGGTGATCCGGATATCGCCCTGCCCACGCTTGTGGGGATCGACATCTGGAAGGGCTTCGGGATCACCTTGATCTACTGGTTGGCGGCGATCCAGACCGTGCCGAAGGATCTCTATGAGGCGGCCCGGCTCGACGGTGCGGGCGCGCGGCAACAGTTGGTCAATGTCACCCTTCCGGTTGTCATGCCGATCGCCGTGGTGATCTTCCTGCTCACCTTCCAGCGCAGCCTGAACACGTTCGAACTGGTCCAAGCGGTCACCGGCGGCGGACCGGTGTTCGCCACCGACGTGCTGCCGACCTACATCTACCGCTACGCCTTCGACGCAGAGATGGCGGCACCGCGATACGGCTTCGCCTGTGCCGTGGGCGTGCTCTTCGGCCTGTTCACGCTGATCATCACCTTGATGCAGAGCCCGGCTCTGGCCGGGCGACTGAGGAGGAGCGCGTCGTGACCATCGTGAGTCCTAGCACGACCGTCCGCACCGATCCGACGGCGCCCCCGTCACGACCGAACCGGGGGCGAGCCAGTGGGGACCGGCGCCGGATCCGTTGGTGGCACCTGTTCCTCCTGCCGTTCTGTTTCCTGTGGGTCTACCCGTTCCTGTGGATGATCTCGGCGTCGTTCAAGTCACGTCAGGAGATGCTCATCGGTGGTCTCCACCTGTGGCCGCAGGACTGGACGTTCGACAATTTCCGGCGGGCCTGGACCATCGGTCGCTTCGGCGAGTACACGGGCAACACGTTCACGTTCGCGATCACCGCGTTGGTGATCACCGTCGTCACGGCCTCGCTCGCCGGGTACGCACTCTCTGCCAAGGACCTGCCCGGCCGCAAGATCGTGATGGGAGTGCTAGTGGCCGCGATGTTCATCCCGCACGGCTACACGATCATCCCGGTCTTTGAGCTGGTCAACGCGCTCGGGCTGCAGAATGGTCTGCTCGGGGCCGCGCTCGCGCAGGCAGCACCCGGATTAGTGGTGCCCGTCCTGCTGTACGTCGGGTTCTTCGGCGGCGTCCCCAAAGAACTGGGTGAGGCGGCGCGGGTCGACGGCGCGGGGTACCTGCGGACGTTCGTCTCCGTGATGGCACCACTGGCCAAGCCAGTGACCGGGACAGTGGTGCTCATGAGCTTCATCGGTTCCTGGAACGCCTTCTTCGTTCCGCTGGTCTTCACCCTCGGCCGTCCCGACCTGCGTACCCTCGGTGTGGGGATGTACAACTTCTTCGGAACTGACACCACGGACTGGACGGGTCTCGCAGCAGGTGCCTCGATCAGCGTGATTCCGATCGTGATTCTCTTCCTCTTCCTGCAACGGACGTTCGTCGAAGGGATCGCCGGTGCCGTCAAGAGCTGACACCATTCGTTCCGTGGAGGCGTTCATCCTCCGCCTACCGAAGGAGGGAGCTCCCCCGGAGCGCTACCGCACTGCCCCGCATGTGCGCAGCATCTACCCCTCCCACGACGAGATCCTTCTCGTGCGGATCGCCACAGACAACGCCGTGGGCTGGGGTGAGGCGCTGACCCCCGTGACGCCTGAGGCGCCCGCGGCCATCGTGACCGAGCTGCTCGCCGGGATGGTGATCGGCACGGTTGCCGGCCCGCCAGCTCCGCTGACCTTCCGGATGCAGGAGACGATGCGCGAGCGCGGCCACATGTCCGGCCACCACATGGATGCGGTGGCAGCGGTGGACATCGCGCTGTGGGACCTGTGGGGCCGGACCCTCGGTCAACCCGTGCACGCGCTCCTGGGCGGCGCCTATCGTGACGCCGTCCCGGTCTACCTGACCTCCGTGCCCGGTGACACCCCTGAGGAGAAGGCGAGGGGCGCCGTCATGGGCTATCGCGACGGACACCGGCGGATGAAGCTGCACCTGAGCATGGAACCTGCTGGAGTGCTCGCCACGGTCGATGCGGTGCAGAGTGCGCTCGATGGGTCGGTGCAGGTGGCCGTGGACACCCACTGGGTGCACGACGTGGCGACGGCGCGGCCGCTGGGCCGGGCCTTCGACGAGCGCGGCGTCTGGTTCTTCGAGGCGCCTCTGGCCCCCGAGGACATCGACGGGCACCAGGTCCTGGCCGCGGGAATGGCGACGCCGGTGGCGGTCGGGGAAGCCATGCGGAACCGATTCGAGTTCGCACACTGGGCCACCAGGAACGCCATGCAGATCGCCCAGCCCGACATCGGCCGTACCGGGATCAGCGAAGGCACCGCCATCGCCACGGCCCTGGCGGCGCACCACGTGCCGATCGCACCCCATCACTCGATGGCGACCTCGCTCGCCTACGCTGCAGGGCTGCACGTCGCAGCCAGCGCCGAGCGCGTGCTGGCGATGGAGTTCGGACCGGGGACGGTGGAGAAGTCCAGGCCGCTGATGGACGCGTGGTTCATGGACGCGCCGGTCACCGATGGGGCGATCGCGCTCTCGGACCGCCCGGGACTCGGGGTCGAGGTCGACGAGGCTGCTGTGCGGGCGCTGGCCGGGGAGGGCTGATGCCGGCGAAGGTCCTGCTCCGTTCGGGATGGCAGACCGTGAACATCGGCGATGTGGCGCACTCACCCGGGACATTGCGGGCATTCCAGCACGCGGCGCCTGATGCAGAGCTGGTGTTCTGGCCCCGGGTGCTGGGGGAGCGCGAGCGGGAGATGTTCCGCCGGCACTTCCCAGATGTGCAGGTGGTGGACGGTGCGCTGGACGAGGCGGGCCGACCGGACACTGCGGAACTGGCCCACGCCTGGGACACAGCTGACGTCCTCGTCCACGGGTCGGGACCTGGGCCGGTGTGCCGCGCGGATCTGCGCGCCTGGCAGCGTGAGAGCGAGCGACCGAGTGGGTTCTTCGGAATCACGGTCGATCCGTGGGAGGCTCCCGAGCCGGCCACGCTGGATGAGCAGGCGGTGATGATCGATACCTTGCCCGAGTCGTATCTGGGTGCCGAGCGCGACGTCTTCGACCACTCGGCGTTCATGTACTGCCGCGACTCGCTCTCCGCGCGCTTCCTGCGGCGGCAGAACGTCGCGAGCCCGGTGCTGGGATTCGGCCCCGATGCGACGTTGGTGCACGATCGCCACGACGAGGACGCGGCCAGTGACGTGAGCGCCGCCTATGGCCTGAGGGAGGGCGACTTTCTCTGCGTCCTTCCGCGGTTGCGGTTCACCCCGTATCACCGGATCCCGGAGAAGGGTGTCGCGGCGCGTCCGGAGAACTGGCGGCGTGACGCGGTGAATGCACTGCACACCGAAGCCGACATGCTGCCGCTGCGGTCGGCGATTACCGCTTGGGTGCGCGACGGCGGCGGACAGGTACTCATCTGCCCCGAGATGATCCACGAGGTCGAGGTGGGGGAGCGATACCTGGCCCACGGCTACCCGCCCGATGTGCAACGCCATGTGCACCACCTCGACCGGTACTGGGAGCTGACCGAAGCGGCAGCTGTCTACGCCCGCGCCGCGGGGGTGCTGTCGGCAGAGTGCCACTCGCCGCTGCTGGCCGCCGTGTGCGGCACGCCGGCGCTGTACGTGCGCCAGCCCACCGACACGATCAAGGGGCAGATGTATCCCGACCTCGGCCTGCCGATGGTGGAGCTGGAGCGCGACGGTACACCTGCGATCCTGTCGTGGTTACGCGAGCTCTGCGAACGTCCCGATGACCTGCGAGTTGACACTGTGCGGGCGCAGCTGCGGGCACGGAGCGTCATCGAGGAGATGGCACGTACAGTGCTGGCGACGGTGTGACATCCGCGAGTGCGGTACTGCGAGCCATTGCCCGCCGGTCCCGCGAATGGTTCGATGGATGTGACGCCGCTCACGCAGCCGCGTCGACTCCGAACCGATCGACCGAAAGCACCGGTGCCACGATGTCCGATCAGCTCACTCTCGACCCTGCGACCACGGCCGTTGTCCTCATCGAGTACCAGAATGAGTTCACCTCGCCTGGCGGCGTGCTGCACGAGGCCGTCTCGGCAGTCATGGACAAGACCGAGATGCTCCCGAAGACCACGGCTTTCGTGGAGGCCGCCCGGAAGGCCGGCTGCACGATCATGCACGCCCCGATCACGTTCGCACCCGGCTACGGGGAGCTGACGAAGCACCCCTACGGGATCCTCGCCGGAGTGGTTGACGGCAACGCCTTCGTCAAGGGCACCTGGGGTGCCGCGATCGTCGACGACCTCACGCCGGCTGAGGGTGACATCCTCATCGAGGGCAAGCGCGGGCTCGACACCTTCGCCAGCACCAACCTCGACTTCATCCTGCGCAGCAAGGGAATCACCACCGTGATCCTCGGCGGATTCCTCACCAACTGCTGTGTGGAGTCGACCATGCGGTCCGCCTACGAGAACGGCTACCGGGTGATCACCCTGACCGACTGCGTGGCAGCCACCTCGGTGGAAGAGCACGACAACGCCATCACCTACGACTTCCCGATGTTCTCCCAGCCGATGGAATCGGCCGAGGTGGCCAAGGCGTTCTGATCCTCGCTCCTCAGAACGGCCGGTACCGCGAGGTCAGCGGGCACTCGAACGGGTCTGCCTCCCCGAGACCGACCCGGTTGAGGTACCGGATGACGATCCCGTAGGACTCGAACAGACCTGCCTCGGTGTACGGGATGTTCTTCTCGGCGCAGTACTCACGCACCATCGGCTGCACCAGCGGAAGGTTCACGCTCGGCATCCGCGGGAAGAGGTGGTGCTCGATCTGGTGGTTCAGCCCGCCCATGGCCCAGAAGACCGGACGGCCCCCACGGATGTTGCGGGAAGTGAGCACTTGACGGCGCAGGAAGTCGATCGTCTCGCGCTCGGCCAGTAGCGGCATGCCCTTGTGGTTCGGGGCGAAGCTGGCGCCCATGTACACCCCGAAGACCATGAGCTGGACTGCGAGGAACGCCAGTCCCCACCACGGTCCCAGCGTCACGATCACCAGGGCCGGGAATCCGAGCAGCCGGATCGCCAGGAACAGCGCCTCGACCCGGCGGTAGCTCAGGTCTCGCTCCTCGACCAGCGTGCGCACGGCGCTGACATGCAGGTTGAGCCCCTCCAGCGTCAGCATCGGAAAGAACAGCCACCCTTGCCGCCGGGTGATCCACCCGATGATCCCCGTACGTCCGGGCGCATCCTGCGGGTCGAAGACCAGGGCGCCAGTGGCGATGTCCCCATCCTTGCCGATCGTGTTGGGGCGGTCGTGGTGCTTGCCGTGCTTGCGTGCCCACCAGCCATGACTGAGCCCGACCACCAGGTTCGCGATGACCCGCGAGAGCCACTCGTTGCGGCTGGAGGAACTGAACACCTGCTGGTGCGCCGCATCGTGACCGAAGAACGCGGCCTGAGTCAGCAGCACACCGAACAGTCCGGCCACGGCGAACTGCCATGGGCTCTGTCCCAGCGTCAGCAGCAACGCAACGGCGCCCGCGAAGGCAGACGCCAGCACGACGGCCCGGAGTATGTACCAGCCTGGCCGGCGGCGCATCAGACCCGAAGCCTTCACCCGGCGGGACAACTCCAGGAAGTCCTTCGCGGGGTTCACGCGCGCTGCCCGGCGTGGGGCAGCCTGGGCCGGTGGGGGCGCGAGGGTGTCGATCGTCGTCATGTCTGGCACGTTAGGAACGAGGTTCGACCCGGCGCGTCACCCGCACGAGCCATTCTGATGCCCCTACTCAGGTAGGGGAGTGCCGTGGTCCGTCAGCCGCCGTCGACCGGGATCCGTGCATACAGCCGGTATCCGCCCTCGGCGCGTGGCCCCGCCTCGACCGTGCCACCCACCGTGGTGACGCGTTCACGGATGCCTGCCAGTCCCAACCCTGAGCCTGGCGCGTTCTCCTCATCGGAGACCGGCGCCGAGTTCAGCACCTGCACCGTGACCGCGCCCGCCTCGGTCGCCACTGTGACGTCCACCGTGGACCCGGGAGAGTGCCGAAGGGCGTTGCTCAGCCCCTCCTGGACCACCCGGAACGCCGTCAGCCCGACCGCCGGGGAAACCGTGGTGTCGGGGCCGGAATAGCTGATCTGTGCGCCGGAGGCACGGGTGGCCTCAATGAGGTCAGGGATGTCAGCCACGGTGGGGACCGGAGCGGTGGGGACCTCGCCGGTGCGTAGCAACGCCAGCAGGGCGCGCATCTCGTTCAGCGCTTGGCGGGAGGATTCCGCGATGTCGTCGAACTCCTGCTGGATCTCCGGTGGGATACCGGGTTTGCGGTACCGCGCCGTCGTGGATTGGACGTTGATGACGGACATGCTGTGTGCGACCACGTCGTGCAGCTCGCGTGCGATCCGGTTGCGTTCCTCGAGGTCGCGGCGGCGCTGCAATTCCTCGGCGCTGACCCGCTCAGCCCGCTCGGCCCGGCCCAGATTACGCATCCACAAGCGCCCGAGAATCGCCAACATCCCCAGGCCGGCGCTGACCGAGGCGAGCACGATGGCGTTGGCCAGTCCGCCGTCGGGAATCTCCCCGGCGATCACCAGGAAGGCGCCTACGGTCAGCACGGCTCCGGCAGACCAGACCGCGGCGGCCCAGAGCCAGTGGTGGCGCAGCGCGATCACCACGATCACCAGGCAGTAGGCGATCACGGTCGTCACCGGCCACGGCCAGGGGCCGTGGGGAGCGACGTCTGCTCCGGTGAGATTCGCCGTGGCGAGCATCGTGCCCAGCGCCGAGAGCAGGATCACCGAACCCGCACCACCTGCCCAGCGCACCGCGAGCACGAGGGCGGCGCTCTGGGTCAGCGCCAGGACCATCGCGATCGCCGGCTGAACGCCGTGCACGCTGGCCAGCACCGGCCAGGTGACGGCGAGCAGGATCACCGCGGTGAAGCCGGTGCTGACCCATGCCCACCCGTTGGCGCCCATCACCAACGACGGGGCTGAGTACGGGCTGTCGGAGGGCCGCCCCGAACCGGCCGCCGATGGTGCTCCGCCCAGCAGGGCCTGGGTGATCACCCCATCCACCCGGGCGAGTCCGCGAATCACCCACGGCAGGCTGATCAGCGCACCCGCGCCGATCAGCAGGTTGATGACGGAATCGAGGACATACATCCCCCGTGCGCTCTGTGGGGCGAGTTCCGGGGCAATGAGCTCCAGCAGCAGTGGCCAACCGGTGCCCTCGCTCTGCTCACCGGGAATGAAGAGCTTCCAGAACCAGGAGGTCAGGCCGCCCAGGGCCACACCAAGCCAGGTCACCGCGAGCACGAAGGTGATCAATCGCATCGGGAAGGCGATGACCGTTTCGAACACCAAGTCGAGCCAGCGGCGTGGATCGGTCATCACCCGCATCAGACCGGTCACGCTCTTCTGGATCGGCCGGTAGCGCGGTCGTGCCACCGGCCGGCCCCAGGACCGCAGCCGGCTCCGGGAGAGGTCGGCCATGCTGGTTCCGAGCAACAACGTCATCGGCATGAGCAGCGCACCCAACCAGATCACGAAGGTGCCGATCGACAGCGCGCTCAACGGCACCAAGAAGCCGAAGCTCACCACGGCCAACGGCAGCCCGGGCAAGATGTAGCGGTAGTCCCGTGCCAGTCGAGCGAGCCGGGCGGATGATGCCTGCACGTCCATTCTCGGCACGCTATGGTCACCCCGTCTCACGTCGCGTCCCTCGTGGGAGCCAAACCGCCCCTACTTGCGAGGGATTTCTGCTCCGGTCGACGCACGCCGTCCGGTGCGCCGATAGTTTGGGACCCATGGTCCCTCATTCCACCCCCGGTACGTCGACGGACGAGCAGCGCGACATCCGGGTGGCGATCGTTGACGATCAGTCCATGATTCGTGCGGGATTCGCCGCACTGCTCGACGCTCAGCCGGGTATGACCGTGGTGGGAACCGCCGAGGACGGGCTCGGCATCACCGATCTGGTGCGCCGTACCCAACCGGACGTGGTGCTGATGGACATCCGCATGCCGAAGGTCAGTGGCCTCGACGCCACTCGTGCCATTGGTGCGATGCCCGGCACGCCGCCGCGCGTGGTCATCCTCACCACCTTCGACGCTGACGAGTACATCTTCTCCGCCCTGCGCGCCGGTGCCAGCGGCTTCCTGCTCAAGGACTCCCCTCCCGAAGAGCTGATCCACGCCGTGCGGGTGGTTGCCTCAGGCGAGGCGCTGCTCTCGCCGAGAGTGACCCGCTCGTTGATCGCCGACTACGCGGCACGGCCGCACCGCCCCTCCGGGCCGGGCCCGGAGCTGGGCGACCTCACCGAACGCGAGCTCGAGGTGATGGGCGCCGTGGCCCGTGGCTACTCCAACGCCGAGATCGCGAATGAGCTCTTCGTCTCCGAACAGACCGTCAAGACCCATGTCAGCCGCATCCTGAGCAAGCTGGCACTGCGCGACCGCACCCAGATGGTCATCACCGCCTATGAGTCCGGACTGGTCCGCCCAGAACGGTGAGCGCCCGGAACGCCCTCGACCTCGGCGTTGCGTCAGCGATCCGGCGGGGATCTACCTCGCGGTCGGCGGTGCGTAGGCAACGGCACCTGCGCGCATCAGCCACTCGCCACCGGCGGATTGTGAGATAGCTGGCCGCCAGTTTGTTAGATAGAAACGCGACAATTTGTTAAATTGGTTGGCATGGCGTACCGGGCGCGTGTGCTGGACCAGGTCCTCGACGAGTTGTTCCCGCATCTGGCGGCGATCGCGATCGAGGGCGCCAAGGGCGTGGGGAAGACCGCGACGGCCTCCGAGCGTGTCGAACGGGTGCTCGATCTCTCGCGTGAGTTCGTGCGGGATCGGGTCGCGGCACAGCCCGATGCGGAGGTTGCACGTGCCGGTCCGGTCCTGATCGACGAGTGGCAGCTGTACCCCCCGGTGTGGGACGCGGTGAAGCGGGCCGTCGACGCAGACCCGACCGGTGGCCGGATCCTGCTTGCCGGATCGGCCGGCGTGCCGTCCGGGGTGCGGATACATTCGGGTGCAGGGCGCATCGTCAGCGTGACCATGCGTCCGATGTCGATGGTCGAGCGTGGTGCCGCATCGCCTTCTGTGTCGTTGGCGGGTCTGCTCACCGGCGGACGCCAACGCGTGGGTGGGGACACCTCGTTCGGCGTGGCTGAGTATGCCGAGGAGATCGTCCGGTCAGGATTTCCGGCGATCCGCGCGTTGCCGCCGCGCGCTCGGGACGCCCAGCTGGACAGCTACCTCAGCCGGCTGGTCGAGCGTGAGCTCCCCGAGAGCGGGGCCGTCATCCGCCGGCCGGATTCGCTTCGGAAGTGGCTCAGCGCCTATGGGGCCGCCACGTCCACCACAGCGTCCTACACGACCATTCTCGACGCCGCGACACCCGGTGAGGATGACAAGCCGGTCCGCCAGACGGCGACCACCTACCGGGAACATCTGCTGCGCCTCTACATCCTTGACCCGGTCGAGGCCTGGCTGCCGATGTTCTCGCCGCTGAAGAGGCTGGGGGCGGCACCGAAGCATCACCTTGTTGACCCGGCCCTAGCAGCCCGCCTCCTCACGCTGGGTGGCGGTGATCTGTTGAGCGGAGCGGGCGACCGCGTCGCCGAGCGGACGGGAAGCATGTTCGGGGCACTCTTCGAGTCACTGGTGACTCAGTCCGTGCGGGTGTACGCGGACGCGGTCGGGGCGAACGTCGGTCATCTGCGCACTCGCGGCGGCGAACGCGAAGTCGACCTGATTGTCGAGGGCCCGGGAAATCGCGTTGTCGCCATCGAGGTCAAGCTGGCCGGCGGTCCGCCGCAAGACCGAGACGTTCGGCACCTGAACTGGCTTGAGGGACAACTCGGCGATCGGCTGGCGGACAAGGTGATCGTGACGACAGGTCCAGCTGCTTATCGGCGCCGCGACGGTGTCGCCGTGGTGCCGCTCTCCCTCCTTGGCCCGTGATATCCGGCGCGGTGATGCCCTACGCCCGGGTGCGCAGCGGGGAGAGCTGCCGGCCGCCGTCGTCGGCATTGCCCGGGTCGAGCCACGCCTCGAAGCCGGCGCGCACACCCGGCCACTCGCCGTCGGTGAGAGAAAACCACGCCGTATCCCGGCTACGCCCCTTCACCACGACCGCCTGCCGGAACGTGCCCTCGTAGCTGAAGCCGAGGCGGGCAGCGGCCTTGCGCGAGGGAGCATTCAGACTGTCGCACTTCCACTCGTAACGGCGATAGCCGAGCTCGTCGAAGACGTACCGCATCAGGAGGTAGTGCGCCTCGGTGGACGCCCAGGTGCGCTGTAACGCACGGGAGAAGGTGACCCACCCCACCTCGATCACGCCGTTGGTGGGGTCCTGGCGCATCAGCGCCAGCGTGCCCAGGGCACGCCCGGTGGAGTTGTCCACGACGGCGTAGTGCCAGGGGTCCATACTGCTCGCCGCGCCCTGTGCCCAGTCGCGATAGTCCTCCCGAGCGGTGAACGGGCCGACTCCGAGGTAGGTCCAGTCCCGAGCGTCGGGGGCAGCGGCGTACGCGTCATACAGATCGTCGGCGTGCCGGGCAGGCTCGAGGTGTTCCAGCGTGCAGTACCGGCCGCGGAGGGTCCCGGCCGCCGGGCGTTGCGCCGGACTCCAGTCCCGGACCACGTCGCCCACTGGCTGGCCGAACTCGTTCACCTCGGTCACGCTGCTCCTCTCATGCCTGCCATGTACGCGGGCGGCGGACCGATCATGTCAGAGTGGCCTCATGACTCGAGGAAGGCGGGGCAGATGAGCGCGGGAGACGACCACGGCCCGACGGGCGGCTTCACGGTGGACGTGTGGAGCGACGTCATGTGCCCGTTCTGCTACATGGGCGATGCGCTGCTCACGCAGGCGCTGGAGCAGTTCGGCCGGCCGGTCCAGGTGCGGTATCACAGCTTCCTCCTCATGCCCGACCTGACCAGCGATGTCCCGGTCTCCGTCGACGAGTTGCTCTCGAGCAAGCACGGCATCCCCCGCGAGCAGGCGGCCGCGATGAACGAGCAGGTGGCGGCGCGGGGGCGGGAGCTCGGACTCGACTACCGCTTCGACCGTGCGGCGGCGGTCACCACCCGGAAGGCGCACGAACTCAGTCATCATGCCGCCGGCCACGGCAGGCAGCGCGAGATGATCCAGCGCCTGTTCCGGGCCTACTTCACCGACGGGCTCAACATCGCCGACCCGCAGGTGCTCGGTGACCTCGCCGCCGAGACCGGGCTGGACCGGGAGGCCGCGCTCGCCGCGTTGGCCAGTGGCGAACATGCCGATGCCGTCGAGGAGGACCGGCGGCAGGCGCAGGAGATCGGCGTCACGGGCGTGCCGTTCTTCGTTTTCGCCGGCCGGTACGCCGTCTCGGGTGCTCAGCCGCTGGAGGTCTTCGTGCAGGCGCTGCAGACGAGCTGGGACGAGACCCGAGCCGCCGGTGCGCAGGCCCGGGCCTAGGCTGCATCTATGGCCACCGTCATCCTCGTCCGGCACGGACGTTCGACCGCCAACGTCGACGGCGTCCTCGCAGGGCGCACGCCAGGTGTACTGCTCGACGATCTCGGCCGGGAGCAGGCCGAGCGCACCGCGCAGCGACTCGCCGTGGTTCCCCTGGTGGAGGTGGTCTCCAGTCCGATCGAGCGGTGCGTGCAGACCGCCCGGACTCTCCTGGAGCAGCAGGACGATCTCGACTTGAGGCTGGATGAGGCCCTCACCGAGTGCGACTACGGGCGCTGGCAGGGCCTGTCGCTGGGCGACCTCGTCAAGGAGCCGCTGTGGCCGGTGGTCCAGAGCCAGCCCTCCGCGGTCGTCTTCCCCGGGGGTGAGTCGCTCGCGGCGATGCAGGCGCGCGCGGTGGGCGCCATCCGGCGCCGTGATGCTGAGATCGAGGCGAAGCACGGCGCGGGCGCGGTCTGGGCTGTGGTCAGCCACGGTGACATCATCAAGTCCGTCCTCGCCGATGCGCTGGGTATGCACCTCGACCTCTTCCAGCGTCTCAACGTGGGCCCGGCGTCCATCTCCGTGATCCGCTATGGCACCTCCAGGCCGGATGTGATCTCGACCAACACCGAGTTCGGTGACCTGACGTGGTTGCGTTCGGCCGCACCTGCGGCGGATGCGCCGGTCGGGGGCGGGGCCGGGCGCGAGAGCGCAGGCCTTCACGACGGCGGAGGTTCCGCCTCGTAGACTGGTCGCCATGCCGACCCTCGTCCATGAGTACGACTGGCCCGATCGTGTGATCGTCGGGACCGTCGGTCGTCCCGGTGAACGTACCTTCTACCTGCAGGTCCGACACGGCGCCCGCTCCACCAGCGTGGCGCTCGAGAAGGAGCAGTCCGTCCTGCTCGCCGAGAAGATGGACCAGTTGCTGGACGAGGTGTCGCAGAACCCTGACCACCCGGCCAGCGCCCCGAAGGGTGTACCGGCCGAACTGGTCGACACCGACCCCCTGGAGCAGCCGATCGAGGAGGACTTCCGCTCCGGTGCGCTGGGCCTGGGCTGGGATCCCCGGACGGCGCAGATCGTCATCGAAGCGTTTGCCCTGGAGGCCTCACAGGAGGGCGACGTGGACGGCCCGGATGAGGACGCCAGGTACGAGCCGAGCGAGGTGCTTCGCGTGCGGATCCCGGTCGGCACCGCACGCGCGTTCGCGCAGCGCACGCGCGAGGTCGCGCTCGCCGGACGCCCCATCTGCCCGCTCTGCGCCCGCCCCGTCGACCCGGACGGACACGTCTGCAACCTGCTCGATGACCAGTGAGAGACCGATCGCACTCGACGAGCAGGACCTGCAGGCCGGGGAACTGACGCTCGAGGGGCGGATCACCGTCGCCTCCAACGCGACGTTCGTCGGCAGGATCGGTGACGTCCGCGTCGTCTACAAACCAACTGCCGGCGAGCGGCCGCTGTGGGACTTCCCGGACCAGACTCTCGCACCTCGCGAGGTGGCCGCCTCCCTCGTCTCCGAGGCCCTTGACTGGCGGATCGTCCCCCGCACGTGGGTGCGTGACGGACCGCTCGGGCCCGGCATGGTGCAACTGTGGCAGGAGCCGGATGCGGAGCAGGATCCGGTGGACGTCGTCCGCTCGACCGCGGTGCCGCAGGGCTGGCGCACCGTGCTCGAAGGGCACGACGAGGGCGGTCAGACCGTCGCCGTCATCCACGAGGACTCTCCGGCCCTGCGCCGCATCGCCGTCTTCGACGTGCTCGTCAACAATGCCGACCGCAAGGGCAGCCACATCCTGCCGGCGACCGACGGTCACCGCTACGGCGTGGACCACGGAGTCAGCTTCCACACCGAGCCCAAGCTGCGGACGGTGCTGTGGGGATGGATCGGCGAAGCCCTCGATTCCGGCGAGATCGCCGGGGTGGAGCGGGTGGTCTCGGGGCTGAGCGGCGATCTCGGACAGCGGCTTTGTGCCTTGCTGAGCCAGCCGGAGGTCGAGGCCCTCGCCGCGCGATGCGACCATCTCCTCGCTACGGGGGTGTTTCCTCAGCCTGACGGGCATGCCCCAGCGGTTCCCTGGCCCTTGTTCTGATGGGCTCGGGAGAACCTCACGTGATCGCGGGCTACCGCAGGTACGGCTCCACCCAGGCCGACGCGATCCGCGCCGCGCGCTGAGCCTGCCCGGGCTCGGTCAGCAGGTGATCGGCCCCCTCCAGCGAGACGAAGCTGCGCGGATGGCGGGCCATCCGGAAGATCTCGCTGGCGTTGTCGATGCCGACGGTGTTGTCGATGGGGGAGTGCATGATGAGCAGTGGCCGGTCCAGGGTGCTGACCTTGTCCGTCAGGTCCGCGCTCCGCACATCCTCCACGAAGGCACGCTTGAGGGTCAGTGCCCGGCCGCCGACCAGCCACTCGGCGCTGCCGTCCTGGCAGGCGCGGCCGACCACCGCGTCGTAGTGACGTTCCACATTGCTCGGGTCCGAAGGTGCCCCGATGCTGACGACGGCGCCCACGTCGGCATCCCGGCCGGCGGCGATCGCGGCCGCACCACCCCAGGAGTGGCCTACCAGGACGGAGACGGGCATACCGCGCTCGGCCATGAATCGCGCGGCGGCCACCGTGTCGTGAACCTTCACGGTGAACGAGCCATCACCCCAGTCGCCGTCGGAGTCGGAGAGCCCCAGGGCGTCGAAGCGGAGCATCCCGATGCCCTCGGCGGCCAACTGCTTGCAGATACGCACAGCCGCGGGGGAGTCCTTGCCGAGGGTGAAGCCGTGCACGAAGATCCCCCATCCTCGTGTCGCGCCCTCGGGCACGTCGAGCACACCCGCGAGTGTCGGTCCCGTTGAGCTCGGGAAGCGCACCCGTTCGGCCATTCGTGATCCCTCCAGCATGAGTCCTCGGACGGACACCGTACCGCCTGCCACCGCGCCGACCCGGTGGTGGCCCGACATAGCCCAGAAGCCGAGAAGATCGGTCGCAGATGCGCGAATCCGCAGTCGCGCTAGGCTGCGGATGAGGGTCTGGGTGCACCCGGACCCGGCTGCAAGGAGCAGGCCATGGGCAAGGTGGACAGCGACTACCTGGTCGTCGGCGCCGGCGCCGCGGGTATGGCATTCACCGATGCGCTGATCGATCACAGTGACGCGAGCGTCACGCTGGTGGACCGGCGCCCTGGCCCGGGCGGGCACTGGCTGGACGCCTACCCGTTCGTACGCCTGCATCAGGCCTCCTCGTTCTACGGGGTGGCCTCGACGCTGCTCGGTGAGGGACGCCGTCAGACGCAGGGACCCGAAGCGGGACTGCACGAACGGGCAGACCGTGAGCAGATCTGCGCCTACTACCAGTCAGTACTGAACAATCGCCTCGTCGCGTCCGGGCAGGTGCGGTTCCTCCCGCGTAGCCACTACGACTGGGACCGGCGCGTACTCACGTGCGACGGCGCCCGGTACGAGGTGTCGCAGCGTTGCCGGATCGTGGACGCGCAGTACCTTGCCCCCGAGATCCCGGCGACGACCCCGCCGCCCTTCGAGGTCGCCGACCGGGCGCGCGTCGTGGCCGTCAACGATCTCCCGCGAGTGGACGATGCCCCGAGCCAGTACGTCATCGTGGGGTCGGGGAAGACCGCCACCGATGCTGTGATCTGGTTGCTCGGCCACGGCGTCGACCCGGAGGGGATCTGCTGGGTGCGGCCGCGTGAACCGTGGATGCTCAACCGCGCCAAGGTGCAGCCCGATCCGGACGTGTTCCTGGATATGGCGGCCGACATCTTCGAGAGTGCGGTGGCCGCGCGGTCGGTCGACGACCTGTTCCTCCGACTCGAAGAGGCCGGCGTGATGATGCGCATCAACCGGGCACTCACGCCCACGATGGCGCGGGCTCCCACACTGGCCACGTGGGAGCTGGACTCGCTGCGCAGTATCGAGAACGTGGTTCGACGTGGGCGCCTGCGGCGCGTGGAGCGAGGGCGGCTGATCCTCGACGGCGGCGCTGTGGACGTCCACGACGACGCTCTGATCGTGCACTGCGCAGCGCACGGGCTGCGCCATGAATCGTCGGTCCCGATCTGGGGGCGTGATGCGATCACGGTTCAGCCGACCCGGGCCGGGTTCCCGTGCTTCGGGGCAGCGCTCATCGGCTACATCGAAGCCACCCGGGCCGGCGACGATGCGAAGCACGATGATGCGAAGAACCGGGTGTGCCCCTCCTCGCCCTACCCGAGCACACCGGCGGACTGGGTAAGAACGAACATTCATGGAACGAGGTCGGCGATGGCGTTCGGTGCGGAGCCGGACATTGCCGCCTGGGCGCACACCGTGGCACTGAACCCAGCCCGCGTACCCGCTGGACTCAGCTCGCCGGCGTTGCAGGCCGTGCAGCACAGACTGGCCATACAGACCGGTCCGGGCCTGGCTGCGCTCGTCCGGCTCCACGATCGAGCGGTGTGAGGCTGCCGGAGCGCACAGGATGCTGGCCGAGGAGTCGATCAGATCTGCTAGCCTGCGGGAAGCCCAGCCTCCTTCGACCCGAAGAGATCCTGGGCAGACGCAACCGCGTCGGGCGTGTGGCCGGACTTCGTTTCCGAGTCGTGCGCCAGCGGTGAGGGCCGTTCCTATCCGGATCACTCTGAGCCCAGCGACCGTCCATGGTCTCGTGCGGACTCCCTGCCAGCGCGAGACGTGTGCCTCTCGTGTCCAGGAGTGTTCTCGTGTCCGTGCCCCTGTCTGCATCCTTACGCTCGACCCGGCGTCGGCCGGCCCTCCTTCCTCCCGGCGTCCCCGACGGGACGATGATGACAGGCGCCGAAGCGGTGGTGCGCTCCCTGGAGCGACTCGGGGTGCGCGACGTCTTCGGGATTCCCGGCGGATCCATCCTCCCCACCTACGACGCGTTGCTCTCCTCGACCCGGATCCGGCACGTGCTCGTCCGCCACGAGCAGGGTGCCGGGCATGCGGCCGAGGGCTACGCATGCACCACCGGTCAGGTCGGTGTCGCGATGGCAACCAGCGGCCCCGGCGCGACGAATCTCGTCACGGCACTCTTGGATGCCCAGCTGGACTCGGTGCCGCTGCTGGTGATCACCGGTCAGGTCTCCTCCCATGTGCTCGGAACAGACGCCTTTCAGGAAGCCGATATCGTCGGCATGACGCTCTCGGTGACCAAGCACTCCTTCCTGGTGACTGATCCTGCGGACATCCCCGCTGTTCTCGCGCACGCACACGCGCTGGCCACCTCCGGCCGGCCCGGGCCGGTGCTCGTGGACATCACCAAGGATGCGCAGCAGGAGACCGCGCCGTTCGTGTGGCCGACGTCGAACCCGCCCGGCGATCCCGAGCGAGCCGCCGGCCGCGTCCGCCACTCCCAGGTGCGACGGGCTGCGCAGGAGATCGCCGGAGCGCACCGGCCCGTGCTGTACGTGGGCGGGGGCGTGGTCCGTGGACGGGCCGCGGACGAGCTGCGCGAGCTGGCCGAGGTGGTGGGTGCCCCGGTGGTGACGACGCTCAATGCCCGTGGTGCCTTCCCCGATTCCCATCCGCTGGCACTGGGAATGCCCGGTATGCACGGAACGGTCCCCGCCGTGCTGGGAATGCAGCGCGCTGACCTGCTGATCGCCGTCGGTGCACGATTCGACGAGCGGGTCACCGGCGTCCGGAGTGGCTTCGCACCGCAGGCGCGCGTGGTCCATCTGGACGTCGACCCCGCCGAGATCTCCAAGGTTCGCCATGCCGATATCCCCATCGTTGCTCACGTGCGCTCGGCACTGCCTCAGCTGGCACAGGCTGTTCGGAGCATCGACCCGGCCGACCGAGCCAGCCTGGAGTCGTGGTGGGGCGAGTTGAACCGGCTCCGTCGTGACTTTCCACTCGGCTACCCGCCCGCCAGTGACGGACGGATCCCTGCCCAGCAGGTGATCCAGCAGCTCGGCCACCTCACCGGCCCGGAGGCCATCTACGCGACCGGCGTCGGGCAGCACCAGATGTGGGCCGCGCAGTTCCTGCCGTTCGAGCGCCCCTATGCGTGGCTCAGTTCAGGTGGCGCCGGGACGATGGGCTATGCCATCCCCGCGGCCATGGGTGCGAAGGTCGCCGCACCGGGGCGGGTGGTGTGGGCCATCGACGGTGACGGGTCGTTCCAGATGACGAACCAGGAACTGGCGACCTGCGCCATCGAAGGCATCCCCCTCAAAGTTGCCGTGATCAACAACTCCTGGCTCGGGATGATCCGGCAGTGGCAGACGTTGTTCTACGGGCAGCGGTACTCCCACAGTGACCTGGGGCCGCAGCGGCAGGCTCCGATCCCGGACGTGGTGGGTCTGGCCGAAGCGTACGGGTGCGTGGGAATGCGGGTGGAGCGTGAGGCCCAGATCGACGCCGCGATCGAGACGGCACTCGGGATCCATGACCGGCCAGTGGTCATCGACTTCGTGGTCAGTCGCGACTCGATGGTGTGGCCGATGGTGCCGCAGGGCGTCAGCAACGATCAGATTCGCTACGCGCACGAGCGTTCGTTCGGCGAGGAGTGACGGCCGCCTTCAGGCAGTTGCTCCGTGTCACGCCTTGGTCTGGTGTGGCCATTGCTCGATCGCCGCATCGATCCGCGCCCGGGTGCCCCGGTTGACCTGCTCCACCAGTTCTACGACGGTGCCGCCTGACATCCGAGCACCACCCGACTTCCGAGCCGACTTCCGAGGCGGCTTCCACGTGCCCACCACGACGCCGTCGACGAGTACCGCTGGCCGGAACACCCCGTTGCCGCCCGGCACGAGCGCACGCAGCGCCTCCGGGCTCGCGACCAGGGACCGGTCGGCGTAGCCGAGGATCCACTCGTCGAAACCGGGGACCAGGTCGATCTGCGGAGTCTCGTTCGCGGGCAGTCCGGACCCAGGCGCGTCGCTGTCTGGCTCCTGATCATCGGCGAGTATCCAGGAGGCGGTGCTGTCCACGCTCACCTCCACCAGGTCCTCGATCGTGGCCGCGGCCTTCCGCAGCTGTGTCTTCGGCAGTTTGGTCCACCACGCGAGGTCGGCGAGCGTCACCGGTCCGCGGGCGGCAACGTAGCTCCGGATCACCTGGGCCAGTGCCGCGTCCGGATCCGCTTCCGGGGAGGTGGTGGTCAGCTCGAGGAGTTGGTCGCCGGTCTCGGCGAATCGACCCCAGTGGATCAGTGCGTCCACCGCCAGATGCATCAGCAGGTGGTAGCCGCGCCCGTTCGCGGTAGCGATCCCCGCCGTGTCCCACAGCTCCAACGCCTCGCCACGGGTGCGTGGACGCTCCTGCAGCGCCTCGGCCAGCAGATCGCGTGCCCTCCCGATCGTGTGATCGTCCAAACCGAGTTGTTCCCGACGGCGGGTGGTCGCCCTGTGCGTCCGCTCCGCCGTGAGGGACAGCAGGGTGGCCAGGTGCCCTGGTGTGGTGGCGAACAGGGTGCCTCGCATCGGCCAGGACCGCACCAGGTGACCGGTATCGAAAGCCCGCCGGACGTCGTCGACGGTGGTGCCCGGACGCGAGCGGATCGCGATAGCCCGCAGCACAGCGGGCAGATCCTGACCCTGGAGCGCGACAGCGCGCTCGACCACCTCGCCCGGACTCAGACGGGATCCGCCCAGCAACTGCCGCTGCCGGCGCCGTCCACGCGCCAGCGGTACCGGGATCTCACGGCTCATGGCTGCACCCTCCGGCGGACCATGATGCGGTGCCGCCTGTCGTCGACGGGATTGTCCGGGTCGAGCTCACCATCCGCGGCGTGGCTGAACCCGGCCTTCTCCAGCGCCCGCCAGGAGCGCGTGTTGTCGGCATGGACTGCCACGACGACGTCACCGGAATCAGCGTGGACCGCCCACTGCTGACGCACGAGCCGGTCGATCATCTCCGGCCCGACGCCGCGACCGAGCGCCGACTCCTCCCCGATGAGGTAGTCGATGGACACGGCGTCCCCGGGTACGGGAAGGATCTGCCGCATCTGGGTGAGGTACTCGCGCTCATCGGAGTAGCGATACCACTGGATGAGCCCGATCGGCCGGTTGTCGAGGTGCACGATCCAGGTGGGGACGCGGTCGCGGCCGTCGATGCGAGGGCCGTACTCACGCTCGAGAGCGGCGGGATCGGACGGGTCGGCCCACCACCGCGCGACCGCTGACACCGTGAGCCACCGGCCCAGCAGCGGCAGGTCGGCCCGCGTCAGCGCGGTGAAGGTGAGGTACATGAGGACAGAACCTACGACCCGTCCTGGCGCCGCACCATCTCGGCGATCCACACCGGCGCATACGGGGACGTGCAGCCGGGCGAGGTCGGGTAGTCCTCCAGCACCCGCAGCCGCTCACCGATCGCGACTGCCCGGTTCCGGTGGCCCGGATGAGCGATCCCGATCTGCGCCAGGCACGTGTTCATCGCCCACTGCAGTCGCTCCGGGGCCTCGGCCATCTCGGCCTCGATCACTCCCAGCAGGTGGTCCACGTCGAGTCCGTCCGGCTCCTTCACCACCCGGTCCGCGGTGAGCGCCCACCCGGCGCTGGCAACCACGGGGTCGGAGTCGGCCATCCACACCTGCCGCAGCGCTTCCGTGTGCGGGCTCTTCTTCACCACGTAGTTCACGAGCCAGTCATGCACCTTCGGCGGGCGAGCCTGCCGGAGCATCGCATCGAGCTGCTCACGCTCGAACGCCTTCGGGCGGCAGATCAGCAGGGCGAGTAGCCGCGCCGCGGTGTCATCGGTGGCCCACAGCGCGAGCGCGAGGTCCTGCTGGGTCTTGAGTCGCTTCGCGATGGCACGGAGCTTGCTGAGATTCACCCCGTGATCGTCGCCTCGGGCCTCGTTGGCCTCCCGCATCTTCGGGTCCTCCAGCGCGGCAAGCTCGGCGAGCACGGCGTCCAGGTGCTCGTGCTGGTGTGCTGGCTCAGTCATCTCGTGCACCTCCGGGTTTCCTGCTCAGCCTAGGACGGACTCTGGCGCAGCCGGATGAAAACGACGGGAATACTGCCACGTGGGTCTGTATACGCAACACACGGCAGTATGTCCGTCGACTTCATCCCGGTCCGTCGCACCCCGGTGAGCCCTACACTCTCGGGCATGACGACACGCCTCGCCGTCCACTCCTGGGGAACCACCGATCGCCCGGCCCTCGTGCTCCTGCACGGGATCACGGATTCCGGCCTGTGCTGGGCAGATGCGGTCGCCCGGTGGAAGCGCGACTACCGGGTGGTCGCTCCGGATGCCCTCGGGCACGGGGATTCGGACCGGTTCCGGCCCGACGAGCTCGACGGCGGGCCGGTGGACGTGATGGTCGAGGAGGTGATCGCCCTGCTGGAGACTCTGGCCCTTCCGGTCGTGCTCATCGGCCACTCCATGGGTGGCGCCACCGCGGCGGCAGTGGCGTTCCGCCGTCCAGACCTCGTCGGATCGCTCGTGCTCGAAGACCCGGCCTGGCGGGACCTGACCGGTGCCGAGGAGCGTGAACGCGGCCAGACGTTCCTCGCCGGCAGAGGAGAACCGAGCCCGGTCTGGCCGGCCGCCGAGATCGCCCCCTGGCAGGAGGCCCACGCCAAGACAGACCGTGACTTCCTCGCGCTCGGGCGAGTGGCGCCGTCGGAGCCCTGGCGAGAGCTGGTGGCAGGGTTGACGATGCCGACCCTGATCGTCACCGGCACCGAGGGGGTCATCATCGACCACTCGCAGATGGCCGAGATCGAATCGATCGGCAACCCGCGGGTGCAGATCGAGGTGATCGAGGGTGCTGGGCACTGCGTGCGCCGGGACCGGACGGAGGTCTTCCACGCGGTGGTGGACACGTGGATCAGCGAGCGGCTCGGGTCACGCCCCTCCTGAGTCCAGCTCGGTTCGGACCTCCGCCAGCGTCTGCTCCAGGTATCCGGTGATCTCCGGATCGACCCCGTGGCCGGTGAGGTCACCCGCGATCTGTTCCCACTCGTGCAGGGCTTCGGCGGGCCGGCCCGAGGCGCGGAGCACGCGGGCAACATCGTCGCGGGCGTCGATCGTGCGCGGGTCCGCGGCTCCCCAGCGGGCGATCGCGATCTGTGCACAGGCGCGCAGGTGCTCCTCCGCAGCGCCAAGGTCGGTGTCCGTCCGCAGGCGCCCGAGCAGCTGGCGGGCGTGGAACATCTGCTCGGAGTCAGGCTCGGTGAGAGTGTGCAGAGCACGGACGACGTCCTCGAGTAGCGGTGTCGCCTCGGCGGCCCGGTCGGTGTGGGTGAGCGCCGCTGCCAGTTTCGCCTGTGCCGTGCGCAGCGGGAGTGAGTCAGCGCCGAAGATGCGCTCGCAGTCCCGCACGTGCCGCTCCAGCAGCCGGACGGCAGTGGCGGCGTCACCGGTTCGGAGTGCGATCTCGGCGACGAGCCGCCGGGTTGATTGCACGTCGGGGTGATCCCACCCGAGCACCTCCACCTCCCGGGCGTGCAAGGCCGTCAGTACGTCGACGGCTTCCTGGGGGTCTGAACCCTCTGCCAGGGCGCTTCCGAGCTGGCGGCGCAGCAGGAATGTGCTGGGGTGGTCAGGTCCGAGGGCCTGATGGTGGATCACCAGCAGCGCACGCTGCAGTTCCACTGCCGCCACGTGCTGACCGGCCATATGCAGACCGGCGGCCCGGTTGCGCCGCACCGTGAGGGTGCGGGGGTGCTCGGGGCCGAGGGCCCGGACGCAGTCCGCTTCGAGGGCGGTCAGCAGCGAGAGTGCCTCCTCGGTATGCCCGTGGTCACCGAGGAGGGCGGCGAGGGTTCCGCGCATCCCGAGGAGGACGCCGTCATCGCCGGTGAGATGCTGCGTGCCGACCGCGACCGTCCGCCGAATCAGCTCCACGGCTTCCTCGCCGCGCCCCGCCTGCGAGAGGGCGCCTGCCAACGTCGCATGGGTGGCCAGGGTGTCAGGATGCGCGGCTCCGCATACCTGCTCCATGCGCGTGGCCAGCTTCTGGTGGGCGCGGACCGCATCGTCGGTGCGGTACAACCCGGTCAGCACCTGGGCCCGCAGGTTCAGCACCTCCAGGTCGAACAGCTCCGGAGCCTCTGGCGCGTGCGCCGCTGCCTCGGCGTCCGCCAGCGCCTCGGCGAGTCGGCCGCTGAGCTGGAAGGCATGCCCGCGCAGCAGGTGGGCGCGGGCTAGCCGGTCCAGAGATGGGCCGGCCTCGATCGCGCGCGTCAGGAGTCGCAGGTATCGCGGAAGGTCGCGCTGATCGTCCCAGCTCAGTTCTGCGGCCGGGCGGATGGCGTCGGCCAGTACGTCCGGATCGCGCAGGAACCCCTCGGCGTGCAGCACTGCAGCGAGATCAGCGAGATGGTGCCGTTCGGTGACCTCCAATCCGGTGACATGCTCGGTGAGGAACGCTCCCAGTGCTGCCCCGATCGCGGTACGCACCTCGGTACGGTCCTCGTCGAACAGGAACGTGTCGTCCTCGGCGGCAATCTCGCGTTGGTCCCGCTCGGTGAAGGTGCGCAGCATGGTGCTCACCGACCTGGCCCAGGAGTAGGCGTCGCTGCCGGTGTGCAGCGCCTCGGCGATCTCCGGCAGCGACGGCCAGTCCAGCTCGCGCAGCGCGGCCAGCAGCAGGTCGGTGTTCCACTCGCCGGCCCCGGCCGTGGCGTCCAGGAGAGCTGGGATACCCAGGGTCGCCAGGCTGAGCGCCTCCCGCACCGTCTCGGGCAACTCGCGCCACAGTTCGGCGTACAGTCCGCGGATCTCTGCCGGCGCCTCGGCGATCGTCGCCGCGTCGAGCCGCAGCTCGCCCGACCGGCCACGGCGGCGCACCCGCGGCAACTGGCAGAACAGTTCGAGGGCGAGTGGGTTCGGGTAGCGTCCGGCGATGAGCGCCGCTGTCCGCTGCTCCACCTGCGGGTAGTGGCTGCGCACGATCGCTTCCAGCGCCGCCGGGTCCAGCGCGGCGAGCGAGGCATCGGGTCCGAACGGTTCCGGCGCTCGCTCGTTCCGGTGGTCCAGGCGCACCACCCGGTCTCCCGCGGCGGTCAGGGCGCGCCGCACGTGCTCGTTGTCCTCGGTGCGCCCCGGCCATGAGGTGGAGATCACCAGCACCGATGCGGTCCCGCTCACCAGCGATCCGAGCAGGTCGGCCAGGCCCGCGTCGGCGTCATGCAGGTCCTCGACGACGATCACCACGGGCAGCTCCGGCACGGCGAGCCGGTCGACCATCGCCGCGGTCTCGGACACGAGGTCACTGGCGGCGATTCGTTCGCTGGAGTCGAGCCGCTCCCGTCGCTCGGCCGCCGCTCGCACCCCTGCCACTCCGCGCTCGCCCAGCCAGCGCACCAGCCCCAGACCCGGGATCGCTGCCCCCACCACAGCCTCGACCGCCGTGCCAGCCGCCTCCATCGCCGCCTCGTCCGCCGCGGCGATACCGAGATCCTTCAGGCCCGATCGCCATCGCCCGCGCGCGGGTGCGGCCTGACGCCAGGCGTCCTCCAGGTAGTCAGCGTGCGCCTGCAGCTGTGCGAGGTCGTGCCGCAGCGAGGCCGAGGAGACTCCGCCGCGCAGTGAGCAGGCGATTCCCCACCACATGAAGGCCGGGAGGCTGCCGGGGGTGTGCTCGACCTCCGGGACGAGATGTTTGCGCCGCGCGCCCACCTCCTCGGGAACGTCCGCGCCGAAGAGATCGCCCGGCCAGTAGTGCGGCTCCGGCTGCCGATGCGCCGCCAGCCGGCGGTAGAGCTCGCGCAGTAGACGCGTCTTGCCCCAGCCGGAGGGCGCCTCGAGTGCGATCCACTGCGCCGGTTCGCCCGCCCGGATCCGGTCGTAGGCCTCGAGCAGGCCCGTCACGACGGCGGAGCGTCCTTCCCCCACGAACGCTGGCTCCGGCACGGCTCACCTCTCGATCGACCCGGGCGGTGTGCCGGGCGGCTGCCTCCTATCCTGGCCGGATCCTCGGCCGCTGTCACCGCACGGTCTACCAGGTGCGCCTCGCACAGGAGGAGGCTCGGGCCGCGACGGGCTCGGCGGTGGCCCTAGAAGTTCCGGCCGTGCGGGTGCCGCGCAGCGGCATCGCCCTACGGGCGGGGCCTCTTACACTGTGCGCTCAGGAGGTGTGTGATGTCGGAGCGAGTACCGAACGAGATCGTCGCGCTCCTGTCTGCCCACGCTGAGGAGAATGAGCAGGAGAAGATCGCCCGTCGGCTGCGCGGGAGCAGTCGCCCGCTCGGGGTGCGGATGAAGACGGTCTTCGACCTCGCCAAGACCTACCGCGACATCGACCTGGATGGCGTGCCGCGGTTGCTGCGAGCCCCCTGGTACGAGGTGCGGATGGTCGGCGTGAGCATCCTGGACTTCCGCGCCCGCCTGCGCCTGACCGACGACCAGCGAGCCGAGCTTGCGCGGCTCTATCTCGACCATCACGACATGCTCGACACCTGGGACTTCGTCGACCGGGCAGCGCCCCGGGTGATCGGCGGCTGGCTGCTCACCCGCTCCGATCGCAGCATCCTCGACACCCTCGCCGCATCGCCCCACACCTACGAACGACGCTCGGCGATCACGGCGACCTTCTGGCTCGTCCGGCACGGCGAGGTCGCCGACGCTCTGCGCATCGCCGAGACCCTCGCCCGTGATCCAGAGCCGGATGTCACATCGTCGGTGGGCGTGGCGCTTCGAGAGGTGAGCGTGCAGGACGAGGCCGCCGCCGTGGCGTTCCTGCGCCGGCGCGGAGGTGACCTTCCTCGGACGGCGCTACGCACCGCCGTCGGGAAGCTGGACGCGACGCTGAAGGCCGAACTCACCGCACGGTGATCAGACGCGGTGATCAGAACAGCGCCTGCAACCCCAGGCTCGCACCCGTGACCACCAGCCACAGCACACCGCCGAGCACCAGCGGCGCCGGGCCGGTGCGGCGCAGTGCGGGCAGGTCGGTCGCCAGTCCGATCGCGGCCAGAGCAGCCGTGATCAGCACGGTGGAGGTCTGTGCACTCACGGCCTGGACGCCGGTGGGGATGAGGCCCAGCGTGTTCAGCGCCGCCACGGCGACGAATCCGACCAGGAACCACGGCACCAACCGCCACACCGGGCGCCTCGCAGCGGTGGGGGAATCGCGGCGAGCGACCACGGCGGCCAACACCAGGCAGATCGGGATGATCGCCAGCGTCCGGCTGAGTTTGACCACCACCGCGGTGTGCGCCGCCCCGGCGGAGTAACTGCCCGCCGCGGCAACCACTGAGGACATGTCATTGACGGCCGTGCCCGCGAGCACCCCGAACGCCTCGTCGCTCAGTCCCAACGCGTGCCCGAATGCGGGGAAGGCAAGCACGGCGGCGATGTTGAACACGAACACAGTGCTCAACGCATAGGCCACTCGGGTGCCGCCGGGGCGGAGTACCGGGGTGATTGCTGCGATCGCCGAGGCTCCGCATACCGCGGTACCCACCCCGATCAGCGTGCGCAGATCGCGGTCCACACCCAGCAGGCGCCCCAGCCCGACGGCGGCCCCCAGGCAGATCAGCAAGGTTCCGATGGTCACGGGCAGGGCGTGGCTCCCGACGGCGGCCACTTCACCGAGGGAGAGGTGTACCCCGAGCAGGACGACGGCGGCCTGGAGCCCCCACCGGCTCGCGACCGGGAGAGCGGGCGCCCAGGACTGGCGGCGGCGGGGCCCCGCCGCGGTGGCGACGATGGCGCCCGCCAGCACCGCGATCACCGGGGCACCGACCAGAGGGACCACCTGGCCGGCGAACGTGGCGGCGGCGGTGATCGCGGCGCAGATGAGGAGTGCGGTGAACGCCGACCCGCTGCCCGCTGCACCCGCCGCACCCGTCTGCCGAACGCTGAGTTGTTCGGCGTTGCGCGCCTGAACGCCGAACAACTCAGCGTTCGCGCTGGGTGGTGGGGTGGCGCGGTGGGGTGGTGCCATGCTCTCGATGGTGCCGGTGCCGGCGCACGTCCACTACCTACCAGATTCCTAGATGGGTATAGCCTGAAACTATGCCTGTGGCCCGCGATGTCACCCTCGACATGCTGCGCCTGCTCGTCGCGGTGGCCGATCGTGGCAGCATCTCAGCGGCTGCACGCGCCGCCGGGGTGAGTCAGCCCTCGGCCAGTGCGCGGATCAAGGACCTGGAGCGGCGCCTCGGGCTGGAGCTGGTGGAACGCCGCAGCCGGGGTGCTGAACTCACGCCCGACGGAAGGGCTGTCACCGACTGGGCGCGCGCCGTCGTCGAGGCCGCTGACGTGCTGGTCACCGGAGCCCGGGCGCTCGCCTCCCAGCACGATGCGCAGCTGGTGGTCGCTGCGAGCCAGACAGTAGGGGAGTACCTCATGCCGGCGTGGTTGGCCGCCTACCGGCGCCGCAGCGAGGGGCGGCCGGTGCGGCTGCGGGTGATGAACTCCGCCGATGTCATCGCGGCGCTGCGCTCGCGGGAGATCGATCTGGGATTCATCGAATCGCCCACGGTGCCCTCGGACCTGGCCCGGCGGCGGGTAGGGACCGACCGGCTGGCGCTGGTGGTCGGCCCGGAGCACCCGCTGGCCCGGCGGCGCCGCCCACTCACCCGCGACCAGCTCGTCGGGATGGCGCTGGCCTCACGCGAGGACGGGTCGGGAACCAGGGATGCGCTCACGCGGGCACTGGGGGAGCCGGTGCAGCCGGTCCTCGAACTCGATTCGAACGCCGCGGTGAAGGTGGAGGTTGCCTCGGGTGGGTATCCCGCAGTGCTCTCGGCGCTCGCGGTGGGGGCTGAGCTCAGCGATGGTCGTCTGGTGGAGATCGACGTTCCGGAGGTGGATCTGCGGCGGCATCTGCACGCGGTCTGGCGGCGCGGTGCCCGCCTTCCCGCGGCGGCCGAGGACTTCCTGCGGGGTGTGCTCGGCCGCTGAGCCCTGCCTGTTCGGCCGCTGAGTCTCCGCCCGAAACGGGACCGCCCTCTGGAATCAAACGTCGATCTGGCGGCAGGCCCACCCCCTCACGAAATCCGTCGTCGATCTGGCGGTCGGCCCACCCCCTCGCAAAATCCGTCGTCGATCTGGTTGGCCGTCAGTAGCCAGATCGACGTTTGATTTTCGAGAGGGGGCGGCGTCACCGGCACCGGCACCGACACCGGTGTCGGCGACCGGCGCCCGACAAAGCGGCGGTCTTCGCCGAAGCGGCCCGGGTGCTGCGCCCCGGGGCCGGCTCGCCCTGGCTGACATCGTCACCGAACGGGACTTGGTGGATGACATCGTGGGCAACGTCGAACTCTGGGCTGCGTGCATCGGCGGTGCAGCGCAGCAGGAGCGCTACCAGCAGGCGATCCAGGATGCCGGGTTGACCATCACCGTCATGAAGGTCAACCCCTACCAGTTCATCTCCGACTCGGCACGTGGCGCCACACAGACGTATGGCGTCAAGAGCGTGAGCCTGCTGGCCACGAAATGAGTGCCGGCCCGGGAAGGGCCAGAGTGGTGATCGACGTCAGCGAGCCATCCCGAGGAACGCCATCAGCGCTCGTTCGATCTCGACCAGGCGCTCGGTGCTCACGCGGCCCATGCGTGTGCCGACGCTGGATCGCCGCACCGTGGTGAGTTTGTCGATCATGATCTCGCTGTGCCGGGTGAGGCCCGCCTCGCCGGATCGCAACCGGAGCCGCAGCAATGGTGCATCGGTCAGGGACGTCGTCAATGGCAACACCGTCACCGAGCCGGTCTGGGCGAACGCGTCGTCCTGAACAATGAGGGCCGGCCTCGGCTTGCTCGCATACACGCCGCCCGCCACGGTCCAGATCTCGCCGCGGTTCACTCCTCGTCCCAGTCGACCGAGACCTGTTCGATGAACTCCTGATCGTCGGTGTGAGCATCTGCCTGGGCGACGAGGGCCGACTGGCGTGCTGCCTCGGCTGCGAACACCTCGCTGCGGACGTCTGGCACCCAGATCTGCACCGGCCGGTAGCCGCGCTCCCGCATGCGGCGCCGGTACTCGGACACACGCTCCCTGACTGCCATCCTTCGATGTTACATGTTACGACCCGGGCTGGACAGCGATTCCGTGCCCGACGGGTGCGAACGCTGGTTGTTTGCGGCACTTGGAGGCGGATGCCGCAGAACCCCGCGTCCACCCGTGGAGGCGCGCCCGGGCGTCGGGGAGGCCTGCTGCGAGGCGACGGACCGGCAACGTGAAAGAACTATTGCGAAAGATATGTTGCACGTCTACAGTCGGGGTATGCGGATCAACGACCCCGGTGCCATGCGCGCCCTCGCCCACCCCCTGAGGATCGAGCTGTTCGAGCGGCTCGCGATCGAGGGCACCGCCACGGCCAGCGAGCTCGCGGAACTGGTTGGCTCCACGCCGGCGAACTGCTCCTTCCACTTGCGCACGCTGGCCAAGCACGGCTACATCGAGCGGGTCGAAGGTGCGACCGGCCGGGATCGCCCGTGGCGCGTGATCGACATCGAGCAGTCCTGGTCCGCGGGCGAGCGTGACGGCTCCGAACGTGACCTCGCCGCCCGCGCCTTGGAGTCATCCTTCCTGGAATGGGAGACCGAACGGTTGCGCCGTGCGGCCGGGCGAGCTGCGCCGTCGGGATGGAAGAACGCATTGAGTACGACGGGTGCCACGTTGCACCTCACCCCTGAGGAGGCGAAGGACATCTCCGAGCGGATCGGGGAGATCGTGAGCGAGTACGTGCCCCGATGGGATCAGCCCGACCTGCGCCCCGACGGCGGCCGCCCGGTCCGCCTGTTCACGGCCACCTACCTGGTGGAACCCGCGCAGGACCCCGAGGGCGCTACTCCCGAGGGCGACGTGACCGATAAGGACGACCGATGAAGACGCTCTTGCAACACCGCCTCTTCCGCCGCCTGCTCGGCGGCTGGACTGTCGGCAACCTCGCTGACAGTGCCCTGTTTCTGACCCTGGCTGTGTGGGCGAAAGATCTCACCGGATCCTCCAGTGCGGCGGGACTGGTGTTCTTCGCCCTCGCGCTCCCCTCGCTGCTGGCGCCGCTGCTCGGGCTGCTCGTGGACCGGGTCCGCCGCAAGCCGCTGATCGTGACGGCGAACCTCGTGGCCGCCGGGGGTGCCGCCTCGCTGGTGCTGATCGACGGCCCGGAGATGCTGTGGCTGCTCTACGCCGTCACGCTGCTCTACGGCGCGCTCGGCGTGCTCAACGGCGCCGCTCAGTCGGGGCTCCTGCGTGACCTGCTTCCCGACGATCAGCTCGACTCGGCCAATGCGATGCTCTCCACGGTCGATAACGGGCTGCGCATCCTCACCCCGGCGATCGGAGCCGGACTGTACGTGCTCTGGGGCGGCCCCGCGCTGGGCCTCGGGGTCGCGGGACTGCTGGTGGTGACTGCCGCACTGATCGCCTCGGTACCGGTCGCCGAGTCCGATCCCGACGGCGAGCGGAGCACTTTCTGGGCAGACGCCGTCGCCGGCTTCAAGCACCTGCGCTCGGTGCCGCTGCTGCTGCGGATGGTGATCGTGGTGGCGGCCGCATTCGGGGTGATCGGGCTCTTCGACACCGTGCTGTTCGAAGTGGTCGAGCACGGACTGGGCATGGATCCGGCGTTCTTCGGGGTGCTGATGAGCCTGCAGGGGGCCGGTGCGATCGTCGGCGGTGTGACGTCGGCGATGGTGCTGCGGCGGTGGGGCCCGGCCCGGACGGTTGGTACATCGCTGGCGGTCGTCGGGCTGGCGTCGGTGGCATTCACGGTCGACGTCGTGGGACTGCCCCTGTTGCCCGCGGCCGTCGTCGCGATCCTCGTGGCCGGGGCAGTGATTCCGTGGATGATGGTCGCCATGATCACCACGCGGCAGCGGCTCACGCCGCCCCGGTTGCAGGGCCGCACCGCCGCGGCGACCAACATCTCGATGACGCTGCCGCAGATCCTCTCGATCGCCGCCGGGGCGGCGTTGGTGACCGTGGTGGACTACCGGGTGCTGCTCATCGTCGCGGGTGTGGTGCTCGGAGTGTGCTCGGTGGTGCTGCTGGCCGGGCGGGTACAGTCGACGCCAGCGGAGTCCGCCGAGGAGGACGCGGATCCTGCTCAGAAGCCTGCGGAGCCCGCCGAGGAGTCCGATGTCACGCCAGCAGCCACCTGAGTTGGGACCCGACGGGGCCGATGAACCGAACGCCGACCCGCGGCCCGGCGCGCGATTCGCCGGAGCGGGTCTGGATGACTTCGAGGCGCTCGCGGACCACGTCACTGAGGTCACGCGCGGTGTGATGATGGGCCGGCCGATGCTGCGCTTCGAGGGCACGATGATCGCCTGCCTCGACGACGGCATGCTCGGCATCCGGCTCGGCCAGGGGAGTGCGGCGTTCGCTGAGGCGATGGAGCTGCCGGGTGCCACCCGCTTCGCCCCAGGCCGAGGGTCGAAGGAGTTCAAGGATTGGGCCGCCATCCCGGCCGCTCTCAGTGGCGAGTGGGCCTACTTCGTGGCGGCGGCGATCGAAGCGCACCGGGCATGACGTCGCCTTGGCGCGACGTGGCGAAGGGGTTGATGACCTCGAGTCCGCAATCGTCGAAGTCCTTCGTGTTTCGCGTCGCCAATCGGGCGCCGCGGCTGAGGGTGATCGCTGCGATCTGACAGTCCTCGTGGCTCATGGGCTTCCCGAGGCGACGGCGCTTGGTCAGAATGTGAGCGTAGTGATCGGCGGCGGGATCATCGAACGGGAGGCCCTGGCCCAGGGGGCTAGTGAAGGAGCGCTCGGCCCGCGCGAGGAGATCAGTCCGACGCCGTCCGTCAGGGAGTGACTCAAGTCCGGCAAAGATCTCGGCACGCGTGATTGACGTGGTGCGGAGTTCGGCCGGTGGGACGGTCCCGAGCCACCGCGTGACGTGAGGGTCTCTTCGCATCAGGTACGAGATGACGTTGGTGTCGAGGACGATCACAGTTCGACCAGACGCGGTGGCCGCCGGTCCTCACCGAACGCGGGGATGTCCTCAGTATCAACATCGGCGAACTCACGAAGGATGGCCTGGCCGAGCCCTTCCGGCTCGTCAACGGCAGCAACGGCTGCGGTCAGAATCTCCCGTGCTTCAGCTTCCATCGACCGCCCGTGGCGCCGAGCCCGCTCCTGCAACGCCCGCTTCACGGACGGGTCGAGCTGTCGGATGGTCATCATGCTCACGGCCCTCACCTCCACCCTCATCCTAGGTTGCATGCAGTGCATGCGCGAGAGGTTGTCCACAGTGCTGCGTGGCGGTCATCGGTCGGTAGGTGTCACCCCTCGTCGCGTGACGGTCTACAGAGTGACGAGAATCGGCACCTACCCGGTGGCCGTCGAGCGGTGGGTGTCAAGGATCGTCGCCGCGCGCGGCACACGGCGACGTCTGGTGGCACCTACTCGGGAGCGCCGGGGGTGCTCGGGCTACCAGGGGAACCTACGGCCGGTGCGATGCGCTCGGCGCCGGTGTACACCGTCAGCCGATCCCCCCGCGAGAACCCGATCAACGTCATGCCCGACTCCTGCGCCAGCTCCACCGCCAGTGCGCTCGGGGCACTGACCGCGGCCAGCGTCTCGATCCCCGCCAGATGCGCCTTTTGCACCAGCTCGAATGACGCCCGGCCCGAGACCTGCAGCACCGCGCCCCGTAGCGGCAGCCGATCCGCCAGCAGCGCCCAGCCGACAACCTTATCCACGGCATTGTGCCGGCCCACGTCCTCGCGTAGGCACAGCAGCTCGCCGCCCGCGGTGAAGACACCTGCCGCATGTGTGCCACCGGTGCGCTCGAACTGCGACTGCCCGGCGCGCAGCGCATCCGGCAACGTGAGGAGCACCTCAGGTGAGAGGCGTGCCTGGGAGGGGTCGCCGTCGAGGGCTGCGAAGGCCGACTCCTTGGTGACCGCCTCGATCGAGGACGTCCCGCAGATGCCGCACGAGGAGGAGGTGTACACCGACCGTTCGGCACTCGCCGAGGGCGGCGCGACCCCGGGCGCGAGCGTCACGTCCACGATGTTGTAGGTCGCCTGCCCGTGCTCGTCCACGCCCGGGCCGTACCCGATCTGCGCGATCTGTGCGCGCTCGTGCACCACCGACTCGCTCACGCAGAACCCGGCTGCCAGCTCGAAGTCGTGCCCCGGGGTGCGCATCGTCACCGCGAGCGAGCGCCCGCCCACCCGAAACTCCAACGGTTGCTCGCCGGCGAGGTACTCAGTGCGCTCCCGACGGCGTCCGTCGGCCTGGATCTGGAGCGTACGGTGCCGCGTGCTCACCCGGGCCACTACTACCTCCTGACGTTAGGCTCACGGCAACGGTACGGGAGGCACCATGGCACGAGCACCAGAGCACGGGATCGACGAGTCCGAACTCCGGGTCGGGAACCCGAAGCAATCGGCCGCCGGAGTGCCTGGCGTGCTGCACGCGATGGAATCCGCACTGGATCAGATGGGGCCGGTGCGTACCGCGAAGACGCTGCTCGCGGTGAACCAGACCGACGGCTTCGACTGCCCCGGCTGCGCCTGGCCCGAGGCCAAGAAACGGCACACGGCCGAGTTCTGCGAGAACGGGGCCAAAGCGGTGGCCGAGGAGGCCACCCGGCGGCGCGTTCCGCCGTCGTTCTTCGCCGAGCACTCCCTTGCCGACCTGGCCGAGAGAGATGACTTCTGGCTGGGCCAGCAGGGTCGCCTGACCCACCCGATGGTGCGGGAGGAGGGCGCGACCCACTACCGGCCGATCTCCTGGGACGACGCCTTCGACCTGATCGCCTCCGAGCTGCTCGCCGCGGCACCGGAAGCGGCCATCTTCTACACCTCCGGGCGCACCTCCAACGAGGCCGCCTTCCTGTACCAGCTGATGGTCCGTGGCCTGGGGACGAACAATCTCCCTGACTGCTCGAACATGTGCCACGAGTCCTCCGGGGCGGCGCTGAGCGAGACCATCGGCATCGGCAAGGGGTCCGTGAGTCTGGCCGATGTGGAGAACGCCGAGCTGATCCTGGTGGCCGGGCAGAACCCGGGCACGAACCATCCGCGGATGCTCTCCGCCCTGGAGAAGGCGAAGGCCCGCGGGGCGGTGATCGTCGCGATCAACCCGCTGCCCGAGGCCGGGTTGGGTACTTTTCACAACCCGCAGACCGTGCGCGGACTGACTCGTGGCACCCGGTTGGCCGATGACTTCCTGCAGATCCGCCTCGGCGGCGACCAGGCGCTGTTCCAAGCACTCGGGGCGTTGCTGATCGAGGCCGGCGCCCTTGATCACGAATTCCTCGTCGATTCGGTTGCTGGGTTCGACGCGTATGCCGACCAGGTGCGTCACCTCGACTGGGACGAGGTGCTCACCGCCACCGGGCTGACCCGCGAGCAGATCGAGGCGCTCGCGGAGCGCCTGATCGCCTCCGACGCCACCGTGGTGTGCTGGGCGATGGGGCTTACGCAGCACCCGCACGCCGTGGCCACGCTGCGCGATGTGGTCAACGTGCTGCTCCTGCAGGGCAACATCGGAAAACCGGGGGCGGGTGTGTGCCCGGTGCGCGGGCACTCCAACGTGCAGGGCGATCGCACCATGGGCATCTTCGAGAAGATGCCCGAGTCCTTCCTCGCGGCGTTGGATCGGGAGTTCGGCTTCATCGCGCCGCGTGAGCACGGATACGACACCGTGGCCGCGATCGAGGCGATGCGCGACGGCAAGGCGCGAGTGTTCATGGCGATGGGCGGGAATTTCCTGCGCGCGACACCCGACACTGCGCTGACCGAGGCCGCGATGCAGCGCATGGCGCTGACGGTCCAGGTGTCCACGAAGCTGAACCGGTCGCACGTGGTCACGGGGCGGCGGGCCCTGATCCTGCCCGCGCTCGGACGTACGGACCGGGATGTGCAAGCCAGCGGTCCGCAACGGGTCACCGTGGAGGACTCCATGAGTGCGGTGCACGCCTCGCAGGGGCGGCTGGAGCCGCCATCGGCGCACGTGCTCTCCGAGGTGAGCATCGTCTGCAGGCTCGCCGAGCGAGTTTTCAGCCCGCTTCTCGACGGCGGGGCATGCGCTGGCAACGGGCCTTCAGTGGGCCACGGTTCCGCCGGGAAAAGCAGCGTCTCCGGGGCGAAGGGACAGTTCCCGGGCGGGGTGCCCCAGGCGAACTGGCGGGCGCTCGAGGCCGACTACCGGCTCATCCGGGAGCACATCTCGCGCGTGGTGCCCGGGTTCGAGGACTACGAGGAGCGGATCGACGCCCCGGGTGGTTTCGTGCTGCCCCACCCACCGCGGGACAGCCGGAGTTTCGCGCTCCCCGGCGGCCGAGCGGTGATGACGGCGAATGTGCTCGAGTACCCGCGGGTGCCCGAGGGGCGGTTGCTGCTGCAGACGATCCGCTCACACGATCAGTTCAACACCACCATCTACGGCAAGGATGACCGGTACCGGGGGATCATCGGCGGGCGGCGGGTGGTGTTCGTGCACGACGATGACCTTGCCGAGCGAGGGCTGGCCGATGGGGACATGGTCGACCTGATCTCGGAGTTCGGCGGGACCGAGCGCCGGGCGGAGGCGTTCCGGGCGGTCGCCTATCCGACTGCCCGCGGGTGCATCGCGGCGTACTTCCCGGAGACGAATGTGCTGGTTCCGGTGGACTCCTATGCCAAGACCTCCCGCACACCGGCGTCGAAGTCGGTGGTGGTGCGGCTGGAGCGCAGCCGGTAGCACAATCGCTCGTCAATCTGGTCGCTGGGCCACGCCGACGTTGCTCGTCATTGTGGCTGGCGGCGGTCGTGTTGGTGCACCAGAGACAGTCTGGGTGGCTTCCCGGAAATGGCGGGACTAGCCAGATCGACGAGCAATTCCTGTTCGGTGCGAGATTCGTCGTGTCGTGAAACTGTACGGTTTCGTTCAACTGGGGTAACGTGCCCGCTATGACGCGATCTGTCGTGCCCCCTGCCGCGCCCGGCTCCGCCCGATCCCATCGATCCCGCGCGGCACTGACCGTCGCTGCCACGGTTGCGCTGGCGGGAGCCCTGCTGACGGCACCTGCCGGTGAGGCGGTCGCTGAGACGACCATCTCGGAGACCTCAACCGAACAGCTCGTGTTGAACCCCGGTAGTCCCGAATCCTCATCGGTCGAGGTCAGCGGAGCGAGCGGGACAGTGCGCTCGGTCGAGGTGCACATCGCGAGCCTCACTCACCTCGATCCGAGCGCCCTCGAGATCAGCCTGACCTCCCCGGACGGGACCGAGGTCGGGCTGCTCGGCTCGTGTTCGGGGAGCTCCGGTGTGGACGACCTGGACTTGCACTTCGCCTCCGGCGGTACGCCGATCTACGAGTTCACCTCCCTCGCGGTGGCCGCGCAGCCGATCAAGCCCACGGTGTGTACTGGCACTCTGCCCACGGAGTTCGCCGAGTTCGTCGACGAGGACCCGAACGGCACCTGGACCCTCACTGTGCAGTCGGCGGCCACCGGGTCGCTCGAGAGCTGGACGCTGGACCTCGTCATCGGCGAGGCGCCACAGATCGCCTACACCACCGGGCTCGACAACCCGCTCGTCGTCGACGCCTCGGCCTCACTGCTCTACCACCGTCCCACCCTGACGGCGCCATTCACGGTCACCACGCCACCCAGCCACGGCAGCCTCAGCCTCGACGTCAGCGCTGGCGGCTTCACCTACGCCCCGGATGCTGGGTACTCCGGCCCCGATGTGTTCAGCGGCACTGACTCCGATGGGACCCCGTTCACTGTCGACCTCACAGTCGCACCCTCTGGGGTCGAGGGCGGCACCACCCGGATCGCGGCCTCGACCACCCCGTTCGCGCTCGGGGCGGGGGGCTCGATCGGTTCCTCGCCCACCTCGACCGCGATCGATGTCGACGGCGGCGCGCAGGTGGTCGCGGAGGCGGAGATCACCCTGGTGGGGTTCGAGCATGAGCTGCTGCGCCACGTGATGGCCGCGGTCGAAACGCCGGATGGCACGGCCTCCACACTGACCGACAACTGCGGCGACGACTACTGGATCTCGGGCGATATCACCTTCGCCGACGGCGGCGTCCCCCTCCCGGATGACCTCACCGGAACGCCCGGCGAGCTCACCAGCGGCACCTACGCGCCCCAGCGCTGCATCTTCCCCACGAGCGCCCAGCCGGGTATCGGCGAGGTCACAGCCGTCGGATTCGGTCCGCTGACCGATGAACCGGCCGATGGCGACTGGGAGCTCTACCTCTACGACGACGGCCCCGGTGGCGAGGGGACGGTGGCGGGCTGGCTCCTGCGGATGGTCACCGTCGATGAGGTGGCGGTGCCCCCCTCAGCCGAGCCGGCGCCGCACGTCTTCCGCACCACCCCGCAGACTCCGCTGCACGTCGACGGGTCTGCCACGGCGGTGGCGATCGACGCCCCGGTCGCGGAGATCACGGACATCGACGACTCCGCGACCACCGGTGCGGTGACCTTCGACGCGGGCTCCGGGAGCTTCGCCTACCGTCCGGCCGACGGGTTCACCGGCCTGGACACCTTCGAGATCCACACCGCATCCACTCAGACCACCGTGGTCGTCGTCGTCGACGGGGTGCCTGGCCCGAACCGGGTGACCTACGTCGCCGACGACGGCCGCGGTATGAGCATTCCCTACTCCGGCATCGTCGAGCAGAGCCTGACGATGACTGACCCTGGCAACTCGCTTGCGCCGGACATCGCTCCCAGCTCGATCGTCGACGCCTCCGCCACGCTGTTCGGGCTCCAGCACACCTACCCGGCCGACCTCGTCATCAGCCTGGCCTCCGGCGGGCGCTCGCTCGACCTGCTGAACCGCTGCGGATCCGGCAACGACATCGAGGGCCTCACGCTTGAGTTCACCGATGCCGCCGCCGGACTTGCGGGTCCGACGATCTCCTCGGGCCGCTATGCACCGACCACGTGCGCGGGAGGCTCGGCAGGCACCTTCACCGAGGAGTTCGTCGGCAACGGCCTGCCGGCCGACGGCCCGTGGACGCTCACGATCGACGACACCTATGACGGCGACGGCGGCGCGCTGACCTCCTGGCGGGTATCGGTCACCACGGCGGTGGACCTGATGCTCGTGGACGCCTCGTTCACGGTCGCCGAGGACGGCACGCTCGTGCGGGACCAGGCGTCCGGCCTGGCGACCGCGGCCTCCGGTGCGGCGGCCGCGGAGGCAAGCTACGCCGTCGTGAGCGAACCCGAGCACGGCAGCCTCGAGCTCGACCCGAGCGGTGCCTTCACCTACGTCCCTGATCCGGACTTTTTCGGCACGGACACCTTCACGGCCACCGCGACCGCCGGCGGGTTCACCACCGAGCCGGCCACGATCTCCATCGAGGTGACGGGGGTCAATGATCCACCGATCGCGAACGATGCCAGTTTCTCGGTCATCAGCGGCGAACGTCTTTCCGGAGATCTCACCGGTTCGGCTACCGACGCCGACGACGATCCGGTGACGTTCAGCGTTGTGGCGCCACCGGAGCACGGGACGCTCGACCTCGCGCCCGACGGCACGTTCACCTACATCAGTGATCTCGGCTTCGCTGGGGACGACGAGTTCACCTTCGGCGTCTCAGACCTGCGCGCACCGCCCTCACCCTTGCCTGACGAGGGCCCGTCAGAGGCCCAGGTGCGGATCGAGGTGCTACCGGCGCAGACCCCGTCGCCGACCGAGGACCCGAGCATCGATCCCACCGCCACCGACGATCCCAGCCCGACCGGCGCAGATCCGGGCGACGAGCACCCGAGCAGCGGCCCGGCGACTGAAACGACTGAAACTCCGGCCGGCACCGATGACGGGCTCCCGAGCACGGGCGTCTCGTCGTTGGGCGTGATCGCTGTCCCCATGCTGCTGCTCACCGGTGGTTTGGCACTGGCCCTGCGTCGCCACCGCTTCCACCCGGAGCGCATGGGACACTGACCGCCATGGACGACGCACCCCACTCGCGCGGCGGCTCCCACCCGGACCCGACAGTGCGGGACAGGGTCCTGGCGGCGTTCCTCGACGAGATCACCGATCGTGGGCTGGGCAATGTCTCCATGGACGCTATCGCCAAGGCGGCCCGGGTCTCGAAGGCGACGATGTACCGTCGATGGCCGTCCAAGCGGGACCTCATCCTGGATGCCTACGCGATGGAATCGGCACCCATCACCGATCTCCCGGAGGACTTGACCCTGCGCAAGTTCGTGGATCTGGTGTTCACCAGCATCGACGACCCGCAGGCACGGCGCCGCAACCGGCAGCTTCTCGCCGAACTGATCGCCGCTGTCGGCCATGACGACGTCGCACGTGAGATGGCTCAGCGGCGTCACTACTTCTGGCGCCGGGTCCTGATCGATCTCATCACGCAGGCGCAGGAGGCGGGCGAGGTGCCTCCCGGGCGCGACCCCGAGGTGACAGCGGAGACCATCGCGGCAGTGACGACGGTTCGCCACCTCTACGCCGAGCAGTACGACGGCACCGCTGAACTGGTGTGGCAACTCCTCACTGCCCCCGATCCACTGGACCGACGGGAGTAGCCTCAGCCCGTCGCAGCGTGGCCACCACGCCGACCAGCATCAGTGCCCCGATCAGCGCCGCCACCCCCAGTGGCGTGCCGGTGATCAGCAGCAAGGCCACTGCTCCGGTCGCGGAGAACGGCACCGAGACCCGCATCAGCGGCAGGCGATCGTCTCGGCCGGAACCGGCAGATCGAAGTCGATCGTCACGGTCTCGGTCTGGGTGAGGGCGTCCTGCAAGGTCGCCACGCCGCGCACACTGGTGCCACCGGCATCGAGGGTGACATCCGCACTCTCCTGCGTGCCGAACACGCCTTCGGGACCGGACCATGCGACGTCGTTGTAGGGAGCTCCGGCGAGCTCCTGGATGTAGACGTCGATCTGGATCCGCTCGCCGTCGTGCTCGCCCAAGCCCTGGAGCTCCAACTCCCGCTCCACCATCTCCTGCTGCAGCGGCTCGCAGTTGCGCAGTTCGGTGATCTCGTACTGGACGTCGTCGACGGTCACGAGGCCGAGGACGTCCCCGGCAGCGTCCTGACCCGCGCCGGCCTCCTCGGTGGGCTCGTTCTCAGCATCCCCGGCTGCCGGCTCATCGTCAGCCGGAGCATCCGCTTCCTGCGTGTTCTGCGTCTCGGCCCCGGCGGGTTCGTCGGTACCGGAGTCAGCGGCAGGGGAGGTGCAGGCCGCCACGCTCAGCAGCAGGCCCGCGGTCACGGCGGCGACCGGTGCGCGGCGCAGGGTGGTGGTTCGCATCGATGGTCTCCTCAGGATTCTCACGGGCAGGTGACGGCGGCCACGAAGTCGCCCACCAACGGGTCCTCCGAGCCGGGTGTCCCGTCGAACGCTCCGACGGCGGTCGCCTCCGTTCCGACCAGCCGGACCAGAGGGGTGGTGCCACTGCCCGAGAGCCACTCGGTCTCGCCATCCTCGTCACGCTGGGCGGTCACCATGGAGTTACTGTTCAACTCGCGTTCTGCCGTGCCGCCGACGAGAGAGAGGTTGACGTACTCGTCCTCCCACGCCCAGCCGACTCCGGAGCCGATCGTGCGGCTCCACCTCAGTTCGGCCGGCCCGAGCCCGGTCTCCCCGCGAGCCGTCACCTCGAAGACCCCTGCGTCGGGTACGTCCTCGATCCGGCACTCCACGTCGTCGAAGTCGAGCCGGTCGCTCGCGAATTCAATGTAGGCGCTACCCGGTTCGGCGGCCTCGACGTCAGGGTGGAGACTGTCGGCGACGAGGACGTCGAGGTAGTCGCCCGCCGCGGCGCTGCCAGCTTCGTCCTCATCCTGGTCGGTGTCCTCGGACTGACCGGTGTCCTCGGACTGCTCCGTGTCACCGGAGTCCTCGGCAACAGAACTGGTCTCGGCCGGGTCGTCGCCCGGCTCCTGAGCCGGTGCGGCGTCGGAGCACGCAGCCATCAGGGCCGCCATGGCGAGTGCGCCTGCCGCCGGTACCCTCCGGCGGAGGGTGCGCGCACTCATCGGCCCGCCTCCGTCATCGTGGTGACGCGCCGGCGTGCGAGCACCAGCAGCAGGGCCCCGAGCATGGTCAGCCCGGCGGCCGCCGCGAGCGGCTGCGGCGCGGCGCCCGTGGCGGGGAGCGTGCCATCTGCGGTGGCTGTCGTCTCGGTGGGTTCCGGCGTCTGCGTCGGATCCGGGGCGGGCGTCGGATCCGACGTCGGGGTGGGCTCGGGATCGACGGCTGCCGGGATCACCTCGATCACGACGGCGTCCGTCAGCCCCATCTGGTGCGTTCCGGTGATCGTGTGCGCACTTGCCGTGGGGAACGTGACCTGGTCACCGTCCACCACGTCCGTGGCCACGTCGGAGGTGAACGTGGTCTCGGCCGTGACGTCGCCCAGCGAGAGACCGTCGGTGTCGAAGCCCTCCGCGGTGAGTGTCACACTCTCCCCCTCGTCGACCTCGGTGGCCGAGGCGTGCACGACGATCGCGGCAAGCTCGGGAGCGGGCTGCTCCCAGACCGCTGTCAGCATGGCGTCACCGTAGATCGGGTCCCCGGCAGACCACGCCTGCGCGTCCTCGGGCGTCCCCGCGTCCTCGATTGTCCACCCGGTGAACTCCAGGTCGGAGTGTGAGGGAGAAGGCAGGAGCGACTCGGGCAAAGTGGTCCAGAGCGTTCCCTCGGTCAGCTGGTCCAGCGGGAGGAGCAGCGGTGCCGGCATCGGTGTCCCCGCCGTCGGGTCGCTGAACTGGATCTCGATGTGCGGCGAGGTTAGCAGCTCGTGCCACGTCGGCCACGTGAATCCGCCACTGGCTGCCTGGCCCTCGCCCTCGCGCCACAGGTACTCGATCCGCGGGCTCGTCTCATTCTGCTCGCTGGCGAAGGGGCTGTCGGCGGTGCTGGGTTCGGCGCCGAGGAATCGCACCGTCTCCAGATCCGGATTGTCGCCGAACGCTCCCGCCCCCAGCTGCGTGATCGTGGCCGGGACGGTGACCGTGTGCAGCTCATTGTGCGAGAACGTCTTGTCCCAGATCGTGGTGAGCGTGTCCGGCAGGGTCACCGACGTCAGCGCGTTCCTCCGGAAGGCATGCTGTCCCAGGAAGACGAGCTCGGGAAGGTCCACCGAGGTGAGGTTGTTGCTGGTGAAGGCATAGCCTTCGATCCTCGTGACGGACCCGGGCAGGTCGATCGCGGTGAGCTCGTTGAAGCCGAACGCGTAGGGGCCAATGGTGGTGAGGCCGGCAGGCAGGGTCGCCGATGCGATGTCGGTGTCGCGGAATGCGGCCTGAGCAATCTCGACCACCGGAGCCGAGTCGCCGCCGATCGTGACCTCGTCCTGCAGGGCGACGTCCGGATGGGCCGGGTTCGCGGCCTCCGAGTAGGAGACGGCCACCGCACCGGCCTCGGGGTTCCCCTCGACAGCGAGCTCATAGGTGACGCCGTCGACCTCGACGGTCTCCGCGGCATGGGCCGCGGTGGTGCCGGTGAGCGCCGCGACGGGCAGGAGGAGGGCTGCGAGAACCAGGCGTAGGCGCCCGCTTCCTCGGTGACGAACGGACATGTGACCCTTCCTGAGAGCTTCGACTGCACGAGCGTCGAACACGATAGGTTGAGGGTCGACAAGACGGCGATGGTCAATGATTGACCATCGTGTGCGACGGGTGGGAGGGGATGGTGTGCGGGGCGCTCTGACGGTCACCTCGAACGGTGCCGGGCGGATCTGGGAGGCGCTGGCCACCCAGCGAGCGGTGGTGCTCACCGGGGTAGCCGGGGCCGGCAAGTCGTACCTGCTCCGAACGCTGGCGGCCGTGCTCGCCGAGCAGGGCCGGCCGGCGCCGCTGCTCTCGCCGAACAGTCTCGGCCGGGACATCCCGCTGGGTGTCTTCGCCGGGGTGCTCGATCTGCCGGCGACGGCGCTGAGCTCACCGATCGCCGTCATCGATGCCTTCTCCCGGCACCGTTCCTCCACGGTGCTGCTGGTGGACGACGTCGATCACCTGGACGAGACCTCGGCGTGGGTGGTGGCGCACCTCGTGGGCACCTCCCGGGTGAAGGCCGTGCTCACCGCCAGGTCGATGGACACGGTGCCCTCCGCCGTCCATGATCTCTACGACCGGGGCGAGCTGGTCCAGGTGAGTGTCGGTGAGCTCAGCGATGCCGAGGCGACCGAACTCGCTACCGAGCACGCCGGGGGAGCGCTCACGCCCGCGGCGCGTGCTGCGGTGCTCACCGCGGCTCAGGGCAACGCGCTCCACCTGCGGGAGATCGTGCGCGGCAGCCTGGCTGACGGACGCCTGGTACAGACCGAGCACGGCTGGGACCTGCAGGGCGAGCCGGCGCTGACCCCACGCCTAGCCCAACTCATCAGTGTGAGGTTCGACTCGCTCGACCAGGAGACGCTCGAGGCAGCCGCATTGATCGCCATTGCCGGCGAGTGCCCGGCCGAGGCGGTCGATCCGACTGCCCGCCGCACGCTCGCCCGCGCCGGCGTGATCGAGCCTGCCATCGACGGATGGTTGCGGACGAGCCACCCGCTGGACGGGGAGTACCTGCGGTCGCGATCCTCGGCTGCGCTGTGGCGTGACCTGACCGCGGACGCCATCGACGTGCTCCGATCTCCGGCTGCAGCACCTCGCCCGGACGCGGGCCGGCGTGCGAATCTGCTCGCCCTCGATCTCGGCCACGCCATGGACGAGGAGGCGGTGCTGCTCCTGGCTGAGCATGCGCTGGCCGCCTCGGACGAACACCTGGCGCTTCGCGCGGCGCAGGCCGTGCTCTCCCAGGACGACGCCTGCACGAGCGCACTCCGGATCGCCGGCCAGGCATGCTCGGTGCTGGGCCGTACCACGGAGGCAGACGCCTATTTCGAGGCGGCGCAGGCGCGGGTGCAGACACCGGCCGAGCGGTCGCTGGTCGCGTGGGCGCGGGCGAACCACCTCGGACTGCGCCATCACGATGCTCCGGCAGCGCTCGCCGTTCTGCGGGAGGCGCTCGCAGTGGTCAAGGATCCGGAGCAGCAGGCTTCCTTGCAGCTGGCCGCAGGGCGCTGGGCCTCGGTGGCAGGTCTGAGCGCCGCGGCCCCTGCCCTCGAACCGGTTCCAGAGGCGAGTGGTGTCGAGGAGGCGATGGGGCTGGTCACCCTGGCCGTCGGTGGCGTGATCGCCGGTCCGCTGCAGGAGACCGGGCAACTACTGAACCAGCTACGCCGGATCCCCGCCGAGGTGCTCCTCGCCGCTCCGGGCGGAGCGATGCTGGCCGAGCTTGCTGGTGTGATGGCCCTCTCGTTCACCGGCGACGTCGTCGCCACCCGCGGCCGGTTGGAGGAGCTGCTGGGTGCGTCCGACGAGCTGCCGCCCGAGGCCGTCGGGACCTGGGAGTACGCGCTCGGTTTCGTCGAACTTCTCTCGGCGGACGCCGAGCGTTCCTACGAGCTCGCCGTTGCCGCGACCCAACACCTGGCCTGGCGTGACCCCGCCGGACTGCTCCCCGCGGCCCAGGCACTCACCGGGGCGGCTGCGCTCACGACCGGTCGCCAGGCCGAGTCCGTTCGTGCGTTCGATGACGTCCCCGAGCCTGCGGGTGGAGATCCCAAGGTGGTCATGCTGCGGGCGTGGGCGGACGCCTGGCAGGCCAAGTCCGACAACCGGCCCGATCAGGCGGCCGATCTACTCGTCGAGACCGCCCAGTGGCTGCTGACCGTGCAGCACACCTACTTCGCCGGGATGCTCGCCCACTGTGCGGTCCGGTGCGGGCGCCGGCTGGACGATGCTGCTGCGGTGCTTCATGCCGCGCACTCCTTCGCCGGCGGCGGATTGCTACAGATCCTCGAACGCCACGTCGAGGCGGTCCGTGCTGGCGACCCCGAGGCGCTGGGCACTGTGGCCGACGAGGCGTGCGAGCTCGGCCTGGTGGTGACCGCCATCGACAGCTGGCTCGGGCTGGCCGACGGTGACGCCGACCTCGGTGAGCTGAGGGTGCGCCGGTTCCGGGCGACCGCGGATCGGCTCCGCGCCCAGAACCCTGGGGCCGCGCTGTGGCGCGCCGGTCCCGACCGGTCCCTGGTGCTCACCGCACGGGAGTTGCAGGTGGCCGAGATGGCAGCGCGCCGGTTCTCCTCGAAGGAGATCGCCGCAGCCAACGGCGTCTCGGTGAACACGGTGTCCAAACAGCTTGCGTCCGCTTTTCGCAAGCTTGGGGTCTCCACCAGGGCCGAACTGCGCGAGTTGCTCGGTGGGGACGACCGCGCCGAGGCCTGATCGGTACCGGCCGGGCCGGGCCGCCGGTCAACCACGTGCCTCCCAGCGCGGGCCATGCTGGCAAGTAGGTGCTGGTGGGTGGCAGTCCCGGTGCTCCGGTCGCCGTGCTCATGGCAGCCGGACCGCTCCCTGGCCCTGTGCACCGAGGATGTCGTCCGGGTTCGAATATGGACATGACTTGAGTGAGAGGCAGCCACAGCCGATGCAGTTCGAGAACCGGTCACGCAGCGCGGTGAGGTGCTCGATCCTGTCGTTGAGATCGTCGCGCCATTCGCGCGAGATGCGTGCCCAGTCCTTCTTCGTGGGCAGCCCTTCCTCCGGGAGCTGATCGAGCGCGTCCTTGATGCGCTCGAGTGCGATCCCCACCCGCTGTGACGCGCGTATGAACGCCAGCACGCGCAGCGTGTCCCGGCGATATTCGCGGCGGCCCCCTGCGGTCCGCCGGCTGTGGATGAGGTCGAGTGACTCGTAGTAGTGCAGCGTCGAGACGGCAACCCCTGCTCGCTGGGCGACCTGTCCTGGTTTGAGCCAGACGACGTCCTTGGGCACCTGGGACATCGGGCGATCTTCCTCCTGCGGCTTGACATCAAGTGGACTTGATGAAGTCGACTCTACATCGAGTCAACGTGACGAAGACAGGAGCGCAACAACGTGATCGAAGTGGATGTCTGGGCAGACGTGCGATGCCCGTGGTGCTGGATCGGACTACGTCGCCTCCAGCGAGTCAAGGCCACGATCGAGGAATCTGTGCGAGTGCGTCGGCGCAGTCTTCTGCTGGAGCCGCACGGCCCTGTGAGCCCAGGCCGGCCGACCGCGCAGGTCGCGAGGAGCGAGTGGGGGATGTCCGCGAGTCAGTGGGAAGCCAGGAGTCGACACATCCGGTCCGCGGGCGAGAGTGAGGGACTGCGACTCAACGTCGACGATGCCCCGATGTTCGACTCCAACCCGCTGCACCGGCTGCTCAAACTCGCAGATGAGGCGAGGAGTGGCGATGTGGAGGCCGTGTGGGAGGACGCATACGCGACACATTTCGAGCGCAACGAGAACCTGGGTGACCCCGCAGTTCTTCGCGCACTGGCGTCGCGGTGGGCACTGGACGAATCCGAGGTTCACCGCACGCTGACCGGCGAGCGATTCGCTGCGGAGGTCTCCGGCGATGTGAACACAGCCCGTCTGCTCTCGGTCACCTCCGTGCCGACGGTAGTCGCCTCGAACGGGCGACGTGTCTCGGGCAACGCGTCCGTGGATGAGATCGCCCAGTTCCTCCTCGCCGCTGGTCCGGCTCGATGAGCGCGACGATGCGGGCTGCGGCCATCGATGCCGTCGGCCCGCCCGACGAACTGCGTGTGCGCGAGCTCGAGCGCCCGGCCGTGCCAGATGACGGAATCCTCGTCCGCGTGGTGGCCGCCGGCGTCCAGGTGACCGACGCGGCCATCCGCGCAGGGTGGACACCGCCGGGGGCGGTGATCCGATTCCCGCAGATCCTCGGCAACGAGTTCTCCGGTGTCATCGAACAGACCGGAGCGGAGGTGGACGGGTTCGTGCACGGTGATGAGGTGGCGGGCTTCAACACCCTCGGGTGCTACGCAGAGTACGTCGCGGTGCCGGCCTCGCAGGTCGTCGCCAAACCGACGTCCGTGCCCTGGCAGGCCGCTGGCGCTCTCTCGGCATCGGGGCAGACGGCGCATACCGCCTTCGAGGACCTCGCGGTGCAGGGAGACGACGTGGTGCTGGTGCACGGCGCCGCAGGCGGTGTCGGCTCGGCGTTCACCCAGCTCGCCGTTCACGCCGGTGCCACGGTGATCGGCACCGCCAGCGAGTCCAATCATGACTACCTGCGAGCCTTGGGGGCGATTCCGCTCGAGTACGGTCCCGGGCAGGCAGCGCGGATCCGGGCCGTGAGCCCTCGCGTGGATGTGGCATTCGACGCGGCTGGGCACGAGAACCTGCGTACCGCCGTCGAGCTCGTCGCCGACCGCGACCGGATCGCCACCATCGTCGACATGCCGCTCGCACAAGATCTGGGCTGCCGCATCGTGAGGAGCCGACGCTCCGCGAGCCGGTTGGCGGACCTCATGGACCGACTCGCGAACGGCCACCTCGGCGTCCATATCCGACGGAGCTACCGGCTTGAGGAGGTCCCTGACGCTCACCGGGACGTGGAAACAGGGCATGGGCGCGGCAAGATCGTGCTCGACATCGGCGAGGCGCCATGACCGCCGGTGCACGACTCGCGCGAGAGTCGCTGTGGACACCGTCGACCTGGCCGTTCATCACCAGCGTGCTGGCGTTGATGACGTTCATCGCGTTCGAGGCCTTCGCCGTCACCACCGTCCTTCCGGTGGCGATGACCGAGCTCGGCGGACCGCAGTGGTACTCGCTCGCCTACGCCGCCACCATGACCGCTGCGCTGGTCGGGATGGTGACCGGCGGGAACTGGGCTGACCATGCCGGCCCGCGCGCGCCATTGAGAGTCGGAGGGACCCTCTTCTTGGCGGGCCTCGCGCTCTGCGTCGTAGCACTCGATGCGACGACGTTCATCATCGGGCGGCTCATGCAAGGCGTCGGTGGTGGGATCGACTCCGTCATCCTGTACGTCCTGATCGCGCGTCGCATACCCGAGGGCCCCCGCCCGCGCATGTTCGGGCTCCTCACGGCGGCATGGCTCATCCCCTCGATGGCGGGCCCGGTGCTCGCCGGCGCACTCACGGAACTGATGAGCTGGCGCACAGTGTTCGCGCTCATCCTCGTCGGCGCCGCGATCTCCCTGCTCCTGCTGCTGTTCGTGACGCGGAGTCCGGTGCCCCGGATCCGGGCGTCGGCGCGGGAGGTCGTCGGCCGCAAGGGCGCCCTGTCCCTCGTGGCTGCCCTGCTGCTCGTATCCCTTCATGTCGGCGGACAACTCGGGTCGCCGATCTCGGCCATGGTGGTCCTGCCCGCCGTGATCGCGCTGGCTGTGACGGCACGGAGCATCCTGCCCCCAGGCACGCTGCTGCTGCGCGGAGTCCCGCAGCGCCTCGTCGCGCTCCGGGCCATCCTCGGCGCCACGGTCACCGCCACCAACGTCTACCTCACCCTCTACCTCCAGAGCGAGCGCGGATACCCACCCACCACCGCAGGGCTCGTGATCGCTGTCGGCGCGTTCGGCTGGGCGCTGGGCGCTTGGCTGCAGGGACGATTCTCCAGCGGACACCGGACCCACCGACGCCTGGTCTTCCTCGCCACCGGGCTCGTGGCGGCTGGTCCCGTCGGCGCCCTGCTCCATGTGGTGACCGAATCCCCCGTCTGGACGGTCGTCGCGGGGTGTATCTCCATGGGCGTCGGGATGGGTATCGCCTACCCGCGGCTGTCCAGCGCCACCCTCGCCCTGGTGGAGACCTCGCAGCATGGTGCCTACAGCTCGGCCCTGCAAGCGGGCGAGAGCATGAGCGTAGGTGCCACCACCGCACTGGCGGCCGTGGTCCTGGCCACCGCCGTGTCCGCCGACGTCTCCTTCGCGCTGGTCAATGCCATCCTGATCGGGCTCGCCGTCGCGGGGCTCGCCGTCGCGTCGTTGACCGGGTCGCAACCGCGGCGCCCGGTCACTCCTGCGTGAGCTGCCCCGCCGGTCGTGGGTGACCGGCAGGTTCACCGACGCGCCTGCTGCAGTGCCGGCCCTGGTGCGCTCACCGGGGGAGAGGACGTTCCCCGGCCATGACGCCGCATCACAGGTTCTGGGCGCCCGTGTGGGCCTTCCGGGACGAGCGGAATCAGGCCACCGAGGTCGCGCCAGGCGCCGTTGCTGGCGGTCTGGGGTGAGGGGGATGAGATCTTCGGACCCGATGGCGCTCGTGCGTTCAGTGCCGATCTGCCTCCGCTCGCCTCTCGGTGGGCGTGCGAGGACGTGATGTCGCGGTCACTCGTCTCCTCGGGCGAGCACGCCCGAGATGAGCAGTTGGACGAGCGTGGCGGCCTCGTAGCGGGTGTCGTTTGCCGCGCCGATGCAGAGATTCCCGATCCCTTTGAGGACGTTGTACGCATCGACGTGCGAGACCGCGTGGCGTGACTCGAGCGCTGCCTCGAGGAGTGAGCCGCAGACCGGGACGAGGCGGTCGACGAAGTAGGTGTGCAGCGCATCGGCCTCGGCGCCATCTCCATGCAGTGCGCCGGCGAGCCCGTGCTTGGTGACCAGGAAATCCGCGAACAGCGCGACCCATTCCCGCAGGGCCGCCTCGGGCGTGGAGCTTTGCGCGAGTAGTTGTGGGCCGGCGTCTGCGCATGCTTCGACCTGGTGCCGGTAGACCGCGACGACGAGCTCCGCACGTGTGGGAAAGTGGCGGTAGATCGTTCCCACGCCGACGCCGGCCCTCGCGGCGATCTCCCGTACCGGAGCGTCGACCCCGGACCTCACGAACACCGCTGCCGCTGCGTCGAGCAGGGCCTGCTTGCTCTGACGCGGACGACCCACCGACCTGGCCGGTGCATCCCGCTGCTCGCTCCGTGCCTCAGTCATGAGCTCCTCCTCGCATACCCGACGCGGCACCCTTGCATTACGGAGCGGTGTTCCGTAATGTTTTGGAACGGCGCTCCGAAAACCAGTATGGCAGAGCGACACCACCTACGAAGGGAACTCGCATGGCCTCACCAATCGTGGACGCACTGGACGGCATCGTGGGCACCGGTGCTCCGGTCGTCTCCGTCGCTCCCATCGAACTGTCCGCCCCGGGCCGTCCGGTCCCGCTGGAGGTGCGTGTGTCTGCCCCGGCAACCGGCACCAATCTCCCCGTCGTGCTCTTCTCCCACGGCAACGGGTGGAACCTGGACGGGTACGCACCGCTCACGGCGTTCTGGGCCTCCCGCGGATTCGTGGTGATCCAGCCCACACACCTGGACTCACGCCGGAACGGGTTCGGGTTCGACCACCCGATCTTCCCGACCATCTGGACCGAGCGGATCGCGGATCTCACCCGCATCCTCGACCAACTCGACGTCATGGAGTCCGCTGTGCCCGGCCTTGCCGGCCGCATCGACCGCACCCGCGTCGCCGCTGCCGGTCACTCCTGGGGCGGGCACACCGCCCAGACACTCCTCGGTGCACGGATAGTCGATGACGCCGGCCACGCCGGCGAGGACATGTCCGATCGCCGCATCACCGCCGGCATCCTGTTCGCCGCCACCGGCCTCGGCGGCGACCACCTGCACCCGTTCGCCCAGGCCAACTTCCCCTTCATGCACCCTTCGTTCCAGCAACTGACCACACCGACACTCGTCGTCGCCGGCGACCGCGATCAGTCCGCGATGTCCAGCCGCGGACCGGACTGGTTCACCGACGCCTACACCCACAGCCCCGGCGCCACCGACCTCCTCACCTTCTACGGCGCCGAGCATGCTCTCGGAGGGATCGTCGGATACGAAGTCGCCGAGACGACCGACGAGAACCCGGAGCGAGTCGCCGTCATCCAGCGGATGAGCACCGCCTATCTGCGGACCGCTCTCCACGTCGATGCGAACAGCTGGCCCGCCGCCCGCGCCGCGTTCAGCGACAGCCTCGATCCGATCGGGCGCCTCGACAGTAGGTGAGCGGCAGCGGTCCATGAGACGACGACGTGACGTCTCATGCACGGGGACGGAACCGGTGACTCAGTCCTCGGTGAGCCGCCCCGCCTCCAGGTGCCAGCGCCGCGTCGAGCGCACGGTCGTGAGCATCCGCCGGTCGTGGGTGACCAGCAGGACCGTGCCGGCGAAGCTCTCCACGGCCTGCTCGACCTGCTCGATCGCGGGCAGGTCGAGGTGGTTCGTCGGCTCGTCCAGCACCAGCAGATTCACACCACGCGCCTGCAGCAGTGCCAGCCCGGCCCGGGTGCGCTCACCGGGGGAGAGGGCGTTCCCTGGCCGTGACGCCGCATCGCCTCCGAGGGCGAACTTCGCCAGCAGCGTGCGGACTTCTGCCTCGGGCCAGTCGGGTACCTGAGCCGCGAACGCGTCCGCCAGCGGCGCCGGGTTGTCGAACAGCCCGCGCGCCTGGTCGACCTCCCCGACCGCCACCGACGCGCCCAGCGAGGCGCGCCCCGCATCCGGGGCCAGGCGCCCCAGCAGCAGTGCCAGCAGCGTGCTCTTACCCGATCCGTTCGCCCCGGTGATCACGATCCTGTCCCCGGCGATGACCTGCGCCGAGACCGGTCCGAGCGTGAACTCCCCGCGCTGCACCACCGCTTCATCCAGGGTGGCCACGACCGAGCCCGAGCGTGGCGCCGCCGCGATCGACATCTGCAGCACCCACTCCTTGCGGGGCTCGCGCACCTCATCCAGGCGCTCCAGTGCCCGTTCGGACTGGCCGACCTTCGCGGCCTGCTTCTCCGTGCGTGCCACGGCCCGGTGCAGGATGTGCTTGTCACCGTCGGTGGCCTTCTTGCGGGCGTTGCGCACGCCCTTGTCCACCCATTCCTTCTGCGTCTGGATCCGCGAGCGCAGACCGGCCGCCTGGTCGGCGTAGGCCTCGTATTCGTCCCGGGCGCGCTGCCGCGCCAGCTCCCGCTCAGCCAGGTAGGCCTCGTACCCACCCCGGTACACGCTCACCTGCTGTTGCGCCCGGTCCAGCTCCACGATGTCGGTCACCGTCCGTGCCAGGAACTCCCGGTCGTGGCTGACGATCACCAGCGCCGCCCGTGTCTGTGCCACGAAGCGTTCGAGCCGGTCCAGCCCGTCCAGGTCCAGATCGTTCGTGGGCTCGTCGAGCAGCAGCAGGTCGTAGCGCTGCAGCAGCAGCACCGCCAGGCCCACGCGCGCCGCCTGCCCGCCGGAGAGGGTCGTCATCGGCGCGTCCAGGCTTGCGTTCAGGCCCAGATCATTCACGACGGCGGGGGTCCGGTCGGCCAGGTCCGCTCCGCCCAGAGCCAGCCATTTCTCCAGGGCGACGGCGTAGGTGTCCGCTGCTGCGCCGTCGTCGGGGTGCGTAGCCATCGCCTCGGCGGCGGCGTCCATCACCCGGGTGGCCTCGGCCACCCCGGTGCGCCGGTCCAGGAAATCTCGCACGCTCTCGCCCTGAACCCGTTCGGTTTCCTGCGCCAGCAGGCCCACACCCGCATGCGGTGGGGTGAGCGTGAGGGATCCGGTGACCTCCGCCGTCGTGGGTGAACCTGCGAGCACGGAGAGCAGGGTGGACTTACCCGCCCCGTTCGCCCCGACCAGGCCCCAGACGTCGCCCGGGGCAATCGTGAACGTGAGATCGTCGAAGAGCTGGCGGGCACCGAAGGCCGCCCCCAGCCGCGAGACGTGCAGGGTGGCGGACATGCCGGTCAGCCTAGGGTGATCGCACGGGAGATCCCAGCGATTTTGCCGATCTCAGACGTGGCGGAACTGCGTGTGCGGTGCTGAGTGCTCGTGGAAGAGCAGGCTCATGAGCTCACCACGGGAGCTCGTGCCCGTCTTCGCCCGGATCGACTTCAGGTGATCGCGCACGGTGTGCTCGGAGATGAACAGGCGGGTGGCGATCTGCCCGGACGTGCGGCCCTGCATCAACTCGGCCAGCACCTCCTGCTCACGTTCGGTGAGGCCGTACGCACTCACCACCAGGGGCATCACCTCGGTGGGCCGGGAGGGCTGGATCAGCAGGACGATGCCGCACAACTCTCCGGTCCGGTCGAGCGTGTAGTCGCCCCGCAGGGTCAGCCAGCGCCCGGAGCGGCCACGGAGTCGGGTCACGGGGCGCCGGGTGTGGGGCCGGTGCGCCGCCCGCGCCCGCGTGAGGGTGGCGACCATGTAGGCCTCGCCCGGGAGGCGAGCAGTGTCACCTGCCGGTATGGGATGCGCCCAGCACTCGTCGAGCAGGCGGTCGGCGTGCGGTGTCATCGACACCACGTGTCCGTCGGGATCGAGCGTGACCACGCCGGGAACCCAGTCCTCATCGTCTCCTCGCCAGGGTGCGCCGAGAGTGTGCTGCAACGCGATGGCCACCCGATCACGCAGCCGGTCGACCCAGTGCAGTGCCTCGTCGTCGAAGTCCGCCTCCCCCTGGCTGCGCAGGAAGTGGGCCACGCCCCAGCAGGATCCGCCGGCGGAGAAGGTGGTCCGCAACTCCGGTCCGAAACCTTGCGGCCGGTTCAGGTGACGGTGGCGCGGGCTCAGGTCAGGGCACCCTTGAGTGGCGCGGTCGAGGGTGGTGGCCGGGGAACCGGTGCGGTGCAGTTCGGCGAACTTGTTGACGTCGTCCTCGAGGAACTCGTTGTGCATCCACGGCGCACACATCGACTCCGGCAGGTTCTCGATCACGGCAGCGGTGGAGAGGACCGTGGAGTCGGGGTCGGTGGCGCTGAGCAGCATCCCGGACAGCCCCAGCGCGTCGTCGAACGGTTCTCGCAGCCCGTCCACCAGTTCCGCGGTGGTGCTGGCATCGGCACACGCCTCCTGGATCCGGCGCTCGGCAGCCACCAGTCGCCGCCGGTGGCCGGTGGCGACGGAACTGTCGCGGAGCAGCATGCCCGAAATCGTCCTCCCGCCCTTCCTGTGCGTCAAGGTTCACGCCTGGATATCCCTCGAATGAGGGGGTGGTGGCGGGCGCGGTGCGCCCGACCGGGGGATGGTGGCGACCGGTCGGCCGGGCGCAGGCTCGAACCCTGGCGGGGGACGCCGTCGCCGACCGGAAGAGCACGAGGGAGGACGCCGTGACCATCACCACCAGCCTGGATGATCTCGCAGCCATCTGCGAGGGGAGGGTGCTGCAAGCCGGCGACGACGGATACGACGAGGTATGTGCGTGCTGGAACCTCGCCTGGACGCATCGCCCCGCTGTCGTGGTGCAGGCGGCTGGCGAGGCCGATGTCGTGTACGCCGTACGCCACGCCGCGGCCCGGGGGTGGGCTGTGGCCGTGCAGACCACCGGGCACGGAGTGACGGTCCCCGCCGATGAGCACAGCCTGCTGTTGGTGACCGGAGCGCTTGACCGGGTGCGCATCGACCCGGTCTCCCGGACCGCCGCGATCGGCGGTGGGATCACCTGGACGTCGGTTCTCGCCGCAGCACAGGAGCAGCAACTGGCGCCACTGCTCGGTTCCGCCCCGCACGTCGGCGCGGTGGGCTACAGCCTCGGTGGCGGGTTCGGGTGGCTGGCCCGTGCGTACGGGCTTGCCGTCGACAGCATCCGTTCGTTGCGGGTGGTGCTGGCCGACGGGCGGGTGATCACCACCTCGCCACAAGACGAGCCGGAGTTGTTCTGGGCCATGTGCGGTACTACCGGCAGCGCCCTCGGGGTGGTGGTGGAGATGACGGTGGCGCTACATCCGGTGGACCAGGTGTACGGCGGTGACCTCTTCTATGCGCTGCCGGACGCTCGGGAGGTGTTCGAGTTCTACGGCGACTGGATCAACCGGGCGCCGTCCGAACTGACCAGCGCCTTCAACATCACCGCCTTCCCACCGCTGGAGATGGTGCCCGAACCGTTGCGCGGGCAGACGTTCGCGATCGTTCGCGGGTGCTTCGCAGGAGAGATGGAGGCCGGGCGAGAACTCGTCGACCAGTGGCGGTCCTGGCGGACACCGCTGATGGACACCTGGGCTCCGATGCCGTTCTCACAGGTGGCCCAGATCTCCATGGATCCGGTGGATCCGGTGCCCGCCGCCTCGAGCGGCCGCTGGCTCGCGACTCTGGGCCCGCAGGTGCCCGAGGTGATGCTGGAGGCGATCGCTGGACCCTCACCGATGCTCTTCGCCGAGGTCCGCCACGCCGGCGGGGCGATCCGCCGGGACAACCCGGCCGTGAGCTTCGCCGCCAGGGACGCGAGGTACTGCCTGGAGCTGGTCGGGATGATCCCCTCGGCCGAGGCGGACGCCGAGCTCGAGCGCCGCTTCGAACACGCGTGGCGGCGATTGGCGCCCCACCTCTCAGACCTGTGCGGATATCTCAACTTCGCCGAGGGCACCGAGCGCGTGCAACTAGCAGCCCGCGCGTTTCCGGCCGAGACTCAGGCGCGGCTCGCGGCGGCTAAACGCCGCTACGACCCCGACGACGTCTTCCGGCACTCCATCTCCCTCACCGCGCCCGTGCGGTGAGGGGAACGAACACCAGGAAAGGAACCCAGATGCACACGTCACGATCGATCATGCCGGCGGTTGCCGCCGTCACCACAGCCGCAGCACTGGCCGTCCTGGGGGCGGCGCCGGTGAACGCGGAACCACCGCATGCGACTCCTCCAGGGCCGAGCGCCGGCAACGGTCAGGCCGAGCTGGCACAGGTGCGTGCCGCGACCGCTGCGTATCACGACCTGGAGGCGGCCATCGCCGACGGGTACATCCGTGCTTCCGAGTGCGTGCCGAACATGGGGTACCACTACCAGCGCAGCATCGCGACCACTGCTGCGGACCTCGATCCCCTCGCACCGGAGATCCTCGTCTACGCACCGCAGGCCGGCGGAGGCATGCGGCTGGTCGCCGTCGAATACGCAGCGTGGGATCCCGCGGCCGCCCTGTTCGGAGTCCCCTTCGATGCTCCGCACCCGGCCGGTGGCCCGCCGTTCCACACGTTGCACGCGTGGATCTGGCAGGCGAACCCTGACGGGATGTTCGACCCGACGAACCCGAACGTCAGTTGCCGGTGAGCGGAGGTGGCGTGCCCGGGCCTGGTCCAGTCCCGGGCCGTCGCCGCTGCCGGATCAGCACTGCGCTCCCGCCGGCGATCAGCGCGATCGCACCGATCGCCACCACAATCAGCCCGGCACCGGTGAGCGTGGCCCACCCGGCACGGTCGGCGGCGGTCTGCGCGAGCGTGCGGGCGCCGTCGAGCTCACCGGCCGTGAGCGCCTGGACGGCCGCCGCGGCTGTTGGGCCCACCCGCAGCATCGCCGCGCCGAGCGCGGAAACAGGGTCGCGCTCGGCTGCTGCGGTCTGGCGGCTCTGCGCCACCTCCGTGATCGCATCGGCGGCCACCGGCAGGCTCGTCGCGAGGGCGGCGTAGTCCCCGCTCGACTCGGCCTGCTCGTAGTCTTCGAGGATCTGGTCCGGTACAGCCAGGCCGGTCCGATCGACAGCTTCCTGCACGGCGAGCGCCTGCTCGGCCACCGGCGTCAGCGCCGCCATGGATTCCCGCGCCGCAACGAAGTCCCAGTCAGTCATCTCGGTACGCAGCCCGAACGGCGCCTGCCAGTGGCCGTGATCGAGGGCCGCGTACTGCGCCCGGGCCTCGGCGCGGGCGTCCAGATCAGCTGCCTGTTCGGAGGCCACGACCCACGTCCGGAACGCCGGTTCCGCGTCCAGCCCGCCACGCTCGGCAGCAAGATCCAGGAAACGACGCCAATCCACGGCGCCGCGATTGTCCTGCGACCCTGGTTCCTCGTAGCCGCTCTCACCGGCATAGGCCGCCGAGACCACGGCGGTGAACGTCGCATCGTCTGCGTCGGAGAAGACGTCCTGGATCGCCGCGGCGGAGGCCGGGTAGCCGTAGGAGTCGGTGTCGGTCTGTTGATGGGCGCCGCTCCACTCCAGCAACGGCAACGCATGGTCGCCGTCCCGGTCCGGTCTCGGCCTGCGTTGGCCCTCCCCACCGAGGCGCTCGATGGTGCGGTGCGCCGTCTCCTCCGTCAGACCCTCCTGCAACCAACGCCCGCTGAACTGCGGGGGAGCGAACCAGGCGTGTCCGAGCTCGTGGTAGAGCGTGACCTCGTCGAGGTCCTCGCCCACGACGATCTCATCGCCCCACCCGTCGAACCAGGCGTACCCGATCACGAGCGGGGAGACGTCCTCCCGCACGGTGCGTACCTCGGCCGGCCACGGGCTGCCCACCAGTTCCTCGAGCACCGGCATCCCCGTCTCGATCCGCTCGACGGCGAAGTCGCGCCACACCTCGTCCCCAGGCAGGCTCTGCACGTCGAGCGCCACCACGCCACCGATCGGGACCTCCACGGTCTCGGACTGGTCCGGATCGCGCAGCGAGATCGGGGTCCACACACCCCAGTCGTCGATGTACTCCTCGGTCCGGTAGATCCGGTTCCGGCCCTGCAACTCGGAGTCGAGCTCGGTGGCCGAGTGCAGCTCCAGCGTGCTGGGTGCCACCACCTCCACGCTCACCGAACCCTCGTCGCCGATCGCCTGAGCCACGAACACGGCGTAGCCGGGGCCCACCCGGGTGACCTCCTCCGATCGCAGCGGCGCCCCAGTGATCGTGTAGGTCCACTCGATCGTGCGACTCTGCCCGTACCGCAGCGGTGGGAACGACGCGCGGGCCCAGTGGTGGGTGGGATCGGCCTCGTCCGCCGTGATCCGGACCGTGAGTGCCGTTCCGCCGCTGACGGCCTGCACATCCGTGGCGCTGGCAGGTACGCCGATGCCATAGTCGGTCCAGTAGTAGTACTGCGCTCCCTGGTCCGGGGTGACGTTCGTGATCGTGGTGGTCACTTCGGCGGTGAGCGCACCGTCCTCGCCGACGACGTAGCGTGCGTGGGTCTCCTCGGTGAGCCCCTCGGCGGCGTGTGCCGTGGGCTGGTCGGGCAGGCCCACCAGGAGGAACACCAAGGCGAGGACGGCGCATGCCCGCCCTGCCATGGCTCGTGCTTGTGAAGTGCGTGGTCTCGTCACGTCAAGCTCCGTCGTCGGCCCCCAGGGAGCGGCCCGCAGACCGCACGCAGCACCCTAGCGGGCCCGCCGCTGTGATGGGTGGAGAAGTATTGACGCAGCGGCGCGAGGGTCAGCGCAACGGGGTGGCGTGCTCGGGTACCTGCTCACCCTCGCGCACCGGTCCCGGCGGTGTGCCGTCGCCGAAGGGGCGGCCGCCGAGTTGCTCCCGGTGGTGCGGCTCCAGCCAGTTCGCCAGATCCGGGCCCTTCGGGACGATGCCGTTCGGGTTCACGTCGGTGTGCACTACGTAGTAGTGCTCCTTGATCTGGGCGAAGTCGATCGTGTCGCCGAATCCTGGCGTGGTGAACAGATCGCGCGCGTAGGCCCACAGCACCGGCATCTCGCTGAGCTTGGACCGGTTGCACTTGAAGTGCCCGTGATAGACGGCGTCGAACCGGGCGAGCGTGGTGAACAGCCGCACGTCGGCCTCGGTGATCGTGTCCCCGACGAGGTAGCGCTGGGTCGCCAGGCGCTCGGAGAGCCAGTCGAGGCGGGAAAACAGCTGGTCGTAGGCCTGTTCGTAGGCCTCCTGCGACCCGGCGAAGCCGCACCGGTAGACGCCGTTGTTGACGTCCCGGTAGACGAGGCCGGCGACCTCATGGATCTCATCGCGCAGGTGCTCCGGGTACAGGTCCGGGGCGCCGTCGCGGTGGTGAGCGGTCCACTGGGTGGAGAAGTCGAGGGTGATCTGCGGGTAGTCATTGGTCACCACGGCCCCGCTGGGCACGTCCACGATCGCGGGCACAGTGATCCCGCGCGGATAGTTCGGGGTGCGGGCGAAGTAGGCCTGTTGCAGCCGCTCGATGCCGAGCACCGGGTCCACCCCGCCCGGGTCGAGGTCGAAGGTCCAGGAACGGGCGTCGTGCGTGGGGCCGCACAGGCCCATCGAGATCGCGTCCTCGAGTCCCAGCAGGCGGCGCACGATGATCGCCCGGTTCGCCCACGGGCAGGCGCGCGCGGCGATCAGCCGGTAGCGCCCGGGTTCGACCGGGTAGCCGTCCTTGCCGTCGGTGGTGATCCGGGTTTCGATGTAGCGGGTGTCCCGGGTGTACTCCTTGCCCGGCTCCACGTAGGTGCCCTGCTCGTCAGCCATGAGCCCAGCGTACGAGGTCGTGCGCGCAGGCGGGAGTGCCGGGCGGGAAGGCTAGGCGCAGCGGGTAGCCCCACCCGCCGAAGTGCAGATATGGTGAGCCTTACCTAACTTCCCGCGTCGTCGGGATTCTCCGACTGAAGGTGAGCGCCATGAGCAACATCACCGTGACCCACGCAGACTCCGGCCTCATCCAGGTGGAGGTGCTGCGCCGGGAGCGGATCACCCCGCACATGACCAGGGTGACGTTCACCGGAGCGGCGCTGGCCGACTTCGACTACCAGGGTTTCGACCAGTGGTTCCGCCTGGCCATCGGCGTTCACGACGATGATCGCTTCGACAATCTGCCCAGGAGGTTCGGCATCGGCGGCTACCTCAAGTACCTCGCGTTGCCGAAAGGCACCCGCCCGGTCATCCGTAGCTACACGGTGCGTGCGTTCCGGCCGGGCTCCCTGGAGCTGGACGTCGACTTCCTCGTGCACGGCACCGAGGGCATCGCCGGGCCGTGGGCCGCCGGTGCCGACCCCGGGACTCAGGCCGCCTTCATCGACCAGGGCTGCGGTTGGAAGCCGGTACCAGCCGACTGGACCCTGCTCGTGGCCGACGAGAGCGGCCTGCCCGCCGTCGCCGGCGTCCTGCGGGACATGCCCCGCGACGCCGTCGGGCACGCGCTGATCGAGCTCTACGACGCCGCTGATCGGCAGCAGCTCGATGCCCCGCCCGGGATGCAGGTGCACTGGCTCGAACGCGACCCGGCCACGGATCCCGGGACCGTGCTGCTGCCGGTACTGGCCGGCTTGGACCTTCCCGCCGGCGAGGTCTATGCGTTCGCCGTCGGAGAATCCGCGGTCGCCACCGGGGCCCGGCGTCACCTCGTGCGCGAGCGCGGTGTGCCGAAACAGAACGTCACGTTCGCCGGCTACTGGAAGGTGGGGCGAGCCGCCGGCTGAGGGTGCCTCCCCGGCGGGGGCCAACGAGGTGATGGTGCACCGGTGGAGTCACTCTCACGTCCGGCGACGAAGTAGCGTGGGAGCGCCGTCGTTCCCTCTTCGCACTCCGGAGTTCCCACCGTGCCCCTGCCGCTCGTTCCCCTGCCCCGTCACGTCCAGCTCCACGACGGCAGAGCAGCCGTTGCCCTGGACGGTGCTGTTCTCGTAGCACCCGCGGGTGTGGCCGGACATGCGTCCGGCATGCTCGGGCTGCCACTCGCCGAGGAGACGGATCTCGACGAGGCGAGCTGCGCCGTCGTGCTCTCGGTGAAGCCGGGGGAGGGGGAGGAATACACGCTCCGTGCGGCGCACGGGCGTGTCGAGGTGAGCGGTGCGGAACGGGGAGTGCTGCGCGGGCTCGCCACCCTGGTGCAGCTGCGCGACCTCGACCTGCCGAACGCTCCGGCCGGGGCGATACCCGCGGTGGAGATCGCCGACGGTCCGCGGTTCGGCTACCGCGGGCTCATGGTCGACATCGCCCGTCACTTCTTCGGCGTTCCCGTGCTGGAACGTGTGATCGACCTGATGGCGCTGTACCAGCTGAACGTGTTGCACCTGCACCTCACCGATGACCAGGGGTGGCGGATCGAGGTCCCGGGCCGGCCCGAGCTGACGGACATCTCCGGAGCCACGGCGGTCGGTGGCGCCCCAGGCGGGTTCCTCACCAGCGACGACTACTCCCACCTGGTGCGCTATGCCGGGCAGCGGGGCATCGACGTGGTGCCTGAGATCGACATGCCCGGTCACACCAATGCCGCGATGCACGCGATCGGAGAGCTCACCGAGACCGGGCAGCCGACCCCGGTCGATACGGGCATCGAGGTCGGCAACTCGATGCTCCGCCTCAGCAACCCGGCAGTCGCACCGTTCCTGGCCGAGGTGTTCGGTCATGTCGCCGCGCTCACGCCTGGCCGGTTCCTGCACGTGGGAGGGGATGAGGTGCTGAAGATGGACAGTGCGGAATACGCCGGCTTCATCGAGCTGCTCACCCGCGTGGTGGCCGAGACCGGCAAGTCACCGATGCTGTGGGGTGAGGCCGCCGTGGCCGGGCTGCCCGGCGATGCACTGATCCAGCTGTGGGACTCCACCAAGGATCCGGCGCCGATCGTGGCCGCCGCAGAGAAGGGCGCGACGGTGGTGCTCAGCCCGGGCAGCCGCGTCTACCTCGACATGCAGTACCACGAGGACTATCCGCTCGGACTGCACTGGGCCGGCTACGTGGAGACCCGCGACGCCTACGAGTGGGACCCGCTCGAGTACGCACCCGACCTGCCCGCCGATGCTGTGGTGGGAGTGGAAGCGGCGATCTGGACCGAGACTCTCGTCACCGAGGACGAGCTGTACACCATGCTGCTGCCGCGCCTGGCGGCCGCTGCCGAGGTGGCGTGGACCGCGCAGGGGGACCGGGACTTCGACGACTTTGCTTCCCGGGTGCGGGCACAGGCACAGCTGTGGCGTGAGCGGGGTCTTGCCTTCCACCCGAGTCCGGAGGTGTTCGGGTGACGAGGTGTGGGTGGCGACGGTGAGACGTCGGCGAGGGATCGTGCACGGACCGGGCAGCCTTGTTAGCGTTGCCACGTGACTGATATCGAGATTCCTGACCTGTCCCTGCGCGACGGTACGACGATTCCCCAGCTGGGCTTCGGCGTCTGGCAGGTACCCGACGATGAGGCTCAGGTGGCCACCGAGGAGGCAATCCGGGTCGGCTACCGGTTGATCGACACCGCCGCCATCTACGGCAACGAGTCCGGTGTGGGCCGGGCGATCGCCGCCTCCGGTGTGAGCCGGGACGAGCTGTACATCACCACCAAGTTGTGGAACGGCGAGCAGGGCTATGACTCGACCCTGCGGGCCTTCGACGTCTCGATGGACAAGCTCGGCCTGGACGTGCTCGACCTGTACCTGATCCACTGGCCTTGCCCGAAGGCCGACAAGTACACCGACACCTGGAAGGCGTTCGTCGAGCTGAAGAACTCCGGCCGCGTGCGCTCGATCGGTGTGTCGAACTTCCACGCCCCGCACCTGGAGAAGATCATCGAGGCCACCGGAGAGGTGCCGGTGCTCAACCAGGTGGAGTTGCACCCCTATCTGCAGCAAGGTGCGCTGCGGGAGGTCAACGCATCCCACCAGATCGCCACCGAGGCATGGTCCCCGCTCGGGTCCGGGCACGGACTGCTGGAGGATTCCGTGCTGGCCTCGATCGCACAGGCGCACCAGGCCACCCCGGCGCAGGTGGTGCTCGCCTGGCACCTGCAGCTGGGCAACGTGGTGATCCCCAAGTCGGTGACCCCCTCGCGCATCGCGGAGAACTTCGCCTCCGCCGCCCTGACTCTCACCGACGACGAGATGACCGCGATCGCGGGAATCGACGCCGGCACCCGCTACGGCGGTGACCCGGACACGTCCAACTTCGGCCTGGAGTAGGCCACGGACACGGCTGTCGGCCAGGTCGGCAGCTACGCACGGCGCCGTCGCAGTTCGCCTGTGGCGGCGCCGTCGTCGTTCCTCCCGCCGGTGACCGACCGATTCCTCACCGGGGGTGAAGTTGACGTCGATTATCCGCGCATAACCGACGTCAACTTCACCCCCGGTGGTTGGTGGGCGGTGGGGTGGTGGACGGTGGGTTGGTGGGCGGTGGGTCGCCCGTCAGGCTCGTGGCGTGCGTGCCCCCGTCAACATCAACCCAAGCACCGTCATGATCGTCAGCGCGCACCCCACGATCGCCACCGGCGCCTGCCAACCGCCGGTGAGCGTGTGCATCCCTCCGACCAGCGTCGGGGCCACGGCAGCCATCGAGTAGCCCACCGACTGCACTGTGGCCGAGGCCTTGCGCGCCCGGTGCACCGAGGTGAAGCGGCGAGCGATCAGCGTGAACACCAGCACGAAGTTGGCCCCCTGCGCCGCACCGGCCAGGCTCACCCCCACCATCCATGCCTCCGGGACCAGCAGCAGGGAGGCCGGCAGGCACAGCCATGCCACGGCGATCCCGACGAAGCTCGCCCGCAGGCCCGCGTACCGGATGCCCACCGACGCCCCGAGGCTGCCCAGTACGGCGAACCCCTGGAACAGCGATGCGGCCGCTCCTGACGAGGCGCTCGACACCCCCGCCAGGTCCGAGAGGATCAGCGGCAACCACGCCGTCAGTCCGTAGTAGCTGGAGGCCTGCATCCCGAACATCGCGCAGAGCGCCCAGGTGTACTTCTCCTTCAACACGCTCCGCTTCCCGACGGCGTCGCTCGGCCCCGGTGTCTCGTCCCGCCCGGGCGGGGTGGTCGCTTCGGCGGTCGGTGTTCCCTCCGCGGGGGTGCGCGTGTTGCCCCGATCTGTCGCCTGGTTGGCGGGCGGGCCGACAGATCGCGGCAACGCGTCTGGTGGCCACTCCTCCGGTGCCCGACCCTCCGGCGGTACGACCCGCCACCACCATGCGATCGCGAGAATCGCCAGCAGCCCCCAACTGAGCAGCGCCCACCGCCAGCCGAGGCTGAGGGCGAGGGACGCCGTCAGGGCAGTCGAGACCATGGTGCCGGCGTTGATGGTGGCCGTGTATATCCCGGTGACCGTGCTGACCCGGCTCCGGAACGACCGCTGCGTGATCGCCGGTACGGCCACGTTCGCCGTGGTGATACCCAGCCCGATGAGCACCGTGCCCGCGAATGCGGCGGCCGCACCACCCAGGTCGGCCGACCGCACGCCCGTCCCGGCCAGGATGAGCAGCAGCGCCAGCAGCACCCCGGACCGCAGAGAGATCCTGCCCAGCAGCGCAGCAGCGGCCGGTGTGGTGAGCGCGAAGCAGAGCACCGGGATTCCGGTGAGCAACCCGGCAGCTGCGGCGGTGAGGTGAAGCTCGTCCGAGACCTGCGTGACCACCGGAGGCAACGCCGTCAGCGGGGTCCGGAGGTTGAGTGCGGCGAGCAGGATCGCCACCAGCAGCACGCCACTGCTGCCGAGCGCCGCGTGCAGGCGGCGCATCAGACCCAGCTCGGCAGGAGGATGTGCAACCGCCAGAACCAGTACGGAACCCACTGGTTGGACCAGACCGGCCAGTAGAACGCTCCCACCACGACGGCGAGGATCACGATCGCGGCGGCCGTCCAGATCCCCGGGCGGCGCTCGCGCAACGGCAGCTCGCGTGAGCCGAGCAGCGCACCGATCGCGAATGTCAGTGTCAGGGCAACGAACGGGACCAGCGCGACGGTGTAGAAAGTGAAGATCGTCCGGTGGGCGTAGGCGAACCACGGCAGGTAGGTGGCGGCGTAGCCGGCGAGGATCGCCCAGGCGCGCCAGTCACCCCGGCGCAGCGCGGCCCACAGCACCAGTAGCAGCGCCAGTGCGGCCCCCCACCACACGATCGGGTTGCCGACCGAGGTGATCGCACCGACGCAGCGCTCGGCGCCGCACAGGTCCATCGACGTGGCGTCCTCGACGTCACGCCAGGCGAAGGAGGTCGGTCGCCACTGGATCAGCCACCCGGCCGGGTGCGACATGTAGGTGTGCTCGGAGACCAGGCCGTTGTGGAAGTCCCACATCTTCAGGTGGTACTCCCACCATGAGTTGAGCCAGTCCGGCATCCAAGTGCGCTGCGGCGCCTGCGCAGCAGCGTTCACCTCGGTGGCCCACTGCCGGTTGTAGGAGTTCGGATTCAGCCACCACGGCAGCCACGTCAGCACGTAGACGGCGGCGGACGTGGGAACGAAGGCGAAGAACGAGGGGATGCCGTCGCGGAGCGCGCCGCCGCCGAACCACAGCGGTGCACCCACGGCGCGGCGGGCCGTGACCGACCAGGCGACCACGACGATCCCGAAGACGGCGACGGCGTAGATCCCCGACCACTTCACCCCGCACGCCAGACCCAGGCACACGGCAGCGACCAGCAGCCACCAGCGCATGCCCACACGCGGTCCCCACGGGTCGCGGAACCTGCCGTGGGTGGCCAGTTCAGTAGCGGCACGGGCAGCGAGTCTTCGTCGATACTGCTCGCGATCCAGCAGTACGGCGCCGAACGCGGCCAGGATCCAGAACTGCAGAAAGATGTCCAGGATCGCGACCCGCGACATGGTGATGTGGACGCCGTCGACCGCCAGGAACAGGGCGGCCGTGCAGCCGAGCAGTGCCGAGGAGAACAGGCGCCGGCCGATCCGGGCCAGCAGCAACACCGAGAGGGTGCCAATCACGGCGGCACTGATCCGCCACCCCCAGGGCGTCTCCGCTCCGAGGAAGCGCATGCCGAACGCGATCATCCACTTGCCCACGCTGGGATGGACGACGTAGTCGGCTTCGGTGCGCAGGTCGGAGAAGTCCCCGGCGGCGAAGTTCTCGTCCGGTTCCTCGTTCCAGTCGCCCTCGTAGCCGAGGGTGAGCAACGAGTACGCCTGCTTGACGTAGTAGGTCTCGTCGAAGACCAACCGGGCGGGGCGCTCCAGGTGCACCAAGCGCAGGACGGCGGCGACGGCGGTGACCAGCAGGGCACCGATCCAGCCCCAGAGGCGGGAACCGGTGGCAGGATTCAGGAGCCGGCCGGTGAGGGACTGCTCGATCTCGGTGGTCGATCGTCCGGTGACGTCGACCTGGCGCGGGTGCCACCAGCGGCGGCTGACGCGGGGCTCGGGCGTATCGGGCGGGGTAGCGGCTGATACGGCCTGCGGGGGTGCGTCCGGCGCAGCATCTGGCGCGCGCTCGGGACTCACCTACCTGAGTCTAGGTGGTTCGGTGGTCGCTGGCCGTTGTGGTGTCACGTGTGGTGGATGCGGAACGGGTCGACGATGGCGACGCCACGGATCGTCGAACCCGTGCTGAGATCTTCAGTCCAGAGTTCGCGGGCACTCACCGATGCGGCACTCTCCACGATCAGGGAATCGAAGATCGACAGAGAGTGTTCCGTGGCGGTGTGCGCGGCGCGGGCGACCAGTGCCTCGTCAGTGGAGACGACGGGGTAGTGGATCGATTCGATCGCCCGTGCCGCGTCGAGACGTGAGACGCGCAGTTTCCGGGTCAACACAGCATGTAACTCGATGAGGACCTGCGTGCTGATGTACGCCGGAACGTCCAGGTTCAGCAGGAGTTCGCGCGCTGCAACCTGCTTGTCCGTCTCATCGTCGTCGAAGAGGTAGGCGAGGATATTCGTGTCAAGGAAGACGCTCATCGGGCCGGGTACCGGTTGAGGCGCTCGACGTACAGATCCTCACGGCTCCATCGCCTGTTCTCGGACCGGCCACCGATCGACCGCGCGACCTCGATCAAGTCCGCGGTCCCTTCTCGCTGGCGGGCGATCGCATCGTCGGCATCGGCGTACCTGCGCAACTGCGAAGCCAGGAAAGCGTTCACTGACTCGCCGCGTTCGATCGCTCGGATTCTTGCGCGCTTGAGTGTGTCCGCGTCGACGGTGATGGTCACATTCGCCATAGGTCCAGCATACGCCCGCAACCGTGTAGCACCGAAGTCGTGTAGCACGGAAGTCTGCACGGTGGCCGAGTTCCTCGACCGCTACCTGCACTACCTGTGCTACCGGCGCTACCTGTGCTACCGGCGAACGCGATAGCGCAGGTAGACCACCTGCGAGGCGAACGTGCGGGACTCGACGAGCTCGAGGTCGACCCGCCGCTGGTGGTGCGGGAAGTACGGGGTGCCGCCGCCGGCCAATACGGGGTGAACACGAGGCTGGTACTCGTCGATCAGGTCGAGCGCGGCCGCCTCATGGGCGAGGGTGGAGCCGCCGATCGCGATGGTGCCCGCGCCTGGTTCGGCCCGTAGCCGCTCGATCTCCTCCGCCAGGCCTGAGCCCAACCGCGCGTTCCCCTGGACCGAGGTGAATGTAGTGGAAAAGACAACCTTCGGGATCTGCTTCCACAGCACCGCGAACTCCCGCTCGAGCGGACTCAGTGCCGGATCGGTGTCCGCAGTCTCCCAGTACAGCATCGTCTCGTACAGCCGCCGCCCCATCAGGTGCGTGCTCACGTCGCGGATCTGGTCGGTGCAGAAGGTGAAGACCTCCTCATCCGGTTCCGACCAGTCGAATCTGCCGTCCGGCCCGATGGTGTAGCCATCCAGAGACATGCCCAGCGAGTACGTCACGTGGCGCATCGATCCGCCCTCCTCGTTGATGCGATCGACCCAAGCATTGTCCCGCAGATGCCCACGTTCTGCGAGGCCCCTGGAGGTAGACGATGTTCGACCTGACGGACATCGGAGTCAATGTCAGATCTCCGCGGACACGGACCGCTCAGTCCAGCTTGAGGAGACGAGCCGCGCCTTCGTCGCCACCATCATCGACGCAGCCCACGCCCGCTGTCGCGCACCGACAGCACAACTCGACGAGATGCCGGTGCCGTGACGCGCACGTGAGTCTCCCGGCTCCACGATGCGGCACACTGGCAGGCGTGCCGACCGAGATCCGCCCCGGAACGATCGTCCTCGCCGCGACCCCGATCGGTGATCCCGACGATGCCTCGGTGCGGCTGCGCGGTCTGCTCGCCACCGCCGACCTGATCGCCGCGGAGGACACCCGGCGGCTGCGGGCGCTCGCGGCCCGCCTCGAGGTGACCATCGGCGGCCGGGTGGTCAGCTACCACGAGCACAACGAGGCCGGCCGCGGCGAGCAGTTGGTGCAGGCTGCACAGGACGGGCAGATCGTGCTCGTCGTCACCGACGCCGGCATGCCCGCCGTCTCCGACCCGGGCTACCGCGTGGTGCGTGCCGCCGCCGAGGCGGGTGTTCCCGTGACGGCGGCCCCCGGTCCGAGTGCCACGCTCACCGCGATCGCGCTCTCCGGCCTGCCCAGCGACCGGTTCTGTTTCGAAGGCTTCCTGCCCCGCAAGGCGGGGGACCGGGAACGCATGCTCACCGCCCTCGTCACCGAGCAGCGCACCATGGTCTTCTTCGAGTCCCCGCACCGGATCGAGGCCACCCTGACGGCGATGGCCCAGGTTTTCGGGGACACTCGCCAAGCCGCGGCGTGTCGGGAGCTGACCAAGACCTACGAGGAGGTCCGCCGCGGCACGCTCGCCGACCTGGCCGGGTGGGCCGGGGGTGAGATGCGCGGCGAGTTCACCGTGGTGGTGGCCGGTGCTGCACCCGAGGTGAGTCGACCGGAAGACTACGTGGCCGCCGTCCTGGAACGGGTGGCGAGCGGAGAACGACTGAAAGAGGCGGCGGCCGCAGTTGCCCATGCGACCGGAGTGAGTAAACGGGAGTTGTACGAGGCTGCATTGCGGGCGCGCTGAGTGTTGCCGGGACGTCACTCCCGGCAACACTCAGCGCGCCCGTGTCACGACCCCGACGGCGCCTGGCGTCGGCGGGCGAACAGCAGGGCTACGGCTCCGGCGATCAGCAACAGCAGCGCGGCTCGTAGCACGACCACGTCTGCACCGGTGTGTGCGAGGTCGGTGCCGCGCACGGTGACGGTGAAGGTCGTGTCCGTGCTGTGCCCGGTGCCGTCGACGGCGGTGCAGGTCACCGTGGTCGTCCCCACCGGGAAGAAGTCGCCGCTCGGCGGGGTGCACTGCACCGTCCACCCGGCCGCGTCCCCGTGCAGCTGCGGGGTCTCGTACTCGACGATCGCGCCACCCGTACCCGGCTCTGTCGCCACCTGGACCGTCTCGACCGGTTCGAAGGTCGAGGTTCCGGGATCGGCCGGGTCGTCTGGGTCATCCGGATCGCCGGGCGTGCCTGGGCTCCCTGGGTCATCCGGATCGCCGGGATCGCTGGGATCGTCGGGTTCCTGGTCGCGGGCCACCGTCACCTCCACGGTGCCGGACGCCGTGAACGTACCGTCGGTGATCTCGTAGGTGAACGTGTCGGTGCCGACGAACCCGGGGTCCGGATCGTAGGAGACCAGGGTGCCCTCGAGAGTGACGGTGCCGTTCGACGCGGTTCCGGTCGTGGTCACCGAAAGCCCCTCGTTCAGCGGTGGCATCGGGTCCCTCGTCGGCCACACGTTGTCCACGTCGGTGTCGTTGCCGAGCACGGAGATCTCGACCGGGGTGCCGGGCTCGGTCGAGACCTGGTCGTCATGGGCGACCGGGGCGTCGTCGGTGCACGACACCTCGATCGTCACCACGGCGGGATCGCTGGTGAGCTCCCCGTCGGAGGCGCGTACCTCGACGGTGTCCTGCCCGCAGAAGTCGGCGGCCGGGGTGTAGTCGAGCACGTCGTCAGTGATCTCGGCGGTGCCATGTGCGGGACCGGTCACGATCGAGAACGTCAGCTCATCGCCGTCGGCGTCGCTCCCCTCGAGTGTGGTGGACAGCGCCGTGTCCTCGGTCGCCGTGGCGGTCGAGTCGTTCATGGTAGGAGCGTGCGGGCAGATGACCTCGAACGTGTGCGTGACCCACTCACCCGCGAGATCGTCGAACCCGGGCGTCGACGCGACGCTGCGCGCCTGGAAGGTGGTGGTCCCGCACCAGTCGGTCGCCATGTGCTCGTACTGGAACGTCCAGTCCTCGAGCACGGTGACGGTGCCGAACTCGGGTTGCGTGACCTCGATGCGGGTGTCGTCGCTGGTGTAGCCGTCGATGTCGCTCGCGCCAGCCATCAATGCCCCGTCCGGTGCGACGAACACGGACTCGCTGTTGAGCATCGACCACGAGCTGGCCGCCAGTTCGGTCGGGTCGTTCACGCACCTCGATGCCGACAGCACCACCGTCGTCGGCTCGAGCGCGTCGAGCCCGCCCCCGCGGCCCTGATAGGTGAACGATGTCGCGCTGGTAGGACCGCACAGGTCGGATGGCGGGACCCACGTGAAGCTGCCGTCGTCGTTGAACGTGAGTTCGCCCTGGTGGACGTCGTCGACCAGCTCGGCGGTCGTGACGCCGTCATCGTTGGCGAGGACGCCGCCGGCGGCATCGACGACGAGGGGCGTGTCCTCGATCGCGTCGTAGGTGTCCTCGACGCCTGCCGGCGCGACGAGCATGACGGCCGAGTCACTGGCCTCTCCCGCCGCGTTGGTGACCGTGAGCCCGAGTGGCACGTAGCCGACCTGCTCCGGCACCCACCGGCGTTCGGTCGGTTCGTCACCTGATCCGGCGTCGATCACGGTCGCGCCGCTGCGGAACAGGTGGGTGGAGTCGAGGCCGTTGGTCTCACCGGTGGAGCGGAGCGTGATGGTCTCACCGACGGTGACCGCACCGCCGGTCGACCCCTCGACGACCAAGCGCGCCTCGGGCGGGCCGGCCGTGTTGAAGTAGGCCCATTCCGACTGGAACGGTGTGGCGATCTCGTCGGCGACCCGCACCCGCCAGCGATAGGTCGCAGCCGGATCCAGCGGTTCCTCGTCGAGCTGGTCGAAGCGGAGCGTGAACGTGCCCTCAGCGTTCTGGTCGATCCACAGCGGTGCGTCGCTGGCGACCTCGTTGAGCTCGATGGTCCGAGCGTCGGCGGTGTCGAGACCTTCGATATCGATGCTGATGCCCGCACTGCGGTTGAGCGCGTCGGCGGTCATCGGCTCACCGGCATCGGTGGCACTGAAGGAGAGATCGGGCTCGGTGTCGGTGAACGCACCGGCACGTGGTGCCTCGACGGCGAGGTCGCCGACCGCGGCCAGGGGATCCGCGTCGTAGTTCTCAACCGCATAGTTCAGCACCCATACGGGGTATCCCTGGCCGAGGTTGCGCTTGCAGAGGAACATCTTCCACGAGTACTCGTGGTCGCTGAGCAGTTCGCTCGGAAGATCGCCCACGCCGCCCTCGAATGAGGTCCCCTCACCGAAGGTCGACGAGCCGCCGACGCTGCCGGCGAGAGACTGAGTGAGCGAGGTCTCGGCGAAGGCTTCGCCGATCCAGAAGTCGGCCCCGACCTTGGCAGTGGCGGTGAGCTCGGCGCCCGCGGTGTTCATCCACGAGGTGGTCTCCGACTCGCTGTAGCTGATTGTCGAGTAGTCGACGCCCGACGACCCGGCGGTGACGGGGTGACGTCCGCCGACGCGGATCGCGTCTTCAGGGTCGAGCGGGCTGAGTGTATTGCCGAACACGTCCTGCTTGTAGCGGAGCAGGTTCGCGAACTCGTCGACCGCCTGTCCGTCGATCGTACCGATGCAGTAGTCGTTGATGCCGGCGTTGCCGCCAGGGTACGAGCCGGGATCGCCGATGGTGTGGGTGAGAGCCTCGGTAATGCCAGGACCGAACCCGTACTCGCCGAAGGCGTCAGGGAACCGTTCCCGAGCGGCCGCGACGCTGGAGCTCGCGGTGGTGGTGGCGATCGGCGTCTCGAATGCGTCGTCCGTTCGCCCCAGCCCGAGACCCGTGGAGGACTCGACCACCTCGCCGGAGTACTGCATCACCCGCGTCGAACCGTAGATGATCGTGTCGTCCTCGGCACTGCCGCCGTACCCCTCGCCGCTCGTCTCGGTCAGTTCGAGGGTCGTGTCGGTGCTGTACTGATTGGTGAATCCGGCCGCGATCGACCCGCCGTTGCCCAGCACGTCACCCCCGGCGTGGACCTGGATCCCGACCGAGTAGCTCACCCCTTCCGAGACGCCGGTGGAGGTCGTCGAGGTCGTGCCGAACGACGGCGCTGCCACGGACTGTCCGGCCGAGGCGACGGTGGGTGGCGCCATCAGCAACCCGATCGGCTGCGGGTCCTTCAGCACCACCGGCGGCGAGCACTGCAGGCCGGGGTCGGACTTCGATTCGCCGTCGCCGGGGATCCGGCAGCCGGCGAGGTCGTCGTCGAGCGTGATCGTGACCACCACCTCGTCGAGCGAGCTGCGACGCATCTGGAACCCAGGGTCGACGGGCTGCACCCAGGTCGGCCAGATCTCGACCGTCCCACTGTCGATGACGTCGTTCTCGTTGTCGGAACGCGCCAGGCCGGCCTCAATGAGCTGGTGCGAGGACAGGATGCTCTGGTCTGCCAGCGACAACGGATCGGACAGCGAACGCGTATCCGATGCGGCCGCGGTCACCACGGCCGCGTTGAGGTAGGTGTCCTCGCAACTGGCGCCGGGGACGAGGCGTTCGACATCGTCGCATACCCGACTGAGCTCGATCGACGCCCGGTAGGCGTTCAAACCGCCGTCGAGCGGCAGCGGGCTGGACACCCGGGCTCCGGCCTGGAACGGGGCGTCGGTGTCGATTATGCCGGGGTCGTACCTGACCTGTCCTGTCCAGATGGAACTGCTTCCGCCGGCAGGACCGACGCACGCGATCGTTCCCTCCGATGGATGCGTCGAGCCTGTGAAGGTCTCGCCGGTGATGACATCGATGTCTGTCGCGCCGGCGCAGGTGCCGATCGGAGTGACGATGGCGTCGGCGAGTCTGCGCTGCTCGATCGCATATGCCGCGCTGGCTGGGTCGCCCCCGGTCTCGCCCGATATCAGGAGGGCGCCGATCGGTTCACTCCCGACGAACCTCGCGCGGTCGGCGCTGCCGATCTGCTCGTCGACGGTGAGCCACGGCGAACCGATCCAGTCCTCGGACGGTCCGGGGAACGGGGTGTCGGGCGTGTCGGCGACGGCCGCGGAGGGGGCGAGCCGCCTGATCTCGAGGTCGTTGTGGATGCGAGTGACCACTGCGAGCTCCGGCTCACCCCAGCCCGTGTCGGCTGACATGCCGATGAGCGTGCCTGTGAACTCCTCCGACCGGTAGGTGAGGGACAGCTCGCCGCCGTCCAAGTCGAAGCGGAACAGGCGCGACTGGGAGGCGACCCACAGGCTCCGGTCCACGATCGCGACGTCGACCACGTTGGTGTCGTCCCACTCGGTGAGGGCGCCGAAGTCGAGGGTCTGGTCGTAGGGCAGTCCGTCGGCCATCGTGCTGTGGATGCGTGCCTTGCCGTGGCCGCCGGTTCCGCCCTCGATCACGACGACCAGGTCTTCGCTCGGCGCCAGCGAACCGTTGAGTTCCACGTCGCGGATGATGCCGGTGGTGAACGCGACGACTTCACCGTCGTAGTCGGGCCCGTCCGGGTACTGCGTGACGTCGGTTGCGAGCCCGGTGGGCACGACGTCGGGTAGTGGGTCGAGCCCGTTGACCTCGGCCGACAGGCCCGCCTGGTTCTTCTCGACGGCGCTCGCGACGATGTCGCCGTCCTCGTCGTGGCCGATACCCAGCCATACCGGCAGTGCCTGGGCTGTGGACGTGACCGCCTGCGGATCGTGGAAGCGCAGGGCGTTGTCGTTGAGCCACTGGTCGTCGTAGTCACTGATCGGGGTGTCGTCAGCGTGTGCGACCGATGGTGGCCCCCCGTCCACGGTGGCGACCCCCACCGTCGACAGGAGCGCTGTCACCAGTGTCAGAGGCACCGCGCGTTGTGGGAATCGGCCGTCTCTACGCATCATGAGCGAAACTGTACGGTTTCGTTCAATGGGTGTGCAACCCTCGACTGTGTCCAGGTATGCGTCACGGGGGAGGCCGGCGCAGCCTCCCCCGTGACACGCTCGGGTCAGCTGGCGGTCATCCTGCGGCGGATGAGCACTCCGCCGAGGAGTAGCGCGAGAGCCAGGCCGGTGACGCCCATCAGGCCGGTGGTACCCGTGGTGGGTAGCCCGCCTTGCTGGTCCCCGCCGGGGGTCTCCTGATCGTCGCCTGACTCACCACCAGGCGACTCCTCACCAGGCGTGTCGCCGCCCGGGGCCTGATCGTCTGGCGTCTCGTCCTCCCCGGGGTTCTCCTCGCCACCCGGGTTCTCCTCGCCGGCAGCCGGGAGGATCATCAGCGCGGACGAGGCCTCGAGCATCGTGCCCGGATCGGCGACGCGGATGGTCGCGAGCCCATCGGTGGCCGACTCGGGAATCGTCACCGTGGAGGTGAAGGAGCCATCCTCGTCTGCTGTCGCCTCGCCGACGATGAGGTTGTCCGGCTCCAACCGGATCTCGAGGTCGGCCGACGCGGAGAAGTCGCGGCCGGTGATCTCCAGCGACTCGCCCACGCGGACCTCATCGACGGAGAGCTCCAGCGACGGGGGTGCGACCTCGGCGGGAGCCACGGGTGCGCTCGGTGCGCTGGAGAGCGTCAGGGAAGGGTAGTCCGGATGGGTTCCGGTGACCTCCACCCGCAGGGTCCGCCCCACCTGCTCCTCACCAGGGGTGAAGACAGCCTCGGTCGCGCCGTCGATCATCGCCGTGTCGGCGAACCACTGGTAGCTCAGCGTGACTCCGTCCGGCCCCCACGTGCCCGCCTCGGCGGTGACGGTTTCGCCGGCCTGTGGGGTGCCCTCGATCGTGGGTGTCTCGCCGGTGATCCCGGAAACCGTGACCGCGAGGGACTCGGAGCCGTTGTTGACCGTGAGCGTCACGGTGGCCTCACCGGCTCGGAGGGCGTGCAGCTCGTTGGTGTCGGGGTTGAAGGCCAGCACGGCGTGCGCAGGGGCCTGTGCCGGGTCACCGATCCACACGCCATCGGACCCGGTCCAGGAGTGGCTCATGGGCCATGCCACCGGGACCACGCGGGTGTCGTCCTGGGTGATCGTCGGCTCCAGGGTGAGAGTGTCGCCGGCGAGCAGGGTGGTCTCCTGCGCGGCCATGGCTTGCACCGACGCCGCGTCCCGGGCCTCTTCCTGGCGGGCGTCCGGGATGCCGAGGTCGATCTCCTGCACCCGCGTCATCACCTCGGCCTCGATCCACGGCGCCACCGGACCCTCCTGTGCCACCGATGGGTCGACGCCCAGCATGGTCCACCCCGTGAACGAGCCGAACGAGCTCGTGGTGGGGTTCTTGCCGGAGTTGCCGTTGATGAACATCGGAATCCCGTCCTCGGTCTTCGCGTGGAAGATGCCGACGTGGGCACCGACGAGCGCCACCGGCTTGCCGGAGTTCTCCGTGAACTCCTGCAGCCAGCGCCGCTGATCCTCGGCATCGAGCCGGTTGCTCATCTGGCTGGCGCGCTCGGGAAGCGGGTCGTCGATGGGCATGTGCTGGGCCACGACGACCGCGTCGATCTCCGGGTTCGTGGCAGCATCGTCGAGCTGGCTTCGCAGCATCTGCAGCTGATCCACGTTGTGGGAGAACTGCGAGGGGGAGTTGTCGAGCGTGATGAAGCGGACGCCGTCGATATCGAACGTGCCGAACGTGTCGCCGAACTCGGCGACGAAGTTGTCGATCGGCGCACCGGCGATCTCGTGGTTCCCGGGCACGTAGTACCAGGGGAAATCGACTCCCGCGAGCTCATCGTCCAGGACCTCGCGGGCGAGGTCGAAGTCCTCGGTCGCCGCTTCGTCGACGAGGTCGCCGTTGATGATGAGCACATCGGGCTCCGCCGCCACGATCTCCTGGAGGGTCTCGCGAGCGGCCTGCACGATGCTGCTGTCCGGGTTGCGACCGACGAACTGGGCGTCCGACATGACGGCCACCCGCAACGGGGCATCGGCCGTGGCGCCGGTCTCGGCGATCACGTCATCGGTGAGGAGTTCCTCGGTGGGCAGGTCGACCTGCGGGGGAACCTGGGCGGTGAGATCGTCGAACCACATCGTGCCGGTGTACGACTGCGCGCCGGAGGTTTCGTAGGCACTGACCATCCGGATCCGGATGGGGTACGGCGTGCCCTCGGGGACCGGGTAGCTCATCTGCTGCCAGTCGGTGCCCTGCGGTGCAGGCCCGTAGATGTACTTCCAGGCGCCGTCGGCGTCGGAGTAGCCGACGTAGGTCTCCGCGTTGGCGCCGCTGCTGGACTCGCCACGCACCCAGAGCGTGATCTCGCTCGGCTGTCCCGGAACCTCGTAGCCGGGGTGATCGGCTTCCGGCCGCGCGTTCGCGGTCCGGGTGCCGGTCGACTGGGAGAAGTCGTAGGTCAGCGCCACCGCGCCGTTGCCGTCGTGGCCCGCATCCGGGGCAGGGTCGGCCGAGGAGGTGGACCGCGCACCGGTGGTGCGCCAGGTGCCGACATCCTCGAAGTCGAAGACCATGCGCTCCTCGAATCCGACCGTGAACGCCACGTCGATGCTCGTCTCATTCACGGTGAACGTCATCCGGGCCGAGGCGGTCTCGGCGTCGGAGCTGACGACGTAGGTACTGTGCTTACCAGGCTCAAGAACGAAGGTCCCGTCCTCGTTACCCTCCACGGTGATGTCCTGAGCCTCGATCGGAGCCCGGAAGCCATTCTTGTCGTGGCCATAGATCATCAGTTCGCGGGCGGTGGCCTGGTCCGGCAGCTGGACCGCGGACTCGGAGGAACTCAGGCGCTGCAGCTCGTTGAGCACCGTGATGTCGAAGGTTCCGGTGGCGTCACCTGTTGCAGCAGTGACCTGCGCTTCGCCGGGATCGTTGCCGATAGCCGTTGCTGTGCTGGCCGAGCCCGGTGCCACGCTGGCTGAGCCGGACGCCGTCCACTCCGGGGCCGTGTCCGGGATGGAGGTGTCCATCTCGTCCACGCCATGGGCCACGAGCGTGCGATGCAGGCCGGGGAACACGCGTGCGGTCTCCGGTGCGTCCATCTCCGCGCGGACGACGTACTGGTCGACCACGCCGCTGCCCTCCTCGACGAACAGGCCGATGCCGTTCGGGACCGGGCGCTCGTACCCGTCCGACGGAGTGTTCGGCACACTCGGGTCCAAGCTGAACGTGCTCATCGCAGGTTCGCTGGGCTCGGTGGTGGGCTCACGAACCGACATCGTGGAGGAACCACCGCCGTCGAGGTTGACGGCGTCGTCGGCGCCGAGCTGGTCGAAGAGAGTGCCGAACTCGGTCAGGCTCAGTCCCCGGCTCGTCTGCATCCGCCCGTCCACGGTCACCAGCAGCATGGTGTTGCCGCCATCGGTGAACCCGACGCCGGTACGCGGGTGCACGGCCTGGTCGCTGTGGGACTGGACCGTCCCATCGTCCAGCAGCAGGTGGTTGGCGCCGATGGCGCTGGCGATCTCGCCGGCTGGGGAGGTGACCTCCTGGGTGATCTCCACGGTGTCCCCGGCGTTCAGTTCGCGCAGCGCGTCCGCGGCGTCACCGGCGCGGGCGGCGAGGTAGACCACCCCGGTCGGTACCGCTCCGGTGCCGGCTCCGTCGGACACCTGCACCACGGTGTTGGTCTCGGTGTCGATCGCGACTTCCACGGCCCCGTCACCAGTGGCGCGGGTACGGGTGTGGTCGCCCCAGCGAGCATCGAAGAGCGCGACGTTGCCATCCTGCAGGATCGGGGTGTTGACCCCGGAGATCTCGATCTCGAGGTCGCCGTTGAACACGGCGCGGCCGGTGTACTCCACCGGTGCGATCTCGCCGCGCCCCTCGGTGGTGAAGACCACCGGCTGGTCGCCCGCGCCGTCCGGCACGGTCACGATCCCGGCGGTGGAGGAGACGCCGATCCCCTGCGGGGCGTTGGAGTTGTTGATGTCGAAGAAGCTGCCATTGACCGCGGCCACGGCCCCGTTCTCCGCCATCATCTGCGAGACGGGCACCGCGTCGGAGACCACACCCGGGAACAGGTAGTCAGCGCGGACCTGCCCGGAGCCGAGATCGGCCACGAGGATGTCCATGTCCAGGCGCCCCTCGTCCTCGATGCGCGTCACGCTCACGAGGTCGACGCCAGGGGCGACCGTGCGGTGCTCCTGATGGGTGATCACGGCATTGCCGGAGTCATCGAGATTCATCGACTCGATGAGATCGGCGTTCGATGCGTGGGCGGATGTGCTCAGGGCGACGGTGGCCAGCGGTGCGGCGACGATGGCGCCCAGCAGGGTGGCCAGGCCTCGTCGGCCCGGCGCCGAGCGCCTCGGTGGTGCGGTGAGCAGGGACAAGACGGACTCCTCCGAGCAGGTTCTGATTCGTGCATGAATCTGAATGCACGACGTGGCCGTGAATGGCCCGCAGACGCTCAGGCTAGGAAGGTGTCATGACCGAGCAGTGACCCGGTGGTGGCCGACGGGTGTACAACGTCGATCAGTTCTCCGTGGCCGACCCGTGAAGTGCGACCCCGACGAGGGTGGCCTGAGTGTCGAGAATCAGCCGCGCAGCGACACTCAGGCCACCGTCGACGCAGCCTCGGGCACGATGGCTCCGTGGGCCCGCAATTCCCGTCGGATCTGGTCCAGTGGGGCGTCGGCGAGGTCTGTCCCGGCGCTGGTGGCCACGGCGGCTGTGGCGCCGGCGACCTGCCCGGTGGCCATGGCGGTGGCTTGCACGCGGAAGGCGGAGTTGGCTTCCTGGTCGCCGTCGATGCACCGACCGGCCACGATGATCCCGGCGTCCTGCGCTGGGATCATCGCGTCCCTGGGAATGGTGGCCACGGTGGGTTCGCTCAGGTAGGTCTTCGCGATGCCGTCACCGTCGGGGCGGTGGATGTCGATGGGGTAGAAGGAGTAGCACAGCGAGTCCTCCCACACGGTTCCCGCCAGATATTCACCACCGGTGATCTGCCGCCTGGCCACGATCGTGTGTGTCTCGCGCACTCCCACCTCGGCCGCGGCCCACTCCACCTGCACCCCCTCCAGCCCGGGTTGGCGGCGCAGGAACCGCACGATCCGCAGCATCGCCGATCGACCGGCGACCTCGGCGTCGGTGCGCCCGGCGCTGGTGGCGCCGTCAGTGCCCGGCAGGTGGATCGCGTTCTCGCCGCGCTTGGCCAGGAACGGGACGATCACGTGCGCGCCCTTGGCCCCCAGATCGGCAGGCAGCAGCTCCCCCTCGGCCAACGCCCGCTCGCACGCCGCCTCCAGCGCCGGCCGATCCACGTCATCCATGTCATACCCGCTCAGGCGCATGGTCAGCGTGGCCGGCTGCAACGCCTCGTTTCGGTGGCGCCGCAGCCCGAGGATCCCGACGACGTCCGCGTCCCCCGTACAGTCCACCAGGTGCGCAGCCCTCACCCGGGTGAGGCCCTCCTTGCCGCACAGCTGCACCGCATAGCCGCCGCTCGTGCGCTCGGCGCCGGCGACCATGGTGTGCAGACGCAGCTCGGCACCGCTGGCCGCGACCGCCTCGCTCAGGACCGCTGCGTACAGCGGGATCGGCACCCGGACCTGCAGCTTCCAGTGGGGCCGGTGGTAGTCGGTGAAGTCCGGCAGCTCCCACCCGGCGAGCTCGATCGTGCGGGCGACCAGCTCCCACCCGATCCCGGCGATCACCTGCTCACCCCAGGCGTGGAACAGGCCCGGCAGGTTGATCCCGGCCGTCGTGGTCGTCCCGCCGAGCCCGCCGTTCTTCTCCACCAGCAACGTGCGTGCCCCCAACCGGGCCGCCTGGATCGCCGCCGGAACCCCGGCCGGTCCACCACCGACCACGATCACGTCATAGTGCTCTGCAGTCACGATCTGTTCTCCTGGCTGTCGGTGGCCCCCATGCGGGTGGCCGGTGTGCTGGTCGTGTTGCCGGTCCGTTCGCTGGTGGCGTCGTCACGGACAAGCAGGTCGTCCGAGAGGCGGGGCGCAGGTGCCGGCACGCCCCCGATCGTCGACCGGAACGCCTCGGCGTGCTCGGCCCGTGTGCCCACGATGCTGCGTGCTGTCAGACCCAGCTCGCGCTCGTGGCCGGTGCCGGTCCAGCTCGCCGTGACTGTGGTGGGCGTCCAGGAGACCTCGACGGGGTCCTGGTGTTGCGGCGCTCCGGATGAACTGCCGTCACCGGCCCCGGCGGCGCCTCCATTCCCCGCCCCGACGGCGGCCGCATCATGGCCCGCACGCTCCCGCATCCGCAGTGTCCCCACCGCGGCGAGCGGCCCGGTCACATCCAGCCGGCCCTCACCCGCGCGCAGAACGACCTCGAGTCGATCACCGGAGCGGACCACGCGACCACCCATACTCAGCGCGGCGACGCCGATCTCGATCACCACGGAGTCTGCGATCACCTGCACCACCTCACCTGCTGGCACCGCATCCCCATCGTGCAAGAGGTCGCCACCTGTGAACCACCGGGCATCGGTCGCGCTGACCTCGAACACTACGGACAAGCGTTCGCCGGGGATCGAATCCCCGGCAGGCAGCAGGTCCAGGTGGAGGTGCCGGTCTCCACCGGGAAGTGCCAGGCCGACCGCCCACAGCAGGCGGTCGCCCTCCTGCACCGAGGAGAACGACCCGGCCGCGACGTCCTCACCGTCCCGCAGCACCCGCAGCCGGAGGGTTTCCGTTCTGCCAGGGTGACCCGCTCCGGCTGGGGGACCCGCTCCGGCCGGGGCACCGGATCCAGCGGGGCTGCCCGATCCGGTTGTGCCACCGCAGGCCCACTGCCCGAGCAGCACCCGCCGCTGCAGCCACGTGTCCGACTGGTTGATCGACCCCAGCGTGAAGTTGGGTGCCAGCCACGAGGTGGCCACCTGTTCCGCCAGCGCCGAGCTGCCGGCCTGCTCCCGTGCGGTGTCAGGATCGCGGAGCACCACGAGTTCGCGGTGCTGGGAGGGCTGCTGACGCCACCGATCGCGCTGGCGCCGCGATCCCGGCACGAAGTGACTCACCAGATCCTCGGGCACCCGCGGGTGCAACAGCACCGGCCACACCAGGGGCGTGGTCACCTCAGGCAGTGCCACCTGCTCATGCCCGGGTACGGGACCTCCGGCCACCTCGGCGAGGGCCAGCGCCAGGTAGGCCGCCAGCGCCGGAAGGCGCGTGACGTCGTCGGCGTACGCGCGGGACATCGGCCCGGCGATCTGACCGATCCCCGCATTCCAGCGCACGGCGAGGTGCTGCCAATGGCGGTGTTGCACCCGGGCCAGCAGACCGCCGTCGGGAATCCCCAGCTCAGCCATGGCCTGCAGGCCTTCTGCGGCCACCAGCCAGTAGGTGGGGCTGGCGAACTCGGCGAAGGTGCCGGTGCGGTCGATCCGGGCGGCCAACCGGCGCAACCGGTCCGCGGCGTACGCGGTCATGTCCGCGTCCTCGCGCAGCAGCCCGGCCGCGGCCGTCACATAGGTGCCCTTCACGGCGATATTCGTGTAGTCCAGGTGCACCTCACGCCGGCGGATCGAGCCGGCCGCATGCCCGACGGCGGAGCGCACCGCCGCCGCCACGTCACCGGACAGCCGGTCGCCGTGGCGCAGTAGCGCCATCGCCAGGGTGCGCCCGTTGAAGTCGGCCTGGTTCCAGTCCGGAGGCACCATCCGCGCCACCGGCTCCTCGGCGAAGTACCCCCACAGGCCGTAGGTGGGAGAGGTCGTGTCGGTGTCCTGCCCGGCGGTCAGCGCTATCAGTACGGCCTCGGCGTCCCCGATGCGCCCGGCCTCCAGCAGAGCCAGGGCGTAGTACCCGCTCGGCACGTACCGGTGGGCGTGAGTATTCCCGATGCGCGTGTGGATCGGGTTCGGCTCGGCCCATTCGCGCAGGAGCCCGACCGCGGGGTCATAGGCGCAGTCGCCGTAGGCGAGCACCTCCGAGAGCAGACGCTCGCGCAGGTTCTCGACGGGGATCGCGCGGTGCTCGCCAATCGCGGTGCTCACTGCGGTCGTGGAACACCCCGCGGTGGTGGTGCCTCCATTGGTGCTCTGCTCATCGATCACGGGGATCCTCACCATTCCGCGTAACTGCCGTCCGTGCGCTGCCACACCGGCGACCGGTGCCGTTGCGGGTCGGCGGCCGCGGCACGCACCGCATCCTCGTCCACGGTGATACCGAGACCGGGTGCGCTCGGCCGCACCAGGGCGCCGTCGCGAACCGTGAACGAGGCCGGGTCCACGAACCGGGCCAAAGTCCCGGCACCAGGGTCGTGCAGCTCCAGATGGCACTCCTGCACCATGACCTCCTGGACGGCGAAGCCGAGCTGGGCGCAGGCAGCGAAGGCCACCGGGCCGGTGGCACAGTGCGGCGCCAGGGCGATATTGCGCAGTGAGGCGACCGCGGCGATACGCATCGCCTCTGAGATCCCGAAGCAGTGCGAGAGATCCGGCTGCAGGACCCGCACCCCGGAGTCGATCACACCGGCCGCCTCCCACCGGTCGTAGAGACGCTCCCCGGTGGCGATCGGCACCGTAGTGGCCGCCGTGAGCGCTCTCAGCTCACCCTGGAACTCCGGAGGCAGCGGCTCCTCCACGAACGCCGGCCGCAGCGGCTCCAGCTCGGCCAGCAGCACCCGCGAATCCGCGGCGCTGACCCGGCCATGGAAGTCGATCGCGAACGTCCGGTCCGGGCCGATTGCCTCGGCGAGCCGCTCCCACCGGCGCATTGTGGCGTGCAGCCGCGCCGGTGTCTCGAGGAAGTCGCGCGGGCCCTCCGGTGCGGTCTTCACCATCCGGTAGCCGGCGTCGACGAGTTCCTGCGCGCGGTCGACCAGGGCGGCATCGTCGGCCCCGTTCGCGGGCGCGTACAGCGGCAGCACGTCGCGCACCGGACCGCCGAGCAGTACGTGCACCGGCACCCCCAAGGCCTTGCCGAGCACGTCCCACAGCGCCTGGTCCAGGCCGGCCACCGCCGAGCCCAGGATCGGGCCGCCCCGGTAGAAGCCCGACTTGTGCATCCGCTGCCACAGCCGCCCGATCTGCACGGGTTCGCCGATCAGCAGGTCAGCCAGCTCACGTACGGCCGCTTCGACAGTCTCGGCCCGGGACTCCAGGATCGGCTCGCCCCAGCCGGCGATCCCGGCGTCGGAGCTGACTTTGACGAGCAGGAACCGGTCGGAGATCCGGAAGGTCTCGACCGCCGTGATGCGGAGATCGGCCTCGCCCATCCGCGCTGTTGTGGCGGGATCAGCGGCTGGCATGGAGTACCCGGTGCTCATGGCGCGAACAGTGCCCCGTCGGTCCCGCGTACCCCGAGCGCCCATTCATCGTGGCGGGAGAGGACAGGAGGGAAGGCAGCCGCAGCCTTCTCATCGAGTTCGATACCCCACCCCGGCGCCTCGTTCGGTCGCAGGTAGCCGTCCTCCACTCGCGGGGTTCCGGGGAAGATCTCGTGCACCGCCTCGGGGTAGACATGGCACTCCTGGATTCCGAATGCCGGGCTCGTTACGTCGATCGCCAGATTCGCCGCGGCACCGATCGGGGAAACGTCGGCGGGGGAGTGCCAGGCGGTCTGCACCCCGTGCAGCTCGGCGAGTGTGGCGAGCTTGCGGGCGGCCGTGAACCCGCCGATGGCGCTGATGTGGCAGCGGATCAGATCCACCCCGCCACCGGTCACCAGGCGCGCCGCCTCGGTAAGCGACGTGCACAGCTCCCCGACGGCGATCGGCACCGGTGAGGCGGCGCGCACCGCGGGCAGATGGTCGAAGTACTCCGGGGCGAGGACGTCCTCGAGGAAGAACAACCGGTATGGCTCCAGCGAGCGGGCCAGGATGACGGCCTGCTTCGGCGTCAGCCGGGAGTGGACATCGTGCAGCAGGTTCACCTCCTTGCCCAGTTCGGCCCGGGCGCGGGCGAACAGCTCCGGGGTGCTGGCGAGATAGTCGGTCACCGACCACCCGTCCGGGTTGGCAGCCCGGGGGTATCCGCCCGCGACGCCGGGCGCGCCGTAGGTTCCGATGCCACGCTGACCCACCTGGAGGCGCACATGCTGCCAGCCGGCGCCCATGAACTCGCGGGCTTTGGCCAGTGTTTCCTCGATCGTGGCGCCGGAGGCGTGGGTGTAGGTGGGCACGGCGGTGCGGACCCGGCCGCCGAGCAGCCGGTAGACCGGCATCCCGGCCTGTTTGCCGAGGATGTCCCACAGGGCCATATCGATCCCAGAGAGGGCGTTGTTCGCCACGGGGCCGTTTCGCCAGTACGCACTCAGGTGTGCCGAGCGGCCGATGTCCTCGATATCGCCCGGATCGCGACCGATCAGCAGACGGGCCAGGTGTTGTTCGACGTACTCCACGACGGCGGCGTACCGCTGGGTGAAGGTGGCGCAGCCGAGCCCGTACAGACCGGGTTCAGTGGTGTCCACACGCACCACCACGACCGGCATCCCCTCCGGTGCGGTGACGATGCAACGCACCCCGGTGATGCGGACGTCGCCGGAGGGCTCCCACGGGGGCAGGACCGTCGGAAAGGCAGGGGCAGGACTGTCAGACATCAGTATCCTCAACAGGTCAGGGGGTTGCGATCGGGTCGGGGAGAAGGCGCAGGTCGGAGGGCAGCAGGTGCTGGGGCGCGAATCCGAACAGTTTGGTCGCGGCCGTCAGGTCCACCGGTGCGGTCCGGCCAGGAAATTCCCGACGGCGTCCCACCCCTGGCCAGTATCTGTTCAGCAGGTCTTCGGTGGGGTAGGGGGCGCTCGTCTGGGGCGCGGCCACGTGCACCACGTGCGCGCCGTGGAAACGAGGTGAGAGGGCGTCCGCCATCGCCGCCGCGGCGTCCCGCGTCTCCAGGTAGAGCCACAGGTCCGGGGCTCCCAGGGAGGGGTCCCGGGCGATCCGGCCGGCATCGGCGAGGAGCCGGTCGTCCAGCTCGGGCACGTGGCCGAGCCCGCCCACCAGTGGCAGGCGCAGGCAGACGACGTCGAAGCCGTGCCGACGTGCCAGGGCGGTGGCGGTGGCCTCGTCGACCCACTTGGAATGGGAGTAGCTGTCGGCTGCGATCGTCGGTGCGTCGGAGTCCAGTGGCAGATAGACGGGGGCGGCCGCCGGATTGGGACTGAACCGGATTCCCAGGGCGTTGATGCTGCTGGCGATCGAGATACTCCGCACCCCGGCCTGACCGGCCAGATCCAGCACGGTGTAGGTGGCGCGGGTGTTCATCCCGAACACCTCAGGACCGCTCGCCAGAGACGGCGCGGGGATCGCCGCCAGGTGGATCACCGCGTCCACCTCGGTGAGGCTGTCAGCCACGGCGGTCGGGTCGGTGGCGTCGCCGATCACCACGCGATCGGCGCCGAGAGCATCGAGGTCACCGGGATCGGTCAGAGTCAGGGCTGTCGATCGGATCCCGCAGGCGCGCAGGTGCCGGAGCACGGCGCGGCCGATCAGGCCTGCCGCACCCGTGACCAAGACGTGCCGAGGCGGCGAGGCGAGGGCCGCCGTCGGCGGATTCGTACTCATCCCTTGAGCGCTCCCGCCTGGCCGGCACCGCGGAGGAACTGTTTCTGGAACAGCAGGAACAAGGCCACTGGGATGATCACGGAGATGAACATCCCGGCCATCATCAGCGAGGTCTCGGCGGTCTCCTGCAACCGGGGCAGCGCCACCGAGAGCGGCTGCTTGTCCGCGTCCGGTAGCACCAGCAGTGGCCAGAGGAACTCCTTCCATGCCTGCACGATCGTGAGCAGGGAGACCACTCCGATGATCGGCGTCGACATCGGCAGCACCAGGAAGGCGAAGATGCGGAACGGTCCGGCGCCGTCGATCTTCGCGGCCTCGAACAATTCATGGGGGAGGGCGTCGAACATCCGGCGCATGATCAGCACGTTGAAGGCGTTTGCGGCCGAGGGCAGCCACACCGCCCAGAAGGTGTTCAACAGGTTGACCCCGACTAATGGCACGTCCAGCACCGTCAGATAGAGCGAGACGAGGCTGATCACCCCCGGGATGAACAAGGTGGCCAGCACCAGTGCGGAGACGACCTTGCCGTAGCGAGGCCGGAGCACGCTGAGCGCGTAGCCGCCGGTGGTGGCGACCAGCAGCCCGAAGAACCAGGACCCGACGGCGATCCACACCGTGTTGCCCAGGTACTTGCCGAACTCGATGCGCGTCCATGCGTCGTACAGGTTGCCCCACTGGATGCCGCTGGGCCACAGCCCGAACGGCTCGCGCAGGATGTCTTGTGTGCTGGAGACGGCCGACTTGAACAGCCAGAGCAGGGGGCCGGCCGAGATCAGCACCAGGGTGCCCACCACCAGGATGGACAGGAGAGTCAATCCGACCCGCACACCGGGTTGCTTGCGGTCGTGCACCGAGAGGATCGAGCGCTCGGAGGCGAACGCGGCGGCGTCGGCGCGGCGGCGCGCTCGGAAAGTGCTGGTGGTGGTCATGTCTGGCTCCAACGCCGGGTGGCCCACAGATACAGGGCCGAGAGCAGGCAGAGAGCCAGGGCGAGGAGCAGGCTGAGCGCGGTGGCCTTGCCGTAGTCGCCCTGGATGAAGGCGTAGCGGTAGATCAGCATCAGTACCGAGACGCTGCGGTTGGCGGGCCCGCCGCCGGTCATGATGTAGGGCTCGGCGAAGATCTGGAACACCCCGATCAGCTGCAGCAGCAACATGATGAGCATGACGCCGCGCATCTGCGGGAGGGTGATGTGCCAGAAGCGCCGCCAGATCTTTGCGCCGTCCATCTCGGCTGCCTCGTACAGCTCGGTCTGCACCGAGCGCAGTGCAGCCAGGTAGATGATCGTGGTGCCGCCGAACCCGGCCCAGGTGGCCTGGACGATGATCGCCGGGATCACGAGGTCAACGTCGTTGATCCAGCCGAGAGGTCCTGCACCGAACCAGCCGAGCACCTGGTTGAACAGGCCGTTCGCATCGGGTGCGTAGAACTGCTTCCACAGCAGCACGGCCACCACCGGGGGGATGATCACCGGCAGGTAAACCAGGACGCTCGCCACCGGCCGGGACCGGCGCAGTTCGCCGATGAAAATCGCCAGCAGGATCGGGACCGGGAATCCGATCAGCACCGAGACCAACGTGTACTGCGTGGTGTTCCACACGGCGGTGGCCAGCAGTGGATCGTTGAAGACGTTGATGAAGTTGGTCCAGCCGATCCACTCGGCGGCTCCGACGAAATTGGTGCGCTGCAGGCTCATCATCACCGAGCGCAGGATCGGCCACCACGAGAAGAATCCGAATGCGATGAGCAGCGGGAGCATGAACACCAGCGTGCTGAGCCCGCCACGGCGCACCCAGGTGATCGGGGTGCGCGAGCGCCGGCGAGTCAGCCCGCGGGTGCCGGACATCCCGCGAGGTGAAGCGGCGCCGTCGGGGGTGGTCGTGGCGGAACGCCCGCGTGAAGTGGCGTGGGCCGTCAGGTCGGACATGAGGGGAACCTTCTCGTCAATGAGGGGCAACGGTGGAGGCTGGGCGTGCTTCGCCCAGCCTCCACCCGGCGATCAGCCGGCGTCGATCTGCTGCTGGACGCTGGTCTGCGCCTCCGAGAGCAAGGTGTCGATATCCGCATCCTCCTCGGTGAGTACAGCCTGCACGACGGCGTCGAGGGTGGCGTACAGCTCCTGGGCCTTGACCGGGGGCTCCGGTACCAGCGGGATGTCGGCGATCGTGGAGGTGTAGGGCTCGAACTGCTCGACCGGCGCGTTGATGTACTCGGCGATCCACTCGGTGTACTGCTCCTCCACCTCACCGCCGAGCACGGGCAGCAGCGGCGGGTAGACGGGCAGATCGTCGGCTGCGCGGCTGGAGGCGAACTCCACGGCGGCGTCCTCGTTCAGGTACCGCTGGAACTTCACGAACTCGATCCACTCCAGCGCTGCCGCAGCCTCCTCGGGAGTGGCATTCGGGCTGACCATGGCGATGGCTCCACCGGCGAGCGTGCCGAGCGCATCCTCGGACTGGGGCAGTCCGGCCACGCCGAAGTCCTCCGGTGCCAGCCCGCGGTTGACCACCAGGTTGCCGTAGGAGTCGGCACCGTTGACCGTCATTGCCAGCTGACCGGCACCGAGGTCGTTCATGATGTCGTCCTGGTTCATGAGGAAGTTGGCCCCCATGGACTCGTCTTCCCAGCGCAGGGTGCGGTAGAACTCCAGCGCCTCGGCAGTGGCGCCGGTGTCTGCGAAGATGGCGTTGGCGTTTCCGTCATCGTCCACCTCCTCCATGGCGCCACCGAAGGCGTAGGAGAGGGTGGACAGCGTCCATCCGCCGGTGTTGTCGGTGGTCATGGTGGCGAAACCTGTGGCGTCGGTGTTCTCGGTGATCTGCTGTGCGGCTTCGCGGACCTCCTCCCACGTGGTCGGCGGGCTGTCCGGGTCGAGCCCGGCTTCGGTGAACAGCCCGCGGTGATAGACCAATCCCATCGTGTAGGCCTGGTAGGGCACGCCGTAGATGTTGCCGTCGGAATCCTGCACGGTGGCCAGAATCGAGGGGTCGAGCTGGGAGAGCGCCTCACTGCCTGCCACGAGGTCGGTGAGGTCGTAGACCTGGCCCCTGCCGATGAGGGCCTGGATCTCGGTGAACGGGATCTCCAGCGTGGTCGGTAGCGTCCCACCCTGCAGCATCGGGATGAAGGTGTCGGAGGACCAGGTGGTCTCCTCCGGCTCGACCGTGATGTTCGGATGATCGGCCTCGAACTCCTCGACCATGGCGAGCAGGTTCTCGCGGGACTCGGGGTTCTCGGTCGGAGCCAGGTTGCCGACTGTGATGGTGACCGGCGCGTCGGTGTCGACGTCGGCGGGGTCGCCCTCGCTTTCCGGATCGGTGCCGGCGCAGGCGCCGAGCGCCAGCGCCATGGTGGTGCCCAGTGCCGCGGTGGCGACACAGCGTCGGGACAGCCTCATCGTTGAAACCTCTCTCAGGTGGGGGTGCGCTCATGAATCATGTCGGCTTCGCCGTCGGTGCCTCAGCCGCGTGTTGCTCGGTGGCACCCGTCCGGGAACTGACGATGAGAAAGCGCTTTCGCATGAGTATGCGGAGAGGGGAGGCGGCTGTCAAGTTGTCGGAGGGTTCGTGATCGCATCGAGGTATTCCTGGTGCGGTAAGCGAGGCAGGGGTGTGCCGCCGTCGTGAGGCTCATGCGTCATGAGGCCCGCAGGATGGCGCTACTGCGAAACCGGATACCCGGTAGTCGCTAGCATGGCGTCATGGCAGCTCGGAAGAACGTGACGCTCAGCGATGTCGCCGCCGCGGCCGGTGTGTCGTTGTCCACAGCGTCCAAGGCGCTCAACGGCGGCGGCCGAATCGGTGAGGTGACGCGGCTGCGGGTGGTCGAGACGGCTGAGCGGCTTGACTTCCGCCCCAACGCGCTCGCGCAGTCCTTCGCGCTGGGACGCAGTCGCACGGTCGGGTTGCTCACGCAGAACGCCGTCGGTACCTGGTCCGGGCCGATCTTGGTGGGGGCGACGAGTTTCCTGGGGCGGCACGAGCAGGCGGCGCTGCATTACGACGCCCACTTCGACATTGCCACCTTGAATGCGAACGTCCGCAAGCTTCTCGCCCGCCGGATCGACGGGCTGCTCATCCTGGGTGAGGGGCCGGAGCATGTGCTGCGGTCGGTCACCCAGGACTTCTCGGTGCCGGTGGCCTATGCCTTTGCCAGCACGGACGACAGTGGCGATGCGATCTTCATGCCGGATGGGGAGATGATCGGGCGCGTTGCGGCCGAGCACCTGCTGGAGATCGGGCGTCGCAAGATCGCCCACATCGGTGTGGACATCAATGCCCCTGCCACGGAGCGCACGCGTGGCTTCCATGAGGCGATGGCCGCCGCCGGGGTGCAGGTGGCCGGGGAGCGGACCAGCGGAGGGGACTGGAAGGCCGAGTGGGGCGAGCAGGCCGTGCTGCGCCTGCTCGAGGACGGCGTCGATTTCGACGGACTCTTCTGTGCCAACGACGTGATCGCCGAGGCGGCCGAGAAGGTGCTGCTCGCGCGCGGGTTCTCCGTCCCGGATGACGTGGCGATCGTCGGCGTGGACAACTGGGAAGGTGTGGTCGCGCGGCGTCGGAGCCACCTGACCACGGTGGACCCGCAGCTCGCCGCTGTCGGTGCCGCGGCTGCGGAGTATGTGGTTGAGGGGCGCAACGATCCGGGGATTCACCGGCTTCCGGTGAGTCTGGTGGTCGGGGCGAGTTCCGTCGCCTGAGGCACGGACCAGCAGTGGATATCCGGATATCCACAGGTTCAGATCACCACGCCGCACGTGTTGGCGGGGATCCGTACGCTCGGCCCCCATGACGTCACTGGTGCCGGACGACTACGCGGCCACACTCGACCAGCTCAAGCGTGAGGTTGATGGTGCGCGCCTGCGGGTGCAGCGCAGAGCCAACACCGAGCTCCTGCAGCTGTGGTGGCGCATCGGGCGGACGATCCTCGACCGTCAGGCAGAGCATGGGTGGGGTGCGAAGGTGCTCGAGCAGTTGGCTGCTGACCTTCGTGCCGAGTTCCCCGCGATGAAGGGCTTCTCGCGTGCGAACCTCTTCTACATGCGTCGTCTTGCCGAGGCGTGGCCGATGGAGGATGCAATTGTCCAACGGTCCGTTGGACAATTGCCATGGGGCCATGTCATCGAGTTGCTCGACAAGCTCGATTCCCAGGAACTGCGTGACTGGTATGCGGCGAAGGATCTTCATCACGGGTGGTCGCGGCCAGTCCTGGCGGCGCAGATCTCGACGCGTCTGCATGAGCGAGCAGGAGCAGCGCCGACGAACTTCTCTTCGGCGCTGGATTCGCCCGACTCGGACCTGGCGCAGCAGTTGACGAAGGATCCGTACACTCTCGACTTCCTCTCGGTCGATAGTGGTATCAGCGAGCGACAGCTCGAGGATCGCCTCACCTCGCGCATCGTGGACACATTGCGAGAGCTGGGTCATGGCTTCGCCTTCGTGGGCCGGCAGGTCCACTTCGAGGTGGATGGTTCGGACTTCTATGCGGATCTGGTGTTCTTCCATGTCGAACAACTGCGCTACGTGGTGATCGAGCTCAAGACCGAGCGGTTCGCACCAGGGCACACGAGCCAGCTGGGCTTCTATGTCTCCGTGATCGATGACCGGCTACGACTGCCGGAGAAACACCTCCCCACGGTGGGTATTCTCATGGTCGCCGACAAGAGCGACACCGTGGTGCGCTATTCCCTGGCGGGAACCAACCAGCCCATTGCCGTGAGCCGGTACGAACTTTCCCAGGAGGACCGGGAGGGCCTCCCGGACGAGCGCGCACTGGTGTCGGCGTTTCGAGATGGTTTGCGCCCGTAGGGTCGCCGCACCCGCGACCGGCCACACATCGCAGGGCGCCACGGCGGCCCAGTGACCTGTAGGCCCGGTGACCTGCCGGAGCAGCCGGTGCTCCGCCGTCGTGCTCGATGAGAGCCGACGCCAGGGTGCCCGGACGTCTCAGCGGCCACTGCCCCCGCGGCTGCTGGCCTTGTGCGCGTGGTCCGTGGGGCGCTATCGTCACCATCAAGAGTGTGCGAAAGCGCTTTCTCGCAAACTCGAGACAGTGACGTCGAATGTAGGAGATACCATGCGTCCTCGAGGACGAACCCGGCCCGCGATCGCGGGCCTGACCACCGCCACTCTGGCGGCCACAGTGGCCCTATCTCTGGGGTCAGTGGCACCGACCGCCCACGCGATCGCTCCCGATGCGACGGTCAACTTCACAGCGTCGCCCGAGCTCACTGGGGTCGACCGTGTGCGGCCTGGTGATCGGGAAACCGATCCAGCAGCAGTGAGCACCACGGTGGATGGCGTGCAGTGCTGGCAGATGCAGAACGACCCTTACGTGCGCTACGCCTATGTGGACGTGGCCGATGAGGTGATCCCCGAGGACGCGACCCGGGCGGTCATCACCGTCGACTACTACGACGTCGGCACCGGCGGGTTCGACATCCACTACGACTCGAAGTCCAACCCGTGGACCGGCTCTCGCAACCAGCAGCTCACCGACACCCACACCTGGCGCACGACGTCCTTCGAACTGAATAACATCAACTTCGCGAACCGCTCCAACGGCTACGACTTCCGCCTCAACGTCAAGGCCGCTCAAGGCAGCATGCCGCCGGTCTGCTTCTCCGGTGTGGAGGTCACCTTCACCGACGCCCCGCTCGCCGCCCTGGAGTCGCTGGCGATCATGAGCCCCTCCACGATCTTCGGTACGGGCGAGGCTGCGATCGAGGTGGCCACCCCGGCCGAGGAGGTCACCTGGCAGCTGAACGACTCCCAGGGTGTCGCCCTGGAGACCGGGGCGACCGCGGTGACGGGCGGTGACGCCTCGATCGACCTGAACCACCTCGGTGTGGGGTATTACACGATCGACGTGACCGCCACGATCAACGGCGAACCCGTCACCCGGCACGCCTCCCTGGCCGTTCTCGAGGCTCCACCCGAGGGCTGGGACGGCGACGAGGCGACCTTCGGCGCCCAGTTCCACCGCGGCTGGCAGCCGGATGCCGAGACCGAGGCGTTGACCGACGCGATGGAGCTCGCCGGATACGGCATCGGCCGGATGGAGACCACCTGGGGAGAGGTCGAGAGCGAACTGGGCGTGTACGGCTTTGAGTCAGAAGGGGTGCGCGTCACCACTGAGCTCAACAGCCGGGGCATCGACACGATGTGGAACGCCGGCCTGACCCACTCGCTCTACGACGACGGCCGCACCCCCGCCAGCGACGAGGCGATCGCCGCCTTCGCCGCCTACGCCGGCGCCACGGCCGAGTACTACTCCTCGAACGGCATCACCCACGACGTGGGCATCCTCAACGAGTACAACTCCTCCGGGTTCAACAACGGCTCCTGCGGGCTCACCCCCGCCTGCTACCTGGAGGTCCTCGAGCCCACCTCAGCCGCCATCCATGGCGCCGATCCCGAGGCGAACGTGATCGCTCCGGTGACCGCTGGCGTGCAACTCGAATGGGCCGAGGGCTTCATCGACCAAGGCGGTCTTGACCTCATCGACACCTACGGCGTGAACTACTACGGGTACGCCGAGAACGGTCCGGGCACGCCGCCCGAAGAGGGCACGGATCTGATCGAGAACCTGCCGCAACTGGTGCAGATGGTGCGTGCGGAGGCGCCGGACATGCCGATCCGGGTCACCGAGAACGGACACCCCACCCACACCGCCGGATCCACCCAGGCGCAGCAGGCCGACCAGGCGATCCGCGCCCTGGTACTCGCCCAGGCTGCCGGCGTGGACGAGCACATCTGGTACGACCTCTACGACGACGGCTTCAGCCCCGACGAGCGTGAGAACAACTTCGGGCTCATCAACCGCGCGGATGCCACCTCCTGTCACCAGTGGGTGTGCCCCAGCGTGGAGGGCTACGAGTACGGTGCCGTGCACGGCATCACCCCCAAGCCCGGATTCGTCTCGCACGCCACGCTGATCCGGCAGACCCTCGGGCTCGAGCAAGGCGACCGAGACGACCTCGGCTCCGACTCCGCCTACTCCTTCCCCTACACCGACGGGGAGCGCACCAACCGCGTCATGTGGAGCACCGGCAGCGACTACGTCACCGTCACCTCCGCCGACGGGTTCACCCTGACCGACCAGTTCGGCCAGGAGCAGCAGATCGGCGCCGGGGACTACACCCTCGAGCTCACCGGCTCCCCGGTGTTCGTCGGTGGTGAGGTGCAGATCGCCTCGGCGAGCGCCCCGGTTCAGGTGGAGATTCCTGCCCAGGTGGTGCAGGGCAACGAGGTGCCGGTCACGGTGTCCTTCGACCGTCCCGGTCCGCTGCCGCCGAGCGTGGTGGTCAGCATCGACGGTGTCGAGCAGGAGGCGCAGGTCCGTCCAGGCGCGCAGGCCACGCTCACTGTTCCGGCCACCGCGCTGCTCGGCGAGCGCGAGATCACCGTCGACATCGTCAGCGCACGCGATCGTGGTCGGCCGTGGACGCAGCATGCCGGCACCCGGGTGCGCGCCACCACCGAGGTGATCGAACCCTTCGAGGTGTCGGTGCGGCCCCGTATCGCCTCTACTGACGCTGGCTTGGAGTACGCGCTGGACGTCACCATCGCGAACAACTCCACGACGGCGGCCCTTCCGATCGAGGAGATCGACTGGTCCGTGGGTGGTGCGGCAGGTATCGAGACCGATGTGGCCCCCGTGCCCGCCGGTGAATCCGGAACGGTATCGATACCGGTCGCTGACCCGCGTGTGTTCACCAACCAGTCCTACACCGTGACCATCCTGGCATCGGGTCAGGTGAAGACGGATGAGGGTGCGGTGAGCTTCTCGCCTGTCGAGCCCGCCGATGCGCCCACGCTGGATCAGATCGACCTGAACGACATCGGCCAGTGGCGCTCGATCCGGGGTGGCACCCGCGACGGCGCGGCGGACCTCGGCGGTGATCTGCGGTTCACGGCTACCGCCGACGCGCTGGTGATGCACGCGACGATCACTGACGATGTGCACCTGGCCGACCGATCCGACCCGGCGCTGAGCTGGCAGGTCGATTCCATCCAGTTCAACACCTACGATCTCTTCCCCACGGTGCTGGGCGGTGAACGGGTGGAGATCGCTGCCTCGTTGTACGACGACGGGCCGATCGTGTACACCTTCGCCCCGCCGGCCGGGCAGAGTGCCGGTCTCACTCCGGGTGCCGAGGCGGACATCGTTCGCGACGAGGCAGCCGACACCACCACCTACGACCTGACGATCCCGTGGGCTTCTCTTGGCTATGACGGTCCGCCTGCGGGCGTGTGGGGTCTGTCGTTCCTGGTCAACGACGCCGACGGTGACGTGGTCGGCGCCGATGCCCGCTCCGGGTACATCGAGTGGGGCAGCGGTGTCGGTGGCGCGCCGAAGGATCCGAGCAAGTTCCGCACGGTGCAGATCGTCGGGCTGGACGGTTCCGCCTGACCGATGGTGGCCTGGCCGCTCGAGCCGGACACATGAGAAGGAGGCCGACGGCGGAACTCACCTTCCGCCGTCGGCCTCTGCAGACCAGGGGGAGACCATGACTGCACGGTTGCTGCTCACCTTCGATGACCGGAACATCGGCAACTGGGTGCGGGCATTGCCAGCGTTCGAGACCGCCGGCGCCCGGGTGACGTTCTTCGTGGTGGAGGCCGACCTGCTCGACGAGCGCGAGCAGGCCGGCCTCCGCCGGCTGCTGGGGGCAGGGCACACTGTCGGCTCGCACGGCGCGCGCCACCGCAACGCCGACGAGACGATCGCTGCCTGGGGAGCGCCGGAGTACCTGCGGCGCGAGATCGACCCGAGCGTGCAGGCGCTCCGCGCCCTGGGTGCCCGTGCGCAAACCTTCGCCTACCCGAACAGCCGACGGGACGCCGTCAGCGATCACACGTTGCTGGGCACGTTCGACCGGCTCCGGGGCGGCGGGGAGCGTGGCCTCGACCTGGCCAGCGCGCGGAGGGCCATCGCGGCGGAAGTTCCTTCCCGGCGGGTGCTGCCGGCCCGCGGCTGGGATACCGGGCGTGGGACCTCCTCCCATCTCGACGATGCAGGCGTTCTCTCGGCATTGCTACGCACCCTGGCTGACGACGGTGGCGTGCTGGTGCTGTACGCCCACGACATCGCCGAACGCAGCGAGCACCATCACGTGCACCCGGAGCGGCTCGTACAGGTGCTCGAGGAAGCGGCGTCGTACGGGCTCCAGATGTGCGGCTTCGACGAGCTCGACGCCCCGGTCAGCGGCATGGGCGCAGGTGTGCGGTGATGGCGTCGACAGTGGGCCCCCGGAACTCCTACCTCACCTACCCGCACGCGAACGGCTTCTACGGCGGTGGTCGATGTGTCGCGCTCGGGGTCTACGGGTCGCAGCCGTGGATCGCCGGAGTGGACCTGCACGGTGGCGCGAGCGAGGCGCTGATCGGTCCGGAGTGGTTTCCGCAGGTGGGTTCCGGGGCGGTGCTCTGGTTCGATGTCGCGCTGGACGCCGAGGTCCTGGTGAGCTCGTGGGGTGGGCGCGTGATCGCCCGGGACCTGCATGGCACAGCTGTGGACGTCGCGTACGAGGTGCCGCCGGGGTGGGAGTTGGACGGGCTGTGCAGCATCTCGCGTGACGGCGCCAGGGTGCTGATCGTCCGGCGCCGTGCGGGAGTGAGCGAGATCCTTGAGATCGAACGCGGGACCGGCCGGTCCCGGCTGGTGGTGAGCCATGGGTGGTACGCCAATCACGCCCATTACTGCCCGCACGACGAGGCCTGGGTTGCCTACTCCCACGAGGGGCCCGCCGGGAGCGTGTCCGATCGCGTGTGGGCGTGGCATGCCACAGCGGCTCCCGGCGGCGTGAATGTCGTCGATCAGTTTCGGCTCGCCGACCCTGATGGGCGCGCTGGTGGGCACGTGTGGCTCGGCCATGAACGGTGGGTATTCCACGACGCCGCGGCCGTGGTGGTCGCCTACGGTGACAGTCCCGTCGGTCCCCGCGGTGTCTACCTGGTGCACGCTGACGGGCGCGCACCGGTGCTGGTCTCGCGGGCCGTGCGTGACTGGCACTGCGGTATCAGCCGTGATGGCCGGGCCGTGGTGGTTGACACCACGGGTCTCGATGGGTCTCCGGGGCGAGGATGGGCCGGTGCCGACGGGCAGAGCTCCGTGGTCCACATCGATCGTGCCACCGGGGTGCGCACCGAGCTCGCTCGGACGCAGGTGCGTGATCACCCCTTCCACCCGCACCCCTGCTTCACGCCGGACGGTGCGGCCGTGCTGTACAACGCCGTGGAACGGGCAGCGGACGGGACGGTGGGACGGTCGGTGGGGAGCGTTGCGGTGCCGGCTGCTTCCTCGTGACCACGAGGGCGGCCTGGGTGTCGTGGATCGGCGGTGGATTCATACGGTCGTTGCGACAAGTGGTGATCGTGGGAGGTCGTGATGGCT
>NZ_VSMB01000006.1 GCF_009805705.1 Ruania rhizosphaerae
CCCGCCCAAGCCCTCAACCAACTCCTCACTGTCGCAACGACCACTTGACATTGGGGGCAAGATTTCGACACTCAAGCCACCCTCGTCGCGGGTGGTTGCGCATTCGCGTCGGTGAGACGCGGTCCCGATGACTGGTTGTCCACAGCCTCTGAGGTGAGTCCGGGTCACTCCTCGCCAGCAGCACCTGGCAGAGGTGCTGGACGAGTTCACTGCCGACGTGCTGGACCTGGTTCGCCGAGCCCAGGCGGATCAGACGTTCGCAATTGTCATGAAGTACGCCTACCAGGTCAGTGACACAGAACGAGACGAGTTGAAGTCGTTCTTCGATCAGCTCGGGCCGGAAGCACAGGAGGCTTATATGTCCACCACACTCGAACGAGGCGTCGCGCAGGGCCGGGCCGAAGGACGTTCCGAAGGGCGGGCCGAAGGACGTTCCGAAGGGGTCGCGCGTACGTTGACCCGTCTGCTGGTCAAGCGATTCGGCCCCCTAACCCCCGAGCAGACCGCGCGGATCCAGGCCGCGGCACCCGATCGGCTTGACGCCTGGGTCGACCGCTTCACCGACGCCACCAGCATCGACGACGTCCTCCGCTGACCCGAAACCTCAGTTCTCGCCGGAGAGGACGTCGGCAGCGAGTAGGTTGTTCCCTGCGGTCAGCCCGCCGTCGATCATGAGGGTGGTTCCGGTGATCCAGGATGCGTCCTCGGAGCTGAGGAAGGCTGCGGCGTTGGCAATGTCTTCGGGGGTGCCGAGGCGGCCGGCCGGGTACCAGCGGGTGACGCGGTCGATGATGCCGGGGTCTCTGCGGCGTCGTTCGTCCCAGGCGCCGGGGGTGATGACGGTGCCGACGCCGAGGCCGAAGGCGCGGATCCCGTCGCGGCCGTAGCGCACGGCGGTGCTGCGGGTGAGGGAGTTGAGGCCCGACTTCGCGGCGCTGTAGGCGGCGTTGCCGTAGTACTGGTAGGCGTTGACGGAGGAGATGTTGCAGACGACCCCGTGGCCTCGTTCGCGCATGGTGGGCAGGGCGGCCCTGGTGCACAGGTAGGGGGCGCGCAGGGCGATGGCGACCTGTTCGTCCCATCGGTCGGGCGTGGTCTCATGCAGGTCCTCGTCGTAGGCGTAGGCCGCGTTGTTGATGAGCACATCGACGCCGCGCGTCCGGTCGTTGATCTCGGCGAAGAGAGCATCGACGGCGGTTTCGTCGGTGATGTCGGCGGTGTGGGTGTGCACAGCCACACCGTGCTTCACGAGCCCTGCGGCCACGTCCGCGAGTCCGTCGGGGCGGACGTCGACGAGTTCGAGGGCGGCGCCGTCGGCGGCGAATCGGCGCGCCATCGCCGATCCGATGCCTCCGGCGGCACCGGTGATGAGGACGACTGGTGTCGTGGCCATGGTGGTCCTTGTGGTCGGTGAGCGGGTCAGAAGATGGTGCGCACGGAGCTGCGAACGCGGTACTGGTCGTCGATGACCGGGATGGCTCGCCATCGGTCGAGGGTGGTGCACGGGTGGGAGATACCGAGTTGGACGAGATCACCGACGCGCAGGTGGCTGGTCTCGACGATGGTGTGCTGGTCGTTGAAGGTGCGGATACGTGCGGCACCATCGGGGATGGGTTCGGTGTGTCCGTCGCGGAAGCGGGCCCGCAGCGGCGGCATCCCGGCGTCGGAGGAGATGTCCCGGCGGCCGGCGTCCAGGATGGCCAGGCCCGCCTCGGGGGTGGAGAGCACGCGAGCCCAGACCTCCAGCGCGGGTTGCAGACCGTCAGGGCCGCCGAGCGGGGTGGCATCGGCGTAGAGGCCGTGATCGTGAATCAGGTAGCAGCCGGAGCGCAGCACGACCTCGGTACCCGGAACACCCGTGAGCTCCTCGGCGACGAGGTCGAAGTACATACTGCCGCCGGCGGTCAGGATCGCCCCGGGCGAGAGCAGACCCTGGTCGAGCAGGTCCACGGCGAGGGTGCGCATCCGCGTCAGGAACGCTCGGGCGGCAGCCTCGGTCGCGTCCGTCCGTGAACTACCGACCACACCCTCGAAACCCGCGACCCCAGCCAGCCGCAGCCCCGCGGTCCCGGCGATCGCTTCGGCGACTGCGATACCGGTATCGTGGTCTCGTAGGCCCGCCCGTCCGTCCGGCTCGCCTACCTCCACGAGCACCGGAAGCGGTCGCGTGGCGCCTGCCACGATCTGGCCCATCTGATCGACCGCGTCCGTGCTGTCGGCGAAGACCAGCACCTCGAGCCCGGCATCGGCTGCCATCCGCTCGACCAACCAGCACAACCCCACGGGGTCGAGGCATTCGTTGGCGATCATCACCCGCGTCGCGCCCATGGTGATCATGGCCCGGGCCTGCCAGGCGGTCGCCGCCGTCATGCCCCAGGCGCCGCCGGCGAGCTGCCGGCCGATGAGTTCGGGCGACATGGTGGTCTTGCCGTGCGGGGCGAGCGCTACGCCGTGACGGGAGCAGAAGTCGCTCATCACCCGTTGGTTGTGCTCGAGCGCGTCCTCATGGAGCACCGCCAGTGGGGTGGAGAAGTCGGTGAGTGCATGCCAGCCCTGATCCCCGATCGAGTCGGCGCGCACGCCCTCTCCGGACGGCGGGAAGCTCTTGTGCGTCCAGTCGATCGCCCAGTCGCCGGTCGATCCGATCGTCATCAGTGGGACCTGGCGGCGACCACGTCGATCTCGACCAGGATGTTCATCAGGGTCGAACCGACGGTGGTGCGCACCGGGCGGGTACCGGTGAAGCGCCGTCCGTAGACCTCGTTGAACGCGGCGAAGTGCTCGTGCAGGTGCTCCAGGTGCACGGTGACCTTCACGACATCGGCGAGCGTGAGACCGGCGGCGGCCAGGGCGCGTTCGACGTTGTCGATGACCGCATCGGTCTGCGCTTCGATGCCCTCGGGGACGTCCCCGGTGGCCGGATCCATCGGGCCGAATCCGGCCGTCCACACGGTGTCGCCATGGCTGGCCACGTGCGAGTACGGGCCGGCTGGGGTGGGCAGGTCGTCGCTGATGATGAACTCAGGCATGCTCGTTTTCTCCTTGGTGATTCATCGGGTGGTGGTCAGTAGTCCCAGGTCAAGGCTCGGCCCGGGAGCGTGGCGGTCAGGTTGCCTTCGTGGAGGACTTGCTCTCCGCCCACCCACACGTCCTCGATGCCCTCGCTGAGCAGGGTCGGTTCGGCGTAGGTTGCCCGGTCGGTGACCCGGCTGGGGTCGATGAGTAGTACGTCCGCCGTCGCGCCCTCACGCAGAATGCCGCGGTTGCCCAGTCCGAACCGTTCAGCGGGGCGGGCGGCGAGGTGCTCCGCGGCCTGCGCCCAGGTCCAATCGCCGAGCTCGCGCACGTGGTGGCCGAGGAAGCGCGAGAACGTGCCCCGCGCACGGGGGTGCGGGTGCCCGCCGACGAAGATGCCATCCGAACCGCCGAGCTGACCGTCGTGCCGCAGCAGGGCACGCATATCGGCCTCGCTGTTCGTGGGCGGCTGCTCGAACACCGCCGTGACCGCACCTCCAGTGGCTCGCAGCAACTCGATGGCAAACGAGTCCAGCTCGCTGCCGGCCCGCTCGGCCGCTGCCCTCAGCGTGAGCCCTTCCGCGACCTCGAAGCCCGGGGCGTGGGCGATCGTGGCTTTGTCGAAAGCTGCGTAGTCCGAGGCTTCCCAGTGCCGCCGCACGTCGCCCGCGGTACCGGGTGAACTGAGCGCGTCTACCAGGTCGCCAGGGGCCAGTGCGAGCAACTCCGGGGGTAGCAGGGGGATCGTCAGCAGCGAGAAGCCGCGCAGGTAGGGGTAGGAGTCGAAGGTCAGATCGACGCCGTCATCAGCGGCATCGTCCAGCAGGCGGGTGAGGAGACTGGCCGGGCCGTGCAGATGGGAGACGTGCACGGCCACGCCACTGGCGGCAGCGATCTGGTGCACCTCGCCCAGGCCGACGACAGACTCGTCCTCGTACCCGCGCATGTGTGTCACATACGGTCGCCCGGCCTCGGCCAGCAGTCCCCCGATCTGGGACAGCTCGTCGACGTCCGCGTACAGGCCGGGCACGTAGTGCAGCCCAGTCGACAGACCCACGGCGCCGTCGGCGAGACCCTGCGCCACCAACTCCAACAGGCCGTGCCGTTGAGACCGATCCAGCTCGGGCGACAGCCCGGCCACCTGGTAGCGCAGCGTTCCGTGCGGGAGCAGGTGAGCGGTGTTCACTCGCACTGAACCGGTCAGTGACCGGCGCAGCTCTGCCCACGTGACGCCGTCGGACCACGCCTGGGGGAGCCGGCCGTTGATCCCGGCGAAGTACGACGCCGACCACGCGGCCGCTGAGTCGTGCGCGGGACCGTAAGAGACGCCGTCCTGCCCCGTGACGATCGTGGTGACTCCCTGGCGCAGCAGCGCCAGCTGCACCTCAGGGGCGAACACCTGCCCGTCGGCATGGGAGTGGGCGTCGATGAACCCCGGCATGATGAGCCGTCCGGTGGCGTCCACCTCCACCTCGCCCGGGCGCTGCGGGAGCGTCCCGATCCCGGTGACGGCGGCTCCTTCTATCCGTAGGTCCGCAAGCCTGGGTGGGGCGCCGGTGCCGTCGACGATCGTGCCCCCGCGCAGAATGATCGGTGCGGTCATCGCGGCGTCCCCACGATCTCCTGGATCTCGGCCACCGCGTTCACGAGTGAGTCCAGCGAGGTCCGGTAGGTCAGTGCGCTCACGCTGACGGCGCCCGAGGGAAGGGTGGGCGAGCCGAGCCAGACCGGAACCGCGAGGCAGCTGATCCCGGTCTCGTTCTCCTCGGCCTCGGTGGCATAGCCGCGCTTGCGGATCTGGGCGAGCTCGGCGGCGAACCGGTCCGGATCGGTGATCGTGCGGGGCGTGCGGGAGACCAGCTCGGCCTTGCGCGCCCAGGCGCGGACGCCATCATCACTGGTGAGGGCGAAGGAGAGCAGCAACTTCCCGCAGGCTGTGCTGTGCACCGGGTTGCGGCCGCCGATCGTCGAGGTGAGCCGGACGCTGCCCTCGGCGGGGTCGACCTTCGCGCGGTAGACGATGGAGGAACCATCGAGCACGGCGTAGTGCACCGTCTCGCCGAACCGGTGCGCCAAGGACTGCAGTGCCGGCTGGATCCTCAGGTATTCCGGGCGTTCCTCGTGGTTGGCGAACGCGAGCCGGATGAACTCATCCCCGAGGAGGTAGGAGCCTCGCTCGTCCTGCCGGGCGAATCCCATCTTGCGCAACGACGCCAGGGCCCGGTGGATGGTCGGTTTCGATCCGCCGACGGCCTGGCTCAGCTCGTCCAGGCTCGCCCCATTGCTGCGCTGGGCGAGTTCGCGCAGCACCGTCAGCACGCGTTCCGCGCCTACGACGCGCGGACCGTCGTCCGTCATCGGGCCTCCTGGTGACCGCCGCGAATGCTCTGTCCCGACGACTCTACGGTATTCTGTTTGTTTGAAGCAACGATCAATAGTTTGAATCTTCTGACCAATGATGGACGGGATGTATGGAACTGCTGGTGGGAAGCGCCGCGCTTCATGACGGGATCGTGGGAGAAGGGATTGCCACGGTGGCAGTCGCGGACGGGGATATCGTCGACGTCACGCCGGTCGAGAGGGCGTCTGGGAGCGATCAGTCGGCGGGTGCGATGTACCTGGCCTACGACGCGCAGCGTCAGGTGGCCTACAGCGTTCTCGGATCGACGCTGACAGCATGGCAACGAGCCGGCGACGGGTGGCGACGACTGGCAACTCAGCCGACCGGCGGTGAGGTGGCCTGCCATCTCAGCCTGCACCCGAGCGGGCGGTTTGTCCTGGTCGCGAACTACGAAGGTGGGAACGTCAGCGTGTTCCCGTTGCGGGCGGACGGCACCCCCGAACGGGCCTCGCATACGGAGCGGCTGGTAGGCAGCGGCCCATGCAGTCCTCGGCAGGACGCCGCGCACCCGCACATGATCACCACCGCCGGGACCTGAGGGTGATGTCTACGTCGTTGAGCTGGGTGGGGATCAGATCGTGCGGTACGAGCTGACGGCTGCGGGAGGCTTGGTCCGGCGCGGTGAGCTCAGGGTTCCTCCCGGGACCGGGCCGCGGCACATGGTCGCCCGCGGTTCCCGCGCCTACGTCGTCGGAGAACTTGCCGCGACGTTGATTCCGGTCGATCTGGCGACCGGCGCGGTGGGTGAGCCGGTGTCCACGCGACCGCCTGGCGAGGCGGGGGAGTGCTACCCCTCGGCTGTGGTGCTCGATCCGCAGGGGCGGTACTGCTACGTGCTCAACCGGGGTCCGAACACCATCGCGACCTTCGACATCACTGGGAAGCCACGACTGGTGGAGACCACTCCCAGTGGTGGGGACTACCCATGGGACGCCGTGATCTCGGATGGGTTCCTGTATGTCGCGAACCAGCGATCGGGAACGCTTGCGAGTTTCAGCCTGGACGCGCTTACGGGTATGCCGGATCCCGTCACGACTGCCTCGATTCGGTACTCGATCTGTATCGCGCCGGGGTCGGTGACATGAACAGTTCAGGCGCTCACTGGTCATGGTGGCAGCCTTCACCCTGATAGGTTGATTCGATGCGCGAATCAACTTCCTCGAGTCCGCTGAACGTCACCGTGTGGGGCGAGAACTTGCACGAGTTCCACGACGCCGAGCACATGACTGCTCTCTACCCGGACGGCATGCACACCACGATCGCCGATGCGATTTCTTCGCTCCTGGGCGAGCAGGTCAACGTGCGCACAGCGACCCTTGACCAACCCGAGCATGGCCTCACCGACGAGGTGCTGGACACCACGGATGTGCTCACGTGGTGGGGCCACATGGGTCATGACAAGGTCGATGACGCCGTGGTGCGCAAGGTGCACGATCGCGTGCTCGCCGGGATGGGCCTGCTGGTCCTCCACTCGGCGCACTTCTCCAAGATCTTCAAGTCGCTGATGGGGACCACCTGCTCGCTCCAGTGGCGGGACAGCAACGACACCGAGCTGGTCTGGACAGTGAAGCCCGACCACCCGATTGCCGACGGCGTCCCGCACCCGATCCGGATCGAGGGTCAGGAGATGTATGGGGAGCTGTTCGACATTCCCGAGCCGGACGAGCTGGTCTTCATCTCCTCCTTCACCGGTGGCGAGGTGTTCCGATCCGGCTGCACCTGGCGCCGTGGCAAGGGCAAGGTCTTCTACTTCTCCCCGGGCGACCAGGGCTATCCCGTCTATCACCACCCCGACGTGCAGCGCGTCATCGCCAACGGAGTGCTGTGGGCGGCACCCTCGCCGCGGGCGACGTTCGAGCGGCCCGATGTGGTGAGCCAGCCCGCGCCGCGATTCAGCGCGGATGACTTTGCGCGCGTTGCTCCGGGTATGCAGGCAGGGCAGGAGGGTCGCCGATGAGTCAGGTGACGGCGAACGCACCACTGCGCGCCGGCGTGGTCGGCCTCGGTTGGGCCGGGCAGCAGCACATGGCTGGGTATGACGCGCTCGGCGGCGTGGAGCTGGTTGGCCTGGCTGGCATGGAAGAGCACCTGCTCGCCGAACTCGGGAGCCGCTACGACGTCCCAGGTCGGTACACCAGCCTGGAGGCGATGCTCGCCGAGGCGAACCTCGACGTGCTGAGCATCGCCACACCCACCGCCCTGCACGCGCCGATGGCGATCGCCGCGCTGGGCGCCGGGGTGCACGTGCTGTGCGAGAAGCCGATGGCGCCCACTGCTGCCGACGCCGAGCGGATGGCCGAGGCGGCGCAGGCCGCGGACCGGGCGCTGGAGATCACCTTCAACAAGCGCCACCGCGCGCCGGCACGAACGCTGCACAGGTTGGTGGCCGACGGTGTGCTCGGCCGGGTCTATTACGCCAAGGCCGGCTGGGTGCGGCGCAAGGGCATCCCCGGGCTGGGTACGTGGTTCACCCGCAAGGAGTCCGCCGGTGGCGGGCCGATGATGGACATCGGGATCCACGCACTCGACCTGGCGCTGCACGTGCTCGGTGAACCGGGTGTGCGGACTGTTTCAGCCTCGACCTACGCCGAGTTCGGTCCGCGCGGCCTGGGTGGTGGCAGCTATGGCGTGGGCGCCCGGACTGCCGGGGACACCGCGGTTTACGAGGTGGAGGACTTGGGCACAGCCCTGCTCCGCCTGGACAACGACGCCACCCTGATGCTCGAGGCCAGCTGGGCGCAGTTCGTCGACCACGACCGGTTCTACCTGGAGCTGTTCGGCACCGAGGGTGGTGCGCGGATCGAGGTCGAGGGCCCCGACGCCCCGCAGATCCACGTGACCACCGATGTGGACGGGATTCCCGCGAATCTCGTCCCGGACATGCTCCCCGACGCCGGGCATGAGGCCAACGTGGCCGACTTCGTCGAGCTGGTACGCGGTGGGTCTGGCTCGCACGGTGAGGTGGGGCTGCTGCGCACCCACGTGATCGATGCGTGCTATGCCTCGGCCGATCAGGGGCGCGAAGTCACCCTGTAGTGGCCCGGCCCGGCCCGGCCCGGCCCGGACCATCGCCCAGTCCGCCCGTCGCCCCGGTCCGCCCGTCGTCGAGTCGGGCTGACGCCCTCTTGTCGGAATCAAACGTCGATTCGGCTGGTCAGGCCAGCCAGATCGACGTTTGATTCCGGGGAGTGGGGCGGGTGAACAGCCAATTCGACGTTTGATTCCGGTGGGGGGTTGACGGGGCGCGCCACACGATGTTGACTACGTAGTCATGACCAAGATGACTGCGCAGTCAACGAGGGGCGATGATGCCACCGGCAGCGCACCGCGACCTGTCATGACCGACGTCGCCCAGCGCGCAGGGGTCTCCCAGAAGACCGTCTCCCGCGTGGTGCGCGGCGAGGCGAACGTGAGCAACGCCGTCCGGGAGCGTGTGAACGCTGCCATCGCCGAGCTGGGCTTCCGGCCCAACGCCGCAGCCCGCGCCTTGGTCAGCAAGCGCAGCAACGCCGTCGGGATCCTTACCCCTGCTACGCCCCTGTATGGGCCCTCGGCGGAGTTGCTGGGCCTGGAGCGCGCCGCCGGCCGCGCCGGTCTGGCCGTGCTGATCGCCTCCGCCGAAGGTGGGGACGCCCAGACGGTCACTGCCGCGATCCGCCGGCTCGTCGACAGCGGCGTGGACGGCCTGCTCATGGGCAGCCTGCTCACCTCCGACGGCGTGGACGAGACCGAGCTGCACGGCAAGCCGGCCGTCGTCGTCGGCGATCCGCCCGAGGGGATGCATCTGCCCGCAGCCGTCACCGATCAGAAAGCAGGAGCGCGTGCGGCGATCGAGCACCTGCTCACACTCGGCCACCGGACTGTGCACCACCTCGCCGGTCCAGCCGCCTGGCACTCCGCCGCCGCCCGCACCGAAGCCTGGCAGCAGGCGCTCCGATCGGCGGGCCGTCCGCTCACGACGCCCGCGATGGGCGACTGGACGTCCCGCTCCGGCTACGAGCTCGGCCGCCGGCTCGCCGCCGATCCTGACGTCACTGCCGTGTTCGTCGGCAACGATCAGATGGCGATCGGACTGCTGCGCGCGCTGGCAGAAGCGGGCCGCCGGGTGCCCGAGGACGTCTCGGTGGTCGGCTTCGATGACATCCCCGACGCCGAATACCTCCCCGTCCCACTGACCACCGTGAAACAGGACTTCCAAGAGCTGGCCGACCGCGCCGTCGAGATGTTCACCTCCCTGGTGGACGAAGGCGCCACCAACCACGCCGACCACCATGACGATCGCCTGATCGTCACCCCCGAGCTCGTCGTCCGGCGGAGCACCGCCCCGCCGCCGGCGCCTGGTCGCTGAGGCGACCACCCAGGCCCATCCGGGCCGACCACCCCTGATGTCTACGAGGAAGTAGCACTCATGAAACCGCACCCCTTCCGCCGAACCGCAGCCCCGGTGGTGGCTTCCCTGAGCGCCCTGGCGCTCGTGGCCTGCACCGGCGGGTCCGAGGACGGCTCCGACTCCGGCAACGGTGGCGGCGAGACCGAGGCGATCACCGCCGAACAGTTCGAAGAGGCGATGAGCACTCCCACCGAACTCACCTTCTGGTCCTGGGTGCCCGACATCCAGAACCAGGTGGACATGTTCGAAGAGGCCTACCCCGAGATCGATGTCGACTACGTCAACGTCGGTCAGGGCGCCGAGCACTACCAGCAGATGCGCACAGCGATCCAGGCCGGTTCGGGTGCCCCCGACGTAGCCCAGGTGGAGTACCAGCACCTGGCCTCCTTCCGCCTTGGCGGCGACCTGCTCGACCTCACCCCGTACCTGCAGGAGGACCTCTCCGCCGCCTACCCGGACTGGGTGTGGAGTCAGGTGTCGGCCGACAGCGGCCTGTGGGGCATCCCGCAGGACACCGGCCCGCTCGGCAGCCTCTACCGCACCGACCTGTTCGCCGACGCCGGCATCGAGGTGCCCACCACCTGGGACGAGTTCGCGCAGGCCGCCGCCGACTACCGCGAGGCGATGCCGGACAGCTACCTCACGAACATGCCCGGCAACGATCCGGGCCAGTTCGTCGGGCTGCTCTGGCAGGCCGGGGCCCGCCCCTTCGCTTTCGACGGCGCAGAGACCGTGACCATCGACCTCGACTCTCCCGAGGTGCTTCAGGTGGTCGAGTACTGGCAGGGTCTGATCGCCGACGACCTGGTCTCGGTCGATCCGGACTTCAACGACCAGTGGTACCAGGCGCTCGCCAACGGCAAATACGCCAGTTGGCAGGTGGCCGCCTGGGGGCCGGTGTTCCTGCAGGGAACCGCCGGCAACACCAGTGGCCTGTGGGCCGCCTCCACGCTGCCGCAGTGGGAGGAAGGCCAGAACATCTCCGGCAACTGGGGTGGGTCCACCGACGCGGTCCTCTCCTCGACCGACAACCCGATCGCGGCGACCGAACTGGCCCGGTGGATCAACGTCGACGAAGAGCCCGCCACAGCTTTCGCCGAGGAACAGTTCCTGTTCCCGCCATCGCTCAGCATCCTCGAGTCCGAGGAGTTCCTCGCCGAGGAATCCGAGTTCTACGGCGGCCAGCAGGTGAACGCCACCTTCGCGGAGATCTCCGAGACGGTGCCCACCGATGACTTCGGGTGGCTGCCGTTCATGGACTTCGCCTACTCCGCCTACAACGAGACTCTCGGCAGCGCTATCGCCGACCGGGGTGATCTCGTGGCCGGGCTGCAGGCGTGGGAGGCCGAGCTGGTCGAGTACGCCGAGTCCCAGGGCTTCACGGTCGAGTGAGCGCGGTGGTGGGCGGCCGGTTGCCGGCCGCCCACCGCAGCTCCCGCCCCGGTCACCCATGCCCAAGGAGACGACGATGACCTCCACCGCACCCCCTGCCCCGGCCCAGCCACGTCCGCAGCGCACCGCGAACACGCTCAGTACGCTCCGCCGTCGGGAAGCCCGCGCCGGCTACCTGTTCGTGCTGCCCTTCATGATCGTGTTCGTCGCGATGCTGATCGTGCCGCTCGGCTACTCCGGCTACCTGTCGGTGTTCCGCGAGCAGCTCATCGGCGGAACCTCGTTCGTGGGCCTGGAGAACTATGCTCGCGCCCTCAGCGATGCCACCTTCACCGGCGGCGTGGCCCGGATGGCGTTGTTCCTGGTGATGCAGGTACCGATCATGCTCGGCCTGGCGCTGTTGTTCGCGCTGGTGCTGGACTCGGGTCGCTTGCGACTGCAGAAGTTCGTGCGCCTGGCGATCTTCATCCCCTACGCCGTTCCCGGTGTGATCTCGGCGCTCATGTGGGGGTATCTCTACGGTCCCGACTTCGGCCCTTTCGCCCAACTCGGCGAGGCGACCGGGCTCGGCAGCCCGGACTTCCTCTCCGCCGACTTCATGTTGTTCTCGATCATGAACATCGTCACCTGGGGGTTCATCGGCTACAACATGATCATCATGTACTCGGCACTGCGGTCGATCCCCACCGAGATCTACGAGGCGGCGCGGGTCGACGGTGCCGGTGAGGTGCGCATCGCCACCGCCATCAAGATCCCGGCACTGCGCCCGGCACTGGTGCTGACCACCATCTTCTCGGTGATCGGAACCTTCCAGCTGTTCAACGAACCGAACATCCTACGCACCATCGCCCCGAATGTGATCGGCAACGGCTACACCCCGAACCTGTACGCCTACAACCTGGCCTTCGTGGGCCAGGAGGTGAACTACGCGGCCGCGATCGCCTTCCTGCTCGGCTTCGTGATCATGGTCGTCTCCTACATCTTCCAGCTCACCACCTCCCGGAAGGAGGCCACCCGATGACGGCGACCGCTTCCACATCCTCGACGCCCACCTCGCGTGGTCGTCGCCCCGGCGCGAAGGCCCGGCCGAGCATGCTGCTCACCGTGGTGATGCTCGCCGTCGTGGCCTACTTCCTGCTCCCGCTGTGGTGGCTCTCGGTGGCCTCCACCAAGTCCAACGCCGACCTGTTCTCCTCCTTCGGGCTGTGGTTCGCCGACTCTTTCAGTCTGCTCGGCAACCTCGGCGACGTGTTCACCTTCCAGAACGGGATCTTTCTCGCCTGGGCCCGTAACACCGTCGTCTACGCCGGAGTCAGCGCCCTCGGTGCCGCCGTGCTCGCCACCGCAGCCGGATATGCGTTCGCCACGTTGCGATTCAAGGGCAGCACCGCACTGTTCGCGATCATCCTCGGCTCGATCATGGTGCCCCTGACGGCGCTCGCGATCCCCACCTACCTGCTGTTCGCCAAGGTGGGACTGACCGATACCCCGTGGGCGGTGATCCTGCCGTCGTTGGTGAGCCCGTTCGGGGTGTATTTGATGCGGGTGTATGCCGATGGGGCTGTCCCGCCCTCCTTGCAGGAGGCCGCGAGGGTTGACGGCGCAGGTGAGTTGCGCATCTTCGTCACCATCGTCTCGCGGTTGCTGGCGCCGGGATTCGTGACCGTGCTGCTGTTCGCACTCGTGAGTACCTGGAACAACTACTTCCTGCCGCTGATCATGCTCAACAGCCCCGAGTGGTACCCGCTCACCGTGGGCCTGGCGCAGTGGCAGTCCACGTCGCAGGCAGGCTCGGGATCGCAGGCGTTGTTCTCGATGGTGATCACGGGTTCGCTGGTCTCCATCGTGCCGCTGGTGATCGCGTTCCTGTTCCTGCAGCGGTACTGGCAGTCCGGCCTGGGGACCGGTGGTGTGAAGCAGTAGCTACCCGTTCGCGCCGTCCGGCCACCCGCACGCACAACCCAGCACACACCTGCCGAAGGAGTTCTTCCTTGTCTGACCTGCCCGCCACCGACGTCAACGACCGCGTGCGTTTCGGTGCTGCCTACTACGTCGAGTACCACCCCACCGACGGCGACCGCGACCTGGAGCGTGACCTGGACCTGATGGCCGAGGCCGGCTTCAGCGTGATCCGGGTGGGGGAGTCCACCTGGTCCACCTGGGAGCCGGAGGACGGCCGTTTCGAGCTCGACTGGCTCCAGCCGGTGCTCGACGGTGCGCAGGCGCGGGGGATCGACGTCATCCTCGGCACCCCCACCTATGCGGTGCCGCCGTGGCTGGCGCGCACGTACCCGGAGATCGCGGGGGAGCGGCGCACCGGTCAGCGCAATCACTGGGGCGCGCGGCAGGAGATGGATCTGACGCACGCCGCGTACAAGTTCTACAGCGAACGGGTGATCCGGGCCGTCGTCGGGCGCTATGCCGACCACCCGGCCGTGATCGGCTTCCAGGTGGACAACGAACCCGGCCTACAGCTGCTGCACAACGAGAACGTCTTCCAGGCGTTCGTGGACCACCTGCGGCATCAGTATGGCGATGTGGAGACGCTGAACCGCGAGTGGGGGCTGACCTACTGGTCGCACCGGCTCAGCACGTGGGCGGATCTGTGGCGGCCCGACGGCAACGCGCAGCCGCAGTACGACCTCGCGTGGCGCCGCTTCCAGACGCAGCTGGTCACCGACTTCATCGCCTGGCAGGCCGGCATCGTTCGCGAGATCGCTCCCGAGGGCAAGTTCGTGACGACCTGTATCGCCTACTCCCGCCCGGGTGTGGACGACCCGGAGCTGACGTGGGCACTGGACGTGACGGCGGGAAACCCGTACTACACGATGCAGGACGGATTGGCCCTGCCGTCGCCGGAGAACGTGCCGCAGGGGTGGACGACCACAGGCACCTGGACGATCTTCCACAGCGCCGACCGGATGTACTCCTCCAAGCAGGCGCCGTTCCTGGTGACCGAGACGAATGCTGGCGCCATCGGGGGACCGGCCACGAATGTGCCCGCCTTCGACGGGCAGTGGCGGCAGGTCGCCTGGGCGATGATCGCTCGCGGTGCGCGGATGATCGAGTACTGGCACTGGCACACGTTGCACTACGGCACCGAGACCTACTGGATCGGGGTGCTGCCGCATGACCAGCAGCCGGGCCGAGTGTATGAGCAGTTGGCCGTGCTCGGTGGTGAGATCAAGACGGCTGAGGCTCACCTGCATGGACTGGTGCCGGATGCCGAGGTGGGACTGTTGTGGTCGAACGAGTCCAAGCGTGGCCTGATGGGGCAGCCCTCGTTGGCTCAGCCGGATGGCTCGGGTGACGCCGGCAGTTACGAGCGGATTGTCGGTGCCTTCTACCGCGGGGCGTTCGAGGCCGGCGCGCCCGTGCGGATTGTGCACGACGGGCAGCTGGCGGCGCGCGAGCCGGGGGAGGTGGCTGGTGAACTGCCGGTGTTGCTGGTGCCGGCGCTGTATGTCGCTACTGATGAGCTGCTCGACTGGCTGCGGGCCTATGCCGAGGCAGGGGGGCACCTGGTGCTTGGCCCGCGCACTGGCTATGCCGATGCTGAGGCGAGGGCCCGGTTGGAAGCCAAGCCCGGGCGCCTCGCCGAGCTGGCAGGCGTGGACTACCAGGAGTTCTCGAACCTCTCTGTGCCGGTGCCTGTGCGGGGGAGTGGGCTGGAGGTTCCCGAGGGTGCCGCCGCGACGGCCTGGGCGGACTACCTGCGGGTGTCCGGCAGTGTTGAGGTGCTGGTCGAGTACGACCACCCGGCTTTGGGCGCCTACCCGGCGGTGACGACTGCGTCCGCGGGAGCGGGGCGGGTGACGACGGTGGGGACCGTGCCGGACCCAGCGCTCGCGGCTGCCGTGCTGCGGTGGGTGGCGCCAGGTGAGGGCGATGCCTGGCGCGGGTTCACGGGTGGCTCAGTCACGGTGACCTCGGCGACCAACGGTGAGGGCCGCCGTCTGCGGGTGGTCCACAACTGGTCGTGGGAACCGGCGGAGGTCACGCTGCCGGCTGCCGTCACGGATCTGCTGGGTGACGGCATCAGTCTCGCCGCGGGCGAGAGGCTCGACCTGGGGCCGTGGGACGTGCGGGTGCTGCTGGAGGACTGAGGCACGGCATCGCCCTCACATCAGAAATCCCTCGTCGATCTGGCTGGACAAGTGTCCAGCCAGATCGACGAGGGATTCTGTGAATGGGGTGGACCGGCCTGTGTCAGCGTCATACGGATCTGTTGTTCAGTACCCGGTCGGTGTAGGCGATGCTGCGGAATGCGCCTTGTCAGGAGGGCCGCGCTCGGTGGCCACGTGAGAGATTCCTGGCAGCGGTCGCCGTCCGTCTGATCCACAGCGATCGTGAGAATCGCTCAGGCCTCTGATGGCGTGAACCGCAGTAGCAGAGCAGTGCAGATTATCGATCTACCCCGACGCGATCGGAATCCAGCGATTACGATAAAAGATCGCCGCTGGGGCCATTGATACTTGGGACCCATTCCAGTGCACTGGAGTGAAGGCGTGCTTCCGCTTGGTGTGCGTCGATCTGTCGTCGATCATGGATCGGGGTATCAATGATGATGTCCATGCGCTCTCGGAGGAGCAGTACTCGTCAGGAAGGTGGTGAGCGAGGCATCTCCGACGGGCCTTTCGGTGCACGACGTGCGATCAGGCGACTGGTCGTTGCCGCAGTGGCGTCCGCGTTGGCCGTGCCCGCCGCTGTCGCTGGAGCGACAAGCGCAACAGGCGATGAGGCATTGGCGACTGCTGGAGCCATCGAGATCGTCCGTGACGATGTCGTGGTGGCAAGCTATCCGACGATTCAAGATGCCGTCGACGCAGCCCAAGCCGGTGATGTCGTTCAACTCTCCGAAGGCACCTACTTCGAGAACGTGGTGATCGATGAGGTTCACGGCACGGCCAACGACCCGATCGTGATCCAGGCAGCACCAGGCGAGGAGGTCATCGTCAACGGAGCCGACCCGCGGCTGCTCGAACCGAACGACCTCTGGGAGCACCACGGTGACGGTGTCTACTCGGTCGACGTTCCGTGGACTGGCGATGCCGACAAGAGCCTGGTCAGCTGGGTGACTCGCGACTCCGACACGCTGCTTGCCGCGCACTACGACTTGGACATCTTCGACGAGGGGCCGCGAGGGGAGGACAAGAGCCATCGAGACGGCTCGACCCTGTGGGTCTCCTTGGACGGAGGGCAGGACCCCGGGGACGTGCCGATCAGCGTGGGAACGTCCGACGGGGTATTCCGGGTCGAGAACAGCACCCACATCGCGATCAGTGGACTGACGATCCGTGGCGGTGGCTTCGCCGGCATCTACCTCAAGGGCGACGGGTACCAGCACGTCACCATCGACGACATCGACGTCAGGAACGTCTTCCGGGGAGTCAGCACCGACGACGAGCAGGACGCCGGCACTCATGTGGAGGTTCGCGACAGTTCCATCACCAACGCCTGGCCCTCCGACTGGCTCTGGGACGGCTACTACGACTCCGGCTCATCCTCCGATGAACTGCTCGCTCCCATGCGCGCCCACGCGATCGTGATGAAGGCCTCCGACTCCTCGGTCCACGGCAACGTCCTCGACGGTGGTTGGGACGGGATGCAGGTGCAAGGCCACGATATCCAGGTCTACGGCAACTCGGTCAGCAACATGAAGGACGACGGAATCGAACTAGAGAGCAACAACTCGGCCCGAATCGAAGTCTTCGAGAACACGTTCTGGGACACCTACGTCGGGTTCAGCATCGTCTCAGACTCACCCGGCCCCATCTACATCTACCGAAATACGTTCTCCACCAACAAACTCAGTTACTTCAAGCCCCGTGAAGGTCAGGACTGGCGCTACGGCTACTCGATCAAGAACGGTCGCGACTGGGGTGCAGGTGCCGAGAACGTCCGGGTCTACCAGAACTCGTTCTTCGATATGCGAATGTCGCTCTTCGATACGCAGCGTGCCTACGAGTGGTCGAACTTCGAGTACTACAACAACGTCTTCTACACGGTGGGTGAGCGCGATGAGGTCGGCACGCGCGAGCGCGCGCAGTTCACCAACACCGAACTGGCCGCAGACGGGAACAACTGGAACGGCAACCTGTACTACAGCGAACGCTCCCCGGTACTGTTCAATGACTGGGACGGCGAAGGCTCCTGCTCGACGATCCATGAATGTCGCCTGCTCAGTCCAGCGTTCGAATCGCTGGGAATCCAGGCCGATCCCATGTTCGAAGATCTCGACACCACTCCGGGTGCCTACAACGAGCTCCGGACCATGCCCGGCAGTCCGGTTCGCGATGCCGGCACGACGACCCCGCAGGACAATGGCTGGCCCGACACGGTGACCGTCGCGGACGGCTCACCCGACATCGGGCGGTACGAGCTCGCGAGCCCCCCGCCGACCGGGGCTGCGCCTCCTGCGCCGGATGGGCTGGAGGTCGATGAGGTCACTCCCTACCGCGTCACGCTAGATTGGGAAGGGGGCCCAGGGGAGGACATCCGCGGCTACAACGTGTACCGATCGACCGATGCCTCGTTCACCCCCGCTGCCGGGAACAGGATCGCGACCTGGGTGCCGGAGTCGACGTACCCCGACCGTGACGGTCTCGTCGCTGAGTCCACCTACACCTATGTGGTCTCGGCCGTCAGTGACGAGGGCGTGGAGAGCTACTCGAGCCCTGTTTCGGCCCAGGTCCCGGAGGACGTCGTCCCACCTGCGACGCCGGGCGCACTGCTCGGGGCGTGGCAACCAGATGGCAGCATCGTTCTCGACTGGGCTGACAGCCCGGAGGAGGATTTCGCTGAGTACCGGATCTACCGGTCATCCTCGGAGGAGTTCACTGGGGCGGGCACTGAGCAGATCGCCACCGTGGATGCCGTCAGCCACCTCACTGACGATCAGCCATTGAGCTCGTCGGTGCATACGTACTGGGTCACGGCGGCCGACCAGGTTGGACTCGAGTCTGACCCTGTCCGGCTCCGGCTCGGCACCTCGCCCAGCGAGTACTCAGAGGTACTGCTGCTCGTGCAGAACACGACGCTCTCGGCAGCAGACGCCGAGCATGTCGCCAGGTTGCGAGCCCTGGGCGCAAAGGTGACGATCCTCGACCACAACGGCCTGACAGGCGACGAGGCTGATGGCTACGACCTGCTGGTTATATCTCCGACGGTCTACGTCAGCAGGATCACCGATCGGTTCAACGATGCCGACGTTCCCGTGGTGCTCTCCGACTACGGCCTGCTGGACGAGATGGCATTCACCACAATAAGCGGTGTCAATCAGGAGCGAGGGACCTCGATGACTGTCGACTCGCAGGCCGGGGATCTCGCTGCCGGGTTGGCGGGCTCAGTCGACGTGACTGTGCGGCCCACGTCGCTCGGCAGCGGAGAGCCGCTGCCAGGGGCGCAGGTGGCAGCCACGTTCGCCGATGGGACATCTGGACAGTTCGCATACGAGACGGGCGTTCCGCTCGCGGACGGGGTGCCTGCGCCGGAGCGACGGGCGTTCACATTCCTCATGGATCGTACGGCGCAGGTAGTGACCTCCGATGGGTGGGCACTCTTCGACGCAGCAGTCCGGTGGGCAGGTGAGCTACCCGTGGCGCCGGAGCCGCCTGTGGAACCCGCCGGCCCGGCGACGGACGTGCCGCGCGAGGGGCGTCTGTTCGCCAATCCCGCCGACGCCCGGGACGGCGACTTCACACTGACGATGTCGATCCCACACGGGCAGAACGCCCACACGGTGCGGCTCTTCGAGAACGGTGAACTGATCGCCGGTCGAGAGCTTGTGGATGACACCCCGTGGTCGCAGCGGGCCTCGTTCCCGGTAACTGGCCGCGAGAACGGGCGCTACACCTACACCTGCGAGCTGGAGAACCAGCACGGCGTGCGCGAGTGCCGTGACTGGGACGTGCGCGTCACGTCCGCCGGGTAGGTGATCGGCATGGACGGCCGCTGACGGGGGTCTCGGTGGAATCCGGCAGTGCGATGTCTATCCATGGGCCTTGGGCGGGGTGAGATGTGTCCGATGTCGGTCTATCCACAGCCCCCTCGGGTTGTCCGGCAGGGTTGGGGTGGCCAGATCTACGGTGCACGAATGGCGAACAGAAGTGAGCATCCCAACCCGCATGATGCGATGTTCCGGGCAGTCGTGCAGGAGCCGGTGCATGCGGCCTCGGTACTGGCTGCGGCCCTGCCTGAGCAGGTCACCGGTCGGTTGGACCTAGACGCGTTGCGGCTGGAACCGGGCAGCTTCGTGGACGAGGACATGCGGGAACGGCACACCGACTTGTTGTTCAGCACCCGCCTCAACGGCAACCCCGCACTGGTGTATGTCCTGGTCGAACATCAGTCCAGTCCGGACCAGTGGATGGCGTTTCGGATGCTGGACTACGTCACCCGCATCTGGCGGCGCCACCTCGACCAGAGATGCAACTCAAGTCGTGGCTGGTCGCCGGCGCTGCTGCCACCGGTGGTGCCGGTGGTGATCTACCGGGGCACGCGGCGGTGGAATGCACCGACCAGTCTGGACGGGCTGTATGAACCCGTCCTCGAGGAAGTGTTGGGTGATCTCTTGCCGCGGCTTCGGTATGTGTTGCACGACCTGACCGGGGTGGACGTGCGGGATTTGCTAGCGGCGCCGTTGACCCCGGCGGCCCGGGTGGCGTTCGCGATGCTGTGCTACGCCCCGCGTCAGCAGCGCCTGGACCGGGTGCTGGCGGACTTCACCCCGGATGTGCTGGAGCTGATAAGAACCCGGGCGGATCGGATGTTCGCAACTATTATGGGGTACGCCTACCAGGTCAGCGATACCCCACCGGCGCTGGTGCGCCGGTTCTTCGAAGACCTGGGATCACACGCACAGGAGGCCTACATGTCCACCACGCTCGAACGAGGCATCGCAGAAGGGCGTGCCGAAGGCGCCGCCAAGGGCCGAGCCGAAGGTCGCGCCGAAGGTCGCGCCGAAGGAGTCGCGGAAACCCTCGCCCGTCTCCTGGTCAAGCGGTTCGGACCCCTCACCCCCGAGCAGACCACCAAGATCGAGTCCGCGACCCCCGACCAACTCGACACCTGGGTCGACCGGGTCTTCGACGCCACCAGCATTGAGGGCGTCCTCAACTGACTCGCTCATGGGCGAGGTCGTCACCGCACGATAAGGGCGGGCAAGCCTACAGCGGTGCTCTCGGCGGAATGTTCCTGGTCACGGCGGTGCCTGCACCGGTCATGAGCGTCAGCATCGCGTGTGGGGTGATGCTGACGCAGTTGCCCGCACCGTCTTCAGCGCCCCAGCCAGCCGCCATCGACCGGCAGCACCGTCCCGTGCACATAGTCCGACGCCGCGGAGGCGAGGAACACCGCAGTCCCGCCGATATCGCCGCCCTGACCCCACCGGCCCGCCGGGATCCGCTCCAAGATCGCTCGACTCCGGTCCGGATCGTCCTGCAATGGCTGGGTGTTGTCTGTGGCGATATAGCCGGGTGCGATCGCATTCACGTTCACCCCGTGCGGCGCCCACTCGTTCGCCAGCGCCTTGGTCAGACCGGCAAGCCCGGACTTGGACGCGGTATAGCTCGGCACGTTCAGCCCGCCCTGGAAGCTGAGCAGGGAGGCGGTGAAGATGATCTTCCCCCGGCCTGCATCGACCATCTGGGCACCGAACGCCTGGGCGAGGTGGAACTGGCTGGTGAGGTTGACTTCGAGCACCTCGTCCCACATCTGCTCGCTGTGCTCGAGGCTGGGCGCCCGGCCGATCATTCCCGCGTTGTTCACCAGGATGTCCACTGGGCCGTCGCCCTGGACCTGCTCGACGAAGCCACCGACCGAGGCCCGGTCGGCGAGATCCACCTGGACGGCGGTGAAGGTCCGCCCGAGCGAGCGGACAGACGCACCGACCGCTCCGCCGTCGGGCTCCATCTGGGCTGAAGCGCCGACAATGTCGGCCCCCGACCCGGCCAGGGCCTCGACGATCGCGCGACCGATGCCGCGGCGGGCGCCGGTGACGACCGCCCGCTGACCGGTCAGGTCGAACAAGTTCGTACTCATCCCTCTCCTCGGCAGTCCACCAGGACCTTCATCGCTCCGCCGGCAGCCAGCGCCTCGAACGCCTGTGGTGCACGCGCCAGCGGGATCACCTGACTGATCAACGGGCGCACCGGGACTGAGCCGTCGGCGATCAGCGCGACCGCCTCCGCCATGTCTTCGCGGCGATACAACCGTGCGCCGACCAGGGTCAACTCGCGCCAGAAGAACCGGTGCAGGTTCACTGGCTTCGGCTGCGGATGGATGGCCACGAGGCCCAGTCGCCCGCGCACGGCGAGCACGTCCACAGCGGTGTTGATGCCGGCGTCAGCACCGGAGACCTCGAAGGCCACGGCCGCTCCCGCACCTGCGGTCGCTGCTTCCACCCGGCTCACCACGTCCTCTGCTGTGGGGTCGATGACGTCGAGGGCAAGGCTCTCCGCGACTGCCCGGCGACCGCCGTCGACCTCCACCACCAGCACCCGCGCGCCCCGGGTGCGGGCGACCATGGCGATCAGTAGCCCGACAGGGCCGCCGCCGACGACCACCACGTACTCACCGGCCGCCACTTCTGCCCGCGTGACGTCGTGCACGGCGACCGCCGTGGGTTCCACCAGGGCGGCGGCATCGAGCGGCAGGTCATCGGGAAGGGGAACGAGTAGCTCTGCGGGCACGATCCAGCTCGACTGCATCGCCCCTTCGGCGTCGACGCCCAGGAAGTTCATCCGGTGGCACACGTGATCGTGCCCTGCGGTGCAGGCTGGGCAGGTGCCGCACCGGTCCGTGGGCATGACCGTCGCGGGCTGCCCGACCGCCCAGGACACGCCGGCGCCCACTGCGACGATCCGCCCGGCAGTCTCGTGACCGATCACGGCAGGCGGGTTCACGCGGGCATCCATCGACCCGTGCACGACATGCAGATCGGTGCCGCAGATGCCGGTGTAGGCGATGTCGAGACGTACCTGTCCCGGACCGGGAACTGGGGGAGTGCGCGGCGCCGTGGACACCACGCCGTCACCTTCGTATACGGCGGCGAGCGCGCTCACAGTTCTCCCATCTCGGTGCTCGGGTGCACAGCAGTCACGCCACGTCGGTGTGCTTCGGCCAGCGCCAGGATCAACGGCCCGAAGCTGTGCGGTTCGTCGGTGTGCGGGCGCTTCAGCCGGACGTAGGCCGCGGGTGTGCCCTTCTCCTCTCCTTCGCCTGGGCACAGGCACCCGGGGCAGGATCCGTCGGTGGAGTAGTCCGGGTTGACCCCGTACCGCACCACACCGTGCAAACCGCGCTCGAACGGCTCCGCGAAGGTGGCCTCGTCGAGGATCCCCAACCGCATCCCGACTCCCATGCCGTAGACGACGAGCGCCGAGCCGGACGTCTCTTCGTAGGCCGTCGGATCGGGGATCTCCTGACGCCACAGCCCGTGCTCGGACTGGTGCGGCAGCAAAGCATGGGAGAGAGCGACGAACCGGTCCACCAGTCCCTCATGGTGCTCACTGCGCGTGGGGTGGAACTCGAGCAACTCGGTCAACGCCACGTACCCCCACCCGTTTCCCCGGCTCCAGTGATCGGTGGAGCGCACGCCAGGTCCCACGAAGTTCTTGCACTGGTGCAGCAGCCCGTTCGACGCGTCGAGGAACTCGTCGTACTGTGCGATGGTCTGGTGCACCGCCTCGTCGAGGTAGTTCTGCTCGCCGAGCGCCCGACCGGCGTGGACGAGGAACATCGACGTCGCCATGGCAGCGTCGATCCAGATCCGTTGCCGTGCGGGTTCGCGCGGCATCACGACGATGCCCTGCTCGTCACGCGGAGCGCGCATCATCTCCTCGGCGTAGTCGCGCACCAGCTCGCGCCGGTCCGCCATCCGCCCCGTCGCCACGAGAAACGCCTGCGGGATCCCGCCGATCCGGTACGAGGGAAAGTTGTACCGGGGATGGTCGACCTCGTCCGGGAAGCGACGCAGGATCGTTTCCACCCGCTCCCAGAGTGCGGCGTCGTCGGTGGCATCGGCCACGCGGGCGAGCCCATGGATCGCGAGCAGTCCGTAGTAGTGCTTCACCTCGGCGATCGACTCGTAGTGGTCGTACAGGCCGACGGCGAGCTCGGCCGGGGAGTGGGAGGTCACCAGATCTGTGGTCGAGGTGGGGTTCGGGGCTGTCACAGTGCGCCTCACGGGTAGAAGGGGGCGAGCTCGATCGAGCCGACCTGCACGCCGGGGCCGGCGCTGAGCACGAACATCAGGGCGTCGGTCACCTCCTCGGCGGACAGGAGCTTCGAGCGGTCGATGGGGCGGTCTCCCCAGAAGCCGGTGTCCGCGCCGCCCGGGGAGATGGCGCTGACGCGGATCCGCTGCTCCTTGGCCTGCATCGCGAAGGCGCGTGTGAACATCTCCAGTGCCGCCTTGGCCGTGCAGTAGAGCGGAGCCACCGGATTCGGGTTCAGGCCTGCCACCGAACTCACGTTCACGATCTGCGGCGCCTCGCCGGCGGTGAGCAAACCGACGGCGTGCTTGGAGCACAGGAACGCCGTCGTGACGTTGGCGTTCCACACCGCCTGATAGTCCTCCAGCGACGTCTCGGCGACCGGCCCGGGGATGGAGAGCCCGGCCACGTTGACCAGGGCATCCACCCGTCCGAACCGTTCCCCGACGGCGGAGAACAGGTCCCGTACCTGGTCCTCATCCGTGAGGTCAGCGGCCCGGGCGAGAACCCGGTCCTGGTCGAGCAGGGCGGCCGCAGCGTCCAACTTCTCCTGAGACCGGGAGGTGAGCGCCAGCTGCGCTCCCTGACCGGCCAACCGGGTCGCAAGAGCGGCACCGATCCCACCACCGGCGCCGGTGACGACGACGACACGTTCGTTCATGTCCATGAGCTCTTCCCTTCTCAGAAGTAGCCGCCGCGCGCGACGACCTCCCCGGGGGATGCGCCCCCGGAGACCATGTCCTTGATCTCAACCTCGCTCCGGGCGATCTGCTCCGCCTCGACCAGAACGTCCTGGGCGAGGTCGCCGGGCACGACGATCACGCCGTCGACATCCGCGAAGATCAGATCACCGGGCCGCACATGCACGCCGCCGATCTCGATCGGCTCTTGCCACCCCGTGATGGCGAACCGACCCATCATCCCGTTCGAGGTGCGGTAGCGGCCGAACACCGGGAAGTCCTGCGCGAGAACCTTGTCCGTATCGCGGATCCCACCGTCGATGACGGCGCCCCGGCATCCCTGCCGCATGGCGGCCATGGTCATCACCTCGCCCCACTGCGCCGACTCCTCGTCGCCGTCGGTCGCCCACACGCAGACCGTTCCGGGTGTGATCGCTTCCAGCATGGCGGCGCGTTCGGGCATGTCGTTGTGACCGTCGCGGCTCGGGCGACCGGCGATGGTGAACGCGAATCCGGCCACCCGCATGGTCTCCCGCAGCGGGACGATCGAGTGCGGGAGCGTCTGGTCGATGAGCCCCTTCGATCGGAGCACATCGTTGACCATCGCCGTGGTCACCTGCTCGTACCGTGTGCAGAGCTCGGTCGCGGTGTCCGCGGTCGCTGTCACGTGACTCTCCTGTCGTGATGGCACTGGTGCCGGTGTGGCCTTCATGCTTCCCCCTCCTGGGTCTGCCGGACCATGACCGGCATCTCGATCTTTTGCACGGATCGCTTCATCGCTTCGTGTACTCGGATGGGTTCGTACCGGTGACCTTCTTGAAGAGCCGGCTGAAGTAGTAGATGTCGGAGAAGCCCGTGCGCATGGCGGCCTCGGTGACGTTGCATTCCCCGCTGAGCAGCAGTTCCTTGGCACGGCTGATCTTGATCTTGTGGTGGTACTCCTTGACCGTCAGCCCGGTGAACTCTTTGAACAGAGCCCGGAAGTGAGACGGACTGAGCCCTGCCTGATCAGCGAGGGCGCCCACCGAGTAGGTCTGGTCGAAGTGCCGGCGCATCATCGCGATGATGCGCACGATCTTCTGCGAGTGCGGGCTGTACAGGTGAGGCTGTGTCTGTTCCCGGATCAGCGCATACAGGGCTGACATCACCAGCGCGCGGCAACGCACCCGGTAGCCGGGCTTCTGGTCCGCCCAGGCGACGTGCAGTTCCGGAAAGATCGCTGCGATCGAGTCGGTGAAGGCACCTCGCCAGTGATGGTTCATCGCGGCGATCTGTGCATCGATGTCACCGTGCAGGGCCACAGCATCGAAGCCGATGCCGATGAAGCTCCACGGGTCCTCGGGCACGCTGGCGCCGGTATGTGCGAGCCCCTTCGGGAAGAGCATGATGTCGCCCTGGCGTACCCGGTAGCGGCGACCGTCGAACTCGTAGTCGGCGGAGCCCTCCAGGGCGTAGACGAGAATGTGCGAGATCGGGTCCACATAGTTCCGGGCGGGCGTGTGCCAGCTCGGGATCCGGTCCCTCCGGGTCACGAAGTGGATGTCGGAGACGACGAAGTCGTAGAAGTCGGAGTAGATGTCGTCGGTGACCCGCCGGGGATCCGGTGCGAGCATCGTCATCGGTCTGCCTCCTGAGTTCCGGCGATCCCGGTCAGCTCGAGTTCGGAGTGCCGCAGGCACGCGGTCCGGTGCCTGCCGAAGTCGTCCTGGCCGTCGACCACGTCGGCCGTCGGCACCAGCGCAGGTGGGGCCCCGTCACACAGGCCGGCGACGGCGTGGCGACAGCGGGTGTGGAAGAAGCACCCGGCCGGGCGGTCGATCGGGTCGGGGAGATCGTCGGAGAGCCGGATGCGGCGGCCCTCGCCGCGGCGCGCAGGATCGGCGATCGGGACGGCGGAGAGCAGGGCCTCGGTGTAGGGGTGCTGTGGGTCGTCGAAGACCTGCTGGGTGTCGGCGACCTCCACCACCTTCCCGAGGTACATGACGGCCACCCGATCGCAGACGGACTGCACGACCGACAAGTCGTGGGAGATGAAGAGATAGGTGAGGTCCAGCTCGTCCTGCAGGTCCTGCAGCAGGTTGAGGATCTGCGCCCGGACGGAGACGTCGAGCGCGGAGACTGCTTCGTCGGCGACGACGAGCTTCGGCTCGAGGATCAGCGCGCGCGCGATGTTTACCCGCTGGCGCTGGCCTCCGGAGAAGGCGTGCGGGTAGCGGTCCATGTAGTCCGGTGACAACCCCACACGCCGCAGCATCTGAGCGACGCGATCCTGCAGTTCCGAGCCGGTGGCCACGCGATGGGTCACGAGTGGCTCACCGATGATCTGCCCCAGCGTCATCCGGGGATTGAGCGAGGAGAACGGGTCCTGGAAGATCATCCGTACCTCACGCTGGTGAGATCGCAGGTCCCCGCCGTGCAGTCCAGCCAGGTCGACGGCGTCGTCGGAGCCGCTGTAGAGGATCTGCCCCTCGGTAGGGTCCTCGGCCCGTACGATGCACCGGCCGAGCGTCGTCTTCCCGCATCCCGACTCGCCGACCAAGCCGAGCGTCTCGCCAGGGCGGATGCTGAGGGACACGCCGTCGAGGGCATGCACGTCGGCGCGGTGGCGGTTGAGGAAGCCCGAACGCACGGGGAAACGCATGGAGACCTCGCGCACTTCCAGTAGCGGCGCGGACTCCGTCAGATTGTTCCCCGTGGCACTGGTGACGTTCTCCGCATGGGCGCGCTCCGCCGTCGTGGGGGTGGCTTCCCGGCGGAGGGTGGGAAGCCCCAGCTCGACCTCGGATCCGAGCGCCTCGGGGTCCCACCGGTGACACTCGATCAGGCTGGCGCCGTCATCAAGGGTGCGTGGCGCCGTCACCTCGCACAGGCCGGCCACGGCCACATCGCACCGTGGGTGGAAGCTGCAGCCGGTCGGCCGGTGCGCGCCGTGGGGGACGGTGCCGCGGATCGTGCTCAGGCGTCCGGCGCTGCGCCGAGTGTGTCCCAGGGTCGGGATGGAGCCCATCAATGCGCGCGTGTAGGGGTGGCGCGGATTCTCGAAGATCTCCTCCACGGTCCCCTGTTCGACCACGCGTCCCAGGTACATCACAGCCACCTCATCAGCGATCTCCGCCACGACGCCCAGGTCGTGGGTGATGAACAGCACCGACATCCCGGTCTCGTCCTGGAGCTCACGGAACAGGTCGAGGATGCGGGCCTGGATGGTGACGTCGAGCGCCGTGGTCGGCTCGTCCGCGATGAGCAGCGTGGGATCGCCGGCGAGCGCCATCGCGATCATCACTCTCTGGCACATGCCGCCCGACATCTGCCACGGGTAGGCATCGACCCGTGTGTGGGCTTTCGGGATGCCGACTCGGGTCAGCAGCTCGACGGCGCGCTCGCGGGCCTGCTGCTTGGTCATGCCCTGGTGCAGGCGCAGCATCTCCCCGAGCTGGGCTCCGACGGTGTACATCGGGGAGAGCGAGGCGATCGGTTCCTGGAACACCATGCCGATCTCCTGTGCCCGCACGTGGCGGATGTCGGCGCCCTTGGGGTCCATTGCGGCCAGGTCCACGTGCCCCAGAGTGGGGCTGTTCCACCAGACGTGGCCGGCGTTGACGTGCCCGGGATGGTCCACCAGGCCGAGCACGGACCGGGCGGTGACGGACTTGCCGCAGCCGGACTCGCCGACGATGCATACGGTCTTGCCGGCCGGGACGGTCAGATCGACGCCGTGCACGGCCTGCACCATGCCGTCCCGGGTGGCGAACTGCGTGTGCAGCCCGCTGAGCTCGAGCAGTGGGTGCCCGGCGTGATCTCCGACGGCGTCCGTCGCCATGGTCGTGGCACTTTCAGTGGTCATGGGGTCAGCTCCGGTAGGGGTCGGCGGCGTCGCGCAGACCGTCGCCGACGAAGTTGAGGGACAGGACGGCGAGCACCACGGCCAGGCCGGGCAGGAGCAGCCAGGGAGCGTCCTGGAGGACCCGGAAGTTCTGTGCCTGTTCCAGCAGCACGCCCCAGGAGATGGTCGGGGCCCGCAGCCCGAGCCCGAGGAAGGACAGCGAGGTCTCGGCAAGGATCATCGCGGGGATGGACAGGGTGAGTGAGGCGATCAGGTGGCTGGAGAAGGAGGGCAGCATGTGCCGGAAGATCACTCGCCTGCCGCGTGCGCCGTCGAGCCGGGCGGAGACCACGAACTCCTCGGTGCGTAGCGAGAGGAATCGGCCGCGGACGACCCGGGCCAGGTCGGTCCAGGCCACCAGCGCCAGGATGATGGTGATCGCAAAGTAGCGCTGTGTCGTTCCCCAGTCGCGGGGGAGCGCAGCTGCCAGGCCGAGCCAGAGCGGGAGGGTCGGCAGGGACATGAAGAACTCCACCGCCCGCTGGATCAGGGTATCGGTGCGGCCTCCGACGTAGCCGGAGATACCGCCGAGCGTCACGCCCAGGCCGAACGCGAGGGCGACACCTACCAGCCCGATGGTCATGGAGATGCGGGTGCCGTGGATGATCATGGAGAACAGGTCGCGCCCGAGCCGGTCCGCGCCGAGCAGGTAGACCGGGTCCTCCGCATCGGTGGGGCCGATGAGGTGGCGGTCCCAGGTGACCGGCCCGATCACCGTGTATGGATCCCCCTGGACGAAGAAGCCCAAGTCGATGCGATCGTCCGGGTTCTCTGTATGGGTCAGGGCGAAGGTGTCGGGATCCTGCTCGAGCTCGTAGCCGTAGACGTGCAGGCCCCAGTCGCCGTCACTGACCAGGTGGAGCTGCTGTGGCGGTGCGTAGATGTAGTCCGAGTCGAATGTGCTGGAGGAGTAGGGCGCCAGGAACGGTGCGAACAGGGCGACCGAGTAGAAGATGATCAGACCTGCCAGGCCGATCATGGCGAGCCGGTGGGAGCGGAACCGCCACCACACCAGGCGCCACTGGCTGGCGCGATCCTTGTCCCGCACCGGCGGCTGGTCGATGTCCTCATGCGTCGTGAGCGCTTCGGGCGCGGCGGTGGCGGGGTTGCCGGCTTCGGGGATCGTGTGGTGTGTCATCGGGCACCGAGCCTCACTCGCGGGTCGAGCCGCGCCAGAAGGATGTCGGACAGGAGGGTGCCGACCACGGTCAGCACGCTGACGATGAGGATGATCGCGCCGGCGAGGTACATGTCCTGGCTGCGCAGGGCGCGCAGTAGCAGCGGCCCGGTGGTGGGCAGGGACAGCACCTGGGAGACGATGATCTCTCCGGAGACGAGGGCGGGCAGGACCCAGCCGATCGTGGACAGGAACGGGTTGACCGCGACCCGGAGCGGGTACTTGAGCAGGATCCGCCGTTCGGTCAGGCCATGGGCACGGGCGGCGACCACGTACGGCTTGCGCAGCTCGTCCAGGAGGTTGGCCCGCAGGACCCGGACGAGGCCGGCCGTCCCGGCCGTGCCGAGCACCACCATCGGGATCCATAGGTGACCCAGTAGGTCGAGGAACTTCCCGAAGCTCCAGGGAGCAGAGGCGTACTCATCGGAGAACAGGCCACCCACCGGCTGCCCGAACACCGTCAGCGCGATGTACATCAGCGCCAGCGCGAGCAGGAAGTTCGGAATCGCGACGCCGAGGAAGGCGATCGTGGTGGCCACGTAGTCGCCGATGGAGTACTGCTTCACGGCGGAGAAGATGCCGATCGGGAAGGCGATCGCCCAGGTGAACAGCAGGGTGGAGAACGTCAGCAGCATGGTGAACGGGAGCGTGCTGCCGAGCAGGTAACCGACCGGCCGGTTCCACTGGAAAGAGTGACCGAAGTCGCCGTGGAAGACGATGTTGGAGATCCAGGTCCAGTACTGCACGTAGAAGGGCTGGTCCAGACCGTAGCGGTCCCGGAGCGCTTCGATCGTGGCGGCGTCCATGGACTGACCGTCCGCCTCCATCTGGGCGATCATCGTGGTGATGTAGTCGCCCGGCGGAAGCTGGATGATCGCGAACGCGACGATCGAGATCAAGATCAGCGTCGGCACCATGTACAGGAGCCTGCGGCCGATGAAGGTCAGCATCGAGAGGACCTCTTTCGTGTGGCGTGGTCGCCGACTAGGGAGGGCATCCGGTCGGACGCCGCCTCGCGGGCGACGTCCGACCGGATCGGGTTCTACTGAGCGAGGTAGTACTGCTCAGGGTTGGACAGTGCTGGCGTCTTGACGCGGTAGCTGTCCGGGATGGTGGTCGGCACGTTGTGGAAGTCATTGCTGACGATCCCGTAGCCGGCCCCGGGACGGACCGTGCCGATGTGGTAGAACTCCTCGGCCGTGATCTGCAGGAGCTGCTCCATCAGGTCCTGCTGCCCCTCGGCGTCGGCGGTGCGGAGTAGCTCGTCATACAGTTCGAACTGTTCCTGCGTGGCCGCCGGAGGCTCTTCACCGTCTTCTCCGCCGGTGGTGTACCACTGCGCCCAGAGAGAGGCGAAGTCCGAACGGTCGGAGAGTGGTGCGTACCAGTACGGGTTCTGCGTCACGTCAGTACCGCCACCGGCCAGCCAGACCACGGCGTCGAAGTTGTTGCTGCGACGACGCTCCTCGAAGAGCGAACGGTCCATGGGATCGGGTGTCATCGTGATGCCGACATCGGCCCAGTCGTCCGAGATCAGTGCCAGGGCGTCCTCGAAACCGGGTAGGCCTGCGTGCTCGACCGAGAACGTGATCGGTTCCCCATCGGGGCCCAGCCGCCGTCCCTCGGAGTCACGCTCGGCGTAGCCGGCGTCGTCGAGGTACTGGTTCGCCAAGTCGACGTCGAACTCGGTGTATTGGGTGGCCATCTCCTCGTCGTAGAAGGGTGAGGTCGGCTGTGGGGACACCTGCGACGGCGTGCCCTGTCGTTGGTACACCGTGTTGACCAGTTCGTCGCGGTCGATGGCGTGGGAGAGACCGACGCGGAAATCGCGATTCGTGAAGATCTCGCGCATCTGGTCGTCCTCGTGGGTGAGGTTGAACATCACGACGAGTTCGTTGGCCAGCCCAGGAGCCAGCTCGAAGAAGTCGTAGTTGCCCTCGGCGCGCGCCTCGGCCAGTACTGGCTTGTTCGCCGGCTCGTTGAAGTGCCGTGAATGCATATCGATGTCACCCTGCATTGCTGCGGCCAGCATGACCTCGGGCTCGTTCATCACGGTGTAGCGCACCGCGTCGAGGTAGGGCAGCTGGTTCCCCGCAGTATCGACCTTGAAGTAGTACGGGTTGCGCTCGGCCTCCACGCGGGACCCCGTACCGAGCGGCTCGGTGATCACCCACGGATTCATCACCGGGTAGTCGGTGTTGGTGTTGTAGTCGAACTTGGCGGCGAGCAGATCCTGCCAGCTGTCGTAGCCCTCGGACTCGACGAGGTCATCGAGATCGTCGTTGTACTGCGGGAGGTACTCCTCGAGGTAGTGACGCGGCGCGATCAGGGTGTTTGCCCCGGCGCCGCCGCTCGCCATCGAGGAAAGGAACATCCCGTTGGGCTGGTCGAAGGCGATGGTGAAGGTGTAGTCGTCCTCGACCTGCAGAGTGGCGAGCTCGCCGTCATGCATCAGAGGTCCGGCGCCCAGGCCGCGAATCGAGGCCAGGTCCTCATCCGTCCACAGGTCGTTGAAGGCGAACTCGATGTCTGCCGTGGTGAACGGCTCACCGTCGGACCAGCGCATGCCCTCGCGCAGGGTGAAGGTGAACTCCTGGCTGTCCTCGCTCACCTCGTATCCAGCGGCGATGTTGGGGATCACTTCCGCGTCGCCGGGCGCCCCGGTCCAGTCCGAGGCCCAGCGGACCAGGCCCTCGTAGCCGATCGTCAGGTCCAGCCACACCTCGTCGCCGGGACCCGTGGTGGCGGTGCGCCACGTGCCCCCGTACTGGCCGACCTGCTCCGTGGGCTCGACGACCAGCGGATCCTCCGGGAGTCGTTCCTCCACCGGTGGGAGTTCGCCCGATTCCACGAGTTCCGCAAGCATCGGGGCCTCGCCACTGCTGGCTGGTTCGCCAGCTGAGCTCTCGCTCGGATCGTCCACAGGTTCACCGGTGCAGGCAGCGAGCAGCGCTGCAGTCGCGGTCAGTGCGGTGGCTGCGACAACGCGCCGGCGGCCCACCAGACCACGGGGGCGTGCGGCCGGTTGGCCGCCAGATGGTCGAAGTCGTGTCATGTCGGGCCTCTCTCCTCGTCGAGTTCGGGTCGAACAGCCGCCGCCGGAATCGCTGACCGATCGTCGTGATCGTCGCGATCGTCGTGATCGCTGGACGCGGTTGGGCACGGCGGCCTTGGTGACCTTCACTATGCCGAGCGCATTCGGCGTGACTCCATAGACTCGTTACCGCCTATTTGCACAAATCGCTGACGGCGTTCGGCCATCGAAGCAGCGTGCTGTGGTCCGGTGCAAGCTCTGGATGTCAGCGGGAACGGATGACGCGAGCCGGTACCCCGACGGCGAGACTGTTCGGCGGAATGTCCGAAGTCACCACGGCTCCCGCGCCGATGACGCTGCCGTGACCGATGCGGACGCCAGCCATCACGCTGACGCGTCCAGCCAGCCAGACGTCGTCCTCGATCGTGATCGGGGCCGGTTCGACACCCTGGGTATGGATCGGTGCCCCGGGCGCGAAGCGATGGTTTGCCGCGATGAGCATCACGTGCGGGGCGATCCGGACGCCGTCGCCGATCCAGATCTGCCCGCTTGGGTCTGCCCGGGTGCCGTAGCCCACGAGCACGGCGTAGGCCTGCACGGAGCAGTCCTCACCCAGCCGGACGTTGCCTTGCACGACGGCGCCGGGTGCCACCGCGGCCCGCTCGCCCAGCACGATCTCGCCCCCTCGCGGGTGGATCCGCGCCTCGGGGTGGATCCGTACTGAGCCGGGTGCCGTGATGTGCTTGTGCCGGCGCATGCCTTGTCGACCGAGCCAGAGGAGGGCGCTCTGTCGCAGGCCGCGCGGTGGCAGCGAACTGTGTCCGCCGTCCAGGAGTCTCCAGCTCATTGCGGAACCGCGATCTCGATCAGTGCTGCGTCGGGTCCGGGCAGGCTGTTGCAGAGGACTGTGCCCCCGCTGGGATGGAACACCGGGTGAGCGTCGATCCGATGGGGCGATCGGCCTGGCGGATAGTCGCTGCCGCTGCTGAGCGGGAGGGGTGTGGTGGCGAGCACCTGCCCGTTCTCGCGAGAGATGAAGCAGACGCGGCCGTCGGGTGGGTAGTGGTCGGTGACGATCAGGTCGGGGTCGGTGGGGCTCACGCTCGGGTGGCCGCCTGAGCTGTGCGGGCTGATTCGCCGGTACCCACTCCCGTCGTAGCGCACCTCGGCCAGACACATCGCATCGGGATCGTCCGGGTCTGGGCCGTATCCGATGAGGCGCTCGTTGTCGGGCTGCCAGGACCAGTGCACCCCACGCCGTCCGTGGGACAGGTTGACGGGTACATGCAGGTCGGTCAGGTCGCTTCGCAGCGTGACGACGTCCTTGATGCGTGGCTCGCCGCGGTCAGCGGGAACGCCGTTGTTGCCGTAGAAGAACAGCAGCCGCGAGCCGTCCGGGCTCCACCGAACACAGAAGACGAGCAGGGTGAGTCCGTCGTCGGCGCCCAAGCGGGCACGTGCTTCTTCGTCGGCTTCGCGGATCCGGTCGCCGTCCGGGTGCTGCGCGAGTACCTCAGCCGCGCTCAGGCGCAGCCGGGCGGATGGTGGGTCGAGGCTGTATTCGAACAGCCCGTGGGCGTCACGCTCCTGGATCGGGACCGGCGAGAGGTCCGGGTGGTAGGAGCCGTGGTGATTGGAGGCCTGGAGCATCCCGAGCAGTCCTGATAGCAGCGGACCGTCGTTCGGGGTGCCGCCATCCATCGACCCCTCGACCACGTCCTCGGCGCCAGTGTGCAGGTCGCGGCGGAAGAATCGCGGTGAGTCCGGCGTGGCCGAGCCGTAGAAGACCGCTGAGCCGTCTGCGCTCCATGTCTGCCACCGCCCCGTGTGGAAGAAGGAGTTGTCTGTCGGGCCGGTCCCGAACCGGTCCACCTCGTGGCCGTCGGAGTCCAGCACCACGACATGGCTTTCTCCGCGCTCCAGGTCCGCGCAGGCTGCCAGGATCATTCCGCTGCCGTCCGGGCGGTACGGGCTCACGGTGTAGTAGGCATGGACCAGCCACAGCCCAGGAACGGAGATCCGGCGCATGATGTCCGCGGGCGGGGCGTTGTGCAGATCGGCTGTGTTCACCTCAGTGATCATGCGTTCCTGGCTGTGCGATGTCCATGGATGGATCCGGGAGCGTTTGCCACTTCTGCTACTGGTGTGAGTGCCGGGTACGTCCTGTCCTGTCGGCAGCGTTTCATACAAACTGCCCGGAGCTGCTCAGTGATCAGCATCCATGCTGGCGGGCGGGCGCAGGCCGCAACGGCCGTACTGGACAGCGAACCAGGCTGTTCGAGTAGTTGTCCCAATCGATGACGACGTCCACTCGCCGGGGCGTTGCATTCACACCTGGCTGGCATTCACACCTGGCTGGCATTCGCGCTTGGTTGATATGCGGCCGACGTCAGTACGACCTGATCTTTCCCGAGCTGACGTCCGTGAGCGTTGGTGCACCGTCGTCGGTCAGCTGGAGGCGCCACAGCGACGAGCCGGCGTTGCTCATCTCGATGCCATCGCCGAATGAGCCAGTCGCATGCCACGCCCGGATGGAGTTCTCCTCGTCCATCAAGACGGCGTACACCGCCAGATGGGACGTCGCGGGTCGGGCGGTCGTCAGCGTGTATCGAGCTCCCGCGCCTTCCCGGGACTGCCCGCGCTGATTGGGCTCCGGGTGGTAGACGTCGTGCATGGAGGTCCAGCCTCGTTGCAGATCGCCGGCGTTCGGGCCCTCTGGCGACTGTGAGGCGACCTGAAGGAGCTTCAGCGCAACGTCTCCTCGCCGGAACACGAGGCGGGTGTGCGAAGCGATGTTCGTTTGTAGTGCGTTGTCCCGGTTATTGGCGATGAAATGAGAACGCACGTGCACCGGTTCGCTCGCCTCGATCCGGTCGATGATCAGAACGATGTTTGGGAGGATCGCCAGCCAGGTGCGCTCGGCACGAGTGATCGGCTCACCGTATGCCGACGCGGCGTCGGCACGTACCGCTGTCACCTGACCGTCGTCGGTGAGTAATGTTCGCCTGTTCGAGGGGCTGTGCGCTGTAGTCGGCTTCGTCTGCTCGAAAGGGTGACCGTCCGCCGTCGTGAATGTCCACGTACTGTGCGAATCGGTGGCAGCAGACGCGCGATTGGCTGCGAGCCGGTACGTGCAGTGGCCGGGGTCGGCCAGCATTCGCTCACCGCGGTGGACCACGATGAAACTGTTCTCGTCGCAATGGCGATGCGAGGCTGTGCGGAGCTGCTCGTGACCGGCTTGCATGCCGAGCACGGTGCCATTGTCACGCCAGTCGTCACGGGTGATGACCGGCCCGGAGGCGAACCCGCGGGTGCGCGGCAGGCCTGCATCCTCCGGTCCTATCGCCCCGGCGGCTTCGCCCAGTAGTACGAGACTGCGCCAGCGATAGTTGTTGAAGAAGCCGAAGGTGTCGCCGCCGACCGAGGCCAGCGCGGGATCGGCATAGGTCGTGTCGAAGAGCCACCGGGCGAGGCCCGCCTCGGTCGGGTGTGATGCTCGCGATCGTGAGGCGATGTGCAGCAGGAGGTCACCGGACGGGCGGAACATCGCGGCTGAGTCACCGAAGTTGAGCGCCCTCGGGTAGGCGCCCGGACCCCAGCCGGGCGTCGGTTTCATGGCGAGGTGGGAGTAGACAGCCCAGGGAACGACTCGTGTGTACGCGGCGACGTCGAGCCGTCCGGCCAGGCGCGGATCATGAGCGAGGAGAACATCGCGCGTGTGTGCCAGGTGAACGCTGGCGTAGTTCCAGTACTGCAGCGATTCGTCATAGGAATCCTGCTGGTACAAGGAGAGGGCATGCTGGTAGTGCTCGACTGACGCTTTGATGGCCTCGGCGTCATCCACGAGGACCGCCGTGGTCGCAAACCCGGCGAGCAGCACCATGAACCAGTTGTTCCCGGATCGATGTGGCAGGGCCGTGCGGCATGGTTCGTGGCACTTGGATCGCAACGCCACGCGGATCCGCTCCTGCTCGGCCTGGTCGAAGAGGTCGGGGCAGAGCCACAGCGCTGTGGCGAGGGCGACACCGATGTGTGCCGTCTCGAGCATGCCCTGGGGAGGGTTCTCACGGCGCCGGAAGAACGGCCCGATCCAGTCGTCCGCTGGGCGATCGCAGATCGCGAGGACTTCGTTTCGGAGCCACTCGGCCCGCTCGGCCGCGGGGTCCATCCGCTGGATGAATGCGACGTCGGTGAGCCGTTCCCACACCACATGACGCCAGTCCATCGCGCCGCCGTCATCGGCCGGAGTGGCGACTCCCGGTGCCGCCGACCACCGGTCTGCTCGCCTGAGGAGGTTGGCGTAGAGGTCGGCGGCCTGCCCTGGCGTTGCGATGGCGGCGTGCACGCGCGCCTCGTCCTCGGTTGAGAGCATCATCGGCTCGAAGGCACCCTTCACATTGATGTGAGTGTCGTAGCCAAGTATCTATACGGGCCAGCGGCAACCGCCATTGACGGGCTGATTCTTCTTTGTCCGAACGGACGACGTGGACGGCTCGGCCAGCGTGACCATCAGCGCATTCGGTGGCATCGCGGTCTGTGCGCCATGGACGAACCAGGGAACGGACGTGGGTCCGTCGCCGGGTTCTCCACAACCCCCTCGAGCGATGTCGGTGGGTGGGGGTGGCGAGTTCTACGGTGCCCGGATGGTGAACCGAGGAGAGCGGCCGGGCCCGCATGATGCGATGTTCCGCAAAGTCGTGGGCGTGCCGGCGAATGCGGCCTCCGTCCTGGCCGCGGTGTTGCCACCGGAGGTCGCGACCGGGTTGGACCTGGAGGGTCTGCGGCTTGAGTCGGGTAGCTTCGTGGACGAAGAGATGCGTCAGCGCCACACCGACCTGCTCTTCAGTACGCGGCTGAACAAGAATCCGGCGCACGTGCTGGTTCTGGTGGAGCACCAATCGAGGCCGGATCGGTGGATGGCGTCGCGGGTGCTGGAGTACGTCACGCGCATCTGGGACCAGCACCGCGCCCAGCACCCTGGCGAGCGAACCTTGCCGGCGGTCCTACCTGTGGTGGTCTACCAGGGTCGGCGCCGATGGAACGCGCCCACTGCCCTGGAGGATCTGTACGAACCGGACACCGAGCAGCTGCTGGGCGAGTTTCTACCTCGGCACCGGTTCGTGCTGCAGAACCTGACCGGGGTGGACGCCGAGAACCTGCTGGCCGCCCCGTTGACGCCGGCGGCCCGGCTGGCGTTGGCGATGCTGCGGTTCGCTCCCAGGCAGGAGCACCTGGCCCATGTACTGGAGGAGTTCACCACAGACGTCGTGGAGTTGGTGCGAACCCGGGCGGATCGGATGTTCACGATTATCATGGAGTACGCCTATCAGGTCAGCGATACCGAACCGGAAGAGCTGCAGGCGTTCTTCCACCGGCTCGGACCAGATGCACAGGAGGCCTACATGTCCACCACACTCGAACGAGGCGTCGCACAAGGCGTTGCCAAGGGCCGAGCCGAAGGCGTTGCCAAGGGCCGAGTTGAAGGCGTCGCGGAGACCCTCGCCCGTCTCCTGGTCAAGCGGTTCGGTCCCCTCACCCCCGAGCAGACCACCAAGATCGAGTCCGCGACCACCGACCAACTCGACGCCTGGGTCGACCGGGTCATCGACGCCACCAGCATTGATGACGTCCTGCGCTGACACGGTCCGTCAGGAAAGCAGGGTCGTTTGAGCATATCGGCGGCGACTCGCCCCTGACCGCCTTCCCCAGGTCCGGATTGGCGCCTGGTGGGGACCCACCAGGCGCCGCTCCTCCATGGGCGCATCGACCAGTCGTGTCTACTGCAGTGCGATGGTGACCCCACCGGAGAACGCGGAGTCGTGCAACTCGAGCTCAGCCGGCGTGGCGTCGGCAGGGATGTCGAACACGATCACGCCTTCGAGGGTGTTGCCCGGGTTGATCTCGTTGAGGAGCGTGTCGTTGTCCTCCAGGTAGATCCCCGCCTCGGAGTCGGCCGAGTGCTCGCGCCCCTCGGTGTCCAGCATCGTCTGGTCGCTGTCGAAGAAGTGCTGCGCCTCATTGCCGATGTTGGTGACGCTCAGGTGGACGAGCACGAACTGCCCCTGCGCTTCGGTGTTGAGGAACTCGCTGCCGATCTGCTCCACGCCGGTCTCGATCTCGCTCACCACGAACTCGAACTGGCCGTCGCGGGCAGGATCTCCGATCCCGGGCGCGTCCGGCTCCGGTTCGGCGTCGGCGGGTTCGGCATCGGTCTCGCCCTGCGCTGGTGACTCATCCTCACCGGCGGTGGAGTCAGCGCCTTCCGAGTTCTCGTTCTGGCCCTGGTCGTCCGCGGTTCCGCCGGCATCCGGATCGTCGGATCCGCCGCCACCGAGCACGTTCGCCAGGATGATCACCAGCACGATCGCACCCAGCACGGTGAGGATCTTGTGCCGGGCGAACCACGACTTCTTCTTCACCGGGGGAACTGGTGGCTGCGGGGGATACCCGTCGGGCTGTGGCGGGTATGTGCCTCCGGGGCCCTGCCCGGGAGGGCTCTGGTAGGAGCCGGGCCCCTCCGGAACGTACGGCTGGGACGGGTACTGGCCATCGGGACCAGGGTGCTGCTGTGACATGGTGCCTCCTCGGATCGGGAACGTCCCTAGCCAACGGCCACGGCCGCCGTCGTGGCTTCCCCCGATCGGCTACGGGTGGCTGTCCGATCGGGGGAGTGGCAGCGAACCACTCGGGCGGTACCGCATGTCAGTGCCCAGCTCTACGGTGCTGTGTATGACCGCAGCCGATGCCGTTCCTCAGCGCCCGCCATGGTGGCGGACGGGGTTGCTGGTGCTCGGGTGCTCCTTCTTCACTGTCTCCAGCGGCGTCTTCTCCGAGACCGGGCAGAACACTGAGGGCGCGGCGGCCATCCTGCTACTACCGCTGATGCTCGGGATGCTGGTGCTCCCGATGAGCCTCCTGTGGCGCCATCGTGCCCCACTGGTGGTCACCTGGATCGCCGTGGCTGCCGGCGTCGTGCTGCCGCTGGGTGCGTCGACTGCGCTGGTCGCCCTCGCCTGCCTCATTGCCCGCCGGCGCGGACCGGCCGTGTGGTGGGCCGCCGGTGGCGTCGCCGTGACGACTGCCGTCGCGATGGTGCGCGACGTGCTCGCCTCTTCGGCCGCGGCTTCGCTCCTGCAGACCCTCGCGCGGCCGCCTGACGCCTCGCCCAACCTCTCGGTGGAGCTCGGCTGGCAGGTTCCGACGATCTTGGCGATCGTTCTGATGGGCCTGTCGGGCGGTAGCGGGCTGCTGATGCGGGCCCGACGGGCCAGCAAGACGGCCGAGCATCTCGCCCAGGCTGCAGGTCGTGAGCAGAACCGGCTCGGAGATGCGCTGGCCCGGCAGGTCGAACGGGAACGGATCGCGCGGGAGGTGCACGACTCCCTCGGGCACCGGCTGTCCTTACTCTCCTTGCACGCGGGAGCCTTGCAGGCGAATACGCCCGCAGGCACTGAGTTGCGAGAGAGCGCCGAGCTGGTACGTGACGGCGCCGGGCATGCGATGGATGACCTGCGTTCGCTGCTGGCAGTGTTGCGGCAGAATCCGGACGAGGCGGCACCGGAACTCTCGCTGGTGGACCTTCGCGGCGTGCTCGATGACGTGGTCGCCACGGGCGAGCCCGTGAGTTCCACGGTCTATCTGGAGCAGCCGGAGACGGCGGACCCTGCCTTGGCGCGAGCGGTCTACCGCATCGTGCAGGAGGTTCTGACCAACGCACGTAAGCACGCGCCGGGGGCGCCGGTCCGCCTCAGTGTCACGGGCGGCCCGATGGAGGGGATCTGCATCGACGCCAGGAACCCCTATCGAGGAGCCAGTGCATCGGCTGGCTCGCGCAACGGCTTGCAGGGTGTGGCCGAGCGGGCCGAGTTGTTGGATGGGCAGATTGCCTACGGCCTCGACGAGCAGGGCCGGACGTTCCGAGTCACGGTGACGTTGCCGTGGCGCTGACGGCCACGATCTGAATGCCGGTCTCCACCAACGAGGTGGCGCTCCCCTCGCGTCAGGAACTGGCGGACCTGAGGTGCCGGACCCGGGCCACGTGGACCCCGTGGGTCCTCCTGGGCTCCGCATTCCGCCCGTGTCACTGGCCACCCGTACGATCGCGCCTATGACCAGACCGCACCGGGTGCTCCTCGTCGACGACGATCCGCTGGCACGATCGGGACTACGGCTGCTGCTGCGCAGCGCCGCGAACATCGAGGTCGTGGCCGAGGCGACCGACGGTGCCGAGGTCATCACTGCTGTCCAGGCTCACTACCCTGATGTCATCCTCATGGACCTCGGCATGCCGCGCATGGACGGGATCGACGCCACGGCGGCAGTGCGTGGGTTGCCGAACCCACCGCATGTGATCGCGCTGACCACGTGGGATGTCAGCGACGCTGTCGTGCGCTGCATCGAGGCAGGGGCGGCTGGCTACCTGCTCAAGTCCGACCATCCGGACGCCATCGTCAAGGCGGTGGAGGACGTGATCGCGGGCGACGCCGTCCTGTCGCCGCGTAGCACCCGGCAGCTGCTCGACCGGTTCCGCGACGAACCCGGCGGCGATGCCAGAGCGAAGGCCCGGGACCTGGTGGCCACGCTGTCGGCGCGTGAAGTCGAGGTGGCGCGAGGAGTGGGACGCGGGCTGTCGAATGCGACAGTCGCCGGCGAACTCTATGTCTCCGAGGCCACCGTGAAGACGCACTTGAGTGCTGTCCAGGCCAAACTCGGAGCGCGCAACCGGGTGGATGTGGCCGTACTGGCCGAGCGGGCTGGCCTGCTCGCAGGATGACACCCGGCGCCACGACGCTCGTCTGACATATCCTGCGCGGTCCGACTCACCGCAGCCGGTCGGTCACGCTGCCGCACCTATGTCGCACGCGGACGTCAGCCGCGCGACGCCTCGAGCACGACTCCCGCAGCGGCCATCGCTTCCCGCGCTGCTTCACCGAGTTCCTCGCTCACGGGCGCCGTCAGGTCGGTCAGCACCCGGGTGGCGAGGTGATGCTTGACCGCATCCAGCGCCGTTTCCTTCACGCAGTGCGACTCGGCCAACCCGACCACATCGACCTCGGTGATCCTTGCCTCGGCGAGGATGGTGGCGAGCGGATGCCCCTCGGCATCGGTGCCTTCGAACCCCGAGTATGCGGCCGCGTACGCGCCCTTCTTCACCGACGTATCCGGGGCCAGGTCCGCCAGAGCTGGGTGCAGCTCGGCCTCGGCCGTGCCGGCCACGCCGTGCGGTGGCCAGGTGTCCACGAAGTCCGGAGTGTCCGAGAAGTGCTCGCCTGGGTCGATGTGCCAGTCCTGTGTGGTCACCACGAGGTCGTAGTCGTCCCGGTGGCCCGCGGCGTACGCGGCGACACGCTCGGCGACGGTGTTGCCCCCCTCGACCGGGAGGGCGCCGCCCTCGCAGAACGTCGGTTGGACGTCCACCACCAGGAGGCCTCGACGAGTCGGGTTCATCACTCCACTGTGCCTCGTCGATCGGAGTACCTCAACCCCGGCGTAGTCGCTCCCGTTGAGTCCAGTAGGTGTCACCACTCGGTGCTCTGGTGTCGGCCGAGCGACAACGAGTGGCACCTATCGCTTGGCCGGCGACGGCGAGTGGCACCCACGAGGCGGCCAGCGACAACGAGTGGCACCTACTGAGCGGGGCGCACCGCCATCATCGGCCACCGAAGCCACCGAAGCCGCCGTCCGTATCCGAGCGCCCCGGCACATCGCTGGTCGGCTCGCGCCCGAACTCCGGGTCCTTCGCCGTGCGCCACCACGGGTCGTAGCTGTGCTCCGCCCCCACCACGGACTTCGGGTCGCCGTCGACGATCCGCCCCAGGTTGTACAGCGACTCGCTGTCGTGGTCGTAGTAGTTGCTGTGCTGGCCGAAGGTGTACGTCCACCCGCGGTCGGCGGACTCCGCCTCGAAGCGAGTGGCGCCGAAGTCCTCGGAGGAGGGGTCGATCCCCAGGCCGCCGGGGTTGTGGTACCAGCCCTCGTCGCCGAAGAGCGCCACCGGGTCGCGGCTGTTGCGCCCCACGTATACGTTGTCGGCGCCGACGCTGAAGTCGTCTGCGGTCTCGGCCGGTCCTGCGCCCGGGCTGCCGATCAGGGCCACATTGTCGGCGGCCAACCCATGATCGGTTGCCGCATAGGAGGTGGTGGTCGAGCCGTAGCTGTGCCCGATCACGGTCAGGTGCGCCTTGTCCTCGCGTGAGGCGCGCAGGCCGTCGATCGCATCGGCGAGGCGAGTTCCGCCGTCCTCGGCCCGCCCGTGGGTGACAGTGTCGATGTCGACGGCGCCCTCCGGGGTGTCGTAGCCGAGCCAGAACATGCTCGCCACGCTGGAGCCGTCGCCGCCGTAGCGGGCCGATTCGTAGAGGTTCGCTGCCTTCGTCGCATAGCCGGGGGCGTCGTCCATCTCCGTGGTGATGCCCGGAACCTGCACGGCCACGTCATCCGCGGTGTCCAGATCGCCCACGGCGACGGCGACCCGTCCGTCTCCCGAGAACGCGTCCGGGTCGTAGAGCCACAGCGTGCCACCGGGCTTGTCCCCGGTGAGGGGGTCGGTGAAGTCGTCCAGTTGGCTCAGCGCCTTGCGGGCAGCGCGGGCGTTCGCGAGTGTCTTCGCCTCGGTCTCGGTGAGGGTGCCCAGCCGCTCCTTCTGCGACAACTCGCCGAGGTCTCGCTCCAGCAGGATACGGTTCGCGGCGTCGCGTGCTGAGGCGGGCAGCCCGTCCCCGTCGCCAACCAGCTCAGGCAGCGCCTCGATCGCGGCCTGACGCTCGGCCGGGGAGAGATTCTTCCACCACGCAGCCCGGTCCTGCGGGCTCACCGGTTCCGGTATCGCGAGGGCAAGCACCTGGGTGAGGAAGGACAGACCCGCCCAGTGCGCGTCGTCGAACTCGGCCGCCTCCAGTGCTGCGGCGAGATCCTCTTCACTCTCGGTCACCCGCTGCTCGAACGCGAGTTGCGCCGTAGCGAGCGCTGCGTAGCTGACGCTGAGCGTGCTCGCCCGCAACACCAGCTCGTCCTGCTCGTCCTCACCCGCCTGATCCGCCCCTGCTGCGCCCTCCAGGAGCTGCGCGCGCAGCGCGTCGAGACTCGCGCTGGTCTCCGACAGTTCCTGCCAGTCGGCCAGGTGGCCACGGCGCTGTTCGGCGAAGGCCTCGACGGCGCCGGCCACCCCGCGTAGCACCTGCGCCGCGGCCGCATGCTCGGCCGCAGCGTTGGTGATGCGCTGCTGGTAGGTCAGGAACGCCAGCCCGATCCAGGAATCGCCCAGATCGGATAGACGCGAAGCCGTCTCAGCGGCCGACTCACACTGGTCCGCCTGGGTGCCCAGGTCCAGGGCGACCTGTTCGCACTGGCTGGGGTCGCCGTCGGGCTCGGGCAGGAGAACCACGGCCTCCGGAACCATGACCGTGCTCACGAGATCGGGGTCCGCATCCGCAGCACCGTCCGGCCTGGCGACGCCTGCACGAGTGCCAGCGTGGCGCCCTCCCGGTCGGCCAGTACCCGGGGCAGGCCGGCCGGGGGGAGGAGCACCTGCCAGCCATCCGTGCGCAAAGTCGCCGCCGCGGAGGCGAGTGCCTCCGCACTGACCCCGGTGGTGGCAGTCAGCGTGCTCTCCCGTTGCTCATCGCGACCATCGCCCACCCACCGGTGCTGCGCCTGCGCTGGTACGCCCGGCAGGAGCGCCTCCCACAGTGCCTGGACGTCACGATCGATCGCCTCGGCGGATCTGGCAGGCACGGCGGTCGACACAGCGCCTGCACGAGGCAGTTCCGGCGCGTCCACGATCGCGAGGTCGACATCCCGGTGGCGCTGACGTACCACCGACCAGAACGGGTCCCCGGAGATCGGTGTCGATGAAGTCCCAGTCACGAGCCCTAGCCTGTCAGCCAGGAGCCTGCGATGGCATGGTGCGAACTCCCCATTTCCTTCACGGTGCCTCCCCATTCACCCTGCTCGCCCTCACACTCACCCAGTAGCGTTGATCTATGGACTTCCGCCGCATCGAGGGGCTTCCCCCGTACGTCTTCACGATCATCGACTCCCTCAAGCTCGAGGCACGTCGAGCAGGTCGGGACGTGGTGGACCTCGGCTTCGGGAACCCGGACCTGCCCAGCCCGGAGATCGCCGTCGAGAAACTCGCCGAGGCGGCGCGCAACACCCGCAACCACCGCTACTCCTCCTCACGCGGTATCCCGAACCTGCGGCTGGCGGTCGCGAACCACTACAACCGCCGGTTCGGTGTCACCCTCGACCCGGAGCGTGAGGTGCTGACGACGATCGGCGCCAAGGAAGGTTTCAGCCACCTCATGTGGGTGCTGCTGCAGGCCGGAGATGCCGCGATCGTGCCCACCCCCAGCTACCCGATCCACATCTGGGGACCGTACTTCGCCGGGGCGGACGCCCGGCAGGTGCCCATCGGGGATGGCACCGACGGCGCCGGATACATCGACCGGGTGATGGAAGCCTGGGAACTCGGTTGGCCCAAGCCGCGCGTGATCGTGCTGTCCTTCCCGCACAACCCCACCACCTCCACGGTGGAGCTGGCGGACCTGCAACGCCTCGTGGACTGGGCCCGCGAACGGGACGTGGTGCTCGTACACGACCTCGCCTACGCCGACATGTGCTTCGACGGGTGGCAGCCTCCTTCGCTCATGCAGTGCGAGGGCGGCAAGGAGGTCGGAGTCGAGCTGTACTCGATGACCAAGTCGTACTCGATGGCCGGCTGGCGGGTGGCGTTCCTCGTCGGCCGCAAGGACGTCATCAAGGCCCTTGTGCAGCTCAAGAGCTACCTCGACTACGGCACGTTCCAGCCGATCCAGATCGCGGCGACCGTCACCCTGAATGAGGCCACCGAGTACCCGGCCGAGCTCAGCGGCATCTACCAGTCCCGGCGCGACTGCCTCTACGACGGGCTGCAGCGCGTGGGCTGGGACATCCTCAAGCCCAAGGGCACCATGTTCGCCTGGGCGCGCATCCCCGAGCCCTATCAGGAGATGGACTCGATCGAGTTCGCTCGCCATCTGGTCACCGAGTGCGACGTGGCGGTCTCGCCCGGGGTCGGGTTCGGACCGGGCGGGGAGGGGTACGTGCGGTTCGCTCTCATCGAGAACGAGCAGCGCATTGGGCAGGCAGTGCGCAACATCCGGCGGGGGCTGACGCGGCTGACCACCGGGTAGGTGCCGCGTACGCTCGTGCCATGCCTACCGCGCTCGTCACCGGAGCCTCCTCCGGGATCGGACTGACCTTCGCCCGACACCTCGCCCAGCGCGGCCTGCACCTCGTGCTGGTGGCCCGCAGCGCCGACCGGCTGGAGGTGGTGGCCACCGAGTGCCGGGCCCTCGGGGCGCCCGACGTGGAGGTGCTCCCGGCCGACCTGGGGAGCGAGGCCGGAATCGCCGCCGTGTGCGAGCGGTTGCGCGGCGAGGACGTGCACACCCTCGTCAACAATGCCGGTCTATCCATCGGGGCGCCGTTCGCCGACGCCACCGAGGAAGCACTGAGCCACCAGCTCACCGTCAACGTCGAGGCCGTGCTGCGGCTGACCCGCGCCGCCGTGCCCGGGATGACCGAGCGCGGCAGCGGCGCGATCATCAACGTCGCCTCCATCGCAGCCCTGTTGCCCGGCCGGGGGAGTACGTACTCGGCGTCGAAGGCGTGGGTGCTGCAGTTCACCGAAGGTCTGGCGATGAACCTCGCCGGCACCGGGGTGCGGGTACAGGCGCTCTGCCCGGGCTTCGTGCGCACCGAGTTCCACGACGCCGCCGGCATCGACATGAGCCGCACCCCCGACTGGATGTACATCGACGCCGACCACCTGGTGGCCACCTCCCTGCGCGACCTCGGCCGCGGCAAGGTCGTCAGCGTGCCCGGTGTGCTCTACGCGGGTATCGCGGTGGTGGCCAAGCTCGTGCCACGCAGCGTGATCCGCCGGCTCGCCGCCGGGATCAAGTCCCGGGGGAGGGACTGATGGCCGACGGCGCAGCCTCAGCAGGCGTGGACGTCGCCTTGGGAGGCCGCGCCCATGACCTACGGGAGGCGCCAGGTCCGGGCCACGCACCGGACGCCGTCGGGGATCTTGCTCCGCGCCAGATCGGGGCGCGCACCTTCGACTTCGCCGGCCGAACGGCCGTGATGGCGATCGTGAACCGGACCCCGGACTCCTTCTACGACGGCGGACGCACCTTTGCACTGCAGGCTGCGGTGGACGCGTGCCTGGCCGCCGTTGCCGACGGCGCGGACTGGGTGGACATCGGCGGGATGGCCTTCTCCCCGGACACCCCCGAGGTGAGCGCAGCGGAGGAACTGGACCGGGTGCTCGGCGTGATCGAGGCGGTGCGCGCCGCCAGCGATGTGGTGATCTCGGTGGACACCCAGCGGCCCGAGGTGGCACGGGCCTGCGTGCTCGCCGGGGCGGACGTGGTCAACGACACCACCGGGCTGCGAACCGACGGCATGGCGCAGGCTGTGGCCGAGACCGGCGCGAGCGTGGTGATCGCACACTCGATCGCGCAGCCACACCGCCACCATCAGCGTCCGGAGTATGGCGACGTGGTCAGCGAGGTGGCGGCGTTCCTCAGCTCCCAGGTGCAGGTGGCGCTCGCAGCCGGAGTGCCGGCCGAGCGGATCATCATCGACCCGGGGCACGACCTGAACAAGAACACCCGGCACTCCCTGGAACTGGTGCGCCGGCTCGCGGAGATCACCGCACTCGGGTATCCGACACTGGTGGCCCTGTCGAACAAGGACTTCGTGGGGGAGACACTGAACCGGGAGCGTCCGGAGCGGTTGGCCGGAACCCTCGCCGCCACGGTCATGTGCATCGAACGCGGGGCGCGGATCGTGCGCGCTCACGAGGTGGCGGCCACTGTGGACGCGGTGCGGATGGCCGAGGCCGTGCTCGGGCTGCGGGAGCCCGCCTACCTGCGGCACAACGTGTAGGAGGCTGAATGAGCGCATTCACGGAGGAGGAACTGCTCGCCGCCTACTCGGTGGCCGATCGGGACGAGGCGCACCTGCGGGCGAACATGATCGCCAGTATCGATGGCGCTGCCACCCATGCGGGACTCTCCGGCGGCCTCAACAGCCCCGCCGACAAGCAGGTGTTCGACCTGCTGCGACGGCTCGCGGACGTGGTGATCGTCGGGGCAGGGACGCTGCGCGCCGAGGGTTACGGGGGACTGCACGTGGGCGAGGCCGACGTGGCCTGGCGCCGCGAGCACGGGCTGGCCGAGCACCCGGTGCTGGCGATCGTCTCCTCCCGGCTCGCGCTGGACCCTGGTTCAGCGCTGTTCGCGGAGGCACCGCGGCGCCCGCTCGTGCTGACACACGCGCAGAGTCCGCAGCGGCAGCGCGCGGCCCTGGCGGAGGTCGCGGACGTGGTGCTGTGCGGGCAGGACGCCGTGGACCCGGTACGGATGCGGGCCGCGCTCGTTGATCGCGGACTGACGCAGATGCTGTGCGAGGGCGGACCGCACCTGCTGGGAACTCTGGCGGCCGCCGATGTGGTGGACGAACTGTGCTTGACGCTCAGCCCACTGCTGGAAGGCGGGGACGGCCTGCGTCTGATGCGGGACGCCCCGCTCGTGCACCGGCCGATGCGCCTGGCCGGGCTGCTGCGAGCCGAGGACATGCTGTTCCTGCGGTACCGGTGCTGAGCGCCATGTGCGGTCAGCAGCATCCCGCGCGAGGGTGGCCTCAGTGTCGTTGCGAATGCGCTGTTCGACACTCAGACCGCCCTCGTGGCGGGTTTCGCATGCACTCGCCTGGCCGCGACCGATCACGCGAGCGGCAGCCCAGATCCTGACTGAGCCCGCTCGTCGTGGAGATCGATGACCTGCTGCTCGACCGCGTCCGGGGCGGGCCCGCCGGTGGAGACGAGCGCGCAGGTGGCGTAGCCCTCGCTGGCGGAGGCATATTTCTGTAGCCACGGGTTCACGATGTGCCCGAACCGCTCGTACGGATACGTCACGGTCAGCGCCCGGTGCCCCACGCGCCAGGGCTTCGGCGTCAGACGCGCCCGGTAGGTCTCATGGGTGGCGCACAGGGTGACGTACAGCGGGTCCGAGTCAAGTTCGCGCAGGAGCTGCTCGGCCTCCGGACTGCCGGGTTGCAACCGGGACCCGGTGACGATCACCCGCAGACCCGCGGCGGTCCGGTAGGTCCGGAAACCCCATTGTGGATGCCGGGCCGCCACCGCCTCGATCGTCGCCACGGCCGCCGCACCTGCTCCCGTGGCGCCTGCGGGTGCCGTGTGCGGGGCAGTGCGGGACGGCGTGCCGTGCTGGTGAGGTGCTGGAGTGGCGATCAGATCGGATGTGGACCGTCGTCCGAACAGCCGGGCGAAGAAGCCACGCTTCGGCTCCGCGGGGCGACCGCCCTGCCGAGGCGTACGGTCGCGTCGGGGCCGTCGGTGCTCCCGTATGCCCCGGCCGGAGGGAAGATCGACGTCGGCGATCAGCACCGCATCGGTGTTGAGTACCTCGGCTCCGTACCGGTTCCGGGTGATCGCGGCGATCAGCTCACCGTCACTCCCGGTGACCTCCGTCAGGATCTCCTCCCGCAAGGGAACCCGGGGGTAGTACCCGCCACGGGCCAGCTCCCGCCCGGCGCGAACCGCCGCGGCCGCCTCCTCCAGGCGCCGCCGGGCAACCTGCGCCGCCTCGGCGAGCGACGAGGTGGACCACCCGTGGAGGGTGAGGAAGAACTCCTTGCCGTCCGGGGAGTGCACCTCGCCGGTGGCGTCGGTCCAGAACCGAGGCAGGGGCTTCATGCCTGCACCCCACGGTCGCGAACGCCCCGCAACCAGCGGTCTGCGAACCAGACGGCCACAAACAGCACCGCGAAGAGCAGGAGGATCCCCAGGCAGGTGATCGCCACCGCGGGCCACCCCTCGGCCCGGAAGTTGACGAACGGGTAGGGGAACCAGTCCGTGATCCCGCCGACGATGAGGGTCGCCGCGAGCCAGAGGACTGGCCACACCGTCGCCCCGACCACGGCGGGGACGTCGACCCGTGACCGCGGACCCACCAGCAGCCACCCCGCCACGCACAGCACCGGCACGACCATGTGCAACATCGTGTCCGCCACGAATGACCAGCCGCTCAGGTCCAGCAGCGGCCGGAGCAGGAAGAAGTGCACCAACCCGGTCACCGTAATCCCGACCAAGCCGGCCAGTCGCACGATCCGGAACACCCGGCCGTCGCGCTGCGGATCCAGCGCGAGCATGACCGCCGAGGCAGCGACCAGCACATTGCTCTGAATGGTGAAGTAGGAGATCAATCGCCACAGCCGGGTTCCCAGCGGCGGCACCTCCGTCGCGAGCAGCACCGCCGAACCGGAGGCGGAGAGCACCAGCTGCAGGGTCAGCGCGCTCAGGGCCACCACAGCGGTCACCACATGAACGCAGCGAGCGAGGGACACGAGCCGATCTCCTCTCCGGGCGACCACCCAGCTGGATGCTGCCCCCATCGGGCCACATGCGCGTGGCGACAGCGCCACGCTCGATCCTAGACCGACCCGGGCGCACTGATGCGGAAGGTCCTGCGTGCGCAGGACACCCCGTGCCCGAGGCGCTCGCCTGGACTGCGCCAAGGAAGATGTCATGGAAGAAAGAAAGATAGTAGTCTTCCTTCATGGCGCTCAACATCAAAGATCCGGAAACGGACCGGCTTGCCCGAGAGCTGGCCGACCGGATGGGCGTGTCCATCACGGCCGCCCTCAAGGCTGCGCTCGCGGACAGGCTCGCGCGCACGGCTCCGAGGGTGGACGTGGTCTACACCAGCCTCGTCGACGTCGGTGAGCGAGGGAGGGCGCGAGCGGTGCTGGACGATCGCCCTGTCGACCAGATCATCGACTACGACGACCACGGTCTGCCGGCGTGATCGCCGTCGACACCTCGGCACTGGTCGCCATCGTTCTGGGTGAGCCCGAGCTCGAACGATTCGCCGCGATCATGGCCAGCAGACCGTGCGTGGTGAGTGCTGCCAGCATCACCGAGGCAGCACTGGTGGTCCAGACGCGCCAGGGACCGGACGCCGTCGAGGATCTGCGGCGCGTGCTTCAGCAGGCGAAGGTCGCGATCGCCCCGGTGGACGACGAGCAGGCGTGGTCGGCCCACGCTGCCTGGCAGCGGTTCGGCAAGGGAAGGCATCCTGCCGGGCTCAACTTCGGTGACTGCTTCTCCTACGCTCTGGCGAAGTCTCGCGCGGTACCGCTGCTCTACAAGGGGGACGACTTCACGCAGACCGACATCGAGCCGGCGCGCTGACGCCGGACCGTACGCGCAGCAGACCGTACGGGCAGCAGACATTGCTGACACCTGAGCAGTCCGGTTGCGGCAGCGGGGATGACGGCCGCCGCCGCGCGGCTGGGGTAGAGCCCATGACCATTAGGATCGAGTCCATGACCCACATCCTCTCGGCCGTGGCGTGGCCCTACGCCAACGGCCCCCGGCACATCGGTCACGTCGCAGGTTTCGGCGTCCCCTCGGACGTCTTCAGCCGGCACATGCGGATGGCGGGTCACGACGTGCTGATGATCTCCGGCACCGATGAGCATGGCACCCCGATCCTGGTGCAGGCCGAGCAGGAGGGCGTCTCCCCGCAGGAGCTGGCCGACCGCTACAACCGGGTCATCGTGGAAGACCTCACCTCCCTGGGTCTGTCCTACGACCTGTTCACCCGCACCACCACGCGCAACCACTACGCCGTCGTGCAGGAGATGTTCCGCACGGTGCACAAGAACGGGTACATGGTGGAGAAGACCACCATGGGTGCCATCTCGCCCTCGACGGGGCGCACCCTGCCGGACCGCTTCATCGAGGGCACCTGCCCGATCTGCGGCTACGACGGCGCCCGGGGCGACCAATGCGACAACTGCGGCAACCAGCTTGACCCGATCGACCTGAAGAACCCGCGCAGCCGCATCAACGGCGAGACGCCCAAGTTCGTCGAGTCCAATCACTTCTTCCTCGACCTGCCGGCCTTCGTGGACGCCCTCGCCTCCTGGCTGGAGACCCGCGACGGGTGGCGCCCGAACGTGCTCAACTTCAGCCGCAACCTGCTCGACGACGTGCGCCCTCGAGCCATGACCCGCGACATCGACTGGGGCATCCCGGTGCCGCTGGACGGCTGGGAGAACAACCCCAGCAAGCGGCTGTACGTGTGGTTCGACGCCGTCATCGGCTACCTGTCCTCCTCGATCGAGTGGGCCCGGCGCCAGGGCACCCCGGAGGCCTGGCGCGACTGGTGGACCAACCCCGACGCGCGCTCGTACTACTTCATGGGTAAGGACAACATCACCTTCCACTCCCAGATCTGGCCGGCCGAACTGCTGGCCTACGACGGCGGAGGCTCGCGTGGGGGAGAACCAGGCGCTTTCGGTTCGCTCCAACTACCGACCGAGGTGGTCAGCTCGGAGTTCCTGAATGTGGAGGGGCAGAAGTTCTCCTCCTCCCGTGGTGTGGTCATCTACGTGCGGGACATGCTCGCCCGCTACCAGCCGGACGCCTTCCGTTACTACGTGGCCGCCGCAGGTCCGGAGAACCAAGACGTCGACTTCACCTGGGAGTCCTTCCTGAGCCGCACCAACGATGAGCTCGTCGCCGGCTGGGGCAATCTGGTCAACCGGACCGCGAGCATGGTGGCGAAGAACTTCGGTGAGATCCCGAGTCCGGGCGATGTCGCGGATGTTGACAGAAACATCCTCGCCACCACGAACAAGGCCTTCACGACGGTGGGTTCGGCGATCGAGGCGAACCGGCAACGGCACGCGATCTCGGAGGCGATGCGGACCGTCGCCGAGGTGAACCGGTACGTCTCCGAGACTCAGCCCTGGAAACTGAAGACGGACCCGGAGCGTCTGGCCACCGTGCTGCACACCACGACCCAGGCCGTGAGTGACTGCAATACGTTGCTTGCCCCGTTCCTGCCGCACTCCGCCCAGGACGTGCACACCACATTGGGAGGTAGCGGAACCTTCGCTCCGCAGCCACGGATCGAGGAGGTCACCGACCTCGACGACGACTCCCGCGAGTACCCGGTGATTACCGGCGACTACAGCCAGATGCCCTCCTGGGAGTCCCGCCCCGTCGTGCCCGGAACCTCGATTGCGAAACCGACCCCGGTGTTCACTAAGCTGGACGACTCGATCGTCACCGAGGAACTGGAGCGGCTGCGCGAGAAGGCCGATGGCGCGTAAGCGCGAGAAGGGCTTCCCGCCCGCCCCCGAGCCACTTCCGGTCGCCGTGGTGGACAACCACACGCATCTGGAGTCCATCGCCGGTGTCCTTCCCGACGACGTGCCCGACCCTGGTCTGAGTGGTCACCTCGAGCAGGCCCGCGCGGTAGGGGTGACGGCGATGGTGCAGATCGGTTGCGATCTGGACTCTGCCCGTTGGAGCGTGCACGCAGCCCAGCAGTATCCCGAGCTCGTTGCCGGGGTGGCGATCCACCCGAACGAGGCCGTGCTGCACGCAGGCGTCCGGGAGGTGGCCCCCGATGGTCTGGATCCAGATCCGCGGGCCCGGCACGAGAAGAATTTGGATGAGGCGATCGCGGAGATCGCCGAGCTGGCCCGGGCAGATCGAGTACGCACGGTGGGTGAGAGCGGGCTGGACTACTTCCGCGCCGGTGAGCAGGGACGCGCAGCGCAGCGGGACGCGTTCCGCGCGCACATCGCACTCGCCAAGGAGTTGGACCTGCCGCTGCAGATCCACGACCGTGAGGCTCATGAGGATGTGCTCGAGGTGTTGAAGCAGGACGGTGCGCCGCGGCGCACCGTGTTCCACTGCTTCTCGGGGGACGCCGAGATGGCAGCCGAGTGCGTGCGGCGCGGCTACTACCTCTCCTTCTCCGGCACCGTCACGTTCAAGGCTGCGGATGAGATCCGCTCGGCAGCGATGCTCGCGCCGGCTGAGCAGCTGCTCGTGGAGACGGACGCGCCCTACCTGACCCCGCACCCCTACCGCGGACGGCCGAATGCCCCCTACCTGGCAGCGCACACGCTACGCGTGCTCGCCGAGGTGCGTCAGGAGCGACTGGAGACGCTCTGCGACATGGTCCGGACGACGTCGGAGGAAATCTACGGACCCTGGTGAAGCACGTGCGCCGGTCGTGACACATCCCACGATGCGGGCAAGATTCGACCCGGAATCTGGCACATCAGGTCACGAATCGGTTACGGTCAGGGGGCGGCCCATCCCTCCTGGGTCGCTCAAGGCAAGAACAGGACCCCTCCCCGTGCCCCAGAGCAACACCACGTCCCGCCACCGTGCGGACGCCCCAGTCGCCACTACTCTCCCCCGTCCGATCCGTCGCGCGATCGGCGCCGCCGGTCTTGCCGTCGTCCTCGCCGGCTCGCTTGCCTTTGCGGCTACGCAGTCCTCGGGCGGTGACAACATGGCCGAGCAGGCGACTCTCGCCGGCGCCGGGCAGTACAGCGTCGACCGGACCGACTACTGGAACCAGGTCTCCCGCGGCGGGGACAGTGCGCGCGAGGCGCTGAACGAGGCAGGGGAGTCCGTCTCGTTCTCCGTGACTGTCGATGATCGTGAGGTGGAGATCACCTCCAACGCGCAGACCCTGGCTGACGCTCTCATCGAGAACGGCATCGTCGTCGGTCTGGATGACAACGTCTCGGTCCCGATGAACAGCCTTCCCACTGAGGGTGCGGACGTCCAGATCGAACGCGTGGGTACCGTGTTCGGCACGGAGACCGAGACCCTCGAATACGAGACCATCGAACGCGAGACCTCCGCTCTGGAGCGGGGGGAGACGCGCACCGAGACCGAGGGCCGTGAGGGGTCACGGGTTCTCGCGTACACCGCCGTGTACGAGGGCGGTGAGGAGGTCTCCCGGACCACGACCGCCGAGATCCTGGTGTCGGCACCGGTGGATGAGGTCATCCTCGTCGGCACGGCTGCGCCGCAGCCTGCCGCGACTTCCAGCTCGTCGAGTTCGTCGCAGTCGGACTCCAGCGAGTCATCAGCCTCCAGTGAGTCGTCAGCCCCCAGCGGCAGTTACTCCGGGAGCGACCCGCGCTCCATCGCCCGCCAGATGGTCGAGGCACGTGGCTGGGGCAGCGATCAGTGGAGTTGCCTGGATTCTCTCTGGCAGCGCGAGAGCAACTGGAACCCCTACGCACAGAACCCGACGTCGGGTGCCTACGGGATCCCCCAGTCGCTGCCTGGTTCGAAGATGGGCTCGGTTGCCTCGGACTGGCGAACCAATCCGGTCACCCAGATCACGTGGGGCCTGAACTACATCTCCGGCCGGTACGGCACCCCGTGCGGCGCCTGGGGCCACTCCCAGTCCGTCGGCTGGTACTGAGCCGGGAGTGACCGCGTCCGAACGACCGAGCGTGGCGCGCGGCAGCACCACGTGCGCAGGCTCACAGCCGCCCGCCTCGACCACCGCATAACGATTGGGTTACATTCGACAGGTCGCGGGCCCTGTTGAGGGTGCTGATCTGCGCCTCCCGCCCGAACAGCGGCGCCTGTGCGCCGCTGAACTCCTGAAACCCCCTCCCCCTCCAGAGGATGTCCTGTGTCTTTCTTCCGCCGCACCGCCGAGCCCAGCCCCGCCGATCCCGGGGAGTCCTGGGACGTGCCTGAGACCGAGGCACAGCCATCGTCCCCCGCTCACGGCCGTCGCCGACGGGTGATCGTGGGAAGCGTCGCTGCGGTCGCGCTCGTGCTCGGCGGCTCCACCGCCGCGATCGCCGCCGCGCACAAGTCCGTCGAGATCGACCTCAACGGCCAGACCTACAGCCACAGCACCTTCGCCGGGGACGTCGACGGACTGCTCGAGGAAGCCGGTATCGACCTCGGACCCCACGATGAGGTCGTGCCCGGCGTCGACGAGCGCCTGACCGACAACGCCGAGATCGTCGTCCGTACCGCCCAGCAGTTGACGATCACCGAGGGAGGCCAGGAACGAACCATCTGGACCACTGCCCTCTCCGCAGCCGGTGCGCTTCAGGATCTGGCCGCCACGGGGCGCGAGGCATCGGTGGTGGCGTCCCGGTCCTCCGACGGACGCGCCGACCTCGACCTTCCGCTGGCGGTCGATGGCGAGATCGTCATCGCCGTCGACGGGGAGGAACGCACCGTGAACACTGACGGCGCCGTCTCCCTCGCCGAGGTGCTCCTACGCGCTGAGGTCGAGCTCGGAGCGCAGGACGACGCCACGGTCACGAGCGCCGACGGTGAGGTCCTCGTCACGGTGACCCGCCGGTCGACCGAGACCGAGACGCAGACCGAGGTCATCGAGTACGAGTCCTCCGAACGTGGAACCGATGAGCTCTACGTCGGCCAGTCCCGGGTGGTGCAGGACGGTCAGGACGGCGAACGCACGCTGGAGGTCGTCAACCAACTCGTCAACGGTGAGGTGGTGAGTACGAAGGTCACCTCCGACGAGGTCACGACGGAACCGGTCACCGAGGTCACCGAGGTCGGGACTGCCGAGCGGCCCGCGCCGGAGCCCACCACGTCCAGCAGCTCGGGCAGCTCCAGCTCCTCGGGTTCCTCCAGCTCCTCGAGCTCTTCCGGTGGGTCGAGTTCGGCCGGCAGTGGCGTGTGGGCAGCTCTCGCACAGTGCGAGTCCGGTGGCAACCCGCAGATCGTCAGCTCCAACGGCCTCTACTACGGCCTGTACCAGTTCACAGTGAGCACTTGGCAGTCGGTGGGCGGGTCGGGCCTTCCGACCGAGGCTTCCGCCGCCGAGCAGACTCAGCGTGCCCAGGCGCTGCAGGCACGCTCCGGCTGGGGGCAGTGGCCCCACTGCGCCGCGCAGCTCGGTCTCCTCTGAGCCCGGTCCGCTCCAGAAATCGCTCGTCGATCTGGCTGCTCACGAGCAGCCAGATCGACGAGCGATTTCAGGTTTCGGTGACACACGAGTGAGGGTGGCAGCCAGATCGACGAGCGATTTCTGGGGGAGCGGGCACGAGGGTCGCAGCCGACCTTCACGCGACCGACCTCTCACGCGGCCGACTAGGCTCGCCCCGTGACCACACCCGACCCGGCCGGTGAGACCGTCCACCTGCTGACAGCCTCCGACATCCGGGCCCTGGCTTCGCTCCTGGGAATCCGTCCCACCAAGACGCTCGGCCAGAACTTCGTCACCGACGGTGGCACGGTTCGCCGCATCGTGCGCGCGGCTGGTGTGACGCCGTCGGACACCGTGCTCGAAGTGGGCCCGGGGCTTGGCTCGCTGACACTGGGACTGCTGGAGACCGGGGCGCGGGTGATCGCCGTCGAGATCGACCCCACTCTCGCCCGGGCCCTTCCCGGTACTGTCGCCGAGCACGCTCCGGCCGCCTCAGAACGGCTCACCGTCGTGACCGGTGATGCCATGCAGGTGACTGAGCTCCCGGCCGTTCCGACCCGTCTCGTGGCCAATCTGCCCTACAACGTGGCTGTGCCGGTGCTGCTACACCTGCTGGAACGGTTCGACTCCCTGACCGAGGTGCTCGTCATGGTGCAGGCCGAGGTGGCCGACCGGCTGGTCGCCGGCCCCGGGTCGCGCACGTACGGCATTCCTTCTGCCAAGGCCGCCTGGTATGCGGCCGCCACGCGCGCCGGCTCGATCGGCCGCACCGTGTTCTGGCCGGTGCCGAATGTGGACTCCGCGCTGGTCCGGATGGTCCGCCGGACCCCACCGGCAACGGCCGGGAGCCGGGAGGCGACTTTCGCCTGTATCGATGCTGCCTTCTCCCAGCGTCGCAAGACGCTACGCTCGGCGCTGTCCGGGTGGGCCGGATCGGCGACACTCGCCGAGCAGACGTTGCGGGAGGCAGGGGTGGACCCCACGACCCGAGGTGAGCGCCTCGACATCGCCCAGTTCGCTGCGGTGGCCGCTGCCCGTGGTGCCGTGCGTGAGGCAGAACAGTGAGCGAGCCCATCGGTGAGGCTGCGGCCGCTGGTGCGGTGCATGTGCGTGCCCCCGGCAAGATCAACCTGGTCCTGAAGGTCGGTCCGCTCGGCGACGACGGGTACCACCCCCTGGCCACCGTCTTCCAGGCGGTCTCGCTGTACGAGGACGTGATCGCGACCCCGGCCGACGAGATCGAGATCTCCGTGACCGGACGTCATGCCGAGCAGGTGCCCACGGATGAGTCCAACCTCGCCCACCGGGCCGCGGCGCTGCTCGCCGAGGCGACGGGGACTACCGAGGGTGTGCACCTGCGCATCACCAAGAATGTCCCCACCGCGGGCGGGATGGCCGGTGGATCGGCCGACGCTGCCGCCGCGCTGCTCGCCTGTGACCTGCTCTGGGAGACCGGGCTGGCACGCGAGGAGCTGGGGCACCTGGCCGCCGAGCTGGGCGCCGACGTGCCGTTTGCTCTCACCGGCCAGACCGCACTCGGCCGCGGCCGCGGGGACGAGCTCACTCCGGCACTGGCACGGGGGCGCTTTCACTGGGTGCTGGCACTCTTCGATGAGGGGCTGTCCACGCCGGAGGTCTTCGCCACCTGGGACCGGCTCGCTGCTGAGCAGGACTCCGCGCAGCCCGCCGCAACGCCCTCGTCGGACTCAGTGGCGGAGCCACTGGACGTGGGTGAGGAAGTCATGCAGGCGCTCGTCTCCGGCCAACCTCACCGCCTCGCCGAGGTTCTGGTCAACGACCTCACTCTCGCGGCCACCGAGCTGCGACCCGCCGTCGGCGTCGTGCAGGAGCAGGCGCTCGCCGCCGGCGGGCTGGCCGCTGTGGTCTCCGGTTCCGGGCCCACCGTGGCCACACTCGCCGCAGATCACGCCAGCGCGCTGGAACTGGCCTCGCAGCTGCGGAGCAAGCAGGTGGCGGATGAGGTGCTCGTCGTCACCAGTCCTGCCCCCGGGGCCAGGCTCGTCGAACCGGTCCGCGACAACGTGTAGGACGAGGCCACTCAGGCGGCGTCGGTGCTGTCGCCCGACAACGCTGGTCCTACGCGTGCGGCCCGCACATTGCCGTCGGAGTCCTTCGTGTCCTGAGGGAGCACCGGCCACCGTCGCAGCAGCAGGTTGCGTAGCTCCGCCTCAGCCTGGTTGACCATCGAGGTCCATATGAACGCGATCGTCAGCATGGCCACCGCTGCGGCCGTGATCAGCACGGCCGGCCACCGCAGGCCGGAGAACAGCGTGGTCGCGTCGGCGAAGACGTGTATCTCCACGGTCGAGAGGATCATCCACACCGGGCCGAGCACCAGGCCGATCCCGGCGAGTGCGGCGAGGACCTGTGCCATCGTGACCGACCGCTGATCCGCATAGGCGGCGAGCATCGACGGCACCGGTTGCTCCGCCTGCGGGTCTGCCACGGTCTCGTGCAGGTACTCGCGCTCGGCGGCCAGCCCGGCGCCGGTGATCAGGCTCCCGATGAGTGCGGCGACCAGCACCAGCGCGATCAGGGCGGCGAATCCCCACATCCCGAGCTCGGCCAGTCGTGCGGTCTCGGGCTCCAGCGAGGCGCGGGGCCCTGCCGATCCACCGGTCCACCGCTCGGCGTCCGGATAGGCCACCACCTGCAGCGCCTGGAGCAACAGCACCGCTATACCGGCGAGCACCCCCGCGAAGCCCGTGATACGGGTCCCGATCCGTATGCGTAGGTCCCGCCCGGCGTTGCCGCGCGCGGGCTCCAGTCCGAGGGCGCGTGCGCGGGCCCAGGCGGCCTCCTCGTCCTCGGTGCTCCAGTGTGCGGCGATCTCCCGGCGACGCTCCCGCTGTGCCGGAAGAATCACGCGCCGGATGTGCCGGAGGCCCATGATCGCCGCACCCGTCAGAGCCCCGCAGGCAAGGCCCACGAGCATGCCCTCGCCCCAGCCCTCGACCACGGCGACGCCGATGAGCGCGAGCGCGAAGAGGCCGGCCACGCCGACCGTCATGATGAGGAATCCCCCGATCGGCATATCCTCTGTCACCACCTGTTCGACCTGCGGCGGCGCGGGTACCGCCTCGCGCGGTGCGCCCTGTCGGGCGGCATCGGCGAGTGCTCGCGAAGTTGCCACTCGCCGCACGGCCAGGGCAAGGCAAATCAGCAGCCCCACCACGTAGGCGAGGATGAGGAGTACCAGGATGCTCATCCGGGTGGTCTGGTCCACGGCATCCACGACGGCGCTACTCACCTCCCCTCCCATGCCCAGGTCGTAGAGCGCGTCCCAGAGGAGTCCTTCCTGGGTGAGGATCGCAGCGGCGAAGACCGCGCCGAAGGCCGCCAACAACCCCGCTGCCATCGGGACCAACGTGCGGCGCGCATCCCGCGCGATCGTGCCGGCCAGGCCGAGGGGGTATTCGCGCCAGTGGTGAGTGCTCTCTGGGGTCTCAGACATGCTCACTCAACTCCAGCCACTGCTCTTCCAGCTCCTCCTGTTCGCGCTGTAGCACCCGGATCCCCTCCATCTCCTTCGCCAGTCCCTCGTAGTCGGACTGGTCGTGGTCGGCCAGGGCGGTCTGCCGCTTGCCGATCTCGGCGGACACCTTCTCCATCCGCCGCTCCACTGAGGTGAGCTTCTTCTGCGCGGCTCGCAGTTCTGCCCCGCTCAGACCCGGCTGTGTCTCAGTCGAGGAGTCCGCGAGCGCGGCAGACCTCGTTCCCGAACCGGAGCTGTGACGCTGTTGCTCACGCCGCAGCCGCAAGTACTCGTCCACCCCACCGGGTAGGTGACGCAGGCGCCGGTCGAAGATCCCGTACTGCTGATCGGTGACGCGCTCGAGGAAGTAGCGGTCGTGGGAGACCACGATGAGTGTGCCCGCCCATGAGTCGAGCAGGTCCTCCATCGCCGCGAGCATATCGGTGTCAAGGTCGTTCGTGGGCTCGTCCAGGATCAGCACATTCGGTTGATCGAGGAGGATGAGCAACAGCTGCAGCCGGCGCTGCTGCCCACCGGAGAGGTCCTTGACCGGTGTCGACAACTGCGCGGAGGCGAAGCCCATCCGTTCCAGCAGCTGACCCGGCGTCAGCTCTGCCGCCTTCGAGCCCGTGCCGAGGGTGTAGCTGGTGCGCAGCCGTCCGATCACAGTGCGCACGGGCTCGTCCAGGTGCGGATCCAGTTCATCCATACGCTGGGTCAGCGTGGCCACCTTGACCGTCTTGCCGCGCTTGACCCGGCCGGTGCTGGCCTCCACGGTCCCGGAGATCAGTCCCAGCAGCGTGGACTTGCCGGCTCCGTTCACCCCGAGGATGCCGGTGCGTTCGCCCGGGGCGATCCGCCACTCCACGTCGCGCAGCACCTCATGATCGCCGTAGGCCACCGAGACGTCGAGCAGGTCCACCACATCTTTGCCGAGCCGTGCGACGGCGAGCGACTGCAGCGTGGTCGGATCACGGATCTCGGGAACATCGGCGATGAGTGCGTTGGCCGCGTCGATGCGGAACTTCGGCTTCGACGTCCGCGCCGGCGCCCCACGCCGCAGCCAGGCCAGTTCCTTGCGGGCGAGGTTCTGCCGCTTGGCCTCCATGGCGGCGGACTGCCGGTCCCGCTCCACGCGCTGCAGGATGTAGGCCGCGTAGCCACCGTCGAAGGGCTCGACGATCCGGTCGTGCACCTCCCAGGTGAGGGTGCACACCTCGTCGAGGAACCAGCGATCGTGCGTCACGACCATCAAGCCACCGGAACTGGCCGACCACCGGCGCTTCAGATGCTCGGCCAGCCAGGTGATCGCCTCCACGTCCAGATGGTTGGTGGGTTCGTCCAGCGCGAGTACGTCGTACTCACCGGCCAGCAGCCGCGCCAACGCCACTCGACGGCGCTGCCCGCCCGAGAGTGAGCCCACGCGTCCGTTCCAGGGCACGTCCGTCAGCAGCCCGTTGACGACGTCGCGCACCTTGGCATCGCGGGCCCACTCGTGCTCGGGGCCGTCGCCGACGACGGTGTGGGAGACCGTGTCTTCGTGGTCGAGGGTGTCGGCCTGGTCGAGCACGCCGACGGTGACCCCGCCGCGCACGGTCACCCGCCCGGAGTCGGGGACGAGGCGGCCGGCGAGCATCGCCATCAGCGACGACTTGCCGTCGCCGTTGCGGCCGACGATTCCGATACGGTCTCCTTCGTTGATACCGAGGGAGACCGAGTCGAAGACGGTCTTGGTGGGGAAGTCGAGGTGCAGGGCTTCAGCCCCGAGAAGATGCGCCATATCACCTCTCAGGTTACCGGCGTCGAGCGCGCCGGGTCCCGCACCGAGCGGATGTCAGGGGGTGGAGCTAGCGTGATGACCACGATGACGACGGAGGTTGTGATGGACATCATTCTGCTGCCGGGACTCTGGTTGCCTGGTGCGATCTGGGACGAGACCGCAGCACGGCTGCGAGAGGTCGGGCATCAGCCGATCACCCCCGCACTTCCGGGTGTGGACGATGGTGACCCGCACGCCACGCTCGAGGACCAGGTCTCCGAAGTGGTCGCTGCCGTGGACGCGGCGACGAGCCCGGTGGTGGTGGGGCACTCCGCAGCAGCGACGCTGGCATGGCTGGCGGCGGATCGCCGCCCCGACGCGGTCTCCCAGGTGGTGATGATCGGAGGATTTCCCGCCGCACAGGAATCGGCCTATGCGGACTTCTTCCCGGTAGCCGATGGTGGGATGCCCTTCCCGGGGTGGGAGCCCTTCGAAGGCCCGGACGCTGCCGATCTGGATGATGATGCTCGCGCCCGATTGGAAGCGATGGCGGTCCCGGTACCGGCGGCCGTCGCTCAGGCCGAGGTGCGGTGGCACGACAAGCGCCGGTTCGACGTTCCCGTGATCGAGATCTGCCCGGAGTTCAGCCCGGAGGAGATGCGCGGATGGATCGACTCCGGCGATATCCCTGAGCTGGCGAACGCCCATCACCTGGAGGCCGTCGACATCACGTCCGGTCATTGGCCGATGGTGACCAAGCCGGTGGATCTGGCCGAGTTGCTCGCCGGCGTCAGTCCTCGAACTGGGTGAGCAGGCTGCGCAGGATGCGCGCCAGATCCTCGTCCTCGCCGGTGGCCAGCACGCCGAGAAGTTCGGCTTCCCGCCGCAGCAGGTCCTCCATCGCGGCGTCGACGACGTCCCGTCCTTGCGTGGTCAGCCGCACCCGGACCACGCGCCGGTCGGTCGCGTCCGCGGTGCGGACCACCAATCCGTGCAGCACCAGCCGGTCGATGCGGTTGGTCATGGTGCCCGAGGAGACCAGCATCTGGGCGATGAGATTCCCCGGTGTCAGCTCATACGGCTCACCAGCGCGCCGCAGTGCGGAGAGCACGTCGAACTCCCACACCTCCAGGCCATGCCTGCTGAATGCCGAGCGCCGGGCCAGGTCCAGGAGCCGGGACAGCCGGGAAATGCGCGAGAAGATCCGCAATGGCGCGACGTCGAGGTCGGGGCGCTCACGGACCCACGCCTCGACGATCCGGTCGACTTCATCCACCGCGGCCATGGACCGAGATTACTCGATATCGAGAGATCTGCTGGGATGCATGGTGGAAGCCGGTGTCTGCCGCGGGTCGATGCCGCTGGCCGGCGCGACCATTCGTCGTCCGGTATCGCCGCACCTCGTGTCAGGTACCGCCGCCGCTCGTGTCAGGCGTGGCCGCCGTCGGCCCGGTTCCCGGTGCGTCCACGGGGTCGCATTGCCGCGCGAGTGAGCCGAGGTTCGGCCTCCAGCGACTGCAGCCCGTTCCACGAGAGGTTGACCAGGTGGGCGGCCACCTCATGCTTCCCGGGTGCGCGAGCGTCGAGCCACCACTGGCCCGTCAGCGCGATCATCCCGACCAGCATCTGTGCATACATGGGCGCGGTTGCCGGATCGAGACCCTGGCGCTCGAACTGCGGTGCGAGCACCTCCTCCACCTGGGTGGCGACGTCGCCGATCAGGGAGGAGAACGTCCCAGTGGCCTGAGCAACGGGTGAGTCCCGGACGAGGATCCGGAACCCATCGGTGTTGGTCTCGATGTAGTCCAGCAGTGCCAGGGCGGTCCGTTCCACGATGACCCGTGGGTGGCCGCCCTCGCGCAGCGATCCGGTCAACGCGGTGAGCAGGATCGCGACCTCGCGGTCAACGATCACCGCATAGATGCCTTCCTTACCCCCGAAGTGCTCATAGACGACAGGTTTCGAGACCCCGGCCCGGGCAGCGATCTCCTCCACGCTGGTGCCCTCGAAGCCCTTGTCAGCGAACAGCGGCCGGGAGACTTCCAGCAGCTGCTCGCGGCGCTCATGGCCAGTCATCCGGGTGCGGGTGACGCGTCGTGTGGGTTCGCTCACGCCTCCATCATGCCGTGCGTTGGCAACGAGGTGACCGGCCGTACCCATGCGCGGCCGGCTGTCATACCTGGTCCGTCGTGCCTTATCCGGTACTCCGGTGCCAGCCGCCCGCGCGTCGCAGGTATGCTCGCATGCGTCCCGCGCACCGGCGTGCGCGGGCAGTCCGCCCTGGTGTAATGGCAGCACGCCGGCCTTTGGTGCCGTGTGGTCCGGGTTCGAATCCTGGGGGCGGAGCCGACCTCGAGCGGGTTCAATCACCCGTCCGGTGATCCAATCCCGCCTGAGGCGCCCGCCAGGGATTCCAGCGCCGCAGCAGGATCGAGCCGTGAGTGTGGACGCGGGCTACGGCTCCCGGTTCAGCAGTTACAGTGGCCTGTGTGAGCCTGACGCCACCCGCTGCCGTGATCGTTCTTGCCGCAGGCCAGGGCACCCGGATGAAGTCCGCGACGCCGAAGGTCCTGCACCGTCTCGCCGGCCGCTCCTTGCTGGGGCACGTGCTCCGGACGGCGACCTCGCTACGTCCGGAGAGGGTCGCCGTCGTGGTTCGCCATGAGCGCGATCTGGTGGCCGCGCACGCACGTGAGCTGGAGCCCTCCGTGCTCATCGCCGACCAGGACGAGGTACCCGGTACCGGCCGCGCCGTCGAGTGCGCTCTCCTGGCGCTGGACGCTGCCGTGCAGTCCGAAAACCTCGCGGAGAGGGACGAGCGCGCTCCGCTTGCGACGGCCGATGGCGGGATCACGGGGCCCGTGGTGATCCTCTCCGGGGACGTGCCGCTGCTGGACGGCCCGACCGTCAGTTCGCTGGTGCAGTCCCACCAGGACGAGGGCAACGCCATCACGGTGCTCACCACCGTCCTCGACGACGCCACGGGGTATGGCCGGGTCATACGCGACGAGAATGACCAGATCGCGAAGATCGTCGAGCACCGGGACGCCACCGAGGACGAGCGGGCGATCAAGGAGATGAACTCCGGTGTCTACGTGATGGACTCCAGCGTCCTGCGCTCGGCGTTGGCCGAGGTCGACCGTGCCAACGATCAGGGCGAGGTCTACCTCACGGACGTCATTGCTCTCGCCCGCCGCCGGGGTGGCGACGTGCGAGCGGTCGTCACCGATGACCCGATGCTCGTCGAAGGTGTCAACGACCGGGTGCAGCTCGCCACGCTCGGGGCTGAGCTGAATCGCCGCATCGTCACCGACTGGATGCGCGCCGGGGTGACGGTCGTCGATCCGGCGACCACCTGGATCGACGGCGATGTCCGGCTCTCCCCGGACGTGACCATCCTGCCCGGCACCCAGTTGCACGGAACGACCACTGTGGACACCGGCAGCGTCATCGGTCCTGACACCACGCTCACCGACGTCGAGATCGGCGAGAACTCGACCGTCATCCGCACCCATGGCACCGGCGGACGCATCGGGGACGATGCCACTGTGGGGCCGTTCACGTTCTTCCGGCCCGGGCTCGAGCTCGGAGAGCGGGGCAAGCTCGGGGCGTTCGTGGAGGTCAAGAACTCCCAGATCGGTGCCGGGACGAAGGTGCCGCACCTGTCCTATATCGGTGACGCCACCATCGGCGAGGAGACCAACATCGGTGCGGCCAGCATCACCGTCAACTATGACGGCGTGAACAAGCACCGCACGGTGATCGGCTCCTACGCCCGTACGGGCGCCGACAACATGTTCGTGGCACCGGTCCGGGTGGGGGACGGGGCCTATACCGGGGCCGGGACTGTCGTCAGGCGGGACGTCCCGCCGGGGGCGCTGGGCGTGACGACCGGCAATCAGCGCAACATCGAGGGGTGGACGGCCAGTCGCCGTCCTGGCACACCTGCTGCCGAGGCGGCCGGACGCGCCCTCGGTGACCAGTTCTCTGCACAGGCGCAGGCCGAGGCCAGTCGCCGTCAGACCGACTCCCACACCCCCGACCCGAGCTGAGACACCGCCCCATGAGGAGTACCCAGACCATGACAGGTATCACGAGCCACGGCGAGAAGCGCTTGGTGCTGGTCTCCGGCCGTGCCCACCCCGAGCTCGCTCAGGCCGTGGCCGACGAGCTGGGCATCGAGGTGGTCCCGACCACGCTGTACGACTTCGCCAACGGTGAGATCTACGTGCGATTCGCCGAGAGCGTGCGTGGCGCCGACGCATTCGTGCTGCAGTCGCACACTGCTCCGATCAACGAGTGGATCATGGAGCAACTGCTCATGACCGATGCGCTCAAGCGCGCGTCCGTGAAGCAGGTGACGGCGGTCATGCCGTTCTACGGGTACGCCCGCCAGGACAAGAAGCACCGCGGGCGTGAGCCCATCTCGGCCCGGCTGATGGCCGATATGTTCGCCACCGCGGGAGCCGACCGGCTGATGAGCGTGGACCTGCACGCGGCGCAAACTCAGGGATTCTTCAACGGTCCGGTCGACCACCTGTGGGCGATGCCGATCCTCACCGACTATGTGCGTACCCGGGTCGATCTGGCCAACGCCGCTGTCGTCTCGCCGGATGCCGGCCGGATCCGCGTGGCCGAGCAGTGGGCGGCCAAGCTCGGCGGGGTTCCGCTGGCCTTCGTGCACAAGACCCGTGACATCACGCGCCCGAACCAGGCCGTGGCCAACCGGGTGGTCGGCGATGTGGAGGGCCGCGACTGCGTGCTCGTGGACGACCTGATCGACACCGGCGGCACGATCGCCGAGGCCGCGAAGGTGCTGATGGCAGCCGGTGCCAAGAGCGTGATCGTCGCCGCCACCCACGGCGTGCTCTCGGACCCGGCCGTGCGCCGGCTCACCGAATCCGGCGCCCGTGAGGTGGTCATCACCGACACCCTGCCCATCTCCGCGGACAAGCACTTCGAGCAGCTCACCGTGCTCTCGATCGCTCCGCTGCTGGCCCGCGCGATCCGGGAAGTGTTCGACGACGGTTCGGTGACCAGCCTGTTCGACGGGAACGTCTGAGCCGAACCGCCGACGGGTTCCTCACAGGCGCCCGCCGATCGGAGGTCAACTGTGGTTCCGGCTGCGGCGTTGCTCGGGTAGACTGCACCGGTTGCCTCGGCGAGGGGTGGGAGATCTCCCACCCGTGATCGACGCGGCGGATCCCCGACGGGCCTGGTCCGTGCGGTGTGTTCGCTCGCTGTCGCCCGCCTGGCGTGCCCACCACCACACCGTCTGCGAGAGAGATCCATGGCTAGCAACGAGAACCGCGTCTCCGCCTCCGTCCGCTCCGACTTCGGTAAGGGTGCCGCGCGACGCACCCGCCGTCAGGGCCTGACCCCGGCCGTCCTCTACGGCCACGGCACCGACCCGGTGCACCTGTCCCTGCCGACGCACGAGACGTGGCTGATCCTCAAGGACAACCCGAACGCGCTGCTGACCCTGGACATCGACGGCAAGACCGAACTCGCGCTGCCGCGTGACATCCAGCGTCACCCGGTGCGTTGGACGCTCGAGCACGTCGACCTCATCCTGGTCCGCAAGGGCGAGAAGGTCGTCGTCGACGTCCCGGTCCACGTCGAGGGCGAGACGGCCTCCGGCACCAGCTACACGCTCGAGGCGTCGAGCATCAGCCTCGAGGCCGAGGCCACGCACCTGCCGGAGTACATCGAGGTTTCGGTCGAGGGCCTCGAGGACGGCGACATCATCCGCGCCGGCGCCCTGACCCTGCCCGAGGGCAGTGCCCTGGAGACCGACCCGGAGACCGCCGTCGTGGTCGTCTACGTGCCGCGTGAGGAGCCCTCCGAGGACGAGGCCGAGGACACCGAGGCGAGCGCTGCTGAGGCCCCGGCCGAGGCATCCGCCGAGTCCTCGGACGAGTCCTGATCCGAGCCAGTCTGATCTGAACCGAGCGCGATGACCGATGTGAACGGGCCGTGGCTGGTGGTGGGCCTGGGGAATCCTGGGCCCACCTACGCCGCGAATCGCCACAACGTCGGTCACATGGTGCTCGACACCCTTGCCCGGGATGTTCCGGGCAGCTTCGCCACGCACAAGTCCCGGGCCGCCGTCCTCGACGGCCGGCTCGGGACTGTGGCGTCCGGTGCTCCTGGGCCCCGGGTGGTGCTGGCCAAACCTGCCAGCTACATGAATCTCTCCGGCAAGCCTGTGGCGGCACTGATGCGGTTCTACGACGTGACCGCCGACCGGCTGCTGGTCGTCCATGACGAGCTCGACCTGCCGCTATCGACTCTCCGCCTGAAGCAGGGTGGCGGAGAAGGCGGCCACAACGGGCTCAAATCGATCTCCCAGGCGCTCGGCACCCGGGACTACCTCAGGCTGCGCGTCGGTATCGGCAGACCGCCCGGACGGATGGACGCAGCCGACTATGTGCTGCGCGACTTCGCCGCCACTGAGCGAGACGAACTCGCCGTGACGTTGGTCGACGCGGCGGATGCCGTCACGGACCTCATCAACGAGGGACTGCTCCGGGCCCAGACCCGCTGGCACGCCGCCCGTCCGTGAGTGGGACAGAACTTCTCACGCCCAACTGTCGATTTCCACGACCGTCGCACGTCATCGTCATGACAGATGTCGCTACGGAGAGGAAACTCTGACCATGTCCACGTATGTCGTCCTGTTGACTGGAGACGAGACAGTTTGGGAGAAGGTGGACGCCGAGCAACAGGCCTCCGTCTTCGCCAAACACGAGGAGTTCGCACGCTTGCTCGCGGCGAGAGGCCATCAGCTCGCCGGTGGCGAGGAACTGAAGCCGTCGCAAGGGACCAAGAAGATCACCCCAGGCGCCGATGGCAAACTCACGGTCACTGACGGGCCGTATGCCGAGACCGTCGAGCAGCTCGGCGGTTTCTACCTCGTCGAGAGCGACGATCTGGAGGATCTGATCGAGATCTGCGGGGTGCTGGCCGAGTCCCACGGGGCGATCGAAGTGCGGGCAGCGGTGGACCACAGCGGCAACGGGGGCTGACACTGCTCACGATCGAGCGGGTGCTGCGCGATGAGTGGGGCCGATTGCTGGCCCTGCTCGTCGCGCGGTACCGCCGGCTCGATGTGGCGGAAGATGGTCTGGCCGATGCTTTCGAGGCGGCTGCCCGCACGTGGCCGGCCGACGGCGAGCCTGACAATCCTGCCGCGTGGCTGCTGACGGCTGCGCGTCGTAGGATCTCCGATCAGCTGCGTTCCGAAGCTGTGCTGGTCCGCCGCATGCCACACCTGGTGGTTGACGCGGAGCTCGCCGCCGGATCGCAGCGTGTGATGGCGGACCCCGGTGACGAACTGAGTGACGAACGGTTGCGCCTGGTGCTCTTGTGCGCGCACCCGCGACTGACGTCTGAGGCGGCTGCCGCGCTCACACTACGGCTTGTACTCGGCGTGTCCACGGCGGACATTGCTCGGCTATTCCTGCTGCCGACATCGACGATGGCAGCTCGATTGACCAGGGCTCGACGCAAGCTCGCTGGAGCGGACTTCACGATTCCTACCCCTGCGGAACTACCGAGCAGGGTCGCAGTCAGCGCCGAGGTGGCCTACCTCGCGTTCGCTGCCGGTTACGCACCTGGCTCAGGTGCAGACGTGCTGCGCACAGACACTGCCGGAGAGGCGATCCGCCTGGTGCGTGTGATCCGGTCCCTGGTCCGTGGCGCCGACGCCGAACTCGATGCACTCCTAGCGCTCATGTTGCTTCAGCACTCGCGTCGTGACGCTCGGGTCCGTGATGGCAAACTGGTCGTGCTACCCGACCAGGACCGTGCCTTGTGGCGCTACGACGAGATCGGCGAAGCTCTCGAGCTTCTGAAACCACTGGCCGCCGCCCCACCGGCCTCCTTCCTGTTGCAGGCGATGATCGCAGCGGAGCACGCCATCGCGCCTTCGCCAGATCAGACGGCGTGGAACCGGATCGTCGCGAGATACGACGAGTTGCTCACCCTGGTGGACTCACCGGTCGTTCGGCTCAACCGTGCAGTGGCACTCGCGGAGCTGGCCGGGCCAGACGCCGGCCTGGCAGCCCTGGAAGGCATCGCGATTCCCGGGCACCGGCTGCCTGCCGCGCGGGCTGAGCTGCTGGTACGTGTCGGCAGGATCGACGACGCCCGGCGTTCATTCGACACCGCCCTCGCCCTGTGTATGAACGAAGCCGAACGCGCACACCTGATCGCCCGACGGTTGCGGCTCGAGAGCAGGGCCGACTGACGACGGTGGGCCCCCGGAGCCCGTTCCGTGCCCGACCCATCGGAGTACAGTAGAGCCCTGCCTGGTGCCCCGCCTGTGGGAGTGCATCGGGCTCGTTGTGCTGCCCGCCTGCTGGACGAACGGATCCATGACTCTCACCGGTGTACTCTCCGCCTTCCGCGCCGACCCCGGCCTGCGCGCGCTGGTCGAGGCGATCCCTGCCCGTGGCACGCTCGACATCTCCGCCTCCGCCGGTGCGCGGGCGCCGATGCTCGCCGAACTGGCGATGCAGGGGAGCCGTCCGCTCGTCGTGACCGTGGCCACCGGGCGAGAGGCCGATGAGCTCGCTGCCGCGCTGGGGGCCTACCTGGACCCGGCAGGAATCGCCGTCTTCCCGGCTTGGGAGACGCTGCCGCACGAACGCCTCTCCCCGCGCAGCGACACGGTCGCCCGGCGGATCGCGGTACTTCGCCGACTCGCTCACCCCGATCCTGCTGATGACGGCGCCGGGGCCGAGCCGGCCAGTGGGGCCGGTGGGTCGAGTGCGCCGATCCAGGTGCTCGTCCTGCCCGTGCGGGCGATGCTGCAGCCGGTCGTGGCCGGCCTGGGGGACCTGGCACCGGTGGCGCTACGTGCGGGGGACAATGCGCCGATGGAGCAGGTGGTCGCCCAACTCGTCGCCGCCGCCTACACCCGCGTCGACATGGTCGAACGCCGCGGTGAGTTCGCCGTCCGCGGTGGCCTGCTGGACGTCTTCGCCCCCACCGAGGCACACCCGCAGCGCATCGAGTTCTGGGGTGACGAGGTGGAGGAGATCCGCTGGTTCTCCGCGGCCGACCAGCGCTCCCTAGAGATCAGTGACGACGGCATGTGGGCGCCCCCCACCCGGGAGATCCTGCTCACCGACGATGTGCGCCAGCGCGCCACCGATCTGATGCCCACGCTGCCGGGGGCGGCGGAGATGCTCGAGAAGCTCAGCCAGGGCATCGCCGTCGACGGGATGGAGTCCCTCGCGCCGGTCCTGGTGGACGAGATGGTCCCGTTCCTCGAACTCGTCCCGGACGACGCCCTGCTGGTGCTGCACGACCCCGAGCGGATCCGCCGGCGGGCGCACGACCTGGTGGCGACCACGGAGGAGTTCCTTGCCGCCGCTTGGACTTCGGCCGCCGCGGGAGCCAACACACCCATCGACCTCTCCCAGGCCAGCTTCGCCACCCTGGACGCCACCCGCGACATCGCTCGCCGGCGCGGATTGGGCTGGTGGGCCGTGGGTGGCTTCACCGGTGACACCGAGCTGGAAGAGTTCGCCGAGCACCCCGGCGATGGTGCCTCTCCCGGCGTGAGCTTGGCGACGCGGGACGTTGCGGGCTACCGCGGAGAGACCGCCCGCGCGGTGGCCGACCTGAAAGAGCTGACGGCGCACGGCTGGCGGCTCGTGCTCGTCACCGAGGGAGCGGGTCCGGCCAGGCGCATGGTCGAGCAGCTGCTGGAGGCTGAGGTGCCCGCCCGGCTGGTCTCCGAGATCGCTCCCGCTGGGCCCGAGGCGAGGGACGGTGAAGACCCGGACCTTCCGCCGTCGGGAGTGGTGCTGGTGACCACGGCCAGTATCGGCCGCGGCTTCGTGGCGGAAGACCTCCGCCTGGCCGTCTTCACCGAGGCGGACCTGACAGGGCGGGCCGGAAGTTCCACCCGGGACATGCGCACGCTTCCCTCGCGGCGCCGTAACGTGGTCGATCCACTCGCACTGCGGCCCGGTGACCATGTGGTCCATGAGCAGCACGGTGTGGGGCGCTTCGTGGAGCTCATCCAACGCACCGTGGGGGTGGGCAAGTCCGCGGTCACGCGCGAGTACATGGTGATCGAGTACGCCGCTTCCAAACGTGGGCACCCCGGGGACCGGCTGTTCGTGCCCACCGACTCCCTCGACCAGGTGACCAAGTACACCGGTGGGGAGTCGCCGAGCCTGAACAAGATGGGCGGTTCGGACTGGGCCAAGACCAAGGGCCGGGCCCGCCGGGCGATCAAGGAGATCGCGGGCGAACTGATCCGGCTCTACTCGGCCCGGATGGCCACCGAGGGCCACGCCTTCGGCCCGGACACGCCGTGGCAGCGTGAACTCGAGGACGCGTTCGCCTTCGTGGAGACCCCCGACCAGCTCTCCAGCATCGACGAGGTCAAGTCCGATATGGAGAAGCCGGTCCCGATGGACCGCCTCATCTCCGGTGACGTGGGCTACGGCAAGACCGAGATTGCCGTCCGGGCGGCGTTCAAGGCGGTGCAGGACGGTAAGCAGGTGGCCGTGCTGGTGCCCACCACGCTGCTCGTGCAGCAGCACCTGGACACCTTCAGTGAGCGCTACACCGGCTTCCCGGTGACCGTGAAGTCGCTCTCGCGATTCCAGACCGCGGCCGAGGCCGAGGCAGTGCGCGAGGGGGTGCGTACAGGGGCCGTGGACGTGGTGATCGGCACCCACCGGCTCATCACCGGGGAAGTTCGCTTCAAGAACCTGGGCCTGGTGGTGGTCGACGAGGAGCAGCGGTTCGGGGTCGAGCACAAGGAGACCCTCAAGCAGCTGCGCACCAACGTGGACGTGCTCGCCATGTCGGCCACTCCCATCCCGCGCACCCTGGAGATGGCCGTGACCGGCATCCGCGAGATGTCGACGCTCGCCACCCCGCCGGAGGAACGCCACCCCGTCCTGACGTACGTGGGGGCCTACGCGGAGAAGCAGATCACCGCCGCGATCCGCCGCGAGCTCCTGCGCGAGGGGCAGGTGTTCTACGTGCACAACCGGGTGGAGTCCATCGACCGCGCCGCCGCCCGGCTCCGTGAGCTCGTGCCCGACGCCCGGATCGCTGTCGCCCACGGGAAGATGAACGAGCACGAGCTCGAGCGCGTGATCGTGGACTTCTGGGAGCGGCGGTTCGACGTGCTCGTGTGCACCACGATCGTCGAGACCGGACTCGACATCTCCAACGCCAACACCCTCATCGTGGAGCGGGCGGACGTCTTCGGCCTCTCCCAGCTGCATCAGCTACGTGGCCGTGTGGGGCGCGGCCGGGAGCGTGCCTACGCCTACTTCCTCTATCCGCCCGAGAAGCCGCTCACCGAGACCGCGCACGAGCGGCTGCAGACCATCGCTGCTCACACCGACCTCGGTGCGGGGATCCAGGTGGCCATGAAGGACCTGGAGATCCGGGGCGCCGGAAACCTGCTCGGTGGAGAGCAATCCGGGCACATCGCCGGTGTCGGGTTCGATCTGTATGTGCGGATGGTCTCCGAAGCCGTTGCAGCTTTCAAGGGGGAGCAGACGCACGAACTCTCCGAGCTCAAGGTCGAGCTGCCGATCGACGCGCACGTGCCGCACGACTATATCGGCCACGAGCGGCTTCGCCTGGAGGCCTACACCAAGCTTTCCCAGGCGGCCGACGCGCAGGCGATCGACGCCGTCCGGGAAGAGCTCGTGGACCGCTACGGGCCGGTACCCGAACCTGTCGAGCGGTTGTTCGCCGTCGCGGGACTTCGTGTGAAGGCACGTGCCGCGGGACTGGCCGACATCACCTCCCAGGGCAAGTACATCCGATTCGCCCCGGTCGAGCTGGCCGAGTCCGCTCAGCTGCGCCTCAAGCGACTCTTCCCGGGTACCGTGCTCAAGCCCGCCGTCCGCACGATCCTGGTACCTGCACCGATGACCTCGCGCGTGGGCGGGCAGCCGTTGCGGGACGAGGCACTGCTCGCGTGGGTGGGGGAGCTCGTTGACGCAGTCATCGCTCCCGATGCAAGCGTCGCAGCAGCAGCCGCGGTCGCGGCACGTTCCTGAACGAGGAGCATCCCGCTCGACGCGGAATGCGATGTGCGCCTACCGTGCAGATTTCATAGGTCACGAAATCCTGCGCGGTCGTTCTTGGTCACTATTTGCACCGGTGCATATGGATGATTTTTGAATGACCGTTCAGGGTGATGACGGGGTGACGACAGGGTGATGGTGAGGGTGATGCTCTCGTTCCATCGGTCGTCAAACAGTTGGGATTGCAACGTTTCTGAAGGGTGAGTCGAGCGTGTTCGTGCGTACCGTACGAACACGGGCCATTTCGCCCCGGATTCCCGTGCCGTAGGCAGTCCGAAGGTCCGGTGCTAGCGTGCGGCACAGCGATGTTAAAGCCGTCAGCTCTCCGTAGCATCCGGACGCGGCTTCCATTTCGCCTACCTTTTCGAGCCCCTGCGCGGGGTCGAATTGATGTGCGTTCATGCAGGATCAGGGAGGAACCGTGCGAGGCGTGACTTCACAAGCGGGGTTGGTGCGGCACGCGGCAGGGATGCCCAATGCTGGTGCCGGCCGGAGACGCAGGATCGTTCTGGGGTGGGTCGTGGCGGTGGCGCTCGGCCTCGGAGCTCCAGCGTCGATCGCGGCGTCCGCCATGGCGGATGAACTGGCCGGTGAGACCGACAGCAGCACGACCGAGTCAGAGACGACGAGTGCGAGTGAGTCGGAGACGACCGAGTCCACTGCGGAGTCGAGCGACGAGTCCACCGATGGCTCCGGCGAGGAAGCCACCGAGGGTGACGAGTCGACCGGTTCCACCGAGGACGCCACGGGCACCGAGGAGTCCGACGGCGAGACCGATGATGGTCAGGACGCCGGCGGCGACTCGGCGACCAGCGAGGATGATTCCTCGGGAGGTGACTCCTCGGGTGAGGGCAGCACCGGCGAGGAGACCTCGACCGACGGATCCGATGGTTCCACCGAGGATGCCAGCGGTACGGCTGAGGGTGGATCCGAGGGGACCAGCGACTCGGAGTCGACTGACGAGCGCACGACCGAGGAGCAGGGCTCCGAGGAGGGCGCAGCATCCGAACCGGAGCTCGCAGCCGCCAACGAGATCACGCCTCTGGCCCTTGAGCCGGACTGCCCCGCGTGGCCGGTAGGGACGCCGGCAGGATTCGAGATCGACGGGAACCTGTGCACCAATGGCGCTTCGGACTGGTCGACCGTGGGCGGACAGCCAGTGGCCGCCGACGGCATCAACGACGGCACGCAGTTCACGCAGGGCGCGAAGGAAGACAACTGGCCGTGGAGTGCGGGCCAGACGAGTGGCACAGGCTCTGCCCCTGCGAAGGACGACATCGACAACGTGTATGCCCACTCCAGCACCGCTGGTGGCGACGTGTTCGCGTTCTTCGGGTTCGAGCGCGCAGTGAACACCGGCTCGGTCGCCTACCGGGTCGAGCTCAATCAGCTGCCGAACAGTTTCGGCCCCGTCCCGGACCGATCCGAGGGGGATCTCCGGTTGACGATCGAGCAAACAGGGAACGCCACCCCGTCTCTCGTCGGGGCTGACACGTGGGACGGTGCCGGGTGGGTCTCCTTGGGGTCGCTCGGAGGATTTATCGGTCAGGTCAACCAGGACACCACCTTCAACCTGGCCGATGAGGAACTGGACAGTGGGATCTTCGCCGAAGTCGCCATCAACCTGACAGCGCTCTTCGGGGAAGTCGGTTGCAGTGGTGAATACGGAACTTTGAACGTGCGCTCCAGTACGTCGACGAGCCTGAACTCGGCCGTCAAGGACTGGATCGTTCCCATCTCCCTCAACGTCCCCAGCACCTGCGCCTCGGTGCAGGTCGACAAGACCTGGGTGATCGACGGACAGAGCTATGACGACGGTGCCCAGCCGTTCGGTGACGCCACCCTCGAGCTCACCGGGCAGGACGCTCCCGAGTTCGGCGAGACGTACACCGAGCACAGCGACACCACCGATTACGAGGCCGGAGACGTCATCACCATCGGCGAACAGGTCACCGATCTCCCGCCCGGGTGCACCAATGTGCCCTCCGGGGATCTCGGCGACCACAGCCTCTCCGCAGGCCTGAACAGCTACACGGTCACCAACACCGTCACGTGCACCTACCTCACTCTGGTCAAGGAGGTTGTGGGCGAGGCAGATCCGACCGAGTGGACGCTCACCGCGGACGGCCCCACGCCCCTGAGCGGCGTGAGCGGCTCGGATGCCGTCACCCAGGCGCACGTCGCACCGGGTGAGTACACCATCGGTGAGACCGGCGGTCCCGAGGGCTACCAGCAGACCGACCTCGTGTGTACCCCCAACGAGGTCGACGGTGAGGCCGTGATGGTGAACGCAGGGGACGCCGTCACGTGCACCATCACCAACACCGCCGAGGTCGGTCTGCAGGTTCTCAAGACCTGGGTTGTGGACGGGGAGCAGTTCGCCGACGGCGACCAGCCGGTCGGGGATGCCCAGCTCACCCTGGACGGCGCCGATTCCGACTTCGGCACCGTCTATGACGGATATGTCGTGGGGTCTCAGGTCGTCGTGGCTGAGGAGGTCACCGGCCTCCCCGAGGCGTGCGACCTCGTCACCACGATCGACGGCGACGAGACGGCGAGCGTCGACCACACCATCACCCTCACCCCCGATCCGAACGTCCTCGAGGTCGTCAACACCGTCACGTGCACCCAGACGATCACTCTCGTCAAAGAGGTCGAATTCGGCAGCGCGCTGCCGAGCGAGTGGACCCTGACGGCGGTGGGCCCCGAGGACCACACGGTCACCGGGGCGAGCGGATCGCCGGAGGTCACCGATCAGGCCGTGGTCGCCGATGAGCCCTACGCGCTGAGCGAGTCCGACGGTCCGGTCACCTACGTCCAGAACGGCGACTGGGTGTGCGTGGATGTGCAGGACGATCCGGTCGACGTGATCAACGGCGAGGTGACTGTCGCCTACGGAGCGAGCGTGACGTGCACTGTCACGAACACCACCGCGATGATCACCATCCTCAAGCACATCGACGACGGCTCGACCGAGGTCCTCTCGCCCGAAGACTGGACTCTGGTCGCCACCCCCGACTGCGACGTCGCCGAGCTGCCCGTCATCGAGGTGACCGGTGCCGAGACCGAGAGCGCTGACAACACCGCCGAGATCCTGCCGGACTGCAGTTACCTGCTCACCGAGGAACTTGCTGAGGGGAGTCCCATCGCCTACCGCGAGGTCGCCCTGCAGGTGTGGGACCCCGATGCCGCGGAGTGGGTGACGGTCGCCGACAACGCGGTGAGCGTGGAGCAGGGGGAGCACGCGGTCTACCGGTTCGTCAACGACGCACCACCGGCGGTCAGCTTGCCGCTCACCGGCGGCACCAGTACCGACGCCGTGACCTTCGCCGGGCTGACGTTCCTGGTGATGGCTGCAGGGCTCGTCTTCTACCAGTGGCACCGCCGCCGGGAAGTCGGGGTGAGGTCATGACCCGCTTCAGATCCACCGGCAGTCCGAATCGTATGTCGCCAGGCACCAGCATCCGCAGCACCATCACCCAGGAGGAAAGAATGTCCCGTAGTCACCGGCCGCTGAGGCGGCTCGCAGCGGCGGTGAGCACGGCCGCACTGGGCGTGCTCGGCATCGTCGCCCTGTCCGCCCCCGCGGGGGCTGCGCCAGGTCCCAACCTTGACCCCGAGGTCACCGGATCGCTGACGATCCACAAGTACGAGAGCCCCGAGACTGACCCCGAACTGCCGAACGACGGCACCGAGATCACCCCGGATCCGACTCTCAACCCCCTGGAAGGGGTGGAGTTCACCCTCACTGAGGTGACCGACATCGACCTCACCACCAACGCCGGTTGGGACGAGGCCGAGGCCCTTTCGGCCACCGTGGCAGGCGGAGGCGGCCTCGGCGGGCACAGCACTGCCGTCGTCGGATCCCAGAGCACCATCGCGGACGGCACGACGACGTTCGCCGGCCTAGGCCTAGGCGTCTACTACGTCGAGGAGACGAACCCGGGACCGAACCAGATCGTCGGTCCGGTGGAACCGTTCATCGTCACCATCCCGATGCCGACGGCCGACGGCGAGAGCACGTCGTGGAACTACGATGTGCACGTCTACCCGAAGAACGCCCTCGGTGAGAACGAGAAGAGTCTGGACGACTCCGACGCCTACGGTCTCGGCGACACCGTTTCCTACAGCATCGACTCGGCCATCCCCAGCTTCTTCGGCACCGAGGACCTGAGCAGCTACACGGTCGTGGACGAGCTCGACACCCGGCTGGCGTTCACCGCGGGCAGCACGGTCGTGACCGCCGTCGACAGCGGCGCCGTGGACCTCGGGCTCGTCGCGGGCGACTACACGATCACCGAGCCCGCCAGCGCTACCGGCGGCACCCTCACGGTCGACTTCACCGCCTCCGGTCTGGCCAAACTGGCGGCCGCACCCGGAGGAACGGTCACCGTTTCCTTCGACACCACCGTGGACTCCATCGGGGACGGCACCATCCCCAACGACGCGACGACGTTCATCAATGAGAACGCGATCGAGTCGAACACGGTGGAGACGCTCTGGGGCGCGATCGAGATCTACAAGTTCGACAACGAGACGGACCAGCCGCTCGAAGGGGCCGTCTTCGAGGTCTATCTCGCCGCTGAGGGCGGAGACCCGATCGCCGTGGACGGCGAGACCCAGTTCACCACCGGCGCTGACGGCCTGGTGGTCATCCCGGGCTTGAAGGTGGGCGACTACTACCTCGAGGAGGTCACGGCACCGGAGGGCTACTACGGCATCGAAGACCGCATCGGCCCGGTCACGGTGGTCGTCGGTTCCGTCGAGGAGGCGCTCCAGGTCGAGGTGCCGAACACCCCGATCCCGCCCGTCGAGCTCCCCCTGACTGGTAGCCAGGGTGTGGCGCTGTTCACCATCCTCGGGATCGGTCTGATCCTCGTCGGCGGCGGCACCGCCATCCTGCTGGCACGTCGCGGAGCGCGCCGCTGAGTCTCGATGGCTAGGTGAGGGAGGCGGACCAACTCCATCCCCCCGGGGTTCCGCCTCCCTCACCTCTCTCATGCAGGCGACCGGCTGACAGCGGAAGGAGCGTCCGGTGAGTGCGATCTGGGAGCTGGAACGCACCGAGCCCGATGAGGAGCCGCCACGCTCACCCAAGAGCCGCGCCGATCGTCATCGTGCCCGACGCGGCGGCTGGCGGCTGCGTCCACTCTCCGTCGTCGTGGCGCTGGTGTGCGTGCTGGGTGTGGTGTTGCTGCTCGTCCCCACGGCCGCGAACTGGTTCGCGACATCCGATCATGCTGAACGGATCGTGGCGCTCAACGACGACGTCGAGGTGATCGGTCCGCAGCAGCAGACCGCCCAGCTGGACGCGGCCCGGGTGTACAACGACTCCCTGACCGGGGGAGCGGCCACGGTGGGAGCCGGTCAGAACGTGCCGTTCGCCGATCGCGGTGACGGCGCCGAGTATGAGCAGATCCTGGCAGCGGCCGGCGGGGGCACGATGGCCCGCCTGGTCATCCCCTCGATCGGCGTCGACCTTCCGATCTACCACGGCACCAGCGACGAGGTGCTGCTGCGCGGGGTCGGCCACCTGGAGGGCACATCGCTGCCGGTCGGCGGTTCGAGTACCCATGCCGTCCTGACGGCGCACCGTGGGCTCGCCTCGGCCGAACTGTTCACCCACCTCGACCAGGTCGAGGTGGGTGAGACGTTCACGATCCAGATCTACGGTGAGGTCCTCACCTACCAGGTGATCGAGCGCCAGGTCGTCGAGCCGGACGAGACGCAGACCCTGTACCCACGGCAGGGGGAGGACCTCGTCACGCTCGTCACGTGCACACCCCTCGGCATCAACAGTCACCGCATCCTCGTGACCGCCGAGCGCGTGCTGCCCACCCCGCTCGACTCGCTGGAGCTCGCCTCCCAGCCTCCGGCTCCGGCCCCGTTCCCGTGGTGGGCGCTCGCGATCGCAGGCACGGTGCTCGCCGCCGGGACCTACGTCTACCTCACAGGCCGGCCGCGCCCCTCCGAGCGCAGCCGGCCCGATACAGTCTGAGGTCAGGTAGCCACCAGATCCCGACGGCGGAACGCCAGCAGTCCGACCGCTGCCAGAACCAGTGCCACCAGGGTCTGCACCAGGAGCGGGGCTGCCGTGATCGCCTCACCCGGGACGGCGGGTGTGTAGTGCCACGGCGAGATCGCCAGGAGAGCCTCGGGAAGCTCGAGCAACTCGCCGAAGAAGGCTGCCAGACCGCTGAAGGTGACGACCACCGTGGCGATAGGCAGCAGCCGGGGGGAGAGGCCGTACAACGCGCATGCCAGGCCGACGATCACGAGGACGGCGGGCGCTCCCACCAGGCCCGCGACGGTCAGCTCGCCGACCAATGACCAGTCGCCCGTGCTCGACGCGGCCGTCAAGCCCATCGCAGCACAGGCCAGCACCAGCAGCACGATCGAGGCGAGCGCCGTGACGAGAACGTGGCCGGCCAGCCATGCCTGCTTGCTGACCGCGGTCGCCAGCACCGGCTCAGCGCGACCGTCGAGCTCCTCCGCACGTACCCGCATCACGGCGAGCAGCGCGTAGACGGCGACGGCGATCACCATCATCACCATCAAGGTGTTGAGGTACCCGAGCACGGGGTCCGGGCCCGTGGTGAACATCTCACCCATCGTGCCGGTCATGTCCGCGAACGAGTCCACGAACGGGCCGGTGGTGCTCCCGTAGACCAGCCCGGCCACGACGAGTCCGAACACCCAGCCTCGGATCCCGCCCCGGTGCAGCCTCAGTGCCAGCGCGATCGGGTTCGTCACCCATGGCGCGGCAGATGCCCGACCCCGCCGGGAAGCGCGCAGCCCGGCTCCGAGGTCCCGGCGGTCGGAGAGCCGGTAGGCGAGCACGATCAGGGCGATCGAGACCACCGCCGAGATTCCCAGCGGCCACCACCGCTCGTCCACGAATGCCCGCGTCTGCTGCGACCAGGCGTACGGGGTCAGCCAGGACAGCAGGTTGCCGTGTTCGCTCGACATGTCCCCGGCGGCGCGCAGCACGTAGGTGCCGCCGAGGACAGCCCCGGCGAGCGCACTGCCCACCCGCGAGTACTCGCTCACCTGGGCGCAGACGAACGCGACTGCGGCGAAGACCATCCCGAAGGCGCCGACGCCCACAGCCACCAGGAGCGATCCGGACGTGGGGGCGTCGAAGGCGAGCAGCCCACCGAGCACGAGTAGCGTCACCGCGGCGTTGCTGATCACGGCCATGATCAGGGTCGCGGTGAGTGCTGCGTACCGGCCCACCACATTCGCGCGGATCAACTCGGCGCGGCCCGTTTGCTCCTCCACTCGCGTGTGCCGCGAGACGAGCAGGATGTTCATCAGTGCGGCTGCCAGCATGAAGTACACGACATAGAGCGCTGTGAAGAATGTGACGTAGCTGAGCCCCTCGCCGAGACCGTAGCCCGGGCCGCCGAGCAGCCCGATCATCGGACCCGAGGTGAACGCGCTGAGCTCGGCCAACTCGGCCTCGCTCGGGAACAACGTCTCGAAGGCGGTGAAGAAGTACGGCACGAAGATGCCGATGCCGATCACCCATGCCGGCAGCCGGATCCGGTCGCGGCGGACCATGAAGCGCAGCAGCTTCCCAGTCCCGGTGAACGGGCCCGATGGGCGGCCGTTGCTCGCCTGCGGGCTGGTCGGCCGGGCTCCCACGACGGCGCTCATCGTCCGCTCCTGGACGTGGCGCCGCTCGTGTGGCCGGGCCGTGCGGGCTCTGCCGGACGTGCTCGGCCAGCCGGACGTGGTGCACTTGCTGAGGGGACGCCGTCACCGGTGCCGTAGTGCCGCAGCAGCAGCTGCTCGAGCGTGGGCGGGTGCGCCACGATCGACCGCACGCCCAGCGGTGCGAGGTGCTGCAACACGATCGGGACGTGCTCGCCGTCGACCTCGAAGCGCGTCTGACCGTCCTCGACGGCCAGGCCGTGCACCCCGGGCAGATCGGCCAGGGCATCGGCGGGCTGCTCGGTGGTCACGGTCACGGACGTGCGCGTCAAGTGCCTGAGCTCGGCGAGGGTTCCGGTCTCGATGGTCTGACCGGCACGCACGATGGACACACGGTCGGCGAGCACCTCGACCTGGGCGAGGATGTGGCTGGAGAGCAGCACGGACGTTCCGGCGGCCTTCGCCTCGCTGATGCACTCCTGGAAGACGGCCTCCATGAGTGGGTCGAGCCCCGCCGTCGGCTCGTCCAGGACGAGCAGATCCACCTCGCTCGCGAGCGCGGCCACCAACGCCACCTTCTGGCGGTTGCCCTTGGAGTAGGTGCGTCCCTTCTTGCGCAGATCCAGGTCGAAGCGCTCCGCGAGTGATTCCACCAGCGAGCGATCGGCCCCGCCGCGCAGCCGGGTGAAGACGTCGATCGCTTCCCCGCCGGTGAGGTTCGGCCAGAGTTCGACATCGCCGGGCACATAGGCCAGACGCCGGTGCAGCGCGACGGCCTCGGCCGCCGGATCCTCACCGAAGAGCCGGACCGTTCCCGAGGTGGGGCGTAGCAGCCCGAGCAGGATGCGGATCGTGGTGGTCTTGCCCGCGCCATTGGGCCCGAGCAGGCCGTGGACTTCTCCGGGGGCGATGGACAGGTTCAAGCCGTCGAGGGCGCGGACCCGGCCGTAGTCCTTGACGAGGTTCTCGATGGTGATGACGTCGGTCATCGGATGCCTCCTGGTGGGAAGGGTGGAGCGACAGGGCCAGCAGGTGTCGCCGGATGTCGCTGAATGTGGATGGATGTGGCCGGAGCGCGGCACTCCGGGAGAGCGGGCGCCGGGATACGGCGTTGTCGGGACCGACCCGCAGGCGGAGCCGGCCGGTGCGTTGTCGAACCGGGCGCTGATGCGCCTCAGGTGCGCTCGGGCGGATCGGTGGCGACATCGTGCGGAGCGGGGGCGGAGCCGCCCTGCTGGTCGCCGTAGCCCGCGTCCAGGACGGCGTCGAGGATCCGCCTGTCGGTGAAGACCCCGTCGGTGTAGATCTCGAGGCTGGGCAGCATGGACTGCTGCATGAAGGTGCGCATCATGGCGGCGGGGTCGCGTGGCCCGTCGCTGCTGGCTAGCCGGATCTGCAGCAGCAGACCGCCCAACCCTGCGTAGGTGAGGTAGCGGGCCCGTGCTTCCGGGTCGCGGCTGGGTGTGATCATTCCCGTCCGTTCACCTTCGGCCAGGTAGTCGACGGCGTCGGCGACCATGTGCTCGATCAGGTCCCGCGCCAGATCGCCACCGTCGATGAGGCTGGCGATCACGTAGCCGGTCAGTGGCGCGTACTCCTCCATATGGGCGAGTCGCTCGAGCAGGCTCCGCGTATCGCTGGTCACCGATTCCATCTTGACCCGGCGTACCTGCGCGAGCACGTGCTCGTCGCAGGCGGCACGCAGGCCGTCCTTGGACCGGTAGTGCCGGATCACCAGCGCGGCGCTGACCCCGGCATCGGCGGCGATCTCACGGAGCCCGACACCGAAGCCGTCAATCCCGAATCGGTGCACCGCGGCAGTGAGGATCCGCTCGGGCGTGCTGCCCGAGCCGCTCTCCCGTCCTGCCGCATCTGTCATGTGACCAGTGTAAACGTTCGTTTACACCTCGAGCAAGTGGGCATGTCGCGGTGCCGCGGGGTGTGCGGTGGGTCCGCCGTCGCTGGGTGCCACTTCTCGTCGGCTCGGTCGCGGGATTCTGACAGAGAGTGGCACGTATCGACTGCATGGTTCCGCGGGAGGTGTCACCCGTCGTCGGTTGGCTGACGCAGGAGCGACATCGGGTGGCACCGAGCGTGAGCGAGTCGCGGTGGGTGCCATGGCTTGTCGCTCTGGTCAGGTGCGAGCGACATCGGGTGGCACCCAGAGCTGTCGCAACCTGCGGTAGGTGCCAGTCGATGTGGGTATGTGGTGTCGATACCGACATCACGTGGCACCTACCCTGGGCGCGTTTCGGGAAGCGCGGGCGTGTACCCCGCTGGTGCGGCGACAAGTCGGTCGGGTCCGGAGCGCGCTCCCGATGCACATTCGTCCACAACCCGGGGTCGCCGTGCGCGCGCTGGTGCCGGCGGGAGCACCAGGCTCGATCCGTGAGACGACCGCGCCGCTTGCCCGAGAATCTGGCCCATCGGCCCTTCGCCGTCCGGACTGCACTCGACCAGGGGGTCGATCCGGAGCGGCTGCGCCGTGGTGACATCACAGCACCATTCGTCGGCACACGCGTGCCAGCAGATCGTGAGCCCACGCTCCTCGATCTGTGCGCCGTGCTCACGGAGCGGCGACCCGAGTGCTTCATCTCCCATGCCACTGCGGCTCGGCTGCACGGTCTCCCGCTTCCTGCGCGGTTCCGCGATGATGACGCGATCGACCTGGCACTGTTCGATCCGGGTCGATCGCCGCGGATCACTGGTGTGCGCGGGCATCATCTCGATCGCCGCTACACCTCGCTCGTGACGGTCGAGGGTGTGCGAACGTGCTCACCGGTCTCCACCTGGCGCCAGCTGGCCTGGATGCTGAGCCGAGTCGAGTTGGTTGCCGTCGGCGATTCGTTGTTGCGCCGGCAACATCCCCTGGCCACGATCGACCAGATGAGGTCCGCCGTCGACTCGCTTGTCGGGGTTCCTGGTCACGGACGGCTGTATCGGGCCTTCCTCGACGTGCGACCGGGTACGGACTCGGGGCAGGAGTCGCAGTTGCGGATCGACCTGCGTTCGGCTGGTCTGCCGGAGCCGGAGATCAATCCTGCGATCCGCGATGCACGAGGAGAGTTCATCGGGTATGCGGACATGGTCTTCCGAGAGCAGCGCGTCATCGTCGAGTATGACGGTGACCATCATCGAACTGACCTCGACCAGTACCGCAAGGACGTCAATCGGCTCAACGCCTTCGGGCGCGCGGGATGGTTGGTGATCCGTGTCAACATGACGCATCGTGGCCCCGATCGCGCCGTGATCATCCAAGAGATTCGCGATGCGCTGATCGAGCGTGGCTGGCGCGCGGGCCTGCGCATATCGGGGTAGACGTCGAAACCCTGGACGGTGCCGGGGGCGTCGTGGCCCGACAGTGGTCGGTGGAAGTCGGCCGACAGCAGCTGGCACCTACCTGCGCCCGCCAGGCGCCAGAATCCGTCGGTCCGGGAGATCGATGCCGACGTCAAACGGCACCTACCGGGTTGTGTAGCTCGGGTAGGTGCCATGTGTCGTCGCGAGAGTGGCGATATACCGACGAGCAGTGGCACCTACCGGGGCGGTACTGACGAGAGGTGGCACCTACCCGCTGACAGCGGCGACCGCCTCGGCCACCAGCGGTGCGGCTTGGTGGGTGATAGCTGCCAGCTGGTCGCCGCTGACCTCGCCACCGGCCGTGAACCGGACCGACGTCTGCGCCACCTCCGGCTCGATCCCGCAGGCCAGTAGCACGTGCGAGGGCTCATCCGATCCGGCCGCGCATGCGGAACCGCTGGAACTGATCACCCCCCGCCGCTCCAGTTCCAGTAGCACCGCCTCGCCTGAGACGCCGGGGAAGCAGAAGGAGGCGTGATTCGGTAGCCTGCCTACCCTCCCGACGGCGGAGCCACCCACTCGCGCCGACGTCGCCTCAGCCTGGGAGTGGGGAGGCGGGGTGGTCTCGTCAGCCTGGGCATCCGGGCGAGCCGCTGCCTGATCGGCCGGGATGTGCGGTGCAGCGGCAGGACCCGCGTCGTCCCGCACGTGCGATGGGCCGGTGAGCCGCGCCGTCGGGACCTGCGTGAGCACATCGGCGGTGAAGGCAGCCATCGCAGCCCCGACCTGGGCCACGCGCTCCTCGCGCCCGGACTCGGCCAACGCCAGCGCCACCCCCATCGCCACCGCCCCGGCGACGTTCTCGGTCCCCGACCGGCGATCGCGCTCCTGGCCGCCGCCGTGCAGCACTGGCTCCACCGCCAGCCGCCCCCGCAGGAACACCACCCCGATTCCCTTCCCGGCGCCCACCTTGTGCCCGGAGAGGGACAGGGCGTCGACCCCGAGTGCCCGCACGTCCAGGCTGAGCCAGCCGGCTGCCTGGACCGCGTCGGTGTGCATCAGCGCGCCGGCGTCGTGGGCCACGGCCGAGAGCGCCGCGATATCCTGCACGGTCCCGATCTCGTTGTTCGCCAGCGCCACACTCACGAGCGTGGTGTCCTCACGCAGCACCGCGCGTAGCGAGTCGGGCGTCACCACCCCCTCGCGGGTGACAGGCACCATCGACACCTCGAACCCGTGCACCCGCCGCAGGTAGTCCACCGACTCCAGGACGGCTTCGTGCTCGATCGCGGCCGTCACCAGATGCCGGCCGCGCGGATTGGCCAGGGCGAGGCCCTTGATGGCGAGGTTGGCGCCCTCGGTGCCGCCGGAGGTGAAGGTCACCTCGCTCGCCCGCCCGCCCAGCACCGCTGCCACCGACCTCCGAGCCCCGGACAGCCCGGCCGCCGCCCGTTCCCCCACACCGTGGTGGCTGGAGGGGTTGCCGAACTCACCGGTCAGGTAGGGCCACATCGCCTCCAGTGCCTCCCGGCGCATCGGCGTTGTGGCGGCGGCATCGAGGTACAGGTTCATCACCGGATCACCTGCACCTCATCGTGGGTCCACCCGCACGTCCAGACCCAGATCCAGAGCCGGTGCCGAGTGTGTGAGCGCCCCGACGCTGATCACGTCGACGCCCGTCTCGGCGATCGCGCGCACCGTGTCCAGGCGCACAGTCCCCGAGGCCTCCACGATCGCGCGACCGGCCACCATGTCCACCCCGGTTCGCAGATCGGCGAGGGAGAAGTTGTCGAGCATGATCGTGTCCACCCCGGCGGCAAGCACAGGTTCGATCTGATCGACGCGATCGACCTCCACCTCCACGTGCACGGTGTGTCCCAGGCGGGCCTTCGCGGCACGGATTGCCTCGGTCAGACCGAGCCCCGCCGCCCGCGCCACGGCGAGGTGGTTGTCCTTGACCATGACCGCGTCGGAGAGCGAGAACCGGTGATTCGACCCGCCGCCGGCCAGCACGGCGTGCTTCTCCAGTGCCCGCAGCCCGGGCGTGGTCTTGCGGGTGTCGGCGATCCGAACGCCGGTTCCGGCCACGGCGTCCACGAACGCCGCTGTGAGCGTGGCGGTACCGGAGAGGCGTTGCAGGAAGTTCAGGGCGATCCGTTCGGCCCGCAGCACCGCCGTGGCCGGACCGCTCACCTCGGCGAGGACCTCGCCTGCCTGGAAGCGTGTCCCGTCGCCGATCCGCCAGCTGAGGGTGGCGCCCGCCTGTGTGAAGGCCTCGGTCGCCAGGGCTGCCCCCGCGAGGGTGCCGTCGACGCGAGCGGTGAGCTGCGCCGTCGCGAGGGCCGACGGCGGAACGAACGCCGCGCAGGTCACATCGCCCCACGGTGCATCCTCAGCGAGGGCGGCGTGCACCACCTGCTCCACATGAGCGGGGTCGAGCGCCGGCAGCCAGGTCATGAGGCGGTCTCCAGCATGTGGGCGTCGTCGGTGCGGAAGTGGGCCCCGGCAGAGCCGGTGCGTGCGCGTGCGGCTCGGGCCATGAGCCGGGCGACGAGGAGCAGGTTCGCGGTCTCATGTTCGGCGGAAGTGCGGGACCTGACGCCGGCTGCGGCCCACCCGGCGAGGGTCTCCTCGGCCTGTGCGAGCCCGTCGTCGTCGCGTCCCAGCCCGACGGCGTCCCACATCACCCGCTGCAGGTCCGCCCGGGCGCCGCTCACCGTGGCGCCTGCCGGGTGCTCGGTGGTGATCGCAGGGTCGTTCTGGTCGGCGACGTCCAGCGCCGGTGTGTGACTGAGAGAGATGGAGTCGGTGAGCGAGAGCGCCGCCCTGTGTCCGAACACCGCCCCCTCGAGCAGTGAGTTGGAGGCGAGCCGGTTCGCGCCGTGCACGCCCGTGCGGGCCACCTCCCCGACGGCGTACAGCCCTGGGATCGAGGTGCGCCCGGCCAGATCGGTGGCCACCCCGCCCATCCAGTAGTGCGCGGCCGGGGTGATCGGCACCGGTTCACGTGCCCAGTCCAGGCCGGCCGACCGCACGGCGGCGTCGATACTGGGGAACCGCCTGGCGAGCCGGTCGCCGAGCCGGGTGGCGTCGAGCACCACCGGAGCACCGGTCTCGCGCATCCGATCGGCCACGCCGCGTGCCACCACATCCCGCGGTGCGAGCTCGGCGTCGGGGTGCACGCCGATCATGAACCTGCTCCCGGCACTGTCCCGCAGCACGGCGCCCTCCCCGCGGACGGCTTCGGAAACCAGGAAGTTCCCCGGCAGGGCGAGGGTGGTGGGGTGGAACTGGTAGAACTCCAGATCGGTGAGCACGGCGCCGGCGCGGGCCGCGAGCGCCACCCCGTCGGCCGTGGCAACGTCGGGGTTGGAGGTGTACGGGTACAGCTGCCCGGCGCCGCCGGTGGCCAGCACGACGGCGTCGGCCTGGATCTCCTGGACCACACCGGCCCCTATGGCCCCGTGTGACTCTGACCCGTCCGACCCAGCTCCGTCCGACCCAGCCCCGCCCGAGGTGAGCACCCGTACGCCACGCACGTGTCCGCCGTCGGTGATCAGCTCGGTGACCAGGGTGTGCCCGCGCACCTCGATACCCCGCTCGGCCACCGCGCGAAGCAAGGCCTCGGCGATCCCGGCACCCGTGGCGTCCCCACCGGCGTGCAGGATGCGCGCGACCGAGTGCGCGGCCTCCAGGCCGCGGGAGAGGTCCCCGTCCGGGGTGCGGTCGAACGGGACGCCGGCGGCGATGAGGTCGGCGATCCGGTCCGGCCCGTCGCCGCACAGGGTCTGCACGGCCTCGGCCTCGCACAGGCCCGCACCGGCGGTGAGGGTGTCCGCGACGTGGCTGGCAATACTGTCCCCAGGGGCCGGAGGGTTGGTGACCGCCGCGATGCCGCCCTGGGCGGCAAAGGTGTTGGACGCGCTCGGATCGGCCTTGGTGAGCACCAGGACGTCCTCGGGATCGGGGTGGGCGAGAGCGCACACCAGGCCGGCGATCCCGGTGCCGACGATGACGGTGGTCATCAGGACGCCTGCGGCTTGGCGGCGAGCATCCGTTCCAGCGCGACACGTGCGGGTTCGGCGACGTCGCTCGGCACCTGGATCCGGTTGACGACCTCACCGGCCACCAGCGACTCCAGCACCCAGGCGAGGTAGCCCGGGTGGATCCGGTACATCGTCGAGCACGGGCACACCACCGGGTCGAGGCAGAAGATGGTGTGCTGGGGGTACTCGGCGGCCAGGCGCTGCACAAGGTTGATCTCGGTGCCGATGGCGAAGGTGGTGGGTTCGTCGGCTGCCGCGATGGCCTTCGTGATGTAGTCGGTGGACCCTGATTCGTCAGCTGCATCCACCACGGGCATCGGGCATTCGGGGTGCACGATCACCCGGACGCCGGGGTGCTCCGCGCGGGCCTGCTCCACCTGCGCCACCGTGAAGCGGCGGTGCACCGAGCAGAATCCGTGCCAGAGCACCACCTGAGCGTCGAGGAGAGCCTGCTCGTCATTGCCGCCCAGGGGCTTGTTCGGGTTCCACATCGGCATCCGGTCCAACGAGATGCCCATCGCCTTGGCGGTGTTGCGACCCAGGTGCTGGTCGGGGAAGAAGAGCACGCGCTGACCGCGCTCGAACGCCCACTCGAGCACGGTGGCGGCGTTGGAGGAGGTGCACACGATGCCCCCGTTGCGCCCGCAGAATCCCTTGAGGGCGGCGGAGGAGTTCATGTAGGTGACGGGGATGATCGACTGGCGGCCGCCGGTGGCGGTGGGCCCGTACACCTCCATCAGCTGCTCCCAGCACTCCTCCACCTGGTCGATGTCGGCCATGTCGGCCATGGAGCAGCCGGCGGCGAGGTTGGGCAGGATCACGGCCTGCTCGGGCTGGGAGAGCATGTCGGCGGTCTCGGCCATGAAGTGCACGCCGCAGAACACGATCGCCTCCGCGTCCGGGCGAGTCAGCGAGGCGTTCGCGAGCTGGAAGGAGTCGCCCACGAAGTCGGCGTGGGCGATGATCTCGTCGCGCTGGTAGAAGTGGCCGAGGATCACGAGCTTCTCGCCGAGGGTCGCTTTCGCGGCACGGATGCGCTCGTGCAGGTCCTCGGTGGTGGCCTGCTTGTACTCCTCGGGCAGTTCGCCCTGCCGCGGTGCGGTGGTGGGGATGTCGTCCGCCATGGAGGCGCCGGGGCCGTACCCGGGCTGTGGGTCGAACTCCCACGGGCCCTGGGCCAGATCGGGGGAGCAGGTGCTGCCGGGGGCCTGCTGGGTGGTGATCAGCTGGATCCGGGTGTCGACGGAGGCGGTCTGGCTCATCGGGAGCTCCTCATGGCCGGGGTGGTCGGTTCGGGTGTGGTCGGTGCTGTGGTGGTCGTGGCCAGCGGACCCAGGTCCACCGGTGCGATCGCGGTGTTGTAGCGGTACAGGCGGGCAGGGCGATGCCGCCCGCCCGTGCGGAAGGAGTCGGTGGGCACGACGGCGTCGCTCGCCTCCACCTGGCGGCGGAAGTTGGCAGGGTCCAGGGTGCGGTCCAACACCAGTTCGTGGACCTCGCGCAGTTCCCTCAGAGTGAAGGTCTCGCCGAGGAAGGCGTGGGCGATTCGGGAGTACTCGACCTTGGTGCGCAGTCGCCAGAGGGCGTAGTCGACGATGAGGTTGTGATCGAATGCCAGCGTCGGCAGCGTGTCGGCCGCCAGCCAGCGCACGTTCTGACTGACGCGGGCGCGGGCGGCTTCCTCCTGGCCGACGAGCGCCCAGTAGACGATCGAGACGACACGTTCGCGATCGGAGGCAGTGCCGGCGGGGATGCCGGAGTCTCGCGGGCCGCCGGCTTCCGGTGCCTCTGTTGTGTCCGTTGGGTCGAGCATCGACCGATCCGGATCGCCGAAGGCGTAGAGCTGCTCCAGGTAGGCCGGGCGCAGGCCGGTGGTCTCTTCCAGCGTGCGGGCCGCGGCCTCGGTGAGGCCCTCGTCCTCGCGCAACGGGCCGCCCGGTAGGGCCCAGTACCCGTCATAGGGATCGCGGACCCGGCACACCAGGGGAAGGGAGAGGATCGGCCGGGAGTCCTCCGGTGAAGCGCGCCGGACGGCGCGCCGGTCCGGCTCGCGCAGGGCGAAGATCACCGTGGAGACAGCGAGTTGCACGGTGCCTCCTTCCGGGCCGCCTGATCGCCGTGATGAGTTAAGAGTACACGTGACCTGTACTCCGCGTCGATGTAAAGGTCGATGCGACCATAATTAAGTCTGGGCGTGGGCGTGGGCGTGGGCGTGGGCGTGGGCGTGGGCGTGGGCGTGGGCACGGATGATGGCCAGCCACCGCGCGTCGACGGGTTGGCTGCCCTCAGGCGCTGTGCTCGAGGACGCGGATCGCGAGCTGCACGCGGTTCGTCACGTGCAGCTTGTCGAACAGGCGACCGAGGTGTGTCTTGACCGTGGCGGTGCTCAGGTACATCGCCTCGGCGATCTCGGAGTTGGTGAGGCCTTGGGCCACGAGTTCGCCGACCTCCCACTCCCGTGGTGTGATCCCGACGGGCACTGACGGCACTGACGGCACTGAGGGCACTGAGGAGTCCGGCGGCAGCCGCCGATCGGCTTCGATCGCCCACGTGACCAGACGCGTGAGCACCGGTGCTGAGAACTGGGGGTTCCCATCGACGGCGCCCTGGATCGCCGCGATCACCTCTGCCGGTTTGGCGTCCTTGAGTAGGAACGACACAGCGCCCGACCGCAAGGCCTCGAGGACGTATCCGTCGGTGTCGAACGCCGTCAGCACGATGACCCGGGCACGAATGCCCTCGGCCTGAAGGCGGCGGGTCGCTTCCAGGCCGTCGCAACCGGGCATGCGTACGTCCATGAGCACCACGTCGGGATCGAGTGCTCGTGCCTGATCGATCGCCGTGGCACCGTCGGCAGCCTCACCGACCACGCGGATCTGATCCACGCCGTCAGTAAGCAGGCGTAGCCCCGCCCGCATCAGCGATTCGTCGTCGGCGATGAGGACGCGGATCGGTGACAGCGCCTCGGTCGAGGACTCCTCGGTTCTCACGAGTGCCACGGGATCCTCACCTCCACCTCGAACTGGTCGTGCGGGGTGTGGCCCCAGCGAGCCGTTCCGCCGACGAGGCGGGCGCGCTCGGCGACACCCACGAGGCCGAATCCCGTCCCGAGCGTGTGCGGCTGCGATCCTCGGGCTGGGTTCTGCGCATGCAGCACGAACTCAGTGCCGGTCAGTTCCAGTTGCAGCGCAACGGCGGCGCCCGGGGCGTGCTTGCGCGCGTTCGTGATCAGCTCCGAGCAGATGCGCACCAGCGAGGTGCCCGTCGTCGGTGACCACTCCTGGAGGGCTTGCGCCGTCGCCCCCCGCCAGGAAACAGTGACCTGCTGACCTGTAGTGCGTGCCTGGTCGGCGAGCGCATCGATGGTCGTTGCCACAGGCAGGGGCTCGGTGACTCGTTCGCGCTCCTCGGAGCCTCGGTGCCTCGCGTGCCGCAGAGTCGAGAGCACCTCCCGAAGCACCGCATTGGCCTCGCCGGCGCACGTGTGGATCGTCCGGGCAGCCTCTCGTATCCGCACTGGCGGAAGGTCGTCCCGATGAGCGAGAGCGCCGGCATGGACCGAGATGAGAGAGAGCTGGTGCGAGAGCGAGTCGTGCATATCACGCGCGATGGCGCTGCGCTCTTCGGCACGTGCGCGAGCGATGTCAGCCTCGCGCTCGCGGCGGGTGGCTTCACGGGCGCGTTCGGCGGCTGCTGCCTGGTGGCGTAACGAGGTGATCAGTGCGGCTCGGGTTCCGCGAGCGCGGCCCCACATCAGGGCGGCGATCGCCACTGCGGCTACCGTCACCGCTCCGATCAGCCGCCATGCCAGCGATTCGCCGCCGGAGAGTGGATGGACCCATGCCATGGCGAACGTCCCGGCAACCATGATTGCCACCACTGCGCCGTCCCACACAGGCGAGCGGCGGCCTCCGATCCGCACCATCGCGACCATGCTCGCGGGCACGCTCCAGGCGCTGAGGCTGCCCGCGACCACGAGCAACAGATTGCCGGAGCGCGACCCACGGACCGGACCAGACGCGATTCCTGCAACGAGGCCCACCAGCAGGTCCAGGGCCATCAGTGCGACGATCGATGCGGTCGGCTCGGGCTCGTTCTCCTCGAGCGCCAGCCCGTATGTCGCGACGAAGACGAGCGCTCCCGTCACGCAACAGCAGGCCGAGATCAACACGGCCCGCGCGGTGCGACGGGCTCGCGGTCCGAACCGCTCCACGGGCCCGTTGGGTGTGGTGACCGGCGTGGCGACGGAGATGGTCATCGCGCCAGCATAGGAACCGATGGGTGCCGCGAGATCGTCCGAACGGAGGAGTTCGCAGGCGGGGCATCGAACCCTTTCGGAGGATCCACCTGGTGTGAGGACTGCGCCATGGTGACCGGATGACGCATCACCTCCCCGGTCAGGTCACGACTGCCGTCCCGGCGCTACGCCCGCAGCGGGAAGCGCCACCCACTCCGGTGCCGTACCACCGGCTGGCGCACCTGCATCGGCGAACGTCGCAGCGGTGGCGCCCGCTCCTGACGCTGCTGCTCACCGCGGCGCTGTGGTGCGGATTCCTGATCGCCGCAGGTCTGCTCGGGCTGCTGCTCTGGTGGCTGGTGCCGGGTCTGCCGCAGCCGACTCCGGGGCTCGACGACCCACGCAATCCGAGCGACATGCTCATCGCCTTCGGCATGATCGCCCTGCTGCTGCCGTCCGTGGTGCTCGGCAGCAGGTGGGGCGGTGGTGCTCCGCGCATCGTCCACTCGGTGCTCGGGTGCGTGCGGTGGCGACTGCTGCTGCGCGCAGGCGTGGTTGTCCTGCCGCTCTACGCGATCGTCTGGTGGACCTCCTTCCTGCTCGACCCGCCCGCGGATGCCTCGATGCCGCGCCTCGACGTCTCGCTGGTGGCACTCCTCGTGATCGTTGTGGTGGTGGTGCCCTTGCAGAGCGCTGCGGAGGAGTATGCGTTCCGCGGCTTGCCGCAACTGGCCCTGGGGACCTGGCTACGTTCTCCGGTGTGGGGCATCGTGCTGCCTGTGCCGCTGTTCATCGTCGGGCATGGGTACGACGTGGTGGGCCAGGTGAGCGTGGGGATGTTCGCTCTCTGCGCGGGGTTTCTTGTCTGGAAGACCGGCGGTCTGGAACTGGCGGTCGTCATGCACGTGGCCAACAATCTGCCGCTGGCCGTGATCGCTCCGCTCAGTCCCTCCTCGATGCATCAGGGCGCCGTTGATCCGGTGTATCTCCTGATCGATCTGCCGCTGACGATTGGCGTGACCGTAAGTCTGACACTGTGGGTCTCGCGGATCCACGGCCTCAGGGTGCTCGAACCGCTCCGTGGTCCAGGTGCCTCGGCGTGGTGATGCATCGCTTCGCCGGCGATGCATCGTCTCGCCGCCTCCGGGCTCTACGATGGGAGCAGCCGAACCACACCGCTGAAAGGTCCGTGTCAATGACGTCCCGCTTGCGCCGTATCGCCGCACCCGCCGTGGCCGTGATCACCGCCGCCCTGCTCGCTGCCGGGTGCGCCGGTCAGCCGGGCGCAGCAGCCGTGGTGAACGGCGAACCGATCGCCGAGGCCGACCTGACCGACGCTTCGACCACGCTCGCCCCGTTCCTGCAGGAAGGTGTGGCCCCCGCGGCCCTGCTCGCGGCCATGATCCAGGCCCCCGTACTGATGGACATCGCCGCCGAGCACGGGATCGCCGTCTCCGCCGATCAGGCGCAGGAGCAGCTGGCCGCGAACGCCGAAGCGGGTGGTATCGAGGTGCCGGAGGAGTACTCGCCGGAGACGATGGAGCTCGCGCGGTACCTCTTCCTCGTGAACATGGTGAACCAGAGCCCGGATGCCCAGAGCATCAACGAGGAGTTCGCCGCTCGGCTGGCCGAGCTCGATGTCGAGGTGAGCCCCCGCTACGGAACCTGGAACCCGGATCTCTCCCAGGGATCGACCATCCAGGCCACCGCGCCAGAATGGATCGCGCCCGTCGCACCCGAGCAGGCATGACCGGGTCCAGCGGGGCCCACTCCACGGACGTTCCGCGCGAGGACGGCCTGCCGTCGGACCCCCTGCGAGCCGCTGTTGCGGTGATGGACCGTCTCCGGTCCCCGGGCGGCTGCCCGTGGGATGCCGAGCAGACGCACGCCTCACTCGCTCCGTACGCGATCGAAGAGGCGCATGAGGTGGCCGAGGCCGCCGAGAACAGCGACCGGGAGCACCTGCTCGAAGAACTCGGCGACCTGCTGCTGCAGGTGCTGTTCCACGCCCGGATCGCTGCGGAGGGGAGTCTGGGCGAACCGTTCGATGTGGACGACGTTGCTCGCGGACTGGTCGGGAAACTCACTTCCCGCCACCCGCACGTGTTCGGAACCGGTGCGAGCGGCGTCTCCGGTCAGGGCGAGACCGGCACCGTGACAGCCTCGGATGTCAACGAACGCTGGGAGCAGCTCAAGGCGGCGGAGAAGCAGCGCACCTCGCTCCTGGACGGCATCCCCACCTCCATGCCCGCCTTGGCGCGCACGCAGAAAGTGGTGCGCCGCGCTCAGCGTGCTCAGGTGCCCCTTCCCGAACCCGGTGAGGACCTGGCAGGGCGACTGGACGCCGTCGTGCGGGATGCGGTGGCTGCCGGCGTGGATGCTGAAGCGCTCCTACGGAAACGGCTACGCGTACTCGAGGACGCGGTGCGCGAGGCCGAGCGCCCGGGTGTGCCATCTGCCGAGACTCGCGCGCCCTAGCAACCCTCGCGCTATTACAGTAGTCCGTGGACACCGCCGACCTCGCGTGACGCGGGGCCGGTCCCAGAAATCCATGTGAAGGAGTCACTGTGGCCAGTATCGAGGCCGTCGGAGCACGCGAGATCCTCGACTCTCGTGGGAACCCGACCGTTGAGGTGGAGATCGCCCTGGAGGACGGTTCGTTCGCGCGCGCCGCTGTTCCCTCCGGTGCCTCCACCGGTGCGTTCGAAGCCGTGGAGCGCCGGGACGGCGACAAGGGTCGCTACCTGGGCAAGGGCGTGGAGAACGCCGTCGCCGCGATCACCGAGACCATCGCCCCGGAGATCCTCGGCCTCGACGCCGCGGACCAGCGTCACCTCGACCAGACCCTGATCGACCTCGACGGCAGCCCGAACAAGGGCAAGCTCGGCGCCAACGCCATCCTGGGCGTCTCCCTCGCAGCGGCGCGCGCCGCTGCCGAGAGTGCGGACCTCTCCCTGTTCCGTTACGTCGGCGGGCCAAACGCACACGTGCTGCCGGTGCCGATGATGAACATCCTCAACGGTGGGTCGCACGCCGACTCCAACGTCGACATCCAGGAGTTCATGATCGCTCCGATCGGTGCGAGCTCCTTCAAGGAGGCGCTGCGCTGGGGCGCGGAGGTCTACCACGCGCTCAAGGGTGTGCTCAAGGAGCGTGGCCTGGCCACCGGCCTGGGCGACGAGGGCGGTTTCGCGCCGAACCTGGAGAGCAACCACGCCGCGCTGGATCTGATTGTCGAGTCCATCGAGAAGGCCGGCTACACCCCGGGTGAGCAGATCGCGCTCGCCCTGGATGTGGCCTCCACCGAGTTCTTCTCCGACGGCACCTACCAGTTCGAGGGGAAGTCCATCACCCCGGCCGAGCTGATCAGCTACTACGAGGACCTCGTGGCCAAGTACCCGCTGGTCTCCATCGAGGACCCGCTGAGCGAGGACGAGTGGGACTCCTGGTCCGAGCTCGTCGCCAAGATCGGCGACAAGGTGCAGATCGTTGGCGACGACCTGTTCGTGACCAACCCGGAGCGCCTTGCCAAGGGCATCGAGACCAAGGCGGCGAACTCGCTGCTGGTCAAGCTGAACCAGATCGGTTCCCTCACCGAGACCCTGGACGCTGTGGAGCTCGCCCAGCGCAACGGCTTCACCGCGATGGTCTCCCACCGCAGTGGCGAGACCGAGGACACCACCATCGCCGACCTCTCGGTGGCGGTGAACGCCGGCCAGATCAAGACCGGTGCTCCGGCGCGCGGTGAGCGGATCAACAAGTACAACCAGCTCCTGCGCATTGAGGACGAGCTGGACGCGGCCGGCCGCTACGCCGGCAAGAGCGCCTTCCCGCGGTGGAAGGGCGCCAGCGCCTGAGCATGACGCTGCGGTAGTCACGCGGCGGCCGGCTACGGCACGCGCTGACGGCGGGTACCCACACGGGTGCCCGCCGTCAGTGGTGTCCGGGCGCATGCGACGTAGACCGGCGCATTCCAACGCCGGTGGCGGCAGGGATCGAGGCGGCGTCGAACGTGCCTCAGCGACTCGCGCCCAGGCGATACCCCGGATCGGCGGGCGGGTGGGCGACCATAGGGACATGCCTGCCCGCCGTCCGCCCGCGCCGCGTACTCGCGCGTCCGCAGGATCGGGCACCGGTACGGCCACCACATCGCGCACACCCCCGGCGCGCACCACACCACCCCGTGCGAGTACGACGCGCTCCGGCAGTGCGGGGCGTGGGCGCGGGTCGGGCTCCGCCCGCTCGAGCACGCGCTCGACCCCCAGCCAAGCGCCGGATCGCCCGCGCGGCAAACCGGGACCCACGTCCTCGACAGCGCGACGCGGCTCCCGCGGGAGCGCCGCTCGCGAGGAGGTCGATGAACCTCGCCAGATCACCGTCCGTGGCCTGGTGCTGTTCGTGGTGATCCTGATGGCATTCATCGTGCTGGCCCCCACCTTGCGTGCCTACGTCTCGGTGCAGGAGGAGAGCCGGGACCTGGCAGCGCAGATAGCGGCCACGCAGGAGCGCAACGCTCAGCTGCAGGCCCAGATCGACCAGTGGAACGATCCGGTCTATATCCAGTCCCAGGCCCGGGACCGACTAGGATTCGTGATGCCGGGGGAGACGCCGTACCGTGTGGTCGACCCCGAGACAGTGACCGGGGAGGAGCCGGCCGGTGCCGATGACCAGGGCCCGGTCTCGGTGCCACCGACCGGCCCGTGGTATCTGACCGTGTGGGATTCGGTGCAGGTGGCCGGTGAGGTCGAGGACTGACGAGCGGAGCACAGTGACGGACGAACAGTTGCTGCCCGGCGACCTGGACGTGGTGGCCGAGCAACTCGGGCGCGAGCCGCGGGGAGTGGTCGCGGTGGCGGCACGGTGCGTCTGCACTCGCCCACTGGTGGTGCGGACGCGACCCCGCCTGGACGACGGCACGCCCTTTCCGACGTCGTTCTATCTCACCTCACCAGGAGCTGTGGGCGCGGTCAGCACCCTCGAGGCGAACGGCGTGATGCGTGAGATGACCGACCGGCTCGGCGAGGACGACGAGCTGGCGACGGCCTACGGGCGCGCGCACGAGGACTACCTGCGCCGTCGGTCCGAGCTCGGTGAGGTTCCCGAGATCGACGGCATCTCCGCCGGTGGCATGCCCACCCGCGTCAAGTGCCTGCACGTGCTGGTCGCGCACTCGCTCGCCGTGGGGCCCGGAATCAATCCGCTCGGGGACGAGGCTCTGGCGATGATCGCCCAGACCTGGCGTCCTGACCGCTGCACCTGCTGAGAGGTTCGGAGGCACGACGGCGTCCCTTGTGTTGCTGAGGGACGGGTCCGTCGTCGGTCGGCGGGCATGGCAGGCTTGGTCTGTGACTCGAGTGGCTGCCATTGACTGCGGGACGAACTCCATCCGACTGCTGATCGCGGATCGATCTGACGGCGTGCTCAGCGACGTGCTGCGGCGGATGGAGGTGGTCCGGCTCGGTCAGGGCGTCGACCGGACCGGCGAGTTCGATCCGGTGGCGTTGCAGCGGACGCTGCAAGCCACCCGCCGGTATGCCGAGCTGTGCGAGGAGCACGGCGTGGAGGCGGTCCGCTTCGTCGCCACCTCCGCCACCCGGGATGCCCGCAACCGGGATGTCTTCATCGACGGGGTCCGGGATGCACTCGGCGTCCAGGTGGAGGTCATCTCCGGGACGGAGGAGGCCGCGTTGTCCTTCGCCGGTGCGGTCAGCATCCTTGACGAGAGTGCTGCTTCGGACCGGCTCGTGGTCGATATCGGTGGGGGCTCGACCGAGCTCGTCCTCGGAGGTGGACAGGCGCCCGATTCCTCAATCTCTCTCGACATCGGGTGCGTCCGGATGACCGAGCGCCACCTGCACGACGACCCGCCGACGGACGCCCAGATCACCTCGGCCATCGCCGATGTGAGGGCTGCCCTGGACGAGGCGGCCGCGGTGGTGCCCCTGGAGCGGGTGGGCACGATCGTGGGTGTGGCGGGTTCGGTGACCACGGTGACGGCGCATGCCCTCGGGCTGCCCAGCTACGAGCCGGAGCGGATCAATGCCTCCCGTCTGCCCATCGACGACGTCCGCGTGGCCTGTGCGGATCTGCTCGCCATGCCCCGCGCCCGGCGCGAGGCGCTCGGCTTCATGCATCCGGGACGAGTGGACGTGATCGGCGGTGGAGCGCTCATCTGGTCCGAGGTGCTGGCCCGGGTCGCCGCTGAGGTTCGGGGCGCCGGGGGAGTGCTCACCGAGGCGATCACGAGCGAACACGACATCCTGGACGGGATTGCGTTGTCGGCGTCCCGCTGACGTGGCCTCCGTGCCCGTGAGCCGCCCGTGAGCCGTCCGGGCAGGGTGGCTCTCAGCCTGCCTCGGTGATCCCCTCGTACAGCCCGATGGTGTTGCCGTCGGTGTCGGTGAAGATCGCCCACCAGCTGGTCTCGCTGATCGGCTGCTTGTCCATCACGACCGAGCCGCCGAGAGCGGTGACCTTCGCCAACGTCTCCTCGATCGAGTCGACCTCCACGTAGGAGCGGGGCTGGGTGAAGCCCTCCTCCCGCGGAGCCAGCCCGCCGCCACTGATCTTGTTGGGCGCCTGCCACATTGGATAGCCCTCGAAGCCGGGCAGCTCGGCGATCTGCCAGCCGAACAGTTCACCGTAGAAGCGGGACGCGGCACCGGTGTCGCTGACCGGGATGTCGATGTGGGTGATATCGCCGTGTGCCATGGCACTCTCCTTGCCGGAACGGGTCGCCACCGTTGCGGTGACGCCATCATGGCCGAGTCTGGCACCGGGTACTGACACCACGCCAGAGGCCGGATGTTGGAAGACCGGTGCGTGGACGTCCATGGCTGTGGGTGCCGGACGGTAGCCTGCTGGGTGTGAGCAACGAGATCGAGATCGGCCGCGGCAAGCGCGGCCGCCGCGCCTACTCCTTCGACGACATCGCCGTCGTCCCCTCCCGTCGGACGCGGGATCCCGAAGAAGTCTCCGTGGCCTGGCAGATCGACGCCTATCAGGTGGAGCTGCCCGTCCTGGCCGCACCGATGGACTCGGTGATGAGCCCGGAGACCGCGATCCAGCTGGGCGAGCTGGGCGGGATCGGGGTGCTCGATCTCGAGGGTCTGTGGACGCGGTATGAGAACCCCACCGCGCTGCTGGAGGAGATCGCCGAGCTCCCTCCCGAGGGTGCGACGGCGCGGATGCAGGAGATCTACGCGGCACCGATCATGCCCGAGCTCATCACCGCCCGCCTGCAGGAGATCCGCGCAGCTGGAGTCACGGTGGCCGGGGCACTCTCCCCGCAGCGCACCCAGGAGCACTGGCGCACCGTCGTCGACGCGGGCGTCGACCTGTTCGTCATCCGCGGTACCACCGTCTCGGCCGAGCACGTCTCCGGCCAGGCCGAGCCGCTGAACCTCAAGCGGTTCATCTACGAACTCGACGTCCCCGTGATCGTCGGCGGAGCGGCCACCTACACCGCAGCCCTGCATCTGATGCGCACCGGTGCCGCCGGTGTGCTCGTCGGATTCGGCGGCGGGGCCGCGCACACCACCCGGCAGACCCTGGGCATCCACGCCCCACTGGCCAGTGCCGTTGCCGATGTCGCCGCGGCGCGCCGTGACTACCTGGACGAGTCCGGTGGCCGGTACGTGCACGTGATCGCCGACGGTGGCGTGGGCCGCAGCGGCGACCTGGTCAAGGCGATCGGATGCGGGGCGGACGCCGTCATGCTCGGCGCCGCCCTCGCACGGGCCGCGGAAGCTCCGGGGCGTGGGTGGCACTGGGGCCCGGAGGCGCACCACCCGCAGCTACCTCGCGGCGAGCGGGTGCACGTGGGAAGCGTCGGGAGCCTCGAGGAGATCCTGCTCGGTCCCGGCAACCGCGCTGACGGGACGTTGAACATGTTCGGTGCGCTCCGCCGCGCCATGGCCACCACCGGCTACTCCGACCTCAAGGAGTTCCAGCGCGTGGAAGTTGTGGTCTCGCCCTACTCGCCCCGGTGACCACAGCGGTACGTGAGGCACGCATCGAGGTCGCCTCCGCCGTCGTGGGCTGGTGGCGGGCCGCGGGCCTGACCAGGCCGTGGAGCGGTGCTGGGGGAGTGTGACGCCTCGCTCGGCTATGAGCCGCAGGACGTCACCGTGCGGGGGCGATGGCTGGGCTAGCCCGTCAAGAGCACGAGGGTGAGGAGGGCCAGGGCGAGTGCGGGCAGGGCGCCCTGCATCGTCGCCGCCCGGGCCATCGCACGATTCTTCGTCACCAGCACCACTGCGGCCAAGAGCATCGACCCGGCACCCGCATAGATCAGTGCCGGCCCTGCTCCCGCGGGACCGGTGCCCGTCGCCACCAGGATCACCCCGATCGCGGTCGCCAGTGCCAGGAACAGGTTGTAGAAGCCCTGGTTGTAGGCAAGCTCCTTCGTGGCGTCGGCGCCCTCGCGGGTGGTGCCGAATGTCGCTCGTCCGCGCGGAGTGTCCCAGGCGAACGATTCCAGAACGAAGATGTAGACGTGCAGCAGGGCGGCGAGTGAGGCAAGCAGGAGCGCGACCGTGAGCATGGTAGGTAGCCTACGGCGCCGCGCGGCACATACGGCGAATCGCAGGTGGAATACTGACGCGTGGCAGCGACAGGTCCGACCACGGAGCAGTGATGACGCAGGAGATCGAGTACCGCATCGAGCACGACACGATGGGTGAGGTGAAGGTCCCGAAGAACGCCACCTATCGAGCGCAGACCCAGCGGGCGGTGGAGAACTTCCAGATCTCCGGCAGTGGGATCTCCCGGCACCACATTGCTGCCCTCGCGCACATCAAGCGCGCCGCCGCGCAGGCGAACGCCGAGTTGGACGTGCTCGACCAGGCGCGGGCCGACGCGATCGGTGCCGCCGCGGACCGGGTGATCGCCGGTGAGTTCGACCACGACTTCCCGATCGACGTCTTCCAGACCGGCTCGGGCACGTCCTCGAACATGAACACCAACGAGGTGATCGCCACGCTCGCGAGCACCGACGCTCTCGACGTGCACCCGAATGACCACGTGAACGCCTCACAGTCCTCCAACGACACCTTCCCGGCATCGATCCACATCGCGGCCACCCAGGCCGTGATCGAGGAACTGATCCCGGGCCTGGAGACGCTCGCCGCCTCCCTGGAGGCGAAGGCCACGGAGTTCGCCGACGTCGTCAAATCGGGCCGTACGCACCTGATGGACGCCACCCCGGTGACCCTCGGTCAGGAATTCGCCGGGTACGCCCAGCAGATCCGCAACGGCATCGATCGGGTGAACGCGGCCCTGCCGCGACTGGCCGAGCTGCCGTTGGGCGGCACCGCTGTCGGTACCGGGATCAACACCCCGCCCGGGTTCGCGCCGCGGGTGATCGAGCTGATCGCCGAGCGCACCGGCTTGCCGCTGACCGAGGCGCCGAACCACTTCGAGGCCCAGGGCGCCCAGGACTCTCTCGTGGAGACCTCGGGACAGTTGCGGACCATCGCGGTCTCGCTGGTGAAGATCTGCAACGACATCCGCTGGATGGGCTCCGGTCCGCGCACCGGCCTCGGCGAGATCGCGCTGCCGGACCTGCAGCCGGGCTCGTCGATCATGCCGGGCAAGGTGAACCCGGTGATCCCGGAGGCAACGCTGATGGTCTCCGCCCAGGTAATCGGCAACGACGCCGCCATCGCGTTCGCCGGCGCCTCCGGGTCCTTCGAGCTGAACGTGATGCTTCCGGTGCTCGCTCGGAACATCCTGGAGTCGATCACCCTGCTCGCCAACGCCTCTCGGCATCTGGCCACCAAGTGCGTGGACGGGATCGCCGCCAACGAAGAGCGTGCGCTACAGCTGGCCGAGTCCTCACCCTCCATCGTGACGCCGCTGAACCGACACATCGGGTACGAGGCGGCCGCGAAGATCGCCAAGCACTCGGTGGCCGAAGGGATCACCATCCGGCAGGCCGTCGAGGACCTCGGGTATGTCGAGCGAGGTGAGATCACCGCCGAGGTGCTCGATCAGGCGCTCGACGTCTCGACGATGACGCATCCCTGACCAGCCACGACGGGTGGCGCCCGCCGTCCAGGGTTGGCACCTACCGGCCGGTGAGTGACCTGTGACGGGCACCCACCGGCCGTGGATCAGCGTGAGGAACCGCTCAGTGCTGCGCCTCGCGAGCCCTGAGCGCCCGCTGCATATCGTCCAGCCCTTCGCGCACGTACCGCTTCGCGGCCGGGTTCGCTGAGGATGTCGCCAGCCACTGGCTCACGCGGTCCACAGCCTCAGCGGAGACGAGCGGGAGCGGGAACATGGACGTCAGCGCCGTGGAGGCACGCTGCACGCCCTTGTCCTCCCAGATGGTCTCGGCCGCTGTGAGGTACTTCTCCAGGTAGGGCGCGAGCAGGTCGGCCTGCCCGAGCGTGGCGAAGCCCAGGGCGATCTGGCGCTGGGTCTCGTTGGCCACGTCGTCCCGCTCGACGGCATCCCGCCATGCCTGCGCCTTGGCCTCAGCGTCGGGGCGGACGGCGCGGGCCATGCCGGCACGCTCCTGACCGGAGATGGTGTTGTCCCGCTCCAGCTCGGCGGCGATCTGCGGTTCCCCGGCGCGGCCGGTACGCGTCAGGGCGGTCAGCAGTGCCCAGCGCAGGTCCGTGTCCACGGTCAGCCCCTCGAGCACGGCCGACCCGTCCAGTAGGCCGGCGATGAGGTCCAGGCTCGCTCCGGTCTCGGCACTGCCGGCCAGGGCGCGTGCGAGGGCCAGCTGATGGTCGCTGCCCGGCGCTGCCTGCGCGAGGAGGTCACGCAGTCCAGACTCCCAGACCTCCCGCAGCCCGTCCCGGTCGGCCGGGTCGGTGTAGAGCTCGATGGCTGTTCGCGCGAAGACGGGCAACCGGGAGACCGCTGTCAGATCGGACTCGGTGCCGATACCGGTGAGCACCAGTTCGACGAAGGTGGCCGCGGGCATCTGAGCATCGCGGGTCATGTCCCATGCCGCACCCCATAGCAGCGCCCGGGTGAGGGAGTCCGGGGAATCCTGGATGTGTGCCACCGCCGTGGCCAGGGAGCGCTCGTCGAGGCGGATCTTGGCGTAGGTGAGGTCGCCGTCGTTGAGCAGCAGCAGGTCCGGCTGAGTCTTGCCCACCAGCTCCTCGATCTCGGTCAACTCGCCGCGTACGTCCACCTCAAGCCGTTCCCGCAGGGTGAGGGCGCCGTCGGCCAGGTCGTACAGGCCGATCCCGATCCGGTGACGGCGCAGCGTGGGGAAGTCCGATGACGCCCCCTGGCGCACGGCAAAGGTCTCGTACGCTCCGCCGTCGGAAATCGTGAACTCGGGAGTGAGGACGTTCACGCCCGAGGTCTTCAGCCACTCATCCGCCCAGGACGCGAGCTCACGGCCGGAGGCGGCTTCGAGCGCCCGCAGCAGGTCCGCGAACTCGGTGTTGCCGAACGCGTGCTCGGTGAAGTAGGCGCGTAGGCCGGCGAGGAACTCCTCCAGACCCACCCAGGCCACCAGCTGCTTCAGCGTCGAAGCGCCCTTGGCGTAAGTGATCCCGTCGAAGTTGACCTCCACGGCCTCCAGGTCGTGGTTGTCCGCGGCGATCGGGTGTGTGGAGGGCAACTGGTCCTGCCGGTAGGCCCAGTTCTTGCGGGCATTGGTGAAGGCGGTCCACACCTCGGTGTATTCGGTGGCGCTGGCCATCGCGTGATGGGAGGCCCACTCGGCGAAGGACTCGTTCAGCCACAGGTCGTCCCACCACTTCATGGTGACCAGATCGCCGAACCACATGTGCGCCATCTCGTGCAGGATGGTGTTCGCGCGCTGCTGGTAGAAGGAGTGGGTCTGCCGCGAGCGGGGCAGGTACTCGTCGCGGAAGGTGACCGCGCCGGCGTTTTCCATCGCGCCCATGTTGTACTCCGGCACATACAGCTGGTCGTACTTGCCGAAGGCGTAGGGGACGCCGAAGGTCTCCTCGAAGAAGGCGAAGCCCTGCTTGGTGACGTGCAGCAACGTCTCGACGTCGAGGTGTTCGGCCAGGGACTGGCGGCAGTAGTGGCCGAGCGCTATTGACCCGTTGGTGCCGTTGTAGACGTCGAGTACCTCGTGGTACTCGCCCGCCACCAGCGCGGTGATGTAGGTGGACATCCGCTCGGTGGTGGGGAAGGACCAGGTGGCGGTGCCCTCGCCGGCGGGGGCAGGCTCAGGGGTGGGTGCGTTGGAGATCACCCGCCACTGCTCCGGCGCAGTGATCGTGAAGGTGAACACCGACTTCAGGTCGGGCTGCTCGAAGGTGGTGTACACGCGACGGGCGTCCGGCACCTCGAACTGGGTGTAGGTGTAGACGCGATCGTCGGCGGGGTCGACGAAGCGGTGCAGTCCCTCGCCCGTACGGGAGTAGGGGAGCGTGGCGATCACGCGCAGCTCGTTCTGCTCCGCCAGGTCGCGCAGCAGGATCCGGGAGTCGGAGTAGACCTCGGCGGGGTCCAAGGAAGCACCGTTCAGGCTGATCTCGTGGACCTCGGCGCCCACCAGGTCGGCGAAGGTTGCGGCGCCGGGTTGCGAGCAGGAGAACCGGATCACGGTGGTGCTCGCGAAATGGGTGTCCGAACCGGTCAGGTTCAGATCGATCGTGTAACTGTCAACGGAGAGGAGTGCGGCGCGGGTAGCGGCCTCGTCCCGGGTGAGGTTGGTTCCAGGCATGGGATCGATCTTGTCATGCGGGTGGGACAGTTGGGTGCTCATCGGGGATGCGGAACGTCGGTACTGACCGGTGCTGACAAGGGCGTGGTCGGTGTTCTGGCTCGATGCTCGGGGCTGGTGGCTGCACGGGAACGAGGTCGTCACTGTGTGCCGTTCCCGCAGGTCAGCGCGAATGTCAGTGGTCGGTGTCAGGGTGTGAACCATGAGATCGACGGCTGTGGCAGGGGAGGCGGGCGAGGCGCCCGGTGCGTCTGTGGTGCTGGCTGCGGTTCGGTCGACTCGGTCGGGGCTGAGGTCTGCGGCCACCAGCACCGATCTCGCTGCTCTGGGTAACACCGAGCGCGTGGATCTCCTGCGGGAGCTGGAGGAGCTGGCCGGGTCGGTCGCGGCGGTGCAGGCGCGGCTGTCGGCAGATCTGGATGCCTCGATCCGTGCGGAGCGGGCAGGGGTGGGAATCCCACCCGAGCAGCAGGGTGCCGCGGTGGCGGCGCAGGTGGCGCTGGCCCGCCGGGTCTCGCCGGTGCGCGGCAGCCAGTACCTCGGAATGGGCAAGGCGCTCGTGAACGAGATGCCGCACACGATGGCGGCGCTGGCAGGCGGTGCGCTGAGCGAGTGGCGTGCCACCCTGCTGGTGCGTGAGTCCGCATGTCTGAGTGTCGAGGACCGGGCGGCATTCGACGCGGAACTGTGTGCTGATCCCGAGCGGTTCGCCGGGTGGGGAGACAAGCGGTTCGTTGCCGAGGCGCGTGCCCTCACGAATCAGCTGGACCAGGCGGCGTTGGTGCGAAGGGCGGCCAAAGCTGAGGCGGACCGGCGGGTGACGATCCGGCCGGCGCCGGACGTCATGGCTCAGGTCACTGCCATGGTCCCGGTGGCCCAGGGGGTGGCGGTGCACGCGGCCTTGACCCGCCGTGCCCAGGCGCTCCGTGCTCAGGGCGATGAGCGCAGCACTGCCCAGCTCATGGCTGACACGCTGGTGGAACGGGTGACGGGTCAGTCCCGGGCAGACGGGGTACCGATCCAGGTCCACGTGGTGATGAGTGACCGGGCTCTGCTCGATCAGGCCGATGAGGCCTCGTATGTGAATGGGTACGGCACGGTGCCCTCCCGCTGGGCCCGGGACCTCATCGCGCGGGCGAGTGAGCAGGCGGGAGAAGAGCAGACGGGGGACGCTGGGGGGAACCAGCCTGCGACAGGGCCGGGGAGCGTGGATCCGGTGGAGGACAGCGGCGATGAACACCAGGGGAGCCGGCTCGGTGCGTGGATCCGGCGCCTCTTCATCCGGCCCGAGAGTGGAGAACTCGTCGCCATGCAGTCGCGGGCGCGCCGGGCGCCGGCTGGACTGGCGGCATTCATCAGAGCCCGCGACCGCACCTGCCGGATGCCATGGTGCGACGCGCCGATCCGCCACATCGACCACGTCACCGAGCACGCGGCCGGCGGGTCGACAAGCGAGTCGAACCTTCAGGGTCTGTGCGAAGCGTGCAACTACGCCAAATCAGCACGCGGGTGGTCAGCGCGGGCCGAGCACGAACGACGGGACAGCCGCTCAGAGCGGCCGGATGACGGCGATCTGCCAGCGGTTGCGGCGTGCCGCAGCCATCGGGTGCGCACCACCACGCCGACCGGCCATGTCTACTCCTCCCAACCACCCAGGGTGCTGGGACCGCCCCATCCGGCGGGTCATCCGTGGTGGCGGCGCGAGCGGGACGTGCGTGGACCGTTCACGGCCCGTGAGCGTGGACCGACCACGCAGGGAGGAATCGACGACGCACGAGTTGTCGACACCGCCATCTGGACCTCGACGGACCGGCACGCTGCCGCGTACGCGCGCGAGCTCGAGGAGGCGTACGCCGATGCCGGAGATTCAACGGCTATGGGTGCCGGGCGGATCCGACGAGCGCCCCTGGTGGCGTGAAGGAACGCCGGCGGACGAGGCCGAGCGGCGAACCGGCGTGTCGAGCGGGTCACTCTCCGAGCGGGCACACGTCGTGCGGAGTGCGTGGCTTCCCAGACCTCAGTTGTGCCGTAGTACGAGTTCGTCCACCACCCGGCCCCGGTCCGGGGCATAGCCGGTCTCGTCGCCCACGAGGTGGAACCCGTTCCGGCGCAGCACCACCACCGCCGCCTCGTTGTGCCGCGGCACCCGGGCGATCACGGGGCGGTGCGGGATTTCCTGCAGGAAGGCGCCGAGGGCTCGCGTGGTGATCCCGCGCCCCCAGTAGGCCCGGTCGATCCAGAAGGAGACGCGGTGCTCATCCGACTCCGGGCGGCCGCGGATATGACCCACCACGCGGCGCTCGTCATCGTCGTCGATCTCGATCGTGCGCACATCGGCGGTCTCGTCCGCGCGCAGGTGGCGCCAGTGAGCGTTGAACGCTTGCCGTTCGTTCGGGTCCTCGAAGGTGTCGCCGGCGAGGGAGGCTGCCTCGGGGTCGCGGAGCTGGGTGAAGAACGCGTCGAGGTCTGCGTCTTCGACCGGACGCACGTTCACCGTGATCTGGCCCTCACTCATCGGGTCACCTCCCGGGCTCCATGGTAGGCGGGTGTGATCTCTGTCACCAGGGCAAGTCCGCGGGCGGCACGCGACGGGCGCTCGGCCTCCGGCGTGCCGGAACGTCACTGCTCGGAGATCGCCCGGACGACGCTCACGGCTTCTCGTGCGATCTCCCACTCCTCGTTGGTCGGCACCACGAGTACGGTCACGGGCGAGTCGAGTGCGGAGATGGGCGTGATGACGCCTCGCTCGAGCGAGGCGTTGGCCACCGGGTCGAGCACGATTCCCAGGTTCTCCAGATCGCGCAGCGCGCCGGCGCGCACGGGGGCGCTGTTCTCGCCGACACCTGCCGTGAACACCACCGCGTCCACCCGGCCCAGCACGGCCGTGTACGCGCCGATGTACTTACGCAGCCGGTAGCAATAGACGTCGAGTGCGAGCTGGGCGTCGTCGTCGCCGCTCTCGGCAGCGTCCACGACATCGCGCATGTCGTTGCTGCCGGCGAGCCCCAGCAGTCCCGAGCGCCGGTTCATCACCGTGTCGATCTCGTCGATGCTCATCCCCGCGGTGCGGGCGAGGTGGAACACCACCGCAGGATCGATGTCCCCGGTGCGGGTGCCCATCACCAGGCCTTCCAGCGGTGTCAGCCCCATCGAGGTGTCGACCGACCGTCCGTTCGCCACCGCCGTGACCGAGGCGCCGTTGCCGAGGTGGAAGATGATCAGGTTCGCCGCCTCCGGCGCCAACCCGAGCTCACGGGCAGCGGTGCGCGCCACGTACTGATGTGAGGTGCCGTGCGCCCCGTACCGGCGCACGCGGTGAGCCTGGGCGATCTCCCGGTCGAGGGCGTAGGTGGCGGCGTGGGCGGGCATGGTGCGGTGGAAGGCGGTGTCGAAGACCGCCACCTGGGGAAGGTCGCCGAAAGTGGCCTGCGCAGCCCGGATCCCGGCCAGGTTGGGAGGGTTGTGCAGCGGTGCCAGGTCCGAGACGTCCTCGATCGCCGCGACCACCTCGGCGTCGATGCGCACCGAGGCGCTGAACTCCGGTCCTCCCTGCACCACACGGTGCCCGACGGCCATCAGATTGGCGCTCGCGAGCTCGGGGCCGAACGCCTCGAACGATTCCCGCATGGCCGCCATCGCCGCACCATGATCGGGTAGCGGCAACTCGCGTTCGTGCACGTCCTCGCCCACCTCATGGCGCAGGTGCCCCTCGGCACCGGCTTGCCCCACCCGCTCCGCCAACCCTGAGGCGAGCGCCTCACCGGAGGCGGCATCCACCACCTGGTACTTGAGCGAGGAGGAGCCGGCGTTGATGACCAGGACGTGCTGCGCCGTCCTGGGCTCGCCCACGGCCCCCCTCACCCTTCCTCGCCCTGTGCCTGGACGGCGGTGATCGCCACCGTGTTCACGATGTCCTGCACGAGTGCGCCCCGGGAGAGGTCGTTGACCGGCTTGCGCAGACCTTGCAGCACCGGCCCGACGGCAACCGCACCGGCACTGCGCTGAACCGCCTTGTAGGTGTTGTTGCCGGTGTTCAGATCCGGGAAGATCAGCACCGTGGCGCGCCCGGCCACGTCCGAGCCGGGCATCTTCGTGCTCGCCGTGGTGGGGTCCACGGCGGCGTCGTACTGGATCGGTCCCTCGACCACCAGGTCGGGCCGTCGCCGGCGCACCTCGGCCGTCGCGGCCCGCACCTTGTCCACATCGGCGCCGCTTCCGGACTCGCCCGTGGAGTAGGAGAGCATCGCGATCCGCGGCTCCACCCCGAACTGTGCCGCGGTCGCCGCCGAGGAGATCGCGATATCGGCCAGCTGCCCGGCGTCGGGATCCGGGTTCACGGCGCAGTCGCCGTACACGAGCACCCTGTCGGTCAGGCACATGAAGAACACCGAGCTGACGATCGAGACCCCCTCAGCGGTCTTGATCGTCTCGAAGGACGGCTTGATCGTGTGCGCCGTGGTGTGGCGGGCGCCGGAGACCATGCCATCGGCGAGGCCCTCGTAGACCATGAGGGTGCCGAAATAGGACACGTCGGTGACGATCTCGCGGGCGCGTTCGACCGTCATGCCCTTGTGCTCGCGCAGCCCGGCGTAGGTGCGGGCGAACCGTTCCCGCAGCTCGGGATCCTTCGGGGAGAGCACACGAGCCGCCGTCAGGTCCAGGCCCAGCTCACTGGCCCGGGCGCGGATGGTGGCCTCGTCGCCGAGCAGAGTGAGGGCCGCCACCTCGCGCGCCAGCAGCGTGCTCGCCGCCCGCAGGATCCGGTCGTCCTCTCCCTCGGGCAGCACCACGTGCTTGCGGCCGGCGCGGGCGCGTTCGAGCAGCTCATGCTCGAACATCAGGGGCGTCACCACCGTGCTGCGGGGGATGTCGACGGCGTCCATCAGCCGCTCTGAGTCGATCGCTTGCTCGAACGTGGACCGGGCGAGGTCGAGCTTGCGCTGGGAACCGGTAGAGAGCAGCCCCGGTGTCCGGGCGGCGCGGCTGGCGGCTTCGAACGTGCCCAGATCGGTGGTGATGATCGGCAGCCGTTGACGCAGACCGTCCATCAACCGGGTGGTCTGTTCCGACGGAGCGAAGCCGCCATTGAGGATCAGCGCCGCCAGCGACGGGAAGTTCTCGGCGGCGTGTGCCGCGACGAGCGCGAGGATCACCTCGGACCGGTCACCTGGCACGATCACCACGGCACCGTCGGAGAGGCGCTGGAGGATGTGCTCCATCGTCATGCCGCCGACGATCAGTTCCTCGGCCTCGCGGTCGAGCAGTTCATCGTCTCCTGTGATGAGCGTGCCGCCGGTCGCCTGCATCAGATCCCGCACACTCGGCGCTGCCAGCAGCGGCACGTCCGGCATGACCCACGCCGGCACCGGCAGGTCAGCCAGGTCCGCCCTGATCTCCGCGCTGTTCTCCGGCCGGGCTCGGTTCGCGACCACCGCCACCAGCGAGGCGTGCGCTCCGGCCAGCTCAGCCGCCGAGACGTCCACCATCTGGCGCACATCGCTGGCCTCGCGATCGACTGCGGAGACCACGAGGACGACCGCCGAACCGAGGTTCGCGGCCACGCGGGCGTTGAACGCCAGCTCGGTCGGCCCGGCGACATCGGTGTAGTCCGAGCCCACGATCACGACGGCGTCACACCGGTCGGCCACGTGGTGGTAGCGCTGCACGATGGTCGCCAGGGCGCCGTCGGGGTCGGCGTGCACGTCGTCGTAGGAGACGCCGACGCAGTCGTCGTAGCTGAGGTCGACCCCGTCGTGGGCGAGGAGGAGCTCGACGACTGAGTCCTTGTCGGCATCGCCCCGGGTGATCGGACGGAACACCCCGACCCGGCCGACTCGCCGGACGAAGGACTCCAGCAGCCCGAGAGCGACCGAGGACTTCCCGGTATGTCCCTCGGGCGACGTCACGTAGACACTGGTCACCATGAGCCGCTCGTCTCCTGTCTGCTGAACCCCGCTCGTCCCCGCACACGCTACCGGCGCGGGCGGCCTGCGGGGCAGGGCCTTTTGTCCCGGGTGCACACCGGGGCACCGTGCCCCGGTGCGTATTCTGGACAGGTGAGTGGGAGTGAACGCGCCGGTGGGCTGGCGGACTGGATCCGGGCAGCGACCCGTCCGCGACTGTTGGGGATCCTGCTGATCCTGCTCGCCGGGGCCGCGCTGTGCATCCGCCTGGGTGCCTGGCAGTTGGACCGCGCTCAGATCCGGGGCAACCAGGAAGCCGAGGTGGCCGCCTCGGCCCGCGAGAACGGACCGGCGCTGCCGCTGGCGGACGTCCTGGGGCCGGGGGAGGGGCTGACGCAGGAACAGCTCGGCCAGCGGGTCGAGGTTGCCGGCGAGTGGGAGCCGGACCTGCAGGTCTTCGTGGAGGGCCGCGGGTACGAAGGCGAGCTCGGCTACTACGTGCTTTCGGCGCTTCGCGTGAGCGAGGACGACGCGCTGCTGCCGGTGGTGCGCGGATGGGTGCCCAGCACCGACGAGGCGGCGCTCGCGGTTTCCCCGGGTGAAGTCGAGGTGATCGGCTTCCTCGCCGGTCCGGAACATGCTGAACGGGGTATCGACCCTTCAGCCGGCACCGGCGCGATGGTGGAGTCGGTGAGCCCGGCTCAGCTGGTGAACTTCTGGAACGAGCCCACCTACGCGGTGCCGGTGCGGCTCGCGGAGATGCAGCCGGCCGGGCCTGCGGCCGCGACCGTGCCGACCCCGATCGGCCCGCCCGAGATTCCCGACGGCGGCCTGAACGTCCGCAATCTGGCGTATGCGGCGGAGTGGTGGATCTTCGGGGGGTTCGCGCTGGTGCTGTGGTGGCGGATGGTGCGGGATGAGGTGCGTCACCTGCGGCAGGAGCGGGTGGGGTGAGGGTGCTCTAGTGACGCCACAGAACGCTCCCTCACCGGTGAGTGTTGCGGACAGGTCGTGCGGGACGATGGCGTCCTTGCCCGGGGCCGGTTACTGGTCTGGTGCGCCAGTCGTGGTCAGGGTTCGGCTTACGAGACGGTTCGGTGGGGTGCGGGCTCAATTCCTCCGTACTTGCGGATCCGGAGCGTGGCCGGACCGTCTGTCCCGCTGGAGTCGAACGCACCGGATATGGTCGAGCACCAGGCTCGGTGGCGGCAGCAGGCCATCGCCGTGAGTGGCCGCGCTTGATCTGGAATCGAAGGGTGTGGCGTGACAGGAACAGGTTCGTAGACGTGGCAATCACTCCGCAGACCAGCAAGGTCCTGTTCTCCCGCGCGCGTGACCTGTGCGCCTATCCGGCTTGCCATGTCCGGCTCACGTCGGATCAGGTCAATGTCGCTACTGGTGAGTCCAACGCCATCGTCCTGGGAGAACAGGCGCATATTCGGTCGCCCCGGCCGGATGGCCCTAGGTACGACGTGGATTACCCCTCGGAGAAGCTCGACAGCCCTGAGAACGTGATCCTCTTGTGCCCGACCCATCACCGGATGATCGATAAGGATGGTGGCTCGGGATACTCGGTCGACGAGCTCGTGGAGATGAAGCGCCACCACGAGGGGCAACAGCAGCGGCGCTCACGTCTTGAGCAAGTGGTCATGGCGTATCTGGGCGACCGGTACGCCGCAGACGACGCGATCCAGTTCCAGCAGGTCGATCTCAACGCACCGTCCGTCGACGCGCTGTTCGTCGACGTCCCCTTCTCCTGCCGACGAGACTCTCCGCGGGCGGACTTCATTGGCCTGGTGGTGGCCGAGGCTCCGCCTGATCAGGAGGCTCTCGAAGGTGCGGCAGACCTCGCGGTTGCCGGTGCAGCGCAGGCGCTGCTGCACCCGCAGTGGGCTGGGAATGCTCTCATCGTTGGCGGACCAGGCCAGGGAAAGTCGACGCTGCTGCAGTATCTCTGCCAGTTCCATCGAGCCAAGCGCCTCGGGCACGACACCTACACGGGTGAGGCGCAGTCGTTGGTGCGAGTGACCGCGACTCCCAGAGTCCCAATCCGGATCGACCTGAGGAAGTACGCGCAGTGGGCGTACTCGGCACGCGGGGAGAGTAACGGCCGGACCAAGAAGAAGAGGAAGCGGGGAACGGCCAAGACCGACCCGCGTACCCTTGAGCAGTACATTGCTGCCGATATCGCTATGAGGAGCGGCGGCCATGAGTTCAGCGTGGCGGACCTAGCCGTCCTTGTCGCCACCGACGCTGTCTTGATCGCCTTCGATGGTCTCGACGAGGTTGCCAACCCGTCCCACAGGGATCTCGTGGGAGCCGAGATCGTGCAGGCTGAGGCCCGGCTCCGGTCGGATGCAGCTGACCTCGTCGTCCTGGTCGCCACGCGACCTGGTGGCACGACCTCTCGTCTGTGGTCCGCCGCTGAGTTCCCCAGATTTGACCTGCGCAGGCTGTCCCAAGGGCTCAGGCTGCAGTACCTGCAGCGGTGGTGCGCGGTGAGTCAGCTGAGCCCCGACCAGACGGATCGGCTCCAGCGGACGTTCCTCGAGCACCAGCACGTGGTCCACATCCGCGAGCTTGCCTCACAACCGATGCAGCTGGCGATCCTTCTCCATCTTCTCTACCGACGGCAGCTCCTCCCGCAACAGCGCACCGAGCTGTACCGGGAGTACCTGATGACGTTCCTCGACCGTGAGCAGACCGAAGGCAAGGAGCCGTTGCTCGCCGAGCGGCGCCCCGTCATCGAGGAGGTGCACGCATACCTCGGATGGCTGCTCCAGAGCCTTGCCGAAAGCCGAACGACCGCCGGGTCGATCGCACGCGATGCCCTGAGGACAGAACTGCGGGCGCACTTCGAGGACGACGAGGACGGACAAAGGCTCGCTCGGGAGCTGTTCTCGGCGTTCGTGTCCCGCGTCCTCTGTCTCGTCGAGCGCGATCCAGGTTACTTCCAGTTCGAGGTCCAGTCCCTCAGGGAGTATTTCGCCGCGCTGCACATCTTCGACAACGCCCCGCCGAGGGGCGTCGGGAACACGCGCGACGACTGCCTCAACGAACTCCTCATCCGGCCGTACTGGTCCAACGTCTGCAGGTTCTTTGTCGGCATGCTTTCCAAGGGCGAGGTCCGCGCTCTTGTGGCGAACCTGCGCAATGCGCAGCAGCGCGTCCCCGGGCTGCCTATGGTGCGCTCTGCTGCAGCGCTCTTTCTCGACGACCGCATCTATGAGGTCCAGCCGTCGTCGACTATCCGTGAGGTCGTCGACCTCATCCTCGAGGGACCCGGTGTTGTGCTGGCCGAGGACGGCCTTCTTGACACCAGCGGCGCGGCCCTTGCCCTGAGTGAGAAGGCCGGCAGATCGCAGGCGGTCGATCACCTCATGGAACGCATGATGGTCGAGACCGACCCTGGTGTTCGACGTTCGGCTGCGGCCAGCTTGCTCCGGCACGTAGGCGACGAGGTCGACCTCGCTGGCTGGTGGTGGGGTGAACACCGGAGCGATGCAACGTGGATCGAGAGCGCCGCAGACCTCTTCCTGTTCGCTGAGGTTCGCACTGACCAACGTCGGCCGCTCTGCGACGCGATCCGCGGGTACACCTCGGACACCACGTGGGCGACTGAACTTCTTGTGCGCGGAGGGTATGTCGATGGCGACGACCGCCTGCTCGCCGTTGTCGTGGACGAGTTGAACGACGGGGCTTGGGGTGCCGTTCACGACCTGGGTGACGGCGACCTTGGCAAGATCATCAGCGCCGCGGCTGGTGCGCTCGCTCGGGTGCGACGCAAGCCCGCTCTGGGCGAGCGCACCCGACGGGCCCGGACCCGCCAGCGGACAGGCAGCAACGTTTCGGTCGTTTTGGGAGCCGGCGACACCGTTCCTGCCGTGCCGCCTGACGCGTCGTCGTCAGGCGAATGGAGCGAGAGGCTGGCACGCATCTCGTCGGCCTGGGGCGACGGATGGGTGCTCTGGCAGGCGGTTGCGACGACACCGCGCGAGATCGACTTGAACGCGATGGCAGTCGTCATTTCCGCGCGAGACGCCGTCCTCGCACGGGTGCTCAACCGGGTCGCGGACCTCCGTCAACATCTTGACGACCCCGGGTGGTGGACTGACTGGCACGGCTCCTGCTCGTCCGAGAAGGAGCGCCGCTTCTGGGGCGCCTGCATGATCGCCTCAGCGCGCAGCTCCGTCATCGTCGCCCTCAGTGACCAGCTCGGCTCGGCCGTCGATGCGATGGCTCCTAAGCACTACGAAGCCCTCCGCGCAGAGCTGACCGAACTTGGGCGAAGCGTCGGTCCTCTCGATCTCACCGACGACCTTCGACTTCGGCAGGCTGACCTCACACCTCGGCTCCTGTGGCTCCTTCGCCACGTCTCCACAGAGCGAACGCGAAGACAGATCGACAACCGCCTAGCGGTCGATCCCACTGCTGTCCTGCACCGCGCCGTAGGCGACTATCGCGAGTTCGCCCGGGTCGTCGGCTCAGTACGGACGCTCAAAGTGGACACGCTCCGAGGAGCGCGCGCAGTGCTACCCACCGGTGGATGGGCAAGCGACATCAAGCTCGGGTCAATGCGAGCAAAGATTGCGAGCGAGATCGTCGCCGATCCCGCGCAATGGCCTGCCGACATCGTCCAGCGTGCCATTGACCAACTCGCTGCCGGGTTCGCCAGGTCAACCCCGCCCCTTGCCGAAGTCGCCGAGCACGACCGTTGGTTCCGAGCCGACAAACTATGAATCCGAGGGCGGTTGGTCAGCCGCGTGACTGAACCGGCGACTGCTGCCAGTCTCCAGCGTACCCAGTGCGGTTCAAACCTTCAACCGACGAACCGACGTGTTGCGCTCGACCTTGGAAAGTGCCCTGTCATGCGTGCTCTTGGGCCTTCAACGAGCCCAAGCTTTCCGCACCATACGGGCGATTCCGTCTACCTGCCCATCCGTGTCGACCCACCAGTTTGAAGCGCCGAGGTGAAGTACGCGGAGCCAGCAAAGTTTCCCTCTATTCTGTCCCGCTTGATGACCAATTGCTTTGAACGAGATCCGACAAACGACGTTCGAGTTCTTGCAGGTCGTCGGGCTTCGCCGCAGCGCCATCTGCCAATCCTCGTCTGAGAACAGAACTGATGGTTGCTTGTTTAGAGAAGTAGCCGAGCTTGTTTACCACTGAATTAAGGGCCAGTTTCGGATCTACCAGCTGCCGCGAGTCCGACTCCCAACGCCCATTAATCTCCGATTCAACTTCGCGCCTGACGTCGTCAAAAGTTTCAGCGGCGCGGCTATAGATCGCGGAGCGTGTCCTTAGCCACTGCCTGCCGTGTTCTTTTCCTTGGGGGGCGTCCTGCTCGCGCTTAGCGCGCGCCAGAACCCTATCGTTGGCAGTCGTGCTGATGACCTCGCCGCGCAGTTCTTGGACCGCAGACTCTAAAGCTTCTCGTACTCTGCTCTCCTCCAAATCCCACCCGACGGCTCTATAGGCGGAAGATATCAGGTTTTCGCTTAGGTATACGCTCTCCAGGTCTCGTCCTTGCCACACAAATAGTTGAGGGTGCCTCATTGTGAGTTCAGCGACCTCTTCGGCGGTACGCAGGTCTCGATCGATTACGCAAATCCATTTTACCCAGGAGCCGAGCGAAGTCAGAGTATCGCAGTATTTTAGCGCTCGATTAACGCCGCCCGCTTTTACGATCCGGACTCGACTTGAGATCAAAGGGAAAACTGAGCTAATGAATTCTTCATCCGAGCGACCCTCAACGACTACTAGCGCGTCAACCCCCAGTAGTTCAGGCACGCTGACGCCGAGCTCGCTGAGTATGTCAAAGTTGGCGTCTTCCTTCGCCCAGCGCAACTGGGTCTCGCCGGACGCGTGCGGCTTATCTAATACGAGAACCCCTGTCCCAGCAGCGGCTGCGATCGCTCCTGCCGCGTGGGAAACTACAAATATCTGTGCCTCTGGTGCTAGCTCGACCATCGAGGCCATGAGGGGTGCAACGAGTGTTGGATGGAGATGTTGCTCAGGCTCGTCGATCAGTAGAATTCCGCCTTGGGTTGCTACGCGTCGAACGTAGAAGAGCAGGGAGAGCATTGCGCGCTCGCCACTACTTAAGTCGTTGACTGAGTGTCTTTCTCCGTCGGCCAGCGTGGCCTCGAAACGCGCGGTCGATCCGACGGCGACCGAGGGAGCAACGATTTTCTTGCCGGTCGCCGTTTCGAAGACTCTGACGACGCGCTGAAGTTCTCCTCCCGCGATTTTCTCCCTAGTGGCAAGTAGATCTAGGTAGTCCAGCGCGGTCAGTTGACTCGAGACCGTGGGAGTTAGGAGAGGCTCTCCGCGCGAGAGGGCTCGATCGATGCCTTCTTCTCGCGAGCGACGAACTCGCTCCGGGTCCAAGGAGTCAAGTTCGAGTACCCCATGCCCGTTGGCCTGCACCGCTCGCACCGCTGGTAGGAAGCTGAGATCGACGAAAGGGTGGGAATCCCGGAAGTCCTCGTCGTTGAGAAGCGTCCACGCCCATTCATCGCCGACGAAGTGGAATTCGTTCTTGCTTCCCTTGACGCTTAGCTGGGCGCGATTGGTTACCTCCCCTGCGTGGGGTGACCTGCGCGCAGCCAGCCAGTCGGCGGCAGCCTGTAGTTCGGCCTCGTCGAAAACCACCGTCACCGAGGCTTCAAATTCTGAACCCCATGGGCCGACTGGATTATTCATCGGGCCGCGGTTTGTTAAAACTAGCGTCATCGCCTCGAGGAGCAATGACTTGCCCGTCCCATTCCGACCGGTCACGGTCAACACCGATTGCTGAGCGAGGCCGTGCAGTTCGGCACGACGAATCCCGCCATAGTTGGCTATGCGCACTTTGTCTATTCGCATCGTTCTTCGCCCTTTCCTCCGGTGGACTGTAGACTAGAAGGTACATGAACCGAGCGACTCTTTGGGGGAAGGGCAGTGCCTTCACGGGGCTCCGTGACGCCCTGGCCGATATGTCGGTCACGGTCGGCCGCTCAGATGTAGTTCGTGGACTGCAGGCCGGGGAGACTGGGTGTGTATTGCCCTCGCCAGTGAGCAGAGGTGGCGGCGCGTTCGTTGGTAGGTGAGGAACTGCCAGCAGGGGCACTCGGATGCGGCGAGCGCGGCGACGTGTTCCATGACGACGACGCGGGTCGCTCGAAATTCAGGCTTCGGCGATGGTGGAGATGGGTTGCGTTGGAGAAATTGTGTTCGTGTTTGGTTGGTCTGCTCAGGTCGACCTCGCTACGCGGGCGCAAGTGTTGGAGACGTTCGTTCACTCAGCAAGGGCGCGATCTTCACGTTCGCTGCGCTTGACGGACGCCTGCGCTGCGATGTGCATCGGGCCGGAGGTACTGTCGTTGGTGCTCGTCGGCTCTCGGCCGATGCAACGACGGTTCCTGTCACCCGGGACGCCACCGGTACAGTCCACTGGAAACGCGGTTCCGAAGGATCTGCGGCTGTGGGCCGGGCCGTAGCGGCGGGATGGGACGACCTAGCAGTTTACATCCGCAAGTGGCGATGAGCCCTGAACGCCGACGACGGCCACTGCCGCGCGGCCTACGTCGTCGAGGGTGCTGGCTCTACGCAGTAATTCCGACCCCACTACCACGTGGCGACGAACTCGCTTGCAACCTCCTGCACCTGGCCGGCTACGCCGTCGGCGTGCTCGTCCACCACCTCAGCAAGCGCCGCCTCCACCTCCGCCGGCTGCTGCGGATCTACGTCAGCGAGCCCGGGCAGGTCCGACCCCACGACAGCCTCCGCCCAGCTCGCACGGGCCGCCTCCGTCTCTCCGCCCTCGCTCGCCAGCGCCTCCGCCGCCTCGATCGTTGCGGCACACACCGCCTCCAACTCGGGCAGTGGGCACTGCACCCGCAACGACTCGGCGATCCTGTGGTTCGCCTCAGCCGCATCGCCCTCGGCCCGGGCGGTCAGCAGCGTCGGCACGGTCCCGCAGTAGCGGCGCACGGTGGAGAGCGGCGCCGTGAGCCCGGCGCGCAGCCCGGCCAGGGCCGCCTGATCGGCCTCGAACTGCTCGCTCTCCTGCGCCGTCGGCTCCACCTCGGCTGGCGCGGCCGGCGGCCCGGGCGCGAACTCCACCTGGTCGCCGTAGGCGGTGAGCGTGGTGCACGCGGCGTTCATGGCGTCCGCATCCGCCGCCTCAGCGGCACCGCCGGCCCAGACCGGGCTCAGCCACGTGGCCGGACCGGGGGAGAGGTCGACCTCCTCGGGAGTTGCGAGCGCCGTCGTCTGCTCGGACTCCCAGGCGCGCAGGTCCGCGTGCCAGGCCTCGAGCGCGACGGTGCGTTCGCCGTCGGAGCGCTGGGAGAGCGCCACAGCGATGACCACGGCAACCACCACCACGGCGGCGGTGACGATCAGGACACGACGGGAGGGCACACGCTCACCGTAGCCGCGCGCGGCTCCTCAGCCCTGCCGCCCGGGTGAGAGACTGGGGGCATGACCGAACCGGAGGCCACGGACGAGGGCAGCACCACCGACGCGCAGGACATGCGCGACCGCGGCGCATTCACGCGCTACCGGATCATGGCGTTCATCACCGGCGGGATGCTCCTGCTGCTGTGCCTGGAGATGCTGCTGAAGTACGTGGTGCAGGTCAATGGGGTGAACGCCGACGGCAGCGCGCGCCCGGTGATCGGATCCTGGGTGGCCTTCGTGCACGGCTGGATCTACGTCGTCTACGCCGTGACGGTCTTCGACCTGTGGAGCCGGATGCGGTGGGGCTTCGGCCGGATCGTCCTCCTCATTGCCGGTGGCGTGATCCCGGTGCTCTCCTTCGTGATGGAGCAGAAGGCCGGCCGGTGGGTCACCGAAACGCTGCAGGCGCGCCAGAGCGCGAGTTGAGTCCTCTGCCGAACCTCGGCCACTGACGCCGCTGCGGAGGTTCGAGCGGGCCCGTGGGGCCACTATCCTTCTCGGGTGAGTGCCGCCACTGATCCTGCCCTGCCCCGGCCCGTCCTTGTCGTCGACTTCGGCGCCCAGTACGCCCAGCTGATCGCCCGCCGTGTGCGCGAGGCGGACGTGTTCTCCGCGATCGTGCCCCACACCATGCCGGTGGCGGACATGCTCGCCAAGGACCCGGCCGCGATCATCCTCTCCGGCGGGCCCGCCTCGGTCTATGCCGACGGCGCGCCGGCGGTGGACCCGGCGTTGTTCGAGGCCGGGGTGCCGGTGCTCGGCATCTGCTACGGATTCCAGGCGATGGCGCGGGCGCTCGGCGGCACCGTCGCCCACACGGGCACCCGCGAGTACGGCGGCACGACCGTCACGGTGGACGAGGCAGGAACGCTGCTGCACGGCTCGCCACAAGCACAGACCACGTGGATGAGCCACGGCGACGCGGTGCACGAGGCCCCGGACGGCTTCGACGTGCTCGCCACCTCGCCCGGATCGCCCGTGGCCGCCTTCGAGGACCACCAGCGCCGGCTCTACGGGATGCAGTGGCACCCCGAGGTCAAGCACTCCGAGCGAGGGCAGCAGGCGCTGGAGAACTTCCTCTACCGGGCCGCCGGCCTCGAGGCCTCGTGGACGGCGGGCAACGTGATCGCCGATCAGGTGGCAGCGATCCGTGCCCAGGTCGGGGATGCCAAGGTCATCTGCGGTCTGTCCGGCGGCGTGGACTCCTCCGTGGCTGCCGCCCTCGTGCAGCGGGCGATCGGTGACCAGCTCACCTGCGTCTTCGTCGACCACGGGCTCCTGCGCAGCGGTGAGGCCGAGCAGGTCGAAGAGGACTTCGTCGCGGCCACCGGGGTGAACCTCAAGGTGGTGGATGCCTCCGAGCGGTTCCTCAGTGCTCTGGCGGGGGTTTCGGACCCCGAGACCAAGCGCAAGATCATCGGCCGGGAGTTCATCCGGGTGTTCGAGCAGGCGGCGCGTGAGGTGGTCGAGGAGGCCCACCAGTCCGGTGGTGACGGTGGCGAGGTGCGCTTCCTCGTCCAGGGAACGCTGTATCCGGACGTGGTGGAGTCCGGCGGCGGCGAGGGTGCGGCCAATATCAAGTCCCACCACAATGTCGGCGGCTTGCCTGACGATCTGCAGTTCGAGCTGATCGAGCCCCTGCGCACCCTGTTCAAGGACGAGGTCCGTGCCGTCGGGCTCGAGCTGGGGGTACCGGAGGCGATCGTCTGGCGTCAGCCGTTCCCCGGCCCGGGTCTGGGCATCCGGATCGTCGGTGACGTGACCGCGGACCGGTTGGAGACACTGCGCGCGGCCGACGCCATCGCCCGGGCCGAGTTGACCGCCGCCGGGCTGGACCGGGAGATCTGGCAGTGCCCGGTGGTCCTGCTCGCCGACGTTCGTTCGGTGGGGGTGCAGGGCGACGGCCGCACCTACGGTCACCCGATCGTGCTGCGCCCGGTCTCCTCGGAGGATGCGATGACGGCGGACTGGACCCGCGTGCCCTTCGACGTGCTCGCGCGCATCTCCACCCGCATCACCAACGAGGTCGCCGAGGTCAACCGGGTGGTGCTGGACGTGACCAGCAAGCCGCCGGGCACCATCGAGTGGGAGTGAACGTCCCGGCGGCATGAGCTGACGAGCGGAGGGAGCGCATCGTGCGTATCGTCCACATCTCCGACTGCTACGCCCCGCGCGTGGGCGGCATCGAGAGTCAGGTGGAGGATCTGGCGGCGCACCAGGTCCAGCGTGGCCACGCCGTGCACGTGCTCACCGCCACGGCGGCCGAGCCTGGCTCGGACTCCGCCGTGGGCCGCTACCGCGAGTCGGTGACCCAGGCCTCCGGGGTGCGCCTGCACCGGATGGCCTCACCGGTGACCTTCGGCCTGCCCGTCCACCCACGCGGACGTGCCCTCGTGCGGCGTGCCCTGCAGGTGCTGGATCCGGACGTGGTGCACGTGCACGCAGGCGTCGTCTCACCGTTCGCCTACGACGGCGCCCGTGCAGCACGGGCACTCGGCCTGCCGGTGGCCCTCACCTGGCACTGCATGCTCGACGGCGTGGAGCCCCTCCTCGCACTGGGATCCCGGGCCATGGGCTGGCGGCAGGCTCCGGTTGCGCTGAGCGCCGTCAGCGGGGTGGCGGCCGAACGTGTGGCCGCAGCGCTGGGCCGCACGGACGTCAGCGTGGTGCCGAACGGACTGGACCTGACGCCGTGGCGAGCGGTGGCCGCCCGGGGCGAGCGGCCGCCGTCGGGGATCGGACCGTTGCGGGTGGTGGCCACGCAACGGCTGGCGCCGCGCAAACGTGCCGTGCCACTGGTGCGCACCGTGATCGAGGCTGCCGAGCGGCTCGGGCCCGACGGCGCAGGTCGCCCGCGCATCCATCTCACCGTGGCCGGGGGTGGGCCCGCCGAGCACGGGGTGCGCACCGAGGTGGCGTCGGCGGGGGCCGAGGAGGTGGTGACGGTCCTCGGCCGCGTCCCGCGGCCGACGCTGCCGACCCTGTACCGGGACCAGGACGTCTTCCTCACCTCATCCACGCTGGAGGCGTTCGGGATCGCTGCGCTGGAAGCACGCGCTGCAGGCCTGGCCGTCGTGGCGCAGGCAGGGACCGGGGTGAGCGAGTTCGTCCGGGATGGACGCGAGGGGCACCTCGTCCGCGGGGACGAGGCGGCCACGCAGGCGCTGGTGCGGCTCGCCGAGGATCGGGAGCTGCTGGCTGGGATCCGGCGGCACAACAGTTCCGAACCGCCGCCGATGTCCTGGGAAGACGTCATCGGGCGGGCCGAGCGGGTCTACGCACGAGCCCGGGAGGCGGTGGGCCTCCCGGGCTCGGGATGAGGATGCGGCCGTCCCGATCCGTCAGCTCTTGGGCCGTCAGCTCGTGGGCCGTTAGTTCTTCGGGCGGCCACGTGCGGCGGAGACGAGCGCCCCTACTAGCAGGGTCGCTCCCGCGATCGCCAGGATCCCGATGAACACAGTGGCCGGGTCGAGTCGTGCACCCAGGCCGATCGCGATCACCACCGCTCCGAGCAGGATCAGCACCAGACCCCACACGACGGTGCGCAGGCGCGTGCCTTCCCGGGCGGGCTCCGGCGCCGCGGCGCCGTTGTACTCGACAGTGCTGGTGGATGACATTGGAACGGTCTCCTCGCGATCGACATTCTGGTTCATGAGGTACTCCTGGGGGCGTGCGCCCTGCTGCTCGGCATTCATCGGAGTGTCCGGGCCGGTGTTCATGACCGCTCCTCGATCACGATCTCGCCGAATCCGAGATCGACCTCCAGCCGCAGGGGCTCGACACCCTCCGGCGACTCGGACTCCGGTGAGTTCAGGGTGATCTCCCGGTTCCCGCCGAAGCGCCAGCCGTAGTCCAGCTCACCGTCAACGGTCTGGGCGGACCGGCCCTCGACCTGCGCCGTCCAGCCGTCGAGGTTCCGGGTGCTGATCTCACCGGTGACTGAGGTCTCGATGCTGATCGGCATGCCCTCCGGTACCTGGACGATGATCTGGCCCGCACCCATCTCGACCTCCACCGGATCGGCGACCGTGACCCCCTCGAGATCACGGAGGTCGACCCGGAGCGCACCGCCTGCCAACTCGTCGAAGCCGTCGGCAGCCTCGGACGCGGTGCCCGGGCGCCACGTCTCGTCGCTGTAGGCGGTGGAGTCGTTCCAGTCGAAACGGTGCACGACGTCCGCCGAATGCACCAGTGCCATCGGGACGGCGACCAGGGCCACCAGGGTCCCCAGCACCCCGAGGCTGCCGGAGCGGCGTCCCATCAATCCGGCGAGCACTGCGCCGAGACCGAAGAGCGTGACGGCGGAACCCAGCGCGAGTAGTTCCACGCTCCAGCCGCTGCCGGAGATGGCACCAGCCCACGGATCGATCCACGCACTGCTGAGGCCGGTGTAGTCGGCCGCGAGCAGGAGGGCGATCACGAGCAGGACCAGACCGAGGGTGACGCGGACGAGGGTGGCTCCGGGCCCGGGAATGCGCGGTTTCGGCGGTGGCGGAGGGGTAGGGGCCGGTTGGGGAGTGGGCGGTTGCGGCGGACCGGCCGGCGGGATTGGCGGGGTTGGCGGGATCGACTCAGTGGTGCCACCGGGGCCGCCCGGGTGCTGAGACTGCGCGGTGGCGTCGTCGTGGGTGGTGCTCATGGTGTCGGTTGGATCGCTCTCGGTCGAATCGCTCTGGTGGGCTTCATCGTTGTGGCGGGACTCGGCCGGGTCACCCGGATCGCCGGTGCCGGAGGAACTCTCCTGCAGTGGTTCGGCTGGTTCCTCGTGTGGCTGCCCCGTCGTGCTGTCGGTCATAGCGCCGGCTTCGGACGCGCTGCCCTCGGACGCGCTGCCGGAGAGCGGCCCATCGACCGTCGCAGGTGCAGGGACCGCCCGGCTGCCTGCGGCCGCGAACGGGACGGTCAGGGCTGACGATGGCTGGTTGTCCGGGGCAGTGGCGGGCGGCGGGCCGCTCTCCGGCGGGGGAGGAGGCGAGCCTGCGCCGTCATGCGATGGGCCGGTGGCCCCACCCGCGGGCGCTGGCGAATCCGCCTCCCCGGCTGCCCCTGTCTGGCCGGCACGGCGGCCCTGCTGGATGGCGAGCACCACGACGGCGGCCAGGGCGATCAGTGCGATCAGCCCGACGCTGAACGCCAGCCCATCCCAGCCGCCCCACCAGAAGCCGGCCCGGGAGAAGCCGATGATCACCATCACGATCGCACCAGCGAGCGCGGCGTCGAAGCGCCCGCGGAAGGCCTCCTGCAGGTGGATCCTGGCGTCGGACCGCTCGGGCAGGAGCGCCCAGGCCAGGCCGTACAGCAGCAGGCCCAGTCCTCCGAACAGCGTCACCAGGAGCAGAGCCCCACGCACGATCAGTGGGTCGACGCCGAGCCTGTGGGCCAGGCCCGCGGCCACACCACCGATCCAGCGGTCATCGGTGCGGGCGACGCCGATGCGTCGCAGCGAGTCGAAGAAGCTGTCCGCTGCCTGTGGAGGCGGCGGGGCAGAGAAGTTCGAAGTCATGACCACGAGTCAACTCCTCCGCGGCTTCGGGCGGTATCGGGGGACACCCTGAACGACCCCTGAATCGGCCAGGCCCGGACCGGGGCGCGACCCTGATCCGCCCCTGAGGTGCTGCTCCGAGAGCGTCTGTGAGCGCCGCCGCGTGCCACGATGTTGCTGTGACCCAGGCCGAGACTCCGAGGACGCACCGTGGTGCGGTGCCGCTGCGACGACCTGTCCAGGGCCGGCTCCTGCTCGGGGTGAGCGCCGGACTGGCGCAGCACCTGGCCGTGCCCGTGACCGCCGTCCGGTGGTTCTTCGTGATCCTCACACTGCTGTTCGGTGCCGGGGCCGTGCTCTATGCCTGGTTCGCGCTCACGGTGCCAGGCGGGGACCCGCAGGAGGCGGCGGCGCAGGCCCGGCCCACCAGGTTGACCCGGCTGGTGCCGCGGCTGCGTGCGGCGACGGCCAGCACCCGCGGGTCCGACCTGGTGATCGGTGCCGCCCTCCTGCTCGTGGCGGCGCTGCTGCTGGCCAGCCAGGTGCAGGACTGGTTCGGTGGCGCCTGGCTGCTGCCGGTGGTCGTGCTGGTAGCCGGCGCCGCGCTGGCGTGGAGCCAGATCGAAGTGACGGAGCGGCAGCGTCGCACCGGGCAGCCGGTGCGCCGGATGTCGGTGCTGCTCCGCGTCGGTGGAGGAGTGGCGCTGGCGCTGCTGGGCGTAGTGATCTTCGTGGCCCGCGGCAAGCCGCTCGGTGACGTGGTCAACGGTGTGCTGGCTGGGTTGGCCATCCTGGCCGGCACGGCCTTCGTGCTCGCGCCACTGGGCCTGCGGTTGTGGCGCGACCTGGTGGCTGAGCGAGCCGCGCGGGCCCGTGAGTCCGAGCGCGCCGACATCGCCGCGCATCTGCACGACTCGGTGCTGCAGACCCTGTCGCTGATCCGCGCCCGGGCGGATGATCCGGCGTTCGTGCGCCGGATGGCGCGGGGGCAGGAACGCGAGCTGCGGGACTGGTTGTATGCGGACCGGCCTGAGCCCGGGGAGTCGATCGCGCAGGTGCTGCGCGAGGCCGCCGGTGAGGTGGAGGACCACCACGGCGCCGAGATCGATGTGGTGACGGCGGGGGACGCCGTGCCTGACTCAGGCACGGCTCCGCTCGTGGCTGCGGCGAAGGAAGCGATGGTCAACGCCGTGGTGCACGGAGACCCGCCGGTCTCGATCTACGTCGAGGTCGGGGAGAAGGCGACCGAGGTGTACGTCCGTGATCGCGGGGACGGGTTCGACGTCGACTCGGTGAGCGAGGACCGGCACGGGGTGCGGCACTCGATCTTCGGACGCATGCAGCGGCACGGTGGTAGCGCGGACATTCGCAGCGATAGCACCAGGGGCACGGAGGTGCGCCTGCGGATGCCCCATCAGGAGCGAGAAGACCCAGGGCGAGAATACTCAGGCAGCAATGATCCGGGCAGTAGCGATCCGGGTACAGGAGGGACAGCATGAGCTTGCGGGTAGTTCTGGTCGATGACCATCGGATGGTGCGCGTCGGGGTCCGCAGCGAGCTGGCCGAGGACCTCGTGGTGGTCGGCGAGGCTGCCGATGTGCCCTCGGCCGTGGCCACGGTGCACGAGCAGCGACCGGACGTGGTGCTGCTCGACGTGCACCTGCCCGGCGGTGAGGGCGGAGGGGGCGCCGAGGTGCTCCGCCAGTGCTCCGATCTGCTGGGCGATGTGCGGTTCCTGGCGCTATCGGTCTCGGATGCCGCGGAGGATGTGGTCTCGGTGATCCGGGCCGGTGCGCGGGGATACGTCACGAAGGCGATCGCCGGGAGTGATCTCTCGGACGCCATCCGCCGCGTGGCAGGCGGGGACGCCGTCTTCTCGCCACGACTCGCGGGATTCGTGCTCGATGCTTTCGGTACTGCGGCCACCGATGTGGCCGTCGCCGATGACGAGCTCGACCGGCTCTCCGCCCGGGAGCAGGAGGTGATGCGCCTCATCGCCCGGGGTTTCACCTACCGCGAGGTGGCAAGTGAACTGTTCATCTCGATCAAGACGGTCGAGACGCACGTCTCGGCCGTGCTGCGCAAACTTCAGCTGAGCTCGCGGCACGAGCTCACCCGGTGGGCGGCGGTGCGGCGGCTGCTCTGAGGGACCACGGCGCTCAAGCGATGGGGTGGTGCTTGCACTCGATCTGAGCAGATAAGGTGAGCCTATCCAAAGTTTGGGAGGTCTCGATGTCTGCTCCTGCTGTCCGGCTGCGACTCATCGCTGCCGTTGCCGGCACTGTTGCTGCTCTTGTCTTGTCTGCGTGTGGCGGGGGCGGGGCTGAGGCCTTGCCTGAGGGCGGCGGTCAGCAGGAGACGCGCACGGTGGACCATGCGCTGGGCACTGCGGAGATTCCCACCGATCCACAGCGTGTGGTCCTGATGAACTCAGCCGGATTGGACATCATGATCGCGTTGGGCATCGATCCCGTGGGTGCCGCTTTGTGGGGCGGAATCAGTGAGCTCCCGGACTATGTGAGTACGCATCTGCCTGACGACTTCACCGTGGTGGGAACGTCCACAGAGCCGAACCTTGAGGCAGTTGCAGCACTTGAACCCGATCTCATCATCGGCATCGACAACATCGTCAGCGACAATCTGAGTGTTCTCGAGGGCATCGCCCCCACTGTCGCCTACCACCGGCGAGATGAGCAGGGCGTGGCGCTCGGCTGGACCGAGCACATCAACGAACTCGGTGAGATTCTCGACCGCGCAGATGAGGCGGACCAGCGCATCGCGGCATTCGAGGACCGGGTAGCCGACGTTGATGCGCACCTTGCCGACAGCGGTGAGACCATCGCGATGCTACGGGCACGACCCGAGGAAGTGCGCTTCTACGACACCACCAGCACACTGAGCTCCAACGTTCTCCAGAGTCTGCAGCACGTCACCCTGGTCGACCCGCCGTTCGGTGAGCCAGTCGAGGGTGGCGCCGCTCCGTGGCGGGTCATCTCGACGGAGATGCTGACCGACGTCCCCAGCGACTGGATCTATGTCGTGCCCGATAGTGAGGTCGATCTGGAGGCGTTGCGTTCCCAGCCCCTGTGGGAGCAGGTCCCAGCAGTTCAGGAGGGTCAGGTCTGTGTGGCCGAGGAGTTCGCGGCATGGTTCCAGCCCGGTCCGCTGGCTGCCGAGATCGTGGCCGACGAAGTCGAGGCCTGCCTGACCGCGGGTTGATACTCGCGCGCATACATTGGGTAAGGTGAGCCTATCCAAATTTCATGGGAGGTGTCTGTGTCTGCTTCTGCTGTCCGGCTGCGCGGCGTCGCTGGTGTTGTCGCTGCTGCGTTCCTCTTGTCTGCCTGTGGTGGAGGCGGAGCGGATGCCTCGTCTGACGGCGGTGATCAGCCGGAGATACGCACGGTCGAGCATGCACTGGGCACGACCGAGATCCCGGCCGATCCGCAGCGGGTGGTCACGACGGGATCAGCAGAGCTGGGCCACATGATCTCCCTGGGGCTCACTCCTGTGGCTTCCACTCTGTTCGGCGGATTCAGTGAGTTACCGGACTACGTGAGTGCGCATCTTCCTGATGACTTCACTACTGTCGGCACGCCTCGAGAGCCGAATCTCGAGGCGATTGCAGCACTCGAACCAGACCTGATCGTCGGTGTCGACTTCATCGTCAGCGACAATCTGAGCGCCTTCGAGGCCATTGCCCCAACGATCGCCTACCACGGGTTCGATGAGCAAGGGCAAGCGACCGGATGGACTGGGCACATCACCGAACTTGGTGAGTTCCTCGATCGTGAGGCGGAGGCGGAACAGAACATCGCAGACTTCGAGGATCGTGTGGCCAGCGTCGACGCACACGTTCCCGACAGTGGTGAGACCATCGCGTTGCTACGGGCACGACCCGAGGAACTGCGGTTCTACAACACGTCCAGCACGTTGAGTTCGTCGGTGATCCAGCACCTGCAGCACCTCACCCTCGTCGACCCCACGTTCGGTGAGGAGGCTGAGAGTGGGTCTGCATGGTCGGTGATCTCCACCGAGACTCTGACCGAGATCTCCAGCGACTGGATCTACATCGTGCCCGATAGCGAGGCCGACCTGGAGGCGTTGCGTTCCCAGCCCCTGTGGGAGCGAGTCCCTGCCGTACAAGAAGGTCAGGTGTGTGTGGCCGAGGAGTTCGCGGCATGGTTCGAGGGCGGGCTGCTGGCTGCCGAGATCGTTGCCGACGAAGTCGAGGCCTGCCTGACCGCGGACTGACCCGGCCCCAACTCGTTCATGCGCTCGTTCGAGCGCCATACCAGTACGTGAAAGGAAGTCCTATGGCTCGCGCTCTCCTGCGGGACAGCGACGTCTATCCGGTCGCGCTCCGTGAGCTGCGCGTCCTGCGGATCAGTGATGTGAACTCCCGGATGCGCCGGGTGACGTTGACCGGAGAACAGTTGCGTCCCTTCGATACCGGTGCGGTCCAGGTGCCGGAGTTCCGCAGCACCGGCTTCGACGACCACATCAAGCTCTACTTTCCCTATCCAGGGGAGTCAGAGGTGCTGCTGCCGGTGCAGAAGGCAGGGCGTCTCGACTTCGGCACCGGCCAGCGGCCGCTGATGAAGAGCTACACGGTGCGGCGCTGGGATCCGGAGGCGGAGGAGCTGGACGTCGACTTCGTCCGCCACGGCACCGGCGTGGCTACGACCTGGGCGTACCGGTGCACCATCGGAGACCGGATCCACATCGCTGGGCCGGGTCGCAGTCTCGGGCTCCCGCACAGTACGGACTGGCTCCTCATCATCGGCGACGAAACGGCATTGCCCGCGATCGGCCGCTGCCTGGATGATCTGCCGGAGGGGTACCGGGTGCGTGCGCTCATCGAAGTACCGGACCACCTCCACGAGCAGGACCTGCCGACTGCCGCAGACGCCATGATCACCTGGATCCACCGGCACGACGCCGAACCTGGGCAGCTGCTGCACGAGGCCGTCACCGGGCTCGACTGGTGGCCGGGAGCCGCCTTCGCATGGGTGGCTGCTGAGACACAGGCGGTTCGCCGGATCCGCTGGCATCTCCTGGAGGATCGTGGTGTGCCGAAGGAGGCGCTTCAGCACGTCGGCTATTGGCGGCGCCGCGAGGTGCGCGCGCGCCGCGACGACCCCTCCCTTCCCGACATCAACGCGGCGGAGAAGCTCCCCGGCATCCGGTTCCAGGCCATGGCGAGCCTCGCCACGCCGTTCGCGATCCGGGCCGCTGCCTCGCTCGGGCTCGCCGAGCTGATCGCCCGTGGCGTGGACGACCTGGATCGGCTGGCTGACCACACCGGCTCGGACCCCGCCGCGCTCGGCCGGTTGCTGCGCTACCTGACCACGGTCGAGATACTCTCCCGCACGCCACAGGGGCGCTACCGCCTCACCGAACTGGGGGAGTTCCTCGCCCACGAGATCATTTCTGACCGGCTCGACCTGAACGGGGCTGAGGCCCGTCAGGACCTGGCGTTCGCCGACCTGCTGGACGCAGTGCGCGGTGACGGCAAGGCCCACCAGGACCGCGGGCTCCAGGGGGCCCAACTGCGTGAGGACCCGAGCTTCCAGCACGGGCTCCTCGAACAGGCAGGCAGACAGGCTCAGCTCTTCGCACCGGCCCTCGCGGCGAGTGCCGCACTCTCCGGGGTCACCCATCTGCTGGTGCACGCCGACGCAGCGCACGTGATTGCCCAAGAAGCGCTCCGCCGTCACGAGGAGATGCGGCTCACTCTGGTCGCTCACCCGGTGCAGACCGGGCCGCTGCGTGCTGAGCTGGAGGAATCGGTGACCGATGCGGTGCGGGATGGCCAGGTACAGGTAGTCGAGCAGCCGGATACAGCCGCCGGGGCGGAGCCCGATGCGGTGCTGTTCGTGCAACAGCTCAGCCGTCTCGCTGATGCTGATGCCGTGCGCGCGCTGCGCCGGGCCGCCCAGGACGTTCGTGACGGCGTACCGGTGCTGGTCCTCGAAGCTCCCCTCGACGTTGCCGCACCGGAGGAGGGGAGTGCGGCCGTCGATTTGCGTGATCTCGCCCTCTACGGGGCAGGGCAACGCACCGACGGCGAGTATCGGGCAGTCTTCGAGGCTGCCGGGCTGCAGGTGGCCGATGCTGATCTCGTCGGGCAGGAGAACACCGTTTACGTTCTCCGCCCGCAGGGGTGAGTGGGCAATGACGCCATCGACCACTACTGCACGCGCCACCGGCGCCTCGCCGCGTCGGGGCGTGGCGCGGACCAACAGGTGGCGCCTCACTGGCCTGATCCTCGCGCTCTGCGGGCTGGCCGCCCTCGCACTGCTGTCCGTTGCGGTCGGGTCCCGGCCAATTCCGCTGTCAGAGGTGCTGGACGCCGTCTTCAACTACTCAGGACAGATCGAGGAACACATCATCATTGCGCAGATGCGCATGCCCCGCACACTGGTGGGGCTCGCCGTCGGTGCCGCGCTTGGTCTCGCAGGTGCGCTCATCCAGGCGCTCACTCGCAACCCACTCGCCGATCCAGGGATCCTGGGCGTCAGTTCCGGAGCTGCCTTCTTCGTGGCGCTCGGCGTCTCAGTCTTCGGGGTTGGCACGATCCTCGGATACGTCTGGTTCGCCTTCGCGGGCGCCCTGGTGGTCACGCTCGCGGTCTATCTCATCGGTTCGGCGGGTCGAGGGTCGGCGGACCCGGTGCGACTTACCCTGGCCGGTGTGGCACTCGGGGCCGTCCTTTCCGGGCTCACCACGGCGATGACGCTGCTGGACCCCACCGCCTTCGACCAGATGCGCCACTGGAACGCGGGAGTGATCGCGGGGCGCGGCTACGACATCCTGCTCCCGGTGTTGCCGTTCCTCTGCGCCGGAGTGCTGATCGCGCTGCTGGTCGCGCGCCCGCTGAACTCCATCGCGCTCGGTGAGGACCTCGCCGCCGCGCTCGGCACCAACACTCTCTGGACGCGGATCGCCGTCGTCGCCGCGGTCACCCTCCTGGCCGGTGGTGCGACGGCGATCGCCGGACCGATCGGCTTCATCGGGTTGATGGTCCCGCATATCGCTCGCTGGATCGTGGGTCCGGCGCAACCGTGGATCCTCGGCTACACGCTCGTGCTCGCCCCCGCACTGTTGCTGATCTCCGATGTGATCGGCCGGGTGGTGCTGCGGCCCGGCGAAGTGCCGGTGGGGATCATCACAGCGTTCGTCGGTGCACCCGTGCTGATCCTGCTGATCCGCCGTCGCCGGGCCAGTGGTCTATGAGCGCGCAGACTCACAACCATGCGCGCAGCACTGCACGCGTCGACTTCGGGCATGCGGTGGTCCAGATCCGGGGACGCCGGCTGTCCGTGCGCTTCGCCGTCCGCAGCGTCGTGACGGTCGTGGTGCTGGCCGCGTTGGCCGGAACGCTCGCCCTGGTGGCACTCACTCTCGGTGACTATCCGCTCACTCTCGAGGAGGTCGTGCTCGCGCTGACCGGGCAGGACGCCGGGATGGCCAACCTGGTGGTGGTCGAGTGGCGAGCCCCGCGGGCGCTGGCTGCGCTCGCATTCGGTGCGGCTTTGGGCGTCTCCGGTGCCATCTTCCAGAGCCTGACCCGGAACCCGCTCGCGAGCCCGGACATCATCGGATTCGCTACGGGGTCCTTCACCGGTGCTCTTGTGGTGATCGTCATCATCGGCGGCTCCTATGTGCAGGTCGCCGGTGGTGCGCTGGTCGGGGGGATCCTGACCGCCGCCGCGGTCTACGCCTTGTCCTATAAGCGAGGTGTCCAGGGGTTCCGATTCATCATCGTCGGCATCGCCGTCTCGGCCATGTTGGCAAGCCTGAACACCTGGCTGATGCTCCGCGCTGAGCTCGAGGTCGCGATGAGCGCCGCTGTGTGGAACGCGGGAAGTCTCAACGGCATCACGTGGGCGCAGGCGGGCGCGGGATCAGTCGCAGTGGTTGTCCTGATGTTGCTGGCTGCGGCTCAGTCGCCCGGGCTGCGTCAGATCGAGCTCGGGGACGACGCGGCGAAGGCGCTCGGCGTATCGGTCGAGCCGGTGCGCCTCGGACTGGTCATCACGGGTGTGGCGCTGACCGCGGCCGTGACCGCAGCGGCCGGTCCGATCTCCTTCATCGCGCTGGCTGCACCGCAGATCGCCCGCCGGCTCGCCCGCACACCAGGGGTCACCCTGGCTCCGGCGGCAGCGATGGGGGCGCTTCTTCTGCTCGCTGCGGACGTCCTCGCTCAGCACGCACTTCCCAGTTCTCTGCCAGTCGGTGTGGTCACCGTCGTCATCGGAGGTAGCTACCTCGTCTGGCTCCTCGTCCACGAAGCAAGGCGGCAGGTATGACCATCTCCGACACGCAGACCGGGTCCATCGCGGACAAGACCGCTCAGCCACCGGCGCGTCTCTACACCGACCGGGCCACACTCGGGTACGACGGCCGAGTCATTTCTGATGCGCTTTCGGTCAGCGTGCCCGATGAGTCCTTCACTGTGATCGTCGGAGCGAATGCCTGCGGGAAGTCGACGCTGTTGCGAGGCCTGTCCCGGCTTCTGAAACCGGCCGCGGGGCAGGTCGTGCTGGATGGCGAGATGATCACGAACTACCGGGCGAAAGAGGTGGCGCGCCGGCTCGGGCTGCTTCCGCAGTCTTCCCTTGCTCCTGATGGGATCACCGTTGCCGACCTGGTCGCTCGCGGCCGGTACCCGCACCAGGGGCTGCTGCGGCAGTGGAGCGAGGACGACGAGCATGCGGTGGCACACGCCATGGACGCCACTGGGGTGACTTCCCTCTCCGGGCGACTGGTCGATGAACTTTCCGGTGGGCAGCGCCAGCGAGTCTGGGTGGCCATGGTGCTGGCCCAGCAGACGAACATCCTGCTCCTGGATGAGCCCACCACCTTCCTGGACATCGCCTACCAGATCGAGCTCCTCGAACTCTTCACCGACCTCCACCAGGAGGGTCGCACGCTGGTGGCGGTGCTCCACGATCTCAACCATGCGGCACGCTACGCCAGCCACCTGATCGCTATGAAGGACGGAGCGGTGGTCGCCGAAGGCTCCCCGTCCGATGTCGTGACCGCAGAGTTGGTCGAGGAGGTCTTTGGATTGCGGTGCCTCGTGGTTCCCGACCCGGTCGTCGGAAAGCCCACGGTGGTGCCGCTGGGCCGCGATCGCAACTGAAGTCTGCTGGTCGGTCGGCCACGCCGCGCTGGTGCCCGGGCAGCGCCTGATGAGCTCGCTGCTGGCGCTCCCGTTGGCTAATTTAGGTTAGCCTTGCCTTATTGTTGATCGCAGTCCTGGGTCGCGTCACATCCATGTCGCGCCACTTGCCATCACCTATCGAGGAGGAGCAACCAATGACCGCAGTCTTGCCGAGGCCGCACCTGGATCACATCCGGCATTCCACCCGCCGCGCACGCACCCTGTGCTCCCACTATTCATCGGTGCGGGCCGACATCACCCGCCGCCACCTGTTCGGACTGGGGGCAGTGACGACGGCGGGGGTGCTCGCCGGATGCGGCACCACTGACGAGACGGGCCCGGGGGCCGGGAGCGAACTGCTCGACTACGACTATCTGGAGTTCTCCGGGCAGATCCCTGCCGATCCGCAGCGCGTGCTCGTGATCGAGGGCCGCGCCGACCTGGAGTTCGCCCTGACCTGCGGGTATCCGGTCATTGCCTCCGGGTTCTACTTCGGCCGCGACGGCGCACTCTTCGACGAGCTGGGCGAGCTGATGCCAGCTGATCTGGAGACCTTCGATTTCGCCGAGACGAATGAACCCGACTACGAGAAGATCGCCTCGCTCGAACCGGATCTGATCGTGATGCGACAGCCCGCGTGGGCCGGTGACTTCTACGGGAGGTCGCGATTGTTGGAGATCGCGCCCGTCCTGGCGGTAGCGTCCGGGAGTACCGGATGGCAGCAGACGATGCGCGACCAGGCCACCATGCTCAGGCGTGATCAGGTCGTCAATGATGAGATCGAGCGATACACCGACCTCATCGAGGAGATTCGTGCACGCTCGGGCCCCCAGCTCGACGCGACGACGCTGATCTATGGCACCGCCCTCGACGACGGCGGAATGTACGTCATCACCGATTCTCAGGCCAACGAGGTCGCGGCCGATCTCGGAATCGACGTTCCGCGGTATGAACCCGGAGCCGACGAGAACGGCTATCACGAGTTGTCACCGGAGAACCTCGACCAAGTCTCCGAAGCCACCACGTTGGCCATCTATGCCTATGACGAACGCCCGGCTCTCGGCCAGACCCCGACCTTCCAGCTATTGCCTGCAGCCCAAAGCGGGAACGTGCACAGTCTCGACCTCACGCTGAACCAGGGGCTCGCCCGCGCCGCATGTGCGATGGCGCGACGGCTCGAGGAGATCGTCACCGCATGAGGGTGAGCGCCACGCCGGCCCCCTCCCTTCGGCGCCTGTTCCTGTCCCTGGCGTTCGTGCTATCCGTCGGTGCCGCCGCCGCGTGCGGGAATGACCCGGCCGAGTCGACCTCACCGGCTGAATCGGACGGCTCCGACCTCGCGGCGGGCTTCCCGACGACCGTCGAGCACGGACTCGGATCGGCCGCGATCGACGATATGCCGGAGCGGGTCGTGACGCTGGGTGACTACAACGATCTGGACTCAGTGCTTGCGCTAGGCATCGAACCGGTCGCGTTCGGCTTCACCGATGCCTTTGGCACTGGTTTGGCATCGTGGCAACTCGCTGCCGGTGCCGACTCGATCGACCAGTTCGACGTGAGCACTGGGATCAGCGTGGAGGCCGTGGCAGCGGCTGACCCCGACCTGATCGTCGGGATGACCTCTCAGGTGGAGCCACTCTACGAGCAACTGTCGGCGGTGGCACCGACGATCGCAGTGCCGTTCGACACCACCTGGCAGGGCCAGCTCCAGGTCATCGCGCAGGCGACTGGCCGGACGGCCCAGGCGGAGGCCCTGGAAGCTGACGTTTCCGCTGCGCTGTCCGATGGAGCCGCACTACTCGACGAGTACGCAGACCGTCCGGTCATGGTCGCCTCCTACTATGGCGACACCTTCTATATCCAGGGCGAGCAGAGTTCGATGACCGGACTCCTGCGGGAACTCGGTCTCACCGTCGTCACCACGACGGATGAGCAACTCGAGGAGCAGTCACTCGAGGCCATACCGGTACTCGATCAAGCTGAGATCATCCTGTCCCTGGCCACGGACCGGGCAGCCACGATCACCGCTCAGGACAACCCGTTGTGGCAGTCGCTTCCCGCTGTGGAGGCCGGACGCTACACCGCGCTCACCGGCGGTCAGGCGCGTGGGGTCAGCGACGGTTTCAACGCGCTCTCATACCAGACCGTGATCGACGAACTCGTCCAGGTCGTCACGGAGACGGCGGACGGCAATGGCACACCGCTCTCATAGCCCGCGCCAGACACTCAGAACTAGTCATACCGAAGAAGGGACGCACGTTGATCGCTCGAGAAGGTAGGAACCTGACACGGGGCCGGACGTTGGGTGCCGTCGCCGTCGGGGCGGTCCTCGCCTTGGTGGCCGGTTGCGCTGCTGACGAGTCGCCCTCAGAGGAGGCCGCGTCTGCGGAGACCCGCGTGATCGAGACGCACTACGGGGAGGTGACAGTTCCGGCTGATCCGCAGCGCATCGCCGCGGTCTCGTACAACACTGTCTGGCAATTGCAGTCGCTCGACATCCAGCCGGTAGCCTCGCAGGACTACAGCCGGTGGGCGCAGGAGTACACCGATGAGCAGAATGCGTTCATCGACGGCCTGGAGACGGTTGGGTCATTCGGGGAGCTGAACTATGAGGCAGTGGCCTCGGCTGAGCCGGACCTGATCGTCGGGGACGCGTATGAGATCGACGACGAAGCCTACGAGCGATTGTCTGCGATCGCGCCGACGGCGATCTACTTCGGCGACAGTCGCGGCGACTGGCAGACGGTCGTGACCGGCCTCGCCGACGCAACTGGTGCGCAGGAGGCGCTGGGCCGGAACCGCGACGCCTATGAGGCGCGTATCGCCGATCTGCAGCAGTCCTATGCCGAGGTCATCTCCGGCCAGCAGTGGGCCCTGATCACCGCCGGCGACGGTGATGCCGAGTTCGCCGTACTGTTCCCGACCGGGGAGATCGGAGCGACGCTGAGCGATCTCGGTGTCTCGATCGCTCCAGGTGTCCCAGAGCCGGATGAAGAGCGTGCCGCCTTCGGTTACGCGAACTACTCCTTCGAGTACCTCGACCAGTATCTGGGCGAGGCCGACATCATCCTGACCCCGGCGAACGCGGACGGAAGCACGTGGCCGCCGCTGGACGCCGTCTTCAGCAACAGCCTGTTCCAGGCGCTGCCGGCGGCGCAAGAGGGCGATGTCTACGAGGTCTATGCCGGCATTCGGAGCTATTCAGATGCGCTGGAGTATCTCGACCGGCTCGAGGATGAGGCACTTGCGCACGTCCATCCGTAAACAGCGCCGCGGCGATCCCGCCGGTCTCGGGAGAGGGTGGCTGACGCGATGGCTGCCGGTGTTCGGGCGGCCACCGCGGCAGGCACCCGCTGCCGCTCCGCTGGCGGCAGGTGAGGCGACGACAGCACGGCGATTCACGCTCCGGGTGATCGTCGCGGCCCCGCAGTTGACGATTCCCGCCGCACTCCTGTCCACCGTCCACCAGGTCGGCGAGGCGCTGGTTCCAGTGGTGATGGGGCTGGCGATTGACCGGGGACTGGCGAGCGGAGACATGCGGCAGGCCGGGTTCTGGCTGCTCGTGCTCGGCCTGAACTTCCTGATGCTCTCACTGGGGTTCCGCTTCGCCGCCTTGCTCTCCACCAGGGCCGTGCAGCTGACCCAGCACCGGCTGCGTTCGATGTTGTCGGCAGCTGTGCTGCACACGCGGCACCGGGCGGTCAGACAGGCCGACGGCGCGGTCCTGTCGACGACGACCAGCGACGTCTCGGGCCTGTCCCTGGCCGTGACGATCGGGGTATTCCCCGTCGGCGGTCTGGTGGGGATCGGTTTCATCGCCGCGACGCTGTTCGCCATCTACTGGCCGCTGGGCGTGGCCGTCGCGATCGGTGCACCCTTTGCGGTGGTGGCGATGGGTGCGCTGAGCAGCCCGTTCGCCCGCAGCAGGCACCGCTCGCAGACGCTGCTCGCCGCAGCAGTGGGGCAGGCAACCGACATGGTGGCCGGCTACCGGGTGATCAAGGGGGTCGGCGCCGAACAGGAGGCGACCGCGCGATACCGGCGTTCCAGCCGTACGGCGCTTGCCGGTGCACACAGCAGCATCGGTGCGCTGGGCAGGTATCTCGCCGGAAGTAACGCGGTCAGTGGTGCCTTTGTCGCCATTATGGCGGGTTTGGCCGGGTGGTTCGCCGTCGACGGGCGGATCAGCGTCGGTGAGCTGATCGCCGTCGTCGGCCTCGCCCAGGTACTGCTGCCGCCGCTGAACATGCTGACCTCGGAGACGGTCACCTGGTGGGCGACCGCCGTCGCCTCGGGTGGCCGGATCCTCGACCTCCTGGCGGAGCCGAACCGATCCGCGCCGCCGAGCGGACCCGACGCGCACGACGCCACGCTGTCCGCACTGCCGCCGGTCGAGGTCCAGCTCGACGGTGATGAGCAGATCCGAGTGGAGCCGGGTGAGCTCGTAGGTGTCCATGCCGACGATCGAGTGGCGGCACGGATCGTCGCGGCCCTGCTCGACCCGGCAGCGGGGGAGGGACGTGTGTTCCTCGACGGTGTCCCGGCCGGGCGACTCGACGAGGACATCTACCGGTCGCAGGTGAGGGTTGCACCACATGAGGCTGTGCTGTTCAGCGGCACGATTGCGGAGAACCTCGACATACCCGGCGCCCCGCCCGGACTCAGACAGGCCGCGCTGAAGGCGGCGGCCTGTGACGATTTCGCGACCGTCGCGCTGGGCGGCGGGGACCGCCAGGTCGGTCAGAACGGCGAGCAACTATCTGGCGGACAGCGACAGCGCGTGGCGCTGGCGCGAGCGCTCGCCACCGATGCGCCGGTCCTAGTGCTGCACGATCCCACGACGGCGGTGGACGCGGTGACCGAGACGGCCATCGCCGGGGGCCTGCGCGAGATCCGGAATGGACGTTCGACCCTCCTCATCGCCTCGTCACCGGCGCTGCTCGGCAGGTGCGATCGCGTCGTCGACCTGCGCCGCGCGACGGCGGGTGTGTCATGAGCACCTCGATCCTGCCGATCGCCGGGGCCCGGGAGGTCTGGACAGAGCTGCGCCGCGCGAGCCACGGGCACCGGCTCATGATCGCCGCCGCCATCGGCCTTGGCCTCCTCTCCGCCGGGCTGGGGCTGCTCTTCCCCGCACTGCTCGGTGCCCTCGTCGACCTCATCGACGACGATGCCGCAGATCTCGGCACCGTCGTCACGATCACGGTTGCAGCGGTCGGCGCCACCATCGCCGGCGCTATCGGAACAGCGGTGACGATCGTGCTGGCCGCCCGTGCCTATCAGAGCATCCTGGCCGATCTGCGCGAACGGCTGGTCGCCCGGGCGATGGGGCTGCCGCAGGGCGTCGTGGAGCGAGCAGGTACCGGCGATCTCCTCGCCCGCGCCGGCGACGACGTCGCCCAGATCGCCGATGCCGCGCCCCGGGTGGTCCCGGCCCTGACGAGCGCGGGGTTCACGATCGTCGTCACCCTCGGCGGGATGACCGCCCTCGACTGGCGTTACGGGGCGGCGCTTGCGGTCACGTTGCCCGTCTACTTCCTCACCCTGCGCTGGTACCTCGCCACCGCGCCGCCCGTCTACCAGGCCGAACGCTCCGCGATGGGCGTGCGTGCTCAGCACATCCTGGAATCGCTGCGCGGTCGCGATACTGTGCTCGGTTTCGGGCTCGGCGAACGCCGTCACCACACGGTGATCGGGGCGTCCTGGGCCGTCGTCGGTCACAGCCTGCGGGCCCGCACAGTGCAGAACATGTTCTTCGGGCGGCTCAACTTCGCTGAGTACCTCGGCATGGCGGGCATCCTCACGGCCGGTTACCTGCTGATCAGCGCAGGACACTCCACCATCGGCGCGGCCACCACGGCCATGCTGTTCTTCCTGCGGCTGTTCGGCCCTATCAACCAGCTGCTGATGGTCGTCGACGTGCTGCAGTCGGCGCTCGCGTCGCTGGGCCGGATCGTCGGGGTGATCGCCATGCCCGGACCCGGGCGAGGTGATGTTTCCGGCCCCGGCGCGGCTGGGCGGGCTGGGCAGGCCAGGCAGATCTCAGGGGTGGCAGATGTGGTGGTCCGGCTGCGTGGGGTCACTTTCGCCTACGACGGTGAGCACGTGCTCCACGGCGTCGACCTCTCGATCGGGGCGGGGGAGCGACTAGCGATCGTCGGCGCCTCCGGGGCCGGGAAGACCACCCTCGCCAGAGTGCTGGCGGGCATCTACGTTCCTGCGACCGGCTCCGTCCAGCGCCCCCGGAACACCGCCATGATCACCCAGGAGTCACACGTGTTCGCGGGCACACTGCGGGAGAATCTCACTCTCGCCGCCCCACAGTCCAGCGACGGCGATATCTGGACAGCGCTGGAGGCCACCGGTGCAGCTGGGCTGCTGGAGCTGCTGCCCGATGGTCTGGACACTGCACTGGGCGCCGCTGGTGTGGAACTGACCTCGGCGCAGGCTCAGCAACTCGCCCTGGCCCGGATCATGCTGGTCGACCCGGAGATGGTCATCATGGACGAGGCGACTGCTGAAGCGGGATCGTCTGACGCAGGCGTCCTTGACCGTGCCGCGCAGCGGGTGCTTGACGGGCGGACGGGACTGGTGATCGCGCACCGGCTCTCCCAGGCCGCTGCCTGTGACCGGATCGTCGTGATGGAGCAGGGTCGGATCGCCGAGACCGGCACTCACGCCGAGCTTCTCGCCGCGGACGGCGTCTACGGGCGGCTGTGGCGAGCCTCGAGGTCCGGGTCACCCGCCGGTACGGGGACATGAGGCAGCCACTGCCGGTGTCGGCTGCCAAAGAACTAAGGTTAGGCTTAACTCACTTGTGCGTGACCGTTGACACGCACCGCGTGTTCGACCATGAGAGACGAGCGATCGGGAGAGATGGCGTGAGCAGATTCGGCATTCGAGGGGCACAGACGAGCCGGGATCGGGTGGAGCCTCGCCGGGCTCCGCGCCGGCGGGCGGTCGGTCGTGCGATCCTGGCAGGGTCGGCGTCAGTGGTGCTCCTGGTCGCAGGGTGCAGCGCCGGCGACGACGGGGGAGAAGCGGAGGCTCCGAGCAGCGAAGCCACGTCCTTCCCGGTGACCATCGAGCACACCTACGGCAGTGCGACGATCTCCGAACAGCCGGAGCGGGTGGTGACGGTGGGTCTCATGGACCAGGATGCGTTGCTCGCCCTCGGGATCGTGCCGGTCGCCACCACGGAATGGTTCAGCGCGCAGCCCGGCTCCATCCATCCGTGGGCGACGGATGAACTGGAGGCCGCCGGTGGAGAGCTGCCGGAGGTGGTCGGTGATTCGAGCGCCATCAATTTCGAGGGCATCCTCGAGCAGGACCCGGACCTGATCCTGGCGCTGTACTCAGGCATATCCGAGGAGGACTATCAGAGGCTCTCCGACATCGCCCCCACCGTCGCCCAGCCGGAGGGGCAGGTCGACTACGGCATCGGATGGGAGGAGCTCACCCGCACCGTCGGCGAGGCCGTCGGGATGCCGGACGAGGCGGATGATCTCATCGCGGACGTCGAGGCCCAGTTTGAAGCGGCGCGTACCGAGTACCCGGAGTTCGCCGGCGCGACGGCGGTGATGGCCATGCCGTACGAAGGCGTCTTCGTCTATGGCCCCGACGATCCGCGTGGCCGGTTCCTGACCGAGCTGGGGTTCGAGTTGCCGGCGGGCATTGCGGACCTAGCCGGTGACTCGTTCGGGGCGAGCCTCAGTGAGGAGCAGGTCGACCTGCTCGATGTCGATGTGATCGTGTGGATCGACTCGAGCGAGACGGATGAGGTCGGCGGTCCGCTGTATCGGTCGCTGCCGGTGCACACCGAGGGCCGGGAGGTCTTCGCCGACTCTGAGGACCCGGTGGGCGTCGCGACCTCGTTCGTGACTGTGTTGAGCCTGCCGTTCCTGCTTGAGGAGCTCGTGCCCGTGCTGGCGGACCGCGTCGACGGCGGAGCGTCCGACTGACCGATCTCTCGAGATCACGCGGGCGCAGCCGTCCAGTGGACGGGTTAGCGTAGGGCTATGTCTCGAATCGCTGTTATCGGAGGGCACGGCAAGATTGCCCTCCTGCTCTCGAAGACCCTCGCCGATCGGGGAGACGAGGTCACCTCGATCATCCGCAACCCCGAGCACACGGCTGACGTCGAGGCAACCGGGGCGCACGCCCTCGTGGCCGACGTCGAGCATCTCAGCGCGACCCAGATCGCCGAGGCGATCGCCGGTCACGATGCGATCGTCTGGTCCGCCGGCGCCGGCGGGGGCAATCCGGCTCGTACCTACGCCGTCGACCGCGACGCCGCGATCCGCACCATGGACGCCGCCCAGCTCACCGGGATCTTGCGCTTCGTGATGGTCTCCTACCTTGGCGCGGGCCCGGATCACGGGGTGCCCGAAGATTCGAACTTCTTCCCCTACGCAGAGGCCAAGGCGGCGGCCGACGAGCACCTGCGCGCGACTGCCCTCGACTGGACGATCCTGCAGCCGAGCCGGCTGACCGACGAGCCGGGCAGCGGGCATATCGCCGTCAGTCAGGAGCGTGGCGAGATCTCGCGCCAGGATGTGGCCGCGGTCGCGGCCCGGGTGCTCGAGCGGGCCGACACGGTGGGTGTCTCGGTTCCGTTCGTCGGCGGCCAGGTACCGATCGATGCGGCGCTGGACTCCGTCGTCGGGAATCAGGGCTCCTGACGGCGGCGGCCTCAGGAAAGAGGACCGAGATCGCAGGCTCGCGTGCAGCTGCTGGTCACGCCCGTCTGGGGTGGGCGATGGGTCGAGCCGGATGATCGGCTGTCCATGGCCTGGGAGTGCGACTGAGGATCAGCGGGACAGTCGCGCTATCTGCTGCGCGAGCGCGATGAGATTGTCCACGTCGACCTCGGACAGCGGCTCGATGTCGGCGGCTCGCCTGACCTCGGCGTCCGCGGCGAGCCCGTCACAGATGTAGATCAGTGCGCGAGCGACGAGCCGGTCGGGGACGGCGCCGGCCAGCGTCTCCCGCCAGGCGTCCTGGGCGCGCACCAACGCACGTGCGGCGCTCTGGTGTGCTCCGCGCGCGAGTACGGCGATCGCCGCGTAGTAGAGCTCGAACTCGGAGTCGGCGCGCGCGGACGTGCGCACGATGTAGTCGACCGGACCTGCCTCGGCGCTGCGCATCTGGTCGGTGTCGGCCGCGACCAGCTCGCCGAAGACGTCGGCGAGGCCCTCCGTCAGGTCGTCCTTGGACGGGAAGTGGTAGAGCAGGCCTCCCTTGGAGACGGAGGCGCGATCGGCGACAGCGTCGAGTGTGGCGGCCCGCTCACCCTGGGTCACGAGGATCTCTGCGAATGCGTGCAGCACCTTCGCGCGTGCTGCCGGGGGTGGCGGCATGCCGATCAGGGTACGCCAGGTGTCGGAGATCACTCGTCACTCCACCGTCCAGCCGGTATAGTAACGAATGTTCGTCGATCGCCGGTCTCGTCGACCTGCGCTGTCCGGGAGGTGTCATCCATGTCGCTCACGTTCGACCCCCAGGTCGATCCAGGTCACGACCGCGCGCTCACGCCGGCCACGCCGCTCTCACGCCGACGCCGGTGGCTCGCCCTGGCGGTGCTGATGCTCCCGGTGCTGCTGGTGGCCGTGGACAACACCGTGCTCAACTTTGCGCTCCCGCAGATCAGCGAAGCGCTGCAGCCGACCGGCACCCAGCTGCTGTGGGTGATCGACATCTACCCGCTCGTGCTCGCGGGACTGTTGGTGCCGATGGGGGCCGCAGCCGACCGATTCGGGCGGCGGCGCATGCTGCTGATCGGTTCCGCCGGCTTCGCGCTCGTCTCAGTCGGCGCCGCCTACGCTCCCACTGCCGCGGCCCTCATCGCCGCTCGCGGGCTGCTCGGGCTGTTCGGGGCGATGCTCATGCCATCGACCCTGTCACTGCTGCGTCACATCTTCACCGACCGCCAGGAGCGCCGGACAGCCATCGCCGTCTGGGGCGCCGGTTTCGGAGGAGGGGCCGCATTGGGGCCGGTCGTCGGCGGGTTCCTCCTCGAACACTTCTGGTGGGGGTCGGTCTTCCTGCTCGCCGTCGTCGTGCTCCTGCCGTTGCTCGTCCTCGCACCGCTGTTCCTGCCCGAGTCGGCCGACCCGCGCGCCCAGCCGGTCGATGCGGTGTCGGTGCTGGTGGTCCTAGCCGGGATGGTGGCACTCGTCCTGGGGGTCAAGACCTTCGCCAAGGATGGGGCGAGCATCATCGCCTTCGGAACCTTCGCCGTCGGGCTGGGACTTTTGACGGCGTTCGCGCGCCGGCAGCGGCGCGTGCGCCATCCGATGATCGAGCTCGATCTGTTCCGTCGCGGTGGATTCTCCGGCGCGGTGCTGATCAACCTGCTCTCGGTGGTCGCGCTCGTCGGCTTCCTCTTCTTCGCCTCCCAGGATCTGCAGCTCGTGCACGGCCTTGCGCCGATGCGGGCCAGCCTGGTGCTGCTGCCCGGAGTGCTCGGGATGGTCCTGGCGGGGCTGCTGGCCGCCCGGCTGGCGCGGCGGGTCCGCCCGGTGGTCATCGTGACCGGGGGCATGCTGCTGTCGGCGGGCGGGTACCTGCTGGTGGCGCTGGGATCGGCCGACTTGACGCTGCTCGGTGTGGCGTTCGCGATGGTGGCGATCGGGATCGGGGCGGCCGAGACGCTCTCGAACGATCTCATCCTGTCGTTGGTCCCGGCGGAGAAGGCGGGGGCGGCCTCGGCTATCTCCGAGACTGCCTACGAGGTGGGGTCGGTGCTGGGGACGGCGATTCTCGGCGGTTTGCTGACCAGTGCGTACACCCGCTCGGTGGTCGTGCCGGACGGTGTGGCCGGTGGGGACGCGGCGGCGGCCCGCGAGACCCTCGGTGGTGCGATCGAGGTGGCCGGCAGGCTTCCGGCCGAGCAGGCGCAGGCCCTGGTGGCCTCGGCTCAGGATGCCTTCGCCTCCGGGATCTGGCTCACGTCGCTCATCGGCTCGCTGCTGGTGCTGGGTGCGGCGGGGATCGCCGTCGGTGCGCTACGACGGGCCAGCTGAGGGTCGCGAGCCCCCACCCTCGAAAATCGCTCGTCGATCTGGTTGACCAGATCGACGAGCGATTTCGCGAATGGGCTGGTTCTGACGTAGTGTCAGAATCATGGACATCGTGTACGGAATTGTGTTGGTTCTCCACCTCATCGGGTGGGCGATGGTGCTCGGCGGGGCGATCTACGGGATGCGTAGCGTCGAGCTGAGCAAGGGAATGCTGCACGGCATCCTGACGGCGCTGGTCGCCGGGATCGTCATGGTCGGCCTGGCCTCGGCCGGGGTGGCAGGCAACGAGCCCAACAACATCAAGATCGGCGTCAAGCTGATCATCGCGCTGGTGGTGACCGGCATAGTCATCTACGGCGGCCGCAACAGCGAGAAGGTGACCCGCGGCTACCTCGGAGGGATCGCCGGTCTCACCACTCTCAATGTCGCCATCGCAGTGCTCTGGAGCTGAGCAGCCGCGTCGTCGTGATCGGCTGTCGAGGCGCATCGCGCCTGCCCCGTGGCCGATCGACGAGACCCCTGTCACATTTTGCCTGATGTTCACCTGATGTTCATCTAACGTTCCCCGTCCTGCCGGCGCGCTGACCTCCCCGGCACCGGTTGACTTGGACCGTGCCCACGACTGACGGGATTGGCGAGATGAGCCATCAGCAGCCCGAGCGAGACGCCACCTCAGACCTCGAGAGCCCCGTCGCCGGCACCGCGGTTCTCACCGCGGGCGAGGTGAGCGCCGACACGGCCTCTGAGAGCCCGCTCCGTGGGCCGTTCGACTCACTGATCGCCGAGGGGCGGGCCCGGTCGGTCGTCAACTGGCTCTCCGTCGTCGTCTCGGTGTACGTCCTGATCTCCGCCGTCGGGGTGATCGGCGCCGGCTTCAAGGCGGCCACCGGCGGCCAGGCCGAAGCACTGTTCGGCTTCGCCAGCAACCCGATCGTGGCGCTCATGGTGGGTGTGCTCGCCACCGCGGCCACCCAGTCCTCCTCCACCACGACCTCCATCACGGTGGGTCTGGCTGCTGGTGGGCTGCCGCTGGAGATCGCGATCCCGATCATCATGGGTGCCAACATCGGCACCACGCTCACGAACACCCTGGTGAGCGTCGGAATGATCCGCAACAAGGATGACTTCCGGCGTGCCTTCGCCGCCGCGACCGTGCACGACTTCTTCAACCTCCTCGCCGTGGTCATCCTGCTGCCGCTGGAGATCGCCACGGGCTTCCTCGAGCGCGTATCCGGGTGGCTTGCTGGTGCGCTCACCGGGGTGGGCGGGGTCGACACCGACAGCGTGGACGTGGTCGGTGCGGCAACAGCTCCGCTGGAGAGTCTCGTCGGCTCGCTCACGGAGCCGATGGCCGCGCCCTGGGGTGGACTGGTGATGATCGCCGTCGGGGTGGCGCTCATCGTCCTGTCGATCACCTTCATCGGGAAGGTGCTCAAGGTCCTGATGGTCGGTCAGGCCAAGCGGGTCCTGCATGGCGCGATCGGCCGCGGCCCGATCAGTGGCATCGCCTCCGGGGCCGTGGTGACGGCGATCGTGCAGTCGTCCTCGACGGCCACATCGCTGATGATCCCGCTTGCCGGTTCGGGCACGTTCACACTGCGTCAGATCTACCCGTTCACGCTCGGCTCGAACATCGGCACCACGGCCACCGCGCTGCTGGCGGCACTGGGTCTGAGCGGGGTCGACGCCGCCCTCGGACTACAGGTCGCGCTGGTGCACCTGCTGTTCAACCTGGCGGCTACGGCGGTCATCTTCGGGATTCCCTTCTTGCGTGCCATCCCGATCAAAGGAGCTACCTGGCTGGCCGGCCGATCGGCGGAGAACAAGTCCTTCGCCGCGGTATGGGTGCTCGGGGTGTTCGTCCTCGCTCCCGGCTTGTTGATCGCTGCCACCACCATCTTCTGAAAGGCCGATCGTGAACTCCACCAGCGACCACGATCCATCCACCCCCGAACCGGCCGATGAGCAACCGCCCCTCACCGAGGAGGACATGCCGCGTTCCCTCGAGGAGATCGACGCGGCCCTCGTGCGCCTGATGGCCGAGACTGAGGCGACAGTCAACCGGCTCCGCGCCGAGTTGGCCGAGCGTCGACAGCACGAGGCACAGCATGCCGAGATCGAACGGCTCGAACATCACCTTGCCGAGGCCACGGTGAACTGGTCGAAGGTCAAGGAGTTCTTCGAGGAGGTGCTTCGTGAGCTGACCGGCCGGCAGGCGGCCGATATGGGCGAGGACGAGCGCCCGGCCGGCCGTCCCGAAGGTGAGAGGCGGAACGACCCGGGAACGGAGGAGCGATGACCCCGACGAACCGGCGCACTGCGACAGTCACGCTGGCGGGTGCGGCCGCACTGGCACTCGCCGCCTGCACTGGAGAGGCATCCGCCACCGACCGGATCGAGATCTCTGGATCGTCCACCGTGGCTCCCATCACCGAGCACGTCGCCAGAACGGCCGGGCATGAGGTGTCGGTGACGGCGGAGGGCACCGAGGACGGGTTCGTGCGCTTCTGCGCGGGGGAGTCCGCGATCAACAACGCCTCCGAGGCCATCCCGCAGGAGTTCCTGGACGCCTGCGCAGCCTCTGGGATCGAGTTCATCGAACTGCCGATCGCCTGGGACGCCCTCGCCGTGGTGGTGCATGCCGAGAACGACTTCGCTGATGACCTCACGCTCGAGGAGCTGGGCGCGATCTGGGCTCCGGACTCGAGTGTGCAGACGTGGCAGGACGTGCGACCCGAGTGGCCGGACTCCGAGCTCACCCGCTACGGGCGACCGGACGGGTCGGGCACCTTCGCGACCTTCACGCACCACGTCAACGGCGAGACCGGCGAGATCGTCGAGGGAGTGCAGTCCTCGGACGACATCACCGAACTCACCGGCTGGGTCGCGGACGACCCGGGAGCGATCGCCTTCATGGGCATCGGCAACTACCTCGGCAGCGCCGAGACGCGCGATGAGATGACCACCGTGAGCATCGACGGCGTGGCACCCTCGCTCGAGCGTGTGCAGGACGGCAGCTACGAGCCGCTGAGCCGGCCGCTGTTCATCTACGTCTCGACGGCTGCGCTGGAGTCAGAGGACGTCACTGGGTTCGTCGAGGCATACCTGGAGCAGGCGCAGGCGTCCGCGGCCCTGACGTTCTTCTACGCTCTGGACGACGAGCTCACCGCGGCGGCGGCGCAGCGGTTCGAGGCACGCGTGGTTGGGTCGGTCTTCGATGGTGACCCGTTCGGTGAGGTCGACCTGCTGGAGGCGCTCACGTCCTGATGCCGATGGGCCGATTCGGGCGGCTACCTGACCCAGCGGGATGCGGCACCATGGGGCGCAATGACTGAGGCAGCTGAAACCGAGGTTCGCTCGCGTGGTTCCGTGGGTGAGGTGTTCTGGATCTTCCTCCGGCTCGGCTTGACCTCGTTCGGCGGACCGGTGGCCCACCTCGGCTACTTCCGGGAGGCCCTGGTGCAGCGGCGCCGGTGGCTGACCGACGCCGCCTACGCCGACATCGTGGCGCTGTGCCAGTTCCTGCCCGGCCCAGCCTCCAGTCAGGTGGGTATGGCGCTCGGCGTGCGCCGAGCGGGCATCGGCGGGATGCTGGCAGCTTGGTTCGCGTTCACGATGCCCTCGGCCATCGTGCTGGTGGCCTTCGCCTATGGCGTGTCCGCGTGGGGAGATCTCGACGGCGCAGGCTGGCTTCTCGGGCTGAAAGCGGCAGCCGTGGCCGTGGTCGCCCAGGCGGTGCTCGGGATGGCCAAGACGCTCACCCCGGATGCGCCGAGGGCTACCATCGCCGCCGCCGCCATGATCCTGGTGCTGTTGGTGCCGAGCACAGTGGTGCAGGTGGTGGTGATCGCGGCGGGTGGTCTGGCCGGGCTGTTGTGGCTGCGGGCACGGGAGGATGCTGTGCCCGGCGACGACGGCGACCTGGCACTCCCCGTGTCGCGCCGCACCGGGGTGATCTGCCTGAGCCTCTTTGCCCTGTTGCTCGCCTGCCTGCCGCTCGTCGTGGCGTTCACCACCGATCCCACCCTCCGGCTGGTCGACCTGTTCTACCGGGCCGGGTCGCTGGTGTTCGGCGGCGGGCACGTGGTGCTCCCGCTGCTGGAGTCCGAGACCGTGGCCACGGGGTTGGTCGGGCATGACATCTTCCTTGCCGGGTATGGGGCCGCGCAGGCGGTGCCTGGCCCGCTGTTCACCTTCGCCGCCTATCTCGGGGCCAGTGCCACCGCGGGACCGACGGGAGTTCTCGGTGGCGCGATCGCGTTGCTGGCGATCTTCCTGCCCGCGGCGTTGCTGGTGCTCGGGGTGCTGCCGTTCTGGGAGCGGCTCCGGCGGGTGCGGGCCGCGCGGCGCGCACTGCTGGGGATCAACGCGGCCGTGGTGGGCATCCTCGCCGCCGCGCTGTACGACCCGGTGTTCACGCAAGGTGTGACCTCCGCGACCGCCCTGGCACTGGCCGTGGCGGTGTTCATCGCGCAGACCTGGTGGAAGGTGCCCGCCTGGGCGGCAGTGATCGGTGCTGGGGTGGTCGGCTTCGTGGTCCTCTGATCGGACGCGGCACGACCGGACAACGGACGGGCGATTCCACGGTTCGAGGGAAGCTACAGGGAAGAGATCGCGGCACTCTCAGGAAACAGATCGTGGAGTTCTATCCTGCCGCGGACACGATGTGCGCTGCGTTGTGGACACACGGCATTCGATGTCGGACCGAGCGCATAGGCTCGGGTCGCGATGACATCACTGTTCGACGACCTGCCCCTGTTCCCCTCCGCCACGGTTCCCGTTGGCGGCGACTCCCACCTGCCCGGTGTGCCCTCCCCGGCTGTTGACGATGAGAGGCCGGCCGAGGCTAGCCCCGCGGAGGCGACACCTGGGGAGAGTGAGGGGCCGCCGTCGTTGGCCGCCGAGGCACTCCTGGACGGGCTGAACCCCCAGCAGAAAGCCGCAGTGGAGCACACCGGCGGGCAGCTGCTGATCATCGCCGGTGCCGGCTCGGGCAAGACCCGGGTGCTCACGCACCGGATCGCCTACCTGCTGGCCACCGGGCGGGCGCGCCCGGGGCAGATCCTCGCGATCACGTTCACCAACAAGGCCGCCGCGGAGATGCGCGAACGGGTGGCCGAGCTGGTGGGCCCGCGCGCGGCGGTGATGTGGGTCTCCACCTTCCACTCCGCGTGCGTGCGGATCCTGCGGCGGGAGGCGAAGACGCTGGGGATCCGGTCGTCCTTCTCCATCTATGACGCCGCCGATTCCCAGCGGTTGATGACGCTCGTGTGCCGCGAGCTGGACCTCGACCCCAAGCGCTACCCGCCGAAGGCGTTCAGCCGTCGCGTCTCGGACCTGAAGAACGAGCTGATCGACCCTGACAGCTACGCCGGCGAGGTGAGCGAGTCGAACCCCTACGAGCAGAACCTGCTCGCCGCCTACCGGCTCTACAACGAGCGTCTCCGGCAGGCGCACGCGCTCGACTTCGACGACATCATCATGACCACGGTCAGCCTGCTGCAGGCCTTCCCGGCCGTGGCCGAGCACTACCGCCGCCGGTTCCGGCACATCCTGGTGGACGAGTACCAGGACACCAACCACGCCCAGTACATGCTGGTGCGTGAACTCACCGGTGTCTCAGCCGAGATCGCCGACGGCGCAGGTTCCGTTGCCGAGGAGGGCGCCCTGGCGACCCTCCCGCCTGCCGAGTTGACCGTGGTGGGTGACTCCGACCAGTCCATTTACGCCTTCCGCGGTGCCACGATCCGCAACATCCTCGAGTTCGAGGCCGACTACCCGAACGCGCGCACCATCGTGCTGGAGCAGAACTACCGCTCCACCCAGACGATCCTCACGGCCGCGAATGCGGTGATCGCGAAGAACTCCGGCCGGCGCGCGAAGAACCTATGGACGGATTCCGGCAGCGGCACCCAGATCGTGGGGTATGTCGCGGACAACGAGCACGAAGAGGCGCGGTTCATCGCCGAGGAGATCGACCGGCTGATCGACGCCGGCGAGCTCAGCCCGCGGGACGTGGCCGTCTTCTACCGCACCAACGCCCAGTCGCGGGCGCTGGAAGAGGTCTTCATCCGCACCGGGCTGCCGTACAAGGTGGTCGGCGGCACTCGCTTCTACGAGCGCAAGGAGATCAAGGACGCGATCGCGTACCTGCGGGCGATCGCCAACCCGGACGATTCGGTGAACCTGCGCCGCATCCTGAACGTCCCCAAGCGCGGGCTCGGGGACCGGGCCGAGGCGATGCTCGCCGCCCACGCCGAACGTGAGCGGGTGTCGTTCGGGGCGGCGATCGAGGATCTCGACAACGTGCTCGGGCTGGCCACGCGATCGATGACGGCCGCGCGTGGGTTCGCGGACATGATGCGCGAGCTGCGGGCGCTCGCGGACGGCGGGGCCACACCGGCGGAGGTGCTGGACGCCGCGTTGGACAACTCCGGCTATCTGGGCGAACTGCGCTCCAGCAACGACCCGCAGGACCACTCCCGGGTGGAGAACCTGGCCGAGTTGCACGCGGTGGCCGCCGAGTTCACCGAGAACGAGCCCGATGGCGACCTCGGGGACTTCCTGGAGCGGGTCTCCCTCGTGGCCGATGCCGACCAGATTCCCGACGACGATGCCGGCATGGTCACCCTGATGACCGTGCACACGGCGAAGGGTCTGGAGTTCCCGGCGGTGTTCGTCACCGGGATGGAGGACGGCACGTTCCCGCACCAGCGGGCGCTCGCCGACCCGGATGAGCTCGCCGAGGAGCGACGGCTGGCGTATGTGGCACTGACGCGCGCCCGGGAACGGCTGTACCTGACCCGCGCCGGGGTGCGGACCTCGTTCGGGATGCCGAACGAGCAGCCCGCGAGCCGGTTCCTCTCCGATGTGCCGCCCGAACTCCTGGACTGGAAGCGCGAGGAGTCCTCGATGGCGACCCTGCGTGCCGGGCGTGGGGGATATGGCGGGTTCGGGGGCCAGGGTGGGGCCGGTAGTCAGGGTGGGCGGCGAGGTTCGCGGGGCCCGTCAGGTCCTGCGGTGACCACCACCCGAGGGGAGCGGCCCGCGTCTTTCGGCTCGGCCACGCCGCGCGGGGACGTGCCCACGCTCGACATCGGCGACCGGGTGACCCACGACTCCTACGGCATGGGGCGGGTGGTGGCCCTCGAGGGAACGGGGAGCAACGCCGTCGCGAAGATCGACTTCGGTGACAGCGGGACCAAGCGACTGTTGCTGCGGTACTCGCCGGTGGAGAAGTTGTGAGCGTGCGTCGGTGCTGAGCGGATCGGCCGACCATAGCGACTTTGCGATCGGCGCCAGGTGCACTGTTGACGAGCCCGGTTGGCCATGTTTTAATCGTCATTAAGCAAAGTTGCTGGTCGGGGACGGGTTTGATGAAACGCTTCGCATCTTTGATCGTGGCGCTGGCGCTCGGTGCTGCTGGATTGACATTGGTTACGCCAACGTCCGCTTCTGCGTGGGTTTCCACCGGATGCACCTGGGACATCGTGTTTGTTCGCTATAACATCTCGTCCGGATCATGGTCGCCGGGCATCAATGCATGGAATGCGGAGAGTATCCCACGCACGTACACGTCGAGTCCATCGGATGCTGTCGTTGGGCTAGGTACGCTGAACAATTCATCGGTATCTTACGACGGTATTGCGAACTGGACGTGTTCGTCTGGGACGACGACCTCCGCTACCGGGCGGATCAACACGGCTTATACGTCTGGGTACAGTTCAACGAAACTCCGAAGCCTTACTGTACACGAGTTGGGTCACATCCTTGGCCTGGACCATCCGTCGAGCGGCTGCATGATTATGCGGTCTTCCACGTCGACGAGGTACGGGACGTGTGGTCTATCGACGCCCGCCTCAGATGATATTGCCGGAGTGAACGCAATCTACTGAAGGGGAAGGTGCGTATCATGCGTCGGGTTCTAGCCACTGGCGTGCTCGGAGTTGTTCTACTTGCCGCGTGCTCCGATCCTGCGGGGGAATCAGAGGGTGACCAATCAGGTTCGGCTGAGGCAAGTTGGGTACACGCGTACCCAACTCTTGAGGAGATGACCAATCACTCCGATCTCGTCGCTGAGATCGAAGTCGTCGATATCCAGGCGACGGGAAGTATTCCGTCCGATGCTGGCGACCTGCCTTACGTGGACTTCGATGCCACGGTGATGGATCTGCTCGCAGGTAACGGTGCGTCGGGTCGCGAGATTGTCATCCGGCAGACGGGAGCCTATGGAGCTGATGGAGAGGTCGAGTTCGAGATATCGGACGACCCATTGATTCGCGCAGGCGATGAGTTTGTTGCTTTCCTGCACGAGTCTGAGGAAGGTGTCTACTTCATCGGAGGCGGCCCGACAGGCCGGCTGCCTATCGAGGGGGAGCGCGTGTACCAGTTGGATGGCAGCGAATTGCGTGCCGATGAAGTGCCGGAGTCGCTCACCGAACTGAGCCAGGCGATCAGCACGCAGTGATCAGGGGAATCTGCGCTGGCGTTGATGGTCTTCTGGTCGGCCGCTGCGCTGGTTGGTCGTGGCGGCGACAGTGCCTGGCACAGGTGCGCCGGCGCGAGGTAGGGAGTTGACACGTGCCCTTGCCGGAGAACTTTGACGGGAGTGCTGCCAACCAGCCAACGCGTGGCGGTATTCCCGTCGAAGTTGTGCCGCGCCTGGCACCGGAGGGCGACTCGACGCCGGGGGCGACAGGACGGAGGCGCGACGCGCCCTGCGTCTGACCGGGGGCGGCACTCGCCGCGCACTAGCCTGAGTGCGAGGCGAGGAGGACGGCACGTGGTTGCGCACATCGACGCTGGCCGGGCGGCACCGGCGGCAGCGCTCCGAAGAGGACGGATCGAGGGCCTGGATGGCGTGCGCGCGCTCGCCATCATCGGCGTGCTCATCTACCACCTGCGCCCCCACAGCCTTCCCGGCGGATACCTCGGCGTGGACGTTTTCTTCGTCATTTCCGGCTTCCTCATCACCACCCTGCTGATCCGCGAGCTCCGCGCGAACGGACGTCTCGACCTGCGTTCGTTCTGGACCAGACGCGCGAGGCGGCTGCTCCCCGCGCTCGTGACCGTCGTGGTGGTCTCGGTCAGCCTCGCCTACTTCGCCGGCGACGACCTCCTCGTCAACATCGGCCGCCAGGTGCTCGGCGCGCTGACGTTCTCCAACAACTGGGTGGAGATCGGCGCCGGGTCGAGCTACTTCAACACCACCGCCCCGCAACTGTTCGTGAACTTCTGGTCGCTGGCGGTGGAAGAGCAGTTCTACCTGCTGTGGCCGCTGCTGTTCGTGGTGATCATGGCCGTGACCAAAACCGGCCGCCAACGTGTGGGAGTGCTGCTCGCGCTCGCCGCGATCTCGGCGCTGCTGATGGCACTGCTCTTCACCCCCGGCCAGGACGCCACCCGTGTTTACTACGGCACCGACACTCACGCATTCGGGTTGATGATTGGTGCCGCCCTCGCGCTGAGCGGCGCGGGGGAGTCAGCGAACCTGTTCGCCCAGGCCTGGTACCGGCGGCTGCGGGTGCTGCTCGGCATCGCAGGACTCGCCGGCCTGATCGCGCTGATGATCTGGCTCGACCCCACACAGACCATCGCCTACCGGGGCGGGATCCTCGCTGCCTCCCTCTGCACCGCCCTCGTGCTCGGTGCCCTTCCGGGCCGCCCCAACGTGATCCAAGGGTTGTTCCAGCTGCGTCCACTGGCATGGGTGGGAGAGCGGTCCTACGGGATCTACCTGTGGCACTGGCCGGTGATCCTGCTGATCGCGGCCTTTGCCCCTCCCACCGCGCCGGACTCGGTGGCGAGCTGGGTGCAACGCGGTGCCGCCCTGGTCCTCACCCTCGCCGTCTCCGCCGCCTCCTACCGGTGGATCGAGACGCCGGTGCGGCGTCACGGCTTCCGTGAGAGTGCGCGCCGGGTCGGCGCGGCACTTGCTTCCCCCGGTCGTCTCACCGCACCCCGGACGGCGTTGCTCGCCTCGACCGCCTGCCTTGCCCTGTTCTCGGTGGCAGTCGCAACGGCACCCGACCGATCCCAGGTGGAGATCGCCATGGACGAGGCCGCCGGTGTGGTCGACGCCTCTGGAGGTGGGACGCAATCCATCGCCGGGGAGACCGGCGACAGCTCAGAGCGCGCCCCCGAGGCCGAATCGTCGCCCACTGAGGACGGTGCGGGAGCAGGCGATACCGGCGAGAGCACTGACGACGCGGATGGTGCTGAGGAGGGTACGTCGGCGGGTGAGTCCGGGGACACGGGAACCGGGGGAGAGGTGGCTTCCGACGATGGTGAGGGGACGCCGTCGGGAGACTCCGAGGAGGAGACCTCGGACGCGCCTATCGGTGAGCGGATCAGCGGGTTCGGCGACTCGATGATGTACGTCGCCGCCCCCGGACTGACCGCCACGTTCCCGGGAATGAGCGTCGATGCCGAATCGAACCGGCAGTGGCCCGCCGTCGCGGAGGTGGTGCAGTCGGCAGCCGCCGATGATGCCGTACGGGACATCGTGGTCATCGCGGCCGGAACCAATGCGGGCGTGCGCGATCCCGGGCTGGTACGCGAGACCCTCGACGCATTCGGCCCGGACCGCAAGATCGTGCTCGTCAACATCTACGGCTCGTCCTTCTGGGTGGAGGAGTCCAACGACAATCTCGACGCCATCGCGGCCGACTACCCGAACGTGGTGGTCGCGGATTGGTACACCGCCGCGGTGGAGCACCCCGAAGACCTGCAGCCGGACGGGATCCACCCCGACATGGAGGGTATGTACCTCTACGCCGAGGTCGTCCAGGCCGCCTTGGACGAGTTGCTCGAGTAGACCCGCCGGTGACGGCGGAGCTCATGCCGGCGAGGAGCGTGCGCCGACGTGACACATCGCACTGCCACGACCTCGGATAGCGTTTACCGGAGCCCCGCGGCAGGTATTTCGCGCGGTAGGGTGACTCGGGGAATAGTCCCGAGCGTCCCGAGATCCGGGACCAGCGTGTGGCGAGGAAAGGCGAGGCGCAGGTGGACCTGTTCGAGTACCAGGCACGAGATCTCTTCGAGAAGCACGGAGTACCCGTGCTGGACGGTGTGGTCGCCACCACGCCCGACGAGGCACGCGCCGCGGCCGAGAAGCTGCTGAACGCAGGCAGCTCCGTCGTGGTGGTCAAGGCACAGGTGAAGGTCGGAGGCCGCGGCAAGGCCGGCGGTGTGAAGATCGCGAAGTCCGCCGACGAGGCCGCCGAGCGCGCCGGTGAGATCCTCGGGATGGACATCAAGGGGCACACCGTGCACCGGGTGATGATCGCCGCCGGTGCGGACATCGCCGAGGAGTACTACTTCTCGATCCTGCTGGACCGCTCCGAGCGCCAGTACCTGGCGATGTGCAGCGTGGAGGGTGGCGTCGAGATCGAGCAACTCGCGGTCGAGCGGCCCGAGGCGCTCGCCAAGGTGGCCGTCGACCCGCAGACCGGAGTGGACGAGGCGAAGGCTGCCGAGATCGCGCAGGCCGCCGGATTCGGTGCTGAGGACGCCGAGAAGATCGCCGCGGTGCTGCGCACACTGTGGACCGTCTTCTCCGCTGAAGACGCCACGCTCGTGGAGGTCAACCCGCTCGTCAAGACCGGCGCCGGGGACATCATCGCCCTCGACGGCAAGGTCACCCTCGACGAGAACGCCGACTTCCGTCACCCCGAGCACGCCGACCTGGCTGACAACTCCGCCACGGACCCGCTCGAGCTCAAGGCCGCCGAGAACGGCCTCAACTACGTCAAGCTCGACGGCGAGGTCGGCATCATCGGCAACGGCGCCGGGCTGGTCATGTCCACGCTCGACGTGGTCGCCTACGCCGGAGAGGCACACGGCGGCGTCAAGCCCGCCAACTTCCTCGACATCGGTGGCGGCGCGAACGCGCAGGTGATGGCCGCCGGGCTGGACGTCATCCTCGGCGACGAGCAGGTCAAGGCCGTCTTCGTGAACGTCTTCGGTGGGATCACCGCCTGCGACGAGGTCGCCAACGGCATCGTCGGTGCTCTCGACCTCCTGGGCGACGCCGCGACGAAGCCGTTGGTCGTGCGACTGGACGGCAACAACGTCGAGAAGGGCCGGGCGATCCTCACCGAGCGCAACCACCCGCTGGTGACTCTCGCCGAGACCATGGACGGCGGCGCCGACAAGGCTGCCGAGCTGGCCCACGCCGCCGCGCCGGCCACCGCCTGACCCGCCCCGACTGCCCGAAAGAGCGATACAGACATGTCGATCTACCTGAACTCTGACTCCAAGATCATCGTCCAGGGCATCACCGGCGGGATGGGTGCCAAGCACACCGCCCTGATGCTCGACTCCGGCGCCACGATCGTCGGCGGCGTGAACGCCCGCAAGGCCGGCACCACGGTTGAGCACAAGGACCATGACGGCAATGACGTCACGTTGCCCGTGTTCGGCACCGTGTCCGAGGCCATGGCCGAGACCGGCGCGAACGTCTCCGTGCTGTTCGTGCCGCCCGCCTTCACCAAGGACGCCTGCATCGAGGCCATCGACGCCGGCATCGACCTCATGGTGGTCATCACCGAGGGAGTGCCCGTCCAGGACACCGCCGAGGTGTGGTCCTACCTCGAGGGCAAGAAGACACGCATGATCGGGCCGAACTGCCCCGGCATCATCACCCCGGGAGAGTCGCTGGCCGGGATCACCCCGCACACGATCACCGGCTCCGGGCCGATCGGGCTGGTTTCCAAGTCCGGCACCCTGACCTATCAGATGATGTACGAGCTGAAGGATCACGGGTTCTCCACCGCCATCGGCATCGGCGGCGACCCGATCGTGGGCACCACCCACATCGACGCGCTCGAGGCGTTCGAGAACGACCCGGCCACCGAGGTGATCGTGATGATCGGCGAGATCGGTGGAGACGCCGAGGAGCGCGCCGCCACGTACATCAAGGACAATGTCACCAAGCCGGTCGTCGGCTATGTCGCGGGCTTCACCGCCCCCGAGGGGAAGACGATGGGCCACGCCGGTGCGATCGTCTCCGGCTCCGCCGGGACCGCTCAGGCGAAGAAGGAAGCGCTCGAGGCCGTCGGCGTCAAGGTCGGCAAGACCCCGTCCGAGACGGCGCAACTCGCCCGGGACATCCTCGCCGGCTGACGCGCCACACCACCGGCGGACGTCCACCATCCGCGAATTGCACGTCGATGTGGCGCCTACGGGACGACCAGATCGACGTGCAATTCGCCGGGGACGTGCGAGTGCAGACGACACGCCGCCCCGCCATCCTCATGGCGGGGCGGCGTTGCCGCACCATGGGACCAATGAGCCCTGCCCGTACCCCGGCCCCAGCGCACGATGCACCTCGCATCGTGCCCCGGGTGGTCGAGCACACCTCGACGCGGCGCGCACTACGTACCCCGGAGGGGGCACTGCGAGGTCTGCTCGCCGGTGCTGAGGCGGTGCTCCTGAGCTGGCTGGTGGTGGTCGTCCCGGCCATCGCCACCTATGTGGCCACAGCATCCGCACCGGCTCTCGGGTCGGCCGGCTGGCTGGAGGCGGCCCGCGTCGGAACCGCCGCCTGGCTGCTCGGGCACGGCGCCTCGGCCTCGCTCGACGGACTGGACCTCTCACTCGTCCCGCTCGGCGTCACAGTCCTGGCAGTTGCCCTGATGGCCGGGTCGGTGCGGCGCGCACGCCTGCCCGGCTGGCCGGCGGCCACCATCTCGGCCGCGGTGTACGTCGCCTTCGCCATCTTGTTCGTCATCTTCGTCGGACTGCCTGGCGCGAACCGCGCCCTGGTGGGAGCCGTGCTGGTGGCGGGTGTGGGAACCGTTCTTGGATTGCCGACGGCGTCCCTCCCCTCTCGTCTGCTGGCAGCCCTGGCGAGGGTCCCTGGTTGGATACGGACGTCGTTCGGTGGTTCGTGGCGGGCGCTGGCCCTGCACCTGCTGATCGCAACGGCGGCGGTGGTGACGGCCGTCGTCGTGAATTTCGGCCAGGTCCGTGACCTGCACGAAGGACTGCATCCGGACATCGTCAGCGGGATCGTTCTGGTCCTCGCGCAGCTGTTGGCGTTGCCGAACCTGGTGGTCTACGCCGCTTCGTTCCTGCTCGGCCCAGGATTCGCGGTGGGGGAGGGCACGGCGTTCGCCCCGTCTGGTGTGGAGGCCGGGCCGTTGCCGATAGTGCCGGTGCTGGGTGCGCTCCCGGGGCCGGATTCCCTGGCCGGCCAGTTGCCTGTGCTTGGTGTTGTGGGGCTGGTGTCCGGGGTGGCTGTGGGTGTATGGCTGGCCCGCCGGCTGCGGGCCCGGACGTTGGTCGACGCGGTCGCGACGACGCTCGGCACGGCCCTGCTCACCGGCGGCGGGATGGCCACCCTCGCAGCGCTCGCCTCCGGCGCGGCCGGCCCGGGCCGGATGGCCGTGATCGGGGCGGACCCGTTCAGCGTGGGCCTGGCGCTGCTGTGGCAGGTGGGAGCGCCCGCACTGGTGCTGGTGCTCCTCTCACACCGGAGCACCGTCGCATCGGCGGGTCAGTTGACCGCACGCGCGCGCCGGGCAGGCGGCACCTGGTGGGAGCAGGTTCGCGGATAGGACTGGCTACTCGGTGCCGAAACGCTCTGCCACAGCTTCAGCGAACTCGGTCTCGCACTGCTCCTGGGCACCGAGCGTCAGGGCTGAGTCCAGGCACTCCTGACGCTCCAGCTGTGCCTCCCACACCGCAATCGGGGCGAGCGAGCTGAAGGTCAGCATGCCCGCCATCGCCACTCCGACGGCGAGGAAGATCATGAACGGGCCCGTCAGCCCCACCTTGCGGTGCACCAGCAGTGCACGGACACCGAAGACGATCCCTGCGAGGAAGAACAATGGAGCCGCGACCTGCCACGGAATCGGCCAGCGCAGCGCCAGCAGCCCGCAAAACAGCAGGACGCCGAACTTCAGCACCGAGCCGCTGGCCTTGCGCGCCTCCTCCGGAGTGGGAGTGCGACGTTCCTTGGGCGTGCCGCCTGCGCCGCGTCCATCATGGCCCGGGCCGCCGGATCCCTGCTCACCTGGATCGCCGTCGGGACGTCCCTGCGTATCCCGCGGCGGCCAGTGCCGTTCCGGCGGCGGTGGCGCATTCGGGTCAGGCGGCGCGTAGGGGTTGGGCACTGCTCTCCTCGGGTCCGTTCTCCGAGGAGCATTGTCCCAGAGCCCGTGCGGCTGCCTGAACTCGTACTCGAATCCACCTGCGACGCAGGAATCCCGCTCCGTGCACCCGTTCGGGGACTCGAACGCCAGATCGGGATTCGAGTGCGGCTGAGGTTTCGTACTCCGGATCGGGACCAGAGCCAGGCCCCGAGTCGATCGTGGCTGCGATCTCGCCGGTAGGGTGACCGATCGTGAGCACCCCACCCGGCCAGCGCCTTGTCGTCCTCATCTCCGGCGGCGGGTCCAACCTCGCCGCACTCCTCGAGGCCACCCGGGATCCCGGCTACGGGGCGCAGGTGGTCGCCGTCGGGGCGGACCGGCCCAGCGCCGCGGGCCTGGACCTCGCACGCGAGGCCGGCATCCCCACCTTCGTGGAGCGGGTGGGCGACCACCCCGACAGGGAGGCCTGGGACGCAGCCTTGACGGCCGCCGTCGGGGAGCATGAGCCGGACCTGGTGATCTCGGCAGGCTTCCTGAAGCTGGTGGGGGAAGGTTTCCTCGACCAGTTCGGTGGGCGCTACCTGAACACGCACAACTCGCTGCTGCCCGCCTTCCCCGGCATCCATGGACCGCGGGAGGCCCTGGAGTACGGCGTGAAGATCGCCGGCGCCACACTGTTCGTGGTCGACGCGGGTGTGGACACCGGGGTGATCATCGCCCAGACCGCCGTTCCGGTACACGACGACGACACCGAGGACACCCTCACCGAGCGAATCAAGGTGGCCGAACGTGCCCAGCTGGTGGACTCCGTGGGCCGGTTGGCACGTGAGGGGTGGCGCGTCGAGGGGCGCCGGGTGATCATCGGGCGGTGACGGGACCGACACAGATGCGTCGAGCCGTGCACCACTGTGCCGGGGCTGACGCTGGGATGTCCCTCCCGTCACGAACTCCGGGAGCCACTATCGTCCGCGTGAGCCTGCCACCGGACCGGGCAGACCCGGTAGGCTGGTCCCGGCCGTGACTGGCGTGAGGTGGAGTACCACCGGGGAGCGGCCCGACAGCAGCGACTTCGTGCACCGGCCGCCTGGGTGCCACGTCCCGAGCCGGAAGCGACCCCGCGTCCGGACCACCCCTCGAGACCCACCAGGAGTACGCCGTGACTGACCAGATCCCCCTTCGCCGGGCCCTCGTCTCCGTCTTCGACAAGACCGGCCTCGACGCCCTCGCCACCGCGCTGCACGCCGCCGGAGTCGAGCTCGTCTCCACCGGGTCCACCGCCGGCACCATCGAGGCCGCGGGCGTCCCCGTCACCCGCGTGGAAGACGTGACCGGCTTCCCCGAGTGCCTCGACGGACGCGTGAAGACGCTGCACCCGCGCATCCACGCCGGAATCCTCGCCGACCGTCGTCTGCCCGACCATGTCTCCCAGCTGGAAGACCTGGACGTGCGGCCCTTCGACCTCGTGGTGGTGAACCTGTACCCGTTCGCCGACACCGTCGCCTCCGGAGCGAGCGAGCAGGACTGCATCGAGAAGATCGACATCGGCGGGCCCTCCATGGTGCGTGCCGCCGCGAAGAACCACGCCAGCGTGGCCGTGGTGGTCGACCCGGCACGCTATGACGACGTGATCGCCGCCGCGCAGGCAGACGGCTTCACTCTCGCCCAGCGCCAGGCTCTCGCCGCCGACGCATTCCGCCACACCGCCACCTACGACGTGCACGTCGCCTCCTGGATGGGCAACGTCGTCGCCCCCGACGACGACGGCTCCGGATTCCCCGGCTGGATGGGTGCCACCTGGGACCGCACCAGCGTGCTGCGCTACGGCGAGAACCCGCACCAGCGGGCCGCGCTCTACACCACCGGCTTCGGTGACGCCGGCCTGGCCGGGGCCGAGCAGCTGCACGGCAAGGCGATGAGCTACAACAACTACGTCGACGCCGACGCTGCCTGGCGGGCCGCCCACGACCACGGCGAGCAGCCGACGGTCGCGGTGATCAAGCACGCCAACCCGTGCGGTATCGCCGTCGGGGCCACGATCGCCGAGGCGCACGCGAAGGCTCACGCCTGTGACCCTGTCTCCGCCTTCGGGGGCGTGATCGCCGCCAACGCCGAGGTCACGGTGGAGATGGCTGAGCAGATCGCCCCGGTGTTCACCGAGGTGGTGCTTGCACCGTCCTACACGCCCGAGGCGCTCGAGGTGCTCACCCGGAAGAAGAACATCCGCGTGCTCACCGTGGCCACCCCGCCCAGCGGCGGCGGTCTGCGCGAGATCTTCGGCGGCGTGCTGGTGCAGTCCCCGGACAAGATCGACGCCGAGGGCGATGACCCCACCACCTGGACCCTCGCCGCTGGTGACGCGGCCGACGAGGCCACGCTCGCCGATCTCGCTTTCGCGTGGCGGTCGGTGCGTGCCGTGAAGTCCAACGCGATCCTGCTCGCCTCCGGCGGTGCATCCGTGGGGGTTGGGATGGGGCAGGTGAACCGGGTCGACTCCTGCAAGTTGGCCGTGGAGCGCGCCAACACCGGTGAGGTCGAGCGTGCGCGCGGCGCGGTCGCGTCCTCGGACGCGTTCTTCCCGTTCGCGGACGGGCTGCAGGTGCTGCTGGACGCCGGGGTGAAGGCCGTCGTGCAGCCGGGCGGCTCCATCCGCGACGAGGAGGTCATCGCCGCTGCGAACGAGGCCGGGGTGACGCTCTACCTCACCGGGACCCGACACTTCGCCCACTGACGCTGGATCTCCCGCTCCTCGCTCCCACCAGGATTATGAGTTACGCTCCAACTCATAATCTTGGTGGGAGGGATTATGAGATTGCCTCCGACAGCAGGTGCATGGCCAGCACTCCAGTGGGAAGAGCGAGTCTGGGTCCCTGCGGGGCAGTGGGGTGTGCGAGCGACCACTCGTGGTAGCGAGCAGAGGTATCACGCCGCCGTCCCCGCGATGGTTGCCCACCGGCTTCCCGAGCTCTCGGCCGATGTCGCACGTGCAGCTCGAGATGCGGAACACGAACTGAGCCGGCTCGATGCTGAACTCGGCGCGCGCGTGAGTTCTTTCGCCCCCGTCCTGCTGCGATCGGAGTCGGCATCGTCGTCACAGATCGAGATGCTCACGGCGTCGGCACGGGCGATCTTCAGCGCCGATCTCGGGGTGCGGACGGGGCGCAATGCCGAGCAGATCGCGGCCAATACGCGCATGCTGGAATCGGCGATCGTCCTCGCCGACGACTTCTCGGCGTCGACGATCCTGCAGATGCACCGGGTGCTGCTGGAGAGTCAGACCGTACACACCCCTGGTCAGTGGCGCGATGAAGCGGTATGGGTCGGCAGGCAGGCGGACAGTCCCGTGGGGGCCGACTATGTGGCACCGCACCATTCTCGGATTCCTGCCCTGATCGACGATCTGGTGGCCTTCGCGGCGCGTGAGGACCTCTCGGCCATCGTTCACCTTAGTCTTGTCCACGCCCAGTTCGAGACCATCCATCCGTTCACCGACGGCAATGGGCGGACCGGCCGCGCGCTGGCGCAAGCCATGTTGCGCCACGCCGGCGTGACCCGAAACCTCGCGATTCCTGTGTCAGCGGGTCTGCTGGCAGATGTCGAGGGGTATCACCGTGCGCTGACGGCATACCGTGCCGGCGATGTGGAGCCGATCGTGCTGGCCTTCGCGGATGCGATCGCACGCGCCGTCGCCAATACGCGGGCCTTGGTGAGCCAGCTCGATCTGATCCGGGCTCAGTGGGAGAACCGTCTGCACGTGCGGCGCGACAGCCATGCCTGGCGGTTGCTGGATGTCGTGCTGCGCCGACCGGTGGTCTCGGCAGCGGTGGCTGCGACAGAGCTCGGCATCCAGCAGCCGAATGTCTATCCGCCGTTGCGGGCGCTCTCCGAGGCAGGCATCCTGACCTCGAAGCGTGAGCATCGGCTCGGGCCGTTCTGGCGTGCGGACGAGGTGCTGGCAGCGGTGGATGCGTTCGCCGAGCGAGCAGGCAGACGCGAGTCCGGTTGAGCTGGATCCGGCCGAGCTGGAGCACAGCCGTCGAGGTCACGGTTCGGTGGCGACGGCCTTCTTCAGTGGCGTGGCCGGGTCTGCCGCCAGGGCGCGATCCAGTCGCGGCAACTCACCCCGCCCGAGCAGCTTGCGCACCGCCGCCACCTCCCGTGGGACGTCAGCGATCACAGCACCGGTGAGCCGATCCCCCTCGAACGCCAGCGTCGTCCACGGTCCGCTGTCAGGATCGCCCCGGGTGACCTGATCGTCGGTCAGCCGCCCGAACACGGTCAGATGGTGGCCGAGCTGGGTGGAGTACACATAGGGGGCAGGCTCGGGCCGGCCATCCTCGGCCGTTCCCAGCAGCGTCCGGGCGAGCCGCGCCGGGTCCAGCAGCGCGGCCGACCAGTGCCCGCCAGGCGTCGGCCCGAACACCGGGTGCTCCCGTTCGGCCACGTCACCCACCGCCCACACGCGCGGGTGAGTCGTACGCCCAGAGGCATCCACCGGCAGGTGACCGGACGCCGTCAGCGGGAGAGTATCCGCGAGCCAGGCCGAGTTCGGTCGCGCACCGATCGCGCACAGCACCGTGTCGGCCTCCAGGCGGGTTCCGTCGTCGAGGGTCACGACGGCGTCCCGTGCGCTGGCCACGGTGGCATGAGTGCGCAGGTGGACGCCCTGGGCGGCGTACCAGGGGGTGGTGCGGGCGCCCAGGCCGGGGCCGAGCTGGCGGTTCAGGGGGCTGGGCCCGGCCTCGACGACCGTGACCTCACATCCCACGTCCGCCGCGACGCCGGCGACCTCGGCGCCGATCCACCCCGCCCCGACGATCACCAACCGGGAGCCGGGGGTGAGGCGCTCGCGCAGGCGAGCTGCGTCGTCGAGGGTGTGCAGGGTGAGCACACCGGACCAGTGGGCGGGCAGGGCGGCGTGCGAACCGGTGGCCACCACGATGGCGTCGGCTTCGAAGCGTTCGCCCGTGGCGGTCTCGACGGCGGGGAGGTCGCCCAGGTCGAGTCGCGTGGCGCGTGTGCCGAGGCGGACATCGTCGGCCAGAGTCAGGAGGTCCTGCGCGAGGTCGTCGGCGAGCCACACCGGGTCGGGGCGACTCAGCAGCTCCTTCGACAGCGGTGGGCGGTCGTAGGGGAGATGGTGCTCGCCGCCGAGGATGCGCAGGTGCCCAGTGAATCCGGACTCGCGTAACTCGGCGGCAGTGCGCAGGCCCGCGAGCCCGGCGCCCACCACCAGGACACGTTCTGGGAGCGGCGGTAGCGGTGTGGTCACCCGGTCACGCTACCCGCGGCGGTAGGCTCACTGGCGATGATCAGCACCCGGCCCGTCAGGCGGCCCGTCGAACCCGGCCACTGGCGCCGCTACGTGGTGATGTGGGTGGCGCTGGCGTGGATCGTGGTCGCGATGGTGACGATGAGCGTGGTGGGCGTGCGCGCCGGGATCCTGGTGCTCGCTGCGGAGCTGCTGGTGCTCGGGTTCGTCCGGGCGGTGTCACCCGCGCCCGGGCCGTACGGCATCACCAGTCGGTCGCGGGCGTTCGATGTCGCGATCCTGATGCTCAGTGGTGCTGCCATCGTGGTGCTGGCGCTCACCGCGACGGGGCTCGACCCCGCCTGGCCGGGCTGAGCAGAGACACAACCGACGGCCCTCAGCAGGTCTGTGCCAGATGTGGCACAGCCGGGCTGAGAGCCGTCGACTTGTGACGGTCAGGACTGCTTGGGCTCGCCCTCCGGCGCCTCGCCCTCGTCTTCCTGAGGGGACGTGAGGTCCGCGTCATCCAGCGTGGCGACGTCGAAGTCCTCGGTGAAGGCGTCATCGCGGTCCGGAGCCTGAGCGTCTGAGGACTCCTCCGCCTCCTCGGCGCCGGTCGGCTCGACGGATTCGTCGTCCGCGATCACCTCGACCGGCTCGTCGTCGCTGAGGAGATCGTCGTCCTCGTCCCAGTTCTCGTCGTCCCACTCGGCGTCGGCGGCCAGCGGCTCCGGCGCGAAGACGGTGAAGAGCATCGCCGCCAGCGCCGCACCGATCAGCGGGGCCACCCAGAACAGCCACAGATCACCGAGCGAACCACTCTCGGCGAAGATCGCCGCAGCCGCGGCACGCGCCGGGTTCAGCGCACCTCCGGTGAGGGTGTAAGTGGCGACCGACAGGCCCGCATAGGCCAGGCCGATCACCACCGGCGCGCCGAGAGCCCCGCGGCGCAGGTTGCGGCCGGCGGCCAGTGCGATCGCGACGAACAGTGCCGTGGAGATCGCCGAGATCAACAGCGTAGGAACGATATCGGTGGAGACGGCCCCGTCGGAGAGTCGGCCGAGCACCGAGTTCTCGCCGACGCCGCCCGCCAGTGGGGTGAACATCGACCGCGTCGAGGCCTGCCCGACAGCAGCGGGGAGTGCGGCCGGTACGGTCACGAACAGCAGCGCGGCGGCGCCGACGCCACCGATGAGCTGTGCCACCCAATAGGGGAGCAGATCAGCCCAGGAGATCCGGCCGGTGATGGCAGCGCCAAGCGACACTGCCGGGTTCAGGTGCCCGCCGGAGACGTGGCCGATGATCGCGATCGCCGCGATCGCTCCGGCGCCCCAGGCCAGCAGCTTCGCGCCGTCGTCGGGCGTTGAGGTCACCCCGGCGTACAGGGTGGCCCCGAAGCCGACGAGGACGAGGATGAACGTGCCCAGGATCTCGGCGCCGAAGCGTGGCAGCAACGGCCGCTCGGCTGGGGCGAGCTCGGGTGTGGACTCCGGTGCGGACATACGTCTTCCCATCGGTCGGATATGCGGCGTGCGAATCGCGATCGCCGGGCGAGCCTCCCAGCCGAACCTGGGAGTTTCCCGGGAGCCGGACCTGAGTGGTCACTCGTCCCTGCAGACGGTACAGGTCCATTAGCCTGGGACCACCGGGCGCCGTCGCGCCCTCAGGCCGTCAGCGAGGGCCGCTGCTACCTCAGGAGGAGACCTCAACCATGACTCAGCCCGTCAATGTGACCGTCACCGGAGCCGCCGGCCAGATCGGCTATGCGCTGCTGTTCCGGATCGCCTCCGGTCAGATGCTCGGCCCCGACACCCCCGTGAAGCTGCGCCTGCTGGAGATCCCGCAGGGTGTGAAGGCTGCGGAGGGCACCGCGATGGAGCTCGACGACTGTGCGTTCCCGCTGCTTGCCGGGATCGACATCTTCGACGACCCGACCACCGGGTTCGACGGCACCAACGTGGCCCTGCTGGTGGGCGCCCGCCCGCGTGGAGCGGGCATGGAGCGCGGTGACCTGCTCGAGGCCAACGGCGGCATCTTCGGCCCGCAGGGCGCGGCCATCAACGCCGGCGCCGCCGACGACGTACGCGTGCTCGTGGTGGGCAACCCGGCCAACACCAACGCGCTGATCGCCTCCGCGCACGCCCCGGACGTGCCAGCCGAGCGGTTCACCGCGATGACCCGGCTCGACCACAACCGGGCACTGAGCCAGCTGGCGCAGAAGACCGGCACGCCCGTAGCCGACATCGCGAACCTCACCATCTGGGGCAACCACTCCGCCACCCAGTACCCGGACATCTTCCACGCCACCCTCGCCGGCAAGCCCGCGGCCGAGGTCGTCAACGACCAGGACTGGCTGGAGAACACCTTCATCCCCACCGTGGCCAAGCGTGGTGCGGCGATCATCGACGCTCGTGGTGCCTCCTCCGCCGCCTCGGCGGCCAACGCGGCCGTGGACCACGTCCACGACTGGGTGGCCGGCACTCCCGAGTCCTCCTGGACCTCCGCGGCCATCCCCTCGGACGGGTCCTACGGAGTGCCCGAGGGGATCATCTCCTCCTTCCCGGTTCGCTCCACCGGCGGAGCCTGGGAGATCGTGCAGGGGCTGGACATCAACGACTTCTCCCGCGGCAAGATCGATGCCTCGGTGAACGAGCTGGTCGAGGAGCGGGACGCTGTGAAGGGGCTCGGTCTGCTCTGATCAGACTCCTCCTGAGTCGCTCGATCTCAACAAGATGCGCGAGGCCGCACCGTTCTCGGTGCGGCCTCGCTGCATGCCGGGCAGTGCCCATCGTTCTCGCCTCCGCGAACGGCTAAGTTGGATCGTGGCCGACGCCGTCCTACCCGAAGGTTGACCGTGCACGATACGACTGCCCGCACCGAGCACCGCCTGCGCCGCTTCATCGCCGAACGCCTGCTCCCGGCGAAGTACCGCGCCCGGGCGCCCCTGGCGATCACTGCCTGGGAGGTGCCGGACGAACCTGTGCCGTTCACCGAGGCGGTGAACCAGGAGTACCGGCCATTCGAAGTCGGCACCCCGTGGGGCCGCCCGTGGAGCACCGTCTGGTTCCGGCTCACCGGCGCCGTGCCTACCGAGTGGGCGGACCAGATCGGCGAGGAATGCGAGCTCGAGCTGGTGGTCGATCTCGGTTTCACGACGGCGCAACCCGGCTTCCAGGCCGAGGGGGCGCTCTGGTCACCGGACGGGCGCATCCTCAAGGGCCTCGAACCGCGCAACCAGCACCTCGGCCTCGCCGCCGACACCCACGAGCTGGACGTGTACGTCGAGGCCGCGGCCAACCCCGACGTCCCGGACGGGCAGTGGATCAAGCCCACCCCGATGGGCGACAAGGCCACAGCCGGCACGAACCCCATCTACACCTTCACCGCCGCCGACGTGGCGCTGCTGGACACCGACGTCTTCGGCCTCACTGCCGACGTCCTCGCCCTGCAGGGCCTGATGCTCGAGCTGAACCCGGCCTCCCCGAGGCGTGCGCAGATCCTCCGTGCCCTCGAAGACATGATGGACGCCGTCGACCCCGACGACGTCGCAGGTACCGCCGCACAGGGCCGTCGCCTTCTGGAAGGGGTGCTGAGTGCCCCGGCGACGGCGTCCGCCCACCAGGTGCACGCCGTCGGGCATGCGCACATCGACTCCGCGTGGCTGTGGCCCGTACGCGAGACCGTACGTAAGTGTGCTCGCACGTTCTCGAACGTGCTTGACCTGATGGACCGTGATCCGGAGTTCACCTTCGCCTGCTCCTCCGCGCAGCAGTACGCCTGGATCAAGGAGTACTACCCCGAGTTGTACGCCCGGATCGCCGAGCGAGTGCGTGAGGGCCGGTTCATCCCTGTGGGCGGCATGTGGGTGGAGTCCGATACCAATATGCCCGGCGGGGAGGCGATGGCCCGGCAGTTCGTGACCGGCACGCAGTTCTTCATCGACGAGTTCGGGGTGGAGCCGCGCGAGGTGTGGCTGCCCGACTCATTCGGCTACTCCGGCGCACTGCCGCAGATCGCCAAGGCCAGCGGGAAGGAGTACTTCCTCACCCAGAAGATCTCCTGGAACGACACGAACACCATGCCCCACCACACCTTCGACTGGCAGGGCATCGACGGCACCCGCATCTTCACCCACTTCCCGCCGGTGGACACCTACAACTCGATGCTGGACGCCACCGAGCTGGCCCGCGCGGAGCGGCAGTACGCCGAGAAGGGACGAGCCAACACCTCGCTCGCCCCGTATGGCTACGGCGACGGCGGGGGAGGGCCCACCCGTGAGATCGTCGCCCAGGCGCGCCGGGTGGCGAACCTGGAGGGCTCTCCGCAGGTGGTGCTCTCCACACCCGACACCTTCTTCGACACCGCCCGCGCCGAATACCCGAACCCGCCGGTGTGGACCGGGGAGATGTACCTGGAGTACCACCGCGGCACCTACACGTCCCAGCACCGCACCAAGGCTGGCAACCGGCGCAGCGAGCACCTGCTCCGTGAAGCCGAATTGTGGGCGAGTACCGCGACCGTGCGGGTGGGCGCCGAATACCCCGCCGAGGCGTTGCAGCGGCTCTGGCGGCTGGTGCTGTTGCAGCAGTTCCATGACATCCTCCCCGGCTCCTCGATCGCCTGGGTGCATCGCGAGGCCGAGCGGCACTACGAGGAGATCGCCGCGGAGCTGAACCAGATCATTGAGACCGCCATCGGCCACCTGGTGGGGGCCGGGGACAGGGACCTTTCCCTGAATGCCGGACCGTACGCCGTCGGGGGTGTGCCTGCCCTGGGCGGGGCGACCACGGCCGAGCCCCACGCTGAGGCACGGGTGGAGGCCGTGGGTGGCGACTGGGTGCTGACCAACTCCCGCGTGCGCGTGACGGTGGACGAGCGCGGACTGATGACGTCGCTCGTCGATCTGGCGACCGATCGTGAGGTGATCCCGGCCGGGCGCGCGGCGAATCTGCTGCAGGTACACCGGGACATCCCGAACGAGTGGGACGCCTGGGACATCGACGCCCACTACCGCCACGTCGTGATCGACCTGGTGGAGGCGGACGAGATCACCACCGAGACCCACGGACACACGGTGGCGGTGGTGGTGCGGCGCTCCTTCGGATCGTCCACGATCACCCAGCGCATCGAACTCGCCGCCGAGGGGGACGTGCAGATCACCACCGAGGCGGACTGGCACGAGCGGCAGAAGCTCCTCAAGCTGGCCTTCCCGCTGGACCTGACCGCCGAACGCGCCACCTCCGAGATCCAGTTCGGGCACATTCATCGCCCGACGGCGGTCAACACCTCCTGGGACGCCGCACGTTTCGAGACGGTCGCCCACCGCTGGGTGCACGTGGGGGAGCCGGACTTCGGCGTTGCCGTGGCCAACGACGTGACTTACGGTCACGACATTCACGCCGACACCGACGACGCGGGGAACCCGATCACGGTGGTGCGGCAGTCGCTGCTTCGCGCCCCGCTCTTCCCGGACCCGGACGCCGATCAGGGCATGCATGTGCTGCGCACGACGCTGGCTGTCGGGGTGGGCATCGATGGGGCCGTGCGTGCCGGGTACGTGACGAACCTGCCGGTGCGGCGCGTGCACGGGGAGCGTGAAGTCGCACCGCTGCTGGCCGTGGACCACCCGGGTGTGGTGGTGGAGGCGGTCAAGCTCGCCGAGGACGGTTCCGGTGACGTGGTGGTACGGCTCTACGAAGCCCACGGGCGGCGTGCCGAGGCGGTGGTGACAGCTGGGTTCGGGACCACTGGCGCAATGGAGACCGACCTGCTGGAGCGGCCGGGGCCGACGCGAGCCGGGGTGCGGGCCAACGGAGAACGGGCGCACCTGAGTCTGCGCCCGTTCCAGCTCTGCACCCTGCGCTTCCCCCGGTCCTGACTGCCTCCGCTGGGCTCGTCCTGGGTTCGCCCGGTCTGCTCTGCGCGCGTCCCGCCCTGGTGCCGAGCGCTGAGTTGTTCGGCGTCTGGCGCCAGAACGCCGACCAACTCAGCGCTCGCGCCAGGTGGATGGGGAGATCTCTCAGGCTTCGCTGGGTGTGCCGCGCGGCGGGTCTCGCTACAGTGCGCATATGGCGCAGCGATTCAACCCACCTCCGGGCTGGCACGTTCCTGCCGGCTTCACACCGACTCCGGGCTGGCAGCCGGATCCGTCGTGGCCGGCGGCTCCGACGGGCTGGAACTTCTGGGTGGACGACGCTGCCGGCTACGGCTCGGCCGAGTACGACTCGGCCAGTGGATATGGCATGGGCGGTGGATATGGAGGTACCGGTGGGTATGGCCAGTCCGCCGCCGGTCCGGGCATGCACCACGCCGGCGGCCCTGGGATCGAGGACCCGCGCAACCCCGGGATGCGCGCGGCGGGCTCGCCCGGTGTGCACAGTCCCGGTGGTGCGTACGATCCCGCCCCTTCCACCGGCGCGGCAGGACCGTACGATGCGGGGCACGCAGGCTCACACGGGAACCCGTACGACCCGTCTCCGAACACCGGGCAGCCGGGCCAGTACGACCCGTCGTCGGTGTCTGGCAGCGCTCATCTGGCAATCGCCGAGAAGAAGGCGAAGGCCGCCGGTAGGCAATCGTTGATGGGCATCGTCTTCGTCGCGCTTGCGGTGGTCATCAACCTCGTGAGCGGCGAACGCGCAACGTTTCTGTGGGGAGTCCTGCTCGTCGGGGTGTTCATCACGATCCGCGGGATTGTGGCTTATGTGAAGGCGAAGAAGGAACTCGCGGCCGCTCGTGCCGCAACCGGGGGTGGACTCTACGGATCCGAGATGGGCGGAAGCGATCTTCCAGGGTTCGGCGGCAGCCGGAACGACGACCTCTACCGCTGACGCGCGTCAGCACCACGTGGCAGCCCACATGGCTCGACCGTCGCGGCTCGCGCGGCCCGGAACCGTCGCGTATCGCCATGCTCCGCCGCGTGCCCGTTCCTTCACCTGCCCACCGCCTCCACCTGCCCGTCCCTCCGCTTACCCATGCCCGTCCACGGGCCGAACTATCGACCCCTTCTCGGGTTCGACCCTGAATTTCGGACCCTCCAAGATGGGGCCACGTCTGGGCCCGAGCACTGCGGCAGATGAGGTGGTCAGCGCCGGCCGAACCGAGCACTCAACAGGAACCGACGGGGAGATCTCCCCGTCGGGGCGATGCGAGGATCGGGTCATCACTCGGTACTGTCAGCACCATGACACAGCGCTTCAATCCGCCGCCCGGCTGGCAGGTCCCTGCTGGATTCACGCCGCCACCAGGGTGGCAGCCGGATCAGTCCTGGCCGGCAGCTCCGGCCGGCTGGAGTTTCTGGGTGGACGATGCCGTCGGCTCCGCAACTGCCGGTGCCTATGGTTCGGGAGCTCCCGGCGCGGCCATGTCTCCCGGAATGGCTGACGCGGGGACCCCGGGAGTGCACGCTCAGGCGGGCGCCTATGACCCGGCGCCCAGCACGGGGCAACCAGGAACCTATGCGAGCGGTCAGCCGAGTGCGTACGGTCAGGCAGGTTCGTACGATCCCAGCCCCGCTACCGGTGCTGGTGCTTTCAATCCGGCGTCGGCCCCCGGTGCCGGCGGATTCGACGCCTCACAAGCGGCGGGCGGCGCCAGTATGGCGTTGGCAGAGCAGCAGGTGAAGAGCCAGAAGCGCACGATGCTCATCGGGTTCGGGGTGGCACTCGCGGTCATCCTCGTGGCCGTCATCTCGTTCGCGATCGCGGCGTCATCGCCCACCGGTGGAACATGGTACTTCCCCTGGTACTTCGGCCTTCTCGGCCTCGCGCTGGGAATCCGCGGCGCCATCATGCACCGCAAGGCGAAGAAGGAGCTGATGGCCGCGCAGGCAGCAGCAGGCGGGGGACTGTACGGCTCCGGGATGGGTGGCACGGAGTTGCCGGGTTCGGGTAGCAACCCGAACGGCGACCTGTACCGCTGACCCCCTGATGGGGTCCAACAAGCTCCAGCCTCGTCGACAGACTCTCGACTCGACCATCGGCAATCTCTCGACTGAGGAGCCGACAATCTCGCGACTGGTGATGTCGACAGATCTCTGGCCCATCGTGTCGCCAGGGTGAGACCTGTAGTGCACGCACTCGTCGTGCACCTGGTATCCGGGCGTGCCGGGTGACAGCCCGCCGGACTGAGCGTCAGCGGAAGATGACGGTGCGGTGCCCGTTCAGCAGCACTCGGTGCTCGGCGTGCCAGCGCACCGCACGGGCGAGCACGCGCCGCTCGACGTCCTGGCCGATCGCCACCAGCTCAGTGGCGTCGTCGGCGTGGGTGACGCGCTCGACGTCCTGCTCGATGATCGGGCCCTCGTCCAGCGACGCCGTGGCGTAGTGGGCGGTGGCACCGATCAGCTTCACGCCGCGGTCGTGTGCCTGGACATAGGGGCGGGCACCCTTGAAGCTCGGCAGGAACGAGTGGTGGATGTTGATGACCCGGCCGGCCAGGGCGGTGCACACCTCGTCGGAGAGGATCTGCATGTAGCGGGCCAGCACCACGAGCTCGACGTCGAGCTCCTCAACGAGCGCCAGCAGCCGCGCCTCCGCCTCGGCCTTCGTCGCCTTCGTCACCGGCACGTGATGGAAGCCCACCCCGTAGAACTCGGCCAGCGGTCGCAGCACCGTGTGGTTGGAGACCAGCCCGACGATGTCGACCGGCAGCCGCTGGGACTGCTGACGGAACAGCAGGTCCCCGACGCAGTGCTCGGTGGTCGAGCCGAGCATGAGGGTGCGCATCGGCCGGCCCACCCGGTCCACCAGCCACGACATCCCGAACTGCCCGGCGACCGGCTCGATCGCCGCCTCCAGCTCGCCCTGCGTCAGGTCTCCTTCGACCTGCACCCGCATGAAGAACAGCCCGGTCTCCGGATCGCCGAACTGCTGCGACTCGGTGATGTTCCCGCCGCTGGTCGCGATCGCACCCGCCACGGCGTGCACGATCCCGGGCCGGTCCGGGCAGGAGAGGGTCAGTACCCAGTGGGTGGCAGGTTCGGGATTGGCTGCATTCGTCACATCCGCGAGCGTAGTGCGCCACAGGTCACGAGGTGGACACGCTCGCCCGATGCGGTACGCACGGAGTGCTCGGGGATGGAAGGATGGGCGCCATGGATGAGCTGAAGATCGACGTCGTGGACGCCGAGCAAGCCGGTGAGTTGCTCACCGTGCGCCGTGCCGCATTCGTGACCGAGGCCCAGCTCTACGACGATCCGCACATCCCTGCACTCACTCAGACCCTCGACGAGCTCGTGGAGGATCTGGAGCGCCCTGATGTCGTCACCCTTGGCGCCTGGGACGGTTCGCGCCTGGTGGGGTCGGTGCGGGTCGGCCTCGAGGAGGACCGTGCTCTGCTCGGCCGGCTCGCCGTCGCCCCAGACCTGCAGGGCCAGGGCATCGGCACGCAGTTGCTGATGGCGGTGCTGCACTACCTGCCCGAGCAGACCCAGGAGGTCTGGGTGTTCACCGGTCAGGACTCCAAACAGAACCTCTCGCTCTACGCCAAGCATGGGTTCGAGCACCAGTACGACCAGAATGCCGGCGACCTCACCTACGCCTACCTGCGCAAGATCCTCGGGGGGATGGCAGGCGAGGAGGAGAGTTCCGCCGTCGGCGGCTGAAGAACCTCACGACGGCGGCCCTCACCCTGGCTAGGCAAGGTGCCACGTGCGGGATGCCGGGGTGGCCATGCGCCTGGGTGAGGTGAACGCGAAAAGCAGGTGTTCGCCGTCGGCGGCTCTTGCTAGGCTGATCCCATCGCGACTGGCGCAGGTGGATCACCACCGGGGAGCGATGCAGAAGACGAGCCTCACGGTCGCCCGCCTGGGCCGCGAGGGACCCGCCGATGCATCCACCTGGAGGATTCATGACCCAGTCCGCCGTGCACCCGTCCACCCCGGTGCGTGACCAGAGCCTCGCCGAACTCGACCCCGAGATCGCCGCCGTCCTCGAGGGGGAGCTGGGCCGCCAGCGCGACACCCTCGAGATGATCGCGAGCGAGAACTTCGTCCCCCGCGCCGTCCTGCAGGCCCAGGGTTCGGTACTCACGAACAAGTACGCCGAGGGCTATCCCGGCAAGCGGTACTACGGTGGCTGCGAGCAGGTTGACATCGCCGAGAACCTCGCCATCGACCGAGCCAAGGCGCTCTTCGACGCCGAGTACGCGAACGTGCAGCCCCACTCGGGAGCGACGGCCAACGCCGCCGTGCTGCACGCCTTGGCCACCCCGGGCGACACCATCCTCGGGCTGTCCCTCGCCCACGGTGGGCACCTCACCCACGGGATGAAGATCAACTTCTCCGGCAAGCTCTACAACGTGGCCGCCTACGGCGTGGATCCCGAGACGCACCGGGTGGACATGGACGCCGTGCGCGAGGCTGCGCTCGAGCACAAGCCGAAGGTGATCATCGCCGGCTGGTCCGCCTACCCGCGCCAACTCGACTTCGCCGCCTTCCGCGAGATCGCCGACGAGGTCGGCGCCTACCTGTGGACCGACATGGCGCACTTCGCAGGCCTGGTGGCAGCGGGGCTGCACCCGAGCCCGGTGCCGCACTCCGACGTGGTTTCCACCACTGTGCACAAGACTCTTGGCGGCCCGCGTTCCGGCCTGATCCTGGCCCGGGACGCCGAGGCCTTCGGCAAGAAGCTGAACTCGGCTGTCTTCCCCGGCCAGCAGGGTGGCCCGCTGATGCACGTGATCGCCGCGAAGGCGGTCGCGCTCAAGGTCGCCGCGGGCGAGGAGTTCAAGGCGCGCCAGGAGCGCACGATCGAGGGTGCGCAGATCCTCGCCGAGCGGCTCACCGGATCCGACGTCGCCGGCGCCGGGGTGTCGGTGCTCACTGGCGGCACCGACGTCCACCTCACCCTGGTGGACCTGCGCGAGTCCGCTCTCGATGGGCAGCAGGCCGAAGACCTGCTCCACACTGCCGGCATCACCGTGAACCGCAACGCCGTGCCGTTCGACCCGCGCCCGCCGCGGGTGACCTCGGGTCTGCGGATCGGTACCCCGGCGCTGGCCTCCCGCGGGTTCGGCGAGACCGAGTTCCGCGAGGTGGCCGACATCATCGCCACCGTGCTCGCAGCCGGCCAGGGCGCGGACATCGAGGCCGCGACGGCACGCGTGAAGGCGCTGACCGACGGCTTCCCGCTGTACCCGGGACTGCAGCAGTGAGCGCGGGCGTGACCGGGCAGAGCGGTGCCCGGATGCTGCCAGGCAAGCCGGTGGCCGAGGCGGTGCTTGCTGACCTCGCGCCACGGATCGAGGCGCTCGTCGCCGCTGGGCACAGGCCAGGGCTGGGCACGATCCTGGTGGGCGACGACTCCGCCTCAGCCGGGTATATCCGGATGAAGCAGGACAAGGCCGCCGAGCTCGGCTTCACCTCCCCGCACATCCACCTGCCGCAGGATGCGACGCAGGCGGACGTGTTGGCGGCGATCGCGGAGATGAACGAGGCAGACGACGTGGACGCGGTGCTCATGCAGCACCCGACCCCGCCGCAGATCGACTTCGATGCTGCGCTGCTCGCCCTCGACCCGGACAAGGACGTGGACGGTCTGCACCCGGTGAACATGGGGCGACTCGCGCTGGGCATGCCCGGTCCGGTTCCGTGTACGCCGGCTGGGATCGAGACGCTGCTGGCGCACTACGAGATCCCGATCGCTGGTCGTGAGGTGTGCATCCTGGGCCGGGGAACCACGCTGGGGCGTCCGCTCGCTCTGCTGCTCTCCCAGAAGCGCCCGACGGCGAACGCGGCCGTGACCGTGGTGCACACGGGTGTTCCGAACTGGGCCGACTACACCCGACGTGCGGAGGTGGTCATCGCCGCGGCCGGCGTGCCGGGCATCCTGCAGCCGGAGCACCTGACGGCGGGGGTCACCGTGGTCGGGGGAGGCGTGCGTTACGAGGGGCGCAAGTTGCTCCCGGATGTGGATGAGGCGTGCGAGGCCGTAGCCGGCGCGATCACACCGCGTGTGGGTGGTGTGGGACCGACGACGATCGCGATGCTGTTCAAGAACGCCGTCGAGGCTGCCGAACGCCGGGCGGGGACCGGCGGTCGGTAAGTACATCGCCGGGCGGGGACCGGCGCTTAGCAGAAATCGCTCGTCGATCTGGTCGCCAGATCGACGAGCGATTTCTGTCTCCGGTGCTGCTCAGCCGAGGAAGCGGATGAGGAGTCTGCGCAGGTCGGCGAGCTCGGCGTGGTCAAGATCGTGCGTGACGAGCCCGGCGATGGCGTCAGGAACGTTGAGTGCAGTGAGTGCGCCGTAGCCCTCGCCGGTGATCTCCACGATGTGCCGGCGGCGGTCATCGGGGTGGGGGGAGCGGCGCACATATCCGGAACGCTCGAGCCCGGCGACGATGCGGCTGGTGGTTTGCTCCGTCACGTCGAGGTGCTCGGCGATCTCCCGCTGGGAGCGCGCCCCGCCGGCGAGGATGGCCAGCACCGGCACCGAGGCGTGGCTGAGTGACCACTGGGCGAGGTAGGCGTCCCAGGCTCGTTCGACTCGTCTCGCTGCGGCAGACAACAACCGCCCGGTGGGCCACGCCTCCGGGGGGTCGGCAACGCCGGGCCCTGGTGTGGGCTCGTCGTGGTCAGGCGGGGACGGGTGGGGCACGGTTCCATCCTGGCACGCAGGGTTGGCCGGGTTGGCCGGGTTGGCTGCGTTAGCCGGGAATCGACTGGCTATCCGCCAGCTCGTGCCGTCGGGGGCGACAAGGCGGTATCCCCGTCACGTTCTCCCGCTTGCGTCGAAGGCGGCACCGTGAGCACAATACTCAGCATGCTGACCAATTCGCGTCGCGGCACCCTGCTTCGCTCTCTTCTCGTCGCGTGCGCCCTCGTGGCCTGGCTGGCGGTCGGTGCCTTCGGTGGGATGGCTCAGGGGCAGCTATCCACCGTGCAGGAGAACGATCCCTCGGTATTCCTGCCCGAGAGCGCCGAGTCCACCCGCGCTTCGGAGATCATCGACGAGTTCTCCGTTGACGAGACCTTCCCAGCGCTGGTGGTCATCGAACGCTCCGACGGAGGCGCCCTCGACCAGGACGATCTCGCGGCTGTCGGTGACATGGCCCAGTCGATCCCGGGGCTCGATCTGCCCGATGGCGGCTCGATTGAGGACTACCTGAGCGCCGAGCAGGTCCCCGCGATCCCGAGCGAGGACGGTGAGGCGGCGCTGCTGCCGGTCTCGCTGGACGCCGCCACGGCCAGTGACCTCATCGAGGAGGAAGACCGGGTCTCGGTCGCCGTCGTGGATCGGCTGCGCGCGGAGGTGAGCCAGACACTGCCCGACGCCGGGCTCGAGGGGTGGGTGACCGGGCCCGCTGCCGGTGCGGCCGACCTGGTCTCCGCCTTCGCCGGCATCGACGGAATCCTGCTCGGCGTAGCACTCGCAGTGGTGTTGGTGATCCTCGCGTTCGTCTACCGCTCGCCGCTGCTGCCGTTCGCGGTGATCCTGACGTCGGTGTTCTCGCTGTGCTTGGCGGCGCTGGTGATCGTGCCGCTCGCCGGGGCGGATGTACTGCTTCTGAACGGGCAGAGTCAAGGCATTCTCTCGATCCTGGTGATCGGTGCGGCCACCGACTACTCGCTGCTGCTGGTGGCGCGCTATCGCGAGGAACTCACCCGCCACGAACATCCCGCCGCAGCGATGCGGGCGGCCTGGCGGGCGACGCTGGAGCCGATCGCTGCCAGCGCCGGCACCGTGATCGTGGGGCTGCTATGCCTGCTGCTCTCGGACCTCGGCTCCAATGCGAGCCTCGGCCCGGTGGCCGCTATCGGCATCGTCGCTGCCGTGTTCGGGGCGCTCACACTGCTGCCGGCGTTGCTGCTCATCCCTGGTTCCAGGGCCAGGGTGATGTTCTGGCCCAAGCGGCCCGTTCTCGACGGCGCAGGTCGCCACCGCGAGCAAGGTTCCCTCGGTCTGTGGGCGCGGGTGGCAGACGTGGTCAGCCGCCGGGCCCGGCGGGTGTGGGTCCTCACGGCGATGGCGCTGCTCGCCCTGGCCGCGTTCGTCCCCACCTTCGACGCCGCAGGCACCAGCGATAACGACGTCTTCCTCAACGAGACCGAGTCGGTCACCGGGGAAGAAGTGCTGGCCGACCACTTCGCTGTCGGGACTGTGCAGCCGGTCGAGATCGTCGCGGACGAGTCGGCTACTGCCGACGTGGTCGCAGCCGCTGAGCAGGTGCCCGGAGTTGTGAGCGCATCGGTGCTCACGGACTCCGACCAAGGGAACTCGGACCAAGGCGGATCACCACCGGGTGGGCCGGACGAGGCAGGATCGGGTGAGGACGGCTCTGGTGAGGGAGCGCCCGCAGAGGGTGAGGCGCTCGTGGTCGAGGGCCGGGTGCTCGTGGAGGTCATCACCTCCGACTCCGCCGAGAGTCAGGAGGTGCTGACCACGGTGACCGCACTGCGGGAGGCGATGGCCGCCGTCGAAGGGGAAACGTTCGTAGGCGGGGCGGCAGCGGAACGCCTGGATACCCAGGAGACCGCGGAGCGGGATCTGCGCACGATCGTGCCGGTCGTGCTCGTGGTGATCGCGCTGATGCTGATGCTGCTGTTGCGTTCGCTCGTGGCGCCACTGGTGCTGCTGGCCGCCAACGTACTCTCCTTCGCTGCCACGATGGGACTGGCGGCGATCGTCTTCAACCATGTGCTCGACTTCCCGGGGGCCGATGCCACCGTGCCGCTGTACGGGTTCGTGTTCCTCGTCGCGCTGGGCATCGACTACTCGATCTTCCTGATGACGCGGGTGCGTGAGGAGTCCTTGCAGCTGGGTACCAGGCAGGGGGTGCGACGGGGCTTGGCAGTGACCGGGGGAGTGATCACCTCCGCCGGACTGGTGCTCGCGGCCACCTTCTCGGCGCTGTGGGTGATCCCGCTGCTGTTCCTCGCGCAACTGGCGTTCATCGTGGCGGTGGGTGTGCTGATCGACACCTTCGTGGTGCGCAGCCTGCTGGTGCCCGGTGTTGTTCACGACCTGGGGCGTCGCTCGTGGTGGCCGTGGGCGAAGCGGGTGCCCTCCGACCCTCAGTGACATCGCACGTCGATACGGTCGCCATATCGACGTGCAATTCTGTGGGTTGGTGGGCTGGGGCGAGGTGTTGGTGGGTGTGTCGGTGGGTCGTGATGGGATGGATCCATGCCGACAACCTCGCTGAGTATCGCCACGTTCAACGTCAACGGGATCCGCGCCGCCTTCCGGCGTGGGATGGACGCATGGTTGGCCAAGCACTCGCCTGATGTGCTCCTCCTGCAAGAGGTGCGCGCCACCGACGAGATCGTTGAGGGCTACCTCGGAGAGGGCTGGCACCTCGCCCACGAAGAGGCCAGTGACAAGGGCCGGGCCGGGGTGGCGATTGCCTCCCGGCTCCCGCTCGACGGCGTCCGGTTCGGTGTGGGCGATCCAGCCGCCCGGGCCGATGGTGAAGTGGGCCGTTGGGTCGAGGCCGACGTGCAGGAGGGGGGCCGGCCGGTCACCGTGATCTCGACCTACATCCACTCCGGGACCGTGGGGACGCCGTCGATGGATGAGAAGTACGCCTTCCTGGACAAGGTGACCGCGCGGATGGGGGAGCTGGCTGAGCAGGGCAGGGCCGCCGTCGTCGCGGGGGACGTGAACATTGGCCACACCGAGCGTGACATCAAGAACTGGAAAGGAAACCGGAAGAACGCAGGGTTCCTGCCCGAGGAGCGTGCCTACCTCGATCGATGGACCGCGGAACTCGGCTGGGTGGACCTCGGGCGGCGTTTCGCCGGGGATGTCGACGGGCCATACACGTGGTGGTCGTGGCGGGGCAAGGCATTCGACAACGACTCCGGCTGGCGTATCGACTACCAGTTCGCCAGCCCCGCGCTTGCGCCGTTCGCGGCTGAGGCGGTGGTGGACCGCGCGCCGGCCTACGACCAGCGGATCTCCGATCATGCGCCACTGCGGGTCAGGTACGAACTCGAGGGGGCAGCGTGAGCGAGTGAGCGTGCTCCGTGTGCGGGGGATGCGTAGACTTCCGGCTCGTGCAGTTCGATACCCGGTTCGCCGCCTATGGCGTGATCATCGAGTCCCGCCGCGGCAGCGAACACATCCTGCTTGCGCTCTGGAACGAGTCCGACCGACCTCGCTGGAGCATGCCCGGGGGTGGAGCGGAACTCACTGAGACCGCCGAGCAGACAATCGTCCGGGAGGTGTGGGAGGAGACTGGCTATACGGTCGAACCAGGCCGGTTGCTCGGCATCGATACGCACCATGTGCCTGCTGAGCGGCGCCTGCACGGTGTCGGCCCGATGAAGGCAGTGCGGGCGATCTACGGGGCCACGATCATCGGTGGCGAACTACGGCACGAGATTGATGGCAGCACCGACGAGGCGCGTTGGATCCCGCTCTCGGACGTGCACACCCTGGACCGGGTGGAACTCGTGGACGTGGCGATCGACCTGTGGCGATCCGAGACGCACTAGACATGTCGCGGTCGGAGCCTCTCGTCTACCGTGGAGGGTGAGCGGAAGGGGCGGACCACCATGTCGGATCAGCTACCCCGCGCACCCGGCGCGGCAAGGGCACGTGCGGATGAGGTGAGTCGGCGTCGGCTCATCGTCCACGCGATCAGGCTCGTGGTACCCGCCATCGGACTCGGTTGGGCACTTGGTCTGATGTTCCTTGCTCCCGACTCCTCAGTGCTTGTCGGGCTCGGGTTGGTGGGGATCATGGCTGCTGCCATCTGCGACGCTCTCCGGCGTCTGCTCCGCGACATGACGGGATATCCCTGGCGAGAACTGAACGTCACAATGTGCGCATGGCTCGCGGTAGCGGGGATCACCGCCGTGGCTGGCTCGGTCACGCAGTTCTGACGACGGGGCTGTTGGGCTCGGATGGCACGAGGCTAGGCGCGGCTCAGGGCGCGTCCTGCTCGTGCTCTGGAACGAGTCAGACCGACCGCTCTGGAACTAGTCCGACCGCGCTGGAGCATGCTCGGCGACGAAACCGACCCGCCGAGATCGCTTCCGCCCGGGCCGGAGTACCGCGCTGGTAGGTGACGACGATCGTCGGTTCCGCGGTGACAGAGCGACAGGCGATGGCGCCTCGGACACCGCTCGACGCGGTAGGCGGTCTTCCGGGTCGGTGGGTGTCAGCCGCTGTCGGTCCGGTGCGTCGGTGACGAGAACTGATGGCGCCTACCCGGCACGAGAACTGATGGTGCCTACCCGGGCTGGAGGCCCGGATCAGTGCGCCGGGCCCGACGCGGTCGCCGTCAGGAACGCCGGCGCACCAAAACCGGCGTCCGCAAAAGCCTGCTTGACCGCCGCCGACACGGCCTCACCGGTACCTGCCTCGATCAGCGCGATCGCAGATCCGCCGAACCCGCCGCCGGTCATCCGGGCGCCCAGTGCGCCAGCCGAGCGAGCGGCCGTCACAGCCACGTCGAGCTCCGCGCACGAGACCTCGTAGTCCTCGGCGAGGGACGCGTGCGAGGCATCCATCAGGGGCCCCACCTCACGAACCCGTCCGGCGTCGAGCAGGGCGACGAACTGCTGCACGCGCTCGATCTCGGTGACAACGTGCCGCACCCGCTTACGCGACTCCTCGTCGGGCAGGGCGGCCAACGCCCCGTCCAGCCGGTCTGGCGAGATTTCCCGCAGTGTCGGCACCTCGAGCGTCTCCGCCGCTGCTTCACAGGTCGCGCGCCGTTGCGCATACTGACCGTCCACGAGGCTGTGCTCTGCTTTGGTGTCGATCACCAGCAGTTCCAGCCCCGCCTCGGTGAGGTCGAACGGGATGTGCCGCACGGACCCGTCCCGGCAGTCCAGGAGCAGCGCGTGACCTTCTCGGGCGCGCAGCGAGGCCGCCTGGTCCATCCCGCCAGTGTTGGCACCGGCGATCTCGTTCTCGGCACGGATGGAGGCGTCTACCAGCTCGACGCGCCCGGAATCCGTGCCGGCGTCCGGGCCCGTCCAGCCCGGCACATCGGCGAACGCGACTGCGAACGCGCACTCCAGTGCCGCCGAAGAGCTCAGCCCCGATCCATACGGGACGCATGAGGCCACCGCAGCGTCGAAACCGCCGACCCGGTGCCCGGCCTGCTCCAGCGCCCAGGCCACCCCGACCGGATACGCTCCCCAGCCCTGAACGGCGCCGGGCGCGACCGCGTCCAACTCGGCCGACCACACGCCAGGCTCCCGCTCGGAGACCAGCTGGGCTGCGCCGTCATCGGTGCGCCGTAGCGCCACGTACGTGCGGTGGGGCAGTGCGATCGGCAGGCACAGGCCACCGTTGTAGTCGGTGTGCTCACCGATGAGGTTCACCCGGCCTGGCGCCGACCACACGCCATCGGGCTCGCCGGTGAAGGTGCCGGCGAAGGTCTGGCGGGCTTGGGCCGCGCCCTCGTCCTCGGTCCAGGCGTGGACGGTGGTGCTCACGCTGTGCCCTCCTCGCGTGCCGCTGCCTCGCTGCGGCAGGTCTCGTTCCTTGCCCTACCTCCGCGGGGGCTCCGCGCGTTCACGAAATCTCCTTGAGCCGGTCGGCAATCTTCTCCGGGGTGGTGTCGCTGATCCAGGCTCCCATTCCGGACTCCGACCCCGCCAGGAACTTCAGCTTTCCGGGCGCGCGGCGGATCGAGAACAGCTGCAGGTGCAGGCGCAGATCGTCCCGGCCGTGGACCACGGGAGCCTGATGCCAGCCGGAGATGTAGGGCAGCGGCATCGGCGTGCCGTCGGCGTCGACGAAGAACTGGTCCAACCGGCGCAGCAGGTTCAGGTATAGCTCGGCGAAGTCGGTGCGTTCGGCGTCGGTGGTGGCGGGCAGGTCCGGTACGTCCCGGCGCGGTGCCACGTGCACTTCGACCGGCCAGCGCGCCGCCGCCGGAACGTAGGCGACCCAGTGCTCGGACTCGCCGACGATCCGCCGTCCCGAAGCCAGCTCGCCCTCGAGCACGTCCTTGAGGAGGTTGCGCCCCGTGCGCTGGCGGTGCGCGACGGCCTGGTGCAGCATCGTCTGGGTCTTCGGGGTGAGGAACGGGTAGGCGTAGATCTGCCCGTGCGGGTGGTGCAGCGTGACGCCGATCTCCGCGCCGCGGTTCTCGAAGCAGTACACCTGCTGCACGCCATCGATCGCGTGCAGTGCCGCAGTCCGGTCCGCCCACGCCTCCACGATGGTGCGCATCCTCGTGGGACTGACTGAGCTCAGCGAGGCGTCGGCGTCCGGGGAGAAGCAGATCACCTCACACCGCCCGACGGCGGGGCGCACCGGGTACAGATCGTTGCCATCGAGGCGGGTGGTCTCGTCCGGTTCGCCGGGGACCCGCATCAGTGACGGGAAGCGGTTCTCGAAGACGACGACGTCATAGTCGGTGGCAGGGATCTCACCGTCGGTGTAGTCGGCGCCGGGCTTGGCCGGGGCGAGCGGATTGGTGTCCGGCCCGGGTAGGAACGTGCGATTCATCCGGTGCGAGGCCATCGGGATCCACTCGCCGGTGAGCACGTCGTAGCGCATCTGCGGGCCGGTGACGGGCTGCGTCGATCCGTCCGGTCCCTCGATCGGGGCGAACCTGTCCGGCAACGGGCGCGGATCGTCCAGGCGGCGGGTGTGCTCGCCCGAGACGTACGGCTCGGAATCGTCGTAGTAGAAAAACTCACGACCGTCGGCCAAGGTGGTGGGTGTGCGGCGCACGCGCGTGGTGCTGAGGTCCGGGAGTCCAGTCACACCACCAGTGTGTCACAAGTTCGCACTAGTTCGCACACAATGTGACATGGCGGTAGGAGGGGATCAGTGGTCAGCGAGGTCGTGCACAATACGACGATGAGGTTCCGGCCGAGTCCCCGACGGAGCGTGCGATGACGCACGGCCAGTCGACGACGATACGCGCGAGCGACCCTGTTGCGTCCGAGACGGCAGCGACGAGCGCTCCCGACCCGACCGTGCCTCCACCGCCGGTCGGGGTCCCCGTCCCACCCGGCCATGTGCGCATCGGCGTCGCCATCCCTGTGCCGGAGCCGTATGCCGCCAGCCTCACCAGGGCGAGGTTGCGTGCCGACGACCCGCTGGCTCGTTCGATTCCCCCGCACATCACGCTGCTGCCTCCCACCGACATCCCGGAGGACGCAATCGCCGACGTACAGGCCCACCTCGCGCGGATCGCCACCGATCAGCGGCCCTTCGTGGTCGAACTCAACGGCACTGACACCTTCCGGCCGGTCTCGCCGGTCGTGTTCGTTCAGCTCAGCACCGGAACCGATGCCTGCGCCGCGTTGCAAGAGGCGGTCAACGACGGGCCGCTGGCACAGCGGCTCCGCTTCCCGTTCCACCCGCACGTCACCCTGGCCCATGCCGTGGACGAGTCCGCCCTGGACGAGGCGGCCGACACCATGGCCGAGTTCGACGCGGTCTTTCCTGTGGCGCACTTCTGTCTCTACGAGCATGGCGAAGACGGCGTCTGGCGCGACGTGTGCACCTACGCCCTGACCTCCTGACGGCGTTCGGGGCACATTCCGGACGACACCGACGGGAACATGCCACGCGGGCCGCGCAGAGCACTCGATGGCGGTGTACCGGTCAGTTCCATTCCTGACAGGTAGATGCATCGTCGGCCCGGTTTCGACATGCTGGACCCATGGCAGGCACGAACACCGGACTGGCAGGCTTCATCGACTGGCTGAAGAAGACCCGCGTGATGCGGGCGCTCTCGAGATACGGGGCAGCCAACGGCAACCTCCTCGCGGGCGGGATCGCGTTCGCCGGGTTGTTCTCGGTGTTCGGTGCCCTCACCATCGCCTACACCGCGTTCATGAAAGTGCTGGGCGGGAACGAGGAGCTGCGTCAGCAGGTGATCGACGCTGCGGCCGAGTCGCTACCCGGACTGATTGAGACCGAGGAATTCGACAGAGGCCTGATCGACCCCGCCAGCCTCGAGTTCGACACCGGCACCGGGATCGCCGGGATCGTCGCCACCCTTGTCCTGATCAACATGGCCTTCCGCGTGCCCGCTGCGCTCCGGTCCTCGATTCGCACCATGTTCGGTCTCGTCTCCCCGCCCGAGCATCCGGTGCTCGGCAAACTGCGCGATGTGCTCGGGTTCGTGGGGCTGGTGCTCTCGGTGATCCTCACCTCCGCCATGGGCATCGCCGCCGGAGCGGCCGGTGAGTGGCTGCTCTCGCTCGCCGGCTGGGAGAGCACCAGCGCCGGGCAGTGGCTGCTGCGCATCTTCGGGCTGGTGATCGTGCTGCTCGTGGACTGGGCCGTGTTCATGTGGGTCTTCCGCACCCTGGCCGGAGTGAGGCCCCCGAGGCACGACCTCGTGCTCGGGGCTCTGCTCGCCGCGATCGGTGCCGGTGCGCTGCGCTACCTCGGCACCTCCGTGGTCGGGGGCAACCTCAGCGAGAACCCGATCTTCGCCTCCGCGGCCGTGCTCGGCACCCTGCTGCTGTGGATCAACCTGGTGGTGCGAGTCACGTTGATCGTGGCGGCGTGGACCGCGAACGCGCCCGCCCACCCCGAGGTGGCGGACGAGATGATCACCCACTTCGACGAGACGCCGAACTACGTCACGCTCAGCGATCCCAGGACCCTCGAGTGGCAGCACGACCCGGTCACCGGGCGGGTGCAGCCCGAGTTCCCGCCACCGCCGGAGCCCTACTGGGGCGGCCTGATCGGCTGGGTCGGGCGCAAGATCAGCGGCGCGCGGCGGGCCTGAGCGTTCGGGCGCGTACGGGTGGGTACGGAATCGACGGCCGTGACCGGTGCCGTGCCACATGAGGCACGGTGTGGCTGAGGATCGTCAGTTCGGTACGGGTGGATAGGCTCGGCCGATGACGCAGTCCTTTCATGCCATCGTGCCTGCCGGGGGAGCAGGGACCCGCCTGTGGCCGCTCTCGCGGCAAGGGAACCCGAAGTTTCTCCACGATCTCACCGGCACGGGCCGCACCCTGATCCAAGGCACCCTGGACCGGCTCGCCCCCCTCAGCGACAGCGTGCTCGTGGTCACCGGCGAGCCTCACGTCGACGCGGTCGCCGACCAGCTGCCCGAGCTCCCCGCCGAGAACGTCCTCGTCGAACCCTCCCCGCGGGACTCCATGGCTGCGATCGGGCTGGCTGCCGCTGTGCTGACCAGGCGCCATCCCGGCACCGACGTGATCCTCGGTTCCTTCGCCGCCGACCACGTCATCACCGATCACGCCGCCTTTGCCGCCGCCGTACGCACTGCCGTGGCCACCGCTGCCGAGGACTATGTGGTCACTATCGGCATCAGGGCCACGGAGCCGTCTACCGCGTTCGGCTACATCCATGTCGGCGATCCGATTGCCACCGGTGCCCACCAGGTGCTCGGCTTCACTGAGAAGCCCGACGCGGAGACCGCCGCCGGGTATCTCGCCACCGGTGCCTACCGGTGGAACGCGGGGATGTTCGTGGTGCGGGCGCGCGTGCTGCTCGACCATCTCGCCCGGCTCCAACCAACCCTCGCAGCCGGGCTGGAGGAGATCGCGGCTGCATGGGACACCGCGGACCGCGACGCCGTCCTCACCCGGCTCTGGCCCACTCTGACGAAGATCGCCATCGACCATGCGATCGCCGAACCTGTGGCCGCGGCCGGGGGAGTGGCCGTGGTGCCGGGCGAGTTCGACTGGGATGACGTCGGCGACTGGCGCTCCCTCGGACGGCTGCTGACCACCGGGGCCGATGGTGTGCGCACGCTCGGTGACCCGCAGGACGTGCTCTCCCTCGATTCGCCAGGATCGGTCGTGGCTCCCACCCCCGGACGGCGCGTGGTGCTCCTCGGGGTGCCGGACGCCGTCGTGGTGGACACCCCGGACGCCCTGTTGGTGACGACCCGCGACCAGGCACAGCGGGTCAAAGACGTGGTCGACCGGCTCGCCTCCGAGGGTGGAAGCCTCATCTGATCGCCGACGGCGCAGGTCACCGCTGCGGGCCCGGCGCCCGGCGCGGTGGTCACCTCGCAGGTACCCTCAGGCAGGTGCACACCAACACCCGCCGGCTCGCCACGATCCTCGACGACCTCGCCCATGAGCTGATCGCGTTCCGCCGAGACGTGCACGCCCACCCCGAGCTTGCTCGCACCGAGAAGCGCACCAGCGACCGGCTCGCCGAACGGTTCGAGCTGGCGGGACTACACGTGCACCGGTTCACCCCGACCGGGCTCGCCGTCGATATCGACCCACCTGGGACCAGCGCGGGACCAGCATCCCGCCGCCATCGCCGCGTGGCGCTGCGGGCCGATCTGGACGCCCTCCCGGTGCAGGAGGCGACGGGCCTGGAGTTTGCGTCGACGGTCCGCGGGGTGAGCCACGCGTGCGGGCACGACGTGCACACCTCCGTGGTGCTCGGCGCGGGCCTGGCTCTCGCCCGGCTCGCCGAGGAAGAGGGGCTCCCCTCCGGTGTGCGGTTGCTGTTCCAGCCGGCCGAAGAACTGCAGCCGGGCGGTGCGCTGGATCTGCTCAAGGCCGGGGCACTCGAAGGCGTCGACCGGATCTTCGCCATCCACTGCGACCCGAAGCTGGACGTGGGGCATGTGGGCACGCGGATCGGTCCGATCACGTCCGCCTCCGACACGGTTTCGGTCACTGTCACCTCCTCCGGCGGGCACACCTCGCGCCCGCACCTGACCTCCGACGTCGTCTACGCCCTCGGGCTGGTGGCCACCACCACCCCGGCAGTGCTGGGCCGGCGCCTGGATCCGCGGGCCGGGGTCAATCTCACCTGGGGCGCGATCAAGGCGGGTACGGCATCGAATGCGATCCCGACCACCGGCACCATCTCGGGGACGCTGCGCTGTCTCGACGTGCGCGCCTGGGATCAGGCCGAGCACCTGCTGCGGGAGGTGGTCGAGCAGATTGTCGCCCCGACCGGGGTGGAGGTGGACGTGCAGATCGTGCGCGGCGTGCCGCCGGTGGACAACGACGGCGAGAGCGTGCGGCTGATGGAGGACGCGGCCGAGGCGATCCTCGGCGAGGACGCGGTGCAGCTCACGGAGCAGTCGCTCGGCGGTGAGGACTTCGGCTGGTACCTCACCCACACCCGGGGGGCGATGGCGCGGCTGGGGACCCGCACCCCTGGCGGACGCAGCTACGACCTGCATCAGCCTGAGCTGATCGTGGACGAGCGAGCGATCGGCGTCGGGGCGAGGTTCCTGGCACAGGTCGCCCTGGACGCAGGCCGTCGATTGCACGAGGATCATGGCGCTACCAGCGAAGTACCAGTTCGATAACAACTGCCTCTGGTATCTCAGCATGTAACACAGCGGTCGGTGTGCCGGGCTATGGTCACAGACAGCCGCTCGGACGGACCGATGCCGAGCCGTCTCTCACAAGGAGTAGCGACGTGAAGAAGACCCTTCCCGCAGCCCTGGTGGCTGCAGCAGCCCTGACCCTCGCCGCCTGTGGCGCCGCGCCCGAGGAGGAGCCCGAGGCCACCGGTGAGGAGACCACCGCGGGGGAGGAGACCGGTGGCGAGAGCACCGACTTCACCGCATGTCTGATCTCTGATGAGGGCGGCTGGGACGACGCTTCCTTCAACGAGTCGGCGTTCAACGGCCTCACTCAGGCCGAAGCCGATCTCGGGATCGAGGTCCGCGATGCCGAGTCCACCGACCCGGGCCAGTACGCCGCCAATGCCGACGCGATGGTGCAGGCCGGATGCTCGCTGACGGTCGGCGTAGGCTTCGCCCTCGAAGACACCATCCAGGAAGTTGCCGAAGCGAACCCGGACCTCAACTTCGCCCTCGTCGACTCCGCGTTCTCGGACGCCGAGTTCAACCCCGTCGAGCTGGACAACGCCAAGCCACTGCTGTTCAACACCCAGGAGGCCGCGTTCCTGGCCGGCTACCTCGCTGCCGGGATGACCGAGACCGGCACCGTGGCCACCTACGGCGGCCAGCCGTTCCCCTCGGTGACGATCTTCATGGACGGCTTCGTCGACGGCGTCGCCGCCTACAACGAGGCGAACGGCACCGACGTCCAGGCGCTGGGCTGGGACAAGGAGGCCCAGAACGGGTCGATGACCGGTGACTTCACGAACACCGAGAACGGCTACAACACCACGCAGCAGTTCATCGCCGACGGCGCCGACATCATCCTCCCGGTGGCCGGTCCCGTGGGATCTGGATCGCTGCGTGCCGCCGCTGAGCACGAGGGCGTCTCGGTGATCTGGGTCGACTCGGACGGGTACGAGCAGCCGGCGAACGCCGACTACCAGCAGCTCATCCTCACCTCAGTGCTCAAGCAGATCCAGACTGCTGTCTACGACACCATCGACGCCTCGGTGGGCGGCGAGTTCTCGGCCGAGCCGTACGTGGGCACCCTGGAGAACGGTGGTGTGGGCCTGGCCCCGTTCCACGACTTCGAGGATGCAGTGCCGGCGGAGCTGCAGGCCGAGATCGAGGACCTGCAGGCGCAGATCATCGCCGGTGAGCTCGAGGTCACCTCGCCCAGCGCCAACTGATCGAATGACAGTGACGCGTGGCCCGGGTGCGAGAGCACCCGGGCCAGGCGTGTCTGCGGTGACGATGCGGGCTAGAGTGCGGCGAGACGGCACCGGCGCCGCAGGAGACAGGAAGGGACGAGATGACGCTCGAGCTTCGCGGGATCACCAAGCGTTTCGGCTCTCTCGTGGCCAACGACCGGATCGATCTCACCTTCGAACCGGGCCGCATCCACGCACTCCTCGGGGAGAACGGCGCCGGTAAGTCCACGATGATGAACGTCCTCTACGGGCTGTACACCCCGGACGAGGGCCAGATCCTCATCGACGGCGAACCCGTGACCTTCCACGGACCCGGAGACGCCATGGCCGCCGGGATCGGCATGGTGCACCAGCACTTCATGCTGATCCCCGTCTTCACCGTCGCCGAGAACGTCGTGCTCGGGCACGAACCCACGGGACCGTTGGGCATCATCGGCCTGGAGCAGGCACGCACCCTGGTGCGGGAGATCTCGGCCCGGTTCGGTTTCGACGTGGACCCGGATGCGAAGATCGAAGATCTGCCGGTCGGGGTGCAGCAGCGGGTGGAGATCATCAAGGCGCTCTCCCGGGACGCGAAGGTGCTGATCCTGGACGAGCCGACGGCGGTGCTCACCCCGCAGGAGACCGACGAGCTGATCGAGATCATGCGTCAGCTGCGGGACTCCGGCACGGCCATCGTGTTCATCACGCACAAGCTGCGGGAGGTGCGCGCCGTCGCCGACGAGATCACTGTGATCCGGCGAGGGAAGGTTGTTGGTACGGCCTCGCCGACCGACTCCCAGGCCGAGCTCGCGTCACTGATGGTGGGCCGGGATGTCTCGCTCGGTGTCGAGAAGGGTCCAGCCGAGCCGAACGAGCAGGCTCTGGAGGTTGCCGGTCTCAGCGTCCTGGACGCTGTGGGTTCGCCCGTGGTGCGGGACGTGTCGTTCACTATCCGGGGCGGTGAGGTGCTCGCCGTGGCCGGTGTGCAGGGCAACGGGCAGTCCGAGCTCGCTGAGGTGCTCCTCGGGCTACGTAAGGCCACCGCAGGCTCGATCACCCTGGACGGGACCGAGCTGCTGGGCAAGAGTGTGGATCAGGTGCTGCGCGCGGGTGTGGGATTCGTACCCGAGGACCGCAGCAAGGACGGACTCATCTCCTCGTTCTCGATCATCGAGAACTTCGTGCTGGACCAGTACGCCCAAGAGCCCTACGCGAAGGGTCCGGCGATGCAGTTGGGCGTCGGGCGGCAGAAGACAGCCGAGGCTGTTGAGGCCTTCGATGTCCGCACCACCTCGATCGACGATCCGGTCAGCACGCTCTCGGGCGGGAATCAGCAGAAGGTCGTCCTCGCCCGGGAGATGTCCCGCCCGCTGCGGCTGTTCGTCGCCTCCCAACCCACCCGCGGCCTCGATGTGGGATCGATCGAGTTCGTCCACCAGCGCATCATTGCCGAGCGCGACGCAGGAACCCCGGTGCTCATCGTGTCCACGGAGCTCGATGAAGTGCTCTCCATCGCCGACCGGATCGCCGTGATGTACCGCGGGTCGATCGTCGGCATCGTCGAGGCCGGCACCGATCGCGACGTGCTCGGATTGATGATGGCGGGCGTGCCACCCGAGGAGGCACGGCAGGAGGCCGTGGAGCACCCGACGGCGATGCACGAGGTCGAGGGCGAGGAACCGAGTTGAGCGAGAACAACGACGGGCGCGAGAAGCCTGAGAGGACGGGTGCGCAGCCGGACGCGGCGCAGCCGGATGCCGACGCACCCTCCCAGGCAGCCGCGCCCCAGCAGCCTGAAGCGCACACGGAAGCCGAGCCTGATGGCAGGGGGCCCGAGGACTCCGGTCGTGCCCGTCGGGCCGCCCAGGCCCCGGCCGTTCCGGACACCTCACCGCGACCGCACCCGGTGGACGACGGGCCGACGAGCAGCCAAGCACGCTGGGCGACGTTCCGGCACGAGATGCTCACTGGCAGCTGGCTCCTGACGCTACTGGCGATCGTCGCAGCCCTGGTGATCAGCTCGGTCCTGATCGCGGTGGCCGATGCCGATGTCCGCGCCTCGGCCGGGTACTTCTTCGCCCGCCCCGCCGATCTGCTCTCCGCCGCGTGGTCGAGCATCGCCGGCACCTACGTCGCTCTGTTCCGGGGCTCGGTCTTCGACTACACGGTGCTCACGGGCGGCGGGGTGGCCGAACTGGGCCGTGCGATCTCGCCGCTGACGAAGACGATGGTGGAGGCGACCCCACTGATCCTGGCGGCACTGGGCATCGGGATCGGGTTCCGATCCGGGCTGTTCAACATCGGCGCTCAGGGGCAGGTCCTCATGGGGGCCGCAACCGCCTCCCTCGTGGGATTCACGTTCGTCCCGCCCGGCACCGGCCCCTTCTCCTCCCTGCTGCACCTGGTACTGGCCCTGGGTGCGGCGGTGCTCGTCGGTGGGTTGTGGGCGGGGATCGCCGGCATCCTCAAGGCCCGCACCGGCGCCAACGAGGTGATCGTGACGATCATGCTGAACTGGATCGCCACCTACCTCGTGGCCTACCTGCTCACCACTGCGGTGTACCGAGTGCAGGCCAACCGCCCGATCGCACCGCACGTGGCCGAGACTGCCGAGCTGCCTTCACTCCTCGGCAGCTGGTCGCCGCTGCACTGGGGCTTCCCCCTCGCACTGCTCGCCGCCCTCGGCGTGTGGTGGCTCATGGAGCGTTCGACGATCGGCTTCCAGTTCCGGGCGGTCGGGGCGAACATGCACGCTGCCCGCACCGCCGGCATCTCCGTCAACCGGGTATTCGTGATGGTGATGGTCACCGCCGGTATGCTCGCCGGCGCCGGTGGAGCGATGCAGATCCTCGGTGTCGAGGGCACCTTTCGCGCCAGCAGTGCGGGCACGATCGGCTTCGATGCGATCACTGTGGCGTTGCTCGGGCGCAACCGCTCCGGCGGGATCGTCGCCGCGGCGATGCTCTTCGGGGCGTTGCGCGCGGGCGCCGCTCTGATGCAGACCGTGGCCGACACCCCGGTCGACATCATCCTCGTGATCCAGGCGGTGATCGTGTTGTTCATCGCGGCTCCGCCGCTCGTGCGGACGCTGTTCAGGCTGCCCGATCCGCAGCGCACGCGAGTCGCGGCCCGTGCGAAGGAGGCCACCAGATGAGTGTCAGCGCTCCTACCCGCCCGACGCGCGATCCCGTCCTTCTTGCCCCGATCTCCTGGCGCACGCCCATCATCATGACTGTGCTGGCGGCGCTCGCGTTGTTCGGGTTCGCGCTGTTCACACCGGCTGGGCTCGAGTCGACGATCGAACTCACTGGTGCGAGCGCCGCGTGGCAGTTGCCAGACCTGGTGATCGGCTCCCGCGCGGCGGCTCTGGCGCTGGTTCTGGTGGCGTTCGCCCTGGCTGGGCTGAGCTTCTGGACCGCGCAGAACCGTCGTCGCTCGATGGCCGTGCCGGTGGTGTTCGGGATCTGCCTGGTGTTCGCGTTCCTGATCTGGGCCGTGGCCGGGAATGCCTCTGGTCTCCCCTTGCCGTTCCTGCTCAGCACGGCCATGACGGCGGCGCTGCCGCTGATCTTCGGCGCATTCGCCGGGCTCCTGTGCGAGCGTTCCGGCGTCATCAACATCGCGATCGAGGGGCAGCTGCTCGCCGGTGCCTTCCTCACCGCCGTCCTGGCGACTGTGGCCGGCAACGCCTACGTCGGGCTGATCGCCGCCCCGGTTGGCGGTGCCCTCGTGGGACTGATTCTCGCTGTCTTCTCCATCAAGTACCGGGTGGATCAGATCATCGTCGGCGTGGTGGTCAACGTGTTGGTGCTGGGGCTGACCAGCTACCTGTTCTCCACGGTGCTCTCTGACGATCCGCTGCGTCTGAACAACCCTCCGCAGCTGCCTGCATTGCGTATCCCGTTGCTGGCGGACATTCCGGTGGTCGGTGAGGCCCTCTTCAACCAGAACATCATCGTCTACGCCATGTACGCGGCCGTGGTGGCCCTGCACATCGGCCTGTTCCGCAGCCGCTGGGGACTGCGCGTGCGGGCCGTGGGTGAGCACCCGAAGGCAGCCGACACGGTCGGTATCGACGTCAACCGCACCCGCTATCGCAACGTCGTCTTCGGCTCCGCCGTGGCAGGTTTCGGCGGTGCGTCGATGGTGGCGGCCGGGCTGGCGTTCACCAAGGAGGTCACCGAGGGGCGCGGCTACATCGCGCTGGCCGCGATGATCCTCGGCCGGTGGAGCCCCACGGGGGCGCTCGCCGCCGCCCTGCTGTTCGGCTTCGCCGACTCCCTGAACCGGGTGCTGAACAACATCGGCTCTCCGGTGCCGTACGAGATCCTCGCCATGCTGCCCTATCTGGCCACGATCTTCGCGGTGGCCGGCCTGGTCGGGCGGGTGCGCCCGCCGGCGGGCGCAGGGAAGGCCTACCCCTCATGACGGCGGAGCCTCCCGGCGAGGTGACCTCACCCGGCGGGGGGAGGGACGCCGTCGACTGGGACGCGTTGCGGGAGGCAGCCCAGCAGGTGATGCGGCGTGCCTACGTGCCCTACTCGCGCTATCCGGTCGGGGCGGCGGCGCTCACGGACGCAGGGGACGTCGTCGTGGGCTGCAATGTGGAGAACGCCGCGTACGGGGTGACCCTGTGCGCGGAGTGCTCGCTGGTGTCGGCACTGATCACCGGGGGCGGTGGTCGACTGGTGGCCTTCACGTGCGTCGACTCGCGCGGAGAGCAGATCATGCCGTGCGGGCGCTGCCGGCAGCTGCTGTGGGAGCACGGCGGCCCGGAATTGCTCGTCGATTCGGTGGCCGGGATCTGCACGATGAACGAGGTGCTCCCGGGCGCCTTCGGGCCCGAGGACTTGGGCCGGGGCCAGCGCGAGACCTGAGCCCACCGAAATCCGTCGTCGATCTGGTCGCCCACGGTAGCCAAATCGACGAGGGATTCCGGACCGATGCGAATCGCTCGTCGAATTGGTCGTTGAGAGGTAGCCAGATCGACGACGGATTCCGGGGGAGGCGGTCGTAAGGTGAGGCCATGAGCCACGACGCAGTCGACGTGATCCGGACCAAGCGCGACGGCGGGCAACTCTCGCCCGACCAGATCGACTGGGTGATCGACGCCTACACCCGCGGCGACGTGGCCGAAGAGCAGATGTCGGCGCTCGCGATGGCGATCCTGCTGCGCGGGATGACTCGCGCTGAGGTGGCACGGTGGACCGGCGCGATGATCGCCTCGGGGGAGCGGATGGACTTCTCCGGCCTGACCCGCCCGACTGTGGACAAGCACTCCACCGGCGGCGTGGGGGACAAGATCACGCTGCCGCTGGCGCCGCTGGTGGCCGTCTTCGACGTGGCCGTGCCGCAGCTCTCCGGCCGCGGGCTGGGGCACACCGGCGGCACGCTGGACAAGCTGGAGTCGATTCCCGGCTGGAGGGCGGCGCTGAGCAATGCCGAGATGCTGGCTCAGCTCGACGACGTCGGGGCCGTGATCTGTCAGGCAGGCTCGGGGTTGGCCCCGGCTGACCGCAAGCTCTACGCGCTGCGGGACGTGACCGGCACTGTGGAGTCCATTCCGCTGATCGCCTCCTCGATCATGAGCAAGAAGATCGCTGAGGGCACCGGTGCCCTGGTGCTCGACGTCAAGGTCGGATCCGGGGCCTTCATGAAGGACCTCCAGGACGCTCGCGAGCTCGCCCGCACCATGGTGGACCTTGGCACCGACGCTGGTGTGCGCACCAGCGCCTTGTTGACCGACATGTCCACGCCGCTGGGCCTGACTGCCGGCAATGCGCTCGAGGTGCGCGAGTCCATGGAGGTGCTCGCCGGGGGAGGCCCGCCGGATGTCGTCGAGCTGACCCTCGCGCTGGCACGGGAGATGCTGGAGGCAGCAGGTCGGCCCGACGCCGACCCGGCGGCGGCGCTTGCCGACGGCAGGGCGATGGATTCCTGGCGGGCCATGATCATCGCGCAGGGTGGCGACCCGGACGCACCGTTGCCCACCGCCCGGCATACCGAACACCTGCTCGCGCCCGCGGACGGGGTGGTGATGGAGATGGACGCCTACGCCGTCGGGGTGGCAGCCTGGCGGCTCGGCGCCGGCCGGGCGCGCAAGGAAGATCCGGTGCAGGCGGCGGCCGGAGTGGAACTGCACGCCAAGCCCGGCGCCATGGTCCGGGCCGGGGAGCCGCTGATGACGCTGCACACAGACACCCCGGAGCGCTTCACCCGCGCGATGGCGGTGCTCGACGATGCTGTGCAGCTGGCCCCCGAAGGAGCGCGCCCGGCCCGAGCCGGTATCGTGCTCGATCGGATAGGAAGCTGACGAGAGGGAGGCAGCAGGAGTGGAGCCGGCCGAGTACGACGACGAGCACGACGACCCGGACGAGGCCCGTTCCGCCGAGGGGGACGATGGCGGCGCCGAGGAGGAGGAGACCCGTCGTCCGCGCTCGGTGTATGGGGTCGGCACGGAACCCGATGTGCGATTCTCGCTCGCGAACGAGCGCACCGCGCTGGCGTGGCTGCGCACCGGTCTGACCCTCGTGGCCGGTGGTGTCGCCCTCACCACTCTCGCCTCCTTCGGTGAGGGCAACGAGGTGCTCGACATCATCGCCGGGATGGCCTGCCTGGCCGGTGGTGTGCTCGCACTGGCAGCGATCTCGGGCTGGCGACGGCGCGAGCGGGCGCTGCGCCTCGGGGAGCCGTTGCCCGCGCCACGGATCCTGCCGGTGCTGGTGGCGGCGGTTGCCCTGTTCGCTTTGGCCATGGCCGGGTATGCGGTCTACCAGGTGGTGACGTGAAAACTCCCGTGACCACGGCCGGGCTGGAGGGAGACTCTGGTGCGCAACCGCAGCGCACGATGCTCTCCTGGCACCGGACCGTGCTCTCGGTGACGCTTGGAACCCTGGTGGTTTCGCTCACCGCGCAGCGTCAGGAGCACTCGATCATCGCGGCGATCGCGGCGCTGGCGGCGTTCGCCCTGCTGGCCACCGTGCTGCGGAGCCTGCGACGGTGGGGGCCGTACGCCCCCGCCCGGTGGGATGTCCTGCGGCTGACGTGCGGCGCCGTGGTGGTGCTGGGGGGAATGGGGCTGATGCTCGCGATGGCGAACCTGCTGGGCTGAGGGAAGCCGACGGGCGTCTCCCGCGCATTCGAATCCCGCTGCGTCGCTGGAATCCCGCTCGAGGTAGCAGTACCGGGATTCGATCGAGGTAGCGGGATTCCCATGCGGTTGTGACTCGCGGATAGGCTCGGCTCATGACGCTCTCCCCGGACACCATCGCCGCACTGCCGAAGGTCCTGCTGCACGACCATCTCGATGGCGGGCTGCGCCCGGCCACGATGATCGAGCTCGCCGCCGAGGTGGGCCACGAGCTACCCGCCACCAACCCTGACGAACTCGGTCGCTGGTTCGTTGACGCCGCCGACTCCGGCACGCTGGTGCGCTACCTCGAGACCTTCGAGCACACCGTGGCCGTGATGCAGACCGAGGAGGCGCTACACCGGGTGGCCAAGGAGGCGGTGCTCGATCTGGCCACCGATGGCGTCGTCTACGCCGAGCAGCGGTACGCGCCTGAGCAGCACCTGCGCCGGGGCCTGAGCCTGCAGCAGGTGGTCGATGCCGTGCACGCGGGGATTGCCGACGGCGTAGCCCAGGCTGCCGAGGAAGGCATGCGTATCGAGGTGGGGACGCTGCTCTCAGCGCTGCGGCAGGCTGACAATGCCGACGAGATCGCCGAGCTCACGCTCGCGAACCGCGATGCCGGGACGGTCGGGTTCGACATCGCCGGGCCGGAGGACGGCTTCCCGCCCTCACGCCAGCTCAGCGCGTTCCGGATGCTGCGCGAGGCGAACATGCCCTACACCGTGCACGCCGGGGAGGCGGCCGGCGTGGAGAGCGTCTGGGAGGCGCTGCAGGTGTGTGGTGCGCTGCGGTTGGGCCACGGGGTGCGCATCATCGAGGACATCGAGGTCGAGACCGTGGAGGACGGGCTGGACGCCACCTTCGGTCAGGTGGCCGCCTGGGTGCTGGACCGCCAGATCCCGCTGGAGGTGTGCCCCTGCTCGAACCTGCAGACAGGCATTGCGCCGACGATCGCCATGCACCCGGTGAGCACACTGCGGGACCTGGGCTTCGCCGTCACGATCAACACCGACAACCGGCTCATGTCCGGCACGTCGATGACCCACGAGATGCAGCTGCTGACCGGCGAGGCCGGCTGGGACCTGGACGATCTGGAGGAGGCGACCCTGCAGGCCGCGTGGAACGCATTCGCGCCGTATCACGTGAAGCAGGCGATCGTCACCGACCAGATCATCCCCGGGTTCGAGGCGGCACGCGGCTGACACGCCGCACGAAGGGACGCCGGGCTCCATCTCGCGCGTGGGCTCCGGCTACACCTCGTCCACTTCGAGATTCCGGCGCAGGATCGGTACGCCCGGCCCGTCCAGTTCGTCGACGTAGGCGGTGCGGCCGGCCATGCTCATCACCAGGGCGAGCGTCGACCCGGTGACCAGGGGGCCGGATCCGGCGGAGAAGGCGCTGTCGTGCGCACGCAGTTCCACGTTCCGTACGTGGGTGCGGCTGTTCACCGCGAAGTCTCGCCGGGCGAAGAACTGCGCCACCGGTATCAGGGCCTCGGTGCTCGGGGTGTGAGGCAGGCCCAGCGGGCGTCGGATGACCTGCGCGTGGACGACGATCTCACCCAGATACGCCGCCGTGTGGCCCGAGGGCGCAGTGGTGCTGCCGACGATGCGGCGAAACCGGTCGAGCGTATCTGCTGGGGTCGGTCCGCGGTGGTCGGCGATCCGGCGGTCGTTGTGCACGTCGGGACGAAAGCGGGCGCCGAGCATACTGCGCAGCCAGCTCCATTGGTTCAGGCTCGCTGCGGTGATGAGGTGGGCCACGACGTCTTCGACGTCCCACTGGCTGCACAGGCTCTGGTGGCGCCACTGTTCGCTGCTCAGGCTGGCGAGATCCTCCGCGAGAGCGCTTCGCTCGTCACGTGCCAGGGCCCACAGGTCATCGTCCTGCCACGTTGTTGCTGTCTGTGCCACCACGGCTCCTTCTGCTGGGGGCTGACGAGAACCCCTCGCGCCTCTCGGAAACTATGAATAATGAAGTCAACACTTCGATAGTCATAGTACAATCTGGTCATGGTGTCTCGACGGTCGTACGGTTCGTACAACGACGGCTGCGCGTCTGCCCACGCGCTCGATCTCGTCGGGGACCGATGGACGCTGATCGTGGTCCGGGAACTGCTGCTGGGCCCCAAGCGCTTTTCCGACCTGGAGCGGGACATCATCGGAATCGGACCGGCCGTCCTCACCCAGCGCTTGCAGGACCTGACCGCCCGGGGAATCGCCGAACGCCGCCGGCTGCCCGGCCCGGGGCGGGCCGACGCCTACGAGCTCACCGCGTGGGGCTATCAGCTGGAAGCGGTCAATACGGCGCTCTCGGCCTGGGCGGTCGGCTCCCCAGGTCTTCCCCGCGATGCGGATATGAGCCCCGACACCCTCGTCCTGGCGATGCGAGCCCATGCACGGCCACTTCCCGGACTTACACACGAGTGGCGTGTGAGCCTGAACCTGAGTGACTCCCGGCGCGCCGACGCCGAGCCGGTGGAGTATCTGGCCCGAGTCGCCGAGCACGGTGCGGAGGTGGTCAAGTCGTTCTCCCCGCAACAGGTGGCCGCCACGGTCGCGGCCACCACGCGGGAGTGGAAGTCGTGCGTGATCGGCGGGGTCGCGCTCGAGGATGTCCCGGGTCTCCACGTCGAGGGGAGTGTTGATGCGGTGCACCGGCTGATCGACGCGACCTCACTTGCGGGCCCGAGCCTGCAGGCGTAGTCGCAGGCGTCCTGCGACGATCGCGCGTGCGTGAGACACCTCACCGCACGGTGCGGGTGGCGGCTGTCGATGACATACGCTCATCGGAGCTCAGCTCATCGATACGGCTGCGATCCAGCTATCACCCCGAGGAGATCACCGTGCGCGTACGCGCTCTCATCCCCGCCGTTGCACTCGCCCTCACCCTCGCGGCGTGCACGGACCCCAGTGGCAGCACCGACGGCGACGAGAGCCCCGGCGCCACCGACGCCTCGTCGCAGTGCGACGCCGGTGCCCTGCCGACCATCACGGATGGCACGCTCACCGTCGGAACGTCGGTTCCCTACGAGCCCTGGTATGTGGGCGAGGACCCAGCCACCGGTGAGGGTTTCGAGTCGGCGCTGGTGTACGCCGTGGCCGAGGAACTGGGCTACAGCGTCGATGACGTGGTGTGGGAAGAGGTGACCTTCGAGCAGATCGTCGCCCCGAGCATCAAGCCGTTCGACTTCGCGGCCTACCAGACCACCATCACCGAGGAGCGGGCCGAGGTGGTGGACTTCTCCTCCCCGTACCTGACCACCGCCCAGGGCGTGGTTGTGGACGAGTCGGGTGACTATGCGGACGCTGCGGCGCTCTCCGACTTCGAGGGCGCCCGGGTGGGCGTGACGGCCGGCCAGACCTCGATGCCGATCTCTGAGGCCGCGTGGGGTGACGCCGTCGAGCTCGTGCCCTATGACGATGCCGGCCAGGCGATGCAGGCGATGACCAACGGGCAGATCGACGCTGTGGTGATGGACGTCAACCAGGCGATGGCAGCTTCGACTGTGTACTTCCCGGATTCGGACGTGGTCGGCACGCTGCCCGAGGAGGGGGACCCGTCTCAGCTCGGGTTCGTGCTCGACCGGGACTCCGAGCTGACCTCGTGCATCTCGGCCGCTGTGGAGGCGCTCGAGGAGGACGGGACGATCGCTGAACTGAGCAGCGAGTGGCTGGGGACCGAGGGGATCCTCGAGCTCGGCTGATCCGACTCGCATGACCACCTGGCAGCCGTCCGAGAGAGCACTGCAGCGTGCCGCCTACCGGGCGGGACGCCGTCGGCGTTCCTTCGGCGTGGCGCTGCTCAGCACCGTGGTGGTGGCGGCCCTGGCGTGGTGGGTGCTGGTGACCTCGCCGGGCTGGGAGCGCGCACGGGAGACTTTCTTCGACCCGGCCGAATTCACCGACGTGCTGCCCGGCATCGCCGAGGGCCTGTGGCTGAACCTGCGGGTCTGGCTGATCGCCGGGGCAGTCTCGCTGGTGCTCGGATTGCTGCTGGCGATTGCCCGGACCACTACCGCGCCCGCACTGTTCCCGTTACGTGCCGCGGTGGTGGGGTACGTGGACATCTTCCGTGGTGTGCCGGTGCTGCTGGTGCTGCTGTTGGTGGGCTTCGGACTGCCGGCGCTGCGGCTGCCGTGGCTGCCGAACCAGGCGGCGTTCCTCGGCTCCCTCGCTCTGGTGCTCACCTATTCGGCGTACCTGTCGGAGATCTTCCGCGCCGGGATCGAGTCGGTGCACCCGTCCCAGGTGGCAGCCGCCCGGGCACTGGGTCTCACCCGTGGGCAGACCACGCGGCGGGTCGTGGTTCCGCAGGCGGTGCGCAACGTGGTGCCGGCGCTGCTGAACATGGTGGTGGCGTTGCAGAAGGACTCGGGGTTGATCTCGGTGCTGGGCGCCGTCGACGCGATCCGGGTGGCCGAGATCGCGGTGACCGGCAGCTACAACTTCACCCCGTACGTGGCCGCGGGCTTCCTGTTCCTGTTGGTGTCGGTGCCGCTGACGCGGGCAGTGGATGCGTACAACGCTCGCCGGGGCTGGCGGGGCGCGCGCGGTGCTGCGGTGGGCATCCGATGAGCACGAGGAGCACGACGGCGCCCCCTCCTTCCTCGTCCGGCTCACCTTTGCTGCGGGTGAGCGGGCTACGCAAGTCCTTCGGTGATCACGTGGTGCTCGACGATCTCGACCTGGAGGTCGCTGAGCACGGCTGTGTGGTGCTCATCGGGGCCTCCGGCTCGGGAAAATCAACCCTGTTGCGGGCGATCGACCTGCTGGAGGAGGTCGACGACGGGTCGATCGAGCTGCGCGGTGTGGACCTGGCCGACCCGTGGGTGGACGCCGATGCGGCCCGGGCGCGGATGGGGATGGTGTTCCAGGCCTACAACCTGTTCGGCCACATGAGCGTGCTGGACAACGTGACCCTCGCGCCGCGCCTGGTGCACGGGCGGGACAAGCGGGAGGCCGAGGCGGCTGCGGTGGAGATGCTGACCCGCGTGGGCCTGGCGGACAAGATCCGCGCCTACCCGGACCAGCTCTCCGGCGGTCAGCAGCAGCGCGCGGCGATCGCCCGGGCCCTGGTCAATGACCCGGAGCTGCTGCTCCTGGACGAGGTGACCTCGGCGCTCGACCCCGAACTCGTGGGGGAGGTGCTGGAGCTGCTCGCCGAACTACGCCGCGAGGGGATGACGATGCTCATCGCCACCCATGAGATGGCGTTCGCCCGGGACGTCGCCGACCAGGTGTGCTTCTTGCACGAGGGACGCGTGCACGAATCGGGCACTCCGGCGCAGGTGCTGGGAGGCCCGCAGCGGACCAGGACGCGGGAGTTCCTCGCGCGGCTGCACGCGTGAGCTGAACGCGTAGGGCGGCTGGTTTTCCACAGTCTTGCGGACATGTGCAGCACATGAAACCCTGATCGGGTGAAGATGCTTCAGGTACGCAACCTCCCGGACGAGCTGCATGCAGCCCTACGGGAGCGTGCCCGAAGCGAAGGGATGACGATGTCGGATTACGTGACGAAGGTGCTGGAGCGAGACTTGTCCAAGCCGTCGCTCGCGGAATGGATTGCCGAGCAGAGGCGGAACAATGAGCCGCGTCGGGAGATCGATGTGCTCGCTGCGCTGGATGCTGCGCGTACCGAGTACGACCCTGACGAGCGCTTCGACCTGCCCCGGTGACGACGTCCGTCAATCAGGTCAGCCGCTTCTCGAAGATGAGCGACGGCAAGCCTGCGGACACGGTTGTTCCGATCGGGACGAAACCTAGCGAAGTGTAGAGCGTGACAGCTGCTCGTTGCTGCTCCGTCGTATCGAGCACGAGCCGACGGAATCCGCATGCCCTCGCTCGGTCTTCGAGTGCATGGGCGATGGCACGACCTATTCCTCGACCTTGAATCCGTGGCAGTACGCGCATCCGCTTGATCTCGGCTGTCACGCTGTCGATCGGTCGGAATGCGCCCATCCCGACGACACCGTTTGCGAGCGTCGCCACCAGGAACTCCCCGCCCGCTTCCAGGTAGGTGGCATCGATCTTGAGCAGATCGTCGTCCCACGGCCCGGGTCCGGCATGGGCACCCGAGGCCAGCAGCGCCTCGTGGTGGAGGCTGAGCACCTCCGGAACGTCCTCGATGACGATCCGGCGGATGACTAGCCTCACATCCCCTTCGGGTGCCACACCGTCTTCGTCTCGGTGAACGCGAGGATCGACTCCAGCGACTGCTCGTCCTTCCAGTTCGGTTCGCTCTCACCGGCCGGCCGTCGCACCCGCTTGAGGTTCTCGGCGGCGTCCGCCTCCAACTCGCCCCAGGTCACGTCGGCGGCCCCGACGACGCCTGCCAGCTCGAGGGCGTTCACGTCCAGGTGTCGGGCCAGGGGAGAGGCGAGCTCCGCCGTCCCGCCGGTGAGCACGTTGACCACCCCGCCAGGCACGTCGGAGGTGGCGAGGACCTCACTGAGCGTGATCGCTGGCAGCGGGCGGTCCTCGGAGGCCACGAGCACCACGGTGTTGCCGGTCACCAGGATCGGCGCGAGCACGGACACCAGTCCGAGCAAGGAGGACTTCTGTGGGGCGATGGCAGCCACCACGCCGGTGGGCTCGGGCACCGAGAGGTTGAAGTACGGGCCGGCCACCGGGTTCGCGTTCCCGGCTACCTGGGCCACCTTGTCGGTCCAGCCCGCGTACCAGACCCAGCGGTCGATGGCGGCGGAGACGGCATCCTCTGCTCGCCGCGCCGAGAGCCCCTCACCGGCGGCCACATCGGCCACGAACTGGGCCCGGCGGCCTTCCAGCAGCTCGGCCACCCGGTACAGCACTTGCCCGCGGTTGTACGCCGTCGCGCCGGCCCATCCGGGTTGTGCCGCGCGGGCGGCGCGCACCGCGTCCCGGGCATCCTTGCGGGAGGCCTGCGCGGCGTTGGCCGCGAACCGCCCCTTGGCGTCGGTCACCTCGTAGGTGCGCCCGGACTCCGAGCGGGGGAACTTCCCGCCGATGAACAGCTTGTAGGTCTTGCGCACGTCCACCCGTGCCGCCGTCGTGGTGCTCGTCGGTGTCATCGCGACTCCCTCTGGTCTGAGCGCTGCGGTGCCTCGCTCCGGAGGCCCTCGTTCCTCACGCCGCCTATTCGTGGGCTCCTCGCGCTCATCCGATCCCTCCCTTGAGGTAGGGCGCCAAGCCGTGCCGCCCGCCTTCGCGCCCGTACCCGGACTCCTTGTAGCCACCGAACGGGCTGGTCGGGTCGAACCGGTTGAAGGTGTTCGCCCACACCACACCGGCGCGCAGCTTGTCCGCCATCGCGAGGATGCGCGACCCCTTCTCGGTCCAGATGCCGGCCGAGAGGCCGTAGGGGGTGTTGTTCGCCTTCGCCACCGCCTCGGCCGGGGTACGGAACGTCAGCACGCTCAGCACCGGCCCGAAGATCTCCTCCCGGGCGATGCGGTGCGCGGCGGAGACGTCGGTGAACACCGTCGGGGCGAAGAACCAGCCCTTCTCCGGCAGCGGGCAGTCGCTGGTCCATCGGGTGGCGCCCTCGTCCTCCCCGGCCTGCGTCAACTCGCGGATCCGGTCGAGCTGACGGGCCGAGTTGATGGCGCCCACGTCGGTGTTCTTGTCCAGCGGATCGCCCACGCGCAGCGTGCCGAGGCGGTCCTTGAGGCGGTCCACCAGCTCGTCCGCGATCGACTCCTGCACCAGCAGCCGGGAGCCGGCGCAGCACACCTGCCCCTGGTTGAAGAAGATGCCGTTCACGATGCCCTCGATGGCCTGATCCACCGCGGCGTCCTCGAAGACGATGTTCGCGGCCTTGCCGCCCAGTTCCAGCGTGGCCGGCACTCGTGATCCCGCCAGTTGGCGGGCGATCTGCCGCCCGACGGCGGTGCTCCCGGTGAAGGCCACCTTGTCCACTCCCGGGTGGGTCACCAGGGTCTGGCCGGTCGGGCCGGCGCCGGTGACGATATTGACCACTCCGGCGGGCAGGTCAGCCTGGCGCACCAGGTCGGCGAAGAGCAGTGCCGTCAGTGGGGTGGTCTCCGCCGGCTTGAGCACCACGGTGTTCCCGGCGGCGAGCGCTGGTGCGATCTTCCATGCCAGCATCAGCAGCGGGAAGTTCCACGGGATCACCTGCGCGGCCACGCCGCGGGGCTGCGGGTCCGGGCCGAAGCCGGCGTGCTCGAGCTTGTCGGCCCAGCCGGCGTAGTAGAAGAAGTGCGCCGCCGCCGTCGGCACGTCCACATCGCGTGCCTCGCGGATCGGTTTGCCGTTGTCGAGGGTCTCCAGCACCGCGAACTCGCGGGCGCGTTCGGCCAGCAGGCGGGCGATGCGGAACAGGTACTTCGCTCGTTCGGAGCCCGGCATCGGGCCCCAGACCTTCTCTTGGGCCTTGCGGGCCGCGCGGATAGCTCTTTCAATGTCCGCCTCGTCAGCTTCGGCCACCTCGGCGAGGACTTCCTCGGTGGCTGGGTTGACGGTCTTCATTGCCTGCCCGGAGGCGGCCTCGGTGAACTCGCCGTCGATGAACAGCCCGTAGGAGGAGTCGATGTCGACGACGGCGCGTGACTCCGGGGCAGGTGCGTACTCGAAGCGGGACATAGCAGCCTTCAGTCTCAGTCGATCGTGACGTAGTCGGGGCCGGAGTAGGCGCCGGTGGCGAGCTTCTGACGCTGCAGCAGCACATCGTTGAGCAGCGAGGAGGCGCCGAACCGGAAGAACTCCGGGTCCAGCCAGGCTTCCCCGGCCACCTCGTTCACAGCCACCAGGTACTTGATCGCGTCCTTGGAGGTGCGGATCCCGCCGGCGGGTTTGACGCCCACTTGCACGCCGGTGGCGGCGAGGAAGTCGCGCACGGCTTCCAGCATGAGTACGGTCACCGGCAGGGTGGCGGCGGGGGAGACCTTCCCGGTGGAGGTCTTGATGAAGTCGGCCCCGGCGAGCATCGACAGCCAGGAGGCGCGGCGGACGTTGTCGTAGGTGGCGAGTTCGCCGGTCTCCAGGATCACCTTCAGGTGCGCGGGTTCTCCGGCTCGCTGCTGGCAGATCTCACGGACGGCGATGATGTCGTCGTAGACCTTGCGGTAGTCACCGGAGAGGAATGCGCCGCGGTCGATCACCATGTCGATCTCCTCGGCGCCGGCCTCCACGGCGTCGGTGGTGTCGGCGAGTCGGGCGGTTCGACCCGCGCGACCGGCGGGGAACGCCGTCGCCACGGCGGCCACGTTGATCGGTGCCGATCCCAGGGCCTGCTTCGCCACGGTCACCATGTCCCCGTAGACGCAGACGGCGGCCGGTCGCGGGCAGCTCGGGTCGCCCGGTTCGGGGTTGAGTGCCTTCGCGACGAGTGAGCGCACCCGGCCGGGGGTGTCGGCACCCTCGAGGGTGGTCAGATCGGTCATGGCGATCACCGTGTCGAGCGCCCACGCCTTCGACGTGGTCTTGATCGAGCGGGTGCCGAGCACGGTCGCACGCCCGTCCAGGCCCACCTGATCCACGCCGGACAGACCGTGCAGGAAGGTGCGCAGGGCGCGGTTGCTCAAGTCTGCCGAGCCGACGACGGCGGTCGCGTCCGCAGCGACCTGATCGGCCGTGCGCGTGGCCGGGTGGGTGCCGCCGCTGGTCGAGCGCGCCGGGGTGGTCGAGCGCGCGGGGGACGTCGCAGTCATGCGCCCGAGTCTACGTCCTGTGCGACGCGGTGCCCGGGGTAGCGGGCGTGGGGTAGGAGCGAACGCGGTGCGCGTGCTGCCGGCTGGCCGGCGACTGCCACTGTGCGGTTCTCCGCGGTCATGGGATGACTGCACAGAACCGCATAGTGGATGTCCCGGCGTAGGTCCGCGTGCACATGTGGGTAGCGAGGCGGAATCGGGCCACTCGGTGGTCGCGAGGCTCGCTCGGTCAACGCCCGGAGGTGTTCGACCCGAACGCCTGCAGGTAGCGCGGTCCACGAGTGGAGAGCTCGGACTTGAACTGGCGCGCCCAGGCCGAGTACGGGCGGGCGGCGAGCTGCTCGTTGGCGAACCGGTCGTCGTCGGAGATCTCGGTGGTGCAGAACGCCGGGATCGTCAGATCGGTGACGGGGCTCTCGCGCTCGCATTCGGCGATCACCAGCGGGGCGTTCGTGCCGAGGAACTGGTCCAGCACCCAGCCGTCCTCTCCGAGCCAGACGGCGTGCCGGAGCTTGATCACCTTCGCCCCGCCGCGACGCACCATCTCCTCGGCCACGATCGGGTCCAGCTCGCGCTCGGCCTCGTAGCGGGTGCCACCCGCAGCCGGGCCCTTCGCGGTGAGGGTGCACAGCTCCCACTGCCCGGTGAGCTCGTTGAGGACCGTGGCGGCGTCGGTGGCCGTGTCGGCGCGGGCGAGTAGCGCAGGGGCGGGTGCCTGCAACCGCACCCGCAGCGCGTACCCCTCGGAGGCGAGGAAGTAGGACTGCACGATCACGTCCGGCGTCGGCTCGTCCCACAGGTCTGTGGGCAGCGTGCGCACGAAGAACTTGCGCTCGAACTCGAAGTCGCCGTATCCGGCCTCACTCATGGGGCACACGCTACCGCCTGCCCCGGAATCGCCTCAGATCCCGCGCCGGAGGATGCTCGGATGGATCGAGATGCACTCTGGATGTTCGTTGGCGTCGATGAGAGGGTGGAGAGCGTGCGCACGAAGGTCACCAACGCCGGCGTGGGCGAGACCCGGACTGTCGTCGCGTTGCCGGACTTTCACTATGAGGGTGGGCTCCAGCCGCATGTCGATCTCTATGACAAGGACCTGATGGCCGACCTCGAATCTTGGCCCACGGCCTGAGCAAACGGTCGGCGCGTCAGGTGCGCGTCTCGTGCCGTACTGGCTTGAGCCGCTGCGGTGCATCGGTGGCCGGGCTCCATTCGCAGGTGAAGGTGCCGCGGTAGCCGAACAGGAACCCGAACACCGAGTTCACCACCCGCAGGTCGATGTGGAACTGTTCCTCATCGTCGTCGTACCACTCCCGCAGGCGCGCTCGTCCGCTGAACAGCATCGGGAAACTGAACCCGACCGGGCCGGCGTAGAAGCGTTGGGCATCTGTGGTGATGACCAGTCTGCCGCGATCGTCGGCGTGCATCTGCAGATCGACGGCGAGATGCTGGTGCGTGCCGAGGTAGTCCACGATGTCACCGCCGGCGAGGGTCATGGTGGCATCGAATCGTCGCGGCCGGCCGCCGATCGTGTACTCACGCACCATGGTCACGGTCTCCCGGCCGAAGGGGTCGCGGTAGGGATAGTTCTCGATCGTGAACGGCACGTCCCGGCCCACGTCCGGCACCAGGATGTTGCGCAACCGGCCGATCTGCAGGAACGGGACCGTCCACCACGGTCCGCGGCGGATCTCCCACATCACCCCGCGCCCCGTGCAGGCCTCGCCGGAGTTCAGCCCCACACCGAACCGGCGCTGCAGCATCGGGTGCAGGCGCTCGAACTCCGGGCCCATCGCGCGGGCGAAGATCGACGTCATCGGTGGTGTCCCTTCGGGTCGGCCAGCGAGGCGAGCGTGGCAGGTGCATCCGCCAGGTTGTCGGCCCGACGACGTCCCCCGGCCCACCGGGCGTGCAGGGCTGGGTCCTGGCTCAACTGCCAGACCCGCTCGGGGGGTGCCGCGATACTGATCTCCACATAGATCCCCCGGTGCCCCATACCTGCCGAGCGTACGCCCGGGCGAGCCGTGATCGCCCGGGCGTGCTCCGCCGTCATGGTCTATACCCACTGCACCAGCTGGAAGATCACCCCGTTCGGGTCGCGCATCTGGAAGTAGCGCTCGCCCCAGGATTCGGTCTCGATCGGGGTGGCGATCTCGACCCCCTCGCCTCGTAGCCGGGCGTACTCGGCGTCGATGTCATCCACCACGAAGACCACCAGCAGGCCATCGGCGTGGCCGGCAGTCGAGGGCGGCTGGAAGGTGGACAGGCCCGTGCGCAGGTAGATGAGGTTGAACCCCGCCTCGGGGTGGGTCAGGGAGGCGAACCCGTCGGCTGACATCTCCTCGGCGAACCCCAGGTGGCGTGTAGCCCACATGGCCGAGGCGGTGACGTCGTCGACATTCAGGCTCAGGGCGGTGGCGGTGATGGGCATATGTGACTCCAATCTCTGTACGATGTACGGAGATAAGAAAGCTGGGAGGGGAGGATCTATTCCATGGCCGATCCAGATCGCTTGCTGACCTTGCTGTGGCGTCACGACCTGCCCACGCATCGTCGGCGCGGGCCAGTGCCTGGGCATTCAGTTGATGAGCTCGTGCGCGCTGCAGTGGCCCTCGCAGATCACGACGGCGTCGCTTCGGTCACGATGCGCGCCCTCGCCCGGGAGGTCGGGATCGCCCCGATGTCTGTCTACACGCACGTACCCGACCGGGAGGCGCTGCTGGCACTGATGGTCGACCACGTGCTCGGTGAGCTACCGACCGCCTCGTGGGGCCGCCTCGGATGGCGGCGCCGGGTGCGGCAGGTAGCCGACGCGCACCTGGCCCTGCTTGCGGCACACGCCTGGCTCACCGACGCCGACGCCCTGAACCGGCCCTCACTGGGGCCGGGCGGCCTCGGAGCCTATGAGTGGGAGCTGGGAGCGTTCACTCCCCTCGGGCTCGACGATCTGAGCACCGACCGCGCCCGGGCGCTGGTGCTCGCCTTCGTGCGGGAGAACGCCCGGTCGGGCCGGCAGGCGCGAGCTGCTGCGGCTGCGCAGAGTGATCAGGATTGGTGGGACGCACACGGGCCGGTGCTCGCGCGCGTGGCCACCGCGGACCGGTATCCGCTCGGGACCCGCATCGGCTCGGCGGCGGGTCAGGCGCAAGGGTCGGCCTATGACGGCGACGGGGCGTACGAGTTCGGGGTGGAACGGATCATTGACGGTCTCGCGGCGTCCGTCTCGAGGAGGCTGGGTCAGGGGCCGAGTAGCGCGAGCGGCACGACAGCGACGCCATCGTCACGACGATAGGCATAGGGGCCGGTGGTGACGATGACTCGGTCGATCAGCGCGTCGCCCAGCTTGTCGTGCAGCCAGTTGAGATGCCGGACATCACGATCGTTGATGGCCTCGGTCAGTTTCACCTCGATCGCGATCACGTCGCCATCATCTGTCGTGAGAATGATGTCGACCTCGTGGTCACCCCGGTGGGTGCGTAGGTGTGCGACTTCTAGCTCCAACGGCTGGGCGTAGACGCGGACACTGAGCGTCACGAGCGACTCGAACAAGGAGCCGAGGAGTGGGCCATCCCGGAACTTCCGATACTCCGGCCGGCGGTCGACGTCCGTGGTGCCGCCATAGAGCGACTTCTCGGTAGCCCCAAGCAGCCGCGCTGTCAGCGCAGGGTCGGCCAGTTGGTGTTTCGGGGCCCGGCCGAGTCCGGAGATTCCCGCGCCCCGGGGTTCCCATGCAGGGACCGGGTCCAGTAGCCAGAGCTGTGTCAGCACATCTCGGTAGTCGATGACTGTGCTCCGCGTCGGGCGCGATGTGGGGGACACGGCGTCCGCGATTGCCTCGAACGAGGCTGTCGTCGAGGTGGCGGCCGAATAGGCGCGGAGCCAGCCGCGCAGGGACTCAGGTCGTCGGATGATGTTCCCGAGCGCTGGAACCTCCTCAGTGAGAGCGTGGTCGAGGTAGCTCGTCAGCTGCCGTCGTCGGAATGCTGGTGCGTCTGAGCGGATCCCTGGTAGCCCGGAGGCGAGGATTTCGCGGGTGTAGTCAGCGAGCGTCAGAGTCGTATGGCCCTCGATCCTGTCGTCGTTGCCGTTGACGAGATCGGCCAGGCTCACGCTCGTGGACTCGAGCTGACGCTCTGCGAAACTGAGTGGCCGCATCCGTAGATTGACGATGCGTCCGGCGCCCGAGTGGATTCGCGTGTCTCGAGGGATTGCGCTCCCTGTGAGGATGAACCGTCCCGGGCTCCTGTCGAGGTCGACGCTGCGACGGACCGCGTCCCACACAGGAGGATCGAGCTGCCACTCGTCAATGAGAACGGGGGGATCGAGCCGATCGATGACGCCTCGGTCGCCTCGGAGTGTTGCCAGTTGAGCGGGCCGGTCGAGTTCGAGCGTGGTTGCGGCCAAGCGCTGTGCGCTCGCGGTCTTGCCTACACCTTTCGGGCCTTGGACGGCGATGGCTGGTACGCCGCCGACGAGAGCAACGAGCTCGCCGTCGATTGTGCGGTCCACGTAGGAAGCCATGCTCGGACGCTACAGGATCGCGGGCTCAAACTCTACAATTTTGTACCTTGTAACTGTACAAATTCGTCCCACCATACTTGACAGATTCGTCGACGACGATCACCTTCAGGTGAAAAACCGGAACAACGGCGAGTCCGGGGAGATCACCTCGTAGTGGAGCCCGGAGGCATCCATCCGCTCGCGGAGGGGCTCATAGCCGTCCGCCGAGCCGAGCGTCAGACCCACGAACGCCGGCCCGGTCTCCCGGTTGGAACGCTTGGTGTACTCGAACAGGGAGATGTCGTCGTCCGGTCCGAGCACGTGGTCCAGGAAGCGGCGCAGGGCTCCGGGCTCCTGCGGGAAGTCGATCACGAAGTAGTGCCGCAGGCCGGAGTGGAGCAGGGCACGCTCCTCCACCTCGGCGTAACGGGAGATGTCGTTGTTCCCGCCGGAGAGCACGCACACCACGGTCTGGCCCGGGTGGATCTCCACCGGGGCCCCTGATCCGGCTGGGCCCACGGCAGCGAGTGCGAGCGTCCCGGCCGGCTCGGCGACGATCCCCTCGGTCTGATACAACGCCAGCATCTCCGCGCAGAGCCTGCCCTCAGGCACCGTGGTCATCACCAACTGCAGTGCCGAGGCGATCTCGAACGGGACCTGGCCGACCTGACGCACCGCGGCGCCGTCGACGAAGGTATCGATCTCCTCCAGCCGCACCGGTCCACCGGCCGCCAGCGCAGCCGCCATACTCGCCGCCCCGCCCGGCTCCACGCCGACCACGCGTGTGCCCGGGCACGCATCGGCGAGATAGGTGCCCATCCCGGCGATCAAGCCACCTCCGCCCACCGGCACGACCACCAGATCCGGAGCATGGCCCAGCTGGTCGTGCAACTCTTTCGCCACCGTGCCCTGCCCAGCGATCGTGCGCGCGTCGTCGAACGGGTGCACCTGCACGGCACCGTCCGCCTCCGCGAAGTCCCGCGCCGCGGCCGACGCTTCATCGAATGTCGACCCCACGGGCACCAGCGTCACCTGCTCGCCACCCAGTTCGGCGATCCGTTCCAGCTTCTGTTTCGGCGTGGTCCGAGGAACGAAGATCCGCCCGGCGATGTCCAGCTCGTGGCAGGCCTTCGCCACACCCTGCGCATGGTTCCCTGCACTCGCGCACACCACCCCGCGAGCCCGCTCGGACTCGGTCAGGCGCAGCATCAGGTTGAAAGCGCCCCGCACCTTGTACGAGCGCACGCTCTGCTGATCCTCACGCTTGAGCAGCACCGCGGCGCCGGTGGCGATGCTCATCCGCTCCCACCGTTGCAGCGGGGTGCGTTCGACGGCGTGCTGGACCCGTTGCGCCGCCTCCCGGACGGCAGCAGCGGTCACGGTGGGAGAGAGCGCGGGCATGAACCGGAGTCTAGAAGGTGGTCGCGGCGGGCGCCGATTCCGTCTTGTCGGGGGCATGTGTTAGACCGGGGGCATGGATGCCTGGCTCGTTGCCCTGATCGCGATCGCCGCCGCTGTGGCGGGTGTGGTGGTCGTGCTCCTCATCGCCAACGTGATGCTGCTGCGCATCGGGCGCCGGATCCGCCTCGTCCGCACCGCCTGGTTGAAGATGCGACGTCCGCTGGCCGCGCTGCTGCTCTCGATCGCACTGCGCGTGGCGGTATCCCAGACGCTGGAGGACTCCACGCTGCGGACGGTGGCGATGCACGCGCTGCTGATCGCCATCCTCGTCTCAGCCGTCTGGTTCGTCGAACGGCTCGTCCTGGCCTGGCTGGTGCACCTGCAGGAGCACATGATGGCGCGGATGCACGACGACGATCGCGCACGACGCCGGGTCGAGACGCAGATGATCCTCATCCGCCGCATCGTGGATGTCGCCTTTGCAGTGATCGCCGTGGCGATGGTGCTGCTCACTTTCCCGGGCGTAGAGCGGATCGGTGCGACCGTCCTGGCCTCGGCCGGTCTGTTCTCCGTGGTGCTCGGTATCGCCGCTCAGTCCACCCTCGGGAACGTCTTCGCCGGTCTGCAGCTCGCCTTCACCGATGCGATCCGCATCGGGGACGTCGTCGAGGTCGACGGTACGTGGAGCACGATCGAGGACATCACCCTCTCCTACGTGGTGGTCAGCATCTGGGACGAACGCCACAAGGTGCTGCCCTCCACCTACTTCACCACGACCCCGTTCATCAACTGGAGCCGCACAGGTGACACCGTCACCGGTGTCATCTACTTCTCGCTCGACTGGCGGGTCGATCTGACCCGTCTGCGTGCGGCCTTCGAGAAGATCGTCGACGAGAGCGGACTGTGGGACGGGCGCGCGCGCTCGATCCTGGTCACCGACTCCACCGGGGATCGGCTGACAGTGCGGGCGCTCGTGACCAGCGTCAACAGCGACGCCGACTGGACCCTGCGTTGCTATGTGCGTGAGCACCTGGCGATGTGGGTACGTGAGAACAACCCGGAGGCACTGCCCGTGCAACGGGTGATCCTTCCCGACGAGCTCGAACGCGCCACCGTGGAACGACCGGCCGTTCGACGGGACTGAGGGGTCGCCGACCTCCCGGGGATCTGGCCGCAGCACGGCCACCGGCCCGAGATCGCACCAGCCCGGGACGGCACCCGTCCGGTTCAGAGACCGGCTGCCTCGCTCACGTCGGCGATGAGGTCCTGCAGCCTGGCCGCCGCCCGAGCACGTGCCGACGCCACCGGTTCGCAGTCCTCCACCGGTTCGACCACCTCCAGGTAGCACTTGACCTTCGGCTCGGTGCCGCTGGGGCGCACGATCACGCGGTCCCCGGCCTCGGTCAGGTACAGCAGCCCGTCCGTGGGCGGCAGGTCCGGCTCGCCTGGAGCGCCGCCGTCGCGCAAATCCACCGACTTCACGACGGCGGAGCCCGCCAGTGCGGTCGGCGGCGCCTGCCGTAGGCGCTCCATCGTGCGGGAGATCCTGGCCAGATCGCTCACGCGCACCGTCAGTGGTGCTGTGGCGTGCACTCCGTGCGTGCGTGCTAGATCATCGAGAGCGTCGAGCATCGTTCGCCCCTGCGCATGCAAGCCGGCGGCCAGGTCCGCGATCCGGACGGCGGCGCTGATGCCGTCCTTGTCGCGGACGGCGCCGGGGTCGACGCAGTAGCCGAGCGCCTCCTCGTAGCCGTACACCAGGCCCGGGACTCGGCTGATCCACTTGAAGCCGGTGAGCGTGGCACGATGCCGCAGCCCGTGCGCAGCGGCGATCGAGGCCAGCATGCGCGAGGAGACGATCGAGCTGGCGAGGACGGGGACCCCGACTGCACCGACCACAACCTCACCCCGGGTGAGGTTGTGGTCGGTGTGGGTCGGATAATCGACGTCAACTTCACCCCCGGCGAGGTTGCCGTCGGTTCGAGGGGGTCCGCCGACGGCCAGGCGTGCCGCCTGCTCCCCGAGCAGGGCGCCGACCTCGTCGCCGGTGAGCTGCCTCCAGCCGCCCTCGGCTGCTGGATCCGGGACGGCCACCGAACACCGGTCCGCGTCGGGGTCGTTGGCGAGCACCAGGTCCGCATCCTGCGCTCGCGCCGCCGCGAACGCCAGGTCGAGTGCCCCGGGCTCCTCCGGGTTGGGGAAGGTGACGGTCGGGAAGTCGGGATCGGGGTCAGCCTGCTCCCGGACAAGCTGGACGTCGCTGAACCCTGCCGTCCGCAACACCTCATGCGCAAGCGCGCCACCCACCCCGTGCATGGGAGTGAGCACGATCCGCAGCCCTGCCCGGGCCCGATCCGACACCTCGTCATTGGTGAGGGATGCGGCCCGGGTGAGGTACGCCGTCGTGAGATCCTCCCCGAGCACCTCGATCGTGCCGCCGGTGCGCTCAGCATCCTCGGCAGCACGCGGGACGGACGCCACGGAGGCCACCGCCGCGATGTGAGCCGCGATCTCAGCATCGGCCGGTGGCACGATCTGCGCCCCCTCACCGGAACCTGTGACGACCCGTCCGCCGAGGTAGACCTTGTACCCGTTGTCCTCGGGTGGGTTGTGCGAGGCGGTCACCATCACCCCGGCATCGGCACGCAGATACCGGACGGCGAAGGCGAGCACCGGCGTCGGCAGCGCCCCGGGGAGCAGCAACGCCCGCCCTCCCGCACCCGCGACCACCTCGGCGGTGTCCTGTGCGAAGGCCTGGGACCCGTAGCGGGCGTCGTACCCGATCGCCACCGTCGGAGCGGCGCCCCGGAGAGACTCGCGCAGGAACGCTGCCAGCCCCGCGGCGGCACGGATCACCACCGCCCGGTTCATCCGGTGCGGACCCGCGCCGAGCCGTCCGCGCAGCCCCGCGGTACCGAACGTCAGCGGCCCGGAGAACCGGTCAGCGAGGCCGGCCAGCGCGGCGTCGCGCTCGGATTCCTCCACCCCGCCGCCCTCGGCATAGGCCAGCAACTCGCGCAGTTCATCCACCGAGGCCGGGTCGGGATCGTCCTCGATCCAGGTGCGCACCTGGGTGAGGAGCGCCTCGTGGTCGCCCCCGGCGTTCATGGCAGCGCCCGGCGCACGATCTGGGCCAGCAACTCCGAGATGCGGGGTGCCGCAGCCTGACCCGCTTCGATCACCTCCGCGTGCGAGAGCGGTTCCGGCGAGATCCCCGCCGCCAGGTTGGTCACCAGCGAGACGCCCAGCACCTCCAGCCCTGCGTGCCGGGCCGCGATCGCCTCCAGCGCCGTCGACATCCCCACCAGGTCGCCCCCGAGCCGGCCGGCCATCTGCACCTCCGCGGGCGTCTCGTAGTGCGGGCCACGGAACTGGCAGTAGACGCCCTCGTCCAGGCTCGGATCCACCTCTTGGGCGATCCCGCGCAGCCGCGGGGAGTACAGATCGGTGAGATCGACGAACGTCGCGCCCTCGAGCGGGGAGGTCGCGGTGAGGTTGAGGTGGTCGCTGATCAGTACCGGCGTGCCGGGCGCCCACTCCGCGCGGAGCCCGCCGCACCCGTTGGTCAGCACCACGATCGAGGCGCCGGTAGCCGCCGCTGTTCGCACGCCGTGCGCCACCCGCCGCACGCCACGGCCCTCGTAGAAGTGCGTTCGCGCGCCCAGCACGAGAGCGTGCCGGCCGGTGCCCGCGGCGTCGGTGTAGCGCACCGAGCGCAACGTGCCGGAGTGGCCCGGTACCCCCGAGCGGCTGAAACCGGGAACCTCCTCGGCCGGGATCTGCGCGATCGTCTCGCCGAGCACGTCCGCCGCCGGTCCCCACCCGGAACCGAGGACGAGGGCGATGTCGTGCCGTTCGACCCCGGAGCGGTCGGCGATCACGGCAGCTGCCTGCCGCGCTGCCTCCATCGGGTCGGTCGCGGGGTCGTCAAGGTCGAGGGGAGTGCCGGTCTCGGGCGTCGTCTTGCTCACAGGAGCGAAGATACCTGCGCAGACGGCACAATGGGCCGGGTGACGACGACACCAGATGCACCAGCAACGTCCGAGCAGAGCAGTGGAGTGGGCAGGTCCAGCACGCGGGAGGGGTCCCGCGTCGTCATCGTCGGGGGAGGACCAGGCGGCTACGAGGCGGCGCTCGTCGCGCGCCAGCTCGGTGCCGACGTCACCCTCGTCGAACGCCAGGGCCTCGGCGGATCCGCCGTGCTGACCGACGTCGTCCCCTCCAAGACCCTCATCGCCACCGCCGAGTGGATGACCCTCACCGAGAGCGCCGGCGAGCTCGGCATCCGGCCCCGAGCCGACGAGGAGATCTCCTACGACGCCGACTTCGGCACCGTCAACGCCCGTGTCATGGCGCTCGCGAACAAGCAGAGCGCCGACATCCGCACCCGGCTCGAACGCGAAGGCGTCCGCGTGATCGACGGCACCGGGCGCCTGAACGGCCCGCACGAGGTGATCGCCACCACCCGGCACGGTCAGATGCAGCTTCCCGCCGACGTGGTGCTGCTCGCCACCGGCGCCAGGCCGCGTGAGCTGGCGACGGCGCAGCCCGACGGCGAACGCATCCTCACCTGGACCCAGCTGTACCACCTGAACGAGATCCCGGAGCGACTCATCGTCGTCGGTTCCGGGGTGACCGGGGCAGAGTTCGCGGGAGCCTACAACGCCCTCGGCGCCGACGTGGTGCTGGTCTCCAGCCGCGACCGGGTCCTACCCGGTGAGGATGCCGACGCCGCCGAGCTGATTGAAGAGGTTTTCAAGAGGCGAGGGATGGAGGTGCTCTCCCGATCCCGCGCAGCGTCCGCACGGCGGACCGAGGACGGGGTGGAGGTCGAGCTCGCCGACGGGCGGATCGTGACGGGGTCGCACTGCCTCATCGCCGTCGGCGGGGTGCCCAATACCGAGGATCTCGGACTGGCCGAGGCCGGGGTCGCAGTGAACGAGCGTGGCCACATCCAGGTCGACCGCGTCTCCCGTTCGACCGTCCGGGGTGTGTACGCGGCCGGCGACTGCACCGGCGTCCTGCCGCTGGCCTCGGTGGCCGCGATGCAGGGTCGGATCGCGATGTGGCACTCGCTCGGGGATGCGGTCTCACCGCTCGACCTCGGGCAGGTCTCAGCGAACATCTTCACCGCCCCGGAGATCGCCACCGTCGGGATCGCGCAGCACAAGATCGACTCCGGCGAGGTGGACGGGGCCGTCACCACGCTTCCCCTGGCCCGCAACCCCCGGGCGAAGATGCTCGGCATCAACGAGGGATTCGTGAAGCTGTTCTCCCGCCGGACCTCGGGCACCGTGATCGGCGGTGTGGTCGTCGCCCCGCGCGCGAGTGAACTGATCTTCCCCATCACCCTGGCTATCTCGAACCGGCTCACCGTCGATCAGGTAGCCGGAGCGTTCACCGTCTACCCGTCGTTGTCCGGCTCGATCGCCGAAGCGGCGAGAACGTTGCACGACGCCCGCGGATAGCGGCCCCGGAGCAGATCCGTGAAGGCGGCGAGTTCATGGGCGAGTTGAGTCGGCGAGGGTGGCCTGGGTGTCGAAAATCCGCGGTGGATTCATACGGTCGTTGCGACAAGTGGTGATCGTGGGAGGTCGTGATGG
>NZ_VSMB01000007.1 GCF_009805705.1 Ruania rhizosphaerae
GCCATCACGACCTCCCACGATCACCACTTGTCGCAACGACCGTATGAATCCACCGGCGTGGTTTCGACACCCAGGCCACCCTCGTGGGTGCTGGCTGGGGCGTCGTCACCCTCCGCGGGCCGTCGTCCTGAGCCGTTCGCTGCCTGCTCTCCAGGGGCCGCCCAGCCTCCAGGGGCCGAACTTTCGACCCCTGAACCGTTCAAGGGTCGAATGTTCGGCCCCCGAGGCGGTCAATCACCCACCGAGGTGCGGCCCCACGATCACTCCACCTCGAGCACCACGGGCACGTGATCGGAGGGGCCCTTGCCCTTGCGCTCGTCCCGGTCGATCCTCACGCCCCGCACCCGGTCGGCGAACGCCTCGGACGCCCAGGCGAAGTCGATCCGCATCCCCTCGTTCTTCGGGAACCGCAGCCGCTGGTAGTCCCAGTAGGTGTAGGCCTGCGGCACGTGCTCGCGCGTGACCTCGCGATACCCCGCGCTCTCGAAGGCCGCGAAGGCCTCGCGCTCGGCGGACGAGACGTGTGTGGCGCCGTCGAAGACGTCGATGTCCCAGACGTCGGTGTCCTGGGGTGCCACATTCCAGTCACCGAGCAGCCCGACCGGTGACCCGTCGCCGGCCCATGCACCCGCAGCCTCGCGCAGTGCCGCCAACCACTGGAGCTTGTAGGCGTAGTGGGGATCGTCCAGCGTGCGCCCGTTCGGCACGTACACACTCCAGAGCCGGATCCCGGCGCACGTGGCTCCGATGGCGCGAGCCTCGACATGGTCCTTCCACTCGGGCTGGCCCGCGAAGGAACGCTCGACGTCCTCCAGGCCCACCCGTGAGCAGATCCCGACGCCGTTCCACTGGTTCACGCCATGGTGGGCCACCTCGTAGCCCGCCGCCTCGAACGGCAGGTACGGGAACGCCTCGTCCTTGACCTTCGTCTCCTGCATGAGCAGGACGTCGACATCAGCGCGTTCCAGCCAGGCGACGACCCGCTCGGCTCGGGCACGGATGGAGTTCACGTTCCAGCTGGCGATACGCACGCCGGATACCGTAACCCGTCGCGAGGGGTCTGCTCCCACCGGACCGCCCACAGGCCCTTGGGCCTTTGCCGAGCGCTGAGTTGTTCGGCGTTGAGGCGCCGGACGCCGAACAACTCAGCGCTCGCCGGCGAAGCCCCCGGCGGTCTCGGCCGAGCAGCCGGGATGAGGGCGCTACCCTGACGGCCGTGACCACCAACGCATCCAGCCCCGCCCAGCGTCTCGCCGAACTCGTCAACACCCACGCCGTCGTCCACGGGCGTGTCACTCTCAGCAGCGGCAAGGAGGCCGACTACTACGTCGACATGCGGCGGGTGACCTTGCAGCACGAAGCGGCCCCGCTCATCGGGCACCTCCTGCTGGACCGGCTCGAAGAGGCGGGCTATGGCCCGGGGGAGATCGACGCCGTCGGGGGACTCACCCTCGGTGCGGACCCCGTGGTGTGCGCTGTGCAGCATGCCGCCGCCAGCCGCGGCCTGGACCTCGATGCCTTTCTCGTGCGCAAGGAAGCCAAGGGCCACGGGATGAAGCGACAGGTCGAGGGCCCCGACGTCGCCGGCAAGCGCGTGGTGATTCTCGAAGACACCTCCACCACCGGCGGCAGTGCGCTCACTGCGGTCGAGGCGGTACGCAACGCTGGTGCCGAGGTGGCCGCCGTGGCCTCGGTCGTGGACCGGGACACCGGCGCACGTGAAGCAGTGGAAGGGGCAGAACTCCCCTACCTGTGGGTGCTCTCCGCTGCTGACCTGGGCCTGGCTCCCCAGTAGGCTCGAACCGGACCGGGGCCACGCATGCCCCACCCGGGGAGGGAGACACCCGCCCGGAACGAGGAAGAACGGAGGTGCGCGATGGATGTCGGCATCGTGATCCTGCTCATCGTCCTGGCGCTCGTGGTGATCGTCCTGATCTGGGCGGTGGCAACGTACAACGGCTTCGTGAAGCTGCGGAACCTGGTGCAGGAGGCGTGGCGTCAGATCGACGTCGAGCTGCACCGGCGCTATGACCTGATCCCCAACCTGATCGAGACCGTCAAGGGGTATGCCGCGCATGAGCGGGCCGTCTTCGACGAGGTCACCCGGGCGCGTGCCCAGGCCGCCCAACCGGGATCCACACCGGCTCAGCAGGCGGCGCAGGAGGACGCGCTCTCCGGTGCGATCGGCCGGTTGTTCGCCGTCGCGGAGAACTATCCGCAGCTGCGGTCGGTGCAGAGCTTCACCCAACTGCAGGCAGAGCTGACGAACACCGAGGACCGGATCGCCGCCGGACGCCGGTTCTACAACGCCAACGTGCGCTCACTCAACACCAAGGTGGAGACGTTCCCGCCGAGCATCATCGCCGGGATGTTCAACTTCTCCCGGGCCGAGTACTTCGAGGTCACCGACCCGGCGGTGCGCACAGCGCCGCAGGTGTCGTTCCAGGATCAGGCCGGCCACGTGGGGGTCTACAACCAGCAGCAGCCCACCCGTGCACCGATGCCGACCGACTCGCCGGTGCAGCCGGGCACGCAGCCGCAGGGGTACCAGCCGCCACCGAGCGGGTACGGTCAGCAGCCACCGCAGCAGCCCTGAGAGTTCCGCTTCGCGGAGCCCATGGACGGCGCAGGGCCGGGTTCGTTGTGAACGAACCCGGCCCTTGGCGCGTCTGGGTCTGCGTGAGTGGGGATCTGGGCGAGCATGGCGTCGGCGGCTCGCAGGTGATCAGCCGTCGAGAAGGTCCAGCAGGTCGCCGATCCCGTCGACCACGTAGGAGGGCCGGTACGGGTAGTCCTCGACCTGATCGGCCTTGGTGGAGCCGCTGAGCACGAGGTAGGTGCGCAGCCCGGCTTCCATCCCGGCGACGACGTCGGTGTCCATCCGGTCGCCGATCATGGCGGTGTTCTCGGAGTGGGCATCGATCCGGTTCAGGGCGGTGCGGATCATCACCGGGTTCGGCTTGCCGACGAAGTAGGGTTTGCGGCCTGTGGCGGCGGTGATCATCGCCGCGACCGCGCCTGTGGCTGGTAGTGGCCCGTCGGAGGAGGGGCCCGTGACGTCCGGGTTGGTGGCGATGAAGCGTGCCCCACCGGCCACGAACCGGATGGCCTTCGTGATCGCGGAGAAGGAGTAGGTGCGGGTCTCGCCGAGCACCACGTAGTCCGGGTCGGAACTGGTGAGGGTGTAGCCCTGCTCGTACAGCGCCGTCGTCAACCCTGCCTCGCCAATCACGAAGGCACTGCCCTGGGGCACCTGGTCGGAGAGGAAGGTGGCCGTGGCCAGGGCCGAGGTCCAGATGAAGGACTCGTCCACGTCGATGCCGGAGCCGCGCAGTCGGGCGGCGAGATCGCGCGGAGTGAAGATGGAGTTGTTCGTGAGGATCTGGAACGGGATCTCCTTCTCACGCAACGCCGCGACGAACTCGGCCGCGCCCGGGAGTGCCTCTTCCTCGTGCACCAGCACGCCGTCCATATCGGTGAGCCAGTTCGTGATCTCGGGCATCGTGTTCTCCGGCACTGGTGGTGGGTGAGAGGGGTCTATGGCTCCAGTATGGCGCCCGGGTGTGATCAGCTCACCGCTGTTCTCGGGTCTGAAACTCGGGGTCAACCCGGAGATGGGGCCGAACTTTCGGCCCCTGAGGGGTTCAGGGGTCGATTATTCGGCCCGCGAAGGCGCCTGACAGGACCGGCGATACTGGTCCGATGGAACCCGAGGTGGGCGTCGGCCCGTGGCCAGGCGGGCCGGATCACTGGCCCGACGATCCCCGGCTGGACCCAGAGTTGTTGGCCACCGGCGACCGGCGCAACGTTGCCGACCAGTACCGGTACTGGCGGCTGGAGGCGATCGTGGCCGACCTCGACGCGCGCCGGCACCCGCTGCACGTGGCGATCGAGAACTGGGGCCGTGACTTCAACATCGGGTCGGTGGTGCGTACTGCCAACGCGTTCAACGTCACCCGGGTGCACATCATCGGCCGACGGCGCTGGAACCGGCGCGGTGCCATGGTCACCGACCGCTACCTTCACGTCGAGCATTGGGACGACGTCGCCACCTTCTCCGACTGGTGCGCCGAGTCGGGGCTGCCGTTGCTCGGTGTGGACAACGTGCCCGGCTCGGTGCCGATCGAGGGGCGGGCTCTCCCGGCCGAGTGCGCGATGCTGTTCGGTGAGGAGTCCCAGGGGCTGACCGCCGAGGCCCGGCAGGCGAGTGCGGAGATTCTGCACATCAGCCAGTTCGGCTCAACCCGCTCGATCAACGCCGGCGCTGCGGCGGCGATCGCCATGCATGCCTGGGTGGTCCAGCATGCGTCCATCCGGGGTACCGGAGCGCCGCGGGCCTGATCCGCTGACGAGCCCAGGCTGTAGGTGCCAATCGTCGTCGCCCCGGTCGTGCGGTACCGACGAGCGGTGGCACCTACAGCCGGCCCGATGCGCGGTGGGTGCCACTGGTTGTCGCTCCAATGCCCGGGAACCGACATCTCTCGGCACCTACCGGTGCCGTATCAGGCGGTCGATCGCTCTGGGACCTGCACGTGCGTCGGCTGCTCTCTCCGGTGGGCCAGGACCGTTCGGACGCCCGCCGCCACGCACGCCCCGGCGGCTGCGGCATACGCGGCCCAACGGACGCCGTCGGGAATCGGGACCGCGCCCGCGAGCGAGTGCAGATTCGTGAGCACGATCAGCCCGCCTGCCGCGGTGCCGAGCACGCGCGCCGGGATCAGGCGCACGAGCCAGGCCGCCAGGGGAGCGGCCACCACGCCGCCCGCGAGCAGGGCGAGCGCCCAAGCCGGGTTGATGCCGGCGGTGCCGATGCCGAGCAGGAAGCCGGCGCTGGCAGCGACCGCCACGAAGAATTCGCTTGCGGAGATCGAGCCGACGACCCGGCGTGGCTCGAGTCGGCCGCTCGCGAGCAGCGCCGGGGTGCCGACCGGGCCCCAGCCGCCTCCACCGACGGCGCTGACCGTCCCGGCCACGAATCCGAGTGGCGTGAGGAAGCGGCGCTGCAGCGGAGTGCCGATCCGGTCGGCCCGCATTCCACGCACTGAGAAGCGCACGAGCACGTAGCAACCCAGCGTCAGCAGCAGGCCGGCCATCACCGGGGCCGCGATCGCCACAGGAAGGCGGGAGAGCGCGGTGGCGCCGAGGAACGCGCCGAGGGCGCCCGGTAGCGCCAGCCGGCGCACCACCGTCCAGTCGACATTCCCGAAGCGTCGATGGGCCAGTCCAGAGGCCAACGTGGTGCCGATCTGTGCCAGGTGCACCGTGGCCGAGGCCGACGCCGGCTGCAGGCCGATCGCGAGCAGCAGCGTGGTTGACGTGATCCCGTGCCCCATCCCGAGGCTGCCGTCCACGAGCTGGGCTCCGAGCCCGATGAGGGCGAGCAGCACGAGCGTGATCACGAGGCTCCTCGGATGGGTGGACGGACGATCGCGACGATATCCGAGTGATCCAGTCGGATTAGATGGGTATTCGGAAGTGTCCAGATGGCGGTCATGCGGAGGGACTGCCCCGACCTGTCTGACACGGCAGCGTCGGTGCGGGGCAGCATTGCCCCGCACTCCACGTATCTGTGTCGCTCCTGTCACGGTCCCAGCCCGGCCTGACCCCCAACCGGTCCCGAATCCAGCAGAGGTCGAACCCAGTCGAGCCCGAACCTAGCCGCGACGTTGCCTGTGCTCAGGGGTTGCGCCAGGCGTCCTCGTCTGCGGTCAACTCCGCCACGAGCGCCGGTATGTGCCCGGCAGCCAGGTCTGCCAGCGTGACCTGCTCGAGCACAGCCCGCACGTTCGCCCGCAGTGCCACCCATACCTGCGGTAGCAGTGCAGCGGCACCCTGGTACGCGATCTCGCCGGGCCGTTCGTCCCGGACGAACACGAGCGGACCCTCGACCGCGCGGATCACGTCGGCGATCGTCACCCGCTCCGCCGGCCGGGCCAGCAGGTGGCCGCCGCCTGCGCCGCGACGACTGAGCACGAGCCCCTCACGCCGCAGATCCGTGAGGATTCCCTCGAGGAAGCGGTGTGGCACACCGGCCGCACGCGCCAACGCCTCGGCCGGCATCGGGGTCTCGCCTCCGGTGGCGAGCTCGGCTGCCGCCCTGACGGCGTACTCCGCCTTCGCCGAGATCCTCATCCGCCTACCTCATCGTTGCCGTGCGTGATCGTCTCCTCGCCTGCGTAGGGGCCGGACCCGAGCCATGGCCGGCCCGGTCGGGCTCGCTAGTGCCCGCTCACCCCGAACCCTATCGACGGCGCCCGCCGCCTCGGCCGCGCCCCATCCCTTCGGCGGAGTGACAGTGGTCCCTGATCCGCCCTGCGGCCGATGTGCCAGCAGCCGGTCGCGGGCTAGTGTCGCCGGACCGCACCCATCTCCCGAGAGGTTCCCGTGGCGTCCACGACCGCCCCACCCGAGCAAACGCCTTCGCCGGAGCAGGCCCCGAGCGACCCCGCCGAGCGCCCTGCCTCCATCCGTCGCCTGTGGTTCTATGCCCGCAGCCATCTGCGGATCCTCCTCGTCGGTGGGGTCCTCACGTTCCTCGGGGGCATCGTCGGCCTGGTCCAGCCGCTGATCGCGATGTCGATCATCGAGGCGCTCGGCGCCGGTGACTCGCTCGGTGACCTGTTGTGGATCCTCAGCGGCGCCGTCCTGGTCGGGGCCGTGCTGGAGGCGTTCGGGCCCTACCTGATGCAGCGCACCGGGCAGAACATCATCCTCACGGTGCGCCGCCGCCTGGTCAGCCAGCTCGTTCATCTCACGGTGGCCGAGGTCGACCGGCTCAAGTCCGGTGACCTCGTCTCGCGTCTGACGTCCGACACCAACCTGCTGCGCACCGTCGCCTCCACCACGGTGATCGGTGGATTCACGGCGGTCTTCATGCTCATCGGCGGCCTTGCTGTGATGGCGTGGATCGACATCGTGCTCTTCGGGGTCACGCTCGCGATGGCAGCGGTGGTCACCGTGGTGATGCTGGTGGTGATGCCCCGGATCGGTGCGGCCACGCGGGAGTCGCAGACCGCCCTCGGTGACATGGGCGCCATCCTCGAGCGGGCGCTCGGCGCATTCCGCACCGTCAAAGCCTCCGGTGCCGAGGACGCCGAGATCGCCTCGCTGGACCGGGCGGCCGTCGAAGCCCGTGACAAGGGCGTGACCGTCGCCGTCTGGGAGGCGCTCGCAGGCGTGCTGGCGTTCCTGCCGGTGAACATCGCTTTCCTCGTGGTCCTCGGACTCGGCGGGGCGCGGGTGGCTGACGAGGCGATGACGATCGGATCGCTCATCGGGTTCCTGCTGATGCTCTTCTATCTCATGGGCCCGATCGGTTCGCTCGTGCAGGCACTCTCCCAACTGCAGACCGGCCTGGCCGCCGTGGCACGGGTCGAGCAGGTGGACCACCTGGAATCGGAGGACCTCAGCGCGGGCACGGCCTCCCCGACGGCGTCCCTCACCTCCGCGGGGCCACGGCCTGCCGCTCGGGTCGAGTTCGACCGCGTCGAGTTCCGCTACGAGGCAGACCTCGCCCCCGTGCACCGTGGGGTCACATTCACCGCCAGTGGCACCGGCCTGACCGCACTCGTCGGCCCGTCCGGAGCGGGTAAGACGACGATCTTCTCCCTCATCGAAGGGTTCTACCCGGCCACCGCGGGTGAGGTGCGCGTCGAGGGGGTGGCCGTCCAGGACTGGTCGCTGCGTGAGCTGCGTTCCATGATCGGATACGTCGAGCAGGACGCCCCGGTGCTCAGTGGGAGCCTTCGTGACAATCTCACCCTCGCTGCCCCGGACGCCACGGATGACGACGTCGCCGCGGTCGTCGCGCAGGCCCGGCTGAGCGAGATGGTGGCGAGGCTCCCTGACGGGCTGGACTCCGCCGTCGGGCCCCGGGGGGTGACCCTCTCGGGAGGGGAGCGGCAACGGGTGGCCATCGCCCGTGCGCTGCTGCGGCGGCCGCGCCTGCTGCTCCTCGACGAGGCGACGTCCCAGCTCGATGCGGCGAACGAGGCCGCGTTGCGGCAGGTGATGCTCGAGGCTGCCGAGCGCACCAACGTGATCGTGGTGGCGCATCGTCTGTCCACCGTCACCAGCGCCGACCAGATCGTGGTGCTCGATGCGGGCCGGGTGCGTGCGGTCGGTACCCACGCCGAGCTCCTGCGTGCCGACGGCCTCTATCGCGATCTGGCGACCGAGCAGCTGCTGACGGCCGAGAACTGACAGTCAGGGACACCGACCCGGGACTTCATGGGACACTGGGCCCCGACATCACTCATCCCAGGCACAGGAGAGATTCATGGGTATTGCTACCCCTGAGGTTTACCAGGAGATGATCGACCGGGCGAAGGAGCGTTCATTCGCTTACCCGGCAGTCAACGTCACCTCCTCCCAGACCCTCACCGCCGCACTACGCGGCTTCGCCGAGGCCGAGAGCGACGGGATCATCCAGGTCTCCGTCGGCGGCTCCGAGTACGCCTCCGGCTCCACCATCAAGGACCGCGTCGCCGGATCGTTGGGTCTGGCCGCATACGCCGCCGAGGTGGCCAAGAACTACCCCGTGACCATCGCCCTGCACACCGACCACTGCGCGAAGGAGAACCTGGACAGCTGGGTTCGCCCGCTGCTGGCGCACGAAGCCGAGCAGGTGAAGAACGGCGGGCTGCCGTCCTTCCAGTCGCACATGTGGGACGGCTCGGCCGTGCCGCTGGACGAGAACCTCCAGATCGCTGAGGAGCTGCTCGAGCTCTCCCAGGCCGCCAAGACCATTCTCGAGATCGAGGTCGGCGTGGTCGGTGGCGAAGAGGACGGCGTCTCCCACGAGATCAACGACAAGTTGTACACGACCGTCGAGGACGGCCTGGCCACTGTGCGTGCGCTCGGCACCGGCGAGAAGGGCCGCTACCTCACGGCTCTGACCTTCGGCAACGTGCACGGCGTGTACAAGCCGGGTGCGGTCAAGCTCCGCCCGGAGATCCTCGGTGAGATCCAGCAGGCCGTCGGCGCCGAGGTCGGCAAGGACAAGCCGTTCGACCTGGTCTTCCACGGAGGATCCGGTTCCACCGCCGACGAGGTCGCGCTCGCGGTGGACAACGGTGTCATCAAGATGAACATCGACACCGACACCCAGTACGCCTTCACCCGCCCCGTGGTGGACCACATCTTCCGCAACTACGACGGTGTGCTGAAGGTCGACGGCGAGGTCGGTAACAAGAAGGCCTACGACCCGCGCGCCTGGGGCAAGTCGGCCGAGGCCGGTATGGCTCAGCGGATCGCGGAGGCCTGCCAGTGGCTGCGCTCCGCGGGCCAGAAGATGGGCTGACCTGGTCAACGCCTAGCGCAGTACCTCGCGGGACCAGCCCGCACACAAAATCCCTCGTCGATCTGGTCACCAGATCGACGAGGGATTTTGTATCGGGGCGTCAGCCCGCCAGGTGCCCCCAGTCCTGACGCAGCTCCCGCCACGGCCCGACGGCGGCCACCTCACCCTCGCGCAGCACAACCACCCGGTCGGCCAGGGCCAGTGCGGCCCGCTTCGAGGTCGCGCCGATCACGGTGGTGCTGCGCTCACGCAGGGCCGCCCACAGCTCCAGCTCGGTGCTGGCGTCCAGGGCGCTGGAGACGTCGTCGGCGAGCAGCAGGTCCGTGTCCGTGGCCAAGGCCCGAGCCAACGCCAGGCGCTGCACCTGACCACCGGAGAGTCGCACCCCGCGGTGCCCGACCAGGGCCTCCACCCCGCCGGCCTCCCGTACGTCCTGACCGAGGCGGGCATCGGCTACCGGGCGGTCGAGATCACGCTCGTGACCGAGGCGGATGTTGTCGGCGAAAGTGCCCGAGAGCACCCGTGGAACCTGTGCCACGTGCGCCACCTGCCCGGGTCGCAGGAAGGTCTCCGCATCCTCGATCTCCTGGCCGTTCCACCGGATGGCCCCCTCGTGTGAGACCAGACCGGCCAGGGCACTGAGCAGACTGGACTTGCCGGAGCCGACCTGGCCGACGAGCAGCACCAGTTCCCCGGCTCGGACCTCCAGATCGACACCGGAGATGCCGATCGTGCCGTCATCGTGCACGGCCGTGACGTTCTCGAGTCGCAGCCGTTCCAGTCGCTCCCGAGTGGGTGGATCTGCTGCCGGAGCAGCGCCGGTGAGCAGATCCACGCCCTCGGGCAGGTGCATCAGGTCCACACCTCCGGCGAACGAGGCCGTGGCCTTCTGCCAGGCGCGGGTGCCCGGAGCTTCCGTGACCACGGCGCCGGCCACCCGGCCGAACCAGTCGAAGCCGCCCACGGCGTTGGCGACGAGCAGCGCTGTCGCGAGCCCCCACCAGTTCCACAGCACCCCTGCCCACGCGGTGACCACTCCTGCTTGTACGAGCACCACCGGTACGCCATCGAGCACCGCCTGTACCCGGTGCTCGCGCACCGCCTTGCCGACGCGTTCGTCGTCGACCGTGCTCAGGTGCGCATGCACGTCCGGGGTGGCGCCGGCGAGCTTGACCGTCCGGGCCGACTCCAGCACCGAGACCAATGATCGGCCGAACCAGGCCCGCGCCTGCGATGCCGCCGCGGCCGAGCGCCCGGCGATGGGGCGGCCGATACTCGAGGCCAGTGCGGAGAACACCATCACCGCGAGGAGCACGGCACCGGCCAGCCACGTGCCGGCCAGGGCCGCCGTCACGGCTGCGATCACCAGGCCGTTGATGAAGTCGACCCAGCGGTCGGCATACCGGGCGTACCGGTCGGCGTCCATACTGCGTGCCACGACCTCCCCGGGTGGCGTACGGGGGAGGCGGCGCTGCATGGTCTGGCCGCGCAGCACTGACATCCGGGTCCGAAGCAGCACTTCCACCCACCAGCGCGGGTACCGCCAGATCGCGTCACCGAAGATCAGCGGGAACGCGAGCAGTCCGATCACCAGTGCGGCGAGCAGCCACCCCACCGAGGAGCCGCTCTGCACCGCTTCCACCAGGCGCCCCCACCAGAACCCCGTCAGCGCCCCGTGGGCGCCGAGCAGCGCCGAGACCAGAAACCCGATCGCACCCCCGACACCCCACGCCTTGCGGGCCATGAGCGCACTGAGCACGCCTCGCGCCAGGCTCGGACCTGTTCCCACATCCTCACGTTCCGGTGGTAGGACCGTGCGGCGCCGGTGCCCAAGCTGCGTTGCCGCCGTCGCGGGACCGTCGCTGCTGTGGTCACCGTCGTGGTCGCTCCGGTCATCACCGCTGCCGGAGTCACCTGCCTCCAACAGGTCCCGGAACGGGCCCGCTTCCGCGGCGAGGACGGGCCGCGGACCATGCTGGACCACCTGGCCATGGTCGAGCACCGCCACCGACTCCGCCCGAGCGGTCGTGCTCAGCCGGTGGGCGATGAGGATTCCTGTGCGCCCGCGCAGCAGCCGGTCCGAAGCAGCCACCACGCGACGCTCGGTCAATGGGTCCATCCGTGCCGTTGCCTCGTCCAGGATGACGATCTGCACATCCCGCACCAGCAGCCGCGCAAAGGCGACGAGTTGCTCCTCACCAGCGGAGAGGGTCGTCCCGCTCGCCCCCAGCAGGGTGTCGAGTCCGTCGGAGAGCCCGGCCACCCAGTCGGTCAGGCCCAGCTCGATCACCGCTGCCTCCACCCGCGCGCGCGGCACGTCGGAGAACAGCGTGATGTTCTGTGCCAGTGTCCCTGCCAGGATGTCGGTGCGCTGGCTCACCACCCCGACGGCGGCACGCAACTCCTGCAGGTCGAGCTCGGTCACATCCATGCCACCCAGAAAGACCGAGCCCGGCTCGGGTTCGACCGCCCGGGAGAGCAGCGCCGCCAGCGTCGACTTGCCCGAGCCGGTCCGCCCGACCAGCGCGATCGTCTCCCCGGCGGGCACGTGCAGGGTGATACCGCTGAGGGCGAAGGAGCCTTCCGGGTAGGCGAAGTGCAAGTTGCGTACCTCCACCCCGAGACGTCCCTCGGGAACGGAAGCTCCGCCGTCGGGCTCGGGCGGGGAGGCGAACATCTGCCTGATGCGCACCAGGGCACCCAGGCCCGCCTGCAGATCGGGCAGCTGCTCGGCCATGTGCGAGACCAGGCCGACGAACTGGGCCGTCACCAGGAACAGTGTCACCAGCCGGGCCACGGAGAGATCGCCGCCGATCGCCAGTGCCACCCCGGTGACCGCGACGGCGGCAAGCAGGCTGTGGAGCACTATGCCCGCACGTCGGATGAGGCGGGATTCCAGCACGATCACGCGGGCGAACTTCTCGTGCACAGCAGCCGAGAGGCGAGCCAGGCGCCGCACCACGTACGCCTGCCCGAGGCTGGTTCGCAGGTCGTCGCGACCGGCGATCCCTTCCTCGAGCACGGCCGCATGGTCCGTCCAGGCCATCTCCTCGATCACCTTGCGCTCGGCGATCGGGGCGAGCAACGGCCGCACCACCAGGCCCGTGATCACCGCGAGCACCGGGAACAGCGCGAATGCCGGCCACCACGTCCACCCGGCCACCAACCACATCGGCACCACCAGGAAGAGGGTGCGCAGGATGCCCCACCCCTGCATCCGGACGAGAGTCCCGACGTCGTGGGTGTCGTCGTCGACCCGGTCGAGGATCTCGCCCACGGCCTGCTCGGAGAGCGTCGCCAGCGGCTGGTGCAGGGCCGCCGTCAGCAGGTCGCCGCGTAGCCGCCCCTCGGCCCGGTCCACGACGGTCGACCAGATCACCCGGCCCGCGGTGTCCAGCAGCGCTGCTCCCAGCACGCACAAGGCCAGCAGCATCACACCGGTCGCCACCGGGTTCTCGGCGAGCCGGCCCGCGATCACGGTCCCGAATGTCTGCGAGACCGCTGAGACCATGCTGATCAGCAGTGCGAGCACGGTCGCTGGGCGGCGCAGGCGTCGCCAATCGACCCGGCGAGCCGGATCTTCCGGCACGGTCGGGCGCGTTGTGGTGTGGCTCTCTGCCGGAGCCCGCGGGGCGGTCGTGGTCATAGCGTGTCAACTGTAGGAACGACCTCCGACATCGGTCATCGTCTTTTCCGGCCACCGCGAGTGTTGAAGGCCACACGCAGGAGCGGATCTGCCATCATGCGCGCATGGGGGCGTTCTGGCGGGTCGGTGTGATGGTATTGCTCGTGGGGGTGCTGGTGGCGGCCCAGTTCCTGCGTGCCGACCATTGGTACCCGCTGGGAAGTCTGGGGCAGTACGCCTACCCCCGTGACCCGGACGGCGACGTGATCAACACCTACGTCATGGGCGTCACGACCACCGGCGACGAGGTGCGTGTGGGCCTGACGCCCGGCTCGGCCGGCATCTCGCGCGTCGAGTTTGAGGTCCAGCTCCCTGAGTTCCAGGCCGATCCTGACCTGCTGGGTGACATCGTCGAGGCCTGGCAGGACAGCCACCCTCCGCACGTGCTCACCTCGGTCACGGTGTACGAGAACATCTCCCCGATGTCCGCAGGTGCCCTGGCATCCGAGCCGTACGACACAGTTGTGCTCACCTGGGAGGTCCCGTGACGGCGGCCCTCGCCCTGGCGCGCCGCGTGCTGGCTTGGCTCGTACCCGCGCTGCCCCGGGCACGGGTGGCGTGGGTGCGCACGGCCCTGGCGGTCATGGCGGTGCTGGACGTGCGCTACTTCCTGAACTCCACCGGGGAGCGGGGCGCGACCCCGGACCTGTTCGCCCCGGTGCTCGTGGCCGAGTGGCTGCACCTGCCCCCGGTCACCGACGGCGTGGCGCAGATGTTGTTCGTCGGCGTGCACCTGGGGGCGGCTGCCGTGGCGCTCGGTGGTTTCACTCGCGTGCCTGCCGCTGTGCAGCACGCCGGTGGACTGGTGCTCGGTGGCTCGTATCTGCTCTGGGTGCTGTGGGCGATGAGCTACGGCTACGTCTCCCACGACCACATGGCGATCGTGATCGGCATGCTGGTACTGCCCACCGCAGGGACGTCCCGCTACGGCGGGGGACCGGCGGCGGACTCCGTGGCAGGGTGGCCGTTGCGGATGATCCAGCTCTTCACCGTTCTCACCTACCTCGGGTCGGTGCTGGCGAAATACGTCTTCAGCGGCGGCTCGCTGCTGCGCTGGGCCACCTCCGGCACGCTCGCGTGGGCGTTCATCCGCAGGCCCAACGATGTGAACCAGTTGCTGGTGCAGCATGCGCTGCTGCTGCGAGCGGCACAGTGGGGAGCGTTGCTGCTGGAGATCGTCTCACCGGCGGTGTTCGCGCTACGGGGGCGGTGGCTGGCGCTCGCGATCGGGGCCTTCATGTCCTTCCACCTGGCCACCTTCGTGCTGCTGGGCATCCACTTCCTGCCCACGGTGGTCTGCTGGTCGGCGTTCGTCCCGTGGGAGCGACTCCCTGCCTGGTGGCGGGCACGTCGCCGGACGGCGGCCCTCGCCCCTGCCTGACGCCTCGCCCGGGCGCTCAGTTCGCCGGGTCGTGCTCGACGACGTCCACCAGATCCCCGATGTGTGTCGCCTCCAGCAGGAACCGGACGACGTCCGGCGGCCGGATCAGCAACGGTCGTCCGGGCGTATGGCTGGCGAGCCGGGCCAGCAGTGCGATGCCGGCCGAGTCCATGAACTCCACGTGCCGCACGTCCACTTTGACGGGCAGACCAGCCTTCTCCGCTTCGGTGACAGCCTCGGTGAGCTCGTCGGACATGGCCACGTCGATCTCGCCGGAGAGCACCAGCCTGGTGCAGTCGTCTTCGAGCAGTGTCTGCACGATCCCGGTGCTGCCGTCGCCGCTGTCCGGGTTGCGGGGTGGCACGGCATCGCTGGGTGCGTCGGGCACGGAGCCTCCTGTGGGGGACGGGCCGGAGCGCGCATATGGCGAGCCCTTCAGTACTGACACGGTAGACGATTCGTGCAGGCCACACGTAGCGGTTCAGCGCGTGTCACGGGACGGGTGCGTCCCACCGCAACCATCACGGTCGGTTCCTGAGTGGAGCATCCCGGATGCCAGACTGGGGTCATGCATGCGAACCTGCTTGGCCCGGAACCGACCCGGCTGCCCGAGGATCACCCGGATATGGCGGCGCGCGCCGCGATCGGCGAGGGGACGTCGCTGCGCGATGTTGCCGCCCGTTACCCGGCGGCGAGCTACGCCTGGGGGATGCTGGCACGGGAGAGCCTCGCGGCCGAGGACCCAGTGGCCGCCTACGCCTTCGCCCGCACCGGCTACCACCGTGGCCTGGACGCCCTGCGCCGGGCCGGTTGGCGCGGTGCTGGCCCGATCCCGGCTGAGCACGTCCCGAACCAGGGGTTCCTCATCGCTCTGCTTGCGCTTGCAGACGCCGCCGAGGCGATCGGTGAAGCGGAAGAAGCCGAGCGGTGCCGGTCCTTCGCCGACGATTCGGACCCGGCGGCACGGTCGCTGTGATCACCGGTAGGCTGCACTGGGCCTGAACAGGTCTCGCAGACCGGAAGGAAACGCATGCCAGCCGTGGTGGTCCTCGGTGCCCAGTGGGGCGACGAAGGCAAGGGGAAGGCGACCGACCAGCTCGGTTCTCGCGTCGACTACGTGGTGAAGTTCAACGGCGGTAACAACGCCGGGCACACCGTGGTGGTCGGGGATGAGAAGTACGCGCTCCACCTGCTGCCCTCCGGGATCCTCTCCGAAGGATGCACGCCGGTGATCGGCAACGGCGTGGTGGTCGATCTTGAGGTGCTCTTCGATGAGCTGGACGGCCTCACGGCGCGTGGTGTGGACGTGTCCAAGCTACTCATCTCCTCCAGCGCCCACGTCATCCCCAGCTACAACCGGACGCTGGACAAGGTCACTGAGCGTTTCCTCGGCAAGCGGCAGATCGGCACCACTGGCCGCGGGATCGGCCCCACCTACGCGGACAAGATGAGCCGTGTGGGCATCCGCATCTCCGATCTGTTCGACGAGGGCATCCTGCGGGAAAAGGTCGAGGGTGCGCTCGAGCAGAAGAACCAGATCCTCGTCAAGATCTACAACCGGCGCGCGGCCGACATCGATGCCGTGACCGACGAGCTGCTCTCCTACGCTGACCGGGTCCGCCCCATGGTCGCCGACACCTCCCTGGTGCTGAACCAGGCGCTCGATGCCGGCAAGACCGTCGTCTACGAGGCGGGGCAGGCCACGATGCTCGACGTCGACCATGGAACCTATCCGTTCGTGACGTCGTCCTCCGCCACGGCCGGCGGTGCAGCGACAGGATCCGGGATCGGCCCCACGCGGCTCGATCGGGTGGTCGGTGTGATCAAGGCCTACACCACGCGTGTGGGCGAAGGTCCGTTCCCCACCGAGCTCAACGACGACGACGGGGAGTCGCTGCGTAAGGCGGGTGGCGAGTTCGGTGTCACCACCGGGCGGCCCCGTCGCTGCGGCTGGTACGACGCAGTCGTGGCCCGTTACGCGGGCCGCGTGAATGGACTCACTGACCTCGTGCTCACCAAGTTGGACGTGCTCACGGGCTGGGAGAAGGTCCCGGTGTGCGTGGCCTACGACGTGGACGGCGTCCGCCACGACGAGATGCCCGTGGACCAGACCGCCTTCCACCACGCCACCCCGATCTACGAGTACCTCGACGGGTGGTGGGAGGACATCTCCGGCTGCCGGACCTTCGAGGACCTCCCCGTGAACGCCCAGCGCTATGTGCTCGCGCTGGAGGAGATGTCCGGTACCCGGATCTCCTCGATCGGAGTGGGACCGGACCGGGCCGCGACCATCGTGCGTCACGACCTGCTGGACTGACCCGTCCGTCGCGATGACGGGACCCGTTTGGGCCGGTCGTGTCATCCCGATGTCAGTGCTGTACCGGCTCTCGGTCAAACGTTCGCCTGGAAATTCTCACGAACTTCGCTACGGTGGATTGTTTGTCGGGAGGTATAGCCCTACCGACGCGCGCATACGGAACCGAGGAGAGGGAGACGATGACAGCCGAGGTGAAGGAGAAAGCACCGCCGCCACCAGAGGATCCCGACCGTTCCGGGCCCTGGTACACCTCCGTCAGGCCGGGGGTCTTCTGGCCGTCGATGGTGGTGATCGCCGCCTTCGTGATCGCAGCCATCGCCGGCGGGTCAGCGTTCGGTGATGCGATCGGCGTGGTCAGCGGTGGAATCGTCACGGCCTTCGGGTGGTACTACATCGTGCTCGTGACGGCCTTCGTCGGCTTCGCGGTCTGGGTGGGCGTGAGCCACTACGGCGACATCGTCCTGGGAGACGAGGACGAGCCGGCCGAATTCAAGATGGGGCCGTGGCTGGCGATGCTGTTCGCTGCCGGTATGGGAATCGGTCTGATGTTCTGGGGTGTGGCGGAGCCACTGCACCACTTCGCCGGCATCCCGAACAGGTCCACCGGGATCGCAGAGATGGACGCCGCCGGGGCGGAAGAGTCCTTGGTGACCACCTTCCTGCACTGGGGTCTGCACCCCTGGGCGATTTACGTCGTCGTGGGTCTGGCCATCGCCTATGCCGTGCACGTGCGCAAGCGCCCGGTCTCCATCCGCTGGTCGCTGGAATCCCTGCTCGGCAAGCGCACCGACAGCTGGATCGGGAACGTCATCGACGTCATCGCCGTGGTCGGGACCGTCTTCGGCGTGGCGACCTCGCTCGGTCTCGGAGTATCTCAGGTCGCCTCCGGCCTGAGCTTCCTGGACATCATCGATGAGCCGACGAACCTCATCATGGTGGTCCTCATCGGGCTGATCACACTGGCCGCGCTGGTCTCGGTGGTCACCGGGGTGAAGAAGGGCATCAAGTACCTGTCCAACGGGAACATGATCCTGGCCATCGCTCTGATGGTTTTCGTGCTCATCGCGGGACCGACCATGTTCCTGTTGCGCGAGTACATCGAAGCCACCGGTCTGTACTTCCAGGAGTTCCTCAACAACGCCTTCCGTACGACCGCCTTCGCCGGTGAGGACGGCACCGCCTGGCAGGGCTGGTGGACCGCCTTCTACTGGGGCTGGTGGGTCTCCTGGGCGCCCTTCGTCGGCGTCTTCATCGCCCGGATCTCGCGAGGCCGGACCGTACGCGAGTTCGTCGTCGGTGTGCTGGTGCTGCCGACCGCGTTCTCCTTCCTGTGGTTCACCGTCTTCGGCGGCACGGCCCTGTACCGTCAGCTCTTCGGTGAGGGCGGTCTGGTCACCGAGGGTGGACCCGACGACAGTGTCGGACCGGAAGGGCTGACCGTCGATGGCACCGGCTCGCTGTTCACCTTGCTGGACGGTCTGGTCGGCGAACCCGGCAGCGGGATCGGGAAGGTGCTCGTCGGTCTGGCGGTGCTGTTGGTGATCATCTTCTTCGTCACCTCCTCCGACTCCGGCTCGCTCGTGATCGACATGCTTGCCTCCGGCGGTGACCCCGACCCGCCGAAGTGGAGCCGCGTGCTGTGGGCCACACTTGAGGGCTTGGTCGCGGCTGCCCTGCTGCTCGCGGGTGGAAGTGCTGTGCTGGGGGCGTTGCAGAGTGTGGCGATCTCCATCGCGCTGCCGTTCAGCATCATCATGATCTTCATGTGCGTGGCGCTCATCAAGCAGTTCCGTTCGCAGCGGGCTCGGATGTTGCGGGCCCAGCGCCGCATCGCGCGGGATGAGCTGACCGATCACGTCTCGACCTCGTTCATCGAGGACGGGCTGCTCGATCCGCCGCCCGCCGTGAAGCGGAAGCTGTTCAACCGCAAGAAGAAGCAGCAGCAGGACGCGGCGTCTCAGTCGGACTCGGTGCAGGTCTGACCTGACTCACAGCAGTCCTCACGAACGCACCCGGGTGCGGGCACCGAGCCCGCACCCGGGTGCGTTCTCGTTTGGGACGCCACGGTAGGCTCGGGCACCGTGAAGATCCTTCTCATCGGCTCCGGTGCCCGTGAACACGCCCTCGCCCGCTCGCTCGCGGCCGACCCACTGACGACGTCGCTGGTGGTGGCCCCCGGTAACCCCGGCACGGCGCGGATCGCGGCGAACGTGACCAATACCGACGTCGATGCGAACTCGCCGGACGCCGTCGCGGCATTGGCGCAGGAGTTGCAGGCCGACCTGGTGGTCGTCGGCCCCGAGGCGCCTCTGGTGGCAGGGGTGGCCGACGCCGTCCGTGCAGCGGGCATCCCCGTCTTCGGGCCGAACGGGGACGCCGCCACACTCGAGGGGTCGAAGGCGTTCGCCAAAGACGTGATGGCTGCGGCGAACGTGCCCACCGCGATGGCGCACGTGTGCCGCACGATGGACGAGGTGACCGAGGCACTGGATGCCTTCGGCCCGCCCTACGTCGTCAAGGACGATGGCCTCGCTGCCGGCAAGGGTGTGGTGGTGACCGAGGACCGGCAGGCGGCACTCGATCACGCGGCCGCGTGTGTGAACCGCGATCGGCGCTCCAGCGTGGTCATCGAGGAGTACCTCGACGGCCCGGAGATCTCGCTGTTCTGCCTCGCCGACGGCGAACGCGTGGTCCCGCTCGCCCCAGCGCAGGACTTCAAGAGGCTCGCTGACGGCGATGCGGGCCCGAACACCGGTGGCATGGGCGCCTACTCGCCGCTGCCGTGGGCGCCCGAGGGTCTCGTCGACGACGTGGTCGAGCGGGTGGCGCTGCCGACGGTGCAGGAGCTGGCGCGGCGCGGCACCCCCTTCGTCGGCCTGCTGTACTGCGGCCTGGCACTGACCTCTCGCGGGTTGCGAGTGGTGGAGTTCAACGCGCGCTTCGGCGACCCGGAGACGCAGGTGGTGCTCGCCCGGCTGGAGTCCTCCCTCGCCGCCGCCCTGCACGCTGCCGCGACCGGAACCCTTGACCAGCTGCCGGACCTGCGCTGGACCTCCGATGCCGCCGTCACCGTGGTGCTGGCTGCGTCCGGGTATCCCGGGCAGGTGCGCCAGGGCGACGTGATCACCGGGGTCGAAGCCGCCGAGGATCTGCCGGGCGTGCATGTCTTGCACGCCGGTACGGCCACCGACGACGGCGGAGCGCTGGTGGCCGCCGGAGGTCGCGTCCTCTCCGTGGTCGGGCTGGGAGAGGACATCGCGGCCGCACGCAGCGCCGCCTACGCCGGGGTGGAGCGGATCAGCCTCGACGGCGGCCAGTTCCGGACGGATATCGCCGCTCAGGTCTGACCGGGTCGTCTGACCGGTCCGCTGCCCGGGATTCTCAGGCCATCCGGGCGAACACGGCCGTAGTGCGCGCCGGCTCGAATCCGACTGAGGCGTAGAGAGCCCCGGCGCCCTGCGGGTTGGCGGAGTCCACATCCAACTCGACCACATCGAACTCGCCGGACTCGACTGCGGCGGCCAGCGTGGCGTTGAGAACGGCCCGGGCCAGCCCCTGGCCCCGGGCGGCCTCCCGCGTGCCCACCAGGCCGATGTAGAGCTCGCGGTCCACCCACTGCTGGGTCATCGCGTACGCCTGCACCTCACCACCTGCCACCGCCACCCGGGAGTACGCCGGACGGAAGGGGCGGCCCTGCACGAACTCCTGCCAGTGCTCGGCAGTGGTCGGACCGCTGCCCCAGTGGCTGGCGAAGGCGTCGTTGTGGGCCAGGCGCGTGGCCTCGCTCAGCTCGGCCGTGAACGGCACCACCCGCGGGTCCGCATCCGCGAGGTCGGCACCCAGCAGCGGCCTCTTCATCGCGGTGAAGTAGCGTACCGGCTCGTATCCGCGTTCGGTCAGCAACGGCCGCACCGGGTCGGTCTCCAGTCCGCCACCCGAGCGCAGCTGGACCGGTGCTCCAGGGTGCCGCTCGCGGGCGAGGGCGATGCCGCGCGGCTCCATCCGGTCGAACATCTCGGTGGCGATGCCGCGGCCCCGGTAGTCCGGGTGGACTCCACCACCGATCGACACCCGGGCCCACCCTTCGGCGTGCGTGAGTGAGTTCGGGACGCGCAGCTGGGCATAGGCGACGAGTGCCTCCCCGTCCCACACGGCGAGCGAGTCCGTCTCCGGGGTGAACCCGTGCTCGGTCAATTCCTCGGCGAGGTCCTCGGCATCGTAGAACTCCTCGGTGCCGTCCACGCGCGCGAGCAGGTTCGTCAGCGCGGACCAGTCCTCGACCGCGCTCTCATCCAGTGTTGCCCACCGCAATGCCATCCCATGTCCTTCTCTCGTAGGGCTCCACCCTTGCCGACGGCGGCCGCTCACCTCAAGCGGAATTCGTCTCCTCGGCCTCAGGCTGCTCGGGGTTCGCCTTGGTGGCCTTGGCGGTCCGGCTGGCCCCGGTTGCCGCAGAAGCCGTGGTGTCGTTCTGGTTCAACGCCCGCTTCGCCTGCGTATCGGTCACTAGGAAGGCGTTGATCCACCGCGCCTCCGGGTGGGCGTCGACGAGTCCGGCCTTGGCGGCCAGTGTGAGCGGCACTGCGAGGATTGCACCCAACGGGCCGACCACCACAGTCCAGAACGTGAGCGAGAGGAACGAGACCGCGGGGCTCAGGCCCACGGCGTCCCCGACGACCTTCGGTTGGATGATGGTCTGGATGGTGAAGTTCAGCACCGAGTACGTCACGATCACGGCGACCATATCGGTGACGCCGCCCTCCAGCAGAGCGATCAGCGCAGGCGGGATCAGACCGATCACGAACCCCACATTCGGGATGTAGTTGGTCACGAACGCCAGCACACCCCACACCAGAGCCAGTGGCACGCCGATGATCCACAACGCGATCACGTCCAGCGCGGCCACGATGAGACCGAAGACGGTGCAGACGACCCAGTACTTGCGCACACCCGCGAAGAATGCCCGCAGTGAGGTGGCCAGCTCTGGGCGGCTCGCCGTCAGCAACTGCCAGCGCGAGCGCACCGACGTGGAATCGATCGCCAGGAAGAACATCACCACCAGGATCACCAGTGCCTGCCCGCCTGCCGAGGTGGTGCCCTGCACCACGGCGCCGAGCAGATCGGCCACCCGGTTGAGGTCGATCGAGCTCGCGTACTGGGCCAGGGCGGCATCGTCCACGCCGAACTGCTCCAGCCAGTTGAGGGTGTCCAGATAGATCATCTGCAGGTCACGGGTGTAGCGGGGCAGCTCCAGAGCGGCCTGCGTGAGGGAGGCGATGGTGGCGATCACGAGTGCGGTCAGCACCACGTACAACCCCAGCAGCACCAGCACCGCGGCCACGATCCTTGGCGCCCCCGCCCGCTCCAGTAGCCGCTGCAACGGCCGCGCCGAGACGAACAGCGTGAACGCGAAGAACGCCGGCGCCACGATCGAAGCCGTGAAGTACAGGCCCACCGCCCCCACGGTCAGGCCGGCGATCACGACGGCGGCGCTCGCCAAAGACGGGCGGAATCTCGTTGCGCTCGGCTCACCCAAGGTACTCACCCCCTCATTCTTACCTGTTCCCGGGGACACCCCGGTTGGCGAGCTCGTCGGCGCGTTCGTTCCCCGGGTCTCCGGAGTGGCCCTTGACCCACACCCACTGCACCGAGTGCCGGGCGACCTGCTCGTCGAGGGCGCGCCACAGGTCCTCGTTCTTGACCGGCTTCTTCGCCGCCGTCTTCCAGCCGTTCCGCTTCCAGCCGGGTAACCAGGACTTCATCCCGTTCATCACATAGGAGGAGTCCACGTGCAGGGTGACCTCGCAGGAGGTGGTCAGGGCCTTCAGGCCCTCGATCACCGCGGTCAGCTCCATCCGGTTGTTGGTGGTGGACTCCTCACCGCCGAACAGTTCACGCTCGTGCGGCCCCGAGCGCATCCATGCACCCCAGCCACCGGGACCGGGGTTTCCCTTACAGGCCCCGTCGGTCCACATCTGGACGACGGGCTGGTCGGAGGGGTCGCGGGGAGTCGGCCCGTGCGGAAGGGGAGCCTCGGCCTCAGGGGGCATCAGGCGGAGGCGAGCAACGCCGTCAGGGCGGACCGGAAGAAGCCCAGCCCGTCCGTTCCGGGCCCGAACCCGTCCTCGACGGCGTGCTCCGGGTGCGGCATCAGCCCCACCACGTTGCCGCGGGCGTTGGTGATACCGGCGATGTCGCGGCGGGAGCCGTTCGGGTTCCCCACGTAGCGGAACACCACCCGCCCCTCGCCTTCGAGCTCGTCAAGAGTGGGCTCGTCGGCGATGAACTGACCGTCCTGGTTCTTCAGCGGGATCAGGATCTCCTGCCCCTGCGCGAACTGGTTCGACCACGCCGTCTGCGCGTTCTCGACCCGCAGCACCTGGTCGGTGCACAGGAACGTCAACTGGGTGTTCTTCACCATCGCCCCGGCGAGCAGGTGCGACTCACACAGGATCTGGAAGCCGTTGCAGATCCCCAGCACCGGCACCCCGGCGTTCGCGGCGTCCACCACGCTGCCCATAATCGGCGCGAAGCGGGAGATCGCCCCGGCGCGCAGGTAGTCGCCGTAGGAGAAACCGCCCGGCAGCACCACCGCGTCCACCCCGGCAAGAGAGTCCTCGGCGTGCCAGAGCCGGACCGGCTCGGCACCGGCGAGACGCACCGCACGCGCCGCGTCGCGGTCGTCGAGGCTCCCCGGGAAGGTCACCACACCGATGCGGGCCATCAGGACTCCCGGGCCCAGTGCACGGAGACGACGTCCTCGATCACGGGGTTGGAGAGCACCTCGCTGGCAGCCTTGCGCGCCTGCTCCAGCACCTCCTCGTTCGGCTCCCCCTCGACATCGAGTTCGAAGCGCTTGCCCTGACGGACGGCGGCGAACTCGGTGAATCCGAGTCGGGGAAGGGCACCGGCGACGGCCTTGCCCTGGGGGTCGAGGATCTCCGGCTTCGGCATGACCTCCACGACGATGCGTGCCATCAGTGCGCAACTCCTCTGCAGGGGGATGAACACGGCGATCCTACCGGCCGAACGCCGATGCGCTGGTCGCCCCCGGGGTCAGTGCCGCCGCCAGCACGAGGCGCAGCGGGCGTGGTGTGCGATCGGGGCCGAGTGCGTGTACGAGTTCGGCGGCGTAGGCGATCTTCCGCCCGCCCTGGGTGCCGAGGAATCGGTGCAGCTGTGCGGTCACGTCCCGGTCCCGTTGGGCCGGCTGGCGGGTGAAGGTGTGGAATGCCTGCAGGTCCCCGGTGCGCTCGAGCACCTTCATCATCCCGGCGGTGCCCAAGGCGCTCAGCAGCTCGTCCTCGAGGTCCTGCTCGCACACGAAGAACCCCGCGTCCTCCAGTTCCTGCCTGCTCAGGTGCGCTGCGCCGTCGTAGGCTGCCACGGCACGGCTGTAGTAGCGCTCCTCACCCACGTCGCACATACCCCCCACGTACGGTCCCTCCCGACGGCGGAGCGCCCCGTCCGTACGTGCCTCACCCGGCGTGCGGGGCGGGCCGACCAGGGCGGCGAGGGCGCGGCGGATGTTGGTGGCGCCGCCGATGGGGCGGATCTGGACCGAGGCGGCATGCAGGTCGACGTCGAGCAGCTCGGCGAGCGTGTGCAGGGCAGCCTGGTCGCTACGACCCTCGACCAGCACCACCGACCGCATCGTCGATCAGGCGCGGAACGTCCGGCCGGTGAGGCGTTCGTAGGCCTCCACGTACCGGTCCCGAGTGCGGGCGACGACGTCTTCCGGCAGCGGCGGTGGGGGAGTGTCCGAGGCGCGGTCCCAGCCGGAGCCGGGGGAGGTGAGCCAGTCGCGGACGAACTGCTTGTCGAAACTGGGCTGGGCCCGGCCGGGCTGCCACTGGTCCGCCGGCCAGTAGCGGGAGGAGTCCGGGGTGAGAACCTCGTCGCCGAGCACGAGGGCGCCGTCGGGCGTGGTGCCGAACTCGAGCTTGGTGTCGGCCAGGATCACCCCGCGCTCGGCTGCGGTGCGCTCGGCGAAGGAGTAGATCTCCAGGGTGACCTGGCGCAGGCGGGTGGCGGCGTCGGCACCGATCCGGGCGGCGACCTCGGCGAAGCTGACGTTCTCGTCGTGCTCGCCGACCTCCGCCTTGGTCGCAGGAGTGAAGATCGGCTCTGGCAGCCGGGAACCGTCCGCGAGGCCGTCGGGCAGCGGGACCCCGCACACGGCACCTCCGGCGCGGTACTCGGCCAGTCCGGACCCGGTGAGGTAGCCGCGGGCGACGCACTCCACCGGGTACATCTGCAGGCGGCGGCAGATCATGGCCCGGCCGCGGACGGCGTCGGGTACGTCGAGGGAGACGACGTGATTGGCCACTAGTGGCTCGAGCTTCTCGAACCACCACAGGCTCAGTGCCGTGAGCACGGCGCCCTTGTCCGGGATCGGCGTGGGCAGCACGTGGTCGTAGGCGCTGATCCGGTCGCTGGCGACGACGAGGACGAGATCGCCAGCCGAGCTGTCACTGGGCTCGTACAGGTCGCGTACCTTGCCCGAGTAGACGTGCGTCCAGCCGGGCAGGGTCGGTGGCTGAGTGCTCTGGTCGCTCACGGGATCAGTGTTCCATGGCGGGCGCGACGCGTGCGGACGTCGCACTGCACCGGGCCGTCCCGCCGTCGCTCGGGCCGGATGCGACGTGTGCGGACACCATCGACGGCCGACAGCGATCTCGTGCCCGTAGTGGCACGGTGTGGCTGTGAGCCGTCGGTTCGGTACGCACGTCAGGTCGGACCCGGCATAATCGGCCCCGATGGACGATCTCGCCACCCACCCGATCGTCGCGCAGGTCGCTGCGGCGCTGCTCGACGCCGCCGGTGCGGATGCCGCGGCAGTCCATCTGGAGTGGTCGCAGGCGGGGACGCAGCACTCCGGCCGTGCCTATGCCGTGACCGGCGAGCGCTCACGCTGGGTCGAGGTCCCAGCCGAGGTGGGACCTGCGCTGCGAGAGCTGCGCGCCGCGACCGCGCAGCCGGGGTCCGGTGCCTGGTTGTCGGTGGTGATCCTCGCGCGCCGGGGCGCTGGCACCGAGGTGGTCGCGAACTACGACCAGCGCCCGTACTGGAATTCGACGGCAGCCTCGATGCTGGACGCCCCGGCGGGTGCGCCGGTGCCCGATGACCGGCGATGGGCGGCGGACCTGCGCCGCTTCCCTCGTGGCCGCGAGCACGTACCGGAGTGGCTGACTCCCGACGAGATCGCCGGTGAAGCAGTCGAGCAGCTACGGCGTGGCCTCGACGGGCGTGGCATCCCGCGGGCGGCGGTGGTGCTGCCCGGAGAACTCGATGACGTACGTGGTGTGGATGAGTCCGGTGAGGCCCATCTGCCCTTCGAGGGGACCGTCGAGGTGGTGCGTTATGGTGCCCGGCACTACGGCCTGCAGATCGCCGACTACGGTCAGCATGCGCTGCTGGGCGAGTACTACAGCGAACGCGCGGCGTGCGACGCGGCGTGGGCGTATCTGGCCGCGCCGATGCCGGCTCCGGTACCGATCGGTCAGGCTGAGCTGGCGGCGCGGGTACAGCACGCGCAGCCGAGCATGGCCGAACTGCACCGCCGCGTGAGGGCAGCCGGGCCGGGCGGCATCGTCACCAATCTCGCCACTGGTGTGCCCTATGACCGGATCGGCACCGTGGACGGTCTGTACTTCTTCGTCGGCGGTACGTCCTGGGAGCAGCGCTCGCTGCCGCCGTCGGCGCGTGGCCCCGGCGCCCAGGTGGAGACCTTCGTGGCCACCCGGCCGGTGGAGGTCCAGGCCGAGATCGCCCCAGCGTGGTTCGGGCAGCCCGGTGGGGGACTGCGCTTCCACGTCGAACTGCCCGCGCGGAGTGTGCGGGAACTGATCCGGTTGGGCGTGCTGCAGCAGGTGGCCGTCACGGGGTAGCCCCCGTCGCGCTCGAATCCCGCGACGGCGTTCGAATCCCGATGCAGGTGCCTCCAACGGGATTCGAACGGGGCGACGGGATTCCATAGAGGTCGCGCGGATAGGGCTGCCGTCGCGAGCGACGCAGCCAGTGCGTGCATCGCAAGGCGGAGGAGGGAGGCGTGGCGGAGCCACGTCGAGGCGACGACAACGCAGCGAGGTGCGTGCTGGGCCGACGCGTAGCAGGCTTCGCCTATCCGTGCGATCTCTTAGCGAGGTGGCGTGTGGTGCGGATGCGTGCGGGACTCCGCACACCCTCGGCATGGGGACACAGCAGGGGGCAGAACTACAGCACACTATGATGAGAATGGTTCTGATTACTGGTACGGTTTCGATCGGTTGCCCGACTCGTCCCACCCCCCCGACCCGGAAAGGAGTGGGCCGCATCCCTGACGCGGCCCGATCTCGCATGACCCTCACCTCTCGTCCCCGCGCCCGCTACCTGGCGCTTCTCGGCGTTCTCCCGCTGGCGCTCGCCGCATGCTCCTCCAGCGGTGACCCAGCCGACTCCACGCCGTCCACTTCGGCCTCCGAATCTGCCGAGGACACGGCACCCACGGAGCAAGCGACCGTCACGCCCCGCATCGTCATCACCTACGACGGTGGCCTCCAGGTCCTCGACGCCACCACCCTCGACGTGGTCTCCGACATCCCGCTCGAGGGCTTCAACCGGATCAACCCCGCCGGTGACGGCCGGCACGTCCTTGTCTCCACCACCGGCGGGTTTCAGGTGCTCGACGCCGGAACCTGGGGCGAACCGCACGGCGATCACGCCCACTACTACACCGCCGACCCGGCGCTCACCGATCTCGTCTACGAGGCCGACAAGCCCGGCCACGCCGTGGTCCATGCCGGGCGCACTGCGCTGTTCGACGACGGCACCGGCGAGATCGTGATCGTCGACTCCACCGAGATTGCCGACGGCGTCACGGACCATGCCCGTGAGCTCACCCTGCCCGCGGCACACCACGGGGTAGCGGTCGAGCTTTCCGATGGCACCCTGCTGGTGACCGACGGCACTGAGGATGAACGCTCCGGCGTCCGCGTGCTCGACGCCGACGGTGAGGAGATCGCCGCCATCGACGACTGCCCGGGCGTCCACGGCGAGGCCACCGCGGCGGATGAGCATGTGGTGATCGGGTGCGAAGACGGTGTGGTGCTCTACGCCGATGGTGAGCTGACCAAGATCGACAGCCCCGATGACTACGGCCGCATCGGCAACCAGGCCGGCTCCGAGGAGTCCGCGATCGTGCTCGGTGACTACAAGAGCGACCCCGACGCCGAGCTCGAGCGCCCGACCCGGATCTCCCTCATCAACACCGAGACCGGCGAACTGCAGCTCGTCGACCTGCCCTCCTCCTACACCTTCCGCTCCATCGCCCGCGGCGATGACGGCGAGGCACTCGTGCTGGGAACCGATGGGTCCCTCCACGTGATCGACGCCGAGAGCGGCGAGCTCACGCGCTCAATCGAGATCATGGACGCGTGGGAGGAGCCGCTGGACTGGCAGCAGCCCCGGCCCGCGATCCGGGTGCTCGACGGCACTGCCTACGTGAGTGACCCAGCCACCAACGAGATCCATGCCGTCGACATCGAGACCGGCGAGGTCTGGAACACCGCCACGCTCGAGGTCGCCCCGAACGAGATCACCCTCGTCTCCGGTGACGCACCGACCACCCACGATGAGGAAGGCGCTCACGAGGGTCACGACCATGGCGTTGAGGAAGAAGCCGACGGTCACGAGAGTGAGGCTGACGGTCACGATCACGACGCCGAGGCTGACGGCCATGACCACGAGGCTGAAGCCGAGGGGCACGACCACGACACGGAGGGTGACGGTCATGACCACGAGCGCGAGAACGAGTGACGTTGCCTGAGTTCTCCGGACGGCGACGGCCGGTTCGCAGGGTGCGGGCCGCCGTCGCCGGCCTCGTGGTGCTTCCTCTCACCCTCGCCGCGTGCGCGGCGCCCGAACAGCCCGACGAGGTGAGCGTGCTGACTGCCTTCTACCCGCTGCAGTTCGTGGCCGAGCGGGTGGGTGGCGAGGAGGTGGAGGTCACCAGCCTCACCCCGCCCGGCGCCGATCCGCACAGCCTCGAGCTGGCGCCGTCGCAGGTGGTCGAGCTCGGGGAAGCCGATGTGGTGCTCTACACCTCGGGCCTGCAGGCCGCCGTGGATGATGCGATCGACAGCCAGCCCCCGCAGCGGGTGATCGACGCGTGGCAGGCGGCCGGGATCGAGGCCGACCTGCTCACCGAGGATCCGCACTTCTGGCTCGACCCGACGTTGCTGGCGCCGGTCGGTCTGGCCGTGGCAGAGGAACTGGGAGCAGCCGACCCTGACCACGCCGAGGAGTACACCGCGCGGGCCGAGGAGCTGACAGCCGAACTAGAATCGCTCGACGCCGCCTACACCGACGGCCTCGACGGCTGCGGCGGCGCGCTGCTCGTTACCGCCCACGAAGCCTTCGGGTACCTTGCCGATCGCTACAACCTGCGGCAGGAAGGCATTGCCGGGATCGACCCGGAGAGGGAGGCCTCGCCGGCGCGCATGCGCGAGGTGGCGGCGCTGGTGGAGGAGTACGGGGTACAGACGCTGTACTTCGAGACCATCACCGCACCGGATGTCACCCTGGCACTGGCCGAGGAGGCCGGTGTCGAGACGGCCGTGCTCGACCCGTTGGAGAGCCCCCCGGATGAAGGTGACTACCTGAGCACCATGCGGGCCAACCTCGATGCGCTCGAGAGCGGCCTGGTGTGCGAGTGACGTTCGGCCACTGACGCCTCCGAGGGGTAGGGGCTGGTGCCGTCGAGGCGCCAGCCCCGTCGTCGCTGCGGACTTGTGCAGCGCGGTCGGTGCGGACCGGCAGCAATGAACCCGTGACAGGCAGGCGGTATCGTCCCGCTCGACCGAGGAGCGGACCATCTGCGCCGCGCCGCCGTTCGATCCACGGAGTTCCCATGACCCGCCAGCCTGGTCCGCCGGATGAGGCCACGCTCCGCGCGTGGCTCGCGATCGCCGTCGAGGAAGCCCGCACCGGGCTGGCCGAAGGTGGGGTGCCGATCGGCGCCGCGCTGATATCCGCCGAGGGTGAGGTGCTCGGCCGCGGCCACAACCGGCGTGTGCAGGACGGCGACCCCTCGTCGCACGGTGAGACCGACGCCTTCCGCAATGCGGGCCGGCAGCGCAGCTACCGCGGCACCACGATGGTCACCACGCTCTCGCCCTGCTGGTACTGCACCGGCCTGATCCGGCAGTTCGGGATCTCCCGGGTGGTGGTGGGCGAGTCCACCACCTTCACCGGCGGTCACGCCGAGCTCGAGGCGCTCGGCGTTGAGGTGATCGTGCTCGAGGACGCCGAGTGCATCGCGATGATGCGCGGGTTCATCGCCGACCACCCTGACATCTGGAACGAGGACATCGGCGAATGAGCGAGCCCGCTCGCTGTTGTCGACGGTAGTGGCGGGGCAGCTGGTGGAGGGAACCGCGCTGCGGTAGGTGCCATTGGTCGTCGCTGTGGTCACGCTGAGTCGACGAGAAGTGGCGCCTACCGTCGGTTCACGCGGCGTGAGGGACGCCGTCGTTGGCCTCGTCAGCCCTGGCGTGCCTTCAGTCGCGGGTTCTTCTTGTTGATGACGTAGGTCTTGCCGCGGCGGCGGACCACGATGGAGCCGGGCTGATTCTTGAGCGAGCGCAGCGAGGCGCGGACCTTCATGAGTACTCCGTATGTTGTGACGCGGTCGGGGAGACCGGATCTGGCTGCCAGGTAGCTCTGAGCGATGGAGCCTTCAGGGCTACCAGCTGGACTTGGTGATTCCGGGCAGTTCGCCGCGCAGGGCCATCTCCCGCAATCGGACGCGGGAGAGGCCGAACTTGCGTAGGTGCCCGCGCGGGCGGCCGTCGGCCACGTCGCGGTTGCGCACGCGGGTGGGACTGGCATCACGCGGGAGCTTGTGCAGGGCGCGCATGGCGGCCTCGCGCTCCTCGTCGCTGCGGTGGGGGTCCACCGAGGCCTTCTTCAGCTCGGCGCGCACGGCGGCGTACCGGGCCACGGTCTCCTTGCGCTGCTCGTTCTTGGCCACCTTCGAGGACTTGGCCATCAGCGGGTCTCCTCGAACTCGACGTGGCGGCGGATCTTCGGGTCGTACTTCGTGAGCACGAGCCGATCGGGGTTGTTGCGGCGGTTCTTCTCGGTGATGTACCGCACGCCGGTGCCGGCGGTCGATTCGATCACGACCTTCGGGCGCACATCGCTGGACTTCTTGGCCATCAGATGCGCTCCCCTCGTGCCTGAATGCGGGAGATAGCGGACTCGATGCCGATCGCGTCGATGGTCTTGATCGCGCGGGCGCTCAGCCGCAATGTGACCTTCCGGCGCAGGCTCGGCACCCAGTAGGTGCGCTTCTGGATGTTCGGGTTGAAGCGGCGTGAGGTGCGCCGGTGGGAGTGGGAGATCGTGTTGCCGAATCTCGGCACCGCTCCGGTGAGTTGGCAGTGTGCAGACATGAGACCATAATAGGAATCATTCTCATCCTTGTCCATCTCCCGTTCCCAGCAAGGAGTCCCATGTCAGCGTCGGTACGCCCCGTGGCCGTGCTCGCCACGATCGATCCCGTCGACCGGGAGGTCGCCCTGCTCAGCGCGCTCGCTGACCGGCCGGACGTGCCGGCGCTCGTCCACGACATCGATATCGAGGGTGACCAGGCCCGGCTGCGTCGCCGGGTGCTGCGCGGTCAGGACGTCGTCGAGGACGAGTGGGTGGAGTTGGAGCACGTCTGCCCCTCCTGCGCGGTTCGTGAGGATGCCGGACCAACCGTTGCCCGGCTCGTGCGCGCCGACGGCGTCGCGGGCGTTCTGCTCGCGCTACCACCCGGGGCGGAACTGCTCCCCGCCACCGCTGGGTTGACGGCCTCCCTTGCCGAGGCGGATGCACCGGGGGTGGTGGCCGCCGGCATCTGCTGCGTTGCGGCCGGGGTGCTTCCTGCCGCGCTGCTCGGTGAGGAGCAAGTCGCGGACCGGCAGATCGCGATCGCTCCCGACGACGATCGTGCAGTGGCCGAGGTGGTGCTCGGCCAGCTGCCGCCTGCCGATCTGGTGATCCTCGACGGCGGAGCCCAGGGTCAGGGCCGTGACCTCGCCGATGCCTTGCGTCGCCACGGCAGCGAGCTGGTCACCGACATGCACGCCGACTGGCTCACCAGCGCGCTCTCGCTCCGACATGACCTCACCCACGCCGAGGCGCACCTGCATGCCACCAGCGCCAGCCCCGGTGTCGGTGCGGGGAACGCGCGGGTGGACGACCACGGATGGGTGAGCGAGTCCTCGGACGTGTGGACTCTCGACCTGCACACCCCGGTGGCGCTGCACCCGGGCAGGCTGCTGCAGCAGATCGACGCCGTCGCGAATGGGCCCCGGGTGATCTGGGGCCGGTTCTGGGTGCCGAATAGGCCCGACTCCGTGTGCGGGCTCTACGGTGGCGGGCGGCAGATCTCGGTCGGCATCGCCGATGCCTGGGGCAACCAGGAGTGCAGCACCCGATGGTTGGTCGTGGGTGCCGGGCCGGGCCGGGACGAGGTGCTCGCCGCCTTCGAGCGCGCCGTCCTCACCTCCGAGGAGGAGGCGGCCGGGTTGCTGCCGTGGTTGGACCGGGCCGACCCCCTCGAGCCCTACCTCGGGGCGCGCTCTGCATGAGGGCGACGCATGTTCCGGCCGGCCGCCGGCTCCACCCGAGCGCTCCCCGAGACAGACATCGCGTCCTGGGGCGTCAGGAGACTGTCTACGCGGTTGCGGGCAGTCACGTCACGACTGCTCGCAACCGCACAGTGCCACGTCCGAAGCGCGGCTCAGGGCAGCGGCGTGAGGGCGCCATGGAAATGACGCTTCCCGGATTGCTCGTTCCACCCGGCGTACTGCATCGACCCGCCCTCACGCCGCAGCGACAGGGCGACGGTCGAGGGCAATAGCACCGGCTTGCCGAAGCTGACGTCCCACGTGAACGCCTCCGACGGGCTCACACGTGCCGCATCGACCGCGGCCAGCGCCCGTGCTGCCGTGTACATCCCGTGCGCGATCGCCCGCGGGAAGCCGAACGCCTTCGCCGTCAACGCGCTCAGGTGGATCGGGTTCCGGTCCCCGGAGACCTGCGCGTACCGGCGGCCGGTATCCCGCGCCAGGCGCCACCGGACGGCGGGCTCACCGTAGCCCTCCGGCCACGGGTCGCTCGACGTCGCCGAGTCCGTCTCCAGTAGCGCCAGGCCCGGCAGCGTCTGCCCCTTGGCGAGATAGGTCGAGCGCCCGGTCCACGCCGGGTCGACGTCCTCGGAGCGGGTGACCTCCACCACCAGATCCACCTGCGTGCCGGAGCGGTGCGCCCGCAGTCGCTCCGCCCACGCCCGGACGGTCAGCTCGTCGCCTATCCGCACCGGCTCCCGCTGACGCACCGAATTCGCCACGTGCACCATCCCCAGCAGCGGCAGCGGGAAGTCATCCCGGGCCATCACCGCCATCGCCAGCCCGAACCCGGTCACGTGCACGAAGCCGGCGGGCAGCACATCACTGGCCGGCTCACCGAGCAGGTGCTGGTAGGCGGTCAGCTGTTCAGCGTCCGGTCGCACGCCGTCCACGCGGTAGGTGACCTGCGGCGTCGTGGTCGGACCACGACCGGGCGCGCGCACCATCAGCCTGGCGGACTTCGCCAGGGCGTTCGCATACAGGCCGCCGAGGCCAGGGACCGCGGAGAGCAGCTTCTCGGTGGCCGGTGCGCTCATGGTGTCCTCCAGGCCACGGTGCGGGGTGAGCCGCGTCGGCTACCGTCCTCGACTGCGCCGAGACCGAGCATCACTGGCCCACCAGGTTCTGCCCGCACACCCGCAGCACCTCGCCGTTGATCCCACCCGCCTGCGGGGAGAGCAGGAACGCGATCGTCTCGGCCACGTCCACCGGTAGCCCGCCCTGCTGCAGCGAGTTCGCACGCCGGGCGATCTGGCGCGGAACCGGCGGGATCTTCGCCGTCATCTCGGTCTCGATGAAACCGGGCGCCACTGCGTTCGCGGTCCCGCCCTGCTCGGCGAGCCGTGGTGCCAGCGCGCGGGTCATCCCGATCACCGCCGCCTTCGTGTACCCGTAGTTCGTCTGCCCACGGTTGCCGGCGATGCCCGACGTCGAGGCGAGTGAGACCAGCCGCAGCCCCTCCGGTCCGAGGTCGTCTGCCGCCAGCAGTTGCTCGTTGATCCGCAGCTGCGCGGCGATGTTCACCGCCACGACCGCATCCCACTTCTCGGGTGTCATATTCGCGAGCATCTTGTCGCGCAGGATCCCGGCGTTGTGCACGACGGCGTCCAGTCGCCCGTGCCGGGAGCGCGCCAGTTCCAGGATCCGCTGACCTGCGTCCTCGGACGTGATGTCGAGCTGCAACGCCGTCCCGTGCACCGTGTTCATCACCTCGGCAAGCTGCTCACCCGAGGCCGGCATGTCCACCCCGATCACGTGCGCGCCGTCCCGCGCGAGCACCTGTGCGATCGCCGCACCGATGCCGCGGGCGGCACCTGTCACGACGGCGACCCTCCCCTCCAGGGGACGTGTCCAGTCCGCTGGGGTTGCGCCGTCGGGCGTGGTCACGTGGATGAACTGACCCGAGACGAAGGCCGACCGGGCCGAGAGCAGGAAGCGCAGTGCCCCGGCGACGCTCGGGGAGTCGGAAGGGACGCCGTCGGAGATCACGATCCCGTTGCCGGTGCCACCGGCCCGCAACTCCTTGGCCACCGACCGCAGGAATCCATCCACGCCGTGGCGGGCGGCCGCGACCTGCGGCTCGGCTCCCTCGGCGGGCCGGGAGATGGTGACCACCCGGCCGCTGGGAGCCAGTGAACGCAGCGCACCGCCGAGGGCGAGGGCGAAGTCGCTCATCTGCTCCGGGTGCTCGAGTTCGGTCAGCACCAGCACGAGTGCCCCGACCTCATGCTGCGGGAGCGTGCGGTGCACGTCCAGATCCCAGCTGAGCAGCGCCTCGGCCGTGGCGTCGGCCTGTGCCCCGGTACCCAGGAGCAGGACCGGTCCGGGCAGGAGCGGGTGGTCCACGGCGTCGGTGTTGGTGCGGCGCAGCCGGGCGGGCCGGGGCAGGCCGAGCGTCTTCGCCACCTGTTGGGTGGCTCCGGAATTGACGAGGTCGAGGTAGGTGTCGCTCATCACGCCTCCAGGATCATCGCGACGGCCTGGCCGCCGGCAGCGCACACGGAGATCAGCCCGCGCACGGGGACTGATGGTGCCGCGCCGTCGTTCAGCTTCTTCTGGTGCAGCAGTGCTGCGAGGGTTCCCACGATCCGGGCGCCGGTCGCGGCGAACGGGTGGCCCGCGGCCAGCGAGGAGCCGGCGACGTTCAGGCGGGATCTGTCGACCTCGCCCAGGGCCGGCAGGCCGACCTTCGAAGACATGAACTCCTCGTCGGCCCAGGCGGCCATGGTGGTGAGCACGGTGGAGGCGAATGCCTCGTGGATCTCGATGAAGTCGAAGTCCGCCAGTCCGAGCCCCTGTCGTGCCAGCAACCGCGGCACGGCGTAGGCACCAGCCATCAGCAGACCCTCCTCGCCGCGGGCGAAGTCCACGGCCGCCGACTCGGCGTCGACCACGTGGGCCAGCACCGGCAGGCCGCGCTCGGCGGCCCAGGCGTCGGTGCCCAGCAGCACGGTCGCGGCGCCGTCGGAGAGGGGGGTGGCATTGCCTGCCGTGATGGACGCATCTGCGGCGTTGGCGCCGTTGGTCCCGAACACCGGCTTCAGCTTGGCCAGTTTCTCGGCCGTGGTGTCGGCGCGCAGCGACTCGTCCCGCAGCAGCCCGCGGTAGGGGGTGATCAGGTCGTCGAAGAGACCGTCGTCGTACGCCGCGGCGAGATTGCGGTGGGAGGCGAGCGCGATCTCGTCCTGAGCCTCGCGGGTGATGCCCCAACGGCGGGTGGTGATCGCCTGGTGCTCGCCCATCGACAGTCCGGTGCGCGGCTCGTTGACATTCGGTGCCACCGGGGCCAGATCGCCGGGCCGCAGGGCTGTGAGAAGCCCGAGGCGCTGCTGGATCGTCTTAGCGCGGCTCAGGCGCAGCAGGGTCTTGCGCAGCCGGTCACTGACCACGATCGGGGCGTCGGAGGTGGTGTCCACGCCGCCGGCGATGCCGGAGGAGATCTGCCCGAGGGCGATCTTGTTGGCGATCGCCCACACCGTCTCCACGCTCGTTCCGCAGGCGCGCTGCACGTCGAAGGCGGGAGTGTGGGGGTCCAGTCCGGAGCCGAGCACTGCCTCGCGGGTGAGGTTGAAGTCGCGGGAGTGCTTGAGGACGGCCCCGGCGGAGACGTCGCCGAGGCGTTCGTCCTGGAGGCCGAACCGGGCCACCAGTCCGCTGAGTGCGGCGGTGAGCATGTCCAGGTTCGAGGCGGAGCGGTAGGCCCCGCCCGCCTTGCCGAACGGAATCCGGTTGGAGCCGATGACGGCGGCCCGTGGGTTGGTCTGTTCCGGTACCGCCGGGGTGGTGTTCTCGGGCGTCGATGCCATGGGTGGTCCTCGCAGTCGTGTGTGGATGCCTGAAGAGGTGCCGAGGGTGAGGTTCCTGCCTCGATCCTTCCCCATCTCCGCGGCCGGAGCAGGAGATAGATGTCTAGAACTGATAGTACCTGATACTCTGAGTACGTGAACAGCGTCACAGCGAGGTCGGTGCCCGAGCCGGACCCGGTCGAACGCCCTGACCCGGCCGATGGTGGAGCGGACGGCCGTTCCCGCCGGTGGGATGCCCACCGTGCCGAACGTCGTCGCGCCCTGGCCCGGGCGGCGCGCCGTGCGGTTCACCACGGCGGGCCGGACCTGTCGATGGATGAGCTCGCGGTTGCGATGGAGACCTCGAAATCGATCGTCTACCGCTACTTCGCCGACAAGGCCGGATTGCAGAGCGCTGTCGGCAATCTCGTGCTGGAGGAGATGGCCGAGGCCTTCGACGCTGCCGCTCACGCCGACTCCGACCCCCGCGACCGGCTGCGCGCCATGGTCGGCGTGTACGCGACCATGATCGACAAGTCCCCGCACGTCTACCGTTTCATCACCCGCTCGGGCGATGGCGACGAGGGTGCCTCCCTCTCTCGATTCCAGGCCACCATCTCCGCCTCGGTGGAGATCCCGCTGCGGGATCGGCTCGCTGCCTCCGGATCCGACCCGCGCCTGGCTGCCGCCTGGGCTGCCGGAATCGTCGGCTTCGTGCGCGGCGTCGGTGACCTGTGGCTCAGCGACACCTCCGACGATCATCCGCCGGCCCACGCCATGGCCGACCTCATGACCGACTGGCTCTGGCGCGGCGCCGGAGCCTTCCACACCCCGACCTCATCCTGACGGGAGCACCGATGACCACAACTGCGGACCGCACCGCTGCGTCCGACCTGACCCTCAACACCAGCGCCGTGGCCGACCTGGTCGACGGACGGTGGGGCGAGCACCGCCGTCGGGTGCGCGATCTCATGCTCGACGAGCGTCTGCGCCGCGAGGACAGCCTGACTGTGGCCGAGCATCGCGCCCGCGTGCTCGAGCAGTCGCGCTACCTGGTCGAGCTCGAGGTCGTGAACCGGGCCTTCCCGGAACGGCTCGGCGGGTATGACGACCCGGGCGGCAACATCGCAGGCTTCGAAGAGCTCGCCGTGGCCGATCCGTCATTGCAGATCAAGGGTGGTGTGCAGTGGGGTCTGTTCGGCGCGGCCATCCTCCACCTGGGCACCGAGGACCACCACGACCGGCTCCTGCCGGGGGCGATGGACCTGACCGTGCCCGGCTGCTTCGCGATGACTGAGACCGGGCACGGCTCCGACGTGGCAGCCATCGGCACCACGGCCACCTATGACCCGCAGGCCGAGGAGTTCGAGATCCACACCCCCTTCCGAGGTGCCTGGAAGGACTACATCGGCAACGCCGCCGACCACGGGACCGCTGCCGTGGTGTTCGCCCAGCTGATCACCGCCGGGGTGAACCACGGGGTGCATGCCTTCTACGTGCCGATCCGCGAGACTGCGCCGGACGGGTCCGCCGGCGACTTCCTGCCAGGGGTCGGCGGTGAGGACGACGGGCCCAAGGGTGGCCTGAACGGCGTCGACAACGGACGCTTGCACTTCGACCGCGTGCGCATCCCTCGGGAGAACCTCCTCAACCGGTACGGCGACGTCGCCCCCGACGGCACCTACAGTTCACCGATCGACAGCCCCGGGCGGCGCTTCTTCACCATGCTCGGCACGTTGGTGCAGGGCCGGGTCTCTCTCGGCGGGTCCGCCGTCGTCGTCTCCAAGATGGCGCTCGCGACCGCGATCCGGTACGCCAACGAGCGGCGCCAGTTCACCGGAGCCGACGAGGACGTCGAGACCGTGCTGATGGACTACCAGCAGCACCAGCGCCGGCTGCTGCCCCTGCTCGCGCGCACCTATGCCGCCCAGTTCATGCACAACCAGCTCGGGCAGCGCTTCCACGAGGTCTTCTCCGGTGAGCACGACACCGACGGCGACCGGCAGGACCTGGAGACCCTCGCCGCAGCGTCGAAGCCCTTGAGTACCTGGCTCGCGCTGGAGACGATCCAGACCTGCCGGGAGGCGTGCGGCGGGGCCGGATACCTGACCGAGAACAAGTTCGTCACCTGGCACCAGGACATGGATGTCTACGTCACTTTCGAGGGCGACAACCACGTGCTCCTGCAGCTGGTGGGCAAGCGACTGCTCACCGACTACGGGCGCGAGATGGCGAAGATGGACGTGGCCGGTGCGGTGCGCTGGGTGGCTGATCGCGCCGTCGATATGACGCTGCACCGCACGCCGCTGCGGCGCGCGGCACAGTCCATCCAGGACGGCGGGTCGCGGGCCCGTTCGGCCGGGGAGATCCGCGATCCCGACGCACAGCGCGAGCTGCTCGAGGACCGGGTGGAGTCCATGGTGGAGGAGATCGCCCTCGCACTCCGCGCCGCCAAGGGCGCGCCGGCGGATGTGGCGCAAGCGCTGTTCAACTCCCACCAGCACGACCTCATCGAGGCCGCGCGCGCACACGGAGAGCTGCTGCAGTGGGAGGCCTTCACCGAGGCGGTCGCCAGTATCCGTGACGATGACACCCGCAAGGTGATGACCTGGCTGCGGGATCTGTTCGGGCTGGTCACGATCGAGAACAACCTCTCCTGGTACCTCATCAACGGCCGGATCTCCGCTCAGCGGGCGCGCACGGTCACGTCCTACATCAACCGGCTGCTGCCGCGCCTGCGTCACCACGCGCAGGATCTGGTCGAGGCGTTCGGGTACTCCGATAAGCACATCGGCGCCGTGATCGGTACCGGGGTGGAGGGGCGGCGCCAGCGGGAGGCGCGCGACTACTACCGGCGCCGCCGGGCAGCCGGAGATGAGCCGGTGAGTGAGAAGAGTCAGAAGAAGGGCTGAGGCGGGCGCTCGCTGACCGGATCGACACTCAGGCGTTGAGCCGCGTCACCACAGTCCCAGGTTCGACGCATGCCGGTCGTGTGCGTCAGCGAGCCCGCCGCAGATTCGCCTCATGCGCCTCCAGCAGCCAGTCGTGGGCGTGGGCCAGGCGTGGGTCGGCACCGCTCATGTCATCCAGGTAGCGGCGGTCGGCCGCCAGGCGTGCGCGCGGTGAATCGGCAGTGCCCGCTCGGGCGACGGTGCCATGCCCCGGGATGAGGATCTTCGCCTGCTCCACCAACGGGGCGAGCAGCTCGAGCCCCGCGCGGTACTGCGCGAGAGTGCTGCCCTCCAGCAGCGGGATCTCCACGTCCGAGAGCATGTCCCCGGCGATCAGTACCCGGGGGCCGGCTAGCCACAGGGCGGTGTGTCCGGGGGAGTGGGCGTGGTGAGTCAGGATCTGGGCGACGGGTCCCTGCCAGGGCAGCCGGTCGCCGTCGTGGGCTGCGATCTCACCTGCCAGGGAGAGGAGATCGGGCGGCATGTCCAGTGCCGCACGCAGCTGACTCAGGTGCGCGGCCGCGTCCTGGGCGGCGGCCGGGCTCGCCAGCCGCGGCGGAGTGCCGAGGCCGGGGTGCCAGAGCACATGGTCGTGGTGGGCGTGGGTGGCCCAGCCGAGCACCGGGATCAGGCCGCGGGAGGTGAGCAGGTCCGCCAGGCTCGCTAGCTCATCGGCGTGCCAGGCCGGATCCACCACGACGGCGCAGCTCCCCTCGTGCAGGACCGTGGTCGTGGTGTGCATGGTGCGGGAGGTGAGCACCAGGACGCCGTCGGTGATGTCCACCGCACGAGTGTGGCATCGGCCACGTTGGTTGGGCTATCCGGCGATGATGGTTAGGCTTACCTTAGAGATGGTGGCATTCGTGTGCTGCCCGTCGATGTGGTGAGGAGGGCCTCGTGCCCAAGGGAGTGGCGCAGCGCGCCGAGGTCGTCAGCAGCGAGCGGATCACCCCGCACATGGTTCGGGTGGTGTTCTCCGCGCCGGGCGGTGGGCCGCTGGACGTGGACCCGGCCGGCTACACCGACACCTATGTGAAGGTGCTGCTGCCGCGGCCCGGTACCGGCGTGAGTGAGCCGTTCGACCTCGAGGAGGTCAAGGAGCGGATTCCCGCTGAGGACTGGCCGGTGATGCGCACCTACACCATCCGTGCATGGGATCCCGAGTCCGGGCACGCGACCATCGACTTCGTGGTGCACGGCGACGAGGGTATTGCCGGGCCCTGGGCGGCTGCGGCGCGGCCCGGTGACCAGGTGCAACTGTTCGGGCCGGGGCGCGGGTACGCACCGAATCCCGAGGTTGACTGGCACTTGCTCGCCGGCGATGAGAGTGCGTTGCCCGCGATCGCTGCCACGCTGGAGGCCATGCCGGAGGAGGCGGTGGTGCGGGCGATCATCGAGGTGGCCGATCCGGCCGAGGAGCAACCGCTGCTCACCGTTGCCGGGGCCGAGGTGCAGTGGATCCACCGCTCTGCCTCGAGCACGAATGCCGAGCCGGGCGAGGCGCTCGTGGAGGCCGTGCGCGAGCTGGACCGTCCGGCAGGGCGCGTGCACGCGTTCGTCCATGGCGACGCCGACGTGGTCAAGCAGCTGCGTTCGCTGCTGCGGTTCGAGTGGGATGTGCCGAAGGAGGATCTCTCGGCCTCCGGGTACTGGAAGCGCGGCACCAACGACGACCAGTGGCGCACCATGAAGCGCCAGTGGGTGGCGCAGATGGAAGCCGAGGAGGCGCGCCGCTCGGCGTAGGGTGCGGGTGGCGAGTCTCCCGAGGGGGTGCCGCCCCTCCAGGGGCCGAACTTTCGGCCCCTTCTCGGGTTTCACCCCGAGTTTCGGGCCCCTGAGAGGAGTGACCGGTCCGATCGATCAGCCGAGCGCTGACTTGCTCGGCGTTCGCGCCGTAGATGCCGAGCAAGTCAGCGATCGCGCACGGTGATGCAGCGGTTGGCGTGATCTGGTCGGCGGATGCCAGGTGTGTCGAAGCCACCCACCATCGTCGAATGTATGTTCGACTGTTGGTATGCGATGGGAAGCCCAGCAAGCCACGGACGCCGGAGCGCTGCTGCCGCTGCGCGGACTGATCCGCAGTGTGACGACGCCCGAGTTCGCGGGCGTGACGTTCCATGAGGTGCTATGCAAGAGCGCGCTGAACCGCGTACCCGGTGGGTCGCGGATGCCGTTCGCGTGGACGATCAACCCCACGCGTGGATGCCTTCACCAGTGCGTGTACTGCCTGAGCCCGGACACGCTCGTGCTGATGGCTGATGGGCGTCAGAAGCCGATCGGCGAGCTTGACGTCGGGGACCGCATCGTGGGGACGCGGCTGGAAGGACAGGACCGGCGATACGTCGAGACGACGGTGCTTGCGTCGTGGCGAACCCGCAAGCGTGCGTACCGGACAACCCTTCGCGATGGCACCGAGATCGTAGCGAGCGGCGACCACCGATTCCTGACGGCCCGTGGCTGGAAGTATGTGGCCCCGGGTGCTCCCGGCCAGGGTCGGCGTGCCTACTTGACGATCAACAATTCGCTGATGGGGTTCGGTCTCGGTTCCGGCAGTGGCAACGGTCTTGGCCCTCGAGTTGGTCCAGCCATCACCCGCAAACTCGCCATCATCGGCGAGGCAGTGAAGACCTCAGCAGACCTCGGCGTCGCGAGCGTCGAAGACCTCGGTGCAGAGCGCCGGTTGGTTGACATCACGACCGGGACCGGGGACTTCATCGCCAACGGCGTCATTAGCCACAACTGCTTCGCGCGCAAGACCCACGAGTACCTGGACCTGGACTCCGGTGCCGACTTCGATACCCAGATCGTGGTCAAGACCAACGTGGCCGAGGTGCTGCGCGCCGAACTCGCGAAGCCGTCCTGGAAGCGTGAGCACGTGGCGCTCGGCACCAACTCCGACCCGTACATGCGGGCAGAAGGGCGCTACCGGCTGATGCCGGGCATCATCGAGGCCCTGACGGCGTCACGCACCCCGTTCTCCATCCTCACCAAGGGTCCGCTACTGCGCCGTGACCTGCCACTGTTGCAGCGGGCGGCCGAACGAGTGGACGTCGGTGTGGGAATCTCCCTGGCCTTCACCGACCCCGAACTGCAGCAACGCGTGGAACCGGGCACACCCACCCCGCAGGCGCGACTGGGTCTGATCCGAGCCGTTGCCGACGCCGGTCTGCGCCCGACGGTGATGGCGATGCCGATCCTGCCCTGGCTCACCGACTCCGAGCAGCATCTCGACGAGCTGTTCGGCGCGATCCGCGAGGCCGGCGGTGCCTGGGTGACCGCCGGGCCGCTGCACCTGCGGCCCGGTGCTCGGGAGTGGTTCATGGCCTGGCTGGCTCGTGAGTACCCGGCGCTCGTGCCCAAGTACCGGGCGCTCTTCGGGCGCGGCTCCTACACCACGAATGAGTACCGCGACTGGCTCGCCGGCAGAGTGCGCACGCTGCGCCGTCGGCACGGCTTCGTGCGGGACGACGCCGAGCGTGGGGCGAGGTGGACACTACGGACGGATCCGGACGCCGTCGGGGATCCGGCGCTGCCGGCGGCGGCGCAGGTCGATCCTCGACCGGTGCAGGCGGTGCTGTTCTGAACTCGGAGGACGGGGCCGGCGAGTGCGGTGCGTTCACGCCGCGATCGCCCTCCCGCTCGCGCCTGCGTCCGGGCGTGCGGCGATGTCGGTGCCTCTCTCTACGCTGAGAACTATGGACTCCCTCATCACCGGAACCGACGGGCGCATCCGCTGTGGCTGGGTCGGCTCGGACGCCGACTACGAGCGCTATCACGACCAGGAGTGGGGCTTCCCGCTGCGGGGCGACCGGGCCCTCTTCGAGAAGATGGCACTGGAGGGGTTCCAGGCCGGTCTGTCCTGGATCACCATCCTGCGCAAACGGCCACGCTTCCGTGAGGTGTTCGCCGGCTTCGTCCCTGAAGAGGTGGCGCAGTTCGGCGACGACGACATCGAACGACTCATGGGCGATGCCGGCATCATCCGCAACCGGGCGAAGATCGTGGCCACCATCGAGAACGCGCGGCTCGTGCAGGAGATGGCCGAGGGGGAGCTGGATGCGTTGATGTGGTCCTTCGCCCCGGCACCAGCCGCGCGACCGCAGACGTTCGACGACGTCCCGGCCGTCACGGCGGAGTCGACTGCCATGAGCAAGACGCTGCGTAAGCGGGGATTCCGGTTCGTCGGTCCGACCACGATGTACGCGCTGATGCAGTCGGCGGGGATGGTCGACGATCACATCGAGGGGTGCTGGCGGGTGGAGTGACCGGGGCGACAGCCGGCGTGGCACACTCCGACGGGGCCCGAGGGCCGAGGTGGCCGAGTCGCGCAGGGGCCCGGGGACAGGCCGATCCGCGGGCAGGCGACATAGCCCCTGAGTGACCGGCGTAGGCTCGGGCATCGTGCCCCGACTGTTCGCCGACACCGCGCCGCTGCGCGTCGGTGCGTTCCGCCGGCTGTGGTGGGGGCTCGGGATATCCAACCTCGGCACCCAGTTGACCACCGTGGCTGTGGGACTGCAGGTGTACGCGATCACCGCGTCCACACTCGCGGTGGGCATCCTCGGGATCTTCGCACTGGTGCCGCTGGTGGTGCTCGGGTTGTACGGCGGGGCGCTCGTGGACCAGTTCGACCGCCGACGAGTGGCGCTGACCGCCTCCACCGTGTTGTTCGTGGTGACAGCGATGCTCGCCCTGCAAGCCTGGTTGTCGCTGGATTCGGTCTGGCTGCTCTACGTGCTGGTAGCGCTGCAGTCGGCCGCCAGTGCCGTCAACAATCCGGCACGGTCGGCGATCATCCCGCGGCTGATACCGATCAGCCAGCTCGCCGCCGCGAATGCGCTGCAGACACTGGCATGGAATGTGGCGCTCACGCTCGGGCCGCTGCTCGGCGCGGTGCTCGTGGCGTGGCAGGGATTCAGGGTGGCCTACACCCTCGACCTGTTGCTGTTCACCGCATCGCTCTATGCGCTGTGGCGACTGCCGGACATCCCGCCCGAGCACGACGGTCGGGATGACGCACGCCCGCGAGTGGCCGGATGGCGGTCGGTGATGGATGGCCTGCGCTACCTGGGCACGCGACCGAACCTGCGGATGACGTTCCTGCTCGACTTGAGCGCGATGATCCTGGCCATGCCTCGGGTACTGTTCCCCGCCGTCGGGGTGGTCCTCATCGGAGGAGGGGAGACCACCACCGGTGTGCTCACGGCAGCGATCGCCGTCGGGGCCGTGCTGGCCAGCATGCTCTCCGGTGGCCTGACCGGTGTGCGAGCGCAAGGGAAGGCGATCGTGGCCGCGATCGCTGTGTTCGCGCTCGCGGTGATCGGGTTCGGGGTGGTGCTGCTGCTGGTCGGGCGGACCTCACCGGAGGGGGTGATCGTGTGGGCGCTGGTGGCGGCGTGTGTGCTGCTCGCGGTTGCCGGTGCGGCGGACTCGATCTCCTCGATCTTCCGCCAGACGATCCTGCAGGCGGCGACCCCCGATGCGATGCGTGGGCGGCTGCAGGGGGTGTTCGTGGTGGTCGTGGCCGGTGGGCCACGGCTCGGCGACCTGGCGGTGGGTACCGAAGCGTCGTGGTTCGGGGAGGGGCTCGCCGCCGTGATCGGCGGGGCGCTGTGCCTGGTGGCGATCACCGTGCTGGCCCTGGCGCAGCGCAGGTTCCTGGCCTACGACGGCGACCGGCCGGCTCCGTAGCCCGCTCGAGTGTCGTTGATGCTCAGCCAGTTCTACTGTGGCTGGGGAGCCTGATGAGGGCTGCTCGGAGGTTGTCGACGTCAGGGGGTGTGATGCTGGCCGGCCTGCTGGACCGCGTGCGCACACCCGAGTTCGTCACGGACGCGCTGCAGATCGTCAAGTGCGTGATCGCGGCGACGGTGGCTTGGTGGCTTTCGGTGAACGTGCTCGAGTCTCAGTTGCCGTTCCTGGCTCCGTGGACGGCGTTGCTGGCCGTGCATGCGACGGTGTACCGGTCACTCACGCGCGGGGTGCAGACGACCGTGGCCACGACGATCGGCGTCGGGCTGTCGTTCCTGGTCGGGGGCCTGATCGGGGTGAGCGTGTGGACCTTTGCGCTGGCCGTGCTGGTCGGGCTCGCGGGCTCGCGGATCACCGGGCTGCGCAGCGAGGGGATCGCGATCGCGACCACGGCTGTGTTCGTGCTCGGCAGTGGGTTCGGTGAGCAGGCGCCGCTGCTTGCTGACCGGTTGATCGAGGTGAGTGTCGGCGTCGGGGTGGGGGTCGCCGTCAACGTGCTGTTCGTGCCGCCGCTGCGGGATCGGCAGGCAGAGCGCTACGTGGCCAGTCTCAACCACCGGATCGGTGCGGTGCTCATCGAGATGGGCGATGAGCTGGCCGGTTCGTGGAGCAGTGACCGGGCCGAGGTGTGGGTGGCCGAGACCGAGTCGATCGATGAGGAGGTCGCGCAGGGCTGGCAGACCATGCGTTTCGCACGCGAGAGCCGGAAGGTCAATCCGCGCCGGTATGTGCCGACGTCGCTGCGCTCGGCTCGCGTCCGGGCCCGCCCCACGGGTGAGGTGGAGTACGAGGGGATCCTCCTGCGCCTCGACGAGGGCGTCTCGCATTTGCGTCACCTGGCTCGGCTCCTGCGGGAGTCCACCTACGCCGAGGCGCCGTGGGACGAGGAGTTCCGGCGCGAATGGGTGCTGATCGTCCGTGACCTCGGGCGCAGGCTTCAGGGCGAGGGCGAGGGCGAGGGCGAGGGCATCGGGGAGCGGATCGATGCACTCGCGCGGAGGTTCTCCGGGCCGGATGGGGTGCCGGCGGGGGACCTGTGGCCGGTCTACGGCGCGTTGCTGACCAGTGTGCGGCACCTGCTCGTGATCGTCGACGACGTCACCACCGCACGGGAAGGGACGTCAGGGGCGTAGGCCGATCCGCCGTCCTCGCACGCCTCTTCCCAACCCTTGGACCCAAGATGTCCGCTGGGCCGATCCCCGCACGCGGGGAGATGACGGAGCGAGCGTCAGGAGGCCGCAGCCGTAGGCCGACTCATCCCCGCACGCGGGGAGATGTCACTAGGTTACCGTCTGCTCCTACACGGACCTTCGGCGATTCGGCTTCGGTGACTCGCATAGCGCGGGCACCCAGATACCCTGCCCACCATGAAGGTCGCCCACCGCGCAGGAGTCCCGCCCTTCGAGGTGATGTCCATCCTCGACCGGATCGCCGAACTGCGCGCCGCAGGGCGGGACGTCATCTCTCTGTGCGCGGGTGAACCCGCCGGCGGAGCGCCCCCGGACGTCGCCGCCCGCGCGGCTGCACTGCACGAGGCCAACGACCTCGGCTACACCTCGGCTCTCGGGCCGCGCCCGCTGCGCGACGCCATCGCCTCCCACTACGCCCGCTGGTACGGCCTCGATCTGGTCGCCGACGACGTCGCCGTCACCACCGGCTCCTCCGGCGCCTTCGTGCTCGCCTTCCTCGCTGCCTTCGACCCGGGCGACCGGGTGGCGCTCGCCAGCCCGGGATACCCCGCCTATCGCAACATCCTCACCGCGCTCGGCTGCGACGTGGTCGACATCCCGTGCGGGCCCGAGCATCGCTTCCAGCCCACTCCCGAGCTCCTGGACGCAGCCGCTGCTGACGGCCCGCTGCACGGCCTCGTGGTCGCCTCCCCGGCCAACCCGACCGGCACGATGCTCACCCGCACCGAACTGGCCGCCCTGACCGCCTGGTGCGACGCCCACGACGTGCGCCTGGTCAGCGACGAGATCTACCACGGCATCACCTACCCGGCCCCGGGCGCCGCCGACCCGCGCGGCGTCAGCGCCTGGGAGACCTCCCGCACCGGGGTGGTGGTCTCCTCCTTCTCCAAGTACTGGGGCATGACCGGCTGGCGCATCGGCTGGGCGCTCGTGCCCGCAGACCTGCGCTCCGCCGTCGACGCCCTCGCCGGCAACGTGGCCCTGTGCCCGCCGGCTCCCGCCGCCTACGCCGCCGTTGAGGCGTTCACCGAAGCCTCCTATGCCGCCGCGGACGCCCGGGTCGCGGACTTCGCCCGCACCCGCGCTAGTCTTCTCGACGCCGTCGGTTCGCTCGGGTGGGGCCCGATCGCCCCCGCCGACGGCGCCTTCTACCTCTACGCCGACCTCGCCTCCACCCTGGGTCACTTCGCCGATGCCACCGCCTGGGCGCAGGCGCTGCTGGAGGAGGAAGGCGTGGCCGTGGTGCCCGGGATCGACTTCGACCCCTCGCACGGCGGGCGCTATGTGCGGCTCTCGTTCGCGGCCGGGCATGACGCCGTAGTGGAGGCGGTCGCCCGGATCCGCGCGTTCATCAGCTGAGCGACGGGGGTGGCCTGAGTGTCGAATTCTCGGCCAGTTTTCGACACCCAGGCCACCCTCGTGGGCCCGGCGTCGGCGCTCGTGGTCGATTCCCGCTCCCGCGCACCCTCGCGGGGTGGCTCGCCGGTGAGGAACCCCGGCGATACGCTTGTCGCCCGTGAGCGACGAAGCCCGGATCCTGGAACCATCTGTCTCATCCGCGTACTGGCGCGGCGCCGTCGGCTGGGTGCCCGACGGTTCCTGGTGGCACCCCTGGCGGCTGCCCCCGGAACGAGCCGACCGCGCCCATTCTGATGCGCTGCTCTTCCCGGCGCGCATGGCGGCCGGGGTTCGTGTGGAACTGCGCACCGACGCCTCCGCGCTGAGCCTCCCGCTGAACTATGACGAGAACGAGGAACCCTGGCCCCTCGATGTCACCGTCGACGGCGACCTCCACCAGCGCATCGAGGTCGGCCTGGGCGAGCAGGTGCTCGAGGTGGGCCTGCCCGACGGTGAGCACGACGTGGCGGTGTGGCTCCCGCAGCGGGGGCGCTCGGCCGTCGGACCCCTGGGTGTGGAGGGCGCAAGTGTGCTGCGGCCCCTACCGCAGCGGCCGCGGTGGACCACCTACGGCAGCTCCATCACGCAGTGCAGTGCTGCGGCGGGGCCGAGCGAGACCTGGCCGGCCATCGTGGCCGACCGGCTCGGGTGGGATCTGACCTGCCTCGGATTCGGCGGGCAGTGCCACCTGGACCCCATCGCCGAGCACGCCATCGCCCAGACCCCTGCGGACGTGATCTCGCTGTGCCTGGGGATCAACATCCACGGGCAGGGTTCGTTCACAGGGCGGTCGTTTGCGCCGCAGATCTCCGGCTTTGTGGAGCGTGTGCGGGCGGCCCACCCGCAGGCACGGCTCGCGGTGATCACCCCGATCGGCAGCCCGGACCGGGAGGAGAGCCCGAGCGCGGGCGGGTTGACGTTGGTGCAGATGCGCGAGGCGATCGAAGAGGTGGTGGCAGCGCTGAATGCGCACGGTGCCGAGATCACGCTGATCGACGGGCTCAGCATCCTCGGGCTCGACGAGGCGGACCTGCTGCACGATCGCCTGCACCCGGGTCCGGAGGGATACCGGCTGATGGGCGAGCGGCTCACCGCGGCTCTCGGCCGAGCAGCACGCTGATCGCTTCCACTGATTCCCTGGATCGGCCCGTGGCACATCGGCGCGCGCGGGGACTGGCCGGCTCTCATTGGAATCCCCGTGCTGCGTTCGAATCCCGCTGCGGCCACCCGCAGCGGGATTCCTATGCCGGACCAGGATTCGAACGGTCAGGGTGTGGTGAAGTAAGGGGAGTGGTGAGGCGCCCGGGTGTCGTGGCCGGGTGCCAGGTGCGTCGGGTGCAGGCCCGGGTGCCTCAGAACATCCGACGGCGGAACTTGGCCCGCAGCGCGCACGCCACCGACGTGGCCACCACGGCGCCGAGCACCTGCCCGCCGATGACGGCGAGGTTCAGATCGAATGCGGGCTTCCAGGTCACCTCGCCGTCGCGGATCACATAGGCGCCGGCGGGCCAGGCGCACAGCCCCACACCCCCGCCGCCCCCGGAGCCCTCGGCATTCGGGCCCTCGGACGCGGCCTGCGGGTCGCGCCCACTACCCATCCCGTACCCCATACCGGAACCACCCATCACCCGGGCCACAGGGATCACGGTTGTCTCGCCCACGGTGTAGGCCTCCCCGAACACGCGGCGCACGGTCAGTGCCTCGCGCAGGGTCTCGATCGGCAGGTTCGGGTCACCGGTGCTGCGGCTCATGGAGTCCTCCTCGGATAGGCGTGCCACCCATCATGCCCCCACAGCTCGATCAGGCCGCGATCAATGTTGTCACGGCCATTCCCACCGCCGCGGCAACCAGGGTCGCCACCATCGTCAGCACGAGATTCAGCACGCACCGCCGCCGGTCTCCCGCCCGCCACAGCCGGGCCGATTCCACCATCGCGGTCGAGAACGTCGTGAACCCTCCGCACAGTCCCACGCTCAGCACCGCCACCGGCCCAGGCCCGAGAACACCGGCCGGAAGCAGTCCCGCGAGCACACCGATCACCAGTGACCCGGCCGTGTTGATCATCATCGTCGCCACCGGCAGCGCCGGCTGCCATCGAGACCGGATGGCCCCGTCCGTCCAGAACCGCAGGGCTGCCCCCAGGCCGCCCCCGACGGCGATCAGCAGCACTGTCATCGATCCTCACCCCGCGAGGACTCACCTGGGGAGCCGCCATCGTGCGGTCCGTACTGTCCGCCCAGCCCGTGCGGACCACCCGGCCGGCCGTCACCGCGCCCACGTGGCCGGCCGTCACCCTTCCCGGCCGGCCGGCTCGCCACCGCGATCCCCGCCAGCGCTGCCAGCAACCCCAGCACCAGGCTCACCAGCATGTACATGCTCGCGATCCCTACCTCGCCATCGACGAGCAGCCGTTCGGTCTCCAGTGCCAGGCTGGAGAAGGTCGTGAAACCGCCCAGTAGCCCAGTCCCCAGTCCCAGCCGCACTGCCCGGCGCACCCGATTCTCCTCTCCGGCGCGGGCCAGCGCCTCCAGCAGGACCCCCAACAGGAAGGACCCGAGCAGGTTCGCCGTCAACGTGGCCCACGGGACGCCGTCGGGGGTGGGCAGTGACTCGGCGAGCCCGAACCGGGCGAGGGTGCCGATGGCTCCACCCAGTGCGACCAGCAAGCCGAGCCGGAAGCTCACCGCTGCTCCGGCAGCGGCACCACCAGCACCGGGATCTCGTGGGCGTGCACGAGGTGGCCGGCCACCGAGCCACCGATCACCTCGTTCATCCAGCCCGAGAAGCCCGGTTTGCGCGCTCCGACCACGATCATCGGCGCCTCGTACTCGGCCGCCACCTGTGCCAGTCCCCGCGCCACCTCACCGGCGCTGTGGACGAAACGCCACGCCACTGCCGACGGCGTGAGCTCGCCCTCGACGAGTTCGTGCAGTTCCTGCTCGGCGTGGCTGGGGGTGTCGCCCGGGTCGTCGGGGTCGACCGGCACCATGGTCATCACCCCGGCCGCATCGCCGGGTACGAGCACGTGCGCGGGATCCACCCAGACCACCACCAGCCCGGTGCCGTAGACCTGCGCCGTGGCCGCCGCGTGCCGCACGACGCGCAGGTCTTGACCGGGCTCGACGCCGACGACAACCGGCCGGGAGGCGGGTTCGCCGTGCCACGGACGGGCGTGCGTGGTGCTCATGGTGACCTCCCGGAACCGGACGTTGCTGTGCAAGAGCACGTTACGCCGTCGGGTGTGCCAACGGTGATGTCTGCTCCCATACTCCGAGCTTGTCGGGGTTGCGGACCGCCCAGATGCGGTCGATCGTCTCCGCTCCGGAGGTGCTGAAGCTGATGACTGCGAGTGTGCGGCCGCTGTGATCGTTCGCGATGAGTCCGGGTTCGCCGTTCACGAGTCCGTCCCGGATACCCAGGCCGGGTTGTCGGTCGAGCACGTTGAGGAAGAAGCGTGCGATCGCGTCGGGGCCGCGGAGCGGGTCGAGCGACGCGGACACCAGTCCGCCACCATCGGTGATCGCGGTTGCGTCGGGATCGAGTATTGCGATCAGGGCTGCGAGGTCACCGGTCTGCCAGGCGGTCTTGAACGATCGCACGAGGTGCGCATGCTCGCTGGGCGCGACCGGCGTGCGCCGTTCCTGCCGCACACGACGCCGCGCAGATGTCGCGAGCTGACGGCATGCTACGGGTGACCGGCCGACAATCTCAGCGATCTCGGGGAAGGTGTAGGCGAAGACGTCATGCAGGGTGAAGCAGACACGCTCCGCAGGGGTCATGGCCTCCAGCACGACCAGCAGCGCCATGGAGACGGACTCATCGACGCTCACGCTGTCAGCGGGGTCAGCCGCGGTGGCACTCCCTGCGTTGCTGTGCCACACGCCCGGCGTCGGTACGGGTTCGGGCAGCCACTGGCCCACATACCGCTCGCGACGCGCGCGTGCCGAGCCCAGCAGGTCAAGGGCGATCCGGCTGGTGGTCTTGATGAGCCAAGCGCGCGGTGAGGCGATCGCCTCCCGCTCGCGATCGGTGAGCCGGTACCAGCGCAGGTAGCCCTCCTGCACGACGTCCTCGGCGTCAGCGAACGAGCCCAGCATGCGGTAGGTCAGACCGAGAAGCACAGGCCGTTGCCGTGCGAGGACGCCATGGCGGGATTGCTCGCTGAACTCCTGGGCGTTCTTGGTCATCGTGCTACTTCCTCAGCGGTTCGCGCGCGAGATGAAGACCCGCGGATCCGTGCCGGCCCACGTCCCTCGCACTGGTGGCCTCAACTCACAGACGAGACAGCGCCCCGGAGTGTGAGCCGACGCCCTCGGTGGCAGAACGTGACCGCACTCCATCCTCTCCGGCAGCGCGCCGGCCGACAACAGGCGCCGGGGCGTAGGCAGCCACGTCATGCGAGCGGCGTGGTCGCGGCAGTGCCGCCGCTCGCCGAGGCGTCCACCCGCCTCACACTCCAGCGCGTTACGTCGTCTTCCTCGGTAGGACGGCCTGCACGGTCGCCCTTCCGAGGCCCACGCGGGCCCGGGAGTACCCGCAACGAGGAGGAGCGCAGATGTCGAACCCCGTCACGTTCGTCAACGTCATTGACGTGGAACCGTCCCAGCAGCCGGAGCTGATCGACCTTCTGAAGGAAGGCACCGAGCGTGTCATCTCGCAGCGGCCGGGTCTCATCTCGGTGACATTGTTCGCCAGTGCGGACAAGCGCCGCGTTCTCAACGTGGCCCGCTGGGAAAGCGCTGCGGATGTCGAGGCAACGCAGGCCGATCCGGCCGCCGCGGGGTACACCCGACGCGTCGCGGCCATCGCCACAGCTCGGCCAGGGCTGTACACGGTGGTCGGTGAGTACGCGCCACAGTAGCCACGCGCGATCCTGGCGCTGATCCTGGATCTGCGTGGACACGTCAGTCCGCGGCGCCTCGCACTCGGCACGGGGTCATCGGGGCCGTCGGTGTCCTCGCGCAGTGACGGGAATGGCAAGCCGGACCAGTAGAGTTGGATCGCTTCCTGAGCGCCGCGACGAGCCAGCCCGCCGGCGCCGCCCGCATCGCGTGAGGATCCAGATGACCACCGCTCCAGCCGGTACCCCCGACACGGTCGAGAACGCCACCGCCACTCCCGGCGCCGAGCTCCCCTACGCCGAGCTCGGACTCAAGGAGGACGAGTACGCGCGGATCGTGGACATCCTCGGCCGGCGCCCCACCGCCGCTGAACTGGCGATGTACTCGGTGATGTGGTCCGAGCACTGCTCCTACAAGTCCTCCAAGCGCCATCTCGGCCAGTTCGGCGACAAGACGACCGAGGAGATGCGCGAGCACCTGCTCGTCGGGATCGGGCAGAACGCCGGAGTCGTCGACATCGGCGACGGTTGGGCGGTCACCTTCAAGGTCGAGTCCCACAATCACCCCAGCTACGTCGAGCCCTACCAGGGCGCCGCTACCGGTGTGGGCGGCATCGTCCGCGACATCATCTCCATGGGCGCGCGCCCGGTGGCGGTGATGGACCAGCTGCGATTCGGCGCCATCGACCATCCGGACACAGCACGCGTGGTGCACGGCGTGGTCTCCGGCGTGGGCGGCTACGGGAACTCGCTCGGCTTGCCGAACATCGGCGGCGAGACCGAGTTCGACGCCTCCTACCAGCGCAACCCGCTCGTGAATGCCCTGTGCGTGGGGGTGCTCCGGCACGAGGACATCCACCTCGCCAACGCCGAAGGCGCGGGGAACAAGGTGGTGCTGTTCGGCGCCCGCACCGGCGGTGACGGCATCGGCGGCGCCTCGATCCTCGCTTCCGAGACCTTCGACGAGGACAAGCCCTCCAAGCGCCCCAGTGTGCAGGTGGGCGACCCGTTCATGGAGAAGGTGCTCATCGAGTGCTGTCTGGAGCTCTTCGCCGCTCGCGTCGTGGAGGGCATCCAGGACCTCGGTGCCGCCGGTATCTCCTGCGCCACCAGCGAGCTCGCCTCCAACGGTGACGGCGGCATGCACGTGGACCTGGAGAACGTGCTGCTGCGCGATCCCACCCTGACGGCCGGCGAGATCCTGATGAGCGAATCCCAGGAACGCATGATGGCGGTCGTCGCGCCGGACAAGCTCGAGGAGTTCCTCGCGATCACCGGCCGATGGGATGTGGAGACCTCGGTGATCGGTGAGGTCACCGGTACGGGACGGCTCACCATTGACCACTACGGGCAGCGGATCGTGGACGTCGACCCGAAGACGGTCGCCCACGAGGGTCCCGTCTACGACCGTCCGTATGCCAAGCCCGCCTGGCAGGATGCCCTCAACGCCGACGACGCAGCTCGCCTTCCGCGGCCGGCCTCGCCGGAGGACGTGCGAACCCAGGCATTGACCGTGCTCGCCTCGCCGAACCTCGCCTCGAAGTCCTGGATCACCGATCAGTACGACCGGTACGTGCAGGGCAACACGGCCATGTCCCAGCCCGACGACGCCGGGGTGATCCGCGTGGACGAGACCAGTGGCCTCGGGGTTGCGATCGCCACCGACGCCAACGGGCGCTTCACTAAGCTCGACCCCTACACCGGGGCCCGGCAGGCGCTCGCGGAGGCCTACCGCAACGTCGCCACCGTGGGCGCGCGGCCGCTGGCCGTGACCGACTGCCTGAACTTCGGTTCCCCGGAGGATCCGGACGCGATGTGGCAGCTCGTGCAGGCGATCACCGGCCTGGCCGATGCCTGCGCCGAACTGGGCGTGCCGGTCACCGGTGGCAATGTCTCGCTCTACAACTCCACCCTCGCCGGTGAGGTCGGCAAGGGCCACATCGATGCCTCGATCAACCCCACCCCCGTGGTGGGCGTCCTGGGTGTGCTGGATGACGTGACGCACGCGACGCCGTCGGGGTGGTCCGAATCCGGGCGTGAGGTGTTCCTGCTCGGGACCACCCGCACCGAGTTCTCCGGATCGGTGTGGGCCGGAGTCATCCACGAGCACCTGGGCGGCCGCCCGCCGGTGGTGGACCTGGACGCGGAGCGGAGCCTGGCCCGGGTGCTCATCGACGCCGCCTCGGGCGGGGTGGCGCACGCCGCGCACGATCTTGCCGCCGGCGGGTTGCTGCAGAGCCTGACCGATGCGGTACTCCGGCACGGCGTGGGTGCGGACCTGGACCTGACGGGCCTGCTCGAGCGGGACGGCATCGACCTCGCGACGGTGCTCTTCGCCGAGTCGGGGGCGCGCGCCCTGGTGGCGGCGAACCCCGACCGCGGGAACGATCTGGTGGCTCTGGCCGAGAGCCACAGCGTCCCTGTGCTGCGGCTGGGCACCACCTCCGACGGCGACCTCGACCTGGGTGGTGGTCTCACCTTCACCGTCGCCGAGCTGCGCGAGGCGCACGAGGGTGTCCTGCCGGCACGCTTCGCCTGACCGCCCATGGCGAAATCGCACGTCGAATTGGCGGCGGTTCGGTCGCCAAATCGACGTGCGATTGCCGATGGGGACGTGGGCTGGACCGCCAGATCGACGTGTGATTTCTGGGTGAGCCAGCCAATTCGACGATTGATTCTGATGAGGAGTACCAGCCCATGACGATCACCGACGACACACTGCACCGACTCGGTGGGCTCGGTGAGCACACGCTCACCCTCGGTGGCCAGCAGGCCGCGATCACCCGGGCCGGGGCTGGGCTGCGCGAGTACACGCTGAACGGCACGCCGATCGTCGCGGGATTCGACGCCGGCGAACTCTGCCCGAGCGGTCGTGGCCAATGGCTGGTTCCCTGGCCGAACCGGATCCGCGACGGCAAGTACGCCTATGCCGGCACCCAACAGCAGCTGCCCATCAAAGAGGCCGACCCGCGCAACGCGATCCACGGTTTCGCCCGGTGGGTGCAGTTCGAGCTGCTCGAGCGCACCGAATCACGGGTCGACCTGGGTGCCGTACTGCCCGCCCGTCCCGGCTACCCCTGGACGCTGGCGATGACCGTGCGCTGGGAGCTGACCGAGGCAGGCCTTCGTAGCAGGCTGAGCGTGCGTAATCTCGCCGACCAGACGGCTCCGTTCGGTGCCGGCACTCACCCGTATCTCACTGTGGGCCCGCCCGCCGCGGGCTCCCATGGCGATCGCGGCACAGGTGGCTCAGACGGCACAGGTGGCTCAGACAGTTCCGACGGCTCCGACGCCACCGCGCTGGTGGACGCCTGCACCGTCACCGTGCCCGGGGCGACCCGCCTCACGGGTGAGGGAGGCCTCATGACGGAACGCTCCGCCGTCGGGACTGAGGACGACTGCCGGACCGGGCGGCCGATCGGAACCAGCCAGCTGGGTTTGTACACCGATCTGACCCGGGACTCCGGCGGGATCGCGCACACCGTGCTGTCCCGCCCCGACGGGCTGCGCATCGACCTGTGGCAGGACGAGGCGTGGCCGTTCGTGCTGCTCTACACCGCCGACGGTGTCAGTGACGCCGAGGGTAAGCGCGCCTCGCTCGCGATCGAGCCGATGACCTGCGCGGTGGACGCGTTCAACTCCGGCGACGGGTTGATCGAGCTCGCTGCAGGCGAGGAGTTCACCGGGGTGTGGGGCATCACCGCGGGCTGAGTGCCATTCATCGTCGCTTTCGGCTCGTCATGGCAACGATGAATGGCACCTACTGCCGGCCCCGGCGCGCCCGGGATCACTCGGCAGCCTTACCGCGCGCCCGCTGATCCACCACCGCGACGATCAGCGCCAGCAGCAGTACTCCCAGCACCACCCGCAGGCCCACGCTCATCGCATGCCCGTAGTCGCCGGTAGCCGCGAGCGTCGCGAAGAACATCGACGCCGACGCTGCCACCCCGACCGAGGTTCCCACCCGCTGCCCGGTCTGCAAGGCGCCGCCGGCCACCCCGGCCCGGTGCACCGGAACATCGGCCAGGGTGAGCGCCTGGTTCGGCGAGATGACGATCCCGTTGCCGAAGCCGGAGATCACCAGCACTCCCGCCAGCCACCAGGCGGCGGCCGGACCGTCGACCACCGAGACCAGCACATCGGCGATGACCACGCCGGTGATCATCAGCGCGGCCCCGGCGATCACCAGGCGGCGTCCGGCACGTGCCACCCATCGCCCGCTCCACCAGGACGAGGCCGCTCCCGCGAGTGCGAACGGCGTCAGCACCAGCCCGGCCTGCCAGGGCGCAAGACCGAGCCCGGACTGCAGGTACAGCGTGGCGAGCAGGAAGATGCCGGTGAAGCCGGCGAAGTAGAGCATGCCCACCGTGGCGCCGCGGGTGTAGGAAGGAGTACGCAACAGATCGCGAGTGATCACGGGATGTCCGCCGGCCTTCTCGTAGCGTCGCTCCCACCAGAGGAACGCGGTACCGGCGACCGCGCTCACCGCGAGCAGCCACCACGGAGCCCCGGCGGCACCACCGCCCTCGGAGGACTCTACGAACGGAAGCATGAACGCCAGTACCGTGATGCCCAGCAACACCAGCCCGGCCACGTCGATGCCGACCTTGCGCCCGGTGGGCTGGATCCTCGGCAACAGTCGCCACGCCAGGATCAGCACCACCGCTCCCACCGGTACGTTCACCCAGAAGACGGCGCGCCAGCCCTCCTCAGCACCGAACAAGGCGATGAGCGCGCCACCCAGGAGAGGGCCGATCGCGGTGGAGATCCCGACGGTGGCTCCGAACATTCCGAACGCCCGGGCTCGTTCAGGGCCGCGGAACAGCTCCTGGATGAGCGCGATGACCTGCGGGTTCAACGTTCCGGCCGCGACGCCCTGCAGCACCCGCGCCAGAGCCAACATCTCGGCGCTCTGGGCAGCCCCACAGAACGCCGAGGTGAGCGCGAACAGAGTGACTCCGATCAGGAACATCCGACGGCGGCCGAACAGATCGCCGAGACGGCCGGCCGGCACCAGCACCAGACCGAAGGCGAGGGTGTAGCCGGCGACGATCCATTGCACCTCCGCAGGGTCGGCACTCAGGGCGCGGTCGATCGAGGGCAGTGCGACGTTCACGATGGAGACGTCGAGCAGGGTCAGGAAGCCGGCGGCGAGACACACCGCGAATGCGGACCAGCGCTGGCGGGAGGATTCGTCCTCTGACGGTGTGGGGGGCTCGGGCGGCACGGCATCAGGTCTATCACGCGTGTGAGAGCGCCTGCGGCGCGCTTTCGTGCGGCAGAATGCCAGGAGACCGCGGAGTGCGGACATCTGGTGCGCGACGGCGCGCACCGATCGACGGAAGGTTCCAGGCAGCACATGACTTCACCCAGCGTCAGCTACTCGATCACGGTCCGGCTGGAGATGCCGGCGCAGCCCGCAGCGGTGAGCACCATCACCACGACCGTTGAGCGGGCCGGTGGTGTCGTGACGGCCGTGGACGTCTCCGCCTCGGGGGTGGACCGGTTGCAGGTGGACGTCACCTGCGCCACCGGCGGGGAGGACGACGCGAAGCGGATCGTCGATGCGCTCGGTGACATCGCGGGCGTGAGCATCGGCAGGGTGTCCGACCGGACGTTCCTGGCGCACCTCGGCGGGAAGATCGAGGTCCAGCCGAAGATGCAGATCCGCCATCGTGATGACCTGTCGCTGATCTACACCCCGGGCGTGGGTCGTGTGAGCCAGCAGCTGGCCGCCCACCCGGAGGATGCCGTACGGCTGACCATCAAGCGCAACACGGTCGCCGTGGTCACCGACGGCTCTGCGGTCCTCGGCCTGGGCAACATCGGCCCGACGGCGGCCCTTCCGGTCATGGAGGGCAAGGCCGCCCTGTTCAAGAGGTTCTCCGGCATCGACGCGTTCCCGATCTGCCTCGACACGCAGGACGTCGACGAGATCGTGCGAACGGTCAAGATCATCGCCCCCGTTTTCGCCGGCATCAATCTCGAGGACATCTCGGCACCACGGTGCTTCGAGATCGAGGCGCGGCTGCGGGACGAGCTCGACATCCCCGTCTTCCACGACGACCAGCACGGCACGGCGATCGTGGCCGTGGCGGCATTGCGCAACGCGCTCAAGGTCGTGGGCAAGCGGATCGAGGATGTGCGGATCGTGCAGTCCGGGGCCGGTGCGGCTGGCTCGGCGATCCTGCGCCTGATGCTGGCGGCTGGAGCGAAGCACGTGGTCGTCTCCGACATCGACGGCGTCATCCGGCCGGGACGGCCGGGCCTCGTGCCGTCGCTGGAGTGGATCGCCGCGGCGACCGAGGGTGATGAGTACCCGGGTACGTTGCGGGACGCGATCGTGGGCGCCGACGTGTTCATCGGCGTCTCCGCCCCGAATCTGCTCACCGAGGCCGATGTGGCCGCGATGGCGCAGGACTCCATCGTCTTCGCGATGGCGAACCCGCTACCCGAGATCGATCCGGCGATCGCGACCCGTCACGCGGCGGTGGTGGCCACCGGGCGCAGCGACTTCGCCAATCAGATCAACAACGTGCTCGCCTTCCCCGGGGTCTTCCGCGGCCTGCTGGACGGGCGCTCGACGCGGATCACCGACGAGATGCTGCTGGCCGCTGCCACGGCGCTCGCGGATGTGGTCACGCCGGAGGAGCTGAATGCCACCTATATCGTGCCCAGCGTGTTCCACCCGCAGCTGCACGGTGCGGTCGCCTCCGCCGTCCAGGCGGCAGCGGAGGCCGACAGCGAATCCCGGTCGTCGGTCACGCGCAGCTGATCGCCCGCCGGGCTCGGCCGGACGAGCCCGCAGCTGGGCCGGCGTGCTCGAATCCACGAGCGCCAGAGCGGGAGTTCGAACGGTGGGGACCCGAGTCCCGCCGCCGGCGGCGCGGATGACCAGCAGGTAACGAGCAGGGGAAATCTTTCGATGGGTGCCTGATTCCGGCCCGCAGTGTCGGTGATCGGGGTTAGGTTGCGAACGCCCCCGAGACTCGAAGGAACCCCCATGCCCTTGTCCCGCCACCTCGCTCGCCCGCTGGCAGCGCTGACGTCTGCGGCCGTACTCGGCCTCGGCGTCATCGCGCCGGCCGCGGCGGTCAGTGCCGTGCCCGGACCGGCTCCGCGCCTGGTCAGCACCGGCGACATCATCATCAGCGAGATCCACTACGACAATGACGGTGCCGACACCGGAGAGGCAATCGAGGTGCAGGCGCCCGCCGGTACCGACCTCACCGGGTGGAGCCTGGTGCTCTACAACGGCAGCGGTGGAAGTTCGTACGCCACCTTGCCGCTGACCGGCGCGGTCACCTCCGGCGACGCCGACCTTGGTGTGCTCGTCGCCGAGCACGCTGGTATCCAGAACGGCGCTCCTGACGGCGTCGCGCTCGTTGACCCGAGTGGCGCGGCCGTGGAGTTCCTCTCCTATGAAGGAACCTTCACCGGCGTGGGCGGACCGGCGGACGGGATCGACAGCACCGACATCGGTGTCGCCGAGGGGAGCAGCACCCCGATCGGCCACTCGCTGCAGCGAATCGACGGTGTGTGGACCGGCCCGGCCGAGAACAGCTTCGGTGCCGTGAACACCGCCGACAGTGACCCGGACCCGGATCCAGACCCGCCTGCCGAGGACACCCACACCATCGCCGAGATCCAGGGCCCGGGTGAGGAGAGTCCGGTCGACGGGCAGACGGTCACAACCTCCGGCATCGTCACCGCCGCGTACCCGACGGGCGGTTTCAACGGCTACTACATCCAGACTCCCGGCACCGGGGGTGCGATCGACCCGGCCGAGCTGACGGCCTCGCACGGCCTGTTCGTCTACTCCTCGGCCACCGTGGGCGACGTCGCGATCGGCGACTACGTGCGGGTCACCGGTGAGGTGACCGAGTACTTCGGCCTTACCGAGATCACCGTCGGCGCCGGCAACATGAGCATCTTGGATGTCGACGCCGAGCCGGTCGAGCCGATCGTCGACTTCACCCTCGGCGCCACCGACGCCGAGCGTGAGCTGGTCGAAGGCATGCTCGTGGCACCGGTCAGCGACTACGTCGTCTCCGACACCTACGCCCTGGGCGGCTGGGGGTCGGCCGCCTACGGCACCGTCGGTCTCGGACTGGACGGCCCGCTGCTGCAGGAGACGGACGTCGCGCCGCTCGGTTCCGCCGAGTACGACGCCGCGGTCGCCGACAACGAGGCACGTGCGGTCACTCTGGATGACGGCCAGTCCGCGGCGACCGCCACCAGTGCCGAGGTTCCCTACCTGACCGGCACGCCCGACCTGCGCACCGGCGTCAGCGTGGAGTTCAACGAGCCGGTGATCGTGGACTACCGGTTCCAGTGGAACTTCCAGCCCACCGAGCCGGTCACCGGCAACGCCGATGACATCGTCTCCTTCGCCGGCGGCAACACGCAGGCAGCCAATGCCGCACCAGCCGAGGTCGGTGGCGACCTGGTGCTCGCGAGCTTCAACGTGCTCAACTACTTCACCACCCTTGGTGAGGACGTCCCCGGGTGCGAGGCCTACACCGACCGTGAGGGCAACCCGCTCACCGTCCGTCGGGGCTGCGACCCGCGTGGTGCCTGGGACGAGACGAGCTTCGAGCGGCAGCAGGACAAGATCGTCGAGGCGATCAACGGCCTCGGCGCCGATGTCGTCTCCCTGGAGGAGATCGAGAACTCGGTGAAGTTCGGCGACGACCGGGACGCCTCCCTCGCCGCGCTGGTGGACGCACTGAACGCGGACGCCGGTGAGGACCTCTGGGCCTATGCCGCCTCACCGTCCGAGCTGCCGGCCCTGGCCGACCAGGACGTGATCCGCAACGCCTTCATCTACACCCCGGCCACGGTCGAGGTGGCGGGCGACTCGGTGGTCCTCACCGGTGACCCGGCCTTCGACAACGCTCGCGAGCCGCTCGCACAGGTGTTCACCGCAGCTGGGACGGACTACTCCTTCCTCGCGGTGACCAACCACTTCAAGTCCAAGGGCGGAGACTGTGGTGACCTCCCGCAGGGCTGCTTCGAGTCCGACCGGGTGGACCAGGCGGAGTCGCTGTCGGCCTTCTCCGCTGACGTTGCCGCCGATGCTGGTGTGGACGACATCTTCCTGCTCGGTGACTTCAACTCCTACAGTGCCGAGCTCCCGGCCCTGGCCATCGAGGACGCCGGGTACAGCAACCTCAACAACGGTGAGACCACCTACGTCTTCGACGGCAAGGTCGGGTCCCTCGACCACGTCTATGCCAACGACACCGCCGCGGAACGGGTCACCGGTGTCGACATCTGGAGCATCAACTCCGCCGAGTCGGTCCTCGCCGAGTACTCCCGTTACAACTACTTCGCGAGCGAGCACTTCCAGCCCGGTACCCAGTACCGCGCATCCGATCACGACCCGATCCTGGTCGGTATCGACGTGCCGGATGTCGCGCCGGAGCCGTTGGGTTCACTGACCGACGATCTCAACCGCGCTGCGGACAGTACGCGAGTGCCGGGGACCAACCTTGGTGGGGAGTCGACACTGGGTAACACCGTCGCCGACGCTCAGGTCTGGGTCGGGCAGTTGCTCGGGTACGAGCCGCAGATCGGCCTGGTGAGCACGAGCGTGCTCACTGCCGACCTGGCCAGCGGCGACGTCTACGCCGACGATGTGCTTGCCGCGATCCCGCCGGAGGAGGTGGCGGTCGTGGGGATCACCGGGGCGCAGTTGCGAACGGTCCTTGAGCAGCAGTGGCACGCTGATGGAGAGCGTCAGCAGCTCAGTGTCTCGGGTGGCTTTGCCTACCTCTTCGACCCCTCCGCCCCGATCGGTGAGCGCATCGTGGCCATGACGCTGGACGGTGAAGCGATCGACGAGAGCGAGACCTACTCGATCGTCACGACGGCCGCGCTCGCAGCGGGTGGCGACGGGTTCTCCGCTCTCGCGGAGGGAACGAGCGAGTCGACCGGTGCGCTCCTGCCCGATGCTGTGGGTGGCTACATCGCCGAGCTCGAGGTCGTCTCGCCCGACTACGTCCAGCGTTCGGTAGGCATCACCTGGGTCTCCGACCCGACGGCGGTGTACGTCCCAGGCGACCAGATCGCCGTGGACGTCTCCTCGTTCGTCTTCTCCACCGGGGAGCCGGTGCCCGACCAGCTTGAGACGTCTCTCGGTGACGTGGCCACCGAGCCGGCCGCGCTGGACGCGACGGCAGTCGATGGAACGGACCAGATCGGTCGCGCCGAGGTGCGCGTCACGGTACCCGAGGTCTTCGGAGTGACCGGCGGCCAGGGTGAGCGCCAAGCCACCGGAGGTTCCGGCGTCGGCATGGTGGATCTCGTGGTGACGGACCCGGTCAACGGCACCGAGTTGGTGCTCGAGGTGCTGGTCGGATCAACCGGCTCCGATGGCGAGGGTGACGGCTCCGGTGGAGGGGGCGACGGCTCCGGCGGCGGCGACCTTCCGGAGACCGGTGCGAACAACGTGTGGACGCTCGTGCTCATCGCTCTCGGCCTGGCGCTTGCCGGTGGCGTGGTCATGATCGTCCGGCGCAAGGCGTCCGGCAGGTCCTGACCGGCTCCGCATCAAGCAGATGCCCCGGACCCCTCACTGGGGTCCGGGGCATCTGCCGTTCAGCTCAGCGGCCGTTGTGGCCAGGGCTCGGCCGGCGGTCAGCGGTACTGAGCCACCAGCGGGCAGGTGAACGTGTCCTTGGCCCCCAGGCCGACCACGTTGAGGTGCCGCACCACGATCCCGTAGGAGCGCCACAGGGTGGTCTGCGTGTAGGTGACCTTGTGGTCGGCGCAGAACTGGCGGACCAACGGTGCCACCCGGCGAAGGTGCGGGCGGGGCATGTTGGGGAAGAGGTGGTGTTCCACCTGGAAGTTCAGGCCTCCCATGGCGGTGTCGACCCAACGACCACCCGAGATGTTGCGGCTCATCAGGGTCTGCCGGCGGAGGAAGTCCAGGCGCATGTCCTTCGGAACGATCGGCATGCCCACGTGGTTCGGGGCGAAGGAGGCGCCCATGTACACACCGAAGACGGCCAGCTGAACGCCGAGGAATGCTCCGGCGATTCCCGGCGAGAGCACGAGGAACAGGAAAGCCGGGAAGGCGACCAGCCGGATCGCCAGGAAGACGATCTCGATCGTGCGCCGCTTCAGGGGTGCCCGGCCGAAGACCCGTTTGGTGCTCGTCACGTGCAGGTCGAGGCCTTCGAGCAGCAGCATCGGGAAGAAGAACCATCCCTGGCGCTTCAGGAACCAGTCGATCGCCGGGTGGCGGCGGCGTTCGTCGGCCTGCTCGGGTGTGAAGGTCACGTAGGGCAGGTCGATGTCCGGGTCCGAGCCGCGCTTGTTGGGGTTGGCATGGTGGCGGGAGTGCTTGCTCTGCCACCATCCGTGGCTCAGTCCGACGAAGAGGTTGGCCAGCACCAGCGCCGTCCAGTCGTTCCACTTCGGTGAGTTGAAGATCTGCTTGTGCGCGGCGTCATGGCCCAGGAAGGCGATCTGCGTCATCACAGCACCCATGACGACGGCGAGGGCCATCAGCCACCAGCTGCTGCCGATGAGCACGATCGCGGCGATGATCGCCCCGAGTGCGAGGGCAGCGCCGATCAGGCGAGGCCAGTAGTAGTCATAGCGGCGCTGCAGCAGCCCGCTGTCACGAACCTGCCGTGTCAGTGCACTGAACTGGCTGATGTAGGCATCTCGTGGGCGTTCGGCGGTGGCGGTCATCGCGCACCTCTTTCGCGTGAAGGTTGGGCGCGCGGGCACCCTGGTTCGGGGGCGTGGCCGATGCTGCGTCGGCAGACCGGCTGAGAAATGCGACCGGCCGCCGTCGGGCGTACCAACGGCGGCCGGTCGAGCAAGCCAGTTCGCTCCGTGCTGGAGCGGCCTGCGTCAGTGTCAGAGCGGGCGGATGTTCGATGCCTGCGGGCCCTTCGGGCCCTGGGTCACCTCGAACTCGACGCGCTGGTTGTCCTCGAGGGAGCGGTAGCCGTCAGCCTGGATGGCCGAGTAGTGCGCGAACACATCGGCGGTGCCGTCCTCGGGGGCGATGAAGCCGAACCCCTTCTCAGAGTTGAACCACTTCACGGTGCCTACGGTCATGCGTTTCTCCATCATTCAGAGTTCGGGCCCGACTGTCGGGTCCGAATCAGCCACGGTGCCGGCGTCAGCTCTTCCTGGTGAAGAAAAAACGCCCCGAGCCTTTCAAGGCTGGGGCGTCCGACGTGCGATTCACTGCAACCAAGTTTAACCCTACCGCACAACGGCCGGTTTGTGGGGTGTGGGTTGTGACTCATCGATTTCGCGTGTCCCCAGCCGGCTCCGCATGTGCACAGCGCCGGGTGGTTGTCCGAGTCGACACGTATGCGTGGGCCTGTGCGTCATGGTGCCGCGCTCCGCGCATCTGCGTCAGTTCGGACACGCCCAGCGATCGATGGGCAGGGAGGGCGCGCTGCGGATCACACCCGCGTACCGGTTGTCGCGGTGATGAGCTACCTGGGGGTAGCTGCGCGGTCGGTAGGCTCTCCTGCCGTGACCCGACGACGTATCGACCCCAGCGAGGGTGAGTCTGCTGTGGGTGTGTGGCTGGCAGGGGAGGCGGACCGGCGGTCGGTGGCCACCGCCGTCCGCTACGCCCTGCAGACTCTCACCGACCGCGCCCCTGGTCATTCGGTCGAGGTGCGCGTGCCTCCAGCGGGCGTGACGCAGGTGATCGAGGGGCCGCGGCACACCCGCGGCACTCCGCCCAACGTGATCGAGACCGACGCTGAGACCTTCCTCGCACTCGCCACCGGGCGCCTAACCTGGGATGAGGCTGTCGCCTCGGGTTCGGTGGCGGCCTCCGGCCAGCGCGCTGACCTCGGCGCGCTGCTGCCGCTGTGGGGCACTCCGGTTGGTTGAGCCTGCCGTCGGCCGCGCATGCCGGGTCGCCGCTGCGGCACCCCGGCTCGAGGCGGACTCTCGGCCCGAGGCGCAGCGCAGAATTGCGAACTCCCCGCTACTACAGTGGACCGGTGAGCACCGATGACCCGACCGATCGCGACGGCGTCGCTGGTCCAGGCCGTGCGGCCTCCGATCAGCCCGAGGAGACCGGGGTGAGCGTGCCGGAGGCCGCGGCCGAGCCGGACGAGGTGAGCGACGCCGTCGGGCAGGGTGATCAGGCCACGGCGAGCGGATCCGCCGATGGAGGCGCCGCCGTCGGGGATGAGCCTGGTACGAGTGCTTCGTCAGATCCCCTGGAAGCTGCCGGTGGCGAACCCGGAGAGGAACGCCGCATCGCCGATGCCGTTGACCGCAGTCAGGTGCGCCGCGCACCGCGCTACCGGAACTTCGCCGTGCTCGGTGGTCTGCTCGGAGTGCTGATCGCCGCGATCGCGACCCCGTTCGCCGACGAGACCGAGTATCTCGGCCACGGCGGACTCTTCCTGGTGGTGGCACTGACCCTGGCCCCGGTCGGGATCCTGCTGGCCTGCCTGCTGGCCCTGCTGCTCGACCGGAGGTCGCGATGACCACGTCCGCCCAGCGTCGGCGCGTCCGGCTCTCACCCGCAGCCGAGCACGCCGTCCACCCGTTGCTGGAACGAATCCGCACCGAGCAGGGGGTCCCTGGGTCGTTCTCCGATGAGGCCCTCGCCGAGGCCGAGGCCGCTGCCGAGGAACCGGTCACCGGTGGACTCGACCTGACCGATGTACCGTTCCTGACGATTGACCCGCCCGGGGCGCGCGATCTCGATCAGGCCATGCACATCGCCCGCGACGGCGCGGGCTACGTGGTGCAGTACGCCATCGCCGACCCTGCCTCGTTCGTGCAAGCCGGAGGTGCGCTCGATACCGAGCTCGCCGACCGTGGCGTCACGTTCTACGGACCGGACGGCTCGATCACCCTCCACCCGGAGGTGATTTCCGAGGCTGCGGCAAGCCTGCTCGAGGGACAGACCCGTCCCGCCTGCGTCTGGCAGATCCGGCTCGACGGCGACGGGGGAGTGCTGGAGGCGGGCGTCCAGCGCGCGCAGGTACGTAGCCGCGCCCAGCTCGACTACGACGATGCCGCGCGGCGGATCGAGGGCGCCGGGGACGAACCGGCCGGTGAACTCGACCAGGTGCTGGTCCTGCTGCGCGAAGTCGGGCGGCTGCGCGCCGCGCAGGAGCGAGCCCGAGGTGGGGCGTCGCTGGCGATCCGGGAGCAGGAGGTGGTGGCCGATGACGGTGGTTACCGTCTGGTCCAGCGGGCACAGCTCGACGTGGAGGATTGGAACGCCCAGATCTCCCTGCTCACCGGGATGGTGGCGGCCGATCTGATGCGTCAGGCCCGGGTGGGGGTGTTGCGGACCCTGCCACCGGCCGACCCCCGCGATGTCGACCGGGTGCGACGGGCCGCGCACGGGCTCGGGATCGACTGGCCACAGGGCCGGCCCTACGGTGAGGTGCTCTCGGGCCTGGACTCCGCCGATCCGGCGCACGCTGCGTTCCTGCAGGAGGCTACGAGCCTGTTCCGCGGCGCTGGGTATCTCACGTTTGACGGTGAGCTGCCGGCTCACTCTCCCCACGCGGCGATCGCCTCCGAGTACGCGCACGTCACCGCACCCTTGCGGCGCTTGGTCGACCGGTATGGGCTGGAGATCTGCCTGGCTGCGACTGCGGGCACCGAGGTCCCCGGTTGGGTGCGAGAGGCGCTCAAGGACCTGCCGGGCATCATGGGCCGGGCCGGTCAGCGTTCGTCCGCCTATGAGCGTGCTTGCGTCGACGCCGTCGAGGCTGTGCTGCTGCGTGGCCGGATCGGGCAACGCTTCGAGGGCGTCATCGTGGAGGTGGACACCCCCGACGGCGGCTCTTCCGCCGAGCAGGACGGTTCACCTCGGACCGAGGAACAGCGGGGCACCGTGGTCCTGGCCGAACCTGCCGTACGGGCGCAGATCACCGGCTCCGGCTTGCCCCTGGGGGAGTGGGTGCAGGTCCGAGTGGCGCACGTGGACGTCGACGAGCGCAAGGTGAGATTCGCGCTCGCCTAGTGGCGCCCTGTCGTCGTCACTCTGACTCCACCATCACCCTCCATCATCACCGGGGGTGAAGTTGACGTCGATGATCGGCCCATAACCGACGTCAACTTCACCCCCGGTGATGATGGCGCCGCTAGGTGATCGCGGTGCCGTGGTGATTGGGCAGCCGGTGCCCGGTGTGGGACCATGGTGGTGTGGTACGCGGAGATGGTCGTCTCACTCATGAGCTCCTTCCCGGCGAGAAGGGCCCGCAGGATGCCTGCGGTGTCTTCGGCGTCTGGGCCCCCGGCGAGGAGGTGGCGAAGCTCACCTATTTCGGGCTGTACGCGCTGCAGCATCGGGGTCAGGAGTCGGCGGGGATCGCCACCAGCAATGGTGAGCAGATACTCGTCTACAAGGATATGGGCCTGGTCTCCCAGGTCTTCGACGATATGGCGTTGCGCTCCCTGACCGGCCACATCGCCCTTGGGCACACGCGTTACTCCACCACGGGCGCGAGCACCTGGGAGAATGCGCAGCCCACGCTGGGCCCGACGTCCTCGGGAACCATTGCGCTCGGTCACAACGGCAACCTCACCAACACCGGCGAGCTGATCGATCTGGTGCGCGAGCGTTACGGGAGCACCGTGCGCGACCGTGCCCTCGACGATTGCGCCTCCGACACCACCGTGCTGACTGCGCTGCTGTCCGGAGACCCTGACCACTCACTCGAAGAGACCGCCATCGAGGTGCTCCCGCGGGTGCGTGGGGCGTTCTCGCTGGCGTTCATGAGCGAGACCACCTTGTATGCAGCTCGTGACCCTCAGGGAATCCGCCCACTGGTGTTGGGACGGCTCGAGCGCGGCTGGGTGGTCGCGTCCGAGACGGCTGCGCTCGACATCGTGGGCGCCGCATTCGTGCGCGAGATCGAACCTGGTGAGCTGATCACGATCGACGCCGACGGTTTGCGAACCCGCCGGTTCGCCGAGGCTCAGCCGAAGGGGTGCGTCTTCGAGTACGTCTACCTCGCCCGCCCTGACACCACGATCAGCGGACGGTCGGTCAACGCCGCGCGGGTGGAGATGGGTCGTGCACTCGCGCGTGAGCACCCGGCCGAGGCCGACCTGGTGATCCCGGTGCCGGAGTCCGGCACACCGGCGGCGATCGGGTACGCGACCGAGTCGGGAATCCCGTTCGCGCAGGGGTTGACGAAGAATGCTTACGTGGGCCGGACGTTCATCCAACCCAGCCAGACCATCCGTCAACTCGGCATCCGCCTCAAGCTGAACCCGTTGCGTGAGGTGATCCGAGGCAAGCGGCTCGTGGTGGTGGACGACTCGATCGTGCGCGGCAACACCCAGCGCGCACTGATCCGGATGCTTCGCGAGGCCGGTGCCGCGGAGGTGCATGTGCGGATCTCCTCGCCACCAGTGAAATGGCCCTGCTTCTACGGCATTGACTTCGCGACCCGCGCCGAGTTGATCGCCAACGGCCTCAGCGCCGACGAGATCGGGCAGGGGCTCGGGGCGGACACGCTCGGCTACATCTCCACCGAGGGCATGATCGCAGCGACCGAGCGACCGGCCAGTGAGTTGTGCGCGGCCTGCTTCACCGGCGAATACCCCGTGATGATCGACGGTCGGGAGGCTGCCGAGCAACTCGGTGATCAGGACGAACTTCCGCTCGGTCAGCCTGAGGACGGATTGCGCTCGCTGAGCGTCTCCGCCGGCGGGTCTGGAGCGCTGGTCCACCCGTGAGCGAGCCCATCACCTACGCCTCGGCCGGAGTGGACACCGAGGCGGGAGACAAGGCAGTCGAACTGATGAAGGACGCGGTCCGTGCCACCCACGGGCCGCAGGTGCTGGGAGGCGTCGGCGGGTTCGCCGGCCTCTACGATGCCACGGCCCTGACCCGCTACCGCAAACCGCTGCTGGCCACCTCCACCGACGGCGTCGGGACGAAGGTCGCGCTCGCTCAGGCGATGGATGTGCACGACACGATCGGATTCGATCTGGTCGGCATGGTCGTCGACGACATCGTCGTGGTGGGCGCCGAGCCCCTGTTCATGACCGACTACATCGCGTGCGGATCGGTGGTTCCGGAGCGGATCGCCGACATCGTGCGCGGGATCGCCTCGGCCTGCTCGGCCGCCGGTACGGCACTCGTGGGCGGGGAGACCGCGGAGCACCCCGGCCTGCTGGATCCGGACGAGTACGACGTGGCCGGTGCCGCGACCGGCGTGGTCGAGGCCGACGCTGTCCTGGGCCCGGAGCGGGTGCAGGCGGGCGACGTCCTCCTCGCCATGGGCTCGAGCGGACTGCACTCGAACGGCTACTCGCTGGTGCGCCGGGTGATCTCGGTGGCCGGCTGGGAGCTCGACCGTGACGTTCCCGAGTTCGGCCGGTCCCTCGGTGCGGAGCTGCTGGAACCGACCCGGGTGTACGCCGCCGACTGTCTCGCTCTCGCGCGGGACGAGCAGATCGGGGTACATGCCTTCACCCACGTCACCGGTGGGGGGCTCGCGGCGAACCTGGCCCGGGTGCTGCCCGCTGGTCTGGTGGCGGACGTGGACCGGTCGTCCTGGGTCGTACCGCCGGTCTTCGACGTAGTGCGACGCCTGGGGTCGGTGCCGTGGTCGGACCTGCAGAACACCCTGAACCTCGGCATCGGCATGGTGGCTGTGCTTCCGCAGGCAGGTGTGGACGCCGCGATTCGAATGTGCGCCGAACGCGGTATGCCCGCCTGGGTGCTCGGGCACGTGCACTCGGCTGAGGACTCTGACGGCTCCGACGTCATCAGTGGCACCAAGGGCGTGCAGGGTGGCGGCGTGCGGCTGCTGGGGGAGTACCGCACGTCCTGAGCGCTGTGTGAAGCGACCACGGCACGGCGGGTGGCTGCGGACGGGCCCTACCGGCCGCTCGGGGCGGCATGCGATTCCGCGATGCTCCGGTTCCCACGAGGTGCCGATCGGCGACTCGGACCGGGGACCTGCGGGTCACGCTGGCTGCACATGCGCAACGACCTCACCCGACGAGTGACGTCGTCCGGTGAGGTCGTGCAGTGACGGACCAGGTCAGTCCGTCAAGGGCGGTGCGGGGGAGCCTGCCATTCGTCGTCAACGTCCTCAGCAGGCGGTACGTCGTACCGATCTGCGAGGTCCGTCTGAGTCGACGACGAGGACAGCTCGCGCTCGAGCGCCTGGTAGTCAGTCTCGGGGCTGTAGTACTTCAGCTTCCGAGCGACCTTCGTCTGCTTTGCCTTCTGACGGCCGCGCCCCATGGCGTGACCCCCTCCACCGGTAAGTGCCGGAACCACACCGTCAAGAGACGTAGTGACCCCGGGATATGGTCATGTGTCGTGTAACAACCGTATCGCGCGGATGTGCCCGTCGGCCAACTGGCAGAGCCCATCCGCGCCGTACTGCGAGGAGATTCATCTCACGCAGTGGGATGAATCACTTCTTGCGGCGACTCAACGAGAGGCCAACGATCGCAAGGACCGCCGCCGCTGCTGCACCGGCGATACCGATGGCCTTGGGGTCGCCGCTCTTGAGTCCCTCGACGAAGGACGTCACTCCGGCCTGGGCCTTCTCCTTGGCCTCCTGCGCCTGGCGTCGCGGGTCGACCCGTTGCGAGAGCTGGTCGACGGTGTGGGTCAGCTCCTCGCGGGTGGCAGCCAGGTCGGCTTCGATCTCCGCTGCGGTGCGCTTGCGCTTCTGCTCGCTCTCGCCGCTCACTTGCCCACTCCCTGCTTGATCGCCTCGACGTCCTTCATCACGCTTTCCTTGGGCTGCGGGGTGGGGCCCTTCGCGATCTGCGTCTTGCCCAGTAGTGCGAGGATCGCTGCGATCACTAGCAGAGCGCCCGCCACGATCAGCGCCGCCGCCCACTCCGGTAGTGCAGTGCCAGCGAGAGCGAAGTAGGCAGTGAAGAGCAGCCACCCGAAGCCGAACAGGCCGAACACGGCCGCCCCGGCGAACAGGACCGCCCCGGCACGCACGGACTTGCCCTTCTCTGCAATCTGAGCCTGCACCAGCTGCAACTCGTCGCGGATCAGCCTGGAGAAGGTCTCCGAGAGCCTCCCGACGAGGGAACCGATGGACGGCTCTCCGGCCGCCCCTGAGGTCGTCCTGCTCTCACTCACCGTTTCTCACCTCTCGCTTGCCTGCTGCCTGCACGCGCGACGCACTCGAGCGCTCACGCCTCTACCCAACCGTGCCGGTCACGCATCGGCAACACGCAGTCTACGGATGAACCGGGGTGCTGGGGGCTGGGCGCGGTACGCGAGGGGTACTTCACGCGGTCCGTGCCTGAGAATCGACAGGATCTGGCCGGGGTGGCCCGACCTCAGGGGCGCGTGACTGAACCGTCCCGCCGCCTGAGGAGCGCCCACCGGTCGTGCTCGAGCGGCTTGGGTGAAGGGTGCCGAGCCGCCGCAGCCTCATCGAAGTCGATACCTAGGCCCGGTTGGTCCGACGGCACAAGCATGCCGTCGGTGGCCACCAACGTCCCAGGGAACACCTCCCGGGTAGCCTCGCTGAACCGGGTGTACTCCTGCACCCCGAAGTTCGGTGCAGTGACATCGATCGCGACGTTGGCCGCGTGGGCGAGTGGCCCGACGTCGCCGGGGCCGTGCAGCGCGGTGCGGACGCCGTAGAACTCGCACAGCCCGATGAGCTTGCGAGCGACCGTGATGCCACCCACGCAGCCGATTCTGATGCGAGCAAAGTCGATCAGTCGGCGCTGGGCGAGCGCGACGAACTTGGCTGGGTCGTTGATGAGCTCACCCACGGCCAGTGGGACCACGGTGGCCTGCCGCAGCTCCGCGAACCACTCCAGGTCCTCGGGGGCCAGCACGTCCTCGAGGAAGAACAGGTCGTAGGGCTCGAGCTCCCGCGCGAAACGGATCGCCTGTACCGGGGTGAGTCGCTCATGGGCGTCGTGCAGTAGCTTGACCTCCGGTCCCACCGCCTCTCGCAGCCTCGCGAACATCTCAGGCACGATCTGGAGATATCCAGTTTCATCCCACGGAAGGTCTCGGGTGCGCTGACGCAGTCGCGCTTGCTCCGTTCCGGTCTTGCTGCCGTAGGTGTCGACCCCGGGTGCGGCAACCTGGGCCCGTACGTGCTCGAAACCCTCGGCCTGGTACGCACGCACCTGGTCGATGACCTCATCGATCTCGCTACCGTGCGCGTGTCCATAGAGCGCCGCGCCCGTGCGCACACGACCGCCGAAGAGCTCATAGAGCGGCAGGCCGGCGTCCTTACCCTTGATGTCCCACAGGGCGATGTCCACAGCACCCACGGCGTGGTTGGTCACGGACCCGTTGCGCCAGTATCCACTGAGCTGCAGCAGTTGCTGGATGTCTGTGATGTCCGCAGGGTCCCGCCCAATCAGCAGGGGACCGAGGTAGTCGTCCAGCACTGTGCGTACCGCGTGGGTTCGCTGGGGGTCCGAGACGCATCCGAGTCCGTACAGGCCCGGCTGGTTGGTCTCGATCCGGACGACGCAGTAGGGGATGCCGTTCTCCGGTGCAGTCAGGAACGTGCGCACTGCGGTGATGTGCGTGCCACGTCGACTTGGCCACGGGGCCCTCGCCAGGACCGGTGCTGCCTCGGACATGTTCCGCTCTCCTTCGGTTGACGAATTCATCTCGGCGCCGTGGCCGATGCTGCTTCTGCGAGATCTGGCCACATGTCGCGCCAGTCGTGCTCGGGCACGAAGCCGAGGACGTGTTCGGCCCGTCGAGTGTCGATGAGCCCCTGGGGCCCGGTCAGCGCCGTCCTGATCTGCGTGTCCGGGTGGAACTGGGCCAACAGTTCGTTCGTGTCCGTCTCGACTGTGGTGGTCGGTGCAGCGACGTTCAGTGCGTGGTAGCCATGCACCGGCACGGTCAGGGCGCGGTGGAAGGCGCGCGCTGCATCCCGCGCGTCGAGCCAACCCCAGAGTTCCTTCGCTCCCACGCCACCGGGCTCGGCCTGGTCGAGCTGGATGCGCTGACGCAGGGTTTCCCCCGAGTTGGTGAAGGGCATGCGCAGGCACACGAGGTCCATGCCGTGGCGTCGATGCATCATCGCGGCCATGGACTCATCGGTCTGCTTGGTCACCGCGTAGGGGTCATGCGGGCGCTGTGGGTGTCCTTCGTCCAATGGCACGTACTCCGGCGAGAACCTATGTGGTGTCCAGGCCATGCCGTAGATCGACATGCTCGACGAGACGGCTACTCGTGTGATTCCTGCCTCAGCGGCCGCGTGCAGGGTGGCGAAGGTGGAGAGCACGTTCGTAGCCACCATGTTCAGTGGATCCTCGTCCTGCGGGTGCGGCACCGCGGCTAAGTGCGCGACGGCGTCGCTTCCGTCCATCACCTGCTCCAGCAGGCGCTCATCGTCGGCGCCTCCCTGGCGCCATTGCAAGCAAGGGTGGCCGTTGAGTACCTCGGGGCACGCCTGACGATCGACGGCACGTACCCGTATCCCCTGCCGCAGCAGTTCCTGGGTCACGTGCAGGCCGACGTTGCCCGCCGCCCCGGTGACTACGACTCGCATGTTTCTGTCTCCGCGTCTGTCAACGTCAGCCTCACTTGAGCGCACCTCCGATCGCCCCAGCCACGATGTGCTTCTGAAGCGCCGCGTACAGCAGCACGAGTGGCGCTGCCACCATCAGCGTCGCTGCGGCCAGCTGCGCAGATTGGTTGCCGTAAGTGCCGAAGAACGCGAACAGGCCACGGCTGATCGGGAACCTCGCAGGGTCAGCCAGCACCACGGTCGCGATGATGATGTCGTTCCAGACGTTGATCGCCTGGAAGATGAAGACGGTGACCAGCACAGGCTTGGCCAGCGGCGCGATGATGGTGAACAAGTACCGGAAGTACCCGCAGCCGTCCATGCCGGCGGCCTCGTCGAGGTCTGTCGGGACCGATCGCAGGTATCCGGTGATGAGGAACGGGCCTAGTCCGAACCCGGCGGTCATGAGCAACACGTATGCGATCCGGGTGTCATACAGGCCCAGCCAGAGGATGAGCTGGAACTGGGTGACCAGAGCGTTCGGCAGGAACATCGAGATGACGAACAGTCGATACCAGGCGTCGCTCCAACGGATGTATCGGCGCGCGATCGGGAACGCAATCAGCAGGGACAGCACGACCATGACGGTTGCCGAGAGCAGCACGTAGCCAATGCTGTTCAGTACATAGGTACTGAACCCACCCGTCTGCCACGCTTGCACGAAGCTGTCGAGAGAGACCGTACTGGCCAGCCCCGTCGGGTCAGCGAGGAACTCGTCCTGCGACTTGAAGGCGGTGTTGACCAGATAGAGGAGCGGCACCAGCCAGACCAGGGCTGTCAGCACCAGCACCACATAGGCGCCGGTGCGGCCCAGGCGGGAGCCGGTGCGCCGCCGATTGGCTCGGGCGTTGGCTCGGGCGCGGAGTTGGATCGTGGTCACAGTTGCACCTCCCGTCGACGCAGGAATCGCAGCGCGACCATGGACACGATGAGCACCAGGAAGAACTGCAGCATCGACAGTGCTGCCGCGTAGCCCTGCCGTGTGCTTCCTCCTCCGGAGCCGTCCCCACCGAAGGCCTCGGTGAACACCTCGAGCGCCAGCACCGAGGTTTCGAAGCGACCGCCAGTCAGCACATAGATCAGTTGGTACGTCTGCATCGAGCCGATGATGGCGATGAGCGTGTTGACCGTGATCGCCGGGGCGATCATGGGCCAGGTCACGTGCCGAAAGCGGGTCCAGGCTCCGGCTCCATCACAACGTGCGGCCTCGTAGAGCTCGCCCGGGATGGTCTGCAACCCGGCGAGCAGGATCATCATCGCGTAGCCCATGCCGGTCCACATCTGCACACCGATGACCAGGGCGAAACTGATATTCGGATCGCCGAAGAACGCGGTGCTGACGCCGAATGACTCGACGATCGACGCCGCGGGCCCGCGGTTGGGCTGGAAGAACAGTGAGAACGTCAGTGCGATGACCACGACGCCCAGCACCGTGGGCAGGAACACCAGGGACCGGACGATCGTACGGCCGCGAAGTCTGCCGTTCAGTAGCACCGCGATCCCCAGTGCGATCGCGGACTGGACGACGGACAGGACCAGCACGAACTGCAGCGTCCGCATCAATACCCGGGCGTTGTCGTCCCACTGTCCGAGGAAAAAGCGGCGGTAGTTGTCGAGCCCGACCCACTCCCAGGGGACGTTCGGCGTCCCCGACAGATTGGTGAGGCTGACCACTGCGATGGCGATCGCCGGTCCGAGTACGAAAACGGTGAAGATGCCGATACCCGGCACGAAGCCGACCCACGGCATGACCTTGCCTGCCCGACCTGCGCCGAGCGGGGATCGTACGACTGACGGCTTCCGCTGCTTCGTAGGTGCTCGAGGGGGCTGGTACGGGGTGGTCCCCGGAGCCAGCCCCGCCGGAGTGGACGGGTTCGACATCTGCTCAGCTGACCCCGGCCGCTTCCAGCCCTGCGGTCCAGTCGTCGTAGATGCGTTGGGCGAGCTCATCCGGGTCGTCGAACCGGCCCATGGGCGCCAGGCCCTCGAAGTAGAAGGGTGTGTACTCCCCGGCCAGCTCGTTGCCATGGTGGAAGGTCTCCCACTGAGGCGTCATCCGTTCCAGCTCGTCGCCCAGACCAGCCACGAACGCCGTCGACTCGACGTCCGGCTGCAACGGCAGGAAGCCGCTGGCCTCGATGAAGGCGGCATAGTTGTCGGGTCGGCTGTAGAACTCCAACCACTGGGTGGCCAGCTCGGTGTTCTCGGCGTTCGAGGGCACTGAGAAGACGAACTCCGGCTTGTACCCGAAGACGTTCTGAGCCGGGTTCTCGCTGCCTGGCAAAGGGAAGTAGCCGAACTCGAAGTCGGGCCCAGCATCCTCGATGACCGGTGCAGTCCAGGAACCGTCCGGGAGCATGGCCGCGTTGCCGGCGGCGAACTCGGCGGGCAAGGTCTCGTAGGAGACACCGGCGAAGTTGTCCTGCGCGAGGCTGTAGAGCGCACGCAGCTTCTCCAGCACTGAGATCGCTTCGTCCTCCAGGAGTACCTCAGGGTTGGTCCAGAGGGCCTCGTCCAACTCGGCCAGGTCCGGGTAGGTGCTATGGATCAGCCCGAGGTTGGGCAGCCCCACCGGCCAGCGCTCGCTGCCGCCCAGCAGCAGCGGCGTCACGCCGGCATCCTGGAGGGTCTCGCCAGCGGCGACGAACTCGCTCCAGGTCCTGGGGACGTCGATACCGTGCTCGTCGAACAGGTCGATGTTGTAGTAGATCCCGTTGACCACGGTGGAGCCGGTGGGGACAGCCCAAGTGCTGTCCTCAATCTGCATGTCCTCGATCGTGTCGGGGAAGAACCGGTCCAGCCATTCCTGGTCCGTCAGGTCTACGTAGTTCCCGGCCTGGACGCCTTCCACGAAGGAGTGCTCAGGCACCCCCTCGATGTAGCCGGGCATTGGCTGGACGGTGTCGCCCTCGACGATGTCGGCCGCACCGGCCGCCATCCGTGAGTTCAGAGTTGTCGTGTACTGGTCCGTCGGTACCGTGTCCAGGCGCACGGTCACGCCGGGGTTCTCTGCCTCGAAGTCCCTGTTGATCTGCTCCAGCACGGCATCGGTGGGGGCGTTGCTGTGGACCAGGATCACCAGTTCAGCGTCACTGCTGCTCTCGCCGCCATCCCCGCTGCCGCAGGCTGCCAATGTCGCAGCCGCAATGCCGGTGACCAAGAGTGCGGTCGTCCGTCGTCGTCGTCGTCCGATGATCATCTCTTCCTCGCATTTCTGACCCCGCGGGGGATCTCCTGCCGCCATCGACGGCGTGATCATGTCGTCACCATCAGCGGCGACGGATCTGTTCACCGTGTTCATGATTGTTCACGGCGATCGTTCATAGTGTGGTCGGCGTTCAACGCGGTGTCAACCGAGCTGGCTCGGCGATACCGGACTGCGGGTTCTGAGCGAGCAGTCAGTGCGCGAGGCCGCCTGTTCGCGGCAGGGTCAGACCTGCGTGCGACCAGGGCGCGCCGGACCTGTTCATGAACAGTGGTTGTACTGATCGCGGCCGAAGTTATCGCACCGCTCAGACGCGCGGCGACAGAGTCAGGCTGGCGGTGTGGCTACGGAGGCCCTGTTGACGAGCTCGACCGGGGTCATGATGGTGACCGGCGCCGCCGTCGGGTTATCGCGCCGGTACTGCAGTCGCCGCACGGCCTCCGCGCCCATCGCCTGCTTGTCCAGTCGGACAGTGGTCAACGGAGGCGCCATGACCGCTCCGAGCTCGTCGTCGCATCCCACCACCGAGACGTCGCGTGGAACCTCCAAGCCGGCCTCGGCGAGGGCGCGCAGTACACCGGAGGCTGTCGGGTCATTCGCGCAGAACACCGCGCTGAAGTGCTGGTCCGCGTGCAGCAGGCGTCGCATGGCCTGGTAGCCACCGTCTGGGGTGAGGTCACAGGCCTCGGTGATCTGCGGCCGAAAGGGAACACCGAACTGCGCGAGTGCGTTCCGGTAGCCGACTGCCCGCAACTCCACGGTGGAAACCGCGTGCCGGATGCCGCCCTGCTGCTGTAGCGGGCCGCCCACGAAGGCGATGTCCCGGTGCCCGTACTCGAGCAGGACGGTCACCGCGAGCTCGCTGCCGTAGGCGTAGTTGGCGAGGATCGAGTCCACCGCCAGTGTCGGCAGGTAGTTGTCCACCAGAACGAGTGGTAGCCCGGAAGAGAGCATGGAGCGAACCAGTTCGGGTGGTGCCGAGCCAGTCAGCAACGCGCTGCCGAAGCGTCGCGGCCCCTCTTCTCGCTGGGGGAGTGCTCGTGCGTCCCCGGGCAGAGCCTCGTACGTCACGCTGGCCCCAGAGCGGTGGGCTTCGGCTTGGGCGCCCTGCAAGATGTGCGCCCAGAACGGCGACATGAGTCCGCCGTCCTGGTGAGCCAGGTAGGGGAGGGAAAGCAGGAACCCGATCTCGTGGACGCGCTCGCCGCTTCGCTGGCTCCGTACCCGGCCCGCCCGGTCGGTGGCGTATCCAGTTTCCCGGACTGCGGCCAGCACGCGATCGCGCAGGGGGCCTGCGACGTTCTCGTGCCCGTTCAGCACTCGCGAAACAGTGCCAGCCGACACCCCTGCCCGCTGCGCCACATCGCGCATCGTCACGGTCTCCACCATGGGCCCCACTCATCCCGTCCGTTTCATGAACTCTTGAACGCAGGCTACCGCGCGTGCCGTGCACCGTCAGTCGACGCGACGGCGGTACGGCACCCCGTGCGACGGAGAAAACCCCGTCCGCTACGAGATTCACGCAGCAGGAGCCGTCGCAGACGGCTTGTCCAGAGGCCGTGCGGACGCCCGTCCTCCTGAGCCGGGACCTTGACATCGCTCACTGTCCAGCACCACACTCCACTGTACAACGGCGTCATGAACGTTCAGCAATGTTCATGATCATCTCTGATCAGTACACACGGCCCTATGGGTCGGAGGGAGCGCAAGGATGCGTCTGCAGCACAACACCCCGAGCGCATCGGAGCACCTGCCCCGATGCGCTGGTTCCCCATGGCGCGATCCCTGGCGTCACGTCGTATCGATAGTGGCCACTGGGCTGCTGGTGCTTGGGGTCATGCACGGCATGACCATGCCGGCAAGCGCAGCGCCTGGTGCGAGCAGCCCGGGGGTCACGCTGAGCAGCGCTGACTCCCTGGAGGATTGGGAGACCGGATGGGGGAACGTACTGAGCCTGAATACCGACGAGTATCAGGAGGGCTCGGCCAGTATCGAGCTGACCGACGGTGGCAACGAAGTGCAGTTCATGCTCAACCTGGACCCCGTGGACACGGGCCTCAGCCGTGATGAGGCGGTGCTGGAGTTCTGGTATTGGGTCGAGGATGTCTCCGCACTCGGTGACGGTGAGGGACGAGTCGAACTCACCAGCTCCGGTGGCCCCGACTCTGACCAGTATGAGTGGCGCATGATCGACCTGATCCCCAACCTCAATGACGGGTGGAACCTGGTCAGCCTAGACCTGGCCAATGCTGGCGTTGCCGGCGATCCGGACCTCAGTGCGATCAACTTCTTCCGGCTCTTCAACTTTTCCCCGGAACCTATCAGCGTGCGCATCGATGACCTGCGGCTGCGGCAGCAACCGGAGCCACAGGCCCGGCTCATGCCGGTGAGCCTAGGCAGTCATGACGTACCGATCGCTGAGTATGACGTGCGTGACTTCGGTGCGCATCCCGACGACGGCGTCGACGACACGCACGCGCTCCAGTCCGCCATGAACGCCGCGCATGCGAACGGGGGAGGCACAGTGTTCGCACCAGTCGGCCAGTTCGACATCCACGGCACCTTGGACGTCCCTGCGGCCGTGACGTTGCGCGGAGACTGGGCCAGCCCGGACGAGGGCGGAATAGGCGAGGGCACCGTGCTCGCAGCCTATTCTGGTCGCGGCCAGGGAGATGGAACCGCCTTCCTCACCACCCGCAGTGGCTCGACCATCCGCGACCTGAGCATCTGGTATCCCGAGCAGGACGACCCGACGAACGTCGTCGCCTATCCATGGACCATTCAGAACGCCGACGGGCGCAACGACAACGGATACTACGGGCCGAACCTGACCAACCTCACGTTCGTCAACTCCTACCGAGGCGTCAACGTTGCCGTGGCGGCCCGCCATTTCGTGCGGAACGTCCACGGCACATTCCTGGACGAGGGCATGGCCTTCGATGGGATCTACGACATCGGTCAGGTCCAGCACGTACATATGGGACCGCGCTACTGGGCGGAATGGCCTGGAGGTCCCGCCTCCGAGGACGTCGCTGCACACCTGCGAGCGAACGCCGTCGGCATCACGGCCTACAAGTACGACTGGTTCTACTTTTCTACGCTCTCCTTCGACAGCTACGCCGCGGCACTGCGTACCGCACGTAGCGAACACGGTCTGGCCAATGGGCAGGTGTGGGACCTGACCATCACCAACGGCGCGGTCGGCCTCGACCTGGTCGAGGCCAGTCCGATCGGTGTCGTGGTGACAGACGCCACCATCCACACGCCCGGCGGTATCGGGGTGCACGCCAGCAGCGGCCTGAGCGATCCACAGACGATCTCCCTGGCGCAGACCACGTTCGAGGCCCCGCAGGGCCAGCCGGTTCTGCTTGAGGGTGATGGGTCCGTGGTTGTCACCGAGTCGGAGTTTGTTTCGTGGGATCAGCACGCGGTAACCGCCATGGCCGGTACTGTCCAGCTCACCGGGAACGCATTCACTGCCGCCAGTCCCGCAGTCCTGCTCTCCGACGAGGTGAGCTCTGCTGCGATCCTCGGCAACGAGTTCGCAACTGACGCGGATGCCGTGACAGACGAGACAGCTGACACCGCGGATGTGCAGATCGACACCGGCACCTGGGCGCCGGCCGATCTGCCAAGCATCCCCGACCTGACCGATGCCGCGCCTCCAGTGGATCGCTATCCGGATCCGGGCAGCGACACCGTGGTGCTGGTGACCGACCACGGCGCCCGCGGCAACGGAGCGCACGACGACACCGCGGCCTTCCAGGCAGCTCTTCAGGACGCTGGCTCGGCCGGGGGAGGCACCGTCTATGCACCGGCGGGTCGCTACCGCATCACCCAACCGCTCCAGGTACCTGACGGCGTCGAGCTGCGAGGAAGTTGGGAGGGCCCGCATCATTACGGGAACGCACCACGTGGGACCGTGCTGGTGGCTTATGCCAGTGAAGGGCAATCCAGTCCTGCCCTCCTCGACCTCGCCGACGGCGCGGGGGTGCGAGGGCTGAGCGTCTTCTACCCGTTCCAGGATCATGTCGACCCGATCGACTATCCGGTCACTATCAGCGCCCGGGGTGATGATTCGTGGGTCGTGGACGTGACGCTACCGAATTCGCGGCAAGGCATCGAGGTCACCGGGCAGGATGTCGTGGTGGACTATGCCTCCGGGATGGGACTCGATACTTTCATCACTCACTCCGGCACTGGCGGCTACGTCGCGAACGTACTGAACTCCGTCGGAGACTGGCAGGACGGGGAGCGAGAGTACAACTCGCCGCCGCCGGACTGGTGGATGCAAACGCCACCAAGCCAGGCCACCGGGCTGCGGATGGACGGGGCGACTGCAGTGACGATGGTCAACAACTTCAGTTTCGGCATGGCCGATGGGCTGGTGCTCGCGGGTACCAGTTCCGACCTACTCGTGCTCGGTCATGGTGTCGACAATTCCGAACGGGCCATCGTCGCCACCGGTAGCGGGTCCGGTCTCGTGCTGGTCAACTCCGAGCTGGTGGCGATCGATCTCTCGGATGACCCGGGAGACAAGCGCTACCTGGACGTGTCTGAGGACTTCACAGGTAGCCTGCAACTCCACCAAACCCTCGCCTGGGCTGCCCGGGGTGGCAGCAATCTGCACGGCAGCGGTGAGGTCACGGTCAGCCAGTGGATCTCTTCCGAGGGCGCATTCGACGTGACCGGCGGATCCCTGCATCTGAGTGCTTCCTACCTGCACGACGACGCGCCTCAGGTCCGGCTCGGCCCCGACGCTGCGCAAGCCCTGGTCATCGCGAACGTCGGCAATGCGCAGACGTTTGAGGTATCCGGAGACGATGGAGATCCCCACTGCGCCGCGTGGAACGTGCGTAAGGACCACGGGGACCCGGGCACTGGCAGCCTGCCTCAGGACGGATGTAGCCCGGATGCGCCGATTGACCCTGAGCCGATCGACCCTGAGCCGACGGACCCTGAGCCGATCGACCCTGAGCCGACGGACCGCGACGGTGACGCATCCGAGGCCGAGGGGTCGGGCGCTGGCCCCACCCAAGCGGGCCCACCATCGACGCGCGACGGCGAGTCCCTTCCGGGTGCGCTAGCCGACTCTGGCGCCTCGATAGCAATAGCCATGCTCGTGGTGACACTGCTCGTGAGCGTGGGCCTGATCGTTCGGCGCCGGGTTGGTGAGCGCTGAGTCTGCCCGCGCACGAGTGACCACCTTGGCCGGCGTCGAGCAAGAGGCTGACGTCGGCCAAGGTATGGCTCCGACCGGCGTCGATCCGGTGACCTTTCGATTTTCAGTCGAACGCGCTCGACAGCGAGGATCATTGACCTCGCCAGTGAACGCGACTACCGGTCGGATGAAGGCGGCTCTTGTCACTCAGGCGCTCCTACGTGGCCAGCTGGGTGCAGCGCTCAGGGGCGAACGGCTGGTAGTCCTGACCGTCGCCGGTGGCGACGGCGGGGGAATCCCAGGTCGGGGAGGGTCCAGGCCCTCACGCACGATCGACGCATGCGGACGAAGTCGGCAGCGCGGCGCGCTGTGCGGCGGTCGCATCGGAGCCTGGCGTGTCCCGCAACGTTGTGTCAAGATCGCACTCGTGTTCTTTGGCTGATCCGAGTCTTCACGTCCCGCGCACGTGCACTGGATTTGCCCCAGAATCTGTGCCAGGCCAGTTCGCCAATCGCCTGTGGTCATGAGCCGCGGGACGGTTGCCCTCCTCGCCGGAAGGATCCCCATGCACGACGACCACCGATCTTCTCAACACCCAGGTGGAGTCACATCTGCGTGGACTCGCCGCACGGCCGTGACAGTGCTATTGGCGCTCGTCCTCGCGGGGCTCACAGTCGTGGGAGGGCTCGCGCCAACCCAGTCGGCGCAGGCGGCACCGACGTGTGCTCCAGGAACCCTCTATCTCAACACCGGATCTGCCTCGTCGCCGGTGATCAACCAGTACTCGACCACTGGCGACCTCAACGAGAGTGTTGACGCCGCGCGCATCTATACCGATATCGCCTTTTCGAGCGACGGCCTCGAACTCTACGGCATATCTCCCGGCAGGGCTCCCGACGAGCCTTTGACGTCAACGCTTTACACCATCGACCCTGATACGGGCGAGGAGACGGACACGGTCGAGATCTCTGGCCTCCCATCGAGCGACTACTTCGCGAACGCACTGAGTGCACTCGCAGACGGCTCGCTCCTCGTCGGTTCTGCAGATACGGGCGACACGGCTGGGCAGCAGATCCTCCAGATCGATCCGCAGACTGGAGTCGCGACACCCTATCCCGCAGAATTCCCGGATGGTTTCGCATCTGCGGGCGACTTTCTCTCGCTCCCAGATGGAGATGTCCTCGCCGTAGGCTCTGGGCCGAGTGGCAACGCACTCTTCCGGATCGCTCCCGACAACTCGATGACTCAAGTCGGGACTGTTCCTGAGTCATACGGCGCAGCGCAGAGCGGCGGACGGGTCTACCTCGCCGGATCGAACGGAACCATCTACGAGATCGCCTCCGTTCCCTCGGAGCCATCGACGGACCCGGTGGAGACCACGACTGTCGCAACGACCGGGCTCCCGTTCTACGGTGCCACCTCGCCACAGGACAGCGGCCTGTGCTCCGACCTGACGATTGCGAAGTCCTCTGATCCCGCGTCGGGCACCCCGGTGGCGCTTGGTCAGACCGTGTTGTACTCGATCACTCTGGCGAACATCGAGGGAACGGCGCCTGCCGAGGTCGACCTGACAGATGATCTGTCGTCCGTGGCTGACGACGCGACAGTCGTCAGCCAACCCGCCGTCTCATCCGGTGACCCTCTCACGATCGACCCCATCGCCAACGGGTCCTTCCGGATCAGCGGCACCCTCACCGAGGGGGGACAGTCGACGATCACCTATGCAGTGACCATCAACGACCCAGCGACAGGCGATCACCAGCTTTCGAATTTCGTCGTTCCGACCGGGACGACACCGCCGACGTCGTGCGAGCCGGCGGAAACTGCGTGCACCACCAACCCCATCTCCGACCTGACGATCGTGAAGTCGGTGGATACGGCGGGTGAGTCGCCTGCTGAGGCGGGTGAGGAGCTGACGTATTCGTTCTTGGTGACGAACACGGGCAACGTGACGTTGACGGATGTGACGGTGAACGAGGGTGAGTTCACTGGTTCGGGTGAGCTTGGGTCGCTCACGCCGGGGTCGGTGGCGACGCTGGAGCCGGAGGATTCGACGACGTTCACAGCGACGTACACGCTGACGCAGGCGGATGTTGATCGGGGCAGCACGGTGAATACTGCGACGGCTGTGGGTGTTCCGCCGACGGGGCCTCCGATTGAGTCGCCGCCGTCCACGGTTGAGGTGTCCTCGGAGCCGGCACCTGGTATCTCGGTCATCAAGACTGCGGACGTCGAGGAGGTGACTCAGGTTGGACAGGTCATCACCTACTCGTTCCAGGTGACGAACACGGGCAACGTGACGTTGACGGATGTGACGGTGAACGAGGGCGAGTTCACGGGGACGGGGACGCTTTCAGCGACATCCTGCCCAGATGGCGTCGCATCCCTGGCACCCGGTGCGGAGATCTCCTGCACCGCTACGTATGAGGTTACACAGGCTGACCTCGACGCTGGGTCGATCAGCAACACGGCCACTGTTGTGGGGGCCCCTCCAACCGGGCCGTCGATCGAATCGACGCCGTCCACGGCTACAGTGCTGACGCCGGGTTCGGAACTCGCCGCGACCGGGGTGGATGCTGCCCCGTGGGGCATCGCAGCAGCCGTTCTTCTGGTTCTTGGCGGCGGATTGGTCGTCGGCCGCGGCGCTCGGGTAGCCAAGGCCTAGCGCCTCGATGTAGGCCGTCGGGGGAGGGACCAGTAGGGCCCTCCGCCGACGGCCTACGAGCATGCACGGGCGATTCGACTGCCGAGATGGTCTGGTGGTCTGGCTGATCGCGTTGGTGACGCGTGGGTACAGGCGTGAGGCTGAGGGGTGGTCCCTGACGGTGGGCAGCGACGGCCGACATGGGCCGCACAGCGCTGTGTGGCGAGTTGAACGGTTCCTCGTCGTGAAAGGGCGCGCTACGTACGCCGCCTCCGTGAGTTGTCGGTGGCTGGAGACAACTCAGCCCCGCTCCGGGAGTGCCGGGCGGGGCTAGGTCGTTCTGCTGGTGCTACTTCTTCGGTGGCTCCGACCGGCGTCGATCCGGTGACCTTTCGATTTTCAGTCGAACGCTCTACCAACTGAGCTACAGAGCCTTGACACAATCGCCCGGTCATGGTGGTGACCGGGCGATTGAACCGCGACCCCGACCGGACTTGAACCGGCGGCCTCCGCCGTGACAGGGCGGCGCTCTAACCAACTGAGCTACGGGGCCTCGCGTGTCTTGCTATGAAATTGTGCCGTACCCCCAACGGGATTCGAACCCGTGCTACCGCCGTGAAAGGGCGGGGTCCTAGGCCGCTAGACGATGGGGGCCCGGTTGCCCGTGACGCCGTCCGACGCCCCAGAACCTCGGAAATCATACGACACCGGAGTGCGCCGGGGCAAAACGGGTCAGAGTGACGTGGAGCACGCTGGTGAGGGACGCCGTCGTGGGCCTTCGTGAGCCCCTTCCCGAGCCCCAGGACGGCGGAGTCCGGCACGCGTACGGACCTGACCTCAGGCACGGGTCGCTTCGTCGAGAACCTGGCCCTCGTCGCCGTAGAACGTCAGGCGCTCACCCTCGACGACCAGCCAGGCCGCCTGCGCCATCGGGGCGCCGAAGTCGTGCCCCTCGCAGCCGATGAGCGTCTGCGCACCGGAAACGGTCAGGAGGCTGCCGTCGGTCACCATCGCCCAGCGGCCGCCGACATGGTTGCAGCCGTCGGATCCGGACCACGCGCCGTCCTCGGACAACTCCAGATACGGCTCGGTCGAGTACTCCTCCGTCGGGACCCACCGCCCCAGCACGTCCTCGCCGGTGGCAGGTTCCGCGCCGTCGGGCAGGGGCTCCGGAGTGGCATCGGTCTCGGCACGCTGCTCCTCGGTGAGCTCGGGCTGCTCGCGGAGCTCATCGGGGACGTCCGGGTTCGGTGGTGGGGTGCCGTCGACCGTCAGCCGTGCCGTCTCTTGGCCGGCACCATCCGTCAGGATGACGTCCTGGCCGGAGGTCGTGAATCGGGTCGCGTTCTCGAGCCAGGGGGTCTCCGGGCCGTCGCACGTCCCGGACCAGGAGTCGACCTGCGTGAGCAGTGTGCCGGCACGAGCCCGCCACATCCCGGTTTGCGTGCAGTCCTGACTCCAGACTGTCAGGCTCATCGGCGAGAACGAGGAGCCGACCTGCACCCAGGTGTCAGCCTCCAGGTCGTCAGCTTCGACCCGCCAGAGCCCGACGAGTTCAGAGGCGGCTGGTTCGCCGTCGGGCGCGGTAGCGGACGGCTGGTCGCCGGAGATAGCGCCGCCGCAGCCGGACAGCGCCATCGCGGTGCACAGTAGCGTCGTGATGGTGGTGAGACGTCTGCTCATACCGCTCCTGTGTCGGACGTGGCTGCCGTGTTGCGTCCGACCGGTGGAGGTCGCTGGGTGGGGGTGAACTTTCCAGGCGAGGCGATGGTGGCGAGGTGGGCAGCACCCGACGTTACTCGGGGGACGCTACCGACACTCAGGGCACGTCACCGACGCCCCTGATGAGAGACTGGCCGATGTGATCGAGATGTCCCGGGAAGACTTCGAGGAGGCGGTCGGCGAGGGCCTGGACCTCGTGCCGCCGGAGCTCGCCCAGCACATCGACAACGTGGTGGTGCTGGTCGAGGACGAGCCCCCGCCCGAGGCCGAGGATCCGGGCCTGCTCGGACTATACGAGGGCACCCCGCTGACTGAACGCGGGGAGTGGTGGGCTGCAGGATCGCTACCCGACCGCATCACGATCTATCGCAACCCCACGCTGCGGTTCTGTGAGTCGGTCGACGAGGTCGCCGAAGAGGTGGCCGTCACCGTCATTCACGAGATCGCCCACCACTTCGGCATCGACGACCAGCGTCTGCACGAACTCGGCTGGGGTTGAGCGCCACGTCTGACCCACCACCGGCAGTCTGACCCACCTTCCGCAGGAGCCGGCGGCAGGTCAGACTGCCGAACCTCTGTCATACGGTGTGGCCCTCAGGCGCCGGCGGCCTGGCGCGCCGTCCACGCGCTGGCGACCATCTCCTCCAGCGTGTGCGTCATCCGCCACCCCAGGTCACGTGCCGCGGCCTCACCGGATGCGACGATTCGTGCCGGGTCGCCAGGACGGCGCTCCACCAGCTCAGGTTCGAAGTCGATCCCGGTCACCGCCGCGATCGTGTCCATGATCTGCCGCACCGAGACACCGTCGCCGCTGCCGAGGTTGTACACGGGCTGCAGCCGCTGGCCCTGGGCCAGCGCCTTGGCGGCGTTCACGTGGGCCTCGGCGAGATCGCTGACGTGGATGTAGTCCCGCACGCACGTGCCGTCCGGGGTGTCGTAGTCGGTGCCCATGATCTTCGGGGTGCGGCCCTCGGCCAGCGCATCCATCACCAGCGGGAACAGGTTGTGGGGTGAGGCATCCCGCAGCTCCGGCGAACCGGACCCGACCACGTTGAAGTACCGCAGCGACGTGTGCAGCAGCCCGGTGGCCCGGGCTTGGTCGGCGAGCAGCCATTCGCCGATCAGCTTGGACTCCCCGTAGGGCGACTCCGGTGTGGTGGCGGTCTCCTCCGTGACCAGGTCCACACTCGGCGTGCCGTAGGTGGCAGCGGAGGAGGAGAACACGATTGAACCCACCCCGGCCGCGGCCATCGCTTCGAGCACGCTGATGGTGCCGGTGACGTTCTGGCTGTAGGTGTGCAGGGGGCGCTGCACGCTGACGCCCGCGTACTTGAACCCGGCCACGTGCACCACGCCCTGGCAGTCATGCTCACGCAGCACCTGGGTGAGCCGCTCGGTGTCCAGGATGGAGATCTGCTCGAACGGGACTCCCTCCGGTACGAAGGACTCGATACCGCTGGCGAGGTTGTCCACCACCACGACGTCGATCCCGGCCCTGGTGAACGCACGCACCACGTGCGCCCCGATATAGCCGGCGCCGCCGGTCACCAACCATGTCATCGCATGACCTCCTGAGTATCGAATCCGGGCATCGTCGCGGCGCTCTCGTCGTGGATGTGGGAGCGCAGCAGGGTCGCGGTCGCCCAGCCCTGCGCCAGCAAGCCGGCGTCGGAGTCCGCAGCGAAGGTGACGTCGTCGCTGGAGAAGGGGCGGAACAGCATGCTCGTCACCTGGCGTTCCCGTTCGCCGTCCTCCAGAGTGAATCGGGCCGGCTGCGCCGTGCGCAGCCCATGCAGGTCCGCCTTCGGTACGTCCGGGATGTTGATGTTGAGCACGCGCCCGTCCTGCGGGTGACTGGTGACCCACTCGAACGCCGTCGAGACCACCGCGGTCGCCGTCTCGGAATGGACGATCTCGCGGCCGGTGATCGAGAACGCCACCGCCGCGATGCCCTGGGCGGCCGCGGCCAGTGCCGCGCCGACCGTGCCGGAGTGCAAGATCGCGGGGCCCACGTTGGGACCGAGGTTGATACCAGAGAGCACCAGGTCGGGGCGCGGGCCGAGCCCGCCCATCCCGGCCACGACGGAGATGAGCGCGGGGCTACCGTGGACCCCGATCGCCTCGATCTCCTGCCGCAGCCCGGGTGGGCGCCCGGGGCTTTGGCGCAGGTTGCCCGACTCCTCCTGTTCGCCCTGGAGTCCGGCGGAGAAGCCGGAGTACTCCTTGTTCGGGGCCGCGACGAGCACCTCGTGCCCGGCGTCGGCGGCCACGTGCGCCAGGATTGTCAGCCCTGGGGAGTCGATTCCGTCGTCGTTCGTGATGAGCACACGCATGGGTGAGGCACTCTCCAAGGGGTAGTCCGGCTGCCGGATCTATTCTGCCCCCTCCTCGGACCTCGTTCCCCGCCGCCACCGGGAATTCCTCGTCGATCTGGCGGTTGACCGTCACGGGGCCACCGCCAGATCGACGAGCGATTTCGGGTGGGGCCCGCGAGGGCCGGATCGACGGCAGACTCCAGTAGCCGGTGGGAGGATGGAGACCATGTACGAGGTAAGCAAGTCCGAGGACGAATGGCGCGCCGAGCTGAACCCGATGGAGTTCACGGTGCTACGCCAAGCGGGCACGGAGCGGGCCGGCACCGGGGAACTGCTGCACGAGAACCGGGAAGGCGTCTACCGCTGCCGTGCCTGCGGGAACGAGCTCTTCCGCTCCACCACGAAGTTCGACTCCCACTGCGGCTGGCCCAGCTTCTATGCCCCGCAGGACTCCGACGCCGTCGAGCTGATCGAGGACCGCAGCCACGGCATGGTGCGCACCGAGGTGCGGTGCGCCCGGTGTGGCTCCCACCTCGGTCACGTGTTCGAGGATGCCCCGCAGACCCCCACCGGCGACCGGTACTGCATGAACTCGGTCTCCCTGACCTTCGACACTGCGGGCGAGACCGACCAGGCGTGAGGTTTCAGGCCCTCACCCTCAACCTCCAGCGTGGTCTGAATGGCTCGACGGCGCAGCCCACCGACGCCGCCACGCTCGCCTCCGCAGTGGCCGGGATCGAGGCGGACGTGGTCGCGCTGCAGGAGGTCGACCGCGGGCAGCCTCGCAGCGGAAGGCAGGACCAGGCGGGGATCGTCGCTGATGCGCTTGGCCTTCCACATGTGCGCTACGCAGCCACCCTCACCGGGGACGTGCGCTCCCGAACGAGGCACAGTCCGGCCCGCTCAGGAGACCATCCCGGCCCCGCCTACGGCCTGGCGTTGCTCTCGCGCCACCCGATCCTCGCGTGGTTCGTGCTGCACCATCCACGCGTCCCCGTGCCGTTGCCTTCGTGGCACTCCGGGACGATCGCCCGCTGGGAGGACGAGCCCCGGGCAGCGCTCGCAGCCGTGCTCAGTACTCCCGCTGGGTTGGTGGCGGTGTGTTCCACTCACCTGTCGCTGTTCGCCCCGATGGCGGCCGCCCAGCTCTCGCGACTGATCCGCGCGATGGACGGGCTCGTCCCCGATGGGCCGGGTCTCATCTGCGGTGACCTGAACCTCGATCCCTGGGCCGTGAGCCCGTTCGCCCGTGGCTACCACTTTCCCCGTGCGCTCACCTTCCCCGCACACGAGCCGCGCCGTCAGCTCGACCACGTCCTCGTGCGCAACGCGCAGGTTGCCCAGGTCAACGCCCGGCGCCTGCGCATCTCCGACCACCGCCCCCTGGCGGTGACCCTGACGTGGTGACCTCGCGCCTGGACCGCGTCCCGGCCCCCGCACTGTTCCTGACCGCCGGCGTCAGCCAGTACCTCGGTGCGGCGCTCGCCGTCGGGCTGTACGCCACGATCCCGGCACCCTCCGTGGCCTGGGCGAGGGGCGCCGTCGGGGCACTCGTGCTGCTGCTCGTGGTGCGCCCCTGGCGGTGGCCGTGGACCCGCCGCACGGTCGGGCAGACTGCCCTGTTCGGGTTGGTTCTGCTCGGCATGAACATCCTGTTCTACATCGCCATCGATCATCTGCCGCTCGGGGCGGCGGTGGCGCTTGAGTTCGCCGGTCCGGTGGTCGTCGCCGCCGTGGGTGGACGCGGGCTGCGGCACCGGCTCGCCGTGGTGCTGGCGGCGCTCGGGGTGCTCGCGATCTCCCTCGTCGGGCTTGACTGGGCCGGGCATCCCGCGACGGCGGAGCTCGCCTTGGGACTGGCCGCCGCCCTCGGAGCCGGGGTGCTCTGGGCGGGCTACATGGTGATCGGTGGCCGGATCGTGAGCCGTCGCAGCGGCAGCGCCTCGCTCGCGCTCGGTCTCACGGTCGCCTCCGTCCTCTACGCCCCCTTCCTCGCCGGCGGCACACTGACCGAGCTGACCTGGCCGATCGGGCTCCTGCTCCTCGGTGTGGGGCTGCTCTCGACGGTGATCCCGTACTCGCTCGACCAGGTGACCTTGAAGCGGCTCGGTACGGCCACCTTCGCCCTGCTGAACGCGCTGCTGCCGGTCTCTGCCACGGTGATCGGGGTCGTCGTGCTGCGGCAGGTCCCCACCTGGGGTGAGGTGGTGGGCACGCTCGCGGTGAGTGCCGCCGTCTGGATCTCGGCGCCGAAGAAGCGACCGGGACCGAAGTGACGTCCCTGAGCGATGCCGTGCCACATGCGGCATGGAATCGCTGAGGGTCGTCAGTTTCGTCCGTCAGCGAGGGTCCGGATCACGCAGGGTCCGGATCACGGAGGTGGCTGTCAGGGCGACGGCCGGGTCCCGATCGTGGCTGAGCTCGGTCAGCACGGGGATCGCCTGCTGCGGTGGTAGTTCCGCCAGCGCCTGCGCGATCCGGCGGCGTGAGCCGGAATCGGCGTCCGCCACGGCGGTGGACAGGCGAGTCGCGATCTCGTGTGCACCCTCGCGCGCCAGCACGGCGAGCGCCTCTGCGGCTTCGACGTCGTTCGGACCGTCCAGCACCATCGCGATCAGTGTGTCCGTCGCGGCCGGCACCCCGCGCGCGCCCACGGTCAGGGCGGCGTGCTGGCGCACGTCGGCATCCGGATCGGCCACCGCCCGCACCAGCAGCGCGGCGGCGCGGTCGTCGGGTAGTGCCGCCAACGCCCGGACCGCTCGCCGACGCACCTCGACATCGGGGGAGTCGAGACCGGAGGCCAGGTGGGCAACAGCCTCCGGGCCGCTGCGGGCGAGCGCCCAGCGCAACGCACCGGCCGTGTTCAGCTCGCCCTCGGTGAGCACGGCGGCCGCGAGCGTGGCGGGTGTGCCGCCATCGGCGAGGGCGGCCCGCTGCCGCTTGGTCGGGTGACGGGAGGTCAGGGCACCCAGGAGCGCCACGATCTGCAACGCGTCCTCCCAAGCGGGCGAGTCCCGGTGCTGTACGGCACGGAGCCGGTCCAGTAGTTCTTGTTCCCGGACCAGTCGTTGCTCGGCCTGCTCGATCAGCTCGCCGACCAGTGCTGACGGCGTGGCGCCGGGATCCTGCAAGACGCGTTCGATCTGGCGCAGGGACAGGCCAAGGGATCGCAGCCCCTCCACGTGCAGGATGCGCTCGAAGTCCTCGGCGGAGTACTCCCGGTATCCGCTGCTGGTGCGCCCCGTGGGGCGCACCAGGCCGAGGGTGTCGTAGTGCCGGAGCATCCGGGCGCTCACCCCCGAGCGGCGGGAGACCTCACCGATCAGCATGCGGCGATCCTGCCAGGGCGCGGACCTTCCGCGCGTGATCGATCGCGAATCCGGCGTCCGGATCGGCCCACAGGAGCTGCGTGGCCGCCGCATGGTCACTCATGGCCGGGTGGCTGGCGGCGGTGCGTAGCACTTCATCCAGGGTGCTCTCGGCGGAGTCGGCCAGCGCGATCAGCGCCCGGCTCAGGCTCAGCTGCATGTCCGTGTCACCACGGCCTAGCTGAGTAGCCAGCGTCTCGATCGTCTCGTCCCGGGCGTGCGCAGGGGCCACGACGGCGGCCGCTCGCCAGGCGCTTCGGGCCACCTCGTCGTCGTGGTCGTTCAGGAGACCACGCACGGCCGGCCAGGTGCGCGCGGCACCGATCTTGGAGAGTGTGTGCAGTGCCTGGCTGCGCGCCTGCGGCTGCGGTGCTTCCAGCTGCGCCAGCAGCCGCGGCACGGTCAGGTGCTCAGGCTGCCGGGTCAGGGCCCAGGTGAGCATGTCGCGCACGAAGAAGTCCGGCTCCACGGCGCACCGCGTGATGAGGGGATCGACGTGCTTGCGCGCCGGGTAGGTTCCGGCGAGCATGGCGGCGCGCTGCCGGATCGAGGGGTCTGGTGCGGCGAGAGCGCGGTGGATCCGGGTAGTGGCGTCGGGCTGTGGTGCGGTCATGGTGTGTACCTCCTGCAGTCATCACAGGGGTTGTCACCGTGTGAAGGTCAAGTGCCGCCAATGGTGAGCCCGGTCGCGCTCGGCGCGGGCCCGTTCGACCGGCGAGATGCGGCGCGCTGTGGCACGCTGAACGCGCGCGGCGAGCGCCCGCGCGCCGCCCTTGAGCGGCTGAGAGAACGGACGGACGCACATGGGTGAAGTCATCGGCCTCATCGTCTTCGGCGCCATCGTCGGTGTGCTGGCGCGACTCTTCAAGCCGGGTGAGCAGAAGATCGGGGTGCTCTGGACGATCCTCGTCGGGATCGCCGGCGCACTGATCGGGTACCTCGTCGCAGGCTGGCTCGGCGTGGACAACACGTCGGGTATCGATTGGATCCGTCTGGCCATCTCGGTGGTGGCGGCGATCGTCTTGCTCGGAGTGTTCATGGGTGTGACAGGCAGGAAGAAGTCCTAGAGCCCGTCCCGTGAGCAGGGCCCCGTGGTGGCAACGTCCATCACGGGGCCCTGCTATGTCCGAGTGTCGGTGTTCTGTGAGACTGGGCCCATGGAACTGATCATTCAGCCCGGACCTGCCGAGAGTGCGCGGATCGTCGCCGATGCCATCGTGGCTTTGCTCAAGCGGAAGCCGGACGCCGTACTAGGACTGGCCACCGGCTCTTCACCCCTCGCTGTCTACGACGAGCTCGTCCGTCGTCACGAGCAGGGTGAGGTGAGTTTCGCCAGGGCCCGGGCCTTCCTGCTGGACGAGTACGTGGGCCTGCCGGCGGATCATCCGCAGCGCTATCGGAACGTGATCGAGACCGAGTTGGTGGGGCGCGTCGACTTCGCCGATGGTGCCGTGCAGGGACCGGACGGTCTCGCGCAGGACATCCCGGCGGCCTGCGCGGCCTACGAGGAGGCGATCGCCGCGGCCGGTGGTGTGGACCTGCAGATCCTCGGGATCGGTACCGACGGGCACATCGCGTTCAATGAGCCCGGCTCGTCGCTGGCCTCGCGCACCCGGATCAAGACCCTCACGCGGCAGACCCGGGTGGACAATGCCCGCTTCTTCGACGATCAGATCGACAAGGTCCCCACCCACTGCCTGACCCAGGGGCTGGCGACCATCCAGGCCGCGCGTCACCTGGTGCTCGTGGCCACCGGGCGGCACAAGGCTGAGGCGATCCACCAGATGGTCGAGGGACCCGTCTCGGCGATGTGGCCGGCGTCGGTGCTGCAGCACCACCCGCATGTCTCGGTCCTCGTCGATCCGGCGGCCGCCGCCCGGCTCCAGTTGGCGGACTACTATCGCGAGACCTATGAGACCAAGCCCGCGTGGCAGGGCCTGTAGATCAGCCGTTACGCGATGTTCACGAATTCTGGTCTTGACCGGTCGTATAGGGAACGGGCAGAGTAGTGCCATCGCCCACGGGCGAACGGCATGATTTCCGTTATGTCGTCCGAAAAATGAGAGAAGGAGACTCTTCATGCTGGACACCATTCTCGGACTCATCGAGCCCGTCCTCTCCATCGTTCTCGGCCTCCTGGGCGGCCTTGGCCTCTGAGGTAGGTGACTGAGCGCACCACCTCCTGCGGTGCGCTCACGTCTGGGGTACGTCGGCCGGGCTCATGCCGTGGGCCCGGCCGACGTGGTCGGCCCGCGGTCGATCATCGGAATCCTCAACGCACGAGTTCTCGGTGCGCGTTGATAGCACATTCGTGTCACCACTGCACCGAGAATACGCAGGCATTGTGCACAGATTACCTGAGTTGATCCTGCGCGCTTAGATTCTCTTGTTCTCGCGTCATCGGATATGTCGATGGCGCGCCCGCATTTTCGTGGCGAGAGCACTGTTCCGGCCCGATTTGTGGGATGATTTCGCACATGACGATGTTCAGCGTGTACGGAACGGCCACCCGGTCTCGTCCTCCGGAGCGGGCGCAGTTGCGCCTGCACGTCACGTTCGAGGGCCGGGACCGCGGCGCCGTGCTGACGCGCACGATCGAGGTGCACCGTCAGGTGACAGAGCAGGCGCGGCGTCATCAGGAGTCCGGTGCCGCCACCTGGTGGGGCGCCGACCGCGTCCAGGCCTCGCCCTTCAAGGAGTACCGCAAGGACTCCGATACGACGATCACCAAGTTCCGCAGCTCGGCGTCGGTGACCGTCCGCTTCCAGGACTTCGACATCTTGTCCGCCTGGGTCACCGAGATCGGAGCCCTCGAGGGGATCTCGGTAGCGGGCATCAGCTGGGAGCTGACGCAGGCCACCCGCCGCGCCGCGGAGAAGACGACGCGACAGGACGCGGTGCGGGACGCCGTCGTGCGGGCGCGCGACTACGCTGCCGCGCTCGGACTGGGCGAGCCCCGCCTGGAGGCCGTATTCGAACCCGGCCTGCGCCCCCATGCGTCCGGAGGTGCGGCGACGCAGGCCTTCGCGTCCCGCGCGGGAGCGCCCGCCTCGCAGGCACCGGACCTGAAGGCGGGCGATGTGGACGTCACGGCCGAAGTGAGTGCGGACTTCGTCAGCGACTGACGATTGCGGGTCTGCGTTGGCTGGATATCGTGGACGCATGGCAACGACGGGGGCGATGGGGATGGATCCAGGCAGGTGGCGGCTCGGGGCGGCTGTCGTGGGAATCGGGCTGCTGCTCGGCGGCTGTGCGGATGATCCCGGTGAGGTCACGCTGGCCGAGCCGCTGACGTTCGCGCCGGCCGATGATGTGGCCGGGCCGGATTGCGACGAGGGCTATGTGCCCGGTCCGGACCACTCCGAGTGTTTCGCACTCGGTGAGGGCTTCGAGGTAACCGCCGTGCAGGAGATCGAGCTCGGGAGCGCAGTCAGCGACGCCGGGCAGATCACCGACGAGACCGTGGTCACCATCGCCCTCCTGCCGGACGATGCGGCCGCATTCGCAGATCTCACCGAGGCGCTGGCGGCTGCAGAGGATCGGGAGAGACTGGCGATGGTCGTCGCTGGTGAGGTCGTCTCCGCGCCCGTGGTGGTGGAGCGTGTCCCCACGGGGGAACTGACCATCAGGGGTTGGCATGAGGCGCACGCGCGTGCCTTCGTGGACGGCGCCGGCTGAGCGGTGCGGGGCGAGTTGACGCCCCTGCCCGGAGGCGATTGCCTTGAGCCGTGACCTCATCTGGCCCACTCGTGACCGCCTGGCGGCCGCTCCTCGACCCTGACGCGCTCGCAGGGATACTCGCGCCGGCGTTGCCGGGCCCTACGGCCGGCTGGACCGGCCCCGTGTCCGCCGCGCTCGCCGACCAGGCCGCGCGCGAGAGCGGCACGCCGTGGCCCTCGCCGCAGGCCTCCCACTACGCCCGCTTCCATCGTGACGGCATCCGGACCGCACACGAAGACCTGGTGCGGGCGCGGCAAGCTCGTCTCACCCGCGCCGTGGTGCGGGCCGCCGCAGCCCTCGACGGCGACCGGTTGCCACTGCTGGACGAGGTCGCGGACGGCGTCCTGCTGCTGTGCGAGCAGACGTCCTGGTGCTGGGTTGCACACGACCCTGGCCCTGAGCGCCGTGGCAGCGTGGTCCCGCCGGTCGAGCCGTGGCTGGATCTGGGCGCCGGGGAGATCGCCGCCCAGCTCGCCTGGGTGGACAGGCTGCTCGGTGACGATCTGGACGATGCGTTCCCGGGGCTACGGGAGCGGGTGCGGGCAGAGAGCAGCCGGCGGGTGCTCGAACCGTTCCTGGACCGGGACTGGCACTGGCTGACCAGTGAGATGAACAACTGGTGCCCGTGGATCTGCGGCAATGTGCTCGCTGCTGCGATTCAGCTCCTCCCGGCCGGACCGCGCCGCACCGCCACGGTGGCCAGGGCGATCGGCGGACTGGACCGATACCTGGTGAGCATCCCTGAGGACGGCTCGGTCGACGAGGGCTACGGGTACTGGTGGGAGGGTGTGGGTCGCGCCCTGGAAGCGCTCGATGTGCTCGAGCGCGTGACCGGCGGTCGGTTGAGTGCGGCGGAGATACCGGCGATCCGGGCATCCATCGCCTTCCCGCACCGGATGCATCTCGGCGGCCCGTGGCACGTGAACGTTGCCGATGCCGCGGCCCGGCCGCAGGCGAACGTGCCCTGGGACGTGCTGCTGCGTTGGGCGCACCGGATCGGCGACGACGATGCCAGGCGGTACGCACTCAGCCAGTGGGCGCCGTCGGAGTTGTCGGCCGAGTGGCCGATGAACCTCGCCCGGGTGGTCGGCGGTCTGGAGGCGCTCGGTAGCGGTGCGGCCGGCTCGGCCGATCCGCCGTTGGTGGGGCAGGTGTGGCTTCCGGATGTGCAGATCGGGCTCGTACGTGAACACCCGGGGCGCGCCGAGGGCCTGGTGGCCGTGCTCAAGGGCGGGCACAATGCCGAGAGCCACAACCACAACGATGTCGGGTCGGTCATCGTGGCCTCCGACGGCGTCCCCGTCCTCGTCGATCCCGGTCGCCTGACGTACAGCGCCGGGATGTTCGGACCGGAGCGGTATGAGTTCTGGGCCATGCAGAGCCGGTGGCACAACGTGCCCGTGGTCGCCGGGCACGAGCAGACACCCGGGCGTGCCCGCCGGGCCCGTGGCTTCTCTCATGCTCTGGACGGCGACACGGTGACGATGAGCCTCGACCTCGCCGCGGCCTACCCCGACACCGGGCTCGACCACTGGGTGAGAACCCTCGCGCTGAACGCGGACGGGTCATGCATCGTCGAGGACGACTGGGCGTTCACCGAGCCGGTGCACGCCGAGTCCTGCCTGCACTGGATGATCGCCGGTGAGGTCACCCGCGTGGGGCACGGGCGCATCGACGTGGTGCCGCTCGCGGGCGGTGCGCCGGTCCGGATCGTCTGGACCGGGGACGTCGACGGTGTGAACCTGACCGAACGGCACCTGGAGGACCCGATGCTCACCAGCGTCTGGGGAACCGCGCTCACTCGGCTGGAGCTGCGACTGGGGCGCCGTACCCGCGGATCGGTCGCGCTTCGCGTCGAGCGTCGGTGACGTCCCTGAGTCTCGGCCTGCCAGGCTGCCGGCCGGGGACCGCCGAGTGGGACATCCGGCGCGACTCCTGATCAGGCGTATCACGCCGCCCCCCATCCCCTCATGGAGAGGTACGAGCACCTCTCACCGAGATTGGGGAACGTCATGTCCGTGCAAGCCATGGGGCCCACCTACGCCGGAGGCACCGAACCCATCGTCAGCGGTGGGTACGACGTGCTGTATCTGCCCGACGTCAACAACCGCGAGCTGATCCGCCAGGGCGAGTCGCCGGTCTTCTACTACATCCCGAACCTGGTGCGGATGGCCCGCAAGGACGGGCCGGATTCGGGCGACTACCTGTTCAACCTGGTGCGCTTCGCCGGCACTGGCGGGGAGGCCGTGATCGGATCGCCCGGCGAGGTGGCCGGCGGTGTGCTGACGTTCTCGGTCACCGGCGCCATCCCCGAGCACGTGCGCCGGCAGTCCGAGTCGCAGATCACCGCCAAGTACGCCGAGAGCGAGGACGTTTTCTGGGGGCTGAAGGGCCGCCGCAAGGAACCCACCTTCCGCCCGGCGATCATCACCGAGAACATCACATCGGTCTCCAACGTCTCGCCCACTTCCCGCGGTCTGCCGACACTGCCGAGCCCCGGCGGCTCCCGGTTCGCCTATCGCGGCACCGCCGGGCGGCCCCAGTTGACCCGCACCCGCGACGAGTCCGGCCCGCCGCCCGTCGCCGAAGACGGCAGCCCGGTGCTCACCGGCGGCAGCGGCTCCAACCTCGACCCCTGGTACTGGCAGATGCACGGCAACGGCAAGGGGTCGATCGTGCCCACCGGCACGCACGCCTTCAGCGGGCTCATCGGTGCCTACCCGGCCGCGATCTGCTGGGAGGCCTTCCACGGCACTGCGTCCCCGTTGATCGTGATCCAGAACTACAAGCTCAAGGTGTGGTCGCCGGTGGTGACGCTGAGCATCGTCGGCAACTGGGACCGCGTGTTCGAGCACTTCTCGGCCGCCGCCTCCGGCCGCGCGTTCTGGGCCTCGGCGGATATCCAGACCGAGTTCAACAACATGCGCACCAACGGCACCATCGAGGTGGACCTCAAGGTCGACACCACGTTGCCCGGCTCGGAGGAGATCGCCCGTCGTCTGGACGAGAAGTCCAACCTCGTCTACGAGAAGTTCATGGAGCAGGCCAAGGGCATGATCTTCGATCCGCCGCCGCCCGAAGTCGAGGCCGCGGAAGCTGATAGTGGCTCCTTCACACCGTGGGGAGTGGGCGTCGCGCTGAAGTACCGCCGCGACACCACCCGACTGAACCTCGAGTACCACGAGACCCAGCAGTTCGCCTACCTGCAGGACCACACCATCTCCAGCTCGATGGCCGGCATGTTCGACGAGATCAAGGACGACCCGGAGGCTGAGCGCAAATACTTCCTCACCGTCTATCTCGATGACTGGCCCCGCAAGCTCGCCCGCGTGGTGCGCCCGGTGGCCGCCTGGGAGGACGGCAATGTCGAGTTCCTCAGCGTGCAGGTCGGCTATCCCAACACCAGCGGTGAGATCCAGTGGGAGGGACACAGCTTCGCCGGACTGGAGGGCGAGGACGGATCCTGGAAGTACCAGACGGCGCAGAAGGTCGCCTCCGATGTGGCGAACGCCCCCGAGGACTGGTCCCCGGACAAGACCTTCGTCAAGCGCAAGGTGCACCTGGCCGAACCACCCAGCGAGGCCTCCGACCCGTACCGCCGCGTGCAGATCGACAACAACGTCATCGATCTCGACCCCGAACCCAACGGGCAGCTGCTCAACGACACCACGCTGGAGGTGCGCGCCGATACGGCAGGGCGCCTCGCCGTCGGGCCGGTCGAGCTGGGCGTGGTCCTCACCGACAACACCCAGAAGGTGGAGGCCGAGTTCGAGCCCGTCGATCCCGACACCCGCGAACCCCTCGGCCGCCCCTCGGTGCGCTTCTCCTGGGGTGAGGACGATCTGGACACCGACCGGTTCTGGACCGTGTTCACCTCCGACCCCGAGTTCCGCCCGTTCTACCGCTATCGCGTGCACGTGACCGTCAAAGGCACGCTGTTCGAGCCCGGGCGTTCGTGGTCCGGCGACTGGGAGTACAGCAGCGGCAACGGCCCGCTTGTGGTCAACGTGCCCCAGCCCGATCCCGAGCGCGGCGTGCGCTACGTCCCGGAGGAGCGCATCGCGCGGCTGCGGGGGATGATTCCCGACGGCGCAGGTTCTGCTGGTCCTGAGAGTTCCGCCGGTGCAGGTGGTCCCGACCATGCGGCCGGCGCGCGGACCGGCGTTCGTACCGGCCCGCCCGCCCGGTACCTCGACTACAGCCTCTGAGGCAGTCATGGCCACGCTCACCGTGCACGAGCACCCGCCCGGTTCGCCGGACCTGTCCGCGACCTTCGTCCTGAGCCGCACCCCGGCCCCGGCCGACCGCCTGACCGATCTGGTCACCTCGGCCACCCTGGCCCTGACAGCACAGCTGGGATCCGACCCGGATGCGGCCGGGCACACGGCACAGACCGTCAGGTCCGTCCAGCTCGAGCTGCTCGGCGACGGCGAAGAGATCCTCGCCGAGCAGCTCACCACCGATCCATTCGGGCTGGTCGCCCTCAGCGTCACCCTCACCGGGGCCGACGCCGTGGCGACGATGGAGTCCGTGCTCGCCGGCGCGCCAACCCTGCGCCTGCGAGCACGCGTCGAAGCCAACCCTGGCGACCCGGCACCGCCCGTCCCGCCCCTGACGGCGCACCTCGCCCTGGTGTGGGACACGCTCAGCGGGCAGGGCTTGGCCGAGTTCCGCTACGACGACCTGCTGGCCGCCGTCTCGGCCCTGCGGGAGGCGGGAGCGATCAGTGGCGGCGGTGACGAGGACTGGTTGGTGGTCGAGACCCTGCTGCTCGCCGCACGCTGGGTGCTGGAGCTCACCGATGACGGCGGCTGGCGGCTCGCCGCCACCAGACCACCGGAGATGACGGTCACCAAGGCGCTGCCCGTCTCGCGCGCAGGCAACCCGCGCGGGCAGGGACAAGCCGGATCTGGGACCGGCCCGGAGACTGGGTCGGGCGCAATCCGACCGCCGAATGAGGGGAACGCATCTGCGACCCAGGTACTCACTCGACCCCTGACCGAGCTGGTCGCCGAGGCCGGCGGACCGGACGCCGTCGCGCATGTCGTGGTGATGGACCGCGGTCAGCTTCGCCCGCTGGCTCCGGTGCGCCGCACGCGTGGAACGCGTGGTCCGGGGCTCGCAGCCACGATGAAGATCGCTGCGTTCTCGCAGGGGGACAACCAGGTGAGCGCGCAGAGCATCACCGCCGCGCTGCGTCCGACTGCCGCCGCTCGCCCGTCGGTGTCGGCGATCTCGGCCGTGGCTGTGCGCCCCGAACTGACTCTCGCCCCGCTCGGCCTGGCCGAGGTGACGCCCACTCGCCGCCCGGGACCCGACGTCGGCAGTGGTCAGTCCGTCGAGAACGGGGATTGGTGGAAGGACCGGTGGGACCTCGGCACGCGCTGGTATGCCCCCCGGCACCGACTCGCGATGCCGGCGGTGGTCGCTGACCCGGCCCAGAGCCCGTTCCGGTTCGAGATCACCTCCGAACCTGGGCACGGGCTCGACGGCCGGCCCGCGATCGCCGCCACGGTCACCGTCGAACTCGAGCGCGGTCCGTCCGCGGAGGCATCCGAGACCACCGACGAGCTCGAGCTGGTGCCCGAGGCCGAGACGACCTACCGGCTCTCGGTGCCCTTCCTGGACGAGGAAGGCCGCGCACGGCAGGAGTTGTTCACTGCGGAATCGGCGTCGTCGATCCCCGAGGGTGTGCGGCTGACGTTCCGGCTGCGGGACACGTGGGCACGCCTGGCCTACGGCGCCCTGAGTACCCCCGGCTTTCAAGCCGACCCGCCGCAGATCGTGGCCACCACCACCTTCGGAGGCTGGCGTCGCACCCCGCAGGTGACGCTCACGGCGGCCGCTCTCGCCGGGCTGCCGAAGATCGCGAGTCTGGCGAAGAAGCGCTCGGCTCGCGCGAGAAGTCGAAACCTACCCGCTGCTCTTCCTACTCTGCACACTCTCGCCGGCGCGACCCTGCGGCCACCACTGCAACTGCGCGAGGACATGAGCATCATGCCCGTCCGCGAGGTCTGGGAGCAGATGGTCACGATCGACCGGCTCGACCTTGTCGTCCCCTGCGCCACCTACGGCGACGTCTACCGCTCCGCGGTGGACAGGGAGTCCACCGCTATCGGTTGCCAGCCGGCGATGCAGCTCGGGCAGATCGAGTACACAACCTACGAACCGGTCGAGGTCGCCGCCGCCGAAGGGTGGGCTCAGGTACTGCGCTCGCTGCGCACACCTGGCACGTTCCTGATCGTCCCGGATCGCTACACCGTCGGCTGGAGCGAACCGGACGCACCCCGCCCCTACACCCCACAGCTGCTCGTGCAGTCCACGATCGACATCGACAACCCCACCCAGATGCGATGCATCGTCGCGATCGGCCTCCAGGGCGACGTCCCACGCTACGTCCGGGCCCGGATCCTCGCTGAACTGCGCGATCTGCACCCCGAGCCGAGGCTGGAGCGCCCCGAGGACACCCACTACGCCCCGGATCTGACCCTGGTCGCGCCCGGCAGCGTGAGCGTCGACTGGGCGGCCACCTCCACCGGCTTCGACATCGTCTGCGAAACCGACATCGCCGGGCTGATGGCCCTCAAGGCGCTGCTGGACCGCGACGGCCTGCGTGGCAACGCCACCTGGCCGCTCCCCGGGAATGTGCGCGCCCGGGCGGACGTGATCGTCTCGACGGCGACCATCGCCGGCCCCTACGAGGCAGGGCCCGTGAACGTGAGACCGGACCGAGGATCCCAGCACCTCACCAATGCGGTGGCCGTTCCGGTCGCGGTGACCGGGCTGGAACGGGACGGCACCCCCGTGACTGCCGTGGACGCCGTCGTGGATCCGGGCCAGGAACTGACCGTGGCGAGCGAGGACTCCGACCCTGGGCTGCTCCCTGTCTACTCCCTCTCCTCCGCGGGGCAGCCGATCGAGGAGGTGCGCGCCTACATCGAGGACCTCGAGCTCGGCCTGGTCTTCGTGGCCACGGCCAAACCCTCGACGGCGGAGCTCACCGGCCTCGAGATCACCTCCCGCTTCGACGGGCGAGAGCTGGCACCGGTCACCCTCACCGACTCCGCCCGGCAGGCGGAGGTGCGCCTGCACCTGCCGTTGACCAGCTACGTCGCGGACCCCGAGATCAGCTTCGAGATCCACCGCATCACCGACGAGGGCCGCATGACCGGACCCACGCAGACCTGGAAGGTGCGCACCCAGGGTGCTCTCGTCCCGGTCGACCCGGCACACAACTAGAGAAGGGAACCATCATGTCCGGATACTCCGTGCACATCGGCCTCAACTACGTCGACCCGAACGCCTACGGCGGCTGGGACGGCGAGCTCGCCGGGTGCATCAACGACGCGACCGCGATGGAACAGATCGCGCTCTCCCACGGCTACCAGACCTCCTCGTTGATCGACTCCCAGGCCACCAGCCAGGCGATCATCGGCGAACTGGGGCGGCTGGCCCGCACCGCCCAGCCGGGCGACATGTGCCTGGTCACCTACGCCGGCCACGGCGCACAGATGCCCGATACGACCGGCGACGAAGACGACGGCCAGGACGAGACCTGGGTGGCGTGGGACCGGCAGATCGTCGACGACGAGCTGCACCAGATGTACTCCCAGTTCAGCCCGGGCGTGCGGGTGCTCGTGATCAGCGACTCCTGCCATTCCGGCACCGTGGCGCGGATGATGGCCGCTCCCGAGCAGTCCCGGCAGCTGCGGCTGGTAGAACAGTGGCAGCCGCGTGCCAAGACCCGGCGGATGCCGATGGACGTGCAGATGCGCGACTACGAGGCGCGTCGCGGGACCTATGAGTTCGTGAAGAACCTCTCCGGTCCCAGCGAGAGCCGGTCCATGGCAGCCGAGCTGATCCTCATCAGCGGATGCCAGGACAACCAGGTCTCCGCCGACGGGGATGTGAACGGGCTGTTCACCGAAAAGCTGCTGCAGGTCTACGCCGATGGTGGCTTCAGCGGGGACTACCCGACGTTCCATCGCCGGATCGTCGATCTGATGCCTCCGGACCAGACGCCGAACTACTTCCTGCTCGGAGCCTCGGCCGGCTACCAGGCTCAGGAGCCGTTCACCGTGACGACGCCCACTGGCGGGGGCGGCGGTGGCGGCGCTGGGGGAGGCACTGGCGGAGGAGGCGGTGCGGGTGGGGGCAGCGCCGGCGGTGGAGGTAGTGGAACCACGACGCGGCCGACCGTGCGGTTGTGGTCGCGCGGGGAGGATGTGACCTACCTGCAGCAACGGCTGGATGCGCTCGGCCACTCGGTCGCCGTGGACGGGATCTTCGGCTACGGCACCCAGAACGCGGTGCGTGAGTTCCAGCAGGCACAGGGCCTGACCGCGGACGGTGTGGTCGGTCCAGCGACGTGGGCGGCGCTGGAGGGTCAGCCGTCGCAGCCGGGTGGGCCTGCTCAACCCGGCGGACCGTCACAGCCTGGCGGGCCTGCTCAGCCAGGTGGACCCACGCAACCCGGTGGGCCGGGCCAGCCGTCCCAGCCCAGTGGCGGGCAACCGCAGTCACGCCCCACGCTCCGCTACGGAGACAAGGGTGAGCACGTGGTCTACCTGCAGGAGCGGCTCATCGCCTGGGGTCAGAACATGACGGCCGACGGCCATTTCGGGCCGCGCACCCAGTCGGCGGTACGCAGCTTCCAGAGCAGCAACGGGCTGACTGCGGACGGCGTGGTCGGTCCGGCGACCTGGGCGGAGCTGGGGTAGGTCAGGTACGCCAGCGGATCGGCCGAGCCCGGCACAGGCGAGTTGCGATCGTGCCGTGCCCTCAGAAGTTCCGCAAAGACCGGGGGACTGGGGAAGGCCCGGCGACCCTGACCGCAGGCCCGAAACTGCGATCAGGGTTGCCGGGCGCTGTCGTGGTCGCGCGCCGTCGTTGCTCGCAGGCGAGGCACGGCTTTGGACCGACCTCCGCGAGGGGCACGACGGTGGGACGGGTGCTCGGTCTTCGAGGCGGCGCCCGGCTACGCGTCGTGCGCTGTGCGGGAGCCGCGCCGGGAGCGGAGCGGCACGTCCTGGTAGCCGCCATCGGCGAGTCCGGCCTGTCGCTCGAAGAAGCACCGTGCCGCCCTGTCCCCGGTGCGGATCCACGACCACGCCATCGCCAGGCCGTACAGCGGTAGGAACAGCAGGCCCAGGCAGTAGGCCCACTGGCGGCTGTGGATCTCTTCGTGCCGTAGCACCCGGGGGTGCCGCTGTTGCAGACGACCGATGGTGGAGCGAGTGATCACGACGTCGCCGACGGTGAAGGCGCCGCCGGTCGGGAACGGCCACCGATAGCCTTCGGCGAGGGTCAGGAGCATGGGCCCGGGACGCCGTCGAGTTCCTCCGGCCCGGGCCACGGCCAAGCCGAGTGGTGTGGAGAGGTTGATCCAGTTCAACACGTGCCGCAGGCGCACTGCCGGGGGTGCGGAACTGAACCGGACGGTCGCCATGGACCCGAGCGTAGCCTCGCGCGCGGCCGGCGTGCGTGGAAGAATGGCGGCATGAGTAACCAGCTTGGTCAAGCGGGTGCGGGGCGGGCGTTGACGCGCTTCTTCATCGGGTTCGCCATGATCGAGGGCGCGATCCTCGTGGCCATTCTGCTCGCCATGGTGTTCGAGGTCATCACGAACGACCAGATGGTGATGGCGATGGTGGCCGTGGTGCTGATCGGTGGACTGGTGCTGTCGTTCCGGCTGATGAGCCTGGCTCGTGAGCAACGCAACCGAGCGGCGCGGGCTCGTCCGGGAATCGTCGGCCAGGGCGCCCACCTCACCGGTCATCAGTCCGAAGTCAGCGACTCCGACCGCTCTGGGATCAACAAGCTCGGCGATTCGGACCCGATGTCGAAGTACCGGGACCCCAACTCCTGACCGCCCGTCTCGAGGACCCACCACCCCAGGGGCCTAGTGTTCGGCCCCCGAACTGCTCAGGCGCCGAATACTAGGCCCCTGGAGCCGCGGTGGTTCGGCCGAGTGGTGGGTCGGTGTCGCCTTATCCACAACCCCCGCCGAGGCAGGACGCCGGTGGCAGGGCCCGAGGCCACGGTTGGTGGCATGCGCGAGCCTGAACTGGGCATCTACTCCCGTGCCGATCTGATCGCACGCGGACTCACCGATAAGGAGATCCGACGTCGGTGCACGTCCGGGCGGCTACGCCAGATAGCCCGCGGTTGGTACGCGACAGCCGATGCCGACGCAGCCGCAGTGGCTGCCCTGGCGAAGGGTGGGCGGCTGACCTGCGTCTCGGCGGCCCGTGTGCGCGGGTTGTGGGTACCGGATGTGCGCGAGACTCATGCGTACGCGCGGCGTGGGCACGAGCTGCGCAGCATGGTTCCTCATGGACCGTACATCGACGCCTGGCCAGAGCCGGACCCGGTGGCCACGTTGCCGCTCGCCCTCACCCATGCGGCTCGCTGCCTCAGCTCGGAATACACGGCTGTGCTGGTCGAGTCAGCACTCGCGAAAGAAGCGCTAACGCCGGCCGCGGTGCGGGAAATCCTGTGCGGCTTGCCGGGCCGGACACGCCGCGACCTCGGGGTGATCTCACGGCGTTCGCAGTCGGGGTCGGAGACGAGACTGGCGCGCTGGTTTCGCTCGCGGGGAGTCCGCGTGCAGCAACAGGTGCAGATTCCCGGGGTCGGCTGGGTGGACATGCTGGTGGGCGAACGGTGGATCATCGAGGCCGACAGTGCCGCGCACCACACATCCCGCCGTGACTACGAGAATGACCGGGCCAGGGACCTGATGGCTGATCGCCTCGGGTACGTCACAACCCGGCTGAGCTTTGTGCAGATCTGGGTGTTGTGGGAGCAAACGACGGCGTCCCTCGCCAGTCGCCTGGCTACCGGGGAGCACCGCCGGCTGCCAATGGCCGGAAGAGCCGGATGAAATCGACGGGAATACTGCCACGTGTTGGCTATATCGTCCTCGTTGGCAGTATTACCGTCGATTTCGTCCGCCCCGACGCTCGCCCAGGGTGGAGAAGGCGCCCGCGGCCACCGCGAGGTAGCCGATCGTCAGGCAGATGGCGCCCAGACCGGGGCGGTCGGGCAGCGCCACCTCGACCACGGCGTGTGTGTTCCACACCGCACCGGCGAGTGCCGCGACGCCCGCGACCACCCCAACCGCGCTGCGGCGGTCGGCGAAGAAGAACAGACCGGCGAGGACCAGGGCACCGGCCACCGCATACCCGGCTACCGTGCCGACCTCCGCGGGCGGGTTGCCCGACCACGCGCTGTACCCCAGATATCCGCCCGCGGCTAGGTAGGCGAGTCCCGCCACCACCCGGAGCAGCTTGGCCCGCAGTGGCAGTAGCACGCTCAACGCGGTCACGGCGATCAGCACGAGCAGGTGCCCCTCGCCCAGGTAGTACTCCGGACTCACCTGCGCTTGCAAATCCTGGGGAACCAGATCGCCGACGCTGCGGATCTGCACCAACGGGTCCGCGGAGCCCGACTCCACGTTCCCCCACCCGAAGACGGCGGCACCCGCCCACACGAGCACCAGCCCGCCCCAGACCAGCAGCAGCACACGCATCTTCATCAGTACAACCTCCTGTGCCAATTCTCCCATCGAATCCCCACCATCTGGTGGCGCAGGAGATGGGGCCCTGATCGGTGGCGCTACAGATCGGTGGCGTTACAGCGCAGTGGCGAGTTCGGCCGGTCGGCGGAACTCCTGCGGGCTCACACCGAAGTGCCGTTTGAACGCGCTGCTGAACGAGAACGCCGTTGCGTACCCGACCTGACGGGCTACGGCAGTGAGGGTGTGCTCACTGCCGCGGAGGAGATCAGCGGCCAGGGTGAGCCGCCATCCGGTGAGGTAGGTCATCGGGGGCTCGCCGACCAGTTCGGTGAACCGCCTCGCCAGAGTCGCGCGTGAGACACCGACGGTGCGTGCCAGGGCGTCGATCGTCCACGAGTGTGCGGGATTCGCCTGGAGAGCTCGGATCGCGGGACCCACCACGGGATCGACGGTGGCTGCCCACCACTGCGGAGCGTCCGAGCTCGGGTCGGAGAGCCACGCGCGCAGCGTCTGCACCAGGACCAGGTCGACGATCCGGTCCAGCACGAGCTGCTGCCCGAGCGCCTCCTTGTCAACCTCCGTATGCAGCATCGACATCAGGGCAGGATCCCCGTCGGAGGCCGGGATGCGCACGACGCGGGGCAGTGCGCCCAGCAGCCGCGGCGTCACCTGACCGCGCAGGTCGTAGCAGGCGACGACGAATGCTGTCTCACCTGGGAAGTCGTTGCCGCATGTGCGCACGCCGAGCAGCATCTGGTTGATGATCGAGGCGCCGGAGGCGTCCCTGCAGATCTCGTCGGTGCCGACGAAGACATCCGCGGCGCGCCCCGGGATGTCGGAGAGCGTGTAGGGATCGGGCCCCTTGACCAGCGCCACATCGCCGGGCGTGAGTTCGAGCGGATCCGCGCCGTCGAAAGTCAGGTACGCCTGGCCCCGAGCCACGGCCACCAGGGCAAGTGGCGCCTCGTCAGCGACGCGGATCGACCAGGGATGCGTCAGCAGGCAGCGCAGCACATAGGTGTCACGGGTGCGGGGTCCGTCGAGCAGGGCTGACAGCGCGTCCATCCTCCGACGATAGACGATCGCGTATGTTCTTGACCCTCTCGACGATGGATCGTCTCGGTGCGGGCCGGTGAGATGGACCCATGACCACAACACTGAGCACTCCAGCCCCCATCCTCGTCACCGGCGCCAACGGTAAGACCGGGCGCCGTGTCACCGACCGCCTGACCGACGCCGGGCACGCCGTCCGGCGTGCCTCCCGCTCGGGCGACCACCCCTTCGACTGGACCGACCCCGCGACCTGGACGGCCGCCGTCGATGGGGTGGGTGCCGCCTACCTGACCTACCAACCTGACCTTGCGCTACCCGGCGCACGGGACGCCGTCACGGGTGTGGCGGCGGCCCTTGCCGGACAGGGGGTCCAGCGGGTGGTGCTCCTCTCCGGACGCGGCGAGGCGCTTGCGCAGGACTGCGAGCGCGCCTTCCTCGAGCTGATCCCGACCGGCACTGTGGTGCGGTGCGCCTTCTTCGATCAGAACTTCACCGAGGGCCCGTTCGCCGGTGCGGTGATCGACGGGATGCTGGCGCTTCCCGGCGCGGCCGAGATCACCGAGCCGTTCCTCGACGCCGACGACATCGCGGATGTGGTGGTGGCAGCACTGCTGGCGGAGGGCGTCGAGCACGAGGGGCGGGTGCTTGAGCTCACTGGACCCCGTTCCGTATCGCTCGCGGAGACCGCCGAGATCCTCGGCCAGGCTGCCGGGCACCCGGTGATCTACCAGCAGGTGAGCGCAGCCGACTTCGCCGCCCATGCACAGGCGGCCGGCCTCCCGGCCGAGGAAGCCCACGGGTTGGCGGAGCTGTTCGTGGGGCTGCTCGACGGTCATAACAGTGCCACGACCACCACTGTGGCCGACGTGCTCGGGCACCCCGCCCGATCGCTCGAGGACTTCGCATCCGCGGCCGCAGCGGCCGGGGCGTGGCGTCGCCCGTGAGCCAGCCGATACTCGTGAATCAGCCCATGTCGTCCATACCCTCGATCATCTCGCCCTCGGGGGACACGACGTACCAGACGTCGTTGACGCCCTGACCGGTGGTGTCGCCGGGGGCGGAATCCTGCACCCAGTAGTACAGCGGCCAGTCGTTGTAGGTCGCCTGCACGGTGCCGTCGGAGCGTTCGATGCTGCCGAGCAGGGCAGCGTCCACACCGTCACCCGCCTCCGGTTCGCCTTCCAGTGCCGGCCAGTTCTCGATGCACTCGCCCTCACAGTTGCTCACACCCGGTTCGTCGTTGGTGAACAGGTAGAGCGTCATACCCTCGCCGTCGACCAGGATCGTGCCGAGGTCGGTTTCAGCGGTGGCGACAGTCCCTGCCATCATGTCGCCGTCGTCCATGTCCTCTTCGGACATGTCGTCGGTCTCCTCATCGGTCATGTCCTCGTCAGCCATATCCTCGGCCGTGGTCTCATCCTCGGCCGGGTCGGTCCCGCCCTCATCGGCGCACCCTGCCAGAAGCAGACCCGCGCCCATCAGGGTCGCCGTCAGGGCCAGTCGTGTCCGTCGCATCGTCGTCTCCGTTCCTCGTGGCCGGCCGAAGTGCCGGATACCAGTAGTACGAGCGGCGCGCCCCGCAGAGATTGCCCGGAGTCCCACCCAATCCCTCCCGCCTGCCCAGCCGTATGGTGAGGTATGGACGCCATCTCCCGAGCCGATCGGGCGGACGACGCCGCCCTCCTGGCAGGGCTGGCGCTGGACGATCCGAGCGTCTCGGCGGCGTTCGTGCGACGGTTCCAGCGGGCGGTGTACGGCATGGCGGTGAGCATCACCAGGGATCCTGCGCTCGCGGAAGACGTGAGCCAGGAGGTCTTCTTGCGTGCCTGGGGCGCGGCCGGCGGCTACGACCCACGACGCGCCTCGGTACTGACCTGGATCCTCACGATCGCCCGCAATGCGGCCATCGACGCGGTTCGCGCCCGCCGCAGTACCCCCACCGACGACGGCATCCTGCACCAGTTGCTGCACGAGACCACCAGCACCGCACCCGACCTGGAGGAGACCGCGATGCACCGGATCGAGGCCGATCGTGCGGTGCGCAGGTTGCACCATCTCTCGCCGGAGCAGGCGCGCGCGGTCGTGCTGGCCGTGCTCGCCGGTTGCACGGCGGCCGAGGTCAGCCAGGTCGAGAACATCCCGCTCGGTACCGCCAAGACGCGCATCCGCGACGGTTTACGCCGGCTGCGCCGCGAGGTCCAGGAAGGAGGTCGAGCATGAACCCCGACGGCGGCACCCACCCTGACGACGACCGGCACTCTGGCCCAGGGGGCCCGCCCGGCGACTGGCACCCCGATGAGGACCAGCTGCTCGAGGTGGCGCTCGACCACGCCGACTCCGATCTCCGTGCGCGGGTCAGTGCTCACCTTCCGCACTGTGGTGTGTGTCGTCGCGAGTACGACGAACATGCGGACGTGATCGAACAGCTCCTGCCCGCCGTGCCCCGGCACTCGCCCTCTCCGGAGTTCGAGGCGCGCGTCCTGGCACGGTTGCGCGACGATCCGGCGACCGAGCCGGAGCCGGAGCCGGGGGAGGTGACCACTGCTGATGGTGACCGCATCGCTCGAGGGTGGGGGCGCCGTCGGGCGCTGCTGGCCGTGGCGGCGGCGTGGGTGCTGGGTCTGGTGCTCGGGGGCGCCATGGTGCAGTTCCTTGAGCAGGACGCGCCACCTGCTGTGACCGTCGCGAGCGCTCCGCTGATGACCTCCGACGGCGACCGGATCGGGCAGGTCGCGCGGAGCGACAGCTCCGACGGCCCGATGCTGGTGATTGAGGTGGCGCAGGGCCCGCCTGGGATGGTCTATACGTGCATGGTCGAGTATGCCGACGGCAGCACAGCTGAGATGGGGCAGTGGTCGGTGCAGGCGGACGGTCCGAACAGGTGGATCGTGGCCGATGACGGCGTCATGGCGGTCGAGCTGGTGGGCGAGTCCGGGTACGTGTGGTCCAGTGCCCGCTTCTGAGCGGCGGGGCCAGATTCGCACGGATCGAGGCAATCCCTGCGCACCTCTCGTGCGTATCACCAGGTATGGACATCACCGTGGACCGCCCTCGTGCCCTGGCCCTCGTGGTGGGAGTACTGCTCCTGCTGGTCGGATGCAGTTCGGGTACGGACCCGGGCGAGTCAGATGCGGGACCTGAGCCCGAGCCGGACGGCACCACCCTGGTGATCTCCGATTTCACCTATCAGGTGCCTGAGGGCCTCAGCGCCGGTGAGACGATCACGGTCCGCAATGAGGACTCGGTCGGGCACACGGTCACCTCCGACGAGGAGGGCATCTTCGACGTGTCCGTCGGGCCGGGTGAGGAAGTCGCCTTCACCGTGCCCGACGCGGCGGGGGAGTACCCGTTCCACTGCACCCCGCACCCGAACATGACCGCCACGCTGACGGTGGAGTCCTGATGTCCCGGGCGCCGGAGATCGGACTCCGGGTGCTGGTGGTGGCCGGCCTCGCGGTGGACGCCGTCGTTCACTACCGGCTGGCTGAGCAGATGGGGATCGCCGCCCCGGGTGGGATCGGCGGCGACACCCTGTTCCGGGTGCAGGCCACAGCGGCCGTGCTGGCTGGGGTGTTCCTGCTGGTCAGGGGGTCACGCCTCGCCTATGCGCTCGCCGGGCTGGTGGCGCTCTCGGCGCTCGGCGCGGTGCTGCTGTACAGCGTGGTGAACGTGCCGGCTCTCGGCCCAGTGCCCTCGATGTATGACCCGTTCTGGTACCCGGAGAAGACGCTCAGCGCGGTCGCCGAAGGGGTTGCGGTGCTGGGCTCGATCGTCGGGCTGCGGGTGGCGCGTCGGAGGCGGCACATGCCGACCGGCCAGTGACGGGCAGTGGGCCCCCCGGGGCTCGAACCCGGAACCTACGGATTAAAAGTCCGCAGCTCTGCCAATTGAGCTAGAGGCCCGTGCCGCGAGGAGCGGCGGCGTCTAGCCTACGCCAGCGTGGTGCGCTCTCGGGTATCGGGCACCGACCTACCGGGCACCGACCGTCCGGGCGCCGCGCCGGCAGTGACCTCGCCGGCGCTGGTAGGTCCGACTGCAGTGAGCGTGTCAGTCGGTGCCCGCCCGACCCCTGGTACCGGGTGAGCCCTTGCGCGCTCCCTCGTCCTCGCTGCTCGCTGCCTGGTTCACGCCGGCTTCGTCCACGCCCGGTCGATCCTTGTCGGTCTCCTGCTGCCCGCGTAGTACGAGCCATGTCGCCACCGCCAGGCCCAGCCCGCCGATCACTGCCACCGTGGCCCCGGTGCCCGAGGGAAGCACATCCGCGAGCAGCTGCCGGCTGGGGGAATCCGGATCAACGAGCACCACGGTCGAGAACACGAGTACCAGTCCCGCCGCGATCCCGCGCGGGAGGATCGGACGGATCCGCTCGACCCGGTTCACCAGCACCTGGCCCGAGCGCAGGATCCGCCGCACTCCCAGCACGCGCAGCGCCGCCACCACCCGCACCAGCCGCAGGATCTGCACCGGCCCCAGCGCCAGCACCACGCTGATCAGGATGAGCACGGTGAGCAGCACCAGCCACCACTGCCGTCGCAGCCAGGCGCGCTTGTCCGCCGAGACGGCGAACAACACCAGCGTCTCGGCGGTGAGCACGCCCCCCGAGAGCACGTTCACCACCAGCCCGGCCGTCAGCCATGGGTCCGGAAGTAACGTCAGGAACAGCGCAGGCACGGCGGCCAGTGCCGCGACCAGCACGGGCACAGTGAAGCGGCGGGCCCACTTCTCCTGCGACGTCTCCGGGAGAGCCGGGTCGGTCACGGCATCTGCACCGCCGCGTCGGCACTCTCCGCCGGGAGATTGCCGTCGACCGTCGCAGTCACCGTCTGCGGCCCCATCTGGATCCCGGCACCATAGGCAGAAAGGAATGCGGTATCGGCAGCATCACGGCCGGTGCTGATCCGCGCCATGGTGCCGCGCGGCGCCATTCGGGTGGCGTCGACCGCATACCACTGACCCTGCACCCACGCCTCGGCGACGGCGTGGAAATCCATCGGCCGCAGCCCTGGCGCGTAGACCGCGGCCAGCCGCGCCGGCACGTCGAGCGCACGCAGCAGTGCCACCACCAGGTGCGCATAGTCGCGGCACACGCCCTGCCCCTGCAGCAGCGTCGCCACCGCTCCATCAGTCACGCGACTCGACCCGGGAACGTATCGCACCCGAGCGGCCACCCAGTCCCCGACCGCGTGCACCAGCGCCAACCCATGCCGCCCGCCGAGCTCACGCCGCGCTGTCACGAACAGCTCATCCGACTGGGCGTAGCGGCTGGGGCGCCGGTAGGCCATCAGGTCCGCTGTGGTGGTCGGTACCTCCGCGACGGTGCCGGTCGCCTCATCCTCCACACTCGCGTCGTAGCGCACGCTCACCTCGCCTGGCTGCTCGGCGGCCCGGTCGAGGGTGACCAGGTGCATCCGGCCGCCGTGCCCGGTGGGTTCCTCGACCGGCTCGAGGAGCCGCCCGTCCTGACGGATCTCCAGCGACTCGCTCACCCGCAGCCCAGGCGCGCGGGCCAGCGCCACCTGCAGGGCGATCTCGGTGGTGCCGATCCCGGCAGTGACGTGCAGTTCCGCGGACACGGTGCGTCGCATCCGGGCTCCCATCGACGTGGTGTCGTCCGACGCCGCGATGTTACCTGGCCGTGGTCGGCTCGGTGCGGGCGCCCAGCACCTGGTCGACGTAGGAGTTCGCGAACACACCGCTCGGGTCGACCCTGTCCCGCACTGCGGCAGCATCGGCGAATCGTGGGTAGGCAGGCGCCAGGTCAGCAGCCCGACGGCGGTGCAACTTTCCCCAGTGCGGTCGCCCGTCGTAGCCGCGCATGATGGCCTCCACTGCACGGAAGTACCGGGCGTAGGGCAGACGGTGATACTGGTGCACGGCCACGTACGCGGTGGGCCGGCCATACGCCGTCGAGAGCCACACCTCGTCGCCTGCAGCGAAGCGCACCTCGACCGGGAACGGGACGTTCTCGCGGCTGCAGCGCAACCAGGCGTCGACCTCGCCGAGCGCGTCCACGAGTGCCTCGGCAGGCAGGGCGTACTCCATCTCGGCGAAACGCACCCGGCGCGGGGAGGTGAACACGTCGTGGGAGGCGGCGGTGTAGGTGCGGGCGCCGAGGGCGCGGGCGGCGAGGCGGTTCAGGCGCGGGGTCAGGGCGGGCACGGCGGTGGCGAGCCGGTTGGTCACCTCGAAGACACCGTTGGCCAGGGCCTCGTCTTCGAGTAGCCGGCGAGCGGCGGCCAGTGGGGGAGCGGCGCCGTCGCGGGTGTTCGTTTTCGTCAGCGCCACATCGGTGCCCGGGAACCAGTAGAACTCGAAGTGGTCGGCGGCAGCCAGATCGACGATCGATTCCAGGACGTGACGTAGGGGCAAGGGCGCCTCGGTGGCGGTGAGCATGAACGCGGGCACGCAGCGCAGGGTGATCGCGGTCAGGATCCCAGCGGTGCCCAGACCGAGGCGGGCCAGCTCGAACAGGTGGGCTCCGCCGTCGGGGGAATCTGGTCCGACGTCATGGACGCGGGCGTCGGCGGTGACCACCCGCACCCCGTGCACCTGGGTGGCCAGCCCGCCCAGCCGCGCGCCGGTGCCGTGGGTGCCGGTGGAGATGGCGCCGGCGAGGGACTGGCGGTCGATATCGCCCATGTTCTCCAGCGCCAGGCCGTGGGCGGCGAGTACCCGGCAGAGGGCGTGCAGCCGGATTCCGGCGCCGACGGTCACCAGGTGGGAGCAGTCCGGGGCGGCTGGGCCGATGTGCTCGAGGCGGTCGAGGGCGTCCAGCTGAACCAGAGTGCCCTCGGTCGCCGCAGCCGGGGTGAAGGAGTGCCCAGCGCCGACCGCCCGGATCGTGTCGCCGGTCTCGACGGAGGCCCGCACCAGGTCCACCACCTCGCCCTCGTCGTGAGGCCGGGCGATGCGGCTGGGGTGGGCGGAGGCCGTACCGGACCAGTTCCGCCAGGTGTGCGCCGTCATCGGCTTATTCTGCCGCGAACACCCGACGGCCCTCAGCCGATCCGTGCCACATCTGGCACAGGTGGGCTGAGGGCCGTCATTGGTGTTCAGGGAGTGCCGGTCATCCCCGCCGCGAGGGTGTTGCCGTCGTGGGCGTCGATCAGCAGGAAGGCGCCGGTGCGGCGGGATGTGGCGTAGTCCTCGGCCACGATCGGTTCGGCCAGGCGCACCCGGACCGTGCCGATGTCGTTGAGCTCGAGCACATCGGCCGGGCTGGGCTGCCCGCTGTCCAGATCGAGCCGGCCGGTCACCTCGGCCACGATCGCCCGCACCGTGCGGGTGGTGTGCTTGAGCAGCACCCGGGCGCCGGGGCGCAGCGGCTGGTCGCTGAGCCAGCTGACCGTGCCGGTGAGTTCCTTCACCGGCTCCGGGGCGTCGGTGGCCGCGGCGATCAGGTCCCCGCGCGCCACGTCGATGTCGTCACTGAGGCGGACGACCACCGACTGCGGGGCGAACGCCTCCACCAACTCCCCATCGGGGGTGTCGATGCCCTCGACGGTGGTGCGCAGGCCGCTGGGGAGGATGACCACCGGGTCACCGACGCGCACCACCCCGGCCGCGACCTGCCCGGCGTAGCCGCGGTACTCGGCATACTCAGGCGACACTGCCGCGCCCTGCGGGCGCAGCACCGACTGCACCGGCATCCGGAACGCCTCACCGGCCGGATCGTCGGCCACCGGCAGGGCCTCCAGCAGCTCCAGCAGGCTCGGCCCTTCGTACCAGGGCATCGTTTGCTCGGCCCGGGTGACGACGTTGTCGCCCACCAGGGCCGAGACCGGGATCGGGTGCACATGCGGCACCCCGAGCGAGACGGCCGCGGCACGGATCTCCTCGGCAAGCTCGGTGAAGCGGTCGCGCGAGTAGTCCACCAGGTCGATCTTGTTCACCGCGACCACGACGTGCGGCACGCGCAGCAGGCCCACGACGGCGAGGTGCCGCCTGGTCTGCTCCAGTAACCCCTTGCGGGCGTCCACCAGCAGCACCACCGCGTCCGCGGTGGAGGCACCGGTGACGGTGTTGCGGGTGTACTGCACGTGCCCGGGGCAGTCGGCCAGGATGAACGAGCGGGTCTGGGTCGCGAAGTAGCGGTAGGCCACATCGATGGTGATGCCCTGCTCCCGCTCGGCGCGCAGGCCGTCGGTGAGCAGCGCCAGGTCCGCTGACTCCTGGCCGCGACCGGCGGAGACGCGCTCGATCGCGTCCCACTGGTCGGCCAGCACCGACTTGGAGTCGTACAGCAGACGGCCCACGAGTGTGGACTTGCCGTCGTCGACGGAGCCGGCCGTGGCCAGGCGCAGCAGCGTGCCGGGTGCCGTCGGGTCGACGGCGGTCGGGTCGGCGATCGTCGGATCGACTGCCGTGGGATCGACCGTGGCATCAGTGAGCGTGCCCATCAGAAGTAGCCCTCCTTCTTGCGGTCCTCCATGGCGGCCTCGGAGAGCCTGTCGTCGGCGCGGGTGGCGCCCCGTTCGGTGATGCGGGTGGCGGCCACTTCGTCCACGACGGCGGCCGGATCGCTCGCGTCGGAGAGCACCGCCCCGGTGCAGCTCATGTCGCCGATGGTGCGATAGCGCACCTGCTCGGTCCGCACGCTCGCCAGCTCGGCGTCGGTGCGGGGGCGAGCGTGCTCGCCCACCGCCAGCAGCATCCCGTCCCGGTCGAAGACCTCCCGCTCGTGCGCGTAGTACAGGTGCGGCAGTTCGATGCCCTCGGCCGCGATGTAGCTCCACACGTCCAGCTCGGTCCAATTGGACAGCGGGAAGGCACGCACGTGCTCACCGGGGCGGTGCCGTCCGTTGTACAGGTTCCACAGCTCGGGCCGCTGGTTGCGGGGGTCCCACTGCCCGAACTCGTCGCGCAGGGAGATCACCCGTTCCTTGGCGCGGGCCTTCTCCTCGTCCCGGCGTCCGCCGCCGAAGACCGCGTCGAACTTGTTCCCGGTGATGGCGTCCAGCAGCGGGAGGGTCTGCAGCGGGTTGCGGGTGCCGTCCGGGCGTTCGCGCAGGCGGCCGTCGTCGATGTAGTCCTGCACGCTCGCCACGTGCAGGTGCGCGCCCAGGCGCTCCACGGTGCGGTCGCGATAGGCCAGCACTTCCGGAAAGTTGTGCCCGGTGTCCACGTGCAGCACGCCGAACGGCACCTTCGCGGGCCAGAACGCCTTCGCTGCCAGGTGCAGCATCACCACCGAGTCCTTACCGCCGGAGAACAGCAGCACCGGGCGCTCGAACTCGGCTACCACCTCCCGGATCAGGTGGATGCTCTCGCTCTCCAGCGCCTCGGCGCGGGTGAGGCGGTAGTGGTGCGGGGCGTCGGTGAGGCCGGCCGGGGCCGTATCGGTGGTCGGGGGAGTCGTCACGTCAATGCTCATGTGTGCAGTCCGCATTCGGTCTTGTCCAGCCCGGCCCAACGGCCGGATCGGGGGTCGGCTCCGGGGGCGACGCGTGCCGTGCACGGGGCGCACCCGATCGAGGGATACCCGTCATTCAGCAGGGGATTGACGATCACGCCGTGCTCCTCGGCGTAGCCCGTGAGGTCGGCGTCGGTCCAGGCGGCCACCGGATTGATCTTCACCAGGCCGTTCTTCTCGTCCCAGGTCACCAACGGGGTGTTCGCGCGGGTCGGTGCCTCCTCGCGGCGCACCCCGGTCACCCACGCCTCGTAGGTGCCGAGCGTGCGGTGCAGCGGCTCGACTTTGCGCATCGCGCAGCATGCGGCGGCGTCGCGGGCGAACAGGTCCTTGCCGTGGGCCGCATCCTGCTCGGCCACAGTCAGCTCGGGCCGGACGTCCACCACGGTCACGTCCATCTCCAGCTCCACCCGGTTCCGGGTGCCGAGCGTCTCGGCGAAGTGGTACCCGGTATCGAGGAAGAGCACATCCACCCAGGGGGCGTGCTGGGAGATCAGATGTGGCAGCGCCGCGTCGGCCATCGAGCATGCCACCGCCAGGTGCACGCCGAACTCCTGCGCAGCCCAGGCTGCCACCTGCGCTGGGCTCGCCTCGTCGGCGGCACCGATCCCGCTACCACCCAGTAGTGCCTGACCACGGGCAGCCACCTCCTGCAACTCGGCCGCCGACCGCTTCGGCCGGGCGGCAGCTCGTCGTTCCTGATGGGCGGCACGCGCGGTGGCGCGCACCTGCTGACGCTCCTGGGCGGCACGCCGCAGCGTGGCCAGGGGGCTCGCTTCGCCGATACTCACTTCAGTTCGCCTCCCTCTGAATGCTGCGGTGCCTCGCTCCGGCGGCCTTCGTTCCTCACGCCACCTGCGCGGGGGCTCCTCGCACTCATCGCAATGCCTCCTCGTCCGCGCGATGGGCCCAGGAGGCGAAGGACTCGCGTGCGCCGACCGAACTCTCAGTGCCGTCAGTGCCGTCACTGCCGTCAGTGCCGTCACTGCCCTCGTCACTGGTCTCGCTCAGGTAGCGCCGCGTGAGGCGTTCCACGTACTCCGGCAGATCGTCGGCCGTGACCTTCAGCCCGCGGACTGTACGACCCAGCCCTGCCTCGTCCCGGGTCTCCGAGGCCAGCCCCCCGCCCAGGTGCACCTGGAAACCTGGCACCTGCTCGCCGTCGTCGTTCATCACCAGCTGCCCCTTGAGACCGATATCGGCGGTCTGGATCCGGGCGCAGGAGTTCGGGCACCCGTTCAGGTGCAACGTCAGTGGCCGCAGATCGGGCACGTCGGCCAGGCGCCGCTCCAGCTCGTCGATCGTGTCGGTGGCGGTCTGCTTGGTCTCGACGATCGCGAGCTTGCAGTACTCGATGCCGGTGCAGGCGATGGTGCTGCGCCGGAACGGGCTCGGGTCGGTCTCCAGGCCCAGCGCCCGCAACCCCTCGGTCACCTGCTCGACGGCGGCCTCGGGCACGTCCAGCACCAGCAGCTTCTGGTGCGGGGTCAGCCGGATCCGCTGCGAGCCCACCGACTCTGCGAGTTCCGCGACGGCGGTCAGCACCTGGCCGCTGACCCGGCCCACGTACGGGGCGGCCCCGATGTAGTACCTGCCGTCTTTCTGCGTGTGCACACCGACGTGGTCGCCGGGGACGCGTGGCTGCGGAGCGGGCGGGCCGTCGGGCAGCTCGTAGCCGAGGTATTCCTCCTGCAGCACCTGGCGGAACTTCTCCGGGCCCCAGTCGGCAAGCAGGAACTTCAGGCGCGCCTTGTTGCGCAGCCGCCGGTAGCCGTAGTCGCGGAAGATCTGCGCCACCCCGTGCCACACGTCCGGCACCTGCTCCTCGGTGGCGAAGGCACCGAGCCGCTCGCCCAGGCGCGGGTTGGCGGACAAGCCGCCGCCGACCCAGACGTCGAAGCCGGCACCCAACTCAGGGTGCTCCAGGCCGACGAAGGCGACGTCGTTGATCTCGTGCACCACGTCCTGACCGGGGTGACCAGTGACGGCCGTCTTGAACTTGCGGGGGAGGTTGGCCAGCTCGGGCACCCCGAGATAGCGCCGGTTGATCTCCTCGATCGCGGGACTCGGGTCGAGGATCTCGTCCGCCGCGATGCCAGCGACCGGGCTGCCGAGCACCACGCGCGGGACGTCCCCGCACGCCTCGGTCGTGCCCAGCCCCACGGCCTCCAGACGGCGCCAGATCTCCGGCACGTCCTCCACCTGCACCCAGTGCAGCTGGATGTTCTGCCGATCGGTGATGTCGGCGGAGTCGCGGGCCAGTTCCGTGGAGATCCCGGCGATCACGCGTAGCTGCTCAGTGGTGAGGGCGCCACCGTCGATGCGCACCCGCAGCATGAAGTACTCGTCCTCGAGCTCGTGGGGTTCGAGGGTGGCGGTGCGGCCTCCGTCGATCCCAGGTTTGCGCTGGGTGTACAGACCCCACCAGCGGAACCGGCCGTGCAGATCGTCACCGGAGATCGAGGCGAATCCTTCCTTGGAGTACACCTGCTCGATGCGCTCGCGGACGTTGAGGCCGTTGTCCTCCTGCTTGAACGCCTCGTTGTGGTTGAGCGGCTCGGTGCCGTCGACCTTCCACTGGCCGTTGGGTCGCTTCGGGCGGGCAGGACGGGCGGCGTTCGTGCTCGCGGCGGTACCCGTGCTGGCCGTGCTGGCCGTGCTGGTCTTGCTGGTCTTGCTGGTCGCGGGTTCGGCCGTGGCGGCTTCGGTGGTCTGGCCGGTCATGGGTGCTCCTCGGCGGGCCGGTGTGAATCGGGCCGGTCTGGTTCGGTCTGGGGCGGTGCAGCGCCGATAGGGCGGCAGGTGCGGGGCGTCAGTGGCACCGACACCGGCAGCCGGGCATTCGTGACCCGCTCACCACGACGGTGGAGTGCGGGGACGCCAGGTGCCGGAACATGGTTCGACGGTAGTTCGGCGTCCTCGCCGTCAGGAGAGCGGCCCTGGAACGTCCGCATCGTGGACCGGCAGCGGAATGAGCGACAATGGCCAGGTGAGAACGTCGCAGGGGGTGCCCGGGGCGGGGTACCAGAGGGTGTCACCGGTCGCGCAGGGGCGCGCCGGCAGGCGGGCGGCGCCGTGGGGACGCGCCGTGCGAGGGCTGGCCGGACCACTGGCCGTGGTTGATCTGGATGCGTTCGAGGCCAATGCCGCCGATCTGCTCGCACGGGCCGGTGGCCTGCCGCTGCGGTTGGCCTCGAAGTCGGTGCGCGTGCGTGCGCTCCTCGACCGCGCGCTCGCGGCGGGCTTCCGGTCAGTCATGGCCTACTCGCTGGCGGAGGCGTTGTGGCTCGCCGACCAGGGAGTCGAGGACGTCCTCGTCGGGTATCCCACGGTGGACAGGCCCGCTCTGGCCCGTCTGGCCGCCGACCCCGACGCGCGCCAGGCGATCACGGTGATGATCGACGACGTCTCGCACGTGGCGCTGCTCGAACGGGCCTTCATGCGCTCCGGTGTGGCCGGAGGCCCGCCGATCCAGGTGTGCATCGACGTCGACGCCTCCCTGCGCCTCGGAGTGGGGTCGCTCAGCGCGCACCTGGGTGTGCGGCGCTCTGGCCTTCGGCACCCGGAGGAGGTGGTGCGGCTCGCGCGCGCCACCGAACGCACCGGGCGGCTGCGGGTGCGGGGCGTGATGTTCTACGAGGCACAGGTCGCCGGGGTCCCCGACGCGGGCCCGCGCGGGGCGCGCAGCCCACTGGTGCAGGTGATGAAGGGCCTGTCGCTACGCGAGCTCTCCCGCCGCCGGCCAGCCGTGGTGGCCGCACTCGAGGAGCACCTCGGCCGGGATGTGCTGGTTAACGGCGGCGGCACGGGATCGCTGCAGCAGACCGCCACGGACCCCACGATCACCGAGCTGACCGCGGGGTCCGGGCTGCTGTGCCCGACGTTATTCGACCGCTACGAGGCCTTCACCTCCCGCCCGGCCGCCTTCTTCGGCCTGGATGTGGTGCGCCGCCCCACCCCGCGCCTGGCCACCGTCTTCGGTGGCGGATACATCGCCTCCGGTCCTCCCGGCACCGACCGTCTCCCGCGGCCGGTGGATGGTTCGCGCCTGCTCGGATCTGAAGGAGCGGGGGAGGTGCAGACCCCACTTCGCTACCCGCCGCGGCGTACCGGCCCGGCGGTCGGGTCCCGCGTGTGGATGCGCCACGCGAAGGCCGGCGAGCTGATGGAGCGGTTCGACCATGTCCACCTGGTGCGGGACGATCGTGTGATCGAGACTGTGCCGACGTATCGTGGTGAGGGTCAGAACTTCGGCTGACGAGAGGCGCCGAGAGCCGACCCCAGACCAAGGAGAGGTGTTGACCAGACCCACCTTCCGCCGTCCCGCGATGCTCTCGCCGGAGACGGCCGAGGCCATCCCCGGTGAACCGGACCCGGCCGAACGCAACGAACTGGCGCACACCACGGCCCTGGCCCTCGTGCATGGGGCCCGCACCACCGAGCCGGCCGCGAGCCCGGAAGCGGACGCGGCCATGGTGCGCAGGCTCGTGGAGTTGGTCGACACCGAGGGGCTGGACCTGCTGGTGCAGCTGTGGTCGCGCAGCCCGGCCGACACGCTCCCCGGGGCGTTGTGGCGGCTGTACCTGCTGCGGGAGTGGACCAGACGTGATCCGCGCACCATCGCCGACCGGTACCACCTGGGGCTGCACCAGGCAGAGGTCGCCGGCGTGGTCGCCGGGGTCGCCGGACCCACGGGGCCGGAGGAGATCCAGTCGGTCGCCGATGCGGTGCTGCACGGGGTATTCCGCGGTGACTTGGCCGTCGCACTCGACCGCGCCGGGGCGTTCCTGCGGGTGCTCGCCGCCGGATCGGCGATGGATGCGGACTGGGTCGAGCTCTCCGACGACGCACGCGCCACCGAGTTGACACGCCGCGCCGGCTCCCTGCTGGAGACCGCCGAAGATCTCGAGCAGGCTGCGTCGCTGTGGCGCGCCGGGAAGCTGGACTGACGCCGTGCCACATCAACCGATCCCACCGATCACGACGGCGTCCCTCACCCCCGCGCAGCAGCAGGCTGTCCGCGTGCTCGCCCAGGCGGCCGAGCAGGCCGACGGGATCGAGGCGCTCTCGGAGCAGACGCTGCTCAACCTCGACATGCCCGAGCAGCCCGGCGGCAGGGGAGTGACGCACCTGCTGGTGGAGTCGCCGTCGGGGGTGGATGCCTACGCCCAGGTGGACGGGGACTCGATCGAGCTGGTGGTCGCGCCGCAGCGCCGCCGGCGCGGTATCGGCGGGGCGCTGCTGGACGTAGCTCTCACTGAGGGCGCGCAGGTGTGGGCCCACGGTGACCTCCCGGCCGCGCAGGCGCTGGCCCGCTCGCGCGGCCTGCGCCGGGTGCGCGACCTGTGGGTGATGACTGCACAGCCGCCCACCGATCCGGACGAGCCCGCAGCGGGCGAGGGGCTGCGCGTGCGGACGTTCACGGTGGGCCGGGACGAGGATGCCTGGGTCGAGCTCAATGCCCTGGCGTTCGCTGACCACCCCGAGCAGGGCCGCCTCACCCGTGCCGATCTGGAGCAGCGCCAGGGGCAACCGTGGTTCGACCCGGAAGTCTTCTTCCTCGCCGAGGAGGAGTCCACCGGTCGACTGCTCGGCAGCCTGTGGGTGAAGATCGAGGGAAATCCTGGTGAACGTGTGGGGGAGATCTACGCCCTCGGAGTGCACCCGCAGGCGCAGGGCCGCGGTGTCGGGACCCTGCTGACCGCTCACGCGATGGCTGCCTTCGCGGCGCGGGATCTCGCGCGGATCGAGTTGTACGTCGAGGGTGAGAACACCCCCGCGATCCGGACCTATCGCCGCGCGGGATTCACCCGTGCCCGCGCCGACGTGCAGTACGCCCGGCCGTGACTGCGCCGGAGCGTGCACCGATGCCGGGAGTTTCCAGCGAGGCGTTCCAGGTGACACGATATGGCCCATGAGCGAGCATGCCGGATCGGTGGACGGAGCGAGTGGCACCCAGCCCGCGGGGCAGGCCTTCTTCAGGTCGGCCGAGGGTGTGAACGCTCACCGGATGTCCTCGCTCTCACCCTCGGTGATCGCGCGTGCGGTGGACGGCGCGACCGCGCCACAGCAGGAGGGACGCGCCGTGGTCCACGCACCGGCCAGTGAGCCCGCCGAGCAGCGCGAGGACGAACCCGTGGAGCTGCCGGCTGACCGCTTCGCCGACCGGGAGCTGAGCTGGCTGCAGTTCAACGAGCGAGTGCTCGAGCTCGCCGAGGACACGCGCCTCCCCCTGCTCGAGCGCGTGCGGTTCCTGGCGATCTTCGCCTCCAACCTGGACGAGTTCTTCATGGTGCGGGTGGCCGGCCTCAAGCGCCGTATCGCCACGGGCATGGCCGTCCAGGCCGCATCCGGGTTGCTGCCCCGGCAGGTGCTGGACCTGATCTCGGCGAAGACGCACGAGCTCACCGATCGGCACGCGGCGGTGTTCTCCGACAAGGTGCAACCGGCGCTCGCGGCCGAGGGCATCACGCTCGTGCACTTCGACCACCTGCACGAGAGCGAGCGGGACCGGCTGCACAAGTACTTCCGGAAGATGATCTTCCCGGTGCTCACCCCGCTGGCCGTGGACCCGGCGCACCCGTTCCCCTACATCTCCGGCCTCTCGCTCAACCTCGCCGTCGTGGTGCGCAATCCCACCACCGGTAAGGAGAACTTCGCCCGGGTGAAGGTGCCGCCGCTGCTGCCGCGGTTCATCGCCGTGGACGCCCGCGGCCGTCCCCACCGCCCCGAGGATGCTCCCGACGACGACGGGTACCGTTCGTTCGTCCCGATCGAGGACGTCATCTCCTCCTTCCTCTACTACCTGTTCCCGGGGATGGAAGTGGTCGAGCACCACGTGTTCCGGGTGACGCGCAACGAGGACCTGGAGGTCGAGGAGGACGACGCCGAGAACCTCCTGCAGGCACTGGAGAAGGAGCTGCTGCGGCGGCGGTTCGGTCCGCCCGTGCGGCTCGAGCTGGCGACCGGGTTCACCCCGCGGCTGCGCGAGATGCTGATCCGCGAGCTCGACATCTCCGAGCCGGACGTGTACGAGCTGCCGATGCCGCTGGATCTGACCGGGCTCAACCTCGTGGCCGACCTCGACCGCCCCGAGCTGCATTATCCCAAGCACGTGGCCATCACCCCACGCGGGCTGGCCGAGGTGGAGAGCGCCACACCCACCGACATCTTCCAGGCGATCCGCGGCCGGGACATCCTGCTCCATCACCCCTACGACTCGTTCTCCACGAGCGTGCAGCAGTTCGTCGCCCAGGCCGCGGCCGACCCGAAGGTGCTGGCGATCAAGCAGACCCTCTACCGCACCTCCGGCGACTCCCCGATCGTGGACTCCCTCATCGATGCCGCGGAGGCGGGCAAGCAGGTGCTCGCGATCGTGGAGATCAAGGCTCGCTTCGACGAGGAGGCGAACATCTCCTGGGCCCGCAAGCTTGAGCAGGCGGGTGTGCACGTGGTCTACGGGATCGTCGGGCTGAAGACGCACTGCAAGCTCTCCCTCGTGGTGCGCCAGGAGGCTGACGGTCTGCGTCGCTATTGCCACGTCGGCACGGGCAACTACCACCCCAAGACCGCGCGTCTGTACGAGGACCACGGGTTGCTCACCTGCAACCCGGAAGTGGGCCAGGACCTGACGCGGTTGTTCAACCAGCTCTCCGGCTACGCGCCGAAGAGCCGGTTCCACCGGCTGCTGGTGGCACCGCGGGGTATCCGGCGCGGACTGGTCGAGCGCGTGGAGAAGGAGATCGCGAACGCGCGGGCGGGTAAGCCTGCCTGGGTGAAGTTCAAGGTCAACTCGGTGGTCGACGAGCAGACCATCGACGCCCTGTACCGGGCCTCCCAGGCCGGAGTGCCGGTCGATGTGGTGGTGCGTGGGATCTGCGCGATCAAGGCGGGGGTGCCGGGTTTGAGCGAGAACATCCGGGTGCGTTCCATCCTCGGCCGGTTCCTCGAGCATTCCCGCGTGTACGCCTTCGCGAACGGCGGTGAGCCGGAGGTGTTCTTCGGATCGGCCGACCTGATGCACCGCAACCTCGATCGCCGGGTGGAGGTGCTCGTGCGGGTGACCGACCACGATCAGATCGCCGACCTGGTGGGGCTGATCGACACCTCGGTGGCCGATACGACCACGTCCTGGCACCTGAGCACGGCCGAGGACGGTGAACCGGTCTGGACCAGGCACCACCTCGGTGAGGACGGCCGCCCCCTGACGGATCTGCAGGAACACCTCATGTCCGTCCATCGCCGGCGCAGCGCGGACAGCTGACTCGTGGGTTCTGACCGCGTGCACGCGGCCGGGGCGCTGGTCTGGCGTGTGGTGGGCCGCCGTCTCGAAGTGCTGCTGATCCACCGCCCCCGCTACGACGACTGGTCCTGGCCGAAGGGCAAACTCGACTCCGCGATGGAGAGCCTTCCGATGTGCGCCGTGCGGGAGGTGCAGGAGGAGACCGGGATCCCGGTGGTGCTGGGTCTGCCCTTGCCGACGGTGAGCTACCGGCTCGCGAGCGGTCAGCAGAAGGTGTGCCACTACTGGGCTGCGACCCCGGCCGATGTCGACGGTGTGGACGTGGCGGCGCTCAATGCTCGCCAGAAGATCAAGCTCGCGCCCAAACATGAGGTGGACGAGGCTCGATGGGTGGAGGCGCGCAAGGCGCGCAAGATGCTCACCCGGGCCGACGACGTCGAACCGCTCGGTGCGCTGATCGACCTGTGGGACGACGGGCTGCTGCGCACGTGGACCCTGATCGTGGTGCGCCACGGACGTGCCAGGAAGCGTTCGGCCTGGCCGGGCGGCGAGGAGACCCGCCCACTGACGCCGGTGGGGCAAGGGCAGGCGAGGGCGCTCGTGCCCGTGCTCGCCGCCTACGGGGTGCACGAGGTGATCTCCTCACCGTGGCTGCGGTGCCGGGCCACCATGACCCCCTACTCCGACGCCTGCGACACGGCGATCATGTCCGCACCGCAACTGACCGAGGCGGCCGTCAAGGACCGGCCCGCCGGCGCGCGGTCCCTCGTCAGCGATCTGCTCGGCAGCCCGCGGGAGGCCACCGTGGTGTGCACCCACCGCCCGGTGCTGCCGTTCGTGCTGGAAGCCGTCCAGGCGCGCAGTCCGCACCGGGTGAGCAAGCGGCTGCCGCAGGCGAACCCATACCTGCGCACCGGCGAGATGCTGGTGGTGCACATGGCCCGCCGGGAGCAGCGCCGCGCCCGGGTCGTGGCCGTCGAGACGTACCGCCCGCCCAGCTGACCGGCCCGCACTGTGGCCGGGATTACGACACTGTCGGCGGTCGTTCACCTGATGTTCACCTGATCCCGAACGTGCCGTCACCCGGGGTCCCTAGCGTCAGGTCTGGTTGCGCCGGTCTGTGCACCGGCCGCATCCCTCAGACCTCGACAAGAACGGGATTCAACGTGAAGCTTGCAACTGGCCGCCGGATGGCCGGCATCACCGCGATCAGCGCACTCGCGCTTACGCTCGCTGCCTGCGGCAGCGACTCTTCCGCTGACGACACCACCGACAGCGGCGACACCGGCAGCAGCGAAGAGACCGGCGGCGAGGACATGGGTGCCGAGCTGTCCGGCACCGTCGCCGGCTCGGGTGCCAGCTCCCAGGAGAACGCGGTGCAGGGCTGGCTGGCCGGGTTCATGGAGGCCAACCCGGGTGCCACGGTCACCTACGACCCCACCGGTTCGGGTACCGGCCGGGAGCAGTTCATCAACGGCACCGTGCAGTTCGCCGGTTCCGACGCCGCCCTGGACGGTGAGGAGCTCGCCGCCGCGCAGGAGCGTTGCGGTGGCACCGTGATCGAGGCCCCGCTGTACATCAGCCCGATCGCCGTGGTGTACAACATCCCGGACCTGAACGACACGAACATCAACCTCGGCCCGGACACCATCGCCGGCATCTTCGCCGGCGAGATCACCAACTGGAACGACCCGGCGATCGTCGAGGCCAACCCAGACATCGAGCTGCCCGACCTGGAGATCGTGCCGGTCAACCGCTCGGACGACTCCGGCACCACCGAAAACTTCACCGAGTACCTCGCCGCCGCGGCGCCCGAGGTCTGGACCCACGAGCCGTCCGGCCTCTGGCCGGTCGAGGGCACCCAGTCCGGTGCGCAGACCTCCGGTGTGCTCGGTGTGGTCGAAGCAGCTGAGGGCACCATCGCCTACGTCGACGCCTCCCGCGTCGGTGAGCTGGGCAGTGTGGCCGTCGGTGTGGGCGATGAGTTCGTGCCGTTCTCCCCGGAGGCTGCCGCGAACGTCGTGGACGTCTCCCCGGCCGCGGCTGACGCTACGGACACGATCCTCACGATCGACCTGGCCCGCGACACCCAGGAGTCGGGCGCCTACCCGATCGTGCTGGTCTCCTACTCCCTCGCCTGCGGCACTTACGACAGCGAGGAGCACGCCTCCCTCGTCCAGGGCTACCTGACCTACGTGGCCAGCGAAGAGGGCCAGAACCGCGCCGCCCAGCCGGACGTCGCCGGTTCGGCCCCGATCTCCGACGGAATGCGTGAGCGCGTGAACGCGGCGCTCGAGACCATCTCCGCGGGCTGATCTAGCAGTACCCTGCATCGGGCGGGTCGGCGGTCCGGGATCGTGACCGCCGACCCGCCTGAGGCACGCTCCCCTACGTAGACGACGGAGGAACTGTGGCAACCACCACGCCCCCGCAGGATCAGAGCCGCCGTGGCACAGGTGAACGTGCGCCGGGGCGGCTCGGGAACGTCATCTTCAAGGGCATCTCCACCACCAGTGGTGTGATGATCCTGGTGACGCTGGCCGCCGTGGCGATCTTCCTGCTCTACCGTGCCTGGCCGGCGCTGGTGGCCAATGCCGAGGAGTTCGCCGACGTCAGCTTCATCGAGGGCAACCTGTGGGAATGGGTGGCTCCGCTCCTGTTCGGCACCGTGCTCGCCGCGGTCATCGCCCTCGTGGTGGCGATGCCGTTGAGCATCGGGATCGCGCTGTTCATCTCGCACTACGCCCCTCGCCGGCTCGCCCAGCTGCTCGGCTACATCATCGACCTGCTCGCCGCGATCCCCTCGGTGATCTTCGGTCTGTGGGGCTTCCAGTGGCTGCGGCCTCTGGTCGAACCGTTGTTCGCCTGGTTGAGCTCGAACCTCGGTTTCATCCCGCTGTTCGCCGACTACACCTCCCCGGCGCGTAACATCACCACCGGTGGCCTGGTGCTGGCGATCATGATCGTGCCGATCATCACCGCCACGATCCGTGAGGTCTTCCTGCAGACCCCGCGGCTGCACGAGGAGGCCTCGCTCGCGCTCGGTTCCACCCGCTGGGAGATGATTCGCCAGGCCGTCCTGCCGTTCGGCCGCTCCGGCATCATCTCGGCCGCCATGCTCGGACTCGGCCGCGCACTCGGGGAGACCATGGCGATCCTGATCGTGCTCTCGCCCGGTTACGCGATCAACTTCTTCCTGCTGCAGGCGGGTCAGCACAACACGATCGCGGCGAATATCGCCCTGCACTTCCCGGAGTCCAGCGGCATCGCCGTCGATGCCCTGATCGCCTCCGGGCTCATCCTGTTCGCGGTGACCTTCGGGGTGAACATGCTCGCCCGCTGGATCATCAACCGTCGCGCCGAGTTCTCGGGAGCCAACTGATGTCCGTCGCAGCTCCTCCCGTCCCCACCCGCACCTACCGGCGGCTGCCCGCCTGGGCCCCTTACGCCGTCCTGGTGGCATCGCTGGCGGTCACCGCCGGCGTGCTGACCGCCCTCAACGGGTTCACGATCGCCTCGATGTTCTTCGTGAGTGCGATCGTCTACGCCGTGGCCATCACGGCAACCTCGACCGCGGTCGAGGGGCGCCGCTGGGCCACCGACCGGCTCGCCACCACGTTGGTGACCTTCGCTTTTCTGCTCGCCGTCATCCCGCTCATCTCGCTGTTGTGGATCGTGATCGGTGACGGCGTCGAACGGTTCGGCCCGACATTCCTGACGACCGATATGGTGGGCATCTTCGGCTCCATGGTCGAAGGCGGTGTGGCCCACGCGATCGTCGGCACCGTCTACGTCACCGGGATTGCCGGCCTCATCTCCGTGCCGCTGGGGATCTTCACTGCGATCTACCTCGTGGAGTACGGCAGAGGTCCGATCAAACGAGGCATCACGCTGCTGGTCGACGTGATGACCGGTATCCCCTCGATCGTGGCGGGGCTGTTCGCCTACACGATGTTCCTGGTGATCTTCGGCCCGGCATACAAGGCAGCCCTCATCGGTGGTATCGCCCTGGCGGTGCTGATGACTCCCTACGTCATCCGCAGCGTGGAGGAGATGCTGAAGCTGGTGCCGAACGAGCTCCGCGAGGCCTCGTATGCCCTCGGGGTGCCGAAATGGCTGACCATCGTCAAGGTGGTGCTACGCACCGCCGTCGCCGGCATCACCTCCGGCATCATGATCGCCACCGCCCGTGTGATCGGTGAGACGGCGCCGCTGCTGGTCACGGTCGGCACTATCCAAGCGATGAACTGGAATCCCTTCGACGGGCGCATCGAGACCCTGCCGGTCTACGTGTTCCGTCAGTATGCCCAGGGTGGACCGGCCGCCGATCGTGCCTGGGCGGCCGCACTCACGCTGCTGCTGATCGTCATGCTGCTCAACCTCATCGGCCGCCTGGTGAGCAAGTTCTTCTCCCCGAAGGGTGGACGATGATCACGGACCAACCTGCCCCCTCGCCCTGCTGTTCCCGCCGCGTGACCACCGCGGCAACCCCCGGAAGGACTGCCCGTGTCTAAGCGAATCGACGTCAGCGACCTGAACGTCTACTACGGCGACTTCCTCGCCGTCGAGGGCGTCAACATGACCATCGAAGCCCGCTCCGTCACGGCGCTGATCGGCCCCTCGGGCTGCGGCAAGTCCACCTTCCTGCGGACCCTGAACCGGATGCACGAGGTCATCCCCGGGGCCTACGTCAAGGGCAAGGCCGTCATGGACGGCAAGGACCTTTACGCCCCGCACGTGGACCCGGTGGAGGTGCGTCGCCAGATCGGCATGGTGTTCCAGCGGCCGAACCCGTTCCCGACGATGTCCATCGCAGACAACGTGCTTGCCGGCGTCAAGCTCAACAACCGCCGCATCTCCCGCTCCGACGCCGCCGATATGGTGGAGCGATCCCTGACCGGAGCGAACCTGTGGAACGAGGTCAAGGACCGGCTCGACAAGCCCGGCTCCTCCCTCTCCGGCGGCCAGCAGCAACGCCTGTGCATCGCCCGCGCGATCGCCGTGCAGCCGGAGGTGCTGCTCATGGACGAGCCGTGCTCGGCGCTGGACCCGATCTCCACGCTGGCGATCGAGGACCTCATTCACGAGCTGAAGAACGACTACACGATCGTGATCGTCACCCACAACATGCAGCAGGCGGCGCGTGTCTCGGACCGTACTGGCTTCTTCAACATCGAGGGCACGGGTAAGCCGGGACACCTCATCGAGATGGATGACACCACCACGATGTTCTCCTCACCCTCGCAGAAGGCCACCGAGGACTACATCTCCGGCCGGTTCGGCTGATCTGCCCAGGCTGAGGCAGCGCCCCTGGGTGGACGCCTTCTCCCATCGCCGGATCCTGGAGGGGGCTTCGGCGGTGGGATGAGGAGTTCACCGGGGACGGGAATGACGAAGGGCCGCACGCGATCGCGTGCGGCCCTTCGTGGTGGGTGGCTCAGATGCCTGAGCCCTCCCAGGACTCGGTGGCCATGGAGCCGTCATTCAGGTAGAGCACGCAGAGGATCTCGCGGTCGTTGGCGTCGTTCCAGCTCTCCTCGCTCGGTCCGATGAAGTTCACGTACAGCGCGGACTCCTGGAAGTCGGTGCCGACAAACGGCTCGAACTCAGCGAGGCAGCCTTCCTCAGCAGCGGCCGAGATCCCGTCTCGCCCCGGGAAGTCGCCGTCGTCCATGTCGAACTTGTAGAAGAACTGCGCGTCGTGCTCCTCGGTGCAGTCAATCGGGTCGATCTCGGTAATCGACTGGCTGTTGAGGTCGTCGTACATGATGCACTCGCCTACCTCGGCCGTGGCCACTGACCCACCCAGCAGGCTGCAGGCGCTCATCGAGGCGGTCAGACCGGCCACGCCGAGGACGGCGAGCGCGGAGCGGGTCAGGGTACGGGTGTTCATAGACTCTCCCAAGTCGTGACAGATCGGGGTGTGGCCCCGTGGTCTCGGACTTACCTTATGGGATCCGGAAGGTCGCGCGCCGCCCTCGTGACGGGTCGAACTCCCCATGGGCGCGGGTCTGTGACTCAGGTGAACAGCGATAGCACCAGGTACATCCCCGCAGCCACCAGGCCCGCCCCGGGGATCGTCAGCACCCAGGCCATCACGATCCGGCGTGCGACGCCCCATCGCACCGCCGAGAGCCGCCGCGTCGCCCCTACGCCCGTAATCGCAGCCGTGATGGTGTGCGTGGTGGAGATCGGGGCGTGCAACACGAACGCCGTGGTGTAGAGCACACTCGCCGCGACCGATTCGGCGACGAACCCGCGGGCCGGGTCGAGCTCGATCACCCGGCGCCCCAGTGTCTTCATGATCCGCCACCCACCGGCATAGGTCCCGAGCGAGATGGCTGCCGCTGCGGCGAGCTTGACCCACAGGGGGATCTCCGAACCCGTCTGCAGCCCACCGGCCACGAGCGCGAGCACGATCACCCCCATCGTCTTCTGCGCGTCCTGCAACCCATGACCGAGTGCCATCGCTGCCGCCGAGATGGTCTGCAGCAGCCGGAACCGGCGCGTGGTGCGCCCCGGAGCCGCGTTGCGCACCACCCACAGGACCCCCACCACAACTAGATAGGCGAGCACGAAACCCACCAGCGGGGAGGCGAACATCGGCAGCACCACACGCTCCCAGATGACGTTCCAGTGCACGGTGGCAGCCGAGGCCACCCCGGCCCCGGTCAGGCCGCCGATCAGCGCGTGCGAGGACGAGGACGGCAGCCCCAGCCACCAGGTGAGCAGGTTCCACGCGATCGCGCCCACGAGAGCCGAGAGCACCACCACCAGCCCGTAGTTGCCCAGCGGGGTGTCGATGATCCCGCTGCCGATCGTCTCGGCCACCCCGGTGCCCAGGAGTGCCCCCACGAAGTTCATGACGGCGGCCAGCACCACCGCCACCCGCGGCGTCAGGGCACGGGTGGAGACGGAGGTGGCGATCGCATTGGCCGCGTCGTGGAACCCGTTGGTGTAGTCGAAGGTGAGGGCGATCGCCACCACGAGCAGGACGAGAGCGAGCTCCACTCAGGATTCCTTCAGGTACAGCGCCTCGACCAGATGGGCGACCCGTTCGAACGCGTCTGCGGCCTGCTCGAGGGTGTCGATCACGCCCTTGAGCTTGATGAGCTCGATCACCGCAGCCGGGCTCTCCTGGTAGCGCGGGCTCTGGAACAGCAACGCCAGCAGCTCCCGGTAGGCGCGGTCGGCCTCGTTCTCCAGCCGGTTGATCTCGATCCAGTACGAGCGCACATCTTCACCCATCGTGCGCAGCTTGGGCATGACGGCGGCCGTCAGCTCCGCGGCCCGGTGCAGCACCGTGACTTGGGTCGAGATCCCGGGGGGCAGTTCGTGCAGCTGGTAGAGCACCACCAGGTCACCGGCGGTCTCCATCGCGTCCATGCAGTCGTCCAGCGCGGAGGTCAGCTGGTAGATGTCGTCCCGGTCGAAGGGGGTGACGAAGGTCTGGTTCAGCCGGCGCAGCACCTCATGGGCGGCGTCGTCAGCCTCGTGCTCGGCCTCGCGCAGGCGCAGACCGAGACGCTCCCGGTCGGGGCCGTCGTCGCCGATGAGTTGAGCGAGCAGGTCTGCTCCGGGTGCGAGATGACCGGCCAGCACGGCCAGCAGGTCGAAGAACGCATCGTCGCGCGGGGTCAGGCGAAAGCGCACCACGGCTCCCAGGGTAGAACCACGTGTGAATCGGGACGGACAACGCGACACAGGCTAGAGCATGCGTACCAGTCACTAGATCGGGCGGCGCACCAGGTTCACCGGAAGGAATGGTGCTCCATGTGTGTGGAGGACGCCGGGCCGCCCAGCGCCTGACGGCGCGAAGGCCGCTCGTAGCGGCAGATGTTGGAGCCCGGGGCTAGTGCGACCCGGCGTCGCCATCCAGTTTCGCACATGCTCCGGACAGGATGCACACGCGATGCCTGCGCGGGATGCCTGCGCGAACGGGTGGTGGACGTCAGACCTCGTCAGCGGACCGTACGTCGGCACCGGGAGCATGGCGGGGCAGATCGAAGCGGTATCCCACGTTGCGCACGGTTCCGATCATCTGGTCGTGCTCGGGACCCAGCTTGGCGCGCAGGCGGCGCACGTGGACGTCCACGGTGCGGGTGCCGCCGTAGTAGTCATAGCCCCACACCTCCTGCAGCAGCTGAGCGCGGGTGAACACCCGGCCCGGGTGCTGGCTGAGGTACTTCAGCAGTTCGAACTCCTTGAACGTCAGGTCCAGGGCATCCCCGCGCAGTCGCGCGGTGTACCCGCTCGCGTCGATCGTCAGGTCGCCGGCCTCGATCTGTTCCGGGTCGTCATCGCCGGCAGCGAGCTGGCTACGGCCCACCACCAGTCGCAGACGAGCATCCACCTCGGCCGGACCAGCGGCGGCCAGCACGATGTCGTGCGCCCCCCAGTCGGGCCGGACCACCGACAATCCGCCCTCGCCGAGGACGAGGACCACCGGGACCTCCATCCCGGTCGAGCGCATCAGCTGGCAGGTCGCGCGGGCCCGGGCAAGATCGTGCCTGGCGTCGATGAGTACCACCTCGGACTCGGGTGCCTCCAGCAGAGCCGCCGGCTCGTTCGGCACCACCCGCACGCGGTGGCTCAGCAGCGTCAGTGCAGGCAGCACCCGCGCGGACCCTCCGGCTTCCTGGGTCAGCAGAAGAAGGTCGACCACTGCTCCTCCTCCCAGATCACTCCGACTCACTCTATTGCAGGTACGGCCCTGAGCTGTGCCGCGCTCCCCACGGCGGGCAACGACGCTCGGCAGGATGTGACACGATCACATCCGTGAGGTGGATCCAGGCATGATCAGCGGGACGTTCCGTGCGGTCGTCACGGCCACGGCGGCAGCGGGTATCGGCATCACCGCCTTCGGTGAGCGCGGCCTCCTCGTGGGCACCATCGCCGGGATCGTCGCGGTGTTCGCGATCGGCTGGCCCCGGCTGCTGGGCCTGCCGGCCCCGCGCGGCGCGACCGTGGTGCTGCTGCTCACCGCAGCAGCCGCCTTCAGCGCGCTCCTCATCTGGGAGGATCTGCTCTACGTCGCCGTCGCGACCGGGCTCGGTGTGGTCGGTGCGTTCCTGCACGAGCTAACCCGACGAGACGGGCGCCCCCGGCTCGTGGAATCCGTCTCGGGTGTGGTGACGGGCGCCGTCGTGGTCTCCTCGGCAGCCGGATGGCTGGCCGTGGGCACGGGAGAAGTGGCCACTGCGCTGCTGCTGGTGGGCGCGGTGACGATCACCGCGGGCTCGGCCTGCACGGCGCTGCCCATCCCCGGCTGGCTCGGATCCGCCGCCACGATCGTCATCGCCGCCGCCGCAGGGCTGCTCGTGGGCTCCCTGCTCTCCGACCTCGGGCTGCTGGTCGGCGGGTTGGTCGGTCTCTCCTCGGGTGTCCTGATCGCCGCCGTGCACGCCCTCTTCGGCCAGTTCCCGGCGTCGGGGCGTCCGACGGCCGCGCTCGCCGCCGCGATGCTGCCGGTGGCCGTGGCCGGGGTGCCGGTCTACGTGCTCGGGCGCGTGCTGCTGGGCTGAGCGGTGAGCCGGTGGGTCAGCCTGCGCGAGTAGCATCGCCTGCATGAGTTTCGCCATCCCCGAAGGCCTCGCCCCGGAGACCTACCCGATCGCCTGGCTGGTCGGCACCTGGCGCGGCCCCGGATTCCTCGGTTACCCGGGCATCGACGAGCAGCCGATCCTGGTGGAGGCCACGTTCTCCTCAGACGGCGGCCCCTACCTCGCGTACAGCGCCACCACCTGGCTGCTGGAGAACCCGCCCGCCTCCCTGGAGGGGGAGATCGACGTCGCAGCGATGCAGGCGGGACAGGTGTGGGCCACCGAGTCGGGCCACTGGCGCGTTCCCCCGCAGGAGAACTCCGCTACCGAAGCAGACCCGCCGCGCACCGACCTGGAGGTCCTGCTCACCGAGCCCACCGGTCACGCCAGCGTCTACCTCGGCGTCGCCCAGGGGCCGCGGGTCTCGCTGGCCACCGACCTGATCGCCCGGACCGCCTCCGCCGCCGAGATCACAGCCGCACGCCGGATGTACGGACTGGTCAACTCTGAGCTGATGTGGGCCACCGATCTCGCCGCATTCGGCCACGAGATGCAGTCCTACTCCTCCGGGCGGCTGCAGCGGCAGGAGTGAGGGGCGGACAGAACTGACGGTTCAGGGCGCGTGCGTGCCACATCTGGCACAGACTTTCCCACAGCCGTCAGGTGTGTCCGGGAATGCTGACTCCGCCACCTGCATTGAGGAGAACATGAGCCTGCTGAACCGACCTGGAGCGGTCGCCGCCGCCGGTCCCGACACCGGTGTGGCCGCGCACTACGGCAACCCCGTGACCGAGCAGCGCGCCCTCGAACGCGGGATCGGGGTGGTCGACCTCTCCCACCTGGGCGTGGTCACCGTGACCGGACCGGACCGGCTCACCTGGCTGAACACGCTCTCCTCGCAGGTGATCGACCTCACTCCCGGTGCCGGGACCGAACTGCTGCTGCTCGACCCGAACGGACGCATCCAGCACGCGGCCGCCGTCACCGACGACGGTCAGACGGCCTGGCTGATCACCGAGACCGAGCACACCCAGGCCCTGGCCGACTTCCTGGACTCGATGCGGTTCATGCTCCGGGTCGAGGTCGCGGTCCGGGGGGATGCCGCCGTACTCGGCACCACCACGGACGGACCCGACCTCAGCTCCCTCGCCGAGACGCCCCTGGCCCACGACGGGTCTGCGCTGACCTGGAGCGACCCGTGGCCGGCCACGGCCCCCGGCTCCACCCGGTACGGACCGGCCGAGGAGGAGCACCCCGGCAACCAGTGGCACCCCCGCCTGCACCTGGTCGGCCGCGACCAGGTCGAGCAGATCGTCGCCGCGGCCGAGGGCGCCGGTGCCCGGCTCGCCGGAGCCTGGGCATGGGAGGCGTTGCGCGTGGCCGCATGGCGCCCCCGCCTGGCACGCGAGGTCGACGAGCGCACGATCCCGCACGAGCTGGACTGGCTGCGCACCGCGGTCCACCTGGACAAGGGCTGCTACCGCGGGCAGGAGACGATCGCGCGCGTGTTCAACCTGGGGCGGCCGCCCCGGCGCCTGGTGATGCTGCACCTCGACGGCAGTGAGCACGTCCTGCCCGAGGTGGGCGACGCCGTCAGCCTGGGTGAGCGGGCCGTGGGAAGGGTGACCTCCGTGGTGCGCCACCACGAGCTCGGACCGGTCGCGCTCGCGGTGATCAAGCGCTCCGTCGACCCCACCGCCGAGCTCATCGCAGGATCGATCGCCGCCGCCCAGGAGGTCGTCGTCGGCCCTGAGGGTCAGGGCACCGGGAGGCCCGAACAGGCTCCCGCAACGGGCTTGCGCCGCCGGACCCTCTGAGCCGATGCCGGCCGGCCCGTCGAGCCCCGACAGCCTGAACGGCCCCAGGCCGCCGGTCCGGTCACGTGGGCGGATCAGGGCTGCACGTGCAGGGCTCTCGGGCAGGTTGCGGCGCGGGGGGCGACGGTTGCGCGGTGACGCCTGGCCGATCGTCACCGGGGCGCTCGCGGCCGGGGCCGCCTACGGCATCGCCCACTGGGTGGTCGGTCACGAGATCCCCATGTTCGCGGCCATCGCCGCCTGGGTCTCGCTCGGCTTCAGCGCCGACCGCCGTCCCCGCAAGGTGGCCGAACTCGCCCTCGGCGTCACTGTCGGTGTGGCCGCCGGGGAGGTCGTCGGGGCGGTCATCGGTTCCGGCCCGGTGCAGATCTTCGTGGTCCTCGCCGCCGCAGTGGCCGTCGCCCGGCTCATCGACGGCGCCGCGATGCTGGCCATGCAGGCCGGGGTGCAGTCCGTCGTGGTCATCGCGCTGCCACCCACCCTCGGAGGAGACGGCATCGGCCGCTGGCTGGACGCGCTCATCGGCGGCGCGCTCGCCCTGCTGGTCGCCTCGCTGCTGCCGATCGACGTCCGCCGCCGTGCCCGCAACCTCGCCTCCTCGGGACTCACCGAGGTCTCCCTCACTCTTGCCGACGTCGCCCGCGGTATCCGCACCGGCGACGAGGAGACCGTCGACGACGCCCTCACCCGGGCCCGCGGCTCCCAAGGCGTGATCGACGAGTGGAGCACCCTGGTACGCGATGCACTCGCCGCCACCCGGTTCACCCCCAGCCGGCTGCGGCACGATGCCGACCTGCTGCGGCTGCAGCGCGCCGCCACCCTGTGCGACCGGGCCATGCGCAACACCCGCGTCATCACCCGCCGCGCCTGGACCGCCGCGCAGGAGATGACCGAGCAGGAGCGGCTCGCACGTTTGCTCGCCACCCTCTCCCAGTCCGCCGCCGACCTGGCCTTCGCGCTCGGCTCCGGGTCCGAGCCCTCCGGGCTGCGGCACCAGCTGCTCGCCGTCGCGGCCGAGCTCGACCCGCCGACGTTCACCGGCTGGCGCGCCCAGACCCTGGTGGTGCTGATGCGCTCCCTCGTGGTGGACCTGCTGGAGATGACCGGGATGTCCGCCGAGCAGGCCCGCCGTGCACTCGCCGAGATCGGTCCGGACGTCGAGGACGATCTGCCTCCTAGGCTGACCGGATGATCCAGCTTGCTTCCGACAACTACGCGCCCCTGCACCCGGAGGTACTCGAGGCGCTCGCAGCCGTGGGCAGCGCGCCGGCCCCGGCGTACGGGGCTGACCCGCTGACGGCGTCCCTTGCCGACGTCGTCCGCCTCACCTTCTCCGAGCGCGCCCAGGTGTATCCGGTGCTCACTGGCACCGGCGCGAATGTCGTCGCCCTGACCTCGATGCTTCCCCGGTGGGGTGCGGTGATCGCCACCGAGCGTGCTCACCTGCACACCGATGAGAACGGTGCACCCGAACGGGTCGGTGGCATCAAGGTGCTCCCGGTCCCCGCGGCCGATGCCCGCCTCACGCCGGAGGCCATCGCTCGCTACGCCGCCGACCTGGGGGACGTGCACCGCGCCCAGCCGCTGGCCGTCTCCCTCACGCAAGCCACCGAACTGGGGACGGTCTACACCCCGGACGAGGTGCGGGCCGTGGCCGAGGCGGCCCACGCCGTCGGGATGGCGGTGCATATGGACGGATCCCGGCTGGCGAACGCGGCCGCCTCGCTCGGACTGGGCCTGCGGGAGATCACCGCCGACTGCGGCGTGGACGTGGTCTCCTTCGGCGGCACCAAGAACGGCGCCGCGCTCGCTGAGGCGGTCCTCGTACTGAATCCGGACGCGGTCTCCGGGGTGGAGATGGTGCGCAAGGCGAGTATGCAGCTGGCCTCGAAGCAGCGCTACGTGGCCGCCCAACTGCTCGCCCTACTGGGCGGACCCGACCCGCTGTGGCGACGTAACGCCACCCACGCCAACGCGATGGCGAGACGGCTGCGGGAGGCGAGCTCCGCCGTCGCTGGGGTGCGGGTGACGCAGCCGACGGAGGCGAACGTGGTGTTCGCGACCGTGCCGCGCACGCTGGCGGCCGCGCTCCGGGAGGAGTTCACCTTCTACGACTGGGGGCCGGGCGAGGAGCCGGATCGGGTGGAGGTGCGGTGGATGTGCTCTTGGGACACCCGCCGGGAGGACGTGGATGCGTTCACGCGGCGACTGGCCGCGCTCGCGTAGGCTCAGATCCGTGATCGCGCTCATCCAGTTCTACGTCTTCCTGCTCCTCGGCTTCTCGGCGATGGCGCTCGCCCTGTGGGCGCTCATCGACGCCGCGATCCGGCCGACTCAGGCGTTCGTCAGCGCGGACAAGCGGACGAAGGTGTTCTGGCTGGCGATGTCCGGGGGTGCGACGCTGCTCGCGTGGCTGGCGGTGGTCGGTGCGTTCTCCGGTCTGCTGTTCAGCCTGATCGCCGGTGTGATGGCCGGGGTGTACCTCGCCGATGTGCGCCCGGCGGTCCGCGACTACGGATCGCGTGGCGGTTCCAGCCCGTGGTGAGCCGTCCCGCACCCGGTGAGGTGCTGGTGTGGGTGGTGCGCGGGCAGATGGTCGAATCGGTGCACACCGGGCACCTGGTGGCTCTGGACGCGTCGGGGCGGGACGTGCTGCGCCTGGGGGAGCCGGAGCAGCAGATCTACCCCCGCTCGTGCCTGAAGCCGCTGCAGGCGGTGGGGATGCTCCGTGCCGGGGTGTCCCTCACCACTGATCAGCTGGCGCTGGCATGTGCCTCCCACAATGGTGAGGAGCGGCACCGGGAGGTCACACTCGGCATCCTGGAGTCGGTGGGGCTGGACGCTACGGCGCTGGCGAACACACCCGACCTGCCGCTCGAACCGGCCGCTGCGTTGGCGTGGCAGCGGGGTGGTCGCGGACCTGAGCCGATCGCGCAGAACTGTTCCGGCAAGCATGCGGCGATGGTGGCCACCTGCGTGGCGGCCGGCTGGCCGGTGGCCGGGTATCTCGACGCTGAGCACCCGCTGCAGCGGCATCTTCTCGCCGTGATCGCCGAACTGACCCAGGTGGCGCCGGCCCACGTGGCCGTGGACGGGTGCGGGGCGCCGCAGCCGGCGACGACGGTGCGCGGCCTGGCCGGCGCATTCGCCCGGATCGCTGCCGCCGAGGAGGGGACGGTCGAGCACCGGGTGGCGGAGGCGATGCGAGCCCACCCGTTCCTGGTGGCCGGTACCGGGCGGGAGGACACCGAGGCCATGCGCGCGGTGCCGGGGTTGATCCTCAAGGGCGGGGCCGACGGGGTGCACGCCGGGGCCCTACCGGACGGGCGGGCGCTCGCCTTCAAGGTCTCGGACGGCGCTGCGCGGCCCCGGCCGGTGGTGCTGGGGGCCGTGCTGCGGGAGCTGGGGGTCGAGCCCGCGGAGGACTGGGCCTGGGAGCGGGTGCCGGTGCTCGGTCACGGTGAACCGGTGGGGGCCGTGTACCCGGCTTTCGGAGCGGATGCCCTGGCGTTCGGTGGTGCGGCGTGAGGGCCGTGCTGCAACGCGTCACCCGCGCGTCGGTGACGGTGGACGGCGAGGTGGTCGGGCAGATCGGACCGGGTATCTGTGCGCTGGTGGGTGTGACGCACGAGGACACGGCCGCCCAGGCGCACACGGTGGCCCGGAAGATCGCCGAGCTGCGGATCCTGCGGAACGAGGAGTCGGTGGCCGACTCCGGCGCCGAGGTGCTCGTGGTCAGTCAGTTCACGCTGTACGGGTCCACGAAGAAGGGGCGTCGTCCGTCCTGGACAGCGGCCGCTCCCGGCCCGGTGGCCGAACCGCTGGTGGCGGCAGTGGTGGAGGCCCTGCGGGGGAGGGGCGTCACGGTGGCGACCGGGGTGTTCGGTGCCGATATGGCCGTGGAGATGGTCAATGACGGGCCGGTGACGGTCGTGGTGGAGGCGTAGCAGGAGCTCCGCGGACGTCTCGGCGTTGCATTTCCTCCGTCGATGTGATCGGACCGGCCGGAGTACTCCTGGTTCAGACAACGCAGCAAGACCATGTAATTCCTCCAGTCGGCGGTGGAATTGCATGGTATCTTCGATACATGCTGCGACGACATCAGGCGGAGCGCGAGTTGAGCGACGCGCTCAGGCGATCGCCCGTCGTTCTCCTGGTCGGCGCGCGTCAGGTCGGGAAGACGACGCTCGCGCGCAGGGTGGTACCCGCGGGAGATCCCAACTATTTCGATCTCGAGGATCCGATCGACCTGGCGAGGCTTGACGAGCCGATGCTGGCGTTGCGTGAACTTCGCGGAACTGTCGTGATCGACGAGGTGCAGCGGCGGCCAGATCTCTTCCCAGTGCTGAGGGTATTGGCAGACCGCGACGATCACCCGGCGCGATTTCTCGTCCTGGGGAGCGCCTCCCCGGGCGCGTTGCGGCAATCGTCGGAATCGCTCGCCGGCCGCGTCGAGGTGGTCGAGCTCAGGGGCCTTGGACCGGCCGATAGAGCGCACGAGATCGACCGTGTGTGGGTTCGCGGCGGCTATCCGCGATCGTTGCTCGCGGGTAGTGACACTGACTCGCTCCGGTGGCGAGAGTCTTATGTGCGCGCATTGGCTAGTCATGACCTTGCCGACTTCGGGCTCTCGCTGCCCGCAGCGACGATCGAGCGGTTTCTCGGCCTGGTCGCCCACCAGCAGGGCAATCTCTGGAACGCCGCGTCGATCGCGCGTGCACTCGATATGGGCGAGACCACCGCCCGCCGGTACCTGGACGGGCTCCAGGATGCGATGCTGATACGCGTGCTGTTGCCGTGGCATGCGAATCTGGGCAAGCGGCTGGTCCGGTCTCCGAAGGTGTACTTCCGGGATACCGGAATCCTTCATGCGCTCTGGGGCGGAGTTCCTGATCGGGCCGCCCTGCTGAGACACATCGGTGTCGGATCCTCCTGGGAGACGTTCGTGATCGAGGAGATCCTCCGGCGCGCTCCGGGTTATCGGCCGTACTTCTGGCGCACCAGCAATGGAGCGGAGCTTGATCTGCTGCTGGAGGGGCATGGGAAGAGGCTGGGCTTCGAGATCAAACGAGCCGACGCCCCCCGCGCGACGGTGTCGATGAGATCCGCTCTTGCCGACCTCGATCTCGATCGGCTCTCCGTGGTGTATCCAGGAGAGCGCCGCTACGCCATCGCCGAGGGACTCGCTGCCGTGCCGCTCACCGAGATCCTCGACGTGGAGGACGTCGGCGAGCTGTAGAGTCGCGCGCTGTCGATGTCATCCGGCTGGCCGGAGCGCTCCCGGCTTGAGACAGTGGTTCGATGCACATCGAGGCCATCGTCGGTGACATCACCACCCAGGCCACGGATGCCGTGGTCCTGTGACCAGCGCCGCGCTCAGATCAGGGCGCGCTCGGTGTCGCGCCGCTCCACCAGGACCGAGGCTCCCGCCACCACCAGCCCGGCGACCGCGAGGATCGCTCCAGCCCACGCCGGCGCCAGATACCCCAGACCCGCCGCGATCACGAGACCGCCGATCCAGGCACCGGTCGCGTTCCCGATGTTCAACGCGGAATGGTGCAGCGCCGCTGCCAGGGAGGGTGCGTCCGGGGAGGCGTCCAGCAGCCGGGTCTGCAGGGACGGCCCGAGGAACTGGGAGATCGTGGCGATCAGGAACAAGCCGGTCATCCCGAGGATCGGCAGGCCTGCGGTCAGCACCGGCCCGGTGACGGCGAACACCACCAGCAGGACCGCCATCCCGACCAGTCCGGCCACCACCGTGCCCATCACCGACCGGTCCGCCAGCCTTCCGGCCACCAGGTTCCCCACGGTCATCCCGATCCCGAACACCAGGAGTGCCAGCGGCACCGCCGCCGAGGTCAGCGAGAACACCTCCGGGACGATCTCGCCGATATAGCTGTAGACGGCGAACATGCCGCCGAAGCCGATCGCCCCGATGCCGAGCGCGAACCACACCTGCGGGTAACGGAACGCCCGCAGCTCGCTGCGCGCGGATGCCGGCGCTGCCGGGCGGGGGAGCGGTGGCACCAACCGCCAGACGGCCACGACAGTGGCCAGCGCGGTGAGGACGACCAGCCCGTAAGTCGAGCGCCAGCCCACCGCCTGGCCCAGCGCCGTGGCGAGCGGGACGCCGACCATCGTGGCGATGGTCAGTCCCAACATCACCATGGAGACGGCGCGGGCCCGGCGCGCAGGACCAGCCAGTGCGGCGGCGATCAGGGCCGCCACCCCGAAGTACGCCCCGTGCGGCACTCCGGCGAGGAACCGCGCCGCGAGCATCGTCGGATAGGTCGGTGCCACCGCCGAGAGCGCGTTCGTGACGGCGATGCTCGCAGCCAGCAGCACCAGCAGCCGCGTGCGTTCCATCCGGGCGGCGGCCATCACGATCAACGGTGCACCGATGACGACCCCGAGTGCATAGGCCGAGATCAGCCGGCCCGCTTCCGGCACTGTGACGCTCAGCCCGGTGGCGATCTGCGGCAGCAGGCCCATGCTCGCGAACTCGGTGGTCCCGATCGTGAACCCGCCCAGTGCCATCGCGGCCAGAGCGAGGGTCAGGCGGCGCCCGGTGAGCACAGGTGAGTTCGACGCAGTCCGGCCCGGAAGGCTACGAGAGGATTCCGGTGACGGCCGGGTGGGTGCGCCGTCAGTGGAACGTGCGGAAGCGGCACACGGGGTGGTCATCGTGGCTCCAGCGGAGAAGGGGGGAGTGCTACCGACATTGGGAGCCGCGGGCACTCTCAGTCTACGGCGTATCCGGCGCTTCACCCCTCTGTGCTGCCGCTCACCCGGCACCGAGTTCGGCGTCCACCCACTCCTGCCCGTGCAGGATCAACTCGGCGGTGCCGCCCGTGGCAGCGGCGAGACGGTGGCGCAGGTGACCTACGCCGTCGGGGGCGCATGCCAGCTGCAGCCGCGCCTGGGTGCCGTACTCGGTGCCCAGCACGAGGACCCCGTGGCCGCGCAGGTCGGCCTCGACCCGGCCGGCGTCGGCGTGGGGGAGATCCACCGATGCCAGCTCTCGACGAACCCGCTGCACGAGCCTGCCCTGGCTGCTCGCCTGGTCCACGGCCGCCGTGACGGCACCGGAATAGGCGCGCACCAGCCCGCCCGCTCCGAGGAGAACGCCCCCGAAGTACCGGGTGACGACGGCGACGCAATCCACCAGACCGTGCCCCGTGAGCACCTCGAGCATCGGGGCGCCGGCGGTCCCGGACGGCTCGCCGTCGTCGTGGGAGCGGCGGATCTGGCCCTGCCCGGCCCCCAGCACGAACGCCGAGCAGTGGTGGCGGGCATCGTGGTGCTCCTTGCGAGCATTCTCGACGGCGGCCCTCGCCTCCTCCTCCCGCGTCACCCGCACGAGACGGCACAGGAAGCGCGATCGCTTCTCCTCGATCTCGGCCTCCACCCGGGTGCCCGGGCCGCCGCGCAGGGTGAGAGGGGACATCGCTCCATTGTGACGCGAGCGGGGCGCAGGAGGTTCGTGACCCAACCGTGCTCTCTGCCGCTGGCGAACAGGGGCATAGGGGCATGCCTGCCCCGGTTAGCCTGGATGACACACCGCCACGACTGCCACCTGCGGTCCGAGGCCAGTGAGGAGCACCGAGATGTTCGAGAGATTTACCGACCGAGCCCGTCGGGTTGTCGTCCTTGCCCAAGAAGAGGCACGGATGCTCAACCACAACTACATCGGCACCGAGCACATCCTGCTCGGTCTCATTCACGAGGGCGAGGGGGTCGCTGCCAAGGCCCTCGAATCCCTGGACATCTCCCTGGAGGCTGTGCGCCAACAGGTGCAGGAGATCATCGGGGAAGGCCAGCAGGCGCCGAGCGGGCACATCCCGTTCACGCCGCGCGCCAAGAAGGTGCTCGAGCTCTCCCTGCGGGAGGCGCTCCAGCTCGGCCACAACTACATCGGCACCGAGCACATCCTGCTCGGCCTCATCCGCGAGGGTGAAGGCGTGGCCGCCCAGGTGCTCACCAAGCTCGGCGCCGACCTGAACCGGGTGCGCCAGCAGGTGATCCAGCTCCTCAACGGCTACCAGGGCAAGGAGACCGTGTCCGCCGGCGGTCCGGCCGAGGGCACGCCCTCCGGCTCTGCCGTGCTGGACCAGTTCGGCCGCAACCTCACCCAGGCGGCACGCGAGTCCAAGCTCGACCCGGTGATCGGGCGCAAGCTCGAGGTCGAGCGCGTGATGCAGGTGCTCTCCCGCCGCACCAAGAACAACCCGGTGCTGATCGGTGAGCCCGGCGTCGGAAAGACGGCCGTGGTGGAGGGGCTGGCTCAGGACATCGTGCGCGGCGACGTGCCCGAGACCCTCAAGGACAAGCAGCTCTACACCCTTGACCTCGGCGCCCTCGTGGCCGGTTCCCGCTACCGCGGTGACTTCGAGGAGCGGCTGAAGAAGGTGCTCAAGGAGATCCGCACCCGCGGTGACATCATCCTGTTCATCGACGAGATCCACACGCTCGTCGGTGCGGGTGCTGCCGAGGGCGCGATCGACGCTGCGAGCATCCTCAAGCCGATGCTGGCCCGTGGTGAGTTGCAGACCATCGGCGCCACCACCCTGGAGGAGTACCGCAAGCACATCGAGAAGGATGCGGCGCTCGAGCGTCGTTTCCAGCCGATCCAGGTGGCCGAGCCGACGCTCAGCCACGCGATCGAGATCCTCAAGGGTCTGCGTGACCGGTACGAGGCCCACCACCGGGTGACCATCACCGATGCCGCGCTTGTGGCCGCTGCGAACTTGGCCGACCGGTACGTCAACGACCGGTTCCTGCCGGACAAGGCGATCGACCTGATCGATGAGGCCGGTGCTCGCCTGCGCATCCGCCGCATGACCGCACCGCCGGAACTGCGTGAGCTCGACGAGCAGATCGCCGAGACGCGCCGCGCCAAGGAGTCCGCGATCGATGACCAGGACTTCGAGAAGGCAGCACGCCTGCGGGACGAGGAGAAGCACCTCTCCAGCACGCGACTGGACAAGGAGAAGGCCTGGAAGGCCGGCGATATGGACAACGTCGCCGAGGTGGACGAGGAGCTGATCGCGGAGGTGCTCGCCGCCTCCACTGGCATCCCGGTGTTCAAGCTCAGCGAGGAGGAGTCCTCGCGGCTGCTGCGCATGGAGGACGAGCTGCACAAGCGGATCGTCGGCCAGGATGCCGCCGTCAAGGCGCTCTCCCAGGCGATCCGCCGCACCCGCGCCGGTCTGAAGGACCCCAAGCGCCCGGGTGGGTCGTTCATCTTCGCCGGACCCACCGGCGTCGGGAAGACCGAGCTCGCCAAGGCACTCGCGGAGTTCCTGTTCGGTGATGAGGACGCCCTCATCCAGCTGGACATGAGTGAGTACTCCGAGAAGCACACCGTCTCCCGGATGTTCGGTTCGCCTCCCGGCTACGTCGGCTACGAAGAGGGTGGCCAGCTCACCGAGAAGGTGCGGCGCCGTCCGTTCTCCGTGGTGCTCTTCGACGAGGTGGAGAAGGCCCACGCGGACATCTTCAACTCGCTGCTGCAGATCCTCGAGGATGGTCGCCTGACCGATTCGCAGGGCCGTGTGGTCGACTTCAAGAACACCGTGATCATCATGACCACCAACCTCGGCACCCGGGACATCGCCAAGGGTCTGATCACCGGTTTCCAGGCCGGCGGCGACCTCTCGACGAGCTACGACCGGATGAAGACCAAGGTGAACGAGGAGCTCAAGCAGCACTTCCGCCCCGAGTTCCTCAACCGCGTGGACGACACCATCGTGTTCCCGCAGCTCTCCCAGGAGGAGATCTACCAGATCGTCGATCTCATGGTGGCCCAGCTTGCTGGTCGCCTGGCCGACAAGGACATGGACCTCGAGCTCACCATGGCCGCCAAGGACCTCCTCTCCGAGCGCGGCTACGACCCGGTGCTCGGTGCAAGGCCGCTGCGCCGCGCGATCCAGCGCGAGATCGAGGACCAGCTCTCCGAGCGGATCCTCTACGGCGAACTGCACGCCGGCCAGAAGGTCGTCGTGGACGCCACCGGCGAGGGCCTCCTCGGCGAGTTCACCTTCACCGGGGTGGACAAGGAGACCGAGAAGGAGCCGCTGGCCGTGGGAGCGGGCGCCTCACCCGAGCTCCCGGCGGCAGCCGGCGGAGAATAGTCACGGCGGAGCCCACCATACGAAGGCCGGTCACCCTGGGAGGGTGGCCGGCCTTCGGTGTGGGTGGGGTGCGCGGGTCGTGCACCCGCCTGACTTGCACCGACGCCCTGCTCGCGGTCCCACCGACGACAACCTCACCGGGGGTGAGGATGCCGTCGATCATGGGGTCGACACCGACGACAACCTCACCACCTCGCCTGACGACTGGTCACTGCGCGACGCCAGACCGTGCACGTCAGCGCTGGTGGCGCAGCCTCCGCAGGAGCAGTAGCGCCGCTCCGGCGAGCAGCGCTACGGCGGCCGCACCGATCAGCACGCCGGTGCCCGATGCGCCGGTCTGCGGCAGGTCACCGCCGGCGGACTGCCCGGGGTCGGTGGGCTCACCAGGATCGGTTGGATCGGTGTCACCCGTGGCCGGGTCACCCGGGTCACCCGGGTCACCCGGGTCGGTCGGGTTGGTGGGGGTGCCCGGGTCGGTCGGATCGGGATCGACCGGTTCCTCCGCGAGCACGGTCACGGTGCTCGCGAGTTCCAGTGCGATCGGTGCGTCGGCGTCCTGCAGCACTGTGGCCGGCAGCTCGACGATGCCGGAGGCAGCGACGGCGCCGGGAGTCTGCGGGCTGTACCCCTCGAGAGTCCACGTCACAGGCACCTCATGCGTGACGCCGTCGGAGTCCGTGAGGGTGGTCGACGGCGCAAGGCCCGCCAGCGCATCGGCCTCGGAAGCGCCGAACGGCACCTCGACCCCGGCCACCTCCTCGAGCGAGGTCGCGATCGTGTAGTCGTCGCCGATCCCTGTCAATGCGCGGTAGACGTAGGCCGAGACAGGGACGAGATTGGCCAGCGGCATGCTGCCGGTCTCGAACCCGTTGGGTGGGCTGACGACGGGTGCGTGGCGCATGTTCGTCAGGATCGTGATCGTCATCTGGTGCACGGGATCGATCACCGTCAGAGTGCCGGTCCAGCCTTGGTGACCGTAGGTGTACCGGCTCGGGCCCCAGTTGAAGTAGTAGTACCCCTGGCCACCGTTGGTGTGCAGCCGCCACCCCAGGCCGTAACTGCCGTTGCCGGGTGTCGGTGCGAGGAACTCCTCGACGACGTCGGCGTCGAAGTACTCCTGCCCGCCGTACAGGCCCTGGTTCAGCATCAGCTGGGTGAGAACGGCCATGTCCGAGGTGGTGGAGAACAAGCCCGCGTGGCCGGCCACACCGGCCATGGAGTACCAGGCCTTCTCGTCGTGGACCTCACCCTGGAGGGTGTACTCGCGCATCGGAACCGGGTCGCCGCCCTCGAACTCACCGAAGGAGACGTTCCCGTCCCGGGTGTTGCCGTTGAGCTCGGTGGCCGCCACCTGGGAGGGGTCGATCCCGTGGTCCAGCGGGTTGAACATCGTGTTCTCGAGGCCGAGCGGGCCGTAGAAGTTCTCCTCCAGGTAGACGTCGAGACGCTGACCGCTGACCTGCTCCACGAGCAGTCCGAGGATCATGTAGTCGACGTCCGAGTAGGCGAACGTGGTGCGAGGGGCATACATCAGCGGGGTGCGGCTGATGGCGTCGATGATCCCGGTGCGGTCGTCCGGATCGTCGGCCTGGTACCAGAGTTCCCCGGCGGAGGTGAGGTTCGGGTACTCGGGGTCGGGGATGAGGCCGGCGCGGTGGTTGAGCAGATCACGCACGCGGATGGTCTCCTTGCCGGTGTACACGGCGTCGATGCCGCCCTCGCCGCCGACGGTCCACTTGCCGGTGTACTCGGAGTTCGCGTCGGTGAAGTTCTCCCAGCCGGGGAAGCTCGTGATGGTGGCGTCGAGGTCCAGCAGTCCTTCGCTGACCAGCCGCTGGATCGCGTAGTTCGTGGCGTACATCTTCGTGTTCGATGCCAGGTCCCACAGAGTGTCAGTGGTGGCCGGGATCCGGCCTGCCTCGGGGAGAGGGGTCGCCTCGGTGATGGTCCCGTCGGAGTCGATTCCGGTCGAAGAGACCAGGGCGTCGCCCCACGCCTCTTCCAGGACGGTCTGGCCGTCCTTGGTCACCACGACTGCCAGGCCCGGCCAGCCTGAGTCGATCTGCTGCTGGGCGAACCGGTCGAGATCGGCGAGCCCGGCCGCGCTGAAGCCGAGCTGTTCGGGATCGGCCGTGCCGAGGTCGTCGTGCGCCACGGGCAGGGTGTCCAACAAGTATGTGCCGGAGGCGTCGATGTGAGTGCCGATCTGAAGGAGCCGCTCGACGGAGGCGAGGGAGAGAAAGTAGTCCTCGCCGTCGCGGATGCCGTCGATGTCCTGGAAGACCAGGTTCGTGTAGTTGCTGAGCATCCGGCCGGTGGCGTTCGAGGCGAACCGATCGATATCCACCGCGATCTCGTGGTAGTCGCGGCCGCGTGTGAGGGTGAGGATATCGAGGCTGCCGGTGGCGTATCCGTCGAACTGGTAGCCGTTGCGTCCGGTGCTGACGCCGACGCCCAGCAGGTCGGCGAGCACATCGACGTCGACATAGCCGCGCCGATCCTCGATGCGCAACTGGTCCTCGGGGACGCGTTGCGGTTCGGCGTAGGCCCGCGGGTCGCCGTCCATGACCCAGGTCTCGGCGTGATCGCCGTCGGCCCACACGTAGCGGACATCCTCGGCGAAGGTGGAGTCCCCGGCCACGCGGAAGCCGAGTGCACTGTCGTCGATCGCGCTCGGGAAAGTGAGCTGCGTCCACTGCCCGAACTCATCGGATCCGGTGTCGGTCACTGACGCATTTCCGTCGAGTGGCACACCCTCGATGGCCGGCTCACCGGGCCCGGCATAGTGCACGATCAGGGTCGCCGGCGGTCCGGCCGAAGCGACTCCCGCTCCGAGCGTGGCAAGTCCGAGCGCTCCCACCAGCGTGAGTGCGACGGATCGGATTCGGCGGGTCATTGGGCCTCCCGGGCTCGACAGATGACAGCGATGTCTGAGGTCGACCGAGTCGGAACCGGCACCCGGCCTGATTAGAAAGTACCAACCGAGCGAGGCAAACGGAAGATTTGTTTCTAAATCATCTGGAGGCGGGTCGCGGAGAAGTCATCGGCCTACTGGCGGAATTCTTCATCGAGGCGGAGCGCCTGGACGGCCTCGCGGGTGCGCTGCAGTGGCTCGGCCAGGTGCTCGACGTCGGCTTGGAGCATCCGGACCACCAGGTAGTCCACGACGGCAAGCTGTGCCATCCGGCTCGCGATCGCACCGGAGCGTCTCTCAGGCTCGCGGGCGTGGGTGGGCAGCAGGATCTGTGCTGCCTGGGCGACAGGAGAGGAAGGTGCGTTGGTGACTGCCACCGTGGTACCGCCGTGCTGACCGGCGGCGGTGAGGAACGCGACGGTTTCCTGCGTTCTGCCGCTGTGGGAGAAGGCCACGGCGACGCGTGCCTTGTTCGCCAGGCCTGCTGCTGTCAGTGCCAGGTGCGGATCGACGAAGCAACTCGACGCGATGTCGAGGCGGGTGAGCTTCTGGTGCAGGTCAGCGGCGGCGAGCCCGCTGGAGCCGCCGCCGTAGATGTCCACCCGCTCGGCAGCGCCGAGTGCGTGTGCGACATGGTCGAGTGCGGCCGCGTCGATGTGCTGGGCCGTCTCCTCGATCGCACGCATCTGCTGATAGGCGACCTTGGCGACCAGGGAGGGGACGTCGTCGTCGGCTGCGATCTCAGCGTCGGAGACGCGAAGGTAGCTGAGCGCCTCGGCCTCGCGGCTACGGGCGGACGCGACGGCCAGACGGAAGGACTTGTACCCATCGAATCCTGCAGCGCGGCAGAAGCGGACGACCGTGGCCTGCGACGTGGCGCAACGCTGCGCCAGTTCGGCGATGGTGGAGGCGACGACGATCTCGGGGTCGGCGAGAATGGCACGCGCGAGCTTCCGCTCGGCCGGGGCCAGCGAATCGAGTCGCTGCTCGAGTTGGACGAGGACGTCCATCACGGCGCCCGGCGACCGATGGCGTCGGTGGAGCGGTGCATCGCTGCACCGGCGACGCGATGACAGTGGCGAAGCATGGGCCCACTGTAGGAGATCGACGGCGGTGCGCTCGGGTGCGCCGGCTACTCAGCGGCGGTAGTTGTCCAACCAGAGGTCAGCGAGGAAGCGGTGTCCCGTCGGGGTGGGGTGCACGCCGTCGTGGGCGAGGAACTCCGGTGACGTGCGTGACGCCGTCTGGGTGAGCGGGCCGTCGGTGGCCAGATACTCGGCGTCGAACTCGGCAGCCAGACGGCGCACCGCCTGGATCTTCGGGTCGAGATCCTCCCGCCAGGCCCACTGGTCGGCGTTGACCGGCAGCAGGAACGGTTCGACCAGGATGATCCGCTTCACCCCGGCGGACCGGGAGCGGGTGAGCAGGTCGCGGTAGCCGGATTCGTAGGCCTCGGCCGAGGTGGGGTCGTCGGAGTCGTAGCGGCGCCAGGTGTCGTTGATGCCGATCATGATCGAGAGCACCTCGGGGGAGTGGGCGAGGACATCCTCCTCCCACCGGGCCTGGAGGTCGACCACGCGGTTGCCGCCGATGCCGGTATTGATCACCCGCTGCTCCGGAGTGTCCGCCGCCACCAGCGAGGCGTAGCCCTCGCCGAGGCTGGTCAGATCGGATCGGTCACGGCCGCAGTCGGTGATCGAGTCACCTGTCAGAAGAATGGTCACGAACTGTGAGCCTACCGATTGGAGTCGGGACATGAACTGTACGGTCAGCATGACTTCTGCTGTACATCTAGCATGACCACCGGCCCGGTGGCCGAACCGCATCGGTAGTGGAGCGGCGGATAGTGTGCCTGCATGTCCTCGCCCGACCGTGAACCCACAGCTGACCCGGGAACCCATGGCGCCGAGCTCGCTGCGGCTGAAGCGGAGATCACGGCCTTCTGGCGCCGTGCCCGCTACACCTCGCGCAGCCTCGCGACCCAGGTGCATCCCCAGCTCGAACCCTCGGGCTACACCGTGCTCGCTGCCATCGACGATCTCCAGATCCCGGGCGAGGGGACCGGGGCGGGGGTGCGTGCCCAGGAGGTCGCCGAGCGCCTGGACCTGCACAAGTCCACGCTGTCCCGGGTGATCGCCGATCTGGAGGGGCTAGGTCTGTTGGAGCGCACGGTCGACCCCGGCGACGCCCGGGCCAGGCTGCTGCAACTGACGCCCGACGGGGCGGACTCGCTGCGAGAGGCGAGGCGGCGCCGTCGGGCGGTGTTCTCGGCCCGGCTCGCCCGATGGTCGCCGGAAGACTTGAGTGACCTGGCGCGCCTCATGGGCCGCCTCAACCACGACCTGCGCCCGGACGGGGCAGCCGGTGAGGAGCCTCACACCCCTCCAGGATAGTTGTGTTACACAACTAGTTGCTACGCTGGCTCCGCAGGTCACGCGGAGATGGCTGCCCCTCTCCGCGTGCCCGCTGGCGTCGAATGAGAGGTGAGCCAGGTCGTGACCGACACCATTGCCGAGCAGATCGAGACCCGCGAGTACACCCACAGGGAGATCCTGAAGGTCTTGACCGGCCTGCTGGCGGGCCTGTTCACCGCGATGATCTCCACCACGATCGTCTCCACGGCCCTGCCGACGATCATGGCCGACCTGGGCGGCACGCAGCGGCAGTACACCTGGGTGATCACCGCGGCCCTGCTGGCGATGGCGATCTCCACGCCGATCTGGGGCAAGCTCGCGGACCTGTTCAACAAGAAGGTCCTCGTCCAGACCGCGATCGTGCTCTTCGTGATCGGTTCCATCGGGGCAGGGGCTGCACAGGCGATTCCGGCGATGATGGCTTTCCGGGCCGTGCAAGGGCTGGCGATGGGTGGCCTGACCGCGCTCGTGCAGGCGGTGCTCGGCACGATCATCCCGCCCCGGCAACGCGGCCGGTACTTCGGCTACATGGGGGCCGTGATGGCCGTCGCCACGGTCTCCGGCCCGCTGCTGGGTGGCGTGATCACCGACCACCTGCACTGGCGCTGGTGCTTCTTCGTGTGCGTACCGCTCGCCGTGATCGCCATCGCGGTGCTGCAGGCCACCCTCACTCTGCCCACGTCGCCGCGTGCTCGGGTGCGCCTCGACATCGCCGGAGCGGTGCTGGTCGCGATCGCCGCTGCCCTGCCGATGCTGTGGGTCACCTTCGCCGGGAACGACTTCGCCTGGCTCTCCTGGCAGACGGGAGCCTTCTTCGGTGGTGCGCTGCTCGCTGTGGTGATCCTGGTGCGGGTGGAGTTGCGTGCCTCGCAGCCGATCATTCCGCTGCGGGTGCTGCGCAACCGCACCACTGGCCTGATGATCGTCGCGAGTATCGCCGTCGGGGTCGCGATGTTCGGCACCGGGGTGTTCGCCACGCAGTACTTCCAGCTCGCAGGCGGTCACTCACCCACCACGGCCGGGTTGATGACCATCCCGCTGATCGTCTCGCAGATGGCCGCCGGCATCGCCAGTGGTCAGATCGTCACCCGCACCGGCCGGTGGCGGCCGGTGATGGTGGTGGCGGCCGTGCTGCTCGTCGTCGGGCTCGGCGGGCTGGGGCTTGTGCTCGACCACACCACGCCCTACTGGGTCGTGGCTGTGTTCATGGCCGTCTCCGGCGTGGGCGTCGGGGGACTGATCCAGAACATCGTGCTCGCCGTGCAGAACACTGTGGACGTCAAGGATGTCGGCGCGTCCTCGGCCACGATCGCGTTCTTCCGATCGGTCGGGGGAACGATCGGAGTCTCCGTCCTCGGGGCGGTGCTGGCCAACCAGGTCACCTCACGCATCACCGACGGCGTCCAGGCCCTGGGTATGGACGCCTCCCAGGTGGGGGCGAGCCAGGGCAGCCTGGACGTGGCGAGCCTGCCCGCGGCGCTGCAGGAGCTCTTCCACCAGGCCTATGGCGACTCCTTCGGGCTGCTGTTCGAGATTGCCGGCGCCGCCTCGATCGTCACCCTGCTGGCGATCGTGCTGGTGCGCGAGACCGCGCTGCGCACGACGGTGCACATGGCGACCGAGCGGGCAGACTGACCGATCTGCCCGGTGCGGACCCAGGTTCCGGGCGCTGACCGAGGTTCCCGCCTCGGTCGGCGCCGGGAACTGAGGTCGGTACCGGGAACGCGGGTCGGCAGGTGGCGGGGCGGACGGTCCGCTTCATCCCGGCCGATGTGACACTCGCCACGCAAGTCGTGGTTTCGGGGCCCGATAGGGGAGACTGAGGGCAGGGCGTTGTCGACTCGCGCCCGGCATCGCGGTTTCGTGTGCGCTCACCTGGACGCCGAGTAGCACCAGTGACGGTCTCTGCGGTGAATCCCTACCTCAGAGAGCTGTTCTCTTCATGTCTGATTCCCCCCTGTCCTTCCGCGCCCTCGGCGTACCCGCTTCGCTGGTGCGCTCCCTCGAAGGGCGTGGCATCACCGAGCCGTTCCCGATCCAGACGGCCACGCTGCGCGACACCCTCGCCGGCCGTGACGTGCTCGGCCGTGGTCGTACCGGTTCCGGTAAGACTCTCGCCTTCTCGCTGCCGCTGGTGGCGCGCCTGTCCGACTCCCGTCCGGGCAGGTCCGGCGCTCCGCGCGGACTCGTGCTGGCTCCCACGCGCGAGCTGGCCTCGCAGATCGCCGAGACCATTGCCCCGCTGGCCGCCGCCGCGGGTCTGACCCACACCGTGATCTTCGGTGGCGTCGGCCAGGGCAAGCAGGTGGAGGCGCTGCGCCGCGGCGTCGACATCCTCGTGGCCTGCCCCGGACGCCTCGAAGACCTCAAGGGCCAGGGCCACCTGCGCCTGGACGCCGTCGAGATCTCCGTACTCGACGAGGCGGACCACATGGCGGACCTGGGGTTCCTGCCGGCCGTCAAGCGCATCCTCGACGCGACGCCGCGCGGCGGGCAGCGGATGCTGTTCTCCGCCACCCTCGACAACGGTGTGGACATCCTCGTCAAGCGGTACCTCACCAACCCCCTCACCCACTCCGTGGACCCCTCCTCCTCGCCGGTGGCCGCGATGACCCACCACATCCTCGAGGTGGCTGACGTGGGCGCGAAGCGCGACCTGGTCGAGCAGCTCGCCTCGGGCCGCACCCGCCGGCTGTTCTTCACCCGGACCAAGCACCAGGCCCGCAAGCTGGCGCGCCAGCTCACGGCTAGCGGAATCCCCGCCGTCGACCTGCATGGCAACCTCTCCCAGAATGCTCGCGAGCGGAACCTCGACGCGTTCTCCACGGGCGCGGTGAAGGTGCTCGTGGCCACGGACATCGCGGCGCGCGGGATCCACGTCGACGACATCGACCTTGTCGCGCACGTCGACCCCCCGGCCGAGCACAAGGCCTACCTGCACCGCTCCGGCCGCACCGCGCGCGCCGGTTCGGGCGGAACGGTCGTCACGATCATGCTCCCGGAGCAGCGCAAGGACGTTCGCCAGTTGCTGCGGGCCGCCAAGATCGGCGCCCAGCCCACCGCACCGGAGGCGGCGATCGTCGCCGGCCTGGTCGGGGAGATGGCGCCGCGCGTGGCACCGAACGAGGCGCCGGAAGCTGCGGCCCGCAAGCCCGCCGCACAGCCCGCTCGCGGGCAGGGCGGATCCGGTCGCGCCGGTTCGGGTCAGGGCCGTTCCGGCCGGGGACGCCGCCCGCGCGGCGGTCAAGGAGCGTCGGGCTCGGCTCCAGATGGTGGGCAGCAAGGCCGGCGTCGCGACGACGGCGGCTCGCGCACGCGGAATGGCGCCCGTGGTTCCAGGCCCACTGCCGACGGCGGAGCTCGCCTTGCGCGGACGGCGGAAGGTGGCGGTCGCGCGGTCTACGTGTCCGAGAGTGGGGCGCGCCCTGCTCGCGATACCTCCGCGGGGCGTGACGGGGGAGGGCGGCCATCTCGCCGTCGTGCTCCCCGCCGGGCCACCAGCGGCGGCACGCCCCGCTGACAACTCGGTAGCGCGCTGCCCCCGGTTCCCCGGGTGGGCACTGTCCGGCGTGACACAGCTGCGCCGGGTGTGGGCGCTATGGTGCGCGGGCTGACGTATCGCGGTCGATTGCGTCGCTGAATCGCCCGCTATCAGGAATCCGTCGTCGATCTGGTCACTCACAGTGACCAGATCGACGACGGATTTCGTGTTTTCGGGTCTGAGCCTTGCAACCTACAACCAATCGGTTGTAGATTGTACTCATGACCGAGGGCACCAACGAGGACCGGGCAGATGCCCTGTTCCACGCGCTCGCCGACCGGACCCGGCGCGACATCATGCGCCGCGTCCTGGCCGGGGAGCACTCGGTCTCGGCGCTGGCTCAGCACTACGACATGAGCTTCGCCGCGGTGCAGAAGCACGTCGCCGTGCTCGAGAGAGCCGGTCTGATCACCAAGCGCCGCGTCGGTCGTGAGGCGCTCGCGACCGGCGATATCGACACCGTCCGCTCCGTCGGCTCCATGCTCACCGAGATCGAGCAGGTCTGGCGCGGACGCATCGCGAGGATGGACGACCTCCTCGCCTCCCCATCCGAGTCCGGCTCGTCTTCACCCAGCCCGATCGACACCACGAAGGAGCACTGATCATGCCTGTCACCGGAGTCCAGAAGGACATCGACACCCGCACTCTCACCATCACCGCCGAGTTCGCCGCGCCTGTGGAGCAGGTGTGGGGGATCTACGCCGACCCGCGCAAGCTCGAGCAGGTCTGGGGTCCGCCGACCTACCCGGCGACTTTCGTTGAGCACTCACTCACCCCGGGAGCTCGAGTCACGTACTACATGACGAGCCCCGAGGGTGAGAAGCACGGGGGGTGGTGGGAGATCGCCGAGGTCGACGCGCCGCACTCCCTCCGGTTCCGGGACGGCTTCGCCGACGCCGACCTCAGCCCAGTCGACACGGCGCCCGTCTCGGAGAACGTCTACCGGTTCGAGGCCATTGACGGCGGTACCCGAGCGGTCTACACCAGCACCTACGCCACGGCTGAGGCGCTCCAGCAGGTGCTCGACATGGGGATGGAGGAAGGTGCCACCCTCTCGATCAACCAGATCGACGGGTTCCTCGCCGCGGCCTGATCCTCGCATCGTCGCCGTAGGCGACAGTGCTGCGTCAGGTGGGCCACAGAGTGCTCCACCTGATGCAGCACTGTCGATCGCGTGATGAAGCCCGCGCGAGGATCCGTCGCGCGGGGGATGACGAACCGTGCCGCCGGCAGGAACGCTGGGGGGATGCGCTCACGATTGCTGTGGTTCGGCCTGCTCGTCCTCATCGCCGCGATGGCGGCTCTGATCGTCGCCGATATCTCGTGGTGGTTGATGATCCCCGTCGGCGTGCTGGTCGCGGTGTACGGCTGGTGGAGCTTTCCTGGCCGTGGTGGCGGTACCACCCACGCCGTGGCCACCCAGCTCGCCGAGGTGGACTCTCGCGGCCGGGTGATCATCTACTGGCGCCCCGGTTGCACCTACTGCTCGGCGTTGCGGCGCCGCCTCGGATCGGCCAGGGACGAGGCCCTGTGGGTCAACATCTGGACCGATCCGGAGGCCGCTGCCTATGTGCGCAGCGTCAATGACGGCAACGAGACGGTGCCCACGGTCGTGATCGAGGGACGTGCGCACACCAACCCGGACGCAGGGCTGGTCCGCCGGCACCTGGCCACCGCGGCCTGAGGGCGCAGCTAGCACTGCGGCACTGCGGCACTGCGTCGAGCCCGAGTGCTCCGACGTCGCACCGGAGGGCGGGCAGGTGCCGATGCGCCACTAGGCTCTCCCCACACGGCGAGCGAGGAGGACAGGTGGCGGGTAGCACGCGGACGCAGCGTCCGGGGATGAGCGATGTGGCCCGGGTGGCCGGTGTCTCGCACCAGACGGTGTCGCGGGTGCTGAACGATCATCCCCATGTGCGCCCGGAGACCCGGGAGAAGGTGCTCGACGCGATCTCCGAACTCGGCTACCGCCGCAACAGCGCCGCCCGCGCGCTCGTCACCCGGCGTTCGGCGATCGTCGGCATCGTGACGAGCGGTTCGTTGCACTTCGGGCCGGCCACCACCCTCGCGGTACTCGAACAGTCAGCCCGCTCGGCCGGCTACTTCGTCAGCGTCGCCACGGCGACCGACCCGACGCCAGAAGCCATGACCGACATCTTCGGCTCATTCATGGATCAGTCGGTGGAAGGCATCGTGGTGATCGCCCCGGACGAACGCGTGGCAGCGGCCGCCCGAGCCGCCTCGGCGCACGTGCCGGTGCTGCTGCTGGCCGCAATGACCAGTGCACCGGGAGACCCGCCGATCCTCTCGGTGGATCAGGCCGGCGGAGCCCGGTTGCTGGCCCGTCACCTGATCGGGCTCGGGCATCGCGATCTCGTTCACATCACCGGCCCTGCCGACTGGTTCGATGCCATCTCCCGTCGCGATGCCTGGCACGCCGAGCTCGCGGCCGCGTCCTTGGTGCCTCGCGCCGACGTCCCGGGCGACTGGACCGCTGCCACCGGATACCAGGCGGCTCAGGGATTGCTCGGGAACCTGCCCGACGCTGTCTTCGCTGCCAACGACCAGACCGCACTCGGGGTGCTCCATGCCTTTGCCGACGCCGGAGTGCGGGTACCCGAGGACGTCTCGGTGGTCGGATATGACGACGTCGAGGGTTCCGACCACTTCATCCCGCCGCTGACGACCGTGCGCCAGGACTTCGGCGCGCTCGGCCGGCAGGCGATGGAGGTACTGATCCGCGCGGTGCAGGGAGAGCCTGCCCGTCCGGAACCGGTACCGCCGGAGCTGCTCGTGCGTTCCAGCACCGGGCCCCCCGCGGAGAGTGCGCGGCCCACCCATCGATGAGGGTGGCGCCGCCATGTTGTGAACGCTAACATTACGACGTGGGAGGCTGGACCAGCGGTCACGCCAGTCTCAGCCGGACCGCCCGGACCAGCACGCCTGCCCAGAACGCGACCTGTGCAATGACGCCGACCCAAGGAATGCCATGACTGACCAGGACACCTACACCATCGGTGTGGATTTCGGGACCCTCTCCGGCCGGGCGGTCGTCGTCCGGACCCGTGACGGTGCCGAACTCGGAAGCGCCGAGCACCCCTATGCCCACGCCGTGATGGACCGGACCCTCACCGCCTCACCCGCCCGCACCGAGCTCCCCCCGGAGTGGGCGCTGCAGGTGCCGGCCGACTACGTCGAGGTACTTCGCACCGCCGTGCCACGCGCCGTGGAGGCAGCCGGCATCGACCCGGCCCAGGTGGTCGGCATTGCCACCGACTTCACCGCCTGCACCATGATCCCGGTGACCGCCGACGGGACGCCGCTGTGCGAGCTCGAGCAGTTCGCCGACCGCCCGCACGCCTACGTCAAGCTGTGGAAGCACCACGCCGCTCAGCCCCACGCCGACCGCATCAACGCGATCGCCCGCGAGCGTGGCGAGTCCTGGCTGCCCCGGTACGGCGGACTCATCTCCTCCGAGTGGCAGTTCGCCAAGGGGCTGCAGCTGCTGGAGGAGGACCGCGAGATCTACGATGCGATGGACCTGTGGGTGGAGGCGGCCGACTGGATCGTCTGGCAACTCGGAGGTTCGTACGCCCGCAACGCCTGCACCGTTGGCTACAAGGGCATCCACCAGGACGGTGCCCATCCGGGTGAGGACTTCCTGACGGCGCTCAACCCTGACTTCGGAGGTTTCGTCCAGGAGAAGCTGGAGGCTCCGATCGCCCAGCTGGGGGACGCCGTCGGACATCTCACGGCCGAGGCGGCCGCCTGGACCGGCCTGCCGGAAGGCATCGCCGTGGCTGCCGGAAATGTGGACGCGCACGTCACCCTGCCGGCCGCGAACGCCGTCGGGAACGGGCAGATGACCCTCATCATGGGCACCTCCACGTGCCACGTGGTCACCAGCGACGAACTGCACGAGGTCCCCGGCATGTGCGGCGTGGTCGATGGCGGGGTGATCGCCGGTACCTACGGCTACGAGGCCGGGCAGAGCGGCGTCGGGGACATCTTCGGGTGGTTCGTCTCCACCGGGGTGCCCGCCGAATACACGGCCGAGGCCGAGCGCCGGGGGATCTCCACGCATGCCTATCTCACCGAGCTCGCGCAGAAGCAGCCGATCGGCGGCCACGGACTGGTGGCCCTGGACTGGCACAACGGCAACCGGTCGGTGCTGGTGGACACCGAGCTCTCCGGGGTGATCATCGGTCAGACGCTGGCCACGCGGCCCGAGGACGTCTACCGGGCGCTGCTGGAGTCCACGGCCTTCGGCACTCGCACCATCATCGAGGCATTCACCTCCTCCGGGGTGCCGATCACCGAACTGGTGGTGGCCGGTGGCCTGCTGAAGAACGAGTTCCTGATGCAGATGTACGCCGATGTGACCGGATTGCCGCTCAGCACGATCACCTCGACCCAGGGCCCCGCGGTCGGGTCGGCGATCCATGCCGCTGTGGCCGCCGGCGTGTACCCGGACGTGCGTGCTGCCGCAGCAGCCATGGGGCACCGCGTCGTGGGCGCGTACCAGCCGAACGCTGACGCGACTGAGGCCTACGACCGGTTGTTCGCCGAGTACACGCGGCTGCACGACTACTTCGGGCGCGGTGAGAACGACGTGATGAAGCGGCTCAAGACCATCCGCCGCGAAGCCTGGGAGGCGAGCAACGCCGTCGAGGCCGACGCCGCTCCAGCCCTGACCGTTCCCGAGGAGCTCTCATGAGCGATACCAGCAGACCTGTCCTTGCCCAGATGCCCGCGGCCGTTCAGGCCGAGGTGGCCGCGACCCGGGAGCGGGTCGCGCGGCTGCACGCCGAGCTCGTCCGCTACGAACTGGTGATCTGGACCGCCGGGAATGTCTCCGAGCGGGTCCGGCTCGAGTCCGGCAGCGACGCCCCCGAGCTGTTCGTGATCAAGCCCTCCGGCGTCTCCTACGACGAATTGACGCCGGAGTCGATGGTGGTGTGCACCCTCGACGGCACCAAGATCGACGACGGCACCCCGGACCGGTTGACTCCGAGCTCGGACACGGCCGCGCACGCCTACGTCTACCGGCACATGGACGACGTCGGGGGAGTGGTGCACACCCACTCCACCTACGCCACGGCATGGGCCGCCCGGAACGAGCCGATCCCGTGTGTGATCACCATGATGGGCGACGAGTTCGGCGGCGAGATCCCGATCGGCCCGTTCGCGCTCATCGGTGACGACTCCATCGGCCAGGGCATCGTGGAGACCCTGCGGGGCAGCCGCTCCCGGGCGGTGCTGATGGCCAACCACGGCCCGTTCACCATCGGTTCCGACGCCAAGGACGCCGTCAAGGCCGCCGTGATGTGCGAGGACGTGGCCCGCACGGTGCACATCGCCCACCAACTCGGCGGCGTCGTCCCGATCGCTCCCGAGCACATCGACTCCCTCTTCGACCGCTACCAGAACGTCTACGGCCAACGCGCCCAGGACGGTAAGGACTGACGACATGGACAACCCCTTCGAAGGCCGCGAGATCTGGTTCCTCACCGGAAGCCAGGACCTCTACGGCGAAGAGACGCTGCAGCAGGTCGCCGAGCAGTCCCAGGAGGTGGCACGCCACGTGGAGCAATCCGCCGAGGTGTCGGTGCGCATCGTCTGGAAGCCCGTGCTCAAGGACACCGCCTCCATCCGCCGGGCGGCGCTGGAGGCCAACGCAGACGACAACTGCGTGGGCGTGATCACCTGGATGCACACCTTCTCCCCGGCGAAGATGTGGATCACCGGCCTCGACGCGCTGCGCACTCCGATGCTGCACCTGCACACGCAGGCCGGCATGGAGCTGCCGTGGTCGGACATCGACATGGACTTCATGAACCTCAACCAGGCCGCCCACGGCGACCGGGAGTTCGGGTACATCGCCACCCGCCTCGGGGTGGCGCGCAAGATCGTCGTCGGGCACGCCAGCACGCCCGATGTGCAGGCGCAGGTCGGCACCTGGGCGAGGGCCGCCGTCGGGTGGGCCAGTCTGAGCGGGATGAAGCTCGCCCGCTTCGGCGACAACATGCGCAACGTGGCCGTGACCGAGGGCGACAAGACCGAGGCGGAACTGCGGTTCGGCGTCTCGGTGAACACCTGGGGCGTGAACGACCTGGTCGCCGCCGTGGACGCGGTGGACGAGGCGACGATCGATGGCCTCGTGCAAGAGTATCTGGACGCCTATGAGGTGGTTCCCGAACTGCGGCCCGGGGGCCCGCGGCACGAGTCGCTGCGCTACGGTGCCCGGCAGGAGGCCGGGATGCGGTCCTTCCTCGACGCGGGCGGGTTCTCGGCGTTCACCACGAACTTCGAGGACCTCGGCGGGCTGCGTCAGCTCCCGGGCCTGGCTGTGCAGCGGCTGATGGCCGATGGCTACGGCTTCGGCGCCGAGGGCGACTGGAAGACGGCGATCCTGGTGCGTTTGGCGAAGGTGATGGGCTACGGACTGCCCGGCGGTGCCTCGCTGATGGAGGACTACACCTACGAGCTCACACCCGGCAAGGAGAAGATCCTCGGCGCGCACATGCTCGAGATCTGCCCGTCACTGACCACCTCCCGGCCGCGGCTGGAGATCCACCCGCTCGGTATCGGCGACCGGGAGGACCCGGTGCGGCTGGTGTTCGACACCGACCCGGGCGAGGGGCTCGTCGTGGCACTGTCCGACATGCGGGAGCGGTTCCGGCTGGTGGCGAACGAGGTCGACATCGTGGGCCCCGACGCCGAGCTGCCCAACTTGCCGGTGGCGCGGGCGGTCTGGGTGCCCCGCCCGGACTTCACGACTTCCGCCCGGGCCTGGCTGACCGCCGGGGGAGCCCACCACACGGTGCTGACCACGCAGGTGGGCACGGAGGTGTTCGAGGACTTCGCCGAGATCTCCCGCACCGAGCTGGCCCTGATCGATTCCTCGACGACGGTGCGCGCCTTCCAGCGTGAGCTGCGGTGGAACCAGATGTACTACCGCATGACTGCCGGGGCCTGAGACCGGCGGCTCGTTCGCCGGGGGTGAAGTTGACGTCGATTATCCGGCCATAACCGACGTCAACTTCACCCCCGGTGGTCGTGGTGGCGGTACGCGCGGTGGGTGGCCGACCTGAGAGGATCTACGATCGGCTCAGGCGCGAAGGGAGCACAATGCCCGCCACCATGCGTGACGTCGCGAAGCTGGCCGGGGTCTCGGTCAAGACGGTCTCGAACGTCGTCAACAACACCTACCCCTACATCCGCCCCGAGACCCGGGCGCAGGTCGAGGCTGCCATGGCCGAGCTGGGGTACCGGCTGAACGTGACGGCTCGCAAGCTCCGGACGAACCGGACCGGACTGATCGGCTTGGCACTTCCGGAACTGCGGCACCAGTATTTCGCCGAGCTCGCCGACGATGTGATCCGCGAGGCAGCGAAGGCCGGTTTGAAGGTGATCATCGAGCAGGTCGAACCTTCCGAGCACGTGGCGGTGGAGCGCCTGGTGGGGTCGCACACCCATCTCGTGGACGGTGCGATCGTGGCGCCGGTCGGACACGGAGACGTGGTCTCGGAGTCGGCACCACCCGGGTTTCCGGTGGTGGTGCTGGGTGACCACCGCATCACCGACGACGTCGATCAGGTGTACATGGCGAACGCGCGTGGGGCAGAGCTCGTGATGGAGCACCTCATCTCCCGGGGCGCCCGCCGCATCGTGGCGCTCGGCGCTGACCTCGGAGCCGTGGTGGGAGCGGAGGGGGAGCGCACCCGCGGCTACCTGGAATCGCTCGAGCGGCACGGCATCGAGGTTGACGACCAGCTCATCCTCACCACCGACGGCTGGAGCAAGGCGGTCGGTGTCGCGGCCATCCGCGACCTGACGACACGAGGGGTGTCGTTCGACGCCGTCTTCGGCTTCAACGACACACTCGCCCTCGGCGCTCTCACCGAGGTGCTCCGCAGTGGCAGGCGCGTTCCGGAGGACGTGCAGGTGATGGGATTCGACAACATCGACGATGCCCAGTACAGCGTGCCGGCGCTGAGCACGGTGGCCGTCGATCGCGCCCAGCTCGCCGAGCTGGCGGTCGACATGATCGTGCGGCGGTTGCGCAGCCTCTACGAGGCGGAGAACCGGTCCGAGCACGATGCTGAGGGTGCGGCGCCGGAGCGATGGGCGATCGAGGTGCCCGCCAGCCTGGTGCTGCGTGACTCCACGCGGCAGGAACCCCGACCGTGACCGATCGGTGACCTGACCAGGGTTGACTGGCTCGGAAAACGTCCGTAATCTTCCGTAGTACACCGTTGTACTACGGACCTGACGAAGGGTTGAACACGCAATGACGCGGCCAGATGTGCTCGTGATCCTCGCCGACGACATGGGCTTCTCCGACCTCGGCTGCTACGGCGGCGAGATCGAGACGCCCGTGCTCGACGGGCTCGCGCGCCGCGGTACGCGCTTCACCCAGTTCTACAACTCGCCTCGCTGTTCCCCCACCCGCGCCAGCCTGCTCACCGGACTGCAGCCGCACCAGGTGGGGATCGGGATCCTCACCGGTGATGAGCGCCCCCGCGGCTACCGCGGGGACCTGGCCGAGGAGTGTCACACGATCGCCGAACTTCTCCGCGACGCGGGATACGGCACCTACCTCTCCGGCAAGTGGCACCTCTCGGACGACATGGCCGCGCCCACGCCGTCGTGGCCGAATGCCCGAGGGTTCGAGCGCACCTTCGGCACCATCGAGGGTGCGGGGTCATTCTTCGACCCAGTGAGCCTGCACCGGGACGGATCTCCCGTGGACGAGGCGCAGGTTGAGGACTTCTACTACACCGACGCGATCGGGGCGGCGGGGGCGCAGTTCGTCGCCGAGCATGCCCGCGACCAGGCCGAGAACCCGATGTTCCTGTACCTGCCGTTCACTGCGCCCCACTGGCCGCTTCATGCGCGTGAGGAGGAGATCGAACGCTATCGCGGCCGCTTCGACGCGGGCTGGGACGAGCTGCGCGAGCAGCGCCGCCAGCGAATGATCTCCGAAGGCATCCTGGACGAGTCGTGGTCGCTCAGCGAGCGCGACCCCGACGTTCCCGCCTGGGAAGCCGCGGCGGACAAGGACTGGCAGGTCCGGCGGATGGAGGTCTACGCCGCCCAGGTGAGCGCCATGGACCGGGCGATTGGCGCCGTCGTGGATGCACTCGAGGCAGCAGGCCGGCTGGACAACACGCTCATCCTCTTCCTCTCCGACAACGGCGGCTGCGCCGAGGACCTCCCTCCCGGTGGTCATGACGGCTTCTGGGACCTGCGGATGATTCCGCAGGCCACCCGCGCCGGAGAGCCGATGCGCTACGGCAACAAGCCGCACATTCTCCCCGGCCCCGAGGACACCTACGCCAGCTACGGCCCCGAGTGGGCCAATGTCTCCAATACCCCGTTCCGCGAATACAAGCACTGGGTGCACGAGGGCGGCATCGCCACACCACTGATCGCGCACTGGCCCGCCGGTCTCGGTCAACCAGGAGACCTGTGCCACGCCCCGGGCCAGCTCGTCGACCTGGTGCCGACCATCCTCGAGGCCACTGGCGCCGCCTATCCTGCCGAGCGCAACGGTGCGGCCGTGCCGCCGATGGAGGGAGCGAGCCTGCTCGCGGCCCTGCAGGGTGGCGACCGCTCAGATCGCCCAGAGCGCCCCCTCTACTGGGAGCACGAGGGCAACGCCGCGGTCCGCCTCGGCCAGTGGAAGCTGGCACGCAAGTACCCCGGCCCGTGGGAGCTCTACGATCTGCTCGCCGATCGCACCGAGACCCACGACCTTGCGGCCGATCGTCCGGAGCTCGTCGCAACCCTCGCTGCGGCGTATGAGCAATGGTCTAGGCGCGTGGGCGTCATTCCCCGTGAGCGGATCACCGGTGAGGGTGCGGTGGACGCCGCCGGTATCCCGTACATCAACCCCTGATCTCAATAGCCCCCTTCCCCCGCATCGGTCACCCTCATACACCGATGTACTACCGATAAGGAGAACAAGGATGTCCCCTTCAACGCCAGCACTACGCCGACCGGCACGACGCCCACGCGGCGTGCTGCTCGCCGCAGGTACCGCGGCCGCTCTGACACTCGCTGCGTGCTCCTCTGGCACCGACGCCGGTGACTCCGGTGACGGCGACAGCGGTACCACCACCGTCAGCGTCTGGCACGGCTTCACCGAGGCCGATGGTGACGTGGTCAACCAGCTCGCTGATGAGTTCAATGCCTCCCAGGACGAGTACGAGATCTCCGTCGAGGTCAACCCGTGGAACGTCATCACCGACAAGCTCCTGCCCGCCGTCTCCGCCGGTAACGGACCTGACCTCGTGGTCCAGCCCGCCGACGCCGGTGAGGGCTACGTCAACCAGGGTGTCTTCGTCCCGATGGACTCCTTCTACGAGAATCCGGAGAACGAGACGGACAGCTACTACCCGCACGTGGTCGACTACGCCACCTTCGACGGCAGCCGCTACGCCGTCCCGATGGCGTACGGTCCGTTCTCGGTCTGGTACAACACCGAGATGTTCGCCGAGGCGGGCATCACCGAGGATGACGTCCCCACCACGTGGGAGGAATGGGTCGCCCTCGCCGACGAGCTCACCGTGGACGAGAACGGTGACGGTGAGCCGGAGATCTACGGCCTCGCGCTGCCCGATGCCGACGGCACGTTCCTTCCGAGCTTCATCCAGGCCGGCGGCGGCTCCGTGTACACCGACGGCGACGTCACGCTGGACACCCCGCAGAATGTCGAGACGCTGCAGTGGTGGCAAGACGCCTACGAGGGCGGCTGGGGCCCGACGAATGTGACACTGCCGGAGGCGGTCGATCTGTTCAAGGCAGGAAAGGCCGCGATGACCGTGATCGGCCCGTGGATCATCACCGGAGCCGAGAGCGTGGGTCTGGACATCGACGTCTTCGAGATGCCGGCCGGCCCGGAAGGCGTGGTCACCCAGGCCGCGGCCAACTACTGGTGGCTGACTTCCCAGGCCGATGAGCAGACCACGGCTGGCGCCGAGGCGTTCCTGCGCTACTACAACTCCCACGACTCGCAGGTGCTGTGGGCGCAGCAGTCCTACTACCCGCCGAACCGCACGGACATCACGGCCGATCAGATCGGCGACACGCCGTTCGTGGGCACCATGATCGACCACACCGAGAACTCCTACATCCGGATGTATGGCATCCCGGGCGGGCTGACCGACGTCAACGCCGAGCTGTCGACCCTGAACACCACGGTCACCCAGGGCGGCGATCTCGCTGCTGTGACCACCGAGACTGCCGGCTCCATCGCCGACATCCTCTCCCGGTTCGAGTGATCGACTCCCACATCGACGGTGGTGCCGGGGATTCCCCGGCACCACCGGAGCCCTTGGAGACCTCATGACCAGTGTGCAACCGGCCTACCGGGCCCCCAGGCGCCTCGGTGGCGGCATTCCGCCGGACCGGTCTCGCCAGATCGCCCGCCACGAACGTGGCAGGGCGTTGCGGGCGACGGCGTTCCTCGCCCCGGCGCTGGCGGTGATCATCGCGTTCGTGTTCCTCCCGGCGTTCTCGGCGCTACGGCTGTCCTTCACCGACGCCTCCGGCTTCGGCGAGGAATCCTGGATCGGCCTGGACAACTACGTCGCCGTCTTCACCGACCCGGCGACGTTGCGGGCGATCTGGAACACGGTGGGGTACGCCGTCATGTACGGACCCTTGGTGATCGCCGTCGGACTCGGGGCGGCGCTGCTGCTTAACCGCAAGGACGTGCCGCTGCGCAGCTTCTTCCGCACGATCATCTTCCTGCCGTTCGTCATCTCGATGGCGGTGGCCTCCCTGGCCTGGGCTTTCCTGCTCGACCCGAACCTCGGCCTGATCCCGTACTGGCTCGGCAAGGTCGGCATCCAGATGGGTGACATCTTCGCCTCCACCACCTGGGCACTGCCGGCGGTGACCGCCGTCGCGATCTGGAAGAACTTCGGCTACTTCATGGTCATCTTCCTCGCCGGCCTACAGGGGATCCCGCGCTATCTGTACGAGGCCGCGATCCTCGACGGTGCCGGCGCCTGGCGTCAGTTCCGGGCGGTCACCATGCCTGGGCTGCGCGCGACGATGACGTTCGTGATCGTGTTCGCGATCATCGGCGCGTTCCAGGCCTTCGACCAGATCTACATCATGACCCAGGGCGGACCGGACCGGGCCACCGAGACGATCGTCTACCGCATCTACACCGACGGGTTCCGCGACTTCCGGATGGGCTTCGCCTCGGCCCTGTCCTACGTATTGCTGGTGATCACCCTCGCCCTGGGGCTGATTCAGCTCCGGATCGGGGCCAAGCGTGAGAAGGACCTGGAGTGAGTGCCATGAATCAGACCACGACGGCGTCCCTCGCCCCCGCGCGTCCGCCCGCCCGCCGTCGGGGCAGCGCAAGCACCGCCCGGCTGCTCACGCAATCGGGTGTGGTGGCCGGCCTACTCGTGTTCGCGGCTCTCACCTCCTTCCCGGTGGTCGTGGTGGTGCTCTCCGCCTTCTCCCCGGAGTCGGAGGTGCTCTCCTGGCCACCGAACTTCATCCCGTCCCGGTTCACGCTCGAGAACTTCGACGGGCTCACTGCCCGCATCCCCGTGTTCGCGCAGTCGTGGAACTCCTTCGTGTTCGCGGCTGCCGTGACCGGGCTGTCCCTGGTGTTCAACTCGCTGGCTGCCTACGCGTTGGCCCGGATCGACTTCAAGGGCCGGTATGTGATCTTCACCGTGCTGATCGCGATCATGATGGTGCCCTTCCAGGCGCTGCTGGTGCCGCTGTACGAGCTGATCTCCGACATCGGCTGGGTCAACACCTACGCCGGGCTGGTCATCCCGCGCGCCGCGGATGTGGCCGGGATCTTCCTGCTGCGGCAGTTCTTCATCACCCTCCCGCGGGACCTGGACTCGGCGGCCCGAATCGACGGCGCCAGCGAGCTGCGGGTGTTCTGGTCGATCATCCTGCCGAATGCCAAACCGGCTCTGCTGACGATGGCGCTGTTCCACTTCGTCAACAACTGGAACGACCTGTTGTGGCCGCTCATCATGACCAGCGATTCGAGTGTGAGGCCATTGACGGCGGGGCTCGCCCTGCTGACCGGATCGGCCACGGGTGTGGCCCCGTACGGGGTGATGATGGCCGGCTCGCTCGTGGCGATCGTGCCGCTGGTGGTGCTCTACCTGCTCGTGCAGCGCCGCTTCATCGAAGGCGTGGCCATGACCGGCATGAAGGGGTGACGCCGCAGCCCTCCACTCACCCGCCCCAGACATTGCACGTCGATCTGGTGGCGGGTCCTCCCCCCATCAGAAATCGCACGTCGATCTGGCGGTGACGACCACCACCGCGCCCAGCGTGCGCGACCCAGCACACCTAGTGAGGACCTCATGACCTGGTACCAGGACGGCCGACTGCACTTCGGCATCGGCGTCGAGGACACCTTCGTCCCGCAGACCCGCCCGGGCGAACGCGCCTTGGACGAATACGAGCTCACCGAGCACTACGACCAGTGGCACACCGACCTGGGCCTCGCCTCCGAGGTAGGAGCGGAGTTCATGCGCTGGGGAATCCCGTGGTACCGGATCAACCCGGCGCCGGGGCAGTGGGACTGGTCCTGGCTGGACCCGGTGATGGCGCGGTTCGCCGAGCTGGGGATCAGGCCGATGGTGGACCTGTTGCACTACGGCACTCCGCAGTGGCTGGAGGGGGAGTTCGCCCACCCGGACTACCCGAAGCGCGTGGCCGAGTACGCGGTCGCGGTGGCCGAGCGGTATGCGGACACAGTCACCGATTACACCCCGGTGAACGAGCCCATGATCCACGCCCGGTTCTGCGGCGAGCTGGCCTACTGGCCGCCCTATCTCTCCGGTGAGGAAGGTCTCACCAGGATGGTCGCGGCGCTCGCGGACGGATTCGCGCGGACTCAGCACGGCATCGCCGAGGTGCTCGGTGAGCGCGCGACCTTCGTGCACGTGGATGCGACCTCCCGGTTCTCCGGTGATGTGGACGGTGAGCACGCGGACAAGGTGCGGTTCCTGCGGGAGCAGAGCTACGTCGTCGAGGATCTCGTGACGGGACGTGTCCGCGAGGGGCACCCGATGCTCGAGCACCTGCTCGCGCACGGGTTCTCGCCCGATCTGCTTGACCGGCTCGCCGGCGCTCCCGTGCTGCCGGACGTGATGGGTGTGAACTACTACCCGCGCCACTCGACCACCCTGGTGCAGGACGGGGTCTGGCACGCGGGTGGGTTCGTGGACCCGGCTCCGCAGATCGACGAGGGCGTGCTCGGCCTGGAAGACGTGCTGCGTAGCTACGCCGATCGCTACGCCGTGCCCGTGGCGCTGACCGAGACCTGCGTGACCGCCTCCGTCGAGGAGCGAGTGGCGTGGCTGGACGACTCGGTCGCGCTCGTGCACCGGCTGCGGGAGGAGGGGGTGCCCATCGTCGGCTACACCTGGTGGCCGCTGTTCGACATGTACGAGTGGACGTACCGCCACGCGGACACACCGCGGGAGGCCTCGCTGCTCACCATGGGCCTGTGGGACCTGGTCGAATCAGACCAGGGGTTGCTGCGCCGTCGGAACCCCGTGGCGGATGCGTTTGCCCGCCATGCTGCCGCTGATCGGGCCGTGGCTCCTTCCTTCACGAGGGGGTGAGGAGGGCGCGCAGATCAGCCTCGGCGGCGGCGACACTCGTGGCACGGCACCCCTGCGCCGTCCAGGCGCGCACCTTCGCCGGCTCGGCGCGATAGTGCGCCAGGCCGCGGCGGATCAGCGTCACCGGAGGCTTGCGTGCCTCGGCCAGATCGCGCAGGAGCCGGAACCAGAACGTCTGCAGCCGGGGCCGGACGAGGCAGATCGCATCGGCGAGCACACCTTCGGATCGCAGGCTCGCCACCAGCTCACCGGCGAAGATCCCCTCGGCCAGGACGATCGGGGACTCCTCGGCCACCACCGTCGTCGTCCCCGTCCGGCGGGAGGTGGGGATGTCGTAGATCGGCACCTGCGCCTCACCGTCGCGGCAGAGCGCTACCAGTGCTGCGGTCGCCGCCGAGGCATTCCAGCTCTGCGGTGCGTCCCAGTCCACGCTCCCGAACCGTTGCGGCAGGCCGGGAGTGCCGAGGTCGTGATAGAAGTCGTCGAGTGCCACCACCGGCAGGCCCAGGCGCCGGCTGAGCGAGCTCTTCCCTGACCCGGACGGTCCGGTCAGCAGGACCACCTGGCGCGGGTACCGGCGGGCGCCGTCGGGAACGGGGAAGAGGGCGGAGTCTGCGGGCGGCACCAGGCGATTATCGCCCGTACGCCACCGTGAGCTGGAGCGCGGGGGTGACAGACATCTCAACGCCACCGGCGCCGTCAGGAATCCGACCTGGCTTGACACGCGGAGGTGACCTCGGAAGACTCCACTGAATCGTTCCATTCTTGCCGGCGGTGGCACTCGCCACGTCCGGAGTGCGGGAGTATTGAGGCATGGTTCAGCGTCGAGTACCCAAGGTGCGCGATCTCGCGCCTCTTTTGCAGTTCAAGCGTCCGGAGCTCGATGGGCGCAAGCGCCGCCTCGATGCGGCCTTGACGGTGGCCGATCTGCGCCACATCGCCCAGCGGCGCACACCCAAGGCCGCCTTCGACTACACCGAGGGTGCCGCCGAGCAGGAGCTTTCACTGGCCCGTGCCCGTCAGGCGTTCGAGGACATCGAGTTCCATCCCGCGATCCTGCGGGACGTCTCCCGCGTGGACACCGGCGTGGACATCCTCGGTGGACGGTCCGAGCTGCCGTTCGGGATCGCGCCCACGGGCTTCACCCGCATGATGCAGACCGAGGGCGAGATCGCCGGTGCCGGTGCCGCCGCCGCAGCCGGCATCCCGTTCTCCCTCTCGACCATGGGCACCTCCTCCATTGAGGACGTCGCCGCCGCCAACCCCGCGGGGCGCAACTGGTTCCAGCTGTACATGTGGAAGGACCGGGACCGCTCGATGGCGCTGGTGAACCGCGCCGCCGCAGCGGGCTTCGACACTCTGCTGGTGACTGTCGACGTGCCGGTGGCGGGCGCGCGTCTGCGGGACAAGCGCAACGGGATGACGATCCCGCCTTCGCTCAGCCTCAAGACCGTGATCAACGCGATCCCGCGGCCCGCGTGGTGGATTGACTTCCTCACCACCGAACCGCTCGCCTTCGCCTCCCTGGACCGCTGGTCCGGCACCGTGGCGGAGTTGCTGGACACGATGTTCGACCCGACTGTGGACTTCGACGACCTCGCCTGGATCAGCAAGCAGTGGCCCGGCAAGGTCGTGGTCAAGGGCATCCAGACCCTCGAGGACGCCCGCCGTGTGGCCGAGCTCGGGGTGGACGGCATCGTGCTCTCCAACCACGGCGGCCGCCAGCTCGACCGCGCCCCCATCCCGTTCCACCTGCTGCCCGAGGTGGCCACCGAGCTCGGCGACCAGCTGGAGATCATCCTCGACACCGGCATCATGAGCGGCGCGGACATCGTCGCCTCGCTCGCGCTCGGTGCCGACTTCACGCTTGTGGGTCGCGCCTACCTCTACGGCTTGATGGCCGGGGGCCGCGAGGGCGTGGACCGGATGATCGAGATCCTTGGCTCCGAGGTTGAGCGCACGATGAAACTGCTCGGTGTCTCCTCCGTGGCCGAGCTCGAGTCCGAGCACGTGACGCAGCTGCGCCGGCTGCTGCCGGTCGAGCACGGGGTTCCCGCCCGCACCCGCTGAGGCGTTCGCCGTCAGCGGGTGAGCGAAGTGTCCCCGCACAGGTGCACCGGCACGCCCAGGGCGTCGAAGAGCGCGGCCTTCGCCGTGAGTGCGCGGTCGGCGGTCTCGGCGTCGGGTGCGTAGACGACGTTCAGGTGGTTGGCCTTGTGCCGCGCCATGAACTGGTCCCGGCTGACCCCGTGCAGCACCGCGTGCATGATCGGCCACTCCGGGTTGGTGGCCTCCTTGCGGCGCCGGGTCTCCTCCTCGGGGAGCGCGACCACCGAGGCCCGGCCCATGTCCACCTGGAGCTTGCCCTCGGCGATGTAGACCCGCGACCAGACGATCTCGCCGGGCTTGGAGATCCCGTTGATCGTGGAGCCGCCGGCGGGGAAGAACACGGGTCCCTGCCGCCAGCCCTCGGCGTCGGCGTAGCCGTTCTCGAAGTGCGACGGCGGCACCGAACCGGAGATCTCGAAGACCCAGACGAACTGGCCGTCGTACTCCTCCCCCCAGCGCACGTCGTGCAGCGTGGTGGCCGGGTCCAGGCCCATCGCGGTCCAGATCCGGTTCGTCACCAGCGCGTCAACGGCCACGCCCTCGTCCGCCTCGTTGAAGTGCGGCAGCGCCTTGCCCTCCCAGAGCACGCGTTCGCCGTCGCGGGAGCGCACCGGCGGGCGGGAGACGTTGTTCAGCAACCCCTCGGGCAGGTCGGAGGCGGGGGAGAGGTCCTTCAGCCCTTGCTGGTACTGGATACCGACCGCGTCCAGTCCGAAGTCATCGGCGATCCGCAGTGCCGCGATATACATCTTGTGCTGCCAGCGCAACTGCTCCATCGTCAGCTCGGTGGCGTCGTCGGTGCCGAGTCGGAAGGTCATCCCGGCCTCCTCGAGCCACGCCTGTACCTCGTCCGCCTCTCTATCGGGCACCCGCTGCATCTCCGCCCACAGCGCGGACTGGGAGAGCCGCTCCTTGTAGATGCCGAGCCCGTTCAGCAGCTCGTCGTCGAAGATCGCGTTGTACATGCCCATGCAGCCCTCGTCGAAGACACCGATGATCGCCTTCTCGCGCTGCAGCTGAGCGGCGAGCGCCCTGCCCAGCTCGGTCTCGGCGCTGTCCGGCAGCGCGGGGAGCGGGTGCACGTGCGAGGCGTCGTGGGCGATAGTCCCGGTGGTGACCCACGAGCGGATCGCGTTCTGGAACCACTCGTCCGTGCCGTCCACGGTCCACACGGTGGAGTACGCCTTGTCCATCTTGGTCATCCCGGCGTTGATCCCGAGCAGCCCCACCAGTCCCGGCCATTCACCGGCGAAGTTCGCGGCGGTGAGGATCGGGCCGCGGTGGGTGCGCAGGCCGGCGAGGATGTGGTGGCTGTACTGCCACACCGCCTCGGCCACGATCAGCGGAGCGTCCGGGGGAATGGTCCGGAACACCTCCAGTCCCATCCGCTGGCTGGAGATGAAGCCGTGCCCGGTGGCCGGGTCCACGTTGTTCGCGCGGATCACCTGCCAGCCGTTCGCGGCGAAGGCGTCGGTGATGATGCGCTCGAGCTCGACCTGGGTGGGCCAGCCGGCGCTGTTGGCGGACTCGCGCAGGTCACCGGAGGCCACCAGGTAGGCAGTCTTCTCCGGGGCGGCTGCGGGTTCGGTGAGGGTGGGGAGAGTGTAGGGCGATGTCGTCATGTCCCCATCGTGCCAGGTAATCGATTACTAGGCTAGGTGTAGACGTGTGCGTGACCCAAGTGACCGGCACGCGACGAACGCCGCACGATCATGCGCAGGCCGACGCATACGTGTCGAGCCGGTCAGGCCGGGTGCTGGATGAGCCACGGGCGGGCCCAGTGCCTAGGGCCTAGTGCCGGGCGCCCACGGGAGCGACGGTCTGCACGATCGAACGCACCGGCGAACCTGGATCGGTGAGGCGCTCCAGCAACAGTTGCGCCGCCGTCGTCCCCAGGGCACGTGGATTCAATGGCACCAGGTGCACATCTGTGGTGCGGGACGTGGCGAACGGCAGGTCGCCGATGATCCCCACACCGACCGCGCCGCCGGGAACGGGTGCGCCGGCAGAGTCCCCCCGACCGTGGCCGGTCAGTGCCACATGCGAGTCCGCCAGCGCGCGCAGCACCCCGACCCCCACCAGGTTGTTCGTTGCCAGCACGGCATCGGGAGGCTCGGGCAGGTCGAGCAGATGGGCCAATGCTTCATATCCGCCGTCCACACGGAAGTTGGCGTGGACGAGTAGGTCCTCCGGTGCGTCCACACCGACGGCCCCGAGTGCGCGCGACCACCCGGAGGCACGTTCGATCGCCGTCCGGGTGCCGACAGGCCCGGTGATGCATGCGATCCGGTGGAACCCGCTCGCCAGTAGTTCGCGGGCGCAGCGTTCACCCAGGGCCTGGTTGTCGAACGCCACCTGATCGACCGGCCGTTCCACCTGCCGGTCCAGCACCACCACCGCCCGGCCACGGTCCAGGAGGGCGTCCAGCTGGGGTTGTCCGCTCGCCGGAGCGATGAGTACCCCTGCCATGTTCTCGTGCTCGGCCACGCCGAGGTACCGGCCCTCCTTGCCGGGATCATCGTCGGTGTTGCACAGCACCACCGAGTAGCCCGCGCCATGCAGCACGTCCTCCACTCCGCGCGCCACGGCCGTGAAGAACGGGTTCTCGATGTCCGGGAGCACCAGGGCCACCACGTCACTCGCTCCCCGTCGCAGCGACCGAGCCGTGCGATCCGGGATGTACCCGAGGTTCTCGACGGCGGATCGCACCTTCGCCGCCAGCTCCCGGTTGACGTCCTTGCCGTTGAGCACCCGCGAGACGGTGGCCGTGGACACACCGGCCTCACGGGCCACATCCACGATCCGCGCCATGTCTCCTCCTTGTCGTCCGCCACATCGTACGGAGGATGTCGATTCCTGCCGGCAGGACGGGCGGAACGTCGTCCTGCACACGACTGGCAGACTGGGCACATGACTGGTGCTACCCCGCTCTACCTCGACTGTGACACCGGAATCGACGACGCGCTCGCCCTCGCCTACCTCCTCGCCTCTCCGGAAGTGCACGTGGCCGGGATCGGCACGGTCAGCGGGAATGTCTCGGCTGGCGTGGCCGCCGAGAACACGCTGGCCCTGCTGGCCCTGGCGGGCCGGGAGGAGATCCCGGTGTCCGTCGGATCCACCGACCCGCTGCGCGGGACCTTCGCCGGTGGATCGCCGGACGTCCACGGCCAGAACGGTCTCGGTGGGGTGAGCCTCGAACCGGCGACGGCCCGGCCGGACCCGCGGGACGCCGTCGACCTCCTCATCGACTTGGCTCGCCACTACCCCGGCGAGCTGCGGATCCTGGCCATCGGCCCGCTGACCAATCTCGCTCAGGCGCTTGAACGTGAGCCGGAGCTGCCGGCACTGGTGCGGGACGTCGTCGTGATGGGGGGCGCAGTCCTGGCCCCGGGGAACGTGAGCGCAGTGGCGGAGGCGAACATCGCCAACGACCCCGAGGCGGCTGCGGCGGTGATGAGTGCCGACTGGGACGTCATGCTCGTGCCGCTCGACGTCACGATGGAGCACACGCTCGACGAGCTCGGCCGTCGTCGGCTGCTGGAGGCGCCGGAGGCGATCTCACGCGCGGTCGGTGAGTCGCTGGAGGCCTACCTCGACCGCTATCTGCAGGTCTACGGCTACCGCGCCTGCGCCCTGCACGATCCGCTCGCCGCCGCGCTGGTGGTGGGGACAGTACAGGCCACGCGCGCGCCCCGGGTTCCGGTGGTGGTCGACCACAGCGACGGACCGGGCCGGGGCCAGACGATCGCCGATATGCGTGAGCAGCGGCGAGGTCCCGTGGACGTACCGGGTGCACGGTGCCAGGTCGTCCTCGAGACCGACCTGCAGGTCGGACCGGTACTGCTCGATCGGTTGGCCGGGCCGCCGGTCGCGTGAGCCGGATCAGATAGCCGAGCCGCTGGAGGCGCGCACGACCAGCTCCGGTTCGAACTCCACCTGCCGTGAGCGCCCGGGCTCGCTCTCGCGCAGCAGCATGTCGGCCGCGGTCCAGCCGAGGGTATGCATCGGCTGGCGGACCGAGGTCAACGGCGTGGTGAGCATCGAGGCGAAGATGACGTCGTCATAGCCGACGACGGCCATGTCCCCCGGAATGGAGACGCCGCAGTCGCGTAGGGCTCGCAAGGCGCCCAGGGCGGTGAAGTCGTTCGCGCAGAACATGGCCGTCGGGCGTTCGGTCGTCTCGGCCAGCAACCGGTGGACGGCGGCGTCGGCGGCGTCGGCATTGAGCGCATCGAGGTTCACCTCGACCAGGGCCTCGGCCGGGTCGAAGCCGCGGGAGGTCAGGGTGGCGATGACGCCGTCACGCCGGTCCACGCACTGGCGGAGTGTGAGCGGGCCGTTGAGGAACACGAACCTCGTGTGCCCCAGATCGAGCAGGTGGTTCATCGCCAGCGATGCTCCGCCGACGTCATCAACGGCCACCGACCCGATCTCCGGAACCGGGGAGGTGTGGTCGAGCAGCACCACGTCGGTGCCGCGTTCACGCAGCGCCAGCAGCCCGTCCAAGCTGCCGTGAGAGGGGGTGGCGATGACACCCCGCACCCCGCGCTCCTCGAACAGGCGCAGGAATCTGGCCTCACGCTCGGGATCCTCATCGGAGCTGCACAGCATGAGCGTGTGGTCGTCCTGAGCGAGCCGGTCCTCGATCCCGCGCGCCATCTCGGTGAAGAACGGGTTCGCGATGTCGAGCACCACGGCACCGACGGTGGTGATCTCGCCACTACGGAGCTGGCGGGCGGAGGCGTTCCGGACGAAGCGGAGCTCCCCGATGGCCTCCTCCACCTTGGCCCGGGTGGCGGGAGAGACGGAGTCGGGCCGGTTGAGGACGTTGGAGACCGTGCCGACAGAGACGCCTGCCTGCTTCGCCACATCGGTGACGCTCGGGCGTCTCGGGCCGCCGTTCCGCCTGGGCATGGTGCTCCTCGTCTGTACCGGGTCTGCGCCGATCGGGTGAGTGTATCGTTTCACCATTGGATGAGGGCGCATCTGCGACAATGACGGCGATGGCCGCCCCCGTGCCGACCGGCATACCCATCAGTGTTCAGTGGCATCGTGCCGACCTCGGCACTGATGAGGCCCTGCGCCGCCACCTCGCCGACGACCTGATGCCCATGCCGGGAGCGGATCTGCGGATCGGTCACCTGTGCCCGCGATGCGGCGGCGCCGACCACGGCCGCCCGTGGGCGCGTGCCCGCGAGCGCACCATCGCCGTCTCGGCCGCGCGTGCCGGGGGGCACCTGGTGACCGCCGCTGGCCTCCCGCCCGTTCACCGGATCGGGGTCGATATCGAATGCGCTGACGCGGTACCCATCGACCCCACGCTCGTCCTGCACCGGGACGAGTCCGGTCAGGACGTCCTGCAGGTCTGGGTTGCGAAGGAGGCGATCCTGAAGATGCTCGGGGTGGGGCTCAGCGTGTCGATGCCCTCGATCCGGGTGGCCGACTTCTCGGTGCACGATCTGCCCGCACCCGCGGGCCTTCTTGCGCGGGTGTGCGTGAACTCACCGTGACGCGGGCAGTGTGACCTCGTGGAGCCAGGCGTCGAAGAAGGCGCGCAGCGACCGTCCGCTGACCTCCTCGGCCAACGCGAGGAAGTCCTCGGTGCAGACGACCCCACCGCGGTGCTGCGCGACCCAGCGGCGCAGCAGCTGCCCGAAGTCCTCGGCACCGATCAGGTCCCGCAGGGCCGCCAGCGTCAGCGCCCCGCGCTTGTAGACGCGATCGTCGAACATGTCCGCCGCACCCGGATCGCTGAGCCGCAGATCCTGGGGCAGCGCGCTGAGCCGAGCGTGCTCGCGGGCCGCATGCTCGGCGATCCCCGGACCACCGGAGTGCTCGGACCACACCCATTCGCTGAAGCAGGCGAACCCTTCGTGCAGCCAGATGTCCTGCCAGGAGCTCGCCGTGACGGCGTTGCCGAACCACTGGTGGGACAGCTCGTGCGCGATGAGCCGGACGGCGTCCCAGTCCGCCGAGCAGTGGTTGCGTCCGAAGGTCGAGAGGGCCTGTGACTCGAGCGGGATCTCCAACGGGTCGTCGGTGATCACACACGAGTAGGAGTCGAAGGGGTAGGGCCCGAACGCGTCCTCGAAGCACGTCAGCATCTCGCGCTGCCGGCCGAAGGACGCCGCGAAAGCGTCCGTGGGCAGTCCCTCCGGCCGGAGGATCCGGATCGGTACGCCGGGTCCGTCCAGCGACTGCTCGCGGTACTTCCCTATCTGCACCGAGGCCAGGTACGGAGCCATCGGGTGGCGCTGCTGGAACGTCCATGTCCGCCGTGAGCCACGGCGTCTCACCTCCCGCGTCTCACCGCTGAAGGCCACGGTGTAGTCGGCGGGCAGGGTGAGGTGCACGTCGTAGCTGGCCTTGTCCCGCGCCTGGTCGTTGCACGGGAACCACGACGGCGACCCGTGCGGCTGCGAGGCCACGATCACCCCGTCGGTCAGCTCCTCCCAGCCTGCCTCGCCCAGGGTGGCCGAGCGCACCGGCCTGGGGTTGCCCCCGTACTCGATGCGGACGACGAGCTCCGACCCGGCGGGTGCGGGCTTCTTCAGGGTGACGGTGAGCCGCTTCGGCTTGCGGGTGTACTTGCCGAGCGTGGCGCCCGTCACGGACACCTTCGTCACGCGCAGCTCGTGCAGGTCGAAGCGCAGTGCGGAGGTGTCGGTGAGGGTGTGCAGCCGCACCTCGGCCACGCCGTCGAGCAGGTTGCTGCGGGGTTGATAGGTCAGGTCCAACTGGTAATGGTCGACGGCGTAGCGCGGGTCGCCATGGTCGGGCATGTACGTATCGGTCGTGCCGGGTGTAACGGGCGTCTCGGGGGTGTGCGTTCGCGTCACGCCTCCTCCTCCCAGGGGCCGATCGGGTTGCCGAGCCACCGGGTGCGGCTCGGTACGGATTCACCGCGCATCACCAGGGAGGCGGGCCCTACTGTGGCATCACGGTCGAGATGCGCAGCAGGCAGGATCACACTGTTCGGCCCGAGAGTGGCTCCGGCGCCGATGACCACGCGGTCCATGGCGAGCACACGGTCGTGGAACAGATGGGTCTGGACCACGCATCCGGCGTTGATGCATGATCCTGCGCCCAGCTCGACCAGATCCGGTTCGGGAAGCCAGTACGTATCGCACCAGACGCCGTCACCGATCTTTGCCCCCATGGCGCGGAACCACACGTTCAGGGCGACGGTGCCCTGCGCCAGGGAGCAGAACCAACGCGCGGCGAGAACTTCGGTGAACGTGTCCGCCAACTCACCGCGCCACACAGCCCCGCTCCAGAGCGGGTGCTCACTGACCCGGTGCGTACCCACCAGGAGCCACTTCGCGGCCACGGTGATCCCCGCGGCGATCAGACCGGCGAGCAGGAGGACCAGCGGGCCCAGCAGCACTGCGGCGATGAGGCCCGTCCAGGACCAGGGTTCACCGGCCGACCCTCCGAGGAGCACCAGCAGTGCGGTGCCCACGACGAGCATGAGGCACACGGAGCCGAACAGGGGGATCACCCGGCCCGTCTCGACCAGTCCGCGCAGCACTCGCAGGCGGGTGCTCGGTTCATAGGTGCGCGTCTCGTCGGCCGGCCCGCCCTCGCGGCGCAGCTGGGTGGGCGGGCTACCGATCCACGACGTCCCCGCCCGCGCGGTGCCGCGCTTGGGTGCCGCGGAGAGGACGGCCACGAGGGAGGCCTTCGGGATCTTCCGCCCGGGTGCGGCCATCCCGGAGTTGCCGAGGAAGGCGCGCTTGCCGATCTTCACGCGTTCGGCTCGCAGCCAACCACCGGTGAGCTCGTAGCCGCCCACGAGGGTGTCGTCCGCGAGGAAGGACTGGTCGCCGATCTGCGTCAGCTTCGGGATCAACACCACCGTGGAGGCCTCGACGCCGCGGCCCACACGGGCGCCGAGTGCTCGCAGCCACCACGGCGTGAGTGCTCCGGCATACAACGGAAAGAGCCAGTCGCGGGCTTCGTCCATGAGCCGTACCGTGGCCCACACCGCCAGACCCCGCCCGGAGCGGACGGGCACCGGGCCGCTCCGGACGGCCGGGGCGAGGATCCGCACGACGGCGATGACGAGGATCATCAACGTCGCGTAGCCGGCCAGTGCGGCCAGTGGCAGCCACGGCCACACTTTCGCCCACGCGTGGCTCAGGTCCGTCGTGGTACGAAGCACCGGCCACAGCACCAGCGCACCGACCGCGGCGGCGCACCAGGGCAGGGCGGCCAGGAGCATGCCGATGACGGCGTAGCCCGCCACCCAGGCGCGACCACCGGCCGGGGCTCGCTTCGACCAGGGCCCCCGGGCGGAGCCGGTGACCTCAGCGGGAGATCCGGAGACCAGCCGCTCGGCCCGCACCCTGCCGGCGACGAACGATCCCGCAGCCACTTCGGCGCCCCGGCCCACTGTGGCGCCTGGGCCGAGCGTGCTCCGGGCACCGATCCGCGCCCGGGCGGCGATCGAGATCCGGCCCAGATGCACCCGGTCACCGTCGATCCATGCACCGGTCAGGTCCACCTCGGGTTCGACGCAGGCGCGTTTGCCGATCCGGAGGAACCCGGTGACTGGCGGCAGGGAGTGCAGATCCACGTTCGAGGCGATCTTGGCGCCGAGCAGGCGGGCGTACCACGTGATCGAGGCGGCACCGGCGAGACCCGTCGCAGCCAGTTCATCCTGGATCCGGCCGGCCAGCCAGTACCGCAGATGGACCTTCCCGCCGCGGGGGTAGGTGCCCGGCTGGATGCCACGCAGCACCACCCGGATCAGCCCGGCCGCGACGAGCATCCGGCCCTGCGGGAGGACGAACAGTGCGGTGGTCACGACCACCAGCCAGATCGGGGGCGCCGGCCACCAGCCGAGTACCGGGTGCAGCAGCGCGCCGGCGAGCAGCAGCCAGGCGATCCATCGCAGCGTCGCCAGTGCGCGCAGCGGGTAGAAGGCGAGGATCTGCCCCACCTTCGTCCTCGTGCGGATGGGGGAGACCGCGCGGTTCGTGCGTGTGGTGGTCGTGCTTGACTGGACGAGGCTGTCCAGATATGCCGATAGTGCGCCCAGGGTCGGGTAGGCGTAGATGTCGCCGACGGCGACCTCCGGATGGCGTGCCCGGATCCGCCCGACGGTCTGTGCCGCGGTGAGCGAACCGCCGCCGAGGTCGAAGAAGTCCGCTCCGGCGTCGGCCGGATCCGCGGCGAGTACATCGCGCCAGATGCCCACCAGCCACTCCTGGGTGGGTGACCATCGTGCGGTCGTGCTCGGTGTGCTGGGCAGCGGCCACGGCAGCGCGTCCCGGTCCACCTTGCCGGAGGTGCGGGTGGGAAGGGTGTCGACCACGGCGAGGCGCGGCACCAGTGCCGCTGGCATGCGCTCGCGCAGCAGAGCGAGTGCGGCGCTCTGATCGAAGGTCTCCTCGACGGTGAGGTAGCCGACCAGCACCTGGTTGCCGGCGGAGGTCTCGCGCACGGCAGCGGCGGCGCCGGCCACCCCGGCCAGTCGCAGCAGTTGGCCATCGATCTCGCCGAGCTCGATCCGTCGGCCGCCGAGCTTGATCTGATCGTCGGCCCGCCCGGCGAAGACCAGGCCGGCCGGGTCGTTCCTGACCAGATCGCCTGAGCGGTACCCGCGCGCCCAGCCCAGGGTGGGCACCGGCGCGTACTTCTCAGCGTCCTTGTCCGGATCGAGGTAGCGGGCCAGTCCCACGCCGCCGATGATCAACTCACCGGTCTCACCTTCGGCCACCGGGACGCCGTCGTGATCGACGACGGCGAGGTCCCACCCGTCCAGCGGCAGTCCGATCCGGACCGGCTCGGACCCGTCCAGGGGTGCTGCGCATGCCACCACAGTGGCCTCGGTCGGGCCGTAGGTGTTCCACACCTCGCGGCCGGGCCCTTGCAGCCGGGCGGCGAGCTCGGCCGGTGCCGCCTCGCCGCCGAGGATCACCAGCCGGACACGATCCAGCGACGCTGGTGGCCACAGCGCCACCAGGGTGGGCACCGTGGAGACGATGGTGATGTCGTTGGCCGTCAGCCACGGCCCGACGTCCACACCGGAGCGCACCAGCGAGCGTGGCGCGGGGACGAGGCAGGCGGCGTGCGCCCAGGCGAGCCACATCTCCTCACAACTGGCATCGAAACCGACCGAGAGCCCGGCCATCACCCGGTCTCTCGGACCGATCGGGTCGGCGGTGAGGAAGAGACGGGATTCGGCATCGACGAAGGCGGCGGCACTGCGGTGGGAGACGGCGACGCCCTTCGGCGTTCCGGTGGAACCCGAAGTGAAGATGATCCACGCGTCATCGGCAGGGCGTGGGGTCCGCTCGGGTGCTTCTGCGGGCGAAGGTGCGCCGTGGACGCCAGGGGGAGGGCCGCCGTCGGGGGTGGTGAACTGCACCGTGGGAGCGGTGGCCGTGATCTCGAGACTGTTGCCGATGATGGCGATCACGGCAGCCTCGGTGAAGACGGTGCGCGCCCGCTCCGGCGGGTCATCCGCATCGACCGGCACGTAGGCGGCGCCGGCCATCAGAGTGCCCAAGATCGCGACGTACAGCTCCGTGGTTCCGGAGCTGACCCGCACCCCCACCCGATCGCCGCGGCGCACACCGAGGGTGGTGAGCCGGTCGGCCAGGTCCGCAGCAGCTTCGGCGAGTTCGCGGTACGAGAGCTGGGTGAGGCCGCTGTCGAGGGCGGGGGCCTCGGGATGGGCGTTCACGGAGTCCGTGAAGATGTCCATCAGGGTGCGGGGCGGGGTGGCGCGGTCGGAGGCGAGCAGCGAGGGCAGCAAGCTGGCGGCGGGCACGGTGAACAGTCTGGCGTATGCCGGACCGTACGCGCCGCCATGGGGCCCGGTCGCGACGCGCGTTCCTCGACGGCCCAGCCCTTGACGGCAGCGGCAGGCATCTTCTAATCTGATGCTGAATCGTTTCAGATCGGATGTCGACTGCTGTCGTCACCATCGGACTTGGAGTGCACTCCCCATGACCACCTCGGCCACCGCCGCCCCGCAGGTACGTGAAGCCCTCGCCGCCCAGACCATCGAGCTCCCCTCGTGGGCGTTCGGCAACTCCGGCACCCGGTTCAAGGTGTTCTCGACCCCCGGGGTGCCGCGCGATCCCTTCGAGAAGATCGCCGACGTCGCCCAGGTGCACGCCTATACCGGCGCTGCGCCGCGGGTCTCCCTGCACATCCCGTGGGATCTGGTGGACGATTACGAGGCGCTCGCTGCACATGCGAGCGATCTCGGTGTGCAGATCGGGGCGATCAACTCCAACCTGTTCCAGGAGGACATCTACAAGCTCGGCTCGCTCACCCATGTCGACCCCGCCGTGCGCCGGAAGGCGATTGACCACCACAAGCAGTGCATCGACGTGATGCGCGCGACCGGGTCCACCGACCTCAAGCTCTGGCTCCCCGACGGCACCAACTACGCCGGCCAGGACGACATCCGGGGCCGGCAGGATCGCCTCGCCGAGTCCCTGCAGGAGATCTACGCCGCACTCGACCCGAACCACCGGCTGCTGATCGAGTACAAGTTCTTCGAGCCGTACTTCTACACGATGGACATCCCCGACTGGGGCACCTCGCTGGTGCACTGCCTGGCCCTCGGCGACCAAGCCGCCGTCGTGCTCGATACCGGCCACCACGCGCCGGGGACGAACATCGAGTTCATCGTCGCCCAGCTGGTGCGGCTCGGGAAGCTCGGCGCGTTCGACTTCAACTCCCGCAACTATGCCGATGACGATCTCATCGTCGGCGCCGCGGACCCCTTCCAGCTGTTCCGGATCATGAACGAGATCGTCACCAATGACGCGCTGAAGGCGGAAGCGGGCGTGAACTTCATGCTCGACCAGTGCCACAACATCGAGCCGAAGATCCCTGGCCAGATTCGCTCGGTCATGAACGTTCAGGAAGCCACGGCCAAGGCACTGATCGTCGACCGCGAAGCCCTGCGCGAGGCGCAGATCTCCGGTGACGTGCTCGGTGCCAACGCCGTGCTGATGGACGCCTACAACACCGACGTGCGCCCGCTGCTCGCCGAGATCCGCGCCGAGAAGGGGCTGGCCGAAGACCCCTACGCCGCCTTCAACGCCTCCGGATACCTCGACCAGATCGCCGCCGAGCGGGTCGGCGGGCAGCAGGCCGGCTGGGGCGCCTGAGCGCCCCGACGCATCTCTCGACAGTTCAGTCTCCCATCCAGAAAGCGATCATGACGAACCAGGCAGTCACCGACCTGATCACCCGTTCCAACCGCCTCGGCGCCGACCCGCGCAACACCAACTACGCCGGCGGCAACACCTCCGCCAAGGGGTCCGAGACCGACCCTGTGACCGGCGAGCAGATCGAACTGTGCTGGGTGAAGGGGTCCGGCGGGGACCTCGGCACCCTGAAGGCGTCCGGCTTGGCCGTGCTTCGCCTGGACCGGCTGCGCTCGCTCGTCGACGTCTACCCCGGCCTGGACCGCGAGGACGAGATGGTCGCTGCCTTCGACTACTGCCTGCACGGCAAGGGCGGCGCGGCGCCGAGCATCGACACGGCCATGCACGGACTGGTGGACGCCCCGCACGTCGATCACCTGCACCCCGACTCCGGCATCGCGATCGCCACCGCCGCCGACGGCGAGGCCCTGACCTCGACCATCTTCGGCGACCGGGTGGTCTGGGTGCCGTGGCGCCGCCCCGGGTTCCAGTTGGGGCTTGATATCGCCGCGATCAAGGAGAAGAACCCGCAGGCGATCGGCTGCGTCCTCGGCGGCCACGGCATCACCGCCTGGGGTGAGACCTCCGAGGAGGCGGAGGCGAACTCCCTGGAGATCATTCACACCGCCGAGTCCTACATCGCCGCCCACGGCAAGGCTGACCCGTTCGGCGCCGTCCGGCCCGGCTACGAGGCGCTCCCCGAGGCCGAGCGCCGCGCGAAGGCGGCTGCGCTCGCCCCGACCATCCGGGGCATTGCCTCCACGGATGCTCCGCAGATCGGGCACTTCACCGATTCCGACGTCGTCCTGGACTTTCTCGCGAGCGAGAAGCTCGCCCCGCTGGCCGAACTCGGCACCTCCTGCCCGGACCACTTCCTGCGCACCAAGGTCAAGCCGCTCGTAGTTGACCTGCCCGCCGACGCCCCGGTCGAGGACGTGGTGGCACGGCTGGAGGAACTGCACGAGACCTACCGCGCCGACTACGCCGGCTACTACGACCGCCATGCCAGTGCGGACTCACCGGCGATGCGCGGTGCGGATCCGGCCATCGTGCTCGTGCCCGGCGTCGGGATGTTCTCCTTCGGCAAGAACAAGCAGACCGCCCGCGTGGCCGGTGAGTTCTACGTGAACGCCATCAACGTGATGCGCGGCGCCGAGTCACTCTCCACCTACGCCCCGATCGAGGAGTCCGAGAAGTTCCGGATCGAGTACTGGGCACTCGAGGAGGCCAAGCTCCAGCGGATGCCGAAGCCGAAGGCCCTGGCCACCCGCGTCGCCCTGGTGACCGGTGCGGCTTCCGGGATCGGAAAGGCCATCGCCACGCGACTGGCTGCTGAGGGGGCGTGCGTCGTCATCGCCGACCTCAACCTGGAAGCGGCCCAGGAGGTCGCCGACGAGCTCGGTGGCTCCGACGTCGCTGCGGCCGTGGCGTGCGACGTGACCGACGAGGCGCAGGTCAGCGCCCTCATCGACGCCGCCTCACTCGCCTTCGGTGGTGTGGACCTCGTGGTCAACAACGCCGGCCTGTCGATCTCCAAGCCGCTGCTGGAAACCTCCGTCAAGGACTGGGACCTGCAGCATGATGTGATGGCCCGGGGCTCCTTCCTGGTGGCCCGCGAAGCCGCCCGGGCGCTGATCGCTCAGAAGCTCGGCGGCGACATCGTCTACATCGCGTCCAAGAACTCCCTGTTCGCCGGCCCGAACAACATCGCCTACTCGGCCACCAAGGCCGACCAGGCCCATCAGGTGCGCCTGCTCGCGGCCGAGCTCGGTGAGCACGGTGTGCGCGTGAACGGCATCAACCCTGACGGTGTGGTCCGCGGCTCCGGCATCTTCGCCGGCGGCTGGGGCGCCAAGCGGGCTGCCGTCTACGGCGTCAAGGAGGAGGAGCTGGGCCAGTACTACGCCCAGCGCACGCTACTCAAGCGCGAGGTGCTTCCCGAGCACGTCGCCGCCGCGGTTTTCGCCCTCACCGGCGGGGACCTCAGCCAGACCACCGGTCTGCACATCCCGGTCGATTCCGGGGTGGCGGCCGCGTTCCTGCGCTGATGCCTGGGCCGGCAGCCTTCGCGGCGGTCGATCTGGGCGCCACCTCCGGGCGGGTCATCCGCGCGGAGGTGGCTGGGACCTCCGACGGCGTGGTGTTGCGTGAGGTGGCGAGGTTTCCCAACGCAGCCACGGCGGATGACGGCGGAACGTTGCGTTGGCACCTCACCGCCCTCTTTGAGGAGGTGCTCGAGGGGTTGCGGGCGGCCGGTGAGGCAGGGCCGCTCGACGGGATCGGGATCGACACGTGGGCAGTCGACTACGGGCTGCTGGATGCTGACGGCCAGCTGCTCGCCGAGCCGGTCGCCTACCGCGACCCGCGCACCGAGGCGGTGATCGACGACGTCCACACGAGAGTTCCGCCGTCGGACCTGTACGCCGTCTCGGGGATGCAGCACTTGCCGTTCAACACGGTCTACCAGCTGGCTGCCGAGCAGCGCGGTCCGCTGTGGGGCCGTGCCGAGCAGGCGCTGTTGCTGCCGGACCTTCTCGCTTACTGGCTCACCGGCGCGCGGGTGAGTGAGTACACGAACGCGTCCAGCACGGCGCTGCTGGACCAGCGCACCGGCCAGTGGTCGGGTGAGTTGATGGATCGGCTCGCGATCCCGGCGGGCCTGTTCCCTCCGGTCGTCCATCCGGGGGAGCAGATCGGGGTGCTGAGCGAGGAGATCCAGCGTCGTACCGGCCTCGGCCCCGTGCCCGTCTACGCCGTCGGATCGCACGACACCGCCTCAGCAGTGGCCTCGGTTCCGGCCGAGACGAGCGATTTCGCCTACATCTCCTCCGGTACGTGGTCGTTGGTGGGGGTGGAACTCGAGGAACCGGTGCTCACCGAGGCCAGCCGCGAAGCCAACTTCACCAACGAGCGCGGCGTCGACGGCACCGTCCGGTACCTGCGCAACGTGATGGGCTTGTGGGTCCTGTCCGAATCCCAGCGGGTCTGGGACGAGCGTGGGCAAGGTATCCCGATCGGGCCGCTGCTGCAGGCGGCAGCTGAGGAAGCGCCGCGCCGGACGATCATCGACGTCGACCACCCGGACTTCCTGCCGCCCGGTGACATGCCTGCGCGGCTGGCCGAGCACGCCGCTGCGACTGGGCAGCCAGTGCCCGAGACACCCGCACAGGTGGCGCGATGCGTCATCGATTCCCTCGCGGTGGCCTACCGGAAGGCCATCGAGGACGCTCAACGTCTCTCCGGGCAGCGTGTGCCGGTGATCCACGTGGTCGGTGGTGGGTCGAAGAACGAGCTGCTGTGCCAGGCCACGGCGGATGCGACCGGCCTGCCGGTGATCGCCGGGCCCGAGGAGGGCACGGCACTCGGGAACGTGCTGGTGCAGGCGCGTGCTGCCGGAGTGCTCGCCGGCGACCTCACCGCCCTGCGCGCCGTCGGAGCCCGCGGGCTCGAGCTGCGCCGCTACGAACCGGATGCCTCCGAGCGCGAGGCGTGGGCCGCCGTCGGCTGAATGACTCTTTCCACAGCGCTCGGCGTGAGACGAGGCATGGGTGGGCGCGGCGGTGCGGCAATCCGGATCGGGCCCGGCTCCGAATACCAGGCATGCCTGGTTCTCACCGCGCCGCAGCGCCGCCTCGGTGGCTTCATGCGCTGACGGGTGTCATCTCGGCTGCGGCGGGACTGGGCGTGGGCCACACGATCGCCGCGGTGACGGATCCCGCCACATCCCCGCTGCTGGCGGTGGGCAGTGCAGCCATCGATGCCGCTCCCACGCCGGTCAAGGAGTTCGCCGTCCAGACGTTCGGTAGCGCCGACAAGCCGGTGCTATTGGCCGGAATGGCAGTGGTGCTGGTGTTGATCACGGCCGGCCTGGGCCTGCTGGCCTACTGGCGCCGATGGATCGCCGTGGTAGGTCTGGTGGCGCTCGCCGCGATCGCCGGGGCCGCTGCGTTGACCAGGACACCCGACCCGATCGCCGTCGTGCCCGCCCTCGTCACCGGAGTGATCGCCGTAGCCGGCCTGCTGTGGGTACGGGCCGGCGTGCTCGGTAGTGCCGGCACTCAGAGCGGCACAGCGACAGGCACAGCGACAGGCACTGTGCCCGGGCCTGGCGCGGACGTAACCGGCGCGCGCGAGACGCCGGCAGCAGAGCGGCATGCGTCGCCGGCACGTGAGTCTCCGCTGGATGGTCCTCGCGTGCGCAGCGGCCAGTTCGTGCCCACGCGCCGCGGGGTCCTCATCGGCGGCCCCGCCGCGCTCGCGGTGGCGGGCGCCGCAGGTGGCACGCTGCTGGGACGACGTCGCGATGACGGTGCGATCGGGCGTGACCGGGCGCTGCCGGACCCGAGCGACCCTGCCCCGCTGCTCCCCGAGGATGTCCAGCTGGAGCTACCGGGAATCACCCCCTTCCGTACTCCCTCGCCCGACTTCTACCGCGTCGACATTGCCCTGAGCACACCCCGGATCGATGTCGACACCTGGTCGCTGCCGATCGGCGGTCTCGTGGACGAGCCGATCACCCTGCGATACGAGGACATCCTGGACATGGCGCTGGTGGAGCGCTGGATCACCCTGACCTGCGTCTCCAACCCGGTCGGCGGTCCATATGTGAGCACGGGCCGGTGGCTCGGGGTCCCGCTGGTCGATCTCTTCGAGCAGGTCGGCGTCCGGCCTGAAGCCGATCAGATCTTCACCGAGAGCGCTGACGGCCTCACCATGAGCATCCCCCTGGACGCTGCCACCGACGGTCGCGACGCGATGCTCGTGGTGGGGCTCAACGGTGAGCAGCTCCCGGTCGAACGAGGTTTCCCGGCCCGGCTCATCGTGCCCGGCCTGTTCGGCTTCGTCTCGGCTGCGAAGTGGATCACCCGAATGGACCTGTCCACCTATGACCGTGACATCGCCTACTGGACTGAGCGCGATTGGGCGACCGACGCGCCGGTGCTGACTCAGAGCCGCATCGACGTGCCGGGTCCGTTGCAGCGGGTGCCCGCCGGCACCGTCACGATGGCCGGCATCGCCTGGGCGCAGCACCGTGGAATCCGCTCGGTCGAGGTGCGGATCGATGACGGCGACTGGCAGCAGGCAGAACTCGCGGCCGACGGTGGTGCGGATTTGTGGCGCCAGTGGCGCTTCGACTGGACCAGCACCGGCTCCGGCCGTCACGACGTCCAGGTCCGCGCGACCGACGGCAGGGGAGAGGCACAACCGCAGGAACGCACCGCCCCCTTCCCCGACGGCGCCCGTGGGTGGCACTCGATCGCCTTCGTCGTGGAGTAGAGCGACCAATCCATCCCGCCGACCGCGCCGAATCCAAGTTGTCCGCACTGCACCGCACGACTGGTTCCGCCAGTCGCCTGATACAAGGAGTACGACCATGAAGATCCGCACCTACGCACCGGCGCTCACGCTGGCTGCCGCGCTCGCACTGGCCTCCTGCTCCGGCGGTGAGGCTGACGAGACCGCTGACGCACCCGAGACCTCGGACCCCACCACCTCGGAGGAGATGACCGAGGAGCCGATGGACGAGACAGGCGCTCAGTTCGGCCCGGTGTGTGCCGACATCCCCGACGACGGCCCTGGCAGCTTCGACGGCATGGCTCAGGATCCGGTGGCAACCGCCGCCAGCAACAACCCGGCCCTATCGACCCTGGTCGACCTCGTCGGTCTGGCCGAACTCGGTGACACCTTGAACGGTGCTGAGGACATCACGGTGTTCGCTCCGGCCAATGCGGCGTTCGAGGCATTGCCGGAGGAGACCGTCCAGGCAGTTCAGGACGACCCGAGCGGATTGCTTACCGAGGTGCTGACGTACCACGTGGTGCCGCAGACACTCACCCCGGAGGACCTGGCCGGCACCTTCGAGACCCTCAACGGGGCAGAGCTGACGGTCGAGGGCTCCGGTGAGGACTTCACGGTCGGCGCCGAGGGCGCCGCGGTGGTCTGCGGTAACGTGCAGACGGCCAACGCGACCGTCTACATCATCGACGGCGTGCTGCTCCCGCCGTCGGAGTGAGTCCGACCTGACGTTCGGATAGCGCGATCATGATGAGAGCCAACGACCGGGTGCCGGAGGGGAAGAGCCCCTCCGGCACTCCCGGAGCCGACGGCGCGGGGCTCGCGGACCTTCTCCAGCGCAGCTCCCGCGGCGATTCGGAAGCCTTTGCCCAGCTCTATGACGCCACCTCGGCGCGCGTGTACGGCGTGGTGGTGCGCGTGGTCCGCGACCCGTCCCAAGCGGCTGAGGTGACTCAGGACTGCTACCTGCAGTACTGGGAGCAAGCCGCTCGGTACGACCCGTCCAAGGGGTCGGTGCAGGCGTGGATGACGACGATCGCTCACCGACGTGCCGTGGACCGGGTGCGCTCGGCCCAGGCGGCACAAGACCGGCACGTCCTGTACGAGGCGCGGCAGGCACGTCACAGTGACGATGTCTCGGAGGTGGTGGTCAACAGATTCGAGGCAGACCGGGTGCGACGGGCGTTGCGCACACTGACCGAGACCCAGCGCGAGGCGATCGAGTTCGCCTACTTCGGCGGCTACACCCACGTCGAGGTGGCTGGAATCCTGAACATCCCGCTCGGGACGGCCAAGACGCGGCTGCGAGACGGGTTGATACGACTACGAGACTTCTTCGGAGGGGAGGAACGATGACGGACGACGCCTCCATCCACGCATTGACAGGCGCCTATGTGCTTGATGCGCTGGACGAGACCGAACGCACGGCCTTCGAGGAGCACTTGGCTGACTGTGCGGTGTGCCGTGACGAGGTCGCCTCGTTGCGCGGCGCGACTGAGCGGTTGGCGCACATCAGTGCCGTCGATCCGCCCCCCGAGCTGCGTGAGCAGGTCCTTGCCGGGATCGAACGGATCCGTCCCCTCCCTCCGATCGCGACTGAGGTCGCACAGCCCTCGGATGCAGGCCCCGACGTTCCACGCGTGAGCGAGTCCTCGCCTGAGGAGGCCGACGAGCTCGCGGAGACCGACGAGCTCGCGCTTCGTCGCCGTCGCAGGGATCGCAGCGGTGCCCTGCGTGCCTGGCGGCTCGTAGCGGCCGTTGCGTGCCTGGTGGCCGTGGTGGCCGTGGGTTGGGGAGTGGGTGCACGGCCGGACCAGGAGTTCCCGAGGCAGGTGGCTCCCATCGAGACGACTACCGATGCCCAGCTGCTGCAGATCCTTCACGCCAGTGACCTCGAGGTGGTGACAGCGGGCGGTGCCGAGGCGCCGGAGGTGGCGCTGTTCGTCTCGCGTGAGAACGGTGCGGCCGCCGTGACCTTCCGGGGGCTGCCCGTGATCGGCCAGGATCAGGACTTCCAGGCGTGGACGCTCGTGGACGGCGTGCCAACCAGCGTCGGCGTGATGGCTGCCGCTGACGGTGCGGCCACGATGATCATGGATGCGGCGGCGCTCAGCACTGACGCCATGGCGGTCTCCGTCGAGCCGGCCGGGGGTTCGGATCAGCCCACGGGTGAGATTGTCGCGCAGATGCCGATGCCATGATCGGCACCGAGGGCGCCGGTGGAGCCCACCTCCGTCATCGCCTCCTGGAACGACTTCCCGGGACCCTTGCCTTATCTCGAGCGGCCCGATCTGTACGCCCGGCCGGTGGCGTTGCGGTTGTTTCGTGGACCTGGCCACCACCTCCGACTACGGTGCACAGGTGGCGATGGCCGTGCTGGTGCTGATCCCGGTGATGATCTTCTTCTTCGTGTTCCAGCGAGATCTCATCGACGGTGTGGCCACACAAGGTCTGAAGGGATGAGCATTCTGGCAGCGGCACGTGCGGGGCGCGGCGGCGGAGACGATCCGGCGCCGCGCCCGCCTGCCCTGCCGCTGTTCGCCGAGGTCATGGCCACCGCCGTGGTGGTGGTGGTGCTGTGCCTTCCGGTACTGACGGCGCCTGCTGCCCTGGCGGCGGGCGTCACCCATCTGCGGCGTCACATCGAGGGGCGTTCGGACCGGGTGCGTGAGCTGCTGGCGGACTTCGTGGCGCAGGTGCGCGGTTCCTGGCTGTTCGCCGCGGGATCGTTGCTGCTGGCCGCGGTACTCGTGCTGAATCTGGACATTGCCCGCTTCACTGCCCTCCCCGGGGCTGAGGTGATCCGGGTGGTCTCGATCGCCGGGCTCGTCGCCGTGGTGCTGGTGCTGCTGCGCGCGATCGAGGTGCGTGGGCTCGAGCCGGCGCGTAGCTGGCGCACGGCGATCTCCGACGGCGCCAGGCTGGCGCTGGCCGACCCGATCGGATCGGTCCTGCTGCTGACCGCTGTCGGGCTGTGCATGACGATCGTGTGGATGTACACGCTGCTGGTGATCCTCGCCCCTGGCTTGCTCACCTTCGCGATCGTCGGTGTCGCCTCCCGGCGCGGTCGCACCGACTTCTGACACGGTTGACCGAGCTGACACAGATACGTGGAGTGCGGGGACGTGCTGCCCCACATGTGCCAGTACCGGTCGGTTCGGTCATCGCGACCTCCCCGCTCGTGCCGATCATTGCCTTCCCCTGCTCCGAGAAACCGGTCTCTCGGCTATCCTGTGATGCAGCGGTGCGCCGCTGCCCGCGACCTACGACCCCTGGAGAAGTCCACGATGACCACCCGCCGTCGCTACGCCGTCGCCGGCACCGGCTCCCGAGCCGGCATGTACCTCAACGCCCTCACCCAGGACTACGCGCACGTCGGCGAGGTGGTGGCGCTGTGCGAACCGAACCCTGCACGGGCCGACTACTACGGAACCGGTCTCGTCCTCGACGTGCCGCGGTATGCGCCGGCCGATCTCGAGCGGATGATCGCCGAGCAGCGGGTGGACCGCGTGGTGGTGACCAGCCCCGACCATTCTCACGCCGATGTGGTGGCCCGCGCCATGCGCGCCGGAGCCGACGTCGTGGTGGAGAAGCCGCTGACCACTACCGCCCACGGGGTGCGCACCATCTCCGAGGCGATGCGCGAGACCGGGCGTGACCTGGTGATGACCTTCAACTACCGCTACTCGCCACGCAACTCCGAGCTGCGCCGCGTGATCGCCGACGGTGAGATCGGCCAGGTACTCTCCGTGCACTTCGAGTGGGCGCTCGACACCGTGCACGGTGCCGACTACTTCCGCCGCTGGCACCGCGACAAGGCCAACTCCGGTGGCCTCCTGGTGCACAAGTCCTCGCACCACTTCGACCTCGTCAACTGGTGGGTCGGTGCAGCGCCCGCGCGGGTGTACGCCACCGGTGGGCTGAAGTTCTACGGTCCCGACGGCGCAGGTGCGGCAGGCGCAGGCGCGCGGCCTGCGAAGGGGAGGGACGCCGTCGCGGGGGATCCGTGGTCGATCGACCTCGCCGCCGACCCGAAGCTGAAGGCGATGTACCTCGACGCCGAGACGCACGACGGCTACGTCCGCGACCAGGACGTCTTCGCCCCGGGGATCACCATCGAGGACAACCTCGGCCTGACCGTGGACTACACCTCCGGCGCATTCCTGACCTACTCCCTGAACGCGCATGCCCCGTGGGAGGGGTACCGGGTCACGGTGAACGGGTCCGAGGGGCGGGCCGAACTCGAGGTCATCGAGCGGGGTTTCGTGGCCAAGGCCTCCGTGGTGGACCCCTCGGCCACGCCCGAGGGCGTGGAGGAGGACCGCGTGCGGCCGCAGGGGGAGAAGTTGGTGGTGCAGCGCCACTGGGAGGCCGCGCGGGAGGTTCCGATCCCCGAGGGCATCGGTGGTCACGGCGGCGGCGACGCGATCCTCCTGCGGGACATCTTCGAACCCGGCACCCAGGATGACCCGCTCGGTCGTGCGTCCGGGGTGCTCGACGGAGTGCGAGCGGTCAGTACCGGGATCGCCGGTAACGTGTCGCTGGCCGAGGGGCGTGCGGTCACGATCGACGAACTCGCCCTCGGTGTGGACCTGACCGCGACGACGCTCTAGGAACGCCATGCCCCGCTATTGCTTCATCAACCGGGTCCGGCCCGACCGACTGGACGAGTACACCGAGGCGCACGCCGCCGTCTGGCCCGAGATGTTGGAGGCGCTGCGCGACTCAGGATGGCGCAACTACCAACTGTACCTGGCCCCGGACGGGTTGCTGGTCGGGCACTTCGAGGCCGACGACTACGACGCTGCGCAGGCCGCGATGGGCCGCACGGCGGTGAACGAGCGATGGCAGGCGAACATGGAGAGGTTCTTCGTCAATCCGGGCAACCCGGACGAGGGCTTCGAGCTGCTCCCGGAGGTCTTCAGCCTGGAGGATCAGCTGGTGGCGGCGGGTCTGCCGACGGAGCCGGGACGGAACTGACGGGCACAGCCCGTCGACTCTTGCAGGTGCCTCGACTCTGGGCCCAGCGAGGCACGGAAAGCGCTTGCCGTCGGGGGTGATTCTCAGGCATGATGAGGGGAACCGCCCCCGATCCGTAGGAGTTCTTCGTGCCCCAGGTCGCTCTCGTCACCGGAGGAAACCGAGGTATCGGCCTCGGTATTACCCATGCCCTGCTCGACGAGGGGTACGCCGTCGCCATCCTGGCCACACGCCCGGAGCCCGAGGAGCTGTTGGCCGAGCTGCGCGAGCGTGGCGAGGTGCTCTACGTCCAGGGGTCGGTGGCCGAGCCCGAGTCGCACGAGCGGTACGTCAACGCAGCCCTCGAGCGCTGGGGCCGGATCGACCTCCTCGTCAACAACGCCGGCGTGGCGCCCTCGGTGCGCGCCGACATCCTCGAGGCCGAGCCCGAGAGCTTCGACCGGGTACTCGGGATCAACCTGCGCGGTCCGTACTTCCTCACCCAGCGGGTGGCGAACGCCATGCTTGCCGGTCGCGACGAGCGCGGGCAGACAGACGGCGTGGTCGGCACGATCATCAACGTCTCCTCCGTCTCCGCGACGTTCGTCTCCACCAACCGCGGCGAGTACTGCATCTCCAAGGCCGGCGTCGGGATGGCCACGCAGTTGTTCGCTGCGCGTCTCGCCCCGGAGGGCATCGTGGTCTACGAGGTCCGGCCCGGCGTGATCGCCACCGACATGACCGCCGGCGTCAAGGAGAAGTACGACGCCCAGTTCGCTGACGGACTGGCCCCGATGCCGCGGTGGGGCACACCGCCCGACGTGGCGGGCGCCGTCGTGCAGCTCTCCGCCGGGAAGATGCCCTACTCCACCGGCGAGATCATCAACGTCGACGGCGGGATGCACATCCCGCGCCTCTAACCGAAATCGCACGTCGATGTGGTCGTTCACCAACCGCCAAATCGACGTTGGATTTCGCGGGAGGGCCCCGACGAGCAACCAGATCGACGACGGATTTTGAGGACGAGCACATGAGTACCGCCACCGACGTACCCGGAGCCGAGTTCCACACGATCGCCGGCACCGACATCCCTGTCGTCACCGCGAACACGGTGGTGGTGGGCACCGGCTCAGCCGGATTCTGCGCGGCCGACCGTCTGTGGGAGTTCGGCCAGGGCGACATCGTCGTGGTCACCGACAAGGTGGGCGCCGGGGCCAGCCGCAACGCCGGCTCCGACAAGCAGACCTACTACAAGCTGAGCCTCTCCGGCGCCGAGGGCGATTCGGTCAACGAGATGGCGCAGACGCTCTTTGCCGGCGGGGCGATGGACGGCGACAACGCGCTCGCCGAGGCCGCCCTCTCGGCCCGCGGATTCCTGCGGCTGTGCGACCTCGGCGTGCCGTTCCCGCAGAGCCGGTACGGGGAGTTCGTCGGCTACAAGACCGACCACGACCCCCGCCGCCGCGGCACCAGCGTGGGCCCCTACACCTCCCGCTCGATGGTGGAGCAGTTGGAGAAGAAGGTCGCCCGCAACGGCACTCCCGTCTTCGACGAGTGCCGCGTGGTCGACCTCATCGTCCGCGAGGGAAAGATCGCGGGCATCCTGTTGCTGCGCACCGACGTCCCGCACGACGGCGAGCGCTCGCCCTACCTGCTGGTGCGCTGCACGAACGTCGTCTACGCCACCGGCGGTCCGGCCGGCATCTACGCCACCCGGGTGTTCCCGAACGGGCAGTGGGGGGCTTCCGGAGCTGCCTACCGTGCCGGGGTGCACGGCAAGAACCTCACCGAGTGGCAGTTCGGCCTGGCCTCGATCAAGCCGCGCTGGAACGTCTCGGGCACCTACATGCAGGTGATCCCGCGGTTCGTCTCCACCGATGCCGACGGCAACGACGAGCGCGAGTTCCTCACCGAGGCGATTCCCGACTACGGCCGGATGCTCACCCTGGTCTTCCTCAAGGGCTACCAGTGGCCCTTCGACATCCGTAAGGCCCGGGACGGCTCCAGCCTCATCGACCTGCTCGTCTACCGCGAGACGGTGCTGCGCGGGCGCCGGGTGTTCCTGGACTTCCGTTCCAACCCGGTGCGGGAGACCTTCGACCACGCCGAGCTGGAGCCGGAGGCGCTGGAGTACCTCGAGAAGGCCGGTGTGCTCTTCGGGACCCCGATTGAGCGGCTGCGGCACATGAACGAGCCTGCCTACCAGTTCTACCTGGACAAGAACCCGTACGTGGATCTCGAGCAGGAGATGCTCGAGATCGACGTGTGCGCCCAGCACAACAACGGTGGCCTGTTGGTGGACGCGTGGTGGCAGTCGAACGTGGCGGGCTTCTTCCCGGTGGGGGAGGCCGGCGGTGCGCACGGGGTCTACCGCCCCGGTGGCGCCGCGCTGAACAGTGGCCAGGTCGGGGCCACCCGGGCGGCGCAGTTCATCGCCGCCCGCCGTACTGATGCCCCGCTCGCCGCCGAGGGCTTCACCGCGGCCGCCGAGCCCGTGGTCACCGGGGCGATCGCGCTGGCAGAAGCCGCGGCCGCCCGCCGCGCGAGCGGCACCCCGGACAACACCGGCGACCTGCTGACCCAGGTGCAGGAGCTGATGAGCGCCAAGGCCGGGCCGGTGCGCTCGCCGGAGTCGATCCAGGAGGCCCTCGTGCAGGTGCACGAGTGGCTGAGCAACTACGACGAGCTCATCAGCGCCGACCAGACCTCTCGCCGTTCGATGAACCGCACCTTCCTCGTGCGCGACATCCTCACCACCGCCTACATCTACCTGTCGGCGATGGCGGACTACGTCGGCCACGGCGGCAAGTCCCGTGGTTCGGTGCTCTACACCGACCCGGAAGGCCAGCTTCCGCTGGTCGGCTATGGGGAGAACGCCGAGGCCGAGCTGGACCTGCCGGAGCTGTTCCGCTTCACCCTCGACGGCGGAGCCCTGGCTCACGAGGTACAGGAGACCGCATGGGTCGCCCCTTCGGGAGCCCACGGCGCCTGCGCCCCGTCCGAGGTCCCGACGGCGGAGCCTGAGTTCTCCGAGATCGTCACCCGGGAGGAGGGTGACCGGGCCGGGCGTCCCCTGTTCCGGTGGCGGCCCGTGCGTCCCCTACCCACCGACGATGACTTCTTCGAGAACGTGTGGAAAGCCTACCGCGAGGACGGCAACATCCACTGACAGCTCGTACTGAGCGCGGTATACTCTCGGTATGACTGCGACGACGATCAAGGTCGATACCGACCTGAGAGACCGACTCAAGGCGCAGGCGGCGGACCATGGAACAACGCTCGGCCAGCACCTGGCTGCGCTCGCAGATCTCGACGATCGATCGCGTCGGTTCGAGCGCTTGCGTGACCAGATTCGGCGGACGCCTCCGGATGAGTGGGCGAGTTACCTGGACGAGACAGCCGCATGGGATGGTGCCGTTTCCGACGGCCTCACCTCGTGACGGAGGCGCCTGGGCTTCTCCCCGGTGCGCTCGTGTGGGTTGCGTTTGACCCTGTCACCGGGCGGGAGCAGGGAGGGTTGCGACCTGCTGTTGTCGTCTCCGGTGCAATCCACCTGCAGGTGGTGACCACGTTGGTGACGGTGGTTCCCGTCACCAGCGTGGATCGAGGCTGGGAGAACCATCTACGGATCCGTGGTCAGACTGGCCTCCCCCGGGAATCCTTCGCGATGACCGAGCAGGTCAGGACCATCGCACGGGCGCGAGTTCATCGTGTGGCCGGTACGGTAGATCACCGGTGCCTCACCGACATTCGACGCTGGGTGGTCGACTTCCTGAGCGACTGAGCCGTCCTCGGGCCCCGAGATGCGGGCGCCTCAGGACGCCTCCGGTATCTCACGAGTGCGTGTGATCCCCTGCAGCGTGAGGTCGCTGGACCGGTGGCATGCGGCGTCGTGATCCTCGTCGACGCGGGTCAGAGCCGGCAGCGTCGTTGAGCACCCGTGATCGGAATCGGCGAAGGTGCACCGTGTGTGGAAGGAGCACCCAGCCGGTGGGTTCATGGGGTCCGGGAGTTCGTCGGGCACGGTGCTGGAGCGTTCGGGCCGGGCGAACGGATCGGGGATCGGCACCGCGTCCAGGAGCGCCTGGGTGTACGGGTGTTGTGGCGCCCCGAACAGGGCGTCGGCTGGCCCCTCCTCGATAATCCGGCCCATGTACATGACGGCGACACGGTCACTCACATGTTCGACGACCGACAGGTCGTGCGAGATGAAGAGGTAGGTCAGGCCCAACTCGTCCTGCAGGTCGCTGAGCAGATTCAGGATCTGCGCACGCACGGAGACGTCCAACGCCGAGACCGGTTCGTCGGCGATCACCAACTCGGGTTCGGTGATCAACGCCCGGGCGATGTTGAGCCGCTGCCGCTGCCCGCCCGAGAAAGCATGCGGGTACCGCGACATGTACTCCGGTTGGATCCCGACCTTGCGCAGCATCTCGGCTACCTGATCAGTGAGCGTGCTTCCTCTGGCCATGCCGTTCGCCCGCAGCGGTTCACCGACGATCTGCTCGACAGTCATCCGTGGGTTCAGCGACGAGAACGGGTCCTGGAAGATCACCCGCACCCGGGTGCGGTAGCGGCGTAGAGCCGCCCCGCGCAACGCTGCAAGGTCGACCTGAGTGCCGTCGCGATCCCGGAACAGCACCTCCCCGGAGGAGGCGTCGACGAGCCGGGCGATACTGCGACCGAGGGTGGTCTTTCCGCATCCGGACTCGCCCACGAGCCCCAGGGTTTCCCCCGGTCTGATCGTCAGACTCACATCGCTGACGGCGTGCACGGTGCCCTTGTTGCGGCGGAACATTCCGCCGGAGACGGTGTACTGCTTGGTCAGGTTCCGCACTTCCAGGACCGGGGCGCCCTCGGCCTGGCCGCGTCCGCTGCGGTCGGTGGCGTGCCCGCGCACGGCCGGCGCCGGGAGCGGCACGCTGCCTCCGCCGTCGGGGTGGCTGTACCGATGACAGGCGGCACGGTGGCCGTTGTCGAAGGGCGACTCGGGCGGTTCCTCGACGTCGCACACACCACCGATCGCAGCATCGCACCTGGTCCAGAACGGGCAGCCGGTGGGCCGGTTCTGGGGGTGCGGGACCATGCCGCGGATCGCGGTCAGTGGCCGTCGATGCGTGGTGTCCTCGAGGGTGGGCAGTGAGCCCAGCAGGGCCTGGGTGTACGGGTGTTTCGGTGTGGTGAAGATCTGTTCGACGGTGCCATGCTCGACGGCCTGGCCCAGGTACATCACGGTGACGTCGTCGGCGATCTCGGCCACGACTCCGAGGTCGTGGGTGATGAACATCATCGCCATGCCGTTGTGACGCTGCAGGTCCTTGAGCAGGTCGAGGATGCGGGCTTGCGTGGTGACGTCCAGGGCTGTCGTGGGTTCGTCGGCGATGAGCAGGGCCGGATCGCAGCTGAGGGCGATCGCGATCATCACGCGCTGGCACATCCCGCCGGAGAGCTGGAACGGGTAGGCGTCGAAGCGCCCTTCCGGCTGGGGGATCCCGACCTGGGTGAGGAGATCGATCCCGATCTGACGGGCCTCGTCGGGGGTGACGTCACGGTGCAGGAGAATCGCCTCGGTCAGCTGCGCCCCGATGGTGTACATGGGGGAGAGTGAGGCCATCGGTTCCTGGAAGACCATCCCGATCTCGTTGCCACGGATCCGGCGTATCTGCTCACCGTCCGGCTCCAGGGCGGTGGTGTCGACCGGACCGGACTCGCCGTGGTTCCAGCGGATCGAACCGCTCACGATCTTGCCGGGTGGCTCGACGAGCTGGAGAACGGATCGGGCCATGATCGACTTCCCGCACCCGGACTCGCCGACCACGCACAATGTGCGACCGGCGCGGACGGTCAAGCTCACGCCGTCCACGGCGCGTACTTCACCGTCGGCGGTGTCGAAGCGGGTGTGGAGCGAGTCGATCTCAAGCAGCGGCGCGGCGGCAGCGGGCGGTTCTGCGGTCCGCTCGTCTGTGGCGGTGAGTGGGTGCTGCATGGGGGCTCCCGGGAATCTGAGGGACTGGTCGGGGTGGTGGCGGCGTTAGTTCTTGTACGGATCGGCCGCGTCCCGCAGGCCGTCGCCGAAGAAGTTCATCGCGAGCACGGTGATGACGACGGCGACACCGGGCAGCAGGATCCACGGTGCGGTGGAGACGGCGCGGATGTTCTGTGCCTCCTGCAGCAGCACACCCCAACTCACGGTCGGGGACTGCAGGCCCAGCCCGATGAAGGAGAGCGCCGTCTCGGCGAGGATGATCGTGGGGATCGACAGCGAGAGGTTGGCGATGATGTGGCTGGTGAACGAGGGCAGCATGTGACGGAACATCACCCTGCCCTGGCTCGCACCGTCGGCGATGGCTGCCGAGACGTACTCTTCGTTGCGGACGGCGAAGAACTTCCCGCGCACCTCGCGGGCCATCCCGACCCAGCCGACGAGAGAGATCACCACGGTCAGCGCGAGGTAGCGCTGCACCGGGCTCCAGCTGGCGGGTACGGCGGCGAACAGGGCCATCCACAGCGGGATTGTCGGGATCGCGATGATGAACTCGATGAGCCGCTGGATCGCGGTGTCGACCTTCCCGCCGAGGTAGCCGGAGAGGCCGCCGAGGACCACGCCGAGGAAGAGGGAGAGCAGCACCCCGACCAGGCCGACGGACATCGAGATCGTCGTCCCGTGCATGATCCGTGAGAGCAGGTCTCGGCCATTGGCGTCGGCGCCGAGCAGGTACATGGGCCCGGCGTCGTAGTCGGTGGGACCGATCAGGTGCCGGTCCCAGGGGATGAACCCCAGGATCTCGTACTCGGGTCCCTCGACGAACAGCCCGATCGGGATCACGATCTCGGGATCGACCTCGAACGTCAGCGCGAGCGTGTCCGGGTCCTGCTCGAAGGAGTAGCCGTTGACGTGCGGACGGAAGGTTCCCTCGTGGAGGAGGTGGACCGACTGCGGAGGTGCGTACGTGTATTCGTTGTTGTGATGGCCCGAGGGGTAGGGGGCGAGGAAGGGGGCCAGGATCGCGATCGCGTAGATCGCGATGGTGATCACGCCGCAGACCAGAGCCAGGCGGTGCTTCTTGAAGCTCCACCAGACGAGCTGGGACTGCGAGGCGAGAGCGAGCCGGTCCTGACCTGTCGACTCCGTCGGCTCCGGGCCTGGGCCGAGGTCGGGTTTGGCCAGAGCGCCACCGGCGTCAGGGTTTGGTGCGTTCGTCATGGGCGGCGCTCCTTCTCAGTACCGGAGCCGGACCCGGGGGTCCAGCCAGGCGAGGGCGAGGTCGGAGATCAGGGTGCCGATGACCACCAGCAGCGCGCTGATCAGAAGTACTGATCCGGCCAGGTACATGTCCTGGGCGAGCAGCGCATCGAGCAGGAGGGGGCCGGTGGTGTTGAGGTTCAGTACCTGAGAGGTGATCGCGTCCGCGGCGATCAGCCCGGGCAGGATCCACCCGATGGTGGAGAAGAACGGGTTCATCGCCACCCGCACGGGGTACTTGATCGTCAGGAGCCCCCGCTTCATCCCACGGGCTCGGGCTGCGGTGACGTACGGCTTGCGCAGTTCGTCGAGCAGGTTCGCCCGGAGCACCCGGATGTTCGCCGCGGTTCCGGCAGTTCCCCAGATCACCACAGGGATCCACAGGTGCGCGAGCAGGTCGCCGAACTTGGGCATGCTCCATGGAGCATCCCGGTACTCCGGGGAGAACAACCCGCCGACGCTCGTGCCGAAGTACTGCAGGCTCACCCACATCAGCACCAGAGCGATCAGGAAGTTCGGCACCGCCAGCCCGAGGTACCCGAAGAAGGTGAACGTGTAGTCACCCACCGAGTACTGACGCATCGCCGAGTACACTCCGATCGGGAACGAGACGGCCCAGATGAACAGCAACGTCAGCACCGACAGCAGGATCGTCAGCGGTAGCCGTTCGGCGAGCAGTGCACCGACCGGACGTCCGTAGACGAAGGAGTCGCCGAAGTCGCCGTGGAACAGGATGTTCGAGATCCAGGTCCAGTACTGCACGTATACCGGCTGGTCCAAGCCGTAGCGCTGCGTGAGTCGTTCCAGCTCCTGGGCGCTGAGCGAGCCGTCGCCCTGTGCGGACAGCTGGGCGATCCGGGTGGTGAGGTAGTCCCCGGGGGGCAGTTGGATCACGATGAACGTGACCACCGAGATCGCGGCGAGCGTCGGGATGAGTATGAGTAGCCGGCGAGTGATGTAGCGGAGCAATGGTCACCTCCTCCTGGGGCGCGGGCTAGGGCCCGAGCTGGTCACGGCGTGAAGAACCAGGTCGGTGGGTTGATGTGGCCCGGGGTCATGTGCAGCCAGGAGTCGGGGAAGGACTCGACGACATTCTCGAGGTTGTCCTTGGCGATGGCGTAGCCCGCGGTCGGCAGCGCGATACCGATCACGTAGAACTGCTCCTTCGCGATCTGCAGGATCTCTCGGAAGATCTCCTTCTGCGTCTCGACATCGGGCTCGAGCGGGATCTGCCGTGCCAGCTCCATCTGCCGCAGCGTCGGCTCCGGCGGCTCGACGGCGTTCTCCCCCTCGCCACGGTTCACGTAGTACTCTGCCCACTGCGTGGCGTAGTTCGACTCGCCGCCGTTGGGGAACCACCATCGCTGTTCGAGCATCTCGATCTTCAGGCCACCGTCGCCCGCCCAGATGTTGGCGTCGTGCTCGTTAGCAGCGGCCTCCTTTCGTTCGTAGAACAGGCTGCGCTCGATCGGGTTGACCTGGGCGTCCACGCCGACCTCGGCCCAGGTCTGGGTGATCAGATCGGCTGCTGGAGCCCATTCGGGGAAGAGGTTGGCGATGTCGATGCTGAAACGAAGCCGCTCTCCGTTGGGGCGCAGCCGGAACCCCTCGGAGTCCTTCTCGGTCAGTCCAGCAGCGTCGAGGTGGCTGTTGGCGAGGTCGAGATCGAACTCCGTGTACTGCTTGGCGAACTCCTCGTCGAAGAACTCCGAGTCCGGGTGCGGTGCCGCCTGCCAGGGTTCGCCCTGGCGCTGGTATGCGGTGTCGATGATGTCCTGCCGGTCGATGGCGTGCGAGAGGCCGACGCGGAAGTCCTTGTTCTGGAAGATGCCGCGCAGCTCCTCGTCCTGGTGGTTCAGGTTCAGCGCGATCACGAGCCGGTTCATCGACGTCGGCTGCACAGGAACGAAGTGGTATCCCCCGCTCTCGCGGCCTTCTGCGAGGACCGGCTTATTCGCGTCGGAGTTGAAGTGCCGTGAATGGAAGTCGAGCTCACCGTTGACGGCCTTGAGGAGCATGACCTCCTCCTCTTGGATGATCTCGAACTCGAGGCGGTCGATGTAGGGCAGCTGCGCACCTTCGGAGTCGACCTTCCAGTAGTACGGGTTGCGTTCGGCGTGGACGACGTTTCCCTCGTTCAGCGGGTCGGTGATGACCCATGGATAGAGAACGGGACGGTCGGGGTTGTTCCACCACTCGATCCGGTCCTCCCAGTACGCGGTCCAATCGCCGAAACCCGCTTCTTCGGCGACGGATTCGGCGTCGGGGTTCAGATCGGGGAGGAACTGCTCCAGGTAGTGCTTGGGGTAGAAGAGCAGATTGGGCGAGACGGCGTTCGCTGCGCGGGAGGCCTCTTCGATGAAGTCTCCCTTGGACTGGGAGAACGTGAGTGTGACGGTGTGGTCGTCCACCTTCTCGGCCTCGCACGGGTCACCAGCTGTCGTGAGCAGGCCGGGAGGTGTGGCGTGGATGTTGGTGTTGTAGAAGACATCGTTGACCGCGAACATGATGTCGTCGGCGGTGACTGGCTCGCCGTCGGACCACTTCATCCCGTCCCGTAGGTGGAGGGTGAACACTGTGGCGTCGTCGTTGACAGTGATCTCGCGCAGGGTGCCCGGCTGGGCGAACTCGTCCAGGTTGGGGTCGTATCGCAGAAGGGGCTCGTAGGCGAGCATGCGCTCCAGCCAGGGAGAGTCACCCTGGTCGGCGACGGCACCGTGATAGACGCCGCCGTACACCCCGAGTGCGGCCGTCGCGACGACGAGGCGATCGGATTCGACCGGGAGGCGCTCCTCGAGCGGCGGAAGGTCACCGGCATCGACCCGTTCGGTGAGCTCAGGGGCTTCGAGTGGGCGGTTCGGGTCCGGCGCCCCCTGCCCCCCGTCGGTCTCTCCGGTGCCCTCGGCGGGGTCGCAGGCCGTGAGCGACAAGGTCGCCAGGGCAGCGGCACCTCCGCCCGCCTGCAACAGGTGGCGCCGGCTGATCTCTGTCGCCGTGTTCCTGCTCGAGCGCTTCATGTGTGGTCCTCCTCGACTCTGGGTCCCGGCCGAACGGTCGATGTTCAGCACGAGGGTCTGGCTTCAGGCGCCCGGCCTCGCCGTGGCGATGCCACGTGGCCTGGTGCCTTCGTCACTGATAGCACTGGGCCAGCTGCGGCGGGTTGTGCCCGGTTGTGGTCGTCAGGTTAATCAGCGCGAGGTTCGGAACGACGAAAAGCGACAAAACAGATCATCCGGGTCGTGCAGGCACCCGAGCGGGGGTTCCGCACCGCCTGCCACTGCCTCTCAGGCCGAGGCCGGGGATGGTGCAGTGGACTGACGCACCGTCAGCCGCGGCAGCAACTGGAGGTGGTGCGGTGCAGCGGCCTCATCCGGCCGCTCGACTCGTGTCATCACCATCCGCAGTGCTTCCCGGCCGAGCTCGACCCGCGGCGGTGTCACTGCGGTCAGCGGTACGGCCGCGTGCGCCGCCAGGACGTCGTCGTAGGAGACGATCGCCATGTCCTCCGGGACTCTGAGCCCTCGAAGCTGGCACACCTCGGCGATCTGGATCGCATGATGGTCGGAGTGCACCAGCAGCCCCGTCACTCCGGTCCGCAGATACTCATCGATCAACTGGTTGGCCGAGTTGGTGATCGCCTCGATGTCATTCGGGTCCGAGGGCAGTTCGACGACCGGCGGGGGTTCCATCGCGAGCCGCGTGGTCACTTGCAGATAGCCCTGCTGGATCCACGGGGCCGTCGGGGTCCACATGTCCACCGCCAGGCCTATCCGTTCGTGGCCCAGGTCGCGGAGGTGCTCGACGGCGAGTTCGGCTCCGTAGGCGTGGTCGGTGCGTACGCTGTCGATCCGTCGGACCTGGCTTGTCGCATTGACGTGTCGCTCCAGCAGTACCACAGGCACGGGGATCGCCGTGAGCCAGGACGCTACGTCGTCAGCGTTCTGGAGATGGCTCGGTGTCAGGATCAGCCCCTGCACACCGAGCGAGAGCAGCCGCTCCACCCGACTGCGCTCGGTTTCGGGCTCATATCCAGCCACGCCGAGAATCAGCCGGGCGCGCATGCGCGAGGCCACGAGCTCCATACCGTGCACGACCTCGGGGTAGTAGAAGTTGCGCAACGGGACCACAGCGCCGATGAGCGTGCGAGCCGGATCCGGCCGGGAGGTCTGCCGTGCCAGGGAGAGGGCGCCACCGTGCACTCGTTCCATCAATCCCTTGTCGGCGAGCTGATCGATGTCGCGCCGGATCGTGACGGGCGAGACATCGAGCGCTTCCGCGATCTCACTGGCACGGATGCTGCCGTGCAGCTCGAGCTGGCGGATCAGATACTCGTGGCGTGCGTGCGGCAGCATCAGTTCTCCAGCAGGTGACCAGGTGTTGTCGGCATCGTGACGGACAAAGATCACTTTTGTCTATATCTGACGAGATTCGTAGAGTTCTCCGCCATGATGTGCCCGGATCCGATGACCGAGGATGGGGTGGAACCGGTGCACAAGCCGCGCACGACGATGGCGATGGAGTCGATCGAGTTACGGGACGGGCTGTTCGGCCCGGAGACGATGGATCGACTCCGGGGCCTGGTGGATCTGGATGACCGGCTGCTGTCGCCGCTGGACTCCGAGGATGCTGCCCGGGCGCTGGCCCGGACCGAGATCCTCATCACCAGCTGGGGAACGCCGCGAATCGGCGCCGAACTGCTCGACCGTGCTCCGCGGTTGCGCGCCGTGGTGCACAGCGCGGGGTCGGTGAAATGGTGGGTCGATCCGGTCGTGTGGCAACGAGGAGTCCTGGTCTCCAGTGCTGCGACGGCCAACGCGCAGCCGGTGGCCGAGTACACCCTCGCGATGATCATCCTGGCTGGGAAGCGGGTGCTGTGGCCGGCGAGTCATGACCCTCGGGGCGGGTGGAATCCGCTGCAGCAGGTCGGAAACTACGGGACGACGATCGGGATCGTGGGCGCCTCGCGGACCGGTCGACGCGTGATCGAGATGCTCGCAGCGCTGGATGTGGATGTGCTGGTCTACGACCCATGGGTCGGCGAGCGTGAGCTCGCCGGGCGCGCCGAGCGCGTCGGTTCCCTGATCGAGCTGGCCGAGCGCTCGGACGTGCTGTCCGTCCATGCGCCTGCCCTGCCCGCGACGCGGCACATGATCGACGCGTCGGTGCTGGCGGCGATGCGTGAGGGCGCGGTTCTCATCAACACCGCTCGCGGCTCCCTGCTGGATCATGAGGCCCTGCGGCACGAGATCCAGAGGCGACCGCTCTATGCCGTCCTGGACGTGACGGATCCGGAACCGCTTCCCCCCTCCGATCCGCTCCTCTCGCACCCGGCAGTTCTCCTGACACCGCACGTCGCCGGCTCAGCCGGCAACGAACTGCGCCGGCTCGGGAGCAGCGCCGTCGACGAGGTCGAACGGCTGGTGGGTGGTCAGCCGCTGCTGCACGCGGTCGCCGAGACTGAACTTGCGGTCTCGGCTTGACGCTCGGTCACCGGATCGGGGCCTAGCGATCGGGGGAGTCCTTCCAGAGCAAGCAACTGTCCACCCCGACGTATGTAGACCGTCGTGTCATCGGTGGCGATGTCCCACTCCCGCACGCGCGGGTTCTCTGCCGTCACCTGTTCCACCTCGAACCGTTCGACCACCTCGGTGCCGTGGATCATCACGATGTCGATCCGGTACCGGCCCTGCCGGAGTGCGTCGATGTCCTCGACCCAGTAGCCGTGGGCGACCAGAGTGTCGTCCACCCACGCGCAGGGGCATGTGAACGCCCGGTAGTCACTCACCGTCCCCGCGGCATCGCCCTCGATCAGGGCACGGGTCCGGAGCGTGGCGAAGCCGAGGGCTCCCTCACCCTCGAGCGCACCGACGATGTCGGGCAGCACGGCGGTCGTCACCTCTGTTGATGAGACGGCGATCGGCTCCTCGCTGGCGTCCCACCGCCAGAGCCAGGCGCCCTCGACGCTCTCGGCCACACCGCCGGTCATCACCGCCACCTCGCTGTCAGGGGCGCGCGAGTCGGCCTCCAGGTAGGTCAGCGTCCGTTCGAACTCCAGCGGGAGACTTGAGGTGTACGGTGCGGCGGTCAGGGTCGGCAGGCGCTCGCCGGTGACCGGGTCGAGCATGCCAGGCTCGGACCAGCGCACGTCGTCCTCGGCGAACCACCAAGCGATGGAGCGCCCGCTCACCGTGAGCTCATCGAAGGACAGTTGCTCCGAGCGGCTCGGCGATTCCGGGGTCACCACGGTGCGCCATTGCTGCGCGTCGCCGGGGCTGATCCTGGTGAGCCAGCGCTCATCGTCGCCGGTTCCGCCGGCCACCACCAGGTCCTCACCGAGAGGGCTCGCCAGCCGCGCGCCCTCGACCTCGGCCATCGTGGCTCCACCATCGGCATCGATCACCGTGATCACACCGTCGGTGGCTCGCGACGGAGGACCGGATGGGACGCAGGCGAGCCGCACACCATCGGAGGCGCAGCGCGGCTCTCGCACGCCCACCCGCCAGCGTTCGTCGCCGTCGGCAACGGCGCGTCCGACGATCTCGTCTCCTTCGCTCACGGCCACGATGTCATCGATCACCCACACTCCGGGATGCGCTGCGCCGCTGAGCGGAACCGACCAGGCCACATCCGCCGGCAGCACGGGGCGTTCGCCCTGCGGAGAAGTCACCACGCCCGCCCCGAGGAGCACGACGGCGACCATCGCCCAGGGCCACGGGCCCGACCAGGTCTGGGGTCGCCGTCGTGGAGGTGGGGGTGCGTGGGCGGCCGCCGGATCTTCACCGGCGATCGTGAACTCGTCGTGAGTCATCTGTCCCATCATGCCCTCGGGTCAGGGAATGCCGACAGGACGCCGTCGGTGAACAGATAGGTCGCGTGCGCATCCGAGGCGAGCGACCACGGGCCGGGCCCGATCGGGAGGCGAGCGCGGACCCGGCCGTCGCGCTGATCGAGGAAGAACAACTCGACGTCGTCCGGCTCGCTGCCGGCTAGGGGTCCGGCGACGCCGGCGACCGTGAACGTGCCCTCGGTCGCCGCACACGGGCAGATCGCGTGGACGGACCCGGGCAGGGTCACGGACCATCGATGCCTCCCGTCGGGCACTTCGACGGCGCTCAGCGCAGCGTCATGGAGATCGTTCGAGGAGGTGTAGACGGTCGTGCCGAGCGCCGCGAGCGGAACTTCTGAGGCCCAGCTGATGACGGCGCCGCCAGGGTCTTCGAACCGGGCGATGCCGGTGGAGTTCTGCAGGTCGACGGTGATCGCCGCATCCGGGTGCTCGGTCAGGTCGCGTGAGGCCAGCCACAACGGCCGGTGGGTGTCCGAATCGAACCGGGGATCGTCCACTGCGGTGGTCGTGGCGCTGCCGATCTGCGCGAATGACATGCTCGCGGGGGAGCCGTCGGCCACGTACGCCGTCCAGATCAGCCCGGACAGGTCGGGCCACGGACCAGCCATGGCGGTCACTACATTCTGCTGGATGGTCAGATCCGCCCACGAGACGCCACCGTCCTGCTCCTTTACCCACTGTTCCTCGCCGTCGGGGGAGTAACGCCCGAGCCATGAGGTCGCTGCATTGCTGCCGGCCACGACCAGGTCGCCTGTGGGGGTCCTGGCTGCGACGTCGGCGCCGGGCATGGACAGGTCGCTCCATGCGCCATCAGCTGCTATCGAGCTCACTGTCGCCTCGCCTGCCTCACCGTGGACACAGATCAGCTCCTCGTGGGCGCTCGTGCAGGTGGGGTCGTCGAGGTCGAGGCGCCAGAGCCGCTGACCGTCGGCGTCGAAGGCGACGAGCCCGGTTGCCGTGGTCGCGAGCACGAACCGCGGGAGTACCCACACCCTGGGCGCCGACCCCGGGTTCAACTCAACCTGCCAGGCGGCCTCAGGCTCGGGCGACAGCACGCGGGGGGAGATCATCACCGCGGTCACGAGGAGCACGACGGCGACCATCGCCCAGGGCCACGGGCCGGACAAGGTCTGGGGTCGCCGTCGGGGACTGTCGGTCTGAGGTGTGTCGAGGCTGTCTCCGAGCTCGAACTCCTCGCGTTCCTTCACGACAGGTCCCACCCGCTGACGCCAGTCTCGTCCAGGATGTACAGGCGTTCGCCGTCACTGGAGAAGTCGAGGATGACGTCCTGTGGTGCGATCGTCCAGCGTGTGCTTCCGGTGGAAACGTCGAGTGCGATCAGCTCGGTGGAGTCGGAGTAGAGGAACGTCTCGGGCCCGAGCAGGGGCGGGTCCCACATCGACACCTCCGGCCCGGTGCGCCACAGTTCCTCGCCTGTGTCGGGAGCCTCGGCGATGAGTACGCCGGGACCGTGCTCACGGATGGTGAGGAACCCCAGAGTGACCTCCGGGAGGAACGCGACTGGGCGCCAGCGGTCCAGTTCTTTCTCGTCGATGGCTCGGATCAGGGTGGGGTCCGGCGTCGCAATCCGCTCGGAGATCCAGCCGTTGAATGCCAGCGACGGGTCGTCTCGTACATACAGCCAGGTGGCACTCAGGTCAGTCGACCGCCACAGCCCGTCACGGACAGAGTGTGGAGAACGGCCGGCGTCGGGTACGGAGACCTCATTCCCCGTCTCGGCATCGAGGAGGGTGCTTCCTGACCTGATGGAACTGACCGCTACCGTGCTATGGATCAGTTCCGGCGGCGCGTTCATCGCACGGCCGAAGACGATTTCGCTCCGCCAGATGAGCCGGCCGCTTCCGTTCACACGGCGGATGTCGTGGGTGGTGACCGCGACGATATCGCGGTCCACGCTCGCGGCAGCAGCGACTCCGGGAACCTCATACGGCCGTGCCCGGCCCGATCGTGGGTCGATGACCTCCACCGTGTCGGGGCCGGTGGTGCAGGTGAGGTCGACGCCGTCGGAGGTGCAGGTGGGTTCCTCAGCCTGGATGCTCCAGATCTCCTCGCCGCTCGCCGAGTCGAGGCCGGTGACGCCGTCGGGGCCCCGCGCGACCACCGCCCTAGAGAACAGCCAGAACGCATCTGCCGTGAGGTCTGTCTCCCAGGCCAGCTCCGGCTCGTCATGGAGGTTGGGCAGGTACCCCCACGGGTCGACCACCGGACCAGGTCGCGGGACGGTCAGGACCGCAGCCACTACGAGCAGGACGGCGAGCACCGCCCAGGGCCACGGGCGTGACCAGACTTGGGGTCGCCGTCGGGCTGCCTCTGGGCTGGTGGGCGAGGTCGGTGCTGGCTCGAACTCGTCGGTGGGGCGCATCAGCCGGTCAACTCCCACGCGGAGATGACTGAGGGGCCGGAGAGATAGAGGTTCCCGCCCCCGGCCTGCACGCCGTGGATCTCGTGGTCGCGCTCGATCCGCCAACGCTCCTCGCCGGTGTGAGTATCGAGCGCGAGCACAGCCGAGAGGGCTCGAGACTCAGTCGATTCGGTGAGGGCGGCGATCGTGTCCTCGTCGACGATCGGTCGGGAGAACCATTGCATCGTGGGCTCGGACCAGAGCTCCTCGCCGGTCCGGGTGTCGATCGCGATGAGCGTCATCATGCCGCGCTCGTCGTGGGTGTAGCGGATCGATACGCCTGGCACGATGGCGGACGCGAACCACTCCGCATCCGTGTCGGACGGTGCGAAGTCGAGCAGGGCTGGGTCGGTCGTCGCCGCCGCAGGCATCAGTGTGGCTCGTTGTCCCTCGCCGCGGGCGAACACCCAGGTCGACTCGCCGTCGTCCGTCACCCACGCGCCATCCCGGATCGGGAACGCTGTCTGGCCGACCTCGGCCGGCTCGCCCGGCTCGCCGGTCTCGACATCGAGTGGCGGCAGTCCTCCCCGGGCAGGGTCGGTACTGACCAGGACGTGACCGTCCATCACCGCCGGCCCGTAGAAGACGGGACTCCCCTCCGGCAGCGGCGTCCTCCAGACGGCGGAGCCGTCGACGCGCACCCGCCGGATGTCGCTGGAGGTCGCCACGACGATGTCGTCCTCGTAGGCCGTGGCTGCCTGGGCGCCTGGAACGGATACCGGCTCGTCCATGTTGCCGGTGACAGGGTCGATCACGATGATCTCGTCGTCGATCGAGGTGCAGGTCAGACTGGACCCGTCTGAGCCGCATTGGGCGGCCTTGCTCTCGACGCGCCACCGCTCGGCCCCAGTCGCGGCGTCGATCCCGCGCACTCGCTCCAGCTCTGCGATCGCCAGCACCCCACGAAATGCCCACATGCCCGTGATCTCGGTGGTCTCCAGCTCCCACGCGAGCTCGGGTTCCCCGCCCAGGCCGGGCACGTACCCCCAGGGGCTCACGACCGCACCCGGCGCAGGGGCAGTCATGACGCCGGCGAGGATCAGCGCCAGCGCCGCTGCGACCCACGGCAGTCCCGGCCACAGCCGATGCGGTGCTGAGCGGTCGCCCCGGCTGCCGGGGCGCGGGGGAGGAGAGTGATCGCTGCCCGAGTCGAGCGCGAACTCCTCGACGTCCCTGGTCCCCATCCGTCCATCATGACGCAGCCCTTGGTCCCCAGCGATGTGCGTGGGGGCGGGTGCGTCGCCACGCCCCCAACCACAGGAAGGGTCGACGTCGGTGGTCGGTGGGAGGCTCGGGTCATGACTTCGACAACCACAGGTCCAGCCACGGCCCCGGATTCTCCGTTTCGGCTGGACACGTGACCGTGGACGCCATCGAAGGCTTGGTGCCCGGTGTCATGGGTGGGGTGTCGGGTGGGGCTGATGGCCGGCGCGGATCCGCCCTGACCTGGGCAGACGTCCGGATGTCGGTGGTGGGTGAGAAGCTGAAGGCATGACCTCGACAGCTACTGGTTCCGCGTTCTCGGCTTCGGCTGAGCGTGACGTGCTGGCGGCTGTGCGGGAGAACCGGGCTGCAGCCCGGGCGGTGGAGATCGAGTGTGCTGAGTTGGTGGTCTCCTGGGTCGCGGAGCGAGCGATCGACCCTGACCAGCACGGTGCGGGTGCTGTGGGCGTGTTCGACCCTGAGGTGGACATCGAGGTTCCGGGGTCGGTGGTGCCTGGCATGGAAGAACCGATGCGTCTTGCGGGTGCGGGTGCTCCGTGGGTGTCTGATCTGGGG
>NZ_VSMB01000008.1 GCF_009805705.1 Ruania rhizosphaerae
CCCGCCCAAGCCCTCAACCAACTCCTCACTGTCGCAACGACCACTTGACATTGGGATGCAGATCGCGACACTGAGGCCACCCTCGTGTGTCCGTGACGCAGATCACCGATCACCGGACTGCTTCCCCCTGGATCAAAGATTGCACGTCATGCAAAAATGCATGACATGCAGAACGAGCTCGGCTTGCGCGAACGCAAGAAGATCGCGCGCCGCGACGCGCTGATCGACGCCACCCATGAACTCGTCCGTGAGCAGGGACTCGAGAACGTCACCGTTGAGGCGATCTGCGAGCGGGTGGGAGTCTCTGTGCGCACGTTCTTCAACTACTTCGAGTCCAAGCTCCATGCGGCTGTCGGCGCCACACCGCTCGCCCTGGACGATGACGTCGCCGTGACCTATGCACAGGGCGGCCCCAGTGGCGACTTCGCCGCCGATACTCGCACGCTGCTGGAGCAGATCCTCGAACTTCCCGCGCTCTCGAAGGAGCGGATGGCCGCCGTGATCGAGATCGTGAAGGCCGAGCCGACGCTCCTGACGCGGCACATGTCGATCTTCGAGTCTGCGTTGCATCAGGTGCAGGACCTCATCCGGCAACGGCTGGGCGCCGACGAGTCCGACTCGCGGCCCGAACTGTACGCGATGACACTCTTCCATCTCGCCCGTTGGGCCACGTCGCGGTGGCACGAGGCCGGGGGAGCGGGACACCCGCGCGATTACGTGGACGCCACCTACGGCGAGCTCCGCGAGCTCATCACCTGAGCCCCGCCGACCTGGCCGCGGCCACGGCCGACCATCGACGCCACTCCACCGCCGCGCGGGCCGCAAACCCCGCGTACTCGACCGACTCACGCAAAGGAAACCACTCATGGCAACCACCGCACCGGCGGCGGACCAGCCCAAGGTCGTGCTCAACAAGCGAACCGTCTGGCTGATCTTCGCCGCCCTCATGGCCGGGATGTTCATGGCATCGCTCGACCAGTCCATCCTGGGCACAGCGATGCCGACCATCGTCGGCGAGCTCAATGGCGTCGAGCACCAAGGCTGGCTCATCACCTCCTATATCCTCGCCGTCGCGATCGCGATGCCGTTGTACGGCAAGTTCGGCGATGTGTGGGGTCGCCGATGGCCTTTCCTGATCTCGATCGGACTGTTCACCGTGGCCTCCATCGGCGCCGGTTTCTCCCCGAGCTTCGGTTGGCTCGTGTTCTGGCGCGGCGTCCAGGGCCTCGGCGGCGGCGGGCTGATGATCCTGTCCCAGGCGATCATCGCCGACATTGTCCCGGCCCGCGAGCGCGGCAAGTACATGGGCCCGATGGGTGCGCTGTTCGGGATCTCCGCTGTTCTCGGACCGCTCCTGGGTGGCCTGTTCACCGACCACGCCGACTGGCGCTGGTGCTTCTGGCTCAACATCCCGATCGGGATCGCTGCCTTGATCATCGGCTGGTTCACCATGCGCTTGCCCAGCCACCGCGCCACTAAGCGCATCGACGTGGCCGGGATCGTGCTGCTCAGCCTGGGAACATCCGGCATCGTGCTGGCCACCAGCTGGGACTCCTGGAGCGGCAGCGATGGTTACGACTGGTCCGACCCCGGCCTGCTCGCCCTCGTGCTCGGCACATTGCTCGCGATCGGCCTGTTCATCGTGGCCGAGCAGCGCGCGCAGGACCCGCTGCTGCCGTTGCACCTGTTCAAGAACCGGACCTTCGCGATCGCCAGTGGTGTCGGCCTGGTGATCGGGATGAGCATGTTCGCCGCCCTCGGCTTCCTGCCGACGTTCCTCCAGATGGCCACCGGCTCCGGGGTGACGCAGTCCGGTATGCAGATGCTTCCGATGATGGTGGGTGTGATGCTGACCTCCATCGCGTCCGGTCTGGCGATCGTGCGGCTCGGCAGGTACCGCATCTTCCCGATCGTCGGGATGGCGGTGGTCACACTCGGCGTGATGTGGCTGACACGCCTCACCGGGGACATCTCCATCGCCTTGTTCTCGCTGATGATCTTCGTGCTCGGCGCCGGTCTCGGCCTGGTGATGCAGACGATCGTGCTCGCCGTGCAGAACTCGGTGGACCCGCGCGAGATCGGCACCGCCACCAGTGCGAACAATTTCATCCGGGAGATCGGCGCCGCTGTGGGTACCGCACTGTTCAGCACGATCTTCACCTCCCGGTTGGTGGACAACCTGACCGAAGGTTTCGCCGGCGCTGGAATCGACCCGGCGGCTGCGGGGGCGGGCGTGGATTCGCTGACGCCGCAGGCCGTGGACGCGATGCCTGCCGGGATGAAGCAGATCGTCGTCGACTCCTACGCCGATGCCCTCGCCCCCTCCTTCTGGTATCTGGTGCCGCTGCTGGCGGTGGGATTCCTGCTCACGCTGCTGCTGCGGGAGGTCCGCCTCTCCGACACGGCCGGGATGGTCGCCCGCGGCGAGGCCGTGGTTGAGAGTCCCGACGGCGTCGCCTCGGTCGCGCACGAGGGCGCCGCCGGCCCGAGTGGAGACCAGGCCGACGACGCGGCCCCCGAGTCGGCGTCCCCGGAGGCCGGGACCGCCAGAGAGGTGGAGCCCGTTCAGGCGGGCACTACCCTGGAGCGGTGACTTCGACCTCGGCGACTCCGGGTGCGGCGGCTGCCAAGCCTCCGCGCCCGGCGCGTCCCTTGTTCTGCACCAGCGTCCTCTGGCTGGAGGTGCTGCTGGTCTTCTTCGCGGTACTCGCGGCCTACGGGCTGCGGGTGGCCGAGCCCTGGGCGATCGGTCTCGTCGGTGGGGTGCTCATCGTCTGGTGCGCCGTGGCCGCGCGACTGCAGCGCACGCGATGGCTCGGACTGGTGCTCGGCTCGATCGTGCAGGTACTGATCGTCCTCGGCGGGTTGGTGATACCGGCGCTGTGGTTCATGGGCGGGGTATTCGTGCTGGTGTGGATCACGGCGATCTGGCTCGGTGCGAAGATCGATCGTGAGCGTGCTGAGCGCCGGTCGACCGGGAGCGCGCAGACGTCCTCACCCGCCACCTGAGGCCGATACGCTCGCTGGTATGAGCGAGAACATCGAACGCACCCTGGTCCTCATCAAGCCCGACGGCGTCCGTCGTGGTCTGACCGGCGAAATCCTGCGGCGGATCGAGGCCAAGGGATACGCACTGACGGCGCTGACCCTGCGCTCGGCCGACGACGAACTGCTGGCCGCCCACTACGCCGAGCACGAGGGCAAGCCCTTCTACGCGCCACTGGTCGAGTTCATGAAGTCCGGACCGGTCGTGGCGGCCGTCGTGGAGGGCCACCGGGTGATCGAAGGCTTCCGGTCACTGGCCGGCGCGACCGATCCGACCGGTGCGCTTCCAGGGACCATTCGCGGCGATCTGGGCCGTGACTGGGGCCTGAAGGTCCAGCAGAATCTGGTGCACGGCTCCGACTCCCCGGAGAGCGCGGCACGGGAGATCGGGCTCTGGTTCCCAGGTTCGTGACGCCATAGCCGCGAAGGGCGCCACAGGGCCACCTCGACTCCCTCCTCCGCACGATGTGTCCTGACCAATGATCTCCGGCACAGGCCGTTTGTCCTAACAAAGTTTGACAAGAACCCGTCATGCAGTGGGACGATAGGCGAGGGCCACCGGTCATCCGGCCGGTTGCCGTCGTCGAGGTCGGTACGGGAGGCACCATGGGCATGCGCAGCGTGGAACACGTCATCAACGGGGAGCGTCGTAGCAGCGACGGACCTGTCATCGAGATCACCGATCCCGCGACCGGTGACGTGATCGCGATTGCGAGCACTGCCGGTCAGGCCGAGCTCGACCAGACCGTCACGGCCGCCACTGCCGCCTACGAGACCTGGTCTCAGATGTCGGTCTCGAAGAGGTCTGCCGTGCTGTTCTCGTTCCGTCATCTGGTGGCCACCCGCCGCGACGAGCTCGCACGGATCGTCGCTCTCGAACACGGTAAGACCGTCGAGGACGCTCAGGGCGAGATCACGCGCGGGCTGGAGAACATCGACTTCGCGTGCGGTCTGCCGCAGCTGGCGCAGGGCTCCTACACCGATCAGCTCTCCACCGGGGTCGACGTCTATTCCTACCGGGAGGCCCTCGGCGTGGTGGCCGGCATCACCCCGTTCAACTTCCCCGTGATGGTCCCGCTGTGGATGGCGCCGATCGCGATCGCCGCCGGCAATGCCTTCATCCTCAAGCCCTCCGAGCGGGACCCCTCCGCGGCCCTGCTCATCGCCGACCTGTGGCACGAGGCTGGGCTACCGGCCGGCGTCTTCAACGTGCTGCACGGCGGCCCGGACCTCGTCAACGGCATCCTCGACCATGACGGCATCGAAGCCGTCTCCTTCGTGGGATCGACCCCGATCGCCCAGCACGTCTACCAGCGGGCCAGCGCCGCTGGTAAGCGCGTGCAGGCGCTCGGGGGAGCCAAGAACCATGCGGTTGTCATGCCCGACGCCGATATCGCCGAAACTGCCGACCATCTCGTGGCTGCCGGGTTCGGATCGGCCGGCCAACGCTGCATGGCGATCTCCGTCGTCGTCGCGGTCGGAACCAAGGACGAGACCTCCGCCCTCGTCGACGCCGTCGCCGAACGCGGCCGCTCCGTCGTCGTGGGACCGTCCTCGGACGAGAAGTCCGAGATGGGACCAGTGATCACCCCGCAGTCCCGCGAGCGCATCCGCTCGCTGGTCGGCAAGGCCGAGACAGAGGGGGCCCGGGTGGTGCTCGATGGCCGCGAGCTGACGGTCCCCGGCCACGAAGGCGGGTACTTCGTCGGCCCCACCCTGCTCGACGAGGTGCCGGTCACCTCCAGTGCCTACACCGAGGAGATCTTCGGCCCGGTGCTCGTGGTGGTCCACGCCACCGACCTTGACGAGGCCCTCGCCATCGTCAACGCCAACCCCTACGGCAACGGTGCGGCGATCTTCACGTCCTCGGGTGCGGCCGCCCGGACGTTCCAGCGCGGTGTGCAGGCCGGGATGGTCGGGATCAACGTCCCGATCCCGGTGCCCGCCGGCTCGTTCTCCTTCGGGGGGCGTAAGGACTCCCTCTTCGGCGACACGCACATCTACGGCCGCGAGGGCCTGAACTTCTACACCCGCGCCAAGGCCATCACCAGCCGCTGGCCCCAGCGCGGGGTGCGCCACGCCGCCAGCTTCGCCTTCCCCTCGGAGTCCCACGCATGATCACCCTCGCCAACGCCCCCGTCTCCTACGGAGTCTTCGAACTCGATGCCGAGGAGGGTGTCGAGCTGCCCGGGCCCGAGGAGATCGCCGCCATGATCTCGGCCGCGGGCTACGCCGGGATCGACTCCGGTCCGATCGGAATGCTCGGTCGCGGTGCCGAACTCCGGGACCGGCTCGCCCGCCACAGTCTCGCTCTCGCCGGTGGCTGGGTGGACATGCCGTTCACCGACGACGACGCCTTCGCCGCCGCGTTGCCCGGGTACCGCGACGCGATGGCGTTCTTCGCCGAGGGTGCCGAACTGCACCCGGACACCCCGCCGCGCCCCACGCTCGCCGACAGCGGCTCCGCCGCCCGCCGCGCCAACCCGGGCGGCGGACCGGGTCTGAGCCTGGACCCGCGCGGATGGGACACTCTCGCCCGCAACGTGAGCTCCGCCGCCCGGATCGCGGGCGAGTACGGCCTGCGGCCGACCTTCCACCACCACGCGTGCACGCACGTGGAGACCCCGGAGGAGATCGACGAGCTGCTCGCCCGCACCGACGTCGGCCTGACGTTCGACACCGGACACCTCATCATCGGCGGCGGCGACCCGCTCGAGGGTCTGCGTCGCTGGGAGAAGCGGATCGACCACCTGCACCTCAAGGACGTGCAGACGGCCGTGCTGCGGGACGTCGTCGCCCGGAAGGCGGGCATGCGGCAGGTCTGGACCGAGCGCGCCTTCGTGCCGCTCGGGGACGGCGACCTGGACCTGGACGCCACGATGGAGCAGATCCTCGGCAGCGGCTACTCCGGCTGGCTCGTGATCGAGCAGGATGTGATCCCCCAGGCCGGCGACGATTCCGGCCAGCCGCAGGCGCATCAGCGGCGCAACCGTGACGCCCTCACCCCCTGGTTCCCGAAGGGAGACCTCGCATGACTCGTGTTCGGATCGGCGTGCTCGGCCTCGGGGCCGTCACCCAGAGTGTGCACCTGCCGCTGCTCGCCCGGCGCTGGGACCTGTTCGAGATCGCTGCCGTGGCCGACCTCTCGGCCGAACGCACCACGACCGTCGCCGATCGGTACGGAGTGGCGGGCCGGTTCACCTCCCGTGCCGACCTGGTGGCCGCGCACACTGAGGGCACCTGCCCGCTGGACGCCGTGCTGGTGGCCACGACCGGCACCCATGGCGCTGACGTGATCGCGCTCACCGACGCCGGGCTGGCCGTGCTGGCGGAGAAGCCACTCGCCCTTGCCGAGGCCGAGATCGATGCCATCGATGCCGCCGTGGCAGGCGGCGGGCGCGTGCAGCTCGGCTACATGAAGGAGTACGACCCCGCCACCGCGGGAGCCGCGCGGGCGCTGGCCGGACGTCAGGTACGGGCGGTGACCGTGGAGATCCTGCACCCCACCTCCACCGCGCAGTTGCAGTTCGCCCGGCTCCTGCCCCCTGCCGGGGACGTCGACCCTGATGCCCTGGCTACCGCCGTCGCGCCCACCGCCACGGCTCTGGACCAGGCCCTCGGCGGAGACCTGGAGCAGAGGTGGCGCGGTCTCTACGAGGGCGTGATCATCGGCTCGATCGTGCACGACATCTCGCTGCTGCGGCACCTCGGTCACCCGATCACCGGGGTGGAGTCGGCAGCGACCTGGGGCGCCTCGGACGCTGGTCCGGGATCGGTGGAGGTGCTCGGTGAACTGGCCTCCGGTGCCCGGCTGCACCTGGGCTGGCACTTCCTGCCGGACTACCCCGACTACCGCGAGACCGTCACCTTTCACCACGACGGCGGAAGCGTGAGCCTGGTCTTCTCGGTTCCCTACCTGCTCAACGCGCCGACCGTCCTGACCGTCGTCAGCCGGGGTGAGGACGGTGCGGAGATCCGCAGCGAGCACCGCTCCTCCCAGCAGGAGGCGTTCGAGAACGAACTGACGGCGTTCCATGCCCTGGTCACGAGCGGTGAGCAGCCGTTCTCCGGGCCGGTCGAGGGCCGGGCCGATCTCGTGGTGGCCCAGCAGATCCTCGCGCGTCTCGGTCAGCGGCACGGTTTCACCCCGGGCGGGGAGTCAGCCGCCCACTGAACGCAGGTGCCAGGGCATGCCATCGAGGTGCCAGTCGTGGCCTGTTCTCCGCACTGCGGACGGGCCGCAACTGGCGCCTCGATGGCGTGTGTGTGCCTCGTCAGGCCGGCTGGTCGATCTCGTCGCGTGTCGCGGTGGGCCGGGTGGGCAGCGAGCGGCGCGCCGCCGTCCGGGCGTGGGTGGCGTACAGCGGCAGGGCGGTGAACACCAGCCCTCCCACCAGGTTGCCCAGCACTGTCGGGATCTCGTTCCAGACCAGGTAGTCCATCACCGTGAACTCGCCCCCGAGCATGATGCCCGAGGGGAACAGGAACATGTTCACGATCGAGTGCTCGAAGCCCATGAAGAAGAACAGCATGATCGGCATCCACATCGCGATGGCCTTACCGGGCACATCCTTGGCGATCATCGCACCGGCCACGCCGGTGGAGACCATCCAGTTGCACAGCATCCCGCGCACGAACAGCGTGAGCATCCCGGCGGCGCCGTGCTCGGCATACCCGAGGGTGCGTCCCTCACCGATGTGTCCGATCGCCTCGCCCACCTCGTTCGGTGCGGTGTCGAATCCGAAGGTCACCACCACGGCCATCATCGCCGCCACGGTGAAGGCGCCGATGAAGTTGCCCACGAACACCAGTCCCCAGTTGCGCAGCACGCCGCGCACGGTCACGCCGGGCCGCTTGTCCAGCCACGCCAGGGGAGCGAGGACGAACACCCCGGTGAGCAGGTCGTAGCCCAGCAGGTACAGCATGATGAACCCGACCGGGAACAGCACCGCGCCGAGGAGGGCGATCCCGGTGGTGACGCTGACGGTGACGGCGAACGCGGCGGCCAGGGCGAGCAGGGCACCCCCCATCGAGGCACGTACGAGCGTGTCCCGGGTGGACATGAAGATCTTCGACTCCCCGGCGTCGATCATCGTGGTGACCAGGTCGTTCGGCTTGACGTACATGGCAGTCCCTTCCTCGAGGCTGCCTGACACGCTAGAGATGCGGTGTTTCGCGCCGTGTCCGCTGCGGTGACCGCGACGTGACGGTTTTCGCTCAGTGCGTGCACTGCCACTGTGAGAACCATCCGAACCGCCTGAGACTCGCTCGGTGCGGGCGGACGCCTGGCCCACACCCGGCACATCGCGCGATCGTGGGAGGATGTCGGCCGTGACTCAGCGACGTATCGCCTACCAGGGAGAACCCGGAGCGAACTCCGACATCCTGTGCCGTCAGTACTATCCCGATGCTCAGCCCGTGCCGTGCGCCTCCTTCGAGGACGTCTTCGCCGCGGTCGAGACGCGGGACGCTGATCTGGCACTCATTCCGATCGACAACTCCCTGGCCGGACGGGTGGCCGACATTCACCACTTCCTGCCGACCTCGGGTCTGCACATCATCGCCGAGCACTTCCTGCGGATCCGGTTCATGCTGATGGCGGTGCCAGGTGCGACCCTGGAGACCATCCGGACGGTGCACTCGCACGTGCACGCGCTCGGTCAGTGCCGCGACATCATCCGCTCCCACAGCCTGGAGCCGATTGTCTCCGGGGACACCGCCGGCGCGGCGCGTGAGGTAGCCGAGGCCGCCGACCTGACGCAGGCGGCGATCGCGCCGCCGCTCGCTGCCGAGATCTATGGGTTGGAGATCCTCGCCTCCGACGTCGAGGACGCCGATCACAACACCACCAGGTTCATCGCGCTGGCACCCGATCCCGCGCAGGTCGCGCCAGGGAACGGGCCCACGGTCACCACCTTCGTGTTCCGGGTACGCAACCTGCCCGCCGCCCTGTACAAGGCGCTCGGAGGGTTCGCGACCAACGGCGTGAACATGACCAAGCTGGAGAGCTACATGGTGGGCGGGGAATTCGTCGCCACCCAGTTCCTCGCCGAGATCGATGGCCACCCGGACGACCTGCCCGTACGTCGCGCTCTGGAGGAACTGTCCTTCTTCACCCGCGAGGTCACGATCCTCGGGGTGTACCCGGCCGACCCCTATCGGCAGCAGGTCAGTGTCACGACCTGAGGCCCGGGCCGGCGGGTGCACGGTTCAGGTGGCGCCGGGGCACAGATCGGGTTCACGATAGGCAGGACCGGAAACTCGAGCGAGACGCCTCGGCGTCAGAGCAGGAGGAACCGATGAGCACTGCACCTGGAGCCCACGCCTGGCGTGACGCCGGACTGATCGACCCGAACACGGGCGAGCCGAGCACCGACGAGCCGGTCAACCTCGTCCACGAAGCCGACGAGGATGCGGCCGGGGCCGCAGCGGGTGTCGGTGAGGACTACCACCCGCACACCCCCCGACCCGACCGGGACGGGCTCGCCGACGAGGCTGACGTGGCAGACCAGGCCGTGGTGGTACCGGCGGAGGATCCGGACGAGGGCGAGTACTGACCGCCCTGCCGAGTCCCACCCTCTAGGCTGTCAGGCGTGCACCTCAAGACGCTGACGCTGCGGGGATTCAAGTCCTTCGCGTCTGCGACCACGCTCTCGCTGGAGCCGGGCATCACGTGTGTCGTAGGGCCGAACGGTTCCGGCAAGTCCAACGTGGTGGACGCTCTGTCGTGGGTGATGGGAGAGCAGGGTGCCAAATCGCTGCGCGGTGGAGCGATGGCAGATGTGATTTTCGCCGGCACCTCCTCCCGCCCACCGCTCGGCCGGGCCGAAGTCTCGTTGACCATCGACAATGCTGACGGCGCCCTGCCGATCGAGTACAGCGAGGTGACGATCTCCCGCACGCTCTTCCGCAACGGCGGTTCGGAGTACGCGATCAATGGCAGCTCGTGCCGGCTGCTCGACATCCAGGATCTGCTCTCCGACTCCGGACTCGGCCGGGAGATGCACGTGATCGTCGGCCAAGGCCGGCTCGACGCCGTGCTGCAGGCCACGCCGGAGGAGCGTCGAGGATTCATCGAAGAGGCCGCCGGCGTGCTCAAGCACCGCAAGCGCAAGGACAAAGCGCTGCGCAAGCTGGAGGCGATGGCTGCCAATCTCGCGCGGGTCAGCGACCTCACCGGTGAGATACGCCGTCAACTCGGCCCCCTGGCCAAACAGGCGGACGTGGCACGCCGGGCGCAGGTCGTCCAGATCGACCTGCGCGACGCCAAGGCCCGGATACTTGCCGACGACCTGGTGCAGCTCACCTCCTCCCTCGCCCAGGAGATCGCCGACGAGACCGCGCTACGGCAGGAACGGGACGCCGTCGAGAACGCACAGCAGCAGGCGAGAGCGGAGCTGACGCGCCTGGAGGGAGAGGCAGCGGCCGCCGCACCGGCCCTGAGCGAGGCCACCGAGATGTGGTACCGGCTGTCCTCGCTGCGGGAGCGGCTCCGTGGAACCGAGACTCTCGCAGCCGAGCGGTGCCGCCTGCTCGGCAGCCCGGCAACCACCGAGGAGAATCGCCGCGACCCGGACGATCTGGACGCCCAGGCGGCCCGAGCCCGGGAGGCCGAGGCCGAACTCGGGACCGAGGCGCAGAAGGCGCGCGACGATCTCGAGGCCGCTGTCACCGAACGTGCCCACGCCGAGCAGAAGAGCGCCGAAGCCGAGAAGGCGCTCGCCGCTGTTCACCGGGGCGTGGCCGACCGGCGCGAAGGCCTCGCTCGCCTCACCGGGCAGGTGGCCGCGACACGCGGCAAGGTCGAGGCTGCGGAAGCCGAGCTGGAACGGCTGCGTCGCGACCTCGCCGCAGCAACCGAGCGCGCGCAGCAGGCGAGCCGGGAGTTCACCGCCCTCGAGCAGCAGGCTGTCGGTCAGGCCGAGGGCGAAGAAGATCTCGATGATGCTCACGAACAGGCCCGCGAGTCGCTTGAACGCGCACAGGAGCGGGTGCGTGAACTCGCCGAGGCCGAGCGGGAGGCAGACGGTGCCAGGGCCACCTGGACCGCGCGGCGGGACGCGCTCGAACTCTCCCTCACCCGCAAGGACGCCACCGGGACGGTGCTCGAGGCCGAGGACCTCCCAGGCGTGCTGGGTCCGGTCGCCGACCTGCTGACCGTTGAGCCCGGATACGAGACAGCTGTCACAGCCGCCCTCGGGCCGCTGGCCGATGCGGCCGCGCTGGAATCGGTCGATGTCGCCGTCGACGCGTTGCGCTACGTTCGCGAGAAGGACGCCGGACAAGCCCGGCTGTTGCTCGCCCACGAGCAGGGCGCTCCGCCTCGCGCAGGACCAGCACCCGGTGGCGGACGTTGGGCCCGGGACGTAGTCGAGGCGGCGGAGTCCGTGCGCGGAGCCGTCGACTGGCTGCTCGACGGTGTCGTTGTGGTGGAGGACCTCGCCATCGCCCGGCAGGTGCGTCTCGCACATGCTGCGGGTAGCGGCGACCAGCGCCACGGTGAGGACGGTCCTGCCCTGGTGGCCGTGACCCGTGACGGCGATGTGCTGGGGCCGGCACATGCTCGCGGAGGTAGCACCGCCGGTCCGAGTGTGCTGGAGCTGCACGCAGCACGTGAAGAGGCGGCGAAGCAGATCGGGGACGCAGCCGCACGTGCGGAGCAGGCACGGTTCGCTCTGGGTCCGGCGCGCGAGGCGGTTGAGGCTGCGCAGGCGGAGGTCGACCGCACTCTGGCGGCGCTGCACGACTCCGATGCCCAGCTGGCCGCCGTCGCCGAGCGCCTCGGTCAGCATGGGTCAGCCATGCGGGCCGCGAACGCGGAGGCCGAGCGGATCCAACCGGCGATCGAGAAGGCCGAGCAGGCACGTACCCAGCACGCTGAGGCCCTCGCCGAGATCGCCGAACGGCTCGAGGTGGCCGGGCAGGAACCGGTGGAGAGCGAGACGGATCTGGAGGCGGCGACCGCAGACCGGGATCGGCTCGCCGAGGCGGCGACGCAGGCGCGCGGACGGGAGACGGATGCGCGGTTGGTGCTACGTACTGTCGAGGAACGGGTGCGTGCGCTCAGCGGGCGGGCCGAGTCGCTGGAGCGGGCCGCCAAGGCCGAGCGAGAGGCGCGCGAGGCAGCCGCCCGGCGGGCCCGCCGCCGCGCCGAGCAGGCCGAAGTCGCCAGCGTGGTCCGGGCCGGTGCGGTCCGTGCGCTCGCCGCGATCGAGCACTCGTTGCAGCTGGCCGCGACGCGCCGTGAGATCGCCGAGGACGAGCGCGCCCAGCGGGACGAGGCGCTGACCGCGGTGCGCGGGCGCCTGGACGAGCTCTCCGCCCGCCACTCCCAGTTGACCGACGTCGTCCACCGCGACGAGGTGGCACGCGCGCAGCAGAAGCTGCGGATCGAACAGCTGGAGCAGCGTGCGATCGACGAGCTCGGACTCGACCCCGAGGTACTGGTGGCCGAGTATGGACCAGACCAGCTGGTTCCGGCGGTGCCGGCGCCCGGATCCGAGGACGAACCCGAGCCGCCCCGCCCATACGTGCGAACCGAGCAGGAGAAGCGCCTGCGGGCCGCCGAACGAGCCCTGAATCTGCTCGGCAAGGTGAATCCCCTCGCGCTGGAGGAGCATGCAGCCCTGGAGGAGCGGCACAAGTTCCTCACCGATCAGCTCGCCGACCTCAAGAAGTCCCGGGCCGACCTGCTCGACATCGTCGCCGAGATCGACGAACGGGTCGAACAGGTCTTCACCTCCGCATTCGAGGACACGGCAGCCCAGTTCGAGCAGGTCTTCGCCCGGCTCTTCCCGGGAGGTGAAGGCAGACTCGTCCTGACCGAACCCGACGACATGCTGACCACCGGTCTCGAGGTCGAGGCACGTCCGCCCGGGAAGAAGGTCAAGCGCCTCTCGCTGCTCTCGGGCGGTGAACGGTCCCTGACGGCCGTGGCGCTGCTGGTGGCGATCTTCAAGGCCCGGCCCAGCCCGTTCTACGTGATGGACGAGGTGGAGGCGGCGTTGGACGATGTGAACCTCGGCAGGCTGCTGGAGATCTTCCGTGAGCTGCGCAGCGACTCCCAGCTCATCGTCGTCACGCACCAGAAGCGAACAATGGAGATCGCCGACGCGCTCTACGGGGTGACGATGCGTGGGGACGGCGTCACCACCGTCATCAGTCAGCGGATCGCTGACCGTGACGAGGTTGGCTGAGGCTGTGTGCGGCGTCACCAGACGTTGGGCGGGGCGTCGACGGCGAGTCGCTGACGGACACCCGACCGGCGGCGCATAATCGACATGTGACCGGAGTCCTGCTCGCCTTCTTCGCCGCCGTCGCCGCGGCGTGCGCTGTGCTGTTCGTGCTGCTGCGCCGGCAGATTCCCGAGGAGGGTCTGCTGCCGTGGGTGCGCGAGTCGTTCGCTGCCCGCCACGAGCCGCGAGAACCGGGCGAGGGCGGTCCGGGCACGCAGCAGGACGTCGGGGTCTCGGAGCTGATGGGGCTGGCCGAGGACGGTCCGGCCTACCACCGCCCGGTCGACCTCGGATCCGTGGCGAAGCTGCGCTCGCGCACCTGAGCCAACACGCTCGCAAGATTCGCTCTGCGCGTGCCAGGTGAGCGAGACTGGGCACGTGGAGATCTTGGCTGACATCTGGCTGTATCTGGTCCTCGGTGTTCTCGTCGTCGTCGGCGCAGGCCTCGCGCTGCTGCGCGGCCGGCATGAACGGCATGGCGAGACTGATGAGTCCGTTCAGACCCGTGAGACACCCACGACGGTTGGCACCACCGCTGACGCCGATACTCCAGCGGCGCCGTCCGAGGGTGGCCCCGACGAGCCGGGCACCGCATCGGAGGTGGGTGGTACGGACTCGAGCGGCCCGGCTGCCGCTGCGGCGCCCACGGTCGACGTGGAACGCCCGGAGTCGGTGGCGGGTCGTATGGTCCGGTTGCGGGCGCGCCTGGCCCGCGCCGGTGGACTGGGAAGCACATTGCTCTCACTCCTCTCACGCGGTGATCTGGACGAGTCCGACTGGGAGGAGATCGAGGAGACCCTCCTGCTCGCCGACATCGGATCGGGGCCGACCGATGAGCTCATGACGGCGCTGCGCACCCGGGTGAAGGTGCTCGGCACCACCGATCCGGAGCAGGTGCGTGCACTCCTGCGGGAGGAGCTGCTCACGCTTGTGGATCCCGGGATGGATCGTCGGCTGGCAGTCAGCCCGGTGACCGGGGACGACGGTGAGCCGCACCCGGCGACCGTCCTCGTCGTCGGGGTCAATGGCACCGGGAAGACCACGACCGTCGGCAAGCTCGCCCGGGTACTGGTGGCCGAGGACAAGGACGTGCTGCTCGGCGCGGCCGACACCTTCCGCGCCGCCGCGGCCGACCAGTTGAGCACCTGGGGGGAGCGCGTCGGCGTCAGCGTCGTGCGTGCCGACCGGGACGGGGCTGATCCGGCGTCTGTCGCCTTCGACGCGGTCAAGGCGGGCCGGGAGAACGGGGTGGACACAGTCCTGGTGGATACCGCGGGCCGGTTGCAGAACAAGGCCGGGCTCATGGACGAGCTGGGAAAGATCCGCCGGGTGATCTCCCGCCACGCACCGGTGAGCGAAGTGCTGCTGGTGCTGGATGCCACCACGGGTCAGAACGGGATGCGGCAGGCACAGGTCTTCTCCGAGGCTGTGGACGTCACCGGCATCGTGCTGACCAAGCTGGACGGCACCGCCAAGGGTGGCATCGTCGTCGCGGTCCAGCGCGAGCTGGGCGTGCCGGTGAAGTTCGTGGGCCTGGGGGAGGGGCCGGACGATCTGGCCCCGTTCGACCCCGCCGGATTCGTGGACGCGCTGCTCGAGTGACCAGCGGGCTTCGCGATCTCCTCGCCCCATAGCGTCCGGTCACTGAGACAGTACCTGGGGTGAAACACGGTGTTCACATGAACTCGCGATCAGTCACAGTGCCGTAACACATGCGGGTCATGAGGGAAACACAGACCAAGGAGAGTCATCTCCCGAGACCGGCCGCCCGAGCCGGTGCTGGGAGAGATCTGCATGGAACCCTTTATCGACACGGGTATCACCGCGTGGATGCTGGTATCAGCATCCCTCGTGCTGTTGATGACACCCGGTCTCGCCTTGTTCTACGGCGGGATGACACGAGCGAAGTCCGTTCTGAACATGATGATGATGTGCTTCGGGGCGATCGCCCTGATCGGCGTCATCTACCCCCTGTGGGGCTGGTCGATGTCCTACGGCGCCTCGATCGGTGGCATCTTCGGTAATCCGTTCGACCAGTTCGGCCTCGGCGGGTCCTTCGACCCGATCGCCGTCCTGAACGAGGAGACCGGCGCGTCGATGCCCACGATGGTCGACGTCGGCTTCCAGGCGACCTTCGCCATCATCACCGTGGCCCTGATCGCCGGTGCGATCGCTGACCGGGTGAAGTTCTCCACCTGGATGGTGTTCGCGGGTCTGTGGACCACGCTGGCCTTCTTCCCGATGGCGCACATGGTCTGGAGCGGCGGTCTGCTCTCCGACGACGGGCCGTTCGCCGGCATCGCCTCCCCGATCGACTTCGCCGGTGGCACCGTGGTGCACATCAACGCTGGCGTGGCGGGTCTGGTGCTCGCTCTGATCGTGGGCAAGCGCAAGGGCTTCGGCACCGAACCGATGAAACCCCACAACATGCCGCTGGTCATGCTCGGCGCCGCACTGCTGTGGTTCGGCTGGTTCGGCTTCAACGCCGGTTCGGCTTACGGTGCGGACGAAGTCGCCGGTCTGGCCTGGGTGAACACCACCACAGCAGCCGCGGCAGCTGTCCTCGGCTGGTTGCTGGTCGAGAAGATCAAGTACGGCAAGGCCACCTCCCTCGGTGCGGCCTCCGGTATCGTCGCCGGCCTCGTGGCCATCACCCCGGCAGCGGGTGCTCTGACCCCGGTCACCTCGATCATCCTCGGGGCCGTGGCCGGTGTGCTGTGTGCCCTGGCCGTCAGCCTCAAGCACAAGCTCGGCTATGACGACTCTCTCGATGTGGTCGGCGTCCACCTGGTCGGTGGCCTGGTCGGCACCGTGCTGATCGGCTTCCTTGCCACCGATGGTGGCCTGTTCTTCGGTGACGGCGTCAACCTGTTGATCGTCCAGATCCTGATCGCGTTGGTTGCCGTGGTGTTCTCTGGCATCGTCACCGTGGTGATCGGCCTGATTCTCAAGGCCGCCATGGGATGGCGTATCGCCGAGGAGGACGAGGTACGCGGAATCGACCTGGCCGAGCACGCCGAGGGTGCCTACGAGGAGATCAACTCATGAAGCTCATCACCGCAGTGATCCAGCCACACAAGCTGGACGAGGTCAAGGCGGCGCTGTCCGCCGCCGGAGTTCGTGGCCTCACCGTCAGCGAGGCGTCCGGCTACGGCCGCCAGAAGGGGCACACCGAGGTCTACCGCGGCGCCGAGTACACGGTCGACCTGGTGCCCAAGGTCCGGGTGGAGGTGCTCGTCGACGACGCAGACGCCGCGAACCTGGCCGAGGTGGTCGTCGGTGCGGCCCAGTCGGGCAAGATCGGAGACGGGAAGGTCTGGATCTCACCGGTGGACGACGTCATCCGCGTCCGTACCGGTGCCAACGGACCCGACGCGCTCTGACCCGATGTCCCTCACGTCCCAGTCCGGGCGTCCGGAGGCCCCGCAGCCACTGCTGCGGGGCCTCCGCTCCGCTCGCCTCGTTGTTCCCGGCCACGGCCACGCGTACCGCGAACGCCTCGCTGTCCTCACCGACGCAGCGCTCACCGAGCTCTGGCACGCTGCGACAGCAGCCGCCGGGATCGACCCATCGACAGGGATCGCGCTCACGGCCGTCGGCTCGCACGGACGCCGGGATGCCAGTCCTGCCAGCGACCTGGACCTGATGCTCGTCCATGATGGGCGCACTCACCCGGCCCAGGACGTCGCGACGTTGGCCGAGAGCCTGTGGTACCCGATCTGGGACAGTGGGCTCGACCTCGACCACTCGGTGCGCACCCTCGCCGAGTGCCGTCACGTGGCCTCCGCCGACCTGCCGGCCGCCGTCGGGCTGCTGGATGTGAGGTGCGTGGCGGGGGACATGACCGTCCTGCACCACGCACGCTCCGCCGTCCTGGCGGACTGGCGCGCCTCCGCGCGCAGGCGACTGCCGGAGCTGACCGGCTCCACGACCGAACGGGCCGACCGCCACGGCGAACTCGCCTACCTGATCGAACCGGATCTGAAAGAAGCCCGGGGCGGACTGCGCGACGCCGTCGTGCTCAAGGCGCTGGCGGCCACCTGGCTGACCGACCGCCCACACGGCGGGGTGGATCTCGCCTACGAGCACCTGCTGGACGTGCGCGACGCCCTCGCGCGTGTGACCGGCAGGCCAGTCAACCGGCTGCTGCGGGTCTACGCCGAGGAGGTGGCCGCACAGCTGGGCCACGACCACCCGGACGACTTGCTCGCGGCGCTCGCACAGTCCGGACGGGTGATCTCCTATGCCCTGGACATCACGGTGCGGCATGCGCGCCAGGCGCTGCGCAAACCCTCGCTGAGTCTGCGGCCGACACTGGTGCGGGGCCGGCGCCGTCCACCGCGCTTGCGACCCGTGGCGCACAATCTCGTCGAGCACGACGGTGAGCTCGTGCTGGGCATTGACGCACATCCGGAGCACGACCCGGAGCTGCCGTTGCGTGCGGCGGCGACCGCAGCGCGTAGCAAGCTGCCGCTCTCACCGGTCACGATCACCTCCCTGCAGAAGGCGCCACCGCTCGAGACGCCCTGGACGGAGTCCGCTCGCGATCACCTGCTGGCGCTTCTGGCCACCGGTGAGGCACAGATCCCACTGTGGGAGGCGCTGGACCTCGCCGGGGTGGTGACGCGGTGGTTCCCGGAGTGGGCTGCGGTACGCAACCGGCCCCAGCGCAGTCCGGTGCACGTGTACACCGTGGACCGGCACCTGGTGCAGACCGCAGCGAACGTCCGCGTCGCTGCCACCGCACCCGGTCGTGACGTGCTGCTGTGGGCGGCGATCTTCCACGACATCGGCAAGGTGGCTGGTTCCGTCGATCACAGCGTCACCGGCGCGGAGGTCGTCGAGAGCCTGCTCACCCGGATCGGGGTGGAAGGCTCAGACCGCAAGGACGTGGTCACCCTCGTTCGCCACCACTTGCTGCTGGCCGAGACCGCCACCAGTGAGGACGTCGACGACCCGGATGTCATTGGCCGGGTCGCCGGGACGTTGGAACGACGCGCCGATCTGGTCCGGATCCTGCGGGCTCTCACCGAGGCTGACGCGCGCGCCGCCGGCCCGAAGGCGTGGACGGCGTGGCGGGCGCAACTGGTCGATACCCTGACGGTGAACGTGCTACGAGCCTGCGAGGAGGGCCACGGCGACTGAAGCCCGCCTCATGCGGGATATCCTCGATAGCCAGTACTGCCACCGCTAGAAGGATTCCCACGTGTTCGCAAGCCTCTCCGACCGGCTCTCCGCCACGTTCAAGTCGCTTCGCGGCAAGGGACGGCTCACCGAGGCGGACATCTCGACCACCGTCTCCGAGATCCGCCGCGCGCTGCTGGACGCCGATGTCGCCGTCCCGGCCGTCCGCGCGTTCACGGCCGCCGTGCGTGAGCGCGCAGGCTCTGCTGAGGTCTCCCAGGCGCTGAACCCGTCCCAGCAGATCGTCAAAATCGTCCACGAGCAGCTCGTGGAGATCCTCGGGGGCGACTCACGCGAGCTCACCTTCGCCAAGCGCCCCCCGACGGTCATCATGCTCGCCGGTCTGCAAGGTGCCGGTAAGACGACCCTCGCGGGAAAGCTCGGCGCCTGGTTGAAGGAGCAGGGGCACACCCCGCTGCTGGTGGCCTCGGACCTGCAGCGGCCGAACGCCGTCAACCAGCTTGAGGTGGTCGGTGAGCGGGCCGGCGTGCACGTCTGGGCACCCGAGCGTGGCAATGGCGTCGGTGATCCGATTCAGGTCGCCCGAACCGGTGTGGAGCATGCCCGGGAGAAGTTTTACGACGTGGTCGTGGTGGACACGGCCGGCCGCCTCGGTGTCGACGCCGAGATGATGCAGCAGGCCGCCGACATTCGCGACGCTGTGAGTCCGGACGAGACCTTGTTCGTGCTCGACGCGATGATCGGTCAGGACGCGGTCACCACGGCCCAGGCATTCGCCGACGGGGTCGGATTCACCGGTGTGGTGCTCTCCAAGCTCGACGGTGACGCCCGCGGTGGTGCGGCGTTGTCGGTCCGGACTGTGACCGGCGCACCGGTGCTCTTCGCCTCCACCGGCGAGAAGCTGGGTGACTTCGAGCGCTTCCACCCCGACCGGATGGCTTCGCGCATCCTCGACATGGGTGATGTGCTCACCCTGATCGAGCAGGCGGAGAAGGCCTTCGACGAGGATCAGGCCGCCGAACTCGCGAACAAGATCTCCGGTGACGGCGACTTCACGCTGCAGGACTTCCTGCAGCAGATGCAGCAGTTGAAGAAGCTCGGCCCGATGAAGAAGATGCTCGAGATGCTCCCCGGCATGGGGCAGATGCGCGAGCAGCTGGAGAACTTCGACGAATCCGAGGTCACCCGCATCGAGGCCATGGTGCAGTCGATGACCCCGGCCGAGCGGGCCAACCCCAAGATCATCAACGGCTCCCGCCGCTCCCGGATCGCGAAGGGGTCGGGCACCACGGTGAGCGAGATCAACGGTCTGCTGGAGCGATTCGAGCAGGCGAAGACGATGATGCGCTCCATGGCCGCCAGCGGTGGGAAGGGTATGCCCGGCATGGGCGGGATGCCCGGAATGGGTGGCCTGCCCGGCAGCGGCAAGAAGTCCAAGGGCAAGATGGCGCCCCCGCCCAAGCGGAAGAAGGGCAAGTCCGGCAACCCGGCCAAGCGCGCCCAGCAGGAGCGCGAGATGGCCCAGCGGGCGGCCCAGAAGCCGTCCGCGCCGAGCGGCTCGGCCTTCGGGGCCGGATCCGCTGACTCACCGGACCAGGTGGACCCGTCCGCACTCGACTTGCCGCCCGGGCTCGACAAGTTCCTGCGTCGCTGAGCCGATGACGGCGCAGGATGAGCCCACCTGGTGCCTCACCGGGCCCGTGCTCGCCGGGCCAGAACACTCGGGCACGGGTCCAGGGGGCACATCCGGCGCGGTGCCCGGACCGCTCTGGGCGCACCAGGGCAGGGTGACTTTCGCCGAGCCCGACCACTCCGGTACCGGCACTGCCGAGACGGTCGAGGGGTGGGTCCTGCCCGGACTGGTGGACGTGCACTGCCATATCGGGCTCGGGCCGGACGGGCCGGTGGACTCCGAGACCGCCCGCGCCCAGGCCGTGGCCGATCTGCGCGCCGGGACGTTGCTGGTTCGTGATGCCGGATCACCGGCCGACACTCGCTGGCTGGACGGCGACCCGCTGGCTCCGCGGATCATCCGGGCCGGGCGCCACCTTGCTCGCCCGAAGCGGTACTTGCGTCACTATGCGCGGGAACTGGACGCCGTCGAGAATTTGCCGGCTGCCATGGCGCAGGAGGCTGCCCGCGGGGACGGCTGGGTCAAGCTGGTGGGGGACTGGATCGACCGTTCCGCGGGCCCTGAGGCCGATCTGACCCCGCTGTGGCCACGGGGTGAATTGATCGCCGGGGTGGCGGCTGCACACGCAGCCGGGGCGCGCGTGACGGTGCACACGTTCGCCACCGAGACGGTCGACGATCTACTCGACGCCGGCGTCGACTGCATCGAGCACGGAACGGGGATGAGGGCCGACCAGATCGAGCGAGCGGCCGCCGCCGGCATCCCGGTGGTGCCGACGATGCTGCAGGTCGCGAACTTCGAGGCGATCGCCGCTCAGGGTGAGGCGAAATTCCCGCGTTTCGCGGCGCGCATGCGCGCGATGTACGAGCGGCGGAACCAGCAGGTGCGGGACTTCCACGACGCCGGGGTGCAGCTGCTGCTGGGGACCGACGCCGGCGGCACGATCGGGCACGGCCGGATGGCCGACGAAGCCGCGGCGCTCGTCGAGGCAGGCATTCCGGCCGCCGATGTGGTGGCCGCGGCCGCCTGGTCCGCGCGGGAATTCCTGGGGGCGCCCGGGCTGGTGGAGGGAGCTCCGGCCGACCTGGTCGTCTATCCGGGCGATCCTCGTGACGACATCACGGTGCTCGCTCACCCGCGCGCGGTGTTCCGCGCCGGGCGCCGCATTGTCTGAGGCGCTGCCCGGTAGCAGCGGGCACTAGCGCCGCCGGGCACGAGCGCCGCCGGGCACGAGCGGCACCGGCTCCACCTAGCGTTCGCCGCATGCCTGCGCTACCGAATCCACTTTCCGCCACGGAGCCATCGTGCGGACGGCGTCAGGGTGGTTCGACGGCGGAAAGGGGATTCGACGCGCCCAGGGTTGGACGGAGCTGGGGTCGGCAGATCCGTCGCACGGCTTGACGCATCTCGAGTTCTCTGGTTCATTAGTCGAGTAATGAACCAGAGAACGGAGGTCGGCGTGTTCGACGGACGGGATCCGATCTACGTGCAGATCGCTGACCAGCTCCGCAGAGACATCGTCGCGGGACGGCTTCAGGACGGTGACCAGGTGATGTCCACCACCCAGTACGCCCAGACCTACCGGATCAACCCGGCCACCGCCGCCAAGGCGTTCACCGAGCTGGTGGACGAGGGGGTGCTCTACAAGCAGCGCGGCATCGGGATGTTCGTCGCCGAGGGTGCCCGGGAGCGGTTGCGAGCCGAGCGCCGGCGGGCGTTCTACGCCGAGCGGCTCGACCCTCTCCTCGACGAGGCCCGTTACTTGGGCCTGAGTACTGACGACCTGGTCCGCTACCTGACCGGACCGACGGGCAGCGACTCCACCGGCGACGACCACGCCATCAACGACCCGATCGAAGGACAGTCATGACGACCGGCTTCTCCGTCACCGTCCGTGACCTCAACGTGAGGTACGGGCGCACCAGCGCCGTTCAGGACGCGACGTTCGACCTCGAGCCCGGGGGCATCTACGGCCTTCTCGGGCGCAACGGCTCCGGCAAGACCACGGTGATGTCGACCATCGCCTCGCTCCGACCCGCCTCTGGCGGGGAGGTGCGGGTCGACGGCGAGGATCCGTTCGAGAACGAACGGGTCATGGCCGGCGTCTGCCTCGTCCGCGAGGCGGGGGACATCAGCCCCGACATCAAGGTTCGCGCCAACCTCGACTACTTCGCCCACACGTGGCCGACGTGGGACGCCGACTACGCCGACGAACTGGTCGACGTGTTCGAGCTCGACCGGAAGAAGGCACCACGTCACCTGTCCCGTGGCCAGCGCTCCGCGCTGGGGGCTGTGGTCGGGCTCGCCTCGGGAGCGCCGCTGACGATGTTCGACGAGGTCCACCTCGGGATGGATGCGCCCACCCGGTATGCCTTCTACGACGCACTCCTGGCTGATGTTATCGACCACCCGCGCACGGTCATCCTCTCCAGCCATCTGATCAGCGAGGTGGAGAAGCTGTTCGATGGCGTGGTGATCCTGGACCGGGGCTCGGTCCTGCTTGCCGAGGAGGCCGACCGGCTGCGTGGGCGCGGGGCGACGTTCACGGGAGAGCGGGAGGCCGTTGACGCCCTCACTGCCGATCTGACGGTGCTGGCCACCCGCGAACTCGGCCGCGTCCGCGAAGCCACCGTCTATGGCGAGATCGACGCCGCCACGACCGCCAAGGCCCACGCTGCCGATATCGCGATCGGCGCCGTGGGCCTGCAGGACCTCTTCGTCCACCTCACCCGGAAGGAATCGACGTGATCGACAGTGAGGCCCACCGGGCCCCTCAATGGCTGCGAGTGACGGGGCGCATGTCCCGCGGACTCGTTCCGAACACGCTCTGGTTCTGGTCGGTCTGCCTTCTGCTCGGGGCGGCCGCGATCTGGATCCTCCAGCGCTTCACCGATGGACCGGCCTTCTCCATCATGTCCCTGCTCCGCTACGGGTTGATCTGGTATCCGTTCTCAGCCGCGCTGATCCTGGTCAGCCTGATGCTCGGTATCCACGTGGCAGCGGGCCAGACACGGCGGTCCTTCCTCATCGCGTCGCTTCTCTCATGGGCGGGCTACGCGATCGTCAACGGCCTGTTGCTGGCAGCGGTGATCGCGATCGAAGGCCAGGTCTACGACGACTACGGGTGGGCGCACCGTTCCACCAGCGAGGGTGTCCTGCCCGGACTGGCGCTGAGTCTCGGCGCCTACCCACTGATCGTGCTGGCCGGCGCCGTGTCCGGGCTGCTTGTCGGCCTGAGCTACTACCGCTTCGGGCCGTGGATCACTCTGGCACTGCCGCTCACCTGCGCGCCGGCCGTGCTGGCCACTGCGCTGGTGGCCTCGCCGGTTCCGATCGCGGGCATCGCGGTGGCGACCACGCTCGCAGCCGGAGTGGCCGTGCTGCTCGGACGGCGCATACCCATCCGCACCACCAATCCCGCATGGACCTGAGGAGGGCGGCCATGAGCGAGTCGATCGTGGAGATCGCGAACCTGCACAAGCGGTACGGCGGCACGCAGGCCGTCGCTGATGTCAGCCTCGAGGTGCGGCGGGGCGAGATCTTCGGGATCCTCGGCCCGAACGGCGCCGGGAAGACGACCACCGTCGAGCTACTGGCCGGCCTGCGTCAGGCCGACGGCGGGACGATCCGGGTGCTGGGCGTCGATCCCCAGCGTGATCCGGCGGCGATCCGGGAGAGTCTCGGCATCCAGCTCCAGGCCTCGCGGCTCCCGGCGAAGATCCGGGTCGCGGAAGCGCTCGAGCTCTACGCGTCCTTCTACGCCGACCCGGCCGATCCGGCTGAGCTGATGGCACGGCTCGGCCTGACGTCCAAGGCGGCGACGGCCTTCGCCAACCTCTCGGGCGGTCAGCAGCAGCGTCTGTCCATCGCGCTCGCCCTCGTGGGGAACCCCGAGGTAGCGGTGCTCGACGAGCTCACCACCGGCCTCGACCCACAGGCGCGGCGCGATACCTGGGCGCTGATCGAGCAGGTGCGCGACCGGGGGGTGACGATCGTGCTCGTCACCCACTTCATGGACGAGGCGGAACGTCTGGCCGACCGGCTCGCCATCATCGACGAGGGCCGGGTGGTCGCCCACGGCAGCCCGGCCGAGCTCGTGGCCGCCGGTGATGACGACCGTACCTTCCGGATGCGGTTGCCGGCCGAGGTCGCGGTGTCCCCGGTGCTCGACGCCCTCGCTGCCCTGGCGCCCGTGCACACGGTCACCGAGGTGGCCGACGAGATCGAGGTCAGCGGCAGCCGGCGGGCGCTTCCCGCCGTCGTGCTCCACCTTGCCGAGCGAGACATCGTCCCGGACGAGATCCGGACCCTCACCCGCACCCTCGAGGACGTGTTCGTCGAGGTGACCCAGGCGCACCCGGACGGAGTGAACGCATGAGGACCACGACATCGACCACGGCGCGCCGTGTGGTCCCGCGAGGATTCGGGCGTCTGCTGGGCACCGAGACCCGGCTCTTCGCGCGCGACCGAGGATCGGTCTTCTTCACCCTCGCCTTCCCTGCGCTGGTGATGGTGGGGGTCGGGCTGGTGATCCCCGGGATGAACACGTCGATCACCGAACCCGGTCCGTTGCAGGGCTACTCGACTATCGTCGTCATGCTGCCGGCCATCCTGGCGACGGCGATGGCCACCCCGGCGCTGACGGCCGTTCCCGTCTTCATCGCCAACTACCGGGAGCAGGGGGTGCTCACCCGGCTCTCCACCACGCCGATGCCGTCGGCCGGCGTGCTCGTGGTTCACCTGATCATCGGTGTCGCCGCGTTCATCGTCGCGGCCGTGCTCGCACTGGCGTTGGCGGCGGTGGTGTTCGGCATCCCGATGCCGCGATCGCCCGGGGTGACTGTGCTCGCCGTCGTACTCGGCGCGGTGGCGATCTTCGCCGTCGGGCTCGTGCTCGCGGCGCGAGTGAGCAAGGGCAGTACGGCGCAGGGCCTGGGGATGCTGCTCTACTTCCCGATGCTGTTCTTCGCCGGCCTGTGGACACCTCGTCCGATCATGCCCGACGGCCTCGCGGCCGTGGCCGCGTGGACACCCCTGGGAGCGGCGAGCCAGGCGATCGAGGAGGGCTGGTTCAGCACCCAGATGCCCTGGCAACAGCTCGCGGTGATGGTCGCCTACGCGGTCGTGGGAACTGTGCTGGCAGCTCGACTGTTCCGTTGGCGGTAGGCCGGATCCCGCCCGGTGCCTCGGGCAGATCTGGCCCGCTGCAGGCGCCGTGTCGCAGGGCACACTGCCGCCGAGTAGTGCTCGGGTCCTCGCATCTGGCAGAATGACCCGCTGTACTCGTAGGTGCCCGGCCCTCTCACCGGACAGCCCGCGCGTCCCGAGTTTCGCAGACCGCCTGCCCCCACGGGTTTGGTCGGCGTGCTCATCCTCACCACGAACCAGGAGTGACCACCACAGTGGCAGTCAAGATCCGACTCAAGCGCCTCGGCAAGGTCCGGGCGCCGTACTACCGCGTCGTCGTCGCTGACTCTCGTAAGAAGCGCGACGGGCGAGTCATCGAAGAGATCGGGAAGTACCACCCGACCGAGCACCCTTCCCTCATCGACATTGACGGTGAGCGGGCCCGCTACTGGCTCGGGGTCGGCGCCCAGCCGTCCGAGCAGGTGCTGGCCCTGCTCAAGGTCACCGGCGACTGGCAGACGTTCAAGGGCCTGCCGGGCGCCGAGGGCACCCTGCAGACCAAGGGCGTCTCCGCAGAGGCCGCCGCCGAGGCGGTCAAGGCCGCCGAGGCCGACGCCGAGCTGCGCAAGGCCAAGGCTGCCGAGGCCAAGGAAGCCGAGGCCAAGAGTGCTGAGGCCGAGAAGACGGCACCAGCCGAGGAGGCCCCAGCAGAGGAGCCCGCCGCCGAAAGTGACGCCGAGCAGGCTGACGCCTGATTATGCTCTCTGACGCGCTCGAACACCTGGTCCGCGGCATCGTGGACAACCCGGACGACGTGCGGGTCACCTCCAAGGCGCTGCGCCGGGGTGAGCTGCTCGAGGTCCGCGTCAACCCGAGCGACCTGGGTCGCGTGATCGGCCGGTCCGGGCGCACCGCGGGTGCGCTGCGGACTGTCGTCGGGGCACTGTCGACCGACGGGCCGGTCCGGGTGGACGTCGTGGACGTCGACCGCCGGTGACTGTGACCTCGGGCCCGCCCATGCACCAGTGCGTGGGCGGGCCCGAGGCATGTCCGGGCCACGGTTCCCGCCCGGATCCGAGGCGCACCAGAATGGAAGGTGACTGAATCCGTGAGCTCAGGTATCGACGACGCCCCCCGGCTGGTGCGAGTCGCCACGGTAGGTACCGCCCACGGTCTGCGTGGGGACGTCCGGGTCACCGTGCACACCGACGATCCGGAGGGCCGGTTCAGGGTCGGATCCTGCCTGAGGACCGAACCTGAGGCCCGGGGTCCGTTGACGGTGGCGGCGATGCGTCATCAGCAGCAGCACTGGTTCCTCCGGTTCGACGGAGTGAACGACCGGACCGCGGCCGAAGCGCTGCGGGGTGTCGAGCTGTACGCCGCCGCCGACGTGAGCGAGGACGAGGCCTGGTATCCGTTCCAGCTGGAGGGCCTGCGGGCCGAACTGCCCGATGGCACCGAGCTGGGCCTCGTCGCCGGGGTCCAGCACCTGCCTGCTCACGATCTGCTCGTCCTGGTTGAGACCGGCGGTGCCCGCACGCTCGTCCCGTTCGTCAGCGAGATCGTGCCGGAGGTCGATGTGCCCGCAGGCCGGATCGTCCTCGATCCGCCACCAGGGATGCTCGCCGACGAGGATGAGCGATGAACGGCCGGATCGACATCGTCACGATCTTTCCCGGCTATCTCGCACCGCTCGGCCTCTCCCTCGTCGGCAAAGCCCGGTCCGAGGGTGTGCTCGATGTCGGTGTGCACGACCTGCGGGACTGGACGGCCGACCGTCACCGCACGGTCGATGACACCCCGTTCGGTGGCGGTGCCGGGATGGTGATGCGTCCGGACGTGTGGGGAACGGCGCTGGACGACCTCCTGCTCGCCGAGGCCGACTCCCGCACGCTCGTCCTGCCCACCCCGGCGGGGGAGAGGTTCACGCAGGAGATGGCCGAGGAACTCGCGCTGCTGGTATGCGCTGGCGGGCAGATCGCTGTCGCCTGTGGACGTTACGAGGGTATCGATGCGCGGGTGGCCGAGCACTACGCCAACAGAGACGACGTCACCGTCCGGGAGGTCTCGATCGGCGACTACGTTCTCAACGGCGGGGAAGTGGCCGCACTCGTGATCACCGAGGCTGTGGCCCGGCTGCTGCCCGGGGTGATCGGCAACCCCCAGTCGCTGGTGGAGGAGTCCCACGGGTCGGCTGGCCTCCTGGAGTACCCCGTGTACACGAAGCCGCCCTCGTGGCGCGGGCTCGACGTCCCGGAGGTCCTGCGTTCGGGTGACCACGGCCGGATCGGCACCTGGCGACGGGCGCGAGCCGTCGAACGGACCGCCCGACGGCGTCCCGACCTGCTCGCCCGGCACGCCCCTCCTCAGGTGCGACAGGCGAAGGCGATCGACGCCGAGGCGATCGCCGATGTGGCCGCCCGCACCTTTCCGCTGGCGTGCCCACCGCACCTGAGTGCTGCGGACGCCGGGGACTTCGTGGCCGAGCAGCTCGATGCGGCCGCCTTCCGCCGGTATCTCCGGTCCCGGGATCGAGACGTGCTCGTCGCCGAGGTCGCGGGCGCCGTGGTCGGCTATGCGATGCTCGTACGCGGCCGACCCACTGCACTGGACGTGTTGTCTGCAGTCTCGGCCGAAACCACAGCCGAGCTGAGCAAGTGCTACGTCCTGCCCGAGCATCACCGCACCCAGGTCGCTGCGGAGCTGATGGCAGGCACGCTCGAACAGGCGAGGCAACGGGGCGTGCGCGCCGTCTGGCTGGGCGTGAACCAGGGCAACGAGCGGGCCCAGCGCTTCTACCGTAAGCACGGCTTCACCCGCGTGGGGACTAGGCAGTTCACGGTCGGCAGCAGCGTCCAGTCCGACTATGTGATGGAGCGCACCCTCGAGTCGTGAGGTGGCCCGCGAATTTCTCCTGCACCACTCGCTGTGGCAGACTAGTGCGGTCGCGCGTGGGTTTCGCGGCGCCTCTGCCACAGGGGAGGTGCTGATCCTCGGCCCATCATGCGCGCCCCAGTCGATACTCGGCGGCTCCGTGCCGCCCAGATATGCGCGGGTGACCTGTGGCAGCCGCGGAAAGGCAATGATCATGAACACCCTGGACGCCGTCGACGCCACCTCGTTGCGCAGCGACATCCCCGACTTCCGCGCCGGTGACACCCTCAAGGTGCACGTCAAGGTCGTGGAAGGCAACCGGTCCCGTATCCAGGTCTTCCAGGGCGTCGTGATCGCTCGTTCCGGAGCCGGCGTGCGTGAGACCTTCATCATCCGCAAGGTCTCCTTCGGTGTCGGCGTGGAGCGCACATTCCCGCTGCACTCCCCGACGATCGACCACATCGAGGTCGCCAGCCGCGGTGTGGTGCGTCGCGCCAAGCTGTACTACCTGCGCGACCGCCATGGCAAGGCCGCCAAGATCCGCGAGCGTCGCGAGACTCCGTCCGCCTGACCCTTCGGTGATCGGGTGCCTGTACCGGTGCCCTTGATCGCGGGGTTCGCCCCGCTCGAGGAGAACGGCGGAACATGGGCAGCGAGCACGATGCTGAGGACGCCCGGGAGGTGCGGGCGACCGAGGCTGCCGACGGCGACGACACACCGTCCCCGGAGCTGCGGGGACGGCCGCGGAAACGGCGTCGTCACCCGGTGGTGGCGTTCTTGCGTGAGACCGTGGTCGTGCTCGTCTCGGCACTCGTGCTGTCCGTGGTCATCAAGACCTTTCTCGCGCAGGCGTTCTACATCCCGAGCGAGTCGATGGAGCACACGCTCGAGGTGGGTGACCGACTGGTCGTCAACAAGCTCACGCCTGGCCCGTTCGACCTCGAACACGGCGACATCGTTGTGTTTCTCGATCCGGGTGGGTGGCTGAGCTCCGTTCCTCCGGACGATCCGAACGCGGTCGAGCAGGTCCTGACCTGGATCGGGGTCCTGCCCGAGCACGCCGACGAGCACGTCATCAAGCGGGTCATCGGCCTGCCCGGTGATCAGGTGGTGTGCTGCACCGATCAGGGGCAGATCACGGTCAACGGTGAAGCCATCACCGAGCCGTACGTCGCCGACGGGGCCGCGCCGAGCGACGTCGAGTTCGACGTGGTCGTCCCCGAGGGCCATCTGTACGTGCTCGGCGACAACCGGCCGCACTCGAAGGACTCGCGCTACAACGGAGGGTCGGTGGGCGGTGGGTTCGTACCTGTGCGTAATGTGGTGGGAACCGCATTCGTGATCACCTGGCCCCTGGATCGCATCACATGGCTGACCGACCCCGACGAGACCTTCGCCGACGTTCCCGACCCGTCGTGACCTCACGGCCGCCAGGTCGTGAGCTCGAGCGTGAGCTGCTCGCCAGCACGCCGCTGGTCGCCGGGATGGATGAGGTGGGCCGTGGCGCGTTGGCCGGCCCGGTGTCAGTGGGGGTCGCCGTCGTGGATGCCACGACGGGACGCATTCCGGTCGGACTGCGTGACTCCAAGCTCCTGCGGCCGCACGTGCGCGAGCGGCTGGTCGCCCCGATCCGGCGATGGTCCGTGGCCAGTGCTGTCGGGCATGCCGAGCCGGAGGAGATCGACCGGATCGGCATCATCGCCGCGTTACGCCTGGCCGGGTCGCGGGCACTGACCACGCTGGCCGAGCGCGGCATCGAGCCCGGAGTGGTGATCCTCGACGGTTCGCACGACTGGCTGACCACCCCGGCTCATCTGCCACCACCGGAGCGCCCCGCACCTCCTGTGCGCACCCAGGTCAAGGCCGACCTGCGTTGCGCGGTCGTCGCGGCAGCGAGCGTGCTCGCGAAGGTGGAGCGCGACGGATTGCTCGTCGAAGCGCACGAGCGGTACCCGGCCTACGGGTGGGCGGGCAACAAGGGGTATTCAGCCCCGGAACACCTGGAAGCGCTGGCCACCCACGGTGCATGCCTGTGGCACCGCCGGAGTTGGTCGCTACCCACCGGACCACGGCCGGTGGCCCAGACGCTGCCGTTGGATGCCCTGGCGACGCCGTCTGCCGGCGCGGACAGGCTCGCCGACGTACCGCCGGAAGCCTCCGGGCCGGCGGAGAGTGCATGATGGTCTCGTGAGCAGTGAGGACCTGGAGAACTACGAGACCGACATGGAGCTCGCGCTCTATCGCGAGTACCGGGACGTGGTCGGGCTTTTCTCCTATGTGGTGGAGACCGAGCGGCGCTTCTACCTGGCCAACCACGTCGATCTGCAGGTGCGATCGGCTGGAGGTGAGGTCTTCTTCGAACTGACCCTGGGCGATGCCTGGGTCTGGGACGTGTACCGCTCGGCGCGGTTCGTGAAGTCGGTACGGGTCGTGACCTTCAAGGACGTCAACGTCGAGGAGCTCGCGAAACCGGATCTGGAGCTGCCGGGCTGACGCCCGGCGTCCCGTCGTCCACAACCCCCTCCTGGGGCCCCGGCACCGGGGAGCGCTGACCACCACTCTGGCCAGCAGGAGGTGGTCGCCATGGCGGCGAAAGACGACGTCGGACGAGCCGGTGAAGAACTGGCAGCGGCATGGCTCGCACGTGCGGGCCTGGAGGTGCTGGACCGGAACTGGCGGTGCCGGCTGGGTGAGATCGATCTGGTGGCTAGGGACGGCGACGATCTCGTGATCGTCGAGGTGAAGGCCCGGCGGACGCTCACCTTCGGTCATCCGGCCGAGGCGGTCACGACGGCGAAGCTGCAGCGGTTGCGTCGCCTCGCGGCGCACTGGGTCGCTGATCATGAAGTCCGCGCCAGCGGCCTGCGCATCGATGTCCTCGCGATCTGGTGCCCCGACGGGGCGCGGGCGCGGGTGCAGCATCTGCGGGGGGTGAGCTGATGGCGGTCGGGACGACGTTCTCCGTTGCCCTCGTCGGGCTCACCGGCCACCCGGTGGAGGTGGAGTCGATGCTCACACCCGGCCTGCCGCACGTCCAGGTGATCGGACTGCCGGATACGTCGGTGGGGGAGTCGCGCGAGCGGGTGCGAGCCGCCGTCGTGGCCTGCGGGCTGACCTGGCCCATGAGCCGGCTGGTGATCAGCCTGCGCCCGGCGTCGCTGCCGAAGACCGGGTCGGTGCATGATCTCGCGATCGCCGTCGCCGCACTCGTCTCGGCCGGTCAGGTGCCCGCCGGCCTTGTCCGGGACCGCGTGCACCTGGGCGAGCTCGGCCTGGACGGACGGGTGCACCCGGTCGCCGGAATATTGCCGGCGGTCGCGGCTGCCGTCGAGCACGGTCATCGGGAGGTGGTGGTGCCTGAGGCCAACGCTGACGAAGCGCAGTTGGTTCCCGGGGCACGCGTGACGTCGGTGGCACATCTGGGTCAGCTGGCCGAGCAGTACGGAGTCGGCGCGGTCGCCGCCCCCGCTCATCGACCGCGCGTACCGCGTCCTGCGACCCCGGCGCCGGCTCAGGAGCCGGATCTCGCCGACGTCATCGGTCAGCCGGAGGCGCGCCAAGCGCTGGAGGTCGCCGCCGCCGGCGGGCATCACCTGCTGATGGTCGGCCCACCGGGAGCCGGCAAGACGATGCTCGCCTCCCGGCTACCGGGCCTACTGCCCGACCTGACCGAACCGGAGGCCGTCGAGGTGACCTCAGTGCATTCGGTGGCGGGAACCTACGACCCGGCGACCGGGCTGATGCGTCGTCCGCCCTTCGAAGATCCCCACCACACTGCCACCCAGGTCGCATTGGTCGGCGGCGGCAGCGGGCTACCCCGGCCCGGTGCGATCTCCCGTGCCCACCGCGGTGTGCTCTTCCTGGACGAGGCTCCCGAGTTTCGCAGCCAGGCCCTGGAGAGCCTGCGGCAGCCGCTGGAGAGCGGCCACCTGGTGGTCGCCCGAGCGCGTGGCACCGCACGGTTCCCGGCCAGGTTCCAGCTGGTCCTGGCGGCGAACCCCTGCCCGTGCGGCCGGGCCACCGGACGGGGGCAGGAGTGCACGTGCAGCCCCATGGCACAGCGCCGCTACTCCGCGCGGCTGTCCGGACCGCTCCTGGACCGGATCGACATCCAGCTCCAGGTCGGTGCTGTCACGCGTGCCGACCTGCTGGCTCCCGAGCCCGGGGAACCCAGTCGGGTGGTGGCCGAGCGGGTGCGCCTCGCCAGGCGTCGGCAGGCGGAGCGGTGGCGGCGCCAGGGCTGGCGCACCAACGCCGAGGTACCCGGAAAGGAGCTGCGGGACCGCACGCGGGCAGTCGACCCGCGTGCGCTCACTCCGTTGGAGCAGGCGCTCGAACGGGGCGCCCTGACACTGCGGGGGATGGACCGGATCGTCAGGGTCGCGTGGACGCTCGCCGACCTGGCCGGGTGTGAGCACCCGGGACAGGACGAGGTTGGAGCAGCCCTGGCGTTGCGGATGCGGGGTAGCCATGGGTGAGCAGTGGAGACCGACGTCCGGCGAGGATGTCCTCGCGCGGATCGCGTGGAGCCGTCTCACCGAGCCCCGGGACAGGGCGGCGGGTCTTCTCCTGGCGGCCCTCGGCGCCGTCGAAGCGTTGCACTGGCTCGACCGTGCCCGCCGTCCCGCCGGCCGGGCCAGGGCGTTGGCCGAGGTGTCCGGGATCGACCCGGAGGTCGATGCGATCGCTTGGGGTCGGGCGGTCGCCCGCTGGGAACCCCGCCTGCGCGACCTCGACCCGCGGCGAGAGTTGCAGGTCATCACCCGCCTCGGCGGCTCGGTGCTGGTTCCCGGGGATCCTGCGTGGCCTCCGGGACTGGACGATCTCGGTCCAGAGGCACCTCACTGCCTCTGGGCCCGGGGAGATCCGGCGCTACTGGCCAGGCCCGCGGTCGCCGTCGTCGGCTCACGCGCGAGCACACCTTACGGCAACCATGTGTCCGCCGAACTGGTCGCCGGCCTCATCGACGCGGGCCGGGCGATCGTCTCCGGCGGTGCCTTCGGCATCGACGCTGCGGCGCACCGCGCCACCCTCGCCCTCTACGGCACACCCGTCGCGGTGATGGCCGGTGGACTCGACAGGTTCTACCCGGCCGCCAACGCCGCGATGCTCGCTCAGGTGGCACAGGACGGCGTCGTGGTCAGCGAGGCTCCGCCCGGGACCGCTCCGATGCGCCAGCGATTCCTCTCGCGTAACCGCCTCATCGCGGCTCTCGCCGGCGCGACAGTCGTCGTCGAGGCCTCGTGGAGATCCGGTGCCCTGAGCACTGCGCACCACGCCCTGACCATCGGCCGGCCGCTGGCGGCCGTCCCGGGGCCGATCACCTCGGCCGCGTCGGCGGGGTGCCACCGGCTGCTTCGGGAAGGGGCGGAGTGCGTCACTGCGGCCTCGGAGGTGGTCCAGCTCCTCGCTCCGCTGGGTAGCGTGGCGGACCAGATGCGGGATGTACCCGCCGGGCTGCTGGACGACCTCGACCAGGGTCAGGCTCAGGTGCTCGACGCCCTGCCCGCCAGGGCCGCAGCCGATGTGAGTGCGCTGGTGCGCGCCAGCGGCCTGGCGCAAGCGCAGGTTCGATCGGCACTGGGTTACCTGGAACTGGCCGGCCGCGTGCGGCGCGACGGCCCACGATGGCGGCGGGCCGGCACATGAGCGTTGCCTCGCCCGGGGAAGTCGCGTGCCGCTACGGCGGTCGCGGCGCCCTCAGTGCGAAAGTGGGCCCATGGCAGCCCACGAGCGCGACCGGATCTCGCAGCGCCCGGGCGATGCGCGGCTGCTCGATGCGTTCGAGACGGCGTTGGTGGCTCAGCGCGGGCATTCCGAGCACACGGTGCGTGCGTACGTGGCGGACGCGCGGTCCCTGCTGGCGGTCCTACCTCCGCGGGCGGATGTCGAGCCGGAGACCACAGACCTGTCCGATCTGGACCTGAGTGCCTTGCGCGGCTGGCTCGCCGGGCAGTCCTCCCGGGGCCTGGCACGGGCGACGTTGGCCCGTCGCGCGGCCGCGGCCCGGGCCTTCACCGCATGGGCCCACCGTGCCGGCCATCTGGATGTCGACCCTGGTCTTCGCCTACAGGCGCCGAGACCTGACTCGATGATCCCCGAGGTGCTGGAGATCGACGAAGCTGCCGCCGTGCTCGACCTCGCCCGCTCCCGAACCTGCACCGAGGACGGGCGGACCGACCCGGTAGCGGTGCGCGACTGGTGCGTCCTTGAGGTGCTGTATGCCACCGGAGTGCGAGTCGCGGAGCTGGTCGGTCTCGATATCGGCGATGTCGACCACCATGACCGCCTCGTCCGGGTGCTGGGCAAGGGCGGCAAGGAACGGATGGTCCCGTTCGGCGTTCCTGCGGCCCGGGCGCTCGACGCCTGGTCCCGGGTGCGCACGCAATGGCCCGTCCAGGGGCCCGATGCCGGTGCCGCCCTGTTCCTCGGCCTGCGCGGGGCACGCCTGGGGTCGCGTCAGGTCCGAGACCTCGTGCACCGGATCACTGCTGCTGCGGGCGTACGGGACCTCGCCCCCCACGGCCTCCGGCACTCCGCCGCGACCCACCTGCTGGCCGGGGGGTCCGACCTTCGCTCGGTGCAGGAGGTGCTCGGCCATGCGTCGTTGTCCACCACACAGCGGTACACACATATCTCGGCCGAGCGTCTCCGGTCGGCCTTCAGCCAGGCGCACCCGCGTGCCTGAGTCCGGTCACCGGACCGGGTACAGCCGGATCTGCACGGGCGTGAGCAACTGCATCGGATCGAGATAGACACCGGCGGCGTTGCGCAACCCCCAGTGCAGGCAGCCGGAGCAGTGCCCGCCGGCGGCGAGAGTCCCGATCAGTTCGCCCACCCCGACGACGTCTCCAGCCTGGACATCCGGCCGGACAGGCTCGTAGGTGGTCCGCAGGCCGCCCGGATGCTCGACCACCACCAGCGGCCGGTCGACCACGACACCGGCGAACGTGACCTCCCCGGAACCGGCGGCATGCACTCCGGCGCCGGCTGCGGTGGCGATGTCGACACCCCGGTGCCCGGCCGCCCACGGGGCCGGGGGAGGGTCGAATCCGCGGACGACGGCGTCTGCAGGGTCCAGGGGTGGCGGCTGTATCGGCCATGTCCAGGTTCCAGGTGGTGACAGCTCGCCGGTGGCCCGGCCGGCGGCGGGGACGGCGTAGCCAGATCCGGCGGTCAGCGTCACCAGAGAGGTCAGTACCAGCAGGAACGCCAGCATGAGCCGCACGCCCAGCAGGTGCCGCAGGTGCCGCAGGGTGCGCTCCAGCAGCACCGTGGGCGCACCACTCGATGCGGCCAGGTCGGTGGGTGCGATACGGGCCGGGAGGTGGCGAGTGGTCGAGGCGTGCTCAGGGGGTGCGGGATGAGTGGACATGATGCCCAGCACATCCGCTCGGGCGGGGTGGCGCTCAGGTGCCGGGGGAGGGCTGTGGATCATCGATCACCCGGGCCGTGGCGATGACTCGTGATCGCGGGCGATCGGGTATCATCAGACCCGCAGGCGGTGCGCCCACGGGCAAACCGCCTGACATCGCGCGCTCACCTACCGGCCAAGCCGGGGTCGCGGTGCGAGGTCCGGAGAGATCCGGTGCCCGCGGCCGTGAGCACCAGGAATACCAGCAACCTCCACACGTGGCGGCTGCTGGAGAAGACAACCGAGATCGTGCCCGGTCCTCCGGGCACCCGACGCGCAGGCATGCCCTGCGTCAGGAAGGACGAGCCATGGCCGTCGTCACCATGCGCCAGCTCCTCGAGAGCGGCGTCCACTTCGGGCACCAGACCCGCCGGTGGAACCCCAAGATGAAGCGCTTCATCTTCACTGAGCGCAACGGCATCTACATCATCGACCTGCAGCAGTCGTTGCAGGACATCGACCGGGCGTACGAGTTCGTGAAGGAGACGGTCGCACACGGCGGCACGATCCTGTTCGTCGGGACGAAGAAGCAGGCCCAGGAGGCGGTTGCCGAGCAGGCGACCCGCGTGGGGATGCCCTATGTCAACCAGCGCTGGCTCGGCGGCATGCTCACCAACTTCGGAACTGTGAGCAAGCGGCTGTCCCGTCTGAAGGAGCTGGAGGAGGTCGACTTCGACGACGTCGCCTCGAGCGCCTTCACCAAGAAGGAGCTGCTGATGCAGCGCCGCGAGCGCGACAAGCTCGCCCGCACCCTCGGTGGTATCCGCGACATGGCCAAGTTGCCCTCGGCCGTGTGGATCGTGGACACCAAGAAGGAGCACCTCGCCGTCGCCGAGGCGCGCAAGCTCAACATCCCGATCGTCGCCATCCTGGACACCAACTGTGATCCGGACGAGGTCGACTACCCGATCCCGGGCAACGACGACGCGATCCGCGCCGTCACCCTCCTCACCCGGGTGATCGCCGACGGTGCCGCTGAAGGGCTCGTGGCCCGCCACGGCGGGGGCAGCTCGAATGCTCCGGCCGATGCAGAACCACTCGCCGAGTGGGAGCGTGAGTTGCTCGCTGCCGACGAGTCCGCCGGCACGGGTAGTGAGTCCGGGACCGCCCCGGCCGATTCTCCGGCTGCTCCCGCGCCCGAGGCTGCTAGCACGGAAGCGCCGGCCACCGAGGCACCGGCCACCGAGGCACCAGCCACCGAGGCGAGCACGACCGATGCTGAGGCTGCATCCCCGGTAGCGGAGGCTGCTGAGGTTCCGGCTGCTGACGCTGCTGAGGTTCCGGCCGCTGAGGCGGCGGAGGTTCCCGCCGCCGACACCGCCGACGTGCCTGACACCGACGAGCCTGCCGGCGACAACGCCCAGGGCTGAGACGACCGAGAAGATCTCAGAGAGGATCATTCATGGCGAACTACACCGCCGCTGACATCAAGACCCTCCGTGAGCGCACCGGCGCCGGAATGCTCGACGTCAAGAAGGCCCTGGACGAGGCGGACGGCGACCTCGACAAGGCGCAGGAAGTCATTCGCGTCAAGGGCCTCAAGGGCGTCAGCAAGCGTGAGGGCCGATCGGCCTCGGACGGCCTCGTTGCCGTCAAGATCGTCGACGACGCTCAGGGGCAGGTCGGCGTCCTGGTCGAGGTGAACTCGGAGACCGACTTCGTCGCCAAGAACGACGTCTTCGTGAACCTGGCCGAGCGGGTGGTCGCCACCGCGCTTGAGTCCGGAGCGACCGATGCGGAGCAGGCGCTCGCCGCCGAGATCGATGGTCGTCCGCTGTCTGCTGCCGTGGACGACACTGCGGCGACCCTCGGCGAGAAGGTTGTCGTGCGCCGGGTTGCGCGCCTCAGCGGAGCCAAGGTGACCGAGTACCTGCACCGCACCAACAAGGACCTGCCCCCGCAGGTCGGTGTGCTGGTCGCCTCTGACGAGGCCGGTGCCGAGGTGGCGCGCGACGTCGCGATGCACATCGCCGCGTTCTCGCCCACATTCCTCAGTCGCGACGACGTCCCGGCCGACAAGGTCGCGGACGAGCGGCGTATCGCCGAGGAGACTGCTCGCAACGAAGGAAAGCCGGAGCAGGCGCTGCCGAAGATCATCGAGGGCCGTCTGAACGGCTTCTTCAAGGAGGTCGCGCTGCTCGACCAGCCGTTCGCGAAGGACCCGAAGAAGACGGTGGGTCAGATCGTCTCGGAGGCCGGCGGCACGATCACCGGATTCGCACGCTTCCGCGTCGGTTCCTGATCGCAGCCGACCATGAGGTGTGGCCCCGCCCCGGCACGGGTCGGGGCCACACCCATGTCTGCCCGCGGGCAGGCTCGACGTACCATCACCCCTGAGGCCGGTCTCACCCGGCTCCCGAACCGGACCTTCCTGGAGGAAGCTCGATGAGTACCACCACCCCCCACCCCCGGCGCGTCCTGCTCAAGCTCTCCGGCGAGGTGTTCGGCGGGGGGGCGGTCGGACTCGACCCAGCGGTCGTGAGTACGGTCGCGACCGAGATCGCCGATGCCGCCCGTGCCGGAGTGCAGGTGGCGATCGTGGTGGGTGGAGGCAATTTCTTCCGGGGAGCTGAACTCTCCCAGAGTGGCATGGACCGCGCTCGCGCTGACTACATGGGCATGCTCGGGACTGTCATGAACTGCCTCGCCCTGCAGGACTTCCTGGAGAAGGCCGGTGTCACCACCCGTGTGCAGACCGCGATCACGATGGGTCAGGTCGCCGAACCCTATATTCCGCTGCGGGCCATCCGGCACCTGGAGAAGGGGCGGGTCGTGATCTTCGGCGCCGGGGCTGGGATGCCGTATTTCTCCACCGACACCGTCGCGATTCAGCGCGCCCTGGAGACCCACTGCGAGGAGGTCCTCGTCGGCAAGAACGGGGTCGACGGGGTCTACACCGCGGATCCGCGGCTCGACTCCGGTGCCGTCCGGATCGAGGAGTTGACATTCGACCAGGCCATCCAGCAGGACCTGCGGGTGGTCGACTCCACGGCTCTGGCTCTGTGCCGTGACAACCAGCTCACCATGCGCGTGTTCGGGATGAACGACCCCGGCAACGTCGCAGGTGCGCTCAAGGGTGAGAAGATCGGAACGATCGTGACGTCGCACCCGCGGCACACTGAGCCAGGCCAGTCCCAGCACACCAAGGAGTAAGAGTGATCGACGAGACCCTCCTCGAGGCCGAGGAGAAGATGGACAAGGCCGTGGATGTCGCGCGCGAAGATCTCGCAGGCATCCGCACGGGGCGGGCGAACGCCGGGATGTTCGCCAAGATCGAGGTCGACTACTACGGCGCTCCCACGCCGCTGCAGCAGCTCGCCTCCGTCACCATCCCCGAGGCGCGCACCGTCCTGATCGGCCCCTACGACAAGAGCGCGATGAGCGCCGTCGAGAAGGCGCTGCGAGAGTCGGACCTGGGCGTCAACCCCAGCAACGACGGCAACGTCATCCGCGTGGTGCTGCCACAGCTGACCGAGGAGCGGCGCCGCGACTACGTCAAGCTGGCGAAGACGAAGGGTGAGGAGGCGCGAGTCTCGGTGCGCAACATCCGGCGCCGCGCCAAGGAAGAGCTCGACCGCATCGCCAAGGACGGTGAGGCCGGCGAGGACGAGGTGAATCGTGCCCAGGGTGAGCTCGATGCCCTCACGAAGAAGCACACCGAGCTGGTCGATTCGCTTCTTGCCGGCAAGGAGAAGGAACTGCTCGAGGTCTGACGCGTGCCCGACTCTTCCACGCCCCAGGTGCCGGCGGGCGACCCGCCGGTGCAGACGCGGCGTGCCCTGCGGCGTGCCGAACGAGCCGCCCAGCTCGAGGTCGAACTCGCGGCGGCGACGTCGGTGCGACGAGCGCGCCGGACGGCACAGACGGGACAGGTGCCGCTGGGCACCGTCGAGCTGCCCGCTACGAGGGTTGCCGATCCCGAACCGCGGGCCCTGCTCTCCGAGCCGGAGCCGCAGGGGCAGCGGACCTCCCGGGCCGGGCGCAACCTGCCCGTGGCGATCGGGGTGGGGCTCGGCCTGGGAGCAGCGCTCGTGCTCTCGCTGTTCCTGCGCAAGGAAGTCTTCCTCGGCCTGGCTGTACTCGCCTGCGGGATGGCCCTGCGGGAGCTCGACCAGGCGTTGCGGACCCGGGATGTGCGGCTGCCGCTGCTGCCGTTGTTCGTCGGTACCATCGGCATGCTCGTCACCGCCTATACCGCCGGCATCGAAGCATTGCTGGTGGCTTTCCTGCTGACTGCTGGCGGGGTCTTCGTCTGGCGCGTGCTCGACGGTGGCGGAGTGGTGGCGCTGCGGGAGGCGACCACCGGCATCTTCGCCGCCGCCTACATCCCGTTCCTGGCCGGCTTCCTCACGATCATGCTCTCGGCCGACGACGGGCCGTGGCGGGTGCTGCTGGTCATCGCCCTGGTCGTGTCCAACGACGTCGGCGGCTACACGGCGGGCGTACTGTTCGGGCGCCACCCGATGGCGCCCACTGTGAGCCCGAAGAAGTCCTGGGAAGGTGCCGCGGGCTCGCTCGTGCTGGCGGTCGCCGTCGGCGTGACGATGAGTATGCTCGCACTGGATCTTGCCTGGTGGGCCGGGGTGATCCTCGCGATCGGTGCCGTGGCGGGCGCCACCATGGGCGATCTGGCGGAATCGCTGCTCAAACGTGATCTCGGCGTCAAGGACATGGGTACCCTCCTGCCCGGTCACGGAGGAGTCCTGGACCGTGTGGACTCGATCTTGCTCGCCAGTCCGGTTGTCTTCGCGGTGCTGCTCGTGCTCGCGCCCACCTGAGCGGTGCGTGACCACCGCGGTTCGCCCTCTGGGAGAATGGAACACCATGACGTCGCAACCCCAGGTCCTTCCGCACCATGATCGTGGTGCCGGTGATCGCCCGCAACTCTCCTTCGCCATTCCTCGCCGTGGTAAGCCGCCCCGCCACCTCGCCGACCTGAGCCTCGCCGAGCGCTCGGAGGTGCTGCGTGAGGCCGGGCTGCCCGCTTACCGTGCCAAGCAGCTCTCGACCCACTATTTCGCCCGCCTCACCCGCGATCCCGAGGCGATGACCGATATCCCCGCCGACCAGCGTCATGAGCTGGCCGAGCTGCTGCTCCCGGAGCTGCTCACCGAGCACCGCCGGTTGGAGGCTGACGGCGGAACCACTGTCAAGATGCTGTGGAACCTCTTCGACGGGGTCAAGGTCGAGTCGGTGCTCATGGGGTACACCGGCCGTACTCCCCGTGCCACCCTGTGCGTGTCCAGCCAGGCCGGGTGCGGGATGGCCTGCCCGTTCTGCGCCACCGGGCAGCAGGGCCTGACGCGCAACCTGTCCACTGCCGAGATCATCGAGCAGGTGCGCGCGGCCGCTGTCAGCTGTCGTGACGGCGAGGTGCCCGGGGTCGAACGTCTTTCCAACATCGTCTTCATGGGGATGGGCGAGCCGCTGGCCAACTACAAGGCGGTGATCGCCGCCGTGCAGCGGATGGTCGAGCCTGCACCTGAGGGGCTCGGGCTCTCCGCCCGCCACATCACCGTCTCCACCGTCGGTCTGGTTCCGGCGATCCGCAAGCTCACGGATCTCGCCATTCCCGTCACGCTCGCACTCTCGCTGCACGCCCCCGATGATGAGCTGCGCTCCCAGCTCGTCCCGATCAACACCCGCTGGTCCGTCGGTGAGGCGCTCGACGCCGCGAAGGAGTACTTCGACGCCACCGGCCGGCGGGTGAGTATCGAGTACGCCCTGATCAAGGACATGAACGACCACGCCTGGCGTGCGGACCTGCTCGCCTCCGAGCTGTTGCGCCGTGGCCGCGGGTGGGTGCACGTCAACCCGATCCCGCTCAATCCCACCCCGGGTTCGATCTGGACGGCGAGCGAGAAGCACGTCGAGGACGAGTTCGTGGCACGCTTGCGCTCGGCGGGGATCCCGGCGACAGTCCGGGACACCCGCGGCAGCGACATCGACGGCGCATGCGGTCAGCTCGCCGCCCAGGACTGACCGCGTTCGGCAGAGAGGACACGCGATGGAGGGGCTGTTCCCGACCGTCAAAGGCTGGGCCAACGGCTACGACCAGGACGAGGTCGAGGAGTTCTTTGCCGATGCCCGGGCCGCCTACGAGGGGGCCGAGAGTGCAGCGATGTCGGCTGAGGACGTGCGCCGGGTGGCGTTCGATCTTGTGCGTGGCGGCTACGAACCGGCCGCAGTCGATGCAGCCCTCGACCGGCTCGAGGGGGCGTTCGTGCAGCGAGCCCGGGCCGACTTCATCGCCGTGCACGGTCAGGAAGCCTGGATGGAACAGGTGGCCGAACGTGCGACCACGCTCTACCCACGCCTCGTCCGGCCCGCGGGCGAACGATTCGCGCCGCCGGAGCGGGGCCGAGGGTACGCAGCGGCCGCTGTCGATGAATTGATGGACCGGCTCGTCGGGTACTTCGACACCGGGCACACGCTCAGCGCGGCCGAGCTGCGTCATGCGAGTTTTCCTCGTGCCGGTCGCTCACGCGCCTATGCCGAAGGTCCGGTGGATGCCTTCCTCGACCGTGCCGTCGACGTCCTCCTGGCTGTTGAATGAGCACCCGGACCGTCACCATCCTCGGCTCGACCGGTTCCATCGGAACCCAGGCGATCGAGGTGATCCGGGCCCGTCCTGAGCAGTTCCGCGTGCGCGGCCTCGCGGCTGGCGGCCGGGATCTGCCGCTGCTCGCACGTCAGGCCGTCGAGTTGGACGTGGAGCACGTCGTCGTCGCCGACGAGAGCCGGTCGCGGCAGCTCCGGGACGAACTCGTCGCGGCAGCCGGGGCGGCAGGACGAACCGGACGTCTCCCGCAGATCGCCGCCGGTGCGGAGGCCGTCACAGAGCTGGCAGGCGTTCGTGTGGACGTCGTGCTCAACGGGATCACCGGCAGTATCGGCCTGCGCCCCACCCTGGCGGCTCTGCGTGCCGGATCGACGCTCGCGTTGGCCAACAAGGAGTCGCTGATCGTCGGCGGCCCGCTGGTGCAGGCCGAGGCGCGACCTGGCCAGATCGTCCCTGTCGACTCCGAGCACAGCGCCATCGCCCAATGCCTGCGCGGTGGGCGCGCCGCGGAGGTGCGACGGCTGGTCCTGACCGCCAGCGGCGGACCGTTCCGCGGCCGCAGCCGCCGCGAGCTGGAGCACGTGACACCGCAGGAGGCACTGCGCCACCCCAACTTCGCGATGGGGACGGTGATCACCACCAACTCGGCCACGCTCGTGAACAAGGGCCTGGAGGTCATCGAGGCGCACCTGCTGTTCGGGGTGCCCTTCGATGCGATCGACGTCGTGGTCCACCCGCAGCAGCAGATCCATTCGATGGTCGAGTTCCATGATGGGTCGACCATCGCCCAGCTGGGGCCGCCGCGCATGCTGGTGCCGATCGCCCTGGGCCTGTCCTGGCCGGATCGACTCGTCGATGTGGACACCCCCTGTGACTGGACGACGGCGAGCACCTGGGAGTTCGGTCCGTTGGACGAGGAGGCCTTCCCGGCGGTGCGGCTGGCGCAGCAGGTGGGACGTGCTGGGGGAACGTATCCGGCGGTGTACAACGCGGCGAACGAGGAGGCGGTCGCCGCCTTCCACGGTGGCGCCCTCAGCTTTCCCGGCATCGTCGAGCTGGTGGCGCGAGTCGTGGAGGAACACCGCGGTGGTCCCGCCCGGGACGTCGAGGACGTCCTTGCCGCCGACTCCTGGGCGCGTGAGCGGGCACGGGCCGTCCTGAGCGCCTGATCCGTGCGGGGACACCAGGTCCGCGACGTACCCTGAGGGCATGGACTTCTGGTGGGGCGTGCTCATCATCGCGATCGGGTTGATCCTCTCGATCGCCCTGCACGAGATCGGGCACCTGGTCCCGGCGAAGCTGTTCAAGGTCCGCGTGACCCAGTACTTCGTCGGTTTCGGCCGGACGTTGTGGTCGACGCGTCGCGGCGGAACCGAGTACGGAGTCAAGATGCTCCCGCTCGGCGGCTACGTGCGCATGGTGGGTATGTTCCCGCCGGCCGGGGTGCAGGAGGGTGAGCAGCTCAGCGAGGACGCCCGCTACGAGGCGCGACAGCGCCGGACCGGGCTGCGTGGGGTGATCACCGGCATCGTGGAGGAGACCCGAGCCGCGAGCACCGACGAGATCGCTTCTGAGATCCGCCCCGGGGACGGCCGGCTCGCGTTCTACCAGCTCACGATGCCGCGCAAGCTGGTCGTCATGGCTGGTGGACCGCTCATGAACCTGCTCATCGCCGTGGTCCTGTTCGCCGTGGTCCTCAGCGGCTTCGGCGTCCCGACTGCGAGCAACCAACTCGCGTCGGTCTCGTCGTGCGTGTTGCCCGCAGGTGAGGATCGCGAGTGCACCGATGCCGACCCGGTGGCGCCCGCTGCGCAGGCGGGTCTGCAGCCGGGGGACCGGGTGGTCTCCTGGGCTGGCACGCCGATCGCCGACTGGGAGGATCTGACGGACGCGATCGACGCCACCGGCACCCGCACGGTGGAGGTCGTCGTCGAACGCGATGAGAACCGGTTGCCGCTGACCCTGACTCCCACTCTCACCGAACGCCCAGTGGTCGAGGACGGCGCGTACGTCACCGATGCCGAGGGTGAGCAGCTGTACACCGAGCAGCCGTTCGTCGGGGTCGGAGCCGGGCGGGAACTGGTGCCGCAGCCCGTCACGGCCGTGCCGGGGCACGTGTGGCAGGTCTTCACCGGCACTGTCGAGATCGTGCTCACGCTACCCCAGCGGCTCGTCTCGATCGCCCAGTCCACCCTCGGTGGGGCCGAGCGCGACCCCGGTGTGGTCGGCATCGTGGGAGTGGGGCGCCTCGGAGGCGAGGTCACCTCCACCGATCTCCTGACCACTCCGGAACGCGGTGCCGTGCTGCTGGAGATCCTCGCCTCGCTGAACATGGCACTGTTCGTGTTCAACCTGGTGCCCTTGCTCCCGCTGGACGGCGGGCACATCGCGGGTGCGCTGTTCGAGTCGGCGCGACGCCGTCTCGCCCAGCTCACCGGCCGAGCCGACCCTGGCCCGGCAGATACAGCGAAGCTCATGCCGATCACCTATGTCGTCGTCGTCCTGCTGGCGGGTATGAGCGTCATGCTCGCGATCGCCGACATCGTGAACCCGATCCAGTTCTTCTGAGAGGTTCGGCGAGGAGGGGTGCCGTTCGCGTGCGGCATGAACTCGCGGACCCACCTGGCAGCTCCGGGGGAGCGAACCACATCCCGTCAGTGTGATACTGGGGGAGTGAGTGTTCCGATCAGCCTGGGCATGCCCGCCGTCAAGGAAACCCCTCCGGTGCTGGCGCCGCGACGCAAGACCCGCAAGATCAAGGTCGGTGCGGTCGAGGTCGGCGGTGACGCACCGATCTCGGTGCAGTCGATGACCACGACCCCGACCACCGACATCAACGCCACGCTGCAGCAGATCGCTGAGCTGACCGCCTCCGGGTGCGACATCGTCCGGGTGGCCGTCCCCACTGCCGATGATGCCGCTGCGTTGCCGATCATCGCCAAGAAGTCGCAGATCCCGGTGATCGCCGACATCCACTTCCAGCCGAAGTACGTCTTTGCCGCGATCGACGCCGGCTGCGCCGCGGTCCGGGTCAACCCGGGCAACATCCGCAAGTTCGACGACCAGGTCGCCGAGATCGCGAAGGCTGCCTCCGACGCCGGGGTCTCGCTGCGGATCGGCGTCAACGCCGGCTCGCTCGACAAGCGTCTGCTCGCCAAGTACGGCAAGCCGACGCCCGAGGCGCTGGTCGAGTCCGCCGTCTGGGAAGCGTCGCTGTTCGAGGAGCACGACTTCCACGACTTCAAGATCTCCGTCAAGCACAACGATCCCGTCGTGATGGTGCGTGCCTACGAGTTGCTCTCCGAGCGTGGCGACTGGCCACTGCACCTCGGGGTCACCGAGGCGGGTCCGGCTTTTCAGGGCACCATCAAGTCGGCGACCGCGTTCGGCGCACTGCTCAGCCAGGGCATCGGGGACACGATCCGGGTCTCCCTGTCCGCCCCGCCCGCCGAGGAGGTCAAGGTCGGCCTGCAGATCCTGCAGTCGCTCAACCTGCGCGAGCGTAAACTCGAGATCGTCTCCTGCCCCTCCTGCGGGCGGGCCCAGGTGGACGTATACACCCTCGCCGACGAGGTGACCGCAGGCCTGGAGGGTATGACCGTCCCGCTGCGGGTCGCCGTCATGGGATGCGTGGTGAACGGGCCTGGAGAGGCACGCGAAGCCGACCTCGGCGTGGCCTCCGGAAACGGTAAGGGCCAGATCTTCGTCAAGGGTGAGGTCATCAAGACCGTGCCCGAGGACCAGATCGTGGAGACCCTCATCGCCGAGGCCACCCGGATCGCCGAGTCGATGGACAGTACCGACTCCGACGGTAGCCCGGTCGTCTCCGTCTCCTGATCGTCGTGCCCACCTGGCCCCGGCCCCGTGCAGCCCGGGGCGCCCGCGCGCGTGCCCTGCGGCCCGAGCCCGTCCCCGAACCGCTGGTCACCACCGCGCGCAGTGCCGATGCTGGTGAGCTGCTCCGGTTCTGCCAGGCGGCCCCGGTCGACGCCGCACTGCTGGGTGAGCATGTGGAGGCGTTGCCGCGGTACATGTTCACTCGCGACCAGCTGTTGTGCGTGCGCACGAGCGATGGTCTGGACGGCCTGTGCTGGACGGGCGGGAATGTGGTCCCGTTCCGGGTTGCGCCTCGTGCTGCGCCCCCTCTGGCCGAAGCCATCCGGTCAGGACGGCGCCGGTATTCCTCCATCGTCGGCCCGGCTGAGGACGTGCTCGCCTTGTGGGACCAGCTGCGCCAGGATGGGGCGGTCCCACGGGAGGTCCGCGAGAACCAGCCGTCGATGATGATCGATCACGACCCATTGGTGCCGCCCGAACCGAAGGTGCGGGTCTGCACGAGTGCCGACCTGGATGTGCTCATGCCTGCATGTGTGGCGATGTTCACCGAGGAGGTGGGGTACTCGCCGTTGCAGTCCGGGGGCAGCTATGAGCGCAGGATCAGGTCCCTGGTCGACGGTGGCCGGGCATTGGCATGGATCGAGACCACCGAGTCCGGGCCTCAGGTGATCTTCAAGGCCGAGATCGGCACCGTCGCACTCGGTGTGGCTCAGGTCCAGGGGGTGTGGGTGCACCCCGGGTACCGGGGGCGCGGATTCGCAGCCACGGGTATGGCCGCCGTGGTTGCGCACACGCGCGAGCGGGTGGCGCCGGTGGTCTCCCTGTACGTCAACTCCTACAACATCAGGGCGCTGGCGGCGTACGACGCCGTCGGATTCCGGCGAGTGGGCACCTACGCGACCGTGCTCTTCTGATCCGGTCGCGTCATGACGGCGGTCGCTGGCAAGGTCGCCCGATGCGGCCGCCACGTCAGCGCAACAGTCGCGACATGCGCCGGTCGGCGAGCACCTTTCCCCCGGTCTGGCAGGTGGCGCAGTACTGCAGCGAGGAGTCGGCGAACGAGACTTCGCGCACCACATCACCGCAGACCGGGCACTCGTGTCCGGCCCTGCCGTGCACCCGCATCCCGGCCCGCTTGGCATCCTTGAGCTCAGCGGCGGGTTTGCCTGCCGCGGCAGCGAGGGCTTCGGCGAGCACGGCCTGCATCGTCGCATGCAGGTCGCTGACTTCCTCCGGTGTCAACGACGTCGTCGGCGCGAACGGGCTCATCCCGGCGGCATGCAGGATCTCGTCGGAGTAGGCGTTTCCGATCCCGGCGATGATGCTCTGGTCGCGCAGCACCCCCTTGAGCTGCGCCCGTCGCCGGCCGAGCAGCTCGCCGAGGACCGCCGGCGTGAACTCGTCGCTGAGCGGATCAGGGCCCAGGCTGGCCACCAGCGGCACCTCGCCGGCCCGACGGACCACATGGACGGCGAGGCGCTTGCGGGTCCCGGCCTCGGTCAGGTCGAAGGCGGACCCGTCATCGAGAACGACTCGTACCGCGATCGGCGACTTGGGTGAGCGGGGTACCGTAGCGGGCGCCTTCTCCTGCCAGCGCAACCAGCCTGCGCGGGCGAGATGGACGACGAGCGACAGGGTGCTCTCCTCGCTGTCGCTATCGTCGTCGTCATCGCGATCCTGCCCGGCACGGGTGAGGATGTCGAGCCACTTCCCGTACCGGTCCACCCGGTCCACGATGCGCCCGACCAGCGCCTGCGGTGGCGGATCGAAGGTCTTGAGGGCTTGGATCCCCGGCACATGGACGGCCGCGACGGTGCGGCCGGTCAACCGTTCGGTGAGGTAGGCAGCCAGGCCGGCCACCTCGGGCATCTCGGGCATGACTCCAGTGTGGCCTGCCGGGCCCGGACGGGCCAGGCAGGCCGGCCTCCGGTACCGAACCCCCGGCGCGGGACACTAGACTCGCGGCGTGCTGATGCGGATGTCGACCCTGTTCCTGCGGACCCTGCGAGAGGACCCGGCCGATGCCGAGGTCGCGAGCCACAAACTGCTCGTGCGCGCCGGATACATCCGGCGCGCGGCGCCGGGGATCTACTCCTGGCTCCCGCTGGGCCTGAAGGTGCTCGCCAAGATCGAGGCCGTGGTCCGCGAGGAAATGGACGCCATCGGTGCCCAGGAGGTGCACTTCCCGGCCCTCCTGCCGAAGGAACCGTATGAGGCGACCGGCCGCTGGACCGAGTACGGACCCAATCTGTTCCGCGTGAAGGACCGCAAGGAGGCCGACTACCTGCTGGCGCCCACACACGAGGAGATGTTCACCCTGCTGGTGCGGGACCTGTACTCCTCGTACAAGGATCTGCCGGCGATCCTGTACCAGGTGCAGACGAAGTACCGCGACGAGGCCCGTCCGAGGGCCGGACTGATCCGCGGCCGGGAGTTCATCATGAAGGACTCCTACTCCTTCGATATCGACGAGGCCGGCCTGGACGCCTCGTATGCCAAGCACCGCGGGGCCTACCAGCGCATCTTCGACCGGCTCGGCCTCGACTACGTGATCGTGGCTGCCGAGGCCGGGGCGATGGGCGGATCGCGCTCAGAGGAGTTCCTGCACCCGTGTGAGATCGGGGAGGACACCTTCGTGCGCTCCGCCGGCGGGTACGCCGCCAATGTGGAGGCCGTCGCCACACCCGTCCCTGGCGAGCAGGATGCATCCGGCATCGGGCCGGCGCACGTGGAGGACACGCCCGACACGCCCACCATCGACACGCTGGTGGCCGCCGCCAATCAGATCGCGCCGCGGCAGGACCGACCCTGGACGGCGGCCGACACGCTGAAGAACGTGGTGGTCGCCCTGGTCTCTCCGACCGGGGAGCGCGAGCTTCTGGTGGTGGGCCTGCCCGGCGACCGGCAGGTGGATGCCAAGCGTCTCGAGGCGGCCGTCTTCCCGGCCGAGGTGGATCAGACCACCGAGGCGGACTTCGCTGCGCACCCGGAGCTGGTGCCCGGCTACATCGGTCCGCAGGTGCTCGGCCCGAACGGTGCGCCCCGCGAGGAGGATCGGACAGATGGAGCCGGCGGTGCCGTGCGTTATCTGCTCGACCCACGCGTGGTCCCCGGTACGGCTTGGGTCACTGGCGCGAACGAACGCGGCAAGCACGTCTTCGACTTGGTGGCCGGCCGCGACTTCACCGCGGACGGGGTGATCGACGTCGCCGAGGTTCGTGCCGGTGACGAGGCGCCGGACGGTTCAGGCCCGCTGGAGCTGGCTCGCGGGATCGAGATCGGTCACATCTTCGCCCTCGGGCAGAAGTATGCGAAGGCGCTCGAGCTGTCGGTGCTCGATCAGAACGGCAAGGCGGTCACGGTGACGATGGGCTCCTACGGTCTCGGAGTGACCCGGGTGCTCGCAGCGATTGCGGAATCGACGAGCGACGAGAAGGGGCTGGCCTGGCCGGTACCGGTCGCCCCAGCGCACGTGCACGTGCTCGCCACCGGGAAGGACCCAGCCGTCTTCGAAACCGCCGAGAGACTCGCGGACGAGCTCGACTCCATGGGGGTGGAGGTTCTCTACGACGACCGCCCGAAGGTATCCGCCGGGGTGAAGTTCGCCGACTCCGAGCTGCTCGGCCTGCCCTATGCGCTCGTGGTGGGTCGCGGACTGGCCGACGGTGTGGTCGAGGTGCGCCATCGGGCCAGCGGGGATCGCGAGGAACTCCCGCCCGAGCAGGCTGTGGCACGGCTGCGTGAGCTGCTGACCGGGGCTGGTCTCTCGCTGCGCTGATCGGCCGGCCCTATCCCTGCCCTGGGAAGGGCTGGGAGAGATCCGGGGGAGCCACGCGCGCCGCGGCTCGGGCATGGTCCAGCAGTCCCAACCGGTCCTCCGGATCGGCGGAGGGGATCTGCGCCAGCCATCCGGGCATCAGGTCCGCCCGCCAGGCGGCCATGTCCGCCTGCAGATCCCCGACGGCGTAGCTCACCTCCCGTGGATCGTCCGAGGTGCCGTCGAGGCCGGCAGCGACCGCCACCTGCTCGGCCAGGTCCCGGTCGGAGATCGCCTGAGCAGCGGCTCGTGCCCGCGCGTCCCCGGTGCTGCGTGCTGCGATCGTCTCACCGGCGTACGCCAGGGCGTCCAGCGTGCGGCACAGCCCGGCCGCAGCCTCGGTGACGGTGGCAGGCATCTGCGGGGCAGGGTCGGCCAGCCCGGGATCGAGATCGAGCATCTCGGCGAGCGTCGCCGCCGCAGCTTCCCGCTGGACGACGATCCCGCTCAGCAGTGCGGCGAGATCCCCGTCCACGGCAGGTTCGGCGACGGCCTCGCGGGCCGTCGCTGCCGAGTCGACGAGGGCGGTGAGCACGTCGGCCGGCCGGGCATCGTCGGGGACGTCGAGACCAGGGACGGACGGGCTGGGGTTCTCGGGGCGCGCAGGGGCACGCCAGACCCCACCGAGGGCCTCGAGCTGAGCCTGAGCCGAGGTGCCGATTCCGGCCACGAGAGCGGATGTCTCCTCGTCGGGTGCTGACGCGAGACCGGCCAACTCCGCGAGCTGCGCACTGGCGATCGCGGCGTCCTGGCGCACCTGCTCCGCCGCGTCGGGGCTGGGCACCGGATCCGGAGGAACGTCGAGCCGGATCGCGCAGCCACCCAGGAGGACCAGGACCGCCGTCAGCCAGAGCGTCAGCCGTCCCGTCCGTCGTCGTCGCCCGCGCGGCGGGCCAGGGATGTGTCGGTCCACGCGTTGATCGTGCCATGCCGGGCGCCTACCCTGGTCGAACCACACTGGACCAGCAGAACAACTGCACAAGGAGAACAACTGATGAGCCCCTCACCTGGACCGCACGTACTCGGCGAACAGTTGCACGAGGTGCTCGCCCCGGTCGTCTCCGGCGCGGGCCTCTACCTTGAGGGCGTGAGCGTCTCCGGTGCTGCCCGGCGCCGTGTGGTGCGCGTCACCGTAGACCTGCCGGACGGACCTGGCGGTGTGACGTCGGACTCGCTTGCGGACGTCTCGCGGGCCGTCTCGCAACGCCTGGACGAGGTGGAGGATCTGCTTGCCGGTTCGTATCTGCTGGAGGTCACGACCCCTGGTGTGACGCGGCCGCTGACCGAACCGAGGCACTTCCGCCGGGCCGAGGGCCGGCTCGTGACGGTCGCCACCGGCGATCGGGAGGTGAGCGGGCGAGTGCTCGGGACGGATGGGCACGAGCTCACGCTGGCGACTGCATCGGGTACCGTCAGCCTGCCGCTGTCGGATGTGGTCCGTGGACGTATCGACGTCGAGCTGAACCGCGCCGGCGACGGCCAGGACTGAGAGGACCGGGCATGGACATCGACATGGCGACTCTGCGGATGATCGAGCGTGAGCGCGACATCCCGCTGGATACGCTGGTGGCAGCGATCGAGCAAGCATTGCTCTCCGCCTACCACCGCACCGATGGCGCATGGACGAACGCTCGCGTGGAGCTGGACCGTAGGTCCGGTCACGTGACCGTCTACGCGCGTGAGGTTCTCGAGGACGAGGCGCCCGCGGAGGAGGTGCAGGTCGAGGGTGAGGCGGGCGAGCACGTGACGGTGACTCCGGGACCGCGGTTGGGCCCCGAGTTCGACGACACGCCGGAGAACTTCGGTCGGATCGCGACCTCGACCGCCCGCCAGGTGATCATGCAGCGGCTTCGTGATGCCGAGGATGACCAGGTTCTGGGCCAGTTCCGCGGCAAGGAGGGTGACGTCGTCGCGGGGACCATCCAGCAGGGCCGGGACCCGCGTACGGTGCTGATCGATCTCGGCGGAGTGGAGGCCGTGCTCCCGGCCCATGAGCAAGTCCCGACCGAGACGTACCGTCACGGAGAGCGGATCCGGGCGTACGTGCTGGAGGTCGCGCGCGGCTTCAAGGGGCCGTCGATCACGGTCTCGCGCACCCACCCCAACCTGGTCCGCCGGCTCTTCGCTCTCGAAGTCCCCGAGGTGGCCGACGGCAGTGTCGAGATCACGGCTCTCGCGCGTGAGAGCGGGCACCGCACGAAGATGGCCGTCCGCTCCACCGTGACGGGCCTCGGCGCGAAGGGCGCATGCATCGGACCGATGGGTCAGCGGGTGCGGGCTGTGATGGCCGAGTTGCGCGGAGAGAAGATCGACATCGTCGACCACAGTGAGGACCCGGCGACGTTCGTAGCTCACGCGCTTTCCCCGGCGCGGGTGAGCAGTGTGGAGGTCGTCGACGCAGCGGCACGCTCGGCGCGTGTGGTCGTACCCGACTATCAACTCTCGCTGGCGATCGGCAAGGAGGGCCAGAACGCGCGCCTGGCCGCCAGGTTGACCGGTTGGAAGATCGACATCCGGCCCGACACCCTCCCTGACGGTGCCGACGCCGGGCCCGGCGCGACCGCCGTACCTGAAACGCAGTAGTATAGTTGGCTGGTGGGTCACGGCCCCGTCCATTCGTCCGCTTGCCAGCGGCGAGGTGCGGTCCAGGCACCGGTCAAGGGATTGCGAACGTATGAATCACTCCCGAGGTCCTGTCCGCACGTGTGTCGGATGCCGAGGACGTGACTCCCGGTCCACCTTGGTTCGCCTGGTCGCGGACTCCTCCACCTCGGATCCGTCCGTTGTGGTGGATCCGAAGGCCAGCTCTCCAGGGCGGGGAGCCTGGGTGCATCCGCACCTGGACTGCCTGGACCGCGCCATCAGCCGACGAGCGATCGTCCGTGCCCTCCGGATCCCGGTCCGGGCTGAGCATGGGAAAGTGGTGGAGTGGTTCGACCGGTTTGTCCGCCGTGAACCGTTGATCATCGAACAAGAGAGCGGGTCAGAAGCCGATGGGCACCCGATGAGCACCCAGCGATGAGCACGCACCGCTAACGACGGTCCGACCCCTGCCTCGGGACGGACCGAGACAGGAGAGTTGTGGCAAAAGTCCGCGTTCACGAGCTCGCGAAAGAGCTCGGCGTCGACAGTAAGACCGTCCTGGCGAAGCTGAACGAGCTCGGTGAGTTCGTCAAGTCAGCCTCGTCCACTATCGAACCGCCGGTCCAGCGTCGTCTGCGCGAGGCGTTCCCGGAGACCGACTCCGCGGCGCCGGCACCGGCTAAGAAGGATGCTCCGGCTCGGCCCAAGTCGGCCACACCGAAGCCTCCGGCCAAGCCTGCACCGAAGGCTGAGCCAGCATCGCAGGCTGAGTCCGCACCCCAGGCTGAGCAGGCACCAGAGGAACCGGCACCGAAGCCTGAGACCGCGCCCGCTCCGGAGCCTGGCTCCGAATCGCGCCCGGCGTCCGAGGCTCCGCCGACCCCGAAGACCGCGGCGCCGACCCCGGCGGAAGCGGCAGCCAAGAAGCCGGCCGCACCGAAGCCCGGTGCACGTCCGGCTCCCAAGCCCGGCGGCACACGCCCCGGGAACAACCCGTTCGCGCCGTCGCAGGGCATGCCTCGCCCGGGCGGCCAGCGTGGCGAACGCAGCGATCGTGGTGAACGTAGCGATCGTCCGGGCCCACGTCCCGGTGGTCAGCGTTCCGGTGGTCCCGGTGCGCCGCGCCCCGGGAACAACCCGTTCGCGCCGTCGCAGGGCATGCCGCGTCCCGGTGGGAGCGGTGGCGCCCGCGGTAGCGGTGACCGTGCTGGTGGTAGCGCCAGCCCTCGCGGCGAGCGCCCAGCCCCCCGTCCGGGTGGTTCCGGTGGTCGCTCCGCCGCTCCAGCAGGACCAGGTGGGTCACGTCCGACGCCCGGGATGATGCCCGGTCGTAGCTCGGTCGGCCGGCCCGGCGCCCCCGCACGCGGTGGCGGCGGTGGCGGTGGCCGCGGCGGACGAGGCGGTCCCGGTGGCCCGGGCGGCCCCGGTGGTGGCGGCGGTTTCGGTGGCCGTCCCGGTGGCCGTCCCGGTGGCGGTGGCCGTGGTGGTCGCGGTGGCACTCAGGGCGCGTTCGGTCGCGCGGGTGGCCGTCCGGTCCGGGGGCGCAAGTCGAAGCGGGCGAAGCGTCAAGAGTTCGAGCAGCAGTCGGCACCGTCCATCGGCGGTGTGCAGGTCCCGCGCGGTGATGGCCGGACGGTCATCCGCATCCGCGCCGGTGCCTCGTTGTCCGACTTTGCCGACCGTATCGACGCCAACCCGGCGAGCCTGGTGACGGTGCTCTTCCACCTCGGTGAGATGGCGACCGCCACCCAGTCTCTCGACGAGGACACGTTCAAGTCACTGGGAGCCGAGCTCGGGTACGTCATCGAGATCGTCTCTCCCGAGGACGAGGACCGCGAGCTGCTCGAGTCCTTCGACATCGACCTCGCGGCCGAGGAGGCAGCGGAGTCCGACGAGGACTTGCAGGCGCGACCCCCGGTCGTCACCGTCATGGGCCACGTCGACCACGGTAAGACCCGCCTGCTGGACGCGATCCGTCGTACGGACGTCGTGGGCGGTGAGGCAGGTGGCATCACCCAGCACATCGGTGCCTACCAGGTCCACGCCGAGCATGAGGGCGACGATCGTGCCGTCACGTTCATCGACACACCGGGTCACGAGGCGTTCACCGCCATGCGTGCCCGTGGTGCCGACGTCACCGACATCGCCATCTTGGTGGTGGCGGCTGACGACGGCGTGATGCCCCAGACGATCGAGGCGCTCAACCACGCTCAGGCGGCGAACGTGCCGATCGTGGTGGCGGTCAACAAGGTGGACAAGCCGGACGCCAACCCCGCGAAGATCCGCCAGCAGCTGACCGAGTACGAGTTGATCGCCGAGGAGTATGGCGGCGAGACCATGTTCGTGGATGTCTCTGCCACCCAGGGCGAGGGGATCGACAACCTGCTCGAGGCGGTCCTGCTGACGGCGGACGCTGCGCTGGAGCTCACCGCGAATCCCGACAAGGACGCGCGTGGTGTGGCGATCGAGGCCAACCTCGACAAGGGTCGAGGCGCTGTCGCCACGGTGCTGGTCCAGTCCGGCACGCTGCGTGTCGGGGACGCGATCGTCGCCGGTACTGCCCATGGACGCGTGCGAGCGATGTTCGACGAGCACGGCAAGACGGTGAAGGAGGCAGGTCCGGCCAACCCGGTGCAGGTCCTGGGGCTGACATCCGTGCCACGCGCCGGTGACACCTTCCTCGTTGCGCCCGACGACCGCACTGCTCGGCAGATCGCGGACAAGCGGGAGGCCGCTGAACGCGCCGCGACCCTGGCCAAGCGCCGCAAGCGGATCTCGCTCGAAGAGTTCACCCAGGCGCTCGAGCAGGGCAAGGTCGATCACCTCAACCTCGTCATCAAGGGTGACGTCTCGGGTGCCGTGGAGGCGCTCGAGGACGCGCTGCTCAAGGTCGACGTGGGCGAGGAGGTCGCGCTGCGGATCATCCACCGCGGGGTGGGTGCGATCACGCAGAACGACGTCAACCTTGCCACGGTGGACAACGCCGTCATCATCGGCTTCAATGTGCGACCCGCCGAGCGAGTCACGCAGATGGCCGATCGTGAAGGTGTGGAGATCAAGTACTACTCGGTCATCTACCAGGCGATCGACGATGTCGAGGCCGCACTCAAGGGCATGCTCAAGCCCGAGTACGAGGAGGTCCAGCTGGGCACCGCGGAGGTCCGCCAGGTGTTCCGATCCTCGAAGGCGGGCAACATCGCCGGTTCGATCGTGCGTTCTGGGCTCATCCGGCGCAACGCGAAGGCCCGGTTGCTGCGTGATGGCGTGGTCATCTCCGACGACCTGGCGATCCAGTCGCTGCGTCGCGAGAAGGACGACGTCACGGAGGTCCGCGACGGTTTCGAGTGCGGTATCGGGCTCGGAGCCAAGGACGTCCGTGAGGGTGACATCATCGAGACCTTCGAGATGCAGGAGAAGCCCCGCTCCTGACGGGTACCGGCGAGGGCCGGGGGCGGCTGGACGACGGCTGCGCCCGGCCCTCGCAGTCTGCCGCGACGTGGCATGCTGGGGGAACGGACAAGAAGACGAGGACACATCATGGCGGACAGAGCACGGGCCCGGAAGCTGGCGGATGCGATCCAGCAGATCGTCGCGACCATGCTCGACACCCGTATCAAGGATCCTCGGCTGGGGTTCGTGACCGTCACCGATGTGCGCGTGACCGGTGATCTGCAGCACGCGACGATCTTCTACACGGTGCTCGGCAGCGACGAGGAACGGGCAGGGAGTGCTGCGGCGCTCGCGTCCGCCAAGGGTGTCATCCGTTCCGAGGTCGGGCGCCGTACCGGAGTGCGCCTGACCCCCACACTGGAGTTCGTCCCGGACGCCGTCCCGGAGACGGCCGCACACCTGGAGGAGGCGTTGCGCAGCGCCGCCGCCCGGGATGCCGAGCTGGCGCAGCTGCGCGAGAACGCGCAGTATGCCGGGGATGCGGATCCGTACCGCACCCATGAGGACGCTGATGGGGCGGATGAGATCGGCGCAGCCACGGCAGACCCCGCCGGTACGACCGGCGAGGAGCCCGGACGTAGCCGATGAGCGACGGTCTCGTCCTGGTCGACAAGCCGGCCGGCTGGACCAGCCACGATGTCGTGGCACGTGCGAGGCGGCTACTGGCCACTCGCAAGATCGGTCACGCGGGAACGCTGGACCCGATGGCCACTGGTCTGCTCGTGCTCGGCGTCAACCGGGCCACCCGGCTGCTCACGTACCTGGTGGGCGCCGAGAAGGAGTACGTCACCACGATCCGTCTCGGCCAGGAGACGGTCACCGATGACGCTGAGGGCGAGGTCATCCGTACTCCGGGTATCGGCGCTGACGCAGGCTCCGCCGTCAGAGGTGGCCTGGAGGAGGCGGTGGCGGCACTCACCGGTGCCATCGAGCAGATCCCGAGCTCTGTCAGCGCCATCAAAGTGGACGGTCAGCGCTCCTACGCCCGGGTACGCAGCGGGGAGGACGTGAAGCTGGCGCCGCGAGCGGTGACCGTACACACCTTCGACGTGACCGGCGTTCGCCCGGCCCACGCCGACGACGGCACCGAGGTGCTCGACGTCGACGCACGTGTGTCCTGCTCATCGGGGACCTACGTTCGCGCCCTCGCGCGCGATCTCGGGCATGCACTCGGCACAGGAGGGCATCTGACCGCACTGCGACGTACCAGGGTCGGCCCCTTCGATGTGGCCACGGCCGAACGCCTCGAGGCGTCGACCACGACCTTGAGCGTCCTCGACGTCAGCGCGGTGCTCCGGGTGGCCTTCCCGGTCCGGCACCTGTCGGTGGAGGAGGCGCGTGAGATCCGGTTCGGCCGCCGCATCCCTCCGACAGGGACGGATGGGGTGACTGCGGCGCTCGCTCCGGACGGCCGAGGGATCGCTCTGCTGCAGGACGAGGCAGGCCGGGCGCGCCCGGTGCTCGTTCTCGACCCGGCTTGACCGGCACGGTTCGGGACGGCGAAGCCCAGTAGGCTGGTTCCATGCCCACACCTTCCGACCTCGTCAGCGACCTGCGCCCCCTCGGGCGGACCGGGATCTCCGTCAGCCCGCTCACACTCGGTACCTCGGGTATGGGTTCCGGGGTCGAGCCGGGCAGCCCGGCTGAACGGGACGCCGTCGAGCTCGCGACTGCGATGCTGCACGGTCCCGCGGCCGTGGTCGACACCTCGAACGTCTACGGCGGCGGCAACAGTGAGCGCATCCTCGGGCTCGCACTACGGGAGTCCGGGATCGCGCCGGGCCGGCAGATCGTGACCAAGGTCGATGCCGACCCCGAGACCGGTGCGTTCGACCGCGACCGGGTGCTGCGCTCCTACGACGAGAGCCTGGCTCGGCTCGGTGTGGACCGGGTGAGTCTGCTGCACCTGCACGACCCGTACCGGATCGACTTCACCGAGGCGATGGGCCCTCAGGGTGCGGTTGCCGGTCTGCTGGAGCTGCGGGAGTCCGGGGCCGTGGATGCGATCGGTATCGCCGCCGGGAAGGTCTCGGTGGTGGGGCGCTACGTCGAGAGCGACTGCTTCGATGTGCTGCTGACCCACAACCGCTTCACCCTCGTCGAACGGCGGGCCATGACGCTGCTCGAGGCCGCCCGGCAGCGGAAGATGGGCGTCTTCAACGCGGCGCCCTTCGGCGGCTCGTTGCTGGCCCGCGGTTCGGCGAGCGGCGGTACGTACGCCTACCGCCCCGCCCCGCCCGAGCTCGTCGCGCGGGTCCGGCAGCTGGAGCAGATCTGTGCGTCCCACGGGATCGACCTGGCGACGGCGGCCCTGCAGTTCTCGCTTCGGTCACCGCTGGTGGACTCCACCGTCGTGGGCATCTCGCGACCGGAGCGGATCGCAGACCTGGAGCGACGGCGGGCCGTGCAGGTGCCGGACGAGCTCTGGGATGCCATCGACGACCTGGGTGTTCCGCCGTCGGTGGTCGAGGACTGACCCTCCTCGCCGCGGGGCCGGAGCTCGCTGAACTCGCGGGCAGGTGGCACGCTGGGAGGCGCTGCGGGTGAGCCTGCAGCACATGCATGACGTCGACGACGTCACTCACGGCATCGAAGAGATGGGACTCGAGTGGAGCGGTGGTATGGGATCGATCAGGTCCCCGCTGATCTGACCGCGAGTGTGGTCACGATCGGGAACTTCGACGGAGTTCATCTCGGCCACCGGGCCGTGCTCGCCGACGTCGTCGACACCGCTCATGCCCTCGGGTGCCAGTCGGTGGCGGTTACTTTCGATCCGCACCCGGCGGCCGTGCACCGGCCGCAGGAGGCGCCTGAGCTGCTCACCGGTCTCGCGGACCGGCTGGATCTACTTGCTGAGACCGGACTCGATGCCACTCTGGTGATCGCCTACACCGCCGGCTTCGCTGCGCAGTCCCCTGAGGAGTTCGCGCGGCGTACCCTCGTCGACGCGCTCCGGGTCCGCCGGGTGGTGGTCGGCGAGGATGTGCGCTTCGGACGTGACAACAGTGGCGACCGGACGACGATGGTTCAGCTGGGTGAGCGGCTCGGCTTCTCGGTCCAGCTCGTCAAGGACGTCTCCGCTGTGGGCGATCGACGCTGGTCTTCCACCTGGGTGCGTGAACTGCTGGCGGCCGGCGACTGTGCCGGAGCCTCGGCGGTGCTCGGCCGCCCTCACCGCATGCGTGGCAGCGTCGTCCACGGCGAGGCGCGCGGGCGTCAGCTCGGGTTCCCGACGGCGAACCTTGCGACCGACGCGACCGGTACCGTCCCCGCCGACGGCGTCTATGCGGGCTGGCTGCTGTGGGATCCCCGGCATCTGCAGGCGGCTCAACCCCATCGGCTTCCCGCCGCGATCTCCATCGGTACCAACCCGACGTTCGACGGCACCGTGCGCCAGGTGGAGGCGCACGTCCTCGGCCGGCGCGACCTGGATCTCTACGACGAGGAGGTCGTCGTCGAGTTCGTGAGACGTCTGCGTCCCACGGTCCGGTTCGAGGGCTTCGAAGCGCTCGTGGAGCAGATGCGGCGGGACGTGGTCGAGGCGGCCGATGTGCTTGACGTCCCACGTCCGGAACTCCTTCCGGCAGTGCCCGGGGTGATACCCTGACCTTGCCGTCAGATCGGCCGCGGATGTGTCATGCCCGGGTGGACATGCCCCGGTGCTCCGCGCAACGAGTGAATTACGAAGGAGATCCTGTGGCCCTGGAGCCGGACGTCAAGAAGCAGATCATCACCGAGTACGCCACGCATGAGGGCGACACAGGTTCCCCCGAGGTCCAGATCGCGCTGCTGACGCGGCGCATCAGCGACCTCACCGAGCACTTCAAGGAGCACAAGCACGACCACCACTCCCGTCGTGGTCTGTTGTTGCTGGTCGGTCAGCGCCGCCGGCTCCTCGGATACCTGCGCAGCGTCGAGATCGAGCGCTATCGCTCGCTGATCGAACGTCTCGGCATCCGCCGCTGATTCCTGGACCGGCTCGGGCCCCTAGGGTCCGGGCCGGTCGCACGTCCGGGCCGGTGGTCCGGACCGACAACTGCATCACCGACGTACACACCCGGGTTCGCTGGTCCTCGGTAGTGGCTTCCGGACTGACGGTCCGTGAGCCTCGATCGATGACCGCCGGGCCCTTCACCACAGAAGGAGGGCACCCATGGAGGGTCCCGAAATCCAGTTCGCCGAAGCCGTGATCGACAACGGCTCATTCGGCACCCGCACGGTCCGGTTCGAGACCGGTCGCATCGCCAAGCAGGCTTCCGGCTCCGCCGTCGCCTATCTCGACGAGGACACGATGGTCCTGTCGACCACGACGGCCGGCAAGCACCCGAAGGACCACTTCGACTTCTTCCCGCTCACGGTGGACGTGGAGGAGCGCCAGTACGCCGCAGGGAAGATCCCCGGTTCGTTCTTCCGCCGCGAGGGACGTCCCTCGACCGAGGCCATCCTGGCCTGCCGCCTCATCGACCGACCACTGCGTCCGCTGTTCGTCAAGGGACTGCGTAACGAGGTCCAGGTCGTCGAGACCGTGCTGGCGATCCACCCTGACGACGCGTACGACGTCCTGGCCATCAACGGCGCCTCGATGTCCACGCAACTGTCCGGCCTGCCGTTCTCCGGCCCGGTCGGCGCCACCCGGATCGCCCTCGTGGACGGCCAGTGGGTCGCGTTCCCGCGCTACAGCGAACTCGAGCGCGCTGTCTTCTCGATGGTTGTCGCCGGTCGCATCGTGACCGCCGAGGACGGTTCCCAGGATGTGGCGATCGCCATGATCGAGGCCGAGGCGACCGACAATGCCTGGACGCTCATCACCGAGCAGGGCGTGGGCGCCCCCACCGAGGACGTCGTGGCCGAGGGTCTCGAAGCGTCCAAGACCTCCATCCGCGCGCTCGCCGAGGCGCAGATCGCGCTCGCGGGCCAGGCGGCCAAGGAGGTCCAGGAGTTCCCGCTGTTCCCGGACTACGCCGACGATGCATTCGAGGCTGTGGAGGCCCAGGTGGCCGCCAAGCTCTCCGAGGCTCTGGCCATCGCCGGCAAGGCCGAGCGCGAGGCTCGTATCGACGAGATCAAGGACGCCATGCTCGGCGCCCTGCAGGACGGCTTCGACGGTCGGGAGAAGGAACTGTCGGCCGCCTTCCGTCAGGTGACCAAGACCCTGATCCGCAAGCGGATCATCACCGACGGTTTCCGCATCGACGGTCGCGGGCTGCGCGACATCCGGCCCCTCTCGGCCGAGGTGGAGGTGCTGCCCCGGGTACACGGCTCGGCCATCTTCGAGCGCGGAGAGACCCAGATCATGGGCGTCACCACGCTGAACATGCTCAAGATGGAGCAGCAGCTGGACACGTTGTCGCCGCAGACTCGCAAGCGGTACATGCACAACTACAACTTCCCGCCCTACTCCACCGGTGAGACCGGCCGAGTGGGAAGCCCGAAGCGTCGGGAGATCGGCCACGGCGCGCTCGCCGAGCGGGCGATCGTGCCGGTGCTGCCTACGCGCGAGGAGTTCCCGTACGCGATCCGGCAGGTCTCCGAGGCGCTCGGTTCCAACGGGTCCACCTCGATGGGTTCGGTCTGCGCCTCCACGCTCGCACTCTTGAACGCCGGTGTGCCGCTGCGCGCACCGGTGGCAGGTATCGCGATGGGGCTTGTCTCGGACACCATCGACGGTGAGACGCGCTACGCGGCGCTCACCGACATCCTCGGGGCCGAGGACGCCTTCGGCGACATGGACTTCAAGGTCGCTGGTACCCGAGAGTTCGTCACCGCGATCCAGCTCGACACCAAGCTCGACGGGATCCCCGCGCATGTCCTGGCTGGTGCCCTGACGCAGGCCAAGGAGGCGCGTCTGCACATCCTGGACGTCATGGCCGAGGCGATCGACACGCCGGACGAGATGGCCGCCACGGCCCCGCGTGTGATCACCGTGCAGGTTCCGGTTTCCAAGATCGGCGAGGTCATCGGCCCGAAGGGCAAGATGATCAACCAGATTCAGGAGGACACCGGCGCCGACATCTCCATCGAGGACGACGGCACCGTGTTCATCGGTGCCACCGACGGTCCGTCGGCCGAGGCGGCGCGGCAGGCGATCAACGCGATTGCCAACCCGCAGATGCCCGAGGTCGGTGAGCGGTTCATCGGTACGGTCGTCAAGATCATGTCCTTCGGCGCGTTCGTCTCGCTCGCTCCGGGCAAGGACGGCCTGCTTCACATCACCCAGATCCGTCGCCTGGTCGGCGGCAAGCGGGTGGAGTCGGTCGAGGACGTGCTCTCGGTCGGTCAGAAGATCGATGTGGAGCTCGCCGAGATCGACGACCGCGGCAAGCTCTCGTTGCACGCGGTCATCGAGGATGACAAGGCAGCTGAGGAAGCCGAGTCGGCTGACTCGACTGAGTCGGATTCGGCCGCCGAGGCGACGAACTGATCGTGCCGGGTCCGGTATGGCAGAGCTGATCCTGGGTCCGGCCGGCGCGCCGGGCACCGAGCTCACGGTGGAGACCGAAGCAGGTGCCCTCGTGCGCCGGTCGGTGCTCCCGGGTGGTATCCGGGTGCTGACCGAGGCCATGCGCGGTCAGCGCTCGGTGGCCGTGGGAGCCTGGGTGGCCGTCGGTTCGCGTGACGAGACCGACGGCCACCACGGTTCCACCCATTTCCTTGAGCACTTGCTGTTCAAGGGCACACCGCGCAGGGACGCGATGGCGATCGCTTCGGCGTTCGATGCCGTCGGCGGTGAGGCCAACGCGGCCACCGGCAAGGAGCACACGTGCTACTTCGCACGTGTCCTGGACGCCGATCAACCGATGGCCGTGGATGTCATCCTCGACATGGTGACCTCCGCCGTCCTGGATCCGTCCGAGTTCACCAGCGAACGCGAGGTGATCCTCGAAGAGCTCGCCATGAACGAGGACGACCCCGGTGATGTCGCACATGAGCGATTCTCCGCCCAGGTGTTCGGTACACATCCGCTCGGGCGGCCGATCGGCGGCACGCCGGAGACGATCCGTGACGTGCCCAGGGACGCGGTCTTCGAGCACTACCGCCGGACCTATATCCCCTCGGAGCTGGTGGTGACGGCGGCCGGCGGCGTCGACCACGACGAGCTGTGCTCGCAGGTGCTCTCGGCAGTGCGGTCCGGGGGTTGGGATCTGCTCGAGGGGGTACGTCCCGCAGCACGGCGCCGTGCCGGCGGCGATCAGCACGTCGGGGCTTCGGGGGATTTCCCGACCGATCCGAGCATCTTGACCGTGCACCGTTCCACTGAACAGGCGAATGTTCTTCTCGGCGGCCTCGGTCTGCCGGCCGGGGACGAGCGCCGGTTCGAGATGTCTGTGCTCAACGCCGTGCTGGGCGGATCCATGAGCTCGCGGCTGTTCCAGGAAGTGCGCGAGAAGCGTGGCCTGGCGTATGCGGTCTACTCGTTCTCGGGCGGGTTCGCCGATGCTGGCATGTTCGGTCTCTACGCAGGGTGCGCTCCTGGCAAGGTCGAGCAGGTCGTGGATCTGCTCGAGGAGCAGTGGCAGCTCCTGGCCAGTGACCTTGTACCGGTGCAGGAGCTGGAGCGGGGAATCGGTCAGGTGTGCGGCCAGATGGTGCTGGGGCTGGAGGACAACGGCTCCCGGATGTCACGACTGGGCCGCACCGAGATCAGCACCGGCGAACTGCTGACTGTGACCGAGACACTCGATCGCGTACGCGCAGTACGGGCGGAGGACGTCCGGGCGCTGGCGGCAGATCTGCTGGTTCAGCCTCGCCACCTGACGGTCGTGGGCCCGTTCGACTCTGCCTACCGAGGTCAGGGCAGGTTCGAGAAGGGACGTGAGGTATGACCGAGGAGAGTATGCAGGGCACTCGTGCGGAATCCGCTCGGGGTGCAGTGCCGGCTGGGGGAAGCCCCGTGCGGGTCGCCGTCCTGGGAGCAGCCGGCCGGATGGGCAGTACCGTGTGCGGGGCGGTCGAGGAGGCCCCGGATATGGAGCTGGTGGCCCGTCTCGACGTCGGCGACGATATCGAGGTGCTCGCAGGTGTCGCGGATGTCGCCGTGGATTTCACGGTGCCGTCGGCCGCGGAGTCGAATGTGCACGCACTCATCGATGCCGGGGTTCATCCGGTGGTGGGAACCACCGGATGGGATGAGCCAGCGCTGGACCGGGTGCGTGAGCATCTCGGACGAGATGGTCGGGGGCTGGGCGCCCTGATCGCTCCGAACTTCGCTCTCTCGGCCGTCCTCGCCATGCAGTTCGCTGCCCAGGCTGCGCGCTACTTCGAGTCGGTCGAGATCATTGAACTCCATCACCCGAACAAGGTTGACGCCCCCTCCGGTACGGCGGTGCACACGGCACAGGCGGTGGCCCGAGCCCGGGAGGGGATGCCCATGGCTCCGGACGCCACGCAGACCTGTCTCGACGGAGCACGTGGCGCGCGAGTCCATGGCATCCCCGTACACGCAGTCCGGTTGCAAGGGCTGGTCGCCCATGAGGAGATCTTGCTCGGCAACGCGGGTGAGCAGCTGACGATCCGCACGGACAGCTTCGAACGTTCCTCGTTCATGCCCGGGGTGTTGCTCGCGGTGCGAACCGTGAGTTCCCGCCCCGGACTGGCTGTGGGACTGGACGCCTACCTGGACCTGGGACGCTGAGGTCAGCCGCCACAGCTGCGGCGGGACTCGCATCGGGCGCGCTGCTCGCGTGAGCAGACACTCACACGTGAGCGGACACTCACAGCAGGGCCGACCAGGCCTCTTCGCGCACGTGCGTACCGGCCACGTCCAGTATCCGGCGCACGCCGATCGGCTCCAACCCGGCCGTGGCGAGGAAGGCTGAGCGGGCGTCGTCCCCGTCGACGACCCACGCCCGCACGTGGGTAGCGCCGGTCTTGCGCAGGATGTCGGTGCAGGCGGCGAGGAGGCGAGACCCGTGCCCGGCACGGGCATGGCCGGGGTCAACCTCCAGCGCCACGACCTCTCCCGTCTCCTCAGTCCGGGGTGCCGGCGCGAGCGCCGCGAATCCGACAACTTGTGGACCATCGCATGCGGTCAGCATCCGGTGCTTCGCCGAGGGCGGGGACGTGATCGCGGACCGCCAGGCCCGTGCGAACCCGTCGGCGTCGAGTGCATCGAGGGCCGTCTCGGGCAGCGTATCGGCGTGGGCCGCACGCCACGCCCTGGCCTGGATGAGACCCAACGCGGGGGCGTCCCCGGCGACGGATGGCCGGACGGAGACGTCGGCGTGCAGGTCACCGTGGTGATCGGCGGGTCCGGATGACGGGGGAGGCAGATCCATCCGTCCACCCTAGAGGTTCCGCCGGGAACCTCTGAGGCGGTGGCGATACTCACATGCTCTCGCGCGTCCGGGAGCGTGTAAGGGCAGCAGCGGTACCGGTGGACGCGGTAACGTCGTCTCCATGTCCAGTTCGTCGCGCCCGTCGCGCTCTTTCGGTTCCGTCAGCGTCGCCATGGTGACGCCGATGAAACCTGACGGCACGATCGATATCGCCACCTCGCGACGGCTGGCACGCCACCTGGTCGATTCCGGTGCCGACGGTCTGGTGCTCAACGGCACCACCGGCGAGTCACCGACCACGCACCAGCCGGAGAAGGACGAGTTCGTGGCGGCCGTCGTGGACGAGGTCGGTGCTGAGGCGATGATCATCGCCGGCGCCGGCTCGAACGACACCGCTCACGCCGTCCGGATCGCCGAGGCTGCCGAGCGCACCGGTGTGCACGGACTGCTCGTGGTCTCGCCCTACTACAACCGGCCCTCTCAGGAGGGTGTCTACCGCCATCTGCGGGCTATCGTGGAGTCCACCAGCCTTCCAGCGATGCTCTACGACATCCCTGGGCGCACCGGGGTGGCGATCGGCGATGAAATCCTCGACCGCCTCGCCGAGCACCCGCAGATCAGGGCGGTCAAGGACGCCACCGGCAACGTCGCCCAAGGATTCGACCGGATGCGGCGCACGGGTCTGGAGTACTACTCCGGGGACGACAATCTCAATCTCGCCTGGCTGGTGCACGGCGCCTCCGGGCTCGTCTCGGTGGTCAGCCACGTGGAGGCCGGTCGCTACGCCGAGATGGTGGGTGCGGTCGACTCCGGTGACCTGTACCGCGCCCGGGACCTGTCAGCGAAACTGGCGCCGGTGGTCGAGGCGATCATGGGAGGCGGCCAAGGAGCCGTCATGGCCAAGGCAGCGTTGCAGCTGCAGGGTCACCTCCCGCACCGATCGGTCCGCTCGCCGCTCGTCGAGGCAAACGCCGCCGAGATGGCAGACTTGCGCACCGCACTGACCTTGCACGGACTACTTGAGGACTCCGATCGATGAGCCACCCCCACCCTGACCTCAAGCCCCCGGGTCCGCTGGCACCGGGCGCGCTCCGGATCGTCCCGCTCGGCGGTCTCGGCGAGGTCGGGCGGAACATGGCCGTGCTGGAGTTCGATGGCCGACTGCTCGTCATCGACTGTGGCGTGCTGTTCCCCGAGGATCACCAGCCGGGCGTCGACCTGATCCTGCCCGATTTCGGGTATCTCGAGGATCGGATGGACCAGATCGAGGCGATCGTGCTCACCCACGGGCACGAGGACCACATCGGTGCCGTGCCCTATCTGCTGCGGCTGCGCAAGGACATCCCGCTGATCGGCTCGAAGCTGTCGCTGGCGTTCGTGGCGGCCAAGCTCAAGGAGCACCGGATCAAGCCGGTGCTTCGTGAGGTTGCCGAAGGACAGCGCCGGACATTCGGGGTGTTCGACCTCGAGTTCGTGGCCGTCAACCACTCGATCCCAGATGCACTGGCCGTCGCGGTGCGCACGCCGGCGGGAATGGTTCTCCACACCGGTGACTTCAAGATGGACCAGCTCCCGCTGGACTCACGGATCACGGACCTGAGGGCCTTCGCCCGCCTCGGCGAAGAGGGTGTCGATCTGTTCATGACCGACTCGACGAACGCCGAGGTGCCGGGGTTCACGACCTCCGAGCGCGACATCGGCCCGGTGCTGGACTCCGTGTTCGCACAGGCGGAGGGCCGGATCGTGGTTGCCTCCTTCTCCTCGCACGTGCACCGCGTTCAGCAGGTGCTGGACGCGGCAGACGCCCATGGTCGGCGTGTCGCCCTGGTTGGCCGGTCGATGGTACGGAACATGACGATCGCCTCCGAGCTCGGATATCTGAACGTGCCTGACGGAGTGCTGATCGACGTCAAGAAGATCGACGATCTGCCCGAGGACCGGATGGTGCTCATGTGCACCGGGTCTCAGGGTGAGCCGATGGCGGCGCTGTCGCGGATCGCGAACCGGGACCACCGGGTCTCGGTCGGCCCGGGCGACACCGTGATCCTGGCCTCCTCCCTCATCCCGGGGAACGAGAACGCCGTCTTCCGGATCATCAACGGGTTGATCCGTCTCGGTGCCAAGGTCGTGCATCAGGCCAACGCCCGTGTCCACGTCTCCGGGCACGCCTCAGCAGGGGAACTGCTCTACTGCTACAACATCGTGCGCCCCAAGAACGTGATGCCGGTGCACGGTGAGGTGCGTCATCTCGTGGCGAACGGCGCGCTCGCCGTCAAGACCGGAGTGCCGCCTGAGCGGGTCGTGCTGGCTGAGGACGGCGTTGTCGTCGACCTCGTGGACGGTAGGGCGAAGATCGCCGGCGCCGTCCCGTGCGGGTACATCTACGTCGACGGTTCGTCGGTCGGAGGTGTGACCGAAGCCGAACTGAAAGACCGGCGGATCCTTGGTGAAGAGGGCTTCATCTCCATCTTCGTCGTCGTCAACTCCTCGAGTGGAGAGGTCGTCGCCGGCCCGGAGCTGCACGTTCGTGGTGTCGCCGAGGGTGAGGACAAGCTGGCCGCGATCGTGCCCGAGATCACCAAGGCGCTCACCGAGGCGGCCGCCGGTGGGAATGCCGATACGCACCAGTTGCAGCAGGTGGTGCGCCGTGTTGTCGGCCGCTTCGCCTCGAGCAAGCTCAAGCGGCGCCCGATGATCATTCCGGTGGTCGTGGAGTCCTGAGTTCGTCGGTCACAATTCGGTGACTGTTGAGCGCGCGGTCGACCACGGGCGCGTGCGCCATGACAGGATCGTGCCCATCTGGTCATGACCTCGGGAGATGCCGATGCGCCGCCCTGCCCTGCTGGCCGCCTTAGCCGTCCTTGTCGTGCCTGTCCTGGCCGGGTGCACCCCGGACACGGGGGTGGGATCCGGTGTCGAGACCAGTGCGTCTGCCGAGGCGAGCCAGACTCCGACGGCGTCGGCTGAGTCCACCGATCCCTCACCGCAGGAGTCGGAGCCGGTGGAGCCGGAGGAGACATCCGCACCGACCGGGCCCCAGGAATGTGGTCAGGTGATCTCCACGATCGGGGAGACGGTGACGGTGGAGATCATCGCCGGGGACGTGGACTGCGTCTTCGCTGAGGAACTGCTCGACACCTACTACAACGATCCTCCATCGATCCCGGAGGGCAGTGGCGCCTATCTCGCCATCGGGGACTGGGAGTGCAACTCATCGTCCAGCCAGGAGCCGGGTCGCGCTTCCACCTGTCGCACGCAGGACGGTGGCGAGATCGTCACCTGGCCGGCCGATCGCGCACCGTCGACACCGGCGTCCGGTGGCTACTGCGAGCAGATCGATCAGCCCACGCTCGACCAGCTCTTTGGCGACGATCCCTACGATGAGCAGGTGTGTGAGACCTACATCGGCGGCGAGACGGCGATCGACCAGCAGGAGTAGCCGTCGCCCCGCGATGGTGTCAACGGCCGGACCGGTAGGCATCGGCGAGCAGGGTCTCGCGGAAGACCTCCTCGCCGTTCTCGCTGGTGTCGCCCTCGGGCAGGAGGCCGTAGAGTTCCAGGCTGACCAGACCGTGGACGAGCGCCCACAGGCGCAACGCCTCGGCCTTGAGGGGGGCCGGTGAGAGGTCCGGGTGGACTCGGGCGACGGCGTCGAGAAGGATGCCAAAGGTGGGTTCGCTGACGCTGTCGCTGCCTGCGCGCAGGTCCGAACCGAACAGCACCCGGTAGAAGTGCGGGTCGGCGAGTGCACTGGCCCGATAGGCGAGTCCGAGGGCGAGCAGATCGGCCCGTGCGTCGGTCGTGCGGGGGACGGCCGCGAGATGGTCGTGGAAGCGCGCGAATCCCTCGGCGACGACGGCATCGAGCAACTGGTCACGACTGCCGAACAAGGTGTAGATGGCCGCGGTCGTGGTCTCACATGCCGCGGCGAGAGTGCGCAGTGAGAGTCCAGGAGGGCCTGCGGCGGACAATTGCTCCGAGGCGTGGTTCAGCAGGCGACGGCGAAGCGCGTCGTCGTACTGGCGTGGTCGGGCCATGGGGTCACGATACGGCCTTGACAGGCGTTTCCACACACTGTTTGCTAACGGTGTTAGGTAACCGCTCTCGACTCTGGAGCCCCGATGATCCTCTCGCCCGACGCCCAGGTCACCGCTGGGATCGTGCTGCTCGCCGCCGTCACCGTGACTTCCGGTGGCGCCTTCCTCGCGCGCATGGCCTCCGGCGGCATCCCCGCCACCGATTTCCAGCGCTCGTTCTTCCGCGCTGGTCACGGCCACGCGGGAGTGCTGATCGTGTTCGGCCTCGTCTGCCTGATGCTCGCCGAAGCCACCACGCTGACCGGAGTGGCGCTCTGGCTGGCGCGGACCGGGGTGCTGATCTCCGCTATCGTGATGCCGGCGGGCTTCTTCTTCGCTGCCATGGGGCGTGGGCGCACCCGCCCCAATCGCTGGATCGTGCTCGTGGTCGCCGGTGGTGTGCTGCTGGCAGCAGGGCTGGTGACTCTCGCCGTCGGGCTCCTCATGTAGCGCGAGGCCTCAGTGCGGGCCGGCTGGATCCTGTCCGATCAGGGTGCGATCTGGGCGCTTGGGCGTGTCAGACGGCGCGCCTGCAGGCCTCGCCTGGTTGAGTGGGTTGCGACAGGCCTGTCTCGGCATGCCTGATTGAGGAGGGACGAGACATATCATGGCGACCCGGACGACTTCCCCCGGACGGTCCGCCGCACCAGGACGGAAGAAGAGCGCGACCGCGGGCAGCAGCAAGTCCCGGTCGGGTTCGTCGACGTCCCGCGGTCGCGGCCAGCAGCCGTCGAAGCCTGCCCTGCCGATTCGGATCGTGCGTGGCCTGTGGATGGGTACGGCGCACGTGATCGGTGGAACGGCACGTTCGATCGGCTCCGGCGCCAAGGGTCTCGACCCGGCCCACCGCCGCGACGGACTGGCGTTCCTGCTCCTGGCGTTCGCCGTGATCGTCGCTGTCCGTGAGTGGTTCGGCCTCTCCGGGACCGCAGGGGAGTGGGTCCATGCTGCTGCCGCCGGGGGTGTAGGCGTCCTCGCCGTAGCGATCCCGGTGATCCTGGTCTTCCTCGCCGTCCGGTTGATGCGTCATCCGGACCGACCTGAGGTGAACGGCCGGATCACGATCGGGTTGAGCGCGATCGTCGTGGCCGTGTGCGGCCTCGTGCACGTGGCGTCCGGACGCCCGGCCCCTCCGGACTGGTTCGACGTGTTCGCAGCGGGCGGCCTCATCGGATGGGTCGCGGCGAACCCCCTATCGACAGCACTGACGATCTGGGTGGCCATCCCGCTGCTGTCACTGCTGGGCTTCTTCGGCCTGCTCGTCGTGACCGCGACACCGGTGGCCTCGATCCCGCGCCGCTTCCGGCAGGGATTCGACTGGATCTCCGGCCGTGACATCGACGCTGATGCCGACGCCGACGATGACCTCGCCCGTGACGATGACGCCATCGGGGCTCTCGAGCCCGGGGATGAGAGGAACGACGCCGCCGCCCGCGCTGCGGTCAGACGACGTAGGAAGGCGGAGGCGAAGGAGAAGGCGAGCGCCGCCGTCGAGCCGGGTACCTACCACGGGGACGAGGCGTTCGAGCAGGCCGCGCAGATCGCGGCGGACAACGAAGCCGCGGCGGCGTCTGCGGCCGCCCAGGGCCCCCAGACGACGGGGCAGCCAGAAGCGGACGAGGACCTCACGCCACCGCCGACCGAAGCGCTGCCCGCCAGGGCTGAGCAGCTGGTCCTCGACCCCGGGCTGACCTACACACTCCCGGGTGACGACGTACTGCTCCAGGGCCCTCCGCACAAGACCCGTTCAGCGGCCAACGATCGCGTGGTCGAGGCCCTGACCACCGTCCTGACCGATTTCGGTGTCAACGCCGAGGTCACCGGCTTCACCCGCGGACCGACCGTCACCCGCTACGAGGTGGAGCTCGGAGCAGGTGTGAAGGTCGAACGTGTCACGGCACTGAGCAAGAACATCGCCTACGCTGTCGCCTCCGCCGATGTGCGGATCCTCTCCCCGATCCCGGGCAAGAAGGCGATCGGTATCGAGATCCCGAATGCCGACCGCGAGACGGTGGCACTCGGTGATGTGCTCCGCTCCGGCCCCGCCCGCCGTACTGAGCATCCGATGGTGATGGGCGTGGGCAAGGACGTCGAGGGGGGCTACGTGGTGGCTAACCTCGCGAAGATGCCGCACATGCTGGTGGCCGGTGCCACCGGTGCCGGTAAGTCCTCGTTCGTGAACTCCATGATCACCTCGATCATGATGCGGGCCACACCCGAAGAGGTCCGGATGGTGCTGGTGGACCCCAAGCGGGTGGAGTTGACCATCTACGAGGGCATCCCGCACTTGATCACCCCGATCATCACCAGCCCCAAGAAGGCCGCCGAGGCGCTGGAGTGGGTGGTGCGCGAGATGGACACCCGCTATGACGATCTCGCCACGTACGGCTATAAGCACCTCGATGACTTCAACGCCGGCGTGCGCAGCGGGAAGGTGCAGCCGCTGCCGGGCAGCGAACGCAAGATCACGCCGTACCCGTACCTGCTGGTCATCGTCGACGAGCTCGCCGACCTGATGATGGTTGCTCCGCGAGATGTCGAAGCCTCCATCCAGCGCATCACCCAACTCGCCCGGGCCGCCGGTATCCACCTGGTGCTCGCCACCCAGCGGCCGAGCGTCGATGTGGTCACCGGGTTGATCAAGGCCAACGTCCCGTCGCGGCTGGCGTTCGCGACGTCCTCCCTCGCCGATTCCCGCGTGGTACTCGATCAACCGGGTGCCGAGAAACTCATCGGGCAGGGTGATGCCCTGTTCCTGCCGATGGGTGCAGCCAAGCCGATGCGCGTGCAGGGTGCGTGGGTCACCGAGTCGGAGATTCACGAGGTTGTCGAGCACGTCAAGAGCCAGCTGAAGCCGAACTACCGCGAGGACGTCATCGTCCCGCAGGCCAAGAAGCAGGTCGACGAGGACATCGGAGACGACCTCGACCTGCTGCTGCAAGCCGCAGAACTGGTGGTGACCACCCAGTTCGGTTCCACCTCGATGCTGCAGCGCAAGCTCCGCGTCGGGTTCGCCAAGGCCGGACGTCTCATGGACCTGCTGGAATCGCGCGAGATCGTCGGCCCGTCGGAAGGGTCGAAGGCGCGCGATGTGTTGGTCCAGCCCGACGATCTGCCGGCCACGCTGGCCACGCTACGTGGCGAGACACCGCCGGCAGCCTCCGGCGAGGGTGAGGACGTCTACGATGACAGCGCCGCCGAGGTCGTGACCGACTATTCCGACGGAGCGGACGGGGCCGGCGACTCCGAGGATGCCTGGTCACTCACCGACCGGGCGTGACCGGCCGGCGTTGAGGGTCACGAGCGCGGCACGACCTCCGGCTCCGGGCCCGTCGGTTCGGGCGGATCGGTCCGCTCTGTGAAGGTGGCACCGGCGGACTGATCCATCACCTCGCGCACACCAGCGTCACGGGAGGTGAGCACCGGCTCTGAGAGCGTGACCTCCTGGGTCAGTTCCGCGGGGACCTGCCCGGCGAGCAGCGCGGCGAGTGGGTAGACGTGCTGACCACCCACTCGATCGACCGTCATCGCCGACCACTCCATCCCGGTCACCCGCACGGGGCCGGCGGCTGGTGCCTCGACCGTGGCCGTCATGAACAGGCCCGTCGCGGTCTGCGGGACGCAGCAGGCGTCGTCCTGGTTGGAGATGAAGTTCCCCAACGACCAGGCGACCCACAGCCCCGAACCGTCAGGGCCGCCGTCGAGGAGCTCGAACGGCTGCGGCACGTGCGGGTGGTTTCCGATGATCAGGTCGATCTCGCCGGAGGCGGCAAGCGCCTCGGCGAGGGCCCGCTGCTCCTCGTTCGGGGCGGACTGGTACTCCAGCCCCCAGTGCAGTGTCGCCACGACCAGATCGGCGCCCTCTGCCCGGGCCGACCGCGCCTGCTCGGTGAGCGTGTCGGCGTCCAGCAGGCTCACCGACCACGGGGCGTCGTCGGGGATCGGTAGCCCGTTGGTGCCGTAGGTGCCACCCAGCTGGGCGACGGTGATGGTGCGTCCACCGCGCTCGAGCCGGTACAACTGCGGTGCGGCGGCCTCATCCTGGCTCCGGGCGGTACCGGCGTGCCCCAGGCCGACATCGTCGAAGACGTCCAGGGTGTAGGCGAGGTTGTCGTAGCCGCGATCAAGGGAGTGATTGGTGCCGGTGGAGCAGCCGTCCCAGCCGAGGTCGGCGAGATTCCCGGGGAGCTGGTCCGGGGCTCCGAACAGTGGGTACCCGGTGGGTTCCTCGTCCGGAAGCGAGAGTGGCACCTCCATATTGCACAGCGCCAGGTCGGCCCCCGAGCTCCAGGGGCGGGTGGCCTCCAGCATCGGGGTGAAGTCGTACCCGTCCGTGGTCCGTGCCTCACCGATGGGGGTGTCGTGGGGGAGGACATCGCCGGTGGCACCGATCGTGAAGACGACGTCCTCGACCGGATCCGCTTCAGGGGGAGAGGAGGGGGAGGGCTCGGCTGCCGGAGCGGTGGGAGCCGTCGTCGGCGTGGGGGCCGGATCGTCGTCACCGCGTGGCAAGGACAGGGCTAGCGCGACGGTGCCTCCGATGATCACGATGAGGGTGAGAATTGCTGGGATGAGCCAGCCACGGCGGGGGTTCGTAGGCACGGGGCACAGGGTACCGGCGGGATCTGAACGCCCGTGCACCTGCCGCCGGCTGGTCCGTCCCCTACGCTGGGTGGGTGACGAGCACGCCAGAATCTGCCGCCCACCCGATCTCACCGGTGTGGAACCTGCCGAACGTCCTGACGATGCTGCGGATCGCGCTGGTCCCGGTATTCGTGGTGCTGCTGTGGCAGGACACGCCGGGGATGAGACTGGGAGCATTGGCGGTCTTCATCGTTGCCGCCATCACCGACAAGCTCGACGGATCGATCGCGCGCGCCCGCGGGATCGTCACGAACTTCGGCAAGATCGCCGACCCGTTCGCGGACAAGCTTCTCACCGGGTCGGCGTTCGTGGTGCTGTCGTTCCTCGGTGATATCCCGTGGTGGGTGACCATCGTGATCCTGGTGCGGGAGATCGGCATCACCGTGCTGCGGTTCGTCATGGTGCGCCGGTCGGTGATGGCAGCCTCCAACGGTGGCAAGCTCAAGACGGTGCTTCAGGTGGTGGCGATCTGCCTGCTGATCTTCCCGGCCCAGGCGCTGCTGGGTGATCCGTTCGGCACGATCGTTGTCGTCAGTGGTCTGATCGTGCTGTACGCGGCTGCTGCTGTCACGGTGGTGACCGGGCTGGACTACTGCTGGCGGGCGTGGCGGATCGCGGCAGACCAACGCACATGAGCGCACCGTCGGCCCCGTCGGCACAGTGGCGCGTGATCGACCACGCACGTGGGGCCGGTGTCAGTATCGCGGTCGCAGAGTCTTTGACCGCCGGTGCACTGACCTCCCGGCTCGCGGATGTGCCGGGAGCGTCGGCGGTGATGCGCGGTGGCGTGGTCGCGTACGCGACCGATCTCAAGGCGTCACTGTTGCAGGTGGATGCGGAGCTGCTGGATCGCTCCGGTCCCGTTGATCCGCGCGTTGCGGTGCAGATGGCCGACGGCGTCCGTCGCCTTCTCGGGGCGCGGCTCGGACTGGCCACGACGGGTGTCGCCGGACCCGGGCCCGCCGATGGGCACCCTGCTGGCACGCTCTACGTGGCCGCTGTTCTCGGCGTGAGACGGGGCGGGGCGGAAGGTGAGACGCGGATCGTGCAGGTTCGCGGGCACCGCCTGGCGGGGACACGTCCCGCGGTGCGGACCGCTGCGGTTGATCTTGCGCTCGCGGTTGCTGTGACGGTGCTCTCAGACGCGTATGTGCGTGCCGGCGGGGAACAGAACGAGACGACCTTGCGTTGGACAGGGTGATGATGCAGACCAGGAAGCCGAATCCGACCGTCCGGCCCACCCGGCGCGGTGGGACGCACCCGCCGGTGCACAGTACGCGTCCACGTCGTGGCGCACGTAACGCATCTGTGACCCCAGCGGGGTACGGTAAGACACCAACAAGCAGCGCTGAGCGAGAGGAGGGACACACCATGGTGGTTCTACGACGAGAGATCGGTGATGTCCTTCGGGGCGCCCGGCAGGGTCAGGGCAGGACGCTGCGTGAGGTTTCCTCCGCCGCGCGAGTATCGCTCGGCTACCTCTCCGAGGTGGAGCGTGGTCAGAAGGAAGCGTCCTCCGAGTTGCTGTCCTCGATCTGCTCAGCACTGAACATTCCGCTTGCGGTGGTGCTGCGTGAGGTCTCCGATCGCGTGGCGATCGCCGAGGGCGTCGCGATCCCGGACACCATCCCGCCGGACTTCGTCTACCAGGTCGGCCGCGACCGCGACGAGGACCTCGCCGTCGTCTGAGCAGTTCCAGTCTGAGCGGCTCCGGTCTGCGTGGTCATATCACCCCCGCGACTCTCGCCGAGCGCTATGTCAGGTCGTCTCGTAGGTCCGTCAGGCCGCCTGGCACGCCGGGCAGTGGTAGGCGGGCCGGTCGAACGGCGGCTCGCCGACCGAGGCGACCGCGATCAGGCCACCGCACCGCGGGCATGCCAGTCCGGCGCGGTCGTGCACGAACGTCGGTTGCTCGCGCAGACCGGTAGCCGTGAGCGTCGGGGCGTCCGCGGAGCGCCGCATCAGGGCCGCCGCCGTGGCGAAGACGGACTCCGGGTTCTCGACCTCGTTGGACGGGCGCCACGGGCTGATCCGGTGGCGCCAGAGTGTCTCCGCCAGGTAGATCGTCCCGATTCCGGCTGCCACGCGCTGGTCCAGCAGGACGGCGCCGATGCTGCGCCCTCCTTGGGTGCGGAGATTCGCTGCGGCGCGTGAGACGTCGGGTTCCTCGGCCATCAGGTTCGGGCCCAGGTGGCCCAGGAGGATCGGCTCGTCGCGGGTACGCAGCACGTCCATCATGCCGAGTTCCTCGCCGACGCACGTCCACCGCTGAGTAGCCAGCACGGCCCGCACGAGCGGTCGGCCGAGCCGTTCCGGCGGCGTGGTGGTATGCCGGATACGCCAGCGACCTTCCATGCGCAGATGGGTGTGCAGAGTGTGTCCGTTGTCCAGACGGGTCAGCAGGTGCTTGCCGTAGCAGGCGGTGCCGAGGCTGGTGTGACCAGTCAGTTCAGCGTCGGACACCCCCGGCCACCGCAGCTCCACCCGCACCAGCGGCAGATCAGCCAGCGCGGCGGTCAAACGCCGCGCTACTCGCAGGAGGACATCTCCTTCGGGCACGCCTACCTCCGCCGGATCCGGAGCCCGCCTGGGGTGGCGAGGAAGCCGGCGTCGAGCAACTCTGCGGCGGTCGGCGTGGACGAGCCGAGGGCAGGCGCGCCGTCGATCTTCGTGACGGTGAACCTGCCGAGCACTCCCGACTCTGCCATGCGCACCAATTCTGCTGCGGCAGCCTCCAGCCGTGCCGGATCGGTGGTGAAGCTCAGCACCGACCGTGCCCCGCGTTCGAGGTAGAGCACCGCCTCGCCCTGGCACAAGATGACGCTGGCCCCGACCTTCCGGCCCGGCCGGTGGGCCGTGCCGTCGCTCGAGAGGGCTACTGGATCCGGCCACGCCAGTGCCGCACCGTAGGGATTCGCCGGATCGGTGGCTGCCAGCAGCAGAGCCTCACCTGCTCCGCTGTCACTGGTGCCTCGGAGTCGTTCCACCGCTTCCGGCAGTGCGAACTGGGCAGCTCCCAACCCCTCGACGAAGTAGCCGCGCCGAACCTGACCGCTCTCCTCGAGCGCTGCCAGCGCACGGTAGGCGGTACCGAATCCACCAGGAACCGCCAGTGACGCACTGCCCCGTGTCACGATTCCGTCCCGGTCCAGCAGCGCCACGGCGGCGATCGTCGTGCGACGTGAGGTGTCGGCACGGTCGGCTACCGACGACCAGCGCCCCACGGCTGTCTCGGGAACCGGTGGCCCCGACCGCATCCCGCGTAGGGGACGGCCACGTGGTCTGGCCCGGCGAGTCGTTGCCGATCCTGGGCGAGGGCGTGCGCCGAGCCGCGCCCGCAAGGGGGCGAGGCTGTCGTTGGTGACGGTGCCGGCCCAGACGCAGTCCCACAGGGCGGATAGGATCTCGTCGCTGGACGGCGGATCCTGCGACCACGAGTCGCGTACGGCCACCACGAGGTCGCGAAAGAACAGGCCGCCTCCGCGTCCGAGCACGTGCTGCACTGCGTGGTGCACAGGTGTTGCCAGGGTGAGCTCCGCCGTCGGTGCCAGATCGGGGGCGGAGTCAGCCGGCACCAGCGCCACCTGCCCGTCGTTGCCGGGACCGGAGCCCGCGCCCACCCACACCACCTCACCGGATGTCGTCAGCTCGTCGAGCATCTCCGGTGCATAGTCGCGCACGCGTGCCGGCAGCACGAGTGACTCCCATGCGGAGGCGGCCACCGGGGTGCCTGCGAGCTGATCGATGGCGGTGAGCACACCATCGACGCCGCGTAGCGAGCGCACCTGGTGCCACCGGGGCAGGAACAGGCCCAGCCGTGCAGGAGGCACGGCCTCGACCTCGGCGCGCAGGGCGGCCAGCGACCGGCGCCGGATCCGCCGGAGGACGTCGACATCGCAGTAGTCCGGTCCGGGCATGGCCCGGGTCGCTGCCGTGTGGGACTCCGGGGGGCGGAGCGTGCCACTGGTCAGCGCACCGTCGCGCACCAGGGCGGTGAGGGTGGCGGTCAGCGCCCCGGGCCCGAGTCCGAGCCATGCCGCGAGTTCGCCGGTCCGGAACGGTCCGTGCGACCGCGCGAACCGGCGCACCAGATCCTCCAGTGCTCGCGGGACGGGGGCGGTCAGTGCCTCGGGTAGCCCGGCTGGGAGAGCGACACCGAGGGCGTCGCGCACCCGGCCGGCGTCTTCGACGACGATCCATCGGGTCTCACTCGCCACCCGGACCGGCAGGACCCGGCGATCGCCCTGCAGTGTGGACAGCCAGCTCGTCAGCTCGTGTGGCTGCGCAGATCGCGCGCGCAGATCGGTCTCGGTCACCGGGCCGAGCCGGCGGATCAGATCGAGCAGCGCCTCGTCGTCACGCGCACGAGTGCTCTCGGTCCGCCAGCTGACCTCCTCCTCCACTGACCGCAATGCGGCCGGATCGAGGAGATCGGCGATCTCAGCGCCGTCACCGAGCAGATCTGACAGCAACGACGCATCGAGAGTGAGGGCCGCGGCCCGTCGTTCGGCCAGCGGTGTGTCCTCGCCGTAGAGGAACTGTGCGACGTAGCCGAACAGCAGCGACTGCGCGAACGGTGAGGGCGTGGGGGTGCTGACCTCCACCACCTGAACGTCGCGGCCACGGATGCTGCGCATCAGGTCCGTCAGAGCCGCCACGTCGTAGTCGTCCTGGAGGCATTCGCGTACGGCTTCCAGCACGACCGGGAAGTCCGGGTGGTCAACCGCCACGGACAGCAACTGGGCACTGCGTTGACGCTGCTGCCACAGCGGCTGGCGCCGATCGGGGCGTCGGGCGGGCAACAGGAGCGATCGGGCGGCAGCTTCCCGGAACCGGGCCGCGAAGTGGGCGCTCCCTGAGAGTGCAGCCAGTGCATCGGAGGCAATCTGGTCGGGGTCCAGCAGCAGGTCGTCGAGGCTGACATCGGCGGGAGAGCTGCCCCCGGGTGGGTGAAGGCCGTCGACGATGCGCGTGCCTGCGGTGCCCGTGACCGGGCCGAACGGATCGCTGGTCGTGCTGGGGGCTTCGCCACTCAGCGACCAGGTCGCATCGGTGTCGGGCAGGCGCAGCACGATCCCGTCGTCGGCGTGCATGGCAGCCACATCCATTCCGAACCGCTCCCGCAGGCGGGCGGTCAGGATCAACGCCCAGGGAGCGTGTACTTCGGCGCCGTAGGGGGAGTGGATGACCACGCGCCAATCACCGAGCTCGTCCCGGAACTTCTCCACGACGATCGACCGGTCGGTGCTCAACCGCCCGGTGGCCTGCTCCTGGTCGCGTAGGTAGGCCAGGAGGTTCTCCTGTGCCCAGTCGTCCAGGCCCCAGCCCTCGACGGCGGTCGCTGCCATCCCGCTCTCAGCCACCTCGCGCATCATGGCACCGATGGCACGACCGAGTTCGGCGGGCCTGCCGGGCCGGTCCCCCTTCCAGAAGGGGAGACGCCCGGGCAGGCCGGGCGCTGGGGAGACCAGCACGCGGTCCGGTGTGATGTCCTCGATGCGCCACGTGCTGGAGCCGAGGGTGAACGTGTCACCCACACGTGACTCGTAGACCATCTCCTCGTCGAGCTCACCGACCCGCTTGCCGCCTCGCGCGGTCGCCTCCTCGCCGACGACGTACACGCCGTAGAGCCCGCGGTCCGGGATCGTGCCGCCACTCGTGGCGGCCAGCAGCAGTGTTCCGGGACGTCCGGTGAGGGTGCCGGCCACCCGGTCCCACGTCAGGCGTGGGCGCAGATCAGCGAACTCCTCGCTCGGGTAGCGGCCGGCGAGCATGTCGAGCACCGCTGTGAGGACGCGATCGGTGAGATGGGAGAACGGCGCCGAGCGCCGGACCACGGCAGCGAGCTCGTCGACGGCCCACGTCTCCTGGGCGCACATCGCGACGATCTGCTGGGCGAGCACGTCCAACGGGTTGGCAGGTGGGTGCACCGCCTCGATGGCACCTGCGTTCGCTCTGACGGCGGTCGTGGCCGCGGCGAGCAGGTCACCGCGGTGCGTGGGTAGCACCACGCCGTGGGAAAGAGCACCGACCTGGTGACCTGCACGCCCGATCCGCTGCAGCGCGCTGGCGACCGATGGCGGAGCACCGACCTGGACGACGAGGTCGACGGCTCCCATGTCGATACCCAGCTCGAGGGAGCTGGTGGCGATGACCGCAGGCAGGGTGCCGTTCTTGAGGGCTGTCTCGGTAGCCGTGCGTTCGTCGCGGCTCATCGAGCCGTGGTGCGGGCGGGCGATGATGGCTTCTGCGGGAAGGGTCTCGGGCCGGGGGAGGGCCGTGCCCGACTGGGCCGGTACCTCGGCCGCCCATGCTGATCCTTCGTCCAGGTCCGAGCCCAGACCGAGACGCTCGGCGTAGTGCTCGTTGATGCGTGCTGCGAGCCTCTCAGCCCCTCGTCGGGAGTTGGTGAACACGATGGTCGACGAGTGTGAGGTGATGAGGTCGACGACCCGCTCGGTCACGTGCGGCCAGATCGAGCTGCCCCTGGCGGTCTTGCCCTCTGGCACCAGACCCGCGGCGTCGCCGCTGAGGTCCGGGCCATGCGCCTGCTCGATCGCTGGCTTGGTCGCTTGGCGGGGCACGTGCCCGGTCGCTTGGTTGGCCGTTGGTCCTGTCGTGCTGAGATCGGCGAGGTCCGGCACCGGGACGACGACGTCGATCCGCAGCTCCTTGTCGACATGCGGCTGAACGATACGAACGGAGCGGCCGCCGTCGTCGGTCTGACGTGTGCCGGCCACGTAGGAGGCCACGGTCTCGGCTGGACGCACGGTCGCCGAGAGCCCGATCCGTTGGGCCGGTCGCTCCAGGAGCGCGTCGAGACGCTCCAAGGACAGGGCCAGGTGCGCACCGCGCTTGTTCCCCGCGAGTGCGTGTACCTCGTCGACGATGACCGCCTCTACCCCGCGCAGTCCCTCGCGGGCGGAGGAGGTCAGCATCAGGAACAGCGACTCGGGGGTCGTGATGCAGATGTCCGGCGGGCGGCTCGCGAAGGCTCGGCGCTCGGCGGCAGGTGTGTCCCCGGTGCGCAGCCCTACCTGCACATCGTTGACCGGTGACCCCTGCGCGGTCGCTGCCTGCGTGATCCCGACCAACGGAGAGCGCAGGTTCCGCTCGACGTCGGTGGCAAGTGCCTTCAGCGGGGAGACATAGAGGACGCGGCATCGTCGTGCCCGATCGGCCGGCTGAGTGCCGGTCAGGAGCTGGTCCAGCGCCCACAGGAATGCAGCCAGCGTCTTGCCTGAACCGGTCGGTGCGATCACGAGGGCGTGCTCTCCGGAGGCGATCGCGTCCCAGGCTCCAGCCTGAGCTTGGGTGGGCCGCTCGAACGCCCCCGTGAACCACGAGCGGGTCGGCGCGCTGAACTCGGCGAGCGGTTCGCTCGTCTGACTGGTTGCGGACGCGCCTGAGTCGGGGGTCGGGGACACGATCCTCATTGTGCCGCCCTGGTCGGACATACCGGCCTCACTCCCTGTCCAGTTCGCTTCACTGCACTCGGCTTCGCTTGACCATCGCTCGGTGCCGGTGCCGGTGCCGGTGCCGGTGCCGGTGCCGGTGCCGGTGGCATCCTTGTGCTCAGCGTTCGCCGGATCCACCGGTCCGCTCGTCGGAGCTACTGTCACCTCGCCGGATCCACCCGTCAGAAGGGTGGGTTGTCGTCGTCCGATGCGTGCGAGTCGCTCCGCTTCTCGTGGTGTCGTCGGTGGTTGCGTGCAGGTGTGAGGTCGGTGGTGGTGCCGTCGCGTTCTCGTCGGTAGCGGTGGCCGGTGGGGGTGGCCCATTCGAAGATGCCGGGTTCGGGTTGGGTGAGGGTGAAGTGACCGTGGGTTTTGATCAGGTGGTCACGGGTGCACAGGGCGCCGAGGTTGGCGTCGCTGGTGTGGCCGCCATGGTTGTAGGCGGTGGTGTGGTCGAGTTGAGCCTCGCTGGCAGGGTGGGTGCACCCGGGGCGCACGCAGGTACGGTCACGGGCACGGATCCGGTCAGCCATGGCGGTCGGTGGTGTGTAGCGGGTGGTGCCGATATCGACCGGGGAACCTGTGAGGGGGTCGGTGACCAGGCGCCGCCAGATCCCACCGGCCGCCAGGGCGCGGGCGGTGGCCGGGTCGATCGGGCCGTACCCTTCGAGCACGGGCACCTGACCGACCGGGATCGGTGTCCCGGGATCCGTGGCGCCCTCGGGTGGGCGTCCGGTGGCCCCCTCGTGCGGGGTTCCGGTGGTGCGCTCGGGCCGGTGGCTGGTGCTATTGCCGCACCGGGGATCAGCTCTGACCTCGACAGGTTCGGGCACGAGCTGTTCCAGGCTCATCGTGACGTGAACACTGGGCCGGTGCCCGTTGCGAGTCGCCACCGGCCACCGTGCGTTCGGCCCACTCTGCTCGGCAGGCGGCGTGGGTGCGGTGGGCGTGTCGAGGGCACCGGTTTCGAGGGCACCGCTCTCAAGGGCACCCGTCTCGAGCGCGCCTGTGGCCAGGGCGTGGTGGCCGAGACTGGTCAGGGCGTCGAACCGCAGCTGTTCCAGAGTGCGGGCATCCCCACTGGCTTTCGCAGCCCGGGCGGCGCCGTCCAATGCCAGGTCCAGGGCGAGCACGTCCCCAACGGGACCTTCCACCCGCACCGAAGCCACGCCGTCGGGGTGGGCACGAGGGCGACTCACGCGCCGCTCGTGGCGGCGCCGCTCGGCACGTGCGTGAGCCTCGTCCGGGTCGACCGCAATCAACGCGGCGGCGACGTCGGCACGTACCTGCGCCGGGGTTCGATCCGGGGCACGCTCGATCACCTCGTCCTCGACGGCGAGGGCGATCTGCCAGGGCACGTGCTCCACCCCGTCGGCGATCGCGACCGCACGGGCCAGATCGATCGCCCCGGCCGCGAGCGCCTCCTCGGTCCGGGTCAGGTAGGTCGACAACTGGTGCCCACGCCGGACCAGGTCGTGCCCCTGACGCTTGCTGCACCGCAACCGCAGTGCCAGGCAGTCGCCGGCCACCCCGGCCGGGCCAGTGGTGTGCTCGGCCAGCACCTGTGGATTCATCGGCTCCCGCGCCGTCAGCGTGGCTGCGGCCCGCAGCTGGATCTGCTGCGCCCGCGAGGCCACCCGCTGCGCCGCAGCCGCGACCTCCACCAGGGCGCCCTCATCCAGTTCCTCCAGGTCCAGGCCTTCCAGGTCGGCCAGCAACCCGGCGCTGCCGGCCTGGGCGTGCAACCGGTCCTCCCACGGAGTCTCGTGAGCAACCAGGGTCGCCAGCATGCCCGCCTCGATACCCGAGAGCTCCTCGTCGGACCGTCCCAACTCGTGCAGCAGGCGCTCCCGGGTCTCCTGCGACCCGGGAACTTCTTCCCATCGCACGTCGAACATGCGTTCCATTCTAGTGGGTCGGGCGCCACGCGGCAACACCTCGCCGGGGAGAGGTGGGAGCAGCACCCGGCCTGTGTTTCCGGGCTCACCACCAGGACGAGCTGACCTGCCGGATCCCCCATGGTGAGCGCGATCCGCAGCGCTGCGGGAGCGACCCTCGTCGCCTCCGCTGTGCCGCTCCCGCTCGATCTCTGCCATGACCAGCATGGTGTCACCAGGGTCTGACATCGCTCGCTCCCGCGGTATCGAGCTGTCGAGTTGTCGGGTGCAACGCGAGCCCTGGGGCTGCGGGACGTCCCGGTCCGCCCGGTCGGCGACGTAGGCTGGAATGGTGAAGCACTCCGAGTTTCAGGTCGCGATGCGGGACACCTTCGGTGCCTACGCCTCATCGCTCGCTGAGGATCTGGTCCTTGCACCGCTCGGCAGCAGGACGGCGAACCAGGCACTGGCGGACGGGGAGTCTCCGCGAGCCGTCTGGGCGGCGATCTGCGAGGTGAACGAACTGCCGGAATCGGTGCGGTGGCATCATCGGCGCGCCGAGCAGAAGCGTTAGGACACGGCCGTCGGTCGCGTTGAGTCGAACTCGTCCTGGTGCCGCCTGTGGCTGCACCGGGGCATTGTCCAGAGGGTTCGGTCGGCATGGCCGGGACTGTCGGCACAACGTCTGCGACCGGCACGGGGTCGCGGAGGAAGCCGGCGGCGATGACCCCTCCCGTCATCGCCGCCGGCGGTCTGGAACCGATGCGAGGTGACGGCTCGCAACGGTAGGTATGCCAACTAGTCGTTCTCTTCGGGAGAGGCGTCTTCGGGTGCGGACTCCTCCGTGGCGGAATCATCGGCCGAGGACTCGTCGGAGCCCGTCTCCTCCGATTCCTCCGATTGGGCCGTGTCGGCGTCAGCTGGCTCCTCGGGACCTCCATGTGTCTCGGGTAGGGGGAACAGCGATGGCGCCGGCCACTGAGGTTCTCGTACCGCCTCGGAGTCCCAGGTCCAGCCGCCGTCCTGCTCCGGGATCAACTCGGCAGGGGAGAGGGTGCGGTAGGGGAAGGCGTTGAGCGGAGCGTCGCCCTCCAGCGCAGCGAGCGGGACGCCTGATCCCGGAATGCCGACGCCGTCGTTGTCCCACGTCCTCCAGTCGCCGCCCTCAGGCTGCAGGATGAGCGGGTTGCCGTCCTGGTCGACGATCTGCGCCCCCTCGATGGGCTGGCCATCGGGGCCGTAGACGAAGAGATTGTCGGCGCGAGTGCCATCGAAGTAGACGCCGTCTGTGGGTGTGGGAGGCGGTGCAGCGTTCAGCCCGTCGGCGAACCCGGCGTCATACGAGGCGACAGTGTTTGACCGGTTGGGATTCTCAGCGAACGCGAGATAGTTGCTCGCGATTGGAAGGGCCGCGATGAGCGAGAGCGCACTGACGAGGTGACCGATGGTGCGTGCGCCACGTCCTTGACCAAACGCTCCTCGTCCCCACTGGATACTGGTGAGGGTGACGGCAAGGAAGACCAGCCAGGCGACGGCGTTCTGGGGGAGCAGTGCCCAATTCTGCGCCACCAGTAGCTGAAGGATCTGGTACAGCAACCACCCTCGCACCAACCACCATGCCGGACGTAGATCACGCACGACGGGTGTGATCGCCGTCAGGACTCTGTGCCTGGCGACGAAAGCTGACCAGCGCTCGCCGACTCCCCGTGCGGCCTCGGACAGTACCTGACCGAGGGTGCGGCGTCCCGTGGGCACCGATGCCGGCGGTGCGATCCCAGCGGCGTCGCGCATCTCGGCGGCGTAGTCCCCGGGGTCGCCGAAGCGCCGGGCGAGGTCGGTGAGAGTGAGGCGGTCGAGCTCGGCCTGCGGCAGCCGGTCTGCGAGGGAATCGTTCAGATCCGCCTCGAGGCCACCGGTGAGCTCGTCGAGCGTCTCGGGCTGGAGATCGCTCAGGTGGTGCCGGACAGCGCCGGCGTAGGCGGCGACGGCGTGCGCGGCGCCGGTCGTGTCGGTGGTGGTCGTGTCGGTGGTGGTGGACATCAGGACGCCTCCGCCAGGTCGAGCAGTTCGGTCATGGTGCGTTCGAACTCTCGCCACTGTTTGGTCTGGAGTTCGAGTGAGGCCCGTCCTTGGGCCGTGATTCCGTAGTACTTGCGGTGCGGCCCCTCCTCCGAGGGGACCACGTAGCTGGTGAGAGCGCCAGCGGCGTAGAGCCGGCGGAGCGTGCCGTAGACCGAAGCGTCACCGACCTCGGTGAGCCCGCTGCCCCGCAGGCGTCGCAGGACGTCGTAGCCGTAGCCGTCTTCGCGGGAGACGACGGCGAGGACGGCGACATCGAGCACCCCCCGTAGTAGTTGAGTCGTATCCATCCCTTCCCCTTTCGCGGTGGTACCTCGTGACGCCCGGGTTGGTCGGTGCGCACCACGCACACTATAGCGGTTCGCGTAGTACCGCACGTTGCGCAGATGGCGTGTCGACCATCCGGGTGAGGGAGATCTCCGGCGTGTCGGGTGTGCCATCCCTTGATCGAACAGCCGTTCGTATACTCTGTTCACAGGCGCATGGACGATGGCGCGCCGTCCACAGCCAGTGGCCGGCCGGTATCGGATGTCGGTGGTCGGACATAGCCTGCGTCCAGGTAGCCGTCCGGAGAGGGCGGGCCCTGACGAGACCAGTCCTAGCCGTAGACGAGGCGGGTTCTCCCGCCACCAGAGACACAAGAAGGTGAAGAGATGGCTGCACCAGTCGCAGACCGCACCAAGGCTCTTGAAGCCGCCCTCGGACAGATCGACCGTGCCTACGGCAAGGGGTCGGTGATGCGCCTCGGCGATGACTCACGTCCGCCGGTCGAGGTGATCCCCACCGGCTCGATCGCGCTCGACGTCGCCCTCGGTGTCGGCGGGCTGCCGCGTGGGCGGATCATCGAGGTCTATGGCCCGGAGTCCTCCGGTAAAACGACCGTGGCTCTGCACGCGGTGGCGAACGCTCAGAAGAACGGCGGGATCGCTGCCTTCATCGATGCTGAGCACGCCCTCGACCCCGAGTACGCCAAGAAGCTCGGCGTGGACACCGACGCGCTACTCGTCTCCCAGCCGGACACGGGCGAGCAGGCGCTGGAGATCATGGACATGCTGATCCGCTCCGGTGCGCTGGACATCGTCGTGATCGACTCCGTGGCGGCGCTCGTGCCGAAGGCGGAGATCGAGGGCGAGATGGGCGACAGTCACGTCGGCCTGCAGGCCCGGCTGATGTCGCAGGCCCTGCGCAAGATCACCGGTGCGTTGAGTGCCTCCGGCACCACGGCGATCTTCATCAACCAACTCCGAGAGAAGATCGGTGTCTTCTTCGGATCGCCGGAAACCACCACCGGCGGTAAGGCGCTCAAGTTCTACTCCTCGGTGCGCATCGACGTGCGCCGGATCGAGACCCTCAAGGAGGGCACCGACTCGGTCGGCAACCGCACCCGCGCCAAGGTCGTGAAGAACAAGATGGCGCCGCCGTTCAAGCAGGCTGAGTTCGACATCATCTATGGCGTGGGGATCTCCCGCGAGGGCAGCCTCATCGACCTCGGCGTGGAGCATGGCATCGTGCGCAAGTCCGGTGCCTGGTACACCTACGAGGGCGATCAGCTCGGGCAGGGCAAGGAGAACTCTCGCCGCTTCCTGAAGGACAACCCCGAGCTCGCAGTCGAGATCGAGCAGAAGATCAAGACCAAGCTCGGGATCGGGGTCAAGCTGGAGGCCGTCACGGAAGACACAGACGCAGCTGAGGCCGTCGACTTCTGATCGAGGCACATGCTGACCGCATCAGGTCGCCGTCGGGGTCCCAGTCGTGAACCCCGACGGCGGCCGGCGCCCGTCCCGGTTGTCCCGGTCGCGTGGGTGTGGCAGCACGTAGGTCCGTCGTAGCAGCGTGGTCTGCGAGTTGAACCAGGGGAGTGGTCGAAGTGAGAACCGCCCGACGGCGTCCCGTGCGCGGGCAGGAACCGCCCGACCAAGGCGCCGCCGCCCAGGATGCAGAACCTGATCCCGAGGGTGTGGCGCGCACGATCGCGCTGCGTAAGTTGAACGCTGCACCTCAGTCGCGTGCGCAGCTGGCTGAGGCGATGGCAGCCAAGGACGTCCCCGACGAGGTGGCCGAGAAGGTGCTAGACCGGTTCACCGAGGTCGGGCTCGTTGATGACGCCGCCTACGCCGAGATGTTCGTGCGTAGCCGCCACGGGGACCGCGGACTCGCCCGGCGGGCTCTCGCCCAGGAGCTCGAGCGCAAGGGCATCGACCGTGAGACTGCCCAGACGGCGCTGGAAGCGATCCAGCCCGAGGACGAGCGCGAGCGCGCTCGCGAACTGGTGCGGCGGAAGGCTCGCAGCACCGCCGGACTCGACCCGCAGAAGCGTCGGCGCCGGCTGGTGAACATGCTGGCTCGGAAGGGGTACGGACCAGGCGTGGCACTCGGGGTCGTGGACGAGGTGCTACGCCATGACGATGAGTAATCCGGCGCCCACTCGTTCCCGGAGACGCCCTGAACGACGATTCGTTGCCGCGTCGACGGTGCCCGTACGTCCGGACGGATGCTGTCGTGGCCCAGTCCGCGGTGCGTTGCCGTGCCTGCGTACGCGGCGCGCCTAGTTGGCGTCAGTTTCCTCCGGTCTCGTCCCGCGTGTCCGCGGTACCGGCCAAGCCGGTCGTGATCCCGACCCGAGGTGCTGGCTTCCCGGAGCCACTAGAACGGCCTCCGAACCGTCGAGCCAGCCGGCCCGCCGCCCACGAGAGCAGGAAATTGATCACGATGAACAGCACCGCCGCCACGGCCATGGCCTGCAGGATGGGGAACGGTGCGTCCGAACCGACCAGGCGCGCAGATCGCAGCAGTTCAGGATAGGTAATGATGTACCCGAGCGCTGTGTCCTTGAGAATCACCACGAACTGGCTGATCAGCGAGGGCAACATGGCGATGAGCGCCTGGGGGAGCTCGACCGATCGCAGTGATTGGCCTCGCGTCATCCCGATGGCGAGTGACGCCTCTCGCTGCCCCTTCGGCAGTCCGTGGACGCCCGAACGTACGAGTTCGGCGATGACTGAGCCGTTGTAGAGCGTCAAACCCGCAACAACCCCGAACAGGGGTGCGTCTTCTGGCGGGATGTTCAGTAGGAGAGCAGCGGAGAACCAGCCTGCGATCATCATGATGAGCACCGGCACGGCACGGAAGAACTCCACGACGAGTCCGCAGAATCCCCGGATCACGGAGTTGGACGCCAGTCGGCCCACACCGAAGAGGAGCCCGAACACCATCGCCAGCACGATCGCGTACGCCGCGGCTGTCAGGGTGTTCTGCAGCCCAGGGAGGAAGTAGAACTGCCACGTCTCCGGGTCGACCATCACTGCCCACTTGGCGGGGTCGAACTGCCCCTTCGAGCCCATCTGAACCAGGGCCCAGGCGAGCACACCGAGCACGATGACCGTGCCCACGATGTTGCCGATGGCAATGTTCCGGCGGCCTTTCGGCCCTGGGGTGTCGAAAAGAACTGCCTGGGCGCTCATCGGGAGACCGCCAATCGTCGAGAGAGATAGGTCGTCAGCACGCCGACCGGCACGACGATGATCACGAACCCGACTGCGATGGTCAGGAATATGGGAACCACGAAGTTGGCGTCGTTCTCGACCATTTCGCGCATGAGCACCGAGATCTCCGGAACCGAGGCTGCCGCTGCGACCGTGCTGTTCTTGATCAACGCAATCAACGTGTTCCCGAGCGGTGCGATTGCCCCGCGGAAGGCTTGTGGAAGGATCACCAGGCGTGCGGCGGGAAGAAATGCCAGGCCTATCGCCCGGGCTGCTTCCGCCTGTCCGACCGGCACGGTGTTCACTCCGGAGCGAATCGACTCACACACGAACGACGCGTGATACACGGCCAGCGCGATCACGGCCAGCCGAAAGAAGTTCGTGGCGAAGTCGTCTGCCAAAGTGAGGCCCAGTTGCGGCCAGAGCACCAGGATCATCGATGCCATGATGATGGTCAACGGCATGTTCCGGACGACGTTGACATAGGTCGTGCCGGCCCAGCGCAGCGACGTCACCGGTGAGATGCGCATCATCGCCAGTGCCGTCCCGAGCACCAGGGCAAGGACCGCCGCGAACGCGGTGAGCTTCAGATTCACCCAGTATGCACCGGCGATGTCATAGCCACTCAACGTGTCGAGAAACTCACTCACGAGCACCACCTCTCCTCTTGACCGGGCCGCGTGCTGTGCGCGGCAGAACAGGACCGGGGGTGGGGCCTGTCGCAGGTCCCACCCCCGGCTCACTCACGTCAGGATGCGCAGCCGCGCATCTCCGGTGGGTTCAGGTCGGCGTTCGGCGTGTAGCCGGTGCCATCGGTGTTCGCGGTGACGGCCGCCTCCCAGGCACCATCGTCGATCATGGCCTGAATGGCGGTGTTGATGTCCTCGCAGAGGTCCGAGCCCTCGGGGAGCCCGACGCCGTAGTTCTCCTCCGAGAATGGCGCGCCGACGACCTGAAGGCTTCCGCTGCCCTCAGCGGCCGCCAGTCCCGCCAGGATGATGTCGTCGGTTGTCACGGCATCGACCTGGCCTCCGGTGAGGAACTGGATGCACTCGGAGTACCCGGGTTGCTCGATGAGGTTCGCGCCGGCCGCGTACTCGTCCTTGACTCGCTGGGCCGAGGTGGAGCCTGAGACAGAGCACAGGTTCAGGTCGTCCAACGCTTCCGGGCCGGTGATGGTCCCAGCGTCTTCGGACCGGATCAGCAGATCCTGCCCCGCGACGAAGTACGGGCCGGCGAAGTCGACAGCTTCGTCCCGCTCATCGGTGATCGAGTACGTGGCGAAGATCATGTCCACCTGGCCGTTCTGCAGCATCGTCTCGCGTTGGGCTGACGGCGCCTCGACGAATTCGATCTGATCGGCACTGTAGCCGAGCTGCTCGGTGACGTAGAGGGCGACATCGACGTCGAAGCCGGTGTAGTCACCACCGTCTTGAAAGCCCAGGCCCGGCTGGTCGAACTTGATGCCGATCCTCAGGGTCTCCATATCACCGGAGTCGCCACCCTCGTCGCCTGCGTCCTCGCCGTCGTCGGTCATCTCCTCACCGGCGTCGGCGTCGGTCTCCTCTGCGCCGGGCTCGGCTGTGCTACAGGCGGCGAGCGTCAATGCCCCGACGGCGGCGAACGCCGCCAGCGCTACGCGCGTGCTCTTCATCATGTCTCCTTCTGGTTGTGCGAGTTCTGCTCGGTCGAATAGTCCGGCGGGTCTGGTCTAGTGGGAGAGAATCTTCCCGAGGAAGTCCTGGGCACGATGGCTCTGTGGATCGGTGAAGAACTTCTCGGGTTCGGCCTCCTCGACGATCTGGCCGTCCGCCATGAACACCACGCGGTCGGCAGCCTTGCGGGCGAAGCCCATCTCATGCGTGACGACCACCATCGTCATGCCTTCCTTGGCAAGGGCGACCATGGTGTCGAGCACCTCGTTCACCATCTCCGGGTCGAGCGCCGAAGTCGGCTCGTCGAACAGGAGCACCTTCGGCTGCATCGCCAGCGCCCGGGCGATCGCCACCCGCTGCTGCTGACCGCCGGAGAGCTGCGCCGGGAGCTTGTCGGCCTGGTTGGCCACCCCCACGCGCTCCAGCAACTCCATCGCCCGCTGTTTCGCCGCAGCTGTCTTCATCCGCTTGACCTTGATCGGCCCGAGCGTCACGTTCTCCAGGATCGTCTTGTGCGCGAACAGGTTGAATGCCTGGAACACCATTCCCACGTCCGCCCGCAGGCGCGCCAGTGCCTTCCCCTCAGCGGGCAGCGGCTGCCCGTCGAGCGTGATCGTGCCCGAGTCGATCGGTTCCAGCCGGTTGATCGCCCGGCACAGAGTCGACTTTCCGGAGCCGGACGGCCCGATCACCACCACCACCTCGCCGCGATGCACGGTCAGGTTGATGTCCTGCAGCACGTGCAGCTCCCCGAAGTGCTTGTTGACCTCGGAGAGCACCACGAGCGGTTCGCCGGAGTGGCTCGGGACACGTTCGCCGTCCGGTGTGACGGAGGTCACGAAACTGTCAGTCATAGACGCAACCTAACCCCTAAGTGTGACGCGGGCGAGGCACATCGGTCACAGAACGGAAACGATCCGTTCGGCGGCAGACGGCCTCGGCTGGGTTCGGGGCCGCTTCGTCTCACTGTCGGCAGCTGCGAGTTCCCGGGGCCACCCCGTAGAACCGGGGCCAACCCGTAGAATCAGTACGCGTGAGCACCCTCGACCGCCCCCGCACCTATCTGGTGCGCACGCTCGGCTGCCAGATGAACGTGCACGACTCCGAGCGCATGGCCGGGCTGCTCGAGGATTCGGGTTACACCCCGGCGACCACGCGCGGCGCCGGTTCGCTGATGGCGCAGGCAGAAGGCGCCGACGTCGTCGTCATCAACACCTGCGCCGTCCGTGAGAATGCCTCAGACCGCCTCTACGGCAACCTCGGGCAGCTCGCAAGCCTGAAGAAGACTAACCCCGACCTGCAGATCGCCGTCGGCGGATGCCTGGCCCAGCAGGACCAAGGGGGCATCGTCGATCGCGCCCCGTGGGTGGATGTGGTCTTCGGAACTCACAACATCGACGTGCTGCCCGCCATGCTCGAGCGTGCCCGGCACAACCAGACTGCGCAGGTCGAGTTGGAGGAGTCGCTGAAGACATTCCCCTCCACCCTGCCCACCAAGCGGGAGAGTGCCTACGCTGCCTGGGTCTCGATCTCCGTCGGCTGCAACAACACGTGCACCTTCTGCATCGTGCCGCACCTTCGGGGCAAGGAACGCGACCGCCGGCCCGGAGAGGTGCTCGCCGAAGTCGAGGCGGTCGTGGCACAGGGAGCCATCGAGGTCACCCTGCTGGGCCAGAACGTCAACTCCTACGGGGTGGGTTTCGGCGATCGGGGGGCGTTCGCCAAGCTGCTGCGAGCCACGGGCCGGATCGAGGGTCTGGAGCGGGTGCGCTTCACCTCCCCGCACCCAGCCGCCTTCACCGACGACGTCATCGACGCCATGGCCGACACCCCGAACGTGATGCCGCAACTGCACATGCCGCTGCAGTCCGGCTCGGACCAGGTACTGCGCGCGATGCGCCGCTCCTACCGCAGCGCGAAGTTCCTCGGAATCCTCGACCGGGTCCGCGAGCAGATCCCGCACGCCGCGATCACCACTGACATCATCGTCGGCTTCCCCGGCGAGACCGAGGAGGACTTCCAGGCCACGCTCGACGTCGTCGAGGCCTCCCGCTTCGCCAGTGCCTTCACCTTCCAGTATTCCCCGCGCCCGGGTACCCCCGCCGCCGACCTGCCCGATCAGGTTCCCCCGGATGTCGTGGCCGAGCGGTACGCCCGCCTGGCAGCGCTGCAGGAACGCATCTCCGAGGAGGAGAATGCGGCGCAGATCGACCGCACTCTGGACGTGCTCATCGCCGAGAGCGAGGGCCGCAAGGACACTGCCACCCAGCGCGTGACTGGTCGCGCCGAGGACAACCGGCTCGTTCATGTCGGTCTCCCCGCGCACATGGCCAACCTCCCCGAGATGGAGCGGCCGCGCCCCGGCGACATGGTCACCGCCACTATCACCCGCTCCGCGCCTCACCACCTGATCGCCGACTCCGGGCTGGCCGGGGGCACCTTCGAGGTTCGCCGCACCCGCGCCGGGGATGCGTGGCAGGCACGGAAGGAGGGCGGGCACTCCCACGCCGCGCCTGGAACCCCCGACGGCGGAGCACCGTCCGGCGGGCCCGTCACCCTGGGTATGCCCTCGCTGCGGCCCACCCAATAGTGCCGTCGAACCGAACCTCCTGGGCTCGCCATGGCTGATCCTTCCCCACCGCTGACCCGCGGGGTCCTGCCGGACTCGGCCCGTCGCCCTGGCGTGCACGTCACGCGCCATACCGCCGCCGACGACGTCACGGACCTGGTCAGGCACGTCTGGGTGCCGCGGTGGGCGCTGCCACCGGGGGAGCGGGTGCGGCAGGAGATCCTGCAGTACCCCGGAGGAAACGTGGCTGTCCTCGCCGACGAGGCAGCCTTCTACGGCGTGGACGCGGGCCTCGGCACCCGCGAACTCACCGGCACCGGCTGGGCGGTCGGGGTGCTGCTGCGCCCAGCCGCCGCCTTCCTGATGCTGCGCCGGCCGCTGAACGAGATCGCAGACGCGACCATCACCGACCTCCCGGGCGAGTTCACCACCCTCTGCGCTCGGGTTCGTGCACATATGAGCCGCCCGACGCCGGAGGAGACTTCCGCAGCCCGGCATCTGCAGGCGTGGGTGCGGCAGGTGTGCGGGCCGGTCGATGACGACGGGATCCTGGCGAACGCGATCGTCGACACCGTGGACCCACCGCACGGCCCGGCGTCCGGTGGTCGCCGGGACGGTGTGCAGACCGTCCGGGAGCTTGCGGACGCCGTCGGGATCTCCGAACGGCACCTCCAGCGCATTTGCCGCACCCGCATCGGCCTGAGCCCGAAGTGGCTGCTCCAACGCCGCCGCCTGCAGGAAGCGGCGGATCGACTCTCCGGAGGTCCGGCCGAGCACATCGAGCTGGCAGCCTTGGCCGTCGAGCTCGGCTACGGCGATCAGGCGCACTTCACCCGGGACTTCACGCGCGTGGTCGGTCGACCACCCGGACGGTTTCGCGCGGACGTGGCGGATTCCGACAAGACCTGACGCCCCGTCGCCCGGGATCGTGGCAGCTATGACGCATGTGAACCCCATCCCCGCCGGCTACACGTCCCTCACTCCGTTCTTCGTCGTTTCCGATGGTGCCGGAGCGATCTCCTTCTACACCTCCGTCTTCGGTGCCGAGCTGGTCTCGCGCACGGACGCTCCCGACGGGACCGTCGCGCACGCCGAGCTCGACTTCGGTCACGGGCGCCTGCAACTCGGCGATGCCAATCCCGCGTTCGGGTTGGTGGCGCCGGTGAGGTCCGGCACGGCCGACACAGCTGACACAACTGACACAGCCGACACAGTCGACACGGCTGACACTGTGACCCACTCGATCTGTCTGTACTGCCCCGACGTGGACGACGTCGTCGACAGGGCGGTGGCTGCGGGTGCGACCCTGCGCGAGCCGGTGAGCACGTTCGTGACCGGGGATCGATTCGGCTCGGTACTGGACCCGTTCGGCCAGCGGTGGGCGATCATGACGCGCGTCGAGGACGTCTCCGACGAGGAAGCACAGCGCCGGGTGGACGAATGGATGGCGACGCAGGGGTGAGGCGCCCTCGGTAGGCTCGTGCCCCATGGTCGAACGCGCACATCCCCCGGTGATCGCCGTCGTCGGGCCCACCGCCACCGGCAAGTCGGACCTCGCGCTCGATCTCGCCGATCGGCTTGGTGGCACATCCGGGGCAGAGATCGTGAACGCCGACGCGATGCAGCTCTACCGCGGGATGGACATCGGCACCGCCAAACTGGGTCCGCATGAGCGCCGCGGTATCACCCACCACCAGCTCGACATGCTGGAGGTGACCGAGGAAGCCAGCGTCGCCACCTACCAACAGCAGGCGCGGGCCGATGTGACTGCCATCCACGAACGCGGCCGGGCGGCGATCGTGGTGGGCGGATCTGGGCTCTACGTGCGAGCGCTGCTGGACCGGATCGACTTCCCCGGCACCGATCCGGCCGTCCGCGCCGCCTGGGAGCGTCGCGCAGCCGAGGAGGGCCCGGGGGCGCTGCACGGCGAGCTCACCCGGCAGGACCCGGAGGCCGCACGCAGGATCGACAGCGCCAACACCCGCCGCATCGTGCGCGCCCTGGAGGTCATCGAGATCACCGGGCGACCGTTCTCGGCGAACCTGCCCGACCACACCTATGAGATCCCCGCCGTCCAGATCGGCCTCGACCTGCCCACCGGCGAGCTCGACCGGCGCATCGGCACCCGCGCCCGGCGGATGTTCGCCGAGGGGCTCGCGGCCGAGACCGAGCTGCTGCTCGCCGAGGGGCTCGAGGACGGCCGCACCGCCTCCCGTGCCGTCGGCTATGCCCAGGCGATCGCGTGGATCCGGGGGGAGTGCAGCGAGGCCGAGGCGATCGAGAGCACCGCGCTGGCCACCCGGCAGCTCGCCCGCCGACAGCGCAAGTGGTTCCGCCGTGACCCGCGGGTGACCTGGCTCACCCCGGGGGACGATCTGCTGGACCGGGCACGTACGCTGATCGGGTGAACGCAGCGGATCTGCCCACTTTCGTCAAGGGCCACGGTACGGGCAACGACTTCCTCCTCTTCGCCGACCCCGACGGCGTGTCGGAACTGACCGCCGACACCATCGCCGCGGTGTCCGACCGGCACACCGGATTCGGCGCCGATGGCGTCATCCGCGCCGTGCGCACCAGCGCCCCCGGCGTCCCGGTGGGCATCGCCGGCGCCGAAGCTGAGTGGTTCATGGACTACCGCAACGCCGACGGCTCGGTCGCGGAGATGTGCGGGAACGGCATTCGCGTGTTCACCGCCTTCCTGCGCCACGAGAGCCTGCTCGACCTGCCCGACGGCGGATCCACCGCGATCGCGACCCGCGCGGGTGTGCTGCAGGTTCGGCGAGAAGGTGAGGAGTACGCCGTCGACATGGGGGTCTGGTCGGCCCCCGGCGGACCGGACGCACTCGCCGAGGGCTTCGATGTCAGTGTGGTGGTTCCGGGCCTGACCGAGCAACGCCCTGGCCTTCGGCTCGACCTTCCCAACCCCCACACGGTCGTCGCGGTGGAATCGGCGGATGAGCTCGACGAGCTGGACCTGCACCGGGCGCCGGGCGTGGACCCCTCGCCCACGCACGGCACGAATGTGGAGTTCGTCCTCCCGCTCGGGGAGCAGGAGGTCGACGAGGTGAATCGTGACGGTCAGGTGACCGGCACGGTCACCATGGGTGTGGTCCGGATGCGGGTGCACGAACGTGGTGTGGGGGAGACGCTCTCGTGTGGCACCGGTGCCTGCGCTGCGGCGCTCGCGGTGCGCTCCTGGTTCGGGGACGGCGCCCCTGATGAGTGGCAGGTGCAGGTTCCTGGTGGCACGCTGCGCGTGCGAGCCCTGGCCGAGCAGCATGTCGAGCTCGCCGGACCGGCACAGCTGGTGGGCCGCGTCACGCCGCTGTAGTCGATCCCGGGAGGGCAGTCTCGCGCACAGGTAGACAGACGTGCGCGGGCTCAGGCGCCCTGCACCTGCAGCACCCGGAATCCCTTCGAGCTGGCGATCCGCTCGACCGGCAGCCCCAGCTCGGCACCGATCCACCGCTGCAGCGAGTCCGAGCCGAGGTTCTTGGCCACCACCAGGTGCGCCAGCGCCCCCGGCCGCAACCGGGGCAGCCAGGTCCGTAGCAACCGGTGCAGGGCCGGCTTTCCGATCCGAATCGGCGGATTCGACCACAACGCATCCAGCCGCAGGTCGGGCTTGGCCGCCAGCAGCTCCTCCGGCTGCCAGGCCTCGATGTGGTGGCCGGCACCATTGAGCCGGGTGAGCTCCAACGCCCGGTCGTTGACGTCGACGGCGAGCACGCGCGCGGCCGGGCTGGCCTGGGCCAGCGCGAGCGCGACTGGTCCCCAGCCGCATCCCAGGTCCAGCAGGATGCCCGACGGCGGAGGGTCGCCGACCGTCTCCAGCAGCACCGTGGTACCGGGGTCGAGCCGGTCGGCCGAGAACACCCCGGAGTCCACCTGCACCTGCACCTGGGTGCCCCGGATCGTGACGGTGAGCGTGCGCCGTCGGCCCGGGCCCTCGGGTGAGGTGAAGTAGTGGCTGTTCACGAGCGCCCACCCTACCCACCGGGCCGATGGCTGGGCGGCGCGCGTGTGCTCTGGGTGAAATCCCTTGGATCAGGCGGCGGCAGGTGGGATCGTAGATCATCACATTGCCGCTCGAGAGGACACCATGACCGCACCTTCCGCCCGTACGACGCCGCACCCGGACGCCTCCACCGAGGACCGCGCGCAGGACGTCGTCGCCCGGATCCTGGCGAGGGCGGGAACGGCCATCCAGGCCTCCGGTGATCAGCACAGCACTCACGACGGTGACCAGCTCGATCTCGATGAGCGTGCCGCGCTGCGCCGTGTGGCCGGGCTCTCCACCGAACTCGAGGACGTCACCGAGGTCGAGTACCGGCAGCTGCGTCTGGAGCGGGTCGTGCTCGTGGGTCTGTGGACGCGCGGGAGCGCCGAGAATGCGGAAGTCTCGCTCCGGGAGTTGGCAGCGCTGGCCGAGACCGCCGGTTCGGAGGTGCTTGACGGGTTGCTGCAGCGCCGCTCCGCGCCCGATCCGGGGACCTACATCGGCTCCGGTAAGGCCGCCGAACTGGCCGATGTGGTCAAGCGCACGGGTGCCGATACCGTGATCGTCGACTCCGAGTTGGCGCCTTCGCAGCGCCGCGCACTCGAGGACGTGATCAAGGTCAAGGTGATCGACCGGACGGCTCTGATCCTCGACATCTTCGCCCAGCACGCCAAGTCCCGCGAAGGTAAGGCGCAGGTGGAGCTCGCCCAGCTCGAGTACCTGCTGCCCCGTCTGCGTGGCTGGGGTGAGTCGATGTCACGGCAAGCCGGTGGCCGGGCTGCCGGTGGTGAGGGCATCGGCTCGCGCGGGCCCGGTGAGACCAAGATCGAGCTGGACCGGCGTCGCATCCGGACCCGGATGGCGAGGCTGCGACGGCAGATCGCGGGGATGGCGCCAGGGCGTGCCGCACGCCGCAGTTCGCGCCGCACCGGCGCGGTGCCGTCGGTGGCGATCGCCGGGTACACCAACGCCGGGAAGTCGTCCCTGCTGAACCGGCTCACGGGGGCCGGAGTGCTGGTGCAGAACGCGCTCTTCGCGACCCTGGACCCCACGGTCCGTCGCGCCGAGACTACCGACGGACGCCTCTACACGCTGGCCGATACGGTCGGATTCGTCCGCAACCTGCCCACGCAGTTGGTCGAGGCATTCCGTTCCACCCTGGAGGAGGTGGGGGAGTCCGACGTCATCCTGCACGTCGTGGACGCCTCTCACCCCGATCCGGAGGGGCAGCTCACTGCAGTCCGGGACGTACTCCGCGACATCGAGGGCGTCAAGGACATCCCCGAGATCGTCGCCCTGAACAAGGCAGATCTCGCCGAGCCGGAGACTCTCGCGCGCCTGCGCACCCGGGAGCCCGGAGCGATCGCCGTCTCTGCCAAGACCGGCGCGGGAGTGGCCGAGCTGCAGGCGAAGATCGCCGAACTGCTTCCTCGCCCGGCCGCGGAGGTCGACCTCGTGGTGCCCTACTCCCGAGGTGACTTGCTTCACCGCGCCCACACCGCGGGCGAAGTGATCTCCACCGAGCACCTCGCCGAGGGCACGCGCCTCGTTGCCCGCGTCGACCAGGCGCTGGCAGTCGAACTCGATGCGGCGGCCCGCGCCGCCTCCTGAGGCGTTTCCACACCACGGCCGGTCGTTGTCGGCGGACAGCGTCGGTCCACGCTACCGTCGTCTGGTGCCTGCTGACGCTCGTCCCACCACCACGGCCGATAGGCCGACCGGCACCGCCGACGAGCACCCGATCGATCCGGTGCTCGATGCGGTCGTGGCGGCGATGGGCGGCGCCCGCCGGGAAGGCCAGCACGCGATGGCCCGGGCCGTGGCGGACACGCTCGACGACGGCAGCCACCTGCTCGTGCAGGCCGGAACCGGGACGGGGAAGTCGCTCGCGTATCTCGTCCCGACCCTCATGCACACCGTCACGTCCGGTCAGCGCGCGATCGTCTCCACCGCCACCCTCGCGCTGCAGCGCCAAGTCATCGGACACGACCTCCCCCTGGTGGCCGACGCGCTCGCCGACCGTCTGCCCCGGCAACCCGAGGTCGCCCTGCTCAAGGGATGGCACAACTACGTGTGCAAGCACAAGCTTGCCGGCGGCTACCCGGACGACGACGAAGGTGCGCTCTTCTCCGCGAGCGAGGCGGCGCCGTCGGCGGCCGAGGAGCACCCGGGAGAGGAGGCCGCAGAGGACAGCCTGGGCGGCCAGGTGGTGCGGCTGCGTGAGTGGGCGACCGAGACCGAGACCGGCGACCGGGACGACCTCGTCCCCGGAGTGAGTGAGCGAGCCTGGCGCCAGGTCTCGATCACCTCGATGGAGTGCCTGGGACAGAAGTGCCCGTTGCTGGATGAGTGCTTCCCCGAGCGGGCTCGTGCAGCCGCGCGGGAAGCCGATCTGGTCGTGACCAATCACGCCATGCTCGGAATCGCCGCCTCCGGATCCCCCAAGGTGCTGCCCGAGCACGAGATCCTCCTCGTGGATGAGGCGCACGAACTCTCCGACCGGGTGACCGCCCAGGCCACGGTGGAACTCTCGGCCGCGGTCGTCGAACGCACTGCCCGGACTGCCCGGCGTCATGGCGGGGTGGCTCTGCCGGAGATGGACGCTGCCGCGGCCGAACTGCGCACACTGCTGATGCAGGTACCCGAAGGCAGACTGCAGACGGGCCTGCCCTCCGAGCTGACCGCCGTCGTACGTTCCATCGCCGACGCCGCACGTGAGGGCATGGCGACCATGAAGGGGGAGGGCAAGGGCGACGCGGCCGGCGGGATGAGCATGGCCAAGAGCGCACTGCTGGTGCTCTTCGAGGTTGCTGACCGATTGCTCTCGGACCGGGTGGCCGACAAGGTCGACGTGCTCTGGTGCGAGCGTGGGCGGCGCCCAGGTGAAGGATCGCGACTCATGGTCGCCCCGCTGAATGTGGCCGGTCCTATCGCCGGGGAACTCCTGTCGGGCCGGTCCGCCGTCCTCACCTCAGCCACGCTCAGCCTCGGCGGAAGCTTCGATGCCACCGGCGGTGCACTCGGACTGGCGCCCGGCACCTATCGCGGTGAAGTGGTCGAGTCTCCCTTCGACTACGGCAAGCAGGGAATTCTCTATGTTGCCAAGCACCTGCCGCCGCCGGGCCGCGACGGCACGGACGAGAAGGTACTGGACGAGATCGCGGAACTGATCACGGCCGCAGGAGGCGGCACGCTCGGGCTGTTCTCGTCCCGCCGCGGCGCCCAGCTCGCCGCCGAGGCCATGCGCGAGCGGCTCGACACTCCCGTACTGCTGCAGGGCGATGACGTGCTGCCGACCCTGGTGCGGGAGTTCGCTGCCGATCCGGCAGCCTCGTTGTTCGGCACCCTGTCGCTGTGGCAGGGCGTGGACGTCCCGGGTTCGTCCAACCGTCTCGTCCTCATCGATCGCATTCCCTTCCCTCGCCCGGACGATCCGGTCAAGGCCGCGCGCACCGAGGTTGTGGCAGCAGGTGGTGGTAACGGGTTCATGGCGGTCTCGGCCACCCACGCCGCACTCCTGCTCGCGCAGGGGGCAGGACGATTGATCCGATCAACGAGCGACAGGGGTGTCGTGGCCGTGCTCGACCCTCGACTTCGGACCGCGCGATACGGCAGCTTCCTGGCGGCGAGCCTGCCGCCCCTGTGGCCGACCACCGATCCTGCGGTGGTGCGAGCCGCGCTTCGCCGGCTCGCGGCGTCGTAACGTTCGAGATGTCGTGACGGTAGTGATCCGCGGCTGCCACTGCAACGGCGTCACTCGCTATTCTCACGGTGTGGAGGTGCGCAGATGAACAACGCAGCCGGACCTGCGGGAGCGGGACTGAGCACGATCGCCGTCGTCGGGGCCGGGTCGGTCGGCGCCACGTACGCCTACGCAGCCCTGATCAGTGGCGTGGCGCGCCGGGTGGTGCTCTACGACATCGACGGCGCCAAGGTGCGTGCGGAGGCCCTTGATCTGGCCCATGGGATCGAGTACACGCCCATGGGCAGCGTCGATGGCTCCGACGAGGTCGGCATCTGCGCCGGAGCGGATCTGGTGGTGGTGACCGCTGGAGCCAAGCAACGACCGGGGCAGAGCCGGATGGAGCTTGCTGAACGGACCGTGGGGCTGATGCGGACGTTGCTGCCCGATCTGGTCGAGGTCGCTCCGGACGCCATCTACCTCATGGTCACGAACCCCGTGGACGTCGTGACCTATGCCGCCCAGCAGATCTCTGGATTGCCGGCTCGGCGGGTGCTCGGCTCCGGGACCGTGTTGGATTCGTCCAGGCTGCGCTACCTGGTTGCCGGTGCATGCGGAGTCGCTGTGCGCAACGTCCATGCGTATGTGCTCGGCGAGCACGGCGACTCAGAGGTGCCCATCTGGAGCTCGGCCACGATCGGGGGAGCGCCGGTGCGGGAGTTCAGCGAGCTCGACGCGGCGGTGCGCGACCGTATCGCGCGTGAGGTTGTCGAATCGGCCTATCGGATCATCGAGGGCAAGGGCGCGACGAACTACGCCATCGGCCTGGCGGCGACCAGGATCAGTCAAGCCGTGCTCCGTGGTGAGGGGGCTGTGCTCCCGGTCTCGAGCCGGCTCCGGGACTACCGCGGAATCTCCGACGTGTGCCTGTCGGTACCGTCGGTCGTCGATCGCACCGGCGTCGCCCGCCAGCTGGAGATCCCGCTGGACGAGGCCGAACTTGCCGCACTACGGGCCAGCGCTGAGTCGGTACGTGCCATCGCCCGGCGATGCGGGTTCTGATCTCAGAGGGACATCTGTCGGCTCAGAGAGAACGGAGCACGCTCACCACACGACCGAGGATCTCGGCGTCGGTGCCGTCAATCGGGCTATAGGCCTCGTTCGCGGGTAGCAGCCACAGAGCGTCCGCAGTCCGCTTCAGCGTCTTTACCGTGGCCTCGCCGTCGATCATCGCTGCGACGATCTCGCCGTTCTCGGCCACCTTCTGCTGCCGGACGACCACCCAGTCGCCGTCGCAGATCGCGGCATCGATCATGGAGTCGCCGACCACCTTCAGCAGGAAGAGCTCACCCTCGCCGACGAGCTGCCGAGGCAGCGGGAAAACGTCTTCGACGGCCTGCTCGGCCAGGATGGGGCCACCGGCGGCGATCCGTCCCACGACCGGGACGTAGGTGGCTCGCACGCCGGACTCCTCGCCGTCGTGCATCGTGAAGCTGGCCGGATCCGCACTGACCTCCTGGGCGTCGTCGGGGTGGATGATCTCGATCGCCCGGGTGGAGACGGGATCGCGTCGCAGATACCCCTTCTTCTCGAGCAGATGGAGCTGGTACTTCACCGACGAGGGACTCGCCAGACCGACCGCCTGGCCGATCTCACGCATCGTGGGCGGGTACCCCTTCTTCTCCAGGCTGATGCGGATCGAGTCCATGATCTTCCGCTGACGAGGGCTGAGCCCGTCGGGTCCGGGACGGTCCTTCGGGTCGGCTGGCTTCGCGGGGCTCACGGCGTCCTCCAAGGTGCCTCGGGCGTCGACGCTGGCGTCGATGTCAGTGGTCGGTGGTGTGCTCTGCAGGTGTCGGTGTTCACCCTACGGCGGGCGCCGACGGATCGGAAACATCTGTTCGATTGGCGTGTCGACAACTGTCGCACATGCGTGCTACTGTCGCAACAGATGTTCGACGAACGAGTGTTCGAACCGCCAGATGTGGACACTCGCCGAGAGCACCAGTGAGAGGAGAGCGCAGATGAGCGCCCTGGCCCTTCCCGTCCCGGAGATCGCCCCCGTACCGGCCCGTCGCCGCCATCTGGTAGTCGTGCCGGCTCTCGTTCCCGAGGCTCCGTCCACCACGCCTTCTGCGCTGCCGACGGAGCGCCCGGGGTCAGCGCCGGCTGTCACGACACATGGTGATCGGCTGGTTCGCTCCCGTCGTGCCGGGGCGGACGAAGGACGCCTGCGGCTGACGGTCCGTGGGCAGATCGTGCTGAGCGTTCTGGCGCTCGTGGTCGCTGCCGGACTCGGTTCTCTGCTCGGTGTCGCGCTCCCTGCGGACGGTGCCGTGCCGTCCGAGGTCTCCACGGTCACGGTGGGCGCAGGGGAGAGCCTGTGGGTCATCGCCGAGCAGGCGGCGGGTCCGGGCGAGGACGTGCGCGTGGTGATCGATCAGATCATGATGCTGAACGGTCTGTCGGACTCCACGGTGCACGCCGGTCAGCAGTTGAGCGTTCCCGCGGAGGGCTGAGCGTTCGCGACCGCGGGCGTCTCTAGTCGGGGCATCGCCTCTTGAGCGACTACTTGCGTTCGGAGCTCCTGACTGTCTACGGTTTCCCTACATCTAGTAGTTACACTGATGTGATTGCCGCAGATATGGTAGATGCGGCCAGCGTTCGAGGAGAGGGATCCCGACCGGTGCATTGCCCGTTCTGTCGCCACAGTGACTCCCGTGTGGTCGATTCGCGCACGGCTGACGACGGAGCCTCCATCCGTCGACGCCGACAGTGTCCCGAGTGCGGGCGGCGTTTCACGACGGTCGAGAGCACCAGCCTGAGCGTGGCCAAGCGCTCCGGCGCCGTGGAACCGTTCAGCCGGGACAAGATCATCGCGGGGGTGCGTAAGGCCTGCCAGGGTCGTCCGGTCTCCGATGACGACCTGGCGCTGCTGGCTCAGCAGGTCGAGGAGGCCGTCCGCTCCACGGGCGTGGCGGAGGTCGATGCCCACGAGGTGGGTCTGACGATCCTGGGACCGCTGCGAGCCCTGGACGAGGTCGCCTATCTGCGATTCGCCAGCGTCTATCAGTCCTTCTGCTCGCTGGAGGACTTCGAGGCGGCGATCACCGCCCTCCGAGTGGACCGCGACGCCGCGCGTCAGCTCCCCTAGACAGCCGGTGGTGGCGCGGGAGGGGAAGCCCGGGCCACCACCGGCGATCACCGATGCGGGGGCGGCTTCAGAGGTTGCTCGACCGGTGTGCCCAGATGTTGACGTCCCCGTCCTGGGCGTGCCGGTCGATGGCACGGAGCTCATCACGAGTGAAGTGCAGGTTCTCCAGCGCCCCCAGCGTGTCGTCGAGCTGCGTCACGCTCGAGGCGCCCACGAGGGCGGTGGTGATCCGCGGGTCGCGGAGCACCCAGGCAACCGCCAACTGTGCCAGCGTCTGGTGGCGACGGCCAGCGATCGCGTTCAGGGCCTGGATGCGTGAGAGGTTCTCCTGGTTGAGGAAGGACGTGTGCAGGGGTCCCTCCGCCGCAGCGCGGGACCCTTCCGGTACGCCGTGTAGGTACTTGCGCGTCAGCATCCCCTGTGCGAGTGGTGAGAAGACGGCGGCTCCCAGGCCCGTATCGCCCAGGACGTCGAGCACGCTCTCGCCGGAGGAGTCGGGGCGCTCGATCCAGCGGTTGATCATCGAGTACGAGGGCTGATGGACGAGCAGATCCAGGCCGATCCGCTCGGCGACAGCCATCGCCTCACGCGTTCGCGTGGCGGAGTATGAGGAGATCCCCGCGTAGAGCGCCTTGCCGGAATCGACTGCGGTCTTCAGCGCTCCGAGCGTCTCGTGCAATGGAGTGGTCGGATCGAACCGGTGGCTGTAGAAGATGTCGACGTAGTCGACACTGAGGCGCCGCAGGGAGGCCTCGAGCGAGGCGAGCAGATACTTGCGTGAACCGCCCTCGCCGTAGGGTCCCGGCCACATCCGGTACCCGGCCTTGGTCGCGACCACCAGTTCGTGCCGGTAGGGCGCGAGGTCGGTGGCGAGCATCCGGCCGAACATCTCTTCGGCAGCGCCGCGGGGTGGACCATAGTTGTTCGCGAGGTCGAACTGGGTGATACCGCGGTCGAAGGCGTGCAGCACGATCTCCCGTTGTGTCTCCGGCGAGCGATCAGTGCCGAAGTTCTGCCACAGCCCGAGCGAGATGGCCGGCAGGTCGAGGCCGGAGCGTCCGCACCGGCGCATGGGCATCGAGTCGTAGCGGGTCGGGGCGGCGTGATACGGCGTGCTCATGTCCTGATGCTATTTCTCTGGTGCTCGTGCGGCATCCGGGGCACTCTTGGGGTGGGCCGAGTAGTGCCGCCCGGGCCCGGACCGCCAGGTCATCCAGGACGGCACCCGAGGAGGCACTGTGGCACAGCAGTCGGAGGTACCGAAGTCAGCGGTCGACGGCGCAGGATCACCGTCCGAGCAACCTGACCCCATGGCATCGGCGAAGGCACGGATGCGCGAGGCACTGGAACGCAAGGCCGAGCGCGATCATCCGAGTGCGCGCGGTGCCCGGAACACGGGAGCTGTGCACGGACCCGAGGTAGAAGGCGCGGGAGGCCGTCGCGTCTTCCGCCGAAAGTCGGGCTGACCGGGCGGATGTGGACCGGCGTCGGGTGCTAGTCGTCGGCGCCCGGCCGCAGGGCACGCACGCGGATGGTGGCGTCCATCGCTTCGATCTGCGCGATCGTGTCCTCCGGAAGGTCACCACCGACGTCGGTCACCACATAGCCCACCGAGCCGGAGGTGCTTAGTACCTGGCTCTCGATGTTGGCGCCGGCGTTCGAGAGAGTCTGGTTCACTGCGGCGAGCACGCCGGGCACGTTGTGGTGGAGGTGCGCGATCCGATGGGTTTCCTGTGCGGGGCGGTCGAGGATCAGCGAGGGGAGATTGACGCTCAGAGCCGTCGCCCCGTTCTCCAGGTAGTCGCGCAACTTGGCTGCCACGAACATCCCGATGTCCTGCTGTGCCTCCTCGGTGGAGCCGCCGACGTGCGGGGTGAGAATCACGTTCGGCAGGTCGCGCAGCTCGGAGTCGAACGCGTCTCCCTGGCGCTTCGGCTCGTGGGGGAAGACGTCGACGGCTGCTCCGGCGATCCGACCGTCGAGCACTTCCTGCCGGAGCCTCGCGTAGTCGACGAGAAAACCGCGGGAGAGGTTCAGGAAGATCGCGCCGTCCTTCATGCGCGCGAACTGCCGTGCTCCGAACATCCCGGCGTTCCCAGATCGGCCGTCCACGTGCAGTGTCACGATGTCGGCCTCGTCCAGGAGGGCGTCCAGGCTGGGCATCCGGCGAGCGTTGCCGAGGGCGAGCTTTTCCGCGGTGTCGTAGAAGATGACCCGCATTCCCAGGGCCTCGGCAACCACCGAGAGCTGGGTGCCGATGTTGCCGTAGCCGACGATTCCGAGGGTCCGCCCGCGGACCTCGTGCGCTCCACTCGCCGACTTGTCCCAGACGCCGGAGTGCAGGGACTTGTCCTTCTCGGTCAGTCGCCGCGTGAGGGCGATGATCTCCGCCAGCGCGAGCTCGACCACCGAGCGAGTGTTGGAGAAGGGGGCGTTGAACGCGGCGACACCGGAATGGGCCGCGGCGCGCAGATCGATCTGGTTGGTTCCGATGCAGAAGGCCCCGACGGCCAGTAGGTCGGGCGCATTGTCGATCACCCGCTGCGTGAGGTTCGTCTTGGAGCGTAGCCCGAGCACCTGCACTCCTTGCAGAGCCTCGATGAGCTCGTCCTCGTCGAGAGCCCCGGTGCGGGTGCTGACGTCGATGCCGGCCCCGTGCAGCAGCTCGCTGCCGAGGTGATGGATGTTCTCGAGGAGAAGTGCCTTGACCACGGGCCTATCGTGCTCCTGACGTTGCCGAAGTCCCAATCGTTCTCAGGTGCTGGACGTTCTCCAGGCCCGCAGGCAGCGGTTCGGTGTGCACCAGGTGCAGCCGGCGGGTCGGCCGGGTCATTGCGACGTACAGGTCACCGGGACGGCCGGCTTCGGCGAGCATGCGCGCGGGCTCGACGAGCACGACCACGTCGAACTCCAGGCCCTTGCTGCCCGTCGGGTCCAGCACCACCACCTCCCGGGTGAGGTCGACACGGCCCTCGCTGCCGAGGGCCTGGGAGATCGGCGCTCGCAGGCTGGGCGGAACCAGGACGGCCAACCGGCCACCGTCGAGGTGCGCGCGTTCATCCGCCACCACAGCGGCGATGCCATCCAGCAGATCGGGCACGGTCGAAGCCACGACGGCGTCCGGTACGTCCCGGGCCGAGGTCACCGGAGTCGGGGGGTGCTCCGGGTCCGCCGCGATCATCATGGCGTGGGCCGCGTCCATGACCCCTGCAGGCGTGCGGTAGTTCACGGTGAGCGTCGCAGTCCGGTACCGGCCTCGGAGTGGACGCTCCAGCATCTGCGACCAGCTGCGCGCCCCCGCTCGGCTCGAGGTCTGCGAGACGTCGCCGACGACGGTCATCGACCGGGTCGGGTTCCGTCGCAGCAGGGCGTGCCACGCCATCGGTGAGAGCTCTTGTGCCTCATCGACGACGACATGCCCATACGTCCAGGCGCGGTCGGCCATGGCACGTTCTGCCGTGGTCATCCGAGGACCGGTCGCGGCGAACCGGCCGGCGACCGTCTCGGCGTCGACGAGGCCGTCGCCCGCGCCCGACTGCTGCAGCATCTCGCGGGCGTAGGCGATCTCGGACTCACGCTGGGTCTGGTCAGCGCGAGTACGGGCCTGGTCGGCTTCGTCGTCCTCGCCGATCCGTTCGGCGGCCTCGTCCAGCAGCGGTACGTCGGCAGGGGTCCACGGCGTGCCACGGTCACGGTAGAGCGCACGTCGCTCCCGGGCCGAGAGCCGGGGAGCGGCCTCGGCGAGCCGGTGCGGCTTGGCGTACAGGTCCTCCAGCAGTCCGGTGGCCGAGAGCGGCATCCAGCAGAGGTTCAATGCGACCCGTACGTCCCGGGAGCTGCGCAAGTCGTCGATGATGTCCGCACGGTCGTCCTCACCCACGCCGGGTACCTTCTCGGCGTACTGCTCCGCGAGCGACGTGAGCATGTGGCGGACGAATGTCACCCGTGCCACGTTGTGCGGGGCGCGGCTGCGTCGTGCACGCTCCTGGGCCTGCCGTACGTCTCGTTCGAGCAGGCGCAACCGGACCGACCCGACCATGAGGTCCTGTTCGGGAAGGACGCGCTGGCGTGCGCGGACCGCGGCGCCGATGATCGTCGTCCACTGCCGACGGCCCTTGATCTCTGCGACCTCGTCGTTCTCGGTACCGGTGGCCTCGACACCGGGGACGAGGTCAGCGATGGTGGTGGCCACCACGCCGGTCTCTCCCAGGGCGGGGAGCACCTTCTCGATGTAGCGCAGGAACACCCGGCTGGGCCCCACCAGGAGCACACCGGAGCGTTCAATCCGCTCCCGGTGCGCATACAGCAGAAATGCGGCGCGATGGAGTGCCACTGCGGTCTTCCCCGTACCTGGCCCGCCCTCGACGATCAGTACCCCGTCGAGTTCGGAACGGATCACCGCATCCTGCTCAGCCTGGATCGTGGCGACGATGTCTCCCATCCGCCCCGTCCGCTGGGCGTTGAGCGCAGCCAGCAGCGCACCCTCGCCGGAGAGGTTGACGTCGGTCTCCTGCACCGCGTCCAGGTCGAGTACGTCGTCCTCGATACCGACGACGCTGCGGTGCCTGGTCTGCAGGTGCCGCCGCAGCACCACGTCACCCGGCTGGGCGGCGGTCGCCTGATAGAAGGCACGTGCCGCCGGAGCGCGCCAGTCGGTCAGCATCGGGACCTGCTCGGCATCCGAGAGCCCGATCCGGCCCACATAGCGACGTTCGCCACCGGTGAGGTCGAGGCGTCCGAAGACGAGGCGCTCCTCGACGGCATCGAGCTGGGCGAGCCGGTCCTCGTACAACGTGGCGAAGGCATCTCGCTCCGAGCGATTCTGATGGCTGCCCGTGGCCCCGCTCCTGCGCACGGCCGTCAATCGGCTGCGGGTGTGCTCGCGCAGGTCGTCCAGCCTCTCGTAGACGCGATCCAGGTGATCCTGTTCGACCCGGTGGGCCACCGACGGGCCCGACGAGGACTGGTCGGGCATCGCATCGTGAGAGGCCACGTATCGGCGCTCCTTTTCGTGCTCGGCGTCGTGAGACGAACATCCATTATCCACGACCATCTATGATCCAAGGCGCACCCTGCTCCTCGCCGCCGGCGCCGCTTTCGCTGCTGGTGAACGCTGGAATGGTGGCTCCACGGCCCATGTTGGCGCAGGCGGTAGGAAGTAACGTGGTCCGACGCGAAGGATGAGGATGAGCGATCCCCGGGAGCTGTACCGCGTGGTCGAGGACCCGCCGGAGTTGTACGAGGACGAAGCACCGGTCCTGCTGCATGCGATGCAGGGCTCGATTGACGCCGGGCATGCCGGCAGCCTGGTCGCTCGGCACCTGGCCGACAAGCTGCCCTCGCGTCGGCTCCTCGAGTTCGACGTCGATGCGCTGATCGACTACCGGGCACGTCGGCCGGCCATGACCTTCGACGAAGGGACGTGGACCGAGTACGACCAGCCCGAGCTTGTGGTGGATCTGGTCCGCGACGACGACGGCGCGCCGCTGCTCCTGCTCCACGGGTTGGAGCCGGACGTGCAGTGGGAGAGGTTCGTGCGCGCAGTCAGGACGGTGGTGGAGGACTATCGGGTGGGCCTGACGATCGGCGTTCACGGGATCCCCATGGGAGTGCCCCACACTCGGCCGCTGACGGTGACCGCACATGCCACGCGGGGTGAGCTGATCGAGGCGTACCCGAACTACTTCTCCCGGGTCCAGGTGCCGGGGAGCGCGGCGGCCCTGCTCGAGCTGCGGCTCGGCCAAGAGGGGCGCGACGCGATGGGGTTCGCAGTGAACGTGCCGCACTACCTCGCGCAGTCGGAGTATCCGCAGGCGGCCGCCGAACTGGTCCGCCACATCACCCGGGTCTCCGGTATGAGCCTTCCCGTCGGTGACCTGGAGGCGAGCGGGGCGCAGGTGCGCGCCGAGGTCGACCGCCAGGTGGCCGAATCCGAGGAGGTGACGGCCGTCGTCCATGCGCTGGAACGCCAGTATGACTCCTTTGTCGAGGCCTCCGACGATGAGACGCGGCAGGCGCTGGGGCCCGCGATGGAGGAACTTCCGAGTGCCGATGAGTTGGCAGCCCAGTTCGAGGCGTTCCTGGCCGGACGTGAGGACACCGACGGCGGTCCGTGAGCTCATCGAGGCAGGTGAGAACACCGGCGTCCGCCGGTGTCCGCTGCGCAAGACGATCGTGCGCAGATGGTGGCGTCCGGGCGAGTTCGCATGCCAGAATTGTCGCCGTTGCAGGCGTTTCACTTACGTACGACCCGGGGCACGCACCTCGTGGTGCAGGTCTCACGGACGGCTGGCGGCTCACCGTCGGCCGACCGCACTGACGTGGGGCGAAGCATTGCGGCACCACCAGCGGCGGGCACAGGGCTCGTCGACCCAAGTCCCCGGAAGGACATGCACGACATGGCACAAGGAACCGTCAAGTGGTTCAACGCGGAGAAGGGCTACGGCTTCATCGCACAGGACGGCGGCGGCGACGACGTCTTCGTCCACTACTCCGCCATCCAGTCGGACGGCTACCGCACCCTCGACGAGGCGCAGCGGGTGGAGTTCGAGATCACGCAGGGTCCCAAGGGCCCGCAGGCGGAGAGCGTCCGCGCGGTCTGAGTGGATCGACGCTGTAGATCGACGCTGGTGGCCCGTACCCACGTGGGTGCGGGCCACCGGTGCGTCCAGGCCCCATTCCAACGCCTCCTGGGCCCGGAAGCGGCTGCTCAGAGTGGTCGGTCCCGCAGCGCCGGGAACGTCCCCACGAACTCGGCGACCTGCCTGCCGCTGAGAAATGAGGCGGGGACCGGGAGAGTGCGCATCCGGCGGTCGAGTGCGGATACGGGAAGTGGCCGCGCGGATCCGAGTGTGACGACATTCCCGTACCGTCTGCCTTTGAGCACCGCCGGCTCGGCGATGATGCCGACGTGCTCGAACACCTCGCGCACCGTGGCCACCTCGCGACGGGCCCGGTCCAGCGGTGGGCGGTCGGCCGTGTTGAGCAGGTAGATGCCTCCTGGGTCCAGGGCGGCAGCGACGGCCTGGGTGAACTCCACCGTGCAGACGTGGGGCGGCGGACGGCGATCGGCGAACACGTCCCGTACCACGATGTCCTTGCTCCCCGGGTGCAGGCCCTCGACAGCCTCGCGCGCATCGGCCACACGGATGCGCAGTGCCGGTGAGCGGGGCAGATCGAACCATTGCCGGACGTACTCGGCAAGACGTGCATCGATCTCGACCGCGATCTGCCGGGAACCGCGCCACGTGGCATCGATGGCCCTCGGGAGCGCGCAGCCCGCCGCACCCAGATGCACGGCGCGCGGCCGGGCCCCGTCGTCGAGCACCTCCTCCAGGACGGCCAGCATCTGCTGCATGTACTCGAACAGCAGCCGACGCGGATCGACGAGGTCCAGGTGCGAACTCTCCGCACCGTCGAGGAGCAGCATCACACCGTGGGGATCGGCAGTGTCGGTGGTCAGTTCTACTGTGGCGTATGTGGTTGAGATGGGCCCGGTCGGCAGTATCCGTCCGGCCGGCGAACGTCCCGAGGTCGCAGGGCCCCGGCGGCGAGAGGAGCGGCTCGGCATGGTGACGACGGTACCGCCCGCACCATCAGGACGAGCGGCACTCTTGACGACATAGAACTGATGTTCGATACTGGGATGGACGGAATCGGTCGACGCCCGCAGGCGAGCGGCAGGAGGTCACACGTGATGGTCGGAACGACAGCAGCGCAGCTACTGCGCCGGGCGCAGCACGAGCTGGGACAGATCCAGTCCGATGGCGATCTGCACACCACGTTCCTGCACGCCCACATGGCGGCCCTTCGTGCGGGTGCGGCCGTGCTCGCGCTCCATCCGGCGGGAAGCGCGCCCAGGTCCCGGCGACGTCAGGTGCGCAGCGTGTGGGAGCAGCTCGGCGAATGTGGACCGGAGTGGATGCCGTGGGCGGCGTACTTCGCGCAGGGAGCCGCGGTGCGCGCAGCGATCGAGACCGGCCGTCAGGTGGAACTGACCCGGCAGCAGGCCGATGAGGTGGTGGCCACGGCGACCGACTTCCTGGCACGGGTGAGTGAGGCTGTCCGCGAGAGTCAGCCCGCGATGCCTGCGCTGGCGTCGTGACAGGGGAGCGATCGTGAGTCGAGCGCCGCGGAGTGCTGGGGCGCGACGCGACTGGGGCAGTGACGACTCCCAGACGCCGATCTTGCATGTCGACATGGACGCCTTCTTCGCCTCGGTGGAACTGTTGAGCCGACCGGAACTACGCGGACGGCCGGTGATCGTCGGAGGCAGGCGTCGCGGGGTGGTGCTCGCAGCCACGTACGAGGCACGAGCCAGCGGTGTGCATTCGGCGATGCCGATGACCCGGGCGCGGGTGCTCTGTCCGCAAGCAATCGTCATCGCCCCGGATCACAACAGATACCGGGAGATGTCACGGGGAGTGATGCGCATCCTCGGTGACATCACACCGGTGATCGAACCACTGAGCATCGACGAAGCATTCTTGGATGTCTCCGGTGCCCGGCGTCGTCTCGGGTCGCCCGCGGTGATCGCGGGGCGACTGCGAACCCGCATCGCCGAGGAGCTCGGCCTTCCTGCCTCCGTGGGTATCGCCTCAACGAAGTTCGTCGCCAAGCTCGCCTCGAGCCACGCCAAACCAGACGGGATGCTGCTCGTCCCGCGCGACGCCACGGTGGCGTTCCTGCACTCGCTGCCCGTCGGGGCCCTGTGGGGAGTGGGCGAACGCACGGAGGCGACACTCGCCCGCCTGGCGATCCGCACGGTGGCCGACCTGGCGCACACACCGCCCGACACGCTGCGGGCAGCGCTCGGGGACTCCGGTGGGCGCCGTCTGCTCGACCTGGCGTGGGGGAGAGATCCTCGCGCCGTTGAACCAGTGCGGCGAGAGAAGTCGATCGGTCACGAGCAGACGTTTGCCGAGAATCTGCGAGATCGTGCCGATCTCGCAGCGGTTCTGCTCGATCAGGCACATCGATGCGCCGCCCGGCTGCGGTCGGGCGGCTTGTTCGCCGCCGGTGTCGCGATCAAGGTGCGTGGTGCAGACTTCACGACGCTCACCCGGTCGCGGTCACTGGAGGCACCGACGGATGTCGCGCACGACCTCTACCAGGTAGCGCGTGAGCTGCTCGCCGGCGTTGCGGTTCCGCCCGGCGGGGTGCGCCTTCTCGGCCTGCGGTGCGAGTCGCTGAGCGAGGCCGCGAGCACCGCGGTGCAGGTCAGGCTCGACGATTCCGGTCCCGAACGACGTGATGCGGAGCTCGCGATGGACCAGATTCGCAGGCGCTACGGTCGGTCATCATTGACGGCTGGATCTCTTCTACCGGTCCCAACTACCGAGAACGCCCGCGGCGACTTATCCTGTTAGGAAGAAGCCCCCGCAGGTGGGGGTACCTGGAACCGATCGGGAGGTGCGATGCCTCTCTCCGAGTACGAGCAGCGCGTGCTGGAGCAGATGGAGCAGCAGTTGCGCTCCGACGACCCCAAGTTGGCGAACGCGATCTCTGGCGGGGCCGTACGACGTCCTCGCAACGTCGTGCTCGGTACCCTCCTCGGCCTAGCGGGCGTCGGCCTGCTGGTCGCAGGCGTGGCCACGTCGTATGTCGTGTTGGGCATCGTTGGATTCTTGGCGATGTTTGCCGGTGTGATGCTCGCGATCTCGCGGCCACGAACGGCGGAGGCGAACGACGTTCGCGAGAGCAACGTACGTCCGTTGAAGCAGAAGTCGAACGGCTCGTTCATGTCGCGGCTCGAGGAGCGCTGGGACAGGCGTCGCGACGAGAACCGGTAGGGGGGTCGCTCAGGTGGCGCCGACTGGCGCCACCTGAGCGCGTCGCCGACTGGCGTGCTTGAGCGCAACTGGTCACCGAGTGATCGGGTGGCTGGGAGGTGCGGTCCTTCCGATCGTGCGGAGTCGTCGCCAGGCCAGTCGTCTCGCGCTGAGTCGTCGCGAGGTGTCGATACGACGTGCGTCCGATCAATCTGGCACGTCCGCTCTGCCTGGTGTCAGATCACCTGCGGTCAGCGAGGCTCTTCTTGATCGCATGCACCCATCTGCTGATGGCAGCCGCGTCGGCAGCCGCAGGGTGGGGTCCGTAGCGTTCGTCCTGTACAGCCGCAGCGAACTGCTCGAGCGCGCGCGTCCCGTCCTCGTCCAGTACCTCGCCACCACTGTCAGCGATCGTGCGAGGGGTACTCTGCGCCGTCACCTCGACCCCCGCGCGTTCCAGTCGATCCACCGTTCGGTGCCACGCAGGTTCGATCCCGGTGCGTCCGAGCGCTGCGCGTCGCCGTAGCCAGAGACTAGCCAGACCGGCTCCGGCTCCGAGTACGAGTGCAAGCACCAGCGCCCACCACTGCCTCTCGTCCGCCGACCTCGCGGCACTGTCGGGTGCGTCGGCGCCGGTCGCGGCCTCGGCGTCCTCGGTCGGCTCCTCCGAGACCACCTCCGGGGACGGCTCGGCGGCCTCGGGCTCGCTCTCGGTTGGTGCCGGTGTCGCTGCGGCATCATCCGGCTCGGGTGCCCACACAGGTGCGGACCCGGTCTGCTGCGACGGGGTCGGTTCGAACCGCACCCACCCAGTGCCCGGGAAGTAGATCTGGGGCCAGGCATGGGCGGAGTGTGACCCGATCGCGCCGCCCTCGTCGGTCTCGGCTCCGGGCAGATAGCCGATGGCCAGGCGGCTCGGCAGCCCGAGACTGCGCGCCAGCATGACCATCGTGGTGGCGAACTGCACGCAGTAGCCTCGCCGGTCGTTGAGGAAGTCCCAGACGGCATCGGTGGTCCGGACGCCGGTCACGGACTCCGTATAGGTGAACTCACCCGGGTCGCGCAGGTAGTTCTGCAGCGCAAGCACCTCGTCGTAGGGGGTCTCGGCGCCGGCCTCCTCGACGATCTGCCGTGCCACGTCCTCGATGTCATCGGCGTAGCCGGTGTCCGGTAGCTCGAGGAGTACCGGATCCGTCTCAGCCTCCCGGGGGTCGGACTCGCGCAGCGTCTGCGGTTCGAGGTCGCGACGGAAGATGGTCACCTCGTAGGTGAGGGCGTTACCTGGCCGGGCACGATCCACCTGGAGTTCGTCGGAGACCGGATCGTAGCTCGTACCGTCCGGGACCGCGACGCTGCGTGGCTCACCGGGAAGGAGGAGCCGGTCCTGGCGCAGATCGTGCACGGTGATCGCGACGGTGCTGCGCGTGGTCCGGCTGGCAGACTCCGGCCAGAGCATCTGGTCCTCCGAGGTGACTGCTACCGCATCGCTCGTACCTTCGCGGCGGCGATCCCAGGTCGACCCGTCGAACTCGGTCACCGTGTAGGCGTGCAGTGGTCCCAGCTCCTGTGGGGGTGCGCCTGTGTAGCTGACGACCTCCTCCTCGGAGCGCCGGACCAGATCGTCGCGGAGGTCGAGGCCGAGCTCGAGGCGGGTGAACCGAGCCTGACCGATCTCGGCCGGTGTGTGGATCCGCACCGGGTTGGGCAGGGCCACGACGGATGGGGCCACCGCCATCGCGAACACCAGGCTGACTGCGACGCTCGCTGCGAGTGCGAGGGCCGGTGCGCGACGGGATCGCCGTGACCTCGACTCGGGTGCGGCTCGCGGCTCGGGTGCCGCAGCCGTGGCGAGCACGGCGAGAAAGGCCAGCCCGCACGCCACGAGGATAGTGGGTGCCACCGGGGCGTCCAGCAGTACCGGCACGCACCACAGTGCCAGCACCGGCACCATCGACCAGGCCGGTGCCCGGCACCCGACCGCCACGAGTTCGGCGAGCAGGAAGGACGCGAGGGCGCCCGCGACGATGAGCAGGCCGACGCCATCCTGGTCCGTGATCGGAGGCAGGACGACCTGCGTGTGGGCCACCGCCGTCGTGATCAGGTGCTCGAGGTAGGCGATGCTCTCCCGGTCGGGAAGGCCGGGGATGCCTGCGACGCCCCGGGTGTACCAGCCGTGCAGTATCAGCGCGCCGATCGCGGTTGTGACGAGGGTGGGCACCAGCACCGGCCGGATCCTGCGGCGCAGTAGCACGAGCAGCGCGCCACACAGAGCTAGTGTGACCGCCAGTTCGGGAAGCCACAGTGAAGCCGCCACGAGGCCGGCCATCGCCCCTGTGCTCGCCAGGACGAGGGCAGCCACGGCGGCGGTGCGCGCGGCGGCGATCATGCCTGGCTCCCCAGCAGGTCGGCCCAGACGTCGTCGACCGGAGCGTCAGGTCCACCGACCCGCACCGCCCACCCCGCGTCGGCGAGTGTCCCCGCTGTGCCGTGCCGGTCGTCGGTCAGCAGCGCCACGCGCCGGCCCGGCCACGCGGAGAGGGCGGCGGCGGTCTGCGCCGAGGGTGCGCGGAGTGCGACCAGGCAGAAGGCAGCGCCGGGCTCGGTAGGCACGACAGGGGAGGTCGAGTGACGGGCTCGCGCATACAGGTCCAACGCCGTCGCCGTGTCCGCAAGGGTGGTGCTTCCCATGTCGCTGGAGCGGTCCGCGCGGGACCAGGTCGCGCTGATGTGCACTCGAAAGCCGTAGTCGATCAAGGCCACCGTGATCGAGGCCGTGGCCGCGACGAGCCACTCGGTGCTCGTGTCCGGATGAGCGGGCTCGGGTGGACCGATGTCCAGCAGCAGGTGGGCCAGGTGGTCCTGGGTGGGCTCGTCCTGCCGCGTGAGAAGCTCACCGTGGCGTGCTGAGGCGCGCCAGTGGACGCGGCGGAGGTCGTCACCGGGCCGGTACTCGCGCAGGGTGAGGTCGTCCGGTGTGCGGTCGGGGCGTCCGGCTCGTGCGTGCGCCGACAGGCGGTCGGCCCACGCCCGCACGAGCGGTCCGAGATCGGTCACCGGTGGCCAGACGATCAGGTCGTCCTGCCCACGTGCCGAGAACCGGCTCCGCGCCAGGCGTAGCGGGTCGGACTGGACCACAACCGCCGGACCGACCCGGTACATCCCGCGCAGCAGGGGGCGCACCGTGTATCCGGTCGGGTTGGTCTGCTCGCGATTCAGCCCTGTCGGGATGCGTTCTCGTAGCGAGGTCCACGCATCCGGACCGGTGCCGCCGGTGCTCAGCCGTACCTGTACCGGTTCCCCGGCGTGCGGGCGGCGTGGCTCGATGGTCCGGGTGAGATCGGGGGCGTGTCCGACGATCCTGCGCACGACCAGCCATAGCAGGCTCACCACCGGGGCCGTGAGGGCGAGTGCGGCGAGCGTGGCGATCTCCGACGATCTCATGGCGGAGGCGAGGAACGCCAGACCGGCGCCTGCGAGCAGCAGGCCCGCACCGCGTGCCGTCGGTCGCATGGAGCCTTACCGGTGGACCGGGACGGATGCGGCGATCTCCGCCAGGACTGCATCGACTCCCGTGTGCGCGAGCCGCGCCGTCCGGGTGAGCATCACCCGGTGTCCCAGGACAGGGTGGATGAGTGCCTGCACGTCGTCGGGGATCACGTAGTCGCGCCCGGCCATGAGGGCCACCGCGCGCGCGAGCGCGACCAGGTGCAGTCCGGCTCGTGGCGATGCACCGAGTGAGAGATCGGCGTGCTCGCGGGTGGCGTGGACGAGGTCCAGGACGTAGCGCAGCACGTTCTCCGACGCATGCACCTGCCGGGCGGCGACTGCCATGTCCCGGACGTCGTCGAGCGAGATCACGGGCCGCAGCGTCGACAGCGGATCATGCTCCCCGCCGGCGCTGAGCAGGCCGAGCTCGTCGGTGGCAGGTGGGTACCCGATCGAGATCTGGGCCATGAACCGGTCTCGCTGTGCCTCCGGCAACGCGTACGTGCCCTCCATCTCCACCGGGTTCTGGGTGGCGATCACCATGAACGGGCGCGGGAGGTCGTGCGTGGCGCCGTCGACGGTGACCTGGCGCTCGGCCATGCACTCCAGCAGGGCCGACTGCGTCTTCGGAGACGCCCGGTTGATCTCGTCGCCGATCACGACGGTGGCGAAGACAGGCCCCGGGTGGAAGTCGAAGGAGGCCGTCTCCTGGCGGTACACCGTCACGCCCGTCAGGTCGCCAGGCAACAGGTCGGGAGTGAACTGGATCCGGCCCACGGTCCCGGCCACCGATGCGGCCAGTGCCTTGGCGAGCGTCGTCTTACCGACTCCGGGCACGTCCTCGAGCAGCAGGTGCCCCTCGGCCAGGAAGGTGGCGATCGCTGTGCGGACCGCCTCCGGTCGCCCCCGCACCACGGTCTCCAGATTCTCCTGGAGGCGGGCGATCGAGAGGGCAGCTGGCGTCATCGTTCCCTGCTCGGTCATGTCCCGAGCCTACGTCGATGGCGGCGGATGCGATGCACAACCTCGGGCTCCGAGGTCCCCGACGCTGAGCTGCCCGCTGGGTCAGTTATCGCAGCGGGATGGGCCTCCACTTTCCTCCACCCCTGCTGGCCTGCGGTTTTGCTGTGCCGCCATGCAAATACGGTCGCTAAGATCCTTGCTTGTGGAGGGAAGTGGAGTAATGTGGGGGATACCGGAGAGGAGTGGGAAGGAGGTGGACCTTGTTCCTGGGGACGTACGAACCGCGACTGGACGACAAGGGCCGCCTGATCCTGCCCTCGAAGTTCCGGGAACCGATGTCGGCGGGGATCGTGATCACCCGCGGGCAGGATCGGTGCCTGTACGCCTATCCGCGAGTGGAGTTCGAGCGGATCCTGGCTCGGATGCAGGACGCGTCCACCACGTCCAAGCGCAACCGTGACTACATGCGGGTCTTCCTCTCCGGGGCATCGGACGAGATCCCCGACAAGCAGGGCCGCGTGACCATCACATCGAATCTGCGCAACTACGCCGGACTTGGCCGCGACCTGGCCGTGATCGGCGCCGGCACCAAGGTCGAGATCTGGGATCTGCAGGCCTGGACCACCTATCTGGAAGAGAACGAACAGGCATTCGCCGACATCAGTGAGGAGGTGCTCCCGGGACTGTGAGGTACTGCACGCAGCGGCCCCGGCGTTCATCCCGCTTGGTCTCTCACCGCGACTCTGACGCACTTCCCCGGCGCCAGAGCAGGCGGGGGGAGTCCTGGCCGGGTGAGCGGAGGGCCACCCGGCCACCTCTGTCAGATCCCTTCCCCACCTGTCCCTCCACTTCCCTCCACCCCGACGGCGGAGCCCACCTCACCCCGTGAATCCACCCGCTCCTATCCACCACCGACGAGAGGCCCGATCGTGACGACATCGCCGGACCGGCACATCCCCGTGCTGGCGCAGCGGTGCCTCGACCTGCTCGAGCCCGCGGTGGGTGACCCAGGCGCGGTCCTCATCGATGCGACTCTCGGCCTCGGCGGACACGCCGAGGCCGCGTTGCGTCGGTTCCCACACCTGCGGGTGGTCGGGATCGATCGTGATCCGGAGGCGATCACCACGGCGAGCGAACGTCTCGCGGACTTCGCTGACCGGTTCGTCGCGGTGCACGCGGTCTACGACGAGATCGGCGCGATCGCCGCTGAGCACGGACCGGGCGGCCGGGTGCAGGGCATCCTGTTCGACCTCGGCGTCTCCTCGATGCAGCTGGATGAGGCCGAGCGTGGCTTCTCCTACGCTCAGGACGCCCCGCTGGACATGCGGATGGATCAGAGCACCGGACGGACAGCCGCAGATCTGCTGGCTGAGGCACCTGAGGCGGAGTTGCGACGGATCCTCTTCACCTATGGAGAAGAGAAATTCGCCCCGAGGATCGCCCGTGCGCTGGTCCGGGCCCGCGCCGAGCAGCCGCTGACCCGGTCCGGTGAGCTGGTGGAACTGGTGCGCGCGAACATCCCGCACGCGGCCCGCCGCACCGGCGGCAATCCGGCCAAGCGCACGTTCCAGGCGCTGCGGATCGCTGTCAACGCGGAGCTGGAGGTGCTGGGGCGAGCGCTTCCGGCGGCGATCGATGCGCTCGTGGTCGGCGGGCGGATCGTCGTCGAGTCGTATCAGTCGCTTGAGGACCGGATCGTCAAGCGAGCACTCGCGACTGGTGCCCGATCGAGTGCCCCCGACGATCTTCCGGTACCGCTGCCCGAGCACGCACCGTCGCTGCGGTTGCTCACACGGGGTGCGGAGCAGGCCGATGAGGACGAGCGAGAGCACAACCCGCGCTCGGCGTCGGTGCGGGTCCGGGCCGCTGAACGGATCCGGGAAGGGAGTCCACGATGAGTGCAGTTCCACTCCGGCCGCTTCGCGCGCGCCAAGCCCCGGCCACAGGTGCCGGCTGGCGGCCACGGCTGCGCATCGTGCGGGCTCCGCAACCCGGTCGCAGCCGGGTGCCGTTCATCCTGCTGTGCCTGAGCATCCTCGCAAGTGCGCTGCTGAGCGTGCTGCTCCTCAACACCTCGATGGCGGCCACCTCATATGAGATCCACGAGCAGCGGATCGCGCTGGCCCGACTATCGGAGCAGCAGCAGGCACTGTCACAGGACGTGGATCGCCTCGCCTCTCCGGCCGAGCTGGAGCGGGCGGCACTGGCGATCGGGATGGAGCCGGCGGGTCAGATCCGGTACCTGGTGCTCTCCGAGGGGACGATCCTCGGCGAGGACGAGGCTCTGGTCGGCGAGGGATGACGGAAAGTTCGCAGGGGAACGAGAGGACGCACGATGGCACAGTCGAGACGGGTGAACCCGGTCATGGCCGTCGGTACGCCGGAACGCCGTCAGGCGGTGCTGCTGGCGATGCTGCTGGTCGTCGTGCTCGCGTTCGCCGCCCGCTTGGTGTGGGTGCAGGTCATCGAGGGGCCACGACTGGCGGCCGCGGCACAGGCGGATCGCAGCTACACCTACACCGATCACGCTGCCCGCGGTTCGATCGTGGACAGCAATGGCACCGTGCTCGCCACCTCGGTACAGACCTACCGAGTGGTCGCCGACCTGATGTCGATCCCCGCCTATACGCCCCAGGACTCCGAGGGTGAAGTCACCGGCTACGGTGCGGCGGCTGCGGCGCGCGACCTGGCTCCGATCCTGGGCCTCGACCGCAACCGATTGGGCGCCGAGCTCGTGGGGGAGGACCGGTACCACATCATCGCGCGTGAGGTGACCCCGGAAGTCTGGCAGGAGATCGCCGCGCTCAACGTCCCCGGCATCTCCGCCGAGGAGACCGCCGAACGGTCTTATCCCAACGGCAGCACGGCGGGGCAGATCGTCGGTTGGGTCAACGATGAAGGTGACGGTGCGGCGGGTCTGGAGTCCAGCCTGAACTCGCGACTGTTGGGCACAGACGGCGAGTTCACCGTCGAGATCGGTGCCACGGGTCAAGTCATTCCCACCGGACAGAACGTTTCCACGCCCGCCGTGCCGGGATGCGATGTGCACCTGACGATCGACGCCGATCTGAACTGGTATGCCCAGCGCACCATCGATGAGACGGTCGACACCTACGGTGCGGACTGGGGCGCCGTCGTCGTGATCGACACCCGGACCGGACAGATCCTCGCGTTGGCAGACTCCGACGCGGTCGACCCGAACGACCCAGGTGCCTCGCGCTACAGCGGGTCCCACGCCGTCCAGGACGTCTACGACCCTGGGTCGACCGGCAAGGTGCTCACCGTGCTCTCCGCGCTCGAGGAGGGCGAGGTTACCCCGACCACTGCGATCGAGGACCCATATCGCCTGACCACGGAGAACGGCCAGACTTTCCACGACCACACCGAGCACCCGGACCAGATGCTGACCACCACCGGGGTATTGGCCTATTCCGCGAACACCGGCACTGTCAACATCGGGTCCCGGATGAGCGATGCGACCCGGTACGAGTACATGCAGCGACTCGGCTGGGGGACCCGGACCGGGGTCGGTCTGCCCGGGGAGACGGCGGGGCTCCTGCACCACTACGAGGACTGGGACGGCGCGATGCGCTACACCACCATGTTCGGCCAGGGCGTCTCGGTGAACCTGCTGCAGAACACGAGCGTCTTCTCCACCATTGCCAACGATGGCGTGCGTATGCCGCTGAGCATCGTCGACGGCTATGACTGCTCCGACGGCTACGAGGAGGTCGACCCCGGCGAGCCGGTCCAGGTGGTCTCCGAGGAGTCCAGCGAGCAGATGATCCGGATGCTGGAGAGCGTCGTGGGCGAGGAGGGCACCGGCGAGCGGGCCGCGATCGACGGTTACCGCACGGCCGGGAAGACCGGGACGGCCCAGATCCCGGACGGCCACGGTGGCATCAGTGATGTCGCGGCCTCCTTCGTCGGGATCGCCCCCGCGGACGACCCGCAGATCGCCGTCGGTGTGGTGGTCTACCGCCCGGACAGCGGCTTCTTCGGGGGCACGATCGCTGCACCCGTCTTCCAGGACGTGACGTCCTTCGCCCTGCAGTCCCTCGGCGTCCCGCCCAGCAGTGAGCCCGCCGATCCGTACCCGCTCCGGCCCGACGATCAGTGACCGGTCAGAGACGACGGGCGGTAGATTTCTCACTCATGAACACCATTCCCGCGGCCCGGACGACGGCGGACCTCGCCGTCGCCTTCGGGCTCGATCTGCGAGCCGGTGACAGTGGTGGCGGTGCTGCCGGCGACCCCGGTGCCGCTGCTGCCGAGAATGTCGTCGTCACCGGTGTCAGCCTGGACAACCGCCAGACGACACACGGCGACCTGTTCGCAGCACTTCCCGGTGCCCACACCCACGGGGCTGAACATGCATCCGCCGCCGTCGATGCCGGTGCGGTCGCGATCCTCACCGATCCCGACGGCGCAGCTCGCCTCGAGCGTGCCGGCGTGGCGGGCGTGCCGGTTCTGGTGGCCGAGGACGTACGCGGGGTGCTCGGGGCCGTCAGCGCGGAGGTGTACCACCGCCCGGCCGAGCAGATGCGGACCTTCGGGGTCACTGGGACGAATGGTAAGACCACGACGACGTACCTGCTTGAGGAGATCCTCCACGGTCTGGGGCGCAGCACCGGTCTGATCGGAACCGTGGAGATCAAGGTCGGTGAGGAGCGCAGACCCGCCAGGCTGACCACACCCGAGTCGCCGCAGGTCCAGGCGCTGCTCGCCCGGATGGTCGACGCCAGGGTGGAGGATCTGGTGATGGAGGTCTCCTCCCACGCCCTCGCGCTGCACCGCGTGGACCCCGTTGTCTACGACATGGTCTCCTTCACGAACCTGACTCCCGACCACCTGGACTTCCACGGCGACATGGAGTCCTACTTCCGCACCAAGGCTGAGCTGTTCACACCCGCGCGGGCGCGTCGAGGTGTCGTGCTCGCCGACGATGCGTGGGGCGCCCGGCTGGCGGCCGAGGCGACGATCCCGGTGGTGACGGTGGGATCGCAGACCCCGCCCACGCAGCCAGACCCCGACACCGACTGGCTGATCACGCTCACCCACGGCCGGCCCGACCACACCGAGTTCACCCTCACCCACCGGGATGGGCGCAGCCTGTCCACCGCGGTCTGGATGCCCGGCCGGTTCAACGTGCTCAACGCTGCCGTGGCCCTGGTGATGGTGATCGAGGCCGGCGTACCCATCTCGGAGCTGCACGACCACCTGCGTACGGGGCTGCGGCCGTCCGTGCCGGGACGTATGGAGCGTGTGGCGGACAACCCGCGCTGCATTGTTGACTTCGCACACAACGCCGATGCGCTCGCCCTGGTGCTGCGCGCCTTGCGACCGACGACGAAGGGTCGTCTGTTCGTGGTCTTCGGCGCCACCGGCCAGCGGGACACCGCCAAGCGCCCCCGGATGGGCGAGGTGGCGGTGCGTGGCGCCGACGTAGTGGTCGTCACCGACGACGACCCGCACGATGAGGACCCAGCGACGATCCGCTCGGACGTCATGGCCGGGGCTCTGCGCGCGGTCGCGGAGCAGCAGCGTGGCGGTCGTACGGTCGACCTGTTCGAGGTTGCGCCCCGTGCCACGGCGATCCGCCGCGCCGTACATTTCGCGGGCCCTGCGGACACGGTGCTGATTGCGGGCAGGGGCCACGAGACGATCCAGGAGATCGCCGGGGTTGAGCATCATCTGGACGATCGGGACGAGGTGCGCGCCGCACTTGCCGACCGTCCGCTTCATCCTGGAGCCTCATGATCACCCTCACCCTGGCCGAGATCGCGGCCGCCACGTCTGGTCGTGTCCATGACCCGGGGCAGTCCACCGGCCGGCCCGCTGAACCGTCGGAGCTCGTGCAGGTCACCTCCGAGGTGGTGATCGACTCCCGGCTCGCAGCCCCCGGTGGTCTGTTCGTCGCCGTCACCGGTGAGCGGGTGGATGGTCATGACTACCTGACGGCGGCCGCCGAGCGCGGAGCTGTCGCAGCCCTGGTCTCGCGCCCGGTGCCGGACAGTCCCGTCCCGTACGTGCACGTACCCGACGTCCAGCTTGCACTCGGCGCCCTGGCCCGGGAGGTGCTGGTACGCCTGCGCGCCGCCGGGCAGATCACGGTCGTGGCGATCACCGGATCGGTGGGCAAGACCAGCACCAAGGATCTTCTCGCACAGGTGCTGGCGCCAGTGGGTGACCTGATCGCCCCGGCGGGATCGTTCAACAACGAGCTCGGCCTGCCGTTGACCGTGCTTCGAGCCAACGAGAGAACCCGGGTGCTGGTGCTCGAGATGGGAGCGGACCGGGTCGGCAACCTCACCTACCTGACGGCGATCGCCCCACCGGACATCGCCGTGGTGCTCGCGGTCGGAACGGCTCACCTCGGCGGCTTCGGTAGCGTCGAAGCCATCGCGATGGCGAAGTCGGAATTGGTCCAGGGTCTGCGCCCGGACGGGATCGCGGTGCTGAACGCCGATGACCCGCGGGTGGTCACGATGGCTGAGGTCTCGGCCGGTGCTGAGGTGCGCAGCTTCGCCCAGGTCGCCGATGCACACGTGCGTGCCACTGATGTCACGGTGGACGCTGACGGGCATGCCACGTTCACGTTGAGCGCCGGACCCGTTCACGTTCCTGCTCGTCTCGCGCTGGTGGGGCGCCACCACGTGACGAACGCGTTGGCTGCTGCCACCGTTGCCCTCACGCTCGGGCTGACACTTGAGCAGGTGGCAGACGGGCTCGGAACTGCCGCGGCGTTGAGCCCGCACCGGATGCATGTCCGGTCCTGGGGGCGGCGTACTCTCATCGACGATGCCTACAACGCGAACCCGGACTCGATGAGGGCGGCGCTGGACGCCCTCGGGTCCATCGCCGGCACCCGGCGCCGGGTCGCAGTGCTGGGCGAGATGCGTGAGCTCGGTGAGATCGCTGCACAGGCACACGAGGAGATCGGCCGGTACGCCGCCGGCCAGGGAACCGACCTGGTCGTGACCGTCGGCAGTGGCGCCGAGCCGATCGCTGGCGGTGCGAGAGCCGCCGGTGTACCGGTGGTGAGGTCGGTGGCTGACGTGGGCGAGGCGGAGGAACTGCTGGTGAGCGAGCTCGGCGACGACGACGTGGTGCTGGTCAAGTCCTCCAACTCGGCCGGTCTGGCAGCGCTTGCCGACCGGCTGGTTGCCGCGGCGGGATCGACCGGGGCGGGGGAGTCCGCATGATCGCCATTCTCGTCGCCGGAGCGGTGGCGCTCGTGGTCTCCCTGCTCGGCACCCCGTTGTTCATCCGGTTCCTGGTGCACCGCAACTACGGGCAGTTCATCCGCCAGGACGGTCCGACGGCACACTTCACCAAGCGCGGGACCCCCACCATGGGCGGTGTGGTCATCATCGTGGCCACCTTGGTGGCCTACGCCTTCTCGAACGTGGTGACCGGCAACCTGCCCAGCGCTTCCGGTCTGCTGCTGTTGTTCCTCATGGTTGGGCTGGGCGTCGTCGGCTTCCTCGACGATTTCATCAAGATCAGCCGACAGCGCTCCCTGGGGCTGAGCCCCGCCTGGAAGATCGTCGGCCAGGGCGTGATCGGCGTCGTCTTCTCGGTGCTGGTGCTGCAGTTCCCGAACGAGCGGTTCCGCACACCGGCGAGCACCGAGATCTCCTTCTCCCGGGATCTCGGGATCGACCTGGCGTTCGCCGGCGCGACTGTGGGGCTGCTGCTGTTCGTCATCTGGGCGAACTTCCTCATCACCGCCTGGTCGAATGCGGTCAATCTGACCGACGGGCTCGACGGTCTCGCGACCGGCGCGTCGATGTTCGTCTTCGGGGCTTACACCTTGGTGACCATCTGGCAGATGAACCAGAACTGTCAGCTGCTCTCCAGCGTGGGACCGAGCTGCTATGAGGTCCGGGACCCGCGCGACCTGTCGATCGTGGCGGCCGCGATCGTCGGAGCCTGCTTCGGGTTCCTGTGGTGGAACGCCTCCCCGGCGAAGATCTTCATGGGTGACACGGGAGCGCTCGCACTGGGCGGCGCGCTCGCGGGGATGACGATCCTGACCCGTACCGAGATCCTGGGAGCGATCATCGGAGGACTGTTCGTGCTGATCATCCTCTCGGACGTCATCCAGATCGGCTTCTTCAAGGCGACTGGCCGCCGGGTGTTCAAGATGGCCCCGCTGCATCATCACTTCGAGCTGATGGGCTGGGGCGAGGTGACGATCGTCATCCGGTTCTGGATCATCGCGGCCCTGTGCGCGAGTCTCGGGCTGGGCATCTTCTACGCCGAGTGGATTGCTGGATGATCCCGAGGAGCCCCGGCGGAGGTGGCCCGACGGAGGAGGGGCGGCGGAGCCAGGCACCGCAGGGATCAGACCACGAGGACTGGATGATCCCGAGGAGCCAGGCACCGCAGGGATCAGACCAAGGGCGCAGGATGATCGACTCACTCCGCGGCCGCGAGGTGCTCGTCGCCGGACTCGGCATCTCGGGACGAGCCTGCGTCGAGGCGCTGGTCGAGGTGGGTGCGCGGGTCTGCGCCGTGGATTCGCGGCCGGGACAAGCCGAGGGGCTGCCTCCGGGCGTGCGCGTGGTCACGGGGGAGGAGCCGACGGCGCTGGCCGAGCAGGCATGGGAGCGTCCGCCGAGCCTGGTGGTCGCCTCGCCGGGGTGGCGACCGGCGTCTCCGGTGCTGCAGCTCGCGGCCGAACGTGGCGTCCCGGTCTGGAGCGAGGTCGAGCTGGCCTGGCAGGTCTGCTCACCGCAGGTGCGTTGGCTGACCCTCACCGGCACGAACGGGAAGACCACCACCGTCGGCATGCTCGAGCAGATGCTCACCGCACACGGGTGGCGGGCGCCGGCCGTGGGCAACGTCGGCAGGCCGATCGTGACCACGGTGCTGCAGGCCCGGGCCGGTGGGGAGAGACTCGATGCTCTCGCAGTGGAGCTGTCGTCGTTCCAGTTGCATTACACCCACTCGGTCTCCCCGGTCGCCTCCGCGTGCCTGAATGTCGACGCCGACCATCTCGACTGGCATGGGTCCTTGGACGCCTACGCGGCCGCGAAGGCCCGGGTCTTTGAACGGACGCAGGCGGCTTGTGTCTACAACGTGGCCGATCCACGTACACGGCGCATGGTGGAGGAGGCCGACGTGATCGACGGTGCTCGCGCCGTCGGGTTCACCCTCGGGATGCCAGGACCGGGTCAGGTCGGCGTGGTCGAAGATGTCCTCGCGGACCGGGCGTTCCCACCCAACCGGCACACGCACGCAGCCGAGCTGGGAACCCTCGCGGACTTGCGCCACCTCGGCGGTGGTGCGGCTTCCGCCACGTCGATCCCCGGTGATCCGTCGATCCCCGATGATGCGGACGGGCTGTCCATCCCGCCGCATGTGGTGGCGAACGCCCTCGCGGCAGCGGCACTCGCACGGGCCGCTGGGGTGGAACCCGGCGACATCGCGGCGGGCCTGCGTGCTTACCGCCCGGGGGCGCACCGCATGCAGGTCGTCGCCGACGTGGACGGTGTGCGCTTCATCGACGATTCGAAGGCCACGAACGCCCATGCGGCGTCCGCTGCGCTGGCGGCGATGGAGCCCGGGTCGACGGTGTGGATCGCCGGCGGATTGGCCAAGGGCGCCCGGTTCGACGATCTGGTGGAGCGGCACGCGGGGAAGCTGCGCGCCGTGGTGGTGATCGGCGTCGATCCGGAACCGATCGTCAGCGCGCTACAGCGACACGCGCCCGACATCCCACGCCTGGTGGTACCCGCTGGCGACACTGAGGTCATGAGACAGGCCGTCGCTGCAGCCCGCGCGCAGGCGCGCCCGGGTGATGCGGTGCTGCTCGCTCCGGCGTGCGCTTCGATGGATCAGTTCGAATCCTACGCAGCCCGCGGCGAGGCGTTCACCGCATCGGTCCATTCGCTCGTGGAGCGGTCGTGAGTACCGCCGCACCTGCCCGCCGGCGACCTGCCACGCGGAGCGCATCGTCGAAGAAGCCGCCTTCGACGCGCACGGCGGCGCAGAAGACAGCGACCAAGGCAGCCAAGAAGACAGCCAAGAAGACACAGCCTCAGCGCTCGCCCTCACCTGCCCGGAAGCCGTCATCGGCACGTCAGCCGCGGTCCGCGCAGCCTGTACGCGCACGTCGGGCGCCGTGGGCTCAGAGCGCGGCCTGGCAGTCCCCGGTGACCAGCTACTACCTGATCGGTGGCGCGACGCTCCTGCTGCTGGCGCTCGGCCTCATCATGGTGCTCTCGGCGTCCTCGATCCCCTCCCTGCGCGATGGTGACTCCATCACCGGTGGCTTCCGCAATCAGGCGATCTATGCCGCGGTCGCAGTCGTCGGCGCGGTGATCATCACCCGGCTCCCGGTGCGGTGGATCCGCCGGCTGGCGTGGCCGGCGATGCTCGGCACGCTGGCACTGCAGGCCCTGCTCTTCACTCCGTTCGCTGTGGCCGCGGGCGGCAATGCTGCGTGGGTGTACTTCGCTCCTGGCGTGGGGCTCCAACCCTCGGAGTTCGGCAAGTTCGGCCTCGCGATCTGGTTGGGTGCGGTCCTCGCGACCAAGGGGCGGCTGCTGCAGCACTGGGGGCACGTGCTCTTCCCGGCGGTGTTGGTCGCCGGCATGTTCCTGGGCACGGTGATCTATAGCCATGATGTGGGCACCGGCCTGATCCTGATCATGCTCGTCGCCGGTGCTCTCTGGGTCGCAGGTGTACCCATCTCGAAGTTCGTGGTGGCGGGATCGGCCGTGGTGGCCGGTTTGGCGTTCCTCGTCATCTCCTCCGGCAACCGGACGAGGCGCGTGATGCAGTTCCTCGGCATGGGCGGTGACGATGACCCGTTGGGCGCGAACATGCAGCCGGAACGCGCCCTCGAGGGCCTCGGGACCGGTGGAATCTCCGGTGTGGGCCTGGGCGCATCGCGGGAGAAGTGGCTCTGGCTGCCGGCGGCCGAGGACGACTACATCTTCGCCATCATCGGTGAGGAGCTCGGCCTGCTGGGGTGCCTGTTGGTGCTCGCGCTCTTCGCGGCCCTGGCCGTAGGCTTCTCACGCGTGATCCGTCGCCATCAGGACCCGTTCGTGAAGATCACCACGGCCGCGATCGGGTGCTGGATCCTCGGGCAGGCGATGGTGAACATCGCTGTGGTCATCGGCCTGCTCCCGGTGATCGGTGTACCGCTGCCGCTGCTGTCGAAGGGAGGCTCGGCGTTGGTGACGACGATCGCGGCGCTGGCCGTGGTGCTGGCCTTCGCGCGCGACGAGCCCGGTGCGAAGGAGGCGATGGCCGCTCGCCGTGGCTCGATGCGGCGATCCTTGGCCGTGATCGCAGCCGGGGGCCGCGGGCGTGGCTGATCACATTGTGCTGGCCGGCGGGGGGTCGGCCGGCCACGTCAACCCGCTGCTGGCCACCGCCGCCGAGCTGAAGGCGCGTGAACCCGGTGTGGCTCTGACCGTGCTCGGTACGGCCGAAGGGCTGGAGGCCGATCTGGTTCCGGCCGCCGGTCTCGAGCTGACAGTGATCGAGAAGGTGCCGATGCCCCGGCGGCCCAACCTCGACGCGCTCCGGTTCCCCGGGCGCTGGCGACGGGCGATACGGACGGCGAGAGACGCGGTCGGCGGTGCTCGTGCGGTGGTGGGCTTCGGCGGCTACGTGGCCACCCCGGCCTACCTGGCGGCTCGCCGGCTGGGTGTACCGATCGTGATCCATGAGCAGAATGCGCTCCCTGGCCTCGCGAACCGTCTCGGCGCGCGGTGGGCTGAGGCCGTGGGGGTGACCTTCGCCGGAACACCGCTGCCGAAGGCACGGTGGGTGGGTCTGCCGCTGCGGCCCCCGATCGCGGATCTGGTGGCCGCCCGTGCGGCTGACGCGCGGGGACGGGCCAGGGACGGCGCGCACGCGTGCGGACTCGACCCCGATCGGCGCACCGTCCTCGTGACCGGCGGCTCCCTCGGTGCCCTGCGGCTGAACGAGCAGATCCCGACGATCGCAGCTGAGCTCGTGGCCGCCGGCGCGCAGGTCCTGCACGCGACCGGCCGTGGCAAGCTCGAGCCGGTGCTCGCTGCGCGTTCGGCGATGGCCCCCGACGTCGCAGCTCACTACCACGCGGTGGAGTACCTCACCGAGATGCACGAGGCATTGGCCTGTGCCGATCTGATGATCGGCCGTGCCGGGGCCGGGACGGTCAGTGAACTCGCCGCGCTCGGGATCGCGGCCGTATATGTCCCGTTGCCGGTCGGTAACGGCGAGCAACGCCGCAATGCCGCCGGCGTGGTCGAGGCCGGCGGGGGACTGCTGGTCGAGGACCAGGAGTTCACGGCCAGCTGGCTGCGGGAGCACGTGTTGCCGTTGATCGCCGACGGTGAGCGATTGCGGGCCATGGCTCAGGCGGCCTCCACCGCCGGTGTCCGTGACGGCGCGGCGCGGGTGGCCGACCTGGTCCGTGAGGCGGCGGAGGGGAGGACGCGGTGAACGTTCATCTCATCGCGATCGGTGGGGCCGGTATGTCGGTGATCGCCGAGCTCTTGCTCGCCGGTGGGGCCCAGGTCTCCGGATCGGACCGGCAGGACTCGGCCGTGCTGCGACGCCTGGCGGACCTTGGTGCGAGGGTTCATGTGGGCCACGCCGCCGAGCACGTACTGGGTGCGGATCTGGTGGTGGTCTCCTCGGCGATCGGCTCCGACAACGTCGAGCTGCGCGCCGCCCGTGAAGCCGGGATCGAGATCGTGCACCGGTCGGTCGCCCTCGCGCAGGCATCCGCCGGGAAGGACTTCGTGGCCGTCGCCGGGGCGCACGGCAAGACCACGACCTCCGCGATGCTGGCGGTCGCGTTGCGGGACGCGGGAGGTGACCCCTCGTTCGCGATCGGCGGAGCCGTGCTCGCACTGGGCTCCGGGGCCCGTGCCGGGACGGGTCAGGTCTTCGTGGCCGAGGCGGACGAGTCCGATGGTTCCTTCCTCAACTACACCCCGCGGGTCGCGATCGTGACGAACATCGAACCCGACCACCTCGACCACTACGGCACCCCCGCCGCTTTCGAGGCCGCTTTCGACGACTTCGCCGGCCGCGTGGTGCCCGGCGGACTGGTGATCACCTGTGCCGATGACGAGGGGGCCGCACGGTTCGCCGAACGGGTGAGAGCCGGTGGGACGCGCGTGCGCACCTACGGCTCACACCCTGCGGCCGACGTGCGGCTGGACCGCATCGTTCTCGAACCGTCCGCGGCGAGCGCGCGGCTGCTCGCGCCGGAAGGTGAGTTCGAGCTCGAACTCGCGGTCCCAGGTGAGCACAACCTGCGCAACGCCGCAGCCGCATGGTGCGCCGGGGTAGAGCTGGGCGTGGCCGCCGAGACGATGGCGGCGGGACTCGGCACGTTCACCGGCACAGCCCGGCGATTCGAAGACCGGGGCACGGTTGCGGGTGTGCGAGTGGTCGACGACTATGCCCACAACCCGACGAAGGTGGCAGCGGCTGTACGGACCGGCCGGGGTGCGGTCGGTGCAGGCCGCGTGCTCGTCCTCTTCCAGCCCCACCTCTTCTCGCGCACCCAGACCTTCGCAGCCGAGTTCGCCGACGCTCTGGCCGGTGCAGACGAGGTGATCCTCACCGCGATCTATCCCGCGCGGGAGGAGCCGCGGCCAGGCGTGACCTCAGCGCTCATCAGCGATCGGCTACCCGGTGCCCGGTACGTGCCCGACCATCGCCATGCGGCGCACGCGGTCGCCGACCTCGCACGAGAGGGCGATCTCGTGATGACCATCGGAGCCGGCGACGTGACCGTCCTCGGCGAGGTGGTCCTCGATCGGCTCCGGGAGCGCGGATGAGGGCCCCGGCGCAACCGCGTCCGCGCGCGACGGGCCCGGGTGAGGACCGCGGACAGGTGTCCACGCGCGCGGAGCGCTCCCGCCCCGCCGCGGACCGAGCGCGGGGAAGGCAGGACGAACGGGAGAACCGGGGTCGCGCCACGTCCGCGCCGAGGGCCGGCCGCAGCGCAGCCACGACGGCGGGCCGGAAAGCGACGGACCGGAAGACGACAGACCGGAAGACGACAGACCGGAAGGCCGATCGGTCGAAACCGAGTCCCACGCAGGGACGGTCCCGGTCCGGAGCCGACCGGCCCGCGACCACCGGTCGATCCCGGGGTGAGGTGCAGCGTGCCGCTGACCCGGACTCTTCTGGAGTGGGCCAGCTGGCGGAGCGGCTGCGCGAGCGCCGGGCGGCGGTGCGCCGGCTGCGGTGGCGGATGGTGCTCGCCGTGGTGGGCTCGGTGCTGACTGTGGGCGTGCTCGGCTGGGTCGTGTTCGCCTCACCGGTGCTGACCGTCCACCCGGAGGACGTGCAGGTGAGCGGGACCTCGTCGTTCGTGCCCGAGGAGGAAGTGCTCGAACTGGCCGAGGTCGCCCATGATCAGCCGGTCGCCCGCGTGGACACCGGGGCGCTCGCGGAGCAGATCACCGCCCTGGCCGCCGTACGCGACGTTCAGGTGCGACGCGCGTGGCCCAACGGCCTGACCATCGCGATCGAGCCGCGAGTCCCCGTCGCCGTGGTCGCTGACGGCGACCAGTACGCCGTGCTGGACGCCGACGCCGTCGTGGTGGCGCGTGACGACGCACCGGTGGACGGCCTCGCCGCGGTCACCGTGCCGCTGGGGGAGGAGGCGGCCGCTGACTCCCTCGACGCTGTCCTGACGGTCCTGGCGGCGCTTCCTGGAGAGCTGCGTACGGATGTGATCAGTGCCGGTGCACAGACGCCGTACCAGGTGGTGCTCACGCTGGCCGGCGGTGCGGAGGTGATGTGGGGCAGTGCGGTGGAGAACGACCTCAAGGTCGAAGTGCTCCGCACGTTGCTTCAGGAAGACGCGGGCCGGTACGACGTTTCCGCGCCCCGTTCACCGATCACCTCCGAGTGAGCCCTGGCACAGGCATATGCCTGTGCGACACACCCGCCGATGTCGTTGCCCTGCGGGGGCGAGAGACCTAGCGTCATGGGTGCGAGAGAATGACATAACTCTTACTCTCAAGTTGAGGGTTAGGGTTTGAAACGTGGGTCAGCAGCACCCGAGCACGAGCACCGGACGAGAGGGATCGACGTGGCGGCACCGCAGAACTATTTGGCGGTCATCAAGGTGGTCGGGATCGGTGGCGGAGGCGTCAACGCCGTCAACCGCATGATCGAGGTCGGGTTGAAGGGCGTGGAGTTCATCGCCGTCAACACGGACGCCCAGGCCTTGCTGATGAGCGACGCCGACGTCAAGCTCGACGTCGGACGAGAACTGACCCGAGGATTGGGCGCCGGCGCCGATCCTGAGGTCGGCAAGAAGGCGGCCGAGGACCACACCGAGGAGATCGAAGAGGTCCTACGCGGAGCCGACATGGTGTTCGTCACGGCCGGCGAGGGGGGCGGGACCGGTACCGGTGGTGCCCCGGTCGTCGCCAAGATCGCCCGGTCGCTCGGCGCCCTGACGATCGGGGTGGTGACACGCCCGTTCACCTTCGAGGGACGTCGTCGGGGGGTTCAGGCCGATTCTGGGATCGAGGCACTCCGGTCGGAGGTCGACACCCTCATCGTCATCCCGAACGATCGTCTGCTCTCGATCAGTGACCGGAACGTCTCCGTGCTGGACGCGTTCAAGTCGGCCGACCAGGTGCTGCTCTCCGGTGTGCAGGGCATCACCGACCTCATCACCACGCCGGGTCTGATCAATCTCGACTTCGCCGACGTCAAGTCCGTGATGCAGGGCGCCGGGACCGCGTTGATGGGGATCGGCTCGGCCCGAGGCGAGGACCGCGCCGTCCAGGCGTCGGAGCTGGCGATCTCCTCGCCGCTGCTGGAGGCGAGTATCGACGGCGCCCACGGGGTGCTCCTCTCGATCCAGGGTGGCAGCGACCTGGGCCTGTTCGAGATCCACGAGGCCGCCCGGCTGGTGCAGGAGGCCGCTCATCCGGAGGCCAACATCATCTTCGGGGCAGTCATCGACGACGCACTCGGAGACGAGGTGCGGGTGACGGTGATCGCTGCAGGATTCGACAGCGGTGCGCCCGGCCGGGCCGGTGTGGCACCCGCTGCCCGAGCGGCTGCCGCACCTGCGGCCGCACCGGCCAACGAGGTGCGCGAGACGCCGGCTGTCCCCGCTCGGGCGGAGGAACCCGAGGAAGAGGCGGAGACGACTCCTGCCGTCCCGGCCCCCGCCCCCGAGCGGGCCGCCGAACCGCAGCCCGTGGCGAACCCGCTCGAGGTGCCGCGCGTCTTCGACGAGGACTCCCGCCGACGAGAGGACGACCTCGACGTGCCTGACTTCCTCAAGTGAGGTGCTGACCGCCGACCTGGGACCCGGCGTCTGGGCTGGGTTCACCACCCGGGCCGGTGGTCGCAGCAGCGCCCCCTACGACACGTTCAATCTGGGTGCGGCGGTAGGAGACGAACCCGCAACCGTCGCGGCGAACCGCCGCATGCTGAGCGACCGGGCTGGCGCTCCGGTCGTCTTCCTGAACCAGGTCCACGCCTGCGACGTCCTGTTCGATCCGCAACCCGGGCGGCCGGTGGGCGAAGAGCCGGCGGCCGACGCCGTCGTGCTGACCGATCCCTGCGCTGCGGCCGCAGTTCTCGTGGCGGACTGCCTCCCGGTGCTGCTGGCCGGTGTGGACCACCGAGGCGTGCCAGGGGCGGTGGCTGCGGTCCATGCCGGGCGCCGCGGAGTCCTTGCCGGGATCGTCGGGCAGGCAATCGCGCAGATGCGCGAGGCGGGCTTCGAGGTGCGGCGTGCGGCCGTCGGCCCGGCCATCTGCGGACGCTGCTACGAGGTGCCCGAGCAGATGCAGCGCGAGTGCGTCGCGATGCTCCCGTCACTGGCTGCGCACACCTGGCACGGGACCCCGGCGCTCGACCTCCGTGCCGGAGTCCGGGCGCAGCTGGACGCTGCTGGGGTGACCGAGGTGGACGACCACGCCGTGTGCACGCGTGAGGACCCGCGGCTCTACTCCTATCGGCGCGATGGCCGCACAGGAAGGTTCGCCGGCGTCGTGCGTCTCGAACGACACGCCGAGTCGCTTGGTGCTGGTGGGCAACGACACTGGTCTAGCGTCTAGACAGACGCCGATCGTCCGGTTGGCCCGATCAGAAGAGGAGCAGGCATGGGAGCGCTGCGCAAGACGATGCTGTACCTCGGCCTCTCCGAGGCTGAGGCCGAGCGCGAGGAACGATACGCCGAGGAGTCCTACGTCGACGGGTACGAGCAGGTCGACAACGACCACGAGGACGACGACTACGTCGGCGCGGTACAGGAGGCTCAGGTGACCCCGATCAGTCAGGCCGCCTCCCACAGCGGCCACAACCTACGTCGGATCACCACCGTGCATCCGCGCACCTACACCGATGCGAAGTCCATCGGCGAGGCGTTCCGTGCGGGGACTCCCGTGATCATGAACCTCACGGATATGACCGATGCCGAGGCCAAGCGTCTCGTCGACTTCTCCGCGGGCCTGATCTTCGGCCTGCACGGAAGCATCGAGCGGGTCACCAACAAGGTGTTCCTGCTCTCACCGGCCACGGTCGAGGTGGCCAGCGAGCGTCACGAGCCGGAGACCACGACCCGATTCTTCAACCAGAGCTGACGTGGGCTGGCTCTTCGGGATCCTCTATCTCCTGGTCCTGCTGTTCCTGGTTGCCATGCTGGTCCGGATGGGCTTCGACTGGGTGAGCCATTTCGCGAGGGACTGGAAACCGCGGGGCCTCGCCCTCATCGTTGCCGAGGTCGTCTACACGCCGACCGACCCGCCGTTGCGTGCCTTGCGTCGCCTGATCCCGCCTCTGCGGATCGGGGGCATCGCGCTCGACGTCGGCTTCCTGATCCTGCTCTTCGCCTGCTGGATCCTGCTTGCGATCCTGGCAGGCTTGGCGTCAATGTGACGCGTACGATGTCATCATCCGCTACGGTGATCTCGCTGAACCCCCCAAAACTTCGTGTCAGCACCATCGCTGAACCGACCGACACAGACCGAGGTGACGAGAATGGCTCTGCTCACGGCAGACGACGTCCTCAACAAGAAGTTCCAACCCACCAAGTTCCGTGAGGGGTACGACCAGGACGAGGTGGACGACTTCCTCGACGAGGTCGTCAACACCCTCCGGGTCGTGGGTGGCGAGAATGAGGAGTTGAAGGCCAAGCTCGAGGCTGCCGAGCGGCGTATCGCCGAGCTGTCGAACGGCGCTCCGGCGCCTGCGGAGCCCGCTGCCGAGCAGACGACGCAGTTCTCACCGGTGGCCGCCGAGGAGCCCGCCGAGCAGGCCGCACCGGCTGAACAGCCCGTGCACGACGCGCCGGCGGAGCCGGCGGCGCCGGATGCCGAGGCAGCGGCCGCCGCGATGACTGCCGGTGGGACGGAACCGGAGTCGGCGACGGGCATGCTGCAGCTCGCCCAGCGTCTGCACGATGAGTACGTCAACAACGGCAAGGCCGAGGCCGAGCGCCTACTGTCCGAAGCCCGCCTGGAGGGTGAGCGCCTCACCCGGGAGGCCGACGAGCAGCGCAACCGCACGCTGAGCCAGCTCGAAAGTGAGCGTTCGCTCCTGGAGCGCAAGATCGACGAGCTGCGCGTCTTCGAGCGCGACTACCGGACCCGGCTCAAGAGCTACCTGGAGGGTCTGCTCAGCGACGTCGAAGGTCGCGGCAGCATCGCGGCTCAGTACAGCGGCGACGAGAGCGAGTCACGTCGCCCGTAGGCGGAGCCCCAGAGCACTGTTGAGACGGCGGGTCCCCGCAGCCGGGGGCCCGCCGTCGTCATGACCGAGGAGACCGACCGCCATGGCTGGCGCATCACGCACGCACGACGAGGGGCACGACGACCGCGCCGACGACCTGGCGACCGACACCTCCCCTGTGCGCCCTCGCGCCCGCGGCCTCCTGCTCGCACTCGCTCTGGTGATTCTGGTGGTCGACCAGGTCTCCAAGCAGCTGGTTCTGGGCCGGTTGGAGGAAGGTGGCTACCAACCGCTCCTCGGTGACCTCCTGGGCTTCAGCCTGGTCTTCAATCCCGGAGCGGCATTCTCCTTCGCCGAGGGCTCCACATGGATCTTCACCATCGCAGCCGTCGTGGTCACCGTGGTGATTCTCGTTCTTGCCCGCCGGCTCAGATCCCGGTCTTGGGCGCTGGTGCTGGGTGGACTGCTCGGCGGCAACCTCGGCAACCTGGTCGACCGCCTGTTCCGCGAGCCCGGCTTCGGAGTGGGCCACGTCGTCGACTTCATCAACTACGCCGGCTTCTTCGTCGGCAATATCGCCGACATCGCGATCGTGGTCTGCGCTATCGGCATCGCCCTGCTGAGCTTCCGGGGGGTTCCGCTCAGCGGACGACCGGTCAGCAAGCCAGCACCGGCCGAGGACGACTCGCAGGACCCACCGGCGCATCGCGGAGAGGACCGCGATGACTGACGTGCGGTCGATGCCGGTCCCGGACGGCCTCGCCGGCGAGCGCGTCGACGCGGCGCTGGCACGCCTTCTCGGACTGAGCCGCACCAAAGCTGCCGAGCTGGCCGCCACCGGTGCAGTGCTGCTCGATGGGCGCGAGCTCGGCAAGTCCGACCGCCTGACCGCCGGCGGGTGGCTCGAGGTCACCATCGCGGACCTGTCTCCGGAGCCGGCCACGCCACCCGAGCCGGTGCCCGGGATGGCCATCCGCCTCGATGACGACGACATCGTGGTCGTCGACAAGCCGGTCGGGGTAGCCGCCCATCCGAGCCCGGGATGGAACGGGCCCACGGTCATCGGTGGCCTGGCGGCCGCTGGATACCGCATCGCTACCTCAGGGGCAGCCGAGCGGCAAGGGGTCGTGCACCGTCTCGACGTCGGCACCTCCGGGCTCATGGTCGTGGCCAAGAGCGAGCGCGCCTACAGCACGCTCAAGCGTGCCTTCAAGGAACGCACTGTCGAGAAGGTCTACCACGCCCTCGTGCAGGGGCACCCGGACCCGACGGCCGGCACTGTCGACGCACCGATCGGACGCCATCCCAAGCATGACTACAAGTGGGCCGTGGTCGCCGACGGGCGCCCCAGCATCACCCACTACGACACCCTCGAGGCGATGACCCGGGCGACGTTGCTCGAGATCCACCTCGAGACCGGGCGCACCCATCAGATCCGGGTGCACATGTCCGCGATCGGCCACCCCTGCGCGGGAGACCTGACCTATGGGGCCGACCCGGTGCTCGCCCGGCGCCTAGGGCTGCAGCGGCAGTGGTTGCACGCAATGCGACTGGGCTTCACCCATCCCGGCTCCGGCACCTGGGTCGAGGTGAGCAGCACCTATCCCGAGGACCTGCAGCACGCCCTCGACGGGCTGCGCGATGCCTGACGTGCACGTCGTGACTGTCGATGCCGCCGCCCCGCAGGCCGTGGCGCGCGTGCACGCCATCCGGTTCGAGGTGTTCGTCGATGAGCAGGGCGTGGCGCGTTCGGACGAGCGGGATGAACGGGACCGCGAGCCGGGCACGGTGCACCTGCTCGCTGTGGGGGAGGCGCACTCAAGTCACACGGCGAGTGCCGAGCACTACCAGGAGGCTGGGATCTGGCACCGCGACGCTGTGAAGCCGCTTCGGCCCGGCGGGGCTTGAGGGGGTGGGCGCCGACTGGTGGTCGCTGGCAGCGGCGTTCGGTTACTGCGCCCTGTCGGCGGTCGTCATGGTGCTACCGGCCGAGGCCTACCTCGTGGGTGCGGCGCTGGTCACTGACGTCCCGCCGCTCTGGTTGGCCCTCGCGGGGGCGATCGGTCAGGTCGCCGGGAAGATGCTCTCCTACCTGGTCGGGCGCGGCGTCCTGGACGTGGCACGGTGGCGTGCTCGTCCGAACAAGCGCTGGCGGGAGCGGATGCGCAGGATCGAGGAGTGGTGCACCAGGCACGCCTGGGGACCGCTGGCCGTCACCGGGGTCAGTGCCTTCGCCGGGGTTCCTCCCTACGCGCTGGTGGCGGTGCTCGCCGGGTCGGTGCGGATGAGGTGGTGGTCCTTCGCTGCGATCTCGATCGTGGGCAGATTCGGCCGGTTCTGGGCAGTGGTGAGCATCCCGCACCTGCTCCCGGACGTTCTCTTCGGTCTCTGATCAGGGCGCTGCGTTCCTCAGTCTCGTCAGCCGCTGCATCGCCTCGGCGATCGTGGCCTCGGATTTGACGAAGGTGAAGCGCACCCATCGGCGCAACGACTCACTCACCGGGGAGCCGGTGGTCGTGAATGCGGTCGCTGGGACGGCGACCACCCCGCACAGTTCCGGCAGCCGACGACACAACTCGGCGCCGGTGCTGATGCCGGTGCCTGCGAGTGGTCCGGTGAGGAGCGCGGTGGCGTCGGCCATGACGAAATAGGTCCCCGCCGCGGGAACGGGAGGCAGGCCGGCCGCGCGCAGCCCCTCGGTCAGCTGGTCCCGTCGGCGTGCCAGGGAGGTACGCAGCCCGCTCAGCCAGTGGGCATCCGGGCCATTGGTGGTCTCCAGGCCGAGGGCGAGGGCTACCGCAGGTTGGAACGGTGCGCCGCTGGTGTAGGTGAGGAACTGCTTGACGGCGCGCACTGCGTCCACCAGCGGTGCCGGCCCGCTGACCCAGCCGATCTTCCACCCGGTCACCGAGAACGACTTCCCGGCCGAGGAGATCGTCAGCGTGCGTTCGGCCATCCCGGCGAGCGTGGCGATCGGGAGGTGAGCGACGCCGTCATAGGTCAGATGCTCGTACACCTCGTCGGTCACCACGATCGCATCGTGGGCCTGCGCCAGCCGGGCCACCTCCGCCAGCTCGGCCGTCGTGAGCACCGCGCCGGTCGGATTGTGCGGGCTGTTCAGCAGGATCACGCGGGTACGATCGCCGACGGCGGAGCGCAGGCTCTCGAGGTCGAGCCGCCAGCCGTCGGGGCCGGGGCGCAGCGCCGCCCGCGTGTGGCGCGCCCCGGCGAGGGCGATCGTGGCCGCATAGGAGTCGTAGTAGGGCTCCAAGGTGAGGACCTCGTCCCCGGGGCCGGCCAGGGCGAGCACGGCTGCGGCGATCGCCTCGGTCGCCCCGGTGGTGACCAGCACCTCGCTGTCGGGGTCCAGGTGCAGCCCGTAGTGCCGATGCTGATGGTCGGCGATCGCCCGCCGGAGCCCGGGAGTTCCGGGGCCGGGCGGATACTGGTTGACGCCGTCGAGGATGGCTTTACTCGCCTCCGCCGTCACAGTTGCGGGACCGGGTTCGTCCGGGAAGCCCTGCCCGAGGTTCACCGCCCCGGAACGGGTGGCCAGCGCCGTCATCTCGGCGAAGATCGTCGGCTTGGTGGCGCCGTCGGGGGTGAGCAGGCCGGCGGCTGCGGCCACCTGCTGCCAGGGGCGGGAGGGGAAGCTCATGGGGCCTCTCTGGGAGTGAATGATGCCTGCGATCGTAGTGGTCTCCCCGGTGCCAGCTGCCGGCGCCACCGGGTTCTGACGAGCTCCCGGTCGACCCGTGTGGGCGCCCCCTGCTCGTCGGTGGCACCTCGTAGACTGGCACGCATGGCAGCCGATTTCGTCCACCTGCACGTGCACACCGAATATTCGATGCTGGACGGAGCGGCCCGCCTGGACGACCTGTTCTCCGAAGCCCAGCGCCTGGGGCAGAGCGCGGTGGCGATCACCGACCACGGCTACCTCTTCGGGGCCTATGACTTCTGGTCCAAAGCTCGCAAGTACGGGATCAAGCCGATCATCGGCGTCGAGGCGTACGTCACCCCGGGCACCAGCCGGTTCGACAAGTCCCGGGTGCGATGGGGCGAGGCCGACCAGGCCAAGGATGACGTCTCTGCCCGCGGTGCGTACACGCACATGACGATCCTCGCCAAGGACACTCCGGGGATGCACAACCTGTTCCGGATGAGCTCCCTGGCCTCGCTGGAGGGGCAGCTCGGCAAGTGGCCACGGATGGACCGCGAGCTGCTGGAGACCTATAGCAAGGGGCTGATCGCCACCACAGGATGCCCCTCGGGTGAGGTGCAGGTCCGCCTGCGCCTGGGCCAGTACGAGGAAGCGGTCCGGGCGGCGGGCGAGCTGCAGGACATCTTCGGCAAGGAGAACTACTACGTTGAGCTGATGGATCACGGGCTCGACATCGAGCGCCGGGTCACCCAGGACTTGCTGCGGCTGGCCAAGGAGATCAACGCCCCACTGCTGGCGACGAACGACCTGCACTACACCAAGCACGAGGATGCCCACGCCCATGAGGCCCTGCTGTGCGTGCAGTCAGGCTCCACGATGGAGGAGCCGACCTACGACCAGGGCGGGAAGCGGTTCGCCTTCGGCGGCAGCGGCTACTACCTCAAGTCCGCCGAGGAGATGCGCGAGCTGTTCGCCGAACTGCCCGAGGCGTGTGACAACACCCTCCGGGTGGCCGAGCAGTGTGAGGTGGCCTTTACCGAGGAGGTGGGCCGGTACATGCCCCACTATCCGGTGCCGGAGGGGGAGGACGAGGTCTCCACCTTCGTCAAGGCCGTCGAGGTCGGGCTGCAGGAGCGATACGACGGTGCCGTTCCGGATTCCTCCCGCAAGCAGGCCGAGTACGAGATCGAGGTGATCACCGGCAAGGGCTACGCCGGCTATTACCTCGTGGTCGCCGACTTCATCAACTGGGCCAAGGAGAACGGCATCCGGGTGGGGCCGGGCCGCGGGTCGGGTGCCGGGTCGATCGCGGCCTACGCCATGAGCATCACCGAGCTGGACCCGCTCGAGCACGGGCTGATCTTCGAGCGGTTCCTCAACCCCGAACGTGAGTCGATGCCCGACTTCGACATCGACTTCGACGAGCGCCGGCGCGGGGAGGTGATCAAGTACGTCAGCGACAAGTACGGCGAGGACAAGGTCACCTACATCGTCACCTACGGCACCATCAAGGCCAAACAGGCCCTCAAGGACGCCTCCCGTGTGCTGGGGTACCCGTTCGCGATGGGGGAAAAGCTCACCAAGGCGATGCCGGCTGCCGTGATGGGCAAGGACGTCTCACTGGCCGGCATGTTCGATCCGGAGGACAAGCGATATGCCGAGGCGGATGAGTTCCGATCGGTGGTCAACTCCGACCCTGAGGCCCAGCGGGTGCTGGAGACGGCGCGCGGCCTGGAGAACCTCAAGCGCCAGTGGGGCGTGCACGCGGCGGGTGTGGTGATCGCGAGCGAACCGCTCCTGGACATCATCCCGATCATGCGTCGTGAGCAGGACGGCGCCGTGATCACCCAGGTGGACTTCCCAGCCGGTGAGGATCTCGGCCTGGTGAAGATGGACTTCCTCGGACTGCGCAATCTCACCATCCTCGATGACGCCCTCGAGAACATCGTGGTCAACGGCAAGGAACCGGTGCGGGTGGAGGAACTCACCCTGGACGACCGGGCCACCTACGAGTTGCTCGGACGGGGGGAGACGCTCGGTCTCTTCCAGCTCGATGGCGGGGGTATGCGTTCGCTGCTGCGGATGATGAAGCCGGACAACTTCGAGGACATCTCCGCCGTCGGCGCCCTCTACCGGCCCGGTCCGATGGGTGCGAACTCCCACACCAACTACGCGCTGCGCAAGAACGGCCAGCAGCCGATCACCCCGATTCACCCCGAGCTTGCCGAACCTCTGGAGTCGATCCTCGGTACCACCTACGGCCTGATCGTCTATCAGGAGCAGGTGATGGAGATCGCGCAGAAACTGGCCGGGTACTCGCTCGGCCAAGCCGATCTGCTCCGACGCGCGATGGGTAAGAAGAAGAAGTCGGTGCTCGATGCCGAGTACACCAACTTCGAGGCCGGGATGAAGGCGAATGGCTACTCCGCCAACGCGGTGAAGACGTTGTGGGAGATTCTGCTGCCGTTCTCCGACTATGCCTTCAACAAGGCCCACTCGGCAGCCTATGGGGTGGTCTCCTACTGGACCGCCTTCCTCAAGGCGCACTACCCGGCCGAGTACATGGCCGCCTTGCTGACCTCCACGCGCGATGACAAGGACAAGTCCGCCCTGTACCTGGGCGAGTGCCGGCGGATGCGGATCACGGTGCTGCCACCGGACGTGAACGATTCGGCCGCACAGTTCACCCCGGTCGGGGCGGACATCCGCTTCGGCCTCGCCGCAGTACGCAACGTGGGGCAGAACGTGGTGGCCGCGATCGCCAAGGCGCGGGAAGAGAAAGGAGCGTTCACCTCCTTCACCGACTTCCTCGACAAGGTCCCGGCGGTGGTGTGCAACAAACGCACCATCGAGTCCCTCATCAAGGCGGGGGCGTTCGATTCGCTCGGGCACACCCGCCGTTCGCTGCTGATGATCCACGAGCAGGCGGTCGATGCCGTCATCGGAGTCAAGCGCAAGGAGGCCGAGGGGCAGTTCGATCTGTTCGCCGGGCTCGGTGGCGACGACGACGGCGATGGCTCCTCAGGTTTCTCCGTGGAGGTACCGGACCTACCGGAGTGGGACAAGAAGCAGAAGCTCGCCTTCGAGCGGGAGATGCTCGGCCTGTACGTCTCCGACCACCCCCTCTCGGGTATCGAGCACGTGCTCACCCAGGCGGCGGACGTCTCCCTCGCCACCCTCACCACCGATGAGACCAGGGCGGACGGGTCGACGGTCACGATCGCCGGTCTCATCACCTCCCTCCAGCGGAAGATGTCCAAACAGGGCAACCCCTGGGCCGCCGTCACGATCGAGGACATGGAGGGCTCGGTCGAGGTGATGTTCTTCGGTGAGACCTACCTGGCCTACTCCACGGCGCTCGCCCAGGATCAGGTGGTGGTGGTCAAGGGCCGGATCCGGCGCAGGGACGAGACCCTCTCGCTCCAGGCGATGGAGGTGACGCTGCCGGACGTGACAGCGGGGGAGTCGGCCCCGGTCACGGTGCGGATCGCCGAGGCTCGATGCAGCGAACCCGTGCTCCTGCAGCTACGGGACGTGCTCTCCACCCACCCCGGGGTCACCGAGGTGCACGTGCGGCTCACATCGCCTGGCCGGGCGACGGTGATGCGACTCGAGGACGCGCTTCGCGTGGAACGCACCCCAGCGCTGTTCGGGGATCTGAAGGCGCTCCTGGGGCCGAACTGCCTGGTGTGAGCCTCAGGCTGTGATCTGCAGCCTCCGGACGCCGGTGGGAAGGTCGACCTCGATCTCGTCACCGGCCACGAGCTGACGGCCCCGGCGGGTCTCCACCTGCCCGTTGACCTGGACCGCGTCGTCGGCAAGCAGCAGCCGGGCCGACGCCCCGTCCTCCACCAGCCCGGCGAGCTTGAGCAGCTGGCCGAGGCGGATCATCTCGTCACTGATGGGCACAGGTTCAGCGGCTGGGCGACTCATCGCACCATTATCGCCCCGCCGTAGACTCGGGCCCATGCTGCGCACCATCGATCTGCGAGGACGGACCCTTACCCCGGCCGAACTCCGGGAGGCACTGCCGCGAGCCGAGGTCAATATCGACGTCGCCACCGAGCGGGTGCGTCCGATCCTGCACCGGGTGCGCCACGAGGGTGCCCAAGCTCTGGCCGACCTTGCCGAGACCTTCGACGGCGTCCGGCCGCCCAGTCTGCGCGTTCCCGCCGAGGCGCTCACCCAGGCGTTGCAGGCGCTGGACCCCACCGTGCGGTCCGCGCTCGAGGAGGCGATCCGGCGGGCCCGCCTGGGCCACGAGGCACAGGTGCCGAAGGAGGCGACGACGTCACTCGGGCCCGGCGCGCAGGTACGTCAGCGCTGGGTTCCGGTGCAGCGGGTCGGCCTGTACGTCCCGGGCGGCCTGGCAGCCCTCGTCTCGTCGGTGGTCATGAACGTCGTGCCCGCACAGGTGGCCGGCGTGGGCTCGCTCGCCGTGGCCAGCCCACCGCAGAAGGACAACGACGGATTGCCCGACGCCGCGATCCTCGCCGCATGCGCCCTGCTGGGCGTGGACGAGGTCTACGCCACCGGGGGAGCGCAGGCGATCGGTATGTTCGCCTACGGCGTGACCACCGAGATCAACGGGATCAACGGGATCAACGGTACGAACGGTACGGCGGGTACGGGCGGTACAGGCGGTTCGGTAGATCCGGCGAACAGTTGCCCGCCCGTGGACGTGGTCACCGGGCCGGGGAACATCTACGTTGCCGCGGCCAAGCGTGCGGTGCTCGGTGTCGTGGGGATCGACTCCGAGGCCGGCACCACGGAGATCGCGGTGCTGGCCGACGAGACCGCCGACCCGGCCTTTGTCGCCGCCGACCTGATCTCCCAGGCCGAGCACGACCCCGCCGCGGGGTCGGTGCTGGTGACCGACTCGCCAGCGCTCGCCGAGGCCGTGGCCGCCCAGATCGGTCTCCAGGCCGACGAGGCCAAGCACGCACAGCGGATCCGGACCGCCCTGACCGGTGCCCAGTCCGGCATCGTGCTGGCAGACGACCTCGACCACGCCATCGAGGTGGTGGATGCCTACGCAGCCGAACACCTGGAGATCCAGACCGCCGATGCCGCGGCCGTCGCGGAGCGGATCCAGAACGCCGGCGCCATCTTCGTCGGCCCGCACTCCCCGGTGCCGCTGGGGGATTACATCGCCGGTTCCAACCACGTCCTCCCCACCGGCGGGACCGCCCGGTACGCGAGTGGCCTGGGTGTGCAGGCCTACCTGAAGTCGGTGCAGGTGATCTGCTACGACGCTCAGGGACTCGACGACGTCACCGATCACCTGGTGACCCTCGCCGAGTCGGAGGACCTGCCGGCACACGGGCGGGCCGCCACGCTCCGGCGCGAGCGCGGGCGCTGACCCAGGACTCCGGCCGGCCCTTCCCGGATCTGGGCTCAGACCGGATTCAGGGCCGATCTCAGGGCCGGTTTCAGGGCCGATCTCAGGGCCGGTTTCAGGGCCGGTTTCAGGGCCGGTTTCAGGGCGATCCCCGATGTGGGACCGGCCACGCCGGACCTAGCGTAGGTGGCATGACTCGTTTCTTCGATGCGATCCGCAACTTCGGCTACCGACGGGGACCAGACCGCCTGGTCGGTGGGATCTGCGGCGGCCTCGCCGCCCAGGCCAATGTCAGCGTGGTCCTCGTGCGCGTGCTGATGTTGATCGCGTTCCTGCTGCCCGGCGTGGGCCTGCTCGCCTACCTGATCGCCTGGATCCTCACTCCATGGCAGAGCGGGAGCATCCCGCTCGAGCGGTTCCTGGACCGGCTCAGCGGCCGCGACAACACCTGAGCTGGTCGCGGGGACCGGTGGCCCGCGCCATCCTGCGACCGCTGGGACCGGCGGCCGCAGGGACAGACAACCGCAGGCACCGATGACCGCACCATCAGAGCTGGCAGCACAGTCGGAGCACGGTCCAGTCCGCCACCCGGTCATCGGGGCGGAACAGGGCGCGGGCACGCCTAGACTGGCGTGCGTGCCCGATTCTCCCGCCCCCGAGCTTCCACTGCGTCCCGACCTCGTCGGTGAGCAGCCCTACGGCGCACCTCAGCTCGACGTCCCGCATCTGCTCAATGTCAACGAGAATCCCTACGCCCCGCCGGCAGAGGTGATCGAGGACATCGCAGCCTCCGTCACGGCGGCCTCGGCCGGGCTGAACCGGTACCCCGATCGTGACTTCCGTGACCTGCGGGGCGAGCTGGCCGCGTACCTGGAGCGGGAGTCCGGCGCGACTGGCCTGACCGCCGACCACGTGTGGGCCGCGAACGGGTCCAACGAGGTCATGCTCCACCTGCTGCAGGCCTTCGGCGGCCCCGGCCGTGCCGTGATGTCGTTCGGACCGACCTACTCGATGTACCCCGAGTACGCGCGCGACAGCCTCACTCAGTGGGTGGAGGGCAGCCGCCGTCCGGACTACTCACTCGACCCCGACGCGACCATCGCGCACATCGAGCAGGTGCGCCCCGCCGTCGTGCTGCTGGCCAGCCCCAACAACCCGACAGGAACGGCCCTGCCGCTGGACGACGTGCGTGCCATCGCTCGTGCGTGCGAGGGCACGGGGCCGGACGGTGCCGCGACGGTTCTCGTGGTCGACGAGGCCTATGCGGAGTTCCGCCGAGAGGGAACCCCCTCAGCACTGTCGGTGCTGGCCGACTTCCCGCACCTGGCGGTGGCCCGGACGATGTCCAAGGCCTTCGCCCTCGCCGGAGCACGTGTGGGCTACCTTGCGGCGGCGCCACGGCTGGTGGACTGCCTGCGCATCGTGCGCCTGCCCTACCACCTCTCGGCTGTGACGCAGGCGGTTGCACGCGCTGCGCTGCGGCACACCGATGCGCTGCAGGCGCAGGTGACGCAGCTGCGTGCCGAGCGAGACGCGTGCGTGACCTGGTTGCGAGACCAGGGTTTCACGGTGGCCGACACCGATGCGAACTTCGTGCTGTTCGGCCCGTTCGAGGACCGTCACGCCGTGTGGCAGGGGCTGCTCGACCGGGGCGTGCTCATCCGGGAGACTGGACCGAAGCAGTACCTGCGTGTCTCGATCGGGACCGCTGACCAGATGGCCGCCTTCCGGGGCGCACTGAAGGAGGTGACCGGCCGATGAGCCAGTCCGAGGAGCAGACGAGGCGGGTGGCGCGGATCGAGCGCACCACCTCCGAGTCGAGCGTGATGGTGGAGCTGGACCTGGACGGCACCGGTGCCGTGGATGTGGCCACAACCGTCCCCTTCTACGACCACATGCTGACTGCGCTCGGCAAGCACTCCCTCATCGACCTGACCGTGCGCGCCAGCGGTGACACCGACATCGATGTCCACCACACCGTGGAGGACACAGCGATCTGCCTGGGGCAGGCGCTGCGACAGGCCCTCGGAGACAAGTCCCGGATCGCACGCTTCGGTGACGCGCTCGTGCCCCTGGACGAGGCGCTCGCGCAGGCAGTGGTCGACGTCTCCGGGCGCCCGTTCCTGGTGCACTCCGGTGAGCCTGCCGGGCAGGAATACCACCTCATCGGCGGTCACTTCACCGGTTCGCTGACCCGGCACGTGCTGGAGGCGATCGCCTTCCACGCCGGCATCTGCCTGCACGTGCGAGTGCTGGCAGGTCGCGACCCGCATCACATCGTCGAGGCGCAGTTCAAGGCGCTGGCGCGGGCGCTGCGGGCCGCCGTGGCACCCGACGCCCGCGTCTCGGGGGTGCCCTCGACCAAGGGACTGCTGTGACCGGGCGGGAGGAGACTCCGCCTCCCGGGGAGCCGGAGTTCGACGCGGACGCCTTCGAGGCCGCCTTCGCGCAGGAGTTCGGTGAGGCTGTCGAGCCTGAGCGTGTAGTGCACGACCGTGCCGTGGACGACGCGGATGCGGATGAGGTCGCCGGCAGCAGTGACAATCAGGCCGACGGAGCCGACGGAGCCGACGGAGCCGACGGAGCCGACGGAGCCGACGGAGCCGATCGAGCCCACGAGGCCGGTGCGGCGAATCCGGACGCCGGGCCCCGTCGTACCGGGTCCGATGCTGCCGACGAGCCTGCGCGCCGCCGGGTGGTCGCCGTTGTACTGACGCCGATTGCGTCCGCGCCGGCGCTCGCGGGGCTGTGCGCGATGGCGAAGATCGACGCCGACATCGTGCCCACTCGCCGGGGTGCGCTCGCGGCCCGGGTGATCGAGACCAGCGCCGACGACCCGAGTGAACTGCTCGGCGGCCCGCCCGCCGAGGCGGATGAGCTGGCGGTCACGCTCTCACGCACCTCCAAGGCCGGGGTGGTGTTACTGACCGCGCGTCTCGGGACCGGCGACGAGGGTCTGACCGGCACGATCACGGGCCGCCAGTACACCGCAGGAGAGGCCGGTGAGGAAGTCGCCGCCGGACTAATGCTCGCTCACGCCGACGATGTCGTCGAGCAGATCCTGCTCGGCATGCTCGCGCCGGCCGATGCACCGGGCCGGCTCGCACCGAAGGAGCTGAGCCGTTGGCAGGCAGCGCGGCTGCTCTCGAAGGCGACCAAGAGGAAGCGTCCATGAGTACCCACCGCGTCGTCGTCCTCGACTATGGATCGGGCAACGTCCGCTCCGCTGTCCGCGCTCTCGAACGCGTCGGCGCAGCGGTCGAGCTCACCGCCGATCCGGAGGCAGCCCTCGCGGCAGATGGGCTCGTCGTGCCCGGAGTTGGGGCGTTCGCCTCCGTGATGGAGGGGTTGCGCAGCGTCGGCGCCCCGCGACTGATCGACCTCCGGCTCGCCGGCGGCCGGCCGGTGCTCGGGATCTGCGTCGGCCTGCAGGTGATGTTCACCCGCGGCGAGGAGCACGGTGCACCGGCCGAAGGGCTCGACCAGTGGGAAGGCGTCGTCGAACGGCTGGACGCCCCCGTGGTGCCGCACATGGGCTGGTCTACCGTCGAACCCCCCGAGAACAGTGCGCTCTTCGCGGGAATCGAGCGTGAACGCTTCTACTTCGTCCACTCCTACGCAGCCCGCAGCGCGCCTGACTTCGTCGACGTCACCTGGTCCCAGCACGGACCGACGCGATTCGTCGCCGCCGCCGAGAACGGCCCGCTGCGCGCGACCCAGTTCCACCCGGAGAAGTCCGGGGACGCCGGAGCCGAGCTGCTGCGCAACTGGCTGGGCACTCTCTGACTCCCGCTCCATTACCGACCGCCCCAGAAAGGTCCTCTCACGTGAGCACCCGTTTGCAGCTGCTTCCCGCCGTCGACGTCGCCGACGGTCAGGCCGTCCGCCTGGTCCAGGGTGAGGCCGGGTCCGAGACCCACTACGGCGCCCCGATGGACGCCGCGATGGCGTGGCAGTCCGACGGCGCGGAGTGGATCCACCTGGTCGACCTGGACGCGGCATTCGGGCGCGGGTCCAATGCCGAGCTGCTGGCCGAGGTGGTCGGAGCGCTGGATGTGGACGTCGAGCTCTCCGGCGGCATCCGTGACGATGACTCGCTCGAACGCGCGCTGGCGACCGGGTGCCGCCGCGTGAACCTCGGGACCGCGGCGCTGGAGAACCCGGAGTGGACGGCACGCGCGATCGCCACGCACGGCGACCGGATCGCCGTGGGCCTGGACGTGCGCGGTTCGACGCTGGCCGCACGTGGCTGGACCCGTGACGGCGGTGACCTGTGGGAGGTGCTCGCGCGCCTGGATGCCGATGGCTGCTCGCGCTATGTGGTCACCGACGTGACCAAGGACGGCACCCTCAAGGGCCCGAACCTCGACCTGCTACGGCAGGTCTGCGAGACCACCGACGCCCCCGTGGTCGCTTCCGGCGGTGTGTCGAGTCTCGCTGACCTGGAGGCACTGCGCACACTCGCCGACGCCGGAGTCGAAGGAGCGATCGTGGGCAAGGCGCTCTACGCGGGAGCCTTCACCCTCCCGCAGGCGCTGGACGTGGCCGGGAGGCCGTGATCGACTCCCACGCCTGCGACGGCGCATCGGCGCCGGGCCCACCCGGGCGGGCGTTGCCACCCACGTCGCCCCACGCCGGCGATGACGGCACCGCCCCCGGAGCACTGGCGGCAGCGCTGGTCGTCGGCGCGGACCGCCGCCTGCCGGCCGTGGTCGCGGCCCTGGCTGAGGTCCGGGTGCTGGTGCCCGTGGTCGCCCAGGTGGAGGAGATGGCCGAACCCGGTGCCGACGGGATCGCGGGGGAGAAGTCGGCCTCGGCCGCGATGGTGACCGTGGCCGCTCCCGACGGACGCTCGGCCATCCCGGTGTTCTCCAGCATGGCCACGCTGCAGCGGTGGCGTCAGGACGCCCGACCGATCCCGGTGGAAGCACCACGGGCGGCTCTCGCGGCGGCCTCCGATGCCGACGGGCTGCTGGTGCTGGACCCGGGTGGACCGGATACGGTGCTGATTCCGCGGCCGGCGGTGTGGGCGCTGGCGCAACAGCGACCATGGACCCCGGCGAGCGAAGACCCTGAGGTGAGGGCCGCCGTCGAGAGGGCCGTGGGGGCCCTCCCTGAGGTGGCCGCGGTACGGGTCGAGCCCGGACGTCAGGCCGAGATCCGGGTGGTGCTGGGACTGCCCGCCGGGCTTGACCGGGGGCAGGTGGACCGGATTGTGGCGGCTGCCGGGCAGGTGCTCGCCGCGGACGAGACGGCCGCCGACCGGGTGGACTCCTTCGAACTGCAGGTCCGGGCATATCCGTGAGCGAGATCGCAGTCCATGGCACTTCCGGTAGATGCGGGGGTGCGTGCTATCCTGAATGCTGACCGATCGGTCTGGCGTGTTTCACCTGGATGTGTAGGTGTGACAAGGCAGATCGATGTGCAAGCGGAGACACTCCCACCCTTGCTCGACCGGACTGGCTGACGCCGGGACGACAGAGCCCGGGTTTCAGGTCGAGGAACGTGGTTCCTCCGTCGTACCCCTGGTATGGCGCCACCTGTAGCCTCCGTGCGCACGTCGCCCGGAGGCTTTTTCATGGCGACGGTGAACTGACGTCCATCTCAGGTGAGGAGCACCACATCAGCGAGCCCCGTATCAACGATCGGATCCGCGTATCCGAGGTGCGTCTGGTCGGACCGGGCGGCGAGCAGGTCGGCGTCGTGCGGGTTGAAGACGCGCTCCGGCTGGCGCAGGAGGCCGATCTCGACCTCGTCGAGGTCGCCCCGAACGCCCGTCCGCCTGTGTGCAAGCTCATGGACTACGGCAAGTACAAGTACGAAGCCGACATGAAGGCACGCGACGCGCGACGCAATCAGGCCAATACGGTCCTCAAGGAGATCCGGTTCCGGCTGAAGATCGACCCGCACGACTACGGCACCAAGAAGGGCCATGTCGAGCGGTTCCTCGCCGGAGGCGACAAGGTCAAGGTCATGATCATGTTCCGCGGACGGGAGCAGTCCCGCCCGGAGATGGGCATGCGCTTGCTGGAACGCCTTGCCGAGGATGTCGCCGAGCTGGGCCACGTGGAGAGCGTGCCACGCCAGGACGGGCGCAACATGACCATGGTGCTCGGTCCGAACAAGAAGAAATCCGAGGCCCGCAACGAACAGCGTCGCCGCTCCCGTCAGGCGTCCGAAGACGCCGGGGATACCGGGGACGCTGCTACCGCTGGCTGAGCGCAGCCCAACCGAAGAAGAGAGAACGATGCCGAAGAACAAGACGAACTCCGGTGCCAAGAAGCGTTTCCGGCTCACCGGTTCCGGGAAGGTCATGCGCCAGCGGGCCCGTCACGTCCACAAGTTCCAGGAGCGCCCGAAGCGTCAGTCGCGCCGCCTCGTGAACGACGTCGTGGTCGCCCCGGCCGACGCGAAGAACATCAAGAAGATGCTCGGCAAGTAACGCCGACCCCCGACACAAGGAGTACGACGTGGCACGCGTCAAGCGGGCGGTCAACGCCCAGAAGAAGCGCAGGACAGTTCTCGAGCAGGCCAGCGGATACCGCGGGCAGCGTTCGCGGCTCTACCGCAAGGCCAAGGAGCAGGTCACTCACTCGCTGAGCTACTCCTACCGTGACCGCCGGGCCAAGAAGGGTGACTTCCGTCGCCTGTGGATCCAGCGCATCAACGCTGCAGCGAGGGCTGAGGGCCTGACGTACAACCGCCTCATCCAGGGCCTCAAGGCCGCGGGTGTCGAGGTTGACCGTCGTGTCCTCGCCGACCTCGCAGTGAACGACTCCGTGGCGTTCAACGCCCTGGTCGCGCAGGCCAAGGCCGCGCTGCCGGAGGACGTCAACGCGCCGAAGAGCCCGGCTGCCTGAAGCAGCTGATCAGCTCCGCTGATCACACTCATGACGGCGCCCCTTCCGTTCTGCGGAAGGGGCGCCGTCGTGCTGTGGTCGGGTGGACTCGATCGTCAGCCCGCGATGCCCGCCCACGGGTCGTCCGGGTTGACCTGACCGTGCATCACGGGCCGGATGACGGCGGCGACCGCGTCCCATTCCGCCCCGTCGATCATCTGCCCGGGACAGGTGAAGCGGAGGGCGAGCGTCTGGCTGGACTGCGAGCCATCGTGGTGCTGGACGTTCGTCACCCGGGCGAGGCCGCGGACGGCCTGATCATCTGTGGTCCAGTCGGAGCTGACGAGCATCAGGGTATGCGCCGGGTCGTTGCCCTCGCCGGCGCCGCTGGTGACCATCTCCCGGTCGGTCGCTTCCGGGGTGCCGGCGCCGTCAGTGCTGGCCATGGCTTGGACCTGCTCGACGGAGGCGGCCCGCAGGTCGGGTGCGACGCCGTCGGCGGTCATTCCGCGTGCGGCGAGCGTGCACCCGTCTTCGGCGATCAGAATGTCGCTCCAGTCGCTGGACAGTTCCTGCACCACGGCGTCGCGCTCGTACCCAGGAGGCGCGTCCAAGACATGGAGAGAGGGGGCCTGAAGGTCGGGCTCGGTCGTGCTGGACCGGGGAGCCTCGGAGGGTGGGGACGACGGATCGTCCGCCGTCCCCACCGGCGTGCACGCGGCCAGCGCGAGCAGCGATGCCGCAGTCAGGCATCGCGTGCGATACACGTGTGGTCTAGTCATGGACTTCTTCCGCTCACTTGCCGGGCTGGCGGCCAGGTTCAGAGGAGGATGCGGCCGTGGCTACGTCTCATGATCTCCTGACCGTGGCGACGATGGAGTCACCGCCAGCTGTTACAGAGACATGTCCGGCACTTGCTGATCGATAACAGGGGTACCGGTATCTGAGACTTCTCGGCTCATTCCGCGGTTGTCGCAGAAGAAGTGCGCGCTGTCAGGAGGGTTGCGATCCTGCTCCTGGCGGCCGGTCGTGCTGCCGCCGATCGGTAGTCGCCCGGTTCCTCGCAAGCAGGATCACCGTCACTACCGTCGCGCTGAGGACGACGACGGCACCCAGGGCGAGGAGGGCGATCCACAGGACCGAGCTGGCGACCATCGAGGAGCTCCTTCCGTCGCTCGCGGACTACCGTGACATCGCCCCTGCGCGCCGTCAACGAACGGCAGATGACCGCTGGGTGTCCAGTTCGCCGAGGGGGCGTTGAGCGAGCCGGTGGGAGATGACGGGCTGTCGGGGGAAGCGCATAGGGTTGATCTGTCCGGCGGCTCCAGCCCGCCTGCCTGTGTCCCTGCCACGAGAGGTATCCATGCCCGAGAACGACACGATCACCGCCTGCCCCGTCGCACATGACGGTCTGCCGCACCCGACCGGGGGCGACCAGAACCGGCACTGGTGGCCGAACCGGCTGAACGTCAAGCTGCTCGCCAAGCACGCCGATGTCATCGACCCGATGGATGCCGGCTTCGACTACGCGACCGAGTTCTCCAGCCTAGACCTGGCGTCGGTCAAGGCGGACATCGCCGAGGTTCTCACCGACTCCAAGAGCTTCTGGCCGGCGGACTTCGGCCACTACGGCCCGCTGATGATCCGGATGGCCTGGCACTCGGCGGGCACCTACCGGGTCAGCGACGGCCGCGGTGGCGCGAGCCAGGGTCAGCAGCGGTTCGCACCGCTGAATTCCTGGCCCGACAACGGCAACTTGGACAAGGCGCGCCGGGTGCTGTGGCCGGTGAAGAAGAAGTACGGCAAGAAGCTCTCCTGGGCGGATCTGATGATCCTCGCGGGGAACGTGGCGCTGGAGTCCATGGGGTTCAAGACGCTCGGCTTCGCGGGCGGTCGTGAGGATGTCTGGGAGCCCGAGGATGAGGCCTACTGGGGCACCGAGGTCGAGTGGCTCGGCAGTGACACGCGCATCACCACCGACACCGGTGAGCGAGTGCTCGACCGCTCCCTCGGTGCCACGCACATGGGCCTGATCTACGTGAACCCGGAGGGGCCGGAGGGCAAGCCGGACCCGGTGGCGGCCGCACACGACATCCGCCTGACCTTCCGCCGGATGGCGATGACCGACGAGGAGACGGCTGCACTGATCGTCGGCGGCCACACCTTCGGCAAGACCCATGGTGCACACCCCGACGACAAGCAGGGTCCCGAGCCGGAGGGCGCGCCGCTGGAAGCGCAGGGCCTGGGTTGGGCGAACGGGCACGGTACCGGGAAGGGCGCGGACAGCCTGACCTCCGGTATCGAGGTGACCTGGACCTCCACCCCGACCCAGTGGGGAAATGAGTTCCTGCAGAACCTGTACGGCTTCGAGTGGGAGCTGGTCCAGAGCCCGGCAGGTAAGCACCAGTGGGTGGCCAAGGACGCTCCGGAGACGATCCCGGATGCTCACCGTGAGGGTGTGAAGCACAGGCCCACGATGCTGACGACGGATCTGACGATGCGTATGGACCCGGGCTTCGAGCAGATCACCCGCCGGTGGCTGGACCACCCGGAGGAGCTTGCCGACGCTTTCGCTCGCGCTTGGTACAAGCTCACCCACCGCGACATGGGACCGATCCAGCGCTATCTCGGCCCTGAGGTACCGGAGGAGGTCTTCTCCTGGCAGGACCCGCTGCCCGAGCGCGGGGACTACACGCTCAGCGAGGCCGACATCACTGCTCTCAAGGAGCAGATCCTGGCCACCGGTCAGCCGGCGTCGGCTCTGATCAAGGCCGCGTGGGCCTCGGCATCCACGCACCGCGTCAGCGATAAGCGCGGCGGGGCGAACGGCGCGCGCATCGCGCTGGAGCCGCAGAACGGCTGGGCAGTCAACGATCCGGCCGAGCTCGCCGGCGTGCTCGACGCCCTGCGCGGGGTGCAGGCCGGATTCGACTCCCACGTCTCGCTCGCGGACCTGGTGGTGCTCGGTGGCGTGGCAGCGATCGAGAAGGCCGCTGCAGACGCCGGTACTCCCGTGGCGGTGCCCTTCACCCCGGGCCGGGTGGATGCCACTCAGGAGCAGACCGACCTCGAGCAGTTCGGCTACCTCGAGCCGGTCACCGACGGCTTCCGCAACTGGGTCGGGCCCGACGCGGAGCTGCCGGCGGAGTACCACCTCATCGACCGCGCGAATCTGCTCTCACTCACTGCACCGGAGATGACCGTACTGGTGGGCGGACTGCGGGTGCTCGGTGCCAACACCGGCGGTACATCCACCGGCGTGCTCACCGATCGCCCCGGTCAGCTCACCAACGACTTCTTCGTGAATCTGCTCGATCTGGACCGCAGCTGGAGGCCGGTCGACGGGGAGGGGCACACCGCCACCACGTTCCAGTGCCACGACGACGTCTCGGGTGCGTCGTTGTGGACTGGCAGCCGCGTGGATCTCGTGTTCGGCTCCAACTCCGAGCTGCGCGCCCTGGCCGAGGTCTATGCGGCCGACGATGCGCAGGAGAAGTTCGTCCGTGACTTCGTCGCAGCGTGGTCCAAGGTCATGGACCTGGACCGCTACGACGCCTGACCTTCGCAGGGCCACACGGCGCTCCACGACGGCGTCCCATCCGCACGGCGGGTGGGGCGCCGTTCTCGTGTGGTTCCTCAGGTGTGGGCCTTCGCAGTATGGAGCGCGCTGGTTCCTGGGCGTCCCGGCATGCGGGTAGCTGGAATCGGAGGTAGCCGGATATCCAGGCGTGCAACAACCGTTCGATGTCAGACCCTCTTGAGAGTCTTGCTGTCATGCCGGAGCGCATGGGCTCGCCCACCGCGAGCGCCTCTCGCGATCCAGGTATCGGATTGACTGATTCGAACGTACGTTCTATGATGGTGTGCAGGGAGGGATCCTCATGACGCAGACGATGGAGCCACAGCGCACGGCCCTGTCGCGTCTGGAGACTCTTGTGAGCGAGGCGCGAGAACTTGCTCAGGCGGACCTGCTGGATGAGGTGGATTCGTTCGACCTGCCGCGGATGGTGAACCTGGTGGAGGAGCTCGGCCGGGTGCAGGAAGCGCTGTCGGTGAACGCTGCGCGGACGATGGAGGCCGACGGCGGATGGGCGCTCAGTGGTGCGCGCACCTTCTCCTCGTGGTGGGCGATGCGGACGGGGCGCCACCAGGTCAGTGCCCGCCAGGAGGTGAAGATCGCACGGGACGTGCGTGATGACCTGCCCGCTTCGGGCCAGGCGCTGGCGGCGGGGGAGATCAGTGGTGATCACCTGCAGGCGTTGTCGCGTCACGCCACGCGGACGCAGCAGCTGCGCGACCAATTGCGGGATGCCGAGCTGGGAGAGGAGTTCTTGCTCACCCACGCCCGGAAGATGGATGCGACGGCGTTCGTGAAGGTCGTCAAGGCTTGGGCCGTGGCTGCTGATCCCGAGGCGGCGGACCGGGAATGGGTGGAGGACTCAGCGACCGAGCACATGTTCCTCTCGCGCACCATGGGTGGCTGGGCGTACCGGGGCTGGCTGGGAGACGTCAGCGGCGCGGCGCTTGATGAGATGCTCACTGCTCGGATGGGCGTACCGGCGGCCGGGGATGAGCGCCGGCCGTCGCAACGACGAGCAGCTGCGCTGGTCGATGTGGCGCGGGAGATGCTGGACTCAGGGCAGCTGGCACCGGGGGCGCGGGTGCGTCCGCAGATCGCAGTGACCGTGCCGATCGACACGCTGGAGCGGTTGATCGAGGCGACCGACCCTGCACGGGCAACGACCGTGCCGGTTCCGAGCCTGGACCGGAGTCCACGGGCCGTGCGGCCCAGGATGTTCGGCTCCGCCGATGCCGATGCCGATGCCGATGCCGATGCCGATGCCGATGCCGATGCCGATGCTGGTGCTGGTGCTGGTGCTGGTGCTGGTGCTGGTGCTGGTGCTGGTGCTGGTGCTGGTGCTGGTGCTGGTGCTGGTGGTGCCCGCACGAGTGCGTCCGTTGATGGTGGCGACGCTGAGCCCGACCCGTTGGAAGGGGTCGTGATCAGCACGAGCCTCGATCCGGAGGTGATGCGTGGTGCTGAGCCGGCTTCGCTGGCCGATCAGACTCCGATCCCACCGGCGCTGCTTGCGAGGCTGGTCTGTGAGGGTGAGTTCCATCGGGTGATCTTCGGCCCGGAGTCGGAAGTGCTTGATGCGGGCCGGGCGAGGCGGCTGTTCTCGCGAGGTCAGACGCGGGCGGTGATCGCACGAGATCGTCAGTGTCAGTATCCCGGGTGTCATGCTCCGCCAGGGCGGGGAGAGATCCACCATTCGATCTGGTGGTACGAGCAGAACGGGCCGACCGACACCAAGCATGGCGTGTTGTTGTGCTGGCACCATCATGATTGGGTCCACCAGATGAGCATCACGATCGAGCGTCGTGAGGGTCGATGGCGGTTCTACCGGCCGAGCGGGGCCGAGGTCACAGTGCGCCCGATCGCTGCGTGAAGCGGCTGGCGCTGCGTGGATTGGCCACGGCTTCCATCCACGCGGGATACTGGCGCATGTGACCGCCGACGTGACCAACCCCAAGTCTGACCGGGTGCGTGCCGTACGAGCGCTGGCGCAGGCGTCCGTTCGCTCGCGGCGCGGACAGTTCCTGGTCGAGGGGCCGCAAGGGGTGCGTGAGGCTGTGCGCTTCGCGGCCGAGCAGGTGCGTGATCTCTACCTGACCGTCGATGCTGCTCAGCGGTACCCGGAGATCACCGATGCCGCTGAATCGGCGAGTCTGCACACCCATCTCGCCGCGCCCGAGGTGCTCGCCGCCATGAGCGACGACGCCCAAGGTGTCGTCGCCGTCCTTCGCCACCGCGCCATCGACACCGACGAGGTTCTCGCCGCGCGCCCGCAGCTCGTGGCACTGCTGCACCACGTGCGCGACCCGGGCAATGCCGGGACCGTGATCCGTGCCGCCGACGCCGCTGGAGCCGACGCCTGCGTACTCACTCACGGCAGCGTCGACGTGCACAACCCGAAGGTCGTGCGATCCACCGTGGGATCGTTCTTCCATCTGTCCACAGCCACGGGCGCCGACCTCGCCGAGACCATCGCTCGCGCTCGGGAGGCAGGTCTGCAGGTCCTTGCCGCTGACGGTTCCGGTGACCATGACCTTGACCAGCTCGCTGGTGCTGCCGAGGTCACCGTGGCCGGCGGCGCTGCCCAGGCCGGCGATGCCACTGGTGCTGCCGACTCCACTGAAGGTCCCCATCTCGCCCGGCCGACGCTGTGGATCTTCGGCAACGAAGCCCACGGTCTGACCAGCCACGAACGTGACATGGCCGACGCCGTCGTGCGTATCCCGATCCACGGGCACGCCGAGTCCCTCAACCTCGCCATGGCTGCCACCCTGTGCCTGTATGCCTCCGCTCGCGCTCAGCGGCACGCCCACCGTTGAACCCACCCCACAGGAACTCTTGTGTCCCTCCAGCTCACCGCGGCCCCGGGCCGAGTGACCAGCCTCACCGAACGGCTCCTGGAGCAGGCGCACGCCCGGGACGCGCGAATCATCGTCGGGATCGTCGGCGCCCCCGGTTCCGGGAAGTCCACCCTCACCGATGCCCTCCACCGTGAGCTCGATGCACATGGGCTGAGCTCCGCCGTCGTGGGCATGGACGGCTTCCATCTCGCCCAGGCTGAACTCGAACGGCTGGGACGGACCGACCGTAAAGGCGCCATCGACACCTTTGACGCCCACGGCTACCTGGCGCTGCTGCACCGGCTGCGGGACCAGGTCCCCGGTGACGGGGTGATCTACGCCCCGCGCTACGTACGGGGCTCGATCGAGGAGCCGATCGGCAGCGCCGTCCCCGTGGCGCCGGATGTGCAGGTGGTGCTCACCGAGGGTAACTACCTGCTCGCCGACATCCCGCCGTGGGACGAGATCAGAGCAATCGTCGACGAGACGTGGTTTGTGGCCACCGATCCAGTGAGCCGGCGCGGACGGTTGCTCGCACGCCACCTGGCCAACGGCAAGACCATGGAGCGAGCCCTCGCCTTCACCGACGGTTCCGACGCCCGCAACGCCGAGCTCATCGAGTCCACCGCACCCCGCGCGGACGTGCAGGTGGCCTGGCAGGAGGCATGATCTCTCAGCGCTGAGAGCGCTGAGAGCGCTGAGGGGCGAACGCTCGTCAGATGCCCAGAATCAGTTTGGCGATGGAGAAGTACAGCACCAGCCCGGTCGTGTCGACGAAGGTGGAGATGAACGGGGCCGAGACGATCGCCGGGTCGATCCCGATCCTCCTGGCCACCAGCGGGATGCAGGCTCCCACCGTGGTCGCCAGCGAGCACACGCCCACCACCGTCAGGGCCAGCACCGCCGCGATGTCCCATCCGGCCACCCACGCGGCCGGGGCTATCCCCACCGCCGCGAGTGTGCACCCGAGCACCGCGCCGGTGAGCAGTTCGCGGCCAAGTACCCGCCACAGGTCCGCGGTGCGGACGTCACCGACCGCCATGGACCGCACGATCGTGGTCGCCGCCTGGGATCCGGCATTCCCGCCCGTGCCGATCAGGAGCGGGATGAACAGTGCCAATGCGACCACGGCATCCAGCTCGGCCTCGAAATAGGACTGCACACCCACCGTGAGGGTCGCGGCCAGGATCAGCACGAACAGCCACACGATCCGGGACCGGACCACGCTCAGGACCGGGGCGGACAGGTACGGGCGGCGCAATGGTTCGGTACCGCCGACACGGGCGGCGTCCTCGTCGTCGGCAGCCTCCAGCACCCGCATCGCATCGTCCACGGTGAGGATCCCCAGCAGCCGGTCCTCGGCATCGACCACCGGCACGGCCACATACCCACCGTCACGGACCACGTTCGCAGCATCCTCGGAGGAGTCGGTGGCACGGACCGTCGTCGCAGGCACCATGAGGTCAACGACCCGTGTGTCCGGATCACTGACCAGCAGCCGGCGCAGCGAAACCACGCCATGTACCCGGCGCCGCGGCCCGGTCACGGGGAGTACGTAGATCGTCTCCACCGACTCTGGGGCATCTCGCACCTGTGCCAGCGCGGAGGCCGCAGTGGTGTCCTCGTCCAGGGTGAGCACTTGGGGCGACATACGGCGCCCGGCGCTGTCCTCCGGGTAGCCGAGCAGTGCCATGGTCTGCGCCTGCTCGTCGGGGGAGAGGTCCTCGAGCAGGCGCGCGGCCACACCGGCGGGCAGCTCATCCAGCAACGGGGCCCGATCGTCCGGGTCCAGGGCGGCGAACAACTCAGCGGTGGTGTCCTCCCGGAGCCCGTCCACCACCTCGCGCTGCACACGCGGGTCCAGATCCTCGAAGACGGCCACGGCACGGTCCTTCTCGAGCAGCCGGAACTGGACCGCCCGCTCGGCACTGTCCAGCCGACCGAACAGCTCCACCAGCTCCGCGGTGCTCAGGCCCTCGAGCCTGCGTCGGCGGCTCTGCAGCCCGTCGGCGCTGGGGTATGCCTCGCTCATCGCTGCCCCTCCGAACGATCCGGTCCACGGCCCGCACGGACGTCCTTCATCAACTGTGGGGTGCGGCGCTGACCCACCAGAGACGGCCACTGCGACGCCGGGTACGCCAACCGGATGACGTAGTAGTTCAGGTACTCGATCGCCGCGAAGAGCCACACTCCGAGCCCGAGCACCGTGGCGCCGGTCGTCGAGGTCCGCCACACCAGCACCCCGAGACCGACTGCCAGGACGATCGGATTGACCCACCGCATCGCGGAGTAGGTGCTGGCCAGCACCGGTGGCATCAGCCCGGCGCCCACCCAGCGGCGTGCGAGCAACCAATAGACCCCCGCCTGCACCAGGATCAGCAGCAGCGGTGTCAACGCTGCACCGAGCGCGATCTGGTCGTCCCTGGTGAACCGGTCCTGTAGCAGCAGGTAGGCGACGGCGAACGCGACCGTGGCGGCCAGTTCACCGGTGCCCAGGCGCGCGTAGGTGGCGCGGCGGTCGTCGAGGGAACGCACCCGATCAGCCTACGGCCGCCGGGTAGGCTCGGATGGATGAAGCGATCCCGGTCTCGTGCGCGATCCCGGGAGTGGGTCGCGACGGCGATCCTTACGATCGCAGGCCTGCTCGCCGGCGGGGTGCCACCGGCTCACGCAAGCACCGGCGGATCGGCGCACGCCCTCGCCGTGGATGCCGTCGTGGCAGACCTCGAGTGGGATGTCACGGTCGACGGGGCGGCCGGAGCGCTGTCCGGACTCATCGACATACTCACAGGCGAGGCCGCCGTCGACGGGGTCGACGTGCGCGGGGTGGAGGCACAGACCCCGGCGAGCCCCGAGGGTACCGGCGGTGAGGCGGTCGGGCCCTACGCGATCGGCAGCGTCCTCACATTCCGGCAGGTCAACTCCCACACGGCGCGCGTGGAGGATGCCGAGCTCAGCGCACGCTCCGCCGTCGAGGGCGGAAGCCTCGACGTGCTCGGGACGAGAGTCCTGGATATCGGCGCTATCTCGGCCGCCGTGGCGCTCGCACCCGAGGGGGAGGCCCGCATCGATCGGCAGGTGAGTGGCCTGGAGGTGTTCGGGGAGCGGGTGGGAGCCGATCCGCAGGTCGACACGACGCGAGAACTGACCAGCTCCGACGTGCTGGACGCACTCACCGCGCAGTTTCCCGGGCTGGCCACGGCCGCGGACCTGGTGGGAGCCGCCGTGAGCGGCGGCGGGTCGATCGACGTGGTGGCCACCGGTCGCGACGACCGGGCCGCCGACAGTGCGAGCGCGGTCGGCCTGCATCTGGCGGTGAGCACGAATGCCAGCCTGACACTGTGCCTGCCGGACGGTTCCGGCGGCTGCACCGGCAGCGTCACCGTGACCGCCGCCGCCACCGTGCTGGATGCCACCTTCGCCCAGGTCCGGGTGGAACGCCCGGAGGCCCTGCCCGGCATCCCCGTCTGGCAGATCGTGGTCGGCGCCGCGGTCACACTCGTCTTGGTGGGCCTGGTCGTGTGGGCGATCAGGGAGAGCGTGCGGATCCGGCGGCGGGAGGAGGAACGATGAGGCTCTTCGCGGCGCTGAGGCCACCTGAGTACGTCCTCGACCATCTCGAGGCGGCGCTCTCCGGTGTGATGGGGCCCGCAGGCTCGGGCCCGCCTGCCTTACGACGCATCCCGCGGGAGAACCTGCACATCACTCTTGCGTTCTACGGCGAGATTCCCGACGGCGCAGCCTCCGACGTACGCGAGGCCCTCGCCGAGGAGGCCACCACGACGGCGCCCCTGCACCTGCGGCTGTCCGGTTCCGGTTCGTTCAACGAGCGGTCGTTGTGGATCGGGCTGGCGGGGGAGGTGCCCGCGCTGACCGAACTCATGACCGCATGCGCCCGGGCTCCCTACCTGATCGATGAGGGAGGCTCCCGGCGTCCGCGGCCGCACCTGACCGTGGCTCGGTCCTCCAGGCGGGCCGCTCCTGGAGGACCTGCGAGGCATTCGCGGCGCCGACGCGACCGGGAGGCCCTGGGGCCCTCGGCGATGGCAACCGCTGCCCGGGCGCTCGCCGTGTACCGCGGACCGGACTGGGTGGCCGAGGAGGTCGCGCTCGTCGCCTCCTTCCTCGGAGAGGGTCCGGGAGGCGCACCCCGGTACGAGGTGTTCGACTTGCTCGAGCTGGGTCGGTAGCGTGCGGCGACATCGCATCATCTCGGTGTGCTCCGCGAGGCAGATCTGGCATCGGCCCAGAGGGAGGCCACAGGCCCTGTACGCGGTGCTCCGCCGACGAGCCAACGGTGTGCTCACGGACAACGAGGCCAAGTCCCGAGCGTGATGCGCTCGAACACGGCAGACTGACTCAGGTGCCGATCTCGTTGCCCATCCAGTTGCCCATCACGCCCATGCTCGCCAAAGCGGCGAAAGCCGTGCCCGCCACCGATGCCGTGGCGGGGGGCTACACCTACGAACCCAAGTGGGACGGGTTCCGCGGAATCCTCCTGCGCGACGGTGACGACATCGAGATCGCCTCGCGGGGGTCGAAGCCACTGACCAGGTACTTTCCGGAGATGGTCGAGGCGATCCGTGAGCATCTGCCGCCTCGGTGCGCGATCGACGGGGAGATCGTGGTGCGTTCCGGGGAGCCGGGCTCACAACGCCTGGACTGGGAGGCGCTGTCACAGCGCATTCATCCGGCCGAGTCCCGGGTGAAGCGGCTCGCGGCCGAGACGCCGGCGGAGTTCGTCGCCTTCGACCTGCTCGCGGTCGACGATGAGGACCTCATGGCGGCGCCGTTCGCGCAGCGGCGTGCCCGGCTGGACGATGTGCTGGCCGATCTCGCCGAGGACGCCCCGATCCACCTGACCCGCGTCACCGCCGACGCCGCCGTGGCCCAGGACTGGTTCGAACGGTTCGAGGGTGCCGGTCTGGACGGGGTGATCGCCAAGCCGAACCAGTCCGTCTACGAACCCGGTAAGCGAACCATGATCAAGGTCAAGCACTCCCGCACCGCCGAGGCGGTTGTCGTCGGATACCGGGTGCACAAGTCCGGTCGGGGTGTGGGTTCGCTGCTCCTCGGGCTCTACACCGACGACGGTCAGCTGATCAACGTCGGTGGCATCGCCGCCTTCACGAACGCCCGCCGGCTGGAGCTGGTGGATGAACTCGAACCGCTTGTCCAGCGCGACGACGCGGGTGATGCCGTGCGCGGGGAGACGGACCGTTCCCGATTCAGCGCCAGCAAGGACGTCAGTTTCGTACGTCTGCGACCGGAGCGGGTGGTGGAGGTCAAATTCGACCAGCTCGAAGGCCACAGGTTCCGGCATGCCGTGACCTTCCTACGGTGGCGCCCGGACAGGGAACCCACGTCCTGCACGCTGGATCAGGTGGACCGGGCCGCGGCCTACGACCTGGACGAGGTGCTCACTCGCTGACCCGGATCGCGTTGTCTACCTGAGGTAGAAGAGTATTGCTACCAAGGGTAGAATCGTGTGATGGGTCTGAATATCAAGAACGAGGGTACGTCCGCCCTGGTACGTGAACTCGCCCAGCTCCTGGGCACCAGCCAGGTGGGCGCAGTCGAGGACGCCGTCCGGCACCGACTGTCCGAGGTGCGTGCCTCCGGCGACTACCATCACGCGAGATCTCAGGCGATCCTGGAGATCGCCGCGGACTTTCGCCGCCCCTTGACACCTGCCCAGATCGACGCCCTCCGGCACGCTGATGACGACCTCTACGACGACGCCGGTTTGCCACGATGATCGTGGACACCTCAGCCCTCGTCGCCGTACTTCTCGGCGAGGAGGACGCCGAGGCCATCGCCGACGCACTCGCTCGCGGACCTGTCCGCATCTCAGCTGCCACCGTCGTGGAGGCGCGTGTCGTCCTCCTCGCAAAGGTGGGGCCACACGGGCGCCGCCGGCTCGACGCACTCCTGCTGGAGGCCGACGTCGAGATTGTCCCGACCGATGCCGCGCAGGCGGACGTCGCCGCCGACGCGTACCGGGACTACGGGAAAGGAACGGGCCACCCGGCCTCGCTGAACCTGGGTGACTGCTTCAGCTATGCCTTGGCGACAGTGCTCCGGGAGCCGCTGCTCTACAAGGGCGGCGACTTCTCACACACGGATATCAGGTCAGTGCTGCCGACGCCTTAATCCTGGACCCTGTTCCCGCTGTCGTCCCAGTGCTCGGCGACCTTCTTGCTCGGCTGCACCCGCGGCGGCTCGCCCGGCATCTTCGGATACTCCGGAGGGAACGGCATCTCGCCCAACCCGCTGGCGACGTCCTGCTCCCACATCCGCAGGGCCGCGCCAAGATCCCCGACGGCGTCGTCCAGTCCCGCCCACGCGTCGCCCTGGTCGTCCAGCAGCCCGGGCACCGTGCGCACCGTGAAGTCCTCGATGGCGATGCTCTCCAGGTCCACCCAGCGCACCGGCATCGAGACAGGCGCGCCCTCCAGTGGGCGCGGGGAGTAGGCGGAAGCGATCGTGCGGTCGCGGTTCGCCTGGTTGAAGTCGACGAAGATCTTCTCCCCGCGCTCTTCCTTCCACCAAGCGGTGGTCACCAGTTCCGGGAGCCGGCGCTCCAGCTCGCGCGCGATGGCGATCACGCCGTGGCGCACGTCGAGGAACTCGTGGTCCGGGGCGATCCGGGCGTACACGTGCAATCCGCGACTGCCGGAGGTCTTCACCCACGGGGTGATGCCGATCTCACGCAACAGGTCGCCGAGCGCCTGCGCTGCCGTGACGATGTCAGCGAAGGTCCGACCCGGCTGGGGATCCAGGTCGATACGCAACTCGTCCGGGTTGTCCGTGTTGGCCGTGCGCACCGGCCACGGGTGGAACGTGATGGTGTTCATCTGCACCGCCCACACGGCCGTGGCGATCTCGTCCACCACCAGCTGGGGGTGCTTGCGGCCCGAGGGATAGGTGCACATCACCGTACGGGTGTAGTCCGGCACACCACGCGGCGGGTTCTTGGAGAAGAACTCCTCACCGCCCACCCCCTGCGGGAACCGCTGCAGGGTGACCGGGCGGTCGCCGAGGGCTCGCAGCATCGGTTCGCCCACAGCGGCCACGTACGAGGCGAGGTCCCACTTGGTGATCCCGGGCCAGATCTCGCGATCGGGACTGGAGATGCGAACCTCGCGGTCGCCGTCGGGGGAGGGGACGGTGAGCATTTGCGCACTGCTTGCCATGGTTCGACCCTAGCCAGTGCCCGTGCCGGGGCATAGGTGCCACGCAACGACGGCGGCCGCCCACCGAGGCAAGGTGAGCGGCCGCCGTCGTGAACGATGGGGTCAGAGCGAGCGGTAGGCCTCACCGAGGCGCTTGACGCCCTCGTCGATCTCGTCCGGGGTTACGCCGGAGTAGGCGAGCCGGATCGCGTTCTTGGAGTCGTCGAGGAGGAAGTCGCTGCCCTTGACGATCTGCACGCCACGGGCGGCGGCAGCGTCGAAGAGCGCATCCCCGTCCACGCCCTCGGGCAGGTTCACCCAGAGGAAGTAGCCGCCCTCCGGCTCGACGAACTGAGCGTCCGGGACGTGCTCACGCAGGCCAGCGCACAGGCGCTGGGAACGCTCGGCCAACGCGGTCTTTACCGTCTCGATCGAGGTGTCGAAGGATCCACCGCGCACGAACTCGTTCACGATGGACTGGGCCACCATGTTCGGCGAGATGTAGGTGCCGGTGGCGAGCTTGGCGATCTGGGCGATGATGTCGGCCTGGCCCACCAGGTAGCCCACCCGGATCCCCGGGCACACCGTCTTGGAGAACGAGGAGGCGTACACGACCTCGCCGCCGGTGGCGAGCGAGAGCATGGTCGGCTGCGGCTCACCGGAGAACCGGAGCTCGACGTAGGGGTCATCCTCGAAGATCGTGAAACCCTGCTCGCGGGCGAGTTCCACCAGTGCGCGCCGCTTGTCGCCGCTGAGGGAGTAGCCGGCCGGGTTCTGGAAGTTCGGGATCAGGTGCGCCAGCGCGACCGGGTTGGCACGCACGAGCTCGGTCAGCGCGGCCACGTCCACGCCGTCCTCTTCGAGCGGGACGGCGCGCAGGTCGGCTCCGCGGCCCTTGAGGGAGAGCAGCGTGCGGTCGTAGGAGGGGCGCTCCACCACCACGGTGTCGCCGGCGGAGACGAGCGTCTCGAACAAGAACGCGTCCGCCTGCATGGAACCGTTCGTGACGAGGACCTGATCCTCGGCGACGCCATGCCGCTCCGCGATCCAGGCGCGCAGCGGCTTGTAGCCGACCGACGTACCGTAGGCGAAAGAGCCGGCCGGGTCGTTCGTGAAGGCACGATCGGCGGCAGCGCGCAGACCCTCGACGTCGATGATGTCGAGCGAGGGAGCGCCACGGGCAAAGGAAATCGGGGCAGGTTCGGTTGCCATGCGCCCAGCGTAGTTGGACCGTTGACCTCGCCGCGCGGGCGTCTCGTCACTCGGCCCTCCCAGCAGGCGCCGACCACCAGAGCGGCACCGCCTGGCCGACCGGCACCGCCCACCCGACTGGCGCCGCCCACCCGACTGGCGCCGCCCACCCGACTGGCACTGTTGTCCCAAGCAGCGCGGCGCTGGCCTACCCTGCTGGTGTGAGCGAAACCTCCCGGCTATCCCAGGATCGACTCAGTCTTCGCGGCGCGCTCCCGGGCGAGGATCCGCTGCCGCAGCCTGGCACGATGATCGAGTCCGGTTTCACACTCGCCGACGACCTCCCGCCGGACATGATCCAACGATCCCGTCAGGGCTGGCCGCGCTCCATGCATCCCTACCTGCAGCAGGACCGCTACGAGCGGGACCTGACCGACCTCACCCTCGCGACCGTCGTGCTGGAGAACGAGCATCTGCGCGCCACCTTCGTCCCCGCGCTCGGCGGCCGGCTCTGGTCGCTGGTCTCGCTCCCGGACGAGCGGGATCTGCTCTACGCCAACCACGTGCTGCAGCCGGCGAATCTCGCCCTGCGCAACGCCTGGTTCGCCGGCGGGGTCGAATGGAACATCGGAACCAAGGGGCACGCAGCGCACACGATGGCGCCGCTGCATGCCGCTCGTCTGAGGACCGGTGACGGTGCCCCGCTGCTGCGGATGTGGGAGCTGGACCGCCTGCGCGGCACGATCTTCCAGGTGGACGCCTGGCTCCCCACCGGAGCTCGCGCCCTGCACGTCTATGTCCGCATCCAGAACCCGACCGCCACAGCCGCCCCGACGTACTGGTGGTCGAACGCCGCCGTGCCTGAGGCCGATGACGTCCGAGTGCTCGCCCCTGCTGCCACCGCGTTCTCCACCGCAACGGACGGCCCGGTCCGCCGGGTCCCGGTCCCACTGCGTGGCGACCTCGACGTCTCCTACCCCACGCGTTCGACCCACGCCGCTGACTACTTCTACGACATTCCCGACGGTGCCGAACCCTGGATCGCGGCGGTCGACGAGGACGGTCGCGGGCTGCTGCAGGCCTCGACCAGGCGGCTCCGTGGCCGGAAGATGTTCTGCTGGGGCACCTCCACCGGTGGGGCGCACTGGCAGGACTGGCTCAGCCCCGCCGGCGGGCAGTACCTGGAGATCCAAGCAGGCCTCCTGCCCACCCAGTTCGAGCACACGATGCTGCCGGCCGGGCAGGCGTGGGACTGGCTCGAGGTCTACGGTGACGCCGCGCTCGACCCACAGATCGCGCACGGCGGTGATTGGCCGGCTGCTCTCCAGATCGGCAGCCGGGCGGCACGCGGGCTGCTGCCCGACCCTGACGGCATCCTCGGACGAGCCCGGACCCTCGCCGACGAGCCACCGGTGGAGATCCTCGCCACCGGTTCGCCGTGGGGAGCGATCGAGGCACTGCTCGCCGGAGAGGACCGGGCGACGGTCTCGGCCGGGACGCCATTCCCGGCCCTGGCGCACGGGGCCCCCTCATGCAGGGGCGGCGCACCCACCGAGAGCGAGGGAGCACACCCAGCCGGCGATGTCACCACCGACCTGTGGTCGGCGCTGGTGGCCGATCACGATCGGGCCGGCAGCATCCTGGCCGCGGCCGACCCGGCAGTCCCACCCGCCTCCTACGCCGCGGGAGAACGATGGCTCGCGCTCCTGGCCGGCTACGAACCGGGGTGGGCTCGCGACTACCACCTCGGAGTTCTGACCCACGCCGCGGGCGATCTCGACGACGCCGCGCGCCACTACCGCAACTCCCTGGCTCACCACGAGAGCGCGTGGGCCCGCCGCGGGCTGGCGCAACTGGCCACCGAACGCGGGGAGCCTGCCGAGGCCCTCGCCGAGCTTCAGCGCGCCCTCACTGCACCCGGGGCGGCCGGTTCCGAGGCAGAACGCACCCTCGTGATGGAGGCGATGACCGCGGCCTTGCGGGCCGGCCTGCCGCAGGACGCCGTGACGATCGCGGAGCGGGCGACTGAGCCGGTGCAACGGCTGGGCCGGGTGCAACTGCTGCGCGCCCGGGCGGCCTGGTCCACCGGAACCGCAGCCGGAGCCTCGTTGGCGCGGGAGCTGCTGCTGGCGGGGATCGAGGTCGCCGATCTGCGCGAAGGGGAGCGCGAACTCAGCGACCTCTGGTCTGCTGCGTTCCCCGGCGAACCGGTTCCGAGCCGGTACGACTACCGCATGTCCTGACGGCGTCACTCACCCAGGTCGCCCGCTCACCCGCTCCGGCTCTGCATCTCGCGCGCCCACCCCAGGGCACCCGGATAGCGCACCGAGAGGCTGGCTACCTCGGCGGCGGCGCGCAGCACGTCCGTGCCGGTGACGTCACCGCCGGTCGCGATCGCGTGTGCCCAGGCACCGTGCAGCACATCGCCGGCGCCGAGCGTGTCGACCACCTCCGCGGTGGGCACCGCGGGTACGGGAACCTCGGCACGCCCATCCGGTCCGAGCACCCGGATGGGCCCGGCGCCCGAGCTCTGCCCGACGAGCTCTGGACCGTGGGCGGCGACGGCAGCGATCGGATCGCCGGTTCCCGGCCACATGAAGTCCTCCGAGAGCAGGACCGCATCGAGTGCGGCCAGCAGGCCCACCGCGGCCGGCTTGTAGGAGCCGCCGTCCATCAGAGTGGGTACGCCGCGCACTCGGGCGGCTGCGCACAGGATGAGGGATGCTTCCGGGAGGTGACCGTCGACGAGGACGCACCCGGCGCCGTCGGGAATCTGCTCCAGCCCGGCGGAGGCCGGTAACGGCCGTGCCGCTGTGAAATTCGTGGACACCACGGCCCGTTCGCCGGTCGCGGCAGTCACGAGCACGGTGGAGACCGGCGGGGCGTCGATGGTGCCGACATCGAGTACCTGGACTCCGCAGCCGGTGAGCTCGGAGCGGGCGAGGTCGGCCAGCGGGCCGGTCCCGAGCGCGGTGACGAGGACGGCAGGCGATCCCAGGGCGGCGGCGGTGAGCGCAGCATTCGCTGCCGGACCGCCCACGGCTACGCGGACGTCGCTGGCGACGATCTTCTCGTTCGCGGTGGGTGGGCTCGTCACCACCTGGGTGATGTCGAGGGTGGTCAGCCCACAGCAGACCGCCGTGCTCGTCGTCATCGGCTCGTCATCACTGGGTCGTGGCGGGAGCGCCGTTCTTGCCGCACAACACCATGATCTCCTCCCGACGGCGATGAGGGGCCCAGCGTCTCACGATCGTCGCGGGTCCCTGGTTCAGGGTCGGGCCCGAGTTCAGTTCGGGCGCGCGACGGTGTGGCAGACTCCTCCCATGCTCTCGCGCCGATTTATCCAGCCCGTCTCGGGCTGACGCGCGCTACCGGTCCTTTTTGACCGCGCTGATGTGCCCCGGGACGGGCAGCACGGGCACCCAGGCTTCCCTGTGTGCCCTCTAGACTCCACTGTGGTCCCACACGTCGGTGAAAGGTTGGCATGTCCACCCCTGAAGTTCCCTCCCCGCTCGATCCCGACGGCGTCGGTGCAGCACTCGAAGCCGCCCTCGCCGACATCGCTGCCGCGAGCGATCTGGATGAGCTCAAGGCTGCTCGTATCTCCCACACCGGCGACAAGAGCCCGCTCGCCCTGGCCAACCGTGAGATCGGCAGCCTCGCCCCGGCGGACAAGGCAACGGCGGGCAAGCTCGTCGGCCAGAGCCGTGGCCGCCTGAACAAGGCCATCGCCGCGCGCCAGGTCGAGCTCGAGGCCGAGCGCGACGCCCAGGTGCTGCGCACCGAGGCGGTCGATGTGACCGTGCCCCCGCAGCGGATCGCGCGCGGCGCCCGGCACCCCCTCGATGTGGTCATGGACGAGGTCGCGGACTTCTTCGTCGGGATGGGGTGGGAGATTGCCGAGGGCCCCGAGCTCGAGCACGAGTGGTTCAACTTCGATGCCCTCAACTTCGGCCCCGATCATCCGGCACGGCAGATGCAGGACACGTTCTTCGTCGCACCCTCGGACGGGTCCACCCTCGACGGCGTGCTCGACCCGGGCTCGGCGGACCACCTGGTGCTGCGCACGCACACCTCCCCGGTGCAGGCGCGTACGTTGCTCGAGCGGGACCTACCCGTCTACATCGCATGCCCCGGCAAGGTGTTCCGCACCGACGAGCTGGACGCCACACACACCCCGGTCTTCCACCAGGTGGAGGGCCTGGCCGTCGACAAGGGCCTGACGATGGCGAACCTGACCGGCGTGCTGGACCACTTCGCCCGCGCCATGTTCGGGCCCGAGGCGAAGACCCGGCTGCGCCCGTCGTTCTTCCCGTTCACCGAGCCCAGCGCCGAGATGGACCTGTGGTTCCCGGCGAAGAAGGGCGGTCCGGGGTGGATCGAGTGGGGTGGCTGCGGCATGGTCAACCCGAACGTGCTGCGCGCCTGCGGGGTGGATCCCGAGGTCTACTCCGGGTTCGCCTTCGGGATGGGGATCGAACGCACACTGATGCTCCGGCACGGGATCGAGGACATGCACGACATCATCGAAGGCGATATCCGCTTCTCCCGAGAGGGGGCCCGCTGATGCCGCTCATCCCGCTGCCGTGGCTGCGCGAGCACGTCGACGTCCCCGCCGGCACCACCGCTGAGCAGCTCGCCGCCGACCTGGTCCGGGTGGGCCTGGAGGAGGAGACGATCCACACCTCCGGCGTGACCGGACCGCTCGTGGTCGGCCGGGTGCTCCTGGTGAGGCCCGAGGAGCAGAAGAACGGCAAGACCATCAACTGGTGCCTGGTCGACGTGGGCGCCGAGCACGCTCCGGAGGCCGCACCCGAGGGAGCCGACGAGCCTGCGACCTGTCTGACTTACCACCCCCGTGGCATCGTCTGCGGCGCCCACAACTTCGCTGCCGGGGACAGTGTGGTCGTCGCCCTCTCCGGTGCCGTGCTGCCCGGCGACTTCGCCATCGCTTCCCGCAAGACCTACGGGCACATCTCCGACGGCATGATCTGCTCGGCCAAGGAACTCGGCCTGGGGGAGGACCACGACGGCATCATCGTCCTGGACGATCCACCCGCCCCCGGCGCTGACGCCCTCACCCTGCTCGGCCTCGCCGAGGAGGTGCTGGAGATCAACGTCACCCCGGACCGGGGCTACTGCTTCTCCATGCGCGGGGTGGCACGCGAGTACGCCCACTCCACCGGCGCGTCATTCACCGACCCTGGCCTGGTGGCACCGGCCGGTTCCGCAAGCCGGCTGCCAGCGGCCACCGGTGACGGTTTCGCGATCGAGCTCGCCGACGACGCCCCGATCCACGACGTGCCCGGCTGCGACCGGTTCGTCGCGCGGATCGTGCGCGGCATCGATCCCGCGGCACCCACCCCGGACTGGATGGCCACCCGGCTGCGCCAGGCCGGGATGCGCCCGATCTCGCTGACGGTCGATGTCACCAACTACGTGATGCTCGACCTCGGGCAGCCGCTGCACGCCTATGATCTGGCCACGTTGGCCGCACCGATCGTGGTGCGCCGCGCCCAGGCAGGGGAGAAGCTCACCACCCTCGACGATGCCACCCGCACCCTGGACGCCGGCGATCTGCTGATCACCGACTCGCCCGAGGGCAACGGTTCGCGGGTCCTCGGCCTGGCCGGCGTGATGGGCGGTGCGGAGACCGAGGTGTCGGCTGCCACCACCGACGTGCTCATCGAGGCCGCGCACTTCGACCCGATCACCGTCGCCCGTACCGCCCGGCGCCACAAGTTGCCCAGCGAGGCCGCGAAGCGGTTCGAGCGCGGTGTGGACCCGATGCTGCCGGCCGTCGCTGCGCAGCGGGTCGTGGACCTCCTCGTCGAGCTCGCCGGCGGCACGGCGGATACGGCCGTGACCGACGTCAACCGCACCACCGCCCCGGAGCCGATCGCCCTGGATGCCTCCCTCCCCGGACGTACTGCGGGGGTGGAGTACACGCCCGAGGCTGTGGCCGAGACACTGCGTAGCCTCGGTGCCGAGGTCGTGACGGAGGACAGCGAGCAGATCGGTGAGCACACCGGTGAGGCGGAGGCCTCTGGCCGCCGGGCGCGCCGTGCCCCCAGGCTGCAGGTCACCCCACCGAGCTGGCGCTCCGACCTGCGCGTTCCCGCGGACCTGACCGAGGAGGTCATCCGTCTCCAGGGCTATGACCAGGTGCCCTCCGTCCTGCCGTCGGCACCCGCTGGCCGGGGCCTCACGCTGCGTCAGCGCTCGAGGCGCCGCGCGGCCGACCTGCTCGCCGATGTCGGCCTGGTGCAGGTGCTCACCTACCCGTTCGTGGCACCCGGCCGCCGGGACGAGCTCGGCCTGCCCGCCGAGGATTCCCGACGGCGGTCGGTGCGCCTGGCCAACCCGCTCAGCGAGGCGCAGCCGCTGTTGCGCACCTCCGTGCTGGAGACGCTGGTGGATGCGGCCGTGCGCAACATCGGGCGGGGCCTGACGGACCTGGCGATCTACGAGATCGGGTCCGTCACCCACCCCGCTGCTGGCGTTGACGGTCACTCGCCCCGTTCCCCGCTGCCTGCGCTCGGGGAGCGGCCCAGTGACGCCGACCTGGATGCGGTGCGTGGGGCCGTCCCGGATCAGCCGTTGCACCTGGCCGCGGTACTGGCAGGGAACCGTGTGCCCGGATCCGTGCACACGGACGCCCGCGTGGCTGACCATGCCGACGCGATCGATCTGGTGCACCGGGTGGCTGAACTGCTGCGGGTGCCGCTCACGGTGACCGCGGATGCCGAGCGCGCACCGTGGCACCCCGGCCGTTGTGCCCGGTTCAGCCTCGCTGATGGCACTGTCGTCGGTTGGGCCGGTGAGCTCGCCCCGAAGGCGACCCAGGCGCTCGACCTACCGGCTCGCACGGTGGCGATGGAGGTCGACCTCGGTCTCCTCCTCGAGGCGGCACCGACCCAGCCGACCCAGTTCCGGGCTATCTCCACGTTCCCGGCCGCCAAGGAGGACATCGCCCTGGTGGTCTCCGACGACGTCGCTGCGGCCGATCTGCTCGCCACCGTCCGTGAGGGCGCCGGTGAACTGGCCGAGGAGGTGCGGCTGTTCGACTCCTACCGTGGTGAGTCCCTCGGTGAGGGACGGGTCTCGCTGGCGTTCTCACTCCGGTTGCGTGCAGCCGACCGCACGCTCACGGCGGAGGACTCGGCGAAGGTGCGGGACGCCGTCGTGGCACTCGCGGGTCAGCGGCACGGGGCCGAGCTGCGCTCCTGAACGTACCTGCCCGCTTGCCATGCGGCAGGCGGGCAGGGCGGCAATCTGACGACGGATGGTGCGGCACGATGCACACGCAGCCGGTGGCACACCGACGACGTGTCCATGATCCGATGGTCGGTGAACTCCGACCGCGGTGGTCGAGCCGTTAGCGCTCCCGGACGGCGTAGGTCAGGTGCGTCACCGTCGGAGAGGGGTCCGTGCGCACCTGCTCCAGGGCGATACGGCCGGCGTCCACACCCTCGAAGAGGCGGATTCCGGCACCGAACAGCACCGGTGCGAGTGCGATCGAGAACTCGTCGATCAGGCCGGCGTTCAGGTAGTGCAGGATGGTCGCGCCGCCGCCTGCGATACGGACGTCCCGGTCACCGGCAGCCTCACGAGCCAGGTCGAGTGCCGCCCCGATGCCGTCGTTGACGAAGTGGAAGGTCGTCCCACCCGGGCGCTCCCAGGGATCACGTTTCTCGCTCGTCACGACGAAGACTGGTGTGTGGAACGGCGCCTCCTCGGGCCACGCGTGCTCGCCGGCATCGAACATCCGCTTGCCCATCACGCTCGCGCCGGTGCGCTGATACGTCTCCCGCAGGATGTCGTTGTCACGCCCCTCCTCGCCGCCGTGCCCGAGCTTGAGGTTCTCGCGGAAGTGCCGCTGCCGGAAGACCCACCGCTGCAGCTCCATCCACTGCCTGCCCATGAGGTCTTCGGGGGACTTGGGGGCGATGAAGCCGTCGAGGGACATCGACACGCTGAAGAACACCGTCTGGGCCATTATTCCTGCGCTCCCGTCCGGATGATCTCGGCGATGTAGGCAGCCAGGTTGCCCAATGTCTGCCGGCCGCCCTCGATCGCGCCGTGCTTCTCGATCGCATCGTCACGCAACGCCCGGGTGGGGAACACCGTGCGCATGTCGATCCGGGTGGCCCTCCCGTGGGGCGTGAAGGTCAGGAGCGACTCGAAAGCGTTCGGGTCGTCGCTGGATTCACCGTGCAGCAGCGCGATGCGCTCCGGCGGGGTGATCTCGGTCCAGGTGATCCACTCGGCGTAATCGGTTCCGTCCGGTCCGTGCATCACGAAGTCCCACACGCCGCCGACGCGGAACTCGAACGCCCGCGTGGTGGTGGTGAACCCTTCGGGGCCCCACCACTGGGAGAGGTGCCGTACCGCGGTGAACGCCTCGAACACCAGCTCTGGCGGGGCGTCGATCACCCGGTCGATCACGATCTCGCGGTCGGCTGCCGGCGAAGTCGGCGCTGCTCGTCCTGTCGTGCTCATCTGCTACTCCTGCCTCTCCTGCTTCAGTTCCTGCACGTACGCGTCCAGGCGATCGAAGCTTGCGTTCCAGAACTGCTCGAACCCGCCGGTCCACTCGTGGACCGGTCGCAATCCGCGGGCATCGAGGCCATAGAGCCGTTGCTTACCGGCTTTGCGGTCCTGCACGAGTCCGACCTCGCGAAGCACGCGTAGGTGCTTGGATGCCCCGGGCTGAGTCATCCCTAGCTCTTCGGCCAGTTCGGTCACCGGCCGTTCGCCGGTGCGCAGCAGGGTCAAAATCTCCCGGCGCTGCGGCTCGGCGATCGCATTGAAGACGTCTGAGGTCGTCGCTGCACGTGCCATACCCCAACCATATTCCCATATGGGTATGTGTCAAGATGAGGGGGATTGGTCGCCGGAGTGGGCAGGCCGGGGGACCAGCACCACCGCCACGATCGCCAGTGCCGCCAACGCCACGAGCACCGGGGTGCGGGTGCCGGTGAGATCGACGGTCCAGCCCGCGAGTGTCGGCCCGATGGCGGAGCCGACCCCGCGTGCCAGGGCGAAAGCGCCGAGGATCAGGCCGACCGAGCGTGCGTCGGTGAACTCCACCGTGTACACGCTCTCCATCGTGGAGTAGGCGCCCACACCGATCCCGGCCAGCACCACGAACACCAGCGCCGCGGGCAACCAGCCCGCGACCGGGAGCAGCAGTGCCGGGAGACCGAACAGCAGCAGGCACACCCGCACCACGGCCCGGTGGGGTGCCCGGTCCAGTACCCACGGCAGTGGCAGACGCCCGACCAGCTGGAAGGCACCGCGCGCACCCGCCAGCGAAGACGCCAGCGCCAGGGTGAGTCCCGCGTCGACCATCGCCGGCACCTGGAACAACAGCAGGACGGACATCATCGCCCCACCGACCACACCGAGAGCGAGCAGGCGCCGCAGCGTCCGGTCGCGAACGGCGAACGCGAGGCTGCCCAGCAACGTCCCGGATGCCCCGTCCGTCGGTGCCACCCGCCCCGTCAGTACCGCCACCCAGATCATCACCAGCGCTACTAGTGCACCGGCCCCGGCCATGCTGACCCGCCAGCCCCACGCCGTGACTGCCCACGCCATCACCGGCAGGAAGATCGGGCTCGCCATCGCCCCGAACAGGGTGTTGCGCGTGATCGCTCGCGTCCGGCTCCCCGGGGCCACCCGCGCGATGATCGCGTGCGCGATCGCGTAGTAGCCCACCGCCCCGACGCACGCCTGAGCCGCCACCGCCGCGACGATGAAGACCAGCGGATGCTGCGCCGTCGTCGCTCCTGCCGTCCCCGCGCAGGTGCCGAGGATCGCCACCACGAAGACCGGCCGGGGGCCGGACCTGTCCATGGCGCGGCCGGCCAGCACCGAGCCGATGCCCACGAGCAGCAGGGCCACCCCGTAGGCACTCGTGAGCGTGGCCTGGCTCCAGCCGGTCTCCTGGGCGATCGGCTCGATGAGCACGCCGTAGCCGTAGTACCAGGTGCCGAAGGCGCACAGCACGAGTAGGCCGAGCGACCACGTCAGCCCGGTGCCGAGCCTGTCATTCACGCACGCATCACGGGAGCAGTAGCACCTTCCCCGTGGTCTGGCGCCCCTCCAGGGCAGTATGGGCGCGAGCCGCGTCGGCGAGTGGGAACCGCGCTCCGATCCGGACGTCCAGTGAGCCGTCGGCGACGGCCGCGAAGATTTCCCGCGCGCGCCAGGCCCGCTCGTCCGCGTCCGCGATGTAATGGAACAGCGTCGGCCTGGTCACGAACAGCGAGCCGGCCCGGTTGAGGCGTTGCAGATCGAACGGTGGCACCTGTCCGCTGGCCCCGCCGAACAGCACGAGCAGTCCCCGACGGCGCACGCTCGCCAGCGAGGCGTCGAAGGTGTCCTTGCCCACGCCGTCGTAGGCGACGTGCACGCCCTCACCCTGGGTGAGATCGCGGACCAGGGCTGGCAGTTCGGCCGTGAGGTCGTCCAACTGGTCGTAGCGGATCACCTCCGCCGCACCCGCCCGCCGGGAGAGGTCGGCCTTCTCCTGAGTGGAGACAGTGGTGATCACCCGGGCGCCCCGCGCCACGGCCAGCTGGGTCAGCAGCAGTCCCACCCCGCCCGCGCCGGCGTGCACCAGGACAGTCTGGCCGGACCCGAGGTGGGTGACGCCGTCGACGAGCATATGTGCGGTCATGCCCTGCAGGGGCGTCGCAGCGGCGATCTGCGCGCTGACACCATCCGGCACGGGTAGCGCCTGGGTCGCGTCGACGAGGACCTGCTCGGCATAGCTCCCGCTGTCGCTGCTCGCCCAGGCCACCCGGTCTCCGACGACCACGGAGTCGACACCGTCGCCCACCGCACTCACCACCCCAGCTCCCTCGCCACCGGGAGTGAGCGGGAAGTCCACCGGGTACACCCCCGACCGGTGATAGGTGTCGATGAAGTTGACCCCGACGGCCTCGGTGCGTACCAGGAGCTGGCCAGATCCTGGCTCCGGTGCCCGGACCTCCTGCACGGTGAGGGCCTCGGGTCCACCCGGCTGATTCGCGACCACTGCGTGCATGTGGTCCAACCTACGCCCATCCAAAGGTAGGGGTACCCCTACCTGCAAGAGGCCGGGAGGCACCCGTGTGCTGCGGATCCGGGGCCAGCAGGCTGGAGGCATGACCACACCCCTGACTGCGTCGAGGCCGCCCGCGCCCCCGGAACGCTCCACCCCACGCGACGGCTTCGTCGACGTGCTCCGCGTCTTCGCCATCTCGCTCGTCGTGCTCCAGCATTGGCTGATGCCCGTGATCGCCTACCAGGACGGGCATCTGTCCACAGGCAACGCCCTCGCCACCGAGCATGGCTGGATGATCACCTGGATCAGTCAGGTGATGCCACTGATCTTCTTCACCGGCGGAGCCGCGACTGCGATCAGTCTGCGGCGACGCCACGCCCGGGGCGTCGGGCGTGACACCGACTGGGTGGCCGGCCGGGTTCGCCGGCTCGCGGTCCCGGTGCTCGCCCTCGCCGCGGTGTGGCTACCTGTCCCGCAGGCGCTGCTTGCCCTGGGTGTGCCGGCCGAGCCGGTGATCACCTCCGCCCGGTTGGTGGGCGCTCTGTTGTGGTTCCTGGTGATCTACGTACTCCTCACCGTCATCAGTCCGGTGATAGTCCGCCTCGCGGGCCGCTGGCGCGGGCGCGAGGTTGCCGCGCTTGCGCTGGGCGCGGTGCTGGTGGACATGCTCCGGTTCGACACCGACGTCACGGCGCTCGGCTATCTCAATGTGATCCTTGTCTGGGCGGCGGTGTACCAGGTCGGGGTGCACTACGTGGCCGGGCGGCTAGCCCGGGTCAGCGGGCGGTGGGCTCTCGCGATGGCTTTCGCAGGCTTCGCCGGCGTCGCGCTCGCCGTGGCATGGGGTCCGTACCCGGCGTCCATGATCGGGATGCCTGGTGAGGCGATGTCCGCCATGAACCCTCCAACGGCGGTCCTGCTCGCCCTGGCGGCCGGGCAGCTGGGACTCGTCCTGTGGGCGCGGGCGCCGATCACGCGCTGGGCGTCCCGGCCCGCCGTGTCCCGGGCGCTCGACCGTGTCTCTGGTGCGTCGATGACGATCTACCTCTGGCACACCCCCGCGTTGGTGATCGTGGCCGGGGTGGCGGTGCTCGGTCTCGGACAGGGAACGCCGGAGCCCGGTAGCCTGCTGTGGTTCGGCCAGCTTCCTGTGTGGCTGGCCGCGCTGATCGTGGTGGTGACCCTCCTGGTGCGGCTGGCGGGACGGGTGGAGCGAACCCGGTTGCCCGCCGCCCCGGTTGCCCCCGCGCAGGTCGCCGGTGCCTCACTGCTGGTGTCCCTCGGTCTGCTCGGACTGACCGTGTACGGGTTCCGGCCCGACTCCGCCTGGCCGGTCGTGGCAACAGTGGCCGTGGTGGTTGGCGTGATTCTGCTTGGCTCCCGGGTGACTTGGCTGTCACAGGCCGAGACGGGCAGGCTGAGCGCATGACACCCGTCGAGGAGCCCGCCCAGGGTGGTGCCCGGAGAACCGCACCCGGCGGCGGCGCGCGGGTCTCGTTGCTGGGCCGGGCATTCCGTGAGACCGGCTACCTGCTGCTAAGTCTGCCGCTCGCGATCGCCGGGTTCGTGGTCTTCGTGGCCGGAGTCTCGGTCGGCGCCGGGCTGTTGGTGACACTCCTCGGACTTCCCGTCCTGGCTGTGACGCTGACGGCGAGTCATGGTCTGGGGAACCTCGACCGGCGCCGGCTCGCCGCGATTGGCTACCCGGTACCCCTCACGCGCCCGTACCGCACATCGGAACGGGGGGTGCGCCGCATCCTGGCGCGGCTCGCCCACGGTCAGAGCTGGTTGGACCTGCTGTACGGTCTGTTGCGCTTCCCGGTCTCGATCGCCACTTTCGTGATCGCGGTGGTCTGGTGGATCGGCGGCGCTGGGTCGGTGCTCTACATCGTCTGGGAGCGCTTCCTGCCCGAGAATGACAGCGGCCTGGCCGACCTGCTCGGATACCCGGGCCGTGCGGCCGACATCGCGCTGACCACGGTGCTGGGTCTGCTGCTGCTCGTCAGCGCACCCTGGGTGGTCCGCGGGCTGGTGGCCGTACACCGCGGCCTGGCCCGGATCACCCTCGGTGGAACCTCCACGACGGCACTGCGTGAGCAGATCCAGTCCCTCACCCAGTCTCGGGCAGCCGCCGTGGATGCCGAGGCGGACACTCTGCGACGGATCGAGCGAGACATCCATGACGGACCGCAGCAGCGGTTGGTACGGATGAGTATGGACTTGCGGGCGGCTCAACGGCGCCTCGGACAGGATGACGCCGACGCCGCAGGCACTCTGATCGGTGAGGCGATCGAGCAGGTCCAGTCGAGCCTGGAGGAGTTGCGTGCACTTTCCCGCGGGATCGCACCGCCGGTGCTCGCCGACCGTGGGCTACGAGCTGCGATCGCGGCGGTTGCGGGCCGCTCACCTATTCCCGTGGAGCTGGATGTGTCTCTCACCGCGGACCAGCGGCTCGCGGCCGCCCGGGAGTCAGCCGCCTACTTCGTCGTGACCGAGGCGCTCGCGAACGCCGCCAAGCATTCCGGTGCCGGGCTCGTCCGCGTGTCCGTTTCCCTCACCGACGACGACACGCTCGTCGTGCGCATCAGCGACGACGGTGTGGGCGGGGCTCACGTGGGCAAGGGACACGGGCTGGCTGGGCTCACTGACCGGCTCGCTGGGATCGATGGGACCTTGCAGGTGATCAGTCCTGAGGACGGCGGCACCCAGGTGGTAGCCACCATATGACCGGGTGATTGCCGGTACTCGGCCACCCGGGGCCTGTGCCCATCCACCATCTCCATGTCTCCATGGACCGGGCGCGGACTACGATCACAGGATGCGTGTCGCTCTGGCCGAGGATTCGGTGCTGCTGCGGGAGGGGCTGGTCCGGTTGCTGCGAGAGGCCGGCTGCGAAGTCGTCGCCGCGGTCGGAGACGGTGATCAACTCGTGCAGGTCGTCCGCGAGCTCCAGCCGGATGTGGCGATCCTTGACGTCCGCATGCCTCCTTCGTTCACCGATGAGGGCCTGCGCGCCGCCCTCGTCGTCCGCGCTGAGAATCCGGGCAGCGCGGTGCTGGTCCTGTCCCAATACGTGGAGGAGTCCTACGCCGACGATCTGCTGGCGACCGGTGGCGGGGTGGGGTACCTGCTCAAGGACCGCGTGGCCGATCTCGCGGAGCTGACCGATGCGCTCCAGCGGGTGGCCGCCGGTGGCACGGTGCTCGATCCGACCGTGGTCGCACAACTCTTCGCCTCTCGCCGAGCGATCGGAGTGCACCGGCTCTCACCACGAGAGCGGGAGGTGCTCGCGCTGATGGCGGAAGGGCGGACCAACACGGCCATTGCACGCACGCTGGTGGTGACCGCGAAAGCCGTGGAGAAGCACGTCTCCTCGATCTTTGACAAGCTCGCCCTCCCGCCGTCCACGGACGACCACCGGCGGGTTCTGGCAGTGCTGGCCTGGCTGCGGGATCCGAGCCCGGATCATCCGTCGGTCACAGGCGCGTGACGGTAGTGTTCCGGTGCCGGCGCCGGAACACGATCGTGACCACCACGGCTGCCAGTGCCACCACACTCACTGCGATCCATCCAGCCGTACCCAAGGTGCCTGCCATCTCCGGTAACGCGGTGCGGGCGGATGCGCCTGCTCCCACCAGAGCGTGGACCAGCTCGCCGCCCCGAGCATCGAGCCGGTGACGAAGCCGCGGTAGCCCAGGCCTGCCGCGCCTGCGACCGCAGGGACCACGGTGCGCACCCCTGGCAGCAACCGGGACGCCGCCACCGCCCACAGGCCGTGGCGACCGATCATTCGTGCCCCAGCGTCCCAGCGGTGCACGCCCACCCGGCGCACCAGTGCGCTCTCCCGTAGCCCCGGGCCGAGCCGACGGCCGATCAGGTAGCCGACATGGTCGCCCAGACTTGCCCCGACGGCCACCACGCCCAGGGCCCAGGCCACGTCGGCCGGTGTGGTCGTCGCCGCTCCCAGGGTGAGCACCGCCGTCTCCCCGGGGAAGGCGAGCCCGACGCCGAGGGCGGACTCGACGAATGCGAACACCCCGCCCATCAGCAGCAGCAGCGGGCCGAACTGATCGGCGAGTCCGGTGAGAAAGGCGTCCATGTCTCCAGCCAACCCGTCGCCGGGGTACCGGTACATCGGGGACCACCCCGATCCGACCCGGAACCGCGAGGGCCGAGGTGTCAGGGTGCCGAGGACCGGTGCTCAGCTGCCAGTCGCACCAGGAAGGCCTCAGGTCGCTGGACGCACCCCATGTCGCAGCAGCCACGCCAACCAGTGCGCGGTCCAGTCGGCCACGGCGCCCTGCTCATCGAGCGCGAGACCGACGCCGTGTACGCCACTGGGGTAGATGTGCCCCTCCACCTCCACGCGCGCCGCTCGCCAGGCGGAGATGGCCGCCAGCGTGTTCTCCACCGGGACGGATGCGTCGTCGGCGGTGTGCCACACGAAGGCGGGGGGAGTTCTGGCATCCACCCGGTTCTCGATGCTGAGTGCGAACGCCAGCGCTTCCGTGTGATCCTCGCCCAGCAGGTTGCGCCGCGATCCCACGTGGGCTCGGTTGACCAATGAGAAGACCGGGTAGGACAGCGTCACGAGGTCCGGGCGAGCCAGCCCAGTGGCCGGCACATTCTCCTGCGCGGCTAGCGTCGCGAGTTCGTCCACCGTGGCGGTGGCGGCCGTGCCGGCCAGATGCCCGCCGGCAGAGGACCCCGCGAGCACGAGGGGGCCGGTTACCTCTCCGTGCACCCCTGCGCGCAGGTCGGCCAGCCCGAGGAGCACCTGCTCCAGGGCTTCGGGGTAGCGGGCCGGGGCCACCGGGTAGTCGAGGTGACCGGCGGCGATTCCCTGCTCGGTGAGCCAGGTCGCGGTGCCGGGACCCTCGTGGTCGGACCGGTGGGCGTACCCGCCGCCGGCGAGCGTCAGCACGAAGCCTCGTGCTCCGGCTTTCAGCAGGCGCGGGGTGTCGGGTGCGAGCAGCAACGGTGCTCGTGACGTCGTCGGCATGCGCGGCAGCGTATCCTCACCCCACCCGGACCCGTCGCGGGGTTCCGACAGGTGGGAGCTGGTGGGAGCCGGTGGGAGCACTGAGGACGGTAGCTGTGGGTGCGGCCCGGCGTCACGTGGACGTCCCCGCGGGGACGGTGATGTCCGGCTACGCCGGGCGGGCCGGACCGAGCACCGGGGTCCTGCAGCCGACGTCCGTGCGCGCCCTGGTCGCGGGTGACGTGGCCGTGCTCTCGCTGGACGTGTGCGCCGTGCACCCGCGCACCACCGCGGCGATCGAGGTGGCGGTACGAACGAAGGTGGCCGGCGTGGGCACGTGTGTCGTCACTGCCACCCACACTCACGCCGGCCCGTGCGTCGCGTTCGGCCGGGTCGGAGGTCATGACGCTGCGGTGCACGAGGCACTCGTGACCGCGGCCGCCGAGACGGTCCGGGAGGCCGCCTCCTCGCGGACGCCGTGTGAGGTGGTCGTGGCCCGTGCTCACGGGGCCGGTGTGGCGCGCAACCGGCGCCACGTCGGCCGCGTGATCGACCCACCTGTGACCCGCCTGACATTCCGGGCTCACGACCGGGTGGTCGCCGATGTGGTGAGCTACCCGTGCCATCCCGTGGTGCTGGACGCCTCGAACCGGCTCATCGCTGCCGACTACCCCGGAGCCCTGCGGGACGCGGTCGAGCAGGCGCATCCCGGCAGCGTGTGCCTCTTCCTCACCGGCGCGGCCGGCGACGTCAACACCGGGGACCCGGCCGAGGCCTCCTATGCCGAGTCGGGTCCGGGGGTTCGCACGCCCGCTGAGGCCGACCGGATCGGCCGCCACCTGGCCTCCCTGGCGCTGGCGGCCACGGAGCAATTGTTGACCACCGACGGCGTCCGGTGCGTGCGCAGATCTGTGCGACTTCCGTTCGTCCGCCCAGACCACAGTGAGCGTGAGGTACAGGTGCATAGCTGGCGTGCCCGGCAGCGCACGGCCGACGCCGGTCTGGCCCGGGTGCTGCAGGCGTGGATCGACTGGGCCGGAACCAGCATCCCCGACGATCCGGCACCCTGGGAGGGGCACGTCACCGCCGTCGATCTGGGGGTGATCGCGGTGTTCCTCCCGGGCGAACCGTTCCTGCAGACGGCTGAGGAGATCGAGCGAACCGTCACCGAGGCTGTGGGGCGGCCAGTACTCGTGGTCGGGTACGCCGACGACGTCCCGGGTTACCTGCCGCCGTCACAGGAGTACGCCCACGGTGGCTACGAGGTGCTCGACGCCCACCGCTACTACGGCATGCCGGCACCGTTCGCGCCGGGGTGCGCCGAACGTGTCGCCGAGGCGGCGATCGCGACTGTCGCTGCCCTCGCAGCGCCGCCGACCTCCGGGCTCGAGGTCACCCATTGACCCGGGAGACGTCAGAGGGTCGCGTGGCCGGGTGCACTCGCGACTGCCCTGTTGACCACGTGCTCACCAGGACGTCACCTGCTCTCTCCTTGGCGTTTGCCTGCGCCCGTGAGGATGCACGGATGCCGACACCGCGTCGGACTGAGTGACGAAGGGATGTCATGCTCCGCCCACCTGGGAGATTCCTCCGAGCAGCGCTCGCCACCACGGCGCTCGCAGCGCTCGCGATGGCGCCAACGCTCGCCGCCACGGCGAGTCCCGTACCCATGCGGTTCGACATCGAACCGGGCTCCGACGTGCTGATCAGCGAAGTGGCCAACGGTGGTGCTGGAGCATCGTCGCAATCCAACCGCGACTCCGCGAAGAACTTCATCGAGATCACCAACTACGGAGCTGCTCCGGTAGACATCTCCGGGTGGCGGATCTTCCGGTGCGGACAGACCGGGGGCGGGTACGGGCCGCAGGCGGTGGTTGGGGACGGCACGGTGCTGCAGCCGGGGGAGCAGTACACCGCGGCGCGGGAGGGCTCGGGGTACGCCGCAGACGCGTACTACGGCACCAGCCTGCACAGCTTCGGGTTCGGTGCGTTCATCGAGGACGCCGACGGGCAGCGCCTCGACGCGATCGGGTTCTACCACGAGGACATCGCCACCGACTGCGACAACCAGGGCCAGTGGCTTCAGCGCGGTCTCCAGCACCGCTTGGACGAGTCCCACCAGCGGGTCGCCAACACCGGCGACATCGAGGCGGACTGGGTGGTCGCCCCCCGGACGGTGGGGGCTGCGAACGTCTCCGCTCACGACGTCGCCCGGGTGGACAACGGACTGCGCTTCTCGGAGTTCACCAATGGCTCGGTGGGCGGTAGCGCGGACCAGTACATCGAGATCACGAACTATGGGCAGGCCGCGGTCGACATGAGCGGCTACCAACTCTTCCGTTGTGGCGGGAACGGGACGCAATACCTGCAAGTCGGTGCGCTACCGACCGGTTCAATCCTCGACCCGGGGGAGAGCTACCTCGCGGCACGCTCCGGCGGGGCGTACGCCACCGAGGCCGACGTCACCTACGGCACGTCGATGCACTGGCTCGACTTCGGCGTCATGCTCCTCACTGGGAGCGACGAGATCGTCGACAGCGTGGGCGTCTACGACAACCGCAACAGCCCGTGCACCAGCGGTGAGCCGGTTCGCGAGAAGCTCAACCACTTCGACTCCACGTCGTATCAGCGGGTGCAAGACACCGGGAACAACATCGATGACTTCGTCGTCACTCCGACCCGCACGCCTGGTTCGCACGACCCGGCCACTGACTACGCTCCGGCTCCGGAGTTCACCGGCTTCCAGAGCATGCGGATCAGCGAGGTCGTCGGGGCGGGCCCGGCCGGTGGCAACGACGAGTTCTTCGAGCTCGGCAACTATGGCGATGAGCCGGTGAACCTGGCGGGATGGTCGGCCTACCGGTGCTACGGGACGGGCCAGCCCGGAACCGGCAGTTCGGTCCAGATCGCCGACCTGGGCGACGTCACCGTCGCTCCCGGGCACACCTATCTCGGCGTGCCCGCCGCGGCGCCGGACGCACTCCTGGCGCTCGCGGACGGGACCTACGCCACCGGCTTGAACGGGGGCGGCGGTTATGGGATCTACATCACCGACGCCGATGGACGGCTCGTGGACACCTTCGCCACCTACGACGTCAACGTGAACGCATACACCCCCTGCCGGCTGGGTGAGGAGGCACGCAACTGGACGAAGTTCGACGAGGGGGAGAGCTACACCCGAGCCCAGTTCACCGGCGACAACGAGCGGGACTTCGTGGTGACCGCCGAGCGCACCCCGGGCGTGCTCGCTGACGCCGAGTACGTCGACCCGACCGTCCCGCTGCCCGGCGAGCTCGACCCGGTGACGGTGGAGACCACGCACGTACCCGGTACCCCGCAGGTGGCCGCCGTGGGTGAGCGCACTTTCAGCCTGACCACCGAGCACCAGAACGTCACCGGTCTCGAACTCGAGGCACGCTCGGCGGTCGTGCTCGACTCCGACGTCGTGGTCCGCGAGGGTGTGAGTGCCGAGGCTGTCCCCGCCGCGCTCGCCGTGCCCGGGGAGAGCATCGTCGAAACGGCCGATGACGTGGCCGGATCGGTCCAGGGCTACCCGTTCCAGCGCTTTGAGATCACCACCGACGAGCCCGTGGAGTTCGTCTGGACCGGTAGCGCCGCGCCGCGCAACGAGCTGCAGTTGCTGCACTGGACCGGTAGCGGCTGGGAGCAGATCGATGCCGCCGTGCCGTCGGCGGATGGTGACATCGCCCTGATGGCGCAGGTCTCCGCCCGTGAGGGCGAGGCCGTGGCTGACCTGATGGTCATCGACGGGCCACGAACATCCGGTGGTCTGCACGAAGAGGTGGGCGTGCACGACCAGGCGTTCGCCGATCCCGGCAGCTACGACCTGGCGATCAACCACATGACCGACACCCAGTTTCTGGCCGAGGGCTTCCAGGATGTCTTCCGCCAGATGACCAGCTGGGTGGTGGCCAACGCCGACGACCGCAAGATCGGGTACAACACGCTCACCGGAGACATCATTCAGAACTGGATGAACGGGAACCATTCCCCCGAACGCGCCGACCGGGAGTTCCAGGCTGCGCAGGACATCATGAGCCTGCTGAACGACGCGCAGGTCCCCAACGGTGTGCTGCCCGGCAACCACGACAACATGTGGGGTCACAACAACGACCGGTACAACGAGTACTTCCCGGTCGAGATGTACCAGGACCAGCCGTGGTACGGGCAGGCCTGGGCGCCCGGGGACAACTCCGCGCACACCGACTACTTCTCCGCCGACGGCGTCGACTTCCTCGCCATCAGCCTGCCCTACCGCCCCTCGGACGAGCAGCTCGCCTGGGCGTCCGAGCAGGCGCAGGCTCACCCGACGCACAACGTGGTCCTCGCCGTGCACTCCTACCTGCACACCTCCGGCGAGCGCGACGATATCGACCGCCGCTACACCGCGACCGGTGCGGACGTGTGGGAGCAGGTCGTGGCGCCGAACGAGAACGTCTTCCTGGTGCTCGGGGGTCACTACCACGGGGTCTCCACCTCCTACGCTGACCCGGTGACGGGTGAGCAGACGGATGCGACGGTCGTGGGCCAGGACGCCCTCGCGGTGAGCAACGTCGGTGAGTCAGGTCGCACGGTGATCGAGATGCTGGCCGACTACCAGGGCTACCGCTCGACCAAGGCTGCTGATCCGACCGTCACCCGCGATGACCTCCTGGACCGGGATACCGGCTTCCAGCGGCTCCTCCAGCTGGATCTGGACGCGGGGCTGATGGCGATCAACGCCTACTCACCGACGCTGGACACGTTCGAGGCCTGGGCCTACGACGAGCCGGCGTTCCGCGGCAGCGATGCTCGCTACGACGCCACCGACGAGGAGTTCGTCGTGGCGGTCGACCTGATCCGCAGCACCACGCTCGCCTCCGCCGGATGGGCCGTCACCGAGCCGTCGACCCAGGTCACCACAGTGGACGTGGCTCCGGGTGAGGCGGTCGACGTCTCGTTCGAGAGCAGTTCTGAGGACCTGCTGTGGTACGGCCGCGTCGTGGACGGGTACGGCCAGAGCGTCTCCTCGGCGCCGCAGCTGCTCGCAGCGGACATCACTGACCCTACTGATCCATCGGATCCGACGGATCCGACGGATCCGACGGACCCGACGGACCCGACGGGTGACCCCGGTGATGGCTCCGACCCCGGCAACCCGGACCAGGGCTCCGGCGGGGTGGATGCAGACCGTCCCGGCCTGCCGATCACCGGAGCGGGGGTCGCCGGTGCGGCACTGATCGCGGCGGTGCTCCTGACGGTCGGCTTGGTGCTCCGGCGCCGGTCGGCGGCGGCGACCCGTCTGTAGCACTGTGAGCGGGGCGTCCTGGAGCTCACTCCAGGACGCCCCGTCCGGCATAGTCGCTGGTGGCCGCCGCTGAGAGGGGCTCCAGCACCACCTCCACCTGCTGACTGGGCCGGTACCCCAGCCGCCACGCACCCACCCAGTACCGCCCGGGGGCGAGCGCGAGTGGTTCGTCGTAGAGCTTCCAGCCGCGGTAGTTCTCGGCCGGCGGCACGATGGTGACCGGCTGTGCTCCACCGCCGGTGGAGAACGGGGGCAGGGGGGCGGTCGCGTCCTGCGCCGGTGGTACCGCGGTCCATGCCAGCGAGGCGCCTTCGGTCGCGCAACTGAGCCGGAGTACGTGTCCGGCCGTCTGCACCGCTGGGGTGGCCGTGACCTCTGGGGTGGCCGTGGTCCGAGCTCGCCCCGCCGGTCGCCAGCGCTCGACAAGGTCCTCCTCGGGCAGCAGTCCCAGATCCCCGGTGCGCGCCATCCAGGCGTCGAGTGCCTCGCGGAGGTTCTCCACCTCGACGGCGTAGGATTCCTCACCCGCGAGGTTGGTTGTCTCGTAGGGGTCGGCTTCGACGTCGTAGAGCTCCTCGGCAGGTTTATCCGGCGCCACCAGGGTGCGTTGCAGTGGGGTGAGCCGGTCGGGTCGATCACCGCGGCCGAGCTGGCCCGCCTCCTCGAAACAGAGCCGGCGGAGTTCTTTCCAGGTGGAGACCGCGTCGGGGTAGTGGCAGTGCTGCATCGGACTGCGGTCCGGGTGCAGGTTGCGGGTGTAACGCAACCGGCCGCTGCGCACCGTGCGCACGGTGTCGCGTTGTTCGTCCATGCGATCGCGTCCGCCGAAGACCTGCGTGTTCTGGTGGCGGAACTGGCCCTCGGGAGTCAGGAACGAGCGGCCGTCCATGTGGTCGGGGATCTCGATCCCGGCGATCTCCAGCATCGTGGGTGCCAGGTCGAGCAGGTGCACGAGCTCGGTGCGGTGGCTGCCCGGCTGGAGGTGGCCCGGCCAGCGGACGATGAGGGGTTCGCGTAGACCGGCCTCGTTCGCCCACCGCTTGTGACGCGGCATCCCGAGGCCGTGCTCGCTCCAGAACGCCACCACCGTGTTGTCGGCGAGGCCGTCTTCGTCGAGCTGGTCGAGGATGGTGCCGGCCCAGTGGTCCATCTCGGTGATGAGGTCGTGGTAGCGCGCCCAGGCCTGCCGAAAGGTCGGCGTGTCGGGGTGGTACGGAGGGAGGGTGACGTCGTCGGGGTGGTGCCGATGCTCGGCTGGCACGTGAGACGTGCGCTCGGCGAAGTCCTCGTCGTCGAGGTAGAGCTGCGACTCGTGCGTGATCAGCCCGTGGAAGGTGGCGAAGAACGGGGTGTCGGCACGGGGCCGGTCGCGCCAGTGTGCCGTGGGGGAGCAGTCATCGAAAGCGGTCGGAGGTGTCTCGACCTGCATGTCGGTGAACCAGTTGTTCGTCGTCCAGTAGCCGGCTCGCCGGAAGTACTCCGTGAAGATCCGCACCTGCGGTGGGGGCACCGAGCTTGAGCGCATGTGCATCATGCCCGTCGCCGGGGGATGGCAGCCGGTGTAGATGGCCGCCCGGGACGGGGCGCACACCGGGGCCGAGGCGTAGGCGTTGTCAAAGGTCACGCCCTCCCGCGCCAGCTGGTCGAGCACCGGGGTGTGGGCGTCCTCGGCGCCGGGCCAGATGCCGCGGTAGGCCCCGAGATGGGGATTGATGTCGTGAGTGCTGATCCACAGGATGTTCGGGCGAGTCACGGGTCCCTCTCGTACGGCGGCATCGCAGAAAGTTAAAGCCTAGTGCACGCTCGGTTTTGTGGTCGTGACTCAGGATGGTGTCCCAGCGGCTCCGGGTGCGGGCTGCAGTGGGCCACTCGTGCGCTACGGCGACGCGTCGAGCCGGGGAACAGGCGGGAACGGACGGTTCAGCAGGCACTCCAGGTGCTCACGCAGCGCCTCGGCCACGCTGAAGCTGTGCCTCCTGCTCAGCCATTGGATCTGTAGCCCGTCCCAGAGTGCGATCGTGACCAACGTGGTGCGCTCGATATCCACGCCGGCCTTGAGCCAGCCCCGGTCGTGCAGGTCCGCCAGCATCGCCCGGATCTCCCGCTCGACTCGCGCGGCGCGGTCGGCGAAGAAGTCGTGCGCCGGGTGGTCGGGCAGGATCGCCTCGGTCTTGAGCAGAGTGAACAGCTCCACTGCGCCCGGGGATTGGGCGTTGCGATGCGCGAGGGTGATCATGTTGACGAGGTGCTCCGGCCCTGTCCGTCCCTCCATCGGATAGGAGGAACGGGTGAGCTCGTCTCGGTGCTCCAGCACGGCGATGAGCAGCTCACTCTTGGACCCGAAGTGGTGCAGCAGGCCCGCCTCACTCAGCCCCACCCGCTCGGCGACGTCCTTCAGCGATCCCCCGCGGTAGCCGGACTCGGCGAAGACAGCCAGCGCTGCGTCGAGGATGTCCCGACGGCGTTGGCGCGTCTTGCGATAGGGTCCTCGCTTCTGAGCGGGTTGCTGCGCCGTCGCCATAGGGCTCCTCGGGGATGGGGAGGGATCGGCCCGATCCTACGGACTCGGCCACAAGGACGATGTCTTCCGGCTCGATGGCCGATGTGGTCGACCCGACCGCGCCGACAGGATCGAGGTATGGCCTCTCCCACGCTGTCCGCCCCCGTTCGCCCGCATGATCGTCGCCGGTCGTGGCCGGTTCCGGCCGGGCTCCTCTTCCTCGCCCTCGTGCCCGTGATCGCCGGCTCGATGCGTATCAACGAACTGGCGTCCGGGGCCACGGTCACGGCTGAGAACGCCCGCTTCTTCGATTCCCCGGTGCCCGTCGTCGCGCACATCGTCTGCTCCGCCCTATACCTGGTGCTGGGCGCGTTGCAATTCATCCCGTCGCTGCGTCGACGGCGCTGGCACCGCTTCGCCGGGCGGGTCCTGGTCCCCGCAGGTCTGGTGTCGGCGCTCTCCGGTATCTGGATGGCGGTGGGCTACGACCTGCCCGCCGTCAACGGCCCAGCTCTCGCGGTCATCCGGGTGGGCCTCGGGGCCATGATGGCGACTGGTCTCGTGGTCGCCGTGGCCGCGATCAGGCGCCGGAACGTTCGCGTGCATCGCGCGTGGATGATCCGCTCCTATGCGATCGGCCTCGGTGCCGGCACGCAGGTGTTCACCCTGATGCCGATGATGCTCGATCTCGGCATCCCCGAGACTACGCAGTACACCATCCTCATGGCCGCCGGCTGGGGCATCAACATGGTCGTCGCCGAGATCGCCATCCGCCGGGGTCGACGATGAGGCGACCGTATGCTGACGTTATGGGCCTCGCCACGCGCACCTGGCTGACGCCGCCCGCCGACCCGCCGGCCCGCGGATGGCGCGACTGGGCTCTGCTGCTTGGTGTGGTCGTCAGCGTCGCCGCCGAGACAGCCCTGCGCACCGATGCTCCACCGCAGTGGCCGTGGGCTGTGGTGCTGGTGGCTGTCGCTGTCACCACGCTGTGGCGGCGCCGATTCTCGACGGCGATGCTCGCCATCGCACTCGGTGTCGCCGCGGTCGCGGGGCAGGTGATCGCGACCGATCTCGCCCTGGTCTCCTCGATCTACATGCTCACCCTGGTGTACGCGGTACCACGGTGGGGGAGCAGCCGGTCGATGCTCGCCGGTGCGGTACTGATGCTCCTCGCTGTGATGGTCCCGAGCCTCGTGGGCTCGGCCCCCTGGGCCGACGCCTGGGGATCAGCGGCGGTGGTCCTCGCCACCGGTGCGCTCGGCCTGGCGTTCCGCTGGCGTGCAGCCTCACGTGCGCGCGAGATGGAACAGGTGCGCTTGGTCGAAGGTGAGCGCCTGGCTCGTGACCTGCACGACACCGTCGCCCACCACGTCTCCGCGATCGCCGTGCGTGCCCAGGCAGCCCGTGCAGTCGCGGCGGCGGAGGGACGTGCCGATAGTGCTGTCACCCCTGCTGTCACTCCTGCTTCCGATGGTGCTTCTGCTACTGCTGGCACCGCTGCCGCTCTCGACGCCCTCCAGGTGATCGAGGATGAAGCGACCCGTGCGCTGGAGGAGATGCGCTCCATCGCGGGCATCCTGCGCCGAGACCGCGACGCTCAACTGGCCCCAGCCCCCGGGATCGCCGACCTGAGCGCGCTCGCTCGCGCCGGCGACGCGGTCCCGGTGCAGGTGGAGGTCACGGGGGAGGCCTCGACGGTGCCCGCTCGAGTCTCAGCGGCGGCGTACCGTATCGCCCAGGAGGCGCTGACGAACGTGCGGCGGCACGCCCGGCACGCCACGCGGGCCCACCTGCTGGTTCACATCGACGACCGAGAGGTGACCCTGCAGATCCGTGACGACGGCAGACCGGCGCACGCCCCACCGTCGAGGGGCTACGGGATCGCCGGCATGACCGAGCGGGCCACGCTGCTCGGCGGGCACTGCAGCGCCGGCCCTGGCCCGGCCGGCGGCTGGATCGTCATGGCCACCCTTCCCCTGGCAGGATCGCACCGGTGAGCATCCGCGTGCTGGTGGCCGACGACCAGGAGATCGTCCGCACGGGGCTGCGGATGATCCTGGACGCCCAGCCCGGTATCGAGGTGGTCGCCGTGGCCGCCGACGGGGAGGAGGCGATCCGGCTCGCCCATCAGGAACGTCCGGACGTGTGCCTGGTCGACATCCGGATGCCTGCCATGGACGGGCTGGAGGTCACCCAGCGGCTCGCCGGCCCGGGGGTGCCCGACCCGATCCCGGTGGTGGTGATCACCACCTTCGATCTCGACGAGTATGTCTACACCGCGCTGCGGAACGGTGCGCGCGGGTTCCTGCTCAAGAACGCCGGGCCCGTCCTGCTGGCCGAAGCTATCCATGCGGCCGCTCGTGGCGATGCGATGATCGACCCGAGCGTCACCGTGCGATTGATCGAGGCCTTCGCCGGCTCGTCTCCGCGCGCCGGGCGCTCGGAGGCGGTCTCAGAGCTGAAGTCCCCGACGGCGCCGTTGACCGCACGTGAGGAGGACGTGCTCGACGCGGTGGCACGGGGCCAGGCGAATACCGAGATCGCCCGGGACCTCTACATCTCCCTGAGTACCGTCAAGACTCACATCGCGAGCCTGATGACCAAGCTCGACGTCCGGAACCGGGTGGAACTGGCCATCTGGGCGGCCGAACGGGCCCGCACTCACTCCTCGCGCAGACAGGGTGGCGCGTAGCCGGCTCGGCCGGCACTGCCATCAACCCATCCACTCAGCGTTCCGGATAGTTCAGCGCTCCGGATAGGTCACCGGCTCCTTCTCGTGCATGCGGCTCACTGATTCCCGACGCTGCAGCACCTCATCGCGCAGCTCCTCCATGTCCCGCAATACCCGCTTGCGGACCCGCTTGCTCAGCAGGTCCACGTAGAGGCGGCCGTTGGTGTGGTCGGTTTCGTGCTGGAAGCAGCGTGCAAGGTACCCGTGCGCGGTCATCTCCACCGGTGCCCCGGTGATGTCCACCCCGCGCAGTCGCACATCGAGCGGACGGAACAGGTCGGCGCCCGGGCCGGGGACCGAGAGGCAGCCTTCCTCGGTCTCCTCTGTCTCGGTGCTCGTCACCTCCACCTCGGGGTTGGCCACGTGGCCCACGTATCGGGTGCCGTCGGTGTCGGTGAGGTCATAGACGAACAGCCGCAGGTTCACATCCACCTGGTTCGCGGCCAGACCGACCCCCTCGGCCACGAGCATGGTGGCGAACATGTCGTCCACGAGCGTGCGCAGTTCGTCGGTCCCGAACGCTGTGACGTCGGCGCAGCGCTCGTGCAGCACGGCCTCGCCGATCTCGGTGACCCGAAGTGACCGGCCGCGCCTGGCCTCTGGCGGGATCTCGGGGTAGTCCTCGACCTCGGCGCCCTGGACGATGGTGGTGCTCATACTGTGCCCTTCTTGCACGCTCGCTGCGGTGCCTGGCTCCGGCACACCTCGCTCCTCGGCGTCCCTGTGCAGGGGCTCCTCACGCTCATGCCGACCATTCTTCCGCATTGCACTGCATGGTTGCGCTCTCCCGCACCACGCCATGTATAGTTATTCATATGACTGTATCGGTCGCGATCGCGGGTGCCAGTGGCTATGCCGGTGGAGAGACCCTGCGCCTGCTCCTTGCTCACCCCGAGGTGGAGGTCGGTGCGCTCACTGCGCACTCCAATGCCGGCGAACTTGTCGGCCGCCATCACCCGCATCTGCGCAGCGTGGCCGATCGCACCTTCGTGGCAACCACAGCCGAGAACCTGCTCGGGCACGACGTCGTCGTCCTTGGCCTGCCGCACGGGGCCTCCGGGACCATCGCCGCGGAGTTGGAAGCGGTCGGTACCGGCAGTGCTACCCCGCTGATCCTGGACCTCGGGGCCGACCATCGGCTCACCGACGCCACCGACTGGGCAGCCTTCTATGGCAGCGAGCATGCGGGCAGCTGGCCCTATGGCATGCCCGAACTGCTGCACAGCGGTGAGTCCGTGGCCTCGGCGCAGCGTGGCGTGCTGAACGACGCTCGCCGCATCGCGGTGCCCGGCTGCAACGTCACCGCAGTCACGCTGGGTATCCAGCCCGGCGTCGCCGCCGGCGTGGTCGACCCCAGCGATGTGGTCGCCGTCCTCTCGGTCGGCTACTCCGGTGCCGGCAAGGCGATGAAACCCCACCTCACGGCCGCCGAGGGGATCGGCTCGGCCGCGCCCTACGCCGTCGGCGGGACGCACCGGCACGTTCCCGAGATCGAGCAGAACCTCCGCCTCGCCGCTCCATCCGGTGCAGTTCCCGTCCGTCTCTCCTTCACTCCAGTGCTCGTCCCGATGTCCCGCGGCATCCTCGCCACCACGACGGCGCCGCTCACCCCCGGCGTCACGCCAGCCCAGGTGCGCCTCGCCTGGGAAGAGGCCTACGCCGGTGAGCAGTTCGTCCAGCTCCTCCCGGAGGGGCAGTGGCCGACGACGGCCGCCACCGTGGGTGCGAACACCGCCCTGGTGCAGGTCGCCATCGACCAGAGAGCCGGCAGAGTGGTCACCATCTGCGCGATCGACAATCTGGTCAAAGGCACCGCCGGTGCCGCGGTGCAGTCCATGAACCTCGCCCTCGGCCTGCCCGAGGGGCTCGGCCTGACCACCGAAGGAGTCGCCCCGTGACAACGACAAGCCCCGCCGGCTTCCGGGCGTCCGGCATCACCGCCGGCCTCAAGGCCTCCGGCTCCCCGGACGTCGCACTCGTCATCAACGACGGCCCCCACAAGGTCGGCGCTGCCGTGTTCACCACCAACCGCGTGGTCGGTGCACCCGTGATGTGGTCCCGCCAGGTCGTCTCCGACGGCGTGGTCGAGGCCGTGCTGCTCAACTCCGGCGGCGCGAATGTGTGCACCGGACCGGAGGGCTTCGCCGACACTCACCACAGTGCCGAACGCGCCGCCGATGCTCTCGGCGTCTCGGCCGCCGACGTGGTCGTCTGTTCCACTGGGCTCATCGGGGAGCGGCTTCCGATGGACAAGCTTCTGCCCGGGATCGGTGCCGCTGCCGAGGCTTTGGCCACCGACGGTGGCACGGACGCCGCGCGGGCGATCATGACCACCGACACTGTCCCGAAGACCACCCACGTGGTGCGCGACGGGTGGAGCGTGGGCGGGATGGCCAAGGGTGCCGGCATGCTCGCCCCCGCCATGGCCACGATGCTGAGCGTCCTCACCACGGATGCGGTTGTCGATCCGGCGCTCGCCCGGCGTGTACTGCACACCGCCACCTCGGTCACCTTCGACCGGATCGACTCCGATGGCTGCATGTCCACCTCCGACACCGTCGTATTGATGGCCTCGGGGGCCTCCGGCATCCAACCGAGCGAGGCGGAACTGACCGAGGCACTGACCGGAGCGGCGGCCGACCTGTCCCGCCAGCTGGTCTCCGACGCCGAGGGAGCCTCCCACGACATCGCAGTCCACGTGACCGGCGCGACCAGCACCGACGCCGCGCTCGCGGTGGCCCGTGCCGTCACTCGCTCCAATCTCGTCAAGGCCGCGGTCTTCGGCAACGACCCGAACTGGGGCCGCATCCTGGCCCAAGTGGGAACTGTCCCGGTGGAGGTGGCTCCGTTCGAGGCCGACCAGGTGGACGTGAGCGTCAACGACGTCATGATCTGCCGCTCGGGTGCTGCACATGAGGACCGCACCCTGGTGGACCTTGCTGCCGACCGCGAGGTCCGGATCCTCATCGACCTGCACGCGGGCGAGGCATCCGCCACCGTGTGGACCAATGACCTCACCCACGACTACGTTCACGAGAACAGCGCCTACTCCACATGAGCAACCATTCCGACGAGTCATTCGTGTTCAACACCAAGACCGACCTTCGCCCGGACCAGAAGGCCGAGGTCCTCATCCAGGCGCTGCCGTGGCTCGAACGGTTCGCGGGGGCCGTCGTCGTCATCAAGTTTGGCGGCAACGCGATGGTCGACGCCGACCTGGAGCGCGCCTTCGCCGAGGACGTGCGCTTCTTCCGCTACGCCGGGCTCAAGCCCGTCGTCGTACACGGGGGAGGACCGCAGATCTCGGCCATGCTGGAGCGTCTCGAGATCACCTCGGAGTTCCGCGGCGGTCTGCGGGTCACGACCCCCGAGACCATGGACGTCGTACGCATGGTGCTGACCGGAAAGGTGCAGCGTGATCTGGTGAGCCGTCTGAACGAACGCCAGCCCCTCGCCGTCGGGATCTCCGGCGAAGACGGCGGCCTGTTCACCGGTCGCAAGCGGCAGGCCACGGTGGACGGTGAGCTCGTGGACGTCGGTCTGGTCGGCGACGTGATCGACGTCGATCCCCACGCCGTCATGGATCTCCTGGATGCCGGACGCATCCCCGTGATCTCGACGATCGCACCGGACGTGGACAGCCCCGGTGACGTGCTCAACGTCAACGCCGACACGGCAGCTGCCGCTCTGGCCACGGCGCTGGCTGCCACGAAGCTCATCGTGCTCACCGATGTCGAGGGCCTGTATGCGAACTGGCCGGATAAGGACTCGCTGATCCGGCAGATCGAGGCCGATGCCCTCGCTGAGATGCTCCCCACCCTCGCCTCCGGGATGGTGCCGAAGATGGAGGCGTGCCTGCGCGCCGTCACCGGCGGCGTCCCGCAGGCACACGTGATCGACGGACGGCAGCCGCACTCGCTGCTGCTGGAGATCTTCACCGACGAGGGTGTGGGCACCATGGTCCTGCCCAGCCCGAAGGAGCAGTCATGACTGAGACCACCGCGCTGCACGAGCTCACCGGCACCACGCCCGCAGCTACCCAGGCCGAGTGGACGGGTCGCTACACCGGCGCGCTCATGAACACCTTCGGCGCTCCGCAGCGGGTGCTGGTGCGCGGTGAGGGCTGCTACGTCTGGGACGCCGACGGCCAGCGCTACCTGGATCTGCTGGCAGGCATCGCCGTCAACAGCCTGGGTCACGCCCACCCCACGCTCACCGGCGCCATCTCTGCGCAGCTGGGCACGCTGGGCCACATCTCGAACTTCTTCGCGTCTCCACTGCAGATCACCCTCGCCGAGCGGCTCGCCACACTCACGGCTGGTGGTTCGCGGCCGACGGCGGCGCGCACGTTCTTCACCAACTCCGGCACCGAAGCGCTCGAGGGGGCGTTCAAGCTCGCCCGCCGGCACGGTGGGCAGGACCGGCCACGCATCCTGGCGCTGGAGGGCGCCTTCCACGGCCGCACGATGGGAGCCCTCGCACTGACCGCCAAACCGGCCTACCGGGAACCCTTCGAACCGTTGCCGGGAGGCGTTGAGCACCTACCGTTCGGAGACGTTGAGGCGCTTGAGCAGGCCTTCGCAACCGACGGCGACCGCGTGGCCGCACTGGTGGTCGAACCGCTGCAAGGTGAGGCAGGTGTCCGGCATCTTCCCACCGGATACCTGGCGGCCGCCAGGCGTCTGACATCCGAGCACGGCGCCCTGCTGATCCTGGACGAGGTGCAGACCGGAGTCGGGCGTACGGGGCAGTGGATGGCGTTCCACCACGACCACATCGGTGGTGGTCTCACGCCGGACGTCGTCACTCTTGCCAAGGGCCTGGGCGGCGGTTTCCCGATTGGTGCGGTCGTCACGCTCACGGAGCCGGCGGCCAGCCTGTTCAGCCCGGGGCAGCACGGCACCACCTTCGGCGGTAACCCCATGGCCGCAGCTGCTGCCCTGGCGACGCTGCATGTGATCGAGCGGGACGACCTGCTCGAGCGGGTACGTACCACTGGCGCCGCGCTGCGCGAGCAGATCTCCGCCATCGGCCACCCCCTCGTGGCCGGCGTGCGTGGTGAGGGCCTCCTGCTTGCCATCACGCTCAGCGAGGAGATCGCTCCGGCCGTGGCACGGGAAGCCCTGGAGGCTGGATTCATCGTCAACCCGGTGGCCCCGGACGCGATCCGGCTGGCACCACCGCTCATCCTGACCAGCGAGCAGGCGCAGACGTTCACCGACGCCCTGCCCCAGATTCTGCAGAAGGCAGCCCACTCATGACCACTGACAGCGCCCACGACCCGACCCGTTCCTCCCAGCTGCGGCACTTTCTCGCCGATGACGACCTCACCTGGTCCGAACAGCGGGAGGTGCTCGAGCTGGCCGCCGCGCTCAAAGCCGATCCGTACAGCCGCCAGCCACTCGCCGGCCCACAGTCGGTGGCAATCATCTTCGACAAGCCGACCTTGCGCACCCAGGCCTCCTTCACCGCCGGCGTCGCAGCCCTCGGCGGCTACCCGATGCTGGTGGATGGCCGACTCGCCCAGGTCGGGGTGCGCGAGTCGGTGCCGGACACGGCCCGGGTGCTCGGCCGGATGACCTCGGCGATCGTCTGGCGCACCTACGCGCAGTCAGCGCTGGAGGAGATGGCTGCTCACGCCGGGGTGCCGGTGGTGAACGCCCTCACCGACGCCTACCACCCGTGCCAGATCCTCGCCGACCTGCTCACCATCGCCGAGCACACCGGCGGGTTCACCGCGGACGGCCCTGCACTCTCGGGCCGCACTCTCGCCTACGTCGGTGACGGCGCCAACAACATGGCGCACTCCTACCTGCTCGGCGGAGCCCTAGCGGGCCTGCACGTGCGCATCGGGGCGCCGGAGGGCTACCAGCCAGATCCGACCATCGTGAAGCGCGCCGGAGCTATTGCGGCCGGAACCGGTGGATCGGTGACGGTGCTCGAGGAGGCGACGGCCGCCGTCACCGGGGCCGATGTGGTGGTCACCGATACCTGGGTATCCATGGGGCAGGAGGACGAGAAGGACGAACGCGAGGCGCCCTTCCGGCCGTTCCAGGTGAACACCGAGCTGCTCGGATCGGCCGGGGAAGCAGCCGTGGTGCTGCACTGCCTGCCCGCCTACCGCGGCAAGGAGATCACCGACGAGGTGATCGAAGGGCCGGCCTCCCGGGTCTGGGACGAGGCCGAGAACCGGCTCCACGCCCAGAAAGCCATCCTGACCTGGCTGGTCGAGCGATGATGGGCTGCCGATGAGCGTTCCTGCTACCAAGACCGCCCGGCACGCACTGATCCGCCAGGTCATCGCTACCGGTAGCGTGCGCTCGCAGGCCGAGCTCCAGCAGCTGCTCGCCGACCGTGGACTCTCGGCCACGCAGGCTACCCTCTCCCGGGACCTGGAGGAGTTGCGCGCCCAGAAGGTGCGTGGCGCTGACGGCGGCCAGCAGTACACCGTGCCACCCGAGGGGCCCCTCGGGTACCCGAACACCTCCGACGGCGAACAGCTCGCCACCCGCCTGGCGCGCCTGTGCACCGAGCTGCTCGTCTCCGCGCAAGCCTCGGGCAACCTCGTGGTTCTGCGCACGCCGCCGGGCGCGGCACAATTCTTGGCATCGGCGATCGACCAGTCGGTGCTGCCGCCGGTGATCGGATCGATCGCCGGCGACGACACTGTGCTGGTGATCGCAGCAGACCCAGACGGCGGAACCGCCGTCGCCCAGCTGTTCCTGGACCTGGCCGACGGCCGCGAACCAGAGCGCGACGAGAAGGAGAACGAGTGAGCAAGGTACTGACACAGCTGCCGGCCGGCGAGCGGGTAGGCATCGCCTTCTCGGGCGGGTTGGACACCTCTGTCGCCGTGGCATGGATGCGTGAGCGCGGTGCTGTCCCGTGCACCTACACCGCCGACCTCGGCCAGTACGACGAGCCGGAGATCGACAAGGTCCCTGGTCGCGCGCTGCAGTACGGAGCCGAGATCTCCCGGTCCGTGGACTGCAAGTCCGCGCTCGTGGAGGAGGGCCTTGCCGCCATCGCGTGCGGTGCCTTCCATCTGCGCAGTGCCGGGCGTGCCTACTACAACACCACTCCGCTCGGGCGAGCGGTCACCGGCACCCTGCTCGTGCGGGCCATGCAGGCCGACGATGTGGAGATCTGGGGGGACGGGTCCACGTTCAAGGGCAACGACATCGAGCGGTTCTACCGCTACGGCCTGCTCGCCAATCCGAACCTGCGCATCTACAAGCCGTGGCTGGATCCGGAGTTCGTGAGTCAGCTGGGCGGTCGGTCGGAGATGAGCGAGTGGCTCACCGAGCGGAATCTGCCCTACCGCGACAGCGCCGAGAAGGCGTACTCCACGGACGCCAACATCTGGGGAGCCACCCACGAGGCGAAGACGCTGGAGCACCTGGACGTCTCGCTCGAGACGGTCGACCCGATCATGGGCGTGAAGTTCTGGGACCCGAGCGTTGCCATCGACACCGAGGACATCACCGTTGCCTTCGAGCAGGGTCGTCCGGTCTCCATCAACGGCCGCCGGTATGAGGACCCGGTCGCGCTCGTGCAAGAGGCCAACACCATCGGCGGCCGGCACGGGCTGGGGATGTCGGACCAGATCGAGAACCGGATCATCGAGGCCAAGTCCCGCGGTATCTACGAGGCCCCCGGGATCGCACTGCTGCACATCGTCTACGAGCGCCTGGTGGCAGCGATCCACAACGAGGACACGATCGCCAACTACCACGCCGAGGGACGGCGGTTGGGCCGCCTGCTGTACGAGGGGCGCTGGCTCGACCCGCAAGCGCTCATGATCCGCGAGTCGATCCAGCGGTGGATCGCTTCGGTCGTCACCGGTGAGGTGACGCTGCGGCTGCGGCGCGGTGAGGACTACACGATCGTGCGCACCGACGGCCCGGCATTCTCCTACGCCGCCGAGAAGCTCTCCATGGAGCGCACCGAGGACGCCGCGTTCGGCCCGACCGACCGCATCGGCCAGCTCACGATGCGTAACCTCGACATCGCCGATTCCCGGGCGAAACTGGAGATGTACGCTCAGCAGCCGGTCGACCAGGGTCAGGTGCTGGTCGAGAACGGCACCCTGTTCGGTGAGCTACCCACCGGCGGTGCGCACGTCATCTCCGCGAACCCGCAGGCCGGGTCCGGGGACCAGAGCGCGCTGGACCACGTGGCCATGGAAGAAGGATCCGACTGATGGGTGGCCAGTCCGCGCCGTCAGGGCGTGATCCATCCGCAGGTTCTGCCTCCGGAGCGCTGTGGGGCGGCCGGTTCTCCGGAGGGCCCGCTGACGCCCTGGCTGCCCTGAGCAAGTCGACGCATTTCGACTGGCGCCTCGCACGCCTCGACATCGCCGGCTCACGGGCCCACGCACGGGTACTGCATCGGGCCGGGCTGCTGGACGGGGCCGAGCTGGAGGGCATGCTGACGGCGCTGGACCAGTTGGATGCCGACGTCACGGCCGGGGTATTCACTCCGGCGGTCGAGGACGAGGATGTGCACTCGGCGCTCGAGCGGGGGCTGATCGAGCGGGCCGGCCCAGCGCTCGGGGGCAAGCTGCGGGCCGGACGTTCGCGCAACGACCAGATCGCCACGCAGGTGCGGATGTACCTGCGGGAGCAGGCCACGATGATCGGGTCCGGCGTGCTGGACGTGGTCGATGCGTTGTGCGCACAGGCGGCCGCCCACCCGGGCGCCGCGATGCCCGGACGCACCCATCTGCAGCATGCGCAGCCGGTGCTGCTGGCCCACCACCTGCTTGCCCACGCGTGGCCGCTCCTGCGCGATGTCGAGCGTTTACGGGACTTCGATCGCCGTGCGGCGTACTCCCCGTACGGGTCCGGTGCCCTGGCGGGGTCCTCGCTCGGCCTCGACCCCGCGGCCGTAGCCGCCGAGCTCGGGTTCGACGGGCCGGTCGAGAACTCCATCGATGGCACAGCCTCCCGCGACCTGGTGGCCGAGTTCGCCTTCGTATCGGCGATGATCGGGGTCAACCTCTCCCGGATTTCGGAGGAGGTGATCGTCTGGGCCACGAAGGAGTTCGCGTTCGTGACGCTGCACGACTCCTTCTCGACTGGCTCTTCGATCATGCCGCAGAAGAAGAACCCCGATGTGGCTGAACTCGCCCGTGGGAAGTCCGGGCGGTTGATCGGCGACCTCACCGGGCTGCTCGCGACGTTGAAGGGCCTGCCACTGGCCTACAACCGGGACCTGCAGGAGGACAAGGAGCCGGTGTTCGACGCCGTCGACACCCTCGGACTGCTCCTGCCGGCCGTGGCCGGCATGGTGGCCACTCTGACCTTCCACACCGATCGGCTCGCCGAGCTCGCTCCGCAAGGGTTCGCCCTGGCTACCGATATCGCCGAGTGGTTGGTGCGCCAAGGGGTGCCCTTCCGGGACGCCCACGAGCTGGCGGGCGCGTGCGTGCGCGTATGCGAGGAGCGCGACATCGAGCTGTGGGACCTCACCGACGATCAGCTGGCGCAGATCGACCCGGCCCTGACCCCTGGGGTGCGTGAGGTTCTTTCCGTCGAGGGTGCGCTCGCCTCGCGAGACGCCGTCGGCGGCACCGCCCCGGTGCGGGTGGCCGAACAGCTGGAGGCAGCGCAGGAACGGGTGAGGTTGTTGCGCGAGGCCCTCACCTCGTGATCTGCCGGCGACCGTGTCGATCCGGTGACCGGAGCTGATGGTGTGACGGGAGCGGATGCCGCCACCGAGCCGGCACCTCCGGTGGAGACCGTGCGGGCCGTTGTGGGGGCGGCTCGCACGGCCGGCCCACGCTGCGGTGAGACGACCGTCGTGGCGATCGACGGCCCCGCTGGTTCCGGCAAGACCACCCTGGCCGCGGCTGTGGTCGCGGACCTGCAAGCTGGGGGCGCCGCCGTGACCACGGTCCACATGGACGACCTCTATCTGGGATGGTCCGGTCTGCGGGACTCCGCGAACCGGCTTCGCAAGGAGATTCTTGCGCGGCTCTGGCTGGGGCGGGTGGGCCGGTATCGCCGCTACGACTGGCACCTCGAGGAGCTCGCAGAGGAGCACGAGGTTCCCACCGATGGCTACCTCGTGGTGGAAGGTGTGGGTTGTGTGCGTGCGGTCACCCGCGCGTTCCTGAGCGTGATCGTCTGGGTGGAGGCTGCCGACGACGTACGCCTCGCTCGCGGGCTGGTGCGCGACGGGGCCGGAGCGGAGCCGTATTGGCGGCAGTGGATGACCGAGGAGGCCGAGTTGTTCGCCGAGTCCGGTGCGCGCGAGGTGGCAGATCTGCACGTGGACGCGTTCGGGCGGTTGCGCACACAGTGCCGGGGCGGGACGTGAGGCCGATCGACCTGTCCGCCGTCGCCACCGACGTTGCGCCCCTGCTGCTGGGCGGCGTGCTCGTCGGCGCCGATGGCGTCGCGGTCCGCCTCGTCGAGGTTGAGGCCTACCGCGGCGCCGAAGATCCGGGGTCGCACGCCTACCGCGGCCGGACCGCTCGCAACGCCACCATGTTCGGGCCACCAGGCCACGCCTACGTCTACCGGCACCTCGGTCTGCACCACTGCGTCAACGTGGTCTGCTCTCCCGCGGGAACGGCGACGGCGGTACTGCTGCGGGCAGGTGAGGTGGTAGCAGGCCAGGAGCTGGCGTGGCAGCGTCGACGGGCCGCGGGCGTGTGCCGTGCCGAGCGCGATCTCGCCCGTGGACCGGCGCGGCTCGCGGTGGTCCTCGGCCTCACGTTGGCGCACGATGGTGCTCCTGTGACGATTCTGCAGTCTCCGCGAGACCGACCGGTGCCGGACGCGTCGCGCACGCGTGCATCGGTCGCTGCACCGGATGCTGGAGCGACGCCACTGGAACTGGTACCGGCGGACGAACCGGTCACCATACGGACGGGCCCACGGGTCGGCGTCTCCGGTCGTGCGGGTACTGACGCCTACCCCTGGCGGTACTGGATCGACGGCGACCCGCACGTCTCGGCGTTCCGGGCCGGGCCAGGAGCGTCGTGACGATGCAGCGACGGCCTCTAGGCTGGGGCGCGGACAGGGGAACAGGCCCCCGTCCCGTCACGCAGACGGAGCGTAGACAAGGTAGGTCACAGTGAACGACATCCTCGACGAGTTGCGCTGGCGCGGTCTGATCGCCCAGTCCACCGATCTCTCGGCCTTGGCCGAGGCGCTCTCGACGGGACCGGTCACCTACTACGCGGGCTTCGATCCCACCGGGCCGAGCCTGCATCACGGGCACCTTGTCCAGCTGATGCTGCTGCGGCACCTGCAGAACGCCGGGCACCGTGCCATCGCACTCGTCGGTGGCGCCACCGGGATGATCGGGGACCCGCGGATGTCGGGGGAGCGCACCCTGAACACCAAGGAGGTGGTGGCCGAATGGACGGAGCGGCTGCACGCGCAGATCTCGCGGTTTCTCGACTTCGAGGGTGACAACCCGGCGCAGATGGTGAACAACCTGGACTGGACGGCACCGCTTTCGGCGATCGACTTCCTGCGCGATGTGGGCAAGCACTACCGGCTCGGCACGATGCTCGCCAAGGACACCGTGGCGCGCCGGCTGAACAGCGACGAGGGGATCAGTTTCACCGAGTTCAGCTACCAGATCCTGCAGGGGATGGACTTCCTCGAGTTGCATCGGCGGTATGGGTGCACGCTGCAGACCGGTGGCAACGACCAGTGGGGCAACCTGCTCTCGGGAGTCGACCTGGTGCACAAGGCCGATGGTGCTTCAGTGCATGCGCTCACCACGCCGCTGATCACGAAGTCCGACGGCACCAAGTTCGGCAAGACCGAGGGCGGCGCGGTGTGGCTGGCGCCGGACATGATGAGCCCGTACGCGTTCTTCCAGTTCTGGCTGAACACCGCCGATGCCGATGTGGTGGACTACCTCAAGGTGTTCACGTTCCTCGACCGCGAGCGGATCACCGAGCTGGCTGAGCTGCTGGAGGAGAACCCGAAGGCACGCGCCGCGCAGCGCACGCTCGCGCGGGAAGTGACCACGATTGTGCACGGTGCGGAGGCCACCGAACGGGTCGAGGCCGCCTCGGCCGCGTTGTTCGGGGGTGGGGATGCCGATGCACTGCGCCAACTGGATGCCGGCACTCTGGCCGACGCCGTCTCCGAGGTACCGCGGGGTCAGATCGTGGTCGGTGAGACGACCATCGTGGACGCCTTGGTGGCTGCCGGGCTGGAGAAGGGGCGCAACGCCGCACGACGTGTGGTCGGGGACGGGGGCGCCTACCTCAACAACGAGAAGGTCACGGATACAGACCGTGTCATCACCGGTGATGACCTCCTGGCTGGCGACGTGGCGCTCGTGCGTCGAGGTCGGCGTTCCCTCGCCGTCGTCTCTGGATGACCATCGAGGATTGCTCGTCCTCGTGACTGGGGCCGCACCGGACACGGTGCGGCCCCAGTGTCGTTGTACATCCTGCCCCTCGGGTACCGAGCAGGAGGCGGGTCCGGGACCAATCCGTGGTGGGGTGGACGGGCGCCGGCTCTGCGACCGCATGTGCCGCCACAGGAAGAGCGGGCACGCACGGGTGACCCGCATCACGTTGTCGCTGGGTAGTGCGGCGGACAGCTCCCTCAGAGGGTTGCGGGAACTGTATCTGTGCAGGTCAGAGGGCATCGCGCGGCACATCACGGACGATCGAGCGAGCAGGACCCCGCGATTTGACCCAGGGTTCACCGGCCCGTAATGTTTCATCCCGTCGCCCCGTGAAGGAGCAACGGACACCGATCAGGTGGCCGGTCCACACACGGAGCAGATCAGCCAAGCAGGACCGAGCTGATCATCCAACCGGATCGCGGTAGCGCGAGTCAGGTTCGGTGGGGTAGGATCACGATCCGGCCCAACCAGCCACGTTGACTCGAAGAGCAGCGAGCGGTAGGGTAGAGCGGTTGCCCCGAGCAGGATCCTTGAATCGGGATCCTGAAGGTGCGCGTTCGTTGTTTGAGAACTCAACAGTGTGTTTGTAGTGATTGAT
>NZ_VSMB01000009.1 GCF_009805705.1 Ruania rhizosphaerae
GCACCCGCAACGCCGAGTACAAGCGTTCCTGTCACGACAGCTCGATCCGCGTGCCGTTGGCCCTATGCGGCCCGGGCTTCGACGGCGGTGGCCGCGTGGACCGGCCCGTCAGCACCATCGATCTGCCGCCCACCCTGCTGGATGCGGCCGGGATCACCGTGCCGGAGCAGATGCAGGGCAACTCAATTGTGCCGCTGCTGCGTGATCCAGGTGCTGACTTCCCGCGGGAGGCGTTTGTGCAGGTCAGCGAGTCCGAGTTGGGCCGCACCCTGCGCACCGACCGGTGGAAGTACCACGTGGTGGCCCCGGATACCGATCCGTGGATCGAGCACAGCGCCGATCGCTACGTGGAGGCCGAACTGTATGACCTGGCCAACGATCCCCACGAGCTGCGCAACGTCGCCGGCGTCCCCGCCTTCCGCGAGGTGGCCGACGAGCTCCGGGAACGGCTCCTCGCCCGCATGGTCGCAGCGGGGGAGAAGCCGCCGGTGATCGAGGAGGCGCCGGAGCGCGCTTCGCACGTGCAGCCCGAGACCAGGGCCTACTCAGGTGAGTGGGTGCCGGCCCGGTACGCCCACCAGCAGCCCAGGCGTAGCCAGTTGTGAACGGCCTCATGCTCGCGCGGATCTACTCACTTGGCTTGCCCTTAGACCGTATGAAGATGCCCTTCTTGAGCGGGTGATGCGGACCTTCGACAAGTCGCACTTTCCCAGTTCAGAGGGGCATCTTCGTGTTCCCACGCCAACCCGCAACGCTCACCGATCGGTGGATTCTCAATGACTTTGTCAAGCCGTTCGGGGCAACGGGTTTCGGGTAGGTGGGGCGAGTTCGAAGGGTCGGTGGTCGCGGAGTAGCGCCCAGAGGACGTCGACGCGTCGACGGGCCAGCGCGATGAGCGCCTGGACGTGTCCGTGGCCCTATCCCCGCTTCTCCTGCTGGGCCTTGGCCGCGACCAGGGCAGTTGCTGCGATCTGGTCCGCGCTGCGGACCTTCCGCTTGGTCAGCCGGGCCCGCAACCGGGACTCGCCGATCCGGCGGATCGCCTGCGGGGTCTGGTAGCCGGTCAGCAGGGTCAGAGCGCCACGGCTGTGGGCGTAGTCGAACGCCCGCCTCCAGCGTGGGGAAGTAGCCGCTGAGCACGTCGCGGAGCCGGTTGACCATACGGACCCGGTCACCGACCAGGTCGGTGCGATGGGTCACCAGCAGCTGCAGCTCGGTCACCAGCGAGGTGGCGACCTCCACTTCCTGAAGATCGCCTCGGTGACGCAGCGTCTCGGCGATCACGTAGGCGTCGCGGGCGTTGGTCTTCGCCTCACCCCGGTAGGCGCCGGCCATCTGGTTCACCGTCCGCCCGGGCACGTATCTCACCGACTGACCGTGTGCCGCCAACAGCGCGAGCAGCAATCCCGACATGGTGCCGGTGACATCGACTCCCCAGACGACCTCATCCGCACGGGCAAGGACCCCGCCGACCGCGTCGAGAATGGTGGCCTCGTCGTTGGCCACCTTCGTCGACCAGACCGTGGTGCCGGCGTCGTCGAGAAGGCAGACCCAGTGGTGGGCCTTGCCGACATCGATGCCCGCCCACCCGAGCGGGATCCGTTCCTTCATCCATCTCCTCCTTCCAGCGCACGAACAATGCCGTGGCCCGAAGGAACACCCCGCCGACAGATCCGTAAACAGCGACCAGGACGCGCAGCTCAATCAGCAGTCAAGGCGCCCCAGAAGGAGCCGGGCGGCCAATCCATCGGAGCCATCAGGGGCAATCAAGGCTCCGCCACACCCAGCCCTCCCGGGCCACCCAAGAACTTACGGATCGAGGCTCAGTACCCGATGGGCCTGCAGACGATATGCCAACTCGGGCCCAACGGATGTCATCGCACCGATTAGTGCCCCAATCGACATCGTCGAGACCACCTCACCGCAGGTCAGAACACCGAGGCCCTGAGCCAATCCATCCCGTGAGCCAACTCGGGCCCAACGATTGGTCCTCAACACCGGGCCCCTCACTACGGGCACGCTCACGATGGACCCACCGGCCTAGCAGTTGCTCACCCAGCCCGAGTTCACGCGCCACATGCGCGATCGGGCGCCCGGTATCAACCACCAGCCGTGCAGCCTCAGCCCGGAACTCGGGCGTGTACTTCTTCCTCATCAGGACATCCATTCCAGCAGAACCCATCAGATCCCACCTCGATCGGTGTCCACAACAGGAGGCGAACCCCAAGTCAGGAGGAAGGAGGAGGGCGAGTGTGCGGGTGCGATATATGGATTCCGAGCGCGTCGTGCTGAGCTTGGCTTCGATTGACCACTGCTCAGGCGTGAAGAGTGACTGACCGTGTTTGTCCGGGTACATCTCCTGGCGAAGGCATCACGCACACCGACGTCGAGAATTGACCCGGATCCACGGTGACGTTTCGACTTCCCACATCCGATGAGGAGATGGCCGAGAACGCGAGTCGGAGACGGAGCGGTTTCGTGCTGCCGGTAGGGTCCGCTATGGCGATGCGAGCGTGACGAGCGGTTTGCCAGACCAGGATGACTGAGCATGCGCGCTCTGCTTCGATGCCGGCGACAGAGCCGGCTGCGAAGAAGTTGACTGCGGTCAGGTTCAACTCTGGAACGTCGATCGCGTGCACGTCCGGGGTTCGTGCCACGATCCTCGCGCGAGGCTGTTGTACTTCCTCAGCGACCTGCTGGGGTGAAGCGCCGGGAAGCAATGTGTAGGCGTAGCAACTGGCGGCGCTATTCTTGTGAGGCAGCCATAGAGTGACGAACTCGCGGATGAGGGGTGCCTCGGGACCATCGAGGTTGAGGCGACGCCACGACCCCTTCCTACGTTCGCGCAGGACGCGCAGCGTAGGGGTGTCGTGAAAGATGTATCCGCCTACGCCTTCGAGATGTGCCCATTGAGCCTTCCCGGCAAACATCTGGCGCCCGGCCAGGATTTCGACGCCGTCGAGCAGTAGGACCTGCTGGCTGTCCTGCCCGAGGTTCCGGTTCTCGACCGTGGTTTCGGCAGGATGCCCAGTCCGTGACGTGATTCCCGATCCGACCGCGACGACGCGGTCGTCCAGGCAGAACCATGATTTGCGTCCGCGGATCAGGGGGTGTCCATCGGGGGGTGCCATCTCCTCGAGTTCCGTACCGACCACTGAGTACAACTCGTCGAAGATGGCTCCGCCGGCGAACGAGGCTCGAGCAGGCTTCGCGCGCTGCGCACGGAATTGATCCGGTTTGCTCGGCTGGGGATGGTCGACTGTTGTGCCAGGGAGTCGTCCGAGATCAACGGTTGGCCAGAACGCGTCATCGAAGTGTTGTCTATCGCCCCCGTACAGATACGTCATCCCGTCCCCGAGGTGGAAGGCAGCCTGATTCTCGCGACCTTTCTCGTACCAGGCGACAGCCCGCGAGGCCATGGAAATGGTGAGAGTCCATCCCGGTCTGCGGTGAACTGCCCGGGCCATCCCCGGGAAGATCTGTGAGCTAGCCGGCTCCGGCAGAGCTGTCACGCTGGGATCTAGCAAGAGGTCGCGCATGAGCGCGACCTCTGCGGGCGATCCGTGTAGATGGTGCGGTTCAGGCGATCGCTGCAGCCATCCGCAACAGCGGTCGCGCCATGCGCTCTCGCGTTCGATGAGGCCACTTCGGATGAGCCGGAGCATGATGCTGATGAGCAATTGGGCGCGACGGGCGCTGCTGTTGCGGGGCTCGCCAATCATCCGCCCGCGAACAGCATCCATCATCTGGCCATCGACGATCATCGGGCTGAAGGTGTTATCGACGACCTCAGTCAGGAACCTCTGTTCCGTTGTACTCAACGACCACTCAGTACCCGCGGTCAACTCTGTGTAAGACGCAACGGCGTTGAGCAGATCAATGCCGTAGTGGCCTGTGTATGGTACTGAATGGTGCTGGATGAAGGATCCGTCGCGATAGAAGCCGTCGCCAGAGTCGACGTACTGAAAGATGCTGTGTCGCCCCTGACCGAGCTGATCCACGAGCGCGCCGTACCCACGCTGGAGTTGAGAATTGTCACCGGCAAGAACTTCCCGAAGCATATGATTGTACGCCTTGTCGGCTCTGTTGGCACCGGTCTCCGGTACGTGAGGGAGCTTAGTTCGTACCGAGGGTTCGGGGACGAAATGATCGTAGGTATCGAGATAGTTGGTGAGCGCGACAGGGTCGAGGGCATCTTTGACCAGTGCGCACGTCTCGAGCATGGCTCGTGGGGATCCGATCTCATTGAAGTACCAGTTCCCGAAAGGGTGGCGTCCAGGATGATAGGCGCGTGCATGTGTGACAGCTAGCCCTTGCAGAACTTGCCGAAGGATTCTGGCATCGTTGTTGAACTGTGAGGATGGTGTGCGCCATGCCAGAGCCAAGCACCGGAGGTTCCGATAGGTTTGCCAGATGCTCTGCGAGGCGGCATATGACTCTTCGCGCATCAAAGGGAGCCCTGTGAAGAATCCCGCCCCACTGGCCTCAATAGCGTCGAGCACTGCCGACGCTCGGCGATCTACGGCGGCTACTGCCGAAGCGACTGCGGCGTCGGTGGGGTCGCTACCTGGGCCGACTACCGCTTCGTACCAAGCACGGAGCATTGATTCAGGCGTCTTCATCTGCTGCTTTCGTCGATCGCAGTGCGAATAAGTGTGACGTACTCGAGCGGTGCCAGGTGCCCTTCGTGCATCCAATCGAGGGCCACGGTACGTACTTCGTGAACCAGTTCGTTCTGGTCGAATGGTCTGCGGTCGTCGAGAACATCCATGAATGTGCATCCGTCTACGCGCTGATAGTTCGGCACGTCCGTCTCCGAAGATCCGATTGCGATGACCTCCTCATCGCTATGCGTGCCGCAGACGAATGCGACCGTGTAGATCGTGTGAACTCGACGGTTGTCGGAGATGACTACGACTGACGTAGTCCCGTCCCGCTGTTGGGCGGGAGAGATATGGAGGCTGGCGTCGGCATCCGTCGTCGCGGCATCGACGGTTGGTAGAGGATCGCCAGGCGCAAGTTCAACGACATAGTCGGTGACGGATGGATCGAATCCTTCGAGTGGCTCGGTGTCCATGGTGAGGGTCGCGAGCGTGGTGTCGTGCCCCTCAGTCGATGCTCGGAGGGAGTCGACCCAGAAAGTCCCTGGACCCGCCTGCCATTCCACGGTCTCGATTGATGCTACGGGGTGTCGGAATGGCACATCGGATGCGAGCAGGTCTCCGTTCAATTCGACATCCAGCATTTGTGTTGTTGTGTCCACGTGGACATCGAGTTCGTGCCAACGGTCGGCGTCGTAGGTCCCGATCTTCGTCCGGTTTCCGTCCGCGTCGACGATTCTAATCGATCCGTTGTTCACGAACCACAGGTGGAGTGCTTGTTCTCCACGATCTGCCGCGCTCAGCCTCACGATGAACTGTGCGGTCGTCTGGTCTGGCCGGAATCGCATCGTGTATGTGAGTTGTCCGCTTCCGGGAGGAAGGTCGCCGAGGAGATGAAAGAGCGTTGCTGAACTGTCGATCTGAAGGGACTGGCTGTCGCTGTAGCCGTCCTCGACGATGTACGTCTCACCATTCTCTGGAGTGAAGGTGCGCAGGCCCTCGGGCATCTCGCCGATCGGCTCATCGTTGAAGTCGAGCGAAGTGTGCAGGGGGGCATGGCGACTGTCGTTGAACACTTGTAGGCCGTCGCGGAGCACGGACAAGGCCGCACTGACTTGATTCTCCGTGGCGGTACTCCCGAGGTCGAGAACATCGTTCGCGTGGTCCACGTGACCTTGGAGATCGGTGACGGCCCCTGCGGGGTACTCACCGGTGTCATCCCCCGTGACGCTCGTAGCGAGGTAGGCCGTCGCGATCGTCGTCTCATTTTCGAGCGTTGCCAAGGTCTCGGCGGCGGCAGGTTCCGGATCAAGTGGCTCCAACTGGACGTCCGTGAACGTTGCTTGTGAGATGCCTGCTGTGTCGAACGCCGCGTTCCAGATACCGACTTCGATCGTCTCGCCCAGGTCGAGGGTCGCTTGCCCGGATTCGATCCACTCAGTCCCATCAAGGTAGGACGAGGTCACCAGGCCATCGCGATAGGTCAACCTGAGCGTGGCAGGAAAGGAGAGGTAGGGATTGCCTGAGACGTTCGTCGTCCTGCTTCCGGTCTCACTGCGAACCCCGACTGGCATCGCGCCTCCAGGGCGCACCCGTGGGGCCACCACAACAGAGGAAGAGGCGAGGTCATCGCGGATCATCAGACCCGCCATGGAGTTGACATGTACCTGGCTTACGGACTCGAGGGTTGCTGTGAGGGAGAATCCGTCGGGGTAGTCCGTCGGTGAGACGGTGCGGTGCACAAGATGGGCCGCGTCTGCCGTACCCCAGGCATCGCGCGCATTGGTAGCAAGCGTGAAGCGACCGTCGTCGTAGTCGAGGTAGGTTTCCGGATCGCTCCACGTTCCGACTTCGGTCGACGTCCAGCCCGTCGGAGCAGGGCTTTCACCTACTACGTAGGCACTGGTCTGGGTAGTGACCTCGAGACCGTCCACCTCGGCCGCGACGCGTATGCGTGCCGTTCCCGGTGCGAGGCCGTTGATCGTCCCTTCGGAGTTGACGGTTGCGACGCTTTGGTCACTACTGGAGTAGGTCACCTGCATCACTGAAGGATCGATGGAGCTGCCATCTGACCATGTGCCCGTGACGTCGACCGATGCGGTAGCGCCGACGGCAATGCCGAGGGCACTGTTCTGCGCGTCGAGGGTGTCGAGGACGCGGTCCTTGACGGCGATCTCGATTGTATCGACGAGCGTCTGTGAACCTGTGTCGACTGTGGCCGTGATGGTTGCCTGGCCTGTTTGGTGTGCTGTCACCACTGCATCGGTAACCGACGCGACAGCCGAGTTACTGGAGGTGAAGGTGACATTGTCTGGGTCGAGAAGGTCGACTATGCCCATCGTCGACTCCTGTATTGTTCGCAGGCTGGTCTCCTGGTCGACGGCGAGGGTTGCTTCCTCGTCTGTGGTCACCGAGATCGAACTCGGAGTGTCACCGACGAGGACAGGAATCGATACCTCGACGGTAGCCCCATCGGCGGTCGCCGATGCCGTAATCGCAGTCGCACCGACGCTGTGACCACTCACCCGGCCTGTGGCATCCACTGTTGCCACGGTGGGATCGGCGCTTGTGAACGTCACAGCATAGTCCTCGGCAGAGAGCAGTAGCCCGTGTTCGTCCCGCGCAACGATCTCCAGATCTGCTTCCGTACCTACTTCAAGGGCGACCTGGGTCGGGTCCTCGCCAGCAGTTGCATGGAGCCGAGCCAGCGGACCGGCGTCGAATCGGTCGGTGGTAGTGCCGATCTGGGATAGATCGATGTTCTCGATGCCGAGGGCGAAAGCAGGGGAGAACGGCGAGAGGGTGTAGTCACCCGACTCCGGGTCGCGGAACTGTGGATCGGTGAACTCGGAGTGTTGGTCAAACTGAGAGTCGCGGAAGAGTAGCCAGTCTCCTCCGTCGAGAACTCCAGATAGCCCAGTCACGCGGTACTCGTCGGCGACGTGATAGAAGACATTGTCGTCGGAGTGCTCCAAGCTGTCAGGTTCATAATTGAGGAAATCGTAGAACGCTGCCCCATCGGACTCGAGATAACTCACGTTGCGTGTGTATCGGTGCGCTACGGCATCGTTGTTGCCGTGCTGCATGTTGGCGATGGCCATAGCGGATGGGGTGTGAGAGTTCTCGATGAGGAAGTTGTTTTCCAGAGAGTTGTAGTGCCCCTTGATGGCGATTGGCCCATGGTGGGAAGAGTCGCTAGGTGCTCCGATGTCGTGGATGACATTGAAGCGAGCCGTGGCGTAAGTGTTCTCATTGTCGAGATAGATTCCGTAGGACGGGCCGCGATGCACCAGCTCCGCGCTGTAGTCGTGGATGCGGTTGTTCTCGATCACGTTACCGGGGCCGGTGGTGGTGAACGTGATCCCACCGGCATCGTCTGAGTTCTGCAGGACGCGTGATATGTCGTTGTATCTGACGATGTTGTCGCGACTGGTGAGTTCATGCGCCATGTCTGGGAAGCGACCTCCCTTCGCCCCGATTCCGTAGCGCGGCATGTCATGGATCACGTTGTGCTCGACAATGTTCTCGCCGCTTTGGTGCAGGAAGATTCCTCCCGCGTGCCCAACCAGGTCGCCGTCATGGTGTAGATAGTTGTTGGAGATGAGGTTCGACCGGTTGTCGTAGACTTGGTCGCCATTTCCATCGAATGTGCCACTGATGGTTCCCATTGCGAGGATGCCGTGATATCCGGCGCCCGATATCTCGTTTCCCGAGACGGTGATGTCCTGGGCGTATCGGTGGAGCGACACTCCATTCAGTCCAGCATTTGAAATGTTGTTGTTGACGACGCCAATGTCTTGCGCGTTCTCGATGTAGATGATTCCTGGCGTGTTGTCGTCGGCAGGTCGGTTCCATTCGATGTCATGGGTCTCACTGAAATAGCGGGTGAAGGATGAGGTACTGAGCTGCAGTCCTTCGATCCGAACATTCTCGATCGGCAGTTCCGGTGTCGAGCCATGGAGGGAGATGATCCTGTCCGTCGTTGGTGCCACGATCGTCGATGTGGATAGGTCAGACGTGGGCCAGTAGTAGAGGTAGCCGTCCGACTCGTCAAGGAAGAACTCACCCGGACTGTCGAGTGCCTCACGGAAGCCTTGGACGAAGTACCGTGCGTTGTCGTCTTGACGGATCGGACGAAACAGGTCTTCGGAAACTGTGACCGTGTTCGACTCCTGGTCGATCGTTGCTATTTCGATGGTGTCCATGAAGAACGGCCGAGTCCAGATGGTGACCTGCGCCCCTGCGGGCGGTGACCAAGCTGGAAGGTCGCCCTGCGTACGAAAGTCGCGCCACCCGTCCGGAGTGCCCTCGGTGTAGAGATAGCCATCGTTCGGGAACCGAGCCTTGGTTTGGCGTTCTCCGTCAACAAACACTTGCTCGAACGTCCACTCGCCGGCGGCGACCTCTGGCAGGTGGATTCGCTGGATGTCAGGGTGATCGGTAGCTTCCCAGGTCCCCTCGATCGGTTTGCCGCCCACCAGCTCTGGCGTAGCGCCGTCTGCGTTCGTCCAGGTGATGGTGTGCCCGTCTCGACCTGAGTCTTGTTCGTCGAGGTGAAGGCTGTCTTCGAGGTAGTACGTGCCGTCATGCAGGAGTACTTGTATGTCCGCCGTCATGCCCGAACTCACCTCTGTCCGGACATGGTCGCGTGCCTCAGAGAGTGTCGGGAACGGGTGTGCAGCCGATCCGTCTGCTGTGGCGGCATCGCTGTCAGGTGAGACATGGATCTCGAGCGACGAGGTAGCCGGTAGCGCGTCTGACGGTTGAGCGCCTGCGAGAGCGCCTGCCGATGCAAGCGCCGCGGTGATAACGATGGCGATGGGTGATCGGTTCAAGTGCACGTTCAGCCTTCCGTAGCGAGCGTCGATGCTCGGCCATAGATAGAGCGGTCACCCGGTACCCGGGTTGTCCGACAAGTAGAGTACTGCGTGTCTCTGTATCGCGTCAATCGCTTTCTGCGTCGAGATTGGTGCGTCTGATTGGTGTGGCCGATGAGATGCGTACGGATTGCTAGCGCAAATAGAGGCGGGCGGCCGTCGCGCTGGCGATTTCTGTACTGACCCCAACCTCGCCCAGCATCCGCAGTCCCGTGTGCCAGGTGGTCTCGTACGGGCCTTCGATCAGGCACAGTGGGTAGTTCGAACCGAGAGTGAGACGCTGTGGTCCGAAAGCGTCGAGTAGGACAGTGAGGCACCGGGCGCGACTGTCTCGGGAAACAGTGTGATGGTCGTGCACGATGGGGCCCGAGAGCTTGCATGCGACGTGGTCGTGCGCGGCGAGCTGCCGGATGTGATGCTCCCATTCGGTGATGTCCTGCCCGTCCAACGGCGGATTGCCGGCATGGTTGAGGACGAATGTCATCTCGGGGAGCTCGCTTGCCATCTGCACGGTTGCTGGCAGTTGGTCTGGACGGACAAGGACCTCGAACAGGAGGTCGCGCTCCTCGAGTTCATGGAGCCCTCGGAGGACGTCGGGGCGGATGAGCCAGTCCGGATCTGGGTCTCGTTGCACTGGGTGGCGCAGGCCACGAAACCGGTGTGAGGTCGTCTGGAGGATGTCGAGCTGCTTGGCGAGCTGTGGTCCAGCGAGGTCAGCCCATCCGATGACGGCAGCGATGAGGCTGTCGTCATCGGCAAGGTCCAGTATCCGTTGAGACTCTGCGAATGTTGGAATGGACGGTACGGAGACGATGGCGTCGACGTCGGTCGGGGCAGTATCGTCCCGGATGTTGTCTGGTGTGAACGGGCGGCGCACTGGCTGCAGGCGTGGTGCTCGGACCCACGAAGGATCGTCGACGAGATGTACGTGTGTGTCCAGCACCTGGGTCATATCAGTCCCTTCCGACGGAGGTCCTCCCACAGCGATGGGGGAACGGGGTGGTGAAGGTTCCTCACGTTCGCTCGAACCTCGGAAGCGGCGGCCGCGCCGACGGTCACCGACTTCACTGCTTGGTTCGTGAAGGGAAATTGGAGAGCCGCTGTCTGTAGGGCCACGTCGTGGCGTAGGCAGGCATCGCTGAGGTCGCGAGCTCGAGAACGCACCGCTTCCGACGCGGGGGCGTAGTTGAAGGTAGCGTCGGCAGCGTCAGGATTGGCGAGCACTCCGGTGTTGAAGACACCTGCCGCGGTGACATCGATCGCCAGCTCGGAGCAACGTGGAAGCAGCCACTCGGCGCCTCGCTGATCGAGCAAGGTCCATCGACCTGCCAGCAGGATCACCTCGAGACGGTGTTCACCGACGAAGGGACGGGCATACTCGGTCTGGTTGATCCCGATCCCGATCGCATCCGTGAGCCCCTCCTCGCGCATGCGTTCCAGTTCGCGGTAGGCCGAAACGCCGCCGTCCTCGGCGTTCTGCGGATCGTGCAGAAGTAGCCGATCCACGCGGTCCACGCGCAACCGTTCCAGGCTCTCGTCGAGCGAGCGCCGCACGCCTGACGGCGTGTAGTCGCCGACGGCGGCTCTCACCCCGTCCGGTCCGGTGCGGAGCCGTCGGCCTACCTTTGTCGACACACGGACCTGAGATCGTGGGACCTCGGTCAGGGCCTCGCCCAGGACCGACTCGGCAGCGCCGGCGTTGTACAGGGGTGCGACGTCGAAGGTGCGGATCCCACAGTCGAGGGCGGCCTGGACGGTCGCGTGAGCGACCTCGGGTTCGGACCGGGGTGGGCCCAGCCAGGCACAACCCAGTTCAAGCCGGGAGGCCTGGGCGGGGGTCGCCGTCATCGGCTCACCTCGGGCTCCGATCGCCCGCTGAGCGCGCTCATCTGGGGAACTAGATGCCAGCGGTAGGTGTCCGCCGGTTCGGTGCGCGCGGCCCAGGTGGTGCGGATGTCCAGATCGGCGTGTATCTCCTCGATCTCGGCTCGCACGCGGGCCGGATCCCATCCGTCCAGCACGAGGGCGGTCAGCTCGGTGACCGTCCCCGCATGGGCAGGGTCATCGGCCAGGTCGTGCACCTCGTGCGGATCGGCATCGAGGTCGAACAGCTGCACAGGCTGACCGTCGTAGTAGGCGAGCTTGTAGTGGCCGCGACGGACCATCCGCTGGATCGCTCCGTCGTCCGTGCAGTACTCCGAGTAGACCGCCTCGGGAACCTCGTCAGGCGCGTCGCCGGTCAGCGCGCCGAGGAGTGAGCGTCCGTCGGCGTTCGGCAGCGTCGGCGCTCCGGTGGCATCCAGCACGGTGGCGGTCAGGTCGACCCCTCCGGCCGGGGCCCGGTGAACCGTGCCGGCCGGGATGTGACCGGGCCAGGAGACCAGGCAGGGGACCTTCACCGACTCCTCATAGAAGGTCTGCTTCCACCACAGGTCACGGTTGCCGAGGTGGTCCCCGTGGTCGGAGGTGTAGACGACGATCGTGTTCTCCGCCAGGCCCTCCTCCTCGAGCACGTCCAGCACCTGCCCGACCATCACGTCCATGCGGTAGGTCAGCGCGTAGAACGCCGTACGGGCCCGGATGGCCTCCTCCTCGGAGACATCGGTGATCGCGGTCTGCTCCCGCCACCGTTGATGGTGGGGGTGATCAGGCAGGACCCGGATCGGCGCCGGTCCTATCTTCGCCTCGAAGCGGGCGTAGTCCTCCGGGTCGGCCACGTACGGCTGGTGCGGCAGCATGTATCCGACCGAGAGGGCGAACGGCTGATCGTCGCCGGCCCGCCGACGGGCTCCGAACTCGCGGAGGCTGTCCATCGCCGAGACCGTCACGTCCACATCGTGCTGCTGGTAGGGGTGTCGACCTGGGCCAGACCGGTCCAGACTGACCCGGGTTGGCCCGGCCGTGCCCATGAGGACGCCGAGGTCGGAGAGCTTGCCGCCGGGGTGGTTGGGGGAGTGGTCACCCACTGTCCGCTCGGAGAAACCGAGGAGCTGATCGGTGCCGATCGAGTGCAACCGCCCGACGAGCCGGGTGCGGTATCCGGTGGCCCCGAGTGCCTGTGGCCAGGTCGCGATCGAGCCCGGCAGTGGGTGGTCGTTCGTCCAGACGTGGTTGCGGTGCGGGTGGCGCCCGCTGAGCATCGACATCCGGGACGGTACGCAGATCGGTGACGGGCAGTAGACGTCGGTCAGCCGAGCGCCGCTCGCGGCCAGGCGATCGAGGTTCGGTGTCTCGGCCACTGGATCGCCGGCGCAGCCCAGCACGGTGCTCGTGTGCTGGTCGGACATCAGATAGAGCACGTTCGGTGGGCGCAACGTCGATTCTCCTCGGCGGTGGGGTAGGGGGTCAGGAAGGGATTTCAGGTGGTCGGTGTGGTCAGCCCTTGACGGCACCGGCGATCCCTTCGATGAAGTAGCGCTGCATGAACAGGAACACGATGATGATCGGCACCACCGAGATCACCGCGCCGGCCGCCAGACCGGTCCAGTCGACGCTGTACTCGCCGAAGAAGGAGAACATCCCCACGCCCGTCGTGCGTAGCTCCGGTGCTCCGAGCGTAAAGACGAGGGGGATCAGGAAGCCCTGCCAGCCGGAGATGAAGTTAAAGATGAACACCGTCGCTGTCACAGGGGTAGCGAGGGGGAACATGATCCGCAGGAAGATGCGCCAGTAGCCGGCGCCGTCGACGATTGCGGCCTCCTCCAGGTCGCGAGGGATCTGCGAGAAGTAGCCCATGAAGAGCAGAATGCCGACAATGTGCGCTGGGCCAGCCTCCGCAAGGACGATCCCGAACAGCGTGTTGTTCAACCCCAGCGCGTTGATCAGGATGTAGACGGGCAAGATCGTGTATCCCTTGGGAAGGAACATCGTGGCGACCAGGACTCCCACGATGATCTTCTTGCCCGGCATGTTTCCTCGGCCGAGTGCGTAGCCAGCCAGCGCTGAGACTGCGACGACCAGCACTGCAGATCCCACGGAGACGACCACGGAGTTGAACGTGTACTGCCCGAAGTTGGCGGAGTCCCACGCGCGGGCGAAGTTCTCGAAAGTTGGATCTGTTGGGATGAGATCCAGGTTGAAGATGTCGCCGGATTGCTTGAGTGCGGTGGAGATCATCCAGACGAACGGATACGTCCAGGCGAGACAGATGGCGATGAGGATGACGTGCGTCGGCACTTGCCTCACGCGCTGAATCCACGCGCGGCGTCGATTCTGGTTGGTCCGGCGGGTACGGATCGTTGTCGTGCCGACCCGGGGGCGATCGTCGGTCAGCGTCATCGCTCGTCTCCGTTCGTGGGTGCGGGACCGATCTGTGTACGTCGCCTCCTGCGCAGGAGCATGGGGAGGGAGCTCAGCAGCATGACAGCGACGCCGAACAGGATTCCGACTGCGGACGCGAATCCGAACTGTGGAGCCCCCTCGGGATCGAAGGCGTAGCGATAGATGTAGGTCTGGACGATATCGGTAGCACCGTTCGGGCCGCCGTCGGTCATCACCTTGATGATGTCGAAGGCGTTCATACTTGTGATGAAGGTCAAGAGCAGGATGACGATGCCGATCGGCACGATCAGGGGGACAGTGATACGCGCGAACTGTTGTACCTTGTTGGCGCCGTCGATGCGTGCAGCCTCGTAGAGTTCGCCAGGGACCGTCTGCAGCGCAGCCAGCCAGTAGATGATCGTGATCCCGATGCCCTTCCACATGTCGATCACGAGCACAGTCGGCAGAGCGAGCTCGGTGCTCCCAAGAAAGTTGATGGGTCGGTCCAAGAACTCACGGCTGAGCAGGAACTCGTTGATCGGTCCGCCCGAGGGGTTGAGCAGGATCGCGAAGACCACACCGACGACGGCGGTCGTCGTGACGACCGGAAGGAAGAGCAGGATTCGGTAGACGTTCCGCCCCTTGAGTGCGTTGTCGTTCAACACAACTGCAACGATGAGCGCCAGCGGAAGCTGGACGAAGATGGCGAAGGCAGCGAAGATTGCCGTGTTCTTGAATGCATTCCAGAACAGTGGGTCCCTGAACGCGCTATCGAAGTTGTCCAGCCCGACGAAGTTCTGCAGGGGGCCGTAGCCGGACCAGTCGAAGACTGAGTACACCCAGCTGGCGACCATAGGCCAAAGGGTGAACGCAATGAACAACACGATCATGGGAGCCACGAACAGGTACTGCCATCGGTACTGCCACATGCGAGCGGCAAGGGACTCGGCCTTCGTCGGCCGTGCCGCTCGCACGCTGCTGGTTGAGGAGACGGGCGTCACCTGCTGGACCTCTCTGTTCTGGGACGAGCCAGCGACCTGCGCGGACCTCATGTCCACCGTCGCTCCGCAATGCAGTCATCACGTTAACGGGTGATCGGACAACTTTCAAGGCGGCGGATCGGGGTGTGATGTTGTCGAACCGTGACCGGGCGTGGTTGACAGGTCGTGGACGTATCGACGATCCTGGCTTGGTTATCAGACAACCGGGCAAGCAGAGTGAATGGTTGCCCTTGGTCGAGGAGGACCCATGGAACATCCCGTCAAACTGTCGGACCGGGCGCGCGTGCTCGATGCGAGGTCGGCGCTCAGTAGGCGGTCCGTTCTGCAGGCTTCTGGAGTTCTGGGAGCCTCAGGTCTTCTTGCTGCGTGCGGGCCAGGCGGGGCGGAGCCGGCGCCCGGCGGAACGTCGTCGGGTGGCGCAAGCGGAGGAACGGTGAGGGTCTGGACGGTGCCCGAGGGGCCGACGGATGAGGAGTTTCAGCGCGCACAGTTCGACAAGTTCATGGAAGCGAACCCCGATATCACGGTCGAGTTGCAGTTCTTTGCACCGGACTCCTACGCCAACGCCATGCAGCTCGCATTCACGGGTGGGGCGGAAGATGCTCCGGACGTGTTCCGCCAGTCTGGCGCGGGGCGGCTCTTGCTGCGAGACCTGCATCAGCGCGGCTGGATCCAACCGCTGGACGAGTTCCTGACCGACGACTTCACGTCCCGATTCCCCGACTGGGTGTACGACTCTCAGCGGAGCCCGCTGTACGTTGACGGCGCAGCGTATGGGGTACCGCGGCCCGACCCTCAGGTCCAAGCGCTCAACCCTCTCTTCTACAACGTGGACGTCCTTGATCGCTTCGGTTTCAGCGAACCGCCGTCGACGTGGTCTGAGATGCGCGAGATGGCTGAGGTCATCACCACTGATGGCAACCGCGAGGTGTATGGCACCAGTGGCTTCGGGTTCCTGATCATGCAGCGATTTGCAGGGACGCATCCGTACGGCGGTGACAATGAGGTCCCGATCGATCTGCGCACCGGCGAGCCGATGGCGTCCGATGGCTCGTTCGTTGATCTCGTGGAGTTCGGTCAGTCCATGCAGCGCGACGAGATCTTCTCTCCCGGTTGGGAGGCGTGGGGCGGACGGGACGCCATCCAACAGATGGCGGCGGGGCGGCTCGGCTTCTACATGTTCCCGATTCATCATGCCTACGAGATCCGCAAGGTGAACCCAGACATCAATCTCGCTCTGGCAGCCCCGCCGATGCCTGACTCTGGTCAGGTCGGTACCCTGCGACCGCGCAATGAGAATCTCGGGTTCTGGTTCATGAGTTCCGAGGCGCGCTCTGCCGAGGCTGCGTGGCGAGTCCTTGACTTCTTCGGCTCGGTTGAGTTCCAACGAGCTGCCTTTGAGGCGGAGAAGCAGATCTCGGTCATCCCCGAGGTCTACGAAGGAATTGAGGTCGACCAGGACACTCAACGGCTTCGCGAACTGGCAGATGAGCTCGTCCGGACTCAGCCAGATCCATTCCAGGTCGATCCCGCCGCTGGCGAGTTCTACAACGCTGTTGTGGAGGATGGGCCGCGTCCAACCGTTCGGGAGCGATTCAACGATTCGCTCAAGGATGCTTCGATCGACTTTGCGTCGTTCGCCGAGGAGTACGACGCGCAGGTCGATACGGTTCTCGAGGACGTGCTGGGGCGCGGGATCATCGACAGCATGGACCCGTTCATGTTTCCAGGCTGGGACCCACTCGAGGACTACATCGGTTGATCCGGCAATTGATCGGGCAACCAGGTAACATCGCGACATGACGTTCCAACCCGTAGCACCTGCCCAGAGCCGGTCGCAGCAGATCATGGCCCAGATCGAGTCCCAGATTCGCTCGGGTGCGATCAAGGTCGGGGAGAAGCTCGCCACTGAGAAGGAGCTCTCCGAGCAGTTCGGGGTGAGCCGCAGCGTGGTGCGTGAGGCCATCAAGTTGCTTGAGGCGATGGGCCTGGTGGTCTCCCGGCAGGGGAGCGGCAGCTACGTCCGCAACGACACCGGAACGGCCGTGTCCCGGTTGCTCTCGCTATCGGTCTCCCCGAACGACCGTGGGGTCCAGGACCTGTTCGAGTTCCGCGAGGGTCTGGAGCTGCTCTCGGCACGCTGGGCAGCCGAGCGCCGCCAGTCCGAGGACCTGGATGAGATCCGTGGCCGCCTGGAGGAGAACCGCACGGCAGCGCAGGGGCACGACGCCGAGGGCTTCACGGTCAGCGACTGGCAGTTCCACTCCCGCATCGCTGAGGCGACCGGCAACCAGTACCTCACCGTGGTCCTCAGTGCCGTCCGGGAGATGCAGCACGACGTCGTGGCCATGATGAGCTCGGACATCGGCTCGATGGAACGGGCGATCGGTGAGCACGAACGCATTGTCGACGCACTCGAACGCGGTGACGCCGCCGAGGCCGAGGAAGCCGCGCGCGCCCACATCGCCTCCACTCGCAAGAACATCGAGGAGATGCTGCACCGGGCGAAGTGAGCTCCGCCGTCGGGGCGGCATGGCGCACCTGTCCTGTCAGGGGCCGCAGTTACCGTAGGGCCATGGTCACCCCGACGGCGCAGCGACAGTCATCCCGGAGAGTTCGGGTACTCGCGGTGCTCGCCTCCACCTCGCTCATGCTCGCCGCTTGCTCGGACTCCGACCCCGAGCCCGAGGAGCCGGCCACCCCGCACGTCGACGCCGCCGAGGCGCTCGCGGCTGCGTTGGAGGAAGGTGACCTCACCTCCGCACCACTCGCCGAGGAGGATGCGACCACGGCCGCCGAGGAGTACGAGCAAGTGCTCGGCGACCTGACGCCGTTGGTGCCACACAGCGTGGAGGTCACCTGGTTCTCCACTCCCTACGAAGAGGACGACGGATCCATGGCGGCCGACGCCGCTCTCACCTGGACGTGGGACGTGCCCGGTACCGATCAGGACTGGAGCTACCCTTCCTCCATTCACCTCGTCTCCACTGACGACGGTCCCTACATCGCCGACTGGCAGCGCTCGCTCCTCGCCCCCGACCTGGGGGAGGACGGCGTGCTCGCCGTCGAGCAGTCCGAGGCGCCACGCGGTGAGGTGCTCGGCCGGGACGGCGAGGTGCTCGTCACCGCCACCGAGGTGTACCGGATCGGGATTGACAAGATCCACATCGAGTCCGACACCTGGGAAGACCAGGCGATTGCCCTGGCCGAGGCGCTCGAGTTCGACGATCCACAGGCCTATGCCGACCGGGTGCTCTCCGCCGGGGAGCGCGCGTTCGTGGTGGCGGTCGTCGCACCGCAAGACGCTCCCGTGGTGGAGGACGTGCGCGGCATCGACGGGGTCAACCTCGTCAGCGACGAACGGCAGATGGGGCCGACCGAGTACTTTGCCTACTCCATCCTCGGGCGCGTGGGCCCGGCTACGGCCGAGATCATCGAAGCCTCCGACGGCGCGATCGCCGAGGGGGACCAGGTGGGCCTGGCAGGATTGCAGCTCGCCTATGACGAACAGCTGCGCGGGTTCGGCGGCCTGACGATCTCGGTCACGTCGGGGGAGGAGTCCACCGAGGTCTACACCTCCGACGCGGTCGAGGGTGAGCCGTTGCGCACGACCATGGACCGGGAGTTGCAGGAGCGGGCCGAGCAGATCGTGGACGGGCTCGATGTGCCCGCCGGGCTCGTGGCGATCGAGCCGTCGACCGGCAATCTCCTCGCCGCCTCATCCAGTGCCGCCAGCAACGGCTGGTCGACGGCCACGCTCGGGCAGTACGCGCCGGGCTCCACGTTCAAGGTCGTCACCCTCCTGGCTCTCCTGCGCGCCGGCATGAGCCTCGATGACACCGTCTCCTGCACCGAGACCCTCACCGTGAATGGCCGCGAGTTCGACAACTACCCCGGCTACCCGGAGTCCTCGATCGGCAATATCACCCTCGAGCAGGCGATCGCGCAGTCCTGCAACACGGCGCTGATGTCCGAACGTGGCCAGATCACTGCCGCCGATCTCGCCGACGCCGCCACCAGCCTCGGGCTCGGGCGCGGCGAACTCGGTGGCCTCGGCTACCCCGTGTGGCTCGGCTCGGTCCCCACTGAGGCCGAGGGCACCCTCCACGCGGCCGACCTCATCGGCCAGGGGCAGGTGCTGGCCTCACCGCTGGCCATGGCCACCGTGGCCGCCTCGATCAGCACCGGCCACGCCGTCACCCCGGTCCTGGTCGACACCGAGGAGTTCCGCGAGACCGCCCAGGCCGAGCAGGACGTGCCCACGCCGCTCACCGAGACCGAGGCGACTCTGCTGCGGCAGGCGATGCGCGCCGTCGTGACAGAAGGAACGGCGAGCCAGGCGCTCGCGGACGTGACCGACAACGGCGACCTCATCGCCAAGACCGGCACCGCCGAGTACGACGGCGGCACGCACGCCTGGATGATCGCCGTGCAGGACGACCTGGCGGTCGCGGTGTTCCTGGAGGAAGGCTCCGACGGCGCAGGTGCGGCTGGGCCGCTGATGGCGCAGTTCCTCGGCGGCGGGTGATGCGCGGCGGACCGCCTGGCACTTCAGGTGTCGCGATGGGTTGGGCTATGGCGATCTGCCGGCCGACGCCGACCCTCTGATCGCAGGGCCACGACCCAGTCTCGTTCCGAAGGGTTCCACGTGGACTCGGCATGGATCCCGTCGAGCACCGGGTCGACGAAAGCAGCAACGGCAGCAACGGTCTCGGAGAGTCTTACCGGCAGATTCGCACCCGCCTCACCGAGCCCCTTGACATAGGCGACATATGCCGAGGCGCGCAGTTCCCCGAACCCCTCAGTAGCCTGCGCCAGCGGGATCAACGTGGTGCCCCGGAATCCTGCGGTCGCCAGGAGTGCGTCGCGCAGCGATCCGCACTGCAAGGACTGCGTACCGGTCAGGAGGTAGATGTCGACGAAATCACGCACGCGAGTGCTCGCTCTCCCCAGCTCGATCGCGGTGACGAGCTTTTCCGCAAGCACCGTTTCGATCGGGTAGCCCAGGATGCGAATCGGAGGGGCATCAGGTCGCAACGCTGGCAGCTCGACTGTTCGTGGGGCTGGGGTGACCGGGTCGCCGAAGTTGATGTCCAGACGCAGCATGACCCGCGCGGTTGCAAGTTGTGCTGTCATTGTCACCCGTACGCCGGAGTACAGCGCGTCATCTCGGATCACCGCAGTGGTGACGGTCTCGCGCATGAACTCCACACCGTCGTCTGGGTCTTCGATCGCTGCGATCTCGGCAACACGGCGGGCCACGGTCTCCTGGTCAGAGGCCATATTGCGCGCAAGCGCGTCAGCGTCGACTGTTGGACGGCGGGTGCCGAAGGAGGCCAGCAGCATCCCACCCTTCAAGATGAAGTCCTCGGCGTGGGGTGAGCGTGACATGCGCGACAGCCACCGTTCCACGACGTACATCGTGAGCAGTTCCTGCGTGCCACGCTTCTGACGGCGGGCCTGGTTCTGCAAATCGAGGTACGCGCGCCCTGCGGCGCTGGCTCGTGTTGGCCGGCTCATCGTGCGCTCGCGACATCGAGCGCAGCCCGCGTCGGACCGAATGTCCCCAGCGCCTCCGCGTACTCGAGGAGCAGCACGGGCCTCGAGCCCGGTGCTGCCAGGTATCGGTGAAGCGCGGCGTGGGCGATCGGCTCGCCCAGACGTTTCCGAAATCGCATGAGATCCACCACGGTCCTCGCCGCGTCGTAGATGCGCACGGGCTCTCCGGGCCCTGCCTCGAACGAGGTCAGCCCGAGCTCAAAGGTGGCCTCATCGAAGCGGAACACTGCCACCGGTGGGTACGTGATCACCGGCGTATGCGTTCGTCTGGGCACGGCGATCTGTACCGACGGCGGCATTTCGTCGGTCAGGTCATGGATCACTGCCGCCGAGACGCAGCACAGGATGGCGCGAGGTGAGCGGTGCGACACGGCGATCATGTCGGGGTACGACGCCGGGGGCGCGTCTGCTCGGCGGAAGACGCCGCGTGAGAGTTCGATGATCCGCCCGTCGTCTCGCCATGCATACAGGTCCCGCGGATGCACTCCGTGCGCTCGCGAGAGCTTGGCCGTGAACGTTGGCGGAAGCGACTTGTCTAGCTCCTTCATGGATATGATCCTTACATAGATCGTTCGACTATGTGCGACTTTTATCCATGCCTAGCTACGCTGCCGCGCCGGAGCATTTCGGGTGTCATCTCCCAGATCTGCTCGGATGTGCTCGAGGCTCGCGAGGCAGGTCGGCTCCTGTGTTCCGCGACCGTGGTGGTTCCATCCGTCTACAGATGGTGTTGACCTGTCAGCAGTTGGCGGGTGCGTCGGCCGTCGATCGTCCGCGTGCGTCACCGATATCCTGGTCTTGTGCCGAGACCCACTGCGACGCCAGAGTCGCTCGCCTGAGCGAATACCTCGACCTGCGCCGCGATGAGATCGGCGTTGCGCTCCCTACTGAGGCTGACCGATGTGATGCCCGGGCATGGGAGACCCAGTATTGAGGTATGGGTCCGGTGCCGACATCTTCGCCGACTATCCGGCCGTCATGCCCGAGGACATCGACGCGGCCCTTGGATACACGCTCCGTGTCGCCGACCGAGACGGGCGATCGCCTCAGATGCCAGATCGGTAGAGCGACTGAGCGCTCGGAGGCCCGCGGGTGCGACGTCAGCTGTTGTCGCCCGTCCGCAGCACGTCGCTGAGCCGGTTCGCGGCCGCCATCACGGCGTTCGCGTGCAGCCGCCCCGGCTGGCGGGTCATGCGCTCGATCGGCCCGGAGACCGACACTGCAGCGATCACCCGGCCGGATGGGCCACGCACCGGTGCCGAGACCGACGCCACACCGACCTCGCGCTCACTGACGCTCTGCGCCCAGCCGCGCCGGCGCACACCGGAGAGAATCGTGGCGGTGAACTTCGCGCCATGCAGTCCGCGGTGCAACCGGTCCGGTTCCTCCCAGGCGAGCAGTACCTGCGCGGCCGAACCGGCGAGCATGGAGAGTGTGGCACCGACCGGGATCGAGTCGCGCAGGCCCATCTGCTTCTCGGCTGCGGCCACGCAGATGCGCTGGTCGCTCTGACGGCGGAACAGCTGGGCGCTCTCGCCCGTGTGGTCGCGTAGGGCGAGTAGCACCGAACCGGCGGCGGCGAGCAGCCGGTCCTCACCGGCGGCAGAAGCGAGCTCAGCCAGGCGAGGGCCCAGCACGAAGCGCCCCTGCATATCGCGGGCAACGAATCGGTGGTGCTCGAGTGCCACCGCAAGCCGGTGCGCCGTGGGGCGTGCAAGGTGGGTCGCGGCGACCAGCTGTGCCAGCGTCGCCGGGCCGGCCTCAAGGGCTCCCAGGACGATCGCGGCTTTGTCGAGGACGCCGACTCCGCTAGAGTTGTCCATAGGTCGATACTGCCATCTCACACCGTGAGACTGCAAGTCTTGAGATCCGACCCAGGCAGAAGGGGTCCCACCACCCACCGGGACCCACGAACGAAGAAGGTGACACGCATGGCCGGAACGCTGGCAGAGAAGGTGTGGCAGGACCACGTGGTCCGCAAGGGGAGCGACGGCGCTCCTGACTTGCTCTACATCGATCTTCACCTCGTGCACGAGGTGACCAGTCCCCAGGCGTTCGAGGGGCTCCGCCTCGCCGGCCGAAAGGTGCGCCGTCCCGACCTGACGCTCGCCACCGAGGACCACAACACGCCGACGCTCGACATCGACCTGCCGATCGCGGACCTGACCAGCCGCACGCAGATCGACACCCTGCGCAAGAACGCCGAGGAGTTCGGCGTGCGCATCCACTCCCTGGGAGACGCCGACCAGGGCATCGTGCACCAGGTCGGTCCCCAGCTCGGCCTGACGATGCCCGGCCTGACGGTCGTCTGCGGTGACTCCCACACCTCCACCCACGGCGCCTTCGGTGCGCTGGCCTTCGGTATCGGCACCTCCGAGGTGGAGCACGTGCTCGCCACCCAGACACTGCCCCTGGCCCCGTTCAAGACCATGGCGATCACCGTCAACGGCGACCTGCCCCCGGGCGCGACGTCGAAGGACATCATCCTGGCGATCATCGCCAAGATCGGCACCGGCGGCGGTCAGGGCTACGTGCTCGAGTACCGCGGCGAAGCCATCCGCAAGCTCTCGATGGAAGCGCGGATGACTGTCTGCAACATGTCCATCGAGGCAGGCGCCCGGGCGGGCATGATCGCCCCGGACGAGACCACCTTCGACTACCTCAAGGGCCGTCCGCACGCCCCCGAGGGAGCCGACTGGGACGAGGCCGTCGAGTACTGGAAGACGCTGCGCAGCGACGACGACGCGGTCTTCGACACCGAGGTGGTCCTCGAGGCCGACGACCTCGAGCCCTTCGTCACCTGGGGCACCAACCCTGGCCAGGGCCTGCCGCTCAGTGCCAACGTGCCGGTCCCGGAGGAGATCGCTGACGAGAACGAGCGCGTCGCCGCCGAGCGGGCAGTGGAGTACATGGGCCTGGTGCCAGGCGCCCCGCTGCGGGACATCGCCGTCGACACGGTCTTCATCGGCTCCTGCACGAACGGCCGGATCGAGGACCTGCGCTCGGTGGCGAAGGTGCTCAAGGGCCGGAAGAAGGCCGACAACGTCCGCGTGCTTGTGGTTCCGGCCTCCGCCCGCGTGCGACTGCAGGCTGAGGCCGAGGGCCTCGACGAGATCTTCCTGGACTTCGGTGCCGAGTGGCGCAACGCCGGGTGCTCGATGTGCCTGGGCATGAACCCCGACCAGCTCGCCCCGGGGGAGCGGTCCGCGTCCACGTCCAACCGCAACTTCGAGGGCCGGCAGGGCAAGGGCGGGCGCACTCACCTGGTCTCGCCCCTGGTCGCCGCCGCGACCGCCATCCGCGGCACGCTCTCGTCGCTCGCCGACCTGGACCTACCGGAGGACGTCGACCTCACATCCTTCGACGGCACCCCGCTGGCCCCGCTCGACCCGCGCGTGCCGCTGCAGGTCTGAGCCCCGACTCGTCAGGAGAAGAACCATGGAGAAGTTCGCCACTCACACCGGCGTCGGGGTTCCGCTGCGTCGCAGCAACGTCGACACCGACCAGATCATCCCCGCCGTCTACCTCAAGCGCGTCACCCGCACCGGCTTCGAGGACGCCCTGTTCGCTGCCTGGCGCGGCGATCCGGAGTTCGTGCTCAACCAGGAGGCCTACTCCTCCGGCTCGGTGCTGGTGGCGGGTCCCGACTTCGGCACCGGCTCCTCCCGTGAGCATGCCGTCTGGGCGCTGAAGGACTACGGCTTCAAGGCCGTCCTCGCCTCCCGGTTCGCGGACATTTTCCGCGGCAACTCCGGTAAGCAGGGGCTGCTCGCCGCCCAGCTCGCCCAGGACGACATCGAGCAGATCTGGAAGGTGCTCGAGACCGAGCCCGGCACGGAGATCACGGTCGACCTGGAGAACCGGACTGTCACCTGCGGTTCGGTCGTGGCGCCGTTCCAGGTGGATGAGTACACCCGCTGGCGGCTCATGGAGGGCCTCGACGACATCGGCCTGACGCTGAACCACGAAGAGGAGATCACCTCCTTCGAGGCGACCCGCGGCTCCTGGCGTCCGAAGGCGCTGCCGGCCAAGCACCTGCCGAGCGTCGAGATCGAGGCGGCCCGCCCGAGCGTCTGACGTACCCTTGTCTGGCCCGTCCCACCGGTCGGGCGCTAGGTCGGGGGATGACGACGAGGACGGTTGCATGAGTCATCTGCAGGTGCACGGCGGGACCCCGCTGCAGGGCGAGATCACGGTTCGCGGAGCGAAGAACTTCGTCTCCAAGGCCATGGTCGCGGCGCTGCTGGGCGAGGACACGAGCGAGCTGCGCAATGTGCCCGAGATCCGCGACGTCAACGTGGTCGCGGGACTGCTCCGGCTCCACGGCGTCCAGGTCGAACGTGACGTACCGGGCGGTGTGGTCCGTCTGGACCCGCGCAACGTCGAAATCGCCCACAAGGCGGACATTGACACCCACGCCGGCGCGAGCCGCATCCCGATCCTCTTGTGCGGCCCGCTGCTGCACCGCCTCGGAGAGGCCTTCATCCCCGACCTCGGCGGTTGCCGTATCGGTGACCGCCCCATCGACTACCACCTGGAGATCCTGCGCCAGTTCGGCGCCCAGGTGGACAAGCTCGACACCGGCATCCTCATCACCGCCCCCCGCGGCCTGCATGGCACCAAGGTCGACCTGCCCTACCCCAGCGTCGGAGCCACCGAGCAGCTGCTGCTCACGGCCGTCCGGGCTGCCGGCGTGACCGAACTGCGTAACGCCGCGATCGAGCCGGAGATCATGGACCTGATCGCGGTGCTGCAGCGCATGGGCGCCATCATCTCCGTCGACACCGACCGGGTGATCCGGGTGGAGGGTGTGCCACGCCTCGGGGGTTTCACCCACGCCGCGCTCCCGGACCGGATCGAGGCCGCGTCCTGGGCCTCGGCCGCACTCGCCACACGGGGTGACGTCTACGTACGGGGCGCCCGGCAGCCCGACATGATGACCTTCCTGAACACGTTCCGGAAGGTCGGCGGTGAGTTCGACATCGACGACGACGGCATCCGCTTCCGTCATCCCGGCACCGAACTGGCCTCGATCGTGCTCGAGACCGATGTCCACCCCGGCTTCATGACCGACTGGCAGCAGCCGCTCGTCGTTGCCCTGACCCAGGCCACGGGTCTGTCGATCGTGCACGAGACCGTCTACGAGAACCGGTTCGGTTTCACCGAGGCACTGCGCCAGATGGGCGCCACGATCCAGGTCTACCGGGAGTGCCTGGGCGGCTTGGAGTGCCGCTTCGGGCAGCGCAACTTCTTCCACTCCGCCGTCGTCTCTGGCCCGGCGCCGCTGCGCGCTGCCGATATCGAGGTGCCGGACCTGCGTGGCGGCTTCTCCCACCTGATCGCCGCACTGGCGGCCGAGGGCACCTCCCAGGTGCGTGGGATCGAGCTCATCAACCGCGGGTATGAGAACTTCACCGGCAAGCTCGAGGCGCTCGGCGCGACGTTCGAGACAGTCTGAGAGCCCGCCTGGGCGGATCCTGAGGCGAATTGCCAGGTTGCTCCCAGCGGGCTCTCAGGTTCGCCTCGCACAGTGGAGGAGTCGGGCAGCCCCGACCGGCCGGAATCCGAGATCCGGACGTAGTAGCCCCGGTGCCAGTCTCCCGCCGGGGCAGGCGCTGGTGCGTACCTCTCCCGCGCGCCGCGTCACCGGGAGCCGGGCCTTCGGGCCCGGCTCCCTCCATCACGACAGCCCCCGCTCCCATGACATTCGTCATCGCCCTTCTATGCGCAGCTACCCGTCGAGCGTGAGCTCCGGCACTGGTGCCCGGAGGGCTGTGGGCCGAGGCTGGACTGCATGATGACCTCGTTGCGGCCCGGTACCGTGAGCCCGATGCGAGCAGCGTGGTGGAGCGGGTGGAGCGATCCGGAACGGTTCGAGGTCTACAACCGGTGGTCGCTGTACGTCCTGCTGGTGTTCGGTCCCTTCTTCGGCTTGGTGGTGGTCACCACCGAGTTCGCGGATCTTGCCGCGTGGTACATCCCGGTCCTGGTCGGCGGCTTCCTCCTCCAGGCTGGTCTCGCCGAGATCGTCCTGGCACGTGCGGTCGATCAGTACCTGGGTCGCCGTCCACGCCCGGTTCGCCTCATCGTGACCCTGATCGCGACGACAGTGGCGCTGCTGACCGTGGTTGCCATGGCGCTGTACGCCCTCCCGTGGCCGGTCGATCCGCCTGAGGGCACCAGGATCCCGGGCTGGCTCCTGCTGATGCCGCTGCTGGTGCTCGGGGCGGCGGTCGCACCCGTGGTCCGGCCCCGGACTCTCGTCCTGCTGGCACTGCCGATCCTGGTGGGCGTCGCCGCCATCCAGGTCGATGCGACCGGTGACCCGCGCGCCGGTGTGCCATTCGTCATCGCATCGACGACGATCTTCGTCGGTATCACGCTGTCGTTCCGCGTCGCTGCCTGGATGATCGGCGTCGTCTGGGACCTCGACCGCCGCCGGGAGGTCGACGCGCGCCTTGCGGTGGCCGAGGAGCGGTTGCGCTTCTCGCGCGACCTGCACGACATCTTCGGACGCACCCTGGCCACCGTCGCGGTCACCAGCGAGCTGGCTGCCGAACTGGCACGGCGAGGTGATCCTCGGGGTGCGGAGAAGATGCTCGAGGTACGCCAGATCTCCCAGGATGCACTCCGGGAGGTGAGGGCCGTCGTCGACGGCTACCGGCGGGCTGACCTGCCCACTGAGCTCGCCGGCGCTCGGGACATCCTGCAGTCGGCGGGTGTGCGGGTGACGGTCTCCGGTGAACGGGAGCAGGTGGGAGACCAGGCAGCCGAAGCGCTCGCCTGGGTGGTGCGCGAGGCCGTCACGAATGTGGTCCGGCACGCCGATGCACGCACCGCCGTGATCACCCTTGAGGCCGGCGACGGCGCAGCCAGCGTCGAGATCGTCAACGACGGTGTCCGCCCGCTCGCCCAGGCGCGTCAGGGTTCGGGTCTACACGGCCTGGCCGAACGGCTCGCCACCGTGGGTGGCAGGATCGACTTCGGAGCGACCGACGACGGGGGCTTCCGGATCCGGGCCGAAGTGCCCGACGACGGCGAGAGAGCCACCACAGCTGAGCAGGAGGAGTCACGGCGATGACCGACCGGACCAACGACGCGGGCACGGCCTCGCCCATCCGAGTGCTTCTCGCCGATGACGAGAACCTCATCCGGGACGCCGTCGCCTCGCTGCTCGACCTGGAGGACGACATCGCAGTGATCGGCCAGGCCGCGAGCGGCACGGAAGCGGTGGCCGTGGCGCGCAGACTGTCCCCGGACGTGGCCGTTCTGGACCTGCAGATGCCCGGACTGGACGGTATCGAGGCTGCTCAGCAGATCCTCGCCGAGGTGCCGCGGTGTGCGTGCGTGATCGTCACCAGTCACGGCAGGCCCGGCTATCTGAAGAAGGCGCTCGAGGCGGGAGTGCGCGGATTCCTGCCCAAGACTGTCTCGGCGAAGGTGCTCGCGGACGTGCTCCGCCAGGTGGTCGCGGGCGGGCGTTACGTCGATCCCGAGCTCGCAGCCGAGGCGATCTCCGCCGGTGCGAGCCCGCTCACCGCGCGGGAGGCCGATGTGCTCGAACTGGCAGCGGACGGGGCGCCGGTGGAGGAGATCGCGTCGCGTGCGTCGCTCAGTCCCGGCACGGTGCGCAACTACCTGTCTGCTGCGGCCACCAAACTCGGTGCCGCGAACCGGCACGAGGCTGTGCGCACGGCCCGCGCGCGAGGGTGGATCTGATGGGGGAGGATCGCAGCGAGGACAGGGCGCCGGTGCCGCGTGCGTACCGCGTTGCTGCCGGGATTGCGCGCCCGCTCGTCCGGGCCATGACCCGCCCGCACTGGATCGGGATCGAGAACCTGCCCGAGGGCCCGTTCCTGGCCGTGGCCAACCATGTCTCCACCGTCGACCCGCTGACGGCACTGCACTTCTTCGTCGGGCAGGGCCACTTCCCGGTCGCGTTGGCCAAGTCGCCGCTGTTCGAGGCACGCGGACTCGGCTGGTTACTGCGCGCCTGCGGTTTCGTGCCGGTCTACCGGGACACGGGAGAGGCCTCCGAGTCCGTGACGGTGGCTGCGCAGCGGCTCCAGTCGGGGACGAGCGTGCTGATCTTCCCCGAAGGCACCCTCACCCGCGATCCGGACCTGTGGCCGATGGCGGCCCGCACCGGTGCGGCACGGCTGGCGCTGGAGACCGGGGTGCCGGTGGTCCCGGTGGCGCAGTGGGGTGCACATGAACTCATGCCTCCGCCCACGTACCGGCTGCACCCCTGGCGACGTCCCCGTATCACGGTGCGCGCGGGGCAGCCGTTGGATCTTGGGGAATTTCGTGACCGGGAGATCGACGCGGACGTGCTGCGCGAGGTGAGTGGGCTGATCATGGCCGAGATCACCACCCTGCTGGCCACGATCCGACCGGGCACGCCGCCGGCTGAACCCTTGATGTGGCGGCCGGAGCCGGGGCAGGGGTACCGGCGCTGATTCTTGACCAGACTAGACCAGACCAGAATAATGTCGCTATGGCAACCGTGAGTGTGTACGAGGCGAAGTCGCAGCTCTCGCGACTGATCGCGGACGCCGAGCGCGGCGAGGAGACGATCGTGACGCGGCACGGGCGCCCCGTCGCGCGGCTGGTGCCCTTCGCTGTGCGTCGCGCCCCCCGTGTCCCGGGCCGATGGCGGGGCCGTGTCGACATCGCTGACGACTTCGACGACTTCAGCGTCGCAGACGAGCACGACTGGTACGGCGCGTGACGAGGGTCCTCGCAGACACCCATGTGCTCCTGTGGTGGCTCGCCGACGACCCGTCCTTACGCCGGCATCATCGCGAACTGATTGCCGATCCGGGCGTCGGGGTGTGGTTCTCGGCCGTCAGTATTGCCGAGATCGTGATCAAGCAGTCGCTGGGCAAACTGTCAGCGCCCGACGGGGTGCGCGAGGTGCTGATCGAGGAAGGATTCACCGCACTACCCCTGGTACCGGAGCATGCAGCAGCCCTGGCGACATTGCCGTGGCATCATCGCGACCCCTTTGACCGGATGCTGATCGCGCAGGCGCAGGTCGAGAGCATGACGATCGCGACCGTCGATCGCCACTTCTCCGGCTACGAGGTCCTCCTCGCCTGAGTGTGCGATCTCTTAGTCCTCGGTGTGCTGGACGTCGATGACCACTCGCGTGGGGTCGGTCAACGAGAACACCCGGAACGGAGCGTCACCGTCATCCACACCGACGACGACCTGCGTGTAGCCCTCGAACGTGCCACCGACGTCGACCTCCTCGATCGCCTCACCATCGACGCCGAGCACGGCGGGGGAGAAGTAGTCGTCGGTCTTCTCCGGATACCGGGTGCCCTCCACGGTCACCTGGATCGTGGCGTCACCGTCGACCTCGATCGGTAGCCCGCTGCCGTCCTGCACCGGATCCTCGACGTACTCTCCGACCCAGCCCGGGGTCCCGGATCCGGTGAACTCCAGCACCACTCTGTCGTAGCCCTCGTGCCGGCCGGTGCGTGCCTCCACCAGCAGCAGGTCGATGTCCCCGGCCGCCTCCTGGGTGTCACGTGAGGTGTCCGCCGGGAACGGTGCAGCGCCCCCGGAGGGTTCGTCCTGCGACCCGTCGTCAGTCTCGTCAGTGTCGTCTGCGCCGTCAGTTCCGTCAGTGCCATCACTGTCATCGGTCGGCTCGTCCGTGGCCGACTCGCCGGTGGTGGGATCGGGTGCACCACCGTACGGGCCGCCACCGCCGCCGTCGGAATCGCCGTTACACCCGGCCAGTGCGAGCGCGGCCGCCGCCAGGGCCGCCGCGGGGGCGTATCGGAACCGTCTGCGTTGCATATTCGGCACCTCCCTCGGCGAGAAAAGACCTCTACTCAGCGTACTGCGCTGCGACAGCCAACGCCTGGTCGAGATCGGCGATCAGATCGGCCACGTCCTCGATCCCCACCGACAGTCGCAACAGGTCCTCCGGCACCGTGGGCGCCTCCGCAGCGAACCGGCGCCGGCGCTCCAGCGACGACTCCACACCGCCCAGGCTGGTGGCCGGCAGCCACAGTCGCAGCGCCCGCGTCAGCGCTTCGGCGCCCTCCACCCCACCAACCGGGCGCAGCGTCAGGATCGACCCGAACCCAGACATCTGCGCGGCGGCGCGCTCGTGCTGCGGGTGGTCAGGCAGGCCCGGGTAGCTGACCGCCGCCACCAGCGGGTGGGTGCGCAGATGCTCGGCCAGCGCCGCCGCGTTCTGCTGGGAGCGCTGCACCCGCAGTGCGAGTGTGCGCATCCCGCGAAGCGCCAGCCACGCCTCCCACGGTCCGGCCACGGCACCGCCGATGCTGCGGCGGACGCGCAGCCGCTCATGCAGCCCCTCGTCGTCGGTCAGCGCGGCCCCGAGGATCACATCGGAGTGCCCGGCCAGGTACTTGGTCACCGAGTGCACCACCACATCCGCCCCGAGTGTGAGCGGGCGCTGCCCGAGTGGGGTCGCGAAGGTGTTGTCCGCGATCACCAGGCCGCCGGCCGCGTGGGTCACCTCCGCCAGCGCCGGCAGGTCCGCCACCTCCAGCATGGGGTTGGTGGGTGATTCCACCCAGAGCACCGGCTCGTGCCCGCGGGCGGCGGACTCTCGCACGGCCGCGGTCACCTGATCGGTGTCGGCGATGTCCACCTCGCTCACGCGCACCTGCGAGCGCTCGGCCAGGTGCCGGGCGGCCACCAGCGAGGCGTGGTAACTGTGCCGGGGGATGATCACCTCACCCCCGGCCGGCACCAGGTCCAGGGCCGCCGAGATCGCGCCCATCCCGGAGCCGAAGACGAGCCCGGGCCGGGTCGATCCCTCCAGCGTGCCCAGCGCCTCCTCCAGCGGCAGCCACGTCTCGGTGCCCAGCCGCGCGTACACGAGGTCGCCGCCGTCGGGGGAGCCGGTGGAGAAGTAGGTGGAGGAGAGCACCACCGGCGGGTTCACCGGCGCCTGCTCCTCGCGGGCCGGGCGGCCCGCAGCCACCGTGAGCGTGTCGGGACGAAGCGTGGGGTCATGCTGATCGGTCACGGTGAGCCAGACTACGCACTGCCCGCTGCAGGTGCGTTCTGGCGAGGTCGGTGACCGGAGTGTGGGCCGCCGTCGGGCGCCCTCGTTGCCGTACGCTCGGCGGTGATGAGCGAACGTACCCGTGTGGCGATCCTGTTCGGCGGCCGCAGCGACGAGCACTCGGTCAGCTGTGCGACTGCCGCCGGTGTGCTCGTAGCGATCGACCGCGACCGCTACGAGGTGGTGCCGATCGGCATCGCCCGCACCGGCGAGTGGGTGATGGCCGCCGACGATCCGGCCAGATGGCAGATCACCGGCACCACACCCCCGCAGGTGGACGCCGCCGATGCAGCGCAGGTGCTGCTGCCGATGGGGGATGCCTCCCGGGAGGTGGTCAGCTACCACCCCGGCGCCGTCCCGGCCGTCCTCGGGCAGGTGGATGTGGTGCTCCCGCTGCTGCACGGGCCCTTCGGCGAGGACGGCACCCTGCAGGGGATGCTCGAGCTCGCGGGGATGCCCTACGTCGGCTCCGGGGTGCTGGCCTCGGCCGTCGGGATGGACAAGCACTACATGAAGATCGTGCTGGCCGGGGAGGGCTTGCCGGTCGGGCCGTACACGGTGATCACCGACCGTCAGTGGCGCACCGCTCGTGAGGACGCCCTCGCCGCCGTGGCCGCGCTCGGGTGGCCCGTCTTCGTCAAGCCGTGCCGGGCGGGCTCGAGTATCGGCATCTCCAAGGTGGACCGCCCTGAGGATCTGGCTGACGCCGTCGAGGTCGCTCGCGCGCACGACCCGAAGGTGATCGTGGAGGCCGCGATCGTCGGCCGTGAGATCGAGTGTGCCGTGCTGGAAGGACGCCAGGACGCGCCCCCGCGCACCACACTGCCCGGGGAGATCGTCGTCACCGACACCGGCCACGGGTTCTACGACTATCAGGCCAAGTACTTCGACGCCGACGGCGTCACCCTCGCCTGGCCCGCGGACCTGCCGGAGGAGACCACGGCCGAGGTGCGGGCCCTGGCCGCGCAGACCTTCGAGGCGCTCAGTTGTGAGGGGCTGGCCCGGGTGGACTTCTTCGTCACCGAGACCGGGGTGCTCGTCAACGAACTGAACACCATGCCCGGTTTCACGCCGTTCTCGATGTATCCGATGATGTGGGAACGCTCCGGCCTGGCCTATCGCGACCTGATCACCGAGCTGATCGAGCTGGCGCGGGAGCGACGCACCGGCCTGCGGTAAGTGGCGGCGTCCTCAGACGTCGTCGAGGGCGAGACACGCCCGCTCGGCGCCGATGATGTCCACAACCTCTCCCAGATCGACCAACAGGGTGGTCGGGTCGGCGTCCGAGGCGTTCCCGGCATGGAAGACCGGCACCGTCAGCTCGATCGCCGGCACCCGCCCGTAGGTCGTGAACTGCCAGCCACCCTCGACGTCTCCGAGCTCGGTGACCACCCAGTCCACCGATGTACCGTTCGCCGCCTCGGCCGTGATGCACCGGTCGGTGGTCGGCCCGGGCGGCTGCACCCCGCAGCGGAGCGTGATGGCCGGATCCTCACCCCACGCGGCACTCGCTTGCGAGGTGGTCGAGCGCCGCTCTGCGCCCGCGAGCTCGTCCGGCAGCGCCCGCAGCACCTCCGCGCACACCGGAGCGCTCGCGGTCGGGCCCGGATCCACCTCCACAGCCGATTGGCATCCAACAAGAACCCCGACGGCGGCCATCGCCATGGTCAGGACTCCCGCCCTGACAGACGGGGCAGTAGGGCCGAGGAGGGGGCGTGTGGTGGCAGGCACGTTCACCACCGTAATCGCTGCGCGTGACTGGGTAGGCTCAGCGAGTGCATCAGGTCGAGCGGGTCCAGGACCTCACCGAGGACGAACTGCTGGAGCGGGTGGTGCCGCTGCTGCCGGCCAGCGCTGCCCGGGTACTCGGGCCGGGTGATGATGCGGCCGTGGTGGCGGCCCCGGACGGGCGGTTCGTCGTCACCACGGACGTGCTGGTGGAGGACCGGCACTTCCGGCGCGCCTGGGGGAGCGGTGCGGACGTCGGCTGGCGCGCCGTCATGCAAAACCTCGCCGATGTGGCTGCCATGGGGGCACGCCCGACGGCGATCGTCACCTCCCTGGTGCTGCCGGGTGACCTGGAGGTCGCCTGGGTGGAGGATTTCGCCCACGGGATGGCGCAGGCGTGCCGTCTCCACGCCGTCGGGGCCGAGGGCGGGGATCTCTCCGGCGGACCGGTGGTGATGGTGTCCGTGACGGCGCACGGAGACCTGGAGGGTCGCGCACCGGCGCTCAGGGACGGTGCGCGGCCCGAAGCCCGGATCTGTCACGCCGGCCGCCTGGGGTGGTCCGCCGCCGGACTGGCGGTGCTGGAGGGCGGGTTCAGCGCATCGGATGACCACCTCGAGGCGGAGGCGAGGGACGCCGTCGGGAGATTCCTGCGGCCGCGCCCGCCGGTGCGGGCCGGGCTGCGAGCGGCAGAGGCGGGCGTGGAGGCCATGATGGACGTCAGCGACGGACTGCTGCGGGACGCGGGGCGCATGGCGCGGGCCAGCGGCGTGGTGCTCGACCTGAGCTCACAGGCGATCGCCGCGGATGTGGCAGCGCTGGAGGCGCTCGCACGCGCCTACGGGCAGGACGCCCTCACGTGGGTGCTCACCGGTGGGGAGGACCATGGCCTGCTGGCCGTGGTGGAGGGTGAGGTACCGGAGGGATTCCGGCAGATCGGGACGGTGAGAGCGGGCGAACCCGGAGTGACGGTCGACGGCGGGCCACCGTCGGTGCTGGGCTCGGGCTGGGATCACTTCTCCGGCCGGTGAGACGCGATCGGCCGACACGGCCTCGTTCGGGATGTGACAACGCTCACACTCGGCGTATCGTGAAGTATGCGTATCTCAGAGGTGATCCGTCGTAAGGGCTCGTCGGTCGTGACCGTCTCCCCGCAGGCCAGCGTGGCCGATCTGCTCGCCGTGCTCGACGACCACAACATCGGTGCCGTGGTCGTCTCCGAGGATGACGGCCAGAGCGTGGCCGGCATCGTCACCGAGCGGGACGTCGTCAGACACCTGCACACACGCGGTGCCGAGGTGCTCGGCGTGGCTGTGGGTGAGGTGATGACCGCGGAGGTGTACACCTGCGTACCCGAGGACGAGCTGGAGGTGCTGGGCCGGGTGATGACCGAGCGACGCATCCGGCACCTGCCGGTGGTCGTGGACGGCAAGCTGGAGGCCATCGTCTCCATCGGCGACATCGTGAAGAACCGGCTGGATGAACTGCAGTCGGAGCGTGACTCGTTGGTGGACTACGTCTCACACTGACAACGCGCAGGGCATGTCGAGGATCCGTCGCGCGCTCCGACGTTCATGATGAGAGCCGAGGTCATGGGTGCCCGGCCCGATTCGAGGAGCACGAGATGAAGTACCTGATCCTGATCCACTCCAACCCGCGGCCCTGGGGTCACCCGACCGGCGACTACCTGCCCGAGTTCCAGGACCAGCCGGCAGAGGTCCGCGAGCGTTTGAACGCTGAGTTCGAGGAGGTACTCACCGAACTGCAGAACCGCGGTGAGCTGATCACCGGGGAGGCGCTGGGCGACCCGACGTCGTCGCGCCTGTTCCGTTGGCAGGACGGAGAGCGACTGGTCACGGACGGCCCGTACGCGGAAGGCAAGGAGCACCTGGCCGGGTTCTTCCTGATCGATGTGGAGTCCCATGCCCGGGCCGAGGAGGTCACCCACCGCTTCTCCGGACCGGGCGAGACCACCGAACTGCGCCCGGTGATGAGCTGACAGCTGCCTCCGCTGTGGACGAATGGGAGGACGTGTGGCGTCGGCAGACGCCGCACGTCCTCGCGGCGCTGGTGCGGCGGCACGGTCGGTTCGCGGACTGTGAGGACGCTGTGCAGGAGGCGATGTTCGCGGCGAGTGTGCAGTGGCCGCGCGAGGGTGCGCCGCGCGATCCCCGCGGTTGGCTGGTACGGGTCGCGAGCCGCCGGCTCATCGACCAGGTGCGCAGCGAGGCGAGTCGCTGGGCACGGGAGGAGCGTCTGGCCCAGTTGCGTGAGACAGGTCCGGCGCGCAGCACCGACGATGACCCGCTGCACCTGATGATCCTGTGCTGTCATCCCGCTCTGACGAAGGCGTCCCAGGTGGCACTGATGCTGCGAGCGGTGGGTGGACTGACCACGTCGGAGGTCGCGGCCGGGTTCCTGGTGCCGGAGTCCACCATGGCGCAACGGATCAGCCGCGCCAAGGCGACCCTGACGCGTCATGGTGCCACCTTCCCCGCACCCGCACCGCAGGAGGAGGCGACCCGGATGGCGGCAGTGCGGCACGCCGTCGCCTTGCTCTACACCGAGGCCCACACCCGCAGCAGCGGCCCAGTGATCACCGACGCCGCGCTCACCGGCGAAGCGCTCCGGCTCGCCCGGGAGCTGGTGAGAGCACGCCCGGCCGACCCTGAGAACCTCGGACTGCTTGCGCTGCTCCTGCTCACCCAGGCACGGGCAGCGAGCCGCACCGATGGCGGTGAGATCGTCCCGCTGGAGCAACAGGATCGTACTCGCTGGGACGTGGGGCGGATCGCCGAGGGGGTGGCGTTGATCGAAGCGGCGCTACCGGTCGGGCCGGTCGGGGAGTTCCAGCTCCAGGCGGCGATCGCCGCCGTGCACGCCGAGGCGCGCACCTGGCCAGATACCGACTGGACACAGATCGCTGAGCTGTACCGGCTCCTGGATGCCGTCGCGCCGAGCCTCTCGGTGACCTTGGGGCGGTCCGCCGCTCTCGCCCGGGTACACGGGCCGGACGCCGGGCTCGCGACGCTTGACCCGCTTGCGAGCAGGCATGCCCGCAGCCATCGCCTGCAGGCGGTGCGCGGGCACCTGCTCGCTGAGGCCGGCCGCCGCGAAGAAGCGGTGGCCGCGCTGACCGAGGCCGCGCGGCTGACCCGCAGCATCCCCGAGCAGCGCTACCTGAACAGGGTGGTCGCGAACCTCGCGGTGCCGGGGCCCTGACGTCGAAAATCCCCCGCCAACCCGGTCAACGACCAGATCGACGAGGGATCTCGGGAAGCGTGTGCCTCAGACGGCGCGGGTGACCTTCCCAGCCTTGAGGCAGGAGGTGCACACGTTGAGGCGCTTCGGGGTGCCACCGACGACGGTGCGCACCTTCTGGATGTTCGGGTTCCAGCGCCGCTTGGTCCGGCGGTGGGAGTGCGAGATGCTGTGGCCGAAGCTCGGGGCCTTGGCGCAGACGTCACACGTAGCAGCCACGGTGTGTCTCCTCTAGGTCAGTGCTCGCCACAGGGTGAAGCGGCAGTCTGTGATTGAACAGATCGGGGCCCGGCCCTCGCCACGGGGGCGGGCCGGAACGCGTGCCCGGGGCGGGCAACCGCTCAAGAGTACTGTATCGGCGGCTCGGTGCTCAAACGTCGCCCCGGGCGGCGCGCGTGTTCTGGCGCACAGCAGTGGTCACGGGTGCACTGATGCCCGACGACGGCCCGAGCATCGCCCGAGGTCGTACAGTCCGGCGGCAGCCAGAACCAGCGCGAGTCCGCTCACCGCGGTGCGAGCAGCGTTCGCCACCTGCCACGGTGGAGAGTAGGTGTCCCACATCTGCTGTGCTGCATCGCGGCTCTCCGGTACCGGCGCTGTCGCGAGCGTCTCGTTCATCGGCACGTTGACCGCCATGGTCAGGCCCAGTCCGCCGATCAAGTACAGCAGCGCCGCCGCGCCGAACCACCTACCGCGAGCGCCGGCCCGGTGGGCACTGAGCGCCGCCACCGCCAGCACGGCCGGGGTGCCAAAGAAGACGGGGGCGAAGACGGCATTGCGCACCGAAGCGTTCATGGCTCGCATCGCCTCGATCGCCACGTGTGGGTCGGCCGTGTCCAGGCCCCACATCGTTGAGCATGTCCACGCGTAGAAGAAGCCGAAGATCGCCGCCGTGAAGGTGGTGGCGATGATGGCGGTGCCAAGCGTGAGCGGACCGATCGTGCGGGACCGCGGTGGATTCGTGTGGGGCTGTCGTGCCCGGATGGTGGGCTGCGGATCGGTCGCCGTCATAGGTGCACTCCTGGCTAGGTGGGATGACTGCCTAGATCCGAACCGGACGGTTCGATTTATGGATGGTACACGTACTATCAGGTACGTTTCTACGGTTGGATGAACAGATGACCCGACGCGGACGACTCCCGGCCGAGCAGCGCGCGGCCAGGGAGCACGCCATCCTTGACGCCGCGGTCGACGAGCTTGTCGCCGTCGGGGTGGAACACCTCACCATGCAGGCTGTCGCCGTCCGGGCGCGGGCGTCCAAGGAGACGCTCTATCGATGGTTCGCCGACCGTGACGGCCTGCTCCGAGCCGTGATCGAGCGAGCGGCCGATCAGTCTGCGACGCGGGTGATGACTGCGTTCGAGGAACCCCTTCCGGAGGGCCCAGAGGCGGCCCGGCGCGCGGCCCAGGAGGTGCTGACCGAGTACGGCACGGCTCTGCTCCGCCTGCTCACCGGTGAGCCGTCGCTCGCGCTCAACCGTGCTGCGATGGCAACACCTGCGCTGCGAGCCGTGCTGCTCGAGTCCGGGCGGAGGCGCATCGGGCCCGTCGTGGAGTCCGCGCTCACCCGCCTGGATTCGGCCGGGCTGCTCGACCTGACCCGTCTGGGTGGACCCGCCCGGGCGTTCGAGATCCTCTACGGGCTGATCGTCCGCGACATTCAGATCCGCGTCCTGCTCGGTGACGTGCCGCCAGCAGAACCCGAGTGCGTGGACCGGGCGAGGACCGCCGTCGGGCTGTTCTGGCAGTTGGCCGAATGTCCGCAGCCGGGAGCGGGCGAGGGCGGAATGTCAGAGGGTTGGCGATAGCATCACCGAGGTGGCCAGCACGGATGAGGAGTACGCCGCGGAGCAACTGACGCGGCAACTCTCGCGCGCCGTCGGAGCCGCGACCGCCAAGGCCCTGGGTGCTCTGAACATTCGGTCCATCGATGATCTGCTGCGTCACTATCCGCGCCGCTACCTCCATCGCGGCAAGTACACTCGGCTCGCGGACCTCGTTCCCGGGGAGCATGCCACCGTGATGGCTGAGGTGGCCGACATCGACAGCCGCCCCGCCCGCAACCGTCGCCTGCACATCGTGACTGTGACCATTACCGACGGCAGCACCCGCCTACCGCTGACGTTCTTCGCCCGTAACGCCGGTATGGCCACTCACCTGCGACGCCAGCTCCCGATCGGCGCCTCGGCGATGTTCTCGGGACAGGTCTCCCTCTACCGCGGGGAACTTCAGCTCACCCACCCCGAGTACGAACCGTTGGATGACTCCGCGGATGAGTCGCTCGTGCAGGCTCATGTGAATCGTCCGGTTCCGGTGTACCCGGCGACTGCGAAGCTCCCGAGCTGGAAGATCGCCAAGGCGGTCCGGATGGTGCTGGACCCGATGAACGAGGCCGACACCGCCGAGTGGCTGCCTGCCGAGATTGTCGAGAGCCGGAGCCTCCCCTCGGCCGGCGCCGCGCTGCGAATGATCCACCGACCCACGGTGGATGAGGAGTGGAAACAGGCACAGCGTCGCTACCGCTACGAGGAGGCGTTCATCCTGCAGACGGCCCTCGCACGCCGTCGCGCCGATGTCGCCGCCTACGACGCCACCCCACGGCCGGCTCGAGCGGACGGCCTCGTGGACGCCCTCGATGCGCAACTCCCGTTCGAGCTGACCAGCGGTCAGCGGGCAGTGGCCGAGGAGATCAGCACCGATCTCGCCGGTGCCGAACCCATGCAGCGGCTGCTGCAGGGTGAGGTGGGATCCGGCAAGACGGTCGTCGCACTGCGGGCGATGCTGCAGGTGATCGACGCCGGAGGGCAGGCCGCGCTGCTCGCCCCCACCGAGGTGCTCGCCCAGCAGCACCAGCGATCGATCACCGCGATGCTCGGCCCACTGGGGGAGGCGGGCATGCTGGGCGGCGCCGCGAACGGCACCCGGGTGGCGCTGCTGACCGGTTCGATGGGTGCCACTGCGCGGCGGCAGGCGCTCGCTGATGCCGCCTCGGGCGCGGCAGGCATCGTGATCGGTACGCACGCGCTGCTCTCCCAGCATGTCCAGTTCGCCGACCTGGGGCTGACGGTCGTGGACGAGCAGCACCGCTTCGGTGTGGAGCAGCGGGACGCGCTGCGTTCCAAGGGACGCACGATGCCGCACCAACTGTTCCTCACCGCCACCCCGATCCCACGGTCTGTCGCGATGACGTTCTTCGGGGACGTGGACGTCTCGACCCTTCGCCAGATCCCGGAGGGCCGGCCCGGGGTGGAGACCTTCGCCGTCCCTGCCGACAAGCCCCGCTGGCTCACCCGCACCTGGGAGAAGGTGGCCGAGGACGTCGACCGCGGCGGGAGGGCGTACGTGGTGGCGCCCCGGATCAGTTCCTCGACTCCGGAGGACGACGACGCCCCGGCACCGGTCACCGAACTGCGGGCCACGGACGCTGTGGCAGGCGGTGACCTGGCGAATGTGGAGGACACCTTCGCGACGTTGAGCCGCGATCCCAGCCTGGCGGGTGTCTCGCTGGGGATGATGCACGGCCGGCTCCCCGCCGAGGAGAAGGACCGGGCAATGGCCGACTTCGCGGCGGGCCGTACCCCGGTGCTCGTGACCACGACCGTGATCGAGGTGGGGGTGGACGTGCCGGAGGCCACCGTGATGGTGATCCTCGACGCCGACCGGTTCGGTATTTCCCAGCTGCATCAGCTGCGAGGGCGCGTGGGCCGCGGAACCACGGCCGGTACCTGCCTGCTGGTCAGTGCGGCTCAGCCAGGCACACCCGCGTGGCAGCGGCTGCAGGCTCTGGTCGAGACCACCGACGGGTTCGTCCTCGCGGAGAAGGACCTGGAGCAGCGGCGCGAGGGAGACGTCCTCGGTGCCGCCCAGTCCGGGCGCGGGAACTCCCTGACGATGTTGCGGGTGGTTCGCGACCGGGATCTCATCGAGCAGGCCCGCGACGATGCCCGCACCTTGATCGCCAACGACCCGAATCTGGTGGGCCACCCCGAGGTGCTGCTCGCTGTCACCCGTCTCGTCGACCCCGACCACGAGGAGTATCTCGATCGTGCCTAAGCGCAAATCTTCGACGCCGCCCCTGGTCCGCGCCTCCTCGGTCAGCGTCGGGTACGGCTCAACGATCGACAGCGCCGTCTGCCCGCCCATCAGCGTGGACCTGCCCGCTGGGGGAGGGCTGGCGATCGTCGGCTCCAACGGCACCGGCAAGTCGACATTCCTGCGCGCCGCCGCCGGTCTCCTCGACCTGCTCGGCGGCTCGATCCAGGTGCTCGGCCGGCCGGTGGACGAACGCACGCAGCAGTTCCGTGCTCAGGTGGCAGTGGTGCTGGACGAGGATTCTTACTTGCCGGCCCTCACGGTGCGCGAGCACCTGCTGCTGACCGCGCGTGGGCACGGTATGAGCGAAGTGACCGCCCGCGTCAACGAGGCGATCGAGGAGTTCGGTCTGACCGCGCGCCAGAACGCCGCCCCGACAGCCCTCTCCTCCGGTCAGCGGCGACGTTTACTGCTGGCGGCCGCCTTCGTCCGGCCCCGCACCCTGTTGGTGCTCGATGAACCGGAGCAGCGCCTGGACTCCGGGATGCGGGACCGGCTCGCCGAACGACTGAAGCTCGAGCGATCCCAGGGCGGGGGCGTGGTGATGGCCACGCACGACCCGGTGCTGGTGCGCGAGGTTGCCTCAAAGGTTGTCGTGCTCGCCGAGGATGAGGTGCGGGTGGTCTCGGCCGAGGCCGGCGCGCAGGCGATCGAGGCGCTGTGAGCGAGCCGATCACCCCCGGGCGCCTCCACCCCGAGCAAGCCGACCCCGAAGACTGGCCCACCGGTCGTCAGCTGCGCCGCCTCACCCGCGACGCCACCGAGGCGCACACCGGTGGCAGCTTCATGGAGGCGATCGCCGAGGTCTACTCGGTGCTGTTCTCGATGGTGATCGCCCTGGCCGTGGCGCTCGGCGCGGTGCAGGCACTCAATGCCACGCTCTCCACCGGGCCCGAGCAGGCGACCCTGGACCCGACCTGGCTCTCGATCGTCGCAACGCTGATCGTCGTCGGTGGCATCATCGGCCTGGCCGCGCGGCTGGGCCCGATCGGCATGGGTGGCGGGCGCGCCACCTGGTGGTTGACCGCCCCGGCAGACCGCCGCGGGTTGTTGCGGCCACGGTTCGTGCTCGTGCCCGTGCTGGGTGGCAGCGTGGGTGCGGCCGGGGGAGCACTCGCGTTGTTCCTCGCCGACGGCACCGGCACCCAGATCCTGTGGGGTGTCGGCGCGTTCGCGGCCGGGGGAGCGCTGCTGGCGATGGCCACCACCGCCGGGCAGGTGCTGCGCGGCAACCGGAAGGAGCGACGGGTCCGGCCCGCTGTCCTCATCGGGGATCTACTCATGGCCGCCGGCCCGGTGGTGGGCATCGCCGTGGCCCTCCTTCGACCGCCGGCCCCGCAGGTGCAGAACTTCACCGCCTGGCCGGTGCTGGTGGCAATCCTTGCCGGACTTGCCGTGGTGCTCGTGTGGTGGGCCGAACGCAACCTGGAGAAGATCGCCGGCCGGGAACTGCGCGCTCGCGGTGCCGTGAGCGCCTATGCCGGCGGTGCCGTCACCTCGATGGACACCCGCGAGCTGGGACGGGCCCTCAGCGTGGTCACCGCTCCCGATTCGCGACGGCGCTCGGCCAGTTTCCCGTGGGTGCGCGGCCCGGTCTCGGCGATCGTGACGGGCGACGCGACCGTGTTCTGGCGCTCGCCGCGACACGTCATCCAGGTGTTCGTGGCAGCGAGCCTCGGGCTGCTGCCAGTGCTCGCGGGCTGGCCGATCTGGCTGAACCTGGCCTCACTGGTGGTCGGAGGGTACCTGGCGGCGATGGCCACCGGTGAAGGTGCTCGGCGGGCTGAGATGGCGCCGGTGCTGGATCGTCACTTCCCGATCTCGGCCTTCGATGTGCGTAAGGCGCGAGCGATCGTTCCGCTGACGGTGATGATCCTGTGGTGCGTGCCGATCTTCGGGCTGTGGGGCGCCGCGCACGGGCACCTGGTCGGGTGGCTGATCTTCGGGCTGCTGTGCGCACCGACGTTCGCCGCCGGGGTCATCCGTGCCGCCTACCGCAAGCCACCGGACTGGAACAAGCCGCTCGTGAACGGCCCGGCCGGTCCGGTGGCCCCCGGGGTGATGCTCGCCTTCGCTCGCGGCCCGGACCTGGTGGTGCTGGCATTGATCCCGCTGGTGATCGCGGCAATCGCGATCGGTCCGGTGCCGATCCTGATGATGCTGCAGCTGAGCACCTCCGCGCTCGGATTCTTTGTCGCGACCCGGGTCAAGGATGAGACCAAGCCGAGTTGGATGGAGCAGGCGCAGGCCGAGCAGGAGCGCCAGCAGCGGGAGAAGGCGCGACGCAAGGGCGGCCGGTGACCCGCCTGATCGCCGGAACTGCGGGTGGCCAGCGTCTCGACGTTCCCCCGAAGGGCACGCGGCCCACCAGCGACCGGGTGCGAGAGGCGATCTTCTCCCGGCTCGACCACCTCGGTGTGCTGGACGGAACCCGCGTTCTCGACCTGTATGCCGGTTCGGGCGCCCTGGGACTGGAGGCCGCGAGCAGGGGTGCCGTGCGGGTGACATTGGTGGAGTCCGCACGGGTGGCAGCCGGAATCTGCCGCTCGAACGCCCGGCGAACCGGCCTTGCCGACCGCGTCGATGTGGTGTCAGCCCCGGTCGAGCGGTATGTCGCAGGGCCGGCACCAGCCGTGGGGTACGACGTGGTGCTCATCGACCCCCCGTACGCCGCGGAGGTCGACGAGGTGCTGGCCGCGCTCACTCAACCCGGGTGGCTCGCACCCGACGCCACGATCGTGCTCGAACGATCCGGCCGATCACCCGCACCGGACTGGCCGGATGGCTGGACCGACGACGGTACGAAGTCCTACGGCGAGACCGCCGTCCACTACGCGCTGGTGCCTTGAGGGGTGGCGCCGGGCCGGGGGAGAGCACACCCTGGGTGATGCCGGCCCCCGTCCACGGGCCGAATAATTGACCCCTTCTCGGGTTTCACCCTGAGTTTCGGGCCCGGGGAGCGGTCGCCGCTGGGTCGGCCCGCTTCGCGGGTCGATTATTCGGCCCCTTGTTGGGTTTGACCCTGAGTTTCAGGCCCGGGGAGCGCTGGTGGGTTGGTCAGCTGTAGTCCGCGGGTCGATTATTCGGCCCCTTCTCAGGGGCGACCCTGACTATCGGGCCCGCGGAGCTATCGGGCTCGTGTGGCGTGGTGACGGGCCAGGTGTGAATTCGGCGCCGGTCAGCGGGTCCAGGGAGCGCCGAGCTCGGAGAACGTCGCCAGCTCGGTTGCTACCCGTCGGCACCAGTCGTCGACCCCGTGGATCACCCGGTAGGAGTCGGGGCCCTCGCCGACCTGGGTGAAGCAGTCGTCCGGCACCTGCGTGGGGTCCGGAGCGGTGCGGACCGCTTCGAGCACGCGCATGAACGCACCGGTGTCGCGCACGTCCGCCAGCAACGGAGCGCCGTGCTCCAGGTGATCGAGGAGGTTCACGAACAGGCCGGTGCGCCCGACTTCCTCGGTCTCCTCGCCGGCAGCGGTGCGGACCACCAGCACGTCCGTGGTGTAGCGGAACTCGATCGTTCCCTCCGAGCCGTGCACCAGCACCCGCGGCTTGGTGTCCGGCTCTTCCGCCGCCAGCGTCAGGCCCAGGGCGATCGGGGTGCCCTTCGTCGTGAGCAACCGGACGGCGGAGGTGTCGTCGGCCTCGATGTCGTTGGCGTGGTACAGGTCGACCACCACCTCGGCCACGTCCTCTGCCCGGGACGAGCCATCGATCCGCAGGGCTGACGCGATCGAGTGTGCCAGCGGGTTGGTCACCGCACCGTCGACCACCTCGACACCGTCCAGACGGCGCTGCCCGGCCCACCGGGAGCGGTCATAGTAGCTGCGCGCCCGGCGCCATAGGCCCAGGCCGCCGATGCCACGCACCTCGCCGATCCGGCCGGAGGTGACGATCTCGGCGATCCGCTCGAAGGCGTGCGAGCCGAAGCTCTGGAATCCGATCTGGACGGCTCTGCCGGTATCATCGCTGACCTGCACGAGCCTCTCGAACTCCGCCAGCGAGGCCGTCGTCGGCTTCTCCAGCAGCACGTGCGCACCGGCGCGCATGGCCCGCTCGGCGAGCGGCAGATGTGTGTGGATCGGGGTGGCGAGCGTGACCACATCTGGGGTCACCTCGGCGAGCAGAGCATCGAGGTCGGAGTAGACCGCGGTGCCCTCGGGGAGGTTCCGCGCGCCCTCTCCGCCACGGGGGTCGGCCACCCCGACCAGACGTGCCCGGCCGGCCTCGGCGAGCTCGTTGATCTGGCCCAGGTGCTGAGCGCCGTATCCGTGGAGTCCGACGACGGCGAAGGTGATGGTCACGCGAGCTGCTCCAGTCGTTCGTAGAGGGTGGTGGCTTCGGTGGTGCTCAGTGCCCGGTCGGCGAGCACGGCCCACAGGTGCAGATCCAGGTGCCCGCCGGCGGGGATGACACGCTCGGCGTCCCACGCAACAGCAGGTCCGGCGCCCACATAGCCGGAGGTCCGCACGAACCACGGCAGGATCGCCTCGCGGGGTTGCCCCAGCAGCAGGCTCACCGGCCCGGTGCTGCGGTCCTGCACCAAGAGCAACCACGGCGAGATGGCGTTGCCGAGCGGATCCGTGCCGTCCGCCACTGTGGCCACCGTGGGGACGTCTTCACCGGAGAGCCGCCAGAACAGCCCGCCATAGCCGGCCCCGACCCGGCCACGGGTAGCGGGGGAGCCAATCGTCAGGTCCGCACCGCCGTCGGCGTGCAGCCGCGAGTGCCAGCGCAGCGTCCACACCTCGTGCTCAGGCAGCAGATCGGCCAGAATCTCGCGGTCTTCGGTGAGTACGTGCGAACCAGCACCGTCCACCCATTGCAGCCGCTGGGAGATGCGGTGGTCGCCGGACTCGGTGCTCAGCGGCACCTGCCGGCCGTGGTTGTCGAGCATCTCGTACCCGGTGGGGTGCACGTAGGACTTACCGCCCCAGAACATCGTGCCGTTCACCTCGACCACGGCATTGCTGACGCCGTAGTGATGGGTGTGATCCTCGGGCAGGATCTCGGTGAGCCCGACACCGTCGAGCGTGGTCACCGGGTGCAGGTACGGGCGAGGGGAGAGAGTGCCGGCCATGTCCTGGCCGTCTGCGTACCGGGCGACGTCGCGCGCTCCGATACGCAGCACGGGCTCGCCGTCAGGGGCGCTCACGCTGTGCTCCTTGTTCTGCGGGTACTGGATAGCCACGCCTCGCCTCGCGGCGAAGGCAGCTTGCATGACACCCTATCGGCAAACGCTTACCATCACGTGACCGGACCATCGTCAAAGGAGAGCACGTGTCTGCAGACCATCGCACCGCCGTCGTGATCAGCGGAGCCGGACGCTACGCCGACCCCTGGCACGACTTCGAGGGCACGTCGGCCGCGCTCGGCGAACTGCTGGGCGACCGTGGTTTCGAGGCCCGGGTGCTGCGGACCGGTGAGGTCGAGTCCGCCGACCTGGGCCAGCCTGACCTGATCGTCGTGAATGCCGGCGGTGGCAGCACTCCGGTGGAGGTCTCTGAGGAGGCCGGAGACGTGCGCGCCCGGGACCTGCGCGACGCGGTGCTCGCTGCCGTGGCCGCAGGTGTGCCTGTGCTGGCCACCCACACCGGGTCGAACACGTTCTACGAGCACGATCAGTGGGCCCGGGCCCTCGGTGGCCGGTGGGTACCCAAGCACGAGGTCGAAGCGGGCACGGCGGCGCGTGCCTCCTGGCATCCGAAGCGCGGGCCGGCGCAGGTGCGGGTGAGCCCGGTACAGCACCCCATCACCGCGGGCCTGACCGGGGCGGTGGAGATCGACGACGAGCGCTACACCGACCTGGAAGTCTCCCCGGAGGCGACCGTGCTGCTCGAGCACGACGAGGGCGGCCGCACCCACGCGCTCGTCTGGGTCGCGGACGCAGTCCCCGGCCTGCGAGGCAAGGCGGTCTATGACGCCCTGGGCCACGACGGCGGCGCGGTCCGCGCGCGGGTGCGGACGCTGCTGCTGGACCGGGAGCTGGCCTGGCTGCTGAGCTGACGCGCGCGTGCGCTGCCGCACTGACGTGCGTTGCCCCGAATCGTCGGATCCCTGACGGTGGAGGCGACAGATCGCGGCAACGCGTGGTCCGAGGCTTAGGTCACCGCACCCACGTGCCACGGAATGAACTCGTCCTGACCGAGGTCGAGCTCTTCGCTGACGGTCTCGCGGCCGGAAGCGACCTCGACGATCATCCGGTAGATCTCCTCGCCCACCTCGGTGAGGCTGGCGGTGCCGTCGACAATCCGCCCGCAGTTGAGGTCCATGTCCTCGTGCATGCGTTCGTACATCGGGGTATTCGTGGCCAACTTGATCGAGGGCGCCGGCTTGCACCCGAGCACCGACCCCCGCCCGGTGGTGAAGCACACCACCGTGGCGCCGCCGGCGACCAGGCCGGTCACCGAGACCGGGTCGTAGCCGGGGGTGTCCATGAACGTGAACCCCTTCGCGGCAATCGGCTCGGCGTACTCGTACACGCCGGTCAGTTCGGCCGTACCGCCCTTGGCGACGGCGCCGAGCGACTTCTCGAGGATCGTGGTCAGGCCACCGGCCTTGTTCCCGGGGGAGGGGTTGTTGTCCAGGGTGCCCTCGCCGGCAGCGGTGTAGTCCTTCCACCACTCGATCCGGTCCAGCAGCCGCTGACCGACCTCGGGTGAGACCGCGCGCCGGGTGAGCAGGTGCTCGGCCCCGTACACCTCCGGGGTCTCGGCCAGGGTGGAGGTACCACCGGCCGCCACCAGCAGGTCCGAGGCGTACCCCAGGGCAGGATTGGCCGTGATTCCCGAGTAGCCGTCACTGCCGCCGCAGTTCAGGCCCAGGGTCAGGTGGGCGACGTCGGCCGGTTCCCGCCGCGCCTCGTTCACCCGCGGCATCATCTCCTGGATCTTCTCCACCCCGGCCCGCACGGTGGCCCGGATGCCCCCGAAGTCCTGGATGGTCATGGTCTCCACGTAGGCGCCCTCGGGCAGGCCCAGGCCGTCGACGAGCTGATTCACGGCGATCATCTCGCAGCCGAGCCCCAGCACCAGCAGTCCGCCGAAGTTCGGATGGTTGGCATACCCCCGCAGGGTGCGCAGCAGCATCTGCCCACCCTCGGAGTCCGGCACCAGCCCGCACCCGCTCTGGTGGGTGATCGCCATGACGCCGTCGACGTTCTCGAACTCCTCCAGCCCCGTGTGGCGGAACTGGTCGGCGATCATGTTCGCTGAGCTCGCCGAGCAGTTCACCGAGGTGATCACGCCGATGTAGTTGCGGGTGCCCACCCGTCCGTCGGGTCGGTGGTAGCCGAGGAAGGTGCGCGGCAGGTCACGTCCCTCGGGGAACGTCGGTTGCACCCGCGCGGTCCCGAACTCGTGCTCGCGTTCGTCGAGATCCATCCCGAGGTTGTGCGAGTGCACATGATCCCCGGGAGCGATCGCCGTCGTCGCCCGCCCGATCGACTGCCCGTACTTGAGCACCTGGCCACCCTGGGTGACCGGACGGACGGCCAGCTTGTGACCCCGGGGGATGGGCGCCGTCGTGCGAAACGCCTCCACCCCGGGTAGCGGGATCTCGGCACCGATGGGCAGATCGGCCGTGGCCACAACCACGTGGTCCTCCTCCCGCAGGCGCAGGATGGGCGGCTCGGACGGGGTGGGATCGGCAGACACGCAGAGACCTTCGCTCGCTGATGGGTCGTGATCACCCAGTCTACCCGAGAAACCGGTCTCTCGGGCGGTGTCGTCACGATGGTCGCGCCCCGGGAAGGTAAGTTGGCGGCCGTGACCTCTCGTATCGCCGTGTGCCCCGGATCCTTCGATCCGGTCACCCTCGGGCACCTGGACATCGTGCGCCGCGCGCGTACCCTGTTCGACGAGGTGGTGGTGGCCGTGGGGATCAACTCCGGCAAGGCGCCACTGCTGGACGCCGACACCCGCCTGCGGCTGTTCACCGACGCCGTCGCCGACCAGGCGGGTGTGCGGGTGGTGCGCATGCCCGGCCTGCTCGCCGACCTGTGCCACGAACTCGGGGCCAGCGCCATCGTCAAGGGCCTGCGGGGTGGCGCCGACTACGACGCCGAGCAACCGATGGCCTTGATGAACCGGCATCTGAGCGGTGTGGAGACGGTCTTCGTGACCGGTGCACCCGAACTCGCCCACGTTTCCTCCACCATGGTCAAGGACGTCGCCCGGCACGGGGGCAGCATCAGCGACCTCGTTCCGCCCGCCGTCGACGATGCCGTCCGCACCGCCCTGCACCCGAAAGATGGACACTCATGAGCAAAGCAGCAGAGCAGGGCGAGTCGCTGGTCGCGATCCTCGACGAGCTCGCCGACCTGGTCTCCTCCGCACGCTCGATGCCGATGTCAGCCTCCGTGCTCGTCAACCGCGCTGAAGTGCTCGAGCTGATCGACTCCGCGACCGGCGTGCTGCCTGACCAGATCACCCGCGCGGACTCCGTGGTAGCCGACGCCGACGCCGTGCTGCAGCGCGCGCGGCGTGAAGCCGGCACCATCGTGGAGAAGGCCAAGGAGCGGGCCGACGAGCTGGTCTCCCGGGAGGCCGTGGTGGCAGCAGCGAACGAACGCGCCGAGAAGATCGTGGCTGAGGCGAAGGCCGCGGCCGAGAAGCTCTCCCGCGAGGCCGACGACTACTGCGACCGCCAGCTCGCCCAGTTCGAGATCGACCTGAACTCCATCTCCTCCCAGGTGGCGGCCGGGCGTGCCCGGCTGATGGAGCGCACCCGCGGCCGCAGCGCCGGGGCCGACGAGACCAGCGGCGGGAACGACAAGGAGGCGACCGACTCATGACGCCCTTCCAGATCTCCACCCACGACCTGGGCCGACGGCCCGGATCGATGCGGACCCTCACCCTCGACGTGCCCGTCGCCGAGCAGATGGGCAACGAGGTGATCGCCGTCCGGGCCGGCAGCGAGGTAGCCCTCGATCTGCGGCTGGAAGCCGTGATGGACGGCGTGCTCGTGACTGGCACCGCGCAGGCCGTTGCCGAGGGCGAATGCGTGCGCTGCCTGACGGATGTCTCCCTCGACCTCGACGCGGACATCACCGAGATGTTCGCCTACCCCGGCACGCAGGACGCCAGCGAGATGGGGGAGGACGAGGAGTTGTTGCCCGAGCTCGATGGGGAGACGCTGGACCTCGAACCCACGGTGACGGACGCCGTCGTGCTGGCCCTGCCGTTCCGGCCGCTGTGCCGGCCGGACTGCCCGGGCCTGTGCCCGGACTGCGGCATCCGTCTCGACGAGGCGGAGGAGGGGCACGCACACGAGAACCTGGACCCGCGCTGGTCGGCCCTGGCGGCGCTCGCGGGTGCCGAGGATGCTCCGGATGACGCCCCGGACGAGGAGCCTCAGCAGTGACCGCACGCGCCGTCGACGAACTGGTCGAGGCGCTGGGCATCGAGGTCGATCCCGAGCTGCTCGTCCTGGCCCTCACGCACCGGTCCTTCGCGCACGAGGCCGGCGGTATCCCGACCAACGAGCGGCTGGAGTTCCTCGGCGACTCGGTGCTCGGGGTGATCGTCACCGAGCACCTGTACCGCACCCACCCCGACCGCGCTGAGGGGGACCTGGCGAAGATGCGCGCGGCCACCGTCTCCCAGCGTGCGCTGTCGGTGGTGGCTCGCGAGATGGGGCTGGGGGAGTACCTGCTGCTCGGGCGGGGTGAGCAGACCACCGGCGGGCACGACAAGGACTCCATCCTGTGTGACACGCTCGAAGCCGTGATCGGGGCGGTGTACCTGTGCCACGGGCTCGAACCGACACGCGCGTTCGTGGAGCGGATCGTGGGGGGACGGCTCACCGACGCCGCCGGTCTAGGTGCCGGCCTGGACTGGAAGACCAGCGTGCAGGAGCTCGCGGCCGAGCGTGGCCTGGGCGCCCCGGAGTACCGCATCGAGGCGACCGGCCCGGACCATCAGCGGCACTTCACCTCCACGCTCATGCTCGGCGACCAGTCGTGGGGTGTCGGTGAGGGGTCGGCGAAGAAGATCGCCGAGCAGCGTGCGGCCGAGCAGGCCTACCGGGCCCTCGAAGAGGACACAGCGCCCGACGACGTCGCACACGAGGCGTAGTGCCGGAGCTCCCCGAGGTCGAGACCGTTCGCGCCGGCCTCGCCGACCATGTGCTCGGGCGCCCCGTGACCGGGGTGCGGGTGCTGCGTGAACGTGCCGTGCGCCGTCAGGCAGGGGGAGCTGCGGAGCTCGAAGCCTTGCTGACGGGCCGGACCTTCACAGCCGCCGTGCGGCGCGGAAAGTTCTGCTGGCTCACGCTCGCCGGGCCGGATGGCGAGCCCGAGGACCACGCGTTGCTGGTGCACCTGGGCATGAGCGGTCAGCTGCTGATCTCCGAGGATGCCCGGAGCAACCCGCATCTGCGGGTCCACCTCGAGCTGGCCGGCGGACCTGATCTGTGGTTCGTGGACCAGCGCACCTTCGGCTATCTCACCGTGGCTGATCTCCTGCCCACTCCCGACGGCGGCCCTGGCGGTGATGCAGGCGGCGCACCTGTCGCTGCGCTGCTTCCCGCACCGGTGGCCCATATCGGGCGTGACCTGCTCGATCCCGTGCTGGCCGCGCCCGCCGCCCGGGCGGCACTGAACCGGCGGGTGCGGCGGGGCCGGCGCGGGATCAAGACGGTGTTGCTGGACCAGACCGTGACCGCCGGGATCGGCAACATTTACGCCGACGAGGCGCTGTGGCGGGCGGGCGTGCACTACGCGCGGCCCGCGGACCGGATGCGCCCGGGTACGGTGGCGGCGGTGCTGGACGCCGCCGAGGCAGTGATGCGGCAGGCGCTCGTGGCCGGGGGAACGAGCTTCGATGCGCTGTACGTCAACGTCAACGGTGCCTCGGGCTATTTTGACCGGTCGCTCGCGGTCTACGGCCAGGAGGGGCGTCCCTGCCCGCGATGCGGCACCTCGATCATGCGCGAGGCATTCGCGAATCGGTCGGCGTTCTTCTGCCCGAGGTGTCAGCGCCGTCGCTGAGTTCTCCGTGTGGGGGCGCCTCGCCACTTCCATGCTGGCACCCGACGTCAGTCACTCCGAGTATCGGCCGCGATGCCAGCGGACACGAGGTCGATGCCTCGCACGTGCCGTCGCGTCTCGGTTACGCTGCCGCCGCCGCAGCCTTGAGTACGCTCTCCAGGCGAGGCTGGATCGATTCGGCCATCATCGTGATCTCCTGCGTGCGGACGCCGTTGTTCCGCGCGGCGTCGCGCCAGCCGATCAGCCCTGCGGCGACGTTGCGCATCCTCTCCTGGGCCTGCGTTGCGTTGAGGCTACATTCCTGCGCGAGAGCCAGTAGAGCCTCGGCCTCGTCGGGGTGCGTGTCTGCTCCCATGACCGATGTCGACCTCGCCCGCCACAGGTCCTGGCTCGGGTTCACGTCGAACGTGGGGCTGAGGGTCCAGGAGCCACGGTCGGCGAGGAAGCCGTGGTTGCGCAGATGGTCGTCCGTGTTGCCCAGTGCGACGCCCGCGACCACGCGGTCGAAGAGCTCGTGGTGGTCCGCCCGAGGGGAGAGCGAGAGGTCGCGGATCGCCTCGGCGATCTCGGCGTAGTCGCGGTGCTCGCCGTCGGTCGAGCCCAACGCCGTCATGGCGCTGATGTACCCGATCCTGTGTCCCAGCTCAGTGCGGTCGAACCGGCGCAGGATCAGCACGCTGCGCCCGCCGACGCGGGTGAGCCTTCTGCAGGGCGTCCTGATCCCGGCGGCCTCCATGAGGTCGAGCGCCGTGGCCTCCCAGGCCATGACGTCCCACTGGTCGCTGCCGTGCGGGAACTTCGCAATCGCCAGCGATCCGTCCTCGAGGCGCACCGACGCCTTGGGGCGCGCACCGCCCAGTCCTGTCGTGCCTGTGTCCAGGAGCTGCTTGATCGCCAGGGCGGGATCGATATCGGAGGCGACCTCATCGGCCGCGCGCAGCAGCTCGGGCAGCGACACCAGCTGAGGGACGCTCGACGGCTTCCCCAGGAAGGCATCCTCCCCGGGGAGCCTGAAGCGCAGAGCTCCCTGGCGGGTGTCGTCGCTGACCTCGAGCAGGAAGTCGAGGTCGTCCAGCCGGCGCGGTGCCCGGCCCGCCTCGCGGGCGCGTCGGCGCTCGGCCTTCTCGATGAGGTTCCGGCCCCAGCGGTCCGGGGCGCTGTCGGCGAACGCACGCACGAGCCCTGCCTGATGCTGGGATCCGGACACGAGCGGCAGAGCGGGATCGATGCTCATGCCGCCGTCGGCGAGATAGCCGGCGTCGTACAGGAACGTCGTGGAGATCTGGCCCCGAGTCCGGGTGAAGTGCGCCCGGCCGACCAGCCTGGCATCGTCGCCCTCGAAGACTTCGACGGCGGTCATCGGGCCCTCTTCTTCGTGAGGCTCCCGGCCCGCAGTCGTCCGATGTCGCTGCTGAGCGGATCGATCGCGTCGACGGCCTGGTCGAGCGTGCCGAGAGCGCGCAGGACCTGCATGACGCTGCCGAAGCGCACGCCAGGATCTCCTGTCTCGATCTTGCGCAGGGTGTCGCGCGTGATGTCGGCGCGCTCTGCGACCTGCTGTGCGGTCAGGCCCAGCACCATGCGCCAGCCGTGCACGTGCTCGCCGAACGTGCTGAGTTGACCGTCGATCTTGTACCCGGCCATCGCGACTCCTTTCGTCTATGACGAGGATACACGATCTAACGTATCGATATGGCGAGCAACGTCGTCATATCGTTCCTATTTGATCGCGAGTCGAATGGTGAATCGACTGGCGGTACGTGAATGGCGATCGCACGGCGAGGCGGGCTATGTGACCGGTCGCTCGCGGTCTACGGCCAGGAGGGGGAGCCGTGCCGGCGATGGGGCACCGCGATCGTGCGCGAGGCATTCGCGAACCGGTCGTCGTTCTTCTGCCCGAGGTGTCAGCGGGCGGGCAGACCTCAGGCATGATGGCGTTGGCCGATCCGCTGTCGCGCTCACGCCGTCCGCCAGACTATAGGCTCGTGTGATGGCCATGCCGATCCAGCACCCGCACGCCGTGTTCTCCGGGGCATGGGGCGACACCACGACGGGGGCCTGGTACCCCGCGCAGGCGGTCGTGAGCGCAGGCATCGTCACGCTGTGGATCGGATCGGCGGCGGCCGGCTGGACGCAGCATTTCAGCGTGCCGGCACGGGAGGTCACGGTGAAGTCCGCCGCGCAGCGCATCACGCTGGTCGTCGGCGGTCGAAGCTACCCGATCCTCGCCGACCCGGGTGCGGTGAGCCGCGCCCTCGGCTTCACGAGCATGGGCATCGTCGGCGGGGTCGCCCATCACGGTCATCGCCCGTATCGCTACCGCCGCTACCGCCGCCGCTCCGGTGCTGCCTGGGACGTCGCCCGCGGTGTGAACCAGGCCGCTGCTGCGTACGCCTTCAATGCACGGGGCGGCGGCGAGTTCCTCTCAGCCGTGCGGGCTTCGGGTGCGCGGGTCTCGCGTCTCGGCTACGGCGCGTTGGCCGCCATCGGCTGCGGTGGCGGCGTGCTGGTCGTGTTCCTCGTAGTCGCCATGACGTTGGCGCTCCTCTAGGCAACTCGCTGACGCGAATCAGACCCTGCTCATGCGGGCATCCGGACACATGGAGGAGACGAGGGCGCTCTCGACGGCGATCGGGGAGTTCTCGTGGACATGGCCGAGGATGCCCCGGCGGCGACCTGGTCGCGGGTCCGACACCCAGACTGCCGGACCCGCGGCCACGCCGTCGACGGGAGGTGAATCCGGGCCGGCCGATAGTGCAGTGCCACCGGCCGGCCCAGGTCAGGCGATGATCAGCGATCCACGCGGGCGCTGCCGCCGCCGGCGAGCTTGAGCACCTCGGCCTTGGTGACCATGGTCGTGTCGCCCGGGGTGGTCATGGCCAGGGCGCCGTGCGCTGCCCCGTACTCGACCGCCGTCTGGATGGGCTCGCCCTCCAACAGACCGTAGATGAGGCCGGAGGCGAAGGAGTCACCACCACCGACGCGGTCGAGGATCTCGAGGTGCTCGCGGTGGGTGGCCTCGGCGAAGCCTTCGTCTCGCGACCAGGCGATCGCGCCCCAGTCGTTGTCCGAGGCCGTGTGCACCGTGCGCAGCGTGGTGCCGATCACCTGGAAGTTCTCATACGTCCGCCCGGCTTCGGTGATCATCGCCTTGAAGCTGTCGATCTCCAGGTTGTCGAGGTTGTCCCCGGTGCCCTGGACCTCGAACCCGAGGGAAGCGGTGAAGTCCTCCTCATTGCCGATCATCACGTCGATGAGCGGAGCGATCGCCTTGTTGACCTCCTGGGCCTTGGCCTGGCCACCGATGGTCTTCCACAGGCTCGGCCGGTAGTTGAGGTCGTACGAGACCACGGTGCCGTGCTTCTTGGCTGCCGTGACCGCCTCGATGACGACCTCGGCCGTGGACTCCGAGAGGGCGGCGAAGATGCCGCCGGTGTGCAGCCACCGCACGCCCAGCTCGCCGAACAGGTGGTCCCAGTCCACCTGGCCCGGCTTGATCTGGCTGATGGCGGTGTTGCCCCGGTCGGAGACGCCGACGGCGCCGCGCACGCCGAAGCCCCGCTCGGTGAAGTTCAGGCCGTTGCGCACCTCACGCCCGATGCCGTCGTAGGGCGCCCAGCTGATGAACGAGGTGTCGACGCCACCGGTGAGCATGCAGTCCTCGACCAGCCGGCCGACCTCGTTGTCCGCGAGCGCGGTCACGGCCACGGCACGTTGCCCGAACGCACGGCGCAGACCGCGGGCCACGTTGTACTCACCCCCGCCTTCCCAGACGCGGAACTGGCGGGTGGTGCGGATGCGACCCTCGCCCGGGTCCATGCGGAGCATGATCTCGCCCAGGGAGGCGATGTCGTAGCGGCACTCGGAGGCGGGACGGATGGACAGGCTCATGAAATCCCTCGTCGAATTGGTCGTCAGGTCGGGTCAGGCAGCGGCGAGCGCGACGGCCTCGCGGGTCAGTTCGCTCACACGGTCGAAGTTGCCGGCGGCGATCTCGTCCCGCGGCACCATCCAGGAGCCGCCGACGGCGAGCACGGCACTGACTGCGGTGTACTCGGCCAGGTTCTTGGGGCCGATGCCGCCGGTGGGAACGAAGCGCAGTCCACCGAAGGGGGCGGCGAGGGCCTTGATGGCCTTGGCGCCGCCGGAGGTCTCGGCCGGGAAGAACTTCACGACCTCCAGGCCCTCGGCGAGCGCTGCCTGCACCTCCGTGGCGGTCACTGCGCCCGGGAGGGGGAGGACCCCGCGTTCGATACACCGGCGCACGACGGCCTGCGAGAACCCGGGGGAGACCACATAGGAGGCTCCGGCGTCCACGGCCGCATCGACCTGGTCCGGGGTCAGGACCGTCCCGGCGCCGACCAGCATGTCGCCCCGGGCGCTCATCGCCTTGATCGACTCCACCGCTGCGGCGGTGCGGAACGTCACCTCGGCCACGGGGAGGCCGCCGGCCACGAGCGCCTCGGCGAGCGGGGCGGCGGAGGCGGCGTCGTCGAGTACGACGACGGGAACGAGGCGGGCGGCGCCGATGCGCTCCAGCATCTCGGGGGACTGCACTGTCATGTCTCTCCTTGTGTGACCGGGTGTGCGGTGCTGGGCCACAAACGTTTGCAAACAATCGTGTGGCGGACACGCTAGCATGTGCAACATTCAAGGGACAATGTTCTGCAAGCGTTTGTAGGAGGCGACGTATGGTCACGACGCTCCGGGACGTCGCCGATGCGGCCGGCGTTTCGATGGCCACCGTCTCCCGCGCGCTCGCGGGGTCATCGGTCGTCGCAGCCGTGACGCGTGAGCGGGTGCAGCGGCTGGCGCAGGAGCTGGACTACCAGCCGAACCGGGCCGCCCGCCAGCTGGTCACCGGACGCGGGCAGGCGATCGGCCTGGTGGTCCCGGACCTGCAGAACGCCTTCTACGCCTCCGTCGCCACCGGGATGCAGCGGCGCGTCCGGGACGCGGGGCTGAATGCGATGATCGCCGACACGGACGAGGATCCGGAGCGCGAGTTGGAGGTACTCGGGCAACTCGCGATGGTCTGTGACGGCGCCGTGCTCGCCTCCTCCCGCACGAGTGATTCGGCGCTCGCCGAAGTGGCCGGCCGCACGCGGGTGGTGCTGGTCAACCGGGTGCTCGAGGGTGTGCCGGCCGTGGTGGGCGACAACGCCGACGGCATCACCCAGGCACTGCGGCACCTGGCAGCGCTCGGGCACACCAGAATCGGCTACGCCGGTGGGCCGCCCACCTCCTGGTCCGATGCGCGCCGGAGGGAAGGGTTGCGAGCAGCCGAAGCGGCCGGTATCGCCAGTGCGGAAGCCGTCGTGGACCTGGGGGCCTTCCGCCCGGGTTCGGCGGGCGGGATCGACGCCGCCGATCAGGCACTGGCTGCCAGGGTGACGGCGGTGCTCGCCTTCAACGATCAGCTTGCCCTGGGCATCCTGGGTCGCCTCGCCGACCGGGGCGTGCCTGTTCCGGAACGTATGAGCGTGGTCGGATTCGACGACGTCCCGGTGGCGCGCCTGCTCGCGCCGCCGCTGACGACGGTCGCGGTGCCGGCCCTGGAGATGGGGGCAGCGGCGGTGGATCTGCTACTCGCCTCGGCCCCGGAGACGCGGGTGCTGCCGGTGGAGCTTCAGGTGCGGCGCTCCACTGCCGAACCGTGCCCGGCCTGACCCAGCCGGCCGTGCCCGGCCATGCCGAAGTGACACAGATGCGTCGAGCCGCGCACCATCGTGCCGCGTGCGACGCATCCCGGTCGGTCGCGCTAGGGGATGGCCGTCCACCTGGTCGTATGCTGAATGAGTGAGCCCCCCGACTCGCGTACTCATCGTCGACGACCACGAGATCGTCCGCCGCGGCGTGGTGGACGTGATCAACACGGCCGACGACCTGACCGTCGTCGCCGAGGCCTCGACCGTGGCCGAGGCGATCCAGCGCGCCGAGCTCACCCGCCCCGATCTGTTGCTGGTGGACCTGCAGTTGCCCGACGGCACGGGGGTGGACGTCATCGATGGCGTCCGTGCCCTGCTACCCGAGGTGCGTGCCGTCGTGCTCACCTCCTTCGGTGACCCGCAGGCACGGACCGCCGCGAAGACAGCCGGCGCCCATGCCTTCGTGCTCAAATCCGTGCGAGGTGGGCAGATCCTCGATGCGGTCCGTGCCGTCGCAGCCGGGCGCACGCTCTTGCGTGACACCCCGGCCGAACCGCGCGGCGACGATCCGTTCGAGTTGCTCACCCCCACCCAGCGCCGCATCGTCGAGCTCATCGGGGACGGCCTGTCCAACCGGGAGGTCGCCGAGCGGCTCGGCGTCGCGGAGAAGACCGTCAAGAACCACGTCACCTCGCTGCTGGCCACACTCGGTCTGCAGCGACGCACACAGGTGGTCGCGTGGGTCACCGGACGTCGCCGTGACCAGGACCCGCAGTGGCGGCACGCACCGACCTGAGCGCCGATTACGCTCGCACCCATGCACGAACACACCAGTGACATCCCCGGGGCCAGCGTCACCCTCACCGGGGCCGTGACCGACCTGATGCCGCAGGCTCTCTCCGACCTGACCGAACTGGTCTCCTACCGATCGGTGCAGGACCCTGCCGTCGAGGACCCCGAGCAGTGCCGCCTCGCCGCCGAGTGGGTGCGGGAACGCCTCGTCGAGCTCGGCCTGACCGATACGGCACTGGTGCGCACCCCGGACGGAAGCGACGCCGTCATCGGGCACTACGAGGGCCCGCCCGGTGCGCAGCGAGTGCTGCTCTACGCGCACTACGACGTGCAGCCCGCCCCCGCTGAGGGCTGGCGCACCGACCCGTTCACGCTGACGTTCGCCGATGGGCGCTACTACGGCCGCGGGGCCGCTGACTGCAAGGGGAGCGTGGTCAGCCATCTCACGGCGCTGCGGGCTCTGCGTGCGGTGCGCGGGGCCGATCCTGCCGACCCTGATCCCTACCCCGTCTCTCTCACAGTCGTGATCGAGGGATCGGAGGAGCAGGGGACCGCCGGCCTGGAGCAGTACGTGGCCGCGCACCCGGAAGAGTTCGCCGCCGACGTCATCCTCATCCAGGACACCGGCAACGTGAAGGTCGGCCAGCCCACCCTGACCACCGCCCTGCGCGGCATGGTGGACGTGACCGTGCGGGTGGAGTCCCTGGCCGGGCAACTGCACTCCGGTGCCTTCGGTGGTGCCGCCCCGGACGCGCTGGCGGCCCTGATCGCCATGCTCGCCTCGCTGAAGGATGATCGCGGCAACACGACGATCGACGGGCTCGACGCCACCGGCACCTGGCCCGGCGCCCCGTACGACGAGGCCGCCTTCCGGGCCGATGCCGGGATGCTGGAGGGTGCCGAGGTGACCGGCTCGGGAACGGTGGCCGACATGTTGTGGGCGCGCCCCGCCGTCACCGTGCTCGGGATCGATGCCCCCGCCGTGGTGGGTTCGGTGCCGGCCATCCAACCCAGCGCGGCTGCCCGGGTGAGCCTGCGGGTGCCGCCGGGAGTCGACACCGGCGATGCCGCCGAGAAGCTGCAGGCTCACCTGCGTCGCGTCGCCCCGTGGGGTGTGCGGGTGGCCACCGAGCTCGTGGGGCAGGGGTCGGCCTTCGGGGCACGTACCGACACCGAGGCGTTCGCGCTGCTGGAGCAGGCGCTCACGGATGCCTTCGGCACCCCCACGATCACCTCCGGCCAGGGCGGATCCATCCCATTGACGGCGGCCCTCGCCTCCGCGCAACCGGATGCCTCGATCGTGATGCTGGGTCTGAGCGACCCGGCCAGCCAGATGCACGCCGCGAACGAGAGCGTCCACCCCGGCGAGCTGGAGAACATGGCCGCCGCGGTGGCGATGTTCCTGCAGCGCCTGGGCGAGCGGGGCTGACGGCAGCCGCCGTGCGGTGGTCGGGCATCACTGCGGATATAGCTGGGCGTGTGCCGCGGTCCACGTGAGCTGGGCGCCGCGCCGCGGGCCCGGTCCGGCCCCCGCCTGGAGCGAGCACGTCCCCCCGTGCCGGCGGGCGCGCCCGGCGAGGTTCGCGAGACCGGAGCGGCGCGTGACGGCCAGATCTGGCCCCACGCCGTCATCGGCCACGGTGACCACCAGCAACTGAGCCTGCCCGCCCCGGGCGCTGATCGTGACCGTGACGTGCTCGGCGCGGGCGTGACGGGCGGCATTGGCGAGACCCTCACGGACCACGGCGACGACGTCATCGGCCAGATCGTCCTCCACGCGGGCCAGGTCTGCGGTGACCGTGAACCCCACCTGCAGACCCAGCGCGGTGCGGGCGTGCGCGAGTTCCCGTTCCACCCGAGCCTGCAACGGGAGGCGCTCCTCCTCAGTACGGAGCGCGTGCACGATCCGGCGGATCTGGCCCACGGCCTCGTCCACACCGTCCAGCGCCTCCTGCAACTCCTCGGCCTGCGGCTCACCGAGCTGGTCCTGCAGGTGCCCCAGCCGCAGGCCGGTCGCGAACAGTTGCTGGATCGCCAGATCGTGCAGGTCACTCGCGATCCGGCCGCGCTCGGAGAGCAGATCGGCGAGGCTCTCGGCCTGCCGGGCCTGGGAGAGGGTGATCGCCAGCGCCGCCTGCCGGGCGATCGACTCGGCGATAGTGAGCTCGTTCTCGGTGAATTCCACCGCACCGGTGTGCCGCAGCAGGATCAGCACACCGAGACCCTCATCCCCGGCCATCAATGGGGCGTAGAGCGAGGGACCGTACCGACCGAACTGGGGCACTCGCAGGTTCCTGGCCCGGGCGAAGGAGTCGACGATGATGCCGTACCCGTCCCGCAGCACGGTCATCGCGCGTCCGTTCGGGGGCATCGCGATCCCCACCAGATCACCGACCGGGTCCCCGTCGGCGAACTCGATCACCCAGTCCGAGCCGACCCCGGGCAGGACCAGCACAGCCGTGTCGGCCTTGGCCACCTGGCGGACCCGGCGGGCGATGAGCGCGAGGGCGTCCTCGATCTCGGTGCCGGACAGGAGGGTGGTGGTGATCTCCTGCCCGACGGCGAGCCACCGTTCCCGCGTCCGTGCCGCCTCGTAGAGGCGTGCGTTCTGCACGGCGACCCCTGCGGCAGTGGCGAGCAGGTGCACACCGGCAGCGTCGTCGTCGGCGAACGGCTCGGACTTCCCGGCCACGTAGAGGCGGCCGTAGACCTGCCCACGCACCCGTACCTGCACCCCGAGGAAGCGGGCCGTGCGGGGGTGACCGGGGGGCAGATCCGCGAACCGCGGGTGGTCGACGAGATCGTCCAGCAGCAGCGGCTCGGTACCGATGGCCTCCAGCACCTCCACCCCGTGCGGGTGCGTGAGGAGTGCTTGCACGTGCGGCGCGTCACCGGTCTCGATGTGGGTCTCGACGTCCGCGGCGGCGTCGAGCACACCGATCGCCGCGTACGGGGCACCGGTGAGGTCGGCCGCAGCCTCGACGACGTTGCGGAGCACCTCCTCCAGCTCCAGGTGCGAGGTGACCGCGAGCATCGCCTGCAGCATCTCGGCGGGAGCGGGTCTCATCGGTCCAGTCTCGCCGACTCGTCCAGGCGGAGCACCTCATCCGCAGCGTCGATCCCTCGCTCGTCGTGGGTGATCAGCAGGATCCCGCGCTCGCGTCCGAGGGTGAGGATGTCCTGCTGCAGCGCCAGGGCGGTATCGGCGTCGAGGTGTTCGGTCGGTTCGTCCAGGATCAGCAGTGGGGCGGGGGAGCACAGTGCGCGTGCCAGCAGCAGCCGGCGGCGCTCGCCGCCGGAGAGTGTCTCGGCGCTGACGAGCGTGTCGAGGCCCTCGGGCAGGGCGGCAACCAGGCCGTTGAGTCCGACCCGCTCCAGCACGCGGTGGGCCTCCTCTACGTCTACGTCTCCGCGTGCCACGCGCAGATTCTCCAGCACCGTGGTGGAGAACAGGTGGGCATCCTCGGGGGTGAAAGAGACGGCGTCCGTGGGGGTGCGGCCGCCGCGGATCTCCAACTTGCCGCCGATCGGTTCGATGAGACCTGCCAGGGTGAGGGCCGTCGTGGTCTTCCCCGATCCGCTGGGGCCGAGGAGCACGACGGCGCGACCCGGTTCCAACTGAAGATCGATCCCGCTGACCACCGTGTGACCTGGCCAGCCGCACGCGAGACCCCGCGCGAGGACCTTCGCATCGTGTGTTGCCGCGTTCTGTCGCTTCGACCGCACGCGAGGCGACGATTCGGGGCAACGCTCGGGGCCGGCGGCGTGCAACAACGCCCGGATCCGGCGAGCTGCCGAGGCTGACCGGGTCACCTGCACGGCGGCGGCAGGCAGCGCTGCTGTCGCCTCGAAAGCCGCCATGGGGGTGAGCACCACCACGGCCAGCTCCACCGGCGTGAGGGTGCCCGCCGTCATGGCCGGGATGCCGATCACCAGCGCCGCAACGGTGGCGATGCCCGACGTCAGCACGCCGATCCCGTGTGCGAGGGCAGCGGGGCCCGCGGCGCGATCCCGGGCTCCCCGCAGGCCGGACTCCGCCTCGGCGAGTGCGGTCCGAGCGCGCGGCATCCCACCCTGGACCCGCAGCTCGGTGGCGCCGTCGAGGATGGTGGTGGTCGCAACCGAGACGTCCCGGCGGTGCTCCATCGCATCGACCTCTGCCACACGCGCCGCTCGGGCCGCGAGGACCGGTCCGAGCACCCCGGCGATCAGCAGGGTGAGGGCGAGCACCGCGCCGATGGCAGGCGAGAACGCACCCACCAGGATCACGCTGCCGGTCGAGACCACGGCGGCCACAGCGGCCGGCAGGAGGCCGCGGACCACCACATCACCCACGGCGTCGGCATCCGCGCCGATCCGCGAGAGCAGGTCCCCGCGCCGCAGACCCAGGGTCGCCTCGGGGCGACCCACGGCGAGAGTCCGGTAGAGCCGCTCGCGCAACGTGGCGACTCCCCGCAGCGCGACATCGTGTGAGGCCAGCCGGTCCAGGTAGCGGAACAATCCGCGCGAGATCCCCAGCGCGCGGACGGTGACCACTGCGACGGTCAGGTCGAGGACGTGTGGCATCTGGCTCGCTCGGGCGATCAGCCACGCCGAGACGGCTGCGAGCCCGACAGCCGCGGAGAGGGTCAGCGACCCCCATGCCACCGCTACCAGCGCGCGCCGGCGGGAGACGTCCAAGAGCGGAAGAATCGCCCGGACCGCGCGCAGGTCGGAGAGCAGGCCGCCCGATCGAGCGCCGCCTGCCGACCGGCCCCCTCTTCCCGGCCGGCCCCCTCCACGGGCCGAAAGATCGGCCCCTTCTCGGGATTCACCCTGACTTTCGGGCCCCTGAAGCACGTCGGCGGGCCGGGTCGGCTCGACCGGACTGCCGGAACGTGTCTCGGCGCTCACGCGACACGCTCCCCGGCCCGCACCGCGATCACCGCATCGCACGCCTCGATCAACTCCGGCCGGTGGGCCACCACGACCACCACCCGGCCCGCCGTGGCCGCCCGGCGGAGGACCTCGATCAGGTGCTCCTGGGCGAGGCCGTCCAGGTGCGCCGTCGGCTCATCGAGGGCGAGGACCGGCGCCGGGGCGAGCAGGGCGCGCGTGAGCGCCAGCCGCTGACGCTGCCCGAGGGAGAGGCCCCAGCCGCCCTGTCCGATCCGGGTCTGCCACCCCTGCGGTAGCGACGCGATGACTTCCGACCAGCCGGTGGCGCTCGCCGCTTCGGCCAGCCGCGAATCGTCGGCGGGCCGCGTCACTCCCAGGTAGTCGGCGACCGTTCCCGGTTCGATCACCGGTCGCTGCGGCACCCACGCCACCTGCTGCCACCACTGCTCAGGTGAGAGGGACGCAACGGAGGTGACGCCGTCGGGAGCCTCCACGAGAACCTCGCCCTCGTCCGGGGTGAGGGCCCCGACCAGGGTGAGCATCGCCGTCGACTTCCCTGCACCGTTCGGGCCGGTCAGGCCCGTGACCTGCCCCGCCACGGCGCGCCCGGTCAGGTCACGCGGTGCGGCGTAGGCGCGATCGTCTGCCCCCACCGTGACGGCGTTCCACCGGATCGCGTGGACAGTCTCGGGTGCGTGGCCGGTCCCGTCGGGGGGCGGCTCGGTGTCGAGGACCGCGTGTACCCGTTCCGCGGCCGCGATGCCGTCGGCCGAGGCGTGGAAGTGGGCGCCCACCTGCCGGATCGGCAGCAGCGCCTCCGGTGCGAGGATCAGCACCGCCAGACCAGCCTCCAGACTCACCGAACCGGTCACGAGCCGCAGCCCCACCCCGACGGCGACGGCCGCGACGATCAGGCTGGCGAACAGCTCCAGCACCGCGGAGGAGGCGAAGGCCACCCGCAACGTGGCCATGGTGCTGCGACGAGAGGCCTGAGCCAGTGAGCGGACGCGCTCCGCGGGCCCGAGTGCCCGCCCGAACGCCTGCAGCGTGGGCAGGCCCGCCAACAGGTCCAGCAGCTGGGCGCCGAGGCGCTCGGACTCCTCGAGGCGACGGCGCGCGAAGGTTTGGGTGACCACACCGATCAGCCACATGAACACCGGAATCACCGGAAGCAGTGCCACCACGGTCACCGCCGCGGTGAGATCGAGAGTCGCCATGAGGATCAGGACCGCGGGAGTGAGGATCGCCGCCAGCAACAGTTGCGGCAGGTACCGCACGAAGTACGGTTCCAGATCGTCCAGGCCGCGGGTGAGGGTGGTCCGCACCTCGCTGCCGTGGCGGGCCAGCCAGCGGGGTCCGAGCGTCGCGGCGTGGTTGAGCGCCTGGGCGCGCAGTTCGGCGATCACCCGGGTGGCGCTACGGTGGGCGAACCGTTCCGTGGCCGCGGCCAGCACCGCCCGCAGCACGACCAAGCCCGCCACGGCCGCTACTGCCGGTGCGACGTCCGCCCAGGTGGCGTCACCGTCGATCACCGGTGCCAACGACCGGGCCAGCAGCACCGCCGTCGCCAGCACGCACGCGGTGGTCGCCACCGTGAGCCCGGCCGTCAGCAGCATGTACCCACGCGCGGCGCGCGCCCGGGTCAGCAGCCGAGGGTCGAAGGGCTTCATCGACGGGACGCATCATCTGCCCGGGCGGGCAGGCCGGTGTGCGGGGGAATGACCTCGGCTGTGAGGCGCTTGCGGAACACCCAGTACGTCCACGCCTGGTAGCCGATCACCAGCGGGGTCAGGAAGGCCGCCACCCAGGTCATGATCGTCAGCGTGTAGGAGGTGGACGAGGCGTTCGCGATCGTCAGGGAGTTCGCCGGGTCGTTGATCGCCGGCATCACGTTCGGGAAGAGCGAACCGAACAGCAGTGCGACGGCCGCGGCGATCACCAGCACGCTGGCCCCGAAGGCCCACCCCTCCCGGCGTGCCCGGGTGGTCACGATCACGGCGACCAGTCCAGCGGCTGCGAGGCCGACAGCGGCCCAGGTCCACGTGTGCGCGGAGTGGCTGAGCTGAGTCCAGACCGCGAACGTTCCCGCGACCAGCGTGGTCGGCACGGCCAGCACGGCGGCGGCGCGTCCGGCGCGCTCGCGCATGGGGCCGGCCGTCTTGAGTGCGAGGAAGATCGCGCCGTGGGTCGCGAAGAGCGTCGCGGTGGTCGCGGCGCCGAGCAGGGCGTAGGGGGAGAGGAGGTCCAGCACGGAGCTCGTCATCTGATGGTCAGGCGTCAGCTCGACCCCGCGCACCAGGTTCGCCAGCGCGAGCCCCCAGCCGACGGCCGGGATCCACGACCCGAGGGTGATCGCCCAGTCCCAGCGTGCCCGCCAGACCGGGTCATCGATCTTCCCGCGGAACTCGAACGCCACCCCGCGCACGATCAGTGCGATCAGAATGAGCAGCAGGGGGAGGTAGAAGCCGGAGAACATCGTGGCGTACCACTCGGGGAAGGCAGCGAACATGGCGCCTCCGGCCACGAGCACCCACACCTCGTTCCCGTCCCACACCGGTCCGATGGTGTTGATGACGAGCCGGCGGTCGGTGTCGTTGCGGCTCAATGGGCGCATCAGCATCCCGACGCCGAAGTCGAAACCTTCGAGCACCAGGTAGCCGAGCCAGAGCACGGCGATGAGCAGGAACCAGAGCTGGGGGAGATCCATCGGAGGTGTCCTCAGTAGGCGAAGGAGAGGGGCGTGTTTGTGCTGCCGGTGTCGTCGGCATCACCGCTGCCGCCAGAATCATCAGGCCCATCGGCGTCTGCGGCGGTCGGGGGCGACGTCGCGGCGACGCCCGCCGCGGCATAGCGGCGCATGAGGCGGAACCACACCACGGCCAGCACCCCGTAGATCGCGGTGAACGCGGCCATCGAGGCGATCACTTCCCCGGCCACCACTGATTCGGAGACCCCGTCGGCGGTCAGCAGCCGGATGGCGTCGACCCCGTTGGGATCGGGATTGGGGACGACCACCCAGGGTTGGCGCCCCGTCTCGGTGAAGATCCAGCCGAAGGAGGCAGCCACGAAGGGCATCGGCAGCGCGAGCAGGCACAGCCGCGCGAACCACGGGTTCTCGGTGACACGCCCCTTGCGCAGCAGCCACAGCCCGGCGAGGGCCAGGGCGGCGCTGAAGGCGGCGAAGCCGATCATGAACCGGAAGGACCAGTAGGTGAGGGCGAGATTGGGCTGGTAGTCCACACCCTCGCCGTACGCCTCCTCGTACTCGGTCTGCAGGTCCTGCACGCCCGGGAGGTAGCCGTCGAAGTCTCCCGTGCCGAGGAAGCTGGTCAGGCCGGGGACGGTGAGTACGTGGTGGACACCCTCGCAGGAGTTCGACAGGTCCCCGATGGTCAGGATCGAGAAGGCGGCACCGCTCTCACCCTCGCAGAGAGCTTCGGCGGCGGACATCTTCATCGGCTGCTGCTCGTACATCAGCTTCGCCTGCCAGTCACCGCTGGCTGCCACCCCGACTCCGGAGAGCAGGATCGTGACCATCCCGAGGATCGCGGCAGGCCGGTAGATCTCACGGGCACTCTGGTGATCCCCGCCGCGTACCGACTTCACGATCCACCAGCCGGCCACCCCGGCCACGAATGTCCCCGCCACGAGGAAGGAGGTGGCGATCGTGTGGGCGTAGGCGGCGAGAAGGGTGTTGTTGGTGAGGACGGCCCCGAAGTCGGTCATCTCGGCGCGACCGGTGACGTCGTTGTAGATCGCACCGACCGGGTGCTGCATCCACGAGTTCGCCGCCAGGATGAAGAACGCAGAGGCATTGCTGCCGGCTGCGACGATCCAGATGCACGCCAGGTGCACCTTCTTGGGTAGGCGGTCCCAGCCGAAGATCCACAGTCCGATGAAGGTGGACTCGAGGAAGAACGCGGCCAGCCCCTCGATCGCCAGCGGTGCGCCGAAGACGTCGCCCACGAACCGGGAGTACTCGCTCCAGTTCATCCCGAACTGGAACTCCTGGACGATTCCGGTGACCACACCCAGCGCCAGATTGATCAGCAGCAGCTTGCCGAAGAACTTCGTCAGCTTCAGCCACCGCTCACTGCCGGTGCGAACCCAGACTGTCTGCATGATCGCCACCAGTGGCGCCAGACCGATCGTGAGGGGGACGAAGATGAAGTGGTAGACGGTGACGATGGCGAACTGCCACCGCGCCAGGTCCAGAGTGTCCACGAGCGCTGCGTCCTCCTCGGTGTCGGTGCGTTCACGGTAGGCGCGGCCGTGGCCGGCGATCCGGGACGAAGGTCCCTGCTGTGGGTGTGCCGTCACGGGTCTTGACGGCGGCAGTGTGCGATACTTCTGCGTGGTGACCGGCTCGTTCCATACCTGCCGGGAGCCCGGTGACATCAGCACAGGTAGTTGGGGTCATGGGACACGCGCCGCCTCTGGCGGCTGGCGCGGCTCAGGACCGACCACCCGAGGACGCCCCCATGGCGTTGGATGCCACTGGCAGACGGTCAGCGCGAACACCATCGCGAGGCTCGAGCACCCAGGACTTTTTTCGAGGTGGCCACCAGGTCACCACCGAGCAGCCCCGGGCACCAGGTGGGTATGGCTGGCGCCCGCGGCCAGGGAACCCACCCGTGTCAGACGAACAGCAGAACACACCCGAAACCGCTCAGACTCAGCCGCGTACGCGCCGGTCCCGGCGAGCCACCGCACCGGCGATGACGCCGGACGTCGCCACCGAGACCGCCCCCGTCACGGATCCGCAGACCGCGGAGAACGTCGCCGACACCGCCGCAGAGGCTCCTTCACAGCCCGACGCCGAGGCCGCACCCGAGCAGGAGAGCCCGCCGGCGCGCAAGCCCAGGGCGAAGCGCTCGCCTCGTCGCAAGACCACGTCCGGCTCGGTTGACTCGGTTGACTCGGCCGACCAGACCGTCACGGACAGCGACTCAGGCGGCTCAGGCGACTCCGCGCCCACCGGCGAGAGTTCCGCTGCCGTTGCGGACGTGTCGTCGCCCAGCGCCGGCGCGGAGGCTAAGAAGGTCGAGGAGCCAAGTGCTCCCGACGACGCAGCCTCAGCCGAGGGCACACAGTCGCCTGCCGAGGAGGACAAGCCCGCGCGCAAGCGCCGCAGTGGCGGCCGCCGTGCGGTCTCGACCGGTGGCACACCGCAGCCGGTGCTGGACGTCTTTGCCGCATTCGGTGTCACCGCAGACGAGGAGGGCGAAGCCGACGAACAGGCGAGTAACCCTCAGATCGATCTCGACCTGCCCGAGCGGGAGACGACGGGCAGGGATGAGGACGAGGCCGTCGTCCACGAGGCACAGGACGACGAGGAGGAGAGTGAGCCCGAGGAGGCCGCCTCCTCCGACGACGACTCTCCCCGCCTGCCGGCGACCGCGCTGCTCTTCCAGGCTCCGGACCCGTCCCGCGGTCGCCGTCGCAGGAAGGCGACCAGCGATGCGGGAGCTCCGAAGGTGCACAGCGCGCCTGATGGCGACGCTGACGACACGGACAAGAGCGCCGGCGACAACACGGCCGACAGCGAGTCCGCCGAGGGCGGGCAGCAGGACGAGGCGTCCTCCGACGAGCAGACTGGCGGCGGTGGCAAGCGCCGTCGGCGCCGCGGGGGCCGTGGCCGCCGTAAGTCCGGGGGTGGCCAGGACCAGGACGATCAGGACCAGTCCGGCCAGAAGGACGACGCCGACGAGGGATCCGACTCCGGCAGGAGCGGTTCGGGGGAGTCGTCCAAGGGTTCGAAGAAGAAGTCCGGGAAGGGCAAGGGCGGCTCCAAGGACTCCAAGGACACCGACGAGGCGGACCAGGACTCCGACGCCGACTCCTCCTCGGACTCGGGTGAGGACGGCGCGGGTGAGCAGGAGGGCTCGGGTTCGTCCCGCCGTCGTCGGCGCCGTCGCAGCCGCGGATCGCGTAGCGGCAACGGAGAGGAAACCTCGGCCAAGGACGAGGTGACTGCACTCAAGGGTTCCACGCGGCTCGAGGCCAAGCGTCAGCGCCGCCGGGAGGGCCGGGATTCCGGCCGTCGGCGTTCGATCATCACCGAGGCGGAGTTCCTCGCGCGTCGTGAGTCGGTCGAGCGCTCGATGGTGGTGCGTGAACGTGATGGCCGCACGCAGATTGCGGTGCTTGAGGACGATGTGCTGGTCGAGCACTACGTGGCCCGCAAGACCCAGAGCTCGATGGTCGGCAACGTCTACCTGGGCCGCGTGCAGAACGTGCTTCCGTCGATGGAGGCCGCCTTCGTCGACCTCGGCAAGGGGCGTAACGCCGTCCTGTACGCCGGTGAGGTGAACTGGGACGCGGCGGGCCTGGAGGGACAGCCTCGCCGTATCGAGCAGGCGCTCTCCTCCGGAGACTCCGTCCTGGTTCAGGTGACCAAGGACCCGATCGGGCACAAGGGCGCACGCCTGACGGCGCAGGTCACCCTCGCGGGCCGGTACCTGGTGCTCGTGCCGTCCGGCTCGATGACCGGCATCTCCCGCAAGCTGCCCGACACCGAGCGCCAGCGGCTGAAGAAGCTCCTCAAGGAGATCGTGCCCGAGGGGCAGGGCGTCATCGTGCGCACGGCCGCCGAGGGCGCGAGTGAGGAGGCGCTGCGCCGCGACGTCGAACGTCTCACCAAGCAGTGGGACGACATCCAGACCAAGGTCGGCCGTAAGTCCATCAGCGCCCCGGTGCTCCTCAAGGGTGAGCCGGAGCTCTCCACCCGGGTGGTCCGGGACGTCTTCAACGAGGACTTCAAGCAGCTCGTCGTCGCCGGCGACGAGGCGTGGAAGACGATCTCCGACTACGTCGGTACCGTCGCACCGGACCTGAGCGAACGCCTCAGCCACTGGACCTCCTCCAAGGACGTCTTCGCCGAGTACCGGATCGACGAACAGCTCGCCAAGGGTATGGACCGCAAGGTCTGGCTGCCCTCCGGTGGGTCGCTCGTGATCGACCGGACCGAGGCGATGACGGTGGTCGACGTCAACACCGGGAAGTTCACCGGATCCGGCGGCACGCTGGAGGAGACCGTCACCAAGAACAACCTGGAGGCGGCCGAGGAGATCGTGCGCCAGCTGCGGCTGCGCGACATCGGCGGCATCATCGTCGTGGACTTCATCGACATGGTGCTCGAAGCCAACCGGGACCTGGTGATGCGACGCCTCGTGGAGTGCCTGGGCCGGGACCGGACCCGCCACCAGGTGGCCGAGGTGACCTCGCTGGGTCTGGTGCAGATGACCCGCAAGCGTGTTGGCCAGGGTCTGGTCGAGGCGTTCAGTGAGACCTGTGAGCACTGCAACGGACGCGGTTTCCTCGTGCACTCCGAGCCGGTGGAGTCTTCTGGCGGCGGCGGTGGTGGTAAGGGCAACGGGAACGGCAATGGTGGCGGCTCCTCCGAGTCGTCTTCGCGGCCTTCCCGACGGCGTAAGGGCCGTTCCGAGAAGGCCTCGCCCGAGCCTGAGATCGACCCGGAGAAGCAGGCTCAGGTGCGTGCCACCCTCGCCACGATCGCGGCCGCGGCCGCGCACGCCCATGAGCACGAGCAGCATCAGGAGGAGGACAGCAACGCCGGCACGCCCTCGGCTCCGGTCGCTGCCGACTCGGATGCGTCTGACTCGGATGCGTCCGGCACGGAGTCGGGTGAGGCTACGGAGTCCGGCGAGTCGGCAGTTCCGAAAGGGGACGATGCCGAGTCTGCAGCTCCGAAAGGAGATGGTGCAGAGTCCGCAGCTCCGAAAGGAGACGACGCCGAGTCCGCAGCACCCCAAGGGGACGACGCTGGGACGGGCACTGCGCAGGTGGATGCCGTGGACCCGCCAAACGCGGAAGCAGTAGCCGAGCCGGCGCAGCCCGTGAGCCATGCCGAGGCTCTCGTGGAGCCCGTGCCCTCGGTCGAGGAGAAGCCCGCGCAGTAGGTTGCTCGCTGTGCTCAGCGCCGGGCGGGGCGTGCCATCCGGCGCTCCCACACCCAGCGCACGAGCACGGGGAGGGCGGCGGCGACTGCGAGCAGGAGTAGTCCCGCCGTCGCCACCCGCCAGCCCCACAGCGTGAGTGGTGCGATCAGCACCGCCCAGAACGCGAGGATCAGCAACCCCCGCCCAGCGGGGCCCCGCGAGCGTGCCGACGATGACGGCGTGCCGTCGGCGAACACGTCGTCGCTGACCGTCACCCGTTCCGCCCGCGTGTCCGACAGGATCAGACCCGCCTCCCGCGCGAAGCCGGCGAGCGCCGTCAGATCTCCGTCGGGCACCCAGGACTCCATCGGCAGCACAGCTCGCCACTGCCCGGTGCGCCCGGCGAGTGCCACCGCCCACGTGCCCTGGTCGTCGATCAGCCGGTGCAGCGCCACCACACCCGGTTCAGTCTGACCCGGACCCGAGTACCACGCCTCGTGGCCACCGGGCCCGCGGACTCCCACGTCACGGCCATCGAACACGAGCGCTGCACGGGAGGCGAACGCTCGCGTCACCGTGGCCGAGGCGCCGGGTCTGTACACGGCCACCGGTCGCCACTGTCGCCGGTCCCGAAGCCGCTCCAGCAACGCCCAGGCCCACGGCTCCACCACAGCCAGCACGGCCCACAGCGCGCACAACCGCACGAACCAGGTCTCGGACAGCAGATAGGCGCCCCCGAGTCCGGCGATCCCGATCGCCCACGGCGCCGGGCCGCGCAGGATGGAGTTCACCGGTGAGGCAGGCCCGGTATCCCCGCGCCACCGCTTGTACCGCTTCAGGCGCCGCTTGAACGCCGCGGCCGGCCGTGCCGCGCGCCCACGATAAGGCTGCAGATGGGGAGCCGGCCGGATCAGGTCCACGACCGGTGGCGGGTTGAACGCCATGGTGCCAGGAGCCGCCTGGGGGAAGCGCACGGCCGTTCCGGTGGGCTGGGTGGATGAACGCGTGCGGTCATCACCCTCCGGTGGCCGGGCGCTGGGCGGGTGCAGCACCCCGCGGCGCAACGGCACGTCGAGCATCGCCACCCCGGCGCCGAAGCCGCTGAGCTCGAGGGTGCGAACCAGTAGATCCCGTCCGCGCAAGGGACCACCCGCCGGTGCGGTGGATCGCTCCTGCGCGATCACGTACTCCGGCTGCGCCAGCCAGTCGGCCACCGCGATGGCACCGAGGCTGTGCCCGGAGGCGGAGCAGAAGTGCAGCACCCCGAGGTCATCCCACCCCGGGATGCGGGCATAGCGCTCAGCAGGATCGTAGGGGGCCAGCACGTCCCGTTCCGGCGGCGGCACCACGTGCAGCACCATCGCGATCGGCTCGGTCTCACCGATCACCCGGGTTCCGCCGTCGTGGATGATCTCCACCCGGCCAGGGGTGAAGATCACGCGCGCTCGCCGTGCCCACCGGCGCTGCGGAGCGGCCCGAGCCCCCGCTCGTAGTTCGATCCGACCCAGGGCCGGTGGCACCGGCGGCATCGCCGGCCGTTCGAAGTCCCAGACTGCGGCGGTGAACACGTGTGCGAGGTGCTCAGCCGCGTTCGCCGTCTCCGCCATGGCCCCGGCCAGCATCACCCGGTGCAGGCCGCCGGCCGGTGCGTGGTGACTCGGCGGCAGTCGCTCGGCTGATTGGCCGACATCGTGGCGCACGACCTGCAACGCACCGCCGAACCCGTAGACCGGCTCGACCGCCCCGTGCACATCCGGTGGTTGCGTCCCGACCGGGGCCTGCGTGGTCAGTGACGTCTCGCCCCACGACGGCAGACTCGGCCCGGCCAAGGCGGTGCGCTCGGGCGCAGACAGCTGCCAGCCGCTGAGCCGTTCCTGGCCCAGGTCGAGCGAGGCATCCAGGGAGGTGAAGGCCGTGCGTAGCTCGTGCTGCTCGGAGGGCAGCACGGTGAGCAGCTCAGCCACTGCAGCGCGAGCGCGGGCCACCCCGGTGCGCGCCTGCTCGAACGGGTCGCCACCACGGGCCACGAGCAACTGCGTTGCGGTGTGTGGGCGGGCGGGGCGGGGCAGATCGGTCATCGTGGTCTCAACGTAGCGTCCACCATCGGTCGTGCCGGTCCTTGCGGGTGGGGAGAACACCCCGTCGGGGCTCCCGCGCGGTCAGGGCGGGTCAGGGCTGGGCCGGTCAGGCTGAGGGCAGCAGCCGCGGCTGCCACCGCTCCTCCTGCGCCACCCCGTCGGCAGCGCGCACCACCCGATAGGCGGCCACGTCGCGACGTTCGGCGACCACCTCGGCCAGGTCGATGCCCTCGTAGACCAGGCCCACGCCGTCGTCGGTGCAGTGTGTCTCGCCCAGGACCCCGCTCCCCACCAGTTCGTGCACGAGCGGCCGACGGCGGGACTCGCTGTCGTAGTGCACACCGTTGGCGTAGGGCAACAGGCCCAGGCCGGTGGTGACCGGCCGCAGACCGGGGCCAAAGGAGTCGGTGGTCCCGCCGGTGAACCAACAGATCGAACCCGCGCTGACTCCGGCGAGCACCACGCCGGCCTCCCACACACGGCGGAAGATCTCGTCGAGGCCGTGCACGCGCCAGACCGCGAGTAGGTTGGCGACCGACCCGCCGTCCACCCAGACCACGTCTTGTGCGAGCAGGTGCGCTTCGATGTCGGCCACGTTCGGCATCGTGAACAGCCGCAGGGCGCTGACGTCGAAGCCTGCCACCCGGCCTGCCTCGTGCATCGATGCGATCCGCCAGTCCTGATCGCCGCTGGCCGTGCCCAGATAGGTCAGGCGCGGTGTACGCCCGTGCACGCCGGAGCGGTCAACGGCGTGGTGCACGAGGGCGTTGAACTCCAGCCGACTGCGCTGCCCGGGGCGGTAGCCGCCGGAGGTGGCAACGATGGTGGGCACGGATGCGGGCACGCGTGACTCCTGCTCTGTGTCGATACCGGGAACTGGGATGAAGCCTACGGCGGCGCATCGCTCGTGCGGGCGGGATGGAATCGACGGTCATACTGCCAAGTAGGCTCGTATGGACACGTTGTGGCGGTATGACCGTCGTCTTCTGCCGACGAACCGCTGGCACGTCGAGAGAGGTCCAGGTCACGTACGTGTGGTTTGCCCATCGGGGTGGCTGTCGCGTAATCTAGGGCGTCGGTGCGTGAGCACCGTCTCCCGTGCGTGCCTACGCTGGCGCCGGCCGTGAGTTGCATAGCGCACATGCGTTGATGCACGACGGACACGGCAGCCGAGTTTGCACGGGCACCCCCAGCAGTCTGACGACAGAGATGAGCAAGAACGTGGTGTACGCGATCGTGAAGGCCGGCGGCCGGCAGGAGAAGGTGTCTGTCGGCGACATCGTCGTCGTGGACCGGGTCTCCGGGGACGCTGGCGACTCCGTAGAGCTCCGGCCCGTCCTGCTCGTCGACGGTGACAAGGTCACCTCCGACGCCAAGGCGCTGGAGAAGGTGACGGTGACGGCGGAGATCGTCCGGGACGACAAGGGCCCGAAGATCACCATCCTGAAGTACAAGAACAAGACCGGGTACCGCAAGCGCCAGGGGCACCGCCAGAAGTTGACCCGCCTCAAGGTCACCGGAATCAAGTAACCGCCGTTCCCGCGAGGGATCAGCGGTAGGGACACGAACGAGAAAGGGTCACCCATGGCACACAAGAAGGGCGCTAGTTCCTCCCGGAACGGGCGCGACTCCAACGCCCAGCGGCTCGGTGTGAAGCGTTTCGGCGGCCAGGACGTCAAGGCCGGCGAGATCATCGTCCGTCAGCGTGGCACGCACTTCCACCCGGGCCAGAACGTGGGCCGCGGCGGCGATGACACGCTCTTCGCGCTGCAGCCGGGCGCCGTCCAGTTCGGGCAGCGCCGTGGCCGCAAGGTCGTCGACGTGGTCGCGGCTGAGGTCTGAGCACGATCTCGACGGCGGGGGCGCAGCGGCTGAGTCGCTGTGCCCCCGCCGTCTTTTCATGACGGCGCACCGGCGTCGTCGGCACTGAAGGGGAAGACCATGGCGAGCTTCATCGACCGGGTCGTGCTGCACGTGCGCGGCGGTGACGGCGGGCACGGCTGTGCCTCCGTCCGGCGAGAGAAGTTCAAGCCGCTCGGCGGCCCGGACGGAGCCAACGGTGGCTCCGGGGGCGACGTCGTGCTCGTGGTCGACCCGCAGGTCACCACCCTGCTCGACTACCACCACCTCCCGCACCGGCGTGCCGAGAACGGTACGCAGGGCATGGGGGACATGCGCACGGGCAAGATCGGGCAAGCTCTCGAGCTCCCGGTTCCCGACGGCACCGTCGTCAAGACCACCGATGGCCAGGTGCTCGCCGATCTCGTGGGTGCCGGCACGCGTTTCATTGCCGCCGAGGGTGGCCGCGGCGGGCTGGGTAACGCCGCGCTCGCTTCACCCAAGCGGAAGGCACCGGGCTTCGCCCTGCTGGGTGAGCCGGGGCGTGAACGCGACCTCGTCCTCGAGCTCAAGACAGTCGCCGATGTCGCCCTGGTGGGGTACCCCAGCGCCGGCAAGTCCTCGTTGATCGCCGCGATCTCGGCCGCCCGCCCGAAGATCGCCGAGTACCCCTTCACCACCCTGGTCCCCAACCTCGGTGTGGTCCAGGCCGGATCGCAACGCTTCACCGTGGCCGATGTGCCGGGGCTGATCCCGGGCGCGAGCGAAGGCAAGGGCCTGGGGCTGCAGTTCCTGCGCCACATCGAACGCTGCGCGGTGATCGTGCACGTACTCGACTGCGCCACTCTCGAACCCGGCCGGGATCCGATCAGCGACCTCGACGTGATCGAGGCTGAACTCGCGGCCTACCAGGCTGACCTCGACGTCGGCGACGGGCATGTGCCGCTCGCCGAGCGGCCCCGGCTGGTGGTGCTCAACAAGATCGACGTTCCCGAAGCCCGCGACCTCGCCGAGATGGTCCGCCCCGATCTGGAGCAGCGCGGGCTACAGGTGATGGAGATCTCGACGGCGTCCCATGAGGGTTTGCGCCCGCTCACCTTCGCCCTGGCCGAGCTGGTCACGGCTGCCCGTGCGGCGGCGCCTCAGCCCGAACCCACGCCCACCGTGCTGCGGCCGCGCGCCGTGGACGACGCCGGCTTCACCGTGACGCGCCGTCAGAGCGATCACGTGTACTACCTCGTGCGCGGGGACAAGCCCGAGCGATGGGTGCGCCAGACCGACTTCGCCAACGACGAGGCCGTCGGCTACCTCGCAGACCGTCTCGCCCGGCTCGGGGTGGAGGAAGAACTCTTCCGGGCCGGCGCTCAGGCGGGCGACGAGGTCGTGATCGGGGACGGACCTGACGGCGTCGTCTTCGACTGGGAGCCGACCATGGCCGTCGGTGCCGAGCTGCTCGCCGGCCCGCGCGGCAGCGACCTGCGCCTCGAGGAGCACCACCGGCCCACCCGGGCGGAGAAGCGGGAGGCGTTCCACAACAAGATGGACGCCAAGGCCGCTGCGCGGGACGAGTTGTGGGCCGAAGGCGAGGACTCCGCACCCGTGCTCTGGGAGGAGCCCGACGAGGAGGATGACGGAGGGCGCAGGTGAGCCCCGCCGTCGTGGACCGTTCCGCCTTTGCCGACCCGGTACGTGCGGCACGCATCGTGGTCAAGGTGGGGTCGTCGTCGTTGACCGACGACGAGGGGCGCCTCGATGTGGGGCGCCTGACCGCCCTGGTGGATGTGCTCGCCGCGCGGATCGCCGACGGCGGACAGGTCACCCTGGTCTCCTCGGGCGCCATCGCCTCGGCACTGACCGTTCTGGGGCTGACCGGCCGGCCGAAGGATCTGGCCACGGCGCAGGCCGCGGCGAGTGTGGGCCAGGGACTGCTGATGGCCCACTACACGCGAGCTTTCGCCGCACACGGGCGCCACGTCGGGCAGGTGCTGCTCACCGTCGAGGACGTCGTGCGTCAGGGGCACTACCGCAACGCTCAGCGCGCGCTCAACCGCCTGCTCGATCTCGGCGTGGTGCCCATCGTGAACGAGAACGACACCGTGGCCACCCATGAGATCCGGTTCGGCGACAACGACCGGGTGGCCGCGCTGGTGGCACATCTGACCCACGCCGACGCGTTGCTGCTGCTCAGCGACGTCGACGCCCTCTACGACGGTCCGCCCACCCGCCCCGGATCACGGCGCATCGCCCGGGTCGAGAGCCGAGCGGACCTGGCCGGGGTGGAGATCTCCGCGCCCGGAAGTGTTGTGGGGACCGGCGGGATGGTCACCAAGGTCGAGGCGGCCACGATCGCCACCGGGTCGGGTGTTCCGGTGGTGCTCACCTCTGCCGCCAGGGCCGCCGCCGCACTCGCTGGTGAGGACGTCGGAACCTGGTTCGCGCCCACCGGGCGGCGAATCCAGACCCGCCGCCTATGGCTCGCCCACGCTGCCCGCACCCGCGGACGGGTGGTCATCGATGCCGGAGCGGTCCGGGCGATCACCACCGGGAAGAAGTCGCTGCTCGCTGCCGGAGTGGTCGGAGTCGAGGGCAGCTTCGAGGCAGGTGACCCGATCGAGGTCGCCGGCCCCGAGGGCGTGGTCGTGGCACGTGGGCTGGTGGGCTACTCGGCCGAGGAACTGCCGGACCGGATGGGGCGGCGCTCGGAGGAGCTCGCGCGATCGCACGGCGACGCCTCGGTGCGCGCCGTGGTGCACCGCGATGATCTCGTCCAGGTGCGGCCGCGCTGAGACTTTCTGCGAAGCGGATGTATCACGCCAGCGGTTGTGCGCACCTGAACAAGCGTGAAGAGTACTCCCATCATGGATCGAACAGCGCAGCAGACGGTGTGGGCCACCGCCGCTGAGCACTACCGCCGATGGCGGGCGGGCTCACCCACGGCGATGGACGAGCTTGTCCGCTGCCTGACCCCCGTGCTCTGGCAAGTGGTACGAGCCCAGCGGCTCGACGCCGAGACTGCCTCCGACGTCGTGCAGACCACCTGGCTCGCACTGGTGCGCCGGCCCGATGCAGTCCGCGAGCCCGAGGCCGTCGGAAGCTGGTTGGTGACCACGGCGCGGCGAGAGGCCTGGCGCGTGGTCAAGGCCGGTGCACGGACCGAGCTCATGGAGGAACTGCCCGAGACCGGTGAAGGTCATTCCGCGGAGCAGGAAGCCACGACCCGATGGCTGGACCGGTTGCTGTGGCGGTCGGTCTCCCAGCTCTCGCAGCGGTGCCAGCGGCTGCTGCGGGTGGCGGCCTTCCTGGACCGGCCGAACTACCGGAATCTGGCCGGTGAGCTGGACATGCCGGTCGGGAGCATCGGGCCCACCCGGGCACGGTGCCTGGCACGACTACGGACATTGCTGGCAGCAGAGGGGGTTGACCATGCGTGAGGGTGGCGAGGGACGGACGCCGGTGAGGTGGCCGGCCGAGGATGAGACGATGCGGGCCCTGAAGGAGATGTGGGAACGCGCAGACCCGGTGCCGGAGGGACTGGTGGATGCCCTCATCGCAGCAGTCGCTGCCGAGGACCTCGATGCTGAGCTACTCACGCTGCAGCCGGCGCAGCTGGCCGACGTGCGCGGCGAGGCAGCCCAGGTGCTGGAGTTCACCTCCGACAGCCTCACGCTCGTGGTGCGGTTGGGGCAGGACGACGACGGCTCCCGCCGGGTGGACGGCTGGGCCGAGGGTATCCGCGAGGTGGCGCTCGTGAACGAGGAATGGTCCCGGACGGCGCGGGTGAGCGCCGCGGGCCGGTTCGAGTTCGACAAGGTGCCCTCCGGCCCGGTACGACTACGACTACGTTCCGACGAAGGTGCGTACCTGACTCCAGGATTCGAGGTATGAGATGACCGACTGGAAACCACGAGCGCTCTGGGCGCGTGTGCGCGCCTGCGGGCCCGACCTGGACTCCGGGTGGTTCGGCACGACCTACCTCGCCGACTCGTTGCTCTGCCCGCTGGTGCCCGGGGTGGAGGAGGACCTGTGGGTCCTGGAGGAGGTCCTGGCCGAGCGACAGTGGCAGCTTGAGATCGGCGATCCGGTGCTGTTCGTGCCGGAGGAGGTGAGCGCCGAAGCAGGGGTGACAGGCGCGGTCGAGACCTTCCGGAAGGCATACGCCGGCGGCGATCGGGACGGCGCCCTGGACGCGCTGCGAGCGCTGTGGAAGCGCGTCTTCGCAGGCAAGCAGTACGCGGGGCCGAAGGGGGAGCCGATCCCGGTCGGAGTGATCGGGCTGCGGCTGGTGCGGCGTCCGGGTGCCCCAGTGGACGGACCCGATGCGGCCCTGGTGCTGCGGGCCGTGCAGGAGCGGCGGGAAAAGCCTGCTGCCCTGGGGCTCGATCACCTGCTCAGTCTGAGCCCGTTGATCGAGACGAACCCGCTGATCGAGACCAATCCCTTGATTGAGACGAACCCGCTGATCGAGACGAATCCTCTCATTGAGACCAACCCCGCGGCGGGCTACGCGCGGCCCGGACTCGGGGGACGGCAGCCGGTGAGTGTGCCGGTCACGCCCCCGGCCCGCCGCCCTGAGGCCTCCCGCCGGGTCACGGTCGCGGTGCTGGACACCGGCTGTGGTGACCATGAGTGGCTCGACGACGTCGTCTCGGTACCGCAGCTGAACGGGGGGCCCATCGGCCGGCACGGTTCACCGGACCCAGAGCGCGATCCGGATCCAGGCCCCACGATCACCGGTCTCGCCGGCCGTGCCGTCGGTCATGGAACATTCATCGCCGGACTGGTGCGCCAGGTGGCCCCGGACGCGGACCTGCTCGCCGTGCGGGTCTGCGACGGTGACGGGATCGTCACCGAGCTCGAGCTCATCGGGGTGTTGGCGCAGCTCGCCGAATACCAGCGCACGAGCGGGCCGATCGACGTGCTCAACCTGTCCCTCAGCTACACTCACGAGCGCCCAGAGGATGTCGCCTACAGCACGGCGCTGTATGGGGTGCTGCACCAGTTGCGGGCGGACGGCACCACCGTGGTCGCCTCGGCCGGCAACGCCGCCACCACGCGGCCGCACTTCCCCGCCGCGTTCACCCTCTCCCCGGACCCGTCGGTGGCGCCACTGATCTCCGTGGGCGCGCGGAACCCGAACGGGACCATTGCGGCCTTCAGCAACCAAGGAACCTGGATCACCTGCTGGGAGGATGGTGCAGCGCTGGTGAGCACCAGTCCACGGCTGGATTCCGGACGTCAGCCCAGCGTGGAGACCGGGCCGGGGAGCGAGACCCTCGACCTGGACGACTTCCGCGGCGGCTTCGCCGTCTGGAGCGGCACGTCCTTCGCCGCGCCACTGCTCGCCGCACGAGTGGCGCAGGTGCTGGAACCAAGGATTCCCCCGGCGAAGGACGTGCCGGACCGGCTCCGGGCTGCCCAACTCGCTCTGCGATCGGTGATGGACGGTCGATGACACGGTGACAGAGCCGCTCGCCGGTGGCGTGCCCGATGATGCCGCCGCGCTTCATCTGGAGGCCCGGCGCGTGGCCAACGCCGGCGATCTGCCCGGTGCGGAGGCTCTGCTGCACCGGGCCCGCCGCTGCGCCACCGACATCGAGGACATCTGCCGCATCGAGGGCACGCTCGCCTTCGTTGAGGCCGAACAAGGGCGGGCCGAAGAGGGGCTGGCGCGGTGCGAGGCCGCTCTCGATCGCGCCGATCGTGGAACATTGGCCCATGCACTCCTCGCGGGCCAGCTCGGGACGATCCGCTTCGTCCGTGGAGAGATCGCTGCGGCCATCGAGCTGTTCGGCACCGCCCTCGAGGTTTTGACGGGTGAGGAGCGGTGCCGCATGCTCCTCAACCGGGGCACGGCGCATTTGACCGTCGCCGACTATGAGGCCGCTCGGCATGACTTCGACGAGGGTGCGCGCGGCCCCAACCCGGTTTCGGCGGCCAAGTGTGCGCACAACCTCGGCTACCTCTACCTGCTGCGCGGGGAGTTGGTGGAGGCACTGCGCTGGATGGATCGTGCTCGTCGCGACCTGGCTGAGCTCGGTCTCTCGGTGACGACCGCGATTGACATCGACCGGTCCGAAGCACTGGACGCCGCCGGGCTCCGTGGTGAAGCAGTGGCGCTGCTGCGCGACGTGGCCGCGCGCCTGCGTGGCAGCGGGCTCTGGCGGCTGCAGGCAGATGTCGATCTGCACCTGGCCCGCCAACTCCGTGACGACGAGGCTCTGGAAGCCGCCGAGCGTGCTGTGCGCCGCAATCGTCAGCACGGTAACGCCGTCGATGCAGACGAGGCGCGCGCGGTGGTGCTGCTGGTTCGCGGCCGCGGCACGAGGCCACCGAGTGCGCACAGCCTGGAGAGGCTCGCTGACCGGCTGGAGCAGGCGGGGAGGCGGCACACCGCAGCTGCACTGCGGATGCGCGCCGCCGGCCTGCGCGGGACCTCGCCCCGTCTCCCGGGGGAGGAGGAGCCGCTGACCGTTCGGCTGCTCGCCGGTGAGGTCGCGGCGGAGGTGGCGCTGCGGGCAGGCGACACGGATGCGGCTCTGAGCGCGGCATCGGCCGCGATCGACGAGCTCGACCGGTGGCAGCGCGGTATCGGCAGCCTGGAGCTGCAGTCGGTGAGCAGGCGGTTGGGCGCGCGGGTGATCCGGCTCGGTCAGCAGGCAGCGCTGCTCAGTGGCGACGCGCAGCACCTGCTCACCTGGTCCGAACGAGCCCGCGAGCTCGTTGCCCGGGTCCCCGCCACCCGGCCCCCTGAGGAGCTGGCGGACCTCCTGGCCGATCTACGCCGCCTCGGCCCTGACGGCGACCCGGCCGAGCGTTTGCAGTTGGTGACGCAGATCCGTCAGGGCCGCTGGCTGGCTGCAGCGGAGCTGCCCGCCGACGCCCCGGTGACGGTGCAGGCTGTGCGCGAGCGGTCGGCAAGAGTACGGGCCGGACGCTATGTCACGCTGATGGAGATCGAGGGCCGGCTGATCGCCCTCACCCTGGGCGACCGCGAGGACATCCTCGACCTGGGTGCCTGGGGCGAGATGGATCAGCTCCTCGGGGGCCTCAGCGCGGACCTGACGATGGCGGCACAGCTCGCCGCACCGGTGGTGCGGGCCGCACTCCAGGAGCGGATCGAGGGCTTGGACCAGATACTCGCACCGGCGCTCCAGGGGGCAGGCTCGCTGACGATCACCGCACCGGCAGTGATGGCCCGGATGCCCTGGGGGCAGCTGCCGAGCACGGTGGGCGTCCCGGTGACTGTGCCGACCTCGGCGAGCGCGTGGCTGCGCCAGACCCCTGCCGGGCCGATCCGCAGTGTCGGGGTCGTCGTCGGGCCCGGTACCCGCACCGGGAGCGCCGAGGCGGACCTGGTCCGCCAGGGATGGCACACGGTCACCGTGGGGGAGCGTTGCCACGACGCCCAGACTCTCGCCGCGAACGTGGATCTGCTGCACGTGAGCGCCCACGGGCAGGACCGGGAGGCGCACCCGCTGTTCGCGTCCCTGCAACTGGCGGACGGGGACCTGTTCGGGCACGACGTCGAGCTCTTCGGCCAGGTGCCGCCGGTGGTGATCCTCTCCGCGTGCGGGGCCGCTGGTGGCTCGCTCGGGATGGCGCGGGCGTGGCTGCACGCGGGCGCCCGGTCGGTGGTGGCGGCGCCGGCCGACATCGCCGAGACGGCCGCCCTGGACCGGTTCGGGCAGTTGCATGCCTTGCTCGCCCGCGGCAGCACTCCGGCCGAGGCGGTTGCGAACGCCTTCGGCGGCGAGGCGCTCGACTGTGCCGTGCAGTGCTACGGCGCGGGCTGAGACAAGGCTCCGACGACACCGCCACGATCCGATTTGGTTGACACGTCATCCAATCGGCCTCTACAGTCATGACCAAGGTCTTGAGTGTCAGCACGTTGGAAACAACACGGCCCCGGCCAGCTGACCGGCAACCCTCCACTTGCGGTGGGGTGCCCCGGGTGACGACCTGGCCCTGGCCAACTGGTGCAGGGCAAGCGCAACACCGCGAGCGCGGTGACCGAGAGAAGGAACAGCATCAGATGATTCAGGACCGGACCACAGTGCCCCAACGGCCTGCACTGCGATTCGCCACCTGCATGATGTGTTGCTGTTCCATGTCGGCCTGAGCCGAACTCTCGACCGGTCCCTCGGGCGATCCGCCCCTTCGGTACCACCCTCGGTTCGCGGCTGCACACCTGCCGGTGGCGTGACAACGCCGGCGTGCACCCGGCGCGATCGAGCTCCCCGCTCTCGCAGAACAAGGAACTTCTCATGCCTGCTTCGGCCGCACTTCGCACGTCCCTGATCTCCCTCGATCTTTCCGGCGCCGGCGCCCCCCGGGAGTGGCGTCGCGCCGAGGACTCCGACGCCGAGTCCTTCATCATGGGCCGCCTGGCCGGCCTCGCCTCGCTCGCAGACAAGGGCGGCGTGGACCTGCTCACACTGGACGAGACCTTCCACCACGCCGGCGTGCGCCGTCGTGACGACTGGCTCGACGGGGCCGTGGCTGCCTCCCGCCTCTCCCGGCACACCACCGGTGCCACGCTCGTGGCGACCGTGCCGCTGGGCAGCCACCGTCCCGAGCATGTGGCCGGGGCGGTCGCGAGCGTGCACCGCGCCTCCGCCGGCCGTGCCGGCTGGCAGTTGGAGGTGGCCGAGTCCGGAGCACGGAGCCTGCGCGCCGTGGAGTCGGTCATCAACGGATGGCCGACGGCGCCGCGCACCTCCGCGGGTACGTCCCGTCCGCAGGTGGTCGTCCCGGTGCGGACCTCGGTGGATGGCGAGCTTGCTGCCGCCCGCGCCGATGTCGCCCGGCTCAGCGTCGGCACACTCGAGGAGGCGCGTGCGGCTCGTGCGGCCATCCGCGAGGCTGCCGTGGAGTGGGGGCGCGACGCCGACGATGTGCAGGTGCTCGTGGACGTGCGCGCGCTGATCTCAGCCGATGCTCCCAGCGCCCGTGCGCGCTGGGACCTGCTGACGTCGTTGGAGGAGCAGCCGCGAGAGGTGCCACTGCGTTCGATCGGCACCGCGAGTGATCTCACCGACCTGTGGGCCGAGTGGGTGCACGCTGGTGCGGCGGACGGATTCACCGTGATCCCCGCCTCGGTGCCCACCGATGTGGTGGCTCTGGTGAACGAGGTCGTCCCGCAGTTGGAGGCTCGCGGCCTGCGCAAGCCGCGCACCGCGACCGTGCAGACCGCACCGGCGGCCGGGCGTCGTCAGCGGGTTGCCGCGCCGACCCGCGTGCGCGCCACGGCCTGACCCGGGGTCAGCACCCAGAAATCACTCGTCGATCTGGCGCCCCTGCCAGAAGTTCAACGTCGATCTGGTCGTTGAGTCCAGCCGACTCAACGACCAGATCGACGTGTGATTTTGCTGACCGAGGTGGCGGTGTCGTCTCGGTCACCAGACCTGGCGAGGCCGGGTTTCGGCGATGTAAACTCAGTGCTGCGATCAGGGCTTCTGCGCACCAGCGGTGGGGTGGTGCGCGCCTCGTCGCACCCAGGAGCCCTGAATGTCCCCGCTGAGTTCCTACCGGAACCTGTTCTCCCTCACCGGCGCCCTCTACGTGGCTGTCGCCTTCCTGGCACGGCTGCCGCTGGCGATGTCCCAGATCGGGGCGCTGCTGTTGGTCTCGGCGGTCACCGGCTCCTACGGTGCCGGTGGCGCTGCCGCAGGTGCGACCGCGGTCGTCAACGCCGTCGCGTCCCCATTCGCGGGCGCGCTCACCGATCGGGTGGGGCAGCGACGGGTGCTGCTCGTGCAATCGGTGGTGGGTGCGGCCGGGCTCCTGTGGCTGGTGCTGGCCGCCGCTGCCTACACCCCGGGTGAGGCGTGGTGGCCGCTCGTGCTCATCGCCGGTGCCAGCGGGGCGTTCCTGCCCCAGGTGGGCACGATGGCGCGAGTACGGTGGCGCCCGATCGCCCGCCGATCCGGCGGTGCTGAGCAGCGGCTCGTCGATGCGGCCTTCTCCTACGAGGGCGCCGCCGACGAGGCGAGCTTCGTCCTCGGCCCGGCCCTGGTCGGGGTGGTGGCCGCCGTGCTCAACCCTTCGGCCGCGCTGATCGCCGCCGGCGTACTGCTGGGCGTGTTCGGCCTGTGGTTCGCGTTGCATCCCACCGCCACGGTGGTGCCCAAGCGCGATCGGACAGTGGCAGCGGTGGCCATGCCTGCGGTGCTGTTCGTGTTGATCTTCGCCCAGCTGACGATCGGGATGATCTTCGGCTCGGTGCAGGCGGGTGCGTCGGTGCTGGCCACCGAGGCCGGTGAACCGGGCCTGACCGGTCTGCTGCACGCGCTGCTCGGCATCGGGTCGGTCACGGCCGGGTTGGCCGTCGTCGCGGTGCCGGAGGCGTTCCGGTACGAGAACCGGCTGCGACTGTTCACCGTGGCGCTGGCACTGCTGAGCCTGCCCCTGCTCCTGGTCAACTCCTTGGGCACGCTGGTTCCGGTGCTGATCGTTCTCGGGTTGGCCGTCGCGCCCTCGATGATCACCACCTTCACCCTCGCCGAGCGCATCAGCCCGCCGAGCCGGCTCGGGGCCGCGATGACGCTGCTGGCTGCGGCCACCGGCCTCGGGTATGCCATCGGATCCAGCGCCGCCGGTCGCCTCGCGGACTGGGGCGGATACACCCCGGCGTTCGCTGTCACGATCGTCGGCGCCGGCCTGGCTGCCCTGATCTCGCTGTTCGGGGCCCGGGCGCTGCGCCGGGCCCAGGCGGCACCCAGGACCGTACCTGAGCAGGCCGTCTGAGGATTCGACTGACCGGACCGACACGGGTGCGTCACGCGGGGAGGAATGGTGCCTCACCATGCCGTATCCGAGTCAGTCCGGTCAGCGGGCGGGCGAGAGGACGCATCTGGGCGCGTCGTAGCTGCGTCAATCCGGTCAGCGGGTGGGCACCGGAGAACATCTGGGCACCCGTATCCTGGAGTGATGAGCGTGGACACCGCAGCACAGGTCACCGACGAGCAGGCGAGCACCGGGGTCCGGGAACTGGCGCAGGCGGCGAAGATCGCCTCCCGCGCACTGCGCAGTGCCACCACCGCCGCCAAGAACGAGGCGCTGTACGCCCTCGCCGACGCACTGGTCGCTGACGCCGATCGCATCCTGGCCGCCAACGTGGTCGACGTGGAGCGCGAGAGTGCCGCCGGGATGAATGCGGGACTGGTGGACCGGCTCCGGCTCACCGATGAGCGCATCGCCGGGATCGCTGACGCACTCCGCGAGCTGGCTGCACTCCCTGACCCGGTGGGGGAGGTCGTGCGTGGTCAGACCCTGCCGAATGGGTTGACTGTGCGCCAGGTACGGGTGCCGATGGGCGTTGTCGGGATGATCTACGAGGCCCGGCCGAATGTGACGGTGGACGCCGCAGGACTAGCCCTCAAGAGCGGCAACGCGGTGCTCCTGCGCGGTGGCTCAGCGGCCGCGAGCAGCAACGAGACCATCGTGGCTGTGCTGGGAGAAGCACTTGAACGGGTCGGGTTGCCACGTGAGCTCATCCAGTCCGTCGATGCCTACGGCCGCCCTGGTGCGCGGGCCCTGATGCGTGCCCGCGGACTGGTGGACGTGCTCATCCCGCGCGGCGGCGCCGGCCTCATCCAGACCGTGGTGGCCGAATCCCAGGTGCCGGTGATCGAGACCGGCGTGGGCAACTGCCACATCTACGTGGACGCCACTGCCGAGGTGGACCAGGCCATCCAGATCCTGCTCAACGCCAAGACCCAGCGGGTCGGGGTGTGCAACGCCGTCGAGACGCTGCTCGTGCACGCCGACGCCGCTGAGACCTTCCTCCCCGCGGCGCTCGCGGCGCTGGCCCAGGCAGGGGTACGCCTGCACACCGATGAGACCTCAGCCACTCACGCTCCCTCGTCTGCGGACGTCGTTCCTGCCACGGACGAGGACTGGGCGACCGAGTACCTGAGCATGGACATCGCGGTACGGGTGGTGCCGGACCTGGACGCCGCGCTCGAACACATCCGCACCTGGTCCTCCGGGCACACCGAAGCCATCCTCAGCAACGACGTCGCGGCCGTGCGCCGATTCACCAGTGAATTGGATTCGGCGGCGCTGCTGGTCAACGCCTCCACCCGGTTCACCGACGGTGGCCAGCTGGGCCTCGGTGCCGAGATCGGGATCTCGACCCAGAAGTTGCACGCCCGGGGCCCGATGGGTTTGGCCGAGCTGACGACGACCACGTGGATCGTGCAGGGCGAGGGACACGTGCGGCCATGAGGCCTGAGTGGCCCGGAGGCATGACAGACTAGGGGCAGGGTCGTGACACGCAGACGAAGGAGAACGTAGATGCGCAGCTCGCTGCTGATCATCGCTGCCGAACAGACCGAGCACGCTGCCGAGGGCCTGCAGCCGATCGGGTTCGGTCTGGTTGCCGGTGGCATCCTGCTGTTCCTGCTCCTGGTGACTCTTGCGTTCCGGAGCCTGGGAACCCGCAACCGTCCCCGCTGAGATGGGCAGGGTCCGCATCGTTGATCGGCTGTGGCGATGATCGCCGCGACCCGCACACCGTCGCGGGTGGGAATCATGGGCGGCACCTTCGATCCCATCCACCACGGCCACCTCGTCGCTGCCAGTGAGGTGGCCGACGAGTTTGACCTGGACGAGGTGGTGTTCGTGCCCACCGGGGCGCAGCCGTTCAAGCTCGACCGCGCGGTCACAACTGCCGAGCACCGATACCTGATGGCAGTGATCGCGACGGCCTCCAACCCCTTGTTCTCCGTCTCCCGCGTGGACATCGACCGCCCCGGCACCACGTATACGATCGACACGCTGCGGGATCTGCACGCCGTGTATCCGGATGCCGAGCTCTTCTTCATCACCGGTGCCGATGCGCTCGGTCAGATCCTCTCCTGGAAGGACTCCGACGCCCTCTGGGATCTCGCGCACTTCGTGGGCGTGACCCGCCCGGGCCACCACTTCGACACCGAGGATCTACCGCCGGGGGAGTACTCGCTGCAGGAGATTCCCGCGATGGCGATCTCCTCCACCGACTGCCGCAAGCGGGTACAGGCGGGTAAGGCCGTCTGGTACCTGGTGCCGGACGGCGTGGTGCAGTACATCGCCAAGCATGGGCTCTACGTCGACCCTGCAACCTTTCAACACCCTGCGGAGGTGGTCTCGTGAGCGAGACTCCGACCGGGGGCCTGGGAGAGCGTCGGCGGCGTCGCGAGGCGGAGCGTGCACGTGCGGCCGCCCGAGCCGCTGAGCAGCCGATGAGCCGGCGCGAGCGCCGAGCGTTGGAGGAGGCTCTCGCGAGCGGCGCCATCCGCGTCACCGAGGACGGGTACGAGCCCACCGGCGAGGTCCCTACCATCACCTCCGGTCAGCATGCGCTGGTGCCCGATGGTCAGATCCCGACGGCGCAGCCCACCGACGTGGACGGGTCGCCTCCCGCTGGCGCTGAGGCGGAGGATGCGAGCGCTGGCGCGCCCGCGGGGGACGCTCTGCCGACCGGGACAGTAGCCTCGCCTGAGCCTGAGCCTGAGCCTGAGCCTGAGCCTGAGCCTGAGCCTGAGCCTGAGAATCCGGTCGAACCGGCAGCGCCCGCTCAGCCGGAGACGCATGCCTCGAACCAGACGCCCCGTCGCGTCTCGCGGCGGTCGCTGCGCCAGCAGCGCGCGGCCGCCGATGCCGCGGCAGCGGGGGATGCGGGTACCGAGGATACGGGCACCGGGGAGATCGACGCCGCGGGTACCGGCGCCGCCGATGCAGGCACCGCGGTGGAGCCCGAGCAGAGTCGGACCAGCACCGGTCGCCGGCCGGTGATCCGCCCGCCCGCCACGGCCTGGGGAATCCGGACGGTCGACGCCACCGGTGAGCTGACCGGCATCCAGCGCGCGGTGCGTGACATCAACTCCGCACCGGAGACGCCAGCGGAGCCCGACCAAGAGAGTGGCCAGACTCCGGCGCAGGTCCCCGCTCTGGACGAACCCAGTGACCCCGCCGCGTCTGACGAACCCAACCCCGCCACTTCTGACGCGCCCACGGAATCCGACGCCGTACCCGCGCAGGCTAGCGGCGCCCCCTCGCGAGGTGAGCCGGACGTGCCGGAGGTGAGCGCCGCCGTCGAGGAGGAGGCTGACGACCAGTTCGACATGCGACCCCGCTGGCCCAGCCTCGCCGGCACCGACACGGGGGAGAACCCCGTGTTGCGGCTGGAAGCCGAACGTGAGGACGTGATCAGCGAGGCCGAGGATCAGGACGAGGACGAACATCACCACACGCCCCGCTGGTTGTTGGCGTTGTACATCCTCGTGCTCCTGCTCGCCGTAGCCGTCCTGGGCCTGCTGGTGTGGCGGATGGCGACCGGCGACCTGTTCGACGGTGACGCGCTCGCGGCTGCGACCGCGTGGCTCACCGACACTGCTTAGACTCAAGAGACGACTCAAGGAGACACGTGCCTGCCGACGATCGTTCACGCCACCTCGCCGCAGTGGCGGCCCGCGCCGCGGCTGACATCAAGGCCCGGGAGGTCATCGCCCTCGATGTCTCCGAGCAGCTCGTGCTCACGGACGTCTTCGTGGTCACGTCCGGCTCCACCGAACGTCAGGTGCGTTCGATCGTCGACGCCGTCGAGGAGGCCATGCGTGCCGAAGGCGTCAAGGCCGCCCGTAAGGAAGGCGTGGCGGAGGGCCGTTGGGTGCTGCTCGACTTCACCGACATCATCGTGCACGTCCAGCACGAGGAGGACCGCGTCTTCTATGCTCTCGAACGGCTCTGGAAGGACTGCCCGGTGATCGAGCTTCCGGAGGAGGCTCGTGGGGAGAGCGGCGAGAGTGACGATACCGACAGCCGGGCAGGGCTGGACGAGGGCCTGTGACCGCCGGGACTGTCATCCTCTGGCGGCACGGGCAGACCGACTACAACGTCGAGGGACGCCTGCAGGGGCAGGTGGACATCCCGCTGAACGCCACGGGTGAGCGTCAGGCCGAGCTGGCTGCCGAGGTACTCACCCAGGCGCACCCGACGGCGATCCTCACCTCCGATCTCGGCCGGGCCTTCGCGACGGCGCAGGCGCTGGGAGAGCGGACCGGGCTGCCGGTGGCAACCGATCCGGGGGTGCGCGAACGGAGCTTCGGCGTGTGGGAGGGCCTGACTCATCCCGAGGTCAAGGCCGGGTGGCCGGAGCAGTTCCACGCATGGCAATCCGGCGACCATCCCGAGGGTGTCGAGGCCGAGACTCGCCGTGAGGTTGGTCACAGGGTGTCGCGGACCATCGAGGCTGTCGCGGCGAGGCTGAGCGCGTCAGATGTGCTGGTCGTCACGTCTCATGGGGCCGCGATCTCCTGCGGGATCGCTGTTCTGCTGGGACAGGATGCCGAGGATTGGCGCGGAATCACAGGGATTGGCAACTGTCACTGGTCGGTGCTGCGGCACGCCGGTGGGGGAGTGCCGAGCTGGCGGCTGGCCGCCCACAACGTGGGGGTGCAGGAAGCCGATTTCGCACGAGCGGCACGGATCGTCTAGACTCAAACCCGCTCGTGAGGGCAACCCACTCGGGGCTATGGCGCAGTTGGTAGCGCGCTTCCATGGCATGGAAGAGGTCGGGGGTTCGAATCCCCCTAGCTCCACGGCTGTGATGTCTCGCGACATCGTGAACGGGTGAACCCTCACCAGGGTGGGGGTTCACCCGTTTTTTGGTTGGTAGGTGCGGGTGGGGTCGAGGGTGTGTTCGGTGAGGATTTCGCCGGTGGCGGCGTTGATCACGGTGGCGTGGTCGTTGTGGACGAGGCAGATGATCTCGGTGCGGGCGTGGGCGCGGCCGATGCCGAGGTGGAGCATGCGTGCGCTGTGGCGCAGGCTGATCTTTCCGGTGGGGTCGATGGTGTCGTAGCGCACGCGCCAGAGGTCGGGGTCATCGGGTGCGGTGGGGGTGGCTTTGGGGATGAGGTGGTAGGCCTGGGCTGGGGTTCTGCGGGCGATGCCACGGTGGGGGCGTTCGTGGTTGTAGTAGTCGCGGAAGGTGTCCAGGATCTGTTGCAGATCGGGCAGGGTGGCTGCTTGCTGGGTGCGTAGGTGTTTGGCCAGGGTCTGCCAGAAGCGTTCGATCTTTCCCTGGGTGGTCGGTTTGAAGGGTTTGCCGTTCTTCTGGGTGATGCCATGCAGCGCGAGGAGGGTCTCGAAGGCGTTGCCGGTGCCGTCGGGGCGGCCGCGGCCTCCGCGTGCGTAGCGGGTGGTGTAGACCATGTGTGGTGTGTCAAGTTTCTCGGACAGTCGTAGTGGTGTGTCTTGGTGGTCAGGCCGCCACGATGTGGTCAGCGGGGGCGGCTGTTCGGTCGGCCCATTCCTGGGTCGGTGTGCGGTAGCCGATCGTTGAATGACGTCGGATCCGGTTGTAGAAGATCTCGATGTAGTCGGCCACGGCGAATCGTGCCCGAGTGCGGGTGGTGAATGTGTCTTGGTGGTACATTTCGTTCTTCAGTGCGGAGAAGAAACTCTCGGCTGCTGCATTGTCCCAGCACACCCCGGTTCGTCCCATTGATTGGGTGAATCCGTTGTCGGTGCAGAATCGGGCGAATTCAGTGCTGGTGTATTGGGTGCCGTGGTCGGAATGGAATATTGCGTTCTTGGCTGCGCGGCCGTGGGTGCGGGTCATGGCCAGGGCGTCGGTGACCAGGCTGGTGCGCATGTGGTCGCCCATCTGCCAGCCGATGATCATCCGGGTCGCCAGATCCAGCACCACTGCCAGGTAGAGCCACCCCTGTCCGGTGCGCAGGTAGGTGATGTCGCCGACGAGGTGGGTACCTGGCTCGGCGCTAGCCGGGTCGAAGTCACGCTTCAGCAGGTCGGGGTAGGTCTGGGCTTGCTCGGCCCGCACGGTGGTGCGTCGCCAGGCTCGGGGCTGGATGGCCGCCAGGCCCATCTCCCGCATCAGATCAGCAACCAGGCCTACCAAGCAGGGCGTGCCGGCCGCGTTCAGCGCCGCGGTGATGCGCCGACACCCTGCGGTGGCCCGCTGACGGTCGAACTCGGAGGCGATCAGTTCCTTGAGCCCCTCGCGGCGTGCCCGGGTCGGGGTCCAGGTCCCGGCTCGCTCGCGCCAGGTGTAGAACGTCGAACGCGGCACCTTCAGCTGGGCACACATCCACGCCACGGGGTAATTGTCCTTCTCCGCTTCGATCAGGGCAGACTTTTCGTCTAGCCCTGCTCCCTGGCGAAGAAGGCCGCGGCTTTTTTAGAAACTCGTTCTCCATGCGCAACCGACGATTGTCCTCTTCCAACTGCGCGAGCCGACCATAGTCGGTCGGGGTGAGCTTCTTCTCCGGTTCAGGATTCTCCCTACGGTACTTCTGGACCCAATTACTCAGCGTGCCAGCATGGATGCCCAGCTCGCCCGCGACCTGAGCGATCTGCCGCTCAGACTGGATGACCAACTGCACCGCCTCGGCCTTGAACTGCGCACTGAACCGGCGCCTGGATGTACCTGCCATGTCCTCGATCCTCTCTCATGAGGACTGTCCAACATCCTTGATACACCCCATGGCGAATGCGGTCTTGCGGGAGTGAGCCGTCGGCGGCAAGGTCGAGAAGGTTGTCTTCCTTGGTGGTGAGCTGCGTGAGCTGGTCTTCGAGGTTCTTGCGGAGCAGTTGCTGCGCGGCGACCTGGTCGTTCAGCGCGGACTCGATGTGGCTGCGCACGGCGGCGACGAACGCGGGGCTGAGGCGGATGGTCTTGTAGTGCTCAGCAACAGCGTCTTCGACCCGTTCGATGCTGGAGTATGGGGCGTCGCAGACGCGGTCTTGCACGCCGCGGCAGAAGAAGTAGCCGTAGTCGGCGTTGCCGTGCCGTCCGGTGGTGCGCATGAGGATCATGCGCCGGTTGACGTGCTGCTCGAGGCGGCACTGCCCGCACCAGATGGTGCCCTTGAGGTAGTGGTCATGGCGCTTTCGGCGTTCGCGGGCGTAGCCGCGCTCGCCCACACTGCCCGGCATGTTCCCCGCACTCTCATCGCCTGTACTGTCGCAGTAGCCTACGAAATCATATTCCTTTGAATGCATCAGTGTGCGAAAATGGGGGCAGATCGCAGTGTCCCGGTCGAGCCGTCCAGCTCCCGCCTGCGACTCCGTCACACCCTCCCGAGCGGCGCGGCACTCTAGCAGTGTCAGTGGTCGCCGGTAGCGTTGGACACGGCACCATGAGCACAACTTAAGGCGCGCCCTGGGCGCGGAGGAGCATGAACACACCATGACGAGCCATCTGAGCAGTGAACGAAGCTACGGCGCGACGCCTTCGAGGGTGGTGGCGTGACGGTGGCGCTCAAGAAGTCTGACCTCTACAGCTCGCTGTGGGCCAGCGCGGACCAGCTCCGTGGCGGCATGGATGCCAGTCAGTACAAGGACTACGTCCTGACGCTGCTGTTCATGAAGTACGTCACGGACAAGGCGAAGTCCGACCCGGACAGCCTCATCGAGGTGCCCGAGGGCGGTTCGTTCGATGACATGTTCGCCGCGAAGGGCGACAAGGAGATCGGTGAGCGGTTCAACAAGATCATCGGCAAGCTCGCCGAAGCCAACGACCTGCGCAACGTCATCGACCAGGCCGACTTCAACGACCCGGAGAAGCTCGGCAGCGGAAAGGAGATGCAGGATCGCCTCTCCAAGCTGGTGACGATCTTCAACGATCTCGACTTCAGCGGCTCGCGAGCTGAGGGCGACGACCTGCTCGGCGACGCCTACGAGTACCTGATGCGTCACTTCGCGACGGAGTCGGGCAAGAGCAAGGGCCAGTTCTACACGCCTGCCGAGGTGTCGCGCGTCGTGGCGAAGGTTGTCGGCATTGGCCGCCAGACGCGTCAGGACGAGACGGTCTATGACGCCGCAGCCGGTTCCGGATCGCTCTTGCTCAAGGCTGCCGCCGAGGCGCCGCGCGGCATGACGATATACGGCCAGGAGAAGGACAACGCGACGTGGGCGCTGTCCAAGATGAACATGATCCTCCACGGCAACGAGACCGCGGAGATCTACAAGGGCGACACGATTACCAACCCGCAGCTGACGAACGGGACGAGGCTCAAGACCTTCGACTACGTCGTCATGAACCCGCCGTTCTCCGTCAAGTCGTGGAGCAATGGGCTCGAGGAGGACTACGGACGTTTCGAGTACGGCAAGCCGCCTGAGAAGAACGGTGACTATGCCTTCCTGCTCCACGCGCTGACGTCGCTGAAGTCTGAAGGCAAGGCTGCCGTCATCCTCCCGCACGGTGTGCTGTTCCGCGGCAACGCTGAGGGCAACATCCGCCGCGAGCTCCTCAAGCGCGGCTTCATCAAGGGCGTCATCGGCCTGCCGGCGAACCTCTTCTACGGCACGGGTATCCCTGCGTGCATCGTCGTACTTGACAAGGAGAACGCCGTTAGCCGCACTGGTGTCTTCATGGTCGACGCCAGCAAGGGATTCATCAAGGACGGCGCCAAGAACCGACTGCGTGACCAGGACATTCACCGCATCGTCGACACGTTCAACAAGCAGATCGAGATCGATCGCTACTCGCGCATGGTGCCGATGAGCGAGATCGCGGACTCGAAGAACGACTACAACCTCAACATCCCGCGCTACATCGACAGCTCGGAGTCCGAAGACCTGCAGGATCTCTCCGCGCACCTCAACGGCGGCATCCCGTGCCGCGACATCGAAGCACTTCAGAAGTACTGGGATGCGCTGCCGTCACTGAAGGACGCGCTCTTCGAGCCGCTCCGTGAGGGATACTCCAGCCTCAAGGTCGAGTTGAGTGAGGTGCAGGACTACGCGCTTCACCGCAGCGGGCTCGACAGCCTCCGGGCACAGGTCGCGGCCATCGTTGACGAGTGGTTCGCCGCCCATCGTGACGCACTCCTGGGCCTCACAGCCGAGACCAAGCCGGGTGACCTCATTACGACGCTGAGCGACGACCTGCTCGAGCGGTTCAAGCCGGTTCCCCTCCTCAACGAGTACGACGCGTACCAACAGCTCATGACCTACTGGCACGACGTCATGCACGACGACCTGAGCCTGATCATGGCGGAGCTGAGCGCAGGCAGAGACTGGGCGAAGGCAGCGGCACCCCGCCCGACCATCGAGGACAAAGAGCGCAAGCTCAACGAGACTCCGGACCTCGAGCTCGGTACCGGTCGCAAGAAAACCAAGTACAAGATGGATCTTGTCCCGCCGTCGCTCATCGTGAGGCGCTACTTCGCAGATGAACAGTCGCGCGTCAATGAGGTGAACGCAGAGCTCGAGGCGGCGACGATAGCGGTCGCTGAGCACGCAGAAGAGCACGGCGCCGATGAAGGCGTGCTCGCCGAGGCGACGAACGACAAGGGTGCCTTCACGAAGCAGCTCGTGAATGCCGTCATCAAGGCGGCGAAGCTCGCCCACGATGGAGAAACTCTCGACGTCGCGCGCGACGCTCTCGCGCTCGTAGATGCAGAAGCCTCATTGAAGCGGATTGCGAAGCGTGATCAAGCGGCGCTCGATGAGATGACACTGCGCAAGTACGGCGACCTGACGGACGACGATGTGAAGTCAATCGTGCTCGATGACAAGTGGCATGCCGCCATCGCGGCGAAGATCGACGGTGAAGTCAACGCGTTGACTCTCGTGCTCGTCGCCCGTATCCATCAGCTCGGAGAGCGGTACGCAGACACGGTCGGAGACCTCGACGCCGAGTTGGAGAAGCTCGACGCGAAGGTTGTGAGCCACTTGGTGGTTATGGGGGTCGAATCGTGAGGGCCACGGCTACGTCCCAGGCGTGGGGTGACGTCGCCCTTCTCGATTTGGTGACCATTAAGAGCGGTCAGGTTGATCCTCGTGAGGCCGCGTACCGAGGTCTCCCGCTGATCGCACCGGATCACATCGCTTCCGGAACTGGTCGCCTAATCAAGAGGGAGTCGGCGGCGGCGCAGGGGGCCATCAGCGGCAAGTATCTCGTGCGCCCAGGAGACGTCATCTACAGCAAGATCCGTCCGTACTTGCAGAAGGCGTACAAGTGCGACTTTGACGCCCTCTGTAGTGCGGACATGTACCCGCTCACGCCTCGTCGCAACGCGGACTCTTCGTTCATTCTCCACACGCTTCTAGGGCACGACTTCACGAACTTCGCGGTCAGTGTTTCCGCGCGTAGCGGCATACCTAAAATCAACCGTGAAGAGCTCGCCGAGTACAGGATGCGGGTCCCGAGCGGTGCTGAGCAACGCGAGATCGGCCTCGCGCTCGACGATGCCGACCAGCTGATCGATACTCTCGAGCGCCTCATCGCCAAGAAACAGGCGATCAAGCAAGGCATGATGCAGCAACTCCTCACCGGCAAGACTCGCCTCCCCGGCTTCACCGAGCCGTGGCGTGAAGCCACCGTAGGAGGGCTCACCGATCAGCATCGTCGGACAGTCGACCCACGGCAGGATCGAGAAAGGCGTTTCCAGCACTTCAGCCTTCCTGCCTTCGATGACGGAGAGGTCCCGATCACTGAACCCGGCTCGGCGATCGACAGCATCAAGTTCGTTGTGCCTGCAGGTTCCGTTCTGGTCTCCAAGCTGAATCCGCGGATCCCGCGCATCTGGGCACCCGACGGGATCGGCGACAACGTGATTGCGTCGACTGAGTTCGTAGTGCTGACGCCGCGGCCAGGAACGGATCGCTCCTACTTGAAGTGGCTGATGAAGTCGGATGCGGTCGTCTCGCGCATGAAATTGCTTGCCACAGGAACGACCGGCAGTCACGCCCGAATCCACCCGAGACAGGTGGCGGCGCTCGAGACCCGGGTCCCGAGCGAACCAGAGCAGGTGGCGATAGCAGCGCTGCTGGACAGCGCCGACCGCGAGGTCACTCTTGTCCGCCGGCGACTGACGAAGGCGCGCGCAATCAAGCAAGGCATGGTGCAGCAGCTCCTGACTGGCCGCACCCGCTTGCCGGTGAATGACGAGGTCGCCGCATGAATGGGATGAACCTCGAATGGGCGGTGCACGAACTCGACTCGTTCATTCACCTGGCTGAGCGGATCCCGCATCCGAGCGCGAACGTGATTGGGACTGTGCATCGCGGGTCAGGAAGCGACCTGGCAGCGCAGGCGCAGATCGTCGAGCAGATTCTCGATCGAGCGACCCCGGGATGGAGAGAAGCGTTACCCGAGAAAGGGCGTCAGTGGGCTGGCTTGCGGGAGGCTGCAAGCAGAGGCCGCGCTCAACTTCAACGTGAGGACGAGCTGCGGCAGAACTTGGGCGACGACGCCCCTGAGATCTCCGCCTCCAACCTGCACCCCTGGATCTGGAGTGGCGCTCGCTCGCTGTGGCAATCGGGCCACTTCGTCCAAGCAGTGCGCGATGCCGCTACCAAGCTGAATGCCGAGACGCAGAACAAAGTCGGCCGCCGCGACGTCAGCGAGACGGATCTGTTCAAGCAGTCGTTCTCGCTCGACGAGGCGAAGACCGGCAAGGCGCGGCTTCGTCGCCTGAGTCCGGAGGATAGTGACACCTACCGCTCGGTACAGCGCGGCGCGATGGCGTTCGCGGAGGGTGTCTTCGCGGGGATCCGGAATCCGCTCAGCCACGAGGCGGATCAGGAGATGTCTGAGCAAGTGGCACTTGAACACCTGGCTGCGTTGAGCGTGCTCGCGCGGTGGGTGGATGAATCAACTGTGGAGCACGCAGGAGAACCGTCATGAGCACCGTAGGTCAGATCGAACGTAAGACGCAGAGTCGCGTCGTCAAGCTGTTCAGGGAGCAGCTCGATTATGAGTACCTCGGCGACTGGCATGACGGCAACCGCACCAGCGGCATCGAGGACGATCTGCTGATCCAGAACCTCCAGACGCGCGGGTACGACGCGACGCTCATCAGTCGGGCGCTCGATCGCCTGCACAAGGCCGCGGCAGTTGGCGTAGGGCGCAACCTCTACGAGGCCAATCGCGGAGTCTACGAACTACTCCGCTACGGCGTGAAGGTCAAAGCAGCCGTCGGTGAGCAGTCCGAGACCGTGCATCTCATCAACTGGGCGGATCCGAACGCCAACCACTTCGCTATCGCCGAAGAGGTCACGGTGCTCGGCCAGCACACGAAGCGCCCTGACGTCGTGCTCTACGTCAACGGTCTGGCGCTCGGCATCATCGAACTCAAGCGCTCCAAGGTCTCGGTCAGCGAGGGCATTCGCCAGAACATCGGCAACCAGAGCAAAGACCTTATCCGACCGTTCTTCGCCTCGACGCAGTTCCTCTTTGCCGGCAACGACGCCGAGGGACTCCGCTACGGCGTGATCGACACCCCAGAGAAGTACTGGCTCGAGTGGAAGGAAGACTCCGACGTCCAGTCCCCGCTCGATCGTGCGCTGCTGCAGATGTGCTCGAAGGGCCGCTTCCTCGAGCTGATTCACGACTTCATCGTCTTCGACAAGGGCGTCAAGAAGGGGCCTCGTCACAACCAGTACTTCGGCATCAAGGCCGCGCAGGCGCGGATTGCCAAGCGCGAGGGCGGCATCATTTGGCACACTCAGGGATCCGGCAAGAGCCTCACGATGGTGTGGCTCGCCAAGTGGATCCGCGAGAACCAGCCGGATGCGCGCGTACTCCTCATCACTGACCGCACCGAGCTCGACGATCAGATCGAGAAGGTCTTCAACGGCGTCAGCGAATCGCTCTACCGCACCAAGAGCGGCGCCGACCTGATCGCGACACTCAACAAATCCGAGCAGTGGCTGATCGGCTCGCTCGTCCACAAGTTCCGCGGCAACGACGATGAGGCCACCGAGGACACAGACGACTACATCGAGCAGCTCAATGCTTCCCTGCCTGCTGACTTCAAGGCCAAGGGCAACATCTTCGTCTTCGTCGACGAGGCCCATCGCACGCAGTCGGGGAAGATGCACGACGCGATGAAGAAGCTCCTGCCCGAGGCGATGTTCATTGGCTTCACCGGTACGCCCCTGCTCAAGCAGGACAAGGCTACGAGCATCGAGACGTTCGGCTCCTTCATCCACACGTACAAGTTCAACGAGGCTGTCGACGATGGCGTCGTGCTGGATCTGCGCTACGAGGCGCGTGACATCGACCAGGAGATGACGTCGCCGCAGCACGTCGACAAGTGGTTCGAAGCGAAGACCAAGGGCATGACCGACCTCAGTCGCGCAGAGCTGAAGAAGCGCTGGGGCACCATGCAGAAGGTCGTCTCAAGCAGATCGCGGGCATCGCAGATCGTGGCGGACATCCTGTTCGACATGGACACGCGCCCGAGGCTCATGGATGGCCGAGGAAACGCGATGCTCGTCGGCTCGAGCATCAGCCAGGCTTGCACCTTCTATGACCTCTTCGTGGCCGCCGGGTTCAAGGGAAAGTGCGCCATCGTGACGAGCTACGAACCGAGTGTCAGCGAGATATCGAAGGAGGACTCCGGCGCTGGGCTGACCGAGAAGATGGCACGTTACAACACCTACCGGCGCATGCTCGCGGACTACTTCGAGACATCCGAAGACGACGCGATGGGCCGGGTTGAGGAGTTCGAGGCTGCCGTCGAGAAGCAGTTCATCGATGAGCCCGGCCAGATGCGCCTGCTCATCGTGGTGGACAAGCTCCTGACCGGCTTCGACGCGCCGAGCGCCACATACCTGTACATCGACAAGAAGATGCAGGATCACGGGCTCTTCCAGGCGATCTGCCGCGTCAACCGCCTCGACGGGGACGACAAGGACTACGGCTACATCGTCGACTACCGCGACCTCTTCAAGTCGCTCGAGAAGGCCATTGACGACTACACGACCGGTGCGTTCGAGGGGTACGACAAGCAGGACATCGAAGGTCTTCTCTCCGACCGCATCGACAAGGCCCGTGAGGACCTCGAGGACGCGCTTGAGCGGATCCGAGCCCTCTGCGAACCAGTGCTGCCGCCGAAGGGCACCGATCAGTACTGTGCGTACTTCGTTGCTCGCGAGGCCGGGAATGCGCAGGAGATCAAGGACAACGAGCCCAAGCGCGTCGAGCTCTACAAGGCCGTTGCCGGAGTCACGCGATCGTTCGCAAACATCGCCAACGACATGAGCGCGGCCGGCTACAGCCCTGCCGACGTTGAGAAGATCAAGGCGGAGATTGCGCACTACAGCGATGTGCGGGCAGAGGTGAAGCTCGCCGCTGGCGAGGATGTCGACTTCAAGGCCTACGAGGCGGACATGCGCTTCCTGCTGGACACGTACATCAAGGCCGGCGCATCTGAGGTCATCTCGAACTTTGAGGACGATGGGCTCATCGACCTGATCGTCAAGTTGGGCGCAGGCGCTATCGACAGGCTGCCCCCGGGCATCAAGAAGAACAAGGAGGCGGTGGCCGAAACCATCGTCAACAACACCCGCAAGCTCATCATCGACGAGCACGGGACGAACCCGAAGTTCTTCGACCGCATGAGCGAGCTTCTCGACGCGGTGCTTGAAGAGCGGCGCCAGCAGGCACTCGCGTACGAGGAGTACCTCGCGAAGATCCTCGACATCGCGCAGCAGGCCGGCAGCAAGGACACTGGCAAGAGCTACCCGTCATGGGTGAAGAGCGACGGGCAGCGCGCGATCGTGGATTTCTTCTGGCCGGACGAGGGCATTGCGATCGAGATCGAGTCGGCCGTGCGCAACAACAAACAACACGGTTGGAAGGACAACGCTCTCAAGCGTAAACAAGTCAAACGTGCGATCGCCCGCAAATTCACCGATGGCGATGACCCCCGGATCGATACGTTGTTCGAGCTCGTGAGTAGGCACGATGAGTACAACTAGCGCGTACCTGACTGTCCGCGGCATCGACATCGACGTCGTCTACAAGGACATCAAACACCTGCACATCGGCGTCTACCCACCTGCTGGCCGTGTCCGGGTCGCCGCGCCGACGCGCTTCGACGACGACACCATCCGTCTAGCGGTCGTGCAGCGGCTCTCGTGGATCCGCCGGCAACGCAAGGAGCTGGCTGGCGCCGCACGCCAGTCGATGCGCGAGATGGTGACGGGAGAGAGCCATTACGTCTGGGGGACGCGTAAGCGCCTCAAGGTCGTTGAGCGGCCAGGACGATCTCATATTGAACTCGATGGAGAGCGCCTCGTGCTCTATGCGTCGACCAACTCCACGCCTGAGCAGCGTCGGTCAGTTCTTGATCGCTGGTATCGGGAGCAGCTGCGCAACGCGCTGCCGGATCTCATCGCCAGGTGGGAGTCCGAGCTCGGTGTCACCGTGCCGAAGTGGACGGTTCGCAAGATGAAGACCAAATGGGGCTCCTGCAACCGCGAGACGCACAACATCTGGTTCAACGTGGAGCTGGCAAAGAAGGATCCAGTCTGCCTGGAGTACATCGTGGTGCACGAGCTCACCCACTACTTCGAGCGTGGGCATGGCGCGAGGTTCGCCGCGCTCATGGACAAGCATCTGCCTGACTGGCGGATGCGTCGTGACCTGCTCAATGGCTCGCCGCTTGCCGAGGAGGAGTGGGACGCGTGATCGAAGGTGCTCCAACCGGCAGGCGATTGAACTGGTGCTCGAGCAGGCCGAAGTATTGGCGCGCGAGGAGACTGCGTAGGCCATGAATTGCTGCGGGAGAAGCGTCCGGGCTTGGGGGATCGCGTGGACGGAGTGAGAGTCGTCACCGTCGACGACGCCAGCATTCTGGTGCTCGAAGAAGTGACTCAGGAGATTAAGGACACGCTCAACGCGAGGCTTGTCGAGTACTGCTACGGGCGTGTCAAGGCCGCTGAGGATCCCGACTACTACTCGCTCGATACGACGCTCGATGAGTTCTTCAAGCTCTACGACACCAAGAGCGAGAAGACCCAACTTGGTATCGCTGGCGAACTAATTGTGCACCTTCTCGTGCCGCACGGTCACGAGAAGTTCGTGTCCGCCGCGCTCTATCTCAACAAGGAGGAGCGCGCGATCAAGAAAGGGTTCGACCTCACCTTCTATGATGACCACGACGGCGGCCTTTGGTACGGCGAGGTCAAAGCGGGGAAAGTATCCGACACTCAGACTGCGGACAGCAAGATTCGTGATCTCATCGGCGTTGCCGAGCGAAGCCTCCACGACATGTTCACGTCTGACGTTCGCAAGAAGCGCTGGGACGCAGCGCTTCTCGACGCAGACGCAACGTTGCAAAGTACCCAAGCATCGAACGTCAAGAAGCTTCTTCGCACTGACTTCAAGACCGTCAACGGCGGCGGCAAGGCGAAGGTCCGCGCACTTCTGTGCGGTGTCGTGATGCGCGACCTAATGCTCGACGAGATCGACCCAGAGACAGGCAAGGCGCTGATCGAGAGCGTGAAGGGGCGCGGGCGGTTCGCTGAACTCCGCCTGCTTCTCATCCAGCAGTCTGACCTTGAGGACTTGGTTGAAGTGTTGCGCGCCTCGATTGGAGCGCCGGTCTGATGGTCGTTGACATCACCTATCGGAAGTTGCGCCATCAGGCGAACCTCGACGATTCGCGCTTCCTCAAGCTCTACACGAGCATGTCGCTTGGGCAAAGGATCTCGGACGACGAATACCAGCAACTGCTTTCGTATGCTGTGATATTCCTTCGTCAAGGCGACGCGACCGTCGAGCGGCTTGGTTATCGAATCGCACTGCAGTACTCACTGGACACCACAGACTTCGAGCCGCTGCTAGACATTGCGGATCACCGAGAACTGATGCCCGTCATTGCCGCGATCCACACAGCCCATCCCGAAGTACTTGAGGACGACTCGTTGCATCGGGTGCTTGGAGTCGCTCATGGCAAGAACTTCACATCGGACGGGGTCACGCGTACGCGCGAACAGCTGGCGTTGCGCGCGTTCAACACGATCAATTCGCACGCGGCCATCATCGCGCCGACCTCGTACGGCAAATCTGAGATGATGACCGACCGCGCACTTGCGTCCCTGCCCGGCGCCGTCTGCATCGTGGTGCCGTCGAAGGCGCTCATCGCACAGACGAAGACTGAGCTCGTTCGTCTTATGCGCCAGCGAGACGTCTCCGCGCGCGTCATCTCGCATCCAGAGGCCTACAACGGCGAGTCGTCTTTCGTTGCGATCCTCACGCAGGAACGGCTGCATCAGCTTTTCGTCGATAATCCGGAACTCAAGATTGATCAGCTCCTGATCGACGAGGCGCAGAACGTCCTGTCAGACGACGCGCGTGCGCTTGAGCTATCCCAGGTGATCCTCGTTGCCCGTTCCCGCAAGGCCGACATGCAGGTCGCCTACTACACGCCGTTCCTCGAGAACCCGGAAGCTCTCCGACACGTCAACGGTGCGGATCAGCAGGTACGTGCCCGCACGGTAAATGAGCAAGTCAAGGTTGAGCAGTTCTTGGTGGGGGCACCTGGGAAAGCCCTCCAGGTCTTCGACCAGTTCTTGGCTCGTTCTTTCGAATCGTCGATAACGGTTCCAGACGATGATGCCGACGCGGTCATCGCATTCGCCGGCCCTCGCACCATCGTCTACTTGAACAAGCCTCGCGACGCTCAGGACTTGGCGCGTCGCATCGCAAGCAAGGTTGGTTCCGCGAATGACGCGATTGCTCCTGCAGCCGCCAAAGCTATCGAGGCAATCAGTGACCTTGTCGACAAGGACTACCTCCTCGTCGACGTAATCCGAAGCGGTGTTCTTTTCCATCACGGACAGATCCCCGAGGTGCTGCGACAGTACGTCGAGAACCTCTTCCGGGAGGATCAGTCCCCGGACAATCGGCACCTCGTGACGACATCCACCCTGCTGGAGGGAGTGAACACCCCAGCCGACACAATGGTGCTGTTGTCGCCCGATCGGGGACGCGGCTACTTAGCACGCTCCGCCTTCAGGAATCTGGTTGGTCGCGTGGCTCGGTTCAGCCAGATCTTCTCGTCGGATACACCGAAGCTCGAGTTGCTCGTTCCGAAGGTATACGTCCTCGAGAGCTCGTACGCGCCGAAGCGCTGGAATCCATTGAACTGGCTCGGGGATGTAGCTGACCCGTCGAAGTCGGCGTCCGATCCAGTGGAGAATCCACTTCTCGAGTCTGGCCCAGCCGAGCAACCGCGCATCGAGGCGCTTGAGCGGCTCGAGAACATCGAATCGGGCGCGTCCGGTCTTGAGGGTGCTCGGCTCGCGCAGACCGCCCTCGGGCGTCTCTGCTTCCGCCACGGCGCCCATGACTTCGATGTGTTCCGCTACGAGTTGCTTCTGCAGGAGCGTGCGACCGATCGCAGCGGCGACACCGTCTCGACCGCCGATGACCTGATTGCGTTGATCGTCGACATCTTCCTCACAGGTGTCGAGCTTGGCCGCGACACTGATGATCTCGAACGCATTCGAGACGAGCAGGGAGCGCGTAACTTCTATGCCATGTTCCTCAGCTGGCGGGCGGAAGGCGATCCCCTGAAGCGCATGATCGGACGCTACCTGACGCATTGGAGTCGTCAGGAGGACGATTTGATCTGGGTCGGGTCGAAGTGGGGCGAGGTCAAGCGCTTCGCGACGGAACACACGAGTGCATACGTAAGACGGGCAACGAAAACTCGCGGTGCACTCGTCAACCTCGCAATTGTGCGGATCAAGGCAGAGCTCGACTTCCTTGACTACAACCTCATGAAGTACCTGGAGATCTTGTTCTCGTTGGACCTGGTTGAGGAGACCTTCTACCTCAAGCTTAAGTACGGCACAGCGGATCGATATGTGATCGCACTACTGCGTAACGGCATGTCCTTCGAGCTTGCGTATCTCATTGCAGAGTCCTATCGCGAATTCGTCGGGGCCGATACCATCGCCAACACGATTGAGCTACGCCCAGGTCTATTGGAGGCGATGGAGTCGGCGAATGTCAATGACATCTTGCTATTCGAGGTGCGGGGACTGATTGGGGCGCAGGCGTGAGTGGGCAAAGCTTTGGGACACGGCGGTGGTCGAGCCTCGTCTCCGAAACGCAATTCGCGGTAGACCTTGTGCTGATCGGCATTCGACGAGTGAGCCACCTGCCTATGATGGAGACGTAGTCGGCCAGATCTCGTACGACCAAACGTTCCCCCTTCATGTCGGCTTGCACGGCTACACCAGCCGTACACGATTAGCGTTCGCGACCATGCGGGTCGCGCATCTGGACATCGATACTCATGAGTGCGGTACGGACCGTCGCAGCGTTGAAGCCGAACTTGGCCCCGACAGTTGCCAGTGACTCTCCGGATTCATACAGCTTGGCGGCCAGCGACACCTGGGTTGAGTTCATGCCCCGAGGCCGCTTGGCCGTGTCGCTCCGGTTGAGCACTTCGCTGACCGTGACGCGGTGGATGCCGTGACGCGCAGCAATCTGTTTCATCGTCTGCCCTGCTTTGTACTCGGCGACGATGGCGCGCTCCGTCTCAGCAGGTAACTGCTTGCCTGCCCGTGCGGGTCGCGGAGATCGAGGGGTGCGTTGCGGGGCTACGCCTCCGATCTGACCCCTGGCCGCTGCGACCAGACCACCGAGTTGACGAACTGTCTCGTTTCGATTGCAGTAAGTCTTTAGGAGCCCCACGGTCGTGATGTTGCAAGACTTCCGATAGAGCCCGGATCCGCGAGGGTCCGGGCTTTCTTCGGTGTCGTCACAGCAGTGCGGTGAGAAGTCTGTCGAGAGCGCTGTGTGACTGTTCCCGGGCGGCGGCAGGGTTCTCGTGCTGGGCGACCCAGAGTGCCGTCTCGTTCATGGCACCCGAAAGCTGGGCCGTGGTCGCGTCGAGAAGTGTCTGGTCGATGCCCACCGCGAGTAGAGCCTCGCGCAGGTGGGCCGCCGAGTTCTCTGTATCGAGCCGGCGCCACTCCTGCCAGCCCACGACCGCAGGTGCGTCGATGAGCAGGATGCGAACGGCCGGAGCCGCTGTGATCGCGTCGAGGAACGCGTGCGAGCCCGCTCGGAGCTGGTTGCCCGGGTCACCGCCAGCCCTGTCGGCGGCGCTGGCCACGACCGCTGCGATCTGCACCTGGAGCGCTGCCGCGACCGCGGCGAACAATTTCGCCTTGCTGCCGTAGTGGTGGTACACCGCCCCGCGTGTGACCTCAGCCGCCCGAGCAACGTCGTCGAGAGAGACGTCGGCGAAGCCGCGGGAGGCGAACTGCTCGGTGGCCGCCTCCAGCACGCGTTGAGCGGTCCTGGCTGCGTCGGCGGCGGAGGCGCGGGGCATCTGACTTCCTTTACGTACACTGTGTATGTATAGTCGACCTCGTTACATACACAGTGTACTTAAAGGAGGCTTCATGTCTGTCACCAGCGTCTACCCCGTGCTCATGTCGCGGGACGTCGCCGCCGCCGCATCCTTCTACCGCGACGTCGTCGGGTTCGAGACCACGTTCGAGTCTGACTGGTACGTCAGCCTGCGGCTGGACGCATGTGAGCTGGCAATCCTGGCGCACGACCACGAGACCGTCCCGTCGGGGTACGGGGCACTTCCCGCCGGTGTGCTCATGAATCTCGAAGTCGACGATGTCGACGCAGTCCACCGGAGGATCCTCGGCATTCAGGGCGTGGAGATCGTCCAGCCGCTGCGTGACGAACCGTTCGGGCAGCGTCACGTGATCGTGACCGCTCCCGACGGCGTCTTGCTCGACGTCATCCAGCCCATCGCGCCGAGCGAGGAGTTCGCGGCCGCCTACGGTGGTGTGTAGACCGGTGCGAAGGCCCGGTCGCGGTCGGGCGCCGTACCGGGCGACGACTCACGACGGGCTTGTCCGCGGGGAGCGGTCCTGCGCGCCGCCGGGTCGAAAACGCTGCGCCACCTGGCAACGGAACGGGTCGCCGTCGAGGTAGATCTCACGCGGTGACCCCTCCGGGACGCGCGACCCGAGGGCGGCAGCCGTGCGCACCGCGTCGAAGGCACGCAAGATCGTCGGGAACTGCACCTCTGCATAGGGCACATCGACGACGACCTCCGTCCCCGCCGCCTCCACCTCGTCAGCGTCCGCCGCACTCACCACCGGGATGCGGATCTCCACAGGCCCGTCGGACTCCCAGCTGACCTCACCGTGGTAGACCACCACGAGCGGCTGGGAGGTATCCACGGCCGACCCTGCCCGCTGGGAGAGCGCGGCGGCGCAGCGTTCGATGTGCGCGGGCAGGTCGGCCGCGGTGGTGCGCACGGTCCTGGCGACGAACAGCCGTTCCGGGGTCTCGCGGATCGACACCGCGAGATCGACCGGCTGCTGTCCGCCGCCTTGCTTGTGCGCCGTCGGGTCCTCGGCAAGGCCATCGAGCAAGGCGAGTGCGCGCTCGTGTGCCCGCACTGTCTCGAGGCGATAGTCGGCGAGCAGTTCCCGCCGCTGCGCACCGGTGGCCGCCAGGACGGCACCGATGCGCTCCAACGGCATTCCGACACGGCGCAGTAACGTGATCGTGCGAGCCCGGTCGGCCTGGGACCGGACGTAGTAGCGGTAGCCGGTGTACTCATCGACCGCATCTGGCAGCAGTAGCCCGCGTCGCTCGTACAACCGCAAGGCTTTCGGCGACAGCCAGGTCAGGCGGCTGAACTCCCCGATTGAGAGTCTGGTGGTGGTCACCTCAGCAAGTATGCGATCTCTACCGCCCACTTGCTGCGATCCGGCTCGGTCTCCGGGTCGGTGAGGAACTGTTCGGTGCGCGCCTGCCAGTGGATGCCATCGGCCCGTTCATCGATCGCGAGCTCCAGATCCTGGACCTGCGCCCAGTCCCACATCTCCCGGTGCGTCTGGGTGAGCGAGTCCGGGCCGCCCTGCGGGCGTGCCACGAGGTAGCTCCCGGCCGGGAGCGCGCCGGTCTCGAACCCTGCGATCTCGACCGGTGCGGCTACCGGAACGGACACGACCACGTCCATCGGGTCGGTCGCCGTCTGTAGCCGCCGGTACTGGTAGATCGGACCACCCAGTGGCGTCTCGCCTGCCTGTGCCAGGGCCCCGTAGATCGCCGGCACGTGGGCGTTGACGCGATCCCAGTGCGCCAGCTCGGCGGTCATCGACACACCCACCCACCAACGTTCGGCCCGGTCCTCGACCATGAATGCGGTCATCGTGTTCCTTTCTGGTCACCACCCGCCTCTCGGGTGGGCTGCAGACAGCACACGCCCTTCCCCAGGGGCAAGGTCAACCGCGTGAGTGCCGGCCCAGCGTCACGCCTGGGATTCACTGACCGTGATTGATCGTTCGGTGCCCCGCTCGCTGTGCGGCGAGTGCGGCCAGTGCCATGGCGACCACGGCTGCACCGACGACGGCGGCGACTTCGGTGAGGCCCGGTCGATCCGCGAAGCCGTGGAGCAGGGGATTGGACCATTCGAAGACGTAGGACGGCGGCCACCAAGTGTTGATGGCGCGGGCAAGCGGCGGCAGCGCGGAGACCGAGATGAACCCGCCGCTCGCGAAGTAGCTCCCCAACGCCGCCATGATGAGTGCAGGCTGGATCATTCGGTGAGTGCGCAGGTACGCCGCTACCACGACACCCACACCCGCGGCCGCTGCAGTAGCCGGCAAGACGATCGCGGCAGCCAGGAGCAGCTCCTGCATTCCTACCCGGGTTCCGAAGGCCAGGGCCACCAGCGCCGTCGGTATAGCCGCGACGGCAGCCAGGACGAATCCCGCAGCTGCCGCACCCAGGCCGGCGACGTAGCTACCGAGCGGAGTCAGCGCGATCTCCTTCTCGGTGCGATGCTCGCTGTCGACGGCGTACAGGTTCGCTGCGATCATCGCCGCGCCCAAGAGCAGGGCGAGGATCACGGCCGACCCGCCCATGAAGGCCGTCCGTGGCACATCGACCGGTTTGACCCTGTCGATGATCGCGGCGACCTGGTGAGCGTTCGTCGCGCCGTCGAAGGCGTTGGCGGTCGTGGTCACGCGCAACCGGACGTTCTTCATGGCATCGGAGTTGATGTTGTAGGTCGCGATCTCGACCGCTCCGGTCTCGCTGAAGTCGGCCGGGACCGTGACCACCAGTTGCAGGCGCCCGGCATGCAGGAGCTCAGCTGCCGCGTCCGCCTCGGTCTCGACGATCCGGAAGTAGGAACCGGTCGGTCCGCGGGTCTCGGTGACAGTCTCGACGAACTGGCGCGAGTGCGCCGTCTCAGCCTCGTCGACGACTGCGATCGGCCACGCATCGTTGGCTCCGAAGATCACCGAGGCCAACGCGAGGACGACGACAGGCACCGCCATCGTCTGGACGAGCAGTTCCGGGCGGCGCCAAGCGATACGAAGGTTGCGGGCGAACACGGCGGCGAGGGCGTGAAGGTGGGTCAGCATCATTGTCCTTGGGTGAAGCGGAGGGCCTTGGTCAGCTTCCACACGGCGAACGAGACGGCAGCAGCGGCCAGGAGAAGGCTCCCGAGTGCCGCGACGATCGCGCCCTCGGGTTGGGGCAGCGAGGTGACCTCGAAGCGGACGACGTCGAACAGTGGCGCGAGGGGAATCCAGTGCGTGGACGCCCACAGCAGTTCGACCCCGCCGCCGTGAGCGAAGCCACGGATGTAAGACTCGTAGCCGCTGACGAGGAAGTGGGCCACGGCGATCAGGACGGCGACCGGGACGAGGGGGAGTGCCCGGCGGAGCTTGACTCCGAGGAGGGTGCCCAGGGCGGCGCCATAGATCCAGACGATCGCGAGAACTCCGGCGGATCTCCAGCTCAGCATGTGCCACGGGTAGCCAAGCACCCACCCCAGAGCGGCAAGTGTTACTGCGATCGTGACAACGGACATGATTGCCGCTGCGGCCCACTTCCCGGCGACCAGCGAGGCGTGACCGCTGGGCGAAAGCACGAGTGCCTTGGCCGTACGCTCCTCCCATTCCCGGGCGATGCTGACCCCGACGCTGACGATGCCGGCATAGAGTGCAGCGAACAACAGCAAGGCCGAACCCAGATAGACCGAGACGGGGATATCTCGCTCGAGTTCGGTGGATTCGAGGATCGCCAGCCGGTCGGGAGGAGTCGATGGCAACGTCTGCTGGAACTGCCGCAGTGCTTCTTCGATTCGCAGGTGCTGGTTCTTCGTGCCGTCGGCATTGATGTTGACCAATGACAGCGTCACCGCCGGGTCCTCACCTTCATCCACCGAGCGTCCGAAGCCCTCGGGGATCACGAGCATGGCGCCGACGTCTGCGCCCTCGTACATGTCTCGGGCCTGATCCGGGTCGGAGGTGAGGATCTCGTAGTAGTCGCCGTCGCTGTTGTGCATCTGGGACATGACGGCGATGAAGTCGGCCGAATGGGGTGTCTGGTCCTCATCGGCGATCGCGATCGTCGCTGTGGTGGAGACGTGGACGACGATCGCATACAGGAATGTGAAGGCGACCGGAACCACGATGCTGATGATGACGAACAGGGGCGCGCGGAAGGAGACGAGCAGATCCTTCTTCGCCAGAGCGAGTGCAGCGTGCACGAGGGGCCTCAGTTCCGTAGTCCGCGGCCGGTGAAGTGCAGGAAGACGTCCTGCAGACTGACCAGCGGTACCTCGACGCGTTCGACCTCCGGAACCTGGGAGGTGAGCTCGTTCAGGTTGCCCCGAACGACGTTCACGCCTCGATCGATGATCGTGATCTGATCACCGAGCCGCTGCGCCTCCTCCATGTAGTTGGTGGTCAGCAGCACGGCGCGGCCTTCCCGTGCGACGTCCTCGATCCGATTCCAGATCGCTTCGCGTGACTGGACGTCGACACCAAGCGTGGGTTCGTCCAGCAGGAGCAGTTCGGGCCGCATCATCAGTGCCTTGCCCAGTGCGAGTCTGCGCTGCATGCCTCCGGAGAATGTGCCAGCGCGATCATCGGCACGCGCGCCGAGCTGCACGAGCTCGAGCGCTTCGTCGATGCGGGTGCGTTGTTCGCGGGCCGACATCCCGTAGTAGCGGGCGTGAAACGTGAGGTTCTCGCGGGCCGTGAGCTCGGGATAGAGCGAGGTCTCCTGGGGAACGAGGGCGATCCGGCGCAGCAGGTCCCGGCGTTGGGTTGCCGGATCCAGGTCCAGCACCCGGACACGTCCTGAACTCGGGGTCACCAGGCCGGTGAGCACATTCATCAGCGTCGTCTTGCCGGACCCGTTCGGACCGAGTAGGCAGCTCACCTCACTCGGGCGCACGTCCAGATCGACACGGTCCAGGGCCCGGAATGGCTCCCGCTTGCGTCCTCGAGAGAACTCGACCGTCACCTCCGTCACGTCCACTGCCACCTGCGGCTGGTTCACGGTGCCTCCTTCGTCAAGTGCGGGTCTACGAGATCGTGGCGGAGGTTGATGCTAGATTCAACGCTGATGAATAAAACTCGAGGTCGCCCCCGATCTGGTTCCGACGACGGCCGCGACCGGCTCCTGGAAGCCGCCCGAGAGCTCTTCTCAGCGCACGGCTACAACGGTGCAACGGTGCGGATGATCGCGGGCCGAGCAGGCTGTGATCCAGCATTGGTCTCCTACCACTTCGGATCGAAGAAGCTGCTGTTCGCTCGCGCGATGGCCCTCTCGCTTGGCCCGTCCTCGGTACTGGAGGAGGCGATCGACGGTGACCCGGAGGGTGTGCCGGAGCGGCTTGCCGTCCTCGTCATCCGGGCATGGGAAACGCCCGAGGTGCAAGGGACGCTGACTCAGCTGGTGGCTACCGGAATGCAGCACCCGGAAGTGCTGCATGCCTTCCGGGAGTACCTCGAACGAGAGATCGTTGGACCGCTCGTTGAATATTTTGGCGGGAGTGCCGCGGCGCGTGAGCGAGCCACAGCGACGATCACGATCATCATCGGCCTGATCTTCGGTCGCTACGTGATCGGCGTCGAGCCGCTTCGGTCAGAGCGCCCCGATCGGCTCCTGGCCCTCTTGACTCCCAGCCTGGAGGCCATCTCGCGACCTGGTCAGCGCACGCGGCGCAGACCGGTGAACCGATCTGTCGGTGGGCGAGATACGTGAGCGCCGGATCGGATAGGCATGTCGCCGGCCGAAAGGAAGGTAGGCCGCGAATCATGCCCCGGCCTCCGAGCGGGCAGGAATGCAGACCCTGCGATGGACGGGTTGTGCGGTGCCGGTACGATCGCTGGGATCGTCACCCGCTGTCGACGGGAGCCGTGACCGACGGAAGGACCGCCGCATGCCCGACCTCGTCCTGACGCTTCTCGCCGCGACTGTGCTGGGCGTAGGAGCTCATCTGGTGCGGGTGCCCCCATTGGTAGGATTTCTAGCGGCGGGCTTCCTGCTCGGTGGGATGCAGGTGGATCCTTTCCCGGGACTACCGGAGCTGGCCGATCTGGGCGTGACGTTGCTGCTGTTCACCATCGGCCTGAAGTTCGACGTGCGCACCATCTTGCGCCGGGAAGCGTTCGGGACCGGTCTGATCCACATGGTCTTCAGCATCCTCATCGGCGCGGGAACGCTGGGGTTGCTCGCCGTGGTCGGTGCCGTGCAGGCCGGGAGCTGGCAGACCCTTGCGCTGATCGGGTTCGCGCTATCCTTCTCCTCCACCGTGTTGTGCGTGAAGGTCCTGGAGGAGCGCTCAGACGACGGATCCTTCTATGGGCAGACCGCGATCGCGATCCTCGTCATCCAGGATCTCGCAGCGGTCATCTTCATCACCGCCACCAACGACGAACCGCCGAGCTTGTGGGCACTGGGACTCGTGCTCCTGATCCCGGCCGCGTGGCTGCTGCGCCGGATCCTTGAGCACGTCGGCCGCGGTGAGCTGCTGATCCTGTTCGGGATCGTTCTGGCCCTCGGGCCGGGCTACTACCTATTCGAGGCCGTCGGCATCAAGGGCGACCTGGGCGCCCTGGTGGTCGGTCTGCTGCTCGCCAGCCACCCGCGTGCCATCGATCTGTCGAAGGCGTTGTTCAGCATCAAGGAGCTGTTCCTCGTCGGCTTCTTCCTCACCATCGGCATGGGGGCGGGACCCTCATGGTCGGATCTGGCCGTGGCGGTGGTGCTGTGCATCGTGCTCGTCCCGATCACGATCGCCATGTTCGCCGTTCTGGCCCGAGCGTTCGGGCTGCGCAACCGTACGGCGATGCGGGTGGGACTTGTGCTCGGCAACTTCTCCGAGTTCTCCATCATCGTGACTGCGGTGGGGGTCAGCAGCGGCATGCTCACTGACCGCTGGCTGACGATCGTGGCGCTCGCCGTGGCGGTGAGCATGGTGGTCTCCTCGCTGCTCAACGGCCGCGGCGCACATCTGGCGGGCCGGATCGCCGCCCGGATGCCGGCGCAGGACCCCACCAGGCTCAGGCTCGCCGACCGGCCGATCAACACCGACGGCCATCACGCCGTGGTCCTCGGGATGGGCCGTGTGGGGCGCTCCACCTACGCTCGCCTGCGGGAGAATGCCGATCTGCAGGTTCTCGGCGTCGATAACGATCACGGCGTCGTCACCCGCCTGCGGGATCAGGGCTACGACATCGTCGAGGGTGACGCCACGGACCTGGAGTTCTGGCAGCGCATCTGCTCGGGCGGCTTCGTCGAGACCGTGGTGCTGGCCATGCCGATTCACGATTCGAATACCTTCGCGCTCGACCAGGTACGGGCAGCCGGATTCACCGGCAAGCTCGCCGCCGTGGCCCAGTACCCCGAGCAGGTGGAGCACCTGCGGGAGGAGGGCGTGGAGGCAGTGATCAACGTCTACGCCGGCGCGGGTGTGGCGCTCGCCGATCAAGTGGTACCGCCCCGGAACTCCTGACGAACGCCCGGTCTCGGCCGCGCTGTCGCCGGGGTCTTGGTGAGGAGCGCGCGAGGGGCGACTTCGGAGTGGTGCCCGCGCGGGAGTGGGACGAGGCTCAGAGCGCGCACCGCGCCGTGCGTCGACAGTTCCCGTGTGGTCGATCGAGTGGAGGCTGCCGCTGCCGTCTCATCGACGACATCGTCGCTGCAGGCGCGCCCCGGAGACGACTGCCTGGCGCCGGTGCCCACCGACGGTGTCTTGACACCCATGTAGGACAGGGGCATGATCAACAGCGAGCATATGCACACCACGTGAGCAAGTGCCCACGATGTGTATCTCGCGGAGATTGTCCACAGAGAGGTGGCCCCGGGGCGAGCCCCCGGGTAGTACGGCTCTCTCGTACGAGAGGAAGAAGCACATGGGAGTGCCTCATCGAAGGATTGCTGCTGCCGCGGCAGCTACGGCAGCACTCGTGCTGACCGCCGCGTGCGGCGACGGCGAAGGAAACGGCGGCGATGACCAGTCGGGTGGTCAGGATCAGATCATCATCGATCTGCTCTTCGACGGGCAGGAGGCGTCAGTAGACCCGCACCGCGCGGCTGCACCGTCGGACCGCACCATGTTCCGTGCCATGTACGACACATTGGTCACGTTCCCCACAGCAGACCTGTCCGAACCCCAGCCGTGGCTGGCCACAGAGTGGTCGTCCAACGACGATGCCACCGAGTGGACCTTCCAGCTGCGAGACGACGTGACCTTCTCGACCGGAAACGACCTCACGTCCGAGGATGTGGTGTGGTCGCTCAATCGCCTCAAGAACGTCGGTGATCGCGCGTCCTACCTCATGGACGGTCTGTCGGTGCGAGCTGATGGCGACTACACCGTGGTCGTGGAGTCCGAGGTGACCAATGTGGCCGTACCGTTCATCCTCACGAGTTCGAACGCGGCCATCCTTGACTCCGAGGAACTGGCTGCGAACGGTGGCACAGCGGATGAGTCTGCTGCGAGCACCGATGACGCAGGCATCTACCTGTCGAGCAACTCGGTCGGTAGCGGCCCATACCAGCTCGAGCGCTATGAGGCCGGGTCGGAACTGGTGATGACGCGGAACGAACAGTGGTGGGGGAACGAGCCCGCCTACGAGCAGATCGTGCTGCGCGACGCCGAACCGGCAGTGCAGCGCCTCAACGTCTCCAGCGGTGACTCTGACATCGTGGTCGACCTGGGGCAGGAAGAGATCGCCGCCCTCGGCGAGACCGAGCTGCAAGTGGCAACATCACCGGGTACCAATGCCTGGGTCCTCGTGTTCAATCTCGATGACTCCGTTTCGACAGTGACCAGCTCGGCGGACTTCCGTGAAGCCGCCCGGATGGCCATCGACTGGGAGGCGCTCGCTGAACTGGGCGGTGACGGAGCGCAGCGCCACTGCGGCTTCATCCTGCCCACGGTTGCATCCGGCCTCCAAGAGGGCGACGAGGGATGTATCGAGTTCGATGTCGACGGTGCCCGCTCGATCATCGAGGACGCCGGTCTCGACGGGGAGACTGTCACCCTTACCCTGCAGGCGTTCGATCGCGACGGGGTCAACGCCGTCGAGGTCGGCAGCCGGATTGCTCAGATGTGGCAAGACATCGGGATCAACGCTGAGATCGTCGAGCAGCCCGACGCTGTCGTGGCCGATCTGCGAAACAGCGGCCAGATCGAGGTGTTCATCGTGCCCAACTCGATGCGCTCGCCCCACCCCTACACCTACGTCGGGACGATGAACCCGAGCGGTGGAACCTCGCAGTCGGGTGAGAGCTATCGCGGCGGATGGCAGGCGGCCGACCAATCCGGAGCCGTCCACGAGCCGCTGCCCGGACAGACCGAGTGCGCAGCCCTCGGTGTGGACGGACAGAACTCGGCCTCCATGGATGACGCGGTTCCGCTGTACGAGGACTGGCAGCGTTGCATGAACGAGGTCTCGCCGTTCATTCCGCTGATCGTGGGCACCGCCAGCGTGGTGGCGCAGCCAGATCTGCCGGAGATCACGGACTACCACCCGCTGTGGGCCATCGACATCCCGACCTACACCGGTGCGGCCATCGGCTGACGATCGCCTCGGGTGTGGCCGGCGCCTCCTTGCCGGTCACACCCGATCGATTGGCAGGCACTGGCGCCTCGAGACGAAAGTAGTGATCGATACATGGGCGTACGAAGCTCCTTCTGGCTGTTCGTCATCAAACGGTTAGGCATCTCGGTCTTCCTCCTGTGGGGAGTGGCCACGATCATGTTCCTCGCCGCCCGGTTGGTCCCGGGTGACGTCATTTCGGTGATGCTCGGAGAGGAAGCAGCCGCCGATCCGGTGGCACGTCAGGCAATGATCGAACGGTTCGGTCTAGACCGGCCCGTGCCCGAGCAGTACTACCTGCATATGACCAACCTCGTGCAGGGTGACTTCGGAATCTCGATGCGTACCCGCGGGCCAGTAGCGGACGAGCTCGCACGAGCGGTCCCGGCCTCCTTGGAGCTGGGAATCCTCGCTGGACTCATCTCGGCGATCCTCGGCATATTCCTCGGTACGCTCTCGGCACTGCAGCGCGGCAAGCTGGCCGATCAGCTCATCCGCGTTGTGACGGTCACAGGCATTTCCGTTCCGCTGTTCTGGCTCGCACTCGTCGCGCTCTACGTGTTCAGTTTCAAACTGCAGATGTTCCCTGGAATCGGCAGGCTCTCCCCGGGGGTGGCCCCGCCGCCGACGGCCACCGGAATGTACACGATCGATGCGCTCCTCGCCGGGCAGTTGGGGACGTTCGCTGACGCCTTCATGCACCTGCTCATCCCTGGAGCCGTACTTGCGGTGTTTACGATGACGCTCATTACCCGCTTCACCCGGTCCGCCGTTCTCGAAGTGCTGAATGAGGACTACGTCCGCACCGCGCGTGCGAAAGGTCTGACGTCGGTGCGGATCCTCTTCGCCCACGTGCTCCGGGCGGCGTTCGTCCCCATCGTCACCGTGATCGGCATCATGTTCGGTGCCGTGTTGGCAGGTGCCGTGCTGGTGGAGGAGATCTTCAACTTCCCAGGAATCGGGCAGATGATGTTCCGTAGCGCCGTATTCTTGGATATGCCAGGAATGATCGGTATTGGCCTTGTCGTAGCTGTGATCTATGTCGGGATCAGTTTCGTGACAGACATTCTCTACGGCGTGATCGACCCGCGTATCCGAGTGAGCTAGAACGGTGGCAGAAATGAGTGTTCCTTTGTTGTCGCGCCTGTCCAGAGAGGGCCGTGCGCCCGCCGTGGGCAGTGAGCCGACGCTGCCATCCGCCGAAGACCTTCGGGCACACCTCGACAAGCAGGTGCGCATCGCAGGACGCGGCTTCTGGAAGCAGCCTCTCGCGGTCGCGGGTGTCATCATCCTCGGCCTGTGGTTGGTCGCCGGTGTCTTTGCACCGTGGATCGCTCCCTACGACCCGCTCGCACAAGACGCTGCGAGATTCCTCCCGCCCGGCGGCGACCATCTCATGGGCACCGACTCCCTCGGACGCGACGTGCTCAGCCGCATCATTCACGGTGTCCGGATCACCGTGCCCTATGCCGTGATCATCGTGGCCGTCTCGACCGCCATCGCCCTGGTGGTCGGCTCGATCGCGGCCTATGCCGGGGGGTGGGTGGACGAGGTCCTCATGCGGATCACTGACATCTTCCTCGCGCTGCCCTCGATCGTGTTGGCGATGATCGTGGCGGCCGCGATCGGGCCGGGACTGGAGAACGCCGTCATCGCGATCATCATCGTGGCCTGGCCTCCGATGACGCGCATCGTGAGGAGCCTCGTGCTCTCCATCCGTTCGCGCGACTACGTGACGGCCTCACGGCTGCTGGGAGCAAGCTCGTCGCGGACGCTTGTCGTCGACTTCGGCCCGAACCTCATCGGTTCCGTCGTGGTGGTGGCGATGATTGAGATCAGTCAGCGGATCCTGCTGCTCGCAGCTCTGAGTTTCCTGGGGCTTGGTGCACAGGAACCCACACCTGAGTGGGGGCGGATGGTGTCCGACGGCGCGGCCATCCTCGACCGCTGGTGGGTCGCCACGTTCCCTGGGCTGGCAATCCTGACAGTGGTGCTCGCCTTCAACCTGATCGGCGACACGTTGCGCGACACAGTTGACCCCCAGGTCTCGAAGCAGGTGAAGGAGTGACCGTGGACAACCTCCTCGAAGTCAAGGATCTCAAGATCTGGGTGGCCGGAGCCGCAAGGCCCATCCTGGTCGTCGATGGCGTCGATCTGCAGGTGCGTGCTGGCTCAGTGCTCGGCATCGCTGGTGAGAGCGGCAGCGGGAAGTCGATCTCAGCACAGTCCCTGATAGGGATCCTCGGCGAGAAGTTCGTCTACGAAGGCGAGATTCGGCTGGAGGGAAGGCTCATCGGTGACGGAGGTGAGCCGTTCGCGGCGATCCGCGGCCGCGAGATCAGCATGATCTTCCAGGACCCGCTGAACTCGCTCCACCCGCAGATCCAGATCGGTAAGCAGCTCACCGAGCACGCCGGCCGATCCGGCCAGGACAGCCGGAAGGCGGACAAACGGGCCCGCGAGCTGCTGCGGGAGGTGCGTATCCCTGATCCCGACTGGGCGATGAAAGCCTATCCTCACCAGTTCTCCGGTGGTATGCGCCAGCGTATTGCCATCGCAATGGCGCTCGTGGGGGATCCGAAGGTGCTGATCGCCGACGAACCCACCACGGCTCTCGATGTCACGGTGCAGGCCGGTGTGCTTCGCTTGATCAAGCGGCTGTGCGTCGAGCGTGACCTCGGCGTCATGATCATCACCCACGACCTCGGCGTGATGAATGCGATGGCGGACGACCTGACCGTCATGTACGCCGGCCGGGTGGTCGAGAGCGGGCCGGCCACGCAGGTGCTGCAGTCGCCGCGCCACCCCTACACCGAGCAGCTCGTCGGCTCCCTTCCCGCCGGGCCAGCACGCGACGGTGGGAGGGCCCGGAACATGCGGGCCATCGCCGGCGAGCCTGCCACGCCGCGCAACCGACCCGCCGGGTGCGCATTCCACCCGCGCTGCCCGTGGGCCGAGGACCGGTGCGCGGTGACCGTTCCACCGGTCGAGTACCGAGGCGAGGGCAGGCGAAGCGCCTGCCTGGTGGATCCCTTCTTCTCCGTGGACGATGTGAGAAAGGCGGCTGCACGATGAACAGTGACAGCATGGCGTTGGTCGTCAATGACCTCGAGGTCGAGTACCGGACGAAGGGACGAGCCCGCGTGCGTGCGGTCGCCGGCGTCTCGTTGCAGGTCGGTCGAGGAGAGATCGTCGGGCTCGTCGGAGAGTCCGGGTGCGGCAAGTCGACGGTCGCGAAGGCGGTGGTCGGCATCGAGCGTCCCGCGGCAGGCGAGGTGCTCTACCGAGGTGCGCGCGTGACCCCCATCTCCCGCATCGGGAAGCGGCCCAAGAACCAGCGGAACTTGCAAATGGTGTTCCAGGAGCCGGCATCCTCGCTGAACCCGCGCCGTTCGATCGGATCGCAGGTGGCGGATGCACTGAAGTTCGCCACCGATCTGCCGCAGGCCAAGCACGAGGAACGAGTTCGCGAGCTCCTCGACATGGTGGGACTGCCCAAGAACGCCCACCGTGCCTATCCGCACCAGTTCAGCGGTGGTCAGAAGCAGCGCGCGTGCATCGCGCGCGCCTTGGCCGCAGATCCCGAGGTGCTGGTGGCCGACGAAGCCATCTCCTCCCTCGACGCCTCCGCGCAGGCACAGATCGCGGACCTGCTCGTGGGCCTGGTCAAGAAGCTCGACATCGGCCTGCTGTTCATCTCCCACGACCTCGCCGTGATCGGTGAGATCTGTGACCGGATCGCGGTGATGTACCTGGGCAAGATCGTCGAGCTGGGACGGCCCGAGCAGATCTGGTTCGAACCCCGCCACCCGTACGCGCGCGCCCTGATGCGCTCGGTACCGCGGATCGGTCGGGACAGCTTCCCCGAGTCGCTCGAGGGAGAGGTTCCCGACCCGGCGAACCCGCCCTCCGGGTGCAGGTTCAACACCCGCTGCCCGTTCGTGATGGACAAGTGCCGCGTGCAGGAGCCCGCGCTCATCGATGTCGAGCAGGAGGACGGCGGAACTGTCGCCTGCTGGTTGCAGGAACCGGGCGCCGTCGTGGATCTGGACACCCTGGCCACCGAACGAGAAGTGGCATCGGCCTGAGGGTGCGGGGAGCGCACACCGTTGCCACACGCCGGCCAGCACGTCAACGAACCTGATGAGGAACGCAATGCAACGACAGCAACAGCAGGTGATCCTGGGGAGTTCGGGGCTGTCTGCCACGAGGCTGGGACTTGGCGGCGGACCGCTGGGGAACATGTTCGCCCCGATTGGCGAGGATGACGCGCGGGCAGCTTTGGAGCGCGCGTGGGACCTAGGCGTCCGGTTGTACGACACGTCGCCGTTCTACGGGTACGGGACCTCGGAGCGACGCTTCGGTCGGATGCTGGCAGACAAGCCGCGGGAGGAGTTCGTGCTGTCCACCAAGGTGGGCAAGATGCTGCGAGCCGATGTCGAGCCCAAGGCCGAACAGTTCGTCGACGGCGAGCCGTTCTTCCGGGACGTACCGGCCCTGAATGTGGAGTATGACTACTCCGGCGATGGTGTTCGCCGCTCGATCGAACAGAGCCTGGAGCGGCTCGGACTCGATCGGATCGACCACGTCAACGTGCATGACCCGGACGACTTCTTCGAGGAAGCGATCAACGGCGCCATCCCGGCGCTGGTGCAGCTGCGCTCCGAGGGAGTGATCGGAAGCGTCGGGATCGGGATCAACCAGGCCGATCTGCTCGAGCGGTTCGTGCGCGAGGCTGATCTGGATCTGGTGCTGCTCGCGGGCAGGTACTCGTTGCTCGACCAGGCGGCGCTGTCGACCACGCTGTTCGAGGCGACCCAGCAGACCAACACCGCGATCATGCTCGGTGGCGTGTACAACAGCGGACTCCTCGTGCGGCCCGAGGTCGGTGCGCGCTTCAACTACGAAGCGGCACCGACGCCGCTGATCGACCGTGCGCAGGCGCTCGCCGCCATCTGCGACCGGCACGATGTGCCGCTGATGGCGGCGGCGATCCAGTTCCCGCTCGCGCACCCCGCGATCACCGCCGTGCTGACCGGGGTACGGGCGGCCGTCGAGATCGAGGAGAACGTCCGGATGCTCAACCACCACATCCCGGCACAGCTGTGGGCCGATATCCGCGCCTCGGGGCTCGTGCACGAGGAGGCCGTGCTGCCGGACGAGGCAGCCTGATCGATGGCCCCTTCAGGCTCCGATCCAGTACCGATCCCGATGGTTCAGGCCCCCGTGCGGCGATCCCAGCCGGAGCGGCGTCCTCGCCGAATGCTGGAGCTCGACGAGCGCCTGATCGTCATCGACGACGACCCCACCGGAAGCCAGGCCGTCCACGGAGTGCAGGTGGTCGGCCGGTTCGACGAACCAACCATCACCGCTGCCCTGACGGCGTCGCAGACGGTCTTCCTGCTGAGCAACGCCCGCGCCCTTCCTGAGCACGCCGCGGTGGCACGGCTGGCGCAGATCGCCAGCACGGTCCGTCAGGTCTGCCACGCGCTGGGTCTACAGGCGCGCTTCGCCAGCAGGTCGGACTCGACGCTGCGTGGGCACTTCCCCGCGGACGTGCGCGCGATCGCTGGAGCGGGCCCCTTGCCCACCGTGCTGCTGGTGCCGTGCTTCGTAGACGGCGGGCGCTGGACGTTCGACGACGTGCACTGGGTGCGTGAGGGGCAGAGCCTGGTCCCCGTCGGGCAGACCCCCTATGCGCGCGATGACTCCTTCGGATTCCACTCCTCCCGGCTGCCGGAGTGGGTGGCGGAGAAGTCAGGTGGTCAGATCCTCGCCGAGGACGTGATCTCACTCCCGCTGCAGCAGGTGCGCACGGGCGGACCGGAGGCGCTCGCGACGATGCTGGCGGGTGCTGCCGGATCGGTGGTGGTGGCCAACGCCGTCGACGATGGCGATCTGGAAGTGATCGCGGACGCCGTGCGGATCGTGGAACGGGAGGGCCAGGAGGTGCTCTACCGCACGGGAGCCTCGTTCGTCCGCGCACGCGCCGGGATTTCCCGGCGTGAACCGGTCACTGTGGCAGACCTCGGCCTCACGCGTCGTGGCCGGGGTGGTCTGGTGGTGTGCGGTTCGCACGTGCCGCTCTCGACGGCGCAGCTCACCACGTTGCTCCAGCGTGAGGACTGCGTAGGGATCGAGTTGGACGTTCCGGAGGTGGTTGCGCGTGGTGAGCGGGCGGCGGTTGCCCAGCGTGAGGCCGCGGGCCGGATCGTCGCTGCGGTGCGGGCCGGCCGCCACGCCGTGGTCTACACCAGCCGGGAGGTGGTGCCGCCCGCGCCGGGACAGGGGGCACTCGAACTCGGCGAGATTGTCTCGGGCGCACTTGTGGAGCTCGTGCGTCGCGTACGGAGCGAGCCGGACTTCCTGGTCACCAAGGGCGGAATCACCTCCCACGAGGTGGCGACCCGTGCCTTGGAACTCGAGCGCGGCACCGTGCTCGGGCAGGTCGTCCCTGGCGTGTCGGCCTGGCGCGTCGACACCGGTGGTGCGGGCTCCCAGGTGCTCGTGGTGTTCCCCGGGAATGTAGGCGACGAGCGCTCCCTCGCTGACGTCGTCGGAGCTCTCAGCGTGCCGGAACAACACTAGCGTGAGCAGATGCTCACTGGTAGAGTATTTGCTACAAGGGTGATGGATCCGGTTCTCCGGCCAGTCCGGATGAGCGCGATGTCGCACAGTTCGTCACCACCACGACCGACACGGAGAGGTGTCTGCACACGTGAACAAGGTCCTTCGGATGAGCACGGTGAGCAACGAGCTCGCGAACGAGTTGATGGACGTGGCAAGCGCACGCGGTGAAGAGCTCGGGGGTCGATTCTCGATCGCCCTGGTGGATGTCGCCGGAACCCTGAAGAACTTCCGGCGCTTGGACTCCTGCCCCCTCGTCGGCGTGCAGGTCGCGCAGGACAAGGCCTACACCGCTGTGCTGAAGGGAATTCCTACGCATGAGTGGTACGAGGGCATCAAGGACAACCCCTCGCACCTGTATGGCGTCCCGTCGGCGGTCGAACGCGTGACGATCTTCGGGGGCGGATTCCCGATCCACGTCGAAGGCGAGCTCATCGGCGGGCTGGGAGCGAGCGGCGGGACGTACCTCGAGGACATGGACGTCGTGCAGTCGGCGATCAGCGCCGTCATCGGCTGACCGGACACGAGACCGACGGAAGCGACGAACGGAGAGCACGACCATGAAGCGACGCGGAGTCATCCACGACAAGTTGTCCTACGCCCTCGCCACGATGGGCCACGACGATCTGCTGATCGTCACCGACGCCGGCATGCCCTTCAAGCGTGACGACGAGCGAACCATCGATCTCGCGCTGGCCCCGGACGTACCCGACATCTTCACGGTGCTGCGGGCGATCCGTCAGGACCTGTGGGTCGAGAAGTTCGCCTTCATCGCCGAGGGGCGCAACCCCAACGTGGTCAACGGGGTGAGTGAGATCTTCCCCGATGCCGAGAGCACCACGATGCCGAACGACTGGTTCCACCACGCCGTCGACAACACCGCCAAGTGGGTCGTGCGCTCCGGTGCGTGGACCCCGTGGGGCAACGTCGCATTGTGGTCCGGGATCCCGGTGGCCGAGTGGATGTCCTCCACCGGTGCCGAGCCCCCGCAGGAGTGGGACGAGCGGCTGCGGCTGAACCGGGAGCACGGCAACGACGGAGTCCGGTGATCGAGAGACCGGCAACGAGGGAGAGGACGAACGATGGCTCAGTTCGCAACGGATTTCAGTGAGTACGAGACGGGGCGCGCGCCGCACGACTGGGTGAACGCCTGGGTGCCGGCCGAACAGCGCTTCGAGGTGGCGGAGGTCGAGGGCGCACTGGGCGGCAAGGCACTCCAGCACGAGATCGAGGTGCACAACCGCCGCGCCTGGCGATGGACCGCAGTTCCCGGCAGTGACGAGGTCGAGGTGCTCGCCCGGTTGCGTTCCAGCAGCGCCGACTCCCGGTTCGGGATCCTGTGCCGCGCCGACGGCGCACAGCAGCGGGACACCGAAGAGGGCGTATCCCTCGAGCTCTTCTGCGGGCATCTGCGGGACGAGGCGCCGTTCGAGGCTCCGCGCCAAGAGATGCGTCAGACCGTGTTCTTCGGCACCTATGACCCCGCCCAGGAGGCGCAGCGCGGTCCCGCACGCCCTCACGGCATCGGGCGTCCCCGTGTGGAGGAGTACTACCCCTGGCAGGCGGGGGAGTGGAACTGGATGCGGCTCCAGGCGCGCAACGAGGGCGGCTTCATCGCCGTCCGGTTCACGGTGTGGTCCGACGGTACGCCGGAGCCGCAACAGTGGCGGCACGACATCATCCGGACCGAGCCCGATCATGTCGGTCGCCAGGGCTGGGTAGGAATCACCGGTCAACGGACCGAGGGCGTACGCGAGTACGACTACTTCGCGGTCGGGACCGACGGGGACCGGGCACCCGCCCCCTGAACCACTGGCCTTCGGCGCATCCACGAGACGAGTACACGCAAGGAGACAAGACGATGGCATTGCTCGCGATCGACGCAGGCACGGGGAGCGTCCGTGCGGTGATCTTCGACGAGACCGGCACGCAGCTCGCTGCCGCGGGCCGGGAGTGGGAGCACCGCAACGATCCACGCTTCCCCGGGTCGATGGACTTCGAGGTGGACCGTAACTTCGGGCTCGTCAGCGAGAGCATCCGTGAGGCGCTTGAACTCGCCGGACTGCGTGGATCGGATATTGCCGGCGTGAGTGCGACGAGCATGCGCGAGGGTTTCGTCGCCTTCGACGCCGCCGGCAAAGAGCTGTGGGCATGCGCCAACGTCGATGCGCGTGCCTCCGCAGAGGTGACGGAGCTGCGCGAGCTCGGGGCCCAGATCGAAGCGGAGTCCTACGCGATCTCCGGGCAGACCTTCGCGCTGAGTGCCCAGCCCCGCCTGCGGTGGCTCGCCAAGCACCTGCCGGAGATCTACGAGCGTATCGACGCGATCGAGATGCTCAGTGACTGGGTACTCACCCGGCTCACCGGCGTCACGGTGAGCGAACCGACCAATGCCTGTACCAGCGGTATGTTCTCGCTCGAGGACAGGGCGTGGTCGGCGGAGATCGCGCGGATGTGCGGCTTGCGAGACGACATCTTCCCGCGGGTGGTCGAGCCCGGGTCGATCGTCGGCGAGGTGACGGCGCGGGCCGCCGAGACCACGGGTCTCGCGGTGGGTACGCCCGTCGTCGCCGGCGGCGGCGATGCGCAGCTGGCAGCACTGGCCCTGGGGGTGGTCGACCCCGGGCAGACCGCGATCTCAGGCGGGACCTTCTGGCAGCAGATGGTCAACATCAGTGAGCTGCGGACTGATCCGCAGATGCGTATCCGCGTGGACTGCCATGCGATCCCGGGAGTGTGGCAGGCGGAGGGCATCGTCTTCACACCCGGCCTGGCGGCACGGTGGTTCCGGGACGCATTCGGTGGACCGGAGAAGGAACGAGCCGCGCGAGAGGGCCGCGATCCCTACGACCTGCTGACCGAGCGAGCCGGCCACGTCCCGCCCGGATCGCACGGCGTGATCCCGATCTTCTCCGACGTCATGAACTACGGGGCATGGATGCACGCAGCACCTTCGTTCCTCAACCTCTCGCTGGACGTGGCGCGGTCCGGAACCGACGTGCTGTTCCGGGCCCTCATGGAGAACGCGGCCATCGTCACCCGCGGCAACCTGGGGGTGATCGCCTCCTTCACCGGAACCTCCTCCGACGAGGTGGTCTTCGCCAGCGGCGCGGCCAAGAGCCCGGTGTGGACGCAGATCGTCGCCGATGTGCTGCAGGTGCCGGTGCGAGTCCCGGTGGTGAAGGAGGCGACCGCGCTCGGTGCGGCCTTGTGCGCCGGTGCTGCGGTGGGATCGTTCGACGATCTCGCCTCCGCCGGCCGGTCGGTGGCGGCATGGGAGCGGGTGGTCGAACCGGACGTAGCGAACGCAGGCGTCTACGACGAGGCCTACGGACGTTGGCAGGCGGCCTATCCCGCGCAGCTGGAGCTCGCCCGGTCCGGCGTGACCGAGCCGATGTGGCGAGCCCCCGGAATCTGACAAGACCTAAAGAACCTGAGAAGGAGCGAACATGGCAGCAGAGCTGGAAGGAATGGTCATCGCCGTCACCGGGACCTCCCGCGGCCTCGGCGAGGCCACGGCGAAGGTCCTCGCGACCAATGGTGCGAGCGTCGTAGCCGCGAGCCGGGACGAGGCGCTCCTGGACGACCTCACCGCGAGCATTCGCGATGTGGGCGGTTCGATCACACCCGTCCTGGCCGACGTCACCGACGAGGCACAGGTGGCCTCGATCGTCGAGCGCGCCGTGCAGGTGCACGGCCGGCTGGACGGCATGGTGAACAACGCCGGGGTGATCCGGGTCGACTCGGTGGAGCAGATGAGCGCCGACGACTGGGACGTCGTCAACAACGTGAACGTCAAGGGCGTGTTCTACGGCTGCAAGCACGCCGTCCGGCAGTTCCTCCAGCAGGGGACTTCGGGTGCGATCGTGAATGTCTCGTCCGTCTCGGCCCTCGTCGGCATGGCCGGTCAGCCTGCGTACGCCGCCTCGAAAGGGGCCGTCAACGCGTTGAGCCGACAGGTCGCCGTCGAGTATGCCGAGCGAGGGGTGCGCTGCAACGTCGTGGGCCCCGGGTCCATGGACGGCCAGATGTTCCGGCAGTACCTGGCCGGACAGGACGATCCGGACGCCGCCGAGGCAGCCGTGCGGGCCGCGCACGCCATGAATCGCGTCGCCGATCCACGGGAGGTGGCCGAAGCGATCTCGTTCCTCCTCTCACCGCGCGCCTCCTTCATCACCGGTGCCGTGCTGCAGGTCGACGGCGGGCAGTCGGCGATGTGAGTCGGTGCCATCTGGTCCGGCGCCTGGAGGTGCCCGAGAGCGGGCGCCCCGGAGCCGGCCACGTGAGAACGCAGGACCGACGCGTGAGCGTCCCCAGATCCACCGAACAGGAGCATCGATGACCGCCCAGGACCGCATTCTCAAGGGAACCGACCTCGCTACGGGCCCCTACATCCTCGGAACCATGGATTTCGGGGAGAAGATCGCACCCGAGACGGCAGCGCAGATCGTGCAGACGGCACGCGAGGCCGGGATCACCATGTATGACACCTCGAATCACTATGTGAACGGGACCTCGGAGGAGGTGCTCGGTGAGATCGTCAAGCCCTTCCGAGACGACATCCTGATCACCACCAAGGCCGGCAGTCAGGGTGGTGAGCACCCGCTGGGCGCGGAGGTGATCCGGGCCGAGGTCGAGAAGTCGCTCGCACGCCTGCAGACCGACCGGATCGACCTCTACCTCCTGCACCGGCCGGACTGGTCCACGCCGATCGAGGAAACCCTCGGGGTGTTGCACGAGCTCGTCGCCGAAGGCAAGATCCGGCATCTCGGCCAGTCGAACTATGCCGCCTGGCAGATCGCCGACTTCATCCACCGCAGCGGTGACAAGCCGGCGCCGATCGTCTCCCAGCAGAGCTACAACATGCTCGCCCGGCGCCTCGAGGAGGAGTACGCGGCCTGCGCTCAGGCCTTCGGCGTACCGACCGTGGTGTACAACCCGCTCGCGGGCGGACTGCTCAGCGGCAAGTACGACCTGAACGTCGAGCGGTCCGGAACCCGGTTCGAGAAGTCCTGGTGGAACAACACCTACTGGAACGAACCGCACTTCGCCGCCGTGGAGAAGTTCAAGGGCATCGCCGACTCCGCTGGCTGGACGCCTGCCGAGCTCGCACTGCGCTGGGTCAAGAACCAGCCCCTGGTCGATGCCGTACTGTTCGGAGCCACCAGCGTGGCCCAGCTCCAGGAGAACCTGCGCATCCTGGACGGTCCCGCTCCCAGCGCTGACATGCTCGAAGCGATCGACGAGGTCTGGTTCAGCACGCTGCGCGGCCCCGCGATGGGGTACAACCGGTGACGAAGACAGCGATCGTCACCGGCGCGACGAAGGGTATCGGGCGGGCAACGGCCATCAAGCTCGCGCAGCAGGGTCACTGGGTGCTGGGCGTGGGGCGGGACCGCGCCGAAGGGGCGACGCTTCAGCGGGAGCTGGCCGAGCACTCCGGCGGCGTGTTCGCCGACATCGATCTGACCGCGGACGATGCCGGGGCCAGGATCGTGGAGCGGGCCGTGGCCGAGACAGGCCGGGTCGACGTGCTCGTGAACAACGCCGGCGTCAACCTCCCGGCGCCGATCACCGAGGTCACGCCCGAGCTGCTGGATACGGTGCTGGGCCTGAACCTGCGGGCGGCGGTGCTGCTGAGCTCGGCGGCGATCGCGCAGATGCGCACCTCCGGTGGCGGCGTGATCGTCAACGTCTCGAGTGAGGCGGGGGTGCTCGGTTTTCCCGGTCAGGTGGCCTACAACGTCTCCAAGGCCGGGCTGTCGATGCTCACCCGTTCGATCACCGCTGAGTGCGCCGAGCAGGGGATCCGGGCGGTCACCGTGAGTCCGGGCACCACATCGACCCCGCTCGTGGCCAAGCTCATCGACGACGCCCCCGACCGGCAGGCGATGATCGATGCCCTGCAGGACCGGCCCGCGGCCCGGTTGGGGCGCCCGGAGGAGATCGCCGAGGCCATCTGTTTCGCCGCCTCGGACGCCGTTTCCTATCTGACCGGCAGCGAGATCGTCATCGACGGCGGCCGCACGGCCGTCGGCTGACCCCGGCGCGACCACAGGAGGACCGATGGAACACGCAATGATCACCCCGTCCGGGATCCGCGTCTCGCGGTTGGCGTTCGGCACGATGCGCCTGGTGCCCGACGGCAACGACCCCGATACCTGGCACGCGGGTGAACGGGCGCTGCACGCTGCCCTGGAAGCGGGAGTGGACGTCATCCACTCCAATTCTTCGTGGCCGACCTATCCGGCCACCTGCGCCATGCTCGCCCGCCATCCACGGCATCGCGATCTCAGCCACGTCATCAAGGTGGAGTCGCCCGACTACGACGACGGCGAGTTCGACCCGGCGGTGTTCCGTGGTCAGGTCGAGGCGGCGCTGCGCGCACTCGATGTCGAACGGATCGCCGTGGTCCAGCACCTCCAACGTGGGCCGCACTGCCCCAAGGAGATCGCCTACAGCGCGGCCGGGGACGAGCGCAGGCTCGCGGCGCTGCCCACGGTCGCCGACCAGGTGGCCGAGGTGGCGCAGGAGCTGCGCGAGGCGGGCAAGATCGGGGAGGTCGCCACCTTCCCGCACACAGTGGGGTTCGCCGAACGAGCGATCGATCAGGACGTCTACTCCGCCGTCGTGCACTTCTACTCCATCCTGGAACCGGAGATGGTCCCACTCCTGGACGACCTCCGGGCGCGAGGGAAGTCGTTGATCGGATTGCGTCCGCTCACCCAGGGTCTGCTCACCCAGGCCCGCGCCGATCGGAGCCGCCTCACCGCCGCAGACAAGCGCACTCAGGAGCGGTACCTGCCGTGGTACGAGCGGCTGCGCGCGGTGGCTCCGTTGCTTGCCGGCCGCGACGAGTCCTGGACCAGTCTTGCCTTGCGATGGGCGTGGACCCACCCCGCCGTAGCGACACTGGCGGTCAGCATGAACACCGAGAACGAGGTGCGCGCGGCGCTGGCGGCGATGGAGGCCGGCCCGTTGGAGAGCGATCTGGTTGCCGCCGTGCATCGGGCGGTGTCAGAGCTTCCGCCGATCGGCAAGGAGACCCTGTTCGGCTGACACGCCGGCCGCTGAGTCACCTGCCTGCTGAGTCACCGGTCCACTGAGACGCAGCCGCGTACTGTCGCGGCGAGATGGAGGTAGAGGATGCCGTCGACCGTGGCCGTGCTCGGGCTGGGAGCGATGGGGGTGCCGATGGCGCAGGCAATGGCTCCCACGCTGACCGTTCGCGCGTTCGATCCTGATCCTGGACGCCGTCGCCTCGCGCAGGAGCATGGCGTGTCGGTGCACGCCACGGCACGTGAGGCCGTGGCGGGCGCCGGGGTGGTGCTGCTGGCGGTCCGGGATGCATCTCAGGTCGAGCAGGTGCTCCTCGCCTCCGATCACGGTGTGCTCGAGGTACTCGAGCACGGTGCTGCCGTGGTCTTGACCTCGACCGTCGGGATCGACGCCGTACGAGAGCTGGACGAGGCGATGGCCCGATCCGGCGCACTGCTGGTGGATGCACCCGTCTCGGGCGGCCCGGTACGGGCCGGCGACGGTGACCTGGTGGTGCTGGTGGCGGGTTCACCGCAGGCTCGCGAGCGCGCCGGCAACGTGCTGTCGGCGATCGGATCCACGGTGACGGTCGTCGGCGACCGACCGGGCGATGGCCAGGCGCTGAAGACCGTGAACCAGCTGCTTTGCGGCGTGCACATCGCGGCGGCGGCCGAAGCGCTGGCTCTCGCCCGCCGGCTCGGTCTCGATCTGCGCCTCGCCCTCGACGCCCTCACTCAGGGTGCGGCGCACTCGTTCATGCTGCAGGACCGCGGCGAGCGGATGGTGCAGCTCGTCGAGGGAGCCGATCCGGAGGTGCTCAGCACGGTCGGGATCTTCGTCAAGGATCTCAGCATCGTCGCGGAGGCGAGCAGGTCCGCGGCTGTTCCCACCCCGGTGGCCAGCGCGGCCGAGCACCTGTTCCGGATCGCCGCACGCATGGGTCAGGACAGGGCCGACGACTCCACCGTACTGAACACGCTGATCGACCCCAGCAGCCGCTAGTTGCGTAGCTTCGCCTGCTCCAGCTCCCAGTACTCGATATCGAAGGCGTCCGCCTCGGAGATGGTGCGGTAGCCACCGAGTCGTTCGGCGGCTTCGATGATGCGGATCGTGTGCCGGTAGATGACTCGCGCGGCCTGCGCCTGCTCGGGTGTGCGGCCCACGCCGGCGATTCCGAAGGACGGATCGAGAACCACTCGTGGTGCCGGATCGAGCATGGTGAGCTGTTCGTCGCTACGGTCACGGTTGCGCTGGAAGTAGTCGGTGTACTGGGCAGCGAACCCGGCAACGTCCTCTCCCAGCAGCGGGGTGCGCTTGGTGCGGATCACATGCTCGAGGGTCGAGGGCCCGCGGCCCGTCACCTCCGCCAGGTCCGCCCGGGCGAGGAAGGCGTCGATCTCGGGGGAACGGACCGCCTCGGCCGTGAACGATCCGCCGATCTCGTCCTCGAGGCGGCCCACAAGCCGGTCCATGCGGGCCGAATCACCCGTGGTGAGCACTGTCTCATCCTCGTCGTCGACGAACCGGATGCCGGTGCGCTCGGTGATCCACGCCGACGCACGCTCCACCAGATCCAGGTGGCGCCGGTAGGCACTGGCTGCGTCGTCGCCGAACGTGATCAGGCCGTGGTGCGTCAGCACGATGCCCTCGAACGCGGTGAGGTCGGTTTGCTCCATCAGCTCCCGGATGGCCTGGGCGAGTGTGAAGCCCGGCATCAGGTACGGCAGCACGAGCACCCGCTTGCCGAGGGCGGACCGGATGTTCTCCGCGGCGTGCTCGGAGTTCGTCAAGGTGACGATTGCGTCGGCGTGTGTGTGCAGCACGGACTCCTGCGGCAGCAGCGCGTGCAGCGGAGTCTCGATCGAGGGCGTGGGTGCCGCTGGATCGAGCAGGGCGGCGCGCAACCGCTGCAGCAGGTCGGCGTCGCTCATCGTCGGTGCGGAGAGCAGATCCAGCACGTCCTGGCGCCGGAGCGGCGCGAACCCGCCGGGACCGATGGTGCCCATGTCGTGCCCGGACGCCTTGACGCGCACGACGCCGTCGGAGGTGGCCGAGCTGTTGCCCCCTCCGTAGAGAACGAGGTACGGATCGGAGCCGAGCCGTCGGGAGGCGTGGATGCACTGCTCGAGTGCGTCCGGCCCCCCGACGGCGTCGCTCGCCCCGGGCGTGCGCCCTCCTGCCCGCGGTGCGGGTGTGGATGAGTCAGGGCTCATCGGCACTCTCAGTCCTCGGCTCCGCCGGAGAGATCGCGGTACTGCTCGTGGGCCTGAGCCGGGGTGAGATTCTCGTGCACGAGCGCACGCACCGCCGTCATCATGGCCACCGGGTCGCGGCGCTGGAAGATGTTGCGGCCCATGTCGACCCCGGCGGCGCCGGCGTCCATCGCCCGGTGGGCCATTGTGAGTGCGTCGATCGCGGGCAACGTCTTTCCGCCGGCCATGATCACCGGCACCGGGCAGGCGGCGGTGACCTCTTCGAAGCCCTCCTCGCAGTAGTAGGTCTTGACCAGCTGCGCGCCGAGCTCGGCGATCATCCGGGTGGCCAGGCCCAGGTAGCGGGAGTCACGGGTGAGCTCCTTGCCCACGGCGGTTACCCCGAGCACGGGGATCCCGAGCCGCATTCCGGCGTCGACGAGACGGGTCATGTTGTGCACCGACTGGGTCTCGTGCTGTCCACCGACGAAGACCTGCACGGCGACGGCGGCCGCGTCGATGCGGGCAGCGTCCTCCATGTCCATCGCGATGCGCTCGTCGGAGAGTTCGGAGAGGATGGACGGTCCGCCGGAGGCGCGCACCACGAGTGCGTTCTGGGAGGTGGCAGGGATCACCGACCGGAGGATCCCCCGTGTGGCCATGAGGGCATTCGCCATCGGCGCGAGCGGGTTGATCGTGAGGTCGACGCGCTCGAGGCCGCGGGTCGGGCCCTGGAAGTACCCGTGATCGAAAGCCAGCATCACGGTGCGTGCGTCGGCCGGATCAAAGATCCGTGCCAGCCGGTGGCGCATTCCCCACTCGAGTCCGGCGCCTCCCTTCACCGGGAAGCCGTGCGACTCCTGCGGTGTGTCGGTGTGGAACTGCTTGGCGTCGATGTTGCCGTCCTTATCGGCCATGTCGTCTCCTGACGTCGTCGTGTACGGGTCTCGGTCGTGGCGGGCGTGTCAGGGCTCGGTGCGCCCGGGAGCAAGCGCGGGCTCCGGATCGCCGGGCTTCCAGTCCACCTGCACTCCGTCCTGAGGGTCGTACGGGGCCTTGATGAAGAGCGCCCGGAAGACGGTGTCACTGTTGTTGACGAAGTAGTGCTGCTCGCCAGGCTCGAGCTGGGCGACGTCACCGACGGTGAGCGTGTGAGAAGTGCGTCCGTCGACCCAGAGGGTGGCCTCGCCTTCGAGGACGTAAAAGCTCTCCTCGATCTGTGCGTGGTAATGGTTGACGGCATCGTCACCGGGGCGCAGGCGGACGACTCCGACGTCCGTGCGGGGCCCCCGCGAGATGTAGCCCGGTCCGTACTCACCGAAGCGGTACGGGGCCTCCCTCATATCGATCAGACGCATGACTCATTCCCTTTCTGGTGGTGATGATCCGTTGGCGATGCGCTTGCTCGAGGCGAGTGCTCCCGGATCGAGCTCCCCTTGACGCTCCTCGACGAGCGCGAAGGCCACGCTCTCGGTGGTGATGAGCACATCCAGATAGCCGCCAGCGAGTGCCCCGCGGATCGCCTGCAGCTTGTCCTTGCCGCCCGCGGCCCCGATGACCATGTCGATCGACCGGAGGTCTTCGAGGTCGATGCCGATCCGGCTCTCATACGCCTCCAGCGGCACCGTGGTGCCATCGGCGTCGTAGAAGATGCTCAAGATGTCGCCGACGATTCCCAGGTCGGCGTACTCGCGCAGCTGGACCTCGTCGGCGTATCCGAACTGCGTCAATGTGGGCGTGCCGACCACGGCGCCGATCCCGACCAGCGCGATATCGGCGTTGCGTGCCTTTCCGAGCACATCACCGACCCCGGGTTCGTGCCGGAGGGCTTCAGCGACGGCGGGGGAGGAGGTGAGTAGCGGTGTGGGGATCACGAAGTTGGTGATCTTGGAGCCGTTGGTGTTCTTGACGTTGCGCAACGTCGCGACGTACGCGTCGACCCCGCCGGTCAGGGTGACCGTCTGCACGTCCTTCAGCGGCTCTGACGGGAGGAACTCGCAGGTGAGGTGAACTGTTTCGCCCCATCCCATCCCGAGCACCGTTCCCGGCTGGAGGCGGTTCGCGAGGTACTGAGCTGCCGCCTGAGCGATCCGTGTGTTCGAGGCTGCTTGCGTCTCCACGACCTCGGGCAGGTCGGGTACGACGACGACGTCCTTGAGGTCGTAGAGGTCGACCAGTTCCCGTCCGACATGGAACGCAGGCAGGTAGGGGGAGTTGATGGTGAACGTGACGATGCCTTCGCGGCGGGCACGGTCGAGCAGGCGCCCGGCGGATGCTCGCGAGATGCCGAAGACCTTCGCGATCTCGTCCTGAGTCATCTCGTCCACGTAGTAGTGCCATGCGGCACGGACGAGAACGTCGGTCTCGCTCCTGTCGGCGGAAGCCATGTCCTGGTGTCGTTTCCTATCTCTCATAGCACGTCAGTCTGCAGGCTTCGGCGGTTTGCGTGGGCCTCCAACCCCTATGTGAGCCGATGCTCACGTGCGTTGCATTCGCTCACACTAGAGGTGTGCGTGAGGGGCGTCAAGCAGTTGAGGGGTGATTTCCTGCACGGGGTCCGCCGCGTCTGTGTTGCCTCGACGCGCCACTAGGCTGGCGCGATGACCGCCGCGACGATGCGCGCCAGCCTGCTGCTGGCACCTGAAGACCTGCAGATCCGTGACGTGCCGCGGCCCGAGCCACGGCCCGGGGACGTCCTCGTGCAGATCGAGCAGGTGGGCCTGTGTGGCTCCGATGTGCACTTCTTCCAGCATGGTCGGGTGGGGTCACTGGTCGTCACCGACCCCCTGATCCTCGGCCACGAGGCCGCCGGGGTGATCAGCGCCGTCGGGCCGGGCGTGGCGACCGGGCGCCTGGGGGAGCGGGTGGCGATCGAGCCGCAACGACACTGCCGGGAGTGCTCGTTCTGCCTGGACGGGCGGTACAACCTGTGCGAAGAGATGGAGTTTGCCTCCGCTCCGCCGGTGCACGGTGCGTTCGCCGAGTACATGGCCGTGCCGGCGATGTTCGCTCACCCGATCCCGGAGGCGATGACGTTCGAGCAGGCTGCCTTGGCCGAGCCGCTGTCAGTCGGGCTGGCGGCGGTCCGCAAGGTACCGGTCACCGAGAATCGTGTCCTGGTCGCCGGGGGAGGGCCGATCGGCGTCTTGACGGCGGCTGTCGCCCGAGCGCACGGTGCACGCGAGGTGGTGCTCACCGACCCGATCCCAGCCAGACGGGAACTGGCGATGAAGCTCGGGGCGAGCTACGCCGTCGGGCCGGATGAACTCCCCGACCACGTGGGGCGGGGCTTCGAGGTGTTCATCGACACCTCCGGTGCGCCGCCGGCGATCGACGCCGGACTGCACGCGCTGCGGCCGGGAGCCGATGCCGTGCTGCTGGGCATGGGGCACGACCGGATCGACCTGGACCTGTTCCGCGTGCAGTCCTACGAACTGCACCTTCATGGGCTCTTCCGTTACACCCGCACCTGGCCCAGCGCGATCGACCTCATCGCGCGCGGAGTGGTGGACGTACAGCCGCTGATATCCGACCGCACCGGTCTGGCCGGGCTACCCGAGGCGATGCGCCGCAACGGCGACCCCGACGTGATGAAGATCCTGGTGAACCCCCGGCGTCACGACGCGTAGTAGGCGGCTACCTGCTCCAGATTTGCCCAGGCACTCTCTACTGGCTCAGGGCTGCCGTCCGCCGCGAGCGTCAGTGCGTCGAGCATCACGTGCCAGCCGACGGCGAACTCCGCCGCGGGCTCGGGCAGTACCTCGCGATGGGTGAGGGTCAGCAGTGTTCCTCCGTCGGCGGGCACGAGCGCCCACACAACCTCCGACTCCGGGACTCCCTCCCAGACCCAGCCGTGAATCAGGCACCCGGCTCCATCGGCAGCGGGAGGCTCGACCGTGGTCACCGTTCCGGTGGCGCTGCCTTCCTCCCCGAAGTCATAGCGGACGGCGGAGCCCACCTCTGGTTCGATCCGGCACCCGGGTAGCCACTGCTGCAGCAGGTCGGGCTCGGTGAGCCAGGCCCAGACCCGATCCGGGCGGTGCGGAAGGTGGCGTTCGAAGCGGATGCGGAACGTGCCGTCCTCGCCGATGCCGAGAGTGCCGCGTGCGCTGTCGTTGCTTGTCATCGTTCTCCTTCGCCTGAATCCATCGCCTCCGAGAGCCGGTCGAGCGCGGATGCCCATCGCACCCGCTGGGACTCGAGCCAGTCCTCGACCTCGGCTAGGGACTCCGTACGCAGGCTGTACCTGCGCTCGCGCCCTGCCGCCCGGACGTGCAGTACGCCCGCATCCACCAGCACGCCCAAGTGCTGGGAGATCGCTGGGCGCGATATCGAGAAGTGCGAGGCGATCTGCCCCGCGGTGCTCTCCCCGTCGCCGAGCAGTTCGACGATCGCTCGCCGGTGTGGTGCCCCCAGTGCCTCGAAGACGTCCATGACTGTATGTAAGCAATTGCTTACGCGTTGTGTCAACGGGTCGCGGCCCGCGAGTGGTCCTATCGAGGTGCGCGCCCGAGGATCTGCATACCCGCCCGCTGAGCGGCGCGGCGGTCGAAGGTCATCGTCGCATCACATCCGTTCTCGGCCCCGACCTGGGCGATCACAGCGTCGGCCAGGTCTGCACCAGCGCGCACCGGCGAGAGGGCCTTGCGCACGGTGTCCGCAGCCTCGACCATCAGTTCCTCTGAGCTGAGCAGCGCTTCGACGAACGCCACGCGGCGAGCCGCTGGGAAGGTGTACGCGGAGCTGAGGACCCACCATGTCTCCATCAGGACGATCAGGGAGATGAAGCCCCTGCGCTCCGACGTCAGGCGATCGACCAGTTCGTCGGCCAGCGCAGTCTGGGACTCGTCGTCCCGGACGACGTAGCGCACCAGAACGTTGGTATCGATACCGATCATGGAGTGCCGGCCGATTGTGAGGCGGATCTCGCGATAGCAGCGTCCATCTCCTCCAGGGTCACGACCCGCTTCGGCTGCCCGAAGAAGCCCTTGAGAGAGCGGACGGGTCGGGTTGCCGGGACGATCTCGTAGTTGCCGTCGGGTAGCTCGATGAACTCCACGCGATCGCCGGCGGCGAGGTGGAGTGAAGCCCGGACGGATGCGGGGATGGTGATCTGACCTTTGGACGTCACGGTTGCGCTCGGCATGGACTCACCTTACCTGGGTTGGCTATTCCTGTGCAGTGGTAAGGCGTCACACTCATGGTGGATTGCCTGTCCGCTGACCGCCGCAGGCGGCGATCAGGCAGGTGCGGGAGCCGACTCCGTACCGCCGGGGAGTACCCGATGAAGGATGTCGGTGATGGTGACCACGCCCGCGAAGCGGTCGCCCTCCATCACCACTGCCAACTGCTCGCTCGTGCTGCGCATCCGCGCCAGCGCCTCGTGTACCGGGGTTGTAGTGGCCAGGGTGAGTGGTTCCCGGGCCAACTCGGCTGCGGGCCTGTCCTGAGGATCGAGCAGCGTGTCCCGCACGTGCACCACCCGGGGCGTGCCCGCGTCTCCATCGTAGACGAGGACCCGCAGGTGCCCGGTACGCACCGAGGCCTCGCGCACGTCCGCCACGGTCGCCTCGGGTGGGACGGCCGTGGGGATTGCGCCGGGCTTGAGGAGTGCCTGCACCTCCAGCGACTCCAGTTCGATCGCACGGGAGATCTGGCTGCGGAAGGATGGCTCGATAGCTCCCACATCCGCCGAATGCTCGACCAGGTGGCGGATCGTGGCGGCGTCCTGCCCGCCGACTGCGGCCTGGTTCACCGGTGTCACACCCGCCGCCGAGACGAGGCGGTTGGCGATCGCGTTGATCCACATCAGCAGCGGGCGGAACACCCACACGAAGGCCCGGGTCGGGAGGGCGATCGCCGTGGCGGAACCTTCCGGGTGCGCGATGGCCCAGGACTTCGGTGCCATCTCTCCCACCACGAGGTGCAGGAAGGTCACGACCAGCAGTGACAACGCGAAGGCGACCGTATCCGCCGTCCAGGTCGGCATACCCCACGCCTCGAACAGCGGGGTCATCCAGTGGTGGACTGCGGGTTTGGTGACGGCACCCAAGGCGAACGTGCAGGCGGTGATCCCCAGCTGGGCACCGGCGAGCATGACGGTCAGCTCGTTCACCGACCGGAGCGCCGCTCGCGCCGAACGGCTCGTGACCGCGGCCTCTTCCAGCCGGTGGCGGCGTGCACCCAGCAGTGAGAACTCGACGATCACGAACAGCGCGCTGAAGGCGATGATCGCGATCGTGACCAGGGCAACGATGAGGGGATTCTCCATCAGGACCCGGCCTCCTCGACCTCGGAACGATCATGAAGGTGCAGCTGCAGACGCACCGTCGACGGCACGTGTCGTTCGATCTCGAGCACCTGCGCCGTCAACGCGTGCTGGTCCGGTTCGTCGTCGGCCAGGTCGGCCGGGTCGATTGGAAGCACGACCTCCACGGACTCACCTGGTTCCAGCAGCTGGCCGTGCACGTCCAGCAGCAGTCCGGCGATCGTCTCGTAGTCGCCGCGTGGCAGGTCGTGGCCGATGGTGCGCTCGACCTCGTCGATGTGCACGTCACCGTCGAGCACCCAGCAGTCCTCGGACTCGATGCGGATCGTGGCCGGCTGCTCGTGATCGTGCTCATCGGTGACCTCGCCGATGAGCTCCTCGGCCATGTCCTCCACGGTGAGGATGCCGGTGAATCCCCCGTACTCGTCGATCACGCACGCCAGCTCGTTCTTGGATCGGGTGAGTTCCGTGAGCGCGTCGGGCAGCATCATCGCGGTGGGGATCACCACGGGTTCGCGCATGAGGTTGGTGACCGGCGACTCGTCGGGCAGATCGGTGGCGAGCAGGTCGCTGAGCTGGACGACGCCGACCGCCTGGTCGCGATCGTCGACGACCGGGTAGCGGGTGTGGGCTTCGGCCATGCGCTCGCGCAGTTCGGCGAGCGTCAGATGGGCGGGCACGGCGGCGACCCGCGAGCGGGGGATCATGGCGTGTTCGACGTCCTGGTCGGGGAAGTCGAGAATCCGGTCGAGCAGGATCGACAGCTCCTCCGGCAGGTGACCGCTCTCGCGGGAGTCGGCCACGATGTGCTCCAGGTCGTTCGGGGTGGCCGAGGAGTCGACATCGTGCACCGGCTCGATCCGGAACAGCCGCAGCAGGCCGTTCGCGGCATGGTCGAAGACGGTGATCAGCCACCCGAAGACGGCCAGGTAGATCGTCGTGGACCGCGCCAGCGCGAGCGCGAGCGGTTCCGCGTTGGCGATCGCGAGGTTCTTCGGGAACAGCTCACCGAAGATCATCTGCACCACGGTGGAGATCGCCAACGCGCCGATGGTGCCGATGGAGATCCCGACGGCGGCCGGTACCCCGACCCCGCCCAGCAGCTCACCCAGGGCGGTGCCCACCAACGGCTCGGCCACGTAGCCGATGAGCAGGCCGGTGACCGTGATGCCCAACTGCGCACCGGAGAGCATGAACGACGTGCGCCGGGTGATGGTCAGTGCCCGGCCCGCGGCTGCGTCCCCGGCCTCGGCGCGTGCCCCGAGCCGGGAACGGTCCACCGACATGTAGGCGAACTCCTGAGCCACGAAGTAGCCGTTCGCAGCGATGATCGCCAGGATCACCAGGATCCCCAGCAGGAGCGTCAGGACGGTCATGAATCCGCCCCGATCATGGACGGGGCAGTCAGGGTCGGTATGTGACAGGGGTCGGCCGGATCGGCCGAGGGACTGTCGTACTCCATCGGAGGTGGGGCCTTTCGTGGGTCGTGGAGAAACCATCTTGCGTGATGGCGGCCTCGTTCGTCCAGCACGTACCTCCGGCTACGCTCGTGGCGTGCGCGACGGCCAGCGTCAGCATGCCCGTGCCCTCGAGCAGATCGAACATGGCAGGTATTGCACAGGCCGGTCCCTCTACCGTCTCGCCCATGATGATCGAACCGCAACAGGTCCACTCAGAACCCTTCACCGTGCTGGGCCCGTCCATTCGTACGGACGGAGCCTCCTCAGCCCGGGACATCCCGGCGTTGTGGGCCTCCGTCATGGCCGACGACACTCTCGCACGCATCCCTGGGCGCCGCAGCGGTGACATCTACGCCGTCTACACGCACCTGGAGCACGCGGCGCGCAGCCGGGACGGCTGGTTCACCTTCCTCATCGGGGTGGCCGTCGATCCCTCGACGGCCATCGACGACGGCTTCACGGTGGTCTCTGTGCCTGCGTCGCCGCGGGTGCAGTTCCCGGTGCCCGACGGCGACCCCTCACGCGTTCTGGAGGCGTGGGAGCAGGCATGGGCGCACGACGATACGCTCAAGACGTTCATCTGTGAGTACGAGCACTACGGTGCCGACGGTTCGGTATCGGTGAATCTCGGTGTGCGGTGATCGGAGGACAGCATGCCTGCTGATGGTGGCGCGAAGGGCCGTCCGGACATCCGTGGCAAGGAGGCTCATCATCTCGCGCACGAGGTGGCCGCGGCCTTCGACGCTGTGACCGATCCAGTGCGTGAGGTTCTGCTCGCCGTCCGCGAGGCTGTGTTCGCGACCGCTGCGGAACTCCCGGAGACCGGTGGTGTTCGCGAGTACCTGGCCTGGGGGCAACCCGCCTACCGTCCCCGCCGAGACGGGGTTGGCGTGGCCGTCCGGCTCGGGGAACAGGCGGGTAGGCCGGCGATGTTCGTGCACTGCCGGACAACGCTGATCAGTGACTTCCGTTCGATGGCCGGGTATCTGGAGTTCGAGGGGCGGCGGGCCGTGCTGTTCGATCCGGTGAGACCATTGCCGCTCACCGAGCTTGCCGCCATGATCGAACGAGCCCTCACGTATCACCATCGGCAGGCGGCGGTGAGTTGGCCCACGTAGAACACGGGAAGGCACCGATAGGCGACAGCGATGCAGAACCCGTGGATCGAGTACGAAGAACGGTTCGATGTGGTGCTCACCCACATCTACGATCACCTGGACGAGCCGCTCGACATGGTCCGGCTCGCGGAGGTCGCCGGGTTCTCACCGCGGCACTGGCACCGGGTCTTCGTCTCGGCGTTCGGGGAGTCGTTGCCTGCCCTGGTCAAGCGACTGCGCATCCAACTCGCGGTCTCGCTGCTGGTCTCCACGACCGCACCGATCCGTGAGATTGCCATGGAGTGCGGGTACCCGGACGTGCCCTCGTTCACCCGAGCGTTCCGAGCCACCACGGGAACCACACCGGCCGACTACCGACTCACCGGCGGGCATGCCGACCTGCGAGCTGCCCGCACGCACCACGATCCCGAGGCCTTCGCAGTCGAGATCCGGAACCTTCCCGAGATCGACTGTCTCGCCGTCCGCCACTACGGCTCGTACCTGCGGATCGACCGCGCGTTCCACGACCTACGGATCTGGCTCGCCGCCCACGGCTACGACTGGGCAGACGTCCAGATGTACGGCGTGTACCTCTCCGACCCGACGCAGGCCGCCGAGGCAGACCTGGAGTCGATGGCGTGCGTGCCCCGCCCGGCAGGATTGACCGCTGAGCTGAGGCCACTCTCCCCAGACGCTGCCCCGATCGAACCGGTGACGATCCGCCCCGGTCCCTATGCCGTCCTCGAGCACGTCGGTGCGTACGCAGACATGCCGGACACCTACGCCTGGCTCTTCGGATGCTGGGTGCCGCACACGGGCCACCGTCTCGCTGACCACCCGGTGGTTGAGCGCTATCTCTCACGACCACAGGAGCACGGACCGACTACCAACACCACCGAGCTCCTGCTCCCGCTCGAGTGGGGGCGCGGGTAAGAGCGGGTGGTGGCCTTCGGGCGATCCAGGTAGCGCTCCGGGCAGGAGTCAGGACGCTAGTAGGAAAGTGCGCGCGCCCGAGTCCTATCGCTCTGCGACTGCTCCGTCTTGGGAGGAGAGTGCGGTCGAACTGAGTGCTGGTTCAGGTTCTGATTCGGCTTCGCGTAGTCGCGGGGGTGGCGCGCTCCAGCTCTTCAGGTGCTGAACGACGTCCGCATAGAAGGTGTCGAGTAGATCGAGCACCGAGTCGATGAAGGAACCGCGGCCTCGTGCGACTTTCGTCCCCATCGGGGCAGAGTATGCGATTCGGAATGACCTGATCTCCTTCTTCGGGTCGATGACGAGGACCGAGGGATCGTCTCGAACGACACTGAGTAGCTCGGCAGCCCCTGGTCCGCGCGAGTTCGCTACGAGCGCTTCGATTCGCGTGTCTCCGGGAGCATTCTTCAATTGTCGAACGAGCCAGTTCACGCGTGTGGCCTGCCGTCCAGTACGCGGTGCGTCGATACTGATGTGCGCCGTGATCTGGCTAGCGCGTAGATCAGCGGTGAGGTGCACACTACCGACCGTTGCAGGAATCTTGACAGCGCCCGTCAGTTGGCCCGCTTCGGTCAGACTTCGAGTAAGGGCTTGGGTGCGAATCTGCGGATCGGCGCGTTCCTTTCTGCTCAGTCCTGGGACGATCTCGGTTCCCAACTGTCGCCCGAGTCGAAGGCATGCAAACCGGATCAGAGCATCGAACCGTGCGACAACATCAGGAACTGATGGGTCGGTTGCTCGTAGCGTTTGGGTGCGCACAGCGTTGCGTAGTGTCACCCAATGCTGGCCCATGTCCGAGAACTCCATCGCTCCCGACCGCGGGTGTTCGAGGTAGCGGATGAGTTCTCTGAGGATCCAGGCCTGTTCAGGGTCTGAGATGCCCTTGTGCTCGGCCTGCATCACTGCGGTGGAGAGGACGTAGGACCATGATCGGTGGTGGAGATCCACCTTCCGCAGTTTCCGTCCGTCAACCTTGGTCGGGTGCACACCGAACATCGGGGGTATCTCGTTCGAGATGGTGAGCAGAGCGTCGAAACGATGCTCGCGAGCGAGGTCGAGATATGCTTCGAGCTGTTCTGCGGCGAGTTCATTCTTTCCGGTTTTGACTTCGACGAGAGCCGTCCAGGTGGCCTTTCCTCGGCTCACGCGGATGAGGCCGTCCGGATAGATCTTCCTGTCTCCAATGTCGAAAGGTACTTCGATATAGGTTTCGACGTTTCCCGCCGGCGCACCCAGCGGCTTGAGTAGCGTCAGACCGAACTCCTTGACGATCGACATCACGGCTAGAAGGGCCGATGTTGCTCGTCGTTCTTGCTCATCTGCGCCTGAGATGCCCGATGTCGGAATCAAGCGGGCTTCGTGCCAACTCTCGGTCGCGTCTTCGTCAACCATAGGAACCCCCGTCGCGTTCGATGCTGGGACCCTACCGGTTTGACGATCGTCTGTCGCGGGTTGTCGTGCGCTGAGCGCTGGGTTCCTCGGCGTTCGAGGCCTCGATGCCGAGGAACCCAGCGTTCGGCCGGGGGACGGGCCGGTTGCGAGGAGATCAGTTCCGGTGGGCGTTGCCCCGGCAGGAGTTGTCCGCCACGACCTCGCCGTCGGCGGTCAGCTCCAGGGTCACGACGTCGTCGTAAACGCGCCGCTCGGTGCCGGTGACGTTGTACTCGGCGTCCATCAACGGGAACAGGTAGACCGGGGTCAGGGTCAGCTCGGACCCGCACCGGGTGCGCTGCAGATCCATCTGCAGGTGGCCGTAGTGGAGGCCACCGTCGACGAGCTGTGGGTTGCCGTTGGCGTCGTTCTCCCACAACTCTGGTTCGTCGACCGAGGCCGACCACTCGGAATGGGTGTTGAAGCGGATCGGCTCGTAGCTGCCGGCCTCGGTCTCGTACAACTGCTCACCGCGAAGTCCATCGGCGGCCACGCCCACGTCGTACACCTGGATGCCGACGCCATCTCCGTCGGAGTCGACGAAGGACCGCTCGAACATCTCGTCGTGTCCGCTGATCACGGCGGCCACCCCGTACTCCTCGAACATCGGGGTGTAGGCCCGCATCGCGACGCCGGACTGGTTGTCCGCGAACTCGTGGTTGGGCGGGGTGCCGTGCACACCGCTGGAGTAGGCGGCGTGGTGGAACTGCACGATCACCACCTGACCCTGCGCACGCGCCTCGGCCAGCTGAGCCTCGGCCCACTCCCACTGCGCGCTGCCCTCACCCAGGTCCGGCAGGTCCGACTCGCTCGCGTCGGCGCCGTAGACGTCGGCGAACGCCTCGCCGTACTCCTCGGCGGTGAACGATCCCTGCGTGTCGGTCGACATGCGCTCGGGAGTCAGATTGGTGTCGTCGCCGGAGAACACCTCACCGGAGAGCGTGCCGGTGGCCGTGTTCTCGTCGGGCAGGCCGTTGGTGGAGTCGAGGGTGAGGATCGTGACCGGGCCGTGGTCGAGCCGGTAGTAGGAGTCCCGGACCTGCGGGTTCGCCGGGTCGCCCGGTGTGACCATGTAGTCGAGGTACCGGTTGCGGGAGACCACCACCGGTGTGCGGTCCTCCGGCGTGCCGTATCCACCACTGATGCTGGCGTAGGTCTCCCAGTTGCCCAGCGCCGTCACGAGGGGAACGTTGGAGGCGAGATCACTGGAGTCGCCGGCAAAGTGCCGCCAGAACTCGTCCCAAGCCGGCTGGTAGCCCGAACCTTGCACCAGGTCGCCGGCGATCAGCATCAGGTCCGGGTCCTGCTCGGCGATGGTGGCGATGTTGGCGTCGAGGGCGTCGGCCTGGTTCATCGGATAGCGCACTAGCTCCTCGCCGTAGCGCACGGCGGTTCCGTAGCGCTCAGCCCACAGGGAGTCGATGGCTGGGCGGTCGGCTGACCCGTCGGCGAGTCCGGCCCAGGCTGTCTCCCACTCGCGGTGCTCGCTCCGTCCCGCCGGCTCGGTCTCGGTGTCCGAGAAGGCCATCAGCCGCACGTGGTTCCACCGGTCAGCGTCGGGAGCCGTGGTGAACGTGGCACTGTGCTCCACGCCGTCCTGGTCGACGGTGTACCGGTAGGTCTTGCCCGCCATCAGCCCGTCGATCTCGACCACGTGCTGGTAGTTGTTGTCCGAGAACAGCCACGAGCCCTGGTCGAGTCCGTCGATGCCTTGCGCGAGCTCAGCATCGGAGTACTCCATCAGGTCCAGGTACTGCGGGTCGCTGGTGAAGGTCTCCCGTCCGATACCGGGGCCGTTGACGGTCACCGTGCCGGAGGTCTCCAGCTCGCTGATCCACACGAGTGTCATGGCCTCCGACGACGGCGCCTGCAGATAGGGCAGTACGCGGAAGCCTGGCTGTGGTTCCACCGGTGAACTACCGGTGGAGGGCAGTGGGGTCATGGGCTGCGTCCCGCCGGGCGGAGCGGCGACCGCCGGCGCGGCCAGGGCAGTGGTAGCGGACAGAGCGAGCAGGATCGGGGCGATCTTTCGGCGCATGAGTGACTCCCGGGTAGTGCGCGTACCAGTCGTCGGAGCACGACGTGAGACCACTATGGCGCAGAGATGATCATCCCGGGTAGGGGTGAATCGGAACCGATGGCGGGCTTCCGCGGCGAGCGTTGCATAGCTAGCATGACCCGGACGGGGCATGCGGAGGGGGAGCGATGATGACGGTGACCTGGCGGCGGTCGATGGCGGCTGTGGCAGTTGCGGGTGCGATGACGGCCGGGTGCGCCAGCACGCCGCCGATGGTGCAGCCCGTGACCGACGTCCCGACAGCACCGAGCAGCGACGCGCCGGCTGAGCCAACGAGCGTGGACGACGAGTCGAGCGAAGGCGCCGGTTCGCAGGCTTCGGAGACTGCCGGGGGAGCGGGCCAGGTGGCGGAGCTGGTGACTCCCGCCGCGGATTTCGATCCGTGCAGTGTGCTCTCGGCCGCTGACGTGAGTGAAGCCATCGGGATCGACGTCCCGCAGGGCGAGTCCCATGAGGTGATGGGGACCTACCAGTGCAGGTTCACCGACTCCGAGGATTCGGGAGTCTCGGTGCAGTGGGTGCCATTCGCAGGAGGCTTCGACGGAGCCCTCACCGTGCTCGAGAACACCTTCGACATCACTGGCGACGTGGAGCCGGTAGACATCGCCGGAGCCGGTGACGCCGTGAGAGTCCCCATCGCCTTCGGTCCGGCGATCGGTGAGGTGGTCTACGCCCGTGTCCAGGGCGGCTACTTCCAAGTCATGACGTTGACCGAGACGGGCCCGACGGACGCCGTCCCGGTCACGACACTCACCCTCGAGCGCGTGCCGTAGGCCAGCGTGGATCGATACGGGGACGAACGCCCGGCGGGGCCAGGACGGTCTCCGAGGACGCTCCCTATGTCGCAGCTCGCAGACGTGGAGCTGGTTTCACCGCCAGGTGGGGGTAGGCGGCTTCTCGCCCCTGGAAGGCGAGCACGTCGGGATTGCGAATGTGGCCACCGGCGATCTCCGTCGCCCGGGTGATCGTCTCACTGGCGGCCCAGGCGCTCGGCCCTTCCATCACGGTGCGCAGGAACGGCAGCAGCGCCTCGCTGTTCTCCCAGGTGGCGGACTCCCACAGGTGGGACGGGGAGTGGTCGACGGCGTAATAGTGCACGTTGTCGCCGACGGTGAACATCGGGTCCGCGAACGATGTCGCCCGGGCCCAGCTGAATCCCATCCCCTCGTCGCAGGAAACGTCCACGACGATGCTGCCGGGTCGGAACGCGCCCAGGTCCTCCTCGCGCAGATAGGTGAGCGGGGCCAACGGGTCCTGCAGCGTGCAGTTGACCACGATGTCGCTCTCCGCCAGGAACGGGGCGAGCGGCACCCGGCCCTTCTCACTGATGACGTAGCGGGGATGGGTGGGGTCGTCGTCATGGTCGAGTTGGAGGATCCGCACCGAGGGGATCGGCGATCCGACGGCGGCGACCTCCCGGTTCGTCAGCACCCGTACGTCGTGGATGCCCTGCGCGTGCAGTGCGGTCACGGCCCCGCGAGCCGTCGCACCGAAACCGATGACGACGGCGCGCAGCCACCTGCCGTAGTTGCCGGTGAGTCCGCGCAGTTGCAGTGCGTGCAGTATCGAGGAGTACCCCGCCAACTCATTGTTCTTGTGGAACACGTGGAGGCCGAAGCCGCCGTCGTGCTTCCAGTGGTTCATGGCCTCGAATGCGATCAGGGTGAGATTCTTGTCGATAGCCAACTGGGTGAGGCCAGCATCCTGCACGCAGTGCGGCCACCCCCACAGCACCTGGCCCTCGCGGACGTCCGCGAGGTCACTCAGTTGCGGTTTGGGCAGCACCACCACGTTCGCCGAGGCGATCACCTCGGCGCGCGGGCGCACTGCGGCCACAGACTCGGCCAAGACCTCGTCCGTGACCCCGAATCGCTCGCCGTAGCCCGACTCGAGCACGATGCGGGCGCGCAGCTCGGAGTCGATCCGCTCCAGGTGTGCGGGGTGCAGGGCGAGACGGCGTTCGTCCGTCTTGGCCGAGGTTCCGAGAACTCCGAGGGTGAGAAGGTCCGCGGCCACTCTCAGTGCTTCTTCTTGGCGACGACGCTCTCGACGGCGCTGGCGTGCTCGGCGTTCTTGGCCCGCTTGTCCGCCTTGTCGGCGCGCTTTTCCTTGAGGGACTTTCCGGCCTTCTTGGCATTGGACTTGTTGTTCATCGTGGAACTCCCTCGTCACCGGACCAAAAGGTGGTCCATGTGCTGACACTACGCCCTGGATGCGCTGGCGCCTCATTCGCCATCGGGTGGGTGAGGGTCGGCGGGATAGGCTGACCGAACCATCCCGATGAAAGGCCCGCCGTGATCAAGAAGCCTGTGCTGGCAGTGGTCGGCGTGATCGCCGTGCTGATCGGGGCGGTGTGGGCAGGTCAAGGCATCGGTCTGCTGCCCGGCAGCTCGATGACCGGGGACCCGACCTGGCTGGTGATCGGTTCCATCACGCTCGCCCTGGGCGTGGTGCTCGTGGTCCTCAGCACCCGTGGGCGTTCCTGGCGCAACCCGAACGGCCCGCCTGGACAACACTGACAGCCCTGACAGCCCTGACAGCACCGGCGTGCCGCGTGCACCTTGGCCAGTACCAGCTCAACTGATCGGGAAGTTCCCCGAGAACACGTTCTCCGGATCCCAGCGCCGCTTCAGCTCCCGCAGCCGCGGCAGATTCGTCCCGAAGGCAGCCTCCAGCAGGTCCGGCCGCGCGGTGACGTCGGCGGTGTCGAAGGAGAGATACAGCCCTTCGCCATGCCCGACCATCTCACTGTCCCAGAGCTCGTCCAGGCGTTGCTGGTTCGCCCCCATCGCACTGAGCAGGAAGTTCTGGCTGCGGTGCGGGTACGCCGTCTCCTCGGGCGCCAGGTCGTGCGAGGCGCCGCCGGTGGCGCGGATCTGCAGGAAGTAGGCGACCCCGGAGCCGGCCACCCGTGCGAACGCTTCGGCGGCCTCATGGAGATGCGTCACCAGCGTCGACCGCACTGCCGGCGAACCGCCCCCGGAGTGGTTCCGGTCCCCGACCCGCACCACCTGCGCATACGGCAGCTGATAGGCCTGATGCCCCAGTAGCGGCCCGGCGTCGGCAAGCCTCTCCAGCTGCTGTACCGCCAGCTCGGTGTCGCTGCTGGCGATCACAGTCATCAGCTGCGCCATCGCCGGCTGCCCGCGACGGGCGGGGGAGAGGATCAGGAAGCTCGTCAGCTCGCGTGGGGCGGCCTCCACGGCGGCACCCCAGCGCTGCAGCAGCCCAGCCGTATCGGTGGCATCCAGTGACATCTGGGAGAACACCACATCCCCGAGCGGCATCGGTTCGATATCCACCGAGGTGACCACCCCGAGATTGCCACCCGCGCCGCGCAGACCCCAGAACAGGTCGGCGTTCTCCTCGGGTGAGGCGTGCAGGATCTCACCGGACGCCGTCACCACCTCGGCCGCCCGCACCCGGTCGATGGTGAGCCCGAAGGCGCGCCCGAGCAGCCCCACCCCACCGGTGGTCGCCAGACCGCCCACACCCACGCCGCCGTAGTCGCCGGAACTGATCGCCAGCCCGTGCGGCGTGAGCGTCTCGGCCACCTGAGCCCACGTGGCACCGGCTCCAGCACGCACGAGCCCTGACTCCAGCACCTCCACCGAACTGAAGCTGCGAAGATCGAGCACCAGTCCGCCGTCGTTGGTGGAACGCCCGCTGATGCCGTGACCGCCCGAGCGCACCCCGAGCGGTACCTCCTGCTCACGCGCGAAGCTCAGGCCCTGCGCCACCTCCTGCGCTGTGCGGGGAAGCAGGATCAGCCCGGGTGAACCGGACCGCAGGTAGTTGTGCTGCATCCCCGCATACGCCCGGTCACCCGGCTCGACGGCGGTCGCCGCCAGTTCTGCCGGCAGCCCGTCGTAGTCGATCCCCTCGCGGCGCTTGGCCAGGGCCGCCCGTCCGCGTTGCGCGGAGGCGGGTGTGGTGCCCCGCAGGGCACGCTCCTTGCCGACGGCGTCCCTCACCGCGGGTGCGATCTGCTCGCCGAACGTCTGGATCAGTTCCGGATCGTCGCTGCCGAGGATGAAGGTGCCGATGCCGTCGGCCAGTGCGAGGGCGGTCAATTCCTCGATCCACTGTTCCACCGGTCCGTTCAAGTAGCCCTGCGAGCTGGGGGAGACGGTGCCGTTGATGTTCAGCAACCGGCGGATCTCGGCGGGGTGACGGCCGGCCTGCTCGGCGGCGGCGTCGATGGTGGCGTTGCCTCGGGCGAGGTCGCCGTCCTTCAGGTAGGCCAGTGACGGCAGCCAGCCGTCGGCCGCGGTGGCGACCAGTCGCAGCATCCGCGGCTTGTAGGCGCCGAGCCAGATCGGCACCTGAGCGCGCGGTGCCGGGCCGCGCTTGGCTCCGGTGAGGCGGTAGTGCTCACCCTCGGTGCGCAACGGGCGCGGGCTGGTGGTGTCCCACAGCTCGCGGATCACCTCGATCGCCTCGGTCAGGGCGTCGACTGCTTCGCCCGGGGTGCGGCGCGGGGTGCCGAGTGCCTCGATCGCGTCCCAGAAGGCCCCGGCGCCGAGGCCGAGCGCGGCGCGGCCACCGGAGAGTAGATCGAGCGAGGCGAGCGACTTCGCCAGTACCGCGGGAGGTCGCAGCGGCAGGTTGAGCACGTTCCCGGCAAGCGTGATGCGCTCGGTCTGGGCGGCCGCCCACGTCAGCAGCGTCCAGGTGTCGAGGAAACTCGGCTGGTAGGGGTGATCCTGAAACGTGGCCAGGTCGAGGCCCACCTGCTCGGTGAGCTGGGCCAGGGCCACCGGGCGTTGCGGATCGCCGGCCGCAGGGGTGAGGAAGGTGCCGAAAGTCAGGTCGTGGCCGTAGTCAGGCATGGGTCCTCGCGTGATGTTGAAAGTTGGACTTCATAGGGGTCAACGCGAGATCTGCATGGTTGTTCCCGCGGATCGTTGTCGGAGCGACACGACCGCCTCGCTGTGCGGCATCATGCTGCGTGGCTGCACGCATCTGTGTCGATCGCGTCAGGCCGGCCGTGTGATCTCGCTACCGGTCCAACTCCAGCCGTGACCACGAGCGCACGGTGAGGGCCACCGCGATCCCCGCCAACGCCCCGACGAGGGCCAGTTGCGGCGCCGTGACCGCGCTCGGATCGAGCGCCCACAGCGCCGGTGCGGCGACGGGGAACCAGGCGCCCACCCCCGCAACCGCCATCACCTGGCCGCAGACGACCAGGCCGATCGTGGCGGCGATACCGGGAAGCAGTCCCCGCCCCAGCGTCGCTGCCCACGCCGCCGGGAAGGCGACCAGCCCGGTGAGCGCCGTCAGCACCAGCTGGCGCGCCAGCGCCGCGAGCTCTGGCTCATGGGGCATCCCGTAGCCGAGAGCCACGCCGACGACAGCCAGGACGGCCGTGATCACCAGTGCCACCGCGAGTACCCAGGCGAGGTAGACCGCGAACTTCGCGAGCATGATGGCCGGCCGTGCCACCGGAAGAGCGAACATGCTGGTGATCGTGCCCTCGCCGAACTCGCGCCCGACCAGCCAGCTCAGGACGACACCGAAGGCGATCAGCGCGCCTGCTGCGGTGATCTGAGCGACGAGGCCGACCATCCGGGCCCATCCGTCAAGCGCGGCGAGCGGGCCGAGCTGGGCGGTCACGTTCGTGTTGCCGGAACGGACGCCGAGCTCGAGACCGACCGTGAGCGCCACAAGTCCGAGTACGAGGATGATCGTGGTGGCGCCCAGCACCCGGGAGGCGACAGCCTTGCGAAGCTCGACCTCGACGGCGATCAGGAGCCCGTTCACGCTGCCTCCTCTGCTGCTGCGCGTCGTTCGTCGTCGGCGTGGACCAGGGCGAAGAAGGCACGCTCGAGGTCCACGCCGCCCGGGTCCAGGGTGCCGATGATGCGGCCGTTGTTCAGCACGGTGATGCGATCGGCGATCCGGGCAACCTCGTCGAGATGGTGGCTGGAGACGAGGATCCCTGCCCCCTCGCCGGCGCGGCGGCGTAGCGACTCGCGCAGCAGGATTACACCGGCAGGGTCGAGAGCGTTGCTCGGCTCGTCAAGAACGATGACCCGGGGCTCGTGCACCAGTGCGGCCGCGAGGCCGACGCGCTGCCGATTGCCGAGTGAGAGCCGCCCGGCGCGGACACCGGCGTAGCGCTCCAGGCCCAGCTCTGCGAGCACCTGCTCGACCGCGGCGCCCGCACGAACGCGGGCGATCCCGTGCAGGCGGGCAGCGAGCAGCACGTTCTGCCGCCCGGTCAATTCGCCGTAGGCGAGAGGGTGTTCCACCAGGTGGCCGACCTCTCGCCATTCGTGCGGTCCTGCGTCGGCGATGGCGACGTCACGGATGCGGACCTGGCCGGCGTCCGGCCGCAACATTCCAAGCAGTACCCGCATCAGCGTGGACTTGCCGGCTCCGTTCAGACCGACCAAGGCGTGAATCTGCCCGGTGCCCACCGCGAGGTCGATGTCATGCACACCGGCACCACCCCCGGCGAACACTCGGCTCACGCCGGCCGCCTGGAGTGGCACGGTGTGGAGGCGTTCGGTCGGCGCGAGCTGGCGGCGTGGCGTCATGGGGTGTCGCCGTCCAGCACGTCTAGGGCGCTCACGATGGCTTCGCCCAGCGTTCCGTCGTCGGTCTCTGCCCAGTCCAGGAGTGCTGCCGTGAGTGCGGCCAGCAGTGCCGCTGCGGCGATACGCGCATCCCGGCCGCTCGCCCCGCCGCCGATCAGGGCGTGCGCGATCGCATCCTCCGTGGCGCGAGTCCCGGCGTGCATCGCGGCAATCAGGCTCGGCGTGCTCGCGACGATCCGCACCCGCCGCCGAACGTCTCCGGTCTCGGGTTCCGGCAGGCGAGCCCAGGCCGTGCGGACCCCGGCACTGGCGCGGGCCAGGGGAGGCATGGACGCCGGCTGAGCCGCCACCACCTCCGCGATCGCCGGGTCGTACGGGTCGCCGGTGACCAGTTGATCTTTGGTCGGGAAGTGGCGGAACAGAGTCATCTCGCTGACCCCCGCAGCAGCCGCGATCTGTACCGTGGTTGTGGCCTCGAACCCGTGCTGCTCGAAGAGGTCGAGTGCACATGCGGCCAAGCGGGCCCGGGTCCGTGCAGCCCGGTCGGTAGCGTTCCTCACCCCTGAATGTTAGTCACTAACATGCGGTGGTCGCTAGGTGCAGCCTCCACCGGGGGTGGGCCCGCACCCCGGAGTACTGCGTCCGCGACTCACGCCGCCACGGTTCCTGCCGGCTCCTCGATGCGCCCATCGCGCATCCGCACGGTCCGGTCCGCGGTGGTGAGGGTGGAGGCGTCGTGGGAGACCAGCAGCGTGGCCGCTCCCAGCTCGCGTGCCAGCTGGGTGATCAGCTCGACCACCTGGGTGCCGCGCTCGTGGTCGAGCGCCGACGTGGGTTCGTCCACCAGCAGGACCTCGGGGCGGCCCACCAGTGCACGCGCGATCGCCACCCGCTGGCGTTGCCCGCCGGAGAGCTGGGCAGGGCGCTTGTGCCGGTGGTCGGCCACCCCGACGGCCGCCAGCAACTCAAGCGCGCGCGAGCGCACGCTTGCGGGCCGCCGGCCACGGAGGTGGGCGTGCAACTCGAGCTGCTCGAGAGCGGTGAGCGAGCCGAGCAACTGCGGCGACTGGAACACCATGCCGATCCGGTTCAGGCGCTCGCGGGTGGCCCGTGCTGCGGGTGTCGCGGAGGTGAAGACCTGCTCGCCACCGAAGCGAACCACCCCATGGTCGGGCGCCGTCAGCCCGGCAGCGACGGCCAGCAGGCTGGACTTCCCGGATCCGGACGGGCCGAGCAACGCGGTGGTGCTGCCCGCGGGAACGGTCAGGTCCACATCGTCGACGGCGGTCAGTGAGCTCTCCCCGTCCGGGTAGGTCAGCGTGAGGTGCTCCAGGTGCAGGTCCATGGCGTTCTCCCTCGTCAATGGTGTGGAGCCGAGTGGCTCGGGGCTGGGCGGTTGGGATAGTCGGGTGGGTATCGGCGCGCCCGTGTCAGCGGGCAGCGAGGGCGGCGTGCGGGTCGATGCCGGTGATGCGAGCCACCGATACACCGGCTCCGAGCAGGCCCAGCACGATCAGGCCCGCAGCCGGCACCAGCGTGGTGCCGGCGGTGAGCGCGACGGGTACCGTCCCTGGCAGTAGCGCCGCACCGCCCGCGGCCAGACCCGTGCCCAGCGCCACCCCGCCCACCAGCAAGAGGGCGGCCTGCCCGAGGGCGTCGCGCAGCAGATAGGCGGTGGACGCGCCGAGCGCCTTGAGCACGGCGATCTCGCCGGAGCGGCTGATGGTCCAGACGCTGAAGAAGGCTCCGACCACCAGTGCCGAGATCACCAGCAGGAACGCCTGCATCGTGGTCAGTGAGGTGTTCTCGCCGGCGAACGAGGACACCGCTGAGCGAGCGTCGGCCCGGGTGAGCGTGGTGGTGCCGTTCTCGTTGTCGGCGGCAGCGAGATCGGCGTCGCTGGCTCCGCTCGTGGTGAGTGCGACGACGGTCGCCACAGGCTCGTCGCCGTCGGCGCCCCGTGCACCGATCGCCTGCCAGTCCTCCAGGCTCGTCCAGACTGCGGGTGTGTGGGCAAAGGACGCATCCGAGTCCGCGACAGCCGCGACGGTGAGTTCCCGGCCGCCCAGTGTCACGGTCTCTCCCGTGCCGATGCGCAGATCCTCGGCCGCGCCGGTACTCAGCAGGACCGTCCCCGGAGTGACACGCTGCGGCGCCAGAGCCGAGCCCGGGATCACGCCCAGGGTCGTCACCGAGGCGGTGGTGCCGGCCGACTCTGCCCGGGTGGTGGCCACGCCCAGGGGCTCTGCTGTCTGCACTCCCGGCAACTGCGCCCACTCCTCCCACACACCAGCAGTGACCTGGGAGGCTGTGAATGCGGGGGAGTCACCCGGGGCCGGCATCGAGAAGACCAGCCGGTCGGCTGGGAGTTCGGTCACCGCAGAGGTCGATTCGCGCGCCAGCCCTTCGGTCAGCGATGCCAGGAACGTCACGAGGAAGGTGATCAACACGATCACGACCGACATCAGGACGAACCGGCCACGAGCATTCTTCAGATCGCGTAGCGCGACAAACACGGGATACCTCCACGGGGCTGAGCTGGCACTGCCTCCAGCATTGGTGCCTTCCCCCGCGCGATCATCGGGATCCGGGGTGATCCTGCCGAGCGGAAGGGTGGTCCCGGAGATCAACCATTCGGATGATGCATGGCCGCTGTGCCCGGCTACCGTGGACGGGTGACCCACCTTCGGTCGCTCTCGGCGGCACGCGGACTCATCCTCGGTCTGGACGTGCTGCTCGCGACCCTCCTCGTTGTCGCGGTGCTGCTGGCTCCGCTCCCGGTCAGGTGGCTGGTGATGGCGGTCTCTGCGGCCCTTGTGGGCGTGTATGTGTGGGGCCGGATCACGGTGCGGGTGCACGAGCGATCCGTGGACAGTCCGCGGGGAGCATGGCGGCCGGATGGCGTGTGGATCATCGCGCTGCTGGTGCTGTGGGTGGGGTTGCTGTGGCTCTCCCCGGCAGCGTTGTGGATCGCGTTCCCGTTCATGCTGCTGCAGATGCATGTGCTCGGTCCCCACCGTGGTGTGCTGGCGGTGGCCGTGACGACGGTCGTCGCCGTGGCGGACGGGGTGCTGGTGCAGGCTGGCGCCGACGATGCCTGGACCGGCTACGTGCTGGGACCTGCGCTCGGTGCCGGGGTCGCCGTCGGGGTGGTCCTCGGGATCGAGGCGTTCATCCGCGAATCCCAGGGACGCCAGCGCACGGTCGAGGAACTGACGCGCGCCCGCGAGCACCTGGCTCAGGCCGAACGGGCACGTGCGGTGACCGACGAACGCGCCCGCCTGGCCCGCGACATCCACGACACTCTCGCCCAGTCCCTCTCCGCGATCGAGCTGCTGCTGAGGTCGGCCGAGACCAGCGTCGGCAGCGACGACGAGCGCGCCCGCTCCCGCATCGCCCAAGCGCGCGACGCGGCGCGGGAGAGTCTCGCCGAGGCACGCCGCGTCGTCCACGACCTCACTCCGCCAGACCTGGACGGGAACACTCTGCTCGACGCGCTACGGAGGGTGGCCGACCACATGGCGAACTCCCCGGCAGCAGGGCAGGGACGCCGTCGGGAGCTGACCGTGACCGTGCACGCCACGGGACCGGCGCGCCGGCTGCCGGTGCCGGTGGAGACCGCGCTGCTGCGGATCGCCCAGTCCGCACTCGCCAACGTGTCCGAACATGCTGACGCTGAGCGGGCCCGGCTGACCCTGAGCTACCAGCCCGGCAGCGTCACCCTCCACGTGGTCGACGACGGCCGCGGATTCGACCCGGCGGCAGTTCCGGAACGGGGCGAACGGGGATTCGGGATCGCAGCGATCGGCTCACGCGTGCACGAACTCGGTGGCACCCTCACCCTCGAGACCGCCCCGGGCGAGGGGACTGCGCTGGCAGCCACAGTGCCGGCGCCATGGACGGAGGAGCCATGATCGACGTCGTTCTCGCCGACGACCACCCGGTGGTGCGCACCGGTCTGCGTGCCGTGGTCGATGACCAGCCCGATATGCAGGTGGTGCACGAGGTCTCCACCGCTGAGGATCTCCTGCAGTGGCTCGAGCACGAGGGACGCGCTGACGTGATTCTGCTTGACCTCCGGTTCGGTGACGGGCGGATGAGTGGTGCGACGGCGACCGGCACCATCGTGGGGCGGTATCGGATTCCCGTGCTCGTGGTGACCACCTACGGCACCGACGCCGACATCCTCGCCGCCATCGGCGCCGGTGCGACCGGGTACCTGCTCAAGGACGCCCCGACGGAGGAGCTGGCGCGGGCGATCCGCTCTGCGGCCGCCGGGGAAGTGGCGCTCGGGGCAGACGTTCAGCGGCGCCTGCTCGGCCGGGTGCGTGCCCCGGCCGAGCACCTCAGCGCCCGCGAGCTGGAGGTGCTGCGCCTGGTGGCGGCGGGCCGCTCGAACGATGCGATCGCCCGGGAGCTGTTCGTCTCCGTGGCCACGGTGAAGTCGCACCTGGCGCACATCAACACCAGGCTGGGCACCACCTCACGTGGGGCAGCGGTGGCCCTCGCCCGGGACCGCGGGATGCTGTGATCTCCGTGGATGTGGTGGCGCTCAGCCGAAGATCTGCATCACGGTGAGGTCGTCGTAGCGGGCGAGGAGAGTGTCGCCGTCGTACACCTCGGTCCGGTCCGGGAACACGCGCGCCTCCCGGATGATCCCGCTGCCCTGCAGGTGTTCCTCGCGGGCCGGGGGAGTGCTGCCATCGTCGACGTGGAAAACGACCAGCGAGCCCGGGCCGCCCTTGTCCGGCGGCAGCGGGCTCATCGTGTCCCACCCGCCATAGCTCACACCGAGGCGCTCGCACAGTGTCGCGACGAACGGGCTGGGAGGCGGTGCGGCGGTCATCGGTCCCATGCTCTCATTCCGAACTGCCGTCCGACATCGAGGGTCACCGAGAAGGTTGGGGAGGCGTTCGTCAGTCCTGGCGCGGGTCGGGGAACTGCACCACAGAGGAGGTGCCGTCGCTGGAGTCCACACGGTGCACCCCGCTGCCGGCGGCCACCATCGCCGCGGCCACGCAGTCACCCACCACCACCCCGGGCACCTGCCCGCCTTCGGCGAGCACGAACGGTTCGCATTCCTCGATTCCCGACGGCGCAGGTTCCTCACTCTCGGAGGGTTCCGGTGCCTCCGTGGTCGCCACAGGTGAGCTCTCGCCGGGCGAGGCCGAGGCGGTCGGCTCAGGGACGCCGTCCGTGGGTTCGCCGGTACAACCGGCGAGCAGGGCAACGATGATGGCGGCAAGCAGCGCGGTGGCTGGACGCGCGTTCACGAGCCATGATCGTAGCCGCAGGTCACGAGCGCCGGGGGCGAGCGGACATCATCGATCGATCACCGCGATCCACCACTGCTCGAGCTCAGGAGGCCTTCGGCGTCGCGTGCTCGCTTGGCGTCCAGGTGGTTCCGCCCGCGCCATGAGTCCTGATCACGAGCACGACCTTGGGCTGCCCCGGGTCATCTGGCGTCACCGCCTGTCAGGCGGGGGAGGCGTTGTGCACCACGATGCCGAGCTCGTCGAACATCGTGCGGAGGGCCTCCGGCGGGGCGGCGTCGGAGACCAGATCGTCGGCAGCGCTCAACGGTGCGACGAGGGCGAACTGGGGTCGGTTGAACTTGGTGGAGTCGGCCACCACGATCACACGAGTCGAACGCTTGATGAGGTGACGCATCATGCCGGCCTCGCCCAGATTGCTGACGGAGAAGCCTTCGCTGGTGATGCCACCAACACCGATCACGGCCGTGTCGAAGTGCACCGTGCCCGGGTCTCCGAGGTCCGGGAAGGAAGCCTGGCCGACGGTGACCTGGGAGGAGAAGCGCACGTCCCCGCCGAAGATGTAGAGGTTCCTCACCGCGTGTGTGGGTACCTCGAACGGGATGCTGAGATTGTTGGTCGCGATGGTGAGGTCTCGATGATCGCTGAGGTTCCGAGCCACCGCTAGCGTGGTCGTTCCGCCGTTGAACGCGACGACGCCCCCGTTGGGGATGAGCCCAGCGGCGAATGATCCGATGCGCTTCTTCTCGGACTCCTGCAACTGCTGACGGATCCGAAGCTCCCGGTCCGGGCTGGTGATCACGGAGTTTGCGATGGCCCCTCCTCGAGTGCGGCTCAGGAGTCCGTCCTTGTGCAGCTCGATGAGATCTCGGCGCACCGTATCCGGGGATACGTCGAACTCTTCTGCAATCTCGTGCACGCTGGCTTGGCGCATCGACTCGATGAAGTCCACGATGCGCCCCCGACGCACGGCGGGCAGTTCCGCTCCGCCAGATTCGGCGGTTTCCTCGCTCATTCGTCCTCCCAGGGTCGGTCGTCCACACGGCTGGCACCGGCAACGTATCGCGCTCAGACGCCGTGTGCAGGCACCCGATCGCATGGACATGTCGCGCTATGCCCTGCCTAATGAAGCCGACTCTTGCAGAGAGTTGCAGAGTTGTGCAACTATCGACCTCGTGCTTCGGCAGAAGCATGCACGTTCCCTGGAATCCCTGATCCGTCACAGCAGACGGCTCACGGGTCGGTAGAAGTACCTGGAGGACTGATGAACAGTGCTGTTCGCTCACGCACCACGCTCCGCTCTCGGAGCGTCCAGACCGCCGTCGCAGCTGTTGCTGTCGGCGCACTCGCAGCCGGATGCAGCAGTGCCGGTGGCGAGGTCGACGGCGGAGACGACGACGGTCAGGTCACGATCGAGTTCATGCAATGGTGGGAGCCGGAGCTTCCCGATGGCGCTTTGGCAGGGCTGATCGAGCAGTTCGAGGAGGAGAACCCTGACATCAACGTCGAACTGTTGTCAGGTCCGTTCGCCTCGATCAAGGACCAGGTGATCGCTGGCTCCGCCTCCGGGACCATGCCGGATGTGCTGGGACTCGCCGGCTCGTGGGTTCACGACTTCGCCACGCAAGGATCGATCGCCAACCTCACCGATGTGATGACGGAGTACGGCTACGACGACTCCCAGCTGGGAGCGCAGGTCCGGGTGGACGGCTCGGCCTACTCCATTCCCGTGGTCAACTTCGCCTACCCGATGTTCATCAACAATGAGTTGATGGAGGAGGCCGGCGCCGAGGTGCCGACCACACGCAGCGAGTTCGTGCAGGTCGCTCAGCAGGTCACCGACGCTACGGACGCCTCCGGCTTCGTCGCCGCGCTCGGCCTGGAGCAGCCCAACGGCATCCAGATCGACATCATGCCCTGGAACTGGGCATCAGGCGGCACCATGCTCACTGACGACGGTGGCCCAGCAGCTGACAACGAGGACGTCCACGAGACGGTGGCGTTCATCAAGGAGCTGTGGGACGCAGGTGTCATGGCGCCGGGCGGGCTGACCATGGCCGAGCAGGACAAGGTCGAGGAGTTCACCAACGGGCGGGTAGCGATGATGGTCTCCTCGCTCGCGCACATCAATCTCATCCGCGAGAACAGCCCGGAGCTGGATTTCTCCGTCGTCCCGATGCCAGTGGTGGACGGGTACACGGGCGAATCCGGTGTGCGGTACGCGGAATGGGGCATCGGGATGTCGGCCAACACCGAGCACCCGGAGGAATCCTGGAAGCTGATCGAGTTCATCATGAGTGAGGACGCCAACGGCGAACTGAGCGGCTTCGCCAACGGCTTCCCGGGCAATGCGAACGTCACGCCGGACCTCACGGATGCGGACCCCGTGTTCCAGGACGCCTTCGAGATCTGGCAGGCGGGCTACCCCGCCAGCGAGTTCACCGGCCTTCCGCTGGCAGACGAGCTGATGCGCATCTTCGACCAGGAACTGCAGCACGTGCTTGCCGAGGACAAACCGATCGACGAGGCGATGTCCGCGGTGCAGCAGGAGTGGTCGGGAACCTTCTAGTCCTCGGTGCCACCGCACACGTGCACCGTCCGCGGTGGCGCGGGTGAGTTTCCCGCCTGCGCCACCCACTCCCTCTACTTCTCGCTACGAAGGGGTTCGTCTTGACCTCGCTGCGACACTCCCGCGGCAACGCGGCCACTGCCTACGCCTATCTGTCCCCGACGCTCGTCCTGCTCGCCGTGCTGATGGCCCTCCCGATCGGGATGGTGATCTGGTACTCCCTGCAGAACAACGTCATCACCAATGCCAACCCGCAGCTGGTGGGCTTGCAGCACTACATCGACATTCTCGCCGACTCCCAGTTCCACGCGGCGCTGCGGAACACGACAGTCTTCGTCCTCGCCTCGGTGGGTGCCCACCTGGTGCTCGGGCTGGCCTTCGCGACGCTGCTGAACACGCCGCTGCTGCCGAACCGGATCAAGACCGTGTTCCGCACGATCTTCGTTCTTCCCTGGCTGCTCACGGTCGCCATCGTCGCCATCCTGTGGCGGCTGATCCTCAATCCGAGTGGGGTGTTCAACTACGTCCTGACGACCGTCGGGGTGCTCGACGCGCCGAAGGAATGGCTGGGCGATCCGGCCCTGGCCCTCTTCGCCGTGACGCTGATGAACATCTGGTATGGCTACCCCTTCTTCATGGTCAGCCTGTTGGCGGGCCTGCAGGGCATCTCCGCCGACCTCTACGAAGCTGCCTCAGTCGATGGTGCCGGCCCGATCCGCAGATTCGCCTCGATCACCGTTCCGCAGCTGCGGCCGATCATCATCTCGATGACGTTGCTCGACCTGATCTGGACTTCCCATCAGTTCGCGCTCATCTGGATGAGCACGGGCGGCGGCCCGCTGGACCGCACCGAGCTGCTGTCCACCTACACCTACAAACTCGCCTTCTCGCAGTACATGTTCTCGACGGCGTCCGCCAGCGCAGTGTTCTTCCTGCTCATCTCCGCGCTGCTCGCCTACGCCTACGTCCGCCACCAGAAGGCGAGGGACTGACCATGGCCACCCCCACCCTGCCCAGACAGCGCGACCGCGTCGCCACGGCTGCGCCTGCCGTTGTCCGTGGGCTGACAACCCGGCAGCGACGCCGGATCGCCCTGGTGCTCACCGTGACCGGCCTCGTTCTCGGGGCCACATTCGCGGGGGCCCCGATCCTGTGGATGCTCCTGTCGGCGCTGAAATCCAACTCCGAGATCTTCGCCTACCCGCCGAGCCTGCTCTCCGACAACCCCTCGATCCAGCCGTTCATCGGCATCCTGCAGGACCCGCGGCAACTGCGGTTCTTCCTCAACTCCTACGTCGTGGCGCTCTCGGTCGTGGCCCTGACGCTCCTGGTGGCTGTTCACGCCGCCTACGCGTTCAGCCGCTACGAGTTCCCGGGCAAGCACCTCATGAATGTCGTGGTGATCTCGGTCCAGGCCGTGCCACCGGTCACCTTGCTCATCCCGTACTTCGGGCTGATGGTGGCGCTGGGACTGTACAACTCCTACGCGGGCCTGATCTTGACCTACATCGTCTTCACGCTCTCGTACGCGATCATCATGATGACCGGGTACTTCAACACCCTTCCGCGTGAGCTCGACGAGGCTGCGCGCGTGGACGGCACCTCCTCCTTCGGCGCCTTGTGGCGCATCCTCATCCCGATCTCGCTACCAGGGATGGTCTCGGTGGGGATGTACACCTTCATGATCGCCTGGAACGAGTACCTGTTCGCCCTGACACTCACCCGCACCGATGACATGCGCACGGTGCCCATCGGGATCCAGCTGCTCATGGGACAGCACTCCTACGACTGGAACCAGATGATGGCGATGAGCGTGCTCGGCTCGCTGCCGGTGATCGTGTTGTTCGTGTTCTTCCAACGATTCTTCATCGGCGGAATGACGTCCGGATCTGTCAAGCACTGAAACTCACCTATCGAGAGGAACACTCCAGATGACACTCATCACGGGTGCGCAGATCCTTGCGCCCGCCAGCGACCAGGGATTCGCTGTCCCGGCGCTCAACCTGTCCGACTACGGCATGCTGATGGCCGCCTTCGAGGTCTGCGAAGAGCTCAAGTCTCCGCTGATGGTGGCCCTCGGGCCCAAAGAAGGAAACTGGATCGGCCCCGACTTCATCCCTGCTGTGCTCTCCCGCGCCGCTCGCAGCAACGTTCCGACCGTCCTGCACTGGGATCACGGTGCCACGCTGGGAGAGGCCGTTCGCGCGATCAAGCTGGGCTACACCTCAGTCATGATCGACGCATCCCTCGAACCGTTCGAGCGCAACGTCGAGATCACCGCACGGGTGGTCGAGGTGGCTCACGCCGCCGGGGTCTCGGTCGAGGGAGAGCTGGGCACCATCGGCAAGACCGCTGGGGCAGATGAGGGCGGAACCGATGACATCCTCTACACCGAGCCGTCAGAGGCCGTGGAATTCGCCGAGCGGACCGGGGTGGACTCGCTGGCGATCGCGATCGGCACCCGGCACGGGATCTACCCGAAGACGCTCAAGCCAGAACTGCGGCTCGGCCTGCTCGACTCGATCGATGCAGTCGTGGACGTTCCCCTGGTGCTGCACGGAGGGTCGGACAACCCCGATGGCGAGATCCGTGACGCATGCGGCCGCGGCATCAACAAGGTGAATATCTCCTCCGACGTCAAGCGCGCCTTCTACGATGCCATGCGCGAGGTGCTCGCAGACACTTCCCTGTTGGATCCCCGGCTCATCGTGCCCGGTGCGATGGAGGCTGTGAAGGATCTGGTACGTCACAAGATCGACCTGTTCGGCTCGGCCGGGACGATCCACTACTACGACTGAGAACAGGAAGGCGAGGATGGTGCGGACAGTATCGAGGATCTCAGCGCCCGCCAGCGTGCCGTGGTTGGACCGTTACAGCGAGCTGGTTGAGAACCGCTCCGATCTCCTCGACCGGTGCGGACCGATCGTGGCTGGATTCTCAGCGACCACTGACGCGCTGCACCACGTCGACGCGGCCGGACTGGCGCGCCTGCTCGCCGCCTCCGGCTCGACCCCGTCGCTCGCCGAAGGGGTGTCCACCCTGCAGGACTGGCTGCGGGCGGGCCGGGATGGGGAGTTGTTCATCGATGACGTGGCGGCCGAACCCGCGCTGGAGGCCATTCTCGGACCTCCCGCGCGGGTCCAGTGCGGCGGAACGTCCATCCAGGCGTCCTGGAGCTGGTCCGAGCTCGGACTGAACCCGCTGCTGGCTCTGCGCAACCGCAGCGCCCGCCAGTTGCGCGCCACCCCCGACGGCGTCCGACTCGCCGTTGAGGGCGGTACGGTGCCCGCCGGTTCTGTCGACGCCGAGCCGGGCGTGCCAGTGCCGTCCAACCATGTGCTGGAGTTGGCGCGCGGACTGAGCGCCGACGACGTTCACGTCACCCGGTCCAGCCGGATCACGGTGGTCATGGCCCGCAAGCAGCTGCAGCTGGACGAGCACTTCCTGCAACGTTCGGCTGAGCTGGTGCGCGGGGGCGTGGGACTGGTCTCCGGCCTCAACGGACTGGCCAGCGCCTCCAGTGCGGATGTTCTCGGGGTCGTCGCCGGCGCGGCGGCCGCGTGGCGGGAGGCCGGTGCCCGGCTGGTGCACCTTGAGCTCGCGGAGTACGCCCGGCCGGGAGAGCTCGGGCGGGTGATGAGACTCCTCGGTCCACACGTGCACTCCGTCGGTATGAACGGAGGCGAGCTGACCAGGTTGGTCGGTGCCGGCGATCCGGCGAAAGCAGCAGCGCAATTCGCTACGGCATTCGGCCTGCGCCGGGTGGTCGTGCACGCTGACAGGTGGGCCATGAGCGTGCACCGCGGCGATCCTGCGACCGAGGAGCTCGCCCTCGCCGCCGGGAGCCTGGCGGCGGCCAACCGGGCTGAGGAGGGGCGGCCACGAGCGCAGTGGCGGGTACCAGCGGAGGCGAGCTTCGCCGTCGAGATTCCCGACGCGGTCTCGAAGGTCGAGGGGTATCGCGTGAGTGTGGTGGCTACCCCGTACCTGACCCAACCACGCTCGACAATCGGACTTGGCGATACGTTCGTCAGCGGTGACCTGCTGATTCAAGGCGGCACCGATGCCTGACCACTCTCGAGGAGAACAGATGCAACAGCACCACACCCTGGCCGGCCGCCGCGTCATCGTCACCGGGGGAGGAGTCGGGATCGGGCTCGGTATCGCCCGGCGCTTCGCCCGCGCCGGGGCGCAGGTGGCGATCACCACGCACTCCCGGCCCGTGCAGGAGGTCATCGACGCGCTCGCGGCGGAGGGCGTGGACGTGATCGGGACCCAGCTCGATGCCCGAAGCAGTGCTGAGGTTGATCGGGTCGTCGACGATCTCACGGCCCAGCTCGGTGGCCTGGACGTGCTGGTCAACAACGCCGGGGGACTGGTGGCGCGGCACCCGGTCGCGCAGATGCCGGACGAACTCTGGGAGCAGGTGATGACGTTGAACGTCACGTCGGTCTTCTACGCCAGTCGCGCGGCACTGCGCCACCTCAGTGAGGGCGGACGGATCCTGACGATCTCCTCACTGGCCGGTAAGAACGGTGGCGGGAACGGGTCGGCCGCCTACGCGACGGCCAAGGCTGCGTTGGACGGCTTCACCCGGGCGCTGGCCAAGGAGGTCGCCCCGCAGGGGATCGCCGTGAACGCGATCGCTCCGGGACTGATCCTGGACACCCCCTTCCACGAGACCTTCACACCCGTGGAGGCGCAGCGGCAGCAGATCGCCGGGATCCCCGTGGGCCGGGCAGGCTATCCGGACGACGTCGCGGCGGCGGCCGAGTTCTACGCCCGGGCAGACTCCGGGTTCACGACCGGGACCTCACTGGACCTCAACGGCGGCGCGTACTTCTCCTAGCGGAGACCGTCCGTTGCCGGTTCCCGCATGCCCACCGCTCAGATGTGGACGGTGACCTCACCCGCATCGCGCAGCTCGGTGATGATCGTGTTCACCCCGGCGCTCTGCTGCTCGCTCATGGCCTGCTGGGCGATCTGGTCGCGGGCCTCCTCGAACGGCGGGATGTCCTCCTCGGTGGCGCCCTGCGCCTGCGCCTGCTCGACGAGAGTGTCGTACTGGGCGCGCAATTCGTCCTCGGAGGGCTCGCTGACCTCCACCTCGGACTCGACGAACGCGTTGACAGCGAACTGGTCGGCGGCGTCCTGGCGGATGTCTTCCTCACTCATTCCCTGTTCGACGAGCGCGTCGACCACCTCGTCTGCTGAGCCAAGGCCGTTCTGAGCGGCGACGTCCTCGAGGGTGGCGGTGACGTCCTCTTCACCGGCCTCGATCCCGGCGTCCGCGGCGGCCTGGGTGAGCAGCAGGTTGTTGACGAGCTGGTCAAGGGTCTGCTGCTGGAGCTGGGCCTGGTCGACCTGCTGGCCGGTCTGCTGCTGAGACATCGCTGCCTGCTGCAACTGGCTCTCATAGCTGGAGAAGAACTCGTCACGATCGATCTCTTCGCCGTTGACCTCGGCGACGACCTCGGGGAAGTCCTCGGGCTCCGGTGCCTCAGCGCCGGTGTCCGGGTCGGCGGGGGCCTCGGTGCCGGACTCGGTGGGGCTCTCGGTCGCGTCCGGCTCGTCTTCGGACGAGCAGCCGGTCAGCGCCACGGCGGCGGCCAGGGTCAGGGCGGCCAGGGCGGACTTGCGCGGCATGGGGACTCCTTGCGGGTTGGTGCCGTACCCCTTGACGGTACCTGGTCGATCTGGGCGTGATGTCCTCAGGCCGTTCGCCCCCTGCGTACGGAGCCACCTCGCCAGGTCGGCGTGACCCACCAGCAGCGGCAGTTCCCGGGTGGTCGGGGCACGGGGCGATCAGCCCGTGCCCTCCACCTGGGCAAGAACACGGTCACGAGCGTGGGCCAGGTGGGCGATGAGTGCCGAGCGAGCGCGATCCTCGTCCCCGGCGTTGATCGCGGCCATGATCTCCTCGTGCTCTCCCACCACCGTGGTGGGAGTGGTGCGGCGGTGCGCCGCGTACTGACCCATCGTCAGGTGGATCTCGCCGGAGATCATCTCGTACATCCGTGACAGCCGTTCGCTGCTGAGGCCCTCGACCAGGCCCCAGTGGAAGGCAATATCGGCCTGGACCTGTTCGGCGAAGTCCTCCCGGGCGGCCGCCTGCACCATCACCGCCTGGGCTTTCGTCATCTGCTCGGGCAGGTGAGCGGTGCGTGCCAAGTGCGACGTGGCGGCTGCTTCGAAAGTCTCCCGGCTGAAGAACAGGTCCTGGATCTCGGCGGCCGAGAGTTGCGGGACCACAGCCGACTTGTGGGCCACGCGCCGGAGCAGGCCGAGTCCGGTCAGGCGTTCCAGGCAGGACTTCGCCGTCGGGCGGGCCACCCCGTACTCGTCGGCCACGCGCTGTTCGGTGACCCGTTCACCCGGCGGGATCTCGCCGTTGATGATCCGGGCGCGCAGGGACTCGAAGAGTGCCTCCGTCAGTGACGCGGGCCCGAGCTTGATCTGACTGCTACTCGTCGACACTCCTCATCCTTCCTGGGCACGGGGGCCGATCGCGACGGCGCTGTCAGGAGTTCTGCCTGTCATGTCGTCTTGTCGGTGCCGCATGATCGACTGACATCATGACAGTTCATGGCCGTCACCGTCCCGCCGATGGTGTGAGCCAGTCCAGCGTGTCCGTCGTGGCACGGGTCGGCTTGTACTCGGCCGCGACCGTCCCCCGGTAACCGCCCTCGTGCAGGGCGGCAGCGATCGCCGTGAAGTCCAGGTCGCCCGAGCCGGGCTCGCCGCGACCGGGGGAGTCGGCGAGCTGCACATGACCGATCTCGGCGGCACGCTGCCGGGCCACAGCGGCCACATCGACACCGTTCATGCCCAGGTGGAACGAGTCGAACAGCAGTGCCAGCCGCGGTGAGCCGACCTCCTCGATCAGCGCGGCCACGTCCTGGTCATCGTGCAGCGGGTAGGAACCGTTCAGCCCGCGGGCCAGCGGCTCCACCAGGATGGTGCCGTCGATCTCGGCCACCGCCTCGGCGGCCCGTCGATAGGCCCCGACGGCGTGGGCACGCTGGGCCTGCTCCTCGCCCTCGTCAGGTTGTCCGTAGAGCAGGTTGAAGCTGCGCACGCCGGTGGCGCGTGCCAAGCGCAGGAGTGCGTCCGTCGAACGATCGAGCTCCTCGGCGCGTTCGGGCCGGCAGGTCACTCCGCGCTCGCCGCCGGGCATGTCGCCGGCGTAGAAGTTCAGGCCGATCAGCTGCACGCCGGCGTCGGCGATCCGCGCGGCGACTTCGTCCACGCGGTCGTTGCCCGGGTGCGGCTCGGTGAACGGCCACCAGCTCTCCACCGTGCGGAAGCCGGCGTCGGCTGCTGCCTGGAAGCGGTCGAGGTAGGGGACCTCCGTGAACAGGAGGGACACATTGGCGCTGACGTCGTAGTCGTAATACTGCATGGGTTCACCTTGCCATAGTTATGCTCGACATGTAAGCATGTATAACAATCAGCGACGATCGGAGAACAGCGGTGACGCTCACGCACGCACAACCCAGCGAGGCCATCGGCCTGCGAGCCCCGGACTGGTACCGCGGTGCCACCCGATGGACGCAGCTGACTTTCACGGACGACGATCCGGCCACCCTGGACGTGGATTTCTGGATCGACGTCATGCGCCGGTCCGCCTCGAACGCGCTGTGCCTGAGCGCCGGCGGCTACATGGCCTTCTACCCCACCCAGATCCCGTGGCACCACCGCAGCGCCTTCCTCGGTGACACCGACCCCTTCGGTGCACTCGTGGAGGGTGCTCGTTCGCTGGGCATGCACGTGATGGCCCGGGTGGACCCGCACGCGATCCACCAGGACGCCGCCGACGCCCACCCCGAGTGGCTGGCCCGGGACGAGGACGGCCAGCCGATTCCCCACAGCTCGGTGCCGGGCCTGTGGTGGACCGACCCGTTCAGCAGCTACCACACCGAGTTCACCACCGACGTGGCCCGCGAGATCGTGCGCGAGTACGACGTCGACGCCGTGTTCGCCAACCGGTGGGACGGCCCCCGGGTGGTCTCCCACACCGAGGCGACGGCGCAGCGCTTCACTGCCGACACCGGCCTCGCGCTGCCGCGGGTCGCGAATCTGGATGACCCGGCCTGGCCGGCCTATGCCGCCTGGCACAGCCGTCGCCTCAGCGAACTCGTGGTGCTCTGGGACGACGCCGTGCGCGAGATCAAACCGCACGTGCGATTCATCCCCAACCGCGGCGCGGCACTGACCCGCGATCTCGTGCCGGAGCTGGTCGATGACCGCTACCCGATGTTCTTCGTCGACAAGCAAGGCCGCTCCGATCTGGAACCGGCCTGGACGCCCGGCCGGATCGGCAAGCGCACGCGCGGGCTCTACCCGGACCGCCCGGTCGCGCTGATCACCTCGGTCGGACCGGAGAGCCACGAGTTGCGCTGGAAGGACTCCGTGGCCGACCCGGAGGAGACCAAGGCCCTCGTAGTCGACGGCTTCGCCCAGGGCGCGCTGCCCTGGTTCACCAAGTTCAAGGCTGAGAACTTCGACGATCGCTGGGTGCAGCCGATCGTGGACGCCTACCGGCTGCACGAGCGCTGCGAGCCCGTGATCGGGCGGCTGCGGTACACCGCCGAGGTGGCCATCCTGGACAGCCGGGGCCCCGCCGGGCGCACCCCGTGGACGCCGTCGCCGGGCCAGGGGGCCCACGAGGACGGCGTCTACCAGGCCCTGGTGGAGGCGCGGATCCCGTTCGAGTACGTGGCCGACGAGGCGCTCAGTGCCGACCGGCTGGCCGGTATCCGGGTGCTGGTGCTGCCGGCCACTCCCGAGCTCCCCCCGGAGCAGGTGCGCGTGATCGAGGAGTTCGTGGCCGCCGGCGGCAGCGTCGTGGCGGCTCATGACTCCAGCGTGCGGGGGCCGGCCGGCTCCCGGGAACTCGCCCTCGGTGACGTGTTCGGCGTCCGGCTGCGCCAGGACGTGCGGGGCCCGCTGAAGAACAAGTACATGGCGATCACCGCCGACCACCCACTGACCGCCGGCTACGAGGGCGCCCAGCGGATCGTGGCCGGATCGCTGGTGCTCGGCGTTGAGCAGATCCCCACCGCCGACGGCGTCACGGTGCCGTTCCGGTTCGTTCCGGACTACCCCGACCTGCCGATGGAGGAGGTCTACCCGCGCGAGGAGCCCAGCGAGCCTGCCGTCATCGCCCGCGAGCACGCCTCCGGCGGGCGCACCGTCTACGTGGCCTTCAATGTCGGGGAGATCTACTGGGAGGCGCTGCAGTCCGACCACGGACGACTGATCGCGGGCGCCGTCCGCTGGGCGCTGGGCGAGACACCCCGCGTGCAGGTCGACGGGCGTGGCCTGGTCGACCTCGCCGTCCAGGAGGGGGAGCGCGAACTCGCCGTCAACGTGGTCAACCTAACCAACCCGATGGCGATGCGCGGCCAGGCGCACGAGTTGATCCCGCTCACCGGCCAGAGCGTGCGAGTGCGTCTGCCCGAGGGCGTGCAAGACGCTCGGGCGCGCCTCGTCGTCACCGGAGAGGACGTTCCGGTGAGCGTGAGCGACGGGTATGCCGAGGTTGCCCTGCCCGCCATCGACCACCTCGAGGTGGTCCACCTGACCTGGTAAGACGTCGGGCCGCCGGTGTGCCGGCGGCCCGGTCTGCCTGAACTGCAAGCCCCGGACCGGGGCACGACCACAACCGTGCGGACGCTGTCTGCGCGAAAGGAGGATCTCGTGCGAATCGGATTCATCGGACTCGGAGTCATGGGCGTACCGATGGCGCTCAACCTCATCAACGCCGGACACTCACTCACCGTGCACCGCGTCAAGGAACGCTCGCAGGGCCTCGTCGACGCCGGCGCCACCCCGGCCGGCTCGGCCGCCGACGTCGCCCGGGCCTCGGAGGTGGTGATCCTGATGCTCCCGGACACCCCCGACGTCGAGCACGTACTCACCGCCGACGACGGCGTCCTCGCCGGCCTGGCGCCCGGCACCCTCGTGATCGACATGAGCTCGATCTCCCCGGTGGCCACGCGCACCCTCGCCGAGCAGGTCGAGGCTGCCGGCGGCGCGTACGTCGACGCCCCCGTCTCCGGCGGTGAGGTGGGCGCCCGCGACGGCGCTCTGACCATCTTCGTCGGCGGCACTGAGGAGGCCGTCGAGCGGGCGATGCCACTGCTGGAGGTGATGGGCAAGACCATCACCCACCTCGGGCCCGCCGGCTCCGGCCAGGCGACCAAGGTGGTCAACCAGATCATCGTCGGCCTCACCATCGAGGCCGTCGCCGAGGGCCTGGCCGTCGCCGAGGCTTCCGGCATCGACCCCGCCGCGGTGCGCGAGGCGCTCTCGGGCGGCTTCGCCTCCTCGCGCATCCTGGAGATGCACGGCAAGCGGATGGTGGAGCGCACCTTCGACCCCGGCTTCCGCATGCGACTGCACCGCAAGGACCTCGGCCTGGCGCTCGCGGCCGCCGAGCACCACGGCACCTCGGTGCCCGGCGTACAGGCCGTCGCCGCGCAGATGGACGCCGCGATCGCGCGCGACTGGGCCGAGCTGGACCACTCCGCGCTGTTCCGGCTGCTCACCGAGGAGCCCACCTCGTGAGCGAGCCCTGGTGGCACACTCCGTTCCGGACCTTTCAGACCAACCTGCGGGAGATCGACGCCGGGCTGGACGTCGAGGCCACACTCGATGCCATCGAGGACTACGGCGCCGACACCTGGTTGCTCAGCGTGGGCGGCATCATCGCCAACTACCCGAGTGAGTTGGACTGTCAGAGCGTCAACCCGGTCTTGGCCGAACGCGACTCCGGCGATCTGATCGGGGATGCGGTGGCGGCGGCCCGAGCACGCGGTATCCGGGTGCTCGGCCGGATGGACTTCTCCAAGATCGACGCCCGCCGGGCCGAGGCGAACCCGCAGTGGTGCTTCGTCAGCCCCGACGGCGAGCCACAGATCTACAACGGCTACCGCAGCGTCTGCCCGAGTGGTGAGTACTACCAGAGCAAGTCCTTCGATGTGATCAGCGAGGTGCTCGCTCGCTTCGACCTGGCCGGGTTCTTCTTCAACTGGATGTCCTTCAACGAGCACGACTACAGCCGGCGCTACTGGGGTGTGTGCCACTGCGAGCCCTGCCTGGTGGGGTTCCGCGAGTTCGCGCCCGGGGTCGAGCACCCTCGCGACCCTGGATCGCCGGGCTATCAGACCTGGCAGCGGTTCGCTGCCGGGGTGCTCGATGACCTGACCGCCAGGATGCGGGCGCACGTGCGCGAACTCGCACCCGACGCCGGCCTGATCCTCGGCAACCGGGCCGACATCACCTTCCACGAGGCGAACAACGCCGTCGGGCGCCCGCTGTGGCATCACGCCACCGCGGAGTCGGTCAGTGCGGCACGCTCGGGGGACCCGGCCCGGCCGGTGTTCGTCAACGCCGTCAGTTTCGTGGACATGCCCTACCGCTGGGCCGGTGAGGACCCTCACCATCTCGGCCAGTACCTGCTGCAGGCCATTGCCCACGGCGCCCAGCCCTCCACCTACATCATGGGTGTCCCGGCCGACAGCCCCTTCGAGGCGCTGGACGTGGGCCGGCAGATCACGCGGTTCCATCGCGAGCATGCCGACGTCTACGCCGGTCTGGCCTCCACGGCGCGGGTCGCGCTGGTGCGCACCCGGGCCACCGACGAGGCCGCGCGCCGCACCTCGGAGTTCCGGGGGTGCTACCTCAGCCTGATCGAACGGCATGTGCCCTTCGATGTGATCCGGCAGGACCGCCTGGATCAGGTGGCCGCCGACAGGTACGACCTCGTGGTGATTCCCGACGGCGGAGCCTTGCGCTCCGAGGAGGTGTCCGCCCTGGAGGGGGTGCTGGCCGCCGGTGGCACCGTGGCGCTGACCGGGGATTCGGGCTGGTTCGAGGGCGCGTTGCAGTTCGCCGATGACGTGGCCACCCAGAAGGCGGTCTTCGCTACTGAGGAGTCGGTGCGCTCGCTGCACCTGCCCCTGGGTGAGCGTGAGGGAGACCTGACCCCCGCCGTCGGGGGATTCGCTGTGCTCGAACCCGGGCCGCAAGCCCGCTCGGGCTGGCACGCCTGGGGCCGGGCGCTGTACGGCCCGCCGGAGAAGTGCTACGGGCACGACCGGACGTCTCACCCCGGCTGGCTCAGTGCCGATGTGGGCTCCGGGCGGCTGCTGGTGCTGCCCTGGCGTCCGGGGCTGGTCTATCGCGAGATCGGGCTGTCGCGGGTGCGCGACGCCTGGGTGGAGCTGGCGCTGGCGGAGACCACGGCAACTGGCAGCCTAAGAATCGGCACCGATCTGCCCGAGCAGGTCCAGATCGTGCCCGGGCGAAGCTCTACCGGCGCTGTGATCCACCTACTGAACCGATCCGGTGATGCGCCGCAGCGGTTCATCTCCCCGCTGCCGATCGCACCCGGCACGCTGCGTCTGCGGCTCGAGCGCGACCCGGTGGCAGTGCGCGCTCTGGTGACCGGGGTGGACCTGGACTGGACCCGGGAGGGGGATGAGGTGGTGGTCCACACCCCACAGATCGACACGTTCGAGGTGCTTTCGCTCACGAACACATAACAACGAGACATGTACTATTGACATACAATCTGGCTGAAGTCAGAGTGGCTATGGCCGATGAAGCCCACTTCTCTTCCAACGACGGGAGCACCACGATGCGAGAATTCAACCGACGCACTCTTCTGATGGCCGCCGCAGGTATGGCCGGCGGAGGCGCACTGGCCGGCTGCAGCGGCGTAGGCGGCGGTAGCGGCGGTGGCGGCGATGACGCCTCCGGCTCCGTGCGCTACGCCTTCTGGGGCAACAACGTGCGGATGGAGAACTACCAGGACGCCTTCGACCGGATGATGGAGATCAACCCGGACGTGACTCTGGAGACGGAGTTCGCCGAGTACAACGCGTTCCAGGAGCGGATGACCACACAGATGGCGGCCGGGAACGTGGCGGACATCTTCTGGATCCCCTCGGCGTCCGTGATGAGTTACTACGCGAACGACCTGTACCGGCCGCTCAGCGACGTCTCCACCCTCGACCTGTCCGACTTCAGCGAGCAGGACCTGCGCGACTTCGAACTCGCGGGTGAGCACAACACGATGCCGCACGGGATCTTCGTGCCGGTGCTGCGCAGCAACGTCACCCTCGCCGAGGAAGACGGCATCACGATCCCGGAGAACTGGACCTGGGACGAGCTGGCCGAGTTCGCCCGCGACTACGCCAACAACAGCCCCGATGACCGGTTCGCGCTGCCCTTCAACGCCTCCCACGACCTCACGTTCGAGGCCTGGCTGCGCCAGCGGGGCGAGCAGTTGTGGACCGAGGACGGGCAGATCGGCTTCACCGAGGACGGTCTGGCGAGCTGGGTCGACTGGTGGGAGCAGTTGCGCGCGGCCGGAGCGACCCCCGAGCCCGGCGCGCAGGATGGCGTCGAGCCCAGCTGGGAGGACATCGGCGACCGCACGCTGTTGTGGACCGGTAACTCCAACCACATCGTCGACGATGCCACCACGTTCCCGGACCAGCAGTTCGCGCTGCACCACATGCCGGAAGCGGCCGACGCCCCGGCCGGTCACCAGTTCCTCTACTTCCCACGGATGGCCATCTACCAGGGCGTCAGCGATGAGCAGGCCGAGCTCGCCGGTCAGGTGATGACGTTCTGCACCTCGAACTCGGAGATCCACGAGTACGTGGGCCTGACGATGGGTGCCCCGGTCAACCCGCGCGTTGCCGAGGAGGTGCGCGACTTCGCCAGTGACTACGAGCTGCAGATGCTCGACGTGGTCACGGAGGATCGCGAGATCGAGCGCACGCCCCGCTACGAAGCGCCTCCGGGCACGAACACCTGGCGCACCGAGATGACGCGCATGCTCGAGCAGGTCACCCTCGGGGACGTCAGCGTCTCCCAGGGCGCGGCCGACCTGATCGCCGAAATCAACACCGGCATCGAACGCGCAGCGGACTGACTTGATGGCTGACACTCGCACACCCGCACGGCCGCCGGGCACCCGGCGGCCGAAGGCGGGCAAACTGACTCGCCAGGATGGCGCAGCGCACGTGTTCATGGCGCCGTGGTTGATCGGCCTGGTCGCGATCACGGCATTGCCGATGTTCGCCTCGCTGTACCTGGCCTTCACCGACTACAACATCCTCTCGAGCCCCACCTGGGTGGGCACGGAGAACTTCGAGCGGATGGCCGGTGATGACCGGTTCTGGAGTGCGGCGTGGGTCACGGTCACCTACGTGCTTGTCTCCGTGCCGCTCCAGCTCGCCTTCGCCCTGGCGCTCGCGATGGTTCTGGACAAGGGCCTGAGGGGGCTGGCGATCTACCGCAGCGCCTACTACCTGCCCTCGTTGCTGGGAACCAGTGTGGCGGTGGCGGTGCTGTGGAAGCAGATCTTCGGCTACGACGGGCTCGTCAACCAAGCGCTCGGCCTGATCGGGATCGAGGGGCAGAACTGGTTGCAGAACCCGGATACGGCGCTCGGCACCCTGATCGTGCTGAACGTGTGGACGTTCGGTTCACCGATGGTGATCTTCCTGGCCGGACTGCGCCAGATCCCGGAGGAGCTGTATGAGGCCTCCCGGGTGGATGGCGCCTCGATTGTGCGCCAGTTCGCCTCGATCACCATCCCGCTGCTCACGCCGATCATCTTCTTCAATCTCATTTTGCAGACGATCGGTTCGTTCCAGGCGTTCACGCAGGCGCACGTGATCAGTAGCGGTACCGGCGGTCCCGTGGACTCCACGCTCTTCTACACGCTCTACATCTACCAGCAGGCCTTCGTGAACTTCGATATGGGATATGCCTCCGCCCTGGCGTGGGTGCTGATGGTGGTCATCGCGATCATCACGGCCGTGCATTTCACCCTCTCGAAGCGCTGGGTCTTCTACGGAGACTGACATGACCGCTCCCACACTCGACTCCCCACGCTCCCCGAGCCCCCACGGCGATCCGCCGGAGCGGACCGTGCTTCCCTCGGTACGCCGGGTCCGGCGGCGCAACAGTATCCTGCGGCACTCCGGTCTCATCCTGTTCGGGCTCCTCATGCTGTATCCCTTGGCCTGGATGGCGGTGAGTGCCTTCAAGCCCGGGTACCTCGTGCTGACCGACCCGAGCCTGATCCCCACCGAGCTCACCCTGGAGAACTTCCGGAACGGGTGGTACGTCGGGAACCTCTCGTTCCTGGTGTTCTTCGGCAACTCGTTCGTGGTGGCCGGCAGCGCGATCATCGGCAACCTGGTCTCGTGCTCGCTGACCGCCTATGCGTTGGCGCGGATGAACTTCCGGGCGCGCAAGGTCTACTTCGCGATCGTGCTGGCCTCGGTGATGCTGCCGATGCACGCCACGATGATTCCGCAGTACATCATCTTCTCCGAGCTGGGTCTGGTGAACACCTTCATCCCGCTGGTGCTGCCGAAGTTCCTCGCCACTGATGCGTTCTTCATCTTCTTGATGGTGCAGTTCATCCGCGGCATCCCGCGTGAGCTTGACCAGGCCGCGTTCGTGGATGGTGCCGGACCGTTCCGCACCTTCTGGTACATCATCCTGCCGCTGATGAAGCCTGCGCTGATCACGGCGACGATCTTCACCTTCATCTGGACCTGGAACGACTTCTTCGGCCAACTGATCTACCTCACCGACACCTCGGTGTACACGGTGCCGATCGCGCTGAACGCACTGGTGGACTCGCAATCGAACCAGGGCGTGGGCACGCTGATGGCCATGTCGCTGCTCTCGCTGGTGCCGATCCTGTGCTTCTTCGCCTTCGCGCAGAAGTACCTGATCCGCGGGATCGCGACCACGGGCCTGAAGTGACTGGGCGTGACGAGACGGGGCCCGACGTGAGCGGTGACGTGAGCGGCCCTGATGCGAGCGGTGCACTGCTGGTCACGGCTGCCTCCGGAATTGACGTGGCACAGGTGCAGGCCGCGGCCGGTCAGCGCCCGGTGTACCGGACGGAATCCCTGTTGCCAGATGCGGTGCGCGCCGCCGGCGCCGACCCGGGGCACGTCTCCGCGGTGCTCGGGGCCAGGCCCGCAAATGACCTCTCGGGCCTGCCGGCACTGCGCTGGGTGCACAGCGGGGCCGCCGGGGTGGATGGGTGGCTCAGTGCCGGCGCCCCGCCGGAGCATGTGGTGCTGACCTCGGCGGTGGGCAACGGGGCGATCCCGCTCGCCGAGCACGCCCTGATGCTGATGCTGATGCTCAGCCGGGATGCGCCGCGGTGGTTCGCCGCGCAGCAGCGTCATGTGTGGGACCGCTTCACCCACGGTGAGCTCGCCGGATCGACGCTCGGCATCATCGGCTACGGCAACAGCGGCCGCGATCTGGCACGGAAGGCGCAGGCGTGCCACATGAGCGTGCAGGCAGTGCGCCGTGGTGCGAGCGAGGCCGAGGAGGTCGATGACGCCGGGGTGCGAGTCTTCCGCGGCCGGGCAGGACTGGAGCAGGTTCTCGCCACCAGCGATCACGTGGTGGTGACCGCGCCGTGGACCCCGCAGACGCAGGACCTGATCGGCGGTGCTGAGCTGGCGATGATGAAGCCGACGGCGTTCTTGATCGTGATCTCGCGCGGCGGGATCGTCAGTGAGGAACCGTTGATCGAGGCGTTGCGTGCGGGCGCGATCGCCGGAGCGGGCCTGGACGCGCACGCCACCGAGCCGCTGCCCGCCTCGAGCCCGCTGTGGGACCTGGAGAACGTCATCGTCACCCCGCACAACGGCGCCACCACCGCTGCGACGGCCCGGCGCGGCACCGAGATCATGCTCGACAACGTCGCCCGCTGGGCTCGCGGCGAGGAGTTGCGCAACGTCGTCGACCGGGCCCATGGCTACTGACCGCAGCGCAGGGCCGCAGCGCGTGCTGGTGGCCCCGGACAAGTTCAAGGGCACCCTCACCGGCCCGCAGGCGGCCCAGGCCATCGCCGACGGCGTTCATGGCGCTCTCCCGCACGCGCAGGTACGAGAGCTCGTCATCGCCGACGGCGGGGAGGGCACCGTCGATGCCGCCCTGAGTGCGGGGGCACAGGCCCGCACCGCCACGGTCACCGGGCCGCTCGGGGGCTCGGTCCACGCACGGTGGGCGATGGACGAGGGCACGGCCGTGATCGAGCTCGCGGCCGCCAGTGGGCTGCAGCTGGTCACGCCCTCACCGGCCATCGCCCTGGCGTCGACCAGCCGCGGGACCGGTGAGCTCATAGCCGCAGCGTTGGATTCGGGTGCGAAGGAGATCCTCCTCGGTCTCGGTGGCTCGGCGTGTACTGACGGGGGAGCAGGTCTCCTGAGGGCGCTCGGAGCCCGGTTCCTGGCCGCGGACGGTCAGCAGCTTCCGGACGGTGGGGGAGCGCTGGGGGCCCTGGACCGCGTGGATGTGAGCTCGCTGGACCCGCGGCTGCGGCACGTGCCGATCACAGTGGCCGCCGATGTGCGCACGCCACTGCTCGGACCATCGGGCGCTGCTTCAGTGTTCGGACCCCAGAAGGGGGCCGGACCGGCGCAGGTGGCCCAGCTGGAACGCGGACTGGCAGTGCTGGCCCAGTGCTTGCGAACGGCCACCGGCCGGGACGCGGCGGCGCTGGACTGGGGCGGCGCCGCTGGCGGGTGCGCAGGCGGGCTGCACGCGGCTCTCGGGGCCCAGTTCCGGCCCGGTCTGGAGGTGGTGGCCGAGCTCGTCGGCCTGAGTGCCCAGTTGCGCCGGGTAGATCTGGTCGTGGTGGGCGAGGGCAGCCTGGACGAGCAGTCGCTGCAGGGCAAGGCACCGGTGGCGGTCGCCCGGCGGGCACGGGTGGTGGGGGTTCCCGTGCTCGCCGTGGCCGGACGAGTGGCGGTGGACAGGGCGGCGCTCGCCGCCACGGGAATCGTCGGCCACGCCGCGGCGAGCGAGCATGCGCCCTCGCCCGCAGACGCAATGGGCCCGCGGGCGGGGCACTGGGTGAGCGTGGCTGCCGAACACGCGGTCCGTGCATGGCTAGCCGGTGCGCCGGTGCGAGAGGGTGGCCGCTCAGCCGACTCGATCTAGGTCAGGCGTCATTGTCGACCGCCACCGTTCCACCCACCATGCGCGCCAGCCTGCTGATCGCGCCGGAGCAGCTGGAGGTCCGTGAGATCCCCACGCCCGAACCGCGCCCGGGGGATATGGTGGTGCGGATCGAACAGGTGGGCTTGTGCGGATCGGATGTGCACTTCTTCACCCATGACCGGGTCGGCTTACTCGTGGTGACCGGACCGCTGATACTCGGCCACGAGGCCGGCGGCGTGATCGCTGCGGTCGGAGCTGGTGTGCCCGAGGGTCGGCTGGTGGCCGGTGGCGATCGATCTGATCGGCCGTGCCGTGGTGAATGTTGATCTGTTGATCTCCGATCGCACCGACCTGGGCGGTCTACCGCAGGCGATGCGCCGCAACGGCGATCCCCAGGTGATGAAGGTCCTGATCAACCCGCAACAGTAGCGAGGCAGTGCCGCTGAGCACATAGGCTCCTGGTTGTGACTGGAGGTGGCCGGGGGACTCCGCCGCTGGTGCGCCGTAGCCCGCCGGCGATCGCCGGCTACTCCCTGACAGCGTTCGTGGTGCCCCTGCTGATCGTCGCCCTAGCCCTGGGCCCACCGATCCTGCTCGGATCCGAGGGCGTGCTGGACCCGCGCGGAGCTGGGATCATCTACGCCGCCGCGGTGGCGCTGTGCGCGGCGCCTATCCTGCGCCTGTGCACCTATGAGCTCACACTGACGCTGGACACGACGACGCAGGTGCTCACCGTGGATCGCCGATTCATGTGGGGACACCGGGTGCGGGAGGTGCCGGTGGGCCAGGTGGAGCGCTGGTACCTGCTGGACAGCATGGGCATCGTGGCGCTGCGCCTCGGTACGGATCGACCGGTGCGACTGTGGCTGCACACCCCGCAGAGCTCGCCGAACCGGCGCCCGCGTTCGGTCGAACTCACCGTCGCCTGGTTGCAGGATGTGCTGGGCGAGCGGCGCGATGTCGCCCGCGAGCCCGCGGCGTCGCGGCGGGCCAAGCGGCTGCTCATCTCGAGTGTGCTCGCCGGCGTGGTGCTCGTCGGCGGCGGGTTCGGGTCGCTCCTGGTGGCGCTGATCTGAACGCTGCGGCCGAACTGTGTGACGATCGTGGCTCATTACACATCGTTGCTGGTCACCTGCTCCAGGCTCACCCATGCGGCATCCACGGCGTCGATCCGAGCACGACGCACGGGCCGATTTGGGGTTCGCCACCGGCACCTCACTCGACCTCAACGGGGGCACATACTTCTCCTGATCCTCGGCCGTGCTGCTAGGTAGGATCTGGATCCGTGATCCCTCAACGTCGCCAGAACTTCTCGTTCCTCGTTGCTGCGCCGGTTGCTCTGGCCGCGGTCTTCACGGTCTCGGCGTGCTCAGGCGGCGGGGAACAGTTGGCACTCGGTACCGAAGCACCCCTTGAGGCCGAGGAACCGCTCGTGGTCGAATTCGCCGTGCTCTCCGCCACTGAGTCGAGCGTTGAGGAGAGCGGTCTCACAGGCATCTTCGGTACTGAATTGGACGGTGTGCCGTGGCTGGTGGGATACCGACTTGACCTCACCGAAGGCTCGCGCGAGGACTTCTCGTGGGACGCCGTCAGCGATCTGTCCAACTCCGCCTGGGTGGCTGACACGGGGAGAACGGAACTTCAGGGAAGCGGCCCCGGCGGTACCGCGGCTGCCGAGATTCCGTGCGCTGAGCAAGGCACGGAGGTCGTCGACCCGGTACTGATGTACGGCTGCCAGGTTTTCGTCGTCCCCGAGGGGCAGAGCATCGAGTCGATCACAGTGACCGACGTCGGCACCTGGGCCGTCGAGGACTGACCGCCTGCGCAGCCGGCCTCGTTCACCGGACGCCGCGAGTCTTCGCTGCATCGGGGCCTATCGCGTTGAGGAAGGGACCGCTTCAGGAAACGCCGGCCGGTCCGCGGAGTTCTCTCGTGGCGTTCTCGCGTGACGGATTGCCTGCTGACAGGTCGTATCAATGGCGGACCGCTGCACACCTATGGGGCAACGGCCAGAGGAAGGGCGGGAGACACGATGTGGACTGACTCAACGTGGGGCGTGCTGGTGCTGCGGCTGGCAGTACTGGCGGGCATGACGGCGTTGCTGACGGCCAACCTGTTGCGCGACGTCGGGATCTGAACGGCCCCAGCCGGCATCAGTCCGCCACGGCCGAGCCCATAGACTGGACGCGATGACTCACTCGCGCGCTGCGGGCGCCTATCAGCGCGCCGTCCTGGCCTTTCGCAACCCCACGCTCGACCTCCTGCACGGCCGGTACGCACCCTTCGTCGTCGCGACTCTTTCGCTCGTCTTCACGGCCGAGCGCACCGCGGTCGCGATCAGCGACGCGCACGTCGAGGTCGCTGAGATCGTCGACGAGCTGCGGGCAGCCGGCTACGACGAGGACGAACGCAGCCTGCCCGCCGGAAACGGTCGCGAGATCTGCCGGTACTGGGTGCGGGTGGGTTGGCTCGTGCCGCAGATCAAGGACGACGTCGAGGTGTACCGCCTCTCGGCGCAGGCGGTGGGCGCCCTCGAGATCGCCGGACGCGCGGGCGGCGGCCGTGCCCGCGTGTCGCGCTCGCGGGTGCGCACGTTGCTCGACTCGATCGACACTCTCGCGCGCGACGCCGAGGCCGATCCGGAGAAGCGCCGGGCCCGGTTGCTGGCCGAGCGCGACGCCATCGACGCCGAGCTCGCCCGCCTCGAGGAGGACCAGTTCGAGCCGGCCGACGACGAGCAGCTGCTCGAAGAGGCCGAGAACGTCCTCCACCTCACCCGCGAGCTCCCGGCGGACTTCTCCCGCGTCGCAGAGTCGATCGCCGCCATGCAGCGCGATGTGGTGGCCGATCTGCGCCGGGATGTGCGCCCGACCGGGGAGGTGCTGCGCGAGTACCTCGAACGAGGGCAGCACATCATGCAGTCCACCCCCGAGGGCCGCGCCTTCTCCGGTGCGTTGCGGCTCATCGGAGACCCTGAGCGCATCGACCAGCTCACTGACCAGCTCCACCGTCTGCTCGTGCAGCCGTTCGCCCGGCTCATGGCGCGCGACCAGCAGATCGAGCTCGGAGCGATCGCCCGGCGCGTCGAACAGGGGGTGGAGGAGGTGCTCACCGCACAGCGGCGCGCTTCGCACGTGATCACCTCCCAGGTGCGCACCCACGACCCGGTCCGTGACCGCGAGGTCGACGATCTGCTCCGTGGCGCGATGTCCGCGCTGCAGGAGTGGACCCGGCACGCCGGGCCGGCGCAGAAGGCCGAACCGCTTCGCGGCTTCCCCGTGGCCCACGTGGCGGACCTGCGTCGCTCCCTCAGCGATCCGAGCCCACCCCGTGTACCCGCCTCGCTGACTGCCAGTGACGACGACCCCGAGTTCATCGGCGACGACAGCCGGGCCTGGGGTGGCCCGGCCTATCCCGAGCTCGAGGCGTACGCGGCGACCCTCGGTCCGGAGTTCGACCTCGCCACCGCCTTCGCCAGCGCATCCGAGGCGACCCGGCGCCCCGTCGATCTCGTGGGACTGCTGGAGATCGCCCACCGCCGCGGCATGACCGAGAATGATGAGCTGTCCGTCGTCGAGGCACGGCGGCCCGACGGTACGACGCGCCGATTCGCCTTCGGAGCCGTCACCGCCCGAACCGTGGAGGACCTAGCCGATGACTGACCTTGAGGTGACCACCGAAGACCCGTTCATCACCCCCGTGGCGATGGAGGACGACCCCGACGCCACCTTCCCCGGTGACCGCGGCGTGCTGGACCCTGCCGTGCGCCGGGTCCTCGTGCGCCTGCTGCAACGGCGGTTCCTGCTCGCCGACCGCAACAAGGAGGACTGGGCCGTCCTGATGGACAACCACCAGGTGGTCGAGTCACGTCTGCACGATGTGTTCGTGCGCCTCATCGTCGACGTCGAACGTGGCGTTGCGTACAAGCAGCAGGTCCGCTCGGATGACCTCGAGGTGCCGATCCTGTTGCGGGATGAGCCGTACTCGCAGGCCGAGACGCTCGTGCTCGTCTACCTGCGCACGGTGTACCAGCGCGAATCGACGGCGGGGGAGCGGTCCGCTCGCGTGGATGTGGAGGAGGTCGAGCAGACCGTCCTCACCTACTTCCCGGACACTGACGGCGACATCGCCCGCCGCCAGCGCGCCGTCCGGGCGGCTCTGGCTCGCCTGCGCCAGGACGGCATCGTCGAGGAAGAGTCCGAAGGGCGTTACCTCATCAGCCCGCTCGTGGAGATCGTGCTCAGTGCCGACAAACTGCGCGAGCTCACCGACTGGTTGCGCGACCAGGCCGGACTCGAGCAGATCGAGGCTGACCAGACCGAACCGGACCAAACTCAGCCCGACGACCCCCAGCCGGAGACCGCCTCGTGACCATGCTCGACACCCTCTTCGGGATGATCCCTGCCACCAGCCGTGGCCAGCAATGGGTCGCCGACGAGTTCCAACTGGTCAACTGGGGCGGCTACGAGGGCGCCCACCGACTGAAGCTCTCACCCGAGGCCACACTGCTCGTCGGCGGCTCCGGATCCGGCAAATCGACCCTCATGGACGCCTACATCGCGCTCATGATGCCGCACACCACCCCGTTCAACGGCGCTTCCAACGGTGGCGTGACGGGCCGGCCGCGCGGTCAGGACCAGCGCAACATCGTCTCCTACGGTCGCGGCAAGATCGATGAGTCCCGCACAGAGGACGGCACCCAGGTGCGCGTGCTGCGCGGCGACGGTGAGGACACCTGGACCGCCGTCGCGGTGACCTGGATCGACCACGACGGGTCCCGGTTCACCGCCGTGCGCGCCTGGTACATCCCCGCCGGCGCGCGCCTCGTCGACGACACCGTGAAGGTTCGCGCCACCACGGACGGCGAGTTCGACCTGAGCTCGCTGGAGTCCGCGGCGATGCACCGGCTCTCCGATGCGGCCGTGGCCGCGACTGGCCTCGACACGGTGCATACGGACCGGGAGTTCACCGCCCGGCTGCACTCGGTTCTCGGGATCGGCGCCGCCGGTGCCGGCCACAAGGCGATGAGCCTGCTCGCCCGCATCCAGGCCGGCCAGCAGATCACCACCGTCGACGAGCTGTACAAGCGCATGGTCCTCGAAGAGCCCGAGACGCTCACCACGGCCGATGCTGTGGTGAGTCACTTCGACGAGCTCGAGAGCACCCGTGAGCGGATGGTGACCGCGCGCAAGCAGGTGCGCACATTGGAGCCCATCCGGGAGATGAAAGCACGCATCGAGGCCTCGGCAGACCGCTTGCGCCTCATCGACGAGGTCGGGCGCTTCACCGACCCGGAATCTCCCGCCACGTTGTGGCGTGCGCAGAAGCGCCTCGGTCTGCTGCGGGACGTCGAATCGGAACTGCAGTCACGCAAACGTGCCGCCGATGACACCGCCCGTGCGGCACGGGTGCAGGTGGATGCCGCCGAACAGCAGCGCGATGCGCTCGCGGAACTGCTGCGTGCAGCAGGTGGTGACCGATTGGTGACGGCGGAGCGAGAGTTGCGTAGTGCCGAGCGCCACGCCGAGGAGGTCGCCCGAGAACGTGAGCGTTTCGATCAGATCCTCGACAGGGTCGGCGTCACCGCCGAGACCGCCAAGCAGTTCGAGTCACTCGTTGCGCGGGCGCGGGAGAGTCTGGATGATCCGCGGGCGAAGGACACCGCGCGTGAGGCCTGGGCTGCGGCCAGGCAGCGCACCGGCGAGATCGACCAGGAGTTGCGCGAGCTGGAGGCAGAGGCGGCGCAGGCAGGGGAGCACGACGGCGCGATCCCGACTCCACAGCACGAGGCTCGCCTGCTGCTCGCCGAGGCCGCCGGGCTCGAGCTGGCGGACCTGCCGTTCGTCGGGGAGCTCATCGAGGTGCGTACCGAGTTCGAACCGTGGCGTGAGGCCTTCAACCTTGCCCTCGGCGGTTTCGCGACGACCCTGCTGATCGACCAGGCGCACCTCGACCGGTTCCGCCGGGCGATCGACAGCGTGCCGACCCGCGTGCGGCTGCGCTATGAAGGGGTGCACACCGGTTCGCCGCGGCTGCCGGAGCTCGATCCACGGCGCATGCCCGGGCGCCTCGAGTTCCGCGAGTCACCGTTCACCGGGTGGTTGCAGGACCGCCTCGATCAGCGATTCGGATTCCTGTGCGTGGACACCGCGGCCGAGCTGACCCGCCACGACATGGCGATGACCATCTCGGGGCAGATCTCTCAGGGTGCCCGCGGCGCGCACGGTGGGCACGGGCGCCGCAACGTGCTCGGTTTCTCCAACCACCGCCGTCTCGACGAGTTGTCGGCGGCGATCGCCGACGCGCGGACCCGCCGCACGGCCGCACTTGAAGCGCAGCAGCAGGCAGCCCAGGCGCTGGACGACCTCGACGCACGGCACACCGCCTACGGCAAGATCGTGGAGCTGACCTGGACGCAGGTCGACAGTGCATCCGCCGACGCCGAGCGGGATCGGTGGGCTGGGCTGATCGACGACATCTCGACGGGCAACCCCGAGATCACGAAGCTGCAGCGCCAGCTCGCCGAGGTGAAGTCCACACTGTCGAAGCTGATGACCTCGGCCGCCCGCGCCGATGGTGAGGTGGAACGACTCGGGGAGCAGTGGGCCCACATCACCGACCAGGTCGATGACGCCCAGCTCCTGCTCGATCGTGCCGAACGCGCCGAGCACACGCTGACCGAGGACCAGTCCGGGTATCTGGAGGAGCGGTTCGCGGTGGTCGCCCCGGTTGAGGGGGCGAGCCGGACGCACGAGCTCGAGCGTTTCGATCTCGCTCTGGAGAATGCCTCACGCCTGCTGGCTGAGGACCAGTTGGCCGCGCAGACGACGCTCTCGGAGCAGCGCGACGCCCTGCAGCGCACGTTCGAGTCGTTCCTCGAGAGCTGGCCGAACCCGAATCTTCGCGCCGACCCCGACAGCTCCTACGGTGACTTCGAGCGAATCCTCACCGACCTCGAGACCAGCGGCCTGCATGAGTTGGAGGCCGAGTGGAAGGACAGCCTGCTGCAACTGTCGGGCAACGACCTCACCAACCTCGACTCGGCGCTCGGGCGGGCGTTGCGGGAGATCCGCGACCGGATCCAGCCGATCAACCAGATCATGGCCGACCTTCCGTTCTATGACGATGCGCATCGCCTGCAGATCGCCGCACGCGAGACCTCCTCCGAGGCGCGCCGTCGCTTCCGCCGCGAGCTGCGCGAGGTGCGCGGGCTCATCGACAGTGCCGAGACCGACGCCGATCGGGAAGCCGTGTATGGCCGGATGGCGCGGCTGATCGCACGGATGCGGCGCTCGGCTCCCGATTTCGCCGAGCTCGTCGATGTGCGCAACCACGTGCGGATCAGTGCGGAGAAGATCCATGCCGACACGGGAGAGCACGCAGCGCTGTACGACCACATCGGCGAGAAGTCCGGTGGTGAGTCGCAGGAGCTGATTGCGTTCATCGTCGGTGCGGCGCTGCGCTACCAGCTCGGGGACCCCGACTCCGAACGGCCGCGTTACGCGCCGGTCTTCCTCGACGAGGCGCTGATCAAGGCCGACGCGCACTTCACGAAGCGGGCGATCGGGGCATGGCGGGGGCTGGGCTTCCAGCTCATCATCGGTGCGCCGAACGACAAGTACAGCGCGATCGAGCCCCACGTCGATGTGGAGTACGACATTCTCAAGGACACGCGCGGCCGGTCCTGGGCGAAGCCGAAGGTGGCGCTGAGCGGGTGAGCACCCTCCGTCTGCGGACATCCGCCGACGTCGGCGCGGACGCTCCTCCTGCCTGCCGGCCGGGGCTTCAGGGCAACTGACGAGGGAGCACCCAGAACACGGGCAATGACCGAGTCGGACCCGACGTGCCCTGTGGGGTCATGCCGAGGACGAGATTCAGCGCAGGACGTGCTCGATGGTGGTGGCCTCAGCGAGGCGGTCGACCCAGGTGTCGAGCTGGTCGGGGGTGGCGCCCTGGATGCGGGCGGTTTGCTCGGGGGGTGAGGGGGCCGAACTGAGCAGCGAGCACGCGGCTCAGCATGACTGCTGCGCCTTCGGCGCGGCCTTTCGCGACTCCCTGGGCAACTCCTTGGGCGACCCCTTCGGCGACGCCTTCTGCGCGTCCTCGTTCGAGTGTGGTGGACATGTAGGCCTCCTGTGCATCGGGTCCCAGGTCTTCGAAGAACTGGCGCACCTGCGCCGGTGGAGTATCACTGACCTGGTAGGCGTACTCCATGATAATCGCGAACATCTGATCCGCCCGGGTTCGCACCAGCTCCACCACATCCGGGGTGAAGTCCTCCAGCACCTGAGCCAGGTGTTCCTGCCGGGGAGCGAACCGGAGCATCGCCAACGCCAGCCTGGCCGCTGGAGTCAACGGCGCCGCCAGCAACTCCTCCACCTCCACGCTGGTCAGATCCTGGAGCACGAACTGATGCCGGGGCAGGAATGAGCCGAGTGCTTGCTCGGAGGTAGCGTCGTACAGCCCGTCCATGGACGTGGGCGTGTTCCACCGGCGCCGGCCTTGATAGACCACCACCGGGAGGATCGGCGGCAGCGTCCTTGCCGCCGCCCCGGGACCCGTGCGGCGTGGTTGGTGCGGGTCGTCGGACTCGGCGCCGACGTCGAGGTGGCGCCACCAGATCCGGGTGACGTAGTCCATCACTCGCAACGCCATCAACGGGTCCGGGCTGGACTGGTGCTCGACCAGCACATACACCAGTACGGGGTCACCGTTGAGCCGGGTGGAGAACAGCAGGTCGGTGTGGCGCTGACGCATCTCCTCGTCCACGAAGTTGCCCGGCTCCAGTCGCAGCCCGCCCAGGTCCAGTCCTCCCGTGATCTTCGCCGGCAGCACCGAGGCCAGCACCGACGCCGCATTCGCCGGCACCCCTACCACCGCTCGGAACATCGCATCATGCGGGTTCGGAGTCTCGCTTCTCCTTGCCATTCGTGCACGGTAGAGGCCGCGACCCCACCCCGTCGGACTCACCCCAGGGGGTTGTGAACAATCCGCCATCGGGGTGCCATCTCGCCCTCGGGCATGCGCAACCAGCACCGCCGAGGGTTGGCTGAGTGTCGAAATCCTGCGGATCGACGACACTCAGGCCACCCTCGTGAGCAGGGACGACTCAGTCCTTCCCACCCGATCCGCGCGTGAGGCCCAACGATCCGCCTTGCCCACCCCCAATTCTCCGTGCTACCGTCCTGGAATCGTTTCCAATGGAATCGTTTCCAATGTTGTGGATGAAACCCGGAGGCACCAGATGGGCCGAGTCACCATCGCTGATGTGGCCAAGCGGGCGGGCGTCTCGCTCGCCTCCACCTCGCGCGCCCTCAATGGCCAGGTGGCCAGCGCCGCCACGGTGGAGAAGGTCCGCGCCGCTGCCGCCGAGCTCGGCTACATCCCGGACTCGGCCGCCCGCAGCCTGCGCACGCGTCGCACCGGTCAGCTCGCCTTCGCGGTCGCCGACATCGGCAACCCGGTCTACGTGGAGATGATGCGCGAGATCGAGTCCGTGGTCGCCGCCGAGGACTACCGCCTGGTGGTCTCCCGCACCGGTGACGCCGACGCGACCGTCGAGCTCGTCCGCGACCTCAACCGCGGCTACGTCGACGGCCTCATCCTCTCCCCGCTGCGCGTGACCGACGCCCTCGTGGCCGCGCTCGAGGCCTCCACCGTGCCCGCCGTCGTCATCGGACGCCTGCCCGACGGCGCCGGTGTGGACACCGTGATGGCCGACTCCGAAGGGGGAGTGGCCCTCGCCGTCGAGCACCTCGTGACCGGCGGGGCCCGCCGCATCGCCTTCCTCAACGGCCCCGTCGACACCACGCCGGGACGGTTCCGCCACGCCGGCTTCCTGCGTGCGGTGGCCGAGAGGAACGACCTCGTCAGTGCCGAATACTCTGCGGAGGACTTCACGATCGAGGCCGGGTACGCCGCTGCCACGGAGATCTTTGAGAACGCCGACACCCCCTGGGATGCCGTGATCGCCGTGAACGACCTGGTCGGCATCGGCATCATGCACGCCGCTGCCACCCGCGGCATCTCCGTCCCTCAGGATCTCGCCGTGGTCGGCATCGACAACACCTCCCTCACCGAGGTCAGCCACCCGGGCCTGACCAGTGTGGACCTCGGCTCCACCCGTCGTGGCCGCAAGGCTGCCCAGCTGCTGCTGGCCCGGATGGAGGACCCCGAGCTGGCGCCCCGCGCGGTGCGTGTGCCGCCTTCACTGCAGGTGCGTGGATCCACGACGGCGCAGCCCACCTCGGTCAGCAGGTTCGCCTCGGGTGAGGGGAGGCCACGGTGAGCGCACCTGCTCCAGCCCTGGCTCCGCCGTCGGGCGGCTCACCCCGCCGGAAGGCGGGCCTGGGCCCCCGGCAGAAAGCCGAACGCCGCGAGGCCATCGCCCTGGTGATCCCTGCCCTACTGCCGATCATCGTGTTCTCGATGATCCCGCTGCTGGCGGGCGTCTACCTCGGGTTCACCAACGCCACCCTGGCGCGCAATGCCGAGATCGAGTTCATCGGCTTCGACAACTTCGTCCAACTCGCCCAAGACAAGCAGTTCTGGGACTCCTTCGGCATCGGCCTGGTGTGGGCCGGGTCGGTGGCTGCGCTCACCGGGATGAGTGCGATCGCGCTGGCGCTGCTGCTGAACTCCAAGCTGCGCTTCAAGTCCCTCACCCGGATCATCGTGCTCATTCCATGGGCGATGCCGCCGGTGGTGACCGGGATCCTCTGGCGGATGATCTACGACGTCAACTCCGGGCCGCTGAACGCGGCCCTGGGATGGTTCGGCATCGACAAGGTGAACTGGCTCGGCGACTTCTCCACCGCGTTGCCGGCAGTGATCGTGGTGGGCATCTGGTCCGGACTGCCGCAGACCACGGTGCTGCTGCTGGCCGGGATGCAGTCCATCCCGGGGGAGCTACACGAGGCCGCCGCACTGGACGGGGCGAACGGGGCGCGCCGGTTCTGGCACGTGACGCTTCCGGGCCTGGCGCCGGTGCTGATCGCCATCACCAGCATCGACTTCATCTGGAACTTCAACGACTTCGGCATCGTCTACGTGCTCACCGAGGGCGGACCGGGCGGCCGGACCATGATCCCGCCGCTGTTCACCTACCTGGAGGCGTTCCGCAACCGCGAGATCGGCTACGCCTCGGCGATGGGTGACGTGCTGGTCCTGGCGATCCTGCTGATCCTGAGCATCTACCTGGTGAACCAATTCCGGCAGAACAAGGAGGGTCGCTCATGAACACCAACATGAAAACGCCCCTGCCGGTGACCGTGCTGCAGTATCTGGCGCTCGGCGGCTTCCTGCTCTTCCTCGGATTCCCGGTGCTGTGGATCGTCTCCGCCTCGTTCAAATCCTCCGCGGAGCTGAACTCCCTGAGCGCGAACCTGATCCCGAACGAGTGGGTGTTCACCAACTTCACCACCGCGTTGGAGCGGCAGAACCTGCTCAGCTCGGCCGGGAACTCGTTCCTGGTGGCGGTGAGCACGATGGTGATCGCGGTGATCGTCACGCTGCCGATGTCCTATGCGCTGGCCCGGCTGCGCGGGAAGCTGCGCGCGGCCGGCACCGTGTGGATCCTCGCCACCCAGGTGTTCCCGCAGATCCTGATCATCATCCCGTTGTTCTTGGTGCTGCGCACGCTCATGCTGAACGACACCCTGCTCGGGCTGATCCTCGTCTACGTCACGTTCACGCTGCCGTTCACGCTGTGGATGATGCAGGGCTATGTGGCCGCCGTGCCGCGTGAACTCGAGGATGCCGGCTCGATGGACGGGGCGAGCCGGTTCAAGGTGCTGGTGCACATCGTGTTCCCGCTGCTGCGGCCCGGGCTGATGGCCACCGCGATGTTCACGTTCGTCTCGGCGTGGAATGAGTTCTTCCTCGCCCTCGTGCTGCTGCAGAGCCCGGAGCTGTTCACGCTGCCGATCACTCTGCGTGCATTCCTCGGTGCCGAGGGGCAGACCCAGCTGGGTCCGCTCGCTGCCGGTGCCGTGCTCGCGACGATCCCCTCCCTGATCGTCTTTTCCTTCCTCCAGAAGAAGCTCACCGGCGGAATGCTCGCCGGTGCCGTCAAGGGCTGACACCCCAGAAAGAGAGATTCACCATGAACAGCAAGAAGAGCATCGGCGCTCTCGCGCTGCTGACGGCAGGCGCGTTCGCCTTGACCGCCTGCCAGCAGGGAAGCGCGAGCGGTGGTGGCGGCGACTCCGAAGATGGCGCCGTCACGCTTCAGTTCCAGTCCCTCTCGGACCAGCCGGCCACCCAGGAAGCGATCCAGGCGGCCGTGGACTCCTGGAACTCCGACAACCCGGACGTGCAGGTGGAGATCATCCAGGCCGGCTGGGACGGCGCTTACGACAAGCTGATCACCCAGTTCACTGGCGGCACCGCCCCGGACATCATCCACTTCGAGGCCGCCTCCATCGTCGCTTTCGCACAGGACGGCTACCTCGCCGACCTCTCCGAGGGGCTGAGCGAGGAGACCATCGCTGACATCCCGGAGGGCATCTGGGATTCGGTGACCGTGAACGACGAGATCATCGCCTACCCGTCCACGATGCAGTCCTACGTGGCATTCGCCAACGCGGACCTGCTGGAAGAGGCTGGTGTGGAGGTGCCCACCGGGGACTCGATGAGCTGGGACCAGCTCGCCGAGATCGCCGAGGCCACCACCACCGATGATGTCTACGGCCTCGGCTGGGGCCTCGGTTCCCCGGCCGCCACCGTGATGACGCTCGCCCCGGGCTTCGGCGGCGACTTCTTCTCCGGCTCCGGCGATGACGTGCAGATCGAGGTCGGCGATGCCGAGCTCGAGGTGCCCGAGCGCATCCACGAGATGGCCTACGAGGACGAGTCGCTGGACCCGGTGAGTCTGACCCAGTCCGGCTCGGACGTGCTGGCCTCCTTCTACGGCGGCACCGTCGCGATGACCGTGCAGGGCTCGTTCCAGGCCGCGAACATGGCCAATGACGCCCCGGAGGGCTTCAACTGGGTGGCGCTGCCGCCGCTGGAGGGCTCCGAGGGTGCGCTGCAGGCCGCGAACCCGCAGACCTACTCGGTGAACATCGACTCTGAGCACGTCGAGGAAGCGACCGCATTCCTGGACTTCTTCGCCTCGGGCCAGACCCTCGCCGCGATCGCCCAGGCGGACGCGCTGATCCCGGCCTCGGAGTCGGCCCGTGAGGTCGTGGCGACTGAGACCGGTGGCGAGGACGGCTGGGAGCAGATCCTGGCGACTGCCGATGGCATGGTCGGCGCCCCGTTCCTGCAGGCGAACGGGTACGCCGAGTGGAAGGAAACGGTGCTGAACCCGGCGCTGCAGCAGTACCTGGGTGACCAGATCAGCTCCGAGGAGCTCGCGACTCAGCTCACCGACGGCTGGGGCTGACCCACCCGGTAGGTGCCGCCGCCTGAGCGAATGGCGACGGCGAGCGGCACCTACCCCGGGCCCGCCGGGGCGCGAGGTGCCACCGGTTGTCGCTCTGGCTGCGGCGAGGCGACGCCGAGCGGCACCAACCGCCGGCCGGCCCGGTGCGAAGTGCCCCTCATCGTCGCCCCGACCGGGACGAGGCGACACCGACTGACACCCACCGGGCGGGGCCCGGGCACTGATCGATCGATGAACCACAGCGAATGGAGATCCAACGTGAGTTGGCTGGAAGACCGGGTGGCGGGCGTACTCGCCGGCGCCGCCGTCGGGGACGCGCTCGGGGGAGCCACGGAAGGGTGGACTCCGGAGCAGATCGAGGAACGGCATGGCGGGAGGGTCACCGGAATCGTCGGCCCGTTCCTGCCCGATTGGCGCACCGCACGGCCGATCGCGCCGTATCACAAGGGCGATGGGCACGTCACCGATGACACCTTGATGACGCACGCACTCATCGAGGTCTACGCCACGCACCACACCCACCTGGACGCCTATCACATGGCCTCCGACCTGGTGCCGCTGATGCTCGGCGAACGCCGGTGGGTGCCCGAGCTGGAGGACGAGGCCCTCATCCTGCAGCGCGTGTTCCTCGCCGAGAAGCACCTGGTGGCCAAGCTGCACTATGGCCACGTCGACCCGCGCGAGGCTGGCGTGGGCAACATCGTCAACTGCGGCGCCACCATGTACATGGCCCCGGTGGGCCTGGTGAACGCGGGCAACGCCGCAGGTGCCTACGCCGAGGCCATCGACCTGGCCGGGGCGCACCAGGTCTCCTACGGGCGCGAGGCCGCCGGCGTGTTCGCCGCCGCCGTCGCGGCTGCCCTGGTTCCCGGCACGACGGCGGAGCGTGCCGTGGACGAGGCCCGTCGCCTTGCTCATGACGGCACCCGGGCCGCGATCGACGCGGTACTCGAGGCCGTCGCCGCCTTCCAGGCCGCCGGGGGACTGGCCGCACATGACGAACGCGAGCTGAACCGGGTGCTGCGCGCCGCCGTGGCTCCGTACGACACTGTGGGTGAGACCTACCGGCAGCCTGCGATGGACGCCCGGTTGCCCTCGCGCACGAAGTCGATCGAGGAGCTGCCGGTGGCGCTAGGGCTCGTGGTTGCCCACGACGGCGACGCGCGCGGTGCGATCTTGGATGCGGTGAACTACGGCCGCGATGCCGATTCGATCGCCACCATGGCCGGCGCCATCTGCGGGGCGCTGGGCTCGCCGATCCCGGCCGAGTGGGTGCGGGAGGTGACCACGGCGAGCAAACTGGACCTGGACGCCGTGATCGCCTCGATGGACGCCAGCGTGCGCGCCATCGCCGCCGACGACGCCCGCCGGGCCCGACAGCGCACCGAGGCCCTGAACGCCATGCTGGAGGAATCTGCGTGAGACTCACCTGGGCTCAGCCCGAGGACCTTGTCGCCCATGAGCTGGTGGCGCTGGCCGAGCAGGGCGCCGACTCCGCGGCGCTCGATTCGGTGGCCCGCCGGTGGGAAGCCGCTGGCGGGTCGGTGCAGCCGGAGCGTTCCGGAGCGAGCACCCAGGCCGCCGACCCGCAGCTGCGGCTGATCGCCCGCCAGGTGCTCGCCCAGCTCGCCGAGCTCGACGCCATCGACCCGGCCGAGCCCGATGACTGGGCCGACATCGCGGCGCAGATCCCCGCTGCCCCGGCCGGGTCGGGGCAGCCGGTCGCGGCCGACCTGGACCGGGTCACCGGCGCCTGGTGGGGCCGCTCGGTCGGCTGCCTGCTCGGCAAGCCGGTGGAGAAGATCCCGCGCGAGGGCATCGAAGCGATCGCCCGGGCCACCGGCAACTGGCCGCTGCGCGGCTACTTCACTGCCGAGGGCCTACCGGAGGACGTGGCCGCCCGGTGGCCGTGGAACCGCCGCTCGGCGCCCACGTCCCTGGTAGAGAACATCGACGGGATGCCCGAGGATGACGACCTCAACTTCCCGCTGCTGGCGCTGGACCTGCTGGAGACCCACGGCTCGCACCTGACCACCACCGATGTGGCGCAGTCCTGGCTGGCGAACCTGCCCGGCGGGCGCGTCTTCACTGCCGAGCGGGCTGCCTACCGCAACCTGCTCGACGCCCGGGCGATCCCCGAGACCGGGCCGTGTGAGACCGCGACCCACCTGAACCCGTTCCGCGAGTGGATCGGCGCCCTCATCCGCGCCGATGTGTACGGCTGGGCCCACCCCGGCGACGTGTACGCCGCTGCCCGGCTCGCCTGGGTGGACGCCCGCCTGAGCCACACCCGCAACGGCATCTACGGCGCCATGTGGGCCGCCGCCCTGTGCTCGGCCTCCTTGGTCAGCACGAGCGTGGACGAGGTGCTGGATGCCGCCGAGTCCGTGCTGCCCCCGGCCTCCCGGCTGCTCGAGGCGGTGCAGGCCGGCCGCGTGGCAGGCGAGGACCTGCGCGAGGGCCGCATCGACGACGAGCAGGCACTCGACGCCCTGCACGCCCAGTACGGCCACCTGCACTGGGTGCACACCCTGAACAACGCGGCCCTGATCGCCATGGCCGTGGCTGCGTCGGGCACCGCGCCCAGATCCGCCCCCACACCCACCGCCGGCACCGCCCCCACACCCACCGGGGGTGAACTTACCGTCGATGATCGGCCCATAACCGACGTCAACTTCACCCGCGGCATCACCCTCGCCGTGGCCGCCGGCTGGGACACCGACTCCGCCGGCGCCACCGTCGGCTCCGTCCTCGGCGCCCTCACCGGCAAGTCCGGTCTCGACCCCAGGTGGACCGACTCGCTGCATGGCCGCCTGCACACCTCCCTGCCCGGCCCGCAGACCCACGAGCTTGATGAGCTCGCCTCCCGCACCCACGCACTGTCTGATCGGATGATGACCTCATGAGCGGCGGCTTCGACCCCCTCGTTCCCCGCCCCCTCGACCTGCCCACCGAGGTGCCGCTGACCGGCGACCTCACGAGCGGCGAGACTGCCGAGGCCCTCGACGAGGCGAAGATCCTCGCCGCCCCCGGCACCCAGGCCGATCCGCCCGATCAGGCAACGCTCGAGCAGTGGCGCCAGCAACTCCACGCTTGGCGCGAGGGCGCCCTCGCTCGGTACGGCACGCCCACCCGCTATGACGCCCCGGAAGCCCAATGGGCGAACCGCTGCTTCACCGTGGCGCAGACCTGGCTGTGGGATGAGCTGTTCTTCGATTTCGACGCCCAGGCCTTCACCCCGGAGAAGTTCCTCGCCGACGCCCAGCAGCGCTTCGGCGGCCTCGACGGCGTCGTGCTCTGGCACGCCTACCCGATCATCGGCATCGACGAGCGCAACCAGTGGGACTTCTATGATGTCCCGGGCCTGGCCGAGGCCGCCGAAGCCCTGCATGAGCACGGGGTCGTGGTGTTCGTCGACTACAACCCGTGGGACACCGGCACCCGCCGCGCCGAAAGCGGAGCCTCGGACGTGTCGATGCTTGCCACGGTCGTCCGCCACCTGAACGCCGACGGCGTCTTCCTCGACACCCTCAAGAAGGCCGACCCCGAGTTCGTGGCTGCGATGGAAGCGGCACGCCCAGGCATCGGACTGGAGGGGGAGTCGAAGTTGGTGACCGAGCGGGTCACCGACCACGCCCTCTCCTGGGCGCAGTGGTTCGCCGACTCCGAGATCCCCGGGGTGCTGCGGGCGCGGTGGTTCGAGCGCCGGCACATGCAGCACCACATCCGCCGCTGGAACCGCGACCATGCCGCCGAGCTGCGTTCGGCCTGGCTGAACGGCGTCGGCGTGATGGTCTGGGAGGTCGTCTTCGGCGTCTGGGTCGGCTGGAACGAGCGCGACGCCGCCACCCTGCGCCGGATGCTCCCCGTGCAGCGCGCCATGCACCGGTGGCTCACCGACGGCGAGTGGACCCCACTGGCCGTGTGCGAGCCGCCTGTGTTCGCCTCGGCGTTCGAGCACGACGGCGTCACCCTGGTCACACTGGTCAACACCAGCGACGAGGACGTCACCTACACCTCCGGCCCGGGCACGTGGGTCACCTTCGACGGTCCGCCCCAGCACGGGCAGGCCGAAGTGATCGTGCCCGCCCAGGGCGTGGCCGCCATGGTGCACATCGCCGACGGCGCAGCCCTGCCCCTCGGGGTGGCCGACCTCGAGCTCGAGCCGCCCGTGCGCGACTCCTCCTTCCCGCACCGCCGCGCGGAGCGCCTGGCCGCGCCCAGGTGGTCCGGCCCGACGGCGGAGGCTGAGCTGGTCTCGACGTTGCAGTCCGGGGCGGTGCCGGTGCCTGCGGGGGAGCACGTGCTCACCGTCCGGTATCGCCAGCGTGAGACCGGCATGTACGACGGCGCCCCGTACGTGGAGGAGTGGAAGCCCCTCCCGCCGCGCCTGCACGACCAGCGCACCCTCGAGCGCGTGGTGCAGATTTCCGACGGCGTCCACGTCGCCGCCCGGGAGGTCTCGGCCGCGGAGTACGCCCAGTTCCTTGAGGCCATCGGCGAGCCGAGCCCTGATCTACCAAAATCAAACGTCGATTTGGCTTCTCCCGAGGCGGCGCCGCCGACCCCGTCCCGAGAATCCGACGTCGATCTGGCTGGTGACCGGTCGGCGACCGGCGTCACCTTCGCCCGCGCGCGGCAGTTCGCCGCCTGGGCGGGTGGCCGGTTGCCCACGGAGGACGAATGGCAACTCGCCGCCACCCGGCCCGGTTTCGAGCGCCGCACGCCCGCGGTGTGGAACTGGACCGAGTCGGAACACTCCGACGGTCGCACTCGGTTCGTGATGCTCAAGGGTGGTGCCGAGCATAAGCGTGAAGGCTCGGACTGGTACGTGGACGGGGGAGTGCAGTCCCCGGAGTTTGCGCTGAAGTTCCTGCTGTCCGGACTGGGCGTGGACGCCTCGCCCTCGATCGGGTTCCGAGTCTGTTGGGACGCTGCCGAAAGGGAGCAACACTGATGAGTACTCCGCTGGATGATCTGCTCGTGGTGGATGCATCCACCCTGTTCGCCGGCCCAATGGCGGCGATGCACCTGGGCGACATGGGAGCCCGGGTGATCAAGGTGGAGCACCCGCAGCGCCCGGATCCTTCCCGCGGGCACGGCCCGGCCAAGGACGGCGAGAACCTGTGGTGGAAGACCCTCGGTCGCAACAAGGAGACCGTCACCCTCGATCTGCACACCGCCGGTGGGGTGGAGGCGTTCCTGCGCCTGGCCGAGCGGGCGGATGTGGTGATCGAGAACTTCCGCCCCGGCACGTTGGAGCGCTGGGGGCTGGGGTATGAGGAGCTCTCGGCGAAGAACCCGGGGCTGGTGCTCGCGCGGGTCACGGGCTTCGGCCAGAACGGGCCATACAAGTCCCGTCCGGGGTTCGGCACCCTGGCGGAGGCGATGAGCGGCTTCGCCGCGATGACCGGTGAGCCCGACGGGCCGCCGACGCTGCCGCCGTTCGGACTGGCGGACGGGATTGCGTCTTTGACCACGGCGTATGCGGTGATGACGGCGTTGCATCACCGGTCCCGCGCCGGTATGGGGCAGGAGCTGGACATCGCGATCATCGAACCGATCCTGGCGATGCTGGGCCCGCAGATCACCCGCTGGGACCAGCTCGGCACGGTCCAGCCACGGACCGGTAACAGGTCGGCGAACAACGCCCCGCGCAACGCCTACCTCACCGCAGATGCGAAATGGGTCGCGGTGAGCACCAGCGCCCAGTCGATCGCGGAACGTGTGATGGAACTGGTCGGCCGGCCAGAGCTGACTCGCGAGGAGTGGTTCGCCACCGGTGCCGGACGCGCCCAGCACGCCGATGAACTCGATGAGGCCGTGGGCGCGTGGATCGCGGAGCGTTCCCGCGATGAGGTGGTGGCCGAGTTCGAGCGCGTCCACGCTGCCGTAGCGCCGATCTACGACGCCGGCGACATCATGGCCGACCCTCACTTCCAAGAGCTCGGCACCATCCACGGGATCGAGGACCCGGTGCTGGGTGAGATGAAGATGCAGGGCCCACTGTTCCGGATGTCGGGTGCGGACTCACGCATCGCATGGACCGGCCGCGCTCCAGGAGCTGACACGGCGGCACTGCTGGCGGAGTTGGGCTTCTCCGAGGACCAGATCGCAGCGATGCGGGCGGCGGGCGCATGCTGACCTCGCTGTATGTTCCCGGTGACCGGCCGGACCGGGTGGCCAAGGCACTCGCGTCCGGGGCCGATTGCGTGATCGTCGACCTTGAGGATGCGGTCGCGCCCTCGCACAAGCAGTTGGCACGGGAGTCGTTGGCCGAGGCACTGGGTGGTGAGTTGCCCGTGCCAGTGCAGGTGCGCGTGAACGCCCGCGGCTCGAACTGGCACGAAGACGACCTGGCCGCATTGGGGGCGTTGACCCCAGGCATCGGCGTCCGCTTGCCAAAGGTCAACAGCCCCGACGACGTCGCAGCCGTGCAGGACGCGCTGTCTGGCCGTGACGTACACGCGCTGATCGAGACAGCCATCGGCGTCGAGCGAGCCTTCGAGATCGCAGGCTCCGGCGTGGCGTCGGTAACGCTCGGCGAAGCAGACCTGCGTGCCGAACTCGGCCTCGCGGCTGGCGAGGCAGGGGAGCCGGGGCTGGCCTGGGTTCGGTCACGGCTCGTCGTGGCTGCCGCAGCTGCCGGACTCCCCGCGCCACAAATGAGCGTCTGGGCGGACGTCAAGGACATGGACGGGCTTGCCCGCAGTTGCGCCGCAGGGAAGGCGCTGGGCTTCGTCGGCCGCTCGGCTATCCACCCCGCCCAACTCCCGGTGATCCGCGACGCATTCCGACCCACGGAAGCCGAGATCGCACGTGCGCGGGAGATCATCGATCGCGTCGGCTCTGCCGAAACCGACGGTGCCGGAACGGTGGTGCTGGATGATGGGTCGTTCTTGGACGTTGCGATGGTCCGCGGCGCGCGTCTTGTGCAGGCACGAGCGTGTCGAGACGAGTAACTGAATCGCCTAGAGGCGGTAGAGCACGACGGCCCCAGTTAGGGTAGAACATCATCCCTGTGTAACCCGGCCGGATGAGGTCACCGCCACCCGCAGCAGCATCGCGGTCTGGCCCCGGCCGATCAGGGACCCGGCGAGTTGCCTTCCATAGTTTGCGGGCCTCATAGACGTGGTAGCTCGTCTCCCACAACTCGACAAGCTGGGGCGCAGTTCCTCATCCCGGAGTGCCCGCGCCGATTCTGGGGTGTGGGTTTTGGTCGCATAGTAGTTGCTCGGAGCCATCTGCCCTAGCGTGCAGATAAGTTTGACTCCGAGCCGGCGACCGTTCAAGGATGTCGTCCTTGTTCACATCGATGAGTGCGATTACATCCGATAGTGGCGGTCGAGGCATCGCCGACGAAGAAGAACGAGGTCCGCTTGAGCACCTCATTCGTCCGCAGCAGTTCACGGACCTCCTGCTCGAGGTCGCGCACGCGTTTCGCCTCCATGGTGCTCTGCCGCCGTGCGACACTCTCGTCAATGTCGGCTTGTCTGATCCAGGCCCGCACGGACTCGACCCCGTAACCGAGCTGGGTCGCGACCCGCTGCACCTTGCCCTGGGTCGTTCCCAACTCAGCGGCAGTGTCCGCACCATCCGAACAGCAGCGGCCCTCTCTTCGCTGGAGTAGCGACGCGTCGTCGAGGTCCCCGGCGTGTTCTCTTTCGGCATGACCCATCCTCGAACCCAGGACACACCAGAGCCTCCACCATGCCCATGGCGCTTCATTGATTGTCATGCGCCATGATGGGGTTATGGGGCGGGAGTGTGCGGTGGTCGGGTGCGACTGAACCGCACTGGGTTCGGTGGAGACTCCTGAGCTTGGAAGCGAGGATGGAGTC